>JBGVUE010000001.1:360000-2957801 GCA_041861885.1 Haloimpatiens sp. FM7315
GATGGGGAGCCGTTAGGCGAAGTATCCGATTTCACGCTGCCAAGAAAAGCCTCTATCGAGGAAAATGGTGCCCGTACCGCAAACCGACACAGGTAGATGAGGAGAGAATCCTAAGGCTAGCGGAAGAATTGTTGTCAAGGAACTCGGCAAATTGACCCCGTAACTTCGGGAGAAGGGGTGCCTACGAGAGTAGGCCGCAGAGAATAGGCCCAAGCAACTGTTTAACAAAAACACAGGTCTCTGCTAAAGCGAAAGCTGATGTATAGGGGCTGACGCCTGCCCGGTGCTGGAAGGTTAAGGGGATTGGTTAGCGCAAGCGAAGCCTTGAACTTAAGCCCCAGTAAACGGCGGCCGTAACTATAACGGTCCTAAGGTAGCGAAATTCCTTGTCGGGTAAGTTCCGACCCGCACGAATGGCGTAATGATTTGGGCACTGTCTCGACAACAAATCCGGTGAAATTGTAGTGGGAGTGAAGATGCTCTCTACCCGCGATTGGACGGAAAGACCCCGTAGAGCTTTACTGCAATTTAACATTGAGTTTCGGTATTGTCTGTACAGGATAGGTGGGAGACTTAGAAGCAAGGGCGTCAGCTTTTGTGGAGTCATCCTTGGGATACCACCCTGACAGTATTGAAATTCTAACCGGAGGCCATGAATCTGGTCACGGGACATTGTTAGGTGGGCAGTTTGACTGGGGCGGTCGCCTCCTAAAAAGTAACGGAGGCGCCCAAAGGTTCCCTCAGCGCAGTTGGAAATTGCGCGCAGAGTGCAAAGGCAGAAGGGAGCTTGACTGCGACACATACAGGTGGAGCAGGGACGAAAGTCGGGCTTAGTGATCCGGTGGTTCCTCGTGGGAGGGCCATCGCTCAACGGATAAAAGCTACCTCGGGGATAACAGGCTGATCTCCCCCAAGAGTCCACATCGACGGGGAGGTTTGGCACCTCGATGTCGGCTCGTCGCATCCTGGGGCTGAAGTCGGTCCCAAGGGTTGGGCTGTTCGCCCATTAAAGCGGCACGCGAGCTGGGTTCAGAACGTCGTGAGACAGTTCGGTCCCTTTCCGTCGCGGGCGTAGGAAATTTGAGAGGAGCTGTCCTTAGTACGAGAGGACCGGGATGGACCAACCTCTGGTGCACCAGTTGTCACGCCAGTGGCATAGCTGGGTAGCTATGTTGGGAAGGAATAAACGCTGAAAGCATCTAAGCGTGAAGTCCACCTCAAGATTAGATTTCCCATAGCGTAAGCTAGTAAGACTCCTGGAAGACTACCAGGTTGATAGGTCAGAGGTGTAAGCATGGTAACATGTTCAGCTAACTGATACTAATAAGTCGAGGGCTTGACCAATTTGATTCACTGTGCAATTTTGAAAGAACATGTTTCTTTCAAAAAAGCTTATGTTAAAGTAAGTTTTTATAAGGTAACTCGCTCAATGTGAGTAAAGATAGACATCATAAAATTTTAAGTGATTAAGGTAACTCACTAAGCAGAGCTTAGGAGTAAGCGACTATCACAAAATTAAAATTTTGGATATCTGCTTATCTGGTGACTATGGCTCAAAGGTAACACCCCTTCCCATTCCGAACAGGACGGTTAAGCTTTGAAGCGCTGATGGTACTACAGGGGAGGCCCTGTGGGAGAGTAAGTCGTTGCCAGGTTTTTTAAATGGATCTTTAGCTCAGTTGGTTAGAGCAACCGGCTCATAACCGGTTGGTCCGGGGTTCGAGTCCCTGAAGGTCCACCATACGGGGGATTAGCTCAGCTGGGAGAGCACCTGCCTTGCACGCAGGGGGTCAAGGGTTCGAATCCCTTATTCTCCACCAAAAATAAACTCCATGTGAAGGTTAATCTTTCACATGGAGTTTTCGTTTTTTCTTTTTAATTCAGTAATTATGTTATATATTTCAGAGATTTCATCATTCATTCATGGTTAATATGATCAAAGAATCCCTTTAAGTATATAGATAAACTATCTTTTATATTCGATACAAAACAACTAGTATAATACTATATACAAATATAAAAGAAAGTGTAAATATAACATTAAAATAAAGGAGATTATATATGAAAAATAGAAATGTAGAGCAAAACTTTAAAATAGTAACTTGGATTTTAATAATAATGATTTTTTTAAGTATACTAATAAAACCTTTAACTGGAAATCAAACAATAATAAACATACTAGTTGGAGTATTTTTTATAATAATAGGAATAAGAGGATCTTTATTTAATACTGTACTTATAGGAAGAAACAATGTAAATTTAGACTACAAAGAAAATTCTGCTATGGGAAAAATAGCTAATATAGTAGTTATACTAGTTGGTGTATCAGTTGTAATATTCTCTATAATTCAGGCAATATAGAAGAAGTGCATAGTTACTTATAACTTTTGCGTTTTTTTAGGAATAATTTCAACAGAAATTTTATTTGCTTTATTTCTCATTGGCCGCCTTTTGCATATAGGAATAGAAACTATGGGAATATCATTATGGTTCTTTTTTTATGTCACAATTCATCTTAAATCCCCCTGTATCTATTTTGAAATATTTCACTTTTATATAATAAAAACTCCAAAGCTATATATTTATAGTCTTGGAGTTTTTTATTTTTAAGATTAGAATTTTTATATTTTTATGTTGAGATTTAAGCAGCTTTATTTTCTAAGGCATCTTTTTTATTCTTCTTAGCAACATAACTTGTAAGAAGGGGAGTTAAAAATGCTGTAATAATAACTGAGGCTGCAACCTGAGCTGTTGCTACTGGAGCAATCAAAGCAAAAGCTGGATCAACTGAGGCTAGTGCTGATGGATTTGCTACAGCGCTTGCAGCTGTACTTGATATAGCAGCACCGGCAACACCTGAACCCCCTGTTAATTTATCTGCTAAAACTGTTATAAATCCAACTACAAATACAGTTATTAGTCCTAATAGAATTCCTGATAATCCGCCTTTAAACAATTGCTGGAATGACATTCCACATCCAAGTGCAAAACCAACAACAATAATACTTGGAGTTATACCTGCACTTAAATTTTTCTTTAACCATTTATTAGAGTTACCTAAAATCATACCTAAAATTAAAGGTAAGATAGAACCTATTATTGGCCAAATAGAAATACTTGCAAGGCCAGCAGAGCTAAGGGCAATCATTGTAACAGTAGGGCCTACGCTTAAGGAAGTTATTCCTACAGCACCCTTATCAGAGTCATTTCCATATTCCGCTGTAATGCCTGAAAACAAAGCATTATTCGCAACAGATATTCCACTTATTATAGCAAGAGAAGATAATCCTAAAAAGTTATCTTTAAAGAAGAATGCAACTCCTAAACCTAAAATCACTGATACAGCAATTTTAGTAATAATTACAACAGAACCTTTTTTTATTGATTCCGGTGTGCTTTTTATATTGATACTTGCACCAAGGAAAAACAGGAAAATGCCAACTAATGCACCAGTACCAGTTACTGCGCTGGTAAAAAATCCTCCTATTTTAAGTGCTTGTGGTACAAAAGAATTAAGTATAACACCAATCAACATTGGAACTACTATTGTGTCTCCTGGAAATCTTTTATATTTTAATTTGAATTTATTTTCGTTCATATTACCACCCAATCCTTATTAATCTAAAACTATTCCGCCATCACAGTCGCCGATTTCACCATTTACGAAACTAGCAGCATCTGATGCGAAGAATAAAATCATTTGTGCGATTTCAACTGGTTCAGCTCTTCTTCCAAGTGGAATCATTCCTATAACTTTTGCGTTTTTTTCAGGATCTTCAGATAAACTTTTTGTCATGCTTGTATTTGTGAATGATGGACAAACAGCATTGCAACTTATTCCATATTTTCCGCCTTCTTTAGCAATTGCTTTTGTTAAACCATTTACTCCAGCTTTAGAAGAAGCATATGCAGCTGTTCCTAATAAACCTCCACCGATTTTTCCTGCAACTGAAGAAACATTAACGATTCTGCCACCTTTCTTTTCTATGAAATAAGGGTAAATAGCAGAACATGTTGTGAATGTTCCTGTTAAGTTTATTCTTAAAGTTCTTTCCCATTCAGCATCTGATATATCCTCAAATTGTGCTTTAGAAATTATTCCTCCAACATTTATAAGTCCATCTACACGATCAAAGTCAGATAAGATTTGAGCCATAACTTTTCTGATGTTTTGGCAGTCACCAAGATCAATTTTGTAGAATGAAGCATTGCCAAGTTCATTTTTTGTTGTATTACCAATAGTTTCATTGATATCAAGTATTACTACGTGTCCTCCACCTTGAACAATTCCCTTTGCAGTTTCTTTACCTATTCCTTGTGCTGCACCTGTAACTAATATAGTTTTCCCTGTAAAATCGAACATATTTTTATCTCCTTTTCAAATATTATAGTGTTTTATGCTGTATGAATATAATAGAAAAACCTTAATATGTACTACAAAAATTTTTTTAATATTATTCATATGTTCTGAAACTCTTGAAAAATATACATTTAATTGACTATGTTAAAATTGTAACATTTAATTTACTGTGATAAAATGTTAACGTAGTATAAAAATCAATGATTAATTGTGCTATAAGCACAAAGGAGGCACAAAGGATGAAATCACTTAAGGATGAATTAATTCAATCGGTTCTTTGCTCAGAAAGTTTAAATAAAGTTGCTGAAAAGGCAGCAAAATACTTAAATAACCCTATTGTTGTTATAAATAATGCATATAAAATAATTGCGTATTCTAAATCTATAAAAGTAAATGATTTAACTTGGAATAATGCAGTTGAAAGAGGTTATATTACTCTTGAGTTTGGAGCTACTTTGAACAATTGGAATGATATAAAAGACAAAGATACAAAATATGAGTGTTTAACTGTTAACAAAATCAACAAACTTAGGCGTCGCTTTTATAAATTAGAGATAAATTCTGAGCTAATGGGATACTTAAATGTTACTGAAGTAAATAAGGATTTTGATGATATAGAACCAGAATGTTATTATTTTGTCAGTCAGATTTTAGCTAAGGAAATATTTATTAATCAAAGAATTATAAGACCAAGAAGACATTGTTTAAATGAGGATATATTATTAGAGTTAGTTCACAATATTTATGTTAATAGACTACACTTCATGGAAAGGGTTCAGTTGAGTAATTTAAATGTTAAATCAAAATATCGTGTTGTTTGTTCTAATCTTACTAATTTTTTATCTTATAATGCTGATGAAGATCATTTTAAACTTGAATTATTATCTTTCTTTCCAAGCGGAACAATAATAATAAATGAAAAAATATTAATAATTTTGATTGATATTGACCATCCTTTATACAAGAATTTTAGTTTTTCAAAGAATTTAGATAGATATTTAAAAACACAAAAATTGATTTTAGGAATTAGTGATATTTTTGCTGATTTATATAAATTTAAACTATATGAAAATCAAGCTATTAAATCCTATGAAAATAAAAAATATATATTAGAAGATTCCTTGAATTATGTGTTTTATGAGGAAGTCAAATCCTATGATTTACTCCATCAAATACCTAAAAAAATCTGCTTTATTTTTGTAATCAGAAGATACTAAAGATATACAAATATGATAAAAATCATAATACAAATTATCTTGAGACACTTATGGTATATCTTAAGACTAATAAGAGCATAAAGATGACTTCAAATTACATGTATGTGCATCGTAATACTATAAATTATAGAATTTTAAAAATAAGGGAATTATTTGAGATTGATTTAGATGATAATATATTAATTAATGAATTTTTATTATCATGTCAAATAATTCAAATACTAGATTAAACTCTTTGTAGAAGTATAAATATTAAATGTTCTAATTAAAGAATTTTATTAAAAAATATGGCCTAAATAACATTTTTAAATTAATTTATATTAATTATAAAATTTTTTATATAAACGTTGAAATCAATATAAATATAAGATAGTATTTAAGTTAATGCCTTTAGTTATATAATAATGTAATATTTATGTACTTATAAATAGGCAAAGAGGGGGAATGGATTTAATGAAGTCAAGTACGTCATTAATGACAGAAGGGTGTATATGGAGAAAAATAGTCAAATTTGCCTTACCAATATGTTGGGGAAATCTTTTTCAACAGCTTTATAATATTGTTGATTCTATAGTTGTTGGTAATTTTGTAGGGAGAGATGCTTTAGCGGCTATAAGTTCTATAGGCTCTCTTATTTTTTTGTTAGTAGGTTTTTTTGGTGGAATATTTATGGGAGCTGGGGTTGTTATAGCAAAATATTTTGGAGCTCAAAAGAAGGAAGCTTTAAATAAAGCAATACATACAGCTATTGCTTTTGCAGTAGTTGCAGGATTAGTTTTAACAGCTATTGGCACCATTTTTACTCCTTTTATTTTAAGATTAATGGGTACGCCTGAGGCAGTATTTGCAAAGGCTAGTTTGTATTTAAAAATTTATTTTTCAGGAATTTTATCAGTTGTATTATATAATACTTCAAGTGGAATATTCCAAGCGGTAGGAGATAGCAAGCATCCTTTATATTATCTTATAATATCTTCAATTACAAATGTGGTTTTAGATTTAACATTTGTACTAGTTTTTAAATGGGGAATTGGAGGAGCAGCTTTTGCTACTATTATTTCTCAGAGTTTAAGTGTAGTTTTGGCTTTTAGAAGATTATGTACTACTAAAGATGTTTATAGAGTAAATCTTAAGAAAATTTCTTTTGACTTTAATTTGCTAAGGGAAATTATTTATTTAGGACTTCCAGCTGGAATACAAAATTCAGTAATTGCCCTTGCAAATCTTGTAGTTCAAACTAATATAAATTCTTTTGGACCAGTTGCTATGGCAGGTTGTGGTTCCTATGCTAAGATTGAAGGCTTTGTATTTATACCAATTACAAGTTTTGCAATGTCCATGACTACATTTATGGGACAAAACTTAGGTGCAAAAGAATATAAAAGGGCAAAAAAAGGAGCTAAGTTTGGAATTATAACTTCTATTATAGTTGCAGAAGTTATTGGATTTGGATTTTTTATTTTATGTCCTATTTTGGTATCTTTATTTAATAAAGAACCTTCTGTAATTAAATTTGGAATAACCCAGGCAAGAACTATTTCCTTATTTTATTTCTTACTAGCTTTTTCACACTCCATTGCAGGTATTTTAAGAGGTGCAGGAAAGAGTATTATTCCTATGTTCGTTATGCTTCTTTGCTGGTGCATTATAAGGGTAACATATATTACAGTGACTACTCATTTTATTCATAAAATTCAAGTTGTGTTTTGGGCATATCCACTTACTTGGTGTTTAAGTTCAATAATATTTTTAATATACTTTTTAAAATCCGATTGGATACATGGTTTTGAGAAAAATGTCCTTAAATCATAAGTTGTAATGCACTAAAATAGCCTTAAATAACAATCTATTTTCTATAAATTAGATTGATTATTTAAGGCTATAAGTAAATTAGTTATGAATTAAATTTATAAGCGTGTAAAAATTTTATGGAAATTCAATAGTCTTAACAGTTATTGAAAAGTAACACTCTTGCTTGGATATAATGTAGTTCTTCCAATTTCAACTCTTATATTATTTGTTAAAGGAACATTATATTCATCTACAACAGTTCTCCACCATTCCCAAGCTAGGCCTGTACATTCTCTTGCCATTATGCTTATATTTCTTGAATTTGCAGGAAGAGGTATTTCTGTTGAAAAATGAGCTGTTCTATCGCTCCAGTTTCCCCCAATTTTTATGATCTATTACTTCATTTCCTTTATCATCATATGAAACTTCATCCCAGCTTACTTTGAATTGTGCAACATATGCGCCATAATGATCAAGAGTTATTTTGCCCTTAGTGTATTCTGTAGATTTTGTTTCAACATAATCAGTTTTATTATGGATAGCTGCAATAGAATTATCTTTTACAAAGGTGCTTGTATAAGAAATTGGATATCCTGGATTTTTTGAACTGAATTTTGAGTTATTTAAAATCACTTCTCTTATCTTATCAAAGTCCTTTGTTACAACTGTATTATGGCTTTCTGCATCGCCATCTAGTACAACTGCTGTAAAGGAACTGTTATCTAATATGTTTTTGTATTCTGTATTTGATTTTATATCTAAATTATTAACTCCAGATTTTACTGCTGCAGAAAAAGCAGCTTTAACATTGTCACTTTTAGAAGTTGTTTCTAATTTAACATAAATTGTTCTACCATAAGCAACATTTGAAACTAAAACAGGTGGAGCTGAACTGCTTACACCTTTGCGAGTTAATTCTTTAAAAGTAACACTTTCAGCAAATAGGTCAGCTGGATTATTAGGAATTTCAGCACTTACAGAGTAAAATATTTGCTTATAAGCAACTACCATAACCTTTTTCTCACCACTTTGAATAGCGTTAAAATCAATTCCAAGTTTCTTGGTTGCATCCCCAGCATTAATATTAAGTGCTGTAGATAATTGAGATTTACTATATACCATAGATTCATTATATTAAGTTCTAGCTGGTAAAGTATGAGTAGATGAATTTTTAGCTACCCATTCATTTATTATTTTATCTATAGCTCCACTTACATTCCCATAAGTAGGATTGCTAACTTTAGTTGTGTTGCTTTCTCCAAGACCTGGTAAATCTATACTAATATTCATAGGCTTTCTTTTAGCTATTAATAAAGTTGGTTGATTGTCTACAAAATCGCTATTTGCAAGTTGCAATGCACCTGGATATGTTCTATCTTTCATTGAATCAATAACTGAAATATCTACAGGTGAACTTGTAAGAGATCTTTTAATACGCTCAACAACAATAAATTTATCAGCTGTCTTCTTACCTTCTTTTGGTGTGAAACTTTGAATAGATTCCCCCTTAGATGCTAGAACTTCATTCTTGTTGTAATTTAAATCAAAGATCCCATCATTAATTCCTTGTTCATTTAACTTACCTTGTGAGACTTGTCCAGTTTCTTGGCTATCTGATATTTGTAAATTTTGCTGACTTGCCAAAACTCCCATAGGTGAATTAATAATACTAAAAACCATAATTGCTGAAAATAATTTTTTAAAACCCTGCCCCTTTTTTAGAAAATTTAGACTTTTCATCCTTCATCTCCCCCTTGTGTATGTTTAACATAATTATATACTAGTTTTAACATTAAAATTAACTTTTACTAATATTATTTTAAGACTTTTTAAAATAATATTTAATTTAGCTAATTTTATAATTAAACTTTTCAGTAAGAGCTTTTTCTAAGAGCTTTTGAAGAAGACTATATTAAAAATAATGTATAATATTTTTGAGGTGAGCTAAATGAACTTAAGAATAGTTAGTTTAAGTGAAAAATTTGCAAAAGAAATATGCAGCTTTAAATATACTGAGAAATACTCTATATATAATTATCCAAAATGGGAAAAGTGCGTTAAGGAAAGATGGGCAATTACAATAGATGAAAAAAGAAAAATCAGTTTTACGCCGTAACCTTTGAAGATGGTGGATTAATGGGATATATGAGACTTCTTCATAAAGGTGAGTATATAAAATAAAAGATAATTCATAGTAATTCTAATTTATAGTATAATAATAGATATAATGTGAAAACATGCGTAAATTTTAAAATAAAATTATGTATGTTTTAATTTTTATAAGATTGGAGAAGTGCATATGAAATTTATTTCTTGGAACGTTAATGGCCTTAGGGCTTGTGTTAAAAAGGGATTTTTAGATTATTTTAATAAAGTTGATGCAGATATATTTTGTGTTCAGGAGACTAAACTTCAAGAGGGACAAATAGATTTAGACCTTGAAGGATATTATGATTATTGGAATTATGCTGAGAAAAAGGGCTATTCAGGCACTGCCATATTTACAAAGGTTAAGCCTGTTTCTTTAAGCTATGGCATGAATATTTTAGAGCATGACAAAGAGGGAAGAGTAATAACTTTAGAGTTTGATGATTTTTATTTTGTCACGGTTTACACTCCTAATTCTAAACAAGAACTTTTAAGACTTGACTATAGAATGAAGTGGGAAGATGATTTTAGAGCCTATCTAAAGGATTTAGACAAAACTAAACCTGTTGTTGTATGCGGAGATTTAAATGTAGCCCATAAGGAAATAGACCTTAAAAATCCTAAGAATAACAGGAAAAACGCAGGCTTTACAGATGAGGAGAGAAATAAATTCACAGAGCTATTAAATACCGGATTTATAGATACATATAGATATTTTTATCCAGAAAAAGAGGAAACATACAGTTGGTGGTCTTACAGATTTAATGCAAGGGCTAACAATGCTGGATGGAGAATAGATTATTTTTGTGTATCTGAAAGATTAAAGGATAGACTTAAAAGTGCAGATATTCATACAGAGGTGTTAGGTTCAGATCATTGTCCAGTTGAGGTTATTATAGAATAAAAAATTTTAAGGTGGTGTTTTATGAAACCAAAGGTAGCTTTTATATGTGTTCATAATTCTTGTAGATCTCAAATTGCTGAAGCTCTTTCAAAATTATTTGCAGCAGAGGTTTTTGAATCCTATTCAGGGGGTACAGAAACAAAACCTGAGATTAATAAGGATGCAGTAAGAATAGTAAAAAAGCTTTATGGAGTCGACATGAATGAAACCCAGCGATCTAAACTTCTAAGCGAACTTTCTCAGATTGATATTGCAGTTAAAATGGGATGTAATGTTGTTTGCCCATATCTTCCTGCAAAATACGTAGAAGATTGGGGCCTTGAGGACCCAACAGGTAAAAGCGATGAGGAGTTTATAAAATGCATTAAAATTATAGAAAAAAAGGTTATAGATTTGAGAGATAGAATTAAAAATGGTGAGATGGGTTAAAAATAATATTAGAAGAATTGGTATATAAAAATAAAGAAGCTGTGGTGCTAATATTAGTGCCATAGCTTTTTTATTTTTAGTTTCTGTATTGGTAATTAGATTTGATTTAATGAATAAAAAATAATAAAAAGATAATAATATAAATAATAAAATCGAAACAAAATGTATCGAATTATTGATAAATATAAGTTTAAATGATATATTTATATTAAGGGGGTGTGGCTATGAAGGATGTTATTGTGAGACTTCAGGAAATACAATTAGTAAATTTTAAAAATGTTGAAAATGGGAAAATAACGCTACAGAGTTATAATAATAAAAAAAGGATATACAAAATAATAATAGTGAAGCTGATATACTAGGTATATATGGGCAAAATGGTTCGGGGAAAACAGCGTTGATTAATGCATTAAGTATATTAAAAGTTATAATGTCAGGTGAGAGACTACCTAAAAATACAATAAATCTCATATCAGCAACTAGTAATAAATGTGTATTAAAATTTGTATTTTTAATTGAGCATGAGGATGAAAGATTTTTAGCATATTATGATTTAGAAATAAGAAAAAATTCGGATGACAATATTGCTGAAATATGTAGAGAAACTTTAAGTTATGCTTCTTTAAATGGGGAAACTAAAAAAAATAAAATAATTGATTCAGATAATGATGATATGAAAATAGTATTTAGACCTATGAATAAATATAATGAATTAATAAGTTCCAATAAAGATAATTTACTTAATTTAAGTGTAGCAAAAGTATTGGCTAAAAAAGAAAAAAATCATTTATATTTAATGATGATAGTACGAATATTTTTCATAATGGTTTTAAGAATAGTCCCAATTACAGTAATATAATAATAAGTTTAAGTAATTTTGCAAAAATAAATTTATTTGTTATTGATAATGAACAACTAGGTATAATAAATATGAATCAATTAATTCCATTTACTTTCAGATTAGAAAATAAAGAAAATGTAATTTCTGGAGATTGTTTTGCTTTATTTGAAAAATCAAATGTATCGGAAAAAACATATAGATTACTTGATAAGATTAAAAATCAAATAAATATTGTTATTAGTGCAATTGTTCCAGGATTAAATATAGACATTGTTAACTATGGAAATGAATTAGATAAAAATGGAAATATGAAAATGAATATAGAATTGGTGTCTATTAGAGAAGAAAAAAGAATTCCGTTGAAATATGAATCAGAGGGTATTAAAAAGATAATATCAATTTTAAGTGCTATAATAGCAATGTATAATAATAGAACAATTTGTTTAGCTGTAGATGAATTAGATGCAGGGGTTTTTGAATATTTACTAGGAGAAATGTTGGATGTACTACAGGAAAATGCAAAAGGTCAATTTATTTTTACTTCACATAATCTAAGAGTGTTAGAAAAGTTAAATAAAGAATCTATTGTATTTACTACCACTAATCCTAAAAATAGATATATAAGGTTAGGAAATGTAAAGAGTAACAATAATTTAAGAGATTTTTATCTAAGAGGAATTTCATTAGGTGGTCAAAAAGAGGAATTATATGAATCAACAAATACTTTTGAAATAAATTATGCTTTTAAGAGAGCGGGGAAAATAGCATATGAAGAGTAGAAAAGTAATTTTATTTATTGTTGAGGGTGTATCTGATAAAAATTCTCTTGCATTAATTCTTTCACGTTTATTAAAAAATGAAAAAATAGAATTTCATGTTATACATGGTGATATTACAACTAGAACAGATACTACCATTCAAAACTGTATAAAGAAAGTGAATACAGAAATTATAAAATTCTTAAATACTAATAGATTTAAAAGAAGTGATATTTTAAGAATAGTTCATTTGGTAGATACGGATGGTGCATATATTGATGATAAATTAATTAAAGAACATAATACAGACAAATTTATATATACTACAGAAAATATTTTAACTTCAAATATTTCAAAAGCTATTGATAGAAATAATAGAAAATCTAAGATATTAAATAAGCTATGGAGTGTTTCAAGTATAAACAAGACAGAGTATAGAATGTATTATTTTTCATGCAACTTAGAGCATGTCCTTCATAATGAGCAAAATCTAGATCATAATCTTAAGGATAAATATTCAGATGATTTTGTAGAACATTATTATGGGAAGGAAGATAAATTCCTTGAGTTTATAAATAATAGTGAGTTTTCTGTAAAGGGAAATTATAATGAAACTTGGAATTTTATAAAACAGGGTAAAAATTCTTTAAATAGATATTGTAATTTAAATATATATTTTAAAGAATATTATGATAATGAAAAAGAAATTATAGAGTAATTTTATAACCTAAAAATGTAGTGGATTAGGCTCTCTGAAATAAATTTTGATCAGATTCTGCTCTGGTAACCTTTGAGGTCCAGAGCTTTTTTATCTCACATTCATTAGTTCAAGTCATATTTCATAACAATTTCATTCCCATCTACTAAACCAGTATGATAAAATCCCATGTTAAGGTATAGATTGCAGGCGGGCTTATTACCCTCTATATAACAAAGAGATATAGAATCATAAAGATTTTTTTCCTTTATCATTGAAATCCAAAGTTTCATTGCTTGTTTCCCATAGCCTTTACCCTGATACTTCTCTGAAATCATAAATTCATTAAGGGAACATACTAATTTGTCATTTTCACTATAGTCATATTGCATTATTATTCCAATAGGTGTGTTAGCATTATAAATTATATATACTTCACTATTGGAAGATCTATAGGCAAAGGCCCTTGCAAGTATAGTGGTACTAGGGGCAACATATTTTGCCTGGCTAATTTTTACCTTTAAACTAGTTGCAATTCTCCAATTTTCAGGATCTATAGTTTTAAAATTAATTTCCATAGGCCACCTCTTCATATTAATTCAAATTATTTTATAGAAATTACAATAAGATATGTAACTATATTTACAGTATAATCCAAATAATTCCCTTTTACAATATTTGAAGTAACCTAATAAAGTACATATAGTTTAAGTAATATGCATTTTGCTAAAATAAAAAGTATCTTAGTAGAGTAATATTTTTCTAGACAAGTATTTTAAAAATAATTAAATTTATTTTTATGATATACTTTGATTTACTAAAAATTTAATGTCAGAAAATCTCATGAAGCTTCGTATTTATATATAGAAGCTTCTAAGGGAGGTTAAAACGTGATAATAGATGAAGATAATTTCATAAAGCAAATAAAAAAGGAAAATCCTAAGGCCATGGATTTTATTGTTGATAAATTCAGCAATTTAGTCTTTAAAGTTACTAGAAGTGTGCTCAATTCTACTGGGGATTTTCATGAGGTAGAGGAATGTTGCAATGATGTATTTTTCTCAGTGTGGAAAAACATAGATAGTTTTGATGAAAATAAGGGTAATTTTAAATACTGGATTAGTGCTGTTGCAAAATATAAAGCCATTGATTATAAGAGAAAACTTTTTAAAGAGAGTATTTTTGAAAATATAAATGATTGTTCCCTATGTAACGATTTTAATACTGAAAAAAAGTAATTTCAAAGGAAAACAGAAGGGAACTTTTAAAGGCTATAAGTGGTATGAAAGGACAAGACAAGGAAATATTTATAAGGAGATATTTTTTAGATGAAGATATAGAAAATATAGCTAAAAACTTTGGAGTAAATAGAAGTTCTATTGATAAAAGACTTTCAAGAGGACGTAAAGCTTTAAGGGAAAAACTTATGTTTTTGAAAGGAGAGATTTCATGAATAAGAATTTTGATATAAAGGAAAAGGATATTTTTAAATTGCTTAATGATGTAAAAATTGAAGAAGGAGAATTTAATGATATGGATGAAGAGATAAATGAATTTCAAAAGGAAAAGATAAAGAAAGATTTAAATAAAAAAATAAAAGAAAATAATCATTTTAAAAAGATTAAATATGGTTCTATAGCAGCTGGACTAGCTTTAGTTTGTACTATTGGAGTTTCTAAAGCTTCTCCTGCTTTTGCAAAAAACATACCAATTTTGAATTCTATAATAAAAACACTTAATTTAAGACATGATGATGAGGGTGAATATGAAAAATATGCACAAATGGTAAATAAATCAGTAACTTCTAATGGCGTAACCCTTACATTAAATGAAGTTATTGCTGATGATTCAAGCCTTATAATCGGCTATACTGTAAAAAGTCCTAAGAAAATTAATGATTCCGAAGTGTTACATTTATTACATTCTACAAAAATTAATGGTAAATCCTTTGGCTCAACTGGTACTGCCGACGGAAGATTCATTGATGACAACACTTATATAGGCAGCGAAGAAATGGACCTTACTCTTCCTAAAGGCGATAAGTTCAATGTTGATTTAGATTTTACTCACATAGGTAGTGTTAAAGGCAATTGGAATTTTGCATTTACCGCATCAAGAGACGAAATGTGTAAAATCAGCAAAACTTTTACTCCAAATATGAAAGTTGAATTTCCAGACAGCCTTGTTAATATAGATAAAGTTGTATTTTCTCCAGTAAATACAACTATCTCATTAAGGGGTGATTATAAAGATAAATCAAAGAATCCAAATCCAAGCAGTTTATTTAAGTATGATTACTGGGTTGTATTTGATGAAAAGGGAGTTGAACTTCAGCCTAAATCCATTGGCGGCGGAAGCTCTAATGAAAAACATTTTAATAGTAAAATGAGTTTTGTATCTCAAAAGAATACTCCAAAATATTTAACTGTAGTTCCATGCTGCATTACTCCTTCTGGTGCAGGCGGTGTAAGTGTTGATGAAAACGGCAATGAAACTCAGCTTTCTTCTAAGACACAAGAGCCTAAAGAAGTTGGCAGAGTAATAGATGGTAAATATCCAATTGTACTTCCTCAAGGTAAAATGGGAAAACTTACTATAAATGAAATAAAAACTGAGAAAGGCAAGACAGTGGTTAACTTTACAGCTAAAGGAAAGGCCCCTTATTTTCAAGCAGAAGATCTTTTTATAAAAGACGAGAAGGGAGACATAATTGATATTAAAGATTACATTAAAAGAGATGAAAAAAATCCTAATAAATTTACCAAGGCATTTGAAAAACTAGACCCTAATAAAAAATACACTATATTTACAAATGATTTTTCTAATATTGAATTTAGAGATGATTTGAAGTTTAACATAGAGCTAAATAAATAAAACTAATAAAAAGGCTATGGATTTTGCAATTTTTATGCATATCCATAGCTTGTTTATTTATTTTTTATTTATATCTTTTTCAAACCTATAATAAAACACTATAGAGAGAATTATATAGTTTAATGCAAGTTCCACATAAACTCCCTGCAATTTTAAATTGATAATTTGGGATAACATGAAGATCAAAAGCAGTCCTAAAATGTTAATTATTATTGATGAAAATAGTACCCATTTCTCGTCTTCTATGCCTTGAAGGCTGTATTTGTAGATGGTGGATGGAATATAAAATATATTTGCTAAAAAAACAAGAGGCATATATTTAATAGAGTTATATATTAATTTATAATCATTTGTAATTATACGCGGTATATAGTTTTTCATCAGTAAAAATATTATCGAAAGTGCTGAATAAAACAATATAGCAAGTAATAAGCACTGTTTTGGCGTCTTTTTAATATTGTCGTAATTTCCTGCACCGGCATTCTCACTTATTATTGTAAGGGAAGCTTGTGAGTAAGCATACATCGGCATGGATGCAATGCTCACCACTGCTAAAAGCAGGTTGTAAATTGAAACTTCAAGAATTCCAATATGCGATAAAATTGAATTTACAGCTACTATAATTAAAGTAGATTCAAGTATTTCTTGTCCCATAAGTGGAAATGACAGTTTCAAAGTTTTTTTCAGAAGTTCTAAAACCTTTATTTTGGAGATTTGTATAAGCTTGTCATGTCTTACGGCTGCCATATAAATTAAGACATTCAGCACAAGTGCCAAAATAGAACCCAGGGCATTGCCCCTTATACCCATTTTAGGGGAACCTAAATGACCAAACATAAGAATGTAGTCAAAAATCACATTGGATATTGATGCAGCGGCATTTCCGTAAAGTACATACTTAGTTTTATCCATTATTTTAAAATACGATGAAAAAGTGAAAAGCACCATATTCAGTCCTAATGATAAGCTGAATATATTAAGGTAAATGGAAGCCTCGTCTAAAACATTTCCTTTAAGATGATATATATTTTTTAATAGTAAGTCTCCAAATAACAGTGTTAAAATATAAAATAATAAACCGCAGAATAGACTAATCAATATGTTAATTGAGAAGTCGTTTTTTAAGCCTGCGTAATCATTTCGTCCTTTCGATTTTGCCCCAATTATATTAAAGGCAACAGAAGTCATTCCTAAAACACCCGTTATGCTGTTTATGGTGGTTCCGATAAGCCCTACAGAAGCAAATGCAGCTAATGAAGTTCTTCCTACCATAGCCTCATCACAAAGTTCAATTATAAGTGAAGACACATTAGTTAATATTAACGGCAATGCTATATTGTTTATTTTTTTATACTGTTTATTTACTAAATTTTCAATTTCCATTTTATCTCCCTTCTTCTCCTTTATTCAGAAAGAAGGGATGTATAATGCGCGCGACTCACCGCGGGTCACCTCCGTATACTTTTGTAATTACTATACCACACAAACAAAGGTGCTGCATATAAAAATATGGTATACTTAAATTGGTATAGTGTATGTATAATTTACTGGTTTTAGTTGAAACACTATAACAAGAAAATACAAGAAAAGCTCATAAGATGTTTGAATTCTTATACGATTATTGTTTAGAAAGATTGGGGGCATAGTAATGAATAAAAAAACACAGGTACTTATATTAGGAACGTATCATTTTGATAAATGCGGAAAACATTTGGTAGATATCAAAGCTGGAGATATGGCAGATGATAAAAAACAGCAGGAAATTAATGAAACAGTACAAAATTTATTAAAGTTTAAGCCAAATAAAATTGCAGTGGAATTTCAAAGAAAAGATGAAAAAGAATTAAATGAAGTTTACTCAGATTATTGTAATGATAAATCTATCGTGGAAAATTCAGTGATAGGGTATAAAAATGAAATTGTTCAATTGGGATTTAAATTAGGTAAAATATTAAATCACAAGAAAATATATCCTGTAGATTATCCCCTATCTCTGCCTGATGAGGTTTTTGAATATGCTAAGAAAAATTCTCCAAAGTTTTATAAAACATTTATGGATGAAATAAATTCTTGCAGTGTAAAAGAAAATGAAATTATGAAAAATGCTTCAGTGAATGACTTATTAAAACATTTTAATAATAATGAACGCATAAAAAAAGAACACAGCGATTTATATTTGTATTTAAATCAAATTGGTGCAGGAGATAACTACTGCGGGTCTGATATGATGACAGAATGGTACAGAAGAAATCTATATATCTTTGCAAATCTTCAAGATATTGCAAATCCGGATGACAAAATATTAATAATCTATGGAGCAGGGCATCGTGCAATACTTCAGGAGTTTTTAAAAGAATACAGTAAGTTTGAATTTGTTGATCCAATGAATTATTTATAAAAAATAGAATTTTTATTTAAAGCTACTTAAGGGGGTAGGTTATATGTATTTTGGAGAAAAGGTGTGTCTTAGGGCGTACAAAGAGGAAGATATTAAAAAAGCAGCTACATTTGTAAATGATAAGGAGTTAAAAAAACTTTTAGTAACAACGATTCCGTTTCCAATGACTATGTGGGAAGAAGAATCTTGGATAAAGTCACAGAAGGCAAGCAGCAGCGGTGAATATAATTTTGCAATAGAGGATATTGAAACAAAAAAATATATAGGTGGTTGCGGTATACATAATGTAAATTGGTTAGCTCGTGTAGCAGAAGTAGGGATAATGATTGGGGATAAAAATTACTGGGGCAAAGGTTATGGAACAGATGCAATGAAAGTGCTTATGAAGTTTATATTTGAAGATATGAATATAAATAAAATAAGGCTGTCTACATTTTCATTTAATGAAAGAGCTATAAAAAGTTATAAAAAATGCGGCTATGCAGTTGAAGGAGTTTTAAAAAATGAACTGTTCAAAGAAGGACAATATTATGATGAGATAATATTGTCAGCTTTCAGAAATAAAAATTTAGAATAGAAAGTTTTTAAAGAAAATATAATTTAAACTAGGCGTAAATCTATATACTAAAGTGCAGATAAATATTTACGCATAATAAATGATTATAAGGTGATTATATGGAAAAATTAAAAATTTTAGTTGTTGAAGATGATGTAAGCATAAATAACATGATAAAAGAAACTCTTCTTAGAGAAGGGTACGAAGTTTCTCAGGCATTTAATGGTCTTGAGGGAGTTGGAAAATTTAAAAATGATAATTATAAACTCGTTATTTTAGATATAATGATGCCTGTAATGGACGGCATTGAAGCTATGAGGGAAATAAGAGAAAATAGCAAAGTGCCTATTATTATACTTTCAGCTAAGGGTGAAGAAAGCGACAAAGTAATAGGCCTTGGAATGGGTGCTGATGATTATATTGTAAAGCCTTTTTCAATAGCGGAGCTTGTGGCAAGGGTTAAGTCTAATATAAGAAGGTGCGTTTACTACAGTGATGCTCACAGTAAAGATAGTAAAAAGGTGTACCAGTATGGAAACGTAAAATTTGATTTAAATAATTATACAGTTACTAAAAATGGGAAAGAACTTTCACTTACTGCAAAGGAAATGAAGATTCTTGAACTTTTCTTTGAAAATCCAAATAAGGTTTTTACAAAGGTTAATATTTATGACAGTGTATGGGGTGATGAATTTACATCTGATTATAATACTGTAACTGTTCACATGAGAAGACTTAGAAGCAAAGTTGAAGATAGTCCTAATGAACCTAAACTCATTGAAACTGTATGGGGCATAGGATATAGATTGGCAGGGAATAAATAATGATTTGGTTTCTTATAATTATTATTGTAGTCTTATTGATTCTTTTAATAAATGATAAGAGAAAAATTAAGTTGATTAGTTTGAAACTAAAAAATATAATAGATAAAAAATCAAATGAAAGAATAAAGTTTAATAATTTAAGCATGGATAATAAAGAAATTGTAAGGAATATAAACAGGTTTCTTGATAAATATCAGGAGATATCTCTTGATAATAAAAATTATAAAGAGCAGCATGAAAAGATGATTTCAAATATTTCTCATGATATAAGGACTCCTCTCACAGCTATTTTAGGTTATATTGACCTTTTAATGGAGGAAAATATAAGTGAAGAAAAAAGGGTGAATACATTAAAATTGTAAGTGAAAGAGGAAATGCCCTAAAAGATCTTATAGAAGAATTTTTTAAAATGGCAAAGCTTGAATGTAATGATGTGGAGCTTAAAATAGAAGAAGTTAATGTATCTGAAATCCTAAGGCAGGATATTATTACATTTATGAGCAAGATTAATGAAAATAATATAATTCCTGAAATAAAAATTGGTGAAGATGAAATTTTTGCACTAGCTGATGAGAATGCACTTCACAGAATTGTGAATAACCTTATATCCAACAGCTTAAAATATGGCTATGATGGGAAGGTCATTGGAATTGAATTAAAAGATTATGAAAAGTGTATAAAGCTAAGTGTATATGATAGAGGTAAGGGCATTGAAAAAAGCGAAATTGCCCATATATTTGATAGACTATACACTGAGGAAAAGTCGAGAAATAGAAAGTATCAGGGAAGCGGTCTTGGACTTGCCATAGTAAAAAAGCTGGTTGAAGATATGTCTGGGAGTATAGAGGTTTCTAGTATTCCCTTCGAAAAGACCTGTTTTACGGTGACGCTTCCTAAAAAAATAGATAAAATAAAAACAGATTATTAAAAGATTTAATAAATTTGTAATAATTGCGTAGTTTTGATTTAAGGATTGTCCTTTATTATTGTATTTGATGAAGGGATGATCCTTAATTTATTATTAGAAAGATATTAAAGATATTAAGGAAAGTTAAAGATTATATAGGGAGGAATTTTATATGGAATATATATTAAGAACATACAATCTTACAAAGAAATATAAAAACACAAATGTAGTTGATAATGTAAGTTTAAACATTAAAAAAGGGGAGATATACGGCTTTTTAGGTAAAAACGGAGCTGGAAAGACAACAACTTTGAGAATGCTTATGGGACTTATTTCTCCAACTAAAGGGGAGTATGAAATCTTTGGAAAGAAAAGCGGAGATAGAGAGGTACTTGGAAGAATAGGAGCTATTATTGAAACTCCAGGATTTTATCCAAATTTAACTGCAAGAGAAAACCTTGATATTCATAGAAGGATGATGGGGGTTCCTAATAAGGAGTATATAGATGAAGCTTTAGATATTGTAGGTCTTAGTAAATACGATATTGAAAAGAAAAAAGTTAAAAAGTATTCTCTTGGTATGAAGCAAAGACTTGGAGTTGCAAGGGCGCTACTTCATAAGCCAGAACTTCTTATTTTAGATGAGCCTACTAATGGACTTGACCCAGTTGGAATTAAGGAAATGAGAGAAACTCTTATTGAGCTTAACAGGAAAAAAGAAATAACTATACTTGTGTCAAGCCATATACTTCCAGAGATACAAATGCTTGCAACCAACATTGGAATTATAAATAAGGGAAAGCTTTTAGAGGAAATTGATTATAAAACACTGCAAAAGAAAAACAGGCATTATATAAATTTAAAAGTTAATGATGATAAGAGAGCTTCAGCAATTTTAGAGGAAGTGCTAAAAATTAAAGATTATAAAGTAATAAGCCCAAATAGAATTAGGATATATGAAAAACTTGATAAGTCAAATGATATTGCAAAAGCTTTAATCTCTAAAGATGTTGAGGTTTTTGAAGTAAGTGTTATGAATGATACTTTAGAAGATTACTTTGTTAACCTTACAGGAGGGGAGCAGAATGCTTGATGGATTGTACTGTGAATTTTTAAAGCTTAAAAGGACTAAATTTTATATTCTTGTTTCTCTTATCAGTTTACTTTGCATATTTTTTTCAACCCTTAATAAAAAATACGTGGCACAATTAAATTGGTATGGATATTTTTCAAATTTTGAATTTATAGCTTTTTCAATTTTCTATGCTTTTGTAATACCAAATGTTGTTTCTTATATGTTTGTAAGAGAATATCAAAATAAAACAGCCTGCATTGAATTTTCCTATCCAATGGGAAGATTCGGCTCCTTTATAAATAAATTTATAATGAGTGTTTTAGTTATTGCATGTATCTATATAACGGGTTTTGTTTTGGTTATTTTAAGCGGATTTATTTTTATGAAAACTCCTTTAACAATGACTATAATAGTGGATAATTTAAAGGTATTTGCAGTTTCTTTTGTATTTCAAATAGCACTTGTACCAATATGTGGATTTATAGCATCTATAAGTAAAAACATGATTGTTCCATTTATTTATTCATGTGCAGTTATAGCAGGAAATGCAAATTATTTAATGGGAGTAAAATATAAGGAGTATATATTTTCTATACTTCCAGCAGCGGTTATTGCAAAATTAGGTACAACTGTATGTCCAGTTCCAATTCCCATTAAATTAGTAATAAACAGTTTTGATATATATTTAGGATTAACAGTTTTTATATCTGGATTTATAGTCTGCATTTTATATTATAGGAAGGCAAATATTTATTAAGAGGTGGAAGATATGTTTAATATAGTAACTTGTGAAATGAAGAAATTTAAAAGATTGTGGCTTTGGCTGATTATTGGAGTATTTGTTGTAATAAAAGTAAGCACCTTGACGTTAAATACATCTGTTGTAAAAAGTGTTGATGATTTATTTACCTGGGTTAATATGACGGTTTTTTCTTACGGATTTCTTATGGCAATTAATATTTTAACTGCCTATGTGTTTGTATTAGAATATAAGAACAATACTATGCTGGTTATGGCAAGTTATAAAAGTGAAAGATTTAAAATATTCCTTGGAAAGATTATTGCTGTAATACTAATTTCATTTGTATTATATATGATTGAATTTTTAATTCTTGCAGGTTATGGTTTAATGTTTTATAAAAGCACTGTTACCTCAGCAGTTTTAATGAAACATTTTCTAATAACATTGAAGTCTTTTGTATTTCAAATGCTTATGATTTCAGTTACAGCTTCTATTTCACTTGTAAGCAGAAATATTATTGCACCTATAATGTATATTGGAGTACAACTTGCATTAAGCTTTACGTTTTTTGTATACCCAGCTTCAAGGGCATTTATTCCTTTTGCACTTCCAGTAACATCTAATCTTATGCTTGTAAGAAATACCTATAAAATTATAAGAGATGTTTCAATTATGCCAAGCAGTGTTATTATAGCGGTTGTACTCTTCGCTTCTGGATTAATCTTCGGGTGCTTTTATATAAACAAAATGGAGATAAACTAATTTTAGCAGTAAAACAGCAAGCAATATATGTATATTACAAAGCTAATTCATTTCGCTAAGGAATTCTAAAATTTTAGATTCTAAAATAAGAATTCCTAAGCTCTTTCAGATAGCTTTTGTACAATACATATATTTGCTAAAGTTGTTTTACAGAAATTATAAAGGGATAACTGAAGGGAAAAGTAACAGTTATTGATAAGATTATGAACATGATGTATTCTTAAAGCAAAGAGTATTTATTTTTTTAAGGGAGGTATATATGGGAAAAGAATTGTCAGAAATGACTCTTAAAGAATTGTGGGAGCTATTCCCCATCATTTTAAAAGAACATAATACAGATTATAAAAATTGGTATGAAATCGAAAAACAAAAACTTTTAAGCTGTATTGATAAAAAGAATATTATTCGTATTAATCATATAGGAAGCACTGCCGTTAAAGGATTAATTGCTAAGCCAACCGTTGATATTTTATTGGAAATAGATAATAAAACCAATATTGAGCAATTGAAAAATATCTTACTACAAAATGGTTGGTTACTGATGTCATCTCAAAATAACCCATGTATGAGAATGGTATTTAATAAAGGATATACTAAAGATGGGTTCGCAGAAAAAGTATATCATTTACATGTTCGCTACAATGATGACTGGAATGAACTGTATTTTAGAGATTATCTTATTGAACATGAAGAAGCTTCTAAGGAATATGGTAAATTAAAATTAAGACTCATAGAAAAATATGAGCATAACCGAGATGGATATACAAATGCAAAATCTGATTTTATTTTGAAATATACAGAAAAGGCAAGAGAAGAATATGGTGATAAATATAACCCTAAAAATTAGCATAATTATAGCAATTTCAATAATCAATATTTCTAAAGGAGGGGTTTAAATTGAGTATTCAAAAAGAAACGCTGTACTAATAGTTTTAACTTATTTATTTACTACTTTGATTACAAAATCTATTGATTCAACTTTTAGAATGGCAAGTTATAATCCTTTAGTTGAGGGATTCAATATAAAATTATTAATAAGTTTTCTAATATGGATTACAATATATTTAATTATTTATTTTGTTTTAAGTAGATTTGTTTTTAAGGATAAGACAAAAAAGAGAACTAACAGGTTTTGAGGCTGTGTAATAAATTTTGTATAAACTTAATAAAACCTGCTCCTTCCCCCAAATGGGCTTTATACCCTAATATTGAATCACTAACATAATTATAATGCGGAACCTGCATTTTATTGAATAGAATTGAATTTTTAATTTCAGTTGAGTTTCTAACCACAATATTGTTACCAATGATAACACTTTCTCTTCACGATAGTTCCAATATATATTCTTAGGCGTTTTTTACCATTTTGCAGTGTGTTCTTCTACAGTTCCAAAAATATGGTTTATGTCTATCTCATCTTTACATTCATTTATTATTTTCCCAGAGAAATACCCGTATAGCTGACAAAAGTTTGATTTAATTACAATAAAGTTGTTGATTAAGGACTTTTTTATGAAGGGACAAAAGATTAAATCTATTTTATTTGAATTTATGGTTTTTATATGCCATTTTTTCATTAAGTTATTTTTATCATAGATAAATTCTACATCTTCTTTTATTTTTATTATTTTATCATTTATAGTTATGGCGTTTTCAGTTAAACCAGTTCCGTCGGTCCAGCCACTGCCTAAATTAATACCTATATATTGATTTTTATATTTAGAAGAAAATGAGCACCAATTCCAAAAGGTATTATAAGGGAAGATACCTCTGCCAAAGTCTAAGGAGGCAAGTGAAAATCCTTTTTTAAAGTCTATAATTTTATTATTTATAATAAGTTTGCCTGACACAGGAAGACAGTTTTGTTTTGAAGTGAAGTGAAATCTTTTAATACTCCAAGGAATAACCACATTTAGTGTTTCATGTTTTGGATTATTGTCAATAGCAAAATTTGCTTTTAGAGTACTATTATTAAAATTTTCACAGTATAGGTTTATTTTACTTTGATTATTGATATTTTCTACAGTTAATTTAATATCTTTTCTTAAAACAACTATATTGTCATAAACTTTGTTTGGAAGGTTACAACCTATACCAAAAGGTACTTTTATAGTTTTTTCAATTTGGGTTTTCCTTTTAATGTCTAAAATATAAATAGATATTAATCCGATATAGTCAAAATTAGTTATAGTTATGTTGAATAAAAAGTCTTCTTTGTATATATTCCAATAATTAAATTTTTTCTTTCGAAGCCAATGATTCTTTATGTTGCAGTTATGCTTTGGAATTCTGCTCCAGCCAACAGAGTTTATGTCTAAATCAGATTTTTCATTGCATAAATTAAAGTCTTTATTAATGCTTAATTTTTGTTCCTTAAAATTATAATTAGTACATTTTACAGACTTCATAATATATACTTTAGAGCACCTCCTATTAAGAATGATGTTGTTTTCCCTAAAGAAAACATGAAAAGCAAAATTTAATTAAATTTTGAAGATACTAAAAAACAAAGAGCTTTTATAATTTAATTATATCATTTATATTGATTTTATGGATATAATTGTAACAAAAATTGAATTATAACTTACACACTGTGGCCAAAATTCAAATAACTAATCCTGGTGTATCAATAGGTAAAAAAGATAGTAATTGTAAGATATAAAGAAAAAAACAAGAATAATTTGAAATGAATAGAAATTAAGGAGAAGTTATATTTATTTTTTGTGATAGAATAACACTTGTCGCTGATGAGGCGGCCATTGATTGAAAACAAAGTTTTAAGATAAATAAAAAAATCTTGACAAAGTTTTTAAAAAATGCTAAACTGATTAAGTCGCTTAAGGGCGGCGAGATAAATTGGTCTTTGAAAATTAAACAGAGATGATGATGATAAATCATAAAGTCAGTGAATTTGAGTTTAAGATTAAATTCTACAATTATAAATTGAGAGTTTGATCCTGGCTCAGGACGAACGCTGGCGGCGTGCTTAACACATGCAAGTCGAGCGATGAAATTCCTTCGGGAATGGATTAGCGGCGGACGGGTGAGTAACACGTGGGTAACCTGCCTCAAAGAGGGGAATAGCCTCCCGAAAGGGAGATTAATACCGCATAATATTACGGTATCGCATGATGCTGTAATTAAAGGAGTAATCCGCTTTGAGATGGACCCGCGGCGCATTAGCTAGTTGGTGAGGTAACGGCTCACCAAGGCGACGATGCGTAGCCGACCTGAGAGGGTGATCGGCCACATTGGAACTGAGACACGGTCCAGACTCCTACGGGAGGCAGCAGTGGGGAATATTGCGCAATGGGGGAAACCCTGACGCAGCAACGCCGCGTGAGTGATGAAGGTCTTAGGATTGTAAAGCTCTGTCTTCTGGGACGATAATGACGGTACCAGAGGAGGAAGCCACGGCTAACTACGTGCCAGCAGCCGCGGTAATACGTAGGTGGCAAGCGTTGTCCGGATTTACTGGGCGTAAAGGGTGCGTAGGCGGATGTTTAAGTGAGATGTGAAATACCCGGGCTTAACTTGGGTGCTGCATTTCAAACTGGATATCTAGAGTGCAGGAGAGGAAAGCGGAATTCCTAGTGTAGCGGTGAAATGCGTAGAGATTAGGAAGAACACCAGTGGCGAAGGCGGCTTTCTGGACTGTAACTGACGCTGAGGCACGAAAGCGTGGGGAGCAAACAGGATTAGATACCCTGGTAGTCCACGCCGTAAACGATGGGTACTAGGTGTCGGGGGTCCAACCTCGGTGCCGCAGTAAACACATTAAGTACCCCGCCTGGGAAGTACGGTCGCAAGATTAAAACTCAAAGGAATTGACGGGGGCCCGCACAAGCAGCGGAGCATGTGGTTTAATTCGAAGCAACGCGAAGAACCTTACCTAGACTTGACATCCTAAGAATCCTGTAGAAATACGGGAGTGCCCTTCGGGGAACTTAGTGACAGGTGGTGCATGGTTGTCGTCAGCTCGTGTCGTGAGATGTTGGGTTAAGTCCCGCAACGAGCGCAACCCCTATTTTTAGTTGCTACCATTAAGTTGAGCACTCTAAAGAGACTGCCTGGGTTAACCAGGAGGAAGGTGGGGATGACGTCAAATCATCATGCCCCTTATGTCTAGGGCTACACACGTGCTACAATGGTTGGTACAAAGAGATGCAAGATCGCAAGGTGGAGCAAATCTTAAAAACCAATCTCAGTTCGGATTGTAGGCTGCAACTCGCCTACATGAAGCTGGAGTTGCTAGTAATCGCGAATCAGAATGTCGCGGTGAATACGTTCCCGGGCCTTGTACACACCGCCCGTCACACCATGAGAGCTGGTAACACCCGAAGTCCGTGAGGTAACCTTTTAGGAGCCAGCGGCCGAAGGTGGGATTAGTGATTGGGGTGAAGTCGTAACAAGGTAGCCGTAGGAGAACCTGCGGCTGGATCACCTCCTTTCTAAGGAGAACATGAAAAGAAAGTCATCTTTTCATAAAAAATGACTAATTCACTGAAATCTCTGTTTAATTTTGAGAGACCAAATCTCTCAAACAAGAAGTTAATGTACCAAGTCGAAGATTTGGAACATCTACTTATGTTCTTTGAAAATTGCACAGTGAAAAAGTAGAAATTGTTATAAATGTAATAAAGCAGCGTAAGCTGTAGATGTTAATTGTAATAATTTCACTGGAGAATCAATTATAACGAAAGTTAATTAATGTTAGTTTGTTACAAACTTTTGATTTAAGTAATTTAATGAAACTCACTAAGCTAACGCTTAGGAGTGTTAATTCATTACAAAATCAGAGATTTTGATGAATTATACAGGTCAAGCTACAAAGGGCGCATGGCGGATGCCTTGGCACTAGGAGCCGACGAAGGACGTGATAAGCTGCGATAAGCTGCAGGTAGGCGCAAATAGCCTGTGAACTGCAGATTTCCGAATGAGGCAACTCACTTAGCTACGCTAAGTACTGTATACTGAATTCATAGGTATACAGAGGCAGACCCGGGGAACTGAAACATCTAAGTACCCGGAGGAAGAGAAAGAAAAATCGATTTCCTAAGTAGCGGCGAGCGAACGGGAAAGAGCCCAAACCCAAGCCTTCGGGCTTGGGGGTTGCGGATAGATCATAAAAGCTTAGATTTCTTAATCGAAGAGAACTGGAAAGTTCCACCATAGAAGGTAATAGTCCTGTAGGTGAAAAGAATATAAGTAAGATCTACTCCAGAGTACCACGAGACACGTGAAACCTTGTGGGAAGCTGGGAGGACCACCTCCCAAGGCTAAATACTACCTAGTGACCGATAGTGAAGAAGTACCGTGAGGGAAAGGTGAAAAGAACCCCGGGAGGGGAGTGAAATAGAACCTGAAACCGTGTGCCTACAAACTGTCGTAGCACTTTATATGTGTGACGGCGTGCTTTTTGTAGAACGAGCCAGCGAGTTACGGTATGTAGCGAGGTTAAGCACTTATGGTGTGGAGCCGAAGGGAAACCGAGTCTTAATAGGGCGATTAGTTGCATGCTGTAGACCCGAAACCGAGTGACCTATCCATGGCCAGGATGAAGCGGAAGTAAAATTCCGTGGAGGTCCGAACCACGTTGGTGTTGAAAAACCATGGGATGAGCTGTGGATAGCGGAGAAATTCCAATCGAACTCGGAGATAGCTGGTTCTCCCCGAAATAGCTTTAGGGCTAGCGTCAGGTAATAAGTAATGGAGGTAGAGCACTGAATAGGCTAAGGGGCATAACGCTTACTGAACCTTATCAAACTCCGAATGCCATATACTCTTATCCTGGCAGTCAGACTACGAATGATAAGATCCGTGGTCAAAAGGGAAACAGCCCAGACCATCAGCTAAGGTCCCAAAATGTAAGTTAAGTGGTAAAGGATGTGGGATTTCTAAGACAACTAGGATGTTGGCTTAGAAGCAGCCACTCATTTAAAGAGTGCGTAATAGCTCACTAGTCAAGAGATCCTGCGCCGAAGATGTCCGGGGCTCAAACTTACTACCGAAGCTATGGATATATTATATATATGGTAGGGGAGCTTTCTGTATGGGTTGAAGTCGTACCGTAAGGAGCGGTGGACTGTACAGAAGTGAGAATGCTGGCATGAGTAGCGAGAAATGAGTGAGAATCTCATTGGCCGAAAATCTAAGGTTTCCTGAGGAAGGCTCGTCCTCTCAGGGTTAGTCGGGACCTAAGCCGAGGCCGAAAGGCGTAGGTGATGGACAATCGGTTGATATTCCGATACCACCATGATCCGTTTGAGAAATGGGGTGACGCAGTAGGATAGGATGTGCACACTGTTGGATGTGTGTCTAAGCACTGAGGATGATTGAATAGGCAAATCCGTTCAATCTTAAGTTTGAGGTGTGATGGGGAGCCGTTAGGCGAAGTATCCGATTTCACGCTGCCAAGAAAAGCCTCTATCGAGGAAAATGGTGCCCGTACCGCAAACCGACACAGGTAGATGAGGAGAGAATCCTAAGGCTAGCGGAAGAATTGTTGTCAAGGAACTCGGCAAATTGACCCCGTAACTTCGGGAGAAGGGGTGCCTACGAGAGTAGGCCGCAGAGAATAGGCCCAAGCAACTGTTTAACAAAAACACAGGTCTCTGCTAAAGCGAAAGCTGATGTATAGGGGCTGACGCCTGCCCGGTGCTGGAAGGTTAAGGGGATTGGTTAGCGCAAGCGAAGCCTTGAACTTAAGCCCCAGTAAACGGCGGCCGTAACTATAACGGTCCTAAGGTAGCGAAATTCCTTGTCGGGTAAGTTCCGACCCGCACGAATGGCGTAATGATTTGGGCACTGTCTCGACAACAAATCCGGTGAAATTGTAGTGGGAGTGAAGATGCTCTCTACCCGCGATTGGACGGAAAGACCCCGTAGAGCTTTACTGCAATTTAACATTGAGTTTCGGTATTGTCTGTACAGGATAGGTGGGAGACTTAGAAGCAAGGGCGTCAGCTTTTGTGGAGTCATCCTTGGGATACCACCCTGACAGTATTGAAATTCTAACCGGAGGCCATGAATCTGGTCACGGGACATTGTTAGGTGGGCAGTTTGACTGGGGCGGTCGCCTCCTAAAAAGTAACGGAGGCGCCCAAAGGTTCCCTCAGCGCAGTTGGAAATTGCGCGCAGAGTGCAAAGGCAGAAGGGAGCTTGACTGCGACACATACAGGTGGAGCAGGGACGAAAGTCGGGCTTAGTGATCCGGTGGTTCCTCGTGGGAGGGCCATCGCTCAACGGATAAAAGCTACCTCGGGGATAACAGGCTGATCTCCCCCAAGAGTCCACATCGACGGGGAGGTTTGGCACCTCGATGTCGGCTCGTCGCATCCTGGGGCTGAAGTCGGTCCCAAGGGTTGGGCTGTTCGCCCATTAAAGCGGCACGCGAGCTGGGTTCAGAACGTCGTGAGACAGTTCGGTCCCTTTCCGTCGCGGGCGTAGGAAATTTGAGAGGAGCTGTCCTTAGTACGAGAGGACCGGGATGGACCAACCTCTGGTGCACCAGTTGTCACGCCAGTGGCATAGCTGGGTAGCTATGTTGGGAAGGAATAAACGCTGAAAGCATCTAAGCGTGAAGTCCACCTCAAGATTAGATTTCCCATAGCGTAAGCTAGTAAGACTCCTGGAAGACTACCAGGTTGATAGGTCAGAGGTGTAAGCATGGTAACATGTTCAGCTAACTGATACTAATAAGTCGAGGGCTTGACCAATTTGATTCACTGTGCAATTTTGAAAGAACATGTTTCTTTCAAAAAGCTTATGTTAAAGTAAGTTTTTATAAGGTAACTCGCTCAATGTGAGTAAAGATAGACATCATAAAATTTTAAGTGATTAAGGTAACTCACTAAGCAGAGCTTAGGAGTAAGCGACTATCACAAAATTAAAATTTTGGATATCTGCTTATCTGGTGACTATGGCTCAAAGGTAACACCCCTTCCCATTCCGAACAGGACGGTTAAGCTTTGAAGCGCTGATGGTACTACAGGGGAGGCCCTGTGGGAGAGTAAGTCGTTGCCAGGTTATGTATTCCGCGGTAGCTCAATGGTGGAGCACTCGGCTGTTAACCGATAGGTTGGAGGTTCGAGCCCTCTCCGCGGAGCCATTAATTATTATTTGTTATAAATTTCAATTTGTAAATGTTCCGCAGTAGCTCAATGGTGGAGCACTCGGCTGTTAACCGATAGGTTGGAGGTTCGAGCCCTCTCTGCGGAGCCATTTTTATTTTTTGAAGTTTTTTATATACAAGTAAAAACACATACTAAGAAATTTTTATTTAAGAATTTCTTGGTATGTGTTTTATTTTTTGAATAAAAATTATATTAGAAGTAAAACTAGACTTGATGGATAATTCTAATTATTTAGAAAATTTAGTTTATTTAAGAGGAAAAAATTTTTTTAATAGAATATTAAGATAATATACTATATGTAAGGGGGAAATGCATATGAAAGGTTACGAAACCAAAAATTTAAGAAATATTGCTATTATAGGTCATAGTGGTTCAGGAAAGACATCAGTGGCAGAGGCTCTACTATACACTACTAAAACAATAGATAGATTAGGAAGAATTGAGGAAGGTAATACTGTTTGTGATTATGATTCTGAGGAGAAAAAAGAAAAATATCTATTTCAACTTCAATAGCGCCTTTTAAGTGGGAAAATACAAAAATCAATATAATTGATGCTCCTGGATATTTTGATTTTGAAGGAGAAATGATAGAAGCATTAAGAGCTGTAGATATAGCTATGATTACTGTTTGCGGAGTTTCAGGAATTCAGGTGGGAACAGAAAAAGCTTGGGAATACGTTAATACTAATAATTTGCCAAGAACTTTTTTGTTAATAAACTGGATAGAGAAAATAGTAATTATGAAAAAACAGTGTTACAGTTAAAAGAAAATTTTGGCATATCCGTAGTCCCTATTCAATACCCTATTGGAAGTGAAGAGAATTTTAAAGGCATAATAAATGTAATTTCTAGAGTGGCCAGGGTATTTAATCCTAAGACTCATGAAATGGATAAAGTAGATATACCAGAGGAGCTACTTGATAAGGTTGAGGAGTGCAAAAATATGATAATAGAAGCAGTTGCTGAAACTGATGAAAAGCTTCTAGATAAATATTTTAATGAGGGTACTTTAAGCGATGAAGAAATCTATGATGGATTAATAAAAGGCTGTGCAAGTGGCGATATATCACCAGTTATGTGTGGTTCTGCCTACCAAAACATTGGAACTAATACTTTAATTGAGGACATAGTTGAATGTTTCCCTTCCCCAGAGGAAATAAAGCCTCAAATAGCAATAGATTGTAAAACTAATGAAGAGATTGAAATAAAATTAAATTCTGATGCTCCATTTTCAGCCTATGTTTTTAAAACTATAGCAGATCCTTTTGTTGGCAAGTTATCTTTGTTTAGGGTTATTACAGGTAAAGTAAAATCAGATAGTATAGCATATAATGCAAATAAAGAAAAAAATGAAAAAATAGGTTCTATGTATTTTTTAAGAGGTAAAGAACAAATTTTAGCAAGTGAAATAATTGCGGGAGATATAGGAGCAGTTGCAAAACTTCAGTATACCAATACAGGAGATACCTTATGTGATGAAAATTATAAGGTTAAATATAAAGCACCAGAGTTTCCAAAACCTATGTTATCAAAATCAGTTTTTACGACCTCTAAGGGAGATGAAGATAAAATATCTTCAGGACTTCATAAGTTAATGGAAGAAGATCCAACATTAAATGTATTCAGAGATAAAGAAAATGCAGAAACAATTATTTCTGGACTTGGCTCTACACATTTAGATATTGTTTCTATGAAATTGAAAAATAAATTTGGAGTGCAAATAGAGTTAAAAGCACCTAAAATTCCATATAGAGAGACCATAAAAAAGATTGCAGATGTACAGGGTAAACACAAAAAACAATCCGGTGGACATGGTCAATACGGTGATGTGAAGATTAAATTTGAACCTAGAGCCCAAGGAGATGAATTAGAGTTTGTGGATGCAGTTGTAGGAGGAGTTGTACCAAGGCAATATATTCCTGCAGTTGAAAAGGGTTTAAGAGAGTGTATAAATCATGGAGTTTTAGCTGGTTATCCAGTTATAAGATTAAAGGCTACTTTACATGATGGTTCTTATCATCCTGTTGACTCTTCTGAAATGGCTTTTAAAATAGCATCTTCTATGGCTTATAAAAAAGGCCTTAAAGAAGCGAATCCTATACTTTTAGAGCCTATAATGCATTTAGAGGTTTTAGTACCTAACGAGTATATGGGTGATGTAATGGGTGATATTAACAAAAAAGAGGAAGAATTCTTGGCATGGAACCGCAAAGTAAAAAGCAAAAATTACAGCTGAAATTCCTCAATCAGAGATTTTAGAATATGCAACAGATTTAAGATCTATTACTGGTGCTAGAGGAACTTTTACAATGGAATTTGAAAGATATGAAGAGGTTCCAACTTTAGAAGTAGTAAAAATAATTGAAAATGCAAATAAAGAAAAGGATGAGTAATTAAAAAAACACCTGAAATATTTTGTTTCAGGTGTTTTTTTGCATCCAAAATACCAGAGAGTTCCATAACATAAAAGTTATTTGCTTTTAAGCTAACAGGGTTTTATTAAATGTTTAGGGTACTAATCATAATATGAAATGTAAAAAAATTTATTTATTAATTTCTGTAGTAAAAATGAATAAATTTAAAAGATTTGTAAATAATAAATTAGTGAAGATGGGTATGTGACATTGAAACAATTTATTATTATATTTTTGCTTGTTAGGTTTAATTTTATGCGTAAATATAAGTTGTAAGATGTTCATACTAATAAATTCCACTTTGTTAATCAGTTTAAAAGATTTCAATAAACTACAGATAAAGTTTGTGTGTTAAGAGGTGATTTGTATGTCTCAATATTGTCTTAATATTAAAGGAAACATAAATTTAAGTGATTACTCAAACATATACGATTATATGCAATTTGTAGGTCAAAAGGATCAGCTAGTTATAAATATTAAATCAAAGAAAGATATTGATTCAGACATAATTGCTGAGATGCTTAAAAATAGTGATTTTAATGTGGAATATGAGGGAGGGAGAAATAGTGAAACATACTGCATCAAAGCCTGCAGACATTAATACCAGTGCATTTTACGATGATAAACTACTTAATAAGGATTATAATTTTAATAAAGAGCTAACTGGGCAAATTGGTTATAATGCCAATGTTCTAGAGAGTTTTTATGGGGCCAGAAACGAAGCTATCGTTTTTTACGATGAGGCCAGAGAAAGAATAGAAAAAAGAATAGAAAAAAGAGAAAGAATTAAGCAGATAGTTTTTTCTCATATATAAAGTTTCTTGTATAAATTTTATGGTATTGCAGGAAACTTTTTTTATTTTTGTAATATATCTGTCTATTGAAACTATTTCTTTGTAATGATATATTTGTACTATAAGATATAAAAAATAGCAGCTAGTAGGGGGAAGTATTATGGAAAAACAGTTTTTTATTAACAAACGTAAAGAGGTTATGAAGGATATGAAAGATGGATCTATAGTGTTATTATTTGCTGGAAGAGCACCTTATAAATCAGCAGATGAAATCTATAGATTTACACCTAATAGAAATTTTTATTATTTAACAGGAATTGATAGAGAAAACATTATTCTTATGATGCATAAGAGAAATGGACAAGTTTTTGAGACACTTTACATTGAAAAAAATGATCCTATACTTGCAAGGTGGATAGGTGAAAAAATGCCTGAAACTGAGGCTAGGGAATTATCTGGTGTTGAGGATATTAAATATCTTGAGAGTTTTGATGATGATTTTGGGTTCTTATTTATGAGATATGTTTATAATGATTTGTATTTAGATTTAGAAAGAGCGGAATGGGATATTCCTATGACGAAGTCACAGGAATTTGCAAAATTAGCTAAAGAAAAGTATCCATTTATAAATATTAAAAACATATACCATAAGATTTGTGATATGAGAATTATTAAGTCTGAAGAAGAAATTGAGGCTATTAGAAAAGCTGCCAAAATAACAGAAGATGGTATTTACAAAATGATTGACAATCTTAAACCTGGTATGATGGAATATGAAATTGAAGCTTACTTTGATTTTGTACTTACTAGTAATGGAGTTAGGGATAGAGCTTTTAAAACAATAGCAGCTTCCGGAAAAAACGGAGCAATACTTCATTATTCTACTAATAATTGCAAAACAAAAGATGGAGATCTTATACTTTTTGATTTGGGAGCTCAGTATAAATACTATAATGGTGATATAAGCCGTACTTTTCCTTTAAACGGTAAATTCACAGAAAGACAAAGAGATGTATATAATGTAGTTTTGAGAACTAATAAAGCCATAACTGATATGATTAAACCAGGTGTAACCTTTGGTGAACTAAATAAAAAATCAAGAGAAATATTAGCAGAGGGTTGTATTGAATTAGGACTTATTAAGGATAAAAAAGAACTTTCAAAATATTATTTCCATAGCATAGGTCATTATTTAGGTTTAGATGATCATGATGTAGGCCAAGATAGAGTTTTAGAACCAAATATGGTAATTACAAATGAACCAGGTTTATATATTCCAGAAGAAGGTATAGGTATAAGAATAGAAGATGATTTAGTGGTTACAAAAGATGGCTGTGAAGATTTAACTAAGGATATGATAAAAGAAGTAGATGAAATAGAAGCTTATATGGCAAAACATAATAAATGGATTACAAAATAACTAAGTTTTCTTTAAATTTATTTCAAAAGATGTTGTTTTATAGTACAATTACTAGTAAATAATCTATATCTAAAAACCCTTATGGAGTTTATCCATAAGGGTTTTCATAACAAGGGGGCTATAAGGAATGATAAAGAAATTTATAAAATACTATAAACCTCACAGTAAATTGTTTTTTTTAGATTTATTATGTGCGTTTTTAGTTGCAACTTCAGATTTGTTTTTTCCTATGTTTACAAGAAAGATTGTAAATGACGCTATACCGAATAGAAACATAAAAATGCTTTACAGTATAACGATATTTTTATTGCTTTTGTACATTTTAAAGTTAGTTTGCAATTATATAGTTGATTATTGGGGACATGTAGTTGGTGTTAGAATGCAGTATGACATGAGAAAGGATTTATTTAAACATCTTCAGGAGCTTCCATTTAGTTATTTTGATGATAATAAAACAGGGCATATTATGTCAAGAATAGTAAATGATTTACAGGAGGTTTCAGAGCTTGCACATCATGGACCGGAAGATTTATTTATATCACTAATAATGATAATAGGGTCCTTTGTAATTTTGTGCACCATAAACGTAGGACTTACAATAATAGTATTTTCATTCATACCTCTTATATTTTGGTTTGCAATTAAAAAAAGAGTAAAGATGGTATCAGCTTTTAGGGATGTACGTAAAAAAGTTGCAAATGTAAATGCCAAGGTTGAAAACAGCATATCTGGAATAAGGGTTGCAAAATCTTTTACTAATGAAGAGTTTGAAATGGAAAAATTTGATGAGGGAAATAAAGAGTTTAAGAATTCTAGAGAATATGCCTACAAGACCATGGCGGAATTTTTTTCTGGAATTAGATTTACTATGGATATTTTATCTGTGGTTGTGATGTTTTCAGGGGGCTTTTTGTATATAAAAATATAATTAATTATGGGGATTTAATTGCATATTTATTATACATCCACCTTTTTATGCAGCCAATAAGAAGACTTACTTCATTTGTAGAGCAGTATCAGTCTGGTATGGCCGGTTTTGAAAGGTTTATTGAGATTATGAAAATAAATCCTGACATAAAGGACAGTGAAAATGCCAAGTTATTAGAAAATGTTAAGGGTAAAATAGATATTAAGGATGTAACCTTTAAGTATAATGATAAGGAGTCTGTGCTTTCTAATTTAAATTTATCCGTTAGTGAGGGTGAAACCTTGGCCTTAGTTGGACCTTCTGGTGGTGGAAAAACTACTCTATGCCATTTAATTCCAAGATTCTATGAAGTTACAAAGGGAAATATATTTATAGACAGTCAAAATATAAAAGAGGTTACTTTAAAATCCTTAAGAGAAAACATAGGTGTTGTACAACAAGATGTATTTTTGTTTACAGGAACTGTAAAAGAAAACATATTGTATGGTAAACCTGATGCTTCAGATGAAGAGGTTATAAAGGCAGCGAAGGAAGCTAATATTCATGATTTTATTACAAATTTGCCTGATGGATATGAAACCTATATAGGGGAAAGAGGAATTAAACTTTCAGGTGGTCAAAAGCAAAGAATTTCTATAGCTAGAGTTTTCCTTAAGAATCCTCCTATTTTAATATTAGATGAGGCAACTTCTGCTTTAGATAACGAAACAGAGCTTATGATACAAATGTCACTTGAAAAACTTTGTAAAGGTAGAACTACTATTGTAGTTGCACATAGATTGTCTACTATTAAAAATGCAGATGAGATAATAGTTTTAACAGATAAGGGTATTGAAGAAAGAGGCAATCATGATAAATTGATGGATAAAAAAGGAATATATGCTCATTTGTACAATGCACAATTTAAGGGATATATACCAGATGAAGCTTAAGAAATTGATTGGTACTTAAGAAAATATATTTTAATCTAAGGTGTTTTTATATTAAAGGATTATTGTGGGAATGCAAAACCCATTAATAATCCAATTTTTTTAGATAATTAAAGAAAAACCAAGAGAATTTTAAAAGGAAACACTTAAATAGATATAAATATTCTTAGTTGATATTGCATAAAATATGTAAAAATATTATGATATTATTAAAGTCAAAGAAAGACAAAGTCAGGAGAGAAGTATATGGCAAGACTATCAGATATAATAGAACAATTTATTAAAGATATGATGAAAGACAAAGAGGATGATGAACTAGAAATTGTTAGAAATGAACTGGCTAATTATTTTAGCTGTGCTCCTTCACAGATAAACTATGTTTTAACTACGAGATTTACAACTGATAAAGGATATTATATAGAAAGTAAAAGAGGTGGTGGAGGCTGTATAAAGATAAGAAAAATACAAATTGAAAATTTTGCACCTCTATATAGTATGATAGATGAAAAAATTGGAAATAGTATTACATATGATAGTGCTATAAAAGTTATAGAGGCTTTATATGAAGCTGATTATATAAATAAAAAAGAAGCTGCAATTATGGGAGCTGCAATTAATGAAAGAGCCATTTCAAGCGACAAAGATAACAGAAATAGGTTAAGAGCTAGTATATTAAAATCTATGATAACAATAATTTTATTACCATAGAAGAATTATATTTTAGAGGTGATTTTATTGATATGTAATGTGTGCAAGGAAAAAGAAGCAACTGTTCACATAACCAAAATAGTAAATGGTAAGAAGCAAGAACTACACCTATGTGAGATTTGTGCAAAGAGTATGGAGAATTTAGATATTGGCTTTGAGCCAAATTTTAAAATTACAGAGCCATTTACCTTTCAGAGCATCTTAAGTGGAATCATGGATTATGTAAATAAAAATTCTCAAAATAGTATTGAGGCTTCAAAGGAATTAGTTTGTAAAAACTGTGGAACTAGTTATAGTAAATTTAAAAAAACAGGACTTCTTGGGTGTAGTGAGTGCTATAAAAATTTTGGAGAGAACTTAAATTCTGTTATTAGAAGAGTTCAGGGAAATGCAGAACACTTGGGAAAGATACCTAAATTAGCTGGAAAGGATATACTTAAAAAGAGAATAATAATGGATTTAAAAGAAAAATTACAGAAGGCTATTGCAAAGGAAGAGTATGAAAAGGCTGCAGAAATAAGAGATAAAATAAGAGAGGTTGAGGGAGAGCAAAGGGGGTAGTACTTTGGAAAATGGAAGAGATAATTCAAATAATGAAAGCAATATAGTTTTAACAAGTAGAGTTAGATTAGCTAGAAATCTTCGCTGCGTTCCTTTCCCGGATTCTTTAGATAATGAAAAAGCAAGGGATATAGTTAAAAAAATAGATGATGAATTTTATAACTTATATGATGAAAAGGAGTTTAAAACAATTTATTTGTGGAACAGAGATAAGATTTCCAATTATGAGTTTATTGAAAAACACTTAATAAGTCCTAAACTAATAAGCAATTCAGAAAAAAGCGCTTTTATAATAAATAGTGATGAAAGTACATGCATAATGATAAATGAGGAAGACCATTTGAGAATTCAGTGCCTAAAAGAGGGACTAGACCTTGAAGGAGCTTTTAGAAAAGCTGATGAAATAGATAATAAACTAGAGGAAAAGCTTGATTTTGCTTTTGATGAAAAATTAGGATATTTAACAGCTTGTCCTACAAATATAGGAACTGGGCTTAGGGCTTCTGTTATGATTCATTTACCAGCTTTAGTTATGGAGAAAGAGATAGAAAAGGTATTAACTGCAATATCACACCTTGGAATGACTATAAGAGGAATTTATGGTGAGGGTTCAAAGTCCCATGGAAATTTGTTTCAGATTTCTAATCAAATAACTTTAGGGGTTAGTGAGCATGATATAATTACAAATATTATTGCAGTTATAAATGAAATAATAAATCAGGAGTACCTTGCGAGAGAAGGAATAATTGAGAAGTATAAATATGAATTAGAGGATAAAATTTATAGATCTATTGGGATTTTAAAATCTGCAGTTATTCTTGGATTTAGCGAGTGCCTAAGCCTTTTATCTTACTTAAGATTAGGGTATGAAATGGGCATAATAGATAATATAGATAAAAATATTATAAATGATTTATTGATATTATCTCAGCCATCTATGATTCAAAAAAATCAAGAAAAGATTCTAAACAAAAAAGACTTAAATATGAAAAGAGCAGAGTTAATTAAAAATATATTAAAAAATAATATTTAGGAGGTGTAGGCATGATATATGGTAGATTTTCAGAGCGATCACAAAATGTGTTTTTATATGCTCAAGAAGAGGCAAAAGCTTTTAGACATGGGTATGTAGGTACGGAGCATCTTCTTTTAGGTATCTTAAAAGAAGATGGTATTGCAAAGAAGGCATTAAATAATCAAGAGGTTAATTTAGATAATGTAAGGATTTTAGTAGATAAATATGAGGGAAGTGGAGATATGGATTTTTTCCAAAATGAGATTCCATTAACTCCTAGAACCAAAAGACTTCTTGAGAGTAGTCTTATGGAAGCTAGAAATTTAAATCACAACTATATAAGCCCAGAGCATATGCTGCTTGCTCTTATAAGGGAGTCTGAAGGGGTTGCTTATACTATTCTTTCAAATTTAGCTGTGGATTTTCAAAAGCTTTCTGAGGAAATTATAAAAAGTATGTCCGGGCAACAGTCAAGTGAAACTTCTAATTCTAAAAATGCGAAAAAAGATACCCCTGTTTTAAATCAGTATGGAAGAGATCTTACTGATATGGCAAGAGAAGGTAAATTAGATCCTGTTATAGGAAGAGATAAGGAAACTGAGAGAGTTTTAGAAATACTTTGTAGAAGAATGAAAAACAATCCTTGTTTAATTGGTGACCCTGGAGTTGGAAAAACTTCTATTGCTGAAGGTTTGGCGCAAAAAATAGTTTCTGGAAATATGCCAGAGCTATTAAAAGGAAAAAGGGTTGTAAGCCTAGATATGTCTTCTTTAATAGCTGGATCTAAATATAGAGGTGAGTTTGAAGAAAGACTTAAAAATATAATGTCTGAAATAAAAAAAGCTAAAAATGTAATACTCTTTATTGATGAAATTCATACTATTATAGGAGCTGGTGGAGCAGAAGGAGCTATAGATGCTTCAAATATTTTAAAACCTGCTTTAGCTAGAGGAGAAATTCAATGTATAGGAGCTACAACTATTGATGAGTATAGAAAACACATTGAAAAAGATGCAGCCCTTGAGAGAAGATTTCAACCAGTTACAGTAGGAGAGCCTACAAAGGATGAAACTTCAAAAATCTTAAAAGGATTAAGGGATAAATACGAGGCTCATCATGGGGTTAAAATAACAGATGATGCTATAGAGGCTGCAGTTAATTTATCTGATAGGTATATAACTGATAGGTATCTTCCAGATAAAGCTATAGATTTAATAGATGAGGCAGGGGCTAAGGTTAGAATTGAGAATTTAACAGCACCTCCAGATTTAAAAAGCATGGAGTCTGAACTTGAAAATATTATAAAGGAAAAATCTGATGCAATAAATGTTCAGAATTTTGAAAAAGCAGCTAGCTTAAGAGATAAGGAGAAGAAATTAAAGGATAATCTTAATGATTTTAAGAAGAATTGGAAGGCTAAAAATGAGGTGAAAGAACAGATAGTTTCTGCAAAGGAAATAGCTAGGGTAGTTGCAAATTGGACTAATATACCTGTTGAAAAGCTTACGGAGACTGAGGCTGAAAGACTTTTAAAGCTGGAGTGTATTCTTCATAAAAGGGTTATAGGTCAGGAAGAAGCAGTTAAATCCGTAGCAAAGGCTGTAAGAAGAGCAAGAGTGGGGCTTAAAGACCCAAAAAGGCCTATAGGATCTTTTATTTTTGGGTCCTACTGGTGTTGGAAAAACAGAACTTTCCAAAGCTTTAGCTGAGGCAATGTTTGGAGATGAAAAAAACATTGTAAGAGTTGACATGTCAGAGTATATGGAGAAACACGCGGTTTCAAGACTTATAGGATCTCCTCCAGGATATGTAGGCTATGGAGAGGGAGGTCAGCTTACAGATAAAATAAGAAGCCAGCCTTATTCTGTGGTTTTATTTGATGAGATAGAAAAAGCGCATCCTGATGTATTTAATATAATGCTTCAGATACTTGAAGATGGAAGACTTACAGATGGTAAGGGTAAAACTGTAGACTTTAGAAATACAATAATAATAATGACCTCTAATGCGGGAGTTTCTACTATAAAAAAACAGAAATCTTTAGGGTTTTCTACGGTTTTACAAAACAAAAAGAAGATGAATACGAAAAAATGAAGGAAAGTATTATGGAAGAACTTAAGAGAACCTTCAGACCAGAATTTTTAAATAGAATTGATGATATAATAGTATTTCATGAACTTGAAGAAGAACATCTAAAACAAATTGTAGCTTTAATGCTAAATGAAGTTTCAAAGAGATTAAATTACCAAAAGATAGATATTGAATTTAATAATGAGGCAGAGGGCATACTTGCTAAAAAGGGATTTGATTCAACTTATGGAGCAAGACCTTTAAGAAGAGAGATAACAAAGGTTGTTGAGGACAGACTATCTACGGAAATATTAAAAGGAAATGTACAAAAGGGAGATAAAGTAATAGTTGAAGGAAAAGATGGAGAATTAATATTTACAAAGAAAGACAATTAGGTTTAAAGCAGAATTTTAAGGTAATAATTATATAGGTAAAGTGATTTCTTTTGTGTTACCGGAGATAGCTCATATGTTATAATAAACTGGTGGAGGTGTTAATATGAAGAAAAAAGGATACTGTTGGTTTTAGGGCTAATTGCTGCGGCTGTTATTTCAAAGGATAAAAATAAGAGTAAAAAGCTTACAAAAATTCAGGGTGAAACTGAAAAAGAAGATTAAAGATTAAACTAATAATTAAAAAAATAAAAAATATAAAATATTATACTATAAATGAGTAAATTTGCGTTAGAATAGTAGATATTGTAAAGAAATAAGTATATAATGTATTTTTAGATGATTAAATGACCACGTTTTTTAATGTGGTTTTTTTCTTTATTAATTATATAAAATTGATGTAGAAAAGAAGCTTTAGGAGAAATATCATATGGGTAAATTAAAAAATATTTTTGTATGTGAAAAATGCGGATATGAGTCTCCAAAATGGATGGGAAGATGTCCAGATTGTGGAGCGTGGAATACCTTTGTTGAAGAGGTTAAAGATACCTCAAAGAGTAATATAGCTTCGAAGATAGAGACTCAAAGTATGCCAAAGAGCATAGTTAATATAAAGTCTAGTGAATATGAGAGATTAGATACCGGCATAAGGGAATTAAATAGAGTACTTGGAGGAGGTCTTGTAAAAGGTTCTTTGGTTTTAATTTCAGGAGATCCGGGTATTGGAAAATCTACACTTTTACTTCAAACTGCCAGTAATATTGCTTCAAAGTATGGAAAAGTGCTTTATGTATCTGGTGAAGAGTCAGAAGAACAGATAAAAATGAGAGGGGATAGACTTTCAACTTCTTCTCCTAATCTTTTTATAGTTTCAGAGACAGATATTGATTCTATAAAAAAACATGTTGAAGATGTAGACCCTGTTTTTGTAATAGTTGATTCCATTCAAACTTTATTTAATAGTCAAATTTCCTCTGCACCTGGAAGTGTGTCTCAAGTTAGGCATTGTTCTAATGAACTTATGAGGATAGGTAAGGGGAAAAATATTCCGTTTTTTATCGTTGCCCATGTTACTAAACAAGGTGAACTTGCAGGGCCTAGGGTTTTAGAACATATGGTGGATACAGTTTTGTATTTTGAAGGTGAAAGAACCCAAGAATTTAGAATTCTAAGGACCATGAAAAACCGTTTTGGGACTACTAGTGAAATAGGAGTTTTTGAAATGAGAGATATAGGTCTTAAGGAAATATACAATCCATCCGAAGTATTTCTTGAAGAGACTAATTTTAATCAAGAAGGTTCAGCAGTTATTGGAGTAATAGAAGGAACTAGACCTTTATTAGTTGAAATACAAGCTCTAGTAAGTGAGACTAATTCTCCCATGCCAAGAAGAACTGCAGTAGGTATAGAAAATTCTCGTCTTAGTTTAATACTTGCAGTTTTAGAGAAGAAACTGAGGATTCCTTTTTATAAATACGATGTATATATAAATGTGGTTGGAGGATTAAACATAGAAGGTACTTTTGGAGATTTAGGGTTGGCTTTAGCTTTAGTGTCAAGTGCTACAGGAAGGGCTTTTAAGTTAAATAGAATGGTTGTTGTAGGTGAGGTAGGATTAACCTCTGAGGTTAGACCTATATCTTACTGTGAAAAATTAGTAAATGAAGCAAGTAAAATGGGTTTTGAAAATATTGTTATACCACGAAGAAATATGGAAAAGATATTAAATGATAATATAAATTCCTTAGGCGTATCTTCTTTAAAAGAAGCGATAAGTAAAGTTTTTTAGATAAGGGTGAGTGAAGTTGAGATTAAAAAAAGATAAAGAATTAATGGACATATTAAAAATAATGGCACCAGGAACCCAGTTAAGAGAAGGATTAGAGAATATATTAAGAGCGAAAACAGGGGGTCTTATAGTATTAAGTGACAGGGAGGATGTTTTGGAGCTTGTAGATGGAGGATTTAATATAAATTCTGATTACAGCCCATCTTATGTATATGAGCTTGCCAAAATGGATGGAGCTATAATCGTAAGTAGTGATTTAAAGAAAATATTAGTTGCAAATGCTCAGCTTATACCAGAGTCCTCAATACCTACTTTTGAAACAGGTACTAGACATAGAACAGCTCATAGAATTGCAAGGCAAACGGGTTCTGTTGTAGTTGCAATTTCTCAAAGGAGAAATGTAATTACAGTTTATAAGGATAGTATAAAATACGTGTTAAGAGATAGTAGTGCAATACTTGCAAGGGCAAATCAAGCACTTCAGACCTTAGAAAAATATGTGTCTGTACTAGATAGAGCGGTAAGCAATTTAAATGTTTTAGAATTTCAAGATTTAGCTACTTTATTTGATGTTTTAACAGCTATTCAAAGAACAGAAATGGTTATGAGGATAGTTGCGGAAATTGAGATGTACATTTGTGAGCTTGGAAATGAAGGAAGACTTATTTCCATGCAGCTAAATGAACTTATAAAAAATGTTGAGGAAGATGGAATACTGTTAATAAGAGATTACTGTGAAAGTGATATGGATTTTAACGATATATATAAACATCTTCAAAATATGTCTTCAGAAGAATTACTTGATTTAGATGCCATATCTAAATTATTAGGATACACAGGAGTCCCACTAGTAGATACGCTAATATCTCCAAGAGGATACAGGATGTTAAATAGAATACCTAGATTACCTGCAAATGTAATAGAAAATTTAGTAAATAACTTTAAAGAGTTAAAGGCAGTTGTTGAAGCAAGTTATGAACAATTAGACAATGTAGAGGGCATAGGTGAGGCAAGGGCAAAGGCAATTAAAAATGGTCTTAGAAGGCTTAGGGAACAATTTATTATAGATAAACAAATATAGCACAAAATATTTAATATTTCGTGCTATAATTTCTATTTTAAAGAAAATTTTCCGAGAGTGTTGATTCTATTGTATTCTTTTAGGAGTATATCATATAAGTTTAAATCCAGTGCATTACATAAAGATGTTAGGTAAAATAAATTGTTTCCAATCTCTTTTTCTATTACATCCCTACAATTATTGCACATTTTTCCCTTTAGATGGGTATTAAGTAAATCATCTAAGGACTGAAGGTCTTCGTAGTTATCAGGAAGTTTTTGTTTTTCTGCTTCAATTTTTATACAACCACAGTTAGTTACTGATTTTGTTACAGCTCTGTTAATTCTTGCTTCAGATTCCTGAAGCTTACTCATTATATCTAAAATGCTTTTGTGTCTTAGTAAAGATTCATATACTGAATTTTGGAAATCATCAAATATAACATCTTTCATGAAGTTCAACCCCTTATAAAAAATTCAAGAAAATTCTTAATTCTTAATGTAATTATAGTTTTTTTATACAAAGTTGTCAATAACTCATAGAGTGTATTTGAAAAAATAGCAGCAAACATCTTAGCTATATAGTAATAGAAAATAAAAATAAATTATAGGGGGATTTTATGCTTTTTAAAATATTAATACTTTGTTAAATTAATTGAAATGTAACAATTATTAATATATATTAAGTATAATAGGATTTAAAATAGTAAATTATGATAATAATGTATATATAGATATAATTCATAGGAGGTGAAAGTGTGTTAAAAAAATATTAAGAATACTATTTACTATAATAGGACTAATATTAGGATTTATTATAGGATCACAACTTTTAAAAACAAGCTATATAAGTAAATTGTCATACTTTAAGTCAAGTACAACATTGTCAGCTTTATTTATTATTATTTGTATTTTATTATTTGGAATAATTATGTATTTATTATCTCCGGTAATTAATTCTTTAATAATGAAGGTAATGGAATATGTTGAGAATAACTTCCAAAGAATTCCAGCTAATGAAATTCTATTTGGAACTGTAGGAGCTATTATTGGCCTTGTTATTTCGGTATTAATAACATCTACTTTTTCTAATTTTGGGCCTTTAGGAACTATTGTAAGCATTGTAATAGCTGTAGTTATGGCTGCACTAGGAGCTAATATTTCAGTAAAAAAGAGGGAAGAGATTACAAACTTTTTTTCTAGTTTAAAAAAGGTAAATATGTCCAAAGAAAAGAAAAGCAAGAATCCTTACAAGGGTACACCTAAGGTTTTGGATACTTCTGTAATTATAGATGGTCGTATACTTGATATATGTCAAACTGGGTTTGTAGAAGGAACTTTAATAATTCCTAATTTTGTGCTAGAGGAACTTAGACATATTGCAGATTCTTCTGATTCACTTAAGAGAAATAGAGGTAGAAGAGGACTTGATATATTAAATAAGATTCAAAAAGAACTAAAAATCGATGTACAAATTTCCGAAAGAGATTTCCCGGAAATAGCTGAAGTAGACAGTAAACTTTTAAAACTTGCTCAGGTTTTAGATGGAAAAGTAATAACAAATGATTATAATTTAAATAAAGTAGCTCAGTTTCAAGGCGTTGATGTGCTTAATATAAATGAGTTAGCTAATGCTGTTAAACCAATGCTTTTACCAGGGGAAGAGATGGTAATGCAAATAGTAAAAGATGGTAAAGAATCAGGCCAAGGTATTGGATACCTAGATGATGGAACTATGATTGTTGTAGAAGGTGGCAGAAGATACATTGGAGAGGAAAGAGGCGTAGTTGTTACTTCTGTGCTTCAAACTGCAGCAGGTAGAATGATATTTGCAAAGCCAAAAGAAAATTAATTTGCTTGGAAGGGATAAATATGAGTGGAAATTACGCTATTATTTTAGCGGCAGGCAAGGGGCTTAGAATGAAAGCCGGCATAAACAAACAATATATTGACATAGATGGAAAGCCCATATTATACTACACTTTAAAAGCTTTTTCAAAGTGCCAAGCTATTGACAATATAATAGTAGTTGCTTCTGAAAGTGAAATAAACTACTGTAAAAAAGAAGTTGTAGACAAGTATGGTTTTAATAAAGTGTCAAAGATAGTAGCCGGTGGAAATGAAAGACAAGAGTCTGTTTTAAAAGGTCTAGAGGCTATATCTAGTGCTGATATAGTTTTGATTCATGATGGAGCGAGACCCTTTGTTGAAGAGAATACAATAAAACAGGGGATAGAGTATGCAAGGCTCTATGGAGCAGCTGCCTCTGGAGTTCCTTCTAAAGATACAGTGAAGGTAAAAGATGAAAATGGATTTTCAAAGGGAACTTTGAAAAGAAGTGAACTTTTTTAGTTCAGACCCCGCAGGTTTTTAAATATGATTTAATACTAAAGTGTCATCATAAGCTCAAAGAGGAAAACATGTTTGTTACCGATGATACTATGGTTGTAGAGAGATATGGTTATAGGGTATACTTATATCAAGGTAGTTATGACAATATAAAAATAACTACCCCAGAGGATTTAGTCTTTGGTGAAAATTTGATTTATAAATTGCACTATTGACATATTCCCATACAATAAGTATATTATATAAGTAAAAGTAATATTGTATGTAGTGCTATGAAAAAGATTAGTAGAGACAATTTAAAGAGAGAAAGTCCAAGGCTGAAAGATTTTCATCTGTTTCGAACCTACTTTGGAGCTGTAGTTAATAGCTACCGGTGAGAGCCGTTATTTTATTGAGTACAAATTTAGGTGGTACCGCGATAAAACTCGCCCTAATCTTAGGGTGGGTTTTTTTATATCTATTTTTAAACTCTATAATGTGGAGTCTTTATTCTTAGGATAAATATATATTTAAATAAATGGAGGAGATTTATAATGGGTAAAAACAAAAAATGGTTGAAGCAATTACTTCAATGGATGTAGATTTTGCTAAGTGGTATACAGATATTGTGAAAAAAGCTGAATTAGTTGATTATGCAAGTGTAAAAGGTTGTATGATAATAAGGCCTTATGGATATGCCATATGGGAGAATATACAAAAAGATTTAGATGCTAGATTTAAAGCTACTGGACATGAAAATGTATATATGCCTATGTTTATTCCAGAGTCACTTCTTAAAAAGGAGAAAGATCATGTAGAGGGTTTCGCTCCAGAAGTAGCTTGGGTTACTCATTTTGGTGAAGAGGAATTAACTGAGAGATTATGTGTTCGTCCAACTTCAGAAACTCTATTTTGTGAGCACTATGCTAAAATAGTTCAATCTTATAACGATCTTCCAAAGCTATACAATCAGTGGTGTTCTGTAGTTAGATGTGAAAAAACTACAAGACCATTTTTAAGAACTACAGAATTTTTGTGGCAAGAAGGACATACAGTCCATGCAACTGCTGAAGAATCTCAAAATGAAACAATAAATATATTAAATTTATATGCAGATTTTTGTGAAAAAGTTTTAGCTATTCCAGTAATTAAAGGTCAAAAAACTGAAAAAGAGAAATTTGCAGGGGCAAAAGCAACTTATACAATTGAAAGTTTAATGCACGATGGCAAGGCATTGCAATCTGGTACTTCTCATAACTTTGGAGATAATTTTGCTAAGGCTTTCAATATTCAGTATTCAGATAAAAATGGTAAATTGCAATATGTAAATGAAACTTCTTGGGGCATGACTACAAGACTTATTGGTGCTGTAATAATGGTTCACGGAGATGACAATGGTTTAGTGCTTCCTCCAAAAATAGCTCCAGTTCAAGTCGTAATTGTGCCAGTTGCGCAGCATAAAGAAGGAGTACTTGAAAAAGCTGAGGAATTAAAAAATAGATTATCTAATATTTGCAAGGTTAAATTAGATGCAAGAGATAAGATGCCAGGATGGAAATTTGCAGAATATGAAATGAAGGGCGTTCCAGTTAGATTAGAAGTGGGACCAAAGGACATAGAAAAAAATCAATGTGTACTTGCAAGAAGAGATACTTTAGAGAAGATAGTAGTATCTTTAGATGAAATTGAAGATAAAATAACTTTACTTTTAGATGAAGTACAAAGCAATTTATTAGAAAAGGCTAGAAAAAATACTGTAGAAAAAACTTATGAAGCAAAAGACTTTGATGAGTTCTGTAAAACTGTTGAAACAAAGCCTGGATTTGTAAAAGCTATGTGGTGCGGAGACAGAGAATGTGAAGATAAAATTAAAGAAGTAACTGGTGCAACATCAAGATGTATTCCATTTGAGCAAGAAGAAATATCAGATACCTGCGTATGTTGTGGCAAAAAAGCTAAGCATATGGTTTACTTTGGAAGAGCGTATTAGAATTTTTGGGGAAATTAAAATATGAGAATGTCAAATATGCTTATTAATACTTTAAGGGAAGTTACAAAGGAAATAGAACCTAAAAGTCATGAACTGCTTTTAAGGGCAGGGATGATGAGAAAAATAGCATATGGTATATATAATTTTATGCCAATGGGAATTAAGGTCATAGAGAATATAGAAGCTATAGTTAGAGAAGAAATGGATAATATAGGGTGTCAAGAAATTATGACATCCTCTATAATCCCTTTGGAACTTGTGGAGGAATCCTCAGAGTTAAATGAGTTTCAAGAAGAAATTTTTAAAATTAAAGACAGAAATGATAAGGAATTTTGCATTGGAACTTCTTTAAAAGAGGTTTTTATGGATATAGCAAGAAATGAAATAAGTATGCGTAAGAATTTTTCTGTAAACTTTTATGAAATAAAATCCAGAATAAGAGATGAGAGAAGACCAAGGTTTGGACCCATTAAATCTAGGGAATTTATCATAAAAGAAGCCTATAGCTTTGACAAAGATTATAAGGGCTTAGAGCTTCAATACAATAAAATGAAAGAAGCTTATAAAAATATATTTAAAAGATGTTCCCTTGAAGTGATGTGTGTTAATGGAGGATTAAAAGCATCAAAGAAAGAAGAGAATCTAAAATTTATGATTAAATCGGAGATTTTAGATGAAAGGATAGCTTTTTGTCCTTCTTGCTTTAAAACTTCTTGTTTAGAGATAACTGAATCTACTCCAGAGGTTTCAAATAATGAAGAAATGCTAGAATTAAAAAAGATAGAAACCCCAGAGGCTAGAACCATTGGGGATTTAGTTAGATTCTTTAATACAACTTCAGATAAATTTGCTAAAACAATTATATATAGAGCAGATGATAAAGTTTTAGCAGTTATGGTAAGAGGGGATAGAGAAGTAAGTGAGGAGAAAGTCAAAAGGGCATTAGGTGAAGAATCTTTCTTAGAGATGGCAGATTCAATTATGGTAAAAAAAGCTACAGGCGCAGAAGTTGGTTTTGCAGGACCAATAGGTATAAGGGTTAACTATCTTTTTGTAGATGAAGAAGTTAAAAATATGCATAATTTTATTGTAGGTGGTAATGAAACTGGATATCATTATTGCAATGTAAACTACGAAAGAGATTTTAAAGGAGAGCTTGGAGACTTTAGAAAGGCTGTAGAGGGAGATAGATGCAAAAACTGTGGAAAGCCAATTTCTATAGTAAATGCAATAGAGTTAGGAAGTATATCGAAGTTAGGAGTCATGTCTAAAAACCCTTTTGTTATGGGAAGGTACCTACTAGGAATTACAAGAATTATGGCAGCTATAATAGAGCAAAATCACGACGAGGATGGTATTATATGGCCAGTTTTAGTTGCTCCTTATAAAGTAATTGTCATTCCTGCTGTTTATAAGAATGAAAAACAAATGAAAACTTCAGAGGAGATATATAAGAAATTAAAAGCTGAAAATATAGATGTTATTTTGGATGATAGAAATGAAAGAGCTGGAGTTAAATTTAAGGATGCAGATTTAATGGGAATTCCAATTAGAATAACTGTGGGCAGGAAAATAGAAGAAGGCAAGGTTGAATTCAAAAAACGAAGTGATAAAGACCTTGAGATTATAGACCTTCATGATATAATACAAAGAGTTAGAGAATATTTATTTAAGGATACCAAAATTGGTTAAGAATATTAAATTAAAAGGGATATTTGTTGTAAGGAGGGAATTTTATGAAAATATATAATACTATGAGTAGAAAAAAGAAGAATTTAAGCCAATAAATCCTGGTGAAGTAAAAATGTATGCTTGTGGTCCTACAGTGTATAATTTTTTTCATATAGGAAATGCTAGAACTTTTATCATATTTGACACTATCAGAAGATACCTAGAATATAGAGGATATAAAGTCAACTTTGTTCAAAATTTTACTGATATAGATGATAAGATGATAAAAAGGGCAAATGAAGAAGGCATTACTGTTAAGGAATTGGGAGATAGATTTATAAAAGAATACTACAAAGATGCAGATGGACTAAATATTGAAAGAGCCACTACTAATCCAAGAGCTACAGAATTTATGGATAATATAATAAAATTCGTTTCTGATTTAATAGATAAGGGTTATGCTTATGAAGTTGAGGGAGACGTTTATTTTAGCACTAAAAAGTTTAAAGACTATGGTAAACTTTCAGGACAAAACATCGAAGATTTACAAGCTGGTGCAAGAATCAGTGTAGATGAGAGAAAAAAAGATCCTATGGATTTTGCCATATGGAAAAGTGAAAAACCTGGTGAACCTTCTTGGAAGAGTCCATGGGGAAAAGGTAGGCCTGGGTGGCATATAGAATGTTCTTGTATGGTTCACGATTTATTAGGTGAAACTATTGATATACATGGTGGCGGAATGGATTTAATATTTCCTCATCATCAGAATGAAATTGCTCAAAGTGAGGCAAGGACAGGTAAAAAATTTGTTAACTACTGGATGCATGCAGCTTACTTAAACATTGACAATAAAAAGATGTCTAAATCACTTAACAATTTCTTTACTGCAAGAGAAGTTTTAGAAATGTATTCTAAAGATGTTATAAGATTTTTCATGCTTTCAGCTCATTATAGAAATCAGCTAAACTTTAGCAAAGATTTATTAGAATCAGCTAAATCATCAGTTGAGAGAATATATAATACTATAGGCAACTTAGAAAGCTTACTTTTAGAGATAAAAGATAACAATAATTCTAAGGATGAAAAAGATTTTGAAGTAAAACTTCAAAGTTATAGAGATAAATACGTAGAAAAAATGGATGATGATTTTAATACTGCAGACGCAATATCTGTTATTTTTGACCTTGTAAAAGATATCAATTTAAATTTAAATAACAATTCCTCTAAGAAAATAGTAAATGATGCTTTGGAGCTAATAAGAGAATTAGGAAGCCCTCTTGGTATACTTCAGGACAGTACAAAGGGTTCTTTAGAGGAGAAAATTGAAAAATTAATAGAAGATAGGCAAAAGGCGAGAAAAGAAAAGAACTGGGCTTTAGCTGACCAAATTAGAGATGAATTAAATTCTAGAGGAATTATTTTAGAGGATACTCCAAAGGGAGTAAGATGGCATTTAAAATAAATTAAATATTGGTATTTTTTCACTCTTATATAAAAAAGTATAGGAGTGAAATTTTTTATAAAATTAATTAGGTCATGTTATAATATAGACAGAGCTCATTTACTAGAATAAAAAATAAAATGTAAAAAATACATAAGGAGAAGGATATGGAATTTGATATTTTGAAAGATAAATTTAAAGAATCAGATATAAGACAGTTAAATCCTTTGGTTTTAGCTTTTATAGGAGATGCTGTATACGAAGTGTTTATTAGAGCATACTTAATAGATAAAAATAGATCTATGTCTGTGCATAAGCTTCACGTAAAAGCTGTTACATATGTAAAAGCAAAGGCCCAAAGTGATATAATGAAAAAATTATTAGATATTTTAACAGAAGAAGAACTTAGTGTATATAAAAGAGGAAGAAACACTAAATCCGGAACTACTCCGAAAAATGCAGATGTTCAAGACTATAGGATAGCCACTGGTTTTGAAGCTTTAATTGGTTATCTTTATTTAAATGACAAGAAAGAAAGATTAAATGAAATTTTAGAAAAAACTATTGCTTAGAATAAAGGAGAATTTGATATGGCGTTAAAGGTTAAATTAATAGAATATACTCCTAATCCTGAAAGGGTTATAGCAGCTGCTGCAAAACTTTGCTATAGTGCATCAGGGATAGATGAAATAGCAGAAAAACTAACTGAAGAAAATACTGAAAAATTTTTAAACATGTTAGTTTCTTATGGACATGAGTCACCTATAGAACATGTAAGTTTTACTTTTGCTATAGAAGGAGTGTCAAGAAGTTTAACTCATCAGTTAGTAAGACACAGAATAGCTTCTTTTTCTCAGCAAAGCCAAAGGTATGTAAAGTTAAAACAATTTGAGTATGTAATCCCAGATAGCGTGAAAGCGGATGAGGAAGCTAAAAAAATTTTTATTGAAACCATGGAAAAGTGTCAAGAGGCATACAATATGCTTTCGGACAGGCTTAAGGAAAAGTACGTAAATGAAGGAATGACAAATTCTGCTGCAGAAAAGAAAGCCATTGAGGATGCCAGATACGTTTTTCCAAATGCTTGTGAAACTAAGATAGTTGTTACTATGAATGCCAGAAGTCTTATGAATTTCTTTAGACATAGATGCTGTAGTAGAGCTCAGTGGGAAATACGTGCTCTTGCAAGTGAAATGTTAAAACAAGTAAAACTAGTTGCACCAGTATTATTTAAGTACGCAGGGCCAAGTTGTCTTAAAGGAAGCTGTACTGAGGGAAAGATGAGCTGCGGGAAAATTAATGAAATGAGAAAATTATATTTAGACATCTAAATATAAGCTTTATATTGTGTCTTTGTTATAGTAAAATGTTCAGTATGGTTTTAAAAAATAAAAAGATAAAGTACGTATAAATGGAAGGGAAGTGTGTTCGTGGAAAGAGAAGATAAGAAGTTTAGAAGAGAAGATAAATCAAGAAGAGAAGATAAATCAAGAAGAGAAGATAAGTTTAGAAGTGAAGATAGAGAAGATTTAATAGAGGGTAGAAATGCAGTAATTGAAGCTTTGAAATCAGGTAGCACCACTATAGAATATTTATTGATTTCAAAGGGTGAAAAATCAGGAAGTATTAACACTTTAATAAAGCTTGCAAAGGATAAGAATATAGTTATAAAAGAAGTAGATAAAAGAAAGTTAGATAGTATGTCCGAGACAGGATCTCACCAAGGTGTTATGGCTATAGTAACTCCCTTTGAATACTGTGATGTAAAAGATATATTAAACTCAGCAAAAGAAAAAAATGAGAAGCCTTTTATAATTCTATTAGATGAAATTGAAGATCCTCACAATTTTGGCTCTATAATTAGGACTGCTGAAGTTTGTGGAGTTCATGGAATAATAATACCAAAGAGAAGAAATGTTGGCGTTACCCCTACAGTTTATAAATCTTCAGCAGGAGCTGTTGAACACGTTAAAATAGCAAAGGTTACAAATATAAATAAGGCTATTGATGAATTGAAAGACAATGGAGTTTGGATATATGGAGCTGATATGCATGGTAAAGATTACTGTTTCCAAGCAGATTTATCTGGCTCAGTGGCTTTGGTTATAGGAAGTGAAGGTAAGGGAATATCTAAACTTACAAAATCAAAATGTGACTTGCTAGTGAAAATTCCTATGACAGGTAAAATTAATTCCCTAAATGCTTCTGTAGCAGGGGGAATAATAATGTATGAGATATTAAAACAAAGAATAAAATGAGGTACGTATATATAGATGGCTATAATGTAATAAATAGCTGGTCGGAACTTAGAAAATTAAAAGATCAAAGCTTTGAAATAGCAAGGGCAGGACTTATAGATATTATACAGGAGTATGCTGTTTATAATGGATACAAGGTTTTTATTGTATTCGATGCCCACAAAGTTCTGGGGAGTATTGAAAAAAAGAAAAAATAGGAAGTGTCATAGTTGTTTTTACTAAGGAAGGGGAAACGGCAGATAGCTTTATTGAAAAAAATGTAAACAACATAGGTAGAAAAAAAGATGTATTGGTTGTAACCTCTGATTCTTTAGAGCAACAACTTATTTTTCAAAGAGGAGCCACTAGAATGTCTTCTTTGGAATTTAAAGTTGAAGTTAACAATATAAAGAATAAAATAGCTAAAAGGACGAAAGAAAAATACAGTAAAAAAAGAAATTGGCTTGAAGATTTTGTGGATGAAGAAACATTGGAAAAACTTGAAAAAATTCGCAGAAATAATTGATTTTACTTGACTAACGAAAAATTGTTAAGGTATAATTGAATGTGTGGTTGTATATTTTACTTGGAGGGGATTTGAGTGGAAAAAAGCTCGGTGCTGGAGAGGAAATTCTTTCATTTGAAAACAAATTAGATGAAGAAGTTGTCATGGAAGCTAAAAAAGGGAATGTTTCAGCTCAAGAATATCTTATAAATAAATACAAGAATTTTGTAAAAGCAAAATCTAAGTCATATTTTCTTATAGGAGCAGATAAGGAAGACATATATCAGGAAGGTATGATAGGTTTATATAAGGCTATAAGAGATTTTAAACCAGATAAGCTTTCCTCTTTTAAAGCTTTTGCTGAGCTATGTGTTACAAGACAGATAATTACTGCAATAAAAACAGCAACTCGTCAGAAACACATTCCATTAAATACATATGTATCTTTAAATAAGCCTATATATGATGAAGAATCTGATAGGACTTTATTAGATATATTATCTGGTATTAAGGTAACAGACCCTGAAGAGTTAGTAATTAGTAGAGAAGAAGTAAATTATATAGAAAATGAAATAGGTCAGATACTCTCAGACCTTGAAATGGAAGTACTTATGTCTTATTTAGACGGTAAATCTTATCAAGAAATTGCCTGCGATTTAGACAGACATGCTAAGTCTATAGACAACGCACTTCAAAGGGTTAAGAGAAAACTTGAAAAATGTCTTGCTAAAGATAAAAAATAATATTGACAAAGAAATACTACAATAGTAAAATTAATAATTGGTATAAATAATATTGTGTTAAATATGTAGAATTAGCGGGAGTAGCTCAGTTGGTAGAGCACCAGCTTCCCAAGCTGGGGGTCGCGGGTTCGAGGCCCGTTTCTCGCTCTTAAATAGTTGCCCATATAGCTCAGTTGGTAGAGCGTCACCTTGGTAAGGTGGAGGTCACCGGTTCAATCCCGGTTATGGGCTCCAGGTAACATATGTATACAACACACCAGGGTAAGTTTATTTATAAATGTAAGGAGGAAGAAAAAATGTCAAAAGCAAAATTTGAAAGAAGTAAGCCACACGTAAATATAGGAACAATAGGTCACGTAGACCACGGTAAGACAACATTAACAGCAGCAATAACAACAGTATTATCAAAAGCAGGAAAAGCAGAAGCAACAAAATATGACGAAATAGATAAAGCACCAGAAGAAAAAGAAAGAGGAATTACAATCAACACAGCACACGTAGAGTATGAAACAGACAACAGACACTATGCACACGTTGACTGCCCAGGCCATGCTGACTATGTAAAGAACATGATAACAGGAGCAGCACAAATGGACGGAGCAATCCTAGTAGTAAGTGCAGCAGATGGTCCAATGCCACAAACAAGAGAGCATATACTACTAGCATCAAGAGTTGGAGTTAACCACATAGTAGTATTCTTAAATAAAGCAGATATGGTAGACGATCCAGAATTACTAGAATTAGTAGAAATGGAAGTAAGAGAACTATTAAGTGAATATGGATTTGACGGAGACGGATGTCCAATCATAACAGGATCAGCATTAGAAGCATTACAAAACCCAGAAGATGAATCAAAAACAAAATGCATATTTGAGTTAATGGATGCAGTAGATGAGTATATCCCAACACCAGAAAGAGCAACAGACAAAGACTTCTTAATGCCAATAGAAGATGTATTCACAATCACAGGAAGAGGAACAGTTGCAACAGGAAGAGTAGAAAGAGGAATCTTACACGTAGGCGACGAAGTAGAAGTAGTTGGACTAAGTGAAGAAAAGAAAAAGACAGTAGTAACAGGAGTAGAAATGTTCAGAAAGTTACTAGATGAAGCAATGGCAGGAGATAACATCGGAGCATTATTAAGAGGAGTACAAAGAACAGAAATCGAAAGAGGTCAAGTATTAGCAAAACCAAATTCAGTACACCCACACAGCAAATTTGTAGGTCAAGTATATGTATTGAAAAAAGAAGAAGGCGGAAGACATACACCATTCTTCAACGGATACAGACCACAATTCTACTTTAGAACAACAGACGTTACAGGATCAATAGCATTACCAGAAGGAACAGAAATGGTAGTACCAGGCGATCACATAGACATGAACGTTGAATTAATAACTCAAGTAGCAATGGAAGAAGGATTAAGATTTGCTATAAGAGAAGGCGGAAGAACAGTAGGTTCTGGAGTTGTTACTAGCATAGTTAAATAGTTAATATTATTAGTTAATATTAAATAGAAATTAAGGACTAGGCCTCTAGACCTAGTCCTTTAAAAATTAATTTTGTAGGCTTTACTTAAGCAACAAAAAGCATATACTTTTTAAAAATTGGGTAAAGTATTATAAAATTACTTTATAAGAAGATATTTTAAAAAAGTCCTATGTTGACATATGCACTAAGTTGTGATAAATTAACTAGGTAGCATAAAAAGTGAAACTACACTGCAATGGAACATGATTACATTTAATAGTATATTTAGATTATGTTGCTGATTTTAGGAAATGTTTTTTAAACGTGATAACTAATATAAGTATGCGTTTTACGTTTCTATATATACGTAAATCGGGAGGTGTAAATAATGAGAGTTAAAGTAACTTTAGCTTGTACAGAGTGCAAACAAAGAAATTACAATACAATGAAGAACAAGAAAAACAATCCAGACAGAGTAGAAATGAATAAATACTGCAAATTCTGCCATAAACATACACTTCATAAAGAAACAAAATAGTATGTTTTATTGAAATAATAAGGATGTGAATTACATGGCGAGTAATGGTGATTTAAAAGCAAAATCTCAGAGCAAAAAGGATTAATAGGCTTTTTCGTAGATTTAAAAGCTGAATTCAAGAGATTTACTTGGCCCACAAGGAAAGACATCAAGAAAGCACTTATGGCGGTAATAACATTTTGCGTCATATATGTAATTATTGTAGGCTTATTAGATAAAGGGTTTGCAAGCCTCTTTAATTTAGTGTTCTTTAAATAAGTAAAAAAGGAGGTAGGGTTTGTTATCCAGACCCCTTGAATTATGCCAGAAGATGTAAAATGGTATGTAGTTCATACATATTCAGGATATGAAAACAAAGTAAAAGTAAACTTGGAAAAAACCATTGATAATAGAGATTTACATAATTTAATACATGACATACAGGTCCCTATGGAAGAACAAGTTGAAGAAAAAGATGGAAAACAAAAATTACTTTAAGAAAAGTATTTCCGGGATATGTGTTAATAAAAATGATAATGAATGACGAATCTTGGTATGTTGTTAGAAACACAAGAGGAGTTACAGGATTTGTTGGACCAGGATCAAAACCAGTACCTCTTACTGAAGAAGAGATTCAATCTATGGGCATAAAAGATAAACCTGTAGATATAGATTTAGAAATTGGTGAGAGCGTTGAGATTGTATCAGGTCCGCTTGAGAACTTTGTGGCTGTAATCCAAGAAATAAACTTGGAAAAAGGCACAATGAAAGGTTTAGTTAATATGTTTGGCAGGGAAACCCCTGTTGAACTTGATTTTAATCAAATTAAAAAGATAGATTAATACTAATAGATGAAGTTAGTAAGTGGGAGGATATAATCCGATTTACCACATTATAGGAGGTGTAAATTCATGGCTAAAAAAGTAGTAGGTTTAATAAAACTTCAACTTCCTGCTGGAAAAGCAAGCCCAGCACCACCAGTTGGACCAGCATTAGGACAACACGGTGTTAATATTATGGGATTCTGTAAAGAATTTAACGCAAAGACTGCAAATCAAGCAGGACTAATAATACCAGTTGTAATAACTGTATATCAAGACAGATCATTTAGTTTCATATTAAAAACTCCACCAGCAGCAGTATTATTAAAGAAAGCGTTGGGAATTGAGAGTGGTTCTGGTGAACCAAACAAAAAGAAGTTGCAACAGTAACTAAAGCTCAACTAAGAGAAATAGCTGAAACTAAAATGCCAGATCTAAATGCAGCAACAGTAGAAACTGCTATGAGCATGATCGCAGGTACTGCAAGAAGTATGGGCATAACTGTTGAAGAGTAATTTAATCCCTTTTTATTATAGTGGGAGGTAAAAACCGTTAATACCACGAAGGAGGAATAACAATGACAAAAATAGGTAAGAAATACCAAGAAAGTTCAAAGCTTGTAGATAGAAATGCGCTATACACAACTCAAGAAGCTTTAGATTTAGCTGTTAAAACTTCAAAAGCTAAGTTTGATGAAACTATAGAGCTAGCTGTAAGACTTGGAGTAGATCCAAGACATGCAGATCAACAAGTAAGAGGAGCAATAGTGCTTCCAAATGGAACAGGAAAATCAGTAAAAGTTTTAGTTTTCGCTAAAGGCGACAAAGCTAAAGAAGCTGAAGAAGCAGGCGCTGATTATGTAGGAGCTGAAGAATTAGCTCAAAAAATCCAAAGTGAAAACTGGTTTGATTTTGACGTAGTTGTTGCAACACCAGATATGATGGGCGTTGTTGGTAGATTAGGAAGAATTCTTGGACCTAAAGGTTTAATGCCTAACCCAAAATCAGGAACTGTAACATTTGATGTTTCAAAAGCATTAAATGAAATTAAAGCAGGTAAAGTTGAATATAGAGTTGACAAAACTTCTATAATTCACGTTTCAATTGGTAAAGCATCTTTTGGTGTTGAAAAATTATTAGAAAACTTCCACGTTTTAATGGAAGCTATAATAAAAGCAAAACCAGCTGCATTAAAAGGACAATATGTTAAATCAGTTTCTTTATCAAGCACAATGGGACCTGGAGTAAAAGTTAATCCAGTTAAAGTCTTAGATTAATTTTGGCTTGACATAGAAAATTAGTAGTGATATAATAATAAAGTCTTTTAATTGAATATGTAATAATTCCGCAGACAGTAGGTGCAATAGCATAACGGTTAACAACCTACCGAGGATTCCGATATATGATATATGGTCTCTTCGTGTTTGCGGAGGGACTTTAATTTTATATACAGTTTATACTGTAAGGAGGTGGACTCTGTGAGCAACAATAGACAAATGAAAGAAGCAAAAGTTCAGGAAATAAAAGAAAAACTTGAAAAAGCTGAAGGTGTTATCCTTGCAAAATATCAAGGATTGACAGTTGAAGAAGATACAGAATTGAGAAAGAAATTAAGAGAAGCTGGTGTTGAGTATAAAGTTTACAAAAACACATTAACTAGCATTGCTGCTAAAGAATTGGGTTTTGAAGGTATAGTTGAACATTTAAATGGACCTATATCAATAGCTTTTGGATACGAAGATCCAACTGCTCCAGCAAGAGTATTAAATGATTTCTCTAAAGCACATAAGAAATTAGAACTTAGAGCAGGAATAGTTCAAGGTGAGATATATGATGAGGAGAAGATAAAGCAACTTGCATCAATCCCATCAAAAGAAGTTTTACTTGCAAAACTTCTTGGAAGCTTCAAAGCTCCATTATCAAATCTTGCATACTTATTGAATGCTGTTAAAGAAAAAAAGAATCAGAACAAGCGTAGTAACGCGATGAATTATAATAATTCAAGAAAATTTGGAGGTGCATTTTAAAATGACAAGAGAAGAAATAATTCAAGCTATAAAAGAAATGTCAGTATTAGAGTTAAACGAACTAGTAAAAGCATGTGAAGAAGAATTTGGAGTAAGCGCAGCAGCTCCTGTAGCCGCTGCTGGAGCAGCTGGAGCATCAGCTGCAGCAGAAGAAAAAACTGAATTTGATGTTGTATTAGCAAGTGCTGGTGCACAAAAAATAAAAGTTATAAAAGCAGTTAGAGAATTAACTGGTCTTGGCTTAAAAGAAGCTAAAGAAATAGTTGACGGAGCTCCTAAAACATTAAAAGAAGCTGTAGCTAAAGATGAAGCAGAAAACATGAAAGCTAAGTTAGAAGAAGTTGGAGCAACAGTTGAAATAAAATAATAACTGTCACTTGTAGAAAAGGCACTTATTTAAGTGCCTTTTTTTATCTTTAATTATAAATAAAATAGGTTATTTTGATTTTTTATTATACAATATAGGTTTTAATGATTTTTAAATATAACTTATAAAATTTTCATTAATTAAATGCAAAAAGTGAAACTAAAATATACTTGTAACTGATAAAGTACTATATTTATAGTATTGACATCAGTGTCTATTTATGATATCATATCTAAATGCATTGATATTTATAGAAAATGAAAAATTATAAGTATTATAAATAATGTTTTGGTTATACTATTTAGATGGTAAAGTTTTAATCCATTAACATTAATAAATGGATGTTAATGGTTATTTTAGTATATACAAGGGGTGAAATTTAATGGTACATCCTATCCAGGTTGGTAAAAGAACAAGAATGAGCTTTTCAAAAGTTAAAGAAGTAGCAGAAATACCAAATCTAATTGAGATTCAATTAGATTCCTACAAATGGTTCTTAGATGACGGACTTCAAGAGGTTTTTGACGACATAAATCCAATCCAAGACTACACTGGTAATCTTGTTCTAGAGTTTGTAGGTTACAAACTAGATCTAGATAATATTAAATATGATGTAGAAGAATGTAAGGAAAGAGATACTACATATTCAGCACCACTAAAAGTTAAAATTAGATTATTTAATAAAGAAACCGGTGAAGTTAAAGAACAAGAAGTTTTCATGGGAGATTTTCCTTTAATGACGGAACAGGGCACTTTTGTTATTAATGGAGCGGAAAGAGTTATAGTAAGCCAGCTGGTTAGATCACCAGGGGTATACTATGCTTATACAGTTGACAAAACAGGTAAAAAATTGTTTTCATCAACTGTTATACCAAATAGAGGTGCATGGTTAGAGTATGAAACAGACTCTAATGATGTAATATATGTAAGAATAGACAAAACAAGAAAATTACCAATAACTATTCTTGCTAGAGCTATGGGTTGTGGCTCAGATTTACAGCTAACTGAGTTTTTTGGAGATGAGGAAAGACTAAAAGCTAGCATAGAAAAAGACAATACTAAAAACACAGAGGAAGCTTTATTAGAGATATATAAGAGATTAAGACCAGGTGAACCACCTACTGTCGAAAGTGCTATGTCCCTTATAGATTCTTTATTTTTTGATGCCAAGAGATATGACTTATCTAAAGTTGGTAGATACAAATTTAATAAGAAACTTTCTCTAAATTTAAGAATAGCAAATCAAATTGCCGCTGAAGATATTGTTGACCCAAATACTGGGGAAATAATAGTTGAAAGTGGAGAGAAAATCGAAAGAGATGTTGCGAAAAACATTCAAAATTTAGGTATAAATGTTGTTAATATTAAAGTAGAAGATAAGGTTATTAGAGTTATAGGAAATAATTTTGTAGATATAAAGGAACATGTACATTTTAATATAGATGAATTAAACATTAGAGAACTTGTACATTATCCTACATTGAAGCAAATATTAGAAGCTTATACTGATGAAGCTACTATTAAAGCGGAAATAAAGAAAAATATGTCAAAATTAATTCCAAAGCACATAACAAAAGATGATATGTTTGCTACTATAAGCTATGAAATTGGTTTAGCTTATGGAATTGGAAACGTTGATGATATTGACCATTTAGGTAATAGAAGATTAAGATCTGTTGGAGAACTTCTACAGAACCAATTTAGAATCGGTTTATCTAGAATGGAAAGAGTAGTAAAAGAGAGAATGACAATTCAAGATCAAGAAGTCATAACTCCACAGGCGTTAATAAATATAAGACCAGTTGCAGCAGCAATAAAAGAGTTCTTTGGAAGCTCACAGCTTTCTCAGTTCATGGATCAAACAAATCCATTATCAGAACTTACACATAAGAGAAGGTTATCTGCTTTAGGACCTGGTGGTTTGTCAAGAGAAAGAGCGGGATTTGAAGTCAGAGACGTTCACTATTCTCATTACGGCAGAATGTGTCCAATTGAGACACCTGAAGGACCTAACATAGGACTAATAAACTCTCTTGCATCTTATGCAAGGGTTAATGAATATGGATTTATTGAAACACCATATAACGTTGTAGATAAAAAAGCTGGAAGAGTTACTAATGATATAAGATATTTTACAGCAGATGAAGAAGACGGATTTTTGGTTGCACAGGCTAATGAGCCAGTTGATGAGGAAGGATACTTTGTTGGGGATAAGATAACTGTAAGATACAAAGAAGATGTTATGATTGTATCTAGACATGATGTAGATTTAGTTGACATATCACCAAGACAAATTGTATCAGTAGCTACAGCTATGATACCTTTCCTTGAAAATGATGACGCCAGCCGTGCACTTATGGGATCAAATATGCAACGTCAGGCAGTACCGCTTTTAAAAACTCAAGCACCTATAGTAGGTACTGGTATTGAGTTCAAAGCTGCTGTAGATTCTGGAGTACTACCAAAAAGTAGACACGACGGAACTGTTGTATATGTTGATGCTGACGAAGTTAGAGTGAAAAGAGACAGTAATGGAACTGTTGATAAATATAAAATATTGAAATTCAAAAGGTCTAACCAAGGAACATGTATAAATCAAAGACCTATTGTCTATAAAGGTGAAGTTGTAAAAAGAGGTTCTGTTTTAGCAGATGGACCTTCAACAGACCTTGGAGAAATAGCTTTAGGTAAAAACATTCGTATGGGCTTTATAACTTGGGAAGGTTATAACTACGAGGATGCTATGCTTGTTTCTGAAGAATTGGTTAAAGAAGATATCTTTACTTCTATTCACATTGAAGAATATGAAGCAGAAGCAAGAGATACTAAATTAGGACCTGAAGAAATAACAAGAGATATACCTAATGTTGGTGATGACGCACTTAAGGATATAGATGAAAGAGGAATAATTAGAATAGGTGCTGAGGTAAGAGCCGGTGATATTCTAGTTGGAAAAGTTACTCCAAAAGGAGAAACTGAACTTACAGCTGAAGAGAGATTGTTGAGAGCTATATTTGGTGAAAAAGCCAGAGAAGTTAGAGATACATCTCTTAGAGTACCTCATGGTGAATCTGGAATAATTGTAGACGTAAAAGTGTTTACAAGAGAAAACGGAGATGAACTCCCACCAGGAGTTAATGAGCTTGTAAGATGTTATATAGCTCAAAAAAGAAAAATATCTGTTGGAGATAAGATGGCTGGAAGACACGGTAACAAGGGTGTTATTTCTAGAATATTACCAGAAGAAGATATGCCTTTCTTACCAGATGGAAGACCACTTCAAATATGCTTAAACCCACTAGGAGTTCCTTCTCGTATGAACATAGGTCAGGTACTTGAGGTTCATTTGGGCTGGGCAGCTAGTAAATTGGGCTGGCATATAGCAACTCCTGTATTTGATGGCGCTATGGAAGATGAAATTGTTAAGTGCTTAAAAGACGCAGGATACGCAGAAGATGGAAAAACAGCTTTATATGATGGAAGAACTGGAGAACCATTTGATAATAGAGTTACTGTTGGATATATGTATATATTAAAACTTCACCATTTGGTTGATGATAAAATACATGCTAGATCAACAGGACCATACTCATTAGTAACGCAGCAGCCTTTAGGTGGTAAAGCTCAGTTCGGAGGCCAAAGATTTGGTGAAATGGAAGTTTGGGCACTTGAAGCTTATGGAGCTGCCTACACTTTACAAGAAATTTTAACTGTTAAATCAGATGATGTTGTAGGTAGAGTTAAAACTTATGAGGCAATAGTTAAAGGTGAAAACATTCCTGAACCAGGAGTGCCTGAATCATTTAAGGTTCTTATTAAAGAGCTTCAAGCTTTATGCTTAGATGTTAAAGTTTTAAATGATGAAAACCAAGAAATTGAAATAAAAGAATCACCAGATGAGAAATCAGAAGAAGATTTAGGTATTAATATAGAAGGATCAGAAGATTCTAATGCGGTAGGAATTGGAAAATCTGAAGAAAATCAAAAAGTTATAGAATCTGAAGGCACAGAATCTCACGATACAGAATCTGATGATACAGAATCTGATGAAGATTTAGATATTAATTCAGAAGAAGAAGACTATGATATTTCTTTTGATGAAGATTTTAGTGAATTAGAACTTAACGATTTTAATGATGAACATTAATCCACAATTTCATAATTATGAAGGGAGGATGTACCCTTGTTTGAATTAAATAATTTTGATGCTATGCAAATAGGATTAGCTTCTCCAGAGCAAATAAGAGCTTGGTCAAGGGGAGAGGTTAAAAAACCAGAAACAATAAATTACAGAACGTTAAAACCAGAAAGAGATGGACTTTTTGTGAAAGAATATTTGGACCTATAAAAGACTGGGAATGTCACTGCGGAAAATACAAAAGAGTAAGATATAAGGGCATTGTATGTGATAGGTGTGGAGTTGAAGTAACTAAAGCAAAGGTTAGACGTGAAAGAATGGGTCACATTGAGCTTGCAGCTCCAGTATCTCATATATGGTACTTTAAGGGGATACCATCACGTATGGGACTTATATTAGATATATCCCCAAGATCTTTGGAGAAAGTTTTATACTTTGCTTCTTATGTAGTTTTAGATCCTAAAGAAACACCACTTTTAAAGAAACAGCTTTTAAGTGAAAAAGAATATAGAGAAGCTGCAGATAAATATGGTGAAGAGAGCTTTGTAGCTGGTATGGGAGCTGAAGCTGTAAAAATTCTTTTGAATGAGCTTGATTTAGATCAACTTTCTAAAGAGTTAAAAGAAGAACTTGAAACTAGCACAGGACAAAAAAGAATTCGTGTAATAAGAAGACTTGAAGTTGTAGAATCCTTTAGAATGTCTAGTAATAGACCTGAATGGATGATAATAGATGTTATACCTGTAATACCACCAGATTTAAGACCAATGGTTCAATTAGATGGTGGAAGGTTTGCAACTTCAGATCTAAATGATTTATACAGAAGAGTAATAAACAGAAATAATAGATTGAAAAAACTATTGGATTTAGGTGCACCTGATATAATTGTTAGAAATGAAAAAAGAATGCTTCAAGAAGCTGTAGATGCACTTATTGATAATGGTAGAAGAGGAAGACCTGTAACAGGACCTGGAAATAGACCATTAAAATCTCTATCTGATATGCTTAAAGGAAAGCAAGGAAGATTTAGACAAAACTTACTTGGTAAGCGTGTTGACTATTCCGGACGTTCAGTTATAGTTGTTGGACCAGAACTTAGAATGTACCAATGCGGTCTTCCAAAGGAAATGGCTTTAGAGCTATTTAAGCCTTTTGTTATGAAAAAATTAGTTGAAAGAGGAATAGCACACAACATTAAGAGTGCAAAGAGAATGGTGGAAAGAGTGCTTCCTGAGGTATGGGATGTACTTGAAGATGTTATAACTGACCATCCAGTACTATTAAACCGTGCGCCGACTCTACATAGGTTAGGAATACAGGCATTCCAACCAGTTTTAGTAGAAGGAAGAGCAATAAAGCTTCATCCTCTTGCATGTACAGCATATAACGCAGACTTTGATGGAGACCAAATGGCTATTCACGTTCCTTTATCAGTAGAAGCACAATCAGAAGCAAGATTTTTAATGCTAGCTGCTCATAATATAATGAAACCATCTGATGGTAAACCAGTATGTGTTCCTACACAGGATATGGTATTGGGATCTTATTATTTGACTATTGATAAAGAAGGCGCTAAAGGAGAGGGAAGAGTATTCTCTTCTTCTGAAGAAGTAATTATGGCATATCAAGTAGGTCAAATTGATATACATGCTAAAATTAGAGTAAGACTTGAAAAGATAGTAGATGGTGAGAAAATCACTGGAATTATAAATACTACACCAGGTAAGTTGATTTTCAACGAATGTATACCTCAAGATTTAGGATTTATCGACAGGTCTTTAGATGAAAATACATTTAAGTTAGAAATAGACTTCCTAGTAAGTAAGAAAAATCTAGGAAAAATAATAGATAAGTGCTATGCAAAATATGGCCCTACAACAACTTCTGTTATGCTAGATAAGATTAAAGCTACTGGATATCATTATTCAACTATAGGAGCAATAACAATTTCTACTTCTGATATGACAGTACCAGAAAGCAAAAAGTTATTACTTCAAGAAACTGATAAAGCAGTTGATAAAATCGAAAAGATGTATAGAAGAGGATTCATATCTGAAGATGAAAGATATGAAAGAGTTATAGATAGATGGACTAAAACCACTGAAGATGTTGCCAATGCACTTATGGATAACTTTGATAAGTTTAATCCAATATACATGATGGCAGATTCAGGAGCCAGAGGATCTAAGAGCCAGATAAAACAGTTAGCTGGTATGAGAGGACTTATGGCAAACCCATCAGGTAAGATTATAGAATTACCTATTAGATCATCTTTTAGAGAAGGTCTTGACGTACTAGAGTACTTCATTTCAACTCATGGAGCTAGAAAAGGTAACGCCGATACTGCACTTAAAACTGCTGACTCAGGTTACTTAACAAGAAGACTAGTTGATGTTAGTCAGGATGTTATAGTAAGAACTGAAGATTGTGGAGCAGAAGAGGGTTATGAAGTTTCTGAAATTAAAGAAGGAAACGAAGTTATAGAAACTTTACAAGAAAGACTTACAGGAAGATACTGTGCAGAGGATATAATGGATCCTAAAACAGGAGAAATTATAGTTGCAAAAAATGCTTATATGGATTCAGTTATTGCTGAAAAAGTAGCTGCTGCAGGTATTAAAAAGGTTAAGATAAGATCTGTATTTACATGTAAATCAAAATTTGGAGTTTGTGCTAAGTGTTATGGAATGAACATGGCTACAGCTTCAAAGATAAATATAGGTGAGGCTGTTGGTATAATAGCTGCACAGTCAATAGGAGAACCCGGAACTCAGCTTACAATGAGAACATTCCATACTGGTGGAGTTGCTGGAGCAGATATAACTCAAGGTCTTCCAAGGGTTGAGGAACTATTTGAAGCAAGAAAGCCAAAGGGACTTGCGATTATAAGTGAAGTTGCTGGAACTGTAAGAGTTGAAGAGACTAAGAAAAAGAGAATAGTTTTTGTAAGAACAAATGATGGTGAAGAAGTAAGTTACGATATACCATTTGGTTCAAGATTAAGAGTAAATAACGGGGATGTTATAGAAGCCGGGGATGAAATAACTGAAGGATCTATAAACCCTCATGATATAGTTAGAATTAAAGGAATCGAAGCAGTTAAGAACTATCTTCTATCAGAAGTTCAGAAGGTATATAGACTTCAAGGTGTTGATATCAACGATAAGCACTTAGAAGTTGTTGTAAGACAGATGACAAGAAAAGTTAAAATAGAAGATTCTGGTGATACTGAATTATTGCCAGGAACAATGATAGATATTTTTGACTTTGTTGAGCAAAATGAAAAAGCTAACGAAGAAGGAAATAGACCTGCTGAAGGAAAAGTTACCTTACTTGGTATTACAAAAGCAGCACTTGCTACTGAATCATTCTTGTCTGCAGCATCATTCCAAGAAACTACTAGAGTTCTTACAGATGCCGCTATTAAAGGCAAAGTAGATCCATTAGTAGGGTTAAAGGAAAATGTTATTATTGGTAAACTAATACCAGCAGGAACAGGAATGAATAAATACAGAGGAATTCAGATAGCAGCAGAAGATCAAAATGTGGAAGAAGATACAGAAAATAATGAAGAAGCTTAGTCCTATTTTATTGACACTTGCATTTTAAAATGATAAAATAATCTTTGTGTAGTTTTGCTATAAAGATAGAGCTCCGTGCTTTATCTTTATAGTGATGCTTAGACAAAGGGGGATTAAGTATGCTTAATAAACTTGAAGGCAAAAAAGTTGTAGGCATAAAGCAAACTCAAAAGGCCATAATAAATATGCGCTGCGAGGCTGTTTATATAGCAGAGGATGCGGAAGCAAAGTTAATTGAGCCTTTAGTTAAATTAGCCAAGGAGAGATCCCTTGAGTTAGTGTACATAGATACCATGAAATCCCTTGGGAAACTTTGTGGTATAGATGTTGGTGCTGCTGTTGCAGCAACACTAAAATTATAATTGTTAGAAACTATTTTATATACAGCTAAAAATTAAAGGAGGTGTAACAATGCCAACTATAAACCAATTAGTTAGAAAAGGCAGACAGACAGTAGCAGTTAAATCTACTGCACCAGCTCTTAAAGAGTGTCCACAAAAAGAGGAGTATGTACTGTAGTTAAAACAGCTACTCCAAAGAAGCCAAACTCAGCTTTAAGAAAAATCGCTAGAGTTAGACTAACAAATGGATACGAAGTGACAGCTTACATACCTGGTATAGGCCATAACCTACAAGAACATAGTGTTGTGCTTATAAGAGGAGGAAGGGTAAAAGACCTTCCAGGTGTAAGATATCACATAGTAAGAGGTACTTTAGACGCTGCAGGAGTTGCAAACAGAATGCAAAGCAGATCTAAGTATGGTGCAAAAAGACCTAAGCAAAAATAGGTTCGTTAACTAGTGGTGCAATGTCTTCAGCATTTATATAGATTATATTTTTCTTTTGTGCGGATGACAAAGCGCTTTGCGGCTTAAGCCGAGTACCGATGAACTTAAATACTTAATGTTAAGGAGGGAAGAAAAGTGCCAAGAAAAGGACATATAGCAAAAAGAGACGTATTACCAGATCCAATGTTCGGTAGTAAAGTAGTAACAAAATTAGTAAATCAAATCATGCTAGATGGTAAAAAAGGTGTTGCTCAAAAGATTGTTTATGGTGCTTTTGAAACAATAGCTGAAAAATCAGGAAAAGAAGCTATAGAAGTTTTCGAAACTGCAATGAACAACATAATGCCTTTACTAGAAGTAAAAGCTAGAAGAATAGGTGGAGCTAACTACCAAGTACCAATCGAAGTTAGACCTGAAAGAAGACAGACTTTAGGACTAAGATGGTTAGTTGATGCTACAAGAAAAAGATCAGAAAAACAAATGAGAGACAGACTTGCTGGAGAATTGTTAGATGCATCTAACAACACTGGAGCAGCTGTTAAGAAAAGAGAAGACACTCATAAGATGGCTGAAGCAAACAAAGCTTTTGCACATTACAGATATTAGCAGAAAACTGTTTTGGCTTAGCCAAAACAGTTTTCTAAAATTTAAATTATTCGTAGGATAAAAAGGAGGAAGGCACATGGCAAGAGAATTTCCGTTAGAGAAGTTTCGTAACATTGGAATCATGGCCCATATAGATGCTGGTAAAACAACAACTACTGAGCGTATATTGTTCTACACAGGTGTAAACCATAAGATTGGTGAAACTCATGAGGGTAACGCTACTATGGACTGGATGGAGCAAGAACAAGAAAGAGGTATTACTATAACTTCAGCTGCAACAACATGTCACTGGAATGGTCATGTAATTAACATAATAGATACGCCAGGGCACGTAGATTTCACAGTCGAAGTTGAAAGATCATTAAGAGTACTTGATGGAGCTGTTGGTGTTTTTGCGCAAAAGGTGGAGTTGAACCTCAATCTGAGACTGTTTGGAGACAGGCAGACAAATACAGTGTACCAAGAGTTGCATATATAAACAAAATGGATATACTTGGAGCTGATTTCTTTAGAGCTGTTAGAATGATGAGAGAAAGACTACATGCTAATGCAGTTCCAATACAATTACCAATAGGAAAAGAAGAAAACTTTATTGGTATTATTGACTTAATCGAAAATAATGCAAGAATTTACAAAGATGATTTAGGAAAAGAAATCGAAGTAACTGAAATACCAGAAGATATGAAAGAATTAGCTGAAAAATACAGATCAGAAATGATTGAATCTGTAGCTGAATTAGATGAAGATTTAATGATGAAATATCTTGATGGTGAAGAATTAACTATAGAAGAAATAGACGCAACTATCAGAAAAGGTGTATGTAATAATGAAATAGTTCCTGTAATTTGTGGATCTTCATACAAAAACAAAGGCGTACAGATGATGATAGATGCAGCAGTTAAATACTTACCATCACCACTAGATGTACCTGCAATTAAAGGTGTTAACCCAGAAACTAAAGAAGAAGTAGAAAGACCAAGTGATGATAATGAACCACTTGCAGCTTTAGCTTTCAAAATTGCAACAGATCCATTCATAGGTAAACTTGCTTTCGCAAGAGTTTACTCAGGAATTATGGAAAGTGGTACATATGTGTTGAATTCAAACAAGAACAAGAAAGAAAGAATCGGAAGACTTGTTAAAATGCATTCAAACCACAGAAAAGATGTTGATGAACTAAGAGCAGGAGATTTAGGTGCTGTAATAGGATTAAAAAATACAACAACTGGAGATACTTTATGTGATGAAAACAATCCAGTAGTATTAGAAAACATGGAATTTCCAGAACCAGTTATAAGAGTTGCTATAGAGCCAAAAACTAAAGCAGGTCAAGAGAAAATGGGAATAGCTCTTCAAAAACTAGCAGAAGAGGATCCAACATTCAAAACTTACACAGATCAAGAAACTGGTCAAACAATTATAGCAGGTATGGGAGAACTACACCTTGAGATAATAGTTGACAGACTTCAAAGAGAGTTTAAAGTTGAATGTAACGTTGGTAAGCCACAAGTTGCTTACAAAGAAACAATCAGAAAACCTGTTAAGGCTGAAGGTAAGTTTGTAAGACAGTCAGGTGGACGTGGACAATACGGTCACTGCTGGATAGAAATGATACCTACTGATGATGGATTTACTTTCGAAGATGCTATAGTTGGAGGATCAATTCCAAAAGAATATATAGGACCTATCGAAAATGGTATAAGAGAAGCAGCACAAACTGGAGTAGTTGCTGGATACCCTGCAATTAACTTCAAAGTTAGATTAGTTGATGGATCTTACCATGATGTCGATTCTTCAGAAATGGCCTTCAAAATTGCTGGATCTATGGCATTTAAAAATGCTATGGGTAAAGCTGACCCAGTTCTTCTTGAGCCTGTAATGAAGGTTGAAGTTGTAACACCAGAAGAGTACATGGGCGATGTAATTGGCGATGTAAACTCAAGAAGAGGTAGAATAGAAGGAATGGACCCAAGAGCAGGTGCTCAGGTTATAAGAGCTTTCGTACCACTTTCTGAAATGTTTGGATATGCTACAACATTAAGATCAAGAACTCAAGGAAGAGGAAACTATTCTATGGAATTTGATCATAATGAAGAAGTTCCAAAGAGCATACAAGAAAAAGTAATTAGCGAGAATAAATAATTAAAGTTTTTAATTTCTTTATGATAAATTTGAACTAAATGTGAGGAGGAAGAAAAAATGTCAAAAGCAAAATTTGAAAGAAGTAAGCCACACGTAAATATAGGAACAATAGGTCACGTAGACCACGGTAAGACAACATTAACAGCAGCAATAACAACAGTATTATCAAAAGCAGGAAAAGCAGAAGCAACAAAATATGACGAAATAGATAAAGCACCAGAAGAAAAAGAAAGAGGAATTACAATCAACACAGCACACGTAGAGTATGAAACAGACAACAGACACTATGCACACGTTGACTGCCCAGGCCATGCTGACTATGTAAAGAACATGATAACAGGAGCAGCACAAATGGACGGAGCAATCCTAGTAGTAAGTGCAGCAGATGGTCCAATGCCACAAACAAGAGAACATATACTACTAGCATCAAGAGTTGGAGTTAACCACATAGTAGTATTCTTAAATAAAGCAGATATGGTAGACGATCCAGAATTACTAGAATTAGTAGAAATGGAAGTAAGAGAACTATTAAGTGAATATGGATTTGACGGAGACGGATGTCCAATCATAACAGGATCAGCATTAGAAGCATTACAAAACCCAGAAGATGAATCAAAAACAAAATGCATATTTGAGTTAATGGATGCAGTAGATGAGTATATCCCAACACCAGAAAGAGCAACAGACAAAGACTTCTTAATGCCAATAGAAGATGTATTCACAATCACAGGAAGAGGAACAGTTGCAACAGGAAGAGTAGAAAGAGGAATCTTACACGTAGGCGACGAAGTAGAAGTAGTTGGACTAAGTGAAGAAAAGAAAAAGACAGTAGTAACAGGAGTAGAAATGTTCAGAAAGTTACTAGATGAAGCAATGGCAGGAGATAACATCGGAGCATTATTAAGAGGAGTACAAAGAACAGAAATCGAAAGAGGTCAAGTATTAGCAAAACCAAATTCAGTACACCCACACAGCAAATTTGTAGGTCAAGTATACGTATTGAAAAAAGAAGAAGGCGGAAGACATACACCATTCTTCAACGGATACAGACCACAATTCTACTTTAGAACAACAGACGTTACAGGATCAATAGCATTACCAGAAGGAACAGAAATGGTAGTACCAGGCGATCACATAGACATGAACGTTGAATTAATAACTCAAGTAGCAATGGAAGAAGGATTAAGATTTGCTATAAGAGAAGGCGGAAGAACAGTAGGTTCTGGAGTTGTTACTAGCATAGTTAAATAGTTAATATTAAACTTACTAGTGGTAACCCGTCAGTGTGCATTTTGATTTGAATTATTTAAAATGCTATGTATTTATAAAGGAGAAGAATCAACGCTTCTCCTTTATAATTTCAATAAAATAAAAAATACTTGTCAAATTAAAAAAAATATTGTATACTAAAAGAGTTGTAATGTGTAACAGTAATGTGATGAGAGGTTGCCGAACTTCCGGGGAATTCTTATCATATAAAGCCTTGATCAAGAATCGGGCGACGGAATGTCTATTTGTCTTGTTTCAGGTAAAAAAAGCAACACCCGGAACAGTTTACAGAGTATCCGCTGTTGTACGTAAAGAAGTAAAGCGTGCGATGAAAAGGAGGGAAAAGAAAAATGGCAAAACAAAAAATAAGAATAAGATTAAAAGCTTTTGAACACAATATTTTGGATCAAACAGCAGAGAAAATAGTAGAAATTGCTAAATCAACAGGAGCAAAAGTAGCAGGTCCAGTACCTCTACCAACAGAAAAAGATGTAGTTACTATATTAAGAGCTCCACATAAATATAAAGATTCAAGAGAGCAATTCGAAATTAGAACTCATAAAAGATTGATTGATATAATCAGTCCATCACCTAAAACTGTAGATTCTTTAACAAAGTTAGATCTACCATCAGGTGTTGATATTGAAATAAAACTATAATAGTGTAATAGAGTCCTATTACGAACTGTTATGATCGCAGATTATGCGATCCGCTAATAAGTTGAGGAGGTGTAATTAATGAAAAAAGCCATATTAGGTAGAAAATTAGGTATGACTCAAATTTTTGGAGAAAACGGAGTAGTAATTCCTGTAACTGTTATATCAGCAGGCCCTTGCGTAGTTCTTCAAAAGAAAACAGAAGAAAAAGATGGATACAATGCAATTCAAGTTGGCTTTGAAGACATAAGAGAAAAGCTTGTTAACAAGCCATTCAAAGGACAATTTGCAAAAGCTGGTGTTTCTGCAAAGAGATTCATTAGAGAATTTAGATTAGAGGATACTTCAGCTTATGAAGTAGGAGCAGAAATAAACGTTGATGTATTCAATGTTGGAGATAAAATAGATGTATCTGGAGTTTCTAAAGGTAAGGGATTCCAAGGCACAATTAAGAGATGGAACTTCCACAGAGGACCAATGAGCCACGGTTCAAAATATCATAGAGCAGTAGGTTCAATGGGAGCATCTTCAGATCCATCAAGAACTTTCAAAAACAAGAAAATGCCTGGACATATGGGAAGTGAAAATGTAACAGTTTTAAACATTGAGGTAGTTAAAGTAATGCCTGAAAAAAATGTTATATTAGTAAGAGGCGGAGTACCTGGTCCAAACAAAGGATTAGTATTAATAAAGGATACAGTTAAGGTAAAATAAACAGTTTCTGAGGAAAGGAGGAAATAGGAATGCCTACAGTAGGATTATTTAACAGAGAAGGACAAAAAGTTAGCGATATTCAATTATCAGATAATGTGTTCGGTATCGAAATAAATAAAGAAGTTATGCATCAAGTTGTAGTAGCACAACTTGCTAATAAAAGACAAGGAACTCAATCAGCTAAAACTAGAGCTGAGGTTTCAGGTGGTGGAATAAAACCATGGAGACAAAAAGGAACAGGTAGAGCAAGACAAGGTTCTATAAGAGCTCCACAATGGATTCATGGTGGTGTTGTATTTGCGCCAAAGCCAAGAGATTACAGCAAAGTTATTACAAAAAAGTTAAGAGATTAGCTCTTAAATCTGCACTTTCTTCAAAAGTAGCAGACCAAGATATGATGGTTATGGAAGATTTACATTTTGAAGCTCCAAAAACAAAAGAATTTGCAAAAGTTCTTAAAGCTTTAGATGTAAAAAAAGCTTTAATAGTTGTATCTGATAAAGATGAAAATGCATATAAATCAGCTAGAAATATTGAGGGGGTTGCTGTAATACCAGTAAACAACCTAAATGTTTATGATTTATTAAAATATAACAAATTCATAGTAACTAAAGAAGCAGTTGCTAAAATTGAGGAGGTGTACGCATAATGAAATTAACTAGCCATGATATAATAAGAAAACCAGTTGTAACTGAAAAAAGTATGGCTGATATGGCAGACAAAAAATACACCTTTATAGTTGAAAAAAGTGCAAACAAATTTCAAATAAAAAAAGCCGTTGAAGAAGTTTTTGGCGTTAAAGTTGACGAAGTTAAAACTGCTAACATAATGGGAAAACCAAAAAGAGTTGGAGTACACTTCGGAAAAAGAGCTGACTATAAGAAAGCTATAATTAAATTAACAGCTGAAAGCAAAACTATAGAATTCTTTGAAGGAATTTAATTATAAGAGAGCATGTATTGGTGGAAGCCAGAAAAGCTAGTATAAGGAGGGAAAAACAATGGCAGTTAAAGTTTTTAGACCAACTACTCCTTCAAGAAGACAGATGACTATGTCTACATTTGAAGAAGTAACTACAGATAAGCCAGAAAAATCTCTTGTAGTGTCATTGGGAAGAAAAAACGCAGGTAGAAATGGCCAAGGTAAAATAACAGTTCGTCATAAAGGTGGCGGAGCTAAAAGAAAGTACAGAATAATCGACTTCAAAAGAAGTAAAGATAATGTACCAGCAACAGTTACTACAGTTGAGTATGATCCAAATAGATCAGCTTATATAGCACTTGTTGTATATGCAGACGGAGAAAAAAGATACATAATAGCTCCATCAGGATTAAAAGTTGGCGACGTTGTTGTATCAGGACCAGAAGCAGATATAAAAATAGGTAATGCTCTTCCTTTGAAAAACATACCAGTAGGTATTATAATTCACAATGTTGAATTAGCAAAAGGAAAAGGCGCTCAATTAGTAAGAGCAGCAGGTTCTTCAGCTCAGTTAATGGCTAAAGAAGGAAACTATGCTACATTGAGATTACCTAGTGGTGAAATGAGATATGTTAGAATAGAATGTAGAGCTACTATAGGTACAGTTTCTAATTTATCACATGAACTAGTTAACATAGGTAAGGCCGGAAGAACAAGACATATGGGCTTAAGACCTACAGTAAGAGGTTCTGTAATGAACCCTAACGATCACCCACACGGTGGTGGAGAAGGTAAAGCACCAGTTGGACGTCCAGGCCCACTTACTCCATGGGGTAAGCCAGCTCTTGGATACAAAACTAGAAAGAACAAGAAATATTCAAATAGAATGATAATTAAGAAGAGAAAATAGTGGAGAGAATTTATTGTTCTCTTCCTAGCTTAATTAGGAACTTAGTGAAAGGAGGCCGATTCAAGTGAGTAGATCAATTAAAAAAGGACCTTACGTTGAAGAAGTACTTTTAAAAAGAATTAATGATATGAATAAAGCTGGAGAAAAAAAGGTCATTAAGACTTGGTCAAGAAGTTCAACAGTATTCCCTCAAATGGTAGGTCATACAATAGCAGTACATGACGGAAGAAAGCATGTGCCTGTATATCTAACAGAAGATATGGTTGGACATAAATTAGGAGAATTCGTTTTAACTAGAACATTTAAAGGACACAAAGATACTGAAAAAAATCAGTTCTTAGATAGTGTTTTTTAGGAAGGAGGTAATGGCAATGGAAGCTAAAGCTAAAGCTTGTTACGTAAGAATATCTTCAACAAAAGTAGCAGTTGTTCTTGACCTTATAAGAGGTAAAGGTGTCAACGAAGCTTTTGCAATTTTAAAATATACTCCAAAGAGATCAGCTGAGGCTATCGATAAGGTACTAAAATCAGCTGTTGCTAATGCAGAAAATAATTTTGATTTAGATAAAAATAGATTATATGTGGCAGAAGCATATGCTAATCAAGGTCCTACACTTAAGAGAGTTAGACCGCGTGCACAAGGTAGAGCATATAGAATATTAAAAAGAAGCAGCCACATTACTTTAGTGGTAAAAGAAAGAGCGTAAGGAGGGAAGTAGAGTGGGACAAAAGGTAAATCCACATGGTTTAAGAGTCGGAGTTATCAAAGATTGGGATGCTAAGTGGTATGCTAATGATAAGGACTTCGCTGATAACCTAATAGAGGATAACAAAATAAGAGAATTTGTTAAAAAGAGACTTTACACAGCAGGTATTTCTAAGATTGAGATAGAAAGAGCAGTAAAAAGAGTTAAAATTAACATTTACACTGCTAAACCAGGAATGGTTATAGGAAAAGGTGGTCAAGGAATTGAGGCCTTAAAACTTGAATTAAAATCTATTCTTAAGAATAAAAATGTGTTAATTAACATAGTTGAAGTAAAGAGACCAGAAGCAGATGCTCAATTAGTTGCTGAAAACATAGCACTACAATTAGAAAAGAGAATATCTTTTAGAAGAGCTATGAAACAATCAATTCAAAGAGCAATGAAAACTGGATTAAAAGGTATTAAAACATCTTGTTCAGGAAGACTTGGTGGAGCTGAAATAGCAAGAACTGAACAATATCATGAAGGAACAATACCTCTACAAACTTTAAGAGCAGATATTGATTATGGTTTCGCTGAAGCGGATACAATATATGGAAAAATAGGCGTAAAAGTTTGGGTATACAAAGGTGAAGTTCTTCCTACAAAAAAAGTAAACAAGGAAGAGAAAGCTAACGCTTAATCAATTTAGATTTAAGGAAGGAGGAATAAGTTATGTTAATGCCTAAAAAAGTTAAACATCGTAAAGTTCAACGTGGTAGAATGAGAGGAAAGGCAACAAGAGGTAACTTTTTAGCTTATGGTGATTTCGGTTTACAAGCAACTGAGTGTGCTTGGATAACTAATAACCAAATAGAAGCTGCCAGAATAGCTATTACTAGATATGTAAAAAGAGGCGGAAAAGTTTGGATAAAAATATTCCCAGATAAACCTGTAACTGAGAAACCAGCTGAAACTCGTATGGGTTCAGGTAAAGGTTCACCAGAATACTGGGTAGCAGTTGTAAAACCAGGTAGAGTATTATTTGAGATGTCAGGTGTTCCTGAAGAAGTAGCAAGAGAAGCAATGAGACTTGCATCACATAAATTACCTGTAAAGACTAAGTTCGTAACAAGAAAAGATTTTGAAGAAATGGGTGGTGAGGTAAATGAAGGCTAGGGAATTACAAGAGCTAAGACAAAGTACTCCTCAAGAGTTAAATGCCAAAATTGGGGACTTAAAGGCTGAGTTATTCAACTTGAGATTCCAATTAGCTACTGGACAATTAGAAAATCCAATGAGAATAAGACAAGTTAAAAAGTCAATTGCCCAAATAAAAACCATCCTTAGAGAAGATGAATTAAAGTCTGTAAGATAGTAAACTGTGAAGGGAGGTTCTAACTAAATGGAAAGAAATAACAGAAAGACTAGAATAGGCAGAGTCGTATCTGATAAAATGGAAAAGACTATTGTAGTTGCTGTAGAAACTAAGGTTCGTCATCCACTATACGGAAAAACAATAAACAGAACTACAAAGTTTAAAGTACATGATGAAAATAACGAAGCTGGAATTAATGATAGAGTTGAAATAATGGAAACAAGACCACTATCTAAAGATAAGAGATGGAGACTTGTTAAAATAGTTGAAAAAGCTAAATAGTAGTGTATTGATGAAAGGAGGTACTTTAACATGATACAACAGCAAACATTATTAAGAGTAGCTGATAACACTGGCGCTAAAGAGATAATGTGTATAAGAGTATTAGGTGGATCTAAAAGAAAATGGGGAAACATCGGAGATATAATAGTTGCTAGCGTTAAAAGTGCAACACCAGGCGGTGTTGTTAAAAAAGGTGAGGTAGTAAAAGCTGTTATAGTGAGATCTAGAAAAGGTGTAAGAAGAGCTGATGGATCATACATAAAGTTTGATGAAAATGCAGCGGTTATCGTAAAAGATGACAAAATGCCAAGAGGAACTCGTATATTTGGACCAGTAGCAAGGGAGCTAAGAGATAAAGAATTTAATAAAATATTATCATTAGCACCAGAAGTTCTATAATATAAGGAGGTGGCTAAGGATGAAGATGCATGTTAGAAGAAATGACAAAGTAATGGTTATTTCAGGTAAAGACAAAGGCAAGACTGGCGAAGTTCTAAAGGTTTATCCTAAAACTGGAAAAGTTTTAGTTAAAGGTATTAATATAGTTACAAAACATCAAAAACCAAGTAAGCAAAATATGCAAGGTGGAATAATTCATCAAGAAGCTGCAATATGCAGTTCTAAAGTGATGTTATACTGTGATAAATGCAAGAATGTTACTAGAATTAGCAAAAAAGTTCTAGAAGACGGAACTAAAGTAAGAGTTTGCAAAAAATGCGGAGAAACATTCTAAAACTTGAAAGGAGGTCTAATTAATGAATCCAAGACTACAAGAAATGTATAATAAAGAAGTAGTTCCAGCATTAATGGAAAAGTTCGGATACAAAAATGTTATGGAAGTACCGAAGTTAGAGAAAATAGTTATTAATATGGGTATTGGAGAAGCTAAAGACAATCCAAAAACTTTAGAATCAGCTGTTGGCGATTTACAAATTATATCTGGACAGCAACCAATAATCACAAGAGCAAAGAAATCAGTAGCTAACTTTAAATTAAGACAAAACATGCCAATAGGTTGTAAAGTTACATTAAGAAAGCAAAAGATGTTTGAATTTGCAGATAAGCTAATGAATGTAGCATTACCAAGAGTTAGAGACTTTAGAGGAGTTTCATCAAAATCATTTGATGGTAGAGGAAACTACGCTCTAGGAATTAAAGAACAATTAATATTCCCTGAAATTGAATATGATAAAATAGATAAAGTAAGAGGAATGGATATAATATTCGTCACAACTGCAAATACTGACGAAGAAGCTAGAGAATTACTAAGATTCTTAGGCATGCCATTTGCTCAATAAAGGAGGGAAAACTGTGGCACGTAAATCAATGATTGAAAAGTGGAAAAAAGAACCTAAATTCTCATCAAGAGCGTATACTAGATGTAGAATATGTGGTAGACCACATGCCGTATTAAAGAAATATGGTATATGTCGTATATGTTTTAGAGAATTAGCATATAAAGGACAAATTCCTGGCTGTAGAAAAGCAAGCTGGTAATATATAACTGTTAACGAAAGGAGGCAAAATAAATGATAATGACAGATCCTATCGCAGATTTGCTAACACGTATTAGAAATGCGAATATAGTTAAACATGAAGTTGTTGAAGTACCTTCATCAAATATTAAAAAATCTTTAGTTAATATAATGCTTGAAGAAGGTTATATTAAAAATGTTGAGGAATATAATGACGGTTCTGTTCCTATGTTAAGAATAACAATGAAATATGGAACAAGTAAAGAAAGAGTTATAACTGGATTAAAGAGAATATCTAAACCAGGTTTAAGAGTTTACTGCAGACGTGAGGAAATACCAAGAGTATTAAACGGATTAGGAACAGCTATTATATCAACTTCAAAAGGAATTGTAACTGATAAAGAAGCTAAAAAAATGGCAGTAGGTGGAGAAGTAATCTGCTACATATGGTAGTTTGATGAATAGGAGGTGCGATTATGTCAAGAATAGGTAGACTTCCAGTAGCTATTCCAGCTGGTGTGACTGTAAATGTAACACCAGACAACGTTGTTACTGTTAAAGGTCCAAAAGGTGAATTAGTTAGAAAAATGCATAACGATATAACAATATCTGTTGAAGATAATTCTGTTATCGTTACAAGATCAAGTGATAATAAAGATCACAGAGCACTTCATGGATTAACAAGAGCTTTAATCAATAATATGGTTACTGGTGTTCATGAAGGATATCAAAAAACATTAGAATTAGTTGGTGTTGGATACAGAGCTCAATTAAAGGGTACTGAACTTATATTGAATCTTGGATATTCACATCCAATTGAAATAAAAGCTATTGATGGAATTAAATTCGAAGTACCTGAAGCTACAAAAGTATTAGTAAAAGGTATAAGCAAAGAATTAGTTGGTGAAGTAGCAGCAGTTATCAGATCTAAGAGAAAACCAGAGCCTTACAAAGGTAAAGGAATTAGATACCAAGGCGAATATATAAGACGTAAAGAAGGTAAAACTGGTAAATAGTCATTAATTCGTAGAAAGGAGTGAAACGAATGTTTAAGAAATTAGACAAAAAAGCGATTAGAAGAAGAAGTCATCTTAGAGTTCGTAAAAAAGTTTTTGGTACTCCAGAAATACCAAGACTATGTGTATATAGAAGTGAAAAAAACATATATGCTCAAATAGTAGATGATATAAGTGCAGTAACATTAGTAGCTGCTTCAACTTTAGACAAAGCTGTTGAAGTTAAAAATGGCGGAAACAAAGAAGCTGCAAAACTTGTTGGTGAAATGATAGCTAAAAAGGCTGTTGAAAAAGGTATCAAAAATGTAGTTTTTGATAGAGGCGGATATATTTATCACGGTAGAGTAAAAGAACTAGCAGATGCTGCAAGAGCTGCAGGATTACAATTCTAAGTGAAGGAGGGAAAGAAATGAGAATAGATCCTAGCACATTAAACTTAAAAGAAAAAGTTGTGTATATAAATAGAGTTGCTAAGGTCGTAAAAGGTGGTAGACACTTTAGATTCAGCGCGTTAGTTGTTGTTGGAGACGAAAATGGCCATGTTGGCGTTGGTATCGGTAAGTCTATAGAAATACCTGAAGCGATAAGAAAAGGTATAGAAGATGCTAAGAAGAATTTAATTGAAGTTGAAATGGTTGGAACTACAGTTCCTCACCAAATCTACGGTAAATTTGTAAGAGGAAATGTTCTTATAATGCCAGCTTCTCAAGGTACAGGAGTTATTGCTGGTGGACCAGTTAGATCAGTACTTGAACTTGCAGGTATTAAGGATGTAAGAGCTAAATCATTAGGCTCAAATAACCCAAGAAACATGGTTAATGCTACTATAGATGGTTTGTCAAGATTAAAAACAGCTGAAAAAGTTGCAAAATTAAGAGGCAAATCTGTAGAAGAGATTTTAGGTTAGGAGGGATTAACCTTGGCTAAGCTTAAAGTTACATTGTGTAAAAGTCTTATAGGAAGAAAAAAGATCACATAGCTACAGTAAATACTTTAGGATTAAGAAAAATAGGAAAAACTGTAGAACATGAAGATACTCCTCAAATAAGAGGTATGATAAATAAAGTTGACTACTTATTAAAGGTAGAAGAAGCATAAAATAAGGAGGTGTGAAAATGAAACTACATGAATTAAAACCAGCAGCAGGTTCAACAAAAGCACCTAAGAGAGTTGGAAGAGGTTATGGCTCAGGTCTTGGTAAAACTTCAGGAAAAGGTCAAGACGGACAAAATGGTAGAGCTGGCGGTGGAGTAAGACCAGGATTCGAAGGCGGTCAGATGCCATTATACAGAAGATTACCTAAAAGAGGTTTTACTAATATATTTGCTAAAAAATATGCTGTTGTTAACTTAGATATTATAAACGCATTTGAAGAAGGAACTGAAGTAACTCCAGAAGCTTTATTAGAAAGAGGTATAGTTAAAAAACTATACGATGGAGTTAAAGTATTAGGTAATGGAAATATTGATAAAAAGTTGAATGTTAAAGCTTCAAAATTTTCAAAATCAGCAGTAGAGAAAATAGAAGCAGTTGGAGGAAAAGTTGAGGTGATATAGGTGCTATCAACCCTACGTAATGCCTGGAAAGTAAAAGAACTTAAACAAAGGATGATATTTACCTTACTAATGATAGCAATTTTCAGGATGGGAAACTTTATTCCTGTCCCTGGAATTGACACAAATAAATTAGCAAATTTAACTCAACCAGGAACTTTGTTTGGCTTTTATGATCTACTATCTGGTGGTGCATTTAGTAGATTTAGTATTTTTGCAATGGGTGTAACTCCATATATTAATGCATCGATAATTATTCAGTTATTAACTGTAGCTATTCCTTCGCTTGAATCTCTTTCAAAAGAAGGGGAAGAAGGAAGAAAGAAAATACAAAATTATACTAGATGGTCTAGTTTATTTTTAGGATTTCTTCAAGCCTATGGTACCTATGCAATAATAACTAGATATGGTGCATTAAAATCAATGACAGCACTAAGTGTATTTATTATAATGCTGACTTTAACAACAGCTTCAACTTTTTTAATGTGGCTAGGAGAGCAGATTACTGTTAAAGGATTAGGAAATGGTGTTTCCATATTGATCTTTGTTAACATAATATCTAGATTTCCAGAGACAGTTATTAAAATAGGTGAATTACAGAATTCAGGTATGGTAAACTTTATACAAGTAATTGTACTAGTTGTAATTTCAGTAGCGTTGCTATTAGGTGTTATAGTAACAAACATGGGTGAGAGAAGGATACCAGTACAGTATGCTGGAAAAATGCTCGGAAGAAAAATGGCTAATGGACAGTCATCACATATTCCTATTAACATGAATTCTTCTGGAGTAATAGCAATAATCTTTGCTATGTCAGTTATGCAAGTACCAGGAACTATAGCACAATTTATACCAGAATCTAAATTTGCTAACTTTATTACCAATAGCCCATACAGTTTGTTTAAACAGAATTCATGGCAGTATGCTGTTATGTATGCAATACTTATTATATTCTTTACTTGGTTTTACAGTGAGATTACTTTTAAACCAGATGAAATGTCAGAGAATATGCATAAGTCATCAGGTTTTATACCAGGAGTAAGACCAGGCAGACCAACTGAAGAATATATAGAGAGAGTTTTATTAAAAGTTTCTATACTTGGAGGTGCTTTTGCTGCTTTAGTAGCTGTGCTACCAATAATAGTAGCAGGGTACACAAGTTTTCAAGGAATTTCTTTTGGTGGAACCGCTCTTCTTATAGAAGTAGGTGTTGCATTGGATACAATGAGACAATTAGAATCTCAATTAACTATGCGTCACTATAAAGGATTCCTAAAATAATATTAAATAATATTAAATATGGAGATGATTTCTAGTGAAGATTATTTTATTAGGTCCTCCTGGAGCTGGTAAAGGAACTCAAGCTAAGTCAATTAGTGAAAAGTATTGTATACCACATATATCTACAGGAGATATTTTTAGAAAGAACATTTCTGAAAAAACATCTCTTGGAGTTAAAGCTAAGGAGTACATGGATAAAGGTTTATTAGTGCCTGATGAGTTAACTATAGATTTAGTAAAAGATAGATTATCAAAAGAAGATTGCAAAAATGGTTTTCTTCTTGATGGTTTTCCAAGAACAGTTAAACAAGCAGAAGCTTTAGATTTATTTCTAAAGAGCAATGACGAAGTCATTGACACTGCTTTGCTTATTGAAGTACCACGAGAGCTTATTTTAGAGAGAATGACTGGTAGAAGAGTATGTCAGTTATGTGGCGCTAGTTATCACGTTAAGTTTAACCCTCCTAAAAATGAAGGTATATGTGATAAATGCCAATCTAATCTTGTTCAGAGAAAAGACGATAATGAAAAGACAGTAAAGGATAGATTAGATGTATATGACAATCAAACTCAACCATTAATAGAGTATTATAAGTCTAGAAATGTATTGTCAACGGTAGATGGTACTTTGGCAATAGATAAAGTTTTCGAAGATATAAGTTCCATCTTGGGAGAGCGATAAATAGATGATTATAATAAAAAATGACATGGAAATTGAATATATGAGACGTGCAGGTAAAGTTGTTAGAGATACTCTTGCAATGCTTGAAGAGGTAGTGAAACCAGGAATAACTACTGGCAAATTGGATAGAATAGCAGAAGATTATATACGTAAACAAGGTGCTGTACCATCATTTAAAGGTTATTATGGTTTTCCATCCTCTATATGTACTTCTATTAATGAAGAAGTTGTTCATGGAATCCCTTCAAATAGTAGGGTTCTAAATGAAGGGGATATAATAAGTGTGGACTGTGGTGCTATATTAGACAATTATAATGGAGATGCTGCAAGAACCTTTGCTGTTGGCAGTATTTCATCTGAAGCTCAAAAACTTATAGAGGTAACTAGAGAAAGCTTTTTTAAAGGAGCTGAAAGAGCAAAAGTAGGTAATAGATTGACTGATATATCTTCAGCAGTACAGAAATATGCAGAGAGCTTTGGATTTTCTGTTGTTAGAGAATATGTTGGCCATGGTATAGGTAGAGATATGCATGAAGATCCTGAAGTCCCTAATTACGGACGTGAAGGTAGAGGCCCTAAATTAACACATGGCATGGTTTTAGCCATAGAGCCCATGATAAATTTAGGAGATCAATATGTTGAAACTCAATCTAATGGATGGACAGTAGTTACTAAAGATGGTAAACTATCTGCTCACTATGAAAATACTGTAGCTATTTTAAATGAAGGTCCTGAAATCTTGACTTTGGGCTAGTAGGGGTGAATAGAGTGGATAAAAAAACCTTATAGGCCGAATGGTTATTTCTAAAGCAGGTAGAGATAAGGATAAGAGATTTATAATTGTAGATGTAATTGATGATAAGTACGTTTCTATTTGCGATGGTAATTTGCGAAAAGCGGAAAATCCAAAGAAGAAGAAATTAATGCATTTACGTCTTACTAATAATATAGCAGAAAAACTTACAGGTGAAACTAAAGTAAGTGATTTTGAAATAACAGAACTATTAAAGTCCATGGAAGTAAATGAGGAGGTTTGATTACCTTATGTCAAAACAAGATGTTATAGAAATGCAAGGTACGGTTTTAGAAGCTTTACCTAATGCTGTGTTTCAAGTTGAACTTGAAAGTGGTCATAAAATTTTAGCTCATATATCAGGTAAATTAAGAATGAATTTTATAAAAATACTACCAGGTGATAAGGTTACAGTGGAACTTTCTCCATACGACTTGACTCGTGGGAGGATTACTTGGAGAGCAAAGTAAGTAAGGAGGGTTAGTAATGAAAGTAAGACCATCTGTTAAACCAATTTGTGAAAAATGTAAAGTAATAAAAAGAAAAGGTAGAGTAATGGTCATTTGTGAAAATCCAAAACACAAACAAAAACAAGGTTAATAGAATGACTTTTATATAAATAAAAATAGAGCGTGCAAACGTAAGTTATGAATCTTAGGAGGTGTAAAATTAGATGGCAAGAATAGCAGGAATTGACCTACCAAGAGACAAAAGAGTTGAAATAGGTCTAACATACATTTACGGAATAGGTCTTCCAACTTCACAAAAATACTTTCAGAAACAGGAGTTAGTCCTGATGCAAGAGTTAAGGATTTAAGTGAAGAAGAAGTAAATGCATTAAGAGATTATGTAAATAAGCACATAATAGTAGAAGGTGACTTAAGAAGAGAAGTTGCTTTAAACATAAAAAGATTGATGGAAATAGGTTCTTACAGAGGAATAAGACATAGAAAAGGTCTTCCAGTAAGAGGACAAAAACTAAAACAAATGCTAGAACTAGAAAAGGTCCTAAAAAAGGTGCGGGCAGCAAGAGAAAATAATAAGTAAGGAGGGACGAAAGAATGGCAGCTCAAAAAGGTAAGAAAAGTAGAAGAAGAAAAGAAAGAAAAAATATTGAGCATGGTTGTGCACATATTAAATCAACTTTTAATAACTCAATAGTAACTATTACTGATGCAGCAGGAAATGCATTATCATGGTCAAGTGCTGGAGGATTAGGCTTCAGAGGATCAAGAAAGAGCACTCCATTTGCAGCGCAAATGGCAGCAGAAACTGCAGCAAAAACAGCTATGGAACATGGTTTAAAGAGTATTGAAGTATATGTAAAAGGACCAGGAGCAGGAAGAGAAGCTGCAATAAGATCTCTTCAAGCAGCAGGTCTTGAAATAACATTAATTAAAGATGTTACTCCAATACCACACAATGGTTGTAGACCACCAAAAAGAAGAAGAGTTTAATTATAGGAGTAATAGGAGGTGTAAATTAAATGGCAAGATATACTGGAGCTACTTGTAAGCTTTGCAGAAGAGAAGGAATGAAGTTATTCTTAAAATCTGATAAATGTTATACTGACAAATGTCCATTCGCTAAAAGAAGTTATGCACCAGGACAACATGGACAAAACAGAAAGAAATTATCAAACTATGGTGTTCAGTTAAGAGAAAAACAAAAAGCTAAGAGAATTTACGGAGTACTAGAAGGCCAATTCAGAAATACATATGAAAAGGCTGAAAAATTAAGAGGTATTACTGGTGAAAACTTAATAAAACTTCTTGAAATGAGATTAGACAATGCCGTATATAGATTAGGATTTGCTGGTTCTAGAAAAGAAGCTAGAATTCTAGTAAGTCATGGTCATTTCTTAGTTAATGGTAAGAAAGTTGATATACCTTCTTATCAAATAAGTGTAAATGACGTTATAAACGTACGTGAAAAAAGCAAAGGAAGCGAAAAATTCAAAACTTTTGCTGAAAACCCAAAAACTTTACCAAAATGGTTAGAAGCTAATGCTGAAAAATTAGAAGGTAAAGTTGTAGCTCAACCTTCAAGAGAAGATATTGATGTTCCTGTAAATGAAACATTAATCGTTGAGTTATACAGTAAATAATAGATTTTAATTTACGTAAAATCAGTTGCCCTCATTATAAGGTCGTAATTAAAAAAGAAGGAGGGTTTATATAGTGTTAGAGATAGAAAAGCCAAAAATAGAATGTGTAGAAGTTTCTGAAGATAATTCCTATGGTAAATTTGTTGTAGAACCGTTAGAAAGAGGATATGGTATAACTTTGGGCAATTCCTTAAGAAGAATATTACTTTCTTCTTTACCAGGAGTTGCTGCTACTTCAATAAAAATCGAGGATGTTCTTCATGAATTCTCAACAGTTAAGGGCGTAAAAGAAGATGTAACAGAGTTAATCTTGAACATTAAGAGATTAGCCTTTAAGATGATGGGAGACGGTCCTAAAACAGTATACATTGATGCTGAGGGACCAGGAGAAGTAACTGGTGATGATATTATCACAGATGGTTCTGTAGAAGTAGTTAGCAAGGATTTACATATTGCAACTTTGGATGATAATGCAAAGTTACATATGGAGATAAATGTTAACAGAGGAAGAGGATATGTTTCTCAAAATAAAAACAAAACTTCAGATTTGCCTATAGCAACTATTCCTGTTGATTCAATATACACTCCTGTAAAAAGAGTTAATTATACTGTAGAAAATACAAGAGTAGGTCAGATTACTGACTACGATAAATTGACTATAGAGTTATGGACTAATGGAACCATAAAGCCAGAGGAAGCAATAAGTCTTTCATCAAAGATTCTTATTGAACACTTTAAGCTATTTATGTCATTAACAGATCATGCTGATGATATGGAAATTATGGTAGAAAAAGAAGAAGACAAGAAAGAAAAAGTCCTAGAAATGACTATAGAAGAGCTTGATTTGTCTGTTAGAAGTTATAACTGTTTAAAAAGAGCAGGTATAAACACAGTGCAGGAATTAACTGAAAGAACAATGGATGATATGATGAAAGTTAGGAATCTAGGCAAGAAGTCACTAGAGGAAGTCCAAAAGAAATTAGAAGACTTAGGCTTGAAATTAAAACAGAGCGAAGAGTAAGGAGGTAAGGACATGGCAGGATACCGCAAGTTGGGACGTCCAACTGATCATAGAAAAGCAATGCTTAGAAACTTAGTTACTAGCTTCTTAAAAAACGATAAGATCGAAACTACTGAAGCAAGAGCTAAAGAAACAAAGAGATTAGCAGAAAAAATGATAACTCTAGCAAAAAGAGGAGATCTACATTCTAGAAGACAAGTACTTGCTTTTGTACAAGAAAAGGAAGTAGTTGAAAAGTTATTTACTAGTATTGCGCCAAAGTATACTGAAAGAAATGGCGGATATACAAGAATATACAAAGTAGGTCCAAGAAGAGGCGACGCTTCAGAAGTAGTTATACTAGAGCTAGTTTAATATAATAAAGGGATTAAGTTTCTTAATGCTTAGTCCCTCTTTTGTTATATAATAATATATTTTTTATTATTATAAGTGAGTTGAAACTCTTTTAGTTAGGAGTCATGAGTATGAAGGAAAGTATGATTAAATGCCAAGATTTAATTTTTGAATATTCGGTGAACGGTGAAGAAAAATCAAAAAAATTAGCCATAGATAATGTTAGTCTTAATATAGATAAGGGCGAATTTGTTGTTGTATTAGGCCATAATGGTTCAGGTAAATCAACTTTAGCAAAACACATGAATGCCTTACTTCTTCCCTCAGGGGGAAAGATGTATGTATTAAATATGGATACCCAAGATGATAAAAATATATGGAAAATAAGAAATGAAGCTGGAATGGTTTTTCAAAATCCAGATAATCAGTTAGTAGCAACTATTGTAGAAGATGATGTGGCCTTTGGACCTGAAAATTTAGGAATTGAACCTAAAGAGATAAGAAAAAGAGTAGATGAAGCTTTAAAAAAAGTAGATATGTATGAATATAAAAAATGCCCCACACCTTTTATCAGGTGGTCAAAAGCAGAGAATAGCAATAGCTGGAATACTAGCTATGCGTCCAGAATGTATTATTCTAGATGAACCTACGGCTATGCTTGATCCTTCTGGTAGAAGAGAAGTAATAAATACAATTAAGGACATAAATAAAAATTATGGTATTACCATAATTTTAATAACGCATTACATGGAAGAAGCTGTGGAGGCAGATAGAATTGTAATAATGGATGAAGGAAAGTTAATAAAACAAGGAACTCCTATAGATATTTTTAGTGATGTTTATACTATGAAGAAGATAGGGTTAGATGTTCCACAAGTTACAGAATTAGCTTATGAATTAGAAAAAAGCGGTATCAATATAGGTACCGATATATTAACAATAAATGAGATGGTGAATAGACTATGTCAATTAAAATAGATAAACTAATGCATATATATATGCCAAAAACGCCTTTTGAGAAATTGGCACTGGATAATGTCTCTTTAGATATAGATGATGGAGAATTTGTAGCTTTAATAGGGCATACTGGTTCTGGAAAGTCCACTCTAATTCAACATATAAATGGACTTTTAAAGCCTACAAATGGAACTATAGCTATAGATGGAGTGGATATTACAAAAAGGAAGTAAAACTAAGCGATGTTAGAAAAAAAGTTGGTTTAGTGTTTCAGTATCCTGAGTATCAGCTCTTTGAAGAGACTGTAGAAAAGGACATAGCTTTTGGACCAAGCAATCTAAAATTAGAATCTGAAGAGATTAAAAGAAGAGTTAAAAAAGCTATGGAAATGGTTGGACTTGATTATGACTTTTACAAAGACAAATCTCCCTTTGAATTAAGTGGTGGTCAAAAAAGAAGAGTAGCAATAGCTGGAGTTGTAGCTATGGAACCTAAAATCTTAATATTAGATGAACCAACAGCAGGACTTGATCCTAGGGGAAGGGAAGAGATTTTAGCAAAGATAGTATCACTTCATAAAGAATATAATATGACAATAATTTTAGTATCACATAGTATGGAAGATGTTGCAAAGGTTGCAAAAAGAATTGTGGTTATGCATAAGGGAAAAGTTATATTAAATGGAAGTCCAAAAGAGGTTTTTACAAAAATAGATACATTAGAGAAAGTTGGATTAGCTGCTCCTAAGGTAACGTATTTAATGAAAGCGCTAAAAGAAAAGGGATTTAATGTATCAGAGGAAGTCTTCACAGTAGAAGAGGCCAAAAAGGAAATTTTAGAAGCATTGAGAGGTGCTAATTATGATTAAAGATATTAGTATAGGACAATATATTCCTGGAGATTCTTTTGTTCATAAATTAGACCCTAGGATAAAGATACTGATCTCACTTGTCTATATTGTTGACTTGTTTTTAGTAAATAATTTTAAAGGTTATATAATTGTAATTGCATTTACACTTGCTGCAATCATTATATCTAAAATATCTATTAAATACATATATAAGAGTATTAAGCCTATATTTATTCTCCTACTTATAACTGCTGTTTTGAACATATTTATGACTAAAGGGGCTGGACAGCCTTTATTTGCTTGGAGATTTTTGAAAGTATACAGAGAAGGATTAGTATTAGCTGCATTTATGATATTAAGACTTGTGTTTTTAATTGTAGGTACATCTCTACTGACACTAACTACTTCTCCAATACAGCTTACAGATGGAATTGAAAAACTTTTAAATCCATTTAAGAAAGTAGGACTTCCTGCACATGAACTTGCTATGATGATGACTATTGCACTTAGATTTATACCAACACTTATTGATGAAACAGATAAGATAATGAAGGCTCAAATGGCTAGAGGAGCTGATTTTGAATCTGGAAACATAATAAACAAAGCTAAAAGCTTAATACCGCTTTTAGTACCATTATTTATAAGCTCTTTTAGAAGAGCAGATGAACTTGCAATGGCAATGGAAGCTAGATGTTATAGAGGCGGAGAAGGAAGAACAAGAATGAAGGAATTAAGGTTTACAAATAGAGATACTGTAGCTTTTTTTGTAACTTGCCTTTTGACTAGTGTATCTATATGGAGCCGGTTTTGGTAACACGAAATATTAAATTAACTATAGAGTATGATGGTACAAATTATTGCGGTTGGCAAAAGCAAAATAGTCAAAGAACTGTGCAGGGCACTATAGAAAAAGCCATAAGAGATTTAACTAAGGAAGAAAATCTAAACTTAATTGGATGTAGTAGAACAGATAGTGGGGTTCATGCTAAGGGTTTTGTTGCTAATTTTACTACTAATTCTAGTATACCTTCAAATAAGTTTAGGGAAGCTATAAACGCTAGACTTCCTAAAGATATTGTTATATTATTATCTGAACAAATGCCAAGTGCTTTTCATTCTAGGTATGATAGTAAGGGAAAGAAGTATGTGTATAGTATTCTAAATAGGGCTGAAAAATGTGCTATAGGAAGAAATTATATCTATAGCTTTGGCAGAGAATTAGATCTTAATAGTATAAATTGTGCCTGTAAGTATTTTATAGGAACTCATGATTTTTCTGCATTCAAGAGTCAAGGTAGTTCGGTGAAAACTTCTGTAAGGACAATTTTTGATTTGGATGTTAAGAAGGATGGTGACATTATAACTGTAAGTGCTTCAGGTGATGGTTTTTTATACAATATGGTTAGAATAATAGTTGGAACATTGTTGGATGTAGGAGTTGGCAAAATAGAACCTAAAGATGTAGAAAAAATTATTGAATCAAAAGATAGGTTAAAAGCAGGAGCAGTTGTACCTGCACTAGGATTGTGTCTTCAAAAAGTATTTTATTAAAATTCATTTTAAATGCATTAAAATGTTGACACGCCCGGCAGAATGTATTATAATATGGTATGTTTGTATTGTATATAAGATCCACTAGCCCCGGATCTTTGAATAGAACGAAATACAACCAAAATACAGAGAAGTATTTTAAACTTTTAATTAGGGAGGGAAAACGATGAAATCTTATATTGCTAAACCAAGTGAAGTTGAAAGAAAATGGTATGTAATAGACTTAGAAGGAAAAACATTAGGTAGAGCAGCTAGCCAAGTTGCAACAATATTAAGAGGAAAAAACAAACCTACATATACTCCAAACGTTGATACAGGAGATTATGTAATCATAGTAAATGCTGACAAAGTTGTTTTAACAGGAAAGAAATTAGAACAAAAAATGTTAAGACATCATTCATTATATCCAGGTGGATTGAAAGAAATATCTTACAAAGAAGCATTAGCTAAAAAGCCAGAATTTGTATTCCAAGAAGCTGTTAGAAGAATGCTTCCAACTGGACCACTAGGTCGTCAGATGTTAAGTAAATTAAAAGTTTACAGAGGATCTGAGCACGAAAATCTAGCACAAAAACCAGAAGTATTAGAATTAAGATATTAATTTGGAGACGGAAGGAGGAAGTAAAATGGCAAAAGTTCAATATTTAGGAACAGGAAGAAGAAAAAATCAATAGCAAGAGTTATACTTGTACCAGGTGAAGGTAAAGTAACAATAAATAAAAGAGATATGGATGAATATTTCGGATTAGAAACATTAAAGCTAATAGTTAACCAACCACTAGCTTTAACTGAAACTAAAGAAAAATACGATGTATTAGTAAACGTACATGGTGGCGGATTCACAGGTCAAGCTGGAGCTATAAGACATGGTATTTCAAGAGCTTTAGTAAAAGTTGATGGTAACTTAAAACCAGAACTTAAGAAAGCTGGATTCTTAACAAGAGACCCAAGAATGAAAGAAAGAAAGAAATACGGTCTTAAAAAAGCAAGAAGAGCTCCACAATTCTCAAAGAGATAATAAGCGGTCAGCGTATTTATCGAGGAGAGCCCGATTTTATATGGGTTACATATGTTGTGAAATATTTGCAAGGAAAGTTAGAATTGATTTATTTGCAATGTGCTTACAACAATTGTGCAGCAATAATAAAGAGTTTAATAGGACATTTTTCAGTGAAAGCATTCGCTGGAAGGTGTCCTTTTTGTATTATTAAACTTTTTTATAATGGGAATTGAAGAAATAGGAATAGATTAATTACTAAATTGAATAAAGGCCTAGAACAGGTCTATAATCCGCTATTTTGTATTTTAAAGTAGTAAGAAGGCTTATAGACATTAAGAAGAAAATATATTAAGTATAAGGCTTACAGTGGTTATAAAATGGAGAGTATTGATTAAAACTAAGTATGGACACAAATTTGAAATTAGAAATTGTTTTGTTATAATAGTTATTAAATTAATTTGTAAAGTAGATTAAATAAATTGCGAATATTTTATAAAATAAAAATTAAATAAAAATATAAAAATCAAATTAATAATCTCTTAAGTAACTCTAAAAATAGTAGGGCTTTTTAGAATTTTAGATTGGAGGCAGGTATGAATAAAGTATTAATTGTTGAGGATGATACAGAAATAAATAAAATGGTGCATACTTTATTAAAAAAATAAATATGAAGTTAAAGGAGCATATTCGGGTACAGAAGCTCTTTTAATTTTAGAAAAAGAAAATTGTGACCTTATACTGTTAGATCTTATGCTTCCAGGATTAAGTGGCGAAGATATATTAAGTGAAGTTAGAAGTAAAATGCAAATTCCAATTATATGTGTATTTGCTAAAGATAATATGGATACTAAACTTGATTTGATAAGGCGTGGGGCAGATGATTACATAACAAAACCTTTTAATAATGAAGAGTTAATTGTAAGAATTGGTGCTGTTCTTAGAAGAACTAATATAATATCCAACACTAATGACATGAAGGAAATAAAATTTAAAGATTTGGTTTTAGATAGTGAAAATCATATTGTCACAATAAATAATGAGCCAATTGAGCTTACAGTAAAAGAATATTCTATATTAGAACTACTAATAAAAAATCCTAAAAAAGTCTTTACAAAACAAAATATCTTTGAAAGTGTTTGGTCGGAAGAATATTTTGTAGATGAAAGGGCAGTTACAGTTCATGTTAGTAATCTGAGAAACAAATTAAATAAGGGAGATAAGTACATAAAAACAGTTTGGGGTATAGGGTATAAGATGCAGGATAACTAAGAAAACTATCTTGATACTTTCTAAATACTATTTTGATACCTTTCTTATATTATTTTATTATGGATTTAATTAATAATTAAATTTTTGAAAGTTGAGGTAAAAAGTATGAGTTTGGTGTTAAAAACTAATTGTTTAACCAAAAAATTTGGAAAACAAATTGCTGTAAATGAAGTTAATATGAATATTGAAAAGGGTGATATTTACGGCTTTATAGGAAAAAACGGTGCCGGTAAAACAACACTTATGAAAATGGTATGTGGTTTAATTAGTAAAAGCAAAGGTGAAATAAAGCTTTTTGAAAGTAACGATGTAGAAAAAGAAAGAAAAAGAATTGGCTGTGTAATCGAAGAACCAGCTATATATGAAGGAATGACAGCTAGACAGAATCTAATTTATTATAATAAATTACTTGGGATTCCTGATAACAGTAATATTGAGCCTTTACTTAAAAGTGTAGGTTTAGGGGATACAGGTAAAAAGAAAGCTAAGCAGTTCTCACTTGGTATGAAACAAAGACTATCAATTGCAGTGGCACTACTTGGAAATCCTGATTTTCTTATATTAGATGAACCTATTAACGGGTTAGATCCATCTGGTATAAGAGAAATAAGAGAACTCATTATAAAGTTAAATGTAGAAAATAAAATCACAGTTCTAATTTCATCTCATATTTTAGGAGAGATTTCTAAGATTGCAACGAAATATGGAATTGTGGATAAAGGCGTGTTAGTTGATGAATTTACTGCAGAGGAACTTAAAAATCGCTGCAAAAGGTGTCTACCAATAAAGACAAAAGATGTAGAGAAGGCAGCCTATATTATAAAAAATAATATTAAGAGTGAGGATTTTGAGGTTTTAGATAGTGGAGAAATATGTGTTTATGATTTACTTGATAAATCAGCGGAAATAAATGTGGAACTAATAAAGAATAATATTATAGTTACCAGTATATCTACTAAAGATAAGGATGCGGAAGAATATTTTGTAAAAATGATGGGAGGTAACTAAAGCTGACAAATATAATATCTAGTGAGTTTTATAAAATATTAAGAAGTAAGATATTTTACGTTATTTCAATAGTATTATTAGCAATAAATGTAATTGCTTTTGCTATTGCGGAATTTGTACAAAAATCAGACCGTTTTTCAATTGAAGTTAAAAGTAATATACTAAACAGTGGACTTGGTGGCTATCCAAGATCTTTTGATGGAGACGGGATATTGTATATAATCTTAATTTTCACTGTTTCTATTGTTGCTGCAAACTACACAAGTGGTGGTATAAGACAGATGGCATGTCGTGGAATAGCAAGATGGAAATTAGTATTAGGACAATATATTGCTGTATCTTCAATTATTACTATAACAATGATAGTATTTGGCGTTATAGGAGTAATCCTAAATACAATAGTACATAAACTAGGAAGTGTAGATACCCTTTCGTTTATATGGATGAATTTAGGTCTTATATGTATATTTTGGAGCATAACAGGGCTTGGCTTTTTAATATCTTATATTTTTAAAAGTGCAGGAATATCTATTGTTATTTTTTTCTTATTAATAATTGGATTAAAACTTGCTTCTTCAATATTGGTTACTTTAACAAAAAACGATATATATGCTAAATTCAGTCTTTCCAATATGAAAAACACAATAATTGATTTAACATCAAAAACACAAGAGGTATTAATATTTTCTATAATATTTTTAGCTATAGGAGTTATATCTGTTCTTGGGTCAATGTTAGTGTTTACAAAAAGAGATGTAAATTAGTTTAAAATAAGGGGCTTAAATGGATAGTATTAAGACAATTATAATTATAATATTAGTGGTTTCTTTGAGTATTTCTGTTTTTTCTAATATTTACTATGCTTTAAATATTAAAAATATTAAAAATCAATTAAAAGAAATTATGAATAAGGAAGACACTAATCAGCTTCTCACAGTAATGACAAGTCAAAGGAATATTCTAGAATTAGTAAATACACTTAATAATATGATAAAAAATATAAGAGTATCAGAGATTGAGATAAGAAGGATAAATCAGAGTTTTAGGCAAAGTATTATAAATATATCTCATGATTTAAGAACTCCATTAACAACAGCGGGGGGATATCTTCAAATGCTTCAATCTGGAGTTTCAAAAGAAGAAGAAAAAGAGTATCTATCAATTATATCGGAACGGCAAAATATGGTTAAAGTATTGCTTGAACAGTTATTTGAATATGTACGAATTGAATCAGGTGAAATAGTGTATGAGAAAGAACCTATAGAGGCTAAGAAAATTTTTATAGATACTCTTGCCATGTACTACGATGATTTTAATAAAAAAGGTGAGGAACCAAGGATAGAAGTTCCTGAAAAACCTTGCATGGTTATAGGAGATGAAAAGGGGATTAAGAGAATATTTTCGAATATTCTCTATAATTCTATTATTCACGGAAAAGGTGGATATTCCTTTAAGATTTATGAGTCAAAAGGCTATGTCTTTACATTTTCCAATGTAAGCGAAGAGATGACTAGTGAAGATTTAAATAATATTTTTCATAGGTTTTATACTAAAGATAATTGGAGAAACAAAAAAACTACTGGACTAGGGCTTTCCATTGCAAAGGAAATTACAAGAAGAATGGGTGGAGAGATTAAAGCTCAATACAATAAGGATATATTTACTATTTATGTAGTACTTCCTAAAAATAAAACATCATAAAATAACCATAAAAAATTAAATATAATGTATACAATGCTTAAAAAAATAATACTAGATAGATGAAAAATTTTCAATGTTAAATCTATGTTAAATAATTAAATTTCATGTTACGTTATATTAAAATTTATAGTATTATTTTTATGGTATTAGTAAAAAACTGTGTTCGAATTTAGAACAATTCAACATTGGAGGTATTATATGAATATTATTAACATGATTATAAGCCTTATGGGAGGCTTGGGACTATTCTTATATGGTATGAAACTTATGGGAGATGGTCTTGAAAATGCATCCGGGGAAAAGCTGAAAATATTTTTGAAAAGATAACATCTAATCCAGCAAAAGGAGTTTTAACTGGAGCATTAGTCACTGCAATTATTCAAAGTAGTAGTGCAACTACTGTAATGGTAGTTGGGTTTGTAAATGCTGGACTTATGAATTTATATCAAGCAGCAGCTGTAATAATGGGAGCGAATATAGGAACTACGGTTACAGCACAGATAATAGCTTTTAAACTAGATGCAATTGCACCAATATTTATAGGTGTAGGTGCGGCAGTTGTATTATTTTCTAAAGCTAAAAGAAGCAGAGAAATAGGAAATATTATCTTAGGATTTGGTATATTATTCTCTGGTATGGAACTTATGAAAGTTGCCATGTCACCGATAGCTAAAATGCCTGCTTTTATAAATCTAATGGTTACACTTAAGGGAAATGTTTTACTTGGTGTTCTTACAGGACTTTTAATGACTGCAGTTGTACAAAGTTCTTCTGCAACTACAGCAATTTTAATTGTTTTAGCATCTACTGGTTCAGTTCCAATAGAAGCTGCAGTGCCAATTTTATTTGGTAACAATATAGGTACATGTGTTACTGCTTTACTTGCAAGTGTGGGTACATCAAAAACAGCTAGAAAAGCTGCTCTTGTTCATTTGTTTTTTAACGTAATAGGTACTTTAATATTTGTTCCTTTTACAACACCTTTTGTAGCACTAGTAAAATCTGTTACTCCATCAGGAGTAGAGGTTGTAAAAAGGCAAATAGCAAATGCTCATACAATTTTTAACATAACTAATACGATAATTATGATGCCTTTTATAAAATATCTTGTGGCATTAGTTAATAAATTAATACCAGGAGAAGATGAAAAAGAATTAATGAGAGCAAAATACATAGATGATAGACTTTTAGAAACTCCAGTAATTGCAGTTGGACAAACTGTTAAGGAAGTAATAAGAATGGCAAATAAGGCCAAAGAAAATCTAACTATTTCTATGGAAGCTTTCAAAAACAACAATGATTCTTTGGTTAAAAAAGTATATGAAAATGAAAAACTAATAAATTTATTAGAGGATGAAATAACAGTTTTTCTTGTAAAGTTATCAAAAACAGAACTTTCAGAAGCACAATTAGATATAGTAACTTCTATGTTCCACCTAATAAACGATATAGAACGTATTGGAGATCATGCTGAGAATGTAGCGGATTTAAGCAGTGAAAAGATACAAAAACGAATAAAATTCTCAGAGGAAGCTCAGGGAGAGCTAGACGCAATGTTTAGACAAATTATAAGTGCTCTAGAGGCAAGTATTGAAGGAATTCAAAATAGAGATAAATTAAAGGCTAGTGAAGTCTTTAAGATAGAAGAGAGAATAGACTCCATGGAGAAAGAGCTTAGAAACTCACACATTAAAAGGCTTAACGAAGGAGTATGTAGTGCTTCAAATGGAGCAGTGTTCTTAGATATCATAAGTAATTTTGAAAGAATAGGGGATCACGCAACTAATATTGCTCAGGCTGTATTAAGCATAGTTAAATAGTTTAAGATTTAAAAGTTGTTTTAAAGTTTAAGTTACTTTAAAACAATTTTTTTTGCAAATTAAGCTAAAAATATAACTTTCAGTTTAAAGCTGCTTTGAAATATTGTAATTAGTGATATTAAAGTGAAATCCATAGTTTACCATAAAAAATCATCATATTGTTGACATTATTAATTAAAAACCAATATATAAATAAGTATGAACAGTAAATAAGGAGGAACAAGTTTGAAAGATAACAAAAAACTTTTGCTAACAGTTATGGTTATAGTAATATGTTTTTCTTTAATCATCATTACAAACGCAAAATCCAGTATTAGTACAGTTAAAATAAGGGAGGATGAAGATAAACCTATAATACTTATAGACCCAGGTCATGGAGGATTAGACGGTGGTGCTGTATCTAAAAGCGGAACTGTAGAAAAACATATTAATTTAAAAATATCACTAAAATTAAAAGAGGAACTTGAAAAGAAAGGTTTTAAAATAGTTATGACAAGAAATGAGGATGTGGGATTGTATTCTGATAAAGGTAAGGTAAGGAATAAAAAAATTGAGGATTTGAATAATAGATGCAAAATGAAAAAAACATCAAACTGCAATATGTTTATAAGTATACACCTAAACAAATTTTCTCAAAGCAAATATTATGGGGCTCAGGTTTGGTATTCTAAAAACCCTGATAGTAGAAAATTAGCAGAAGTGATTCAGAGCAATATAATTGTGGATTTGGATAATGGAAATTATAGAAAATCAAAACCTGCAGAAAATATGTATAAAATCCTTAGAAACAATGATGAAATGCCTTCTGTAATTGTTGAATGTGGGTTTTTATCTAATGAAAAAGAAGAGACTATGTTAAAAGAAGAGGAGTATCAAAAAAGATTGCCAAATCAATAGGAAGATCTATTGAGGAGTATTTTAAAAATAGTTTAAATTAAATTTAAAGCTGTGGGTTTATGTAATAAATAAATTATTATACTCCACAGCTATTTTAAATATCTTAATTATAGGCAATGTTTCCGTAATTATCCAGGATAACCCACCAAGTGTTTCCTCTCACAAGGGATATGTCTTTCCCGTTTTTATCAGTTATTTTTATAGGTATGCCTTCATTACTATGCCATTTTATGTCTATAACTTTTCCACCACAGAATAGAAGTCCATTTCCATATAAATTAGAGCCATTTGTATTATCCTTAAACTGAACAATTACATTTGAAACACATAAGGGTTTATTGGAACTTTTATCAAGATCTTCATGGGAGGATTTGTAGTGATAGTATTGCCCGTCTTTATAGATAAAATTAGAGCAATGATAATCATTAAATGATATAAATATATTATTTACTTCTTTTATATACTCTTCAGAAATATCTGGTAAGTCTATAAAATTAAACTTTGGCATAGAGAAGCTATTCTTTTCATCACTAAGTATGGAAACTTTATTTTTTAATTCTGGCTTTTTATCGTAGTATATGGCTCTGTATAATGGCTTATTAGAGGAATTTATATATTCTATTATAATATTGGCACTACTTAAACCATCCAGTGTATAATTATCTTCATTAATTTTAAAAATTACTTCAACAGAATTTTTAATTGGTGTTTTATTCTTTATTATTTCTCCAGTATAGGGAGAAATTTTTATGTTAGAGAATTTATTTAAATGTATTAAGTTGTAGCAGATTGAAGCTATTAAAATACACAAAATAATGGATAGAAAAGTAATTATACCATTTAATATATAGGTTTTTTTCATGAATTTACTCTCCTTTAAAAGTACTTATATTTAAATAATAATAAAGGTTTATGATTTTTATGCAGAATAAATGAATTTGACAGAAAATTTAAAAATATATTGATGTATATTTACAGCTATGATATTATAGAGTTGACAAATGGATTAGTCCATTAATCCAAGTTGCTAAGGGGGAGATTAACATAGAAATTGTAATAGATAAAAAAGTGGAGTACCTCTTTACATACAGGTAAAGAATCAAATAATGGACTCTATAAAAAAAGGCCTCCTAAAAGTTGGACATAAAATGCCTACGGAAAGAGAACTTGCGCAGCAGTTAAAGGTAAGCAGAAATACTGTAAGTTCAGCTTATAATGAATTGGAACAAGAAGGAGTATTAAAATCCTATCAAGGTAAAGGCACATTTGTAGCAGAAGAGGCCATATCTTGGAAAGATCAAAATATAAAATCCCGAATAGTTAAGTTTGTTGATTTAGGTTTAGAAGAAGCAATGGAAATAGGAATGGATACAGATAGCTTTTTAGAGATAGTAACTCAAAGAGTAAAACAAAAAAAGAGTTGATGAGTAAGATTGCAGCTATATATGTAGAATGCAATATAGAGCAGGCTAAGATGTTTAGTAAGCAGTTAAGTAGAATAGCCAACTTAAGGGTAGAGCCAATGACAATATCTGATTTAAAGGAAAAGGATGATAAATCAAGAGAAAAAATTGAACAGGCTCAGGTTATAATTGCCACCTTTAATCATGTCAATGAGGTAATTGAATTAACAGAGGATAATAGTAAAGAAGTTCTTGGTGTTGCAATTAATCCTAATCTAGGAACTATTGTAAAGATAGCAAGATATCCTGAAAACACTAAATTCGGATTCATATGTATATCAAATGAATTCATGTTTAAGGTTAAAGGTGCACTTGAAGGAGCAGGACTTTCTAATATAGATATTAAATATTCGAATTCAAAAGACAAAAGCGAGATAAAAACGTTGATTGAGGAAAGTGATGTATTAATAGTTTCTCCAGGTAGATATAAAGAGGTATTGGCACTTAATACTGAGGAGAAGGAAATTATTGAATTTTTATATGATTTAGATGGGGATTCAGTTAAGGCACTGAAATCTAAAATAATTGAATTAAAGTATAAGGATTAACTTATCTTTATACTTTATATAAAATAGTTGTTTAATAGGTGGGAGGCATTTTAAATGGAAAAGAAAACGATTGTAATAGGTGTAATTGGCTCTGATTGCCATGCAGTTGGAAATAAAATAATAGATTACGCTTTGACAGAATCAGGTTTTAATGTTGTAAATGTTGGGGTATTATCACCACAGGAAGACTTCATAAACGCAGCAGTAGAAACAAGTGCTGATGCTATTCTAGTTTCATCACTTTATGGCCATGGTGAAATTGACTGTAGAGGTTTAAGAGAAAAATGTGATGAAGTTGGTTTAAAAGATATTAAGTTATATGTGGGTGGAAATATTGTTGTTGGAAAACAAGACTGGAATGAAGTAGAAAAAAGATTTAAGGCTATGGGATTTGACAGAGTCTATTCTCCAGGCACAGATATTGAAATAACAATATCTGATATAAAGAAGGACTTTAATATTATATAAGAATTTTATAAAGTTAATTGATTGGAGTGGTATTAGTGAAAGCATATATGCTTATTGACTTTGGCAGTACCTATACAAAATTGACGGCAGTAGATATAGAAAATGAAGAAATATTAGCTACAGCAAAAGATATTACCACTATTGAAGATAATATAATGACAGGATTTAATAAGGCTTACGGCAAATTAAAAGATGAACTAAAGGGAAAAGAAGTAGATTTCGTTAAGAAACTTGCCTGTTCTTCAGCAGCTGGTGGATTAAAAATGGTGGCGGTTGGTTTAGTTCCAGATTTAACAGCAGAAGCTGCTAAAAGAGCAGCTCTTGGAGCTGGAGCAAGGGTACTTAAAGTTTATAGCTATGAATTAACATCAAGAGAAATAAAGGAAATTAAGGATTCAAATTTAGATATAATTCTTTTAGCTGGTGGAACTGATGGCGGCAATAAAGATTGTATAATACACAATGCAAAGATGATTGCAGAAAGTGGAATTAGGCTTCCAATAGTTGTAGCTGGTAATAAAGTAGCTACAGATGAAATTGAAGACATATTTAAGAATACTTCTATATATTACAGGGTAACTGAAAATGTAATGCCAAGGTTAAATGTATTAAATGTTGAACCAGCAAGAGAAGAAATTAGAAAGATATTTATGGATAGAATAGTTGAGGCAAAGGGCATGAGCCATGCTGAAGATTATATAAACGGAATACTAATGCCAACACCAGCTGCAGTACTTAAAGCGGCTAGGGCATTGAGTGAAGGTACTGATGAAGAAGAGGGCATAGGTGATTTAATAGTTGTTGATATTGGAGGCGCTACTACAGATATACACTCAATTGCAGAGGGTGCACCTACAAAATCAGGAGTTACCTTAAAAGGACTTGAAGAGCCAATAGCTAAAAGAACCGTTGAGGGTGATCTTGGAATGAGATATTCAGCAGTTTCTCTTTGGGAGGCTTCGGGAACTAGAAAGTTAAGGGGATACTTAAAAGACAAGGAAAGAAAAATAGATGTAGAGGGCAATTGCAAAAAAAGAGCAGATAATATTAAAATGATACCTTTAAGTGAAGAAGACATAAAATTTGATGAAGCTATGGGTAAAGTTGCAACTGAGCTAGCTATGGAAAGACATGCAGGTACAGTTGAAAGTGTATATACACCTATGGGAGTTATATTTACACAAACAGGTAAGGACTTAATGGAAATAAAATATATGATAGGAACTGGTGGAGTTTTAATTCACAGTAAAAATCCAGGGGAAATATTAAATGCAGGTACATTCAGTATGGAAAATCCACAGTCATTAAAACCTAAAAAGCCTAAATTTCTCATAGACAAGACTTACATATTATCATCCATGGGACTTTTAGCTCAGGAACTTCCAGATATGTCTGTAAGAATAATGAAAAAATACTTAGTAGAAGTTTAATATTCAGGGGGAATAGTGATGAATATAAAAAATAAAAAGTGGTCAGAAGACGAATTTTTTAGTATGAGAAAAGAAATATTAAATCAATGGCCAACAGGTAAAGAAGTTGATCTTAAGGAAGCGGTAGATTATTTAAAGAAGGTCCCAGAACATAAAAACTTTTCTTTAAAACTAAAAAAAGCAAAGGAAGAGGGAATAACACTAGCACAGCCAAGGGCAGGAGTTGCTTTAATTCATGAGCATATAGAACTTCTAACTCATCTTCAAGATAAAGGTGGAGCAGATTTACTTCCTTCTACAATAGATAGTTATACAAGGCAAAATAGATACGATGAGTGTGAGGTTGGTATACAGGAAAGTAGAAAAGCTGGAAGATCACTACTTAATGGTTTTCCAGGAGTAAACCACGGGGTTCACGGATGTAGAAAGGTTTATGAAGCAGTAAATTTACCACTAGAGGCAAGACATGGTACACCAGATGCAAGACTTCTTTCAGAGATAATACATGCTGGTGGATGGACATCTAATGAAGGTGGCGGAATATCTTATAATGTTCCTTATGCAAAAAATGTACCTATAGATAGATCTATAAGGGACTGGCAGTACTGCGATAGATTAGTTGGATTTTATGCAGAGCAAGGAATAATAATAAACAGAGAACCTTTTGGACCTTTAACAGGAACTTTGGTACCACCAAGTACTTCAAATACAGTTGCTATAATCGAAGGATTGCTTGCAGCTGAGCAAGGGGTTAAAAACATAACAGTAGGATACGGACAATGTGGTAATATAGTTCAGGATGTAGCGGCTATAAGAGCTCTAGAGTCACAAATGGAAGAATACTTAAAAGAATATGGATATCACGATGTATATGTTACAACAGTTTTCCATCAATGGATGGGTGGATTCCCACAAGATGAAGCAAAAGCCTTTGGAGTAATATCAACAGGTTCTGCTGCAGCGGCACTTGCAGGAGCTACAAAAGTAATCGTTAAAACTCCACATGAAGCTATAGGAGTTCCAACAAAAGAGGCTAATGCTCAGGGAATAAGAGCAACAAAAATGACATTAAACTTATTAAGAGGTCAAAGACTTCCAAGGTCAAAAGAGCTTATAGATGAAATAGCTCTTATAAAAGCAGAAACTAAATGCATGATGGATAAGACCTTTGAACTAGGTAATGGAGATTTAGCAGTTGGTGCTGTTAAAGCTTTTGAAGTTGGAGTTATAGACATTCCATTTGCTCCAAGTAAATATAATGCAGGTAAAATGATGCCAGCTAGAGATAACAACGGTGCAGTAAGATATCTAAGTTTAGGAAATCTACCATTTACAGAAGATATAAAAGAAATAAATATGAGAAAATTAGAAGAAAGAGCTAAATTTGAGGGAAGACCAGTAAGCTTTAAAATGACTGTAGATGATATATTTGCAGTTAGTAGGGGAGTTCTTGTTGGAAGACCACAAAAATAATTGTTTTAATATTTAGATTTGCATATATTTTTGCCGGCTTTATCATGTTTTTAGGCTGACTAAAATAATAAATATAAAAAATAATTAAAACTTGAAGGGGATAGGTGAAAACTATGAAAATTGTAGATGTAGTATGTTCTGAGGGTAAAACAGGGTTTTATTTTGACGATCAAAGAGCAATAAAAAAAGGTGCAAAACATGATGGTTTTACATATGTTGGAGAACCAGTTACAGAAGGTTTTAGTGCAATAAGACAAGCTGGTGAATCTATATCAGTAATGTTCATACTAGAAGACGGCGAGGTAGCTCATGGAGATTGTGCGGCTGTTCAATATTCAGGAGCAGGCGGAAGAGACCCATTATTCTTAGCTAAAGATTTTATTCCTGTTATAAATAAAGAAATAGCACCAAAATTAATAGGAAGAGAATTAAACAGTTTTAAAGAATTAGCAGAAGAATTTGATAAAATGCAGGTTAATGGAAAAAGACTTCACACAGCTATAAGATACGGAATAACTCAAGCTTTACTTGATGCTGTTGCAAAATCTAGAAAAGTAACTATGGCAGAAGTTGTTAGAGATGAATATAAAACTGGAGTTGACATAAAGAGAATTCCTATATTCACTCAATCTGGTGATGACAGATATGACAACTCAGATAAGATGATAATAAAAGGTGCAGAGGTTATGCCTCATGCTTTAATTAATAACGTAGAAGAAAAACTTGGAAAAGACGGATCAAAACTTTTAGAATATGTTAAATGGTTAAGTAACAGGGTTAAAGAGCTAAGAACTTGTGAATGTTACTCACCAGTATTTCATATAGATGTTTACGGAACAATTGGAGCTGCTTTTGACTATGATACAGATAAAATGGCTAATTATTTAGAAAAATTAGGAGAAGCTGCAAAACCATTTAAACTAAGAATAGAAGGACCTATGGACGTAGAAGATAGACAAAAACAAATGGAAGCTTTAAGAGATTTAACTTCTGAAATAGACAAGAGAGGAATTAATGTAGAATTAGTTGCAGATGAATGGTGTAATACTTATGATGATGTTAAATTCTTTGCAGACAATAAAGCAGGACATATGCTTCAAATAAAAACTCCAGATTTAGGCGGAGTAAACAATATAATTGATTCAATCCTATATTGCAAGAAAAAAGGAATAGGAGCATATTGTGGAGGAACTTGTAACGAAACTAATAGATCAGCAGAAGTTACAACTAACATAGCAATTGCTTGTGGAGCAGATCAATGTCTTGCAAAACCAGGTATGGGTGTTGACGAAGGATATATGATAGTTAACAATGAAATGAACAGAGTAGTAGCACTTGTAAATAGAAGAAAATAAGTATAAAAACCTGATTTAAAAGGCGGTTTGTAAAAATACATACTGCCTTTTAAGTGCATATAAAACCTATGTATAAAAAGCTAGATTAGTGTGAAATATACACTATATAAACTAAGGGGGTAATCCTATGAGAGAAATAAATGTAAATACAATTACAGAAAATATAACTAAAATGTGTATAGATGCAAATTATTATTTAAACGATGATATAAAAAACAGTATAAAAGAAGCTAAAAAGAAAGAAGATTGGGATATAGCAAAGGGGATACTAGATAAGATAATAGTAAATTCTGAAATAGCTAGGGATGAAAAAATGCCAATGTGCCAAGATACAGGTATGGCTTGCATATTTGTAGAAATAGGACAAGAAGTGCATATAGTTGGAGGAAGTTTGGAGGAAGCAATTAATAAAGGAGTTGCTGAAGGTTACATAAGTGGATATTTAAGAAAATCTGTAGTTAAAGATCCTTTAGATAGAGTTAATACTAAAAACAATACTCCAGCAATAATATACTACAATATAGTTCCTGGTGATAAACTTAAAATAACTGTAGCTCCAAAGGGTTTTGGTTCTGAAAATATGAGCCAAATTAAAATGCTAAAACCAGCAGATGGTATAGAAGGAGTAAAAGAATTTATATTAAAAGTAGTTAAAGATGCAGGTCCTAACCCATGTCCTCCAATAGTTGTAGGAGTAGGAATAGGTGGAACTTTTGATAGAGCTGCAAACCTTGCAAAAAGAGCATTAATAAGACCAATATCAGAAAAGAATAGCAATAAATTCTATGCAGATTTAGAAGAAGAATTGTTAGATAAAATCAATAAATTAGGAATAGGACCACAAGGTTTTGGTGGAAGAACTACTGCACTAGCTGTAAATATTGAAACTTTTGCAACTCACATAGCAGGGCTTCCAGTAGCTGTTAATATAAACTGCCACGCTACAAGACATGCTGAAATAGAACTTTAATAGGTGAGGGGGAGAACATAATGGAAAAAAGAATAAGCACTCCTTTAACAGAGGAAAAAGTAAAAAATTTAAAAACAGGTGATTCAGTTTTAATATCTGGAACAATTTATACTGCAAGAGATGCAGCTCATGCAAGACTTGTAAAGCTAATTGAGGATGGAAAAGAACTTCCTATGGATATAAAAGATGGAATAATATATTATGTAGGACCATCACCTGCAAAACCAGGCAAAGCTTTGGGTTCAGCAGGACCAACTACAAGTTATAGAATGGACCCATATGCACCAGTTCTTTTAGATAATGGGCTAAAAGGAATGATTGGAAAGGGATTAAGGTCTACTGAGGTTATTGATGCTATAATTAGAAATCATGGAGTGTATTTTGCAGCCATAGGTGGAGCTGCAGCACTTATAGGACAATGCGTTAAAGAAGCAGAACTTATTGCCTATGAAGATTTAGGAGCTGAGGCTGTAAGAAGACTTGAGGTTAAGGATTTGCCAGTAGTTGTGGTTATAGATAGTGAAGGAAACAATTTATATGAAAGTGGACAAAAGGAATATTTAGATTCATTAAAGAAATAGAAGTAAATTTAATATTGAAAAATTGCTTTTTAGATGAATAAATATAACTTCAATAAAAGTAGGTGAAAATATGAAAATAGAAAAGGTAGCAAAAGCAGGTACTTTAGAATCAAATGATGTTATGATAACCGTAATGCCAAATGATAAAGGCATAGAAGTTGACATTGATAGTATAGTAATTAAACAATTTGGAGAAGAAATAAGAAAAACTATAATTGATGCCCTAAAGGAATTAGGAGTAACAAAAATAAAGATAAAAGCAGAAGATAAGGGAGCTCTAGATTACACTATAAGGTCAAGAGTTGAAACAGCAGTTAAAAGGGCGAGTGCATTAAATTAAATATAATAGTTAATAACTGAAAATTTTTATATTTCACATAAACAATATATTTCTTGAAATATTGCAAGATACAATAGAGATAGGGTTAAAAGTAGGGTTTAATAAAGAATGAGGTGAAAAAAACATGAAAAGATTGAGAAGAACTATGTTATTTATGCCAGGTAATAATCCAGGAATGCTTCAAAGTGCAGGGATTTTAGGTGCAGATTCTATAATACTAGATTTAGAGGATGCAGTTAGTTTAACTGAAAAAGATAGCGCAAGAATCCTTGTAAGAGAGGCAATTAAAAATGTGGACTATGGTGAGGTAGAAGTGGTAGTTAGGGTAAATCCTTTAGATACCAGCTTTGGCCCACTAGATTTAGATGCTATTGCAAGGGTTAAACCTGACGTAATAATGGTTCCAAAAGCTACTGAAGAGCAAATTAAAGAAGTAGATTTAAAGCTATCTGAAATAGAAAAAGAAGAGGGCTTTGAAAAGGAAAGTATAAAGTTATTTGCTTTAATTGAAACCGCTTTTGGTCTTGAAACTGTTTACGATGTTATAAAGGCCTCTAAAAGAGTAGAAGGGGTGCTTTTAGGAGGAGAAGATTTAACTTCAGATTTTGGAGTTAAGAGAACTAAAAAAGGTGATGAAATACTATATGCTAGAAATAAGGTAGCTACTGCCTGTAGAGCTATGAAGGTAGATGCTATAGATACTCCATTTACAGATACCAATGATTATGAAGGACTAGAACTTGACACTATGAAAGCTAAAAGTTTAGGAATGACAGGTAAGTCTTCTATAAATCCAAGACAAATAGATACAATTCATTCAGTTTTTGCACCTACAGAAGATGAGATTAAACACGCTATAAGGGTTTTAGAAGCTAAAAAAGAAGCTGAAAGTGAAGGCAAGGGTGTATTTTCATTAGATGGAAAAATGGTAGATGCACCAGTTATAAATAGAGCTAATACAACTTATGAGTTGGCTAAAAATCTAGGTCTTGTTTAATTAAATTAGAAATCAATGTGTATTAAAATACATTAGAAGTAAAAAGGTTTTAACAGAAGTTAGAGGTGGTAAAAAATGAAAAATGTATTAGGTAGAATTATACCTGAAAAAATCCAAGGTTATAAGGAAGTTAAGCCTTTTATGGGGGCTTTTAAGGAAGAGGGAATAAAAACTATAAAATCCCTAAAGGTTAAAACAGTAAAGCCAACAGATTCAAAGGTTTTAAATAGTTTAGAGGAAGCTTTAGATAAATTAGAAATTAAAGACGGCATGACAATATCCTTTCATCATCATTTAAGAAACGGAGATTATGTTCTTAATATGGTAGTAGATGCTATAGCTAAAAGGGGAATTAAAGATATAACTGTTGCTGCAAGTTCAATATTCCCAGCTCATGCTCCTTTAGTTGAGCATATAAAATCTGGTGTAGTAACAGGAATTTATGCCAATTATATGTCAGGACCTGTAGCAAGGGCCATATCTCTTGGACTACTAAAAAACACAGCGGTTATGCACACTCATGGTGGAAGAGCTAGAGCTATTGAAAGTGGAGATTTACATATAGATGTAGCATTTTTAGGGGCTCCTACTGCGGACACTTATGGAAACATAAATGGAGTAGAAGGAAAAGCTGCTTGCGGTTCTTTAGGATATGCAGTGCCAGATGCAGAGTATGCAGATAAGGTTGTTGCTATAACTGATAATTTAGTTCCCTATCCAGCATGTCCTATAGAAATAAGTCAAGAGCATGTTGATTATGTAGTAAAAGTAGATAGTATAGGAGATCCTAAGGGAATAGTTTCAGGAACTACTAAAATAACTAAAGATCCTGTAGGGCTTAGAATTGCTAAAATGGCTTCAGAGGTTATAAAGGCCTCTGGGTTAGTTAAAGATGGATTTTCTTTTCAAACTGGTGCTGGTGGAACTTCTCTTGCAGTAGCGGCAGAATTAAAGGAAATAATGAAGAAAAAGGGAGTAGTAGGGAGCTTTGCAGCTGGTGGAGTTACTGGATATATTGTAGATATGCTAGATGAGGGATTATTTAGAAATATATTTGATGTACAGTGTTTTGATTTAAAAGCTGTAGAGTCTTATAAAAACAACAAAAATCATCAGGGAATGGGTGCATCTATGTACGGAAATCCTCATAACAAAGGCTGCGTTGCAAATAACTTAGATGTTATGATTTTAGGTGCTACAGAAATAGATACAGATTTTAATGTTAACGTTACTACAGGTTCTGATGGAATTATCATGGGAGGTTCTGGTGGACATAGTGATACAGCAGCAGGAGCAAAACTTTCCATTGTAGTTACAAATTTAATAAAAGCAAGACTTCCTATTATAAAAGATAGGGTAACTACAGTAACAACTCCAGGAGAAAGCATAGATGTAATAGTAACTGAAAGAGGTATTGCAGTAAATCCTAATAGAAAGGATTTACTTGAAAAATTGAAGAAAACTAACTTAAAGCTTATGACTATAGAAGAATTAAAAATCATGGCAGAAAAAATTACAGGGAAACCAAAGCCAATAGAATTTACAGATGAAGTAGTAGCTGTAGTTGAATATAGGGATGGCACTGTAATAGATGTAGTTAAAAAGCCTATTCTTTAAAATCATATAAAAAGTGTTAGCTTAAATAAAAGCTGGCACTTTTTTAAAACTTAGACTTTGATTTCATAGAAAATATAAGATATAAGGGTGATTTTACATGTATGATTTGAAATTATCAAAAATAAATTTAAAACAAAATTCTGAAGTTGAAGAAGTAGAAAAGTTTTTAGAAAGTTTTAATTTAATTCTGGATAAAGATGTGGATTATACTGTAGTTTTAAGAAACAATGTGGATAAAATAGTTGCTACTTGTTCTAAAGCTAAAACTGTATTTAAATGTTTTGCAGTATCTTCTGATCTTCAAGGCGAAGGAGTTACCTCAACTCTTATAACGGATTTAATAGATAGATCCTTTAATGAAGGAATTTACCACAATTTTATATTTACTAAGCCTCAGAATATAGATATATTTTCATCACTAAATTTTAAACTAGTTCAAAAGGTAGAAAAAGTAGCTCTACTAGAAAGAGGAATATACCATATTGAAACTGTCCTTAAAGATATTATTGATAAATACAGTATAGATTTAAATAAAAAAAGAGCTTCTATTGTTATGAACTGCAATCCCTTTACCAAGGGACATAGGTATTTAATTGAAAAAGCTGCTTTGGATTTTGAAGAAGTTTTAGTTTTTATAGTACAGGAGGATAAATCTCTTTTTCCCTTTAAAGAAAGATATGAATTAGTTAAAAAAGGGGTAGAAGATTTACAAAATGTAAAAGTTATACCTGGAACAGAGTACATAATATCAAGTGCTACTTTTCCTTCCTATTTTTTAAGGAAGGAAGATGAAAGACTAAGGCAGTATACTAAGCTAGATGCCAGTGTATTTGGTAAATATTTTTGCAGAGAATTAAATATAAGAACTAGACTTTTAGGTGAGGAGCCCTACTGTAAAGTAACAAGAGCCTATAACGTAGCATTAAAAGAGGTATTAAAAGATTATGAAGTTAAGGTCATAGAACTTAAGAGAAAAGAATTTATGGGAGAGGCAATAACGGCTTCTAAAGTTAGAGATTATATAAAGAAAGATAGAATGAAAGAATTAGAAGGTCTAGTGCCTAAGGTTACCTTTGCATTTTTAAATACCAAAAGAGGAAAGGAGATAGTGGAGAATATAAAGAAAAGTAATTCTCCACATTAAGGATATGTATAGAGCAGAAGATATACTAGATGCTAGGGAAAATAGAGTTTTTAAGGAGAAAAAATACTTGAAAAATATTTAAATACCCTAATAGTTGTAAGAGCAAATTATCCAGGAATTAATAAAGATAATTTTATAACTAGGGAAATAGTTAGTGTAGTTGGAAATCATATTTTGAATATAAAAGACTTTAAAAATAAAATTCTATTTAAAGAAATTGAATATACTGCAGATGGACCTATATTTTTTATAGTGGTAAATGAAAATTTCCTAAATATAAAAAAATCTGCATAAATATAGAGGAAAACCACAAGCTTGGAAGATGTGTGGATATAGATGTGTACAATGAAAAAGGTAAGGGAATAAGTAGAAGAAACTTTGGTTTACCAAGTAGAAAATGCTTTTTATGCAGTGAAGATGCTCATGTTTGCGTGAGAAGTAGAAAACATAGTGAAAAAGATGTAATAGACTATATAGAAAAGACACTTGAAGATTACAGGGAGAATGCTTATGAATAAAGATAATTTTGAAGATAAAGTTTTTGTTTTAGGAAGTTTTGCAATAAAGTCTATGCTCTACGAGGTTAGTGCTTTTCCAAAGCCAGGGCTTGTAACCCCTTTAAGTAAGGGGGCTCATAGAGATATGGATTACTTTACATTTATAGATAGCACCTGTGCTCTTTTAAAAACCATGATAAAATTCTCTGAATGTGGTTTTCAGTCTAAAAATGAAAAGGAAATCTTTAAAGAAGCAAGAAATATTGGAAAAGTTGGAGATTTAGATATGGTGAAGAGTACAAAAGGAGTAAATACTCATAGGGGAATGATATTTTTAATGGGAGTATCTTTAGGGGCTGTGGCTAAAACCTTGTATGAAAATAAAAGTTTTATTGAAATAGAAGACACTATAAAAAACATGACAAAGGGGTTAGTTGACAAGGATTTATATAAAGGCATAAAGTTAAAATCTGAGGAGAATTTAACTTATGGAGAGGTTTTATATAAAAAATATGGAATTACTGGCATAAGAGGAGAAGTGGAGAAGGGTATACCTATAGTTTTTAGACATTCTTTAAGATGTTACGAAAAAAACAGAGATTTAAATAACAATGATAGATTAATAGATACTTTAATTAATATAATGACAGTTTGTGAAGATACCAATATAATACATAGGCATAATTTAGAAACATTAAAATATATGCAAAGTAAGGCAAAATACATAGTAGAGCTAGGTGGAATGAGAAAAGAGGGTGGAAGAAAAGCCATAAGGGATTTAAATGATGAATTTATAGAAAAAAACATAAGCCCTGGAGGCTCAGCTGATATTCTAGCCCTTACGGTTTTCTTTTCTTTAGTTAAAGAAAACTATAATAGTTTAAAGGATTAATCTGAGGCTTAACCTAAGGGCCTCTTTGTTCTAAATTCTATTAATAGTATATAAAAAGTTCAATCATTGTAGTAACTTTATAAACAGATTTTTATTAATTGTTTTCAGTTGTTATTTCCATGTAACTGGGTAATCCAAATGTTTTGGTAATTTCGTATTTCTGCTACCTTTAGCAGAATTAATTTGTCCCTGTGTTAAAAAAACAGCCTCACTTAGATCTGCATTGCTAAAATTGGTATCTCTTGTATCTGCTCCTAAGAAAATTGTTCCATTAAATATACAGCCTTCAAAATTAGTAGCAATTAATAGTTTTACGCTTAGGTCTAAGCCGCTCATATCCCTTTTTTAAAAGTTCTTCCCATAAATTCTGTTAATTGCTTACTAGTACTATTATTAAAAGACTTTGTAATAGAATCACAGACTTTTTTTAGAATTAAATTAGCTTTATTTCTATAGTTATCAATATTGATATGCTGGATCTTATCTGGAGTAAAATTACATAGAACTTTATTTTCATCAATTAAATTCTCAATATCATTCCGTAAGTTCTTTGCTGGAATTACTATCTTTGCTTCTTCTAGAAAATAACGTATTTGATATAATTGATAAATAATTATGAAGACATCAAATATTTCTTTTGATTGCTCCTTTAAAGTTTGCCATGTCTCTTTTTTATAAATACACTGTGTTACATGTTGTCCTGCCCCAAAACAATCATAGCCTATGCAGCCTTTCATATTCCTTTTTTCTAATTCATCATGAATTTTACATCGATAATTATTCTGTAGTTTGCTGCAAGGATTACCTGCATTTTTATTCTCGGGAAAACCATCTATTGTTGAAAAAAATAATGCTACACAGCATAAACCGCTGCATTTAGAACAATCTGATTTTAGTTGATTTAAATTTTCTCTTTTGTTTTCATGTATTTTCATGTTGTTGTCTCCTTAAGTTAGTATTTAATAGTAAAATTATAAGATAATCTTTTTTAGTATCATAAAAAACTAAAAATAAAAAGGAAAATATTATCATAAGTATAATAAATTTTTTTCATAGATTACTTCATAAAAATGTTAATGCACAATGTACATTAACACAGTATTTTTGTATAGTATAACATTTTTAATAAATATTATATACTAATATTATTCTAAAATTTATAGTTAATTCTTTACCATTAGGAATTTTTGTATATTTAAAATAAACTTCAAATCTATTTTTATCTAAAATTAAATTGCCTTTCTTTATTTTTTCACTAGTAATTTTAAAAGAAAATTAAGCATAGAATTAAATGAAGAATTTTACAGGGGTGAGTATATGAATTCTAAGGAGTGTAGAGATTTAATAAGAAGAATGGAACTTAACATATATAATCTACAAGCTATAAGTTATACAAGTATTAATATATATGAAAAAATGTTTTATGAAAAATTAATTTTAAGAGAGAGTTGTAAAATTAAAACTTTAAAAGATTTCTTATTTAACATGAAAATAGCTGAAAAAATATCTATAGATTACAAAAAAGGGAAGAGGCGACTTTTACTTTAGAGGAGCTTAAAAAGTATGATGGAAAAAAGGGCAATAATGCTTATGTAGCTATTGATGGAGTAGTTTATGATGTAACTTATAATGCAGTTTGGGCGGGGGGAACACACTTTGGACTTAATGCTGGACAGGATTTAAGTGAAGAGATTAAATCCTGTCATAATAAAGAGAATATTTTAAAAACTTTAAAAAAAGTAGGAGTTTTAATTTAAAAAATATTAATATGTTTTTAAGTAATTAATAGGAGAGGATTATTATTGGAAAGTACGTGTCCTGTAGTTAAAGCTAAGTATGCTACTGCAAAGGGATTGGTTGAATCAGCAGTAACTGAGATAAAAATGAATAGAAAGAAAAAAATGAATTTAGTATGGGTTGAGGCTGCTGGTTGTTCTGGCAATATAATCTCTTTATTAAACGGCTGTGCTCCTAATGTGGGATATTTTTTAACAGATATGGTGGATTTAAAGTATAACAATAGCCTTATGAAAGCCCAGGGAGATGAAGCTCAAAGGCAGCTTATAGATACTTTAGATACAGAATTTATACTTATAGTAGATGGAGCTGTATCTACTAAGGATAATGGAATTTATAACATTACAGGTAACTATAAAGGTAAGGCTATAACTGGAATGGAGGAAGTTAAAAAAACCGCAGCTAAGGCAAAATACATACTTACTGTTGGCACCTGTGCTTCCTATGGTGGAATTTCAGCTGCAAGACCTAATCCTTCAGGATGTATAAGTGCTTTTGATTATATAAAAAAAGAGCTTAATCGTGAAGCCATAAGAGTTCCAGGTTGTCCTGCACATCCTGATTGGGTTATGGGAACTATAGCACAAATAATACTTTTTTCAGATATAGAACTGGATGAAGATAGAAGACCTGTGGTTTTTTATGGTGTAACTATTCATGATATATGTCCTAGAAGATCTTATTTTGAAAGAAGAATATTTGCAAAATCAGTAGGAGAAAAAGGATGTATGTTTAAACTAGGTTGCAGGGGGCCTGTTACTAAGACGGATTGTCCTACTAGAAAATGGAATGATTATGTAAACTGGCCTATTGGAGATAACACTCCATGTATTGGCTGTGCTCAAAGGGGTTTCCCAGATGCTATGGAACCCTTTATAAATATTTAATTGGAGTGATTTTATGGGGGAGAAAGTAGTTATTAATCCTGTCACTAGAATAAGTGGTTTTTTGCAGATAACAGCTCATATAGAAAAAAATAAAATTATAAATGCTAAAAGTCAGGGAATGCTTTTTAGAGGATTTGAAAAAATGTTAAAGGGAAGACCTCCTCTTGATGCTATTTATTTTACTGAAAGAATATGTGGAATATGTTCTACTGCACATTCTGTAGCATCTTCAAGGGCTTTAGAAAAGGCATATAACATAGCTACGGATAAAAATGAGGAAATGATAAGAGATGTACTTCATGGAAGTGAATTTTTGCAAAACCACTTAAGACATTTTTACCAATATGTTTTACCTGACTATGTAAATGATTTTAATATAAATCCTGTATATTCAGTTACTCATAAGGATTATAGAATACCCAAAAATAGTAGTGAAAAGCTTGTAAAAGATTATTTTGAGTCCCTTACTTATAGCAGAAAGGCTCACGAAATCTTAGCTGTTTTAGGTGGAAAAGCTCCACACAATCATGGAATTTTTGCTGGGGGAGTTACAGTAAATATGACAGCTCAAAAAATCGTTCAAATAAAGGCCTTGGTTACAGAAATAAAAGAATTTATTGAAAATAAGATGCTTATAGATGTTTCAATAATATCAAGGTACTACAAAGATTACTTTAAAATAGGCACTGGACCTATAAATCTTATGACCTATGGAGTTTTTGATAGCTACGGAAAAGACATATATTACGTATCTCCTTCAGTTATTGTAGAGGGAAAAAAGGAAAAATTAAAGACTGAAAATATAAATGAAAATATATATAGATCTTGGTATAAAAGCGAAGAAAATAATTTAGATATGGAAGATAGCAATTGGGAGGCTGATCCTTTTAAAAAAGAGGGCTATAGTTTTATAAAAGCTCCAAGATATGAAAAAAGCCAATGCAGGTAGGACCCCTTGCGAGAATGTATATAAGTGGTGATTATAAAAAAGGCATTTCAACTATGGATAGAATTGTAGCAAGAGCCCTAGAGGCAAATAAAATAGCTGGAATTCTGCTTCAACTTTTAGATAGAATAGTGCCTAAAGAAAGCAGCAATAAAGCCTATACTTTACCTAAAAATGCGGTAGGTTATGGATTTATAGACACAACAAGAGGAGCTCTTTCTCATTATATAAATATTGAAGAAGGAGAGATAAAAAATTACACCATAATAACTCCAAGTACATGGAATCTATCTCCAAGGGATTCTAATGGAATAGCTGGGGCTTTAGAGGAAGCTTTAATTGGAACAGAGGTGCAGAATTCTAAAAATCCTAAAGAAATAGGAAGAATAGTAAGATCCTTTGATCCTTGTGTTTCCTGTGCCACCCATGTACTTAGTAATAATTTTAAAAGTATGGATATAAGGGTGGTGTAAAAATGGGTAAGAAAGTAATAGCTATAGGTAATAGGATAATGAAAGATGATGCTATTGGAGTTAACATTGGTGAAGCTTTAAAGGATGATTTAGAGAAATCTGGGTTTAAGGTAATTCTTGGAGAAACAGACGTGGATTATGCTTTAAGCTTTATAGAAGATGGGGATTTTATTTTTATTTTGGATTGTACTTTATATGGAATTAAACCTTCAAAAATATCTGTTTTTGATATTAAAGATAAGGAAATTTTCTTTGAAAAGGGATATTCTCAGCATCAACTAAGTTTGGTGAAGCTTTTAAATAGTTACAACCTTAAAAATGTAAAGGGTTACGTCATTGGTATAGAAGGGAAAGACGTAAATTATGGATATGGGTTAACAAAAGAGCTCTTAGAAAAATTTAATGATATAAAGAATAAGGTATACAAAATTATAACAAGTAGTTAGAGTTTTTATTAAAATAAATTTATCATAAAAACAAAGTTGCAAATATTTAAAATTTAAATCTAATAATAAATATAATGGAGGGAATATAAATGCATGATTCATATTTAATGCAAAATATATCAAGTGCTATTAAGGAAATTTGTAGAAGGAGTAATTTGAAAAAAGTAAGTTTAATTGAGATTTCTGTAGATAAAACTAGCCATATAACAGAGGAAAATCTATTGGAGCATCTTAGAGATTTAAATAGGGAAGTAGTGGATGAAAATACAAAGGTAAATGTAATTTATGAAAACATGGAAGAGCTTACAGCCATTATTAAAAAAGTTCAAGGAGAAGAAATATAGAAGAAAGCAGGGTAAAAAAGTTGAATGTTAAAAAAGATAACCAGGAATTTAAATTTAAAGTAAAAAACCAAGTAGCTTATAGGGCAAAAATATATGGAATTGTTCAGGGGTTGGATTTAGACCTTATGTGTATAAAAAAGCCAAGGAGTTTAGCATTTCTGGCTTCGTAAATAATATGGATTCTTTTTTAATTGTTACTGCTGAAGGAACTAAAGAAAAGGTAAAAGACTTCTTTTTGGATATAGTAAAAAAGCCTCCTGAACTTGCTAAGATTGAAAAAGTAGAGATAAGGAAAGAAGAAATAAAAGCTTTTACAAACTTTACTATTAGAGAAAGTGAAAATTCTAATACAAAACTAAAGTTTATTCTTCCAGATGTTGCAACTTGTAATAAGTGTAGGGAGGATATATTAAATAAAGATTCTAAGAGATATAGATATGCTTTTACTAATTGTACTTTATGTGGTCCAAGGTATTCTGTAATAAAATCCTTGCCTTATGATAGGTGCAATACTACTATGGGTGATTTTAAAATGTGTAAAATATGTGATAGGGAGTATAAGAATCCAGACACGAGAAGATTTCACGCTGAGCCAACCTGTTGTAAGGATTGTGGACCTAAACTTATTTTAACGGATAAAAGGGGAAATAAAGTTCAATGTTTAGATGAAATAAAAGAATGCGCTAAATTAATAAAGGAAGGTAAAATCATAGGAATTAAAGGAATAGGTGGATTTCATATAGTATGTAGTGCTTTAAATGAAGAGGCTGTTTTAAGGATTAGAAATGGAAAAAAGAGAAAAGACAAACCTTTTGCATTGATGTTAAAGGACATAGAAGAAGTAAAAAAATATTGCCAAATTAGTAAAACTGAGACAAATATTTTAGAAAGCAAAATAAGACCTATTGTGCTTTTGAGGAAAAAGAATCAGAAGAATATAGCTAAAAATGTTGCACCGAAAGTAAATAAATATGGAGTAATGCTTCCATATACTCCAATACATTACTTATTGTTTAATGAAGAAATAGAGCCACTAGTTATGACTAGTGGGAATGTTAGTGGAAACCCTATTGAATATACTAATAAAGGTGCCTTAGAAAATTTGCATAAAATAGTTGATTATTTTTTGCTAAATGACAGAGAGATAAATACACCAATAGATGATTCAGTAGTAAAAGTAGTGGAAGATAAAGTTACAGTTATAAGGCCAGGACGTGGTATTGCTCCTTATTATATTATGGGAAAAATTAAAAATAAAATATTGGCTTTTGGAGCAGAGATGAAAAGCACATTTTCCTTTTCTTTAGATGGAATTGCTTATATGAGTCAGTATTTTGGGGACTTAAAACAGCTAAATTCCTATGAGGAATATGTAAAGGCTATAAAGAATATGAAGAGTATATTTGAGTTAAAGGAAGAAATTATCTCTTTTGACAGACATCCCGGCTATATGTCCAGTTTCTATGGGAAATCTTTAAATGCCTTAAAAGAGCCAGTTTACCATCATCATGCTCATATGGCAAGTTGTCTTTTAGAACATGATATAGATAAAGAAGTTATTGGAATAATATATGATGGAACAGGGCTAGGAGATGATGGAAACATTTGGGGAGGAGAATTTTTAATAGGAGATAGAAAAAATTTTAAAAGAGCTGGTCACTTTAAATATGTAAAAATTCAAGGTGGAGATTCTTCAAATGTGGATATATGGAAAATAGCTTCTAGTTATTTAAAAGCCCTTGAAGATAAATGGACAATGGATTTTGGACTTAATAGAATGAAAAAACTTTTAAAAGATGATTTAGAGGTGGACAATCTATGTTATGCCATAGATAATAATATAAATTGTTATAAAACTTCAAGCTTAGGAAGGCTCTTTGATGGAGTGGCTGCTATTTTAGATATAGAATTAAAAGCAAGTTATGATGCTGAGGGAGCTATAGAACTTGAAGGCATTATAGATGAAAGTGTAAAGGAAAGTTATGAGTATACTATTGAAAGTGAAGAAGATCAATATATAGTAAATTACAATCCTATGCTCTTGGGCATACTTAAAGATATAAAAAACAGAGAAAATAAGGGAAAAATAAGTGCTAAATTTCATAATACTATTGTGAAGATATCCATTAATATGGCTACAAAATTAAGAGAAAAATTTAATATTAATAGGGTAGTTTTATCAGGTGGAGTTTTTGAAAATATCTATATACTTAAAAATATTTATAAAGCTTTAAGTATAAAAGGCTTTGAGGTGTACTTTAATGAAAAAATTCCAACAAACGATAGTGGGATTTCCCTAGGACAAGTAGCTATTGCAGATAGTAGACATTAATGAGTATTAAAAAGGGGGAGATTTAAGGTGTGTGTTGCAGTTTCTGGAGTAATAAAAAATTTGTACTTGCCCTTTGCTCTTGTAGATATAAATGGAGTAGAAATTTGCGTTAATGTAGATCTTTTAGAAAATCCAGCAAAAGGGGAGTACGTATTAGTTCATGGGGGATTTGCCATTGAAAAAATAAATAAGGAGTATTTTAACTACTTAGATAATACCCTTAAAGAAATGTTAAAAGAAGATGATATTTATTATTAATAAAATGGAATTCCAAAAGGTAATAAAAAATATAAATCTTTATGCAGATCTTATAAATAAAGATAGGATAAATATTATGGAAGTCTGTGGTACCCATACCAATTCTATAGCTAAATATGGGATTAACACTGTTATATCTAATAAAGTTAACTTGTTATCAGGGCCAGGTTGCCCGGTATGCGTTACCAGTAAGGAGTATATAGATGCAGCAGTAGAATTAGCCTTAAAAGGTATTACAGTAGTTACTTTTGGAGACCTGATTAAAGTAAAAGGGACTTATAAAAGTTTAGCTATGGAAAAATCAGAAGGAAGGGATATAAGGGTAATATATTCTGTTAGTGAAGTTTTTAAGATAGCCAAAGAAATGTCTAAAAGTGAAGTGGTTTTTCTTGGAGTAGGTTTTGAAACTACAGCTCCTTTAATTGGATACCTTGTTGAAAAGGCCTATGAAAAAAATATTTCAAATTTATCATTTTTAACTTCTATTAAAGTCATGCCTCCAATACTTGAAAAAATTTTAAGCAGTAAAAATAAAAATATTCATGGAATAATTTGTCCTGGAAATGTTGCAGTTATAACTGGATCTAATAGTTTTAAATTTATATATAAAAAATATTCTATACCTTCAGTGGTATGTGGATTTGAAGCAATAGAAATACTTGGGGGAATCTATTTTTTAATTAAAGAAATATATAAAAAGAGTCTGGATTCTCCTTCTAAAGGATTAGAAAATTTATATAGAGGATTTGTAAGTCCCTTTGGAAATCAATATGCAAAAAATACAATTAAAAAGATATTTAAAGTTGAAGATGGATTTTGGAGAGGTATTGGAAAAGTCAAAGCTTCTGCATTAGTTATAAGAGATGAATATTCCTCTTTTGATGCAGTTTCAAAATATAATTTACAAGGATATTTCAAGAAAAATATTGATTCTAGGGAGGGAGAGAAAAAAGATAATTGTAGATGCCAAGATGTATTGCTTGGAAATATAAATCCCTTCCAATGTAAGCTTTTTAGAAATAAATGCACTCCAATAGATCCTTGTGGTCCATGTATGGTATCTTCTGAAGGAGCTTGCAGAGCATACTACAAATATGGTTATAAAGATTTAAAAAATTAAAATTATAAAGTAGGTGAACAAATTAATGCAGGAGGATATTGTTAAACTCATTCATGGAGAAGGAGGAAAATACACTGAAGATCTAATTAGAGAAGTTTTCTATAAGGATTTTAATAATGACATTTTATTAAAGAATACAGATTCTGCTTTAATAAATTTGCCCTCAAAAATATTGCATTTACAACAGATTCCTTTGTTGTAAATCCCATATTTTTTAGAGGAGGAGATATTGGTAAATTGGCAGTATCGGGAACAATAAATGATTTAGTTACATGTGGTGCAGAGCCTTTATATTTAAGTACAGGATTTATTATAGAAGAAGGATTTAAGATACAAGATTTAATTAAAATTACAAAGTCTATGGGGGATACTCTTAAACTCTCTAATGTGAAAATAGTTACAGGAGATACAAAGGTTGTTCCAAAGGGAAAGGCAGACAAGATATATATAAACACTACGGGAATAGGAATTGTGGATAAGTACAAGCCTTTAGATATAGAGCCTGGGGATAAAATAATAATAACAGGAACTATAGGAGAGCATGGAACGGCAATAGCTGTAGATAGATATAATTTAGAGGTTAAAGGAAATATAAAAAGTGATTGTAGACCTTTAAATAATCTTTTAGATACTTTAAAAAAATATTATGGCTCTATTAAATTTATGAGAGATCCAACAAGAGGAGGGGTAGCACAGGTATTAAACGAAATAGGAAAATCTTATAATTTAGGAATACATCTTTTAGAAAATAAAATTCCCATAAGAAAAGAAGTTAAGGCTATAAACGATCTTTTGGGTATTAATCCCCTTTATTTAGCCTGTGAAGGAAGGCTTATAATAGTTGTAAAAGAAAAGACTTCTTCGGAATTGCTTCAGGATTTAATAAAAGAAGGTAACTCTGATGCTAGTATTATAGGGGAGTTTACAGGGGAAAATAAATTTGTATTTATTGAAAATGATTTTGGGGGAAAGAGAATACTAGGACCGCTAGAAAGTAAGATTCTACCAAGAATTTGTTAATGTTTACACTAAGTTTTTCTATATAAAAATCCTATCTAGCGTAGGAAAGTAATATATTGCTAAAGAAACAGTTGAACATGTTACTGAAAGGAATGGTTTTAAAGCAATATATTATTGCCAAAGCTAGGTAGCATTTTATGTAAATCTAAATTAATATATAAAAGATTTTACTCTATATTATATTTTTTACACTTTAAAGAAACAGTTCTATGAGTTACTCCTAAAGCTTTGGCTGCCCTATTGTAGCTTCCATACTTTTTCATAGCTATTTTAACTATTTCTTTTTCATATTCTTCTAAAGAAAGCAATTCACCATTTACTAGATTTATTAAACTGTCATTTTTGCTACTGATATTAGTAATATGAAAAGGTAAATCCTTAGGTGTTATTAAATTTCCATCACACATATTCATGGCCCTTTCAATTATGTTTTCAAGTTCTCTAATGTTGCCTGGCCAATGATATTTTTCTAAATAAAGTATGCAATCCCTTGTTATACCCCTTACATTTTTATTTAAACTTTTATTGAGTTTCTCAATGAAATGCTCAACAAGTAAATTAATATCTTCTTTTCTGTCTTTAAGAGGCGGTAGAGTAATATTTATTACATTTAACCTATAGTATAGGTCTTCTCTAAAGGTGTTATCTTTTATCATAGATTCTAAATCTCGATTAGTAGCTGCAATGACTCTAACATCTACCTTCTGTGTTTTAATACCACCTATGCTTTCAAATTCTTTTTCTTGTAAGACTCTTAAGAGCTTAACTTGCATAGAAACGGGCATATCCCCAATTTCATCTAAAAATATAGTGCCGCCATGGGCTAATAAAAATTTTCCAGGTTTACTTTTAAGTGCCCCTGTAAAAGAACCTTTTTCATAGCCGAAAAGCTCGCTTTCTAATAGATTTTCTGGTATTGCAGCACAATTTACTCTTACAAAAGGCTTATTTTTTCTTGTTCCATTGTAATGTATGCTTTTTGCAATAACTTCTTTTCCAGTACCGCTTTCACCTCTTATTAAAACTGTGGAAGAGGATATAGAAGCTTTTTCAGCTATGTAAAGTACTTCCTTTAAAGAGCCGCTGTTTCCTATAATGTCTTTAAAGGATTTAGTAAGATTTGCTTGTCTTCTTATCTCATCTTTATAGTACTCTATTTCTTCTTGAGACTTTTCTAATTTATTTAGTAAATCTTTCATTTCGCTTAAAGGCTTTGAGATTGAGATTATACCTTTGAATTCCTTATCAATAAATATAGGTTCTATAGTTGAAACTACTCGGGTTTTTCCTTTTTGTGTAAAATATTTTCTATTTTTTCTTTGGATTTAAAGACTTTCATTCTAAGTCCTTTTGGAGATATGTCTTTTAAATCACTGCCAAGAAAAATGTCTTTGTTAATGTTAAAATAGTTTTCATAGGCAGGATTTAAATAACTTAATTTTCTATGTTCATCTACAAAACAAATTAAATCATGAGAAGCTTCTAGAATTTTGTTTAATTTTTCATTTAATTCTTTTATACCAATAACTTCGGATATATCTTGAAATATCCCCATTGCCCCTAATAACTCATTGTTTTTTCCTAAAATAGGGGTTCTGTTAGCTATAACAATTTTATCTTCTATATGTTGAACTTTACCAATTTGGCGTTTTTTTCTTTTATTACTAAAGGTAAATCAGAAGTTGGAATTATATCTTTAACATATTTTCCATAGACTTCAGATGGAGATTTTTTTATTAGATTTAGAGAATAATTATTAATAGTGACTATTCTAGAATTGGTGTCAACTACTAATATGCCAATTGGCATATTACTTATTATTTGTTCGTTGGCAATAGTATTTTGCTCAATTAATTCATCGATTTGTGACATATTGTTATTTGAAATTAGATCTTCGCATATAAAATCATACATTTCATTTAAAGCCTTTTGTGCCCTATCATTTTCTTCACGAGAAGATAGTTCAATACTATCACCTTGTTTTATTTTTAGAGAAAGTAGGGCAAGCATACTAATTCCAAAAGGTTCAGAATTAGAGTTTAGCTTTTTTAAATACAAATTAACATTGTATTTTGATTTTATTTCGGAAGCTTTAAGTACAATCATGGCTGCAATTCGTGTATGCACCCCGCTACTTAGGTCAATTAAAATATTCTTTTTAAGCATAAGCATACCTCCTTATGATACTTTTTATCAAAAGGCAATTAATCTATGATAAAAAGTATCAACTAAATTTTATAATAAAAAAACCGTATAGTCTATGGGAATTTGTAGATTTTGATGTAAAATATAATTATAATAAAAAAACAGTGATAAATTTTATCAATGTACATGTTATATTTACCATTTGAGAATAAATAAGGCTAAAAAAATATAAGCATAGTTTGTTATATTATAGTTTTTAATTGCTTAGAAAGCTTAAATAAATATCTTTATGGTAAAAATAAAAAATATTGTATATAATAATATTTTGGCACGAAAAATGCTAAAATATATTATAGTATAAAATTAAATAAATTTGTAAATATAATTTTAAGAGATTATTAAATCGTTTAAAGCTTTTTAGCAAATTCATAAAAATATTTAACATAATGTAGTATTAAACTTTAGGAGGAATTTTTTAATGATGAAAAAAGGTATTTCAGCATCAAAAGGTTATGCCATTGGTAAAGTGTTTTTAAAAAAAGAAGAAAAGGTTTCAGTTGTAGAAAGAAAAATTGAAGATGTTGCTGGTGAAATAGAAAGATTAAAAGAAGCGGCTAGAGCTTCTAAAGAGCAGCTGATGAAGATAAAAGAAAAAGCAGAAAAAGAAGTAGGAGCGGAGAAGGCAGCTGTATTTGAAAGTCATATGATGCTTTTAGATGATCCAGAATTTACTGGTGCTATAGAAATGAACATAGAAAATAGCTTTGTAAATGCTGAAAAAGCTTTACAAGATGTTACAGACATGTACATGGGAATTTTTGCAGCTATGGAAGATGAATACATGAGAGAAAGAGCTGCAGATGTTAAAGACGTTTCAAATAGAATATTAAAGAATCTAGCAGGAGTAGGAGAAGGAGATTTAGGAAATGTTGATGCAAATACTGTAGTAGTTGCAAATGACCTAACACCTTCAGATACAGCACAGCTTGATAAGACTAAAGTTATTGGATTTTTAACTGATATAGGAGGAAGAACTTCTCACAGTGCTATAATGGCTAGAACTCTTGAAATACCAGCTATAGTTGGTCTTAAAGACATAACTCAAACTGTAAAAAATGGTGATGTAGTCATAGTTGATGGTATTGAAGGAATAGTTGAGATAAATCCTGATGAAAAAACTATGAAAAAATACGAAGAAAAGAAACTAGTTTTTGAAAAAGAACAAGAAGAACTTAAAAAATTAAAGAACACTAAAACTGTTACAAAACAAGGTAAGCGCATAGAGGTTGTTGGAAACATAGGGAAACCAGAAGATGTTCACCAAGTGCTTGAAAATGGTGGAGATGGAGTTGGTTTATTTAGAACTGAATTCTTATATATGGATAGAGAAGATATGCCAACAGAAGATGAACAGTTTGAATCTTATAAATATGTAGCTGAAAAATTAGAAGGAAAACCAGTTGTTATAAGAACTCTTGACATAGGTGGAGATAAGCAGCTTCCATATTTACCACTACCAAAGGAAATGAATCCATTCTTAGGATATAGAGCAATCAGACTTTGCCTAGATAAAAAGGATGTATTTAAAATTCAATTAAGAGCTTTATTAAGAGCATCAGCTTATGGAAACATAAAGATTATGTTCCCAATGATCTCTTGTGTTAAAGAATTTTTAGATGCAAAAGCTGTATTAAAAGAATGTATGGAAGAGTTAAAAGCTGAGGGAAAAGCATATAATGAAAATTTAGAGGTTGGTATGATGGTTGAAATACCGGCTGCGGCAGTTGCTGCAGATGAATTTATGAAATATGCTGATTTCTTTAGTATTGGAACTAATGATTTAATTCAATACACTTTAGCTGCAGATAGAATGAATGAAAAAGTATCTTACCTTTATGATCCACTACATCCAGCAATACTTGCTTTAATTAAAAATACTATTGAAGCATCACATAGAGCAGGAAAATGGTGTGGAATGTGCGGAGAAGTAGCAGGAGATGAAAGAGTAATTCCTATTCTTGTAGAGTATGGATTAGATGAATTTTCAATGAGTGCAACTTCAATATTAAAATCAAAACAAATAATAATGAATACTGAAATCTAATAAAAAATAGCCCTCCACATTTTAGTGGGGGGCTATTTTTTACCTTCCCATAATGACTATATTGGTGTAAAATTTTAGTGTAAGATATCTTAATTAATATTAGAGGTGTGAAATGGACAAATCTATAAAATTTTACAAAAGATCAATAGAGCTTTATGAAAAAGGATATATTGATAAGGCAATAAATATATGCAATAAAAGCGTAGGAATAAACAGAAAAAACAAATCATCCATGAGCTTTTTAGGACTTCTTTACTACTTAAAAGGGGATCTTAATTTAGCAAAGAAAAATTGGGATATGAATTATAAGTATAATAAAGACATGGTTTCTAAAAAATATTTAGAAAATATAGAACAAGATAAAATAAGATATAAGTTATATATAGAAGCAGTAAGATTTTACAATAAACTTAAAATAAATGAGGCACTAGAAATTCTAAATAAATGTGAAGATAGTGACTTTAATTCTATAAATGTACATAATTATCTTTGTTTTTGCCATATAAAAAAAGGTAACTATGAAAAAGCAATAATTTCTCTTGATAAGGTACTTAGTTTAGATAGAAAAAATGCAATTGCACTGGAAAATAAAAAAATGTTAGTTAATTATGGAATTATGAAAAGAAAAATAAGCCTAAATAGAGTTTCTATATGGATAGCCTTATTGGTAGTAATTGTGGCTTCTAGTTTTGCAGTAAAGAATTTATACTTTAATAATAAAAAAGCACAGATTAGTGTAAATAACAAAGTGTATAAAGATGAACATAAAAAAAACAAAGAGTCTTTGAAAACTACAAGTACTAAAAAAGAAAAAGAGAAAACAAATACAAAAATTAAGGAAAACAAAGAAATAGTTAAGAAAAAAACAGTTGCAGAAAGTTCTAAAACTGATAAGTTCAATATGGATGCAGTAAAAAAATACTGTGACAACAGTGATTTTAACAGTTTATATAATTATATAAATTTGTATAAAAGAAATTCCTTAACCATTAATGAAAAGGTTGCATATGATAAAGGAGTTGAACTTTTGAAAACTAAAGGGGTAGAATATTTTTACAATAACTCCTTAGAAAACATTAAAAGTCATAGGGTTAATGAGGCTAAGACTAGTTTGATAAAAGCTTATAGTTATTCAAAAGGTAGTTTTTTAAGAGAGCATATAGTGTACTTCCTAGGTGATACTTACGAAAAAGATGAAGATGCCAAAAATGCACTTAAATATTATAGTGAGTATTATAAAGACAATCCTAAGGGTTCTTATATTGAAGCTGTTATTTACAAATTAGCTATTCTAAATAACTATGAAGATAAAACTCTTTCAAAAAATATGCAAAAGAGCTAACTTATAGTTATCCAAAGTCAATATTTAACAATTCAAAAATAAAAGAAATACTTAATAATTAGATAATCCGTATCCTTATAAATATTAGTTTTAGTAAGTGAGGGTTTTCTTAGAATTTTATTAGTCTAATAATAAATTTTTAGCTAAATTTATGTAGATAAAAAAATTTATTATGCCTTATAAAAGCCATTGACTTTGATAATAATAAAGGGTAGAATATAAATATAAAGGATACCCCACAGGGGTATGCAGGAGGGGATAATATGGTGAAAGAAATTAAATCAAACAGTTTTAACGATGAAGTATTAAAGGAAAATGTACCGGTTGTAGTTGACTTTTGGGCTAGTTGGTGTGGCCCTTGCAAGATGCTAGGACCTGTTATAGAGGAAGTTTCAAAAGAGATTGATAATAAAGCCAAATTTGTAAAAGTAAATGTAGATGAAAATCCTGATTTAGCTCAGCAATATGGAATTGCAAGTATTCCTACAGTAATGGTATTTAAAGGTGGAGCTATAGTGGATAACATGGTAGGTTTTAGACCTAAAAATGAACTTAAAAAAGTAATAGAGAGACATATTTAAAGAAGGTGTAAAATGTCGGAACGTTATGATATAGCTATAATTGGCAGTGGTCCTGCAGGTCTTTCTGCAGCTATAAATGCTAAAATTAGAAATAAAAGCATTATAGTTTTTGGAAATGAAGATTTTAGTAATAAACTAATGAGAGCTCCTAAGGTTGACAATTATCTAGGGTTTTATGGTGTCACAGGTAAGGATCTAAAAGATAAGTTTAAAGAGCATATAAGCTCTATGGACATAAATATCATCTATGAGAAAATAAATAATGTATATGCTTTAGGAGAGTATTTTACCCTTATGGTAGCTGACAAAAGCTATGAGGCAAAGAAGGTTATACTGTCAACAGGTATAGAATTTAGTAAGCCTTTAAAAGGTGAAGAAAAGTTTTTAGGTAGAGGAGCCAGTTACTGTGCAACCTGTGATGCTCCTTTATATAAAAACAAAACAGTAGCTATAGTTGGGTATAATGAGGAATCTCAAAAGGAAGCTAATTTCTTAAGTGAAATTGCAAATAAAGTATATTATATACCAATGTATAAATGTAAATATGATTTATTGGACACTATTGAAATAGTTGAGGATAAGCCTATTGAGATAGTAGGAAATTTAAAAGTAGAGAAGCTAATTCTTAAGGAAAGAGAAATTGAAGCTGAAGGTATATTTATTTTAAAAGACAGTGTGCCACCTAGTGAATTAGTTCCAGGGTTAGAAATGGAAGAGGGGCACATTAAAGTAAACAGGGATATGTTAACTAATATACCTGGATGTTTTGCAGCAGGGGATTGTACTGGAAAGCCTTATCAGTATATGAAGGCAGCTGGAGAAGGACAAATAGCAGCTTTGAGTGCTGTAAGTGAATTAGATAACAAATAAAATAAAAACCACTATAGGTGGTTTTTATTTTACTGCAAAAAGATGTGATTTCCTATTGATTTTATGTTAACTTTATTAATGCTTTTCATCCATGAGCAAGTAGCTGTTTTAGGATTGTAAAAAAATATTGCTTTACTTGTAGGGTCTTTGCCTTTTAAAGCATCTAAAACAGCGTTGTAACTAGCTTTATCAGGTTTTACCGTTATCTTACCATTGCTTAAACATGAAAAGGCATTTTTTTGTTTAACAACACCTTCAACAGTATCGGGGAATTTTCCGCTTACTACTCTATTTAATATAACAGAGGCTACTGCAACCTTACCGTCATAGGGTTCTCCTCTACTTTCACCGTAAACTACTTGTGCCATTAGATAAACTTCTTCACTACTAATATAATAAGTTTTTTTATTGTCAAAAACTGCAATAACATTTTTGCTGTCTTCTTTATATAAACTCTTTATATTCTTTTGATAATTTAAACTCTTAACGTTTTTTTGATAATCAAGTGGGGCAGAATCCCTTTCCATCCCTTCTACTTTTGGGGCGCAAAGACACAAAGTAAAAAGTAAAAGAAAAGTAATTGTTTTTCTCATTTTCTTCCTCCTTTATTTTGCATGATATAAATGTTAGTGGAATAATGTGAAAGCATAGTTAATAAGGTATTCTATAATAACCTAATTATAGGTTAATGATATTGTTCCCCACTTATAAAAAAATTCAAATTTTATAAAATTTTAAATTTAACTATTTCTTTATTCTTTTTTCTCTAAAAAAATATCAATTTTCATAAATAGTTTTATTCATAGAAAAAAATACAGCTACTAATAAATAGATTTTTTGAATTCATTATATAGTTTTACAAAGCTATCATAGTACATATCTACCTCAGACAACTTGTTATTTGCATCAATATATAAAGCGTCTAATTCCTCAACTTTTACGGCTTTATTTGAAGTTTTTATTTTTTCTATAGAAACTGTGTATTTAAAACTTTGTATATAGTTATCATAGGAGTAAAGTAAATTTTTTAAGCTGTTATAAATATTCATTTTGTCTTCAGGGATGCTTATTTCATAGAGCATCTTTTTTAAATTCTTTGCTTTTTCTAAATCCTTATCAAGTTTAGAATCAAGGCTATCATACAGCTTGTGATCTTCTCTTGGATTTTTAAGCTGCACTAAATAATCGGTTTTTAATGAATTAAATTGTGAATAGACCTCATCTATTTTATTGTAGAATTCAATTATTTGATTTTTGGATATCTCCTTGTCTCTTTCTTTTCTCATGTAGTCATATACGTAGTTTGTTGAATGGATTATTATGTTCTTTAGATTATTAGGTAGTAGTATAGCTGAATTTTTTGTTGAAAACAAAGTATAATATTTTTGGCAGCTGTCAAAGGAATCGTTGAGTTTATTAATATTTTTTTCATAGTCTTTATTTAAAGGTTCTTTTAGTAAATTAATAAGATGGTTATAGGTTAATATATTATTGTCTAGACCCTTATATAAATACTCATAGGATTTTTTATATTTTGCAGATGGATTTATAGTGTTTAACTTGTGTTTAATGTTATTTAGAAGATTAACTTTACTAGGCAAAGAATCAAGTAGAATTTTTGTGGTATCTTCTGAAGTACTGTACAAAGAGCCAATGTTGTCATTGATTTTATTTATTGAAGAGACAACACTGTTTATATTATTCTCATAATTTTTAAATGAGTTATTTATAGAAAAGTAATATGTACTAAAAAATACCAACATAATTATAGTCAAAATACCTAGTAGTATAGAAAATTTTAATAATTTGGATTTAGATTTTATTTGCATTATATAGACCTCCTTGAAGAATAATCTTTATATTTTTATATTATCACAAAATAGATAATATTCTAAATACTTTTGTTTAAAATTAATTTTAGTTACAATTGTTAACATAACTTTAAAATTTTTGAAGCTTATGTAGAGTGATTTCTATACTACAAATAATGATCATGGTGTATAATTGTAGGAGAAAGTTACAAATGGAGGTGAAAATATTGCAAGCATTATATGTGACAATAAAAACTATAAAAGACATAAATGTATTATCTATCTTAGATATAGCAGTAGTTACTTTTATTTTTTATAAGATATATAATTTAATAAAAGAAACTAGGGCAGAGCAGCTACTTAAAGGAATCCTTTTAGTTTTTTTACTTATACCTGTAAGTGAAATTCTACATCTAAACACTCTAAATTGGATACTAAATAAAACTCTTCCTTTAGGGTTAGTTACTTTTGTTATTATATTTCAACCTGAAATTAGAAGAGCCCTTGAACACATAGGTAGAAGCACCTTTGAAAAACATATAATGGAAGATGATGAGGCTATGTATAAAGTTATAACTGAAGTTGCAAATGCAGTTGAAAATTTAGCTGAATCTAAAACAGGTGCGTTAATAGTTATAGAGCAAAGAACTGGCCTTGGAGAGGTGATAAACAATGGTACTAAATTAGATGCTATTGTAAGCTCGGCCATACTTGAAAATATATTTGTAGTAAATACCCCGCTTCATGATGGAGCTACTGTTATAAGAAATGATAGGATAATAAGCGCAGGATGTGTTTTGCCTCTTACAAATAACAATGATATCAATAAGAAATTAGGAACAAGACATAGGGCAGCTATAGGTATATCTGAAACCTCAGACGCATTGACTATAGTTGTTTCCGAAGAAACAGGAACAGTATCCTTAGCGGTTAATGGGGGGCTTACCAGAAATTATGATAAAGATAGATTAAAAAATATACTCATTAAAATAATGCAGTACAGGAAAAAAAGAAAGATTTCATTTAAAGAGAAGGTGAAGGGATGGATAAAGGGAGAAAGAAAGATTTCTTAATAAAATTTTGTTGTTTTATTGCGGCATTTGGTTTGTGGTTATACATTTATAACATAGAGAATCCTATAAAAACAACAATAGTAAAAAATGTTGGAGTTAGCATCACAAATAAGGATGTTTTATCTCAATATAATTTAGTTGAATTGCCTAATCAAGATTACAGTGTCAATTTAACTGTAAAAGGAGCTACAAGCAAAATATATTCTCTTAAGCCTTCACAATTTAAATTAGAGGCGGATTTAAGCACTTATGCCCTTAAAAAAGGTAAAATGCAAATACCTGTAATCATAAAAGAAAGCCCAGAAGATGTTACTATAATAAATCCAGAAACTTTATGGGTGGAAATAGAAATAGATAAATATACACAAAAAAATGTTCCAGTAAAGTCAGTTGTGAAAGGAAAGGTTAAGGAAGGTTACAATGCTTTAGAGCCTCTTATAAGCCCAAATACTGTAGTTGTAGGTGGGCCTAGCAAATATGTAAGTTTAGTGGATCACGCAAATGTAAGTATTAATTTTAATAATGATGAAAATAATATCGAAAATACTTATACTTTAATTCCTGTAGATTCTTCTGGAAAAGAAGTAGACCATGTGAAAGTAGAACCTAAAGAGGTAAGTGTAAAAATACCTTTAGATAAGACAAAATATGTTCCAGTGGAGGCTAATTTAAAATCTACTGGTGACAAAACAGTATCTAGCTTAACTATTATACCAGATAATGTTGCAATTTCGGGAGAGCCAGAGGTTTTAAAGAAAATTACAAAGTTAACTACAGAGGAAATTGATTTATCTCGTATTTCAAAGGATGGTATAGTAGAGGCTAAGTTAAAGGTTCCGGATAATATTAAACTTGTAGATGTAGAGGAAAAAGTAAAGATTAAGGTTACTTTTGAAACTGCAATGCAAAAAAATATTAGTGGATATAAAAATTTCTAACTTAGATGAAAAATTTAATGCAGAGTTAAAAACTAAACAGATTTCTGTACTAGTATCTGGGAATAAGGAAATAATAAATTTGTTAAAAGACGGGGATATAGAAGCTTATGTAGATTTAAAAAATCTAAAAGAGGGAAGTTATGATTTGCCTTTAAACATAAAAAAACCAGATAATATAGATAAGGTGTCCTATGACCCTCAAAAGGTAAGTGTAAGCATAAAGCCTAAGGAAGAGAGTGAAGTTACTAATGCCAATTAGAATAAATAACGTTATATTAGATATTGATGAAGATATGGAAATGATAAAAGTAAAGACACTTAGAAAAATTAAAATGAAAGAAAAGGATATTAGTGAATTTAAGATATTAAGGGAATCTATAGACGCTAGAAAAAAAGATAATATTAAATTTAACTATACTGTTGAAGTTTCAGCTTTAAATGAATCTAAGATAATAAATAGGTTAAGGGATAGGGATGTATTACTTGAAAAACCATGTTACGAAGATGAATTTATATACGGAAACAAAAAAATGGAACATAGACCAGTAATAGTTGGAATGGGTCCTGCAGGAATGTTTGCAGGGCTATTTATGGCGGAAAAGGGATATAGACCTATAATCATTGAAAGAGGAGAAAAAGTAGAAGATAGAACAAGAACTATAGAAAAATTTTGGAAAACCGGTGAGCTTGATTTAAATTCTAATGTTCAGTTTGGAGAGGGTGGGGCTGGAACCTTTTCTGATGGAAAGTTAACAACTAGAATTAAAGATACTAGGTGCGATTATATTCTACATAAAATGGTTGAGTATGGAGCTCCAAAAGAAATTATATACAAGGGAAAACCTCATATAGGAACAGATATATTAAAGATAGTTGTAAAAAACATTAGAAATAAAATTATAGAACTAGGTGGGAAAATAAGATTTAAAAGCATACTAGAAGATATAATAGTAAAGGAAAATAAACTAAAATCCATTGTTGTAAATGGAGAGGAAATTCCTTGTGAAGCTTTAATATTAGCCATAGGACATAGTTCTAGAGATACTTATAAGATGCTATATGATAGGCAAATATTTATGTCACCTAAGGCTTTTGCAATTGGTGTAAGGGTTGAACATCCACAGGATATGATAAATATAAATCAGTATGGTAAATTTGCAAATCATCCTAGATTAAAAGCAGCAGACTATAGGCTCTCTTACACTAGTAAAAATACAGGAAGATCTGTTTACAGCTTTTGTATGTGTCCAGGGGGAGAAGTTGTAGCAGCAGCTTCAGAGGAAGGCAGACTTGTTACCAATGGTATGAGCTATTTTAAAAGGGATAAAGAAAATGCTAATTCTGCTATAGTGGTTTCTGTAAATCCCAAAGATTTTAAAGATAATAGTCCTTTAAGTGGAATGGAGTATCAAAGACATTACGAAGAATTAGCCTATAAAGTAGGAGGAAAATCCTATAGGGCTCCAATACAATTAATGGGAGATTTTATAAAGGATAGGAAGAGCAATCGACTAGGTAAAGTTATACCTTCTTATAAACCTGGATATGAATTTTCAAATATTAAAGATTGCCTCCCTAATTATGTTGTAGATACTTTGAGGGAAGGATTTTTAAATTTTAACAACAAAATAAAGGGATTTGCTTATGAGGATGCCCTATTAACAGGTATAGAAACCAGAACTTCAGCCCCAATACGAATAGATAGAAATGAAAAATTGCAAAGTATATCAGCTGAAGGATTGTATCCTGCAGGAGAAGGTGCTGGATATGCAGGAGGAATCGTTTCTGCAGCGGTAGATGGAATTAAGGTGGCAGAGAATATTATGAAGGAATATTTTTTATAAAAATGATTTTTCTGAATAATTAGGTTTTTAAGATAATATTTGCTAAAATATAGATAATGGATTGGACTTGGTTTTATTAAATATGCTAGTATGTGTTTTCGAAAATTCATATTGCTCATAAAACCAAGTCTGTTTTCTATAAAATTCAATTTTTGTATTAATGTGAATTAAGAATTAATTATGAGACTGTTAATTCATATTTTATACAAGATTTGTATAAAACTTAATTCTTGAAGGTATAAAATGAGTTAAATGAGATTAATAAAATATGAAAGAGGTGAGTTTTATGATAAAAAACTTTCAAGAAGTTTTAGAAAGAGTAAAAAAAATAGACAGAAAAGTAATTGCCGTGGCAGTTGCAGAGGATGAACCTGTTTTAAAAGCGGTTAAAAAAGCAAGGGAAGAGGGAATTGCAGATTCAATACTTGTAGGTGACAGGGAGAAGATTATAAATATAGGAACAAATATAGGTATGAAAATTGAAGATTTTCACATTATAGATGAAAAGGATTGTAAAAAGGCTGCTTTAAAAGCCGTTGAATTAGTTGCAAACAAAAAAGCAGACATGGTAATGAAAGGTCTTATTGATACAGCCAATTTTCTAAGAGCTGTTTTAAACAAAGAAAAAGGACTTAGAGATGGTGGACTCATGTCCCATGTGGCAGTGTTTGAGGTGCCTGGAATTGATAGATTGTTATTTTTAACTGATGCAGCTTTTAATATGTATCCAGAGATAAAGGAAAAGATTGATATTGTAAAAAATGCTATAAAGGTTGCTCATGCTGTTGGAATAGAGTGTCCTAAGGTTGCTCCAATATGTGCAGTTGAAGTTGTAAATCCTAATATGCCCTCTACTTTAGATGGGGCTATATTATCTAAAATGTGTGAAAGAGGACAGATAAGAGGATGTATAATTGATGGGCCTTTAGCCTTAGACAATGCGATATCAAAAGAGGCAGCAATACACAAAAAAATAGAAGGACCTGTTGCAGGCTGTGCGGATATAATTTTGATGCCTAATATAGAAGCTGGCAATGTGATGTATAAGACATTAACCTATACCACAAAATGTAAAAATGGTGGGCTTTTGGTTGGCACAAAGGCACCAGTTATTTTGACTTCAAGGGCAGATACTGAAGAAACAAAATTGAACTCTATAGCTTTAGCAGCACTTGTGGCTGAACTTTTAAAGAAAAAATAATTTTGTAGGAGGTAAAAAATGTCATATGAAATATTAGCAATAAATCCTGGTTCTACGTCTACTAAAATTGGTGTTTATAAAGATGGAAATGAAATATTAGAAGAGACTATAAGACATTCAGTTGAAGAAATAGAGAAATGTGGGACCATACTTAACCAACTGGATTTTAGAGAAAAAGTCATATTAGAGGTTTTAGAAAAGAAAAAATATAATATAAAAAATTTAAGTGCAGTAGTTGGTAGAGGCGGATTACTAAGACCTATAGAAGGCGGAACTTATAAGGTTAATGAAAAGATGTTAGAGGAATTAAGACAAGGACTTCAAGGTCATCATGCATGTAATCTTGGTGCAATACTTGCAGATGGTATAGCTAAACTTTTAAATATAGAAGCCTTTATAGTTGATCCTGGAGTTGTTGATGAATTAAATGATTTAGCTAGAGTTTCAGGGCTTCCTGAAATAAGAAGAAAGAGTATATTTCATGCTTTAAACCAGAAGGCAGTAGGCAAAAGGTATGCAAGAGATATTGGAAAGAAGTATGAGGATTTAAATTTAATTATAGCCCACCTAGGAGGGGGAATTTCTGTAGGTGCTCATGAAAATGGAAGAGTAGTTGATGTAAACAACGCTTTTGATGGAGAAGGACCTTTTTCACCTGAAAGGTCAGGAAGTTTACCAGTTGGAGAGCTAATTAAGCTATGCTATAGTGGCAAATATACCTTGGAGGAACTTAAAAAAAGGATTACTGGAAAAGGTGGATTTGTTGCTTATGTTGGAACTAATGATGTAAAAGAAGTTTATAAAATGGCTTTATCTGGAGATAAAAAGTGTAAATTATTGTTAGATGCAATGGCATATCAAATAGCCAAAGAAATTGGAAGAGCTTCTGTTGTTTTATGTGGTAAGGTAGATGCAGTTATAATTACAGGAGGCATAGCATATAACGAAGATATACAAAGGTTTATAAAGAAGATGGTAGGATTTATAGCACCTTTTGTTGTATACCCTGGGGAAGATGAACTTTTAGCCTTAGCTCAAGGGGGACTTAGAGTTCTTAAAGGCGAGGAAATAGCAAAAGAATATTAAATTACATCTTAAATTGTCTGAAAATTTGAATTGTTTTCTATATGTAATATAATCAGAAGATTTCAATATTTTTGAATATAGAATAAAAATCAATTGTAAAAATTACCACATAGGTGTAAAGTATAATTAATATTTACTATAAAATTGAATCGAGTTGAGATGAAAATGAGTAACATAAGAATATTTACTGGTCATTTTGGAAGCGGTAAAACGGAAATAGCCTTAAATAAAGCAATGGATCTTGCTAAAGAAAATAAGAAAGTTTCCATAGTGGATTTGGATATTGTTAACCCGTATTTTTGTGTTAGAGAACTTAAAAGTAAATTAGAAAATAAGGGGATAAACCTTATAGCTTCAAAAGCAGAATATGTTAATGCGGAACTTATGGTGGTGCCTTCTGAAGTAGTATCTATTTTTAACAAAGAAGTTGAAGATGCAATAATAGATGTAGGAGGAGATGCAGAAGGTGCTGTAGTTTTAGGTCAGTATAATAGATATTTTAATGAGCATGGATATAAGATGTATTTTGTAATAAATAATAAAAGACCACTAACTAAAGAAGTTGAAGACACCCTAGATTATATTAAAGCAATAGAAAAGTCTTCAAGACTCAAGGTTTCAGAACTAATATCAAATACAAATATGTCATATGAAACTACAATTGAAGATATATTAGAAGGACATAGGCAAACAAAGGAGTTGTCAAAGAGGCTTAATATACCCTACAACAATTTGGTTTGCAGAAAAGACTTAGTAAAAGAGGTATTGTCAAAGGTTGATGTAAATGTTTACGGTATAGACATTTACATGAAGCCGCCGTGGAGGTAAATAAATATTATTTAAAATAATATTTAGATTAAAATAAAATTTTGCCAAAAGGGGAAAAAATATGCCAAGAGTTACTTTTAGAGAAGACAAGTGTAAAGGATGCGGTCATTGTGTTGAGGCTTGCCCTAAAAAAATAATTGAGTTTGCAGACAAGTTAAATATAAAAGGTTACCATCCTGCAACTGTTAAAGAGGAAAGAATGAAAGAGTGCATAGGGTGCGCTTCTTGTGGGAGAATATGTCCCGATTGCGCAGTAATAGTTGAAAAATAATTTAAAGGGGGAAATTCTATGGAAGAAAAGGTATTAATGAAAGGTAATGAAGCTATTGGCGAAGCAGCAATAAGAGCTAATTGCAAAGCTTTCTTTGGTTATCCAATAACTCCGCAGACAGAAGTTGCAGCTTATTTGTCTAGAAAAATGCCTAAAATTGGTAGAACTTTTATACAAGCAGAAAGTGAAATTGCAGCTATTAACATGGTTTATGGTGCTGCAGGAACTGGCGTTAGATGTATGACATCTTCAAGTAGCCCTGGAATAAGTTTAAAAGCTGAAGGAATGTCCTATATAGCAGGTGCAGAACTTCCTTGTGTAATCATAAATATAGTAAGAGGTGGCCCAGGACTTGGAAGTATTCAACCTGCCCAGTCTGATTATTTCCAAGCTACAAAAGGTTGTGGCCATGGAGATTATAATTTACCTGTGTTTGCTCCTTCTTCAATTCAAGAGATGGTTGATTTAATTCAAGATGCTTTTGATGTGGCTGATATGTATAGAACTCCATGTATGGTAATGGGTGATGGAATGCTTGGACAAATGATGGAGCCTGTAGAATTTAAGGAAAGACAAGCTATAGAGTTAAAAGAAAAGACTTGGGCTGCAAATGGCCTTAATGGAAGAGAAAAACACAATGTAATAAATTCATTGTATTTAAAACCTGAAGATTTAGAAAAACACAATATTAAATTGCAAGAGAAATATAAAGAAATAAAAGAAAAAGAAGTTAGATATGAGCTTTATAATTGTGAAGGAAATAAGGATATTATAATAGTTGCCTATGGAACTACTTCAAGAATATGCAAGAATGTAGTACAAATGGCTAAAGATCAGGGAATAGATATGGGGCTTATAAGACCAATAACTTTATGGCCATTCCCAGTAGAGGCTTTTGAAAAAACAGTCAACAATACAAAATATGGATACTTGTCTGTAGAGATGAGTTGTGGACAGATGGTTGAAGATGTAAAGCTTGCTGTTAATGGAAGAAAAAATGTAGAGTTCTATGGAAGAACCGGCGGTATGGTTCCGCATCCAAAAGATATATTAGAGAAAGTTAAGGAAATTGTAGGGGGTGTAAAATAATGGCTATTGTATTTCAACCACCAAAAGCTTTATTAGATGTAAATACTCACTACTGTCCAGGATGTACTCATGGCATAATTCATAGATTAATTGCAGAAGTCATAGATGAACTTCAAATTGTAGACAAGACTATAGGGGTAGCGCCTGTTGGATGCTCAGTACTTGCTTATGATTATTTTGCTTGTGATATGTTTGAAGCAGCTCATGGAAGAGCTCCAGCTGTTGCTACAGGTATAAAAAGAACTAATCCGGACAAAGTAGTCTTTACCTATCAAGGTGATGGGGATTTAGCAGCAATTGGTACTGCAGAAATTGTACATGCTGCAACTAGAGGGGAGAATATAACTACTGTTTTTGTTAATAACTGTATATATGGTATGACAGGAGGACAGATGGCTCCAACTACTTTACCAGGTCAAGTAACAGAGACAACCCCTTATGGTAGAGATGTAAAATTAGCTGGATATCCAGTTAGAGTAGCTGAAATGATTTCAACACTAACTGGTGCATGTTATGTAGAAAGGGTTTCTGTAGATACAGTGCCAAATATAATTAAAGCAAAGAAGGCTATAAAAAAAGCATTTGAAAATCAACTTCTTGGGAAGGGTTTTTCACTAATTGAGGTATTATCAATTTGTCCAACTAACTGGGGATTATCACCTCAAGAGTCAATGAATTGGTTAAGGGAAAACATGATTCCTTACTATCCTCTTGGTCTTAAAAAAGATACTACAACTGAGGAGGTGAAATAATATGACACAGGAAATTATATTTGCTGGTTTTGGAGGACAAGGAATACTTTCCATGGGAAAATTTTTGGCTTATGCAGGTATGGATGCTAATTTAAATGTTTCATGGCTACCTTCTTATGGCCCAGAAATGCGTGGAGGCACAGCAAACTGTTCTGTAATATTATCTTTAGACCCTATAGGATCTCCTATAGTTACAAATCCTAATACTGTTGTAATTATGAATAGACCATCTCTTGACAAGTTTGAAAAACAAATGGTTGAGGGCGGACTTTTAATTATGGACAGTGACCTTGTAACAAGAGATTGTGACAGAGAGGATTTAGAAGTTATTAAGATACCAGCTCAAAGAGAAGCTGAAAAGCTTGGAAGTAAAAAAATTGCTAACATGATTCTTCTAGGTGCTCTTGTTAAAAAGACTGGGGTAGTTTCAATGGAAGAATTATTAGCTGCACTTAAAGCTCATGGAAAAGAAAAATTTTATGAAGCAAATAAAGCTGCTTTAGAAAAAGGCGCGGAGTATGTTATTTAAGTTTAAGGGTTTTTATAAAAAGAAATTTATAAAGTTTTAATGTATACAAATCCAGCAGTTATTTTAACTACTGGATTTGTATTTAAATAAAAGATTTGTTAAAGTATATTTATAGAAAAACAATAAGTATAAAATATCAATTCAGTTTAATATAATTAGTGGAAAGAAATTTATGTTATTTCAATAGTTGTATACTGGGGGTGTCTTCTTGGAAAATAAAAACAACTTAAAAATATCAGGCTCTGGTTCTATGAGCGGAGGAAAGTACAATGAGGTTTCTGTCTCAGGTTCAGGCAAAATAACAGGGGATATAGAGTGCAATAAACTTCATATAAGCGGTTCTAGCAAAATAGAGGGAAATGTTAAAACTAGGGAATTTAAAATAAGCGGTTCTTGTAAAGTAGGTGGAAATTTAGAATTCTTAGAGGGAAGAACTTCAGGATCTTCTTATATACTAGGAGATGTCAAGGGCTTAAAAATGAGTGTTTCAGGTGGAACAAAGATAGATGGAAAAGTATGTTTGGATGAGGTTAGAGTTTCTGGAGATATTTATATTGGAAAAGATTGTGAAGTAGAAAAGTTTCAGTCCAGTGGTGGTTTTAAAATAGAAGGACTTTTAAATGCTGAAAACATAGAAATAGAAATTGGTTCAAAATGTTATGTTAATGAAATTGGTGGAAAGAGCATATTGATAAAAAAATCTGAGGTTTTTGGAATAAGTTTGATGAATTTATTTGGAAAGAAAAATCTTACTGCAGATGTTATAGAAGGAGACGACATTGACATAGAAGAAGTTGTTGCAAAAGTTGTTAGAGGCAAAAATGTGCATATAGGAAGTGGATGCACTATAGATAGGGTTGAATACTCTGAAAGCTTTGAAATAAGCGATAATTCTAAAGTAAAATTAAATAAAAAAATATAGGAAATTAAAATAAATTTAGAAAAATTATGCACAGAAAGAGAAAAGGATGAATTAATAACTTGAAATTTTTATTAAAACATATATAATAGTATTATTATCAAATTTAATTAAAATGTTAATAATTATAATATTTTAATTAAATTTGATAATGTTTTTTAAAACTCAACTTAATTTAATGTAGTTTTATATTTGAAGAATATTATATGAATCCTTCAAATATAAAAAGAGTTAGGGTGTATTTCTTAAGTTGTTGAGAATAGTAGGGTGTTTTTAAAATAAGATTAGCCTACAAATTATTTTAGGCTTTAAAAGGAGTGATTATATGCCTCATAAAGTTATAAGTAAGTGTCCTGTATGTAATAGTAATCTTACTGTAACGCGACTTGAATGTAAAAAATGTGGGACTGTAATACAAAATGAGTTCCAGTTATCTAAATTTGCCTATTTAAGCAAAGATCAATTGGATTTTATTGAGGTCTTCTTAAAATGTAGAGGAAATATAAAGGATGTGGAGAAAGAACTTGGAGTTTCATATCCTACTGTAAGATCAAAACTCTATGACGCTATTACAGCACTAGGGTATACTGTAGATAAAAAAGAATAAGTTTTATTTAATACGGAATTATTTATAAGTCAATACACGGATTCATATTGTAAGCCTCTAAATAGCTAATGTTTAGGGGATTTTTATTGCAAAATACAGAAATAATTACATTTTAGTTGTTTAGCACTTGCAAGTATAATATAATAAAACTAAATGTGTATATATAACATAGAGTGGAGGAATATAAATGGGTAGAATGTTTGGAACAGATGGAGTAAGGGGAATTGCAAATAGTGAACTTACTGCAGATTTAGCATATAAATTAGGAAGGGCTGGAGCCTATGTTTTAACAGAGGGAACTCATAAACCTAAGATATTAGTTGGAATGGACACTAGAATATCAGGAGATATGTTAGAATCTGCTTTGGTTTCTGGTATATTATCTGTAGGAGCAGAAGCAATATGCGTTGGTATAATTCCAACACCAGCTATAGCTTATCTTACAAGAAAATATAAGGCAGATGCAGGAGTTATGATATCTGCTTCTCATAATCCCGTAGAGTATAATGGAATCAAGTTTTTTAATAGAGATGGATACAAACTTAAAGATGAATTAGAGGATAGAATACAATACATAATAGAAGAAGGGTTAGGAGAAATACCTTTACCTATAGGTGGAGATTTGGGCAAAAAATTGTGGAGGATTCTGCACTAGAGGACTACATAGATTTTGCAAAAACTACTATAGATGGCAACTTAAAAGGAATGAAGGTAGCTTTAGATTGTGCTAATGGAGCTTCTTATAAAGCTGCAGTTAGAACTTTTAGAGAATTAGGGGCAGAAGTTGTAGTTATAAACAATGATCCAGATGGAACAAATATAAATAAAAAGTGTGGCTCAACTCATCCGGAAGAACTTATGGAATACGTAGTTAAAAAAGATTGCGATTTAGGCTTAGCTTTTGACGGAGATGCAGATAGATGTCTTGCAGTAGATGAAAAAGGAAATCTAATAAATGGTGATTTTATAATGGCTATTTGTGGAAAAAGTCTTAAAGATCAGGGGAAATTAAATAAGGATGTAGTTGTTGTAACAGTAATGAGCAATTTAGGTCTTGATATTGGTTTGAAAAAATCAAACATAAAAACTGTAAAGACTAAAGTAGGAGATAGATATGTACTTGAAGAGATGCTAAAGGAAGATTATAAACTAGGTGGAGAGCAATCAGGGCATATAATATTCTTAGATTACAATACTACAGGAGATGGTCTTGTAACAGGACTTCAGATATCTAAAATTGTAAAAGATGCTGGAAAGAAATTATCTGAATTGGCAGCTATAATGACTGAGCTTCCTCAGGTTTTAGCAAATGCTAAAGTCCCAAATGATAAGAAAAACATATATCTAGAAGATGAAGAGATAATATCTCAAATAAAAGATATGGAAGACAAATTACAAGGTTCAGGAAGAGTGCTTATAAGACCTTCTGGTACAGAACCCTTAGTTAGGGTAATGCTTGAAGGAAAAGATCAAAGAGAATTAGACGTACTTGCCCATAGTCTTGCAAATTTAATTGAGAAAAAATCAAATAAATAAATTATAGGATAAGTAGCATAAATATATAGATTTGCTATTTATCTTTTTTTATGTATAAAAATATAATAATGTGAAAAATTAATAGGGCAAATAAAATTATGAGTTATTGATTAAAATATAGAAATTTACTATAATTAATCCAGTAAGTGGTATAAAAAATACTATTAAGGGGGAAAAGTCATGAGAGTTAAAAAAGCGATTATTCCAGCAGCAGGGCTTGGTACAAGATTTTTACCAGCAACTAAGGCACAACCAAAAGAGATGCTTCCCATAGTAGATAAGCCTACAATACAGTACATTATTGAAGAAGCAGTAAAATCTGGAATAGAGGAAATATTAATAATAACCGGCAGAAACAAAAGAGCTATAGAGGATCATTTTGATAAATCTGTGGAGTTAGAAGATGAACTTGAGAAAAAAGGAAAACTTGAGATTCTTGAAATGCTAAGAAATATTACAAACATGGTTAACATATATTATATAAGGCAAAAGGAACCTAAAGGACTTGGTCATGCTATTAGTTGTGCTAGAACATTTGTAGGCAATGAACCTTTTGCAGTAATGCTAGGTGATGATGTTGTAGATAGTAAAACTCCTTGCCTTAGACAGTTAATTGATTGCTACAATGAGTATAAGACTTCCATATTAGGGGTTCAAGAAGTTGACTATAGCAAAGTTTCTAAATACGGTATAGTTAAAGGAATGCACATAGAGAATGGGGTTTACAAAGTTAAGGATTTAGTAGAGAAACCTAAAAGAGAAGAGGCACCATCTAATATTGCTATTTTAGGAAGATATATAATAACTCCTAGAATATTTGAAATACTAGATAAAACAAAGCCAGGCAAGGGTGGAGAGATACAACTTACAGATGCACTTAGAACCCTTGTAAAGGAAGAGGCTATGTATGCTTATATTTTTGAGGGTAGAAGATATGACGTAGGGGATAAATTAGGATTTTTAGAAGCTACAGTTGAGTATGCTTTAAAAAGAGATGGAATTAACAAAGAATTTATGAAATACTTAATGACAATAAAGGATAATCCAAATTTTAAAGATTTATATAAAGATGTAATTAATGAGATTTCAAATAAATAAAATAGGTAAAATTAAGTTTTATGGTTATAAAACTCAGCTGTTTAATATAAATGTTTGGCAGCTGAGTTTTAAATTTTTATGAACATTTACTCAATATAGGAAAATGTAGTTGTTTTAAGGTCCTAGTTAGATTTTAATAGTATTGACCTTGCAAAATTCATGAAATATAATTAACTGAGAAGTAAATTGTTTTTAAATATAATTTTGGAGGATAAAATGGAAAGTAAAAAGAACAGTATAAAATTTGCTATTAAAAATGGTTTTGTTCACATATTTAGCGCTAATTTTATAAATAAAATAGTACAATTTGGAATAATGATCCTTTTAGTTAGAGTTATTGACAAAAAATCTTTTGGAAGTTTTTCTTATGCTCAAAATACATTAAATATGTTTCTTTTATTGCAAGGAATTGGAGCGGTTCCAGCTATACTACAGTATTGTAGTTCTGCAAAAAATGAAGAAGAAAGGTCATCTTATTTTAAGTATGGTTTAAAAGTAGGATTAACAGCAAACTTTTTAATATCCTTTGCCATACTAGTATTTACCTTGTTTTTTAGTTTAAATGTAAAGGGAAGTACGGAAATATTAATGGGGTTTTTTTGTTCCCTTTGTTTTCGATAGTTTTTGATGAAATACAAGTATTTTTAAGGGCTTCTTTGAGAAACAAGGAGTTTTCATATTTAACTACACTTAACAGCATTTTATATCTTATAGGTAATTTAGGCTTTGGAATATTATTTAAAATTAAAGGAATTATAATTTCAAGGTATATAGCTTATTTTATAACCATAGTAATGGGTATTTATATGATAAGAAAAATATTAGGACATATAAAAAATATACCTTATCCTGAATTAAAGAAAAGAAGAGAATTCTTGAAGTTTGCAGTTACATCTTCAGTTACAAATGCAATATCCCAAATACTTATTTTAATAGATACCTATTTGGTTGGAGTTATAATAAAGGATCAAAGTATCGTAGCTTCATATAAAACAGCAACTTTAATTCCCTTTAATTTAACCTTTATTCCTGCGTCTATAATTGTCTTTGTATATCCTTATTTTGCAAAGAATTCCGATAATAAGGATTGGATTAGAAAAAAGTACAATGATTTACAAAAGTACTTATTTATATTAAATGGAATAATTTCTTTAATATTAGTTGTATTTGCACCTCAAATTGTAAAAATAATATTCGGAACTGAATACCTAGATTGTGTGCCAACGTTTAGGATATTATCTCTTGGGTATTTAATAGTTGGAACCTTTAGAATACCAGGAGGAAACATATTATTTTGCATAAATAAGGTTAAAGTGAATTTTTATAATGCAATTATTTCTGGAGTATTTAACATAATTTTAGACATATTTTTTATTTTGAAATATGGTGCTGTAGGAGCTGCTATAGCTACTTTTATAATATATGTGTTGTCATCAGCTATATCTAACATTTATTTATATAAGTATTTAAAGAAATAATATATAAACAGAGAACATATATTCTTGTGAATATATGTTTTTAAATTAAATGTAATATACATTTAAAAAGCATAACTCAATTAAATCTATTTGAATAAATTGGAAACTATATGTATAATAAATGTATTATGTATTAAAATAAACATAGTAGCTTAATTCAGAAAGGAAGATTTAATTGAGTAAAGATATAAAAGTGCTTATAAAGAAAGTGGTTGATGACGATATATTGGCTCTTGCAGCTCAATTAGCTTATGGTTTTATAGTATCCTTTTTTCCTTTTTTGATTTTTTTACTTACAATTGTAGGATATAGCTCAATTAAAAGCGAAGAGGTGCTTACTAGTCTAAAGCTAATTCTTCCTATGAATGCCTTTCAACTTGTAAAATCTACAGTTGTAGAGGTTGTGGATTTTAGAAAAGGTAATTTGCTATCTTTTAGTTTAATAGCTACATTGTGGGCTGCCTCTACTGGGTTTAGAGCTGTTATTAAAGGACTGAATAGAGCCTATAACGAAGAAGAAAAAAGACCCTATTGGAAGGTGTTTTTACTGTCTATACTATGTATTTTTGCTCTTACTTTAATTATAATGAGTGCATTTTTGCTTATAGTATTTGGAGATGTAATAGTATTTTATTTATTAAAATGGTTTGATTTTAAAGATAATTTTTATTATATACTAAATTTGCTTAGATACAGTGTAATGGTGGTTTTTATGAATTTTACTTTTGCTGCAATGTATCGGTTTACCCCTAGTAAAAAATTAGGTTGGAGAGAAGTAATGCCAGGGGCTTCTTTTACCACTTTAGGATGGTTGGTCTTGTCTTTGCTTTTTTCTTATTATGTAAATAATTTTAACAATTATTCAAAAGTTTATGGAAGCATTGGAGGAGTAATAGTGCTTGTGCTATGGCTCTATATAACATCACTTGTTATATTAATTGGAGGAGAATTAAATGCGGTGCTTTCAGAAAGTAAATTAAAGAAATCACCTTTAAAAAGAAAAGAAATAATAAAAGGCAGAAAAAAGGAGCTAAAAACTTAACCTAAGTTTTTAGCTCTATATTTTTAAGGACTATGCTTCGTATAATTCTATTATTTTTAAAATTACTTCTACAGCTTTTTCCATGGCATAGGTTGGTATATATTCGAATTTACCATGAAAGTTATGTCCACCTGTAAATAGGTTTGGTGTTGGAAGACCTTCAAAAGATAGTCTAGCACCATCAGTACCTCCTCTTATAGGAATAACCTTAGGTGTAATTCCTGTGCTTTCAATAGCTTTATAAGCAGTATTTACAATATGCATAACAGGCTCTATTTTTTCTTTCATGTTGAAGTATTGATCTTTAACTTCACAGTCAATTATATTTCCGTATTTTTTATTCAATTCCTCAACTATCTTTTTCATATTTACTTTTCTTTGTTCATAAATTTCTCTGTTATGATCTCTTATTATGAAGGAAAGAGAAGTTTCTTCAACATCTCCGTTAAATGAATTTAAATGATAAAAACCTTCGTAGTTTTCTGTGTGAGAAGGAGTTTCTATTTTTGGTAGCATAGAAATAAGTTCCACTCCAATAAGTGCAGAATTTATCATTTTATTTTTAGCAGAACCAGGATGTACATTTCTTCCATGTATTTTTATTTTAACACCTGCAGCATTAAAGTTCTCATACTCTAATTCTCCTATATCTCCACCGTCAATTGTATAGGCAAAATCAGCATTAAATTTTTTAACATCAAAAAAGTCAGCACCTCTTCCGACTTCTTCATCAGGAGTAAAGGCGATTTTAATAGTACCGTGTTTTATTTCAGGGTGTTTTATAAGGTGTTCCATAGCTGTAATAATTTCAGCAATTCCAGCTTTGTCATCAGCCCCTAGTAAAGTAGTACCATCTGTTGTTATTAGGGTTTTACCTACATAATTAGTAAGCTCTTTAAATTCTTTTGGTGAAAGAATTATATCCTTTTCTTTGTTTAAGACAATATCCTTACCATCATAGTTTTCTACAAATTTAGGATTTACATTTGCACCGCTTATTTCAGGAGAAGTATCCATATGGGCAATAAAACCTACAGTTGGAATGAATTTTTCTGTATTAGATTTCAAAGTTGCCATGACATAGCCCTTGTTATCTAAAGAAACCTGGCTCAAACCAAGAGTTTTTAATTCTTGTACTAGTTCCTTTGCAAGAATTAATTGTTTTGAAGTACTAGGAACTGATTCTGAATTTTCATCTGAACTTGTGTCAAACTTAACGTATTTTAAAAATCTTTCTACTACTGAACTCATTGTGTCATCCCCTCATTACAATTTATATTAGTTATTATACTATTATTTAGCTATTGCTTCAATTGGACATAGGTTATAACCCGTTAATTATATCTTTAAAGCTTTTTCCTCTTCTATATACTTTATTAATTTAGCGGAAATTGAAGTATCTCCTAGTAATATAGCTCCCACTAATTTGTCATTTTTAAAAATAATCTCCCGTAATCCTTTTCGCTTTTGGTCTTCAAAATAATTGTTTTGTCAAAATTATCTTCATTTATATTGCCACAAGAAAAAACGGTGGTATTAAAGGCTTTAAGCAGGGTAGATTGAACAAAATTTTTAAATACAATGTTGTCACCTAAGGCATTTGCACCAGCTGAATTACCCATTTTTTCAGAAGAAGCCCAGTTGTCATAAACAGTGCCGTTAATTTCAGCTATATCACCGCAAGCGTAGATGTCTTTTATATTAGTTTCCATTAGCTCATTTACTAGAAGAACGCTATTAACCTTTGAATTTGTATTTAAAGCAATACTAGTGTTTGACCTTATTCCAACTGAAAATAGTAATAGATCAACATCTAATGTGGAGTCGTTAGAAAATTTTATTTTCTCTACTTTATTATGGCCAATAATTTCTACTAAATTAGTTTTTTTAACTATATTTATGTTTAAGTTTTTCATGGAATTCTCTAATATTTTGGAACCCTCTATGTCTAGTTGTTTATTTAATATTCTTTCATTTCTCTCTATGATTGTAGTCTTAATTCCATGAGAGCTTAATTCATCTAAAGCCTCTAATCCTAAGAGACCACCACCTAAAATTGCAGCAGTTTTACAGTTGTTATCTTTAATATAAGCTCTTATTTCCTTAAGATCTTTTAAATCTCTGAGTTTAAAACAGCCTTTTTTATCATTTCCTATAATAGGAGGAATAAAACTATCGCTTCCATTTGCGAGAATTAACTTGTCATAAGAGAGCACTTCCTTGTTTTCTAAGGATACACTGTGTTTTTCTGGATTTATTGAAACAACATTTGTGTTTAATTTAACATCAATATTATTTTCCTTATACCATAGTTTTTCGTTTAAATATAACTTTTTTTCATCTATAGGGCTTAATATTAGACCGGTTAATTGAGGCCTATAATAAGTTAAATAATTTTCCCTAGATAACACATTGTAATTTTTGAGTTAGAGCTGCGTTTAACTATGGCTTTTGCACAATAAACACCAGAGATTCCATTACCTACAATTATAATATTTAGATTTTCTTTATTTATATATTCATTTTCATTAGATTTTTTTATTTTACTTCTGTAAATAATTCAGGGCCAACCCCACATATAGGGCAGTAATCAGGTGGATTAGGGCCTTCATATATGTAACCACATATGCTACATTCCCACTTTTTTATATCTGTTTCTTTTTTAGGCGTGATGTCTTCAAACATTTCGGGACCAACCCTGCATATAGGACAAGTTTTTGGAGGTGTATCACCTTCATGTATATAACCACAGACTGTACATTTCCATTGCTTTTTCACATTAACTCCTCCCTTGTAAATTAGTTCTTAATTAATATTATTTCATGTTTTGTAATAAAATTCAATATTAAAAATTAATTACTATTAACTAATATTTTTTATTAATTTATTAAGATTTACTTTGGTTTTCTAATTTTCAGAAAAGTGATATAATTGAGGCTAAGGTAATTGGAAAATACTTTTATATAAAGTGGGGGGAATATAATGGACACGCTACTGTTTAAAGAATTTAGAAAGAAATTAAATGATAACATAAGTAAAGTTATCGTTGGTAAAGAGGAAAGGATTGACAAAATTATAGTTGCTTTTATTTGTGGTGGACATGTTCTTTTAGAGGATGTACCTGGAGTTGGCAAAACAAAATTAGTAAATGCGTTATCTAAATCCATGGACTGCTCATTTAAAAGAATTCAATTTACACCGGATTTGTTACCTTCTGATTTAACAGGAATATATTACTATAACCAAAAAGAGCAGGAATTTCAATTTAGGCAAGGACCATTATTAAGTCAAATTATTTTAGCAGATGAAATAAATAGGGCTACACCTAGGACTCAATCAGCGCTTTTAGAGAGTATGGAAGAAAGACAAGTAACAGTAGAGGGAAATACTATTCCACTTGAAAAACCATTTTTTGTAATGGCCACACAGAATCCTGTAGAACAGTTTGGAACTTTTCCTTTACCTGAAGCTCAGCTTGATAGATTTTTTATAAAACTAACCATGGGATATCCTGAGTATATGGATGAAAAGGAAATGATGAATAGATTTCAGAAAAAAGATCCTATAAATGATATAAAACCTGTGGTTGGTAAAGATGAAATAGAGTATGTTCAAAAAAATTATACCAATGTATTTATTGATGATAGCATAAAGGAATACATGCTTAATATAATAACAGCAACTAGAAAGCATAATAAAGTAGAAGTAGGGTGTTCTCCAAGAGCAACCCTTAGTCTTATGAAGGCAAGTCAGGCAAATGCAGCAATAAATGGAAGAGATTTTGTGACCCCAGAAGATGTAAAAGACATGGCCTATTCAGTTTTAAGCCACAGGTTAATACTTAAAAGTGAAAGTAGCCTAATTGAAAATAAAAGCGAATACATAATTGAAGAGATTTTAAATAATATTAGCACACCTTTAGAAAAGCTTTAGGGGTGGTTTAAGTGTTTGAGATTATAATTTTTTCTTTCGTTATAATTATTCTAGTTAAGTTCAGTAGTTTAACTAGAAAAGACGGGTTTCGTAATTTAATTATAAAAAGAAAACTAAATACACCATCAATTTTTGAGGGTGAAAAAATAAGTGTGTCCATAATTGTAGAGAACAGAAAGAGACTTCCTATTCTATTTATGCTTATAGAAGAGCAAATGCCAATAGAGATAATAGGAAGAAGCTATACAAATAGGACATTGTATAGTATTGGCTCTTATGAAAGAGTTAAAAAAACTTATGTTACACAAATACCTCAAAGGGGAGTTTATCTATTTAAAAAAATGGATGTAATCTTAGGAGATATTTTTGGACTTTTCTCTATAAAAAGGAAATTGAAGATTATAAAGAAGTGTTAGTTTATCCTAGAATAAAAAAATAAGCAAACTTTCTTTTGATAATACTAGTTATCAAGGGGATTCAATAGTTAAAAGATGGGTGTTTAAAGATCCTCTATACATAAAAGGCATAAGAGAATATGTTAAGGAAGACAGGATGAAGGATATTCACTGGAAGTCCAGTTTAAAGATGAATAAACTTATGGTTAAGGATTATGATTATACCTCTGAAAGAGAGTTTATCATAATCATGAATAATCAGTGTGATGAAATTTATTGGAGATATGTAAATAAAAAAGCTGTTGATGATTGTATAAAGGTTACTTTAGCCACGGCTGATGCTGCAATTAAAGAAGGAATTAAAGTTGGGGCGTGGACAAATGCAAATATTATAAGTTATTCTAATATGGTACAATCTGAGACCAAATGCTCTAGCTCTATAAAAGAAATTTTAGAATTATGTACAAGAATGGATTATATACCTAGATATTCATTTTATGAGTATATGAATAAAATGATAAATTGTTTTGATCATAACAATACTTATGTTATAGTAACTTCTTACTTATGTGAAAAAGATGTGCTTATAATAAACTCCTTAAGAAAAAAGGAATTAATTTAAAAATTGTTGATGTTTCTGAAAAAGGAGCTGTTCCTTATATAAGAGGAGTTGAAAAAATAGAGTATCGAGGTGAAAAACATTAATGAGCTGGTATAGGAGAATAAAAACTTTATTTAATTTAGAGCTTAGTATATTTTTATATATTATTTGGATAAATTTAAGTTATGTATTTTTTGGTGTAAAGACTAATTATCTTGTAATGATAGTTGGCTTGGTTTCCATGTTTTTAATGCATTATTTAAATTACAAAACAAAAAAGTATATTTAGCCTTAGTATTAAGCTTAGTTTTAGGAATGTTTATATTACTTATAAGCTATAAAAGTATTCATTTAACAATCTTTAACATGTTTTATATTTTGATTTTAGAGTTTGCTAGCTTTAAATTAGAGGAGCAATATATTGATCACTATGTAGGAAATATTATAATAAAAAAATCTTTACTTATTCTTATGCTTATATGGATAGTTGCCATTATATTTAGGGCAGACAGTACTAAATATTTTTTTAGATTTTATCTTATATATACAATTATAGGTATAGTATATTTGAGGCAAATGAGGGATTACAACTATAATATTATAAATAGAAAATCTACTAGAATTGATATGGTAATTACAATTTTGGTCTTTAGTATATCTTCAAGTAAAGTATTTGAAGGGTTTTATTATGTTGTAAAGATTATAAAAAAAGGGTTATATTTTTTAGCGGATAAGATTATAGATTTTTTAGTGTATGTGCTGGACAAGCCTTTTAACAGTTTCTTTGAGTATTTTAAAAGACTTTTTATTAACTTAAAGATAAATGGCGAATTTGAAAATATAAATTTAATGAATAAAAAGGCTAAAGTTAAGAGGTACACAGAAAATAGGCATTATCTTAAAGATATTACCTGGCTTAAATATGCAATTATGGCCATAGTTATTATAATTGTGCTTCTTTTTCTATTTAACATTATCCAGAGACTTATGGCTTCGATAAACAATGAAGAGAATAAAAATGTCATAAAAGAAGAAAAAGAGAAAATATTAGATAGAGAAATAAAGGGGAAAAACAAAAATAAGCTTTCTTCTTTATTAAAGGACGTATATTATTTGAAAGATGCTAAAGGAAAAATAAAACATGTATATAAAAATTTTGAAAAGATATCCAGAGATAAAGAATTATATAAGAACTATATGACAGCAAAGCAGCTAGGGACTTCTGTAAAAGTAAATAGTGAGGTTCCTAAAGATGAAGTGAACAAAATTACGGATATATACAATGAAGCAAAATTCTCTAATCATACTGTGGAAGAAGAAAATGCAAAAATAATAAAACAAAGTTTTGATTCTGTAAAAAATAAAATTTAGTTAAAAAAATTGTGAAATCGACAATAAACTATAGCTGGCTCAAATAATTAATGGAATATTCTGAAAAATCTCTTCTGGATTAACTCAATATTTAATATAAAAGTTTATATTCTGTCAATTTGAAGGGATAAAAAATTTTTCATTAATATTATGAAATGACATATTTTTTTAGTATTTAGTGATATTATTGTTTACAAAGAAGTTTTGGGGGAAGGTAAATGATAGTAGTAGAAAATGTTGAAAAGCAAGTAAAATCCAGTGATGTTGTAAGAAACTATTATTACAGACTTATAAAAGACGAAATCTCTGTTTACTTTGGACAAACTGAAACTAAAATACAAGCTTATGGAGTAGAAGTAGAAAGACAAGATGTAGTTGACGAAAGAGTTGTAAATATTGAAAGGGAGTGCGTTACATCTATAAGTCCATACAGACATAAAGTACATAATCTTATGAAGATTTTGTATGATAATATTGTATCCCCAGTTCATGTATTAGAAATAATAGGCTCTGAAGTTGATTTTTGCGTAGAGGATTTTGACTATGAACTTAAAAATATATTAACTTGTTAGTTTTTAATGAAGGAAGCTATTCCTTCATTTTTGTTTAAAAAGTGTTTATATTCTTTGAATTGAAATTTATGTAAAAAGTTCCTGCAAGATACAGTTCAAGAATTCTGTTAATGTAATTTTATATGTAAAATTCAATTAATAAAAAAGCAATATATTTGTGTTATAATTATAAAAAAGTTATTAAAGAAAGAGGTAATTTACGTGATATATGGCGTAGGGACAGATATTGTAGAAATATGCAGGATAGAGGATATATTAAATAAAAATAGAAGATTTTTAAATAAGATTTTTACAGAGGAAGAGATAGTTTCATTAGAAGAGAGAAATCTAAGAACTGAATATATTGCTGGAAGATTTGCAGCTAAAGAGGCTGTATCAAAGGCTTTAGGTACTGGATTTAGAGGATTTAACTTTAAAAGTATAGTTGTTAAAAGCGATGAACTTGGAAAACCTAAGGTAGAGCTGCAAGGAGTAGCAAAGGATATTGCAGAGGAAAAGGGAGAGTATATAATTCATTTGAGTATTTCTCATGGGCGAGAAAATGCTATAGCTTATGCTATATGGGAGGTAATGGAAAATGAGAATAGGAACATCTAAAGTAAGTCGAGAAATTGATAGAGTATGTATTGAAGAGCTTAAGATACCGGGAATAATTTTAATGGAAAATGCAGCTCTTAAAGTTATAAAAAATATGGATTTGGAGCATTTAAATAATATATCAGTAGTTTGTGGTAAAGGCAATAATGGAGGAGATGGTTTTGCTATTGCAAGACATTTATACATACTTGGAAAAACAGTTAATGTATTTGTCATAGGATCTGAGGTCAAATTACCCAAAGATGCTAGCGTTAATTATGCCGCACTTATTAATATGGGATTAAAGATTAACAAAATAGAAAACATAGAAGATTTGTATGAGTTTAGAAATATAATAAATGAAAGTGATGGAGTAGTTGACTCTATTTTAGGCACTGGAATTACACGAAAAGTGCAGGGTTTATATGAACAAATAATATCTATAATAAACGAAAATAGTAAATATATAATTGCAGTTGACGTACCTTCTGGAATGAATTCTGATACTGGAGAAATACTAGGTATGTGCGTTAAGGCAAATAAAACAGTATCCTTTCAACTGTATAAAAAAGGTTTTTTAAAATATGGTTCTTGTAAATTTACAGGGGATATTATTGTAGAAAATATAGGGGTTCCAAGTAGAGTTATAGATGAAAAGTGTCCTGAAGAGTACATACTGGATAGAAAATTTATAAATTCAAAGATAAAAACAAGAGATAAATACAGTAATAAAGGAGATTTTGGAAGAGCACTAGTTGTTGCAGGTTCAGTAGGATTTACTGGAGCTGCCTATATTACAACAGAAGCTTCAGTAAAAAGCGGTGCAGGACTTGTTACACTGCTTTGCCCTAAAAATATTCAAGAAATTCTAAGTAGCAAGTTAATAGAAGCAATGACAATAAATTTTGAACAAGAGGATGTAATCCTTGAAGCTTTAACAAAAGCAAAAGTTGTAGCAGTAGGGCCAGGAATGGGAAACAATGAAAAAACCCTATCTTTTATAAAAATGTTAGCAGAAAATGCTAATTGCCCTTTTGTTTTAGATGCTGATGGAATAAATGTTTTAAAAGATAATGAAGAAATTCTTGAAAAGTTAAAAAATAGAGCTATATTAACTCCTCACCCTGGAGAATTTTCCAGAATTACAGGACTTGATGTAGATTACATTAATGAAAATAGGATAGAGGTTTCAAAAGCTTTTGCAAGAAAACACAAAATTGTCTTGGTATTAAAGGGGTATAATACAATTATTACTGATGGTGAATTTAGTTTCATAAATTCAACAGGAAATAGTGCTATGGCAAATGGTGGTATGGGTGATTGCCTAACCGGCTTAATTACATCTTTTGTATCTCAAGGATATTCTCTTTTAGAAGCAGCGTATATTGGTGTGTTTGTTCACGGATACTGTGGAGATGTACTTTCTGAGGATATGTTTTGCGTAAATGCAAATCATGTTTTAGAATATCTGCCTTATGCTATAAAAGAAATATGTGAATAAAAGTAGAATATTAACTCTCTTATAATAATAAAATTTAATATAGTATAGGTGTGAGGGAGTAATATGATAAAAAACAAAAAAGTATTAGGGCTTTTTTTAATACTATTTGTGGCTATTAATTTTTTAGGTTGTGAAAAACCTAAACCAGAAAAAGAGGATGAAGTTTTAGATATTCTTAAGAATATCAATAAATACACAAGTGATATAGATATAACTATAGAAAACTCAAGACAAACTGTTGTTTTAAAAGGAAAGCAAATTTCAAAGGGAAAAGATGACTATGTACTTAAACTTAGCAGTGGCAGAGAAATATCTTACAAACAAGGTAAAATAAATGTAAAAGATAGTGAAAACAGCAAAAAATACAGAATTAACGAGGAATTTGACAATTTGTATAAGATGAGTTTTATACAAGAATATGTTAAATTATTATATACTAGCGAAGAAATTAATTTTTTTACAAGAAAATAGCTGGTGTTAATTATCTTGTAGTTAAATTAGACATTCCTTATATGTGTAAAAATCTGTGTAAATCGGAGATGTATTTAAACTATGAAGATAAAATTCCTTATAAAATCATAATATATGATGATAAGGGAGAAGAAAAGGTAAAGATTCTTTTTAAAAACTTTAATACTAAGGAATAATCAGGAGGTGAAAAGGTGTTTAGACATTTAAGACCTGTATGGGCAGAAATTGATTTAGATAAGTTAGCAAATAATATGAAAGAAATAAGAAGAGTAGCTAAAAGTAGAGATGTTATAGCTGTAGTTAAAGCTGATGCTTATGGTCATGGAGCGTTAGATGTAGCACCATTGTTTTTGGAAAATGGAGCAAGCAGGTTGGCAGTTGCAGTTATAAGTGAAGCTGTAGAACTTAGAAGAGGAGGAATAGAAAGTCCGATAATGATATTAGGCTTTACCCCTCCGAATTTAATAGATAATCTTTTAAAATATGATATTGAACAGACAGTTTATTCTTTTGAATTTGCACAGGAAATATCACAAATGGCTAAAAAGAATAATAAAACAGCTAAGATTCATATAGCTATTGATACAGGAATGGGAAGAATAGGCTTTTTGCCTAAGGAACAAAGCATTGAAGAGGTATATAAAATCAGTAAACTGGACAATATAGTTATTGAAGGTATGTTTTCACATTTTTCTACAGCAGATGAAAAAGATAAAGACTATACCGTTGCTCAAATTGACAAGTTTAATTGGTTTTATGAGAAACTTAAAGAAAAGGGCGTTAAGATAAACACAAGGCATATAGCTAATAGTGCTGGGGTAATTGATTTACCAGAAATTCATTTTGAGGCTGTTAGACCTGGGATTATTCAATATGGATACTATCCATCAGAGGATGTTTCAAAAGATGTGATAGATATTAAGCCAGCTATGCAGTTAAAGACAAATATTGTCCATATAAAGAAAATTCCAGCAGGAGAATACATAGGATATGGCAGAAAATTCAAAACTACAAGAGAAAGCGTAATAGCAACTTTACCTGTGGGTTATGCAGATGGATATACAAGACTACTATTTAACAAGGCAAAGGTTATTGTAAACAATGAGTTTGCTCCTGTAGTAGGACGTATATGCATGGATCAATGTATGATTGATATAACTGACATAAAAGATGTAAAAATTGGTACGGATGTTATATTGATAGGGGAAACTGAAAATATAAAGTTTGATGCAGAGGATGCAGCAGAACTTTTAGGTACTATAAGCTATGAAGTTGTATGTATGATAGGAAGAAGAGTACCTAGGGTTTACATAAAGGATGGTAAAATTGTTAAGATAAGAAATTATATATAAAATCTATATTTAATACAATAAAACACATGTAGAAAAATGGGGGATAAGAAGCGCAAAATCTTTGACATATTGACAAATGGGGGTATAATTAGAGTATAAATACATATTTCGTTGAAATTAATAGGAGGTAGTGTTGTTGTATGTCAGACTCAAAGAGATTAGTAGTGAACCTCTCAAAAAACTCTTCAGTGAATTTGATGATGATTTAAGAAAAGATTCTAAAAAAAGAAGTGAATTTATTCGTGAAGCTATAATATTATATATTGAGGAGAAAAAAGATTAAGCCTTGAAAAAATGAAAAATGGTTATTTAGAGATGGCTGAAATTAATCTAGAATTATGCGAATATGGTTTTCAAAAAGACGTTAAAGAATTGAGAGAATATGAAGCTATGCTTTCGGAGAGTGATTTACCTGATGGCACCGATAGTAAAAAGAGGAGATATATTTTATGCTGATCTAAGCCCTGTAGTTGGTTCAGAGCAGGGAGGAGTTAGACCAGTTATTATAATACAGAATGACATTGGAAATAAATACAGCCCAACAGTAATTGTAGCGGCTATTACTTCACAGATTAATAAGGCAAAACTGCCTACACATGTGGAGATTTCTTCAGAAGAGTATGGATTAAATAAGGATTCCGTAGTTCTTCTTGAACAAATTAGAACTTTGGACAAAAGAAGATTAAAAGAAAAAATTGGTCACATGACAGATGAAGATATGGGCAAAGTTAATGAGTCCATTTTAATAAGTGTGGGATTAAAGCAAAATTAGTATGAAAACTAGGGCAGATAATTTTTTTTAAGTTCTGCTCTAGTTTTTTTGTTTAAATTTGTGCTAATATTTTATTTAATTAAAGTAAAATATAAAATAGAACAAAAATAAATTAAAAAGTTTTTATTTTTTTTATAAAATTGATATAATATGATTATATGAAAATTAGGAGGGATAGACATGGAAGTTAATACAAAAGAACTTCAATCTGTAGCTAAAACTATAAGAAGAGACATAATAACTATGTTAACAGAATCAGCTTCTGGGCATCCAGGTGGATCTTTGTCAGAAGTGGAAATCTTAACTACTTTATACTTTAAAGAAATGAATGTAGATCCACAAAATCCAAAGGATGAGAATAGGGATAGATTTGTTCTTTCAAAAGGACATGGAGCTCCAGCACTTTATAGTGTTTTAGCAAGAAAAGGATTTTTCGATGTAAGTGAACTTAAAAATCTAAGAAAATTAGGTTCTATTCTTCAAGGACATCCAAATATGAATTATGTACCAGGAATAGACATGTCTACTGGATCATTGGGTCAAGGAATATCAACTGCTGTAGGAATGGCTTTAGCAGGAAAACTTGATAAAAAAGAATATAGGGTGTATTCAATACTTGGAGATGGTGAGCTTGAAGAAGGTGAAGTTTGGGAAGCTTCTATGTCAGGAGCTCATTATAAATTAGATAATTTAACAGCTTTCGTTGATTTGAATGGACTACAAATCGATGGTAAGTGTGAAAATGTAATGAATTCAAATCCAGTACCAGACAAATTTAAAGCTTTTGGATGGAATGTAATTGAATGTAATGGACATGATTTTGAAGAAATTATAAAAGCTATAGATGAAGCGAAGGCTACAAAGGGAAAACCAACTGTTGTCATTTGCAAAACTGTAAAAGGAAAAGGTGTTTCTTTTATGGAAAATGAAGCAGGTTGGCATGGAACTGCTCCAAATAAAGAGCAGTGTGAACAGGCTTTGAAAGAAATCGGAGGTGAAAACTAATGGGAAAAATTGCAACTAGAGAAGCTTACGGAAAGACTCTTGCAAAATTAGGAACTGAAAATAAGAATATAGTTGTACTTGATGCAGATTTATCAAAATCAACTAAAACAGCTGATTTCAAAAAGGTATGTCCTGAAAGATTTATTAATATGGGTATTGCTGAAGCAAATATGATGGGAGTTGCTGCAGGACTTGCTTCTTGCGGAAAAATTCCTTTTGTAAGTACTTTTGCCATTTTTGCTGCAGGTAGAGCTTTTGAACAAATAAGAAACTCTATATGCTATCCTAAACTAAATGTAAAAGTTTGTGCAACTCATGCAGGCTTAACAGTAGGAGAAGATGGAGCCTCTCATCAAGCTATAGAGGATTTAGCATTAATGAGAAGTATACCAAATATGACAGTAATATGTCCAAGTGATGCTATAGAAGCTGAGGCTGCTATAAGAGCAATTGCTGATTACAATGGACCTTGCTATGTAAGACTTGGAAGATCAGGAGTTGAAGTTATAAACGACAATGAGGAATATAAATTTGAAATAGGCAAAGCTGTTACTTTAAGAGAAGGAAAGGATGCAACTATAATAGCAACAGGTATTATGGTTGATGCTGCCCTAGAAGCTTACAATACTTTAGCTGAAGAGGGAATAAAAGTTAAAGTAATAAACATACATACAATTAAACCAATAGATAAAGATGCAATAATAAAGGCAGCAAGAGAGACAGGTACAATTGTTACATGCGAAGAACATAATGTTATAGGTGGACTTGGATCTGCAGTAGCTGAAGTTGTTACTGAGAATTATCCAGTTCCTGTATTAAAGGTTGGAGTTAAAGACACTTTTGGAGAAAGTGGAAAACCTAATGAGCTTCTTAAAAAATATGGCTTAACAGCAGAAGCAATTGTTAAGTCTGTGAAGAAGGCAATGGAGTTAAAATAAAGGTTAATATACCAATAAAAATGTGAATTAAATAGCATACAAGCAAGGGAAGGAGGATTTAGCTCCTTCCCTTTGTTAAATTAGACTAATTATTCATAATTCCAATTATATAATGAATTTGCAAAAAATAGAGATTTTTTTAATTTTTATGATATAATTTTGAAGTGGAGAGTGGTTTAGCATGAAAAAATTTTTGGAGATATAAAAGAATGTTTTAAAATGTCCTTAAAGGTCTATGGCATTGGATTTACTGTGGGACTAATAATAGGGTTAATAGTTTCACTAGTTTATAGAAGGTTCGATATAAGACTTATTTTCCAATGGGGAATTAGATTTGGAATATATGTAGCTTGTTTTGGACTTTTTATAGCCGCTATATCTTTTACAAAAAGGAGCACATGCGACCTTTAAATTATCAAAAACGTTGGGAAACTTATTTTGAAAGATTCAACTTAGCACATGTAGTATTTTTTATATCGGTTTTTTGCCTTTTGTATTCTGTGATTTTGGAAAGTATTATATTTTTCTTATAATAAAATAGTTTATATAATAAAAAATTACATAAATTACATGGGGGGATAATATGAAAATAAGGGGAAAAAGTATTGATTGGAGAAAAGATATTAAAGAGTGGGTGTTTATAACAATAGGGGTTTTTATTTTAGCTGCAGCAACGAGAGCTTTTTTAGAGCCAAATCATATAGCAGGTGGTGGGGTATTAGGTATAGCAATAGTATTACACCACTATGTGCCTTTGTCTGTAGCTGTATTAACTGGGCTTATGAATATTGTCTTATTTATAATTGCCTTTATTGTAATCGGGCCTCAATTTGGTGCTAAAACTATTTATGCGAGTTTTGCATTAGCAGGGTGTATAGGTCTACTTGATAAAATTATAGACCCAGCTTGGGTTTTAACTGATAATTTACTTTTGGCAACCATATTTGGTACTTTACTTTCCGGCATTGGAATGGGAATTGTGTTTAATCAAAATGCTTCCACCGGTGGAACTGATATATTAGCTAAGATATTAAATAAATTCATACATACAGATATCGGTAAATCCTTGCTTATGGTAGATTTTTTGGTTACAGTCTTCGCTGGAGTTGCTTTTAATGCAGAGGTAGGAATGTATTCATTGTTATCTGTTATAATTAATTGTACAACCATTGATTCTGTGATTAATGGTATAAATATGTGTAAATCAATTATGGTGATAAGCACTGAGAAAAATACAATTAGCAAGTTTATAATAGAAGATCTAGGAAGAGGATGCACTATATTTCATGGAAGAGGGGGATATAGTGGCGAGGATACGAATATACTATACACGGTTTTAGATAGAAAAGAATTTATAAGATTAAAGCTTTTTATAAGGGATGTAGATCCTAGGGCTTTTATAACTGTTAATGATGCTAGAGAGGTTTTAGGAGAGGGCTTTAAAAGTATTATTGAATAATATCTAAAAAATTAACATATTGAAAACATTAAGGGCTTAATTAGAAAAATATATATTATTGTGGTATAATACAAGCAGATATCATACTTAGGATAGGAGAAAAGTATATGATAAAATTTGAGAATGTTACTAAGGTGTACAACAATAATGTGTTAGCATTATCTAATGTTAATGTGGAAATAGATAATGGGGAGTTCGTTTTTTTAGTTGGACCTAGTGGTGCTGGAAAATCTACTTTTATAAAGATATTATTAAAAGAGATAGATCCATCTAATGGTAAAATAACTGTAAATAACATAAGCTTAACATCATTGAAAAGAAAAGAAATACCTTATTATAGACGTAAAATAGGTGTAGTTTTTCAAGATTTTAGACTAATACCTTCTTTAAATGTATATGAAAATGTAGCCTTTGCAATGAGGGTTACAGGAGCATCAAGTAGGGAAATAAGAAAAAAGTTCCTACCGTATTGGCCCTTGTAGGATTATCTAAAAAGTATAGAGCTTTTCCTCATGAACTTTCAGGAGGGGAACAGCAGAGAGTTTCTTTAGCTAGGGCTATTGTTAATAATCCTGCACTTCTAATTGCAGATGAACCTACTGGTAACTTGGACCCAGATACTGCTTTAGAGATTATGGATATACTACAGGATATAAATAGAGCTGGAACTACTATACTAATGGCAACTCACGCTAAAGATATAGTAGATGCTATGAAAAAGAGAGTTATAGCTATAGAAAAGGGTACTATAGCTAGAGATGAACAAAGGGGTAGATACGGTTATGAGGATTAGTACATTTAAATATTTCATTGTAGATGCTTTAAAGAGTCTTAGAAGAAACACTACCTTTAGTATAGCTTCTGTATTAACAGTTGCAGCTTCACTTTTTTAATGGGAATATTTTTACTTGCAATACTAAACGTAGGTCAAGGAGTTAAGAGTGTTGAGTCAAAGGTAGAGATTCAAGTAGTTTTGAAGGACAATATATCAAAGTCTGATAAAAATAAATTAGAAGAGACTATTAGAGGGCTTAGTGGAGTTAAGGAATTAACTTATGAAACTAAAGAACAGGCTCTTAATAAATGGAAAAAACAATTAGGAGAAGAAAATGCAGGATTAGCCCAGGGGCTAGATAAACAAAATCCTATGCCTAACTGTTACATAATAAAAATGGAAGAACCTGAGATGGTTTCAGGAGTGGTAAGCAAAATTAAGGGAATGCAAGGAATAGATCAAATTAAAGATGCAAGAAAAATTGTAGATAATATAATAACTATAACTAATGCTCTTAAATGGATAGGCATTGTTTTGTTCCTTATTTGTCTTGTAGTATCATTATTCTTAATAGGTAATACTATTAAGCTTACTGTGTATTCAAGAAGAAGAGAAATTGGAATAATGAAATTTGTAGGAGCTACAGATTGGTTTATAAGATGGCCTTTTATAATTGAAGGTATAATGATAGGAATATTAGGAGCAGTATTTGCAACAGTTGTACTTTTCTACCTTTACAGATTTGTTTATTTAAAGGTTAATGAAGGTGGAGTTATGGCTATGCTGATGCAGCTGATTTCTCCAAGGTATGTATTTGACGTGCTTGCATGGAAATTTATTTTAAGTGGAGTTGTAATAGGTTCTTTAGGAAGTATAGCTTCTATAAGAAAATTCTTAAAAGTATAAAAGGATATGTTTATTTGATAAACCTTGAGATTAACTCAAGGTTTATTATACTTTTAAAAAGAGTAATTTCATTATAGAAATATTAATGCGAGTAGATATTTGAGAATTATAGAAAAAATGTGCTATAGAATGTTATAATTAAATTTATAATATTAATTAGCAATATGAATAAAATATATAATAGGATTTAATAAAAGAAAAGGAATAAGAGGTGTTTTTTATGTGGAGTAAAAAAAGTGGATAAGCGTTACAGTAGCTCTTTTAATTGTAACTAATTTATCTACTGCATATGTCTTTAGCAGTAAAAAAGGAGTATCACCTAATAATAATGAGGTAGCTAAGTTTAATAAGTTATTTTTGGTAAGAGATAGGCTTTATAAATATTATGATGGAAAAATAAGCGATGAGGTATTAGTAGAGGGTGCTATAAAAGGCATGACGAATTCTTTAAAAGATCCTTATACAGTTTTTATGAATAAAAAAGAATATGAGGAATTTAATAGTCAAATTGAAGGAAGTTATGTAGGCATAGGTATTCAAGTAGGAGTAAAAGATAATAAAATAGTGATTATAAGCACTTTTGACGACTCTCCAGCTAAAAAAGCCGGGTTAATAAGCGGAGATGTTATAAAAAAAATAAATGATACAGAAGTTAATGCTGAGGGCCTAGATAAGGCTATTTCCATGATGAAAGGGAAATTAGGACGCGTTATTAATTTAACTATATCAAGGCAAACTCGTGGAGACTTCAATGTTAAGCTAAAGGCAGATACTATTGAGCTTCAGACAGTTAAAGGAGAAGTTTTGAAAAATAATATAGGATATATTCAGATATCAATGTTTGATGAAAACACTTCTGATAATTTTAATAAGAAGCTAAAAGAATTAAAAGACAAGGGAATTAAAGGTTTGGTTTTAGATTTAAGAGAGAATCCAGGCGGATCTTTAAAAACTTGTGTGGAGGTAGTATCTAATTTTATTCCTAAAAAGTCAGTAGTGGTTTCTACTGTTGATAAATATGATAAAAAGAAGGAATATAAGTCAGAAGGTGGAATGGCAATAAACATGCCTTTAGTGGTTTTAACAGATGGTGGAAGTGCTAGTGCTTCTGAGATAGTATCTGGAGCTATTAAAGATTACAAGGTTGGAACTTTAATAGGTGAAAAGACATTTGGTAAGGGTATAGTTCAAGCTATGGTTGATACATTAGATGATACAGCTTTAAAGGTTACTATATCTAAATATTACACTCCAAATGGGGTGAACATTCACCATAAAGGAATAAACCCTGACATAGAGGTTAAGTATCCCGATAAGCTAAAAGAAGAAAATTTAAAGAACGGATATGATAGAAATAAAGATCCTCAATTTGAAGAAGCTCTAGAAGTTATTGGTGAGAAAATTAAAAATAAATAATTAATTAAGGGGGTTATAAGTGTCGTTGACTTTTTATACATTGACAAGTTTGGCAAGGGCGCTGCTAGAACCCATGTCTTTAGTAGTTTTAATATTAATTGGTATAATATTTTATAAAAAAATAAAAAGATAACAATTATGCAGAAAATGGTAGTAGGGGAGAGTTTAAACTCTCCCTTGGAATTAACTATTTCTGAGATAGTAATAGGTTTAATGGGATCTTTAATTGCAAGTTGTTTAATTGGATTTTTTGATATATCTTTTAATGAAAACTCTATGATTGATCTTATGTTTTTAATATCTATTGTGTTTATGTTTTTAAAACCTAGATTTATTTGCTTTTCTTATTCAGGGGCTCTTATTGGATTTTTAAGTTTAGTGTTTAAGGAAATGTCTATAATTTTAAATGATCCAACTCTTGATATATTTAAAATAGATATAGTTAGTATAATGAGTTTGGTTGCCATACTTCATTTTGTAGAAGGCATAATGATTATAATTGATGGCAATAGGTCTTCAATTCCTGTGTTTTCAAAGAAAAAAGATAAAATATATGGTGGCTTTGTTTTAAAGAGATATTGGATTTTGCCAATATCCCTATTGTTTGTAATTAATTCCTTGAAACTTTCGGGAAGCGTAACTTCTCAGTTATATAATTGGTGGCCACTAGCAAAAGAAGGTATAGTGCCTTTTAGTATTGGTAGCGTTTTAATAACATCTATGACAGTGTATGGTGCTATAGGCTATGAGGCTATTACATTTACAAGGACAAGAGAAAAAAGGTTATATCCTCAGGCCTTGGAGTTATGATTTATTCCATAATACTTTTTTCTATTTGTACTCTTTTTAAGGGTGGACTACTTCAGGATATAATTTTAATAGTATTTGCACCAATAGGTCACGAGGCTATGATATTTCTGCAAAAATATATTGAATCTAAAAACAGATTTATATATGAAAGTACTGATGAGGGTATTATGGTGTTAGAAGTGGCACCAAATTCTTTGGCTTATACTATAGGAGTGAGAAGTGGAGATCTTCTTATTGATATAAATAATAAAAAAATAGAAAATGAAAAGGACATAGTAGAAGTTATAAAAGATGCGCCAAATTATGTTAAACTTATAGCGAAAAGGATTTCTGGAGATTTAAAGGAATTTCACTATGATAATTTAATAAGCAGGGCAGATTTTGGAGCGGTTTTTGTTCCTAAAAGTATACCAAAGGGTAAAGAAATTATTCCTATTAAAGAGGATAACTTCAAGAAGGTTTTAGATATAGCTAAAGAAAAACATAGAAATTATTAAAAAAGACGTAAAATATTTTACGCCTTTTTTTATTAATGCTTTTTAGGATTTTAGTAAATTAGTTTATTTAAAGTTATAAATCTATTTTTCATCAATGCTACTTACTATGTTATCGTATAAGTTTAACTCACAGTAATTGTTCTTACAGTGATTGCATTTTGAACAAGTTTTACTTAAAGATGTACCAATAGATGGCATAAACAAATCTTCCCCTGATTCAAAATTTGAACAAGTAGTTCCTACACACATTAATTCGTACATATTTCCCATATTAATATCCCCCCAAATAAAATATAGTATATCACTATTATTATATGTAGTTTATTTAAAAAGGTGTATAAAGATTATTAACTACCTTTATTATAGCATTTGTTCTGAAAAATACAATACATCAGAAAGAAATAAAATATACTTTTTTATAAATATGCTACACTAATAATCCAAAGAGCGAAGAACTGTGGTGATTTAACTGTTTAAAACAAGAAGTTTTTGGATAAAATATTTCTGTATACTTTAGAGAAGATATGCCTAAAAGTTAGTAGAAATATTTCAACATATTAATTTTTATAATACACAGTTTCTTTTGTTGACAGTTTATATAAGTAAGATTAAAATAGTATTATCGAACAAATGTTCATTGAGAGGTGCGTTATGGATAAGTTTAAAATACATTCTAAATTTAAGCCCACAGGGGACCAACCAGATGCTATTAATAGTATTGCTAAGGGTATTGAAAAAAAATATGATTATCAAACACTACTTGGAGTAACTGGTTCTGGAAAAACATTCACTATGGCAAATATAATAGAAAAAGTTCAAAAACCTACTTTGGTTTTAGCTCACAATAAAACCTTAGCTGCACAGTTGTGCTCAGAATTCAGAGATTTCTTTCCTGAAAATTCTGTGGAATATTTTGTATCTTACTATGATTATTATCAACCAGAAGCTTATTTAGCACAAACAGACACATACATAGAAAAAGACGCATCTATAAATGATGAAATAGATAAGTTAAGACATTCAGCTACATCAGCACTGCTTGAGAGAAGAGATGTTATAGTTGTAGCATCAGTATCTTGTATTTATGGTCTTGGTAATCCAGAAGAATATAAAAAACTTACTATATCATTAAGAGAAGGTATGGAAAAAAACCGAGATGATATCATAAAAAAACTTGTAGATATACAGTATGAAAGAAATGATGTTAATTTTGTAAGAGGAACATTTAGAGTAAGGGGAGATGTTCTTGATATATTTCCTGCTTCTTCGACTAATGTTGGTATTAGAGTAGAATTTTTTGGTGATGAAATTGATCGCTTGAGGGAATTTGATGTAATTACCGGGGAAATAATTGCAGGAAGAAAACATGTATCAATTTTTCCTGCGTCGCATTTTGCAACTTCAAAGGATAAAATAGAAAAAGCTATTAATGAAATAGAAGTTGAGCTTGAAAAAAGGCTTAAAATTCTATCCCATGAGGATAAGTTATTAGAAGCTCAAAGGCTTAAACAGAGAACTAATTTTGATATAGAGATGATAAGAGAAATGGGATATTGTACAGGAATTGAAAATTATTCAAGGATATTTGATGGAAGAAAAGAAGGAACCCCACCTAAGACTCTTTTAGATTATTTTCCTGAAGATTTTTTAATGTTTATAGATGAAAGCCATGTTACTATACCGCAGATTAAAGCTATGTATGGAGGAGACAGGTCAAGAAAAGAAAGCTTAGTACAGTACGGATTTAGACTTCCTTCAGCTTTTGATAATAGACCTCTTAAATTCCAAGAGTTTGAAAAGAAGATAAATCAGTTAGTGTTTGTTAGCGCAACACCTTCTGATTATGAAAAAAATCATTCCAAGAATACAGCGGAGCAGATAATAAGACCTACAGGACTTTTAGACCCTGAAATAGTAATAAGACCTATAAAGGGACAAATAGATGATTTGTATTCTAAAATTAAGGAAACAGTAGACAAGGGCTTTAGAGTTCTAGTAACTACCTTGACAAAGAAAATGGCAGAAAATTTAACGGACTATTACAAAGAAATGGGCCTTAAGATAAATTATATGCATTCAGATATAGATACTATGGAAAGAATGAAACTCATTAGAGACTTAAGAAAAGGTGAGTTTAATGTTCTTGTTGGCATTAACCTATTAAGAGAAGGATTGGATATACCAGAGGTTGCACTTGTAGCTATACTTGATGCAGACAAGGAAGGTTTCTTAAGATCAGAGACTTCTTTAATTCAGACTATAGGAAGAGCTGCGAGAAATTCAGAAAGTGTAGTTGTAATGTATGCAGATAAGATAACCAAAGCCATGAGAACTTCTATAGATGAGACTAATAGAAGAAGAGAACTTCAGATGGAATATAATAAAGTACATGGAATAACTCCTAAAACTGTTATGAAAGATATAAGAGAACTAATAGAAGCTACAAAGGTTTCCGAGGATGTAAATAAAGAGGATGAATATAAAGAAAATGAAAATATAAGCATTGACGCTATGAGAAAACGTATAGTGGATTATGAAAGACTTATGAAAAAGGCTGCTAAGGATTTAGAATTTGAAAAAGCAGCTGATTTTAGGGATAAAATAGGTAGATTAAAAAAATCCATTAGAGAAATCGGAAAATAGAAAATAATCTGAGAATTTACTTCTTAAATAATGAGAGCTAATAAGGTAATTGTGAAAAAGGGGTGCTATTATGAAGGATAGTATATACATAAAGGGAGCAAAGGTTAATAATCTAAAAAATGTAAGTTTAGAAATACCAAGAAATAAATTAGTAGTGTTTACTGGACTTTCAGGTTCGGGAAAATCATCTTTAGCTTTTGATACTCTTTACGCGGAAGGTCAAAGAAGATATGTAGAGTCCTTATCTTCCTATGCTAGACAATTTTTAGGACAAATGGATAAACCAGACGTTGAGTACATAGAAGGACTATCACCGGCTATATCTATAGACCAAAAGACAACAAGTAGAAATCCAAGATCTACAGTAGGTACAGTAACTGAGATATATGATTATTTGAGATTGTTATATGCAAGAATTGGCGTTCCTCATTGCCCAAAGTGCAAAAGGAAATAAAACAGCAAACTGTAGACCAAATGGTAGACAAAATAATGGAGCTACCTGAGAGAACTAAAATTCAGATATTGTCACCTATAGTTAGGGGAAGAAAAGGTGAACATACAAAGTTAATTGATAGAATTAAAAAAGAAGGCTATGTAAGAGTTAGAGTAGATGGTGAAATTATAGATGTACTAGAAGAAGAAATTAAAATTGAAAAGAATAAAAAGCATAATATTGAAATAGTAATAGATAGAATAGTTATAAAAGATGGTGTTGAAGGTAGACTTACTGATTCTATAGAAGCAGCTTTAAAACTTGCAGAAGGTCTTGTGCTAGTTGATATAGTTGGACAAGAAGAAGTACTTTATAGTGAGAATTTTGCCTGCGCTGATTGTGGCATAAGTATAGGTGATCTAGAACCAAGATCCTTTTCTTTTAACTCTCCTTTTGGAAAATGCGATGAATGTGATGGTCTTGGTACCTTATTAGAAATAGATGAAAATTTAATAATACCAGACAAAAATAAAAGCATCAATGAGGGTGCCATTGTCTGTATAGGGGCTGGAAGCTTAAAAAAAGAATCTTGGACCTATTGCATTTTAGAGTCTTTGTCAAAGGAATATAAATTTTCACTAGATACACCTGTAGAAAAATTAAATAAAGACATAATAGAAATCTTGCTATACGGAACTAAGGGTAAGAAAATAAAAGTTCATTATGTAAAAGAAGATAGAGAAGGTGTTTACAATCATAATTTTGAAGGCTTTGTAAATAACTTAAAGAGAAGGTATATGGAGACTTCATCTGATTATATTAAAAAGGAAGTTGAACAGTATATGAGTAACAATCCTTGTCCAAAGTGTAAAGGTGCAAGGTTGAAGGAAGAGGTTCTAGGTGTAACAATAGGTGGTAAAAATATATTTGAGTTTTGCAGTATGTCAGTAAAAGATGAAGTGTTTTTTTTAGATTCCTTAGTTTTATCTGAAAAACATAAGATAATTTCTGATCAAATTGTAAAAGAAATAAAAAATAGATTAAATTTTTTAATAAATGTAGGTCTTAATTACTTGAACTTAACAAGAACTGCAGGAACTTTATCAGGAGGAGAATCTCAAAGAATACGTCTTGCAACTCAGATTGGTTCTAGCTTAGTTGGAGTGCTTTACATACTTGATGAGCCTAGTATTGGACTTCATCAAAGGGATAATGATAAGCTTATAAGCACTTTAAAAAGTCTAAGAGATGTTGGAAATACTTTAGTAGTTGTAGAACACGATGAAGACACTATGAGAAGTGCAGATTATATAGTAGATGTGGGACCTGGTGCTGGTGAACATGGAGGAGAGATAGTAGCTCATGGAGATATTGAGGCCATAAAAAACTGCAAAGAATCCATAACAGGTCAATACTTAAAAGGTGATAAGAAGATAGAGATACCAGAAAAAAGAAGAAAATCGCAAAATAAATGCATTAAAATAACTGGAGCAAGGCAAAATAATCTTAAAAATATAAATGCAGAGTTTCCTTTAGGTCTTTTTACCTGCGTTACTGGAGTGTCAGGTTCAGGAAAAAGCACTTTAGTCAACGAAATATTATATAAAGGAATAAATAAAATAATAAATAGTTCTAAAATTAACCCGGGACTTCATAAAAGTATTACAGGAACAGAGAATATAGATAAGATAATAAATATAGACCAAAGTCCAATAGGAAGAACTCCAAGATCAAACCCTGCTACCTATACAGGTGTATTTGACATTATAAGAGAAGTTTTTTCAAATATTCCAGAATCTAAAATGAGAGGATATAAATCAGGAAGGTTTAGTTTTAACGTAAAAGGTGGAAGATGTGAAGCTTGTAAGGGAGATGGAATAATAAAAATTGAGATGCAATTTTTATCAGACGTATACGTCCCTTGTGAAGTTTGTAAAGGCAAAAGGTATAATAGAGAGACTTTAGAGGTTAAATATAAAGGAAAGAACATAAGTGAAATATTAAATATGACAGTGGAAGAAGCTGTGGGTTTTTTGAACATCTCCCTAGAATAAAAAATAAGCTACAGACATTAATGGATGTAGGCCTTTCATATATAAGATTAGGTCAGCCATCTACAGAACTTTCAGGAGGAGAGGCTCAGAGAATAAAATTAGCCTATGAGCTTTCAAAAAGAAGCACAGGTAAAACTGTTTATATATTAGATGAACCTACTACAGGCCTTCATATAGATGATGTAAATAAATTAATAAAAATTTTACAACGTCTAGTAGATGCCGGAAATACTGTAATAGTAATAGAACATAACTTAGATGTAATAAAGTGCTCCGACTACATCCTTGACTTAGGGCCAGAAGGAGGAGATAAGGGAGGTAGTATTATAGCTAAGGGAACTCCAGAAGATATAGCAGAAAATAGCCAGTCTTATACAGGACAATACTTAAAAAAGATGTTATAATTTACAATAGACTAGTGGGTTCTAGTCTATTGTATTTTATGCAAAGAAGGTGAAAAGGGTATGGACTTAAATAAATTCAGTTTTATATCAAAGATATTTACTATAGTCATAATAGCCATAATTTATGTAGTAATATTCTTCATATTAAAGATAATGTATAAAGATGTGAAAAACACAGGTAAGAAAAGCCTTAGAAGAAAAAAATACGGCTTAGAGATTCTCGAGATAAGAGGCAGTGAAACTCTTGAAATTGGAAGTGTAATTCCTGTCACGGGAGTTATAACAATTGGAAGAAAAAATGATAATTTAGTGCAATTAGTGGATGCTTATGTATCGGGGTATCATGCAAAAGTTTTTTGAAAAACAATGATTGTATTATAGAGGATTTAGAGAGCACTAATGGTACTTTTGTAAATGATAAAAAAATAAATGGTGCAAGTTATTTAAGATCAGGAGATATTGTTCAAGTAGGAAATTCAACTTTTAAAGTTATAGGATAAATAGGAGGTCTTCTCAGTGAATTATTTGGCTGACGAGAAAAAACTTTTAAAATACACATATTTATTATGTTTTGCAATTTTTGCAGATTTGTTTTTAATTAAGAATCCTTTTGATAAGGGTGCACTTGTAATGGCGGTTTTGCTTACAGTTCTAATAGGTTATTCTCATTTCATAATAAGAAGGTATTTTCCAGATGGTGATAAATATATTTTGATAATATCTTGTATATTGTCTGTTATTGGGATTGGAGTGCTATACAGATTAAACTCAAGTATATCTGTAAAACAGCTTATTTGGTTTTCAGTAGGAATTGCTGGATTCATACTTATAGTTGTAATACTCCCAGATTTAGAGACCTTTTGTAAACTAAGATATTTTTACATGGTAATTACAATTATACTTATGTCTTTAGGTGCTTTATTTGGAGATAAGATATATGGGGCTAGGAACTGGATAACTGTTGGTGGTACAAAATTTCAGCCTTCAGAATTTGCAAAGTTATTTTTAGTTGCATACTTAGCTTCAGCTCTTAGAGACTATAAGAATTTTAAAAATTTAATAGAACCTGCAATAGTGGTTATGATTTCCTTAGGATTTATGGTTTTGCAAAAAGACTTAGGCTCAGCACTGATATTTTTGGAATATCTATAACTATGCTTTATATTGCAACTTCTAAATTAAAGTATGTGCTTACTTGTTTGGGCTTATTTGTAATAGGAAGTTTTATAAGTTATAAATTGTTTGGACATATTAGGCTTAGGGTTATGATATGGCTAAATCCATTTAAATACGCATCAAACGAATCACTTCAAGTGGTTCAAGGGTTAATTGCAATCGCAAGCGGAGGTTTATTTGGATCTGGATTAGGTCTTGGATATCCTGGTTTTGTACCTGTAAATGAGTCGGATTTTATATTTGCAGCAATATGTGAAGAGTTAGGTATACTTACAGGAATGGCTATTATTATACTTTACTTTATATTGTTCTATAGGTGTATAAGGGCGGCCTTAAAGGCAAATAACAACTTTTCAAGACTTCTCGCGGTAGGGTATAGTTCAATGCTTGCCTCACAAGTTCTTGTTATTTTAGGTGGAGTCATGAATATAATACCACTTACGGGTATAACACTACCACTTGTAAGTTATGGCGGAAGTTCTATGATAATAACATTCTTTTCCTTGGGTGTATTACAGAAAATATCTGAAGAGGGGGTGTAATTATGAAGGATATTTCAGGAAACATAAAAAAGGTTATGATAATTTTCTTAATGCTTTTTATGGGGCTTATCATGTATATATCTTATTTTGAGATATTTACAGGACACAAAATAGTTGCAAGAGCGGATAATAAAAGATTGTGGGCAAAGAGAAATGCAATATTAAGAGGGATTATATACGATAGAAATATGAAACCTTTAGCTGAAAGTAGCAAAAATGGCACAAAGCAAGAGAGAAAGTATTTGTATGATGATTTATTTGCACATGTCATAGGCTATGAAGATGAAAAGTATGGTTTAACTGGAATTGAAAAAAATATGACAAGTATCTAGCAGCTATTGATACTATAGATATATATAATGTTTTTAATTTTAAAAATAAAGAGGGAAATAAAAAAGGATATAATTTAGTCACTTCTCTAAATTACGAACTTCAAAAAAGTGCTTATGATTTATTAGGAGATAATAAGGGATCTGTAGTTGCCTTAAATCCTAAAACTGGCGAAGTACTAGCTATGGTGTCAAAACCTTCTTTTGATCCTAATAGTTTAGATGAAAATTGGGAAGCTATTAACAAAAATCAAGATGTACCTCTTTTAAATAGAGCAGTGTCTGGCATGTATCCTCCTGGATCTGTTTTTAAAGTAATTACATCTGTAAGTGCTCTTGAAAACATTGGTAATATAAGATCTAGATCCATAAATGATAAAGGAAGACTTGTTTTTAACCAAAATGAAAAATTGAGCAACTATAATGGAGAAGTTTTGGGTCCAATAAATTTTAAAGAAGCTTTTGTACATTCAAGTAATGTGTTTTTTGGCCAAATTGGTATAGATTTAGGAAATGAAAAGTTAAAGGAAACAGCAGAAAAATTTTGCTTTAACAAAACCATTCCTTCAGATGGTGTGACTATTGACAACAGTAGATTTCCACAGTATAAAAGCTATGAAATAGGAAATGTTGCTCAAAGTGCCATAGGTCAAAGTGGTGTATTAGCTACACCTATACAAATGGGATTAGTTGCAGCGACTATTGCTAACGATGGAATTATGATGAAACCTAAAATAGTAAATAAAGTTGTGAACTCTAAGGGAAACATTATAAAGACCTTTGGAGAAGAAGAGGTTTCACAAATAACTTCTTCTGAAAATGCAAGTTTAATAAAAAACTTTATGAGAGAGACTGTTCTAAGAGGAACTGCTAGAGCTGCTAATGATTCTAAAGTTGAAATATGCGGTAAAACAGGTACAGCAGATCATAAGGATGGAAGTACTCCTCATTCTTGGTTTATAGGTTTTGCTCCTTTAAACAATCCGCAAATTGCCATAGTAGTTATGGTGGAAAATGGTGGAACTGGTGGCGGAGCTGCAACCAAAATTGCAACAAAATTAATTAACAAGGCAGTTGAATAACTTATGACATTCAAAGAGGAGAAAGGCCCATGACAGGAAAAACTCACATTGGCATGGGAATTGTAGCTTACGTTGGTGCATGTAGTACAATTCCAGGTGGATTTAATTATACAGGAGCAGCAGTTGTTGCTATAGCTTCCTTACTTCCGGATATAGATCATCCCAAAGGAATTTTAAATCAGTATATATTGCCCTTTAAAAACAACGCAACAAAAGTTGCAGTATACACAAGTATTGGTATGGTAATTTTAACTTTAGATTTTTTGTATTTTAATAATATATTTCTTAAAGTACTTGGATTTATTCTCATAATGATTGCTTTTTCATCTCATAGGGAAGGGATAACTCACAGTCTAATGGGAATGATATTATTTGCTGTGATAATTTCCTATGTTGGAAAGCATTATGAAATTGCAAATATTATTTATTATTTTTTAATAGGATATGGTATGCATATTATAGGAGATATGTTTACTAAAAGAGGAGTTCCTGTTTTCTACCCTTTCAATAAGAAAAAATATAAATTCCCAGTAACTTTTGTAACAGGATCTCCTAAGGGGAAGATAATAGAGGAATTCATAATGATAGCTGGACTTATGTACATAATATATAAACTTCCCAGTATTCTCATGTAGATTTGGAGGGAATTATGTTTGATTTTGAATATCATTTAAAGATGCTTCCAGATAAACCTGGAGTATACATTATGAAAAATGATGTTGGAACAGTGATTTATGTAGGAAAGGCAAAAATTTTAAAAAATAGAGTAAGACAATATTTTCAAAATTCTAAAAACCATTCGGAAAAAGTTAAAAAAATGGTAAAAGTCATAAGCGAATTTGAATATATAGTTACAGATTCTGAAATTGAAGCCTTAATATTAGAGTGCAATTTAATTAAAAAGTATAAGCCCAAATACAATATACTTTTAAAAGACGATAAAGAGTATCCTTATGTAAAGATTACCTCTAACGAAGATTTCCCTAGAATTATAATAGCAAGAAAAAAGATAAAAGATGGTGCAAAGTATTTTGGACCCTATCCTCAATATTCTAAAGTAAAAGAAATAATTCTTTTAATAAAAAAATATTTCCATTAAGAACCTGTAAAAAAACAATAAAAGAAGAGAATGAAGGCGGAGTTAAAACAAGGCCATGCTTAAATTATCACATTGGACTTTGTAAAGCCCCCTGCAGTTTTTATGTATCTAAAGAAGAATATTTAAAGACAGTTCAAAATGTAGTTGATCTACTTTCTGGAAAAGACAAAAGCATAAAAAAACAATTGGAAAAAAGTATGTATGAGGCTTCAGAAAATTTAGAATTTGAAAAAGCTGCTAGTTTAAGAGATAAAATACTGGCGGTAGATAAAGTAAGTGAAAATCAAAAAATAATATTTGGAAATTTTGAAAATGAAGATTATATAAATATATACAGAGATGACAAGGATAGCTGCATACAAGTTTTTTTGTTAGAAACGGAAAAGTAATAGGCAGAGAACATTTTATTTTTGAAGATACGGTAGAAACTGATAAAAGTAAAATAATTACAGATTTTATTAAGAGATTTTATGGAGGGACAGCTTTTGTACCTAAAATTATACTAGTTCCCTTTATTGACGATAAAGAACTTATTGAAAATTGGCTTTCCCTAAGAAAGGAATCAAGGGTAGAAATAAGGATTCCTAAAAAAGGTGACAAATTAAGGTTGATGCAAATGATAGAGAAAAATGCTAAAATATCTCTAGAACAATTTAAGTTGAAATACATAATTGAAAAAGACACAAATGAAAACACTCTTAAAGAACTTATGAAGGCTTTAAATTTAGAAGATATGCCAGAGAGAATAGAATCCTATGATATTTCAAATATTCAGGGAGTGGATTCTGTAGGCAGTATGGTTGTTTTTGAAAATGGAAGGCCGAAGAACAATGATTATAGGAGATTTAAGATTAAAACTGTAGATGGACCTAATGATTATGATAGTATGAAAGAAATACTGGATAGAAGGTTTTCTCACGGGCTAAAAGAGATTGAAAGTGTGAAAAGTCATAATTTAAACTATAGTTTAGGAAAATTTTGTGTCTTCCCAGATTTGATTTTAATGGATGGTGGAATAGGACAGGTAAATGCTGCTAAGAATATATTAAAAAGGTATAATTTAAATATTCCCATAGCAGGTATGGTTAAAGACGATAAACACAGAACCAGAGGTCTTATATACAATGGTGAAGAGATATCCTTAAAAGGATATGACAGGGTGATGAAATTGATAACTAGAATACAAGATGAAGTTCATAGATTTGCAATTACCTACCACAGGTCTTTAAGAGGTAAGAGGATGCTCCATTCAGTTTTGGAGGATATACCAAACATAGGAAGTTCTAGAAGAAAAGAATTACTTAAACAATTTGGAAGTATTGAAAATATAAAAAAAGCAACTTATGATGAACTTATTTTAACACCTTCTATAAATAACAAAGCTGCAGAAAGTTTAATAGAATATTTTAAGAAAAGCAAAGGGGAGATTGATATGAAATACATAGCGGATTTACATACTCATACTATTGTAAGTGGGCATGCCTATAGTACTTTGATGGAAAATATTAATGAGGCTTATAAAAAGGGAATAAAAATATTAGGTAGCACAGAGCATGGTCCAACTATGCCAGGGGGCCTCATTTATTTCATTTTGGAAACCTAAAGGTTATACCAAGAAAGGTAAATGGCGTTATTGTTTTAAGAGGCTGTGAAGCTAATATTATAGATTATAAAGGAAATTTAGATATACCAGATAAAATTCAGAAATCTTTAGATCTTATTGTTGCAAGTTTACATGATGTATGTTTAAAACCTGGGAGTATAGATGAAAACACTGAAGCTCTTTTGAATGTAATGGAAAATCCATATGTAGATATTATAGGACATTTAGGTAATCCTGTTTTCCCTATACATAAAGAAAAAGTCATAAAGAAAGCAAAAGAAAAGAATATTATAATAGAAATAAACAACAGCTCTTTTGTTGGCTCTAGAGAAGGTAGCAAAGAAAATTGTAGTGAAATTGTAAGATTATGTAAAAAATACGGAACTTATTTAACTTTAAATAGTGATTCTCATTTTGCAACTTGTATAGGAGATTTCAAAGTTGCAGAGGAAATTATAAATTCAGTAGGAATTTCAGAAGATCAAATTATAAATACTTCAGAAAAGAAACTAATTAATTATTTAAAGGAAAAAGGTAAAGCTATTGACATATGCATTGAATAAAACATATTATATATACTGTGTGTATTAAGATTTATTGGTCTATGAGTTTAAAACTTGTATTTTGAATGATATGCACTGGAATTATAAAATACATTTCTTATGAGATGATGTGTAATTTAAATTGTTAAAAGGAGATAGAGTATGAATCAATATAAGGATTTTAGTTGTATTTTAAAATCAATACTCAAAGAAGATGTACTAATAGATGAACCTATGAAGAAGCACACTTCTTTTAAAGTAGGTGGACCTAGTGATGTATTAGTAACTCCTGAAAGCCTTAGTGATATTGTAGATGTGATTAAGCTTTGCAGAAAAGAAAAAGTTCCATATTGCATTATTGGAAATGGATCTAATATTCTTGTTAAAGATGGTGGAATACGAGGAGTTGTAATAAAAACGTCAAAATTAAATAATATAAAAATAGATGGAGCTAAGGTTACTGCTGAAAGTGGTGCTATGTTATCTGTTGTCAGTAAAAAATCAGCTTCCTATTCACTAACTGGACTTGAGTTTGCAAGTGGAATTCCAGGGACTATAGGCGGGGCTATAACCATGAATGCAGGTGCTTATAATGGTGAAATGTCACAAGTTGTTGAATCTGCAGTAATTTTGGATGAAAATGGTGAAGTAAGGGAACTTACCAAAGAAGAATTAGAGTTAAGCTATAGAAAAAGTGCCATATTAAAGTATGGTTACATAGTTCTAAGCGTTACGTTGTCCTTAAAAATGGGTGATAAGGAAAAAATAATAAATAGAATTAATGAGTTAACAAAAAGAAGAACGGAAAAGCAGCCCTTAGAGTATCCTTCTGCAGGAAGTACATTTAAAAGACCAGAGGGTCATTTTACAGGACAGTTAATTGAAGAAAGTGGTTTAAAAGGTGCATTTGTAGGGGGAGCTCAGGTATCAGAAAAACACGCTGGTTTTATAATAAACAAGGGGAATGCCAGTGCTAAAGATATATTGGATTTAATTAAAATGGTAGAAGATATAGTTAAGGAAAAATACAATGTGGAGCTTCATCCTGAAGTTAGAATTGTAGGAGAAGAATAAAAAACATACTTTTTTAGAGAAAGAATTTTTTATAAAAAGCTATAAGCAAATTTAAAATTGCTTATAGCTTTTTGGTCTTTACAAAACTAATACAGGTGGTTAGAGTATTAGGTTTTGTGTTATAATAATATATAAAACTGTAGAGTATAGCGAGGTGATTTTAATGAGATTTGTAATAGTTACAGGACTATCTGGAGCAGGAAAAACTCAAGCTATAAGAGCACTAGAGGATTTAGGATATTTTTGCGTTGATAACTTGCCAACTACCCTAATACCTAAATTTGCAGAGGCTTGTTTTCAAACTGCAGGAAAGATTGACAAAACAGCTTTGGTCATAGATATACGTGGAGGAGAATTTTTTAAGGATCTTTTTAATAGCCTATATTATTTGAAAAATGAAGGATATCACTATGAGATACTATATTTAGAAGCAAGTGACAAGGTTTTAATAAAAAGATATAAAGAATCCAGAAGAAAGCATCCACTAGCACCTGAGGGCAGAATTATAAATGGAATTAATATAGAAAGAGATAGATTAAGCGAAGTAAGACAAAAATCAGATTATATAATAGATACAACTAGTTTATCCACTATGGAACTAAGGAAAAAAATAAACTCTATATATGGAGAAAAAGATCAAATAGAAAACAAACTTATGATAACAGTTTTATCTTTTGGTTTTAAATATGGAATACCAATAGATGCAGATTTAGTGTTTGATGTTAGATTTTTACCTAATCCCTATTATATTCCAGAATTAAAGGGGTATTCAGGAAACGATGCTTCAGTTAGGGATTATGTTTTAAGTTTTAATGAAACTAAGGAATTTATAAAAATGCTTAGTGATATGCTTAATTTTTTAATACCAAATTACATTAAAGAAGGAAAAAAACAACTTATAATAGCTATAGGATGCACAGGCGGTAGACATAGATCCGTTACTATAGCAAATAGTATATATAAACAATTAAAAAACCAGGGAAATATTACATCAATAGATCACAGAGATATAAATGAAGATGTGAATAAGGGTGGTATGAAGCTATGAAGCTTGCACAATGGCTTAGGCCAGGTATAAGAGTAAAGAGATGGGTTTTATTTGGAATAATGGGCATTCTTTTAATAGTTTTTGGCATAATAGAGTTTTTAAACAAGATGTATTACAACATCTACTATATAGCTTTTTATATTTTTCTTATAGTTTGCGGGGTTTTTGCGGTTTATGTATCCATAAATCAAGGTATGAAAGCAGTAATCGCACTTATAAATCAAGGGTATTTAAAGGTGTCCTTTGACTCTAGAAAGCTTGGAAATTTGATATATGAAAAAAGACTTTTGGTTAAGGGACCAAAGATTGTAGTTATTGGAGGGGGAACAGGGCTTTCTACTATGCTTAGAGGTCTTAAGTACTATACCTCCAATATTACTGCAATAGTTACTGTTGGTGATGATGGTGGAGGTTCTGGTGCTCTAAGAGAGGACCTTGGTATACTTCCACCAGGTGATATAAGAAACTGTATACTGGCTTTAGCTGATACTGAGCCTATTATGGAGGATTTGATTCAGTATAGGTTTAAAGAGGGAAGACTTAAAAACCAGAGCTTTGGAAATCTGTTTTTGGCTGCTATGAATGGGATTTCTGATAATTTTGAGGATGCTGTTCAGAAAATGAGTTCAGTTTTAGCCGTAACTGGTAAAGTTTTGCCGGTTACTCTTGACAATATGGTTTTAAAGGCAAGACTTGAAAATGGTATGATTATTGAAGGTGAGTCTAACATACCTGATAAATCCCTAGAATTTAAAAGTAAAATAGATAGAATCTTTATAGAACCAGAAGATGCTAAAGCACTTAAAGAAGCAGTTCAAGCTATAAAAGAGGCAGATGCAGTTGTGTTAGGTCCAGGAAGCTTATATACAAGCATAATGCCAAATTTACTTGTAAAAGACATATCAAATGCTATAAAGAAAACAAAAGCATTAAAAATATATATATGCAATATAATGACTCAGCCCGGGGAAACTGATGAATTTAAAGTATCAGATCACATAAAGGCTATACACAAGCATATAGGTGAAAGAGTTTTAGATTATGTTGTTGTAAATAATGAAAAAATAAACAATGATTTAGTTGATAAATATAAGCTTAAAACTTCCCATTTAGTTTTCTGTGATGAAGAAGAAATAAAGCGCATGAATGTAAGTGTTGTTAAGGAAAATCTTATAAGCATAAGAAAGGGTTTAATAAGGCATGATACGGAGAAATTATCTTCAGTTTTAATTGAAACTATAATGGATAAACAGTTGTTCTACGATAGAAAGAAGATATTAGAATATTTCTACCTATCAGAGAGATTAAAGGAAAATAGAAGGGAAAGAAGTTAAATGTCATTTTCATCTAAGGTAAAAAGTGAAGTATGTAGGTATGTAGACATATCAAAAGAGGAAAGTATTAGTCTACTATCTGGAATAATGAAGGTAAGTGGTACTATTTTTTGGTTCTCAAAGGCAGATAGGATTTAAAATAAGTACAGAAAATCCAAGTATAGCTAGATTAATATTTAAACTTTTAAAAGAGCATTTTGAAATTCACGCTAAAATAATGGTAAAAAAGAATAATTCGTTAAAGAAAAATAATGTGTATGTAATAATAATAAATGAAGAAATGGGTGTAAAAAAATTATTAAAAGAAGTTGGAATTATACAGGATGAAGAAGGATTTTCTTTAGAATTTGGCATACCTAATTTTCTAATTGATGAAGATAAAACTAAGAAAGCATTTATAAGAGGATCTTTTCTTGGTGGTGGTAGCATTAGCAATCCTGAAAAGACCTATCATCTTGAATTTGTAACCCATGATAGTGAGTATGCAGATAGGCTTAGTAATTTAATTAACTTTTATGGACTTAATTCTAAAGTCATAAAAAGAAAAAGTAGCTTTGTGATATACATTAAAGAAGGAGAGCAAATTTCAGATTTATTAAATATCATAGGTGCACATAGCTCTCTTTTATTTTTAGAAAATATTAGAATAATGAAAGAAATGAGAAACAACGTAAATAGACTAGTAAACTGTGAAACTGCTAATTTAAGTAAGACTGTTAATGCTGCGGTAAGGCAGGTTGAGAGTATAAAACTTATAGAGAATGAAATAGGTCTTAAAAGGTTGCCTGGTAATTTGAAGGAAATAGCTGAACTAAGGCTACGATTTCCAGATGAATCACTTAAGGAGTTAGGGGAGATGCTAACGCCTAAAATAGGAAAATCAGGAGTAAATCATAGACTTAGGAAGATAGAAAAAATAGCGGAAGAGTTGAGAAAAGAAGGAAGGTAACGCAGAATGTCTAAGCATGAAAAAATCATAGAATATATTCAATCCTTAAAACCCGGTGTTAAAATTTCTGTAAGAGGTATAGCATCAGATTTAAAAGTAAGCGAAGGAACTGCATATAGGGCTATAAAGGAATGTGAAGATATAGAAATTGTTTCTACAATTCCTAGAGTTGGTACGGTTAGAGTGGAAAAGGTAGAGAAAAAAACATAGAATGTCTTACTTATGCAGAGGTTGTGAATATAGTTGATGGAGCTATTTTAGGCGGGAAAGACGGGGTTTATAAGACCTTATCAAAATTTTTTATAGGGGCTATGACAGTAGATGCTGCTTTAAAGTTTATAGAAGAATCTTCCCTTATTATAGTAGGAAACAGAGAAGAACTTCAGGAAATGGCCCTTATGAATAACTGCGGAGTGCTTATTTCTGGAGGCTTTGATTGTAGTGAAAGAATAAGAAAGTTAGCGGATATTAAATGCCTTCCAATAATATCTTCAGCTTATGACACTTTTACCATAGCCAGCCTTATAAACAAAGCTCTTTCAGAAAGCAATATGAAAAAGGATATAATTTTAGTTGAGGATATAATGACAGAAGCTCAGTGCTTATACGTATCTCAAAAGGTTAGAGACTTTAAGGAGATTGTAAAAAGCACTAACCATGAAAGATTTCCAGTTCTTGAGGAGAATGGAAAAATAGCAGGCATAATTACTATAGGCGATATAGATGATAGCGTTAATAATGAACAAGCCTTAGAAAGCGTTATGACAAAGAATCCAATAATATTATTTTCAAAAACCACAGTAGCCTATGCAGCACATATAATGGTAAAGGAAAATATTAAGATGTGCCCAATAGTTGAAAAGAAAAAAATGGTTGGAGTCATTACAAGACAGGATGTCATAAAGGCTCTTAATTATGCTTCAAGGCAAAAACATGTAAAAGAGACTATGGAAGATTTGATTTTAGAGAATTTTAAGATGGACTGCCTAGGAGATACCCTTCATTTTTCAGGTGAACTTATTCCTGAAATGTTAAATGAGCTTGGAACTGCATCTAGTGGGGCTCTTAATATGATAATTTGCACTACTGCTGAAATAACTGTAAGACATAAATGCAATGCGAATATATATGTAGACAATGTGGTAACTTATTTTATGAGGCCAGCCCAAATGAATAGACCTATGGATATATATACTAAACTCATTGATATAGGTAGAAGCTCTTGTAAAGTAGAAGTAAATATGTTTAATAAAAACAAAGATTTTATGGCCAAAAGCATATTATCAGCAAAGATTTTAAGTGAATAGCAAAGTTAGTGAAAGCACCTTAATTAATAAACTAAAGGTGAATAAAAAAGAAAGGCAGGGGACTTAAAAGATGGAATTTGTTCATCTTCATGTGCATACAGGCTATAGTTTGCTAGACGGATCTGGAAAAATAGATAAACTAATAGCAAAAGCTAAAGAATTAGGTATGAAAAGCCTTGCCATAACAGATCATGGAACTATGTATGGATGTGTAGATTTTTATAAAGAAGCAAAAAAACAAGGGATAAAGCCTATTATAGGTTGTGAAATTTATGTCTCAAAAATTCTATGAAGATAAAAGATAGCAGAGAAAATGAAACTTATCACTTGGTGCTTTTGGTAAAGAATCAGCAAGGTTATAACAACTTAATGAAAATAGTTTCTGAAGCTTCCATTGAAGGTTTTTATTATAAACCAAGAGTAGACCATGAATTTTTAAGTCTTCATAGTGAGGGACTTATAGCTACTAGTGCTTGTTTAGGTGGCGAAGTGCAGCGTAATATTGTGCTTGGCAATATAAAAAGAGCCAAAGAGATAGCTTTAGAATATAAAGATATATTTAAAGACGGTTTTTATCTTGAACTTCAAAATCATGGACTAGAAGATCAGTTAAAAGTAAATGATACACTTTTAGATTTTTCTAAAGAATTAGAAATACCTTTAGTTGCAACTAATGATGTTCATTACATAAATAAAGAGGATTCAAGAGCCCATGATGTACTTTTATGTATACAAACGGGTAAAACAATTTACGATGAAGATAGGATGAGATATCCATCAGAACAGTTCTATTTAAAATCCCAAGAAGAGATGTATGGTCAATTTTCTTATGTAAAGGAAGCTTTAGAAAACACAGTCAAAATTGCAAATGAGTGTAATTTTGACTATGAATTTCACGTATCAAAACTTCCTGATTTTCCACTACCAAAGGGTATGGATCACTATGAATATTTAAAAAAACTATGTAATGAGGGTTTAAAGGAAAGATATAATCTTATAAATGATGAATTAATTAGCAGATTAAAATACGAACTTGGTGTAATTAGTCAAATGGGTTATGTAGACTATTTTTTAATAGTTTGGGATTTTATAAGGTTTGCTAGAGAAAGTGGAATAATGACAGGGCCTGGCAGAGGAAGCGGAGCAGGATCTTTAGTTGCCTATACTCTTGGAATAACGAAAATAGATCCAATAAAATACAATTTAATATTTGAAAGATTCTTAAATCCAGAAAGAGTATCTATGCCAGATATAGATAGCGATTTTTGTTATGAAAGACGTCAAGAGGTAATTGACTATGTAGTGGAGAAATACGGTGAAAAAAACGTATCTCAAATTATAACATTTGGAACTATGGCAGCAAGAGCCTGTATTAGAGATGTAGGAAGAGCTTTAAACTATTCCTATGCAGAAGTAGATAGAATAGCTAAAATGGTACCTGCAGTACAAGGAACTACAATAACAATAGAAAAAGCCCTTGACATGAATCCGGAGTTAAAAAAGGTTTATGAAGATGAAGATAGAGTTAAAGAACTTTTAGATATAGCAAAAAATTTAGAGGGACTACCAAGGCATACATCTACTCACGCAGCTGGGGTTGTTATAGCTTCTAAGCCTCTTGTAAATTATGTACCACTTCAAAAAAATGAAGAGAATATAGTTGCACAATTTCCTATGGGAACCCTTGAAGAGCTTGGACTTTTAAAAATGGATTTCTTAGGCCTTAGAACTCTTACAGTTATAAGAGATGCCTTGACCATGATAAAAAAAGATACAGGAAGGGATATTGATTTAGATAAAATAGGTTTTGATGACAAAGAGGTTTATAAGATGATAAGTGAAGGGAGAACTGTAGGGGTTTTTCAGCTTGAATCATCTGGAATGACTAGCTTTATGAAGGAGTTAAAACCGGATAATCTAGAAGATATTATAGCAGGTATAAGTCTTTATAGACCAGGGCCTATGGCGGAAATACCAAAGTACATAGCTAATAAAAAAAGTCCTGATAAAATAGAGTATTTAACTCCTCAATTGGAGGAGATACTGTCAGTTACCTATGGATGTATGGTATATCAGGAACAGGTAATGGAAATTGTTAGAAAACTTGCGGGATACTCTATGGGTAGAAGTGATCTTGTAAGACGTGCCATGTCTAAAAAGAAACATAAGGTAATGGAAGAAGAACGTAAAAACTTTATAAATGGAATAATAGATGAAAATGGTAAGGTTATAGTACCTGGTTGTGTTAGAAATGGTATAAGTGAGGAAGTTTCCAATAAGTTATTTGATTTGATGATGGATTTTGCATCCTATGCTTTTAACAAATCTCATGCTGCGGCTTATGCAGTGGTAGGGTATGAAACTGCCTATTTAATGTGTTATTATCCTACAGAATTTATTGCAGCAATGTTAAATAGCGTCAAAGGTAATAACGATAAAGTAGCACATTATATTAGATTTGCAAAGGATATGGATATTGATATTCTGCCTCCGGATATAAATGAAAGTTTTACGGATTTTACTGTACAAAAGGGTAAGATAAGGTTTGGAATGTCAGCTATAAAAAATGTAGGAGTTAATGTAGTAAAAAGTATAGTTAAATGCAGAGAAGAAAAAGGCAAATTTACAGATTTTATGGATTTCTCAAATAAAATAGATTTAAGCATAGTAAATAAGAGAGCTGTAGAGAGCTTTATAAAATCTGGAGCTTTCGATGTTTTTGGAGTGTATAGATCTAGATTACTTGCTGTATATGAAAAGGTACTAGAGGGCATAAGTAATAATCAAAAACGAAACTTAAAGGGGCAGATAAGCCTATTTGATATGGATTTAGAAAATAATATAAAGTTAGAAGTGAGTTATCCAAACATTAAGGAATTTGATAAAAAATACATATTGTCTATGGAAAAGGAAATGACTGGCCTATATATATCAGGGCATCCTTTAGATGAGTATAGAGATTCTTTGAAAGTTTTAGCTGATACAAAAACCTCAGACATAATAGTAGAGGAAGAAATAGAAGATGATACAGAAGTAAATCAAGGGGATATAAAGGTCAAAGATGGAGATAGGGCGGTTTTAGGTGGAATTATTTCAAATGTAACAAAAAAGTAACAAAGAGCAATTCCATGATGGCTTTTATAACTTTAGAGGATTTATACGGTGCCATAGAGGTTATTGTATTTCCAAAGGTTTTAGAGAGATATAGAAATCTAATAAATGAAGATGAGCTTATTGTAGTAGGTGGTAGAGTAAGTATAAGGGAAGAAGAACAACCAAAGATATTATGTGATTCTATGGAACCTTTAGTAAAAATTAATGGAGAAAAGATATATATTTTGGTTCCGGAATATAAAAATATTAGTGAGGCTAAAAAAAGAATTAGAGATATTTCTTTAGATTATAGAGGAACCATACCGGTTTATATATGTACTAGTAAGGAAAGAAAAAATATAGGTTAAGTAGGGAAATGTGGCTTGAAGATGATCCAGAAGTAATGGAGAATTTAATTAATATATTTGGAATTAATAACGTAAAAAAACAGTGATTATCCTTTGGTCTTAAGTCTATTTAGAAGAAGAGGCTCATAAAAGGCTCTGTTTACTTTAAAAGTTCTGGTATAGATAATCTTATTATTTTGCATTATCTATATCAGATTTTTAAAACAAGTAAAATTTTAATTTTTATTTATTTGTATTAAAATTTAGTAAAAAACAGGTAGTAAAAAAATATGAATAATTATATATTAATAGTGAAAAATATCTAGTGAAATGATATAATAAAAATGAACATAGGAAGCTTGTAAAAAGAAAATTGGTTTATTCTATGAATTTAACCATGGTGGGACATGGCTTGTCCCAGTGGTGTCAGGAGGTAACATATGAAAACTATAGGAGTGTTAACAAGCGGTGGAGATGCGCCAGGAATGAATGCTGCTATAAGGGCAGTGGTAAGAATAGCATTAGACAAAGGCTTAAAGGTAATGGGAATCCAAAGAGGTTATAGTGGACTTATAAATGGTGAAATTTTTGAAATGAATAGACACAGTGTGTCTGATATAATTCACAGAGGAGGAACAATTCTTAGAACTGCCAGATGTGAAGAATTTAAAACTCAGGAAGGTAGAAAAAGAGCAGCTAATGTTTTAAAGGTCTTTGGAATAGATGGACTTGTAGTTATAGGTGGAGACGGATCTTTTACAGGAGCAAGATTATTATCTGAACTTGGCGTTGCAACTGTAGGTATTCCAGGAACTATAGACAATGATTTAGCTTATACTGAGTATACCTTAGGTTTTGATACAGCATTAAACACAGTATTAGATGCTATAAATAAATTAAGAGATACATCTTCATCTCATGAAAGAGTAAGTGTTGTTGAAGTAATGGGTAGAGGTTGTGGAGATTTAGCTTTATATGCAGGACTTGCAGGAGGAGCTGAAAGTGTAATTGTCCCAGAAATAGGTTATGACGTAGATGAACTATGCAAGACAATTTTAGAAGGTAAATTAAGAGGAAAAATGCATAATTTAATAGTTTTAGCAGAGGGCGTCGGTGGAGCTGAAGAACTTGCCAAAAAAATAGAAGAAGTAACTGGAATAAGTGCAAGAGCAACAATACTAGGCCATATTCAAAGAGGAGGAAGTCCTTCAGCTTTTGATAGAGTCTTAGCTGCAAAGCTTGGTTCTAAAGCTGTAGAAGTCCTTTTAGATGGAAAGAAAGCTAGAGTAGTTGGATTAAGAGACGGTAAAGTAATTGATGAAGATATAAATGAAGCCCTATCTAGAACTGCTAATTTTGATGAAAATCTGTATGATATAGCAAGAGCATTATCTTATTAGGATAAAATTTATTTTTTATATGATAATTATTATAAGACAATGAACGGTGTAGAAGTCTTAAACATTATTTAAAAGGGAGAGTATAATATATGAAAAAAACTAAGATTATATGTACAATAGGCCCAGCTAGCGATAACAGGGAAGTATTATCAAAATTAATTGAAGCTGGAATGAATGCTTCAAGACATAATTTTTCTCATGGAGATCATGCAGAACATAAGGTAAGAATGGATATGGTAAAGGCTTTAAGCAAAGAATACAACAAAGTTATAGCCATAATACTTGATACAAAAGGCCCAGAGATAAGAACTGGAAATTTTGAAAAGGATACTGTTGAGTTAGAAGAAGGACAAAAATTTACAATATACTGTGCTGAAGACATTTTAGGTGATGAAACAAAGTGTTCTGTTACTTATGATGAATTGTGTGAAGACGTAACACCAGGTAATATTATACTTATAGATGATGGTTTAGTGGGATTAAAAGTAGAAAGTATAGAAAAAAATAGAATAAACTGTTTGGTTACAAATAGCGGAGAAATTGGAAATCATAAAGGTGTAAATGTACCGGGAGTTTCAATTAACCTTCCTGCTTTAACTGAAAAAGATAAATCTGATTTATTATTCGGAATAGAGCAAGGTGTTGATATGATAGCGGCATCTTTTATAAGAAAAGCCTCCGATGTACTAGCTATTAGAAAGTTTTTAGCTAATAACGGTGGAAATGAAATTCAGATTTTTTCTAAGATAGAAAACCAAGAAGGTGTTAATAATATTGATGATATTATTAAATTTTCTGATGGTATAATGGTTGCAAGAGGAGACTTAGGCGTTGAGATACCAACAGAAGAAGTCCCAGTAGTTCAAAAAATAATAATTGATAAATGCAATAAAGTGGGCAAACCAGTAATTACAGCAACTCAGATGTTAGATTCTATGATAAGAAATCCAAGACCAACAAGAGCTGAGGCTTCAGATGTTGCTAACGCAATTTTTGATGGAACAGATGCCATAATGCTAAGTGGAGAAACTGCTAAGGGAAAATGGCCAGTAGAGGCGGTTACAACTATGGCAAAAATAGCTATAAGAACTGAAAAAGGTTTAGATTATCATGGCATGCTACAAAAGAGAATAGAAAATCATATTCCAAATGTTGCAAATGCAATAAGCTTAAGTGCATGCACAACTGCAGAACAATTAACAGCGGCTGCAATAATAACTGCAACTCAAAGTGGAAGTACTGCAAAGAGAGTTTCAAGATACAGACCAAATTGTCCAGTAATAGCTGTAACTTCAAATGAAAGTGTTGCAAGAAAATTAGCTTTAAACTGGGGTGTATATCCACTTATTACATCACATTTTAAATCTACAGATGAACTTATAGATCAATCCGTAGACAAAGCTTTAGAAAATGGATACATTGAAAAAGGAGACCTTGTAGTTATTGCAGCAGGCATACCTGTTCAGTATTCAGGTACTACAAATATGTTAAAAGTACATATAGCTGGGGATATTCTCGTTCAGGGAAAAGGAGTTGGAAGTAAACCAGGTTACGGAACAGCTCATGTTGTAAATTCACCAGAAGAGGCAAATAGCACTGTACAAGAAGGCGAAATACTAGTATTAAAAGATCTTGATAAAGATTATATTGAAGTCTTAGACAGAGTTTCAGGTATTATTGCTGAAAAAGGTGGAGCAACATCTCATATGGCTATAGAATGTATATCAAGGGAAATTCCTTTAATTACAACTGCAGAAAATGCAACAGGTATAATTAAAACAGGCTCTTTTATAACATTGGATGTAGCTAGAGGAGTTGTTTATAGCGGAAGAGCTAATGTAAGATAATATAGTAATTTAAGCTAGAACATTAATATAAATGTAAAAAATACTAGGTTTTATGACTTGAAAATATTTCCTAGTATTTTTTATCTTATAAATTAAAAAAATTTACTAAAAACTATTGATGAAATTAGAAACATAGTGTAAAATTATATCTTATGTGTATATTTCATTTTTTAATGGATATACTAATACAATGGAAAGAATTGGCTCTGATTTTACGTATTTGCACCCTGAAAAGGGTGTTTTTTTGTGAATATTAGTTTATAATTAAAATATTATACTAAATTTGAAAGGTTGATAGGATGTGTTTAATGAAATTCCAGTAAAGAAAAATGAAGAATATACATTAGAAATAAAGGCAATGGGATTTGAGGGGGAAGGTATAGGTAAAATTGATGATTTTACTGTTTTTATAAAGGGCGCTATTGAAGGGGAGAAAGTAAGAGTAAAAATTATAAATGTAAAAAAGAGTTATGGACACGGAAAACTACTAGAAATAATTGAGCCCTCAGAAAAGAGAGCAGCTCCTATTTGCCCTATATATGAAAAATGCGGTGGTTGCAGTTTACAACATTTAAACTATAAATCTCAATTAGAATTTAAAAGAAATAGGGTAAAAGATGTACTTGAAAGAGTCGGAAAATTAAAAGAAGTTAAAGTTCATGAAACCCTTGGAATGGAAAATCCTTATAGGTACAGAAATAAAGTTCAACTTCCTGTAGGAGAAGATAAAGAAGGCAATATAAAAATTGGCTTCTATGCTTCAAGAAGTCATAATATAGTTAACATGGATACATGCTATATACAGCAGGAAATTGTTGATAAAATAGTGACTTTAATAAAAAATTGGATGAACAAATACAACATAAAGCCATATAATGAAGTTAATCACTCTGGATTAATAAGACATATTATGGTGAGAAATGGTTTTAAAACTGGTGAACTCATGGTTGTTATTGTGACTAATGGTGATAAGTTACCTGAAAAACAAGAGCTTGTAAAATCTCTTGTGGATAATATTAATGGAATCCACAGTGTAATTCAAAATATAAACACTAAAAATACAAATGTTATTTTAGGATCTAAATGTAAAACTCTATGGGGACAAGGGGAGATAACTGATTATATAGGAGAGTATAAGTTTAACATATCACCTTTATCATTTTTTCAGGTTAATCCACTTCAGACAGAAGTTTTATATAGAAAAGCTTTAGAGTATGCAGATTTAAAAGGAAATGAAGTAGTCTTTGATGCTTATTGTGGTACAGGATCTATTTCCCTATTTTTATCTAAAAATGCAAAATTGGTTTACGGAGTAGAGATTGTCCCTGAAGCTATAGAAAATGCCATAGAAAATGCTAAGTTAAATGAAATTACAAATGCAGAATTTATTGTGGGAAAATCAGAAGTTGAAATACCAAAGCTTATAGAAAAAGGAATAAATCCTGATGTAGTAGTGGTAGATCCTCCAAGAAAGGGCTGTGAGAAGAGTTTAATAGAGGCAATTTGTAAAAGCAGTCCTAAGAGGGTAGTATATGTTTCCTGTGATCCTGCAACTTTAGCTAGGGATTTAGCTTGCTTTAAAGACTTAGGTTACATAGCTCAGGAAGTTCAGCCTGTAGATATGTTCAGTCAAACTGCACATGTGGAAAATGTTACACTTATTGTAAAAAATAGCGATATATGAAACTTTTAATATAAAAAAAGCACAACTAATTTAGCAATTTAAATTAGTTGTGCTTAAATTCATTTTAAAATAACGTCCCAATAAATATAAATAATATGGTAACTACAAATATTATACCTAACAATTTTGCAGTGAATTTAATCCATTTTTCAAATGGTATTTTTCCAAGTGCTAAGGCCCCCATAACAACTCCTGAAGTAGGGGTAATTAAGTTAACTATACCAGAGGCTGATTGGTAAGCTGTTATTACCATAGATTTTCCAAGCTCTGCTGATAAACCAGCAGCCTTAAATACATTTGCTGCAAGTGGAGCCATAACTGGCATTGTAGCTCCAGCAAGACCTGAAGTTGATGGAATTAAAAATGACATAGGGATATAGAATATATAAGAAAGTACAGAGAATAATCCTGGATTTAAACCCTTAAGTGCATTTGAATTCCAATATAGAATAGTTGCATCCATTCCTCCAGATACCATCACTACTTTAATACCTCTGCTTATGCCGATTATAAGTGCTACACCTAGAAGATCTTTAGCTCCAGATATAAATGTACTTGCGATATCTTTTTCTTTCATTTTTGAAATTATTCCTATTAATATTGACATAAAGAAGAACCAAACTGTCATTTGACCAAACCACCAGTCTCCTAAAGCTGCTGAATGGGTTTTAACACTGTCATAGACTTCCCAGTAGTTTTTAGCAGTATTTGCTTGCAATCCAAATATTGGTGATAATGAAGCAATTTTATTATATATATTTTCAAAAAAGTGATTTTAAACTTATAAGCCCAAGGTATAACTCCGATAATCATTACGACAAAAGTTAATGCAAATAAGAATAGTACTACTTTTCTTCTCTTTGTAAGTTCTGGGGTTTCATTATTTGTGCCTAAAAAATGTTTTTCATTATCTGCTTTTAAATTTGCAACTATAGATTTTGAAGGATCGTTTTTTACCTTCTTAGCATATTTCATTACAAATATTATGCCTATTGTTATTAAGACAATGAACATAATTGTTCTAAGTAAAATGCCGTTGCCAAGAGCTATACCAGCAGCTTCAGAAGCAGTACCTGTTGCAAATGGGTTAACTGTTGAGGCAAGACACCCAATGCCAGCACCAAGAAGTATTACTGCAACTCCAGTAATAGCATCATAGCCAGCTGCTATAAAGACGGGTATTAGTATAGGGTAAAGTGCTATGGTTTCTTCTGACATTCCATAAGTTGTTCCGCCGATTCCAAACAAAATCATAAGAATCGGAATAAGCCAAATTTCTTTTCCTTTAAGTTTTTTTATGATAGATCCAATGCCGCTGTCAATTGCACCAGTTTTTAATACAATTCCAAGAAAACCACCAATAACTATTACAAATAATGCAATGTCAATGGCATCAAAAAAGCCTTGAATTGGTGCACTTATAACATTATAAATTCCTTGAGGATTTTGAGCTATAGATTTGTAGACACCTTCTTCGTACTTACCTGCAGGAATAAACCAAGTTAATATTGCTACAAAAATTATGAATAAAAATAGTACTGCAAATGCTGAGGGCATTTTAAACTTTTTTTCAAATTACATTCCTCCTTATTTATTTTTATGTGAACTAAAAAAGTTCACATGTACAGACTTCAGCATTTTAATAGATAAGATTTTTTTTATTTTTGTTTTGCAATTAACAGTTTATTATTTTGAATCAGTAAATATATATAGATTATAGTATATGGTTAAATTTGTTTAGTTAATTATAAATTATAATATTATAATATAGTATATTTTAAATTCTTATTTTGTATTCATTCTAAACTTGCATTATTTAAAAAAACTATTTCATAAGCCACAATATGGCTTTTTCAAATCTCTCTTCTACATCTTTGAAATGTCCGCCTTCATTCCATTCTAATGTTATATTATTTTCAGATATAAGCTTATGTTGAAGGATGGAAAGAGTTTCATTGGTGCAGGTGCTAACAGATCTTATTCTAGGATTTTTGCTTTTCTCTTCATCTTTTCCAAGGGATAAATATATTTTAAGGGAAGGGTTTATTGGAGAATTTGAAGTTATAAAGTTAATCCAATTTTCATACCAAAGAGAGCCGGAAATGCTTGCTATTTTACCAAAACTTTTAAAATTATAAATAGCATATAGAGAAGCAAGACCACCGAGAGAATATCCAATAAGTGAAGTATTATGTGGGGCAGGATTTGTCCTATAATTTTCATCAATATATGGTTTTATTGTATTTTCTAAAATTTCAAGGTATTTTAGAGCATTCCCTGAGAAATCTTCAGATTTTTTAAAGACTTTTTGGAAGGCCAAGGTGTAAAGTCTTTATTCCAATTATCAGACATAATTCCTAGAATTATAAATCCTTTACATTGGCTTTCAAAAAGGCATTCCAAATTTTCTAGGGATTCTGTACTTAAAAAATCTCCATTTATATAGATAACGTCGTAGTTTTCCTTTTTTGAATAATATTTTGGTGGAAGATATAATGAGCAGTTATATGAACCAATTAATATATTTTTAATTGTTCCTTTCATTTATTACCTCCTGATTTGTTTGAAATTATTAATGTAGTAATTTTGATATTTATTGAAAATTTTATATTGTTAATATGATTATATCATAAATATAAAAAACTGCTTATTAACTTAAGTTTGGTTTTCACCCTTGTTTATAAAAAATTTATGTGGTAAATTATGATTATTATAAAAGGTTGCAATAGAAGAATAGGAGATTGAATTATAAAATGAATTATGGTAAAAGCAAAAATAATAAAAGAGATAAAAATTCAAAAAAGATTATAGCAATAAAATAGGTAAAAAAGATAATAATAATAGAAATACAAAAAATATAAAAAAGATGACAATAATAAAAATGTAAAAAATTATACAAAAGATAGTAATAGTAAAGGTGAAAATTATAAAAAACATAATGATGAAAAGACAGATAAAATAAATACCCAAGTTACAAAAGATTTTAATACAAAAGAGGATAGTAAAGTTAAGGCAATATGCCCTAAATACAAAGAGTGTGGAGCCTGCGAAAAATTACATATACCTTACGAAAAGCAGTTAAAGGATAAAGAATATGAAGTTAAGGATTTATTGGGAAAAGGTATAAAGGTTCATCCTGTAATAGGAATGAAAAGCCCTAACCATTATAGAAATAAAGTTCATGCTGTTTTTCAAAAGGAGAGAAATGGCAAGATAATATCAGGTGTTTATAAGCCAGGGACTCATAAGGTAATTCCCGTAGAAAAATGTTATATTGAGGATGAAAAAGCAGATGAAATAATTATGACTATAACTAATTTCTTAAAATCTTTTAAGATTGAACCCTATGATGAAGATAGGGGCTATGGACTTTTAAGACATGTGCTAATCAGAAAAGGATTTTCTACAGGTGAGATTATGGTGGTTTTAGTGGTTTCTTCATTTGTATTTCCATCTAAAAATAATTTCGTAAAGGAACTTTTAAAAATACATCCAGAGATAACTACTATTGTACTAAATTTAAATAATAAAAAGACTAGCATGGTTCTTGGAGATAAGGAAAAAGTTATATATGGTAAAGGATATATTGAGGATTCACTTTTAGGCTGTACTTTTAGGATTTCATCTAGATCTTTTTATCAGGTAAATCCTATACAAACAGAAGTACTTTATAAAAAAGCCATTGAACTTGCAAATTTTACTGGAAAGGAAAAGGTTATTGATACTTATTGTGGCATTGGAACTATTGGAATTATATTGAGTAAAAAAGTTCGAAAGGTCATAGGAGTGGAATTAAATTCTGATGCAGTAAGAGATGCTATAGATAATGCAAGGTTAAACAGAAGATATAATGCAAGGTTTTATAAAGCTGATGCTGGTGATTTTATGGCTGAAATGGCTAGAAGAGGGGAAAGAGCTGATGTAGTTATTATGGACCCTCCAAGAAGCGGAAGCAGCGAAAAGTTTATGGATTCCTTAGCAAAAATCTTTCCAAAGAAGGTTGTTTATATTTCTTGTAATCCTGAGACTTTGGCAAGGGATTTAAAGTATATGGCTAGATTGGGACTTAAAGCTAAAGAAGCATGGCCGGTTGATATGTTCCCTCAGACATCACATGTCGAGACGGTAGTCAAATTAACCCACAAAAATGCAGATGGTTTTATCAATGTAAAAATGGAGTATGATGAGAGTATTGATAGATTACCGAATCGAGTTACTTATGCAATGATACAGGAATATGTAGAGAGTAAATACGGATTTAAAGTGCATACAGCTTATATTGCTGAGGTTAAGCGTTCACTTGGTTTACCTATGTATGACGCACCTAATTCAGTCGAAGAACTAAAGTACCCACATCAATCAGCACCAGCACATAAGGTAGAAGCAATTAAGGATGCTTTGAAACACTTTGAGGTTATATAGTATAGATAAGCGATTGTGTATGCAGTCGCTTATTTTATGTTATAACGGTGTGTACACAGTGTTATGTACACAGTAAAAGGCTATAACCCTAGTAAAATCAAAGGGTTATAGCCTCATTATGTTTTATTTGTACAAAGTGTTTCTACATTATATACACACTCACACAAAGTGCCTTTAACCAAATCTACTATGCCTATATAATTTCTGTCTTAGTCATACATTAATGTAAGAACACTCTTAATGCCAGCTGCATCATAAGTATCGTCCAAATATTGTATAAATTCATTTATAACTTCTTTTACTCGGTCATCAACACTCTTAACCCCATCATAGTAATAGGTTTCGTAGTAAGCTAAGACAGGTATCACAAGAGGAGTGCGGTCACTGCTACAGGTTTCAGTATACAATCTCCATTTTATAGGAAAACTTCCTAGTATTTCTATTTGAAAGCTATGTCGTAGTTCTACAAATACATTTATAATATATCTATCTTCTGAGCCGTTCACTTTTTGTGTAAAATGAGCCACACCGAGTAGTTCTATACCCATCGAATACAGTTTGTCAGCGAGTGTTCTACACCGTCTAGTGACAGGTACTAGGCTCATAATGTCGCATTTATGGTTATGATACGCATACTTCCTACACCTCAAGCAATAAAGGTCACTCATATGCACTACACCTCGCTTTCAGTAATTTTGTATACCTTAAGGACGTGATATCCAAGGACAGCACCCTCATCTAGGTATCTTACAAAATCATCATAATTTTTGATGCCTGTGACTATATTTCCCATTAGCATAGAAGAACCTGATTTTCGCACTTGTAGAGCTTCATTGTTCCAAGCTTCAAGTGCAGTTGCATAAGTCCATTTTAGGCTACCTAGCTCAACACAGTAGACTTGTTTGTTTTTATCTGGCATAGCTACACCTCCATTTTTACTAATTTATAGAATGTAGTTTTACTCATACCTAACTTTGTGTATGTAGCAGTAGCACTCTGCTCATTATTACGCCACTTAGCTACCTCAGCATCAAAGTTAGGAGGTTTAACAGCTACTGGTCTGCCGAATTTCACACCTTTGTTTTTGGCAGATTTTATACCCTCAGCCTGAGAAGCTTTGATTTTACGTCTAGTTTTATCAGCTAAATAGCTTAGTAGTTCAAATACGATATTACTAATCAGAGTCTTTTCAAGGTCAGATTTAGCAGCTGTATTGAGTATAGGTGTGTCTAACACAACAATATCTACTCCCATAGCCTGTATATCGTGCCATTCCTCTTTAACTCCGTCATAGTCACGGCTCAGACGGTCAAGCTCTTTTATAACTAAAATGTCACCTTTATGTAACATCTGTTCTTTTAGTGTCTTATAGCCAGACCTGTCAAAGCTTTTTCCAGAAGCTTTATCTGTAATAATATCTCTGTCTGTTAATCCATATGAAATAAGTGCATCCAGTTGACGTTGTAAGCTTTGGTCACTAGATGAGACTCTTGCATAGCCATAGGTTCTACTCATAATAATAATTACCTCCCTTAATACAAATATTCATAAAGTACAAACTGAGGACTTTTCCTCGTGATACCAGCGTTCCGTAGAGTATACTTTAATAAACGCCTTAAAACCTATGTCTTTTTAGTCAGTAATGGTTTTATCGGCCAGTTTACAAACGTTCGCAATATAGTTATACTTTTAAGAACGATTTTCTCTAGTATACGAAGCTTTAAAGCTATAGTCAAGCACTTCTTCCCGTGGTGGTAGGGAGAACGCCTTATTTACGTGTTTTACTATTATAGTTTGGAGTATGCTCTATCGAAACCCTTGCGCGTGGTTATAACTATTATTTGAACCAGAAGTGCTATAAATCCTTGTGATTGTTCGCACATTGGAATATAATAGATACGATAAGCTTACCCGGAGGTGGATATATGAATTATTTATCAGCAAAAGAAGTAGCTACGCAATGGGGTATTACAAGGCGTAGGGTTCAGGTGCTCTGTGAGGAAGGCAGAATACAAGGGGCATTTAAGATTAGTGCTGTATGGGTAATTCCGAAAGAAGCAAATAAACCCGAAGATAAAAGGAAAATAAAGAAAACCTCTAATGAATAGAGGTATATATTGAATTTGGAGGATGCAGAGATGAAATCATTTTTAGAAATACTAGAAGAAGTGTTGAAGAAAGACGAAAGATTGCTCAGCGAAGATGGTAGCATACTCAAAAGTAAAGCATATGACTTTGCTTTAACAGGTGATACCACTCTATTATCGCTGTTATTGTCAAACGCTGACTTGAAAGAACATTTCTTTAAGGATGTAAATGGTGTTATGGTGTTTGATAGTATTAAATTGGGCTGGGTAATAAACAGTAAAGAGTTTTTACCAGACAACTATACACAATATAAAAATAAAATTGGATTGGTTAATGATAAGGGTTTAAGCATTGCCAAAAGCAATGATGTGTGTTTGGTATGGCCGTATAAAGATTGTGTGCTTGAAGGTGGGCAAACTAAAGACGACCAAAAGAGAAATGAGGTTTTCTACAACGAAACACTTGCACCAGATGAAGTTAATCGCCTTTTGTACCCAAAAGTGTTTACAAATGCTAAGAAATATACTAAAAACGGTGTTGAGTCTGTAACTGAATTTTCCGATAATGACAACTTGATTATAAAGGGTAATAATCTTTTAGCACTATCATCTTTGTTAAAAAGGTATGAGGGTAAAGTAAAGTGCATTTATATCGACCCGCCGTATAATCCTACAAGTCAAGCCAACACATTTGCATATAATAATACATTTAATCGTTCAACTTGGCTTGTGTTTATGAAAAACCGTTTGGAATATGCCAAAAGACTACTTGCCAAGGACGGTGTGCTAATAGTTGCAATTGATAAAAACGAGCAGGCACGTTTACAAATACTTATAGAGGAATTGTTTCCGAATAGTGATGTTGACTGCATTACTGTTGTTCATAATGCTCGTGGGGCTATCGGAACGAATTTTTCATATACACATGAGTACGCTATTTTTGTCACACCTAAAGGCAAAAAATCCATTGGAAATAGAAAAATAGAAAAAGAGGAAATTGATTGGCGTCAACTTCGTGATAGAGGCGGAGAATCGTTGCGTACGGATGCAAGGAATTGCTTTTATCCGATTATAGTTGAAAATGGTAAAGTTGTGGGCTTTGGAGATGTTTGTACAGATGATGAGCACCCGGAGCAAAATGAAAAACGTGGAAATCAAATATATGTTTATCCGATAGACAATAATGGCGTTGAGAGAAAATGGCGTTATGCAAGGCAAACGGTTGAAAGTATAATAAATGTTTTACGTGTTAAAGAAACTAAAGCTGGGCTTGGCATTGAAATTGGAAAAGATTATGGCACATATAAGACAGTTTGGACAGATAGAAAATATGATGCAAGCTTAAATGGGACACAGCTATTAAAAAGTATTTTACCTAATACGAAATTTACTTATCCGAAATCCATTTACAATGTTATTGATTGCGTAAATGCCGTTGTGGAAAATGACAAAGATGCGATTATTCTTGACTTTTTTGGTGGTAGCGGCACCACAGGTCACGCTGTAATGGAAATAAATAAAGACGGTGGGCGTCGTAAGTTTATATTGGTCGAACAAATGGAATATATTGAGACCGATACTTTACCTCGCAATGTAGCGATTATGAAATCCATTGCACCTGATTCAAGTATTGTATACTGTGAGCTTAAAGTATTAAATGAAACTTTTATGAACAAGATACAAGATGCAACAACAGATACTGAAATAACAAGTATTATTGAAGAGATAAAAGCTACTGGCTTTATTAGCCAAAGTGTATTGCCAAAAGATATTGATACCACAGCAAAAGAGTTTACCGACTTATCCTTTGAAGATAAACAAAAGTTTGCTTGTGAGATTATCAATAAGAACCTTTTATATGTAAACTTATGCGATATAGATGACGAGGAATTTAAGGTAACAGAAGAAGAAAAAGCATTTACCAATAGCTTTTATAGGAGGGGTTAGTAATGGATAACTTCCTATATGAGAAATTTGACACGCTAAGAGAAGGTAATGCAATTCTTGAAGTTCCTACTTTTGTTAAAGCTGGATTATCTGAAAAGATAGAGCTAAGAGAGTATCAACAAGAAGCCTTTGAAAATTTTATTACTTTCTATAACAATTCGGGTTTAAGAAAGAACAAACAACTACATTTACTTTTCCATATGGCAACTGGTAGTGGTAAGACGCTGATGATGGCTGGATTAATTCTGTATCTCTATAAGCAAGGGTATAGAAACTTCCTTTTCTTTGTTAATATGAAGAACATAGTTGAGAAGACAAAGGAAAACTTCCTAAACAAGCAATCGCCTAAATATTTGTTTAACGAGAGTATAGAGATTGACGGCGAAAGTGTATTTATAAAAGAAGTATCTAACTTTCAGCAAGTAGATGATAACGACATAAATATTTGTTTTACAACGACACAAAAGTTACATATGGATTTATTCGCACCAAAGGAGAATAGTGTTACATTTTCTGACTTTGAAGACACAAAGGTTGTGCTAATCTCTGATGAGTCGCATCACGTAAATACGCTAACTAAAAAAGGCAAGTCTGACATAGAAGAAGAACAAAACTGGGAATATAGCGTTAACAAGGTGTTCAGGGCTAATAAAGACAACATAATGCTTGAATTTACTGCCACTTGTGACCTTAAAGACCCTAATGTTTTAGCTAAGTACGTGGATAAAATCATATTTGACTATCCGCTTGCAAAGTTTAGAGAAAGTGGATACACAAAAGACTTTAAGAATATGCAATCAGACGTTGATAAGTGGGAACGCACACTTATCGCTATGATTATAAGTCAGTATAGGTTGAAGATGTTTGAGGATATTAAGCAGCCAACAAAGCCTGTTATTCTTTTAAAATCTCAGAAAATTGAAGAAAGCAAAGATTTTTATAAAGAGTTTTTTGAGAAGCTGAACACATTAACAGGTGCACAGATAGTGAGTTTAAATAATGGAACAAATAAGGCTTTATCGGATTGCTTTGAGTATTTAGATAAAAAGGGAGTTACTTATGATATGTTGGCTGTTGAGCTAAAGACTGCTTTTGCAGAAGAATTTAGTATCATTATGAACGGTGAAACGGATAACTCCGTAGAAAAGCAACTCGCAGTAAACACACTTGAAAGCAAGAACAATCCGTATCGTATTATTTTCACAGTAGATATGCTCAATGAGGGTTGGGACGTCTTAAATCTTTTTGATATTGTGCGACTATATGAGACACGTCAAGGTGGACGTAGTAAAATATCACCATATACAATTAAAGAGGCTCAATTGATTGGTAGAGGTGCAAGATATTGTCCTTTCAAGGAAAATGAGGAGCAGGAAAAATATAAGCGTAAATATGATGATGATTTAACAAACGCTATGCGTATTTGCGAGACAATGTTTTACCATAGCAAGCATGACTCAAAATATATAGATGAGTTAAGAAAGGCTCTTGAAGAAATCGGATTGTTGTCATCAAACAAAGTAGAGGTTGAATATAAGCTTAAAGATAGCTTTAAGGGTGAAGATTTATATAAGACTGGTTATGTGTTTGTTAATAAGAAAGTTGAAGTCGATAGGTCGGCAGTTACTCAGATTGATAACAAGGTTAAAGCATTGAACATTACCGTCAACACTTCTCACGGAGCTACAACAGTATACGACCTTTTTGGCAAAAATAAGGATGGTAAAGAATTTGCAACAGTAAAGCACGCACCTATAAGATTAAAGAATATAGATTATTCTATTGCTTTTGCCTCTATGTGTAACTATGAAGAATTAAAGTTTAATAAGCTGAAGAGCAAATTTCCTAACCTAAAGAGCAGTAGAGAATTTATAACCAGCGATAACTATATGGGTAATGCGAAGATTACACTGACAAGTAATGGCAGTATATGTGGAAGTGATTTATCCGTTGCTTGTAATAAACTATTTAAAGAAGTTGTTGCATACATTTCAGGTATCGAAATTAGACACAATGGTACTTTTGAGTTTGAAGCCAAAAGGTTACACGATGTGGTAAAGAATAAAACAAGATATATAGAAAATCCACACGGTGACGGAGAAGGTATTTCTCAGAATGATGTATCAGCCGATATGCAGTTAGATTTATCAACCTGCGATTGGTATGTTTTTAATGACAACTACGGTACTACTGAGGAAAAGAAGTTTGTTAAGTATTTTTCTCACGTTGTGGATGCTTTAAAGAGAAAGTATGACAAGGTGTTTTTAATAAGGAATGAACGTTTTCCGGAGCTTGCTATATATGACTTTGATACTGGGGAGAGGTTTGAACCTGATTATATGCTTATATTACAAAAGAAAAACACTGATAACTATGAGCAACAGCAGCTTTTTGTAGAGCCAAAGGGCGAAGGCTTTATGGATAAAGACCAATGGAAAGAAAACTTTATGCTGAGGTTAGCTTCGGAAGGCAAAGCTGTTACTACTTATGTTGATGATAATGAGTATAAGGTGATTGGCTTGCCTTTCTACAATGCTGTTGAAAAGAATGATGTATTTATTACAGCATTGGAAGAGTTTTATAAGTAATAATTTAATTGAAAGATGATGGTTTATCTATCACAAGCTATAAAACACTCAATTCTATCGTTGTATAGGATTGAGTGTTTTTATGATTTTAGTTGGTTTCATTTGTGGTGATTACATTGTATATGCTCACAGTAGGCATTTTTATTTGCGTGATAACAAGGATTTATAACAACAAGAATACGATGAAAATTAATAATATTATTCTTAGAGACTGTTATCACACCCAGATGGCGTTTTAGATTGTTTAAAATTAACGGTAGGCCTTACTTATATCTATAATAACTACAACAGTTGCAAAAGTTACTAGAGTTGTAAAAGCTACAAGAACTACAATAATAACTGAAGGAGAGTGTATTATGGATACTTTACTTACTATGAGCGAAGCAGCGAGATACTTAGGGTGTAGCGTCAGCAGTATACGTAACTATACGAAAAGCAAAGGTAAATATAATTTGCCTTGTGTTAGGACAATAGGAAAACACCGAAAAATCAGACAATCAGACTTAGATGCCTTTATTAGCAAGTTTACAGATATGTCAAACAAAACAAACACACTTACAGCAAATGAACAGGGGTTTGGTGATGACGAATCAGAACAAGAGCTAACATATAGGAGTATAAAATTTGGGTCAGATGGAACTTCATCTGATGAAATTTTTAGACTACACGATGAAAAAGTAAATGTTAAAAGAGCCAATAATGAGGTAGTGTAAATATGTCATTTTATATGTATTATAAAGGCTTAGGAATGATTTATTACTCTATGAACTATTTTAAGAGGTATAATTCTGATTGTCGCAGATAACTTGGATGAGTTCACAGAATTTGAATATCTTTTATGATTATCATTCAAAAAGTGTGCGATGTCGCACACTTTTTTATAAGTAGATTTGTAAATTATTTTTGAACGAATAGATGTTTTGATATACTCCCTTTTGAGTTAATGTAGACCACATCGGAACGCACCTTAAACATAAAGATAAATCAAAGATAATGAAAGAAAATTGATAGGTATTGGAATATATAATATAATGATATTAGCTAAAAGGAGGTGCTTTGTATGCAAATTTTATCTGAAAAAGTAGTTATACGCTGTAAAGACGGTAAGTTTCGTCGATGTGAAGCCTATTTGGTCAAAGAAAAAGGTGGTAAAACAGTCGTTTATATCAACCAAAAGGGTGAAGAAGTGCATCGTGAAGCACTAAGTAAAAGTCAATTCAAAAACATCAACATTGAGACTATTGATAAGTTAGATATTAAATAAGGAGGAGAACATAGTGGCAACTAAAAAATCACCTTACGAGAATTTAAACATTGACATAATTCAAGTATCCTACACAAACCCACGATTATCAGTATATGAAGGAGAGGCCTTCGATACACTTGTGGATACTATAAAAGAACACGGTGTAATCACACCTTTGGCTGTCAATAACATTGATGAGGAGTATTTTCTGATAGCTGGCGAGCGTCGCTATCGTGCAGCAAAAAAGGCTGGTCTTGAACATATTCCTTGCATTGTGCATCATAATTTATCAGAAGAAAAGATACTTAAGATGCAAGTCATCGAAAATACAGGCAGAATCGCTCTTACATCAATTGAGGAAGGGCTTGCTATTAAAAATTATATTAACAAATACCCAGAAGCCAAGAAAAAAGATGTTGCTGATGCGTTTGGATTGGAGAGAACAAGAGCACATAAAGCACTTAAGATAGTTGAATTGCCTGAGGCTGTTTGGGGCTTTATTAGTAGCAAAAAGCTGTCTGACGGGCACGCAGAGGCTATTACACGACTGATTGGTAAAGTTGACGAAACAAAAATTACAGAGATAGCAACGGCTGCGGTATTGCTTACAGTTTCAGAAACTCGTGAGCTTGTGAGTAATACTTTATCTCCAAAGGAGAATACTTTGGTGGATAAACTCGACAAAGCATCCAATCGAATTGCAGCCTTTTTCGATGGGATAACTACTGTAAAACATAAAGGTAAAGATAAGGTCGAATTATCTGTTGAGCTTGGTAATGGTTCTAAAATAGCAATTATATCTAATACAGATAATCTCGAAGATACAATAACACTTTTAGGTGTAGCTCCTGAGGACTCTGCATTTGATAGAGAGTTGGCAGATGCCACGGAGTTTGTACCTAATGAAAGTGAAGTCAAATATATTGAAGAAGAATTTGCTAGATTGGATATACCAGATATGGATGTAGCTAATATAGAAAGATTTAACGAAGTTGCTGAAAATAAAACTGAAGCATCTACTGTTTTTGAAGATGTTGAAGACAAAGCACAAACAGAAGTTGAGGTCCAAGTACAAACTGATAGTGAAAAACCTGTAACAAAAATTGAGTTACCAGTTGTTTTGCCACCAAATAGCGAAAATAATGTTTGCATAGTTATAGACCCTTTGAAAGGCGACTCTATATCAAACAAGAATCTTATGCGTAGCTTGGAAAAACTTTGTCCTTCTAATGAAAATCTTACATCAAAACATAATATAGCACTATTGATTTTATTAACTAGAGCTAATAAATTAACTAAAAAAGGATATTGTGATGCAGTTACTGCTGACAGTATTATTAGCAAGCTATGTGCAAATTATGACTATGTTAATGTTTATAGAAATTATGGTACGGATGATGTATATGAGTTGTAAGTGAAATACCTTGATGATTTAAAACCAAGAGAGTTATACTTATATATACATATTAAGAGCACATATGGCTTATGCTGTGTGTGCTCTTAATATTTTGGACAGTTTAATTTCAAAAAACTTATATATTACTTGATGTTGTGAACTTTGGGGTGTGCCTATCCAAGAATGAGTAAGAATGGAAAGTTGTATGTAGGTGGGTATGTTGACAGGAATGTAGACATGATAGGGACTTAGGGCTATTCAGAAGGATTAAGCTAGTGGACTGTCCAGTGACCTGCTTACAGAGGGCAGATTCTACTTCAATCATACAGAGGTTTTTATCTGAACTATAGGAACATTAATTCTTGTAAAACTACAATATAATGGGGTACGAGTAAGTTATCATTTAATGCTTATTAAAGCTTGATATAACTATTTTTGAAGCCATACATATATTTATATCTAAAGATGTTTTAAAACCTTAAGAAGACGTTTAGAGGGCATAATTATATGTATCTATATAGCGTCATAACCACGCTAATACAGAACTGTTTTATCTGTTGCTATAGCTAGTTTTATCTAGGTACACAGCAAAATGAGAGGGACCGTCAAGCAAACTATAAATCTAACAGGATTTTAAATCCAAAAGTGTGCGACATCGCACACTTACAATATATATATATTTGGATAGTTTAATCTTAAAAAAATTTGTATGGTACTTGATGTTATAGATTTATATAAATTTATTGAAGTCAGCAAATATTATAAGCTTATATATGGATTTACCTGTCTGTGTGTGGGATTAAAACGATAAATTAAGATTTAATAAAGTCAATACTGTAGGAGGCCCTGCATAATTTATGATAAGGTGATGAAGTAAGTGTGTGGGTATGTTGTGACTCTAAGCAAGGAGCAGTAACGGCTATAAGTTGTTACTGCTCTTTGGCTTTATCTGACTGTATTCTTAATACAGATGGTTTTACTTGCCCCGAAGATTTCAGAATACTATACATAAATCCTGTGACTGCCTTCCCGAAGGGAGGAGGCCAGTTTATAGAGTTTATAGTTTGTATATCTATTAGCTATATTTCATATCGTGGTACGACCTGAAATCAAGTAATAGTGCGGGGGTATAAAGGTTTTATCAGTCCAGTTACTCCCTCTCTCCTAACACAGAGCCAGTTGCAAGCATAGTATTTATGTCACCTAAAAGCATTTTCAACTGCTCCATAAATATAGGCTTTTACGCTCTATGTTTTTAAACCTCATTTAAGAGGTTTTAAGACCTTTCTATCTGACGGGAGTACAAATATACAAAAAACCAAGTACAACCTGCTTCAGGACGATTACAAAGCTGATAAATTATATAATTTATTAAGAAGGAAGGTATTCCCAGAAAGTCCTGTCTTATTACTTTGCTCCAAACATCTTAGCTACTAAATTCTTGGTGGTTTTAACTGACTTAGGGTCTATGTCGCTTAAAACTAGCTTTCTACCTCCTAGTTCAAGAGCAGCTTGTGCGGTTGAACCACCTCCGCACATTATGTCTGCAATAGTGTCACCCTCAACAGACCAACGCTCTAATATGCATTTTATTCCCTCAACGCTCTGACCCCAAGGGTGTGGCTCTTTATCAGCATTATCGGGTGGAGTGTATATCAAATCATACTGTATAGGTCCATCATATTTACCTTTGACCATCCATAATATATGTTTAACTGCTGTTGTTACTCGTCTGCCTTGTATAAGTGGTGTACCTCTTTGACATACATAAGCGATATCCCACTGAAATTTAAGAGCTTTATCAGTAGTAGTGAGTTTATTTAGTGCTATGTCTAGGTGTGACCCACCCACCATAAGCAAGAGTGACCCTCCATCAGAAAGTATTCTAGCAGCTGTCTTTGCAATGTGTGGTGTTAGTTCTTCGACTGCCTTTCTATCATAAGGAATATCAACAAAACACAACGAAACCGAGCCGTCAGCGATTTGAGGCAATCCTGTTCTTACATCTCCAAGGAACACACGAACATCTTGCTCAGATACAGTTATATTTTTGTCTTTATTTGCGAGTTTCTTCTCTTTATATAGTAACCTTTGTGCATATCTAGGTGAAAGACTGCCTATTTCAGCCATCTTATCAAGCACTAACTTATTTTTCAGAGCTCTTAAAGACTTGTCAGATAGTCCTTTAGACAGTAGTTTATCTTTATTTGCTATAAAGTAAGGGTGTTTAGTCCAACTATCATCTTGTGTGTGCCGATGACCAAATTGTGCGTTTTTATCTATTAATTCTTGTCTTATAGTTCCTACTGTAGTAGGAGAACATCCTATAATTTTAGATATCTGTCTATTTGAAAGTTCAGGAGCAATCAGTAAATGCTCCTTTATAATAGTTCTTTTTTTAGCTTGTGTGAACTGTTTTGTTGGCTTAGCCACTTGTATCACTACCTTTCCTTGGCTGTATGTGTGCCGATGCTAATTATATCATAGGTACTAACATTACTAAAACCCTATGGACTAGGCCGATAAGAAATGTCTAAATTTGTCTAAAACTGTCATACCGGATTAACCCCTTTATTTTGGACAATATCTAATTAATTCTCACTTTTTCTCATAACTACACCCTTATTTCAATATTAGTTAGCTGCTCTCCAGAATAAAGGTGGTAAAATTCATTAGGAGTCCTGTATCCTAAACTTGAATGTAACCTTCTATTATTATAAAAAGTAATAAAATCGTTTACTGTTTCATATGCTTCCTTATAGCTCTCAAATTCGTTACTTTTAAAACATTCATCTTCAAGTATTCTATGAAAAGATTCAACATGTGCATTTTTATTTGGTGTTTTTACTGGTATTCTTTCATGATGTAACTTAAGTTCTTCACAGCATTCCTTGAATTTATAACTTACAAACTGTGGACCATTATCAGTCCTTATAACAGGTCTTTTAGCACCTTCTTCAAACAAATGTCTTCTAATTAAACTTTTCCTTAATAATGCGGTAGCATCCTTTGCTTCACAATGAAAACCCATATGATAATCTACAATACTTCTATCGAAGATATCTATAATATTAAGCATATAGAAAAATTTATCTTCTCCTTCAACATATCCATATTTGATATCCATTTCCCACAATTGATTGGAACCCGTTATAGATCTATTAATAGCAATGCTTCGCTTGACTTTAGGTTTTATAACCCTTTGATTCTTTAGAATATCAAGTTCTTTACATAGTCTGTATGCTTTCTTATGGTTTATAATAAGTCCATATTCACGCTTTAGATAATGCATTATTTTTCTATAACCATAGTTTATAGCATCACCATCTATAGCTTTTAAAATATATTCCTTAATTTCGTCATCACAAATTTTTTTACCTTTTTCAGTTAATGAATATCCTTTGGGTTTTCCGCCTACCGGCTTATATTTCTCTTTGCCTTCTACACTTAAATTGTAGTAATATGTTGACCTTGATAATCCAACTATTTTTAAAACAAAAACTGCATTGAATCCTTGATTTATATACTTTTTAGCAACGATTACTTTATCTTTAATTGAGGGTTCGCTTTTTTTATTAGATCTTTAAGGATGGCTATTTCTAAATCCTTTTCTCCCAATATTTTTTTAGAGTATCATTTTCTTTTGTTATTTCTGTTATTTCTTTTTCAAAGTTATTTTGTCCCTCAATTAAAGCCTTTCTACCTGGCTTCACCTTAATTTCATTTTTTGTTTAGAATTTTTGATCCATGTAAATATAGTTGATTTTGAAATTCCATGTTTTCTTGAAACTAAGGAAACATTTCCAACTTCCTTTACTTCATTTATTATTGATTCCTTCAATTCATTTGTATAACTTCTGCCTCTCATAAGTTACCTCCAATCACTTTTTATATTATATATAATTTATAAGCAATTGTCCAAGTGTTCTTAGGGGCTTAAGAGATACCAATTTCTTTGAAAGGAAAGGAAAAAGAAAAAGTCTATCATAGATCAATATTATGCTCAAATAAATTCTCCATAGAAGCAATGCTAGGTCGAATGAAGTTTTTGGATTTTGTCGGTTGGTTTACACCTGAAAAGGGTTATCAAAGAGGAGATCATAGAATGAGAAAAATCTTCGATCTGTACAACAAAGGTGAGCTAGATTTGCTTATCTGTAATTCTAAAGATGATTTATTTAGCTACGAAAGTGGTCTGAGTAGTTTGGACAGATCTATCTTAAAAAATGATATTCCTATTTATTGTGTTAAAGATTGCATTCTAATTAAAGACAGCAATATTATATCCCTGTTGTAGCTTAAAAATATCACGCACTGGTTAACCTACAAATGAATATAATATTGATAATTAGGTTAATATATAGTATAATAATATTATTAAATAGTGAGGTGATAATAGATGTCAGCTATTATTATAAAAGAATACAAAGAGCTTCTGCGCCAGAAAAATGAAATAGAGCAAACACTTCCTTCCCTTCCTGAGGGATATATTTCAATTAAAACCATCAAAGAAAAACAATATTACTATTTACAAAATAGAGTAGATGGAAAAATAACAAGCAAGTATCTAAAAGAAAATGAAGTTGATATTATAAAAGAACAAGTAGAACGTTCCAAGAAATATAAAGCTGAACTTCCTAAAATTGAAGTACGTTTAAAAGAGCTGGAACAAGCAGCTAAACTGATTGATAAAAGTATTGCAAGACACCTTACCCTGCTTAAATTATCTTGTGGTATGGATTCGCTAAGTAATGTGCAAAAAGAACGTAGTGCATCCTTTGCCAATGCACTAAATGCCATTGAGGGTGTATATGCTAGCAAAACTACGCAACAGAATATTGATAAGTGGAAGGTGGGAGATGAATCTTTTATTTCTATATTTCAATCCACACTAAATATGTACGGCTTTATGGCGGAGGTGTAAGATGAGGGATCCTTATTTATATGATGATGTAGATATATTAAAAAATCTTGCTAATATCAAAGACCACGATTTATTAAGTAGAGCCGAGGCAGATATAACGAACTTATCTATGCTTGCCGTCTATAACCAATCTTATAAGGTTTTTGATACAAAAACATTGCAAGATATTCACTCAAATATTTTTGCACAAATATACGATTGGGCTGGTGAGTTACGTACAATTCAAATTGCTAAATATGAGGATGTACTGGGAGGAGATACGGTTAGATATACTTTTCCTAAACAGATCAAGAAAGAGCTTGATGCTGTAATGAAGGAAGTAAAGAAACTGAAAAGAAAAGACAGCAATGATAAGGATATCGTGTTTCGCTTAGAGAGAATTATAGCTGCAATCTGGCAGATACACCCCTTTAGAGAGGGCAACACTAGAACTTGTATTATATTTGCTGTACTACTGGCAAAACACCTTGGCTTTGAAGTCAATCATGAGCTCTTTAAAACCCATTCGGCTTATGTGAGAAATGCCTTGGTATGGGCATCTCAAGGAATTTACTCAAAACACGAATATCTTGAACGAATTTTTGCCGATGCAATATTAGGCGATAGCCTTAATGAGGATGATGTTTCCACTACTGTCGCTGGAAACTATGAAAGCATTGGTGAGTATAAGGTTAAAGATTATGTGGAGCGTCCACATGAGTATGTGAAAGGTAAGTAAATGCGTAACATGGATAGGTTATAATAAATTGCACAAAAATAATTCGGTCATGATATAATAAGATAAAATATTCAGAGGATGAATGTCATGGCAGGAAAAACAAAAATTATACAGAGGATTTTAAAAAGCAAATAGTAGCTCTTAAACAAAATGGAAAATCAACAGCAGATATTGCAAGAGAATATCAAATAGCGAAATCTACAGTAGTTAAGTGGTCAAATGATTATAGCAAATCTGGGTCTTTTAAGGCTGAAGATAATCGTATGTTACTGGGAGGCTGTAAATATTTTTGTGTATTCTAATTTTCCTACTTAGAAATAATAAATAACAATATATTTTTATATTTTAAGAAAATTGTAATATTTTAGCACTTTATGTGAAAATATTTTTTCTCGTCTATGTATAGTATACCCTCAACATGGATATACTATGCATGTCGGAGTTTTTTAAGAGAAGAACGTTATCCTTTTGGGATAGGGTTCTTTTTTTATGCTCCTGGTGTTAAAATTTCGCTAAATACTATTTTTAGTTGATTTACAACTAAATCCCATTGGCGATACTGTCTAGTCCATTTCCTTTCAACTCTCTGAACAGCAAGATAAAGCATTTTTAATAGACTATCGTCATTTGGAAATATCAATTTAGTTTTAGTTACTTTTCTAAATTGACTATTTAAACTTTCAATAACATTTGTTGTATAAATTATCCTTCGGATATAAGAAGGAAAAGCATAAAAAGTACTTAGATTATCCCAATTATCTTCCCAACTTTTAATAGCATTTGGATATTTATCATTCCATTTTTCTTTCATCGATATTAAGTTGTTCATAACAGTTTCTTCATTAATTGCACCATATACAGACTTTAAGTCAGTAACAAATGCTCTCCTATCTTTGAATGGAATATATTTCATGCTAGATCTTATTTGGTGAATTATATAGCGCTCAATTTTAGCAAATGGATACACTGCACCAATAGCTTCTTTAAAGCCGTTAAGGCCATCAACACAAAATATAAGTACATTTTACACAAAATTTTTTACAGAGCCTTCTCTTTTAGAAGTAGCTATTATTTGAAAATTGCTTTTACCTTGTATGAAGCCTAGTTTCTTTTGCTTACATTGACATAAAACACTATGTTAAGTTCGAATATATGCTTACATTTTAATGAATTTTTTCAATAATAATCAACTTAGAATGTGATTAAGTTCTTAAATGTAAGGATTTATTCCAATGATTTTATGTCATCAAGATTTAAATTGTAAAGTTTTTGGATACTTGATGAATAGTATTCTACGATAGTAGGATTAGTTTTATAAAGTTCACTAATGCTTGATAAAAGAAAATTTTGATAATCACAATGGCTACGCCAGTTACCTAACATAATAACACCTCGCAATATTTTGGAAATAGATTCCATATTGCGAGGCTGCAAATTTTCCTGATTATGTCAAGTGCTTTTGGAAAAAATATGAGTTTTTAATAAAGTTTTGTTTGAAATTCTGGGGGAAGTAAAAAAAGCCAACCTTCGGGATTGAGATAAATGGAGACCTGAAGGGTTTCCGAACACATTTAGATATTTTTGGGGGGGTTGATGAAGTAAATGAAAAAGGATTTGCAGCAGCTTCTTTATATTTTGCAGGTTATGCAAAATATGATAATTTAGTACCCTATACAAGCTTTAATCAGGTAGCTTCTTATGATTTCCTTAACTACATTACTTCCAGGAGGCTATACATCTCCAGAAAGATTTGTTAGAACTGCATACTTAAAAGCACATATACCAGTACCTAAAAAAACTGAAGATTCAATTATGTCTTGCTTTCATATTATTGAAAATGTGTCCATTCCAAGAGGTGCAGTTATATCATCTAGGGGTTCTTATGACTATACTAAATATACAGCGTTTATTAATACTAATACCTGTGAATATTTTTTTAGAACCTATGACAATATGAATATTGCAAAGGTAGGATTATTTGATAATTATGAATGGAAAGATGAGCCTTTTAGTCTTGGAAAATTAGCGCATCCAATGGTATTTCAAAAATGGAATAAAAAATAAAGATGTATTTTTATTTTATATTATAGCGAAAATATTATAAGCTTTTTCTAAATAAAGCATAGGAAAAGGTCTAAGAAGAATATTTATGGACATAATATATTAAAATGAGTAGGTGTAGTTAATGTTTAAAAATAAAATATAAGGAAAGTGGTTTTATGGATGGAATTTCATTGTTAATAGAGGAACATAGCAATATACAAAGAATGTTAAAAGTCATAAAAATAGCTTGTTTAGGGCTTGCTAAAGGAGCAGAGGTTAATTTATATGATTTTGATGAAATGATTGATTTTATAGTTAATTATGAAAATAGACACCATCAGTATAAGGAAGAAAAATTCTTATTTAAGAAAATATTAAATGAGATTGAATTTACCGGGGATGGTTTGAATAAAAATGGTGTATTTAATGAACATGAACTTGGAAGGAAATATATTGAAAAGTTGCAAGTGGCACTTTCTAAAGTTAGAAATGGTGATGACTACGGAAAAATAGAAGTTATATCGACTTTTATGCTATACATAAAGCTAATATCAAAGCATGTAAGCAAAGAAGAAAATAGTATATATTTTTTTGCAAATCAGAAACTACCAAAAGAAATATTAGATAAATTTAATGATGAATGCTATTATTTCGAAAAAGAGGCTATTATAGTTGGACTACAATATAAATACATTAAAGTTTTGGAAGTTCTTGAAAAGAAGTATTTAAAGCCACTAGAAAAAGTAGTTGATAATGAATATATAATATAATATTTATACAAATGTTTCTAGTTAGTTTTATATTTACTAAGGAAAATATAATTGTAAATGATTGTATATAGATATAAAGGGACTATATTTTTAAATTAAAATAAATTATAAAAGCCGTAAATCAGGGTAAATAGGAAGAATCTATTACTGGTAATTTACGGCTTTTTATAATTATTACTACAAAATAATATTAAGATTATTGTAATTTAAATTTATTTATTTCTTTTTCTAGTTGAGTTGCTAGCTCATCTAGTTGATTTGCAGAATTTGTAAATTCACTCATAGAAGCTGTTATTTCTTCAGTGCTAGCGGAAACTTCTTCGGTGCTAGCAGAATTTTCTTCTGATACTGCAGATATATTTTCAAGTTTAGAAACTATATTGTCTTTTTTTGTATTAGTTTCTGTTACGGAAAGCTGAGTCTTTTTAATTCCGTCCATTAACACTTCAATTGATTGAAGTATTTTGCTAAAGATGTCTTTTGTTTGAGTAACTGAAGTGTTTTGATCTTCTACAGCTTTTCTTGTACTTTGCATAGTTACTACTGCTAGTTTTGAATTACTAGTGATTTTTTCTATAAGCCCTTTAATTTCATTAGTTGCATCAGCTGCTTGTTCAGCTAATTTTCTTATTTCTTCTGCTACTACTGAAAATCCCTTGCCAGATTCTCCAGCTCTTGCAGCCTCAATTGCTGCATTTAAGGCTAATAAATTTGTTTGTTCTGAAATATTATTTATGGCATCTACCATTAAGTCAATTTCAGCAGTGGACTTATTCATCTCATTAATAACATCAGTAACCTTTAAAGTTGAGGTATTAGTTTCTTCTGTAGTAGAAGTAAGATTATCTATTATTTTTAACCCATCCTGGCTAAGGTTATTGGTATCATTAGATACAGTTGCCATTTTAACTGATAACTTATTAATATTTTCAATTTCTTCTGCTAATCTAGTTACAGATTCTACACCAGTATTAATATCTTGAGTTTGAGATACTGTTCCCTGAGCAATTTGATCTATAGTTAGACTGACTTCATTTATAGCTTTTGCAGATTCAGTTGAAATTTTATTTAATGTGTCAGAGGAATTTTTAACTGTTTCTACAGATATCTTGGTATTGTTTACTAAATTCCCAATATTATCAAGCATATAATTAAAGCTATTTCCTAAGTCTTCAAATTCATCCTTTGAATTAATATCAGCTCTTAAAGATAAATTACCTTTAGAAGCTTCAGAGAATAAATCTTTCAGTTTAAATAAATGCTTGGTTATAGATGTTCCGACAAATAGAGAAACTAGAACTGCTATAAGGCCTGTACCTAGTATAAAAAGCAATGTTAAATTTTTAATTATATTTGTTCTATCTGTCAATTCTGATTGGTTAAAGGAAACTACCATTTTCCAACCAGTTATATCATTTGTTTTAAAAAAGGCATATTTTTTATTGCTTTCGTAGTTATACTTTTCAAAACCAGAATTATTTTTATTAACCTTATCCCATATAGGAAGTTTAGTCATAAATTTTGTGCCTAGTAATTCCTTTTTAGGGTGAGCTATTATTGTACCTAATCTGTCTGAAATAAATGCATAACCGTCTTTACCTATTTTTATATCGGATAATTGACTTGACAATGTATTTAAGTCAATGTCAACTGCTGCAACACCAACGACTTGTCCATTGTTTTCTACGGCTTTAGATAGTGTTACAATGTGAGTACCTGTTTTTGCATCTTGATAGTGGTCTGAAACAATAATCTTTCCTTTATTTGCTTCAGCATCCTTATACCAAGGTCTTGTAGTTGGATCGTAATTAGAATCCATATCATCCTTAGGATATTGTATAAACTTCTTTGACTTAGTTCCGTAGTATACGATTAATAAATCGTTATCGCTTTCTTTAAAGTCTTTTAATAAACCTTGTACATAAGGCTCAAATTCAGGATGATCTAATATTTGTTTAAAATCAATATTAGAAGACATTAGATTTACACTGTGTTTAATTCCAATAAAATAATTGTCAATACTTTTATTGATTTGTGCAAGAGTTTGTGTTGATGTATTTTGAAACTCTTCAGATAAAATTCTGCTTGATTTTGAATAGGATAAGATACCTAGAATCAAAACCGGGATTATACAAATTAACAAGAGTATACATATTAACTTTGTTTTGATACTGTTTAGTAAGTTTTTTCCTTTTACTTTAGTAGACATATTTTCACTCCTTAAATTATTTATAAAAGTATTAATAGGTTATAAATAATTATCTGTAATTTGCATATGTGTTTTGTAGTTTAATTTGTTTAATGTTATATGTTATTAGGTATTTGTTATAGGTTAAATGTTAATAATAATTATTATATATCTATTGTTAATATAAGTACATAGAAATTTTAATTTCAAATATTTGAAATTAATGTCATTAAGGTATTTTAGCTTTAAAAATATTTTTAATTGGAATTTGCAGAAGTATCAATGAAAGGATGATTATAAAGCCACCTATAACCATATTAGTAGTTATAATTTCATTAAAAAACACAAATCCTAAAATGCATACAAATATAGGCTCAAAAGTGCTAATTATAACAGAAGTGCTTATGCCTATTTTTTTATCATTAAGACCTATGCAGAAATAGGAGTAGGATATACAGCTAATAACTGCAAGGGACACTCCCATCCAATTTAAATTTATGGTTCCTTTAAAAACCACTAATACTAAGCCAAGGGATGTTGTAAATAGGCAAAATAAATTTTTATAATCTACTTCTTTATATTTGATCATTTTGTAGCAAACTACTATGATTGGGTAGCAATATAATATTATTGCAGCTAAAGAAGTGGATATAAATTTGTAAGAGTAAAAAAGTCCTGAGGCTGATAGTGTGTATCCAAAGAGGCTAATTAAAAAAAGATGGGTAAAGACATCTTTTTTTAATTTGAAATTTAGTTTTAAAAAAAACATAAAGCCATAAAATATAGCTGGCAGTGAAAAATCTTAAAAATAATAAAGTGCAGACGGACATGCCTTCAGCATAAGCTAATTTTGAAAATAAAGGGATACTTCCAAAAGTAATAGCAGATATAATTACAAGAAGAGTTCCTTTAAATTTATCTTTGTTCATTCAATAAACCTCAATAATAATAAATATAATAATAAATAAATTATAAAGGTTAGAGATAGTTATATAAAGGGTTAAATTATTAAAATAACAATTCTTATTTTTACATATAAATCCTCTTAATTAAAAAATTCTATACAATCTTAAGAAATTTTTAAGAATTCTTAGCCTATTTTTAAGATATATAAAAGAGAGTTTTAAAACTAATATTGTACAATTTATGTATGGTGTAGTAAGAAAAATTTATTTAGTAGGGAATTTATTTAAGGAGTGTGGGAGACAATATGAAAAAAGTTAAAATATCAAAATTCTTTATTTTAATTATAATATTAATAGTTTTGGTAAAAGTTTTTTTAGTATTACTAAGGATGTAGGTATTCAACAAAAGATACATGATTATTTAATAGAAAGGACTAATAGACAAAGAGCATTTGTAGGGGCAATTTCTTTAAACAATAATAGTTCAACAAATTCTTGTGTTTATTTTGTATCGGAAGTTTTAAGGGAAAATCACATTGATACTCCTAAAAACATTGCAAATACTAGTCAACTTATAAAGTTTTTAAAAGATAGAGGTTGGAGAAAAGATAGAAATCTTGAAAATTTAAAACCTGGAGATTTAGTTTTTACAACAGATGATTTTGAAAATAAAGAGGGCGTTCCAACTCATGTATATGTGTTTATGAAATGGGTAAAGGATGGAAACTACGATTATGCATATATATGTGATAATCAGGCTAAGGATTATAACAATAAAATTTATCATATTAGAAATGTTAAAGTTAGAGAAAAGGTAAAAGGATTAGTTAAAGATGAATTTAGTTTTTTTATGAAGCCATAATTATAAAGAGTTTGTAGAGGAACTAAGTTAATGATGTTATAATCTTTTTAGAGGTGAAGTAGGTATGAACAATTACAATATTTTGGTAGTAGATGATGACAGTGAAATAAGAGAAGCAATTAAGATATATTTAAAAAATGAAAAAATGAATATAATTGAGGCGTCCAATGGAGAAGAGGCATTAAAAGATTTAGAAAATGCAGACATTGACTTAATAATAATGGATATTATGATGCCTAAAATGGATGGAATTAAAGCTACATTTAAAATTAGGGAGGATAAAAATATACCAATTATAATGCTTTCTGCAAAGTCTGAAAATACTGATAAAATACTAGGTCTTAACATAGGGGCAGATGATTATATTACAAAACCTTTTAATCCCTTAGAGCTTGTGGCAAGAGTAAATTCACAGCTAAGAAGATATAATAATTTTGGCCATAAGGAAAGTAAAGATGAAATAGTGGTTAGGGGAATAAGTTTAAATAAAAGTACCAAAACTCTTAAAGTAAATGATGAGGAAGTAAAATTAACTCCTACAGAATATAAGATGTTAAAGCTTCTTATGGAAAATAAGGGAAGAGTATTTTCCATATCAGAAATTTATACAAAAGTATGGAAAGAGCCTTTTATAAATGGTGAAAACACTGTTTCAGTGCATATAAGAAGATTAAGAGAAAAAATAGAAATCAACCCAAAAGAGCCAGAATATCTTAAGGTGGTGTGGGGTATTGGATACAAAATTGAAAAATAAATATAAATACTTTTTAATTTTTATAATTAGTATTTGTTTCTTTGGAATATCATTGATTTCAGCCTTTGATATTAAAAATAATAGGAGCTTTATAAGAAAAGAGCCTTATTTTAATAGCCACTTTTTTAAAGGAGAGTTATTAGAGTACTTTGATAGTCTTAAGACTTTAACTGATGAAACTTATAAGAATAATAAAGATGCAGAAAATGAAAGTGAAAGAAAAAATTTAGATATATATGAGGGAGCTAAAAACCAGGCTGACTCAAAAGAATCCTTAAGATATTATATTAAAGATAGGGATAGTGGGAAAATCTATACCAATATTAAGGATTTGAAAAATATAGAAGATTATATTAAGAATAATTCTAGTTATGTAGAAATATTTCCCAAAGACAATAGAGGGGATGAGCTTCAAACTATAGACAATTGGTTTCAAAAAATAATTTTCAGGGGAAAATTATTTTTATAAAAACCAAGGGAACTTTTAGTCAAATGAAAAAAATTATATATATTATAATTCCATAAAAGAAAGACTTATTAAGGAAATAATATTAGGTATTATTACATTTATGTTAGCAGTAATTTTAAGTATTATATTAGTAAGAAAACTAAAAGGTAATAATATTTATATAGACTTAGAAAGAAAGTATGAAAAAGTACCATTAGATGTAAAAATATTTATTTTTATACTGGTAAATATTATTGTTACATCATATTTTAGTAGTGCTTATTTTTTTGATTTGCGCTTTAGTTTAAAAAAGATAATAATGTTAGCTTTAGCTTCCATATATTCTTTATATATGATAATAAATATTTATTTTTCTTTAAGGCTAATAAGGTATAAAGAAATATCCCAAATTCAATTAAAAAAAGTATAATTGGTGAAAGTGTGTTTTTGATAGGTCAGTGCAAAGGAATTTTAATAAAAGAAGGAATGCTTTTTATTTCTACTATTTTATTTACAATACTTTTAATAGCTGCAGTAATCGGTATTAATAATAATTATGCACCCTTAATAATTATATCTTCTATATATATAATTATTTATCTAATGATTGTGCCTTTATATATACTTAAAAGAACGGCTTTTATAAATAAACTTATTAAAGCAACATATGCACTATCTTCTGGTAATTTAGACTATACTATAGAAGATTCTTTAAGTGGTGAATATAAGATAATATCAAAAAATATCAACAATATGAATGAGATTTTGAAAAAAACTGTGGATAGTCAAGTTAAAAGTGAGAGGTTAAAAACGGAGCTTATAGCTAGTGTATCCCATGATTTAAAAACACCACTAACATCAATAATTAATTACGTAAATATATTGAAAGAAGGCAGTGTATCAGATAGTGATAGAAAAAAATATATAGATATTTTAGATAAAAAATCTCAAAGATTAAAGTATTTAATAGAAGATTTATTTGAGGCATCTAAGGTTTCAAGTGGTTCTATAGAATTAAACATTGAAAAAGTTGATATTGCATCACTGTTAAGGCAGAGTTTAGGGGAGTTAAACCAAAAATTGAAGAGTCCTCTTTGACTTTTAGACTAAATATTCCAAAAGAACCTATATATTTAAGCTTAGATGGAAAAAGAACTTGGAGGGTTTTTGAAAACTTAATTGTCAATGCAATTAAATATTCACAAAGTAATTCAAGGGTGTATATTGATATGATTGATGATGAAGATAAAGTAGAGATAATTTTTAAAAATATATCCTCTTATGAAATGAATTTTGATGCCAAGGAGATTTTTGAAAGATTTAAGAGAGGGGATAAGGCAAGAAGTACTGAAGGGTCTGGTCTTGGTTTATCCATTGCAAAGAGCATAGTTTTGCTTGAAAAGGGAAATATGAAAATTCAAATTGATGGAGATTTATTTAAGGTTATAGTTGAGTTTAATAAAAATATATAAAAATAGAAAGGGCGTGGCATAAAAACTACTAAGAATAGTTAGTGCCAAGGCCCTTTTTTAATTTTAAGGCTTTTTTGATTTTGTAGGAGAATACAAGCATAAAATGAATTTTTTCAAATAGTATACTAATAAATAACTGAATTTTCTAAATAAAGATATTGCAATGTTTTTATTTGGGAAAGTTTAGTAATAATATTTAAAAGGTGGTTTATAAGTGAATAATAAGGTGAAAGTTTATAGGTACAGGTTTGTAGTTCTTTTGGTATTTGCATTTATAAATTTTGTTATACAAATGCAGTGGCTTACTTTTGCTCCTATTGCTGAGGCAGCACAAAAGTTTTATAATGTATCTTCACTAAAAATTGATTTTTTATCTCTAATTTTTATGATTGTGTTTATTCTTGCTTGTGTTCCAGCTTCCTATGTAATTGATACCTATGGTATAAGAATTGGGGTTGGAATTGGGGCTGTATTTACTTTAGTTTTTGCGCTTATGAAAGGACTAGGGGGAGATAGTTATGAAGTGGTTTGTGTGGCTCAATGTGGTCTTGCTTTTGCACAGCCCTTTATAATTAATGCAGTTACAAAAGTGGGGGTTAAATGGTTTCCTATTAATGAAAGGGCAACAGAGGCTGGAATAGTTTCACTATGTCAGTATTTAGGCATTATATTTGCAATGATGGTAACACCACAAATTGTAAAAGAAAGTTTGGTAGATAATATAAGAACTTATAATATAAAACACATGCTTATTGTGTATGCAGTTATATCAATAGTAAGTGCAGTATTGGTATTGATATTTTTAAAGGAAGAACCAATAAATCCACCAGAAGAAGAGGAAAGCAAAGAAAGATTAAATTTATCCAGTGGTATGAAACATATGTTTAAAAAAAGAGATATGATACTACTTTTAGTTCTTTTCTTTATAGGACTTGGTATGTTTAATGCAATAAGTACTTGTATAGATCAAATATGCAAAGCAAAATCTTTAAATTCAATTCAAACTGGAATAATAGGTGGAATTATGCTTATTGGCGGTGTTATAGGAGCATGTATACTTCCAGTTTTTTCTGATAAATTTAGGAAAAGAAAATTGTTTTTAAGCATAGCTCTTTTATTTATGGTACCAGGTCTTATTGGTTTAACTTTTTTTAAGAGCTATTTAGGTATGCTTGTGTCTTCTTTTATTTTTGGGTTTTTCTTTATGAGTGCAGGGCCTATAGGATTTCAATATGGAGCTGAAATATGTTATCCCGCTCCAGAGTCATCTTCTCAAGGATTAATACTTTTAGCAGGTCAAATTTCAGGAATAATTTTTGTTGTTGTTATGAATTCAATAGGTGTTAAAACCAGCATGATTATATTTATTATTCTATCTTTGATAAACATTGTAATAACAAGATTAATAAAGGAATCACCTAGAATGTTAAAAAACAAATAAAAAATTAAATATAAGAAATTTAAAGTACAAGGAGGTTAGAAAATGAGTAGTATTGAAATTGACAAAAATAAATGCATAAAATGCGGAACCTGTGCTGATTTATGTAAAAGTGCAAAGGTTTTTAAGATGCAAAATGGAAAGGTTAAAGTGGTTTCTGAAAAAGCTTGTTTTAAGTGTGGTCAGTGCGTAGCTGCCTGTCCTAAAGATGCCATTATTCACAGTGATTTTGAAAATATTGAAGCTATAGAAAAAGATAAAAATATATCAAAAGTTGAAGTATTGGAAAATTGTCTAAAAGAACGTCGTTCAATTAGGGCTTTTAGTGACAGAAAAGTCAATAGAAATACAATTAATGAATTAATTGATGCTTCAAAATATGTTCCCGTTGCGGAAAATAAGCAAGAAGTACAGTGGAAATGTATTGATGATAAAAATATAATTAAAGAGTTAGAGTTAAGCATAGTAAATACCTTTAAAAAGATAAATGGATTACTTAAAAATCCTATAATAAGGCCTTTTATAAAAATAACCCTAGGAAATAATAAATATAAAAAAGCTATAAGTAGTTTAGATAGTTTTAGTAGATTAATAAAAAGCTCTCAAAAAGGGGAGAATCCCATATTTTATGATGCTCCAGTAGTATTAATTGCCCACACTTCAAGAGATAGCTATTTTGGAAAAGAAAATAGCGTATATGTTACTTATAATCTTATGCTAAAAGCACAGCAAAAGGGCCTTGGAACCTGTAGAATTGGTTATTTTGATGCAGCTTTAGAGAGAAATAGTAAGCTTCAACAACTTACAGGAATTAAGAAAAATAGAAAAATACAAACGGTATTAGTTGTAGGTTATTCAAAATATAAATTCTATAATGTAGTTCCAAGGGAGAAATTAAAAATTACTTGGAATTAAAATAAAAATATGTACTTTGGTAAAATTTTAAACTAAAGTGCATATTTTTTTATTTTGCTAATATATTTTATTAAAGCTGAAAAAGATATTTAGACTAAAAGAGAGGAGAGATATGGATAGTTTAAAAATTTCTCTACCTCAGAGAAAAAAATTAAAAAGAAACAGGAAATTTTAAAAATTGCAAGGGCTAAATTTCAAGAAAAGGGCTTTGATAATACCTCAGTTGAAGAGATTTCTGAAGCTGCTTTGGTTTCAAAGAGCACTTTCTTCAATTACTTTGCTACAAAGGATAAACTTCTTTATGAAATAGCAGAGGAGGAAATACTTAAAATACAGGTTTTTATAGATAATGATCTTGTAAAAAATCTTAAGATAACAGATAAAATATACAAACTTATGGAGTTTATAGTAGAAGACACACTTCCATTTTTAAAGCTTACAAAAAAGTTATAGAATCAGTGGTATTAATAACAAATAGGAATCATTCACCAATTGTGAAGCTTCAAAACATAGTAAGAGATTTAATAGAAAAAGCCCAAGAAAAGGGTGAAATAAAAAAAGAATATGAGGCTTTAGATATAGCTGCAATTATTATGGGAACTTATTTTGTAACATTTTTTAGGTGGATATTAGAGGAAAGAGATTTTACAGAAAAACACAAAGAAAAACTTATTTCATTTTTAAATATGATATTTAAAGGAATATCAATTTAGTAATAGTTTAGGTATTTAGTTTTAAAAGTTAAACTCTATTTGGAGGTAATACAATGAGCGAAAAGTATATTATTGCTCACGATGTTGGAACAAGTGGAAGTAAAGCTGTATTAATTGACTTAGAGGGAAATGTATGTGCCACAGATTCAGAAAAGTATAATACTTATTATCCTTGTGGTAACTGGGCAGAACAAGAGCCAGAGGATTATTGGAGAGCTATTTCAGTAACTACTAAAAGAGTAATAGAAAAAGGTAATGTTTTAAAAGAAGATATACTCGGAATGATATATTCAACTCAGGTTTTAAGCATTATACCAATAAGTAAAGATGGAAGAGTTTTAAGAAGGGCTATTAGCTGGATAGATGGACGTGCAGAAGTTCAGGCTCAAAAGATTATGAAGAAATTTGGTGGAAAAGCGGTTTTTAGTAAAATAACAGGAGCTGTTCTATCAGGTAAAGATGGTCTTGCTAAACTTTTGTGGCTTAAAGAAAATGAATCCAATGTATACAAAGAAATGGAATGTTTTTTAGATGTTAATGGTTATCTTACTTATAAAGCTACAGGAAACAAGGTTATGGAGTGGTCCTGTGCATCTGCTTTTGGATTTGATTTAAAGAAAAAAGATTGGATGAGAATGGTCATTAAACATATTGGTTTAGATGAAAGCAAATTTCCACCTTTAGTAAGATCTACAGATAAGGTTGGAAGTTTAACAAAAGAAGCTTCAAAAGATTGTGGGCTTTTAGAAGGCACTCCTATATTTGGAGGAGCTGGAGATATGCAAAGTGCAGCAATAGGTTCAGGTAGCATCGAAGAAGGAGATGCACACATTTATCTTGGAACCTCTGCTTGGGTTGGAATATCAACTTGTAGATATAAAAGTGGTAACCAAGGGGTGTTTAATTTCCAATCAGCAGATCCCTCAAAATGTCTTGTAGTTGGAGAAATGGAAAGTGCAGGGGCTTGCTTAAAATGGGTAGCAGATCAATTTTATAAAAATGAGCAAGAAGACCCTAATGTGAAAAATGTATTTGAACTAATGGATAAATCTGTTTTAAATATACCACCAGGTTCAAATTATTTAATATGCACTCCTTGGATATATGGAGAGAGATGCCCTATTATGGATACATCTGTAAGATCCACATTCTTTAATATAAGTGCAATTCACAAAAGAGAACATATGTTAAAGGCAATTTACGAAGGAGTGGCTTACAACTTAAGATGGATTATAGAAATAATAGAAAATATTTATGGATTTAATATGGAGATTTTAAAAGTTGTTGGAGGAGGCTCTATGGATAAAGAGTGGATGCAAATTATTGCAGATGTCACTCAAAGGCGAATTGAAACTATGGAGAATCCCCAAATGGTTGGAGCCATTGGTACAGCATTAATTGCTGCTATAGGACTTGGAGTATATAAAGATTTTAGTTGTGCTGCAAAATTAACACATGTAAATCATATATATACACCTAATAAAGCAAATAAGATAATCTATGAGGATATTTTTAAGGCATATAAGGAATTATATCCTTCTTTAAAAAAGTTATATAGAGAAGTAAATTCCATAAGATTTAGGAGTTGTACTTCTTATAAAGAATAAATAGAAAAACAAAAATTATAAATTTATGGAGGTAATATTATGTCAAAAATTGATGTAACTTCTTTGCCAATTTCATTACCAGAGGGTATAGATTATGATGAATATTTAAGAGCTACTTATCTAGCTGTTTTTCCTTCAGATGTGCCAATACACAGCCTTGCACCAGTATTAGCAGTAGAACAGTCAACAGGAACTTGGACTCCAGTTCCAGGAGAAACTCCTGAAGTTAGAAAAAAACATGTTGCTAAAGTAACTGGAGTTTATGAAGTTCCTGATTATGAATTCGAAATGCCAAAGGATGTAAAGACAAGAAGCTATATTATTGAAATAGCTTACCCAATTGTTAATATTGGTTCACAAATTCCTATGCTTCTTACTACAGTAGTTGGAAACATATGTATGGGTGGTCAAATTAAATTATTAGATATTAGATTCCCAGAAAAATTCGTAAAAGGCTTTAAAGGACCTAAATTTGGTATTAAAGGAGTTAGAAAATTATTAGGAGTTAAAGACAGACCACTTTTAAACAATATGACAAAACCTTGTACAGGATATACTCCAGAAGTAGGCGTTGAGTTATTTAAGGCTGCTGCATTAGGTGGCGTTGATATCGTAAAAGATGACGAATTAATTGCCAATGCTTCCTTTAATTCTGTTGAAGATAGAGTAAAACTATATATGGAAGCAGAAAAAGAAATATATGAGAAAAAAGGAGAAAAAACTCTTTATACAGTTAATGTAACAGATTCAATACCTAATATTTTTGAAAATGCTAAAAGAGCAATAGATGCAGGAGCTAATGCTATAATGGTAAACTATATTGCGACTGGCTTCCCAGTACTTCGTGCTTTAGCAGAAGATCCTAATATAAATGTACCAATTTTGGCACACATGGATGTAGCTGGTGCTTATTATATGTCTCCAGTTCATGGAATAGCTTCAAGCCTTATTTTAGGAAAACTTGCACGTTTAGCAGGAGCAGATATTGTTGTAGTTCCAGCACCATATGGAAAAGCACCTATATTAAAGCATCAGTTTAAAAATATAGCTGCAAACTTATCGTTCCCTATGTATGACCTTAAGCCTACATTCCCAATGCCATCAGGTGGAATAACTCCTCTTAATGTTCCACAGGTAATGAAAGATCTTGGAACAGAAATCATAATAGGATCAGGTGGAGGAATACACGCTCATCCACAAGGACCAACTGCAGGTGGAAGAGCATTTAGACAGGCAATTGATGCTGCAATGGTTGGAATGCCAATGGAAGAGGCTGTAAAACAATATCCTGAATTAGCAGCAGCTGTAAAAGTATGGGGAGACCCAATGAAAAAGTTTAAGGTTGAATAAAATTATTAATATAAATTTTAGTGTTGGAGGATTTAGTAATGAGTGATAGAGAGTATGCAATATCAAACTGGCCAGATACAAAAGAAATCTATGAAAAAATAGATAAACTTTTAAGTTCACCACTTAGACCCATGAAGAAAGAAAAGATGCAAGAATATGTTATGCATTTCATGACTAAATGTGCTAAATCTAAAGCTATAACAGAGGAAGCAAAAACTATATACCAGGAGGAGTTCAACACAATTTAGCATTTAACTATCCTTTCCCAATTGCAATAGAAAAATCAGAAGGAGCTTATATGTGGGATGTGGATGGCAACAAATATATAGATTTTCTACAAGCAGGAGGACCTGTTATACTTGGAAATAACTATAAACCAGTAAGAGATAAGGTTTTTGAACTTCTTTCCAATTGTGCGCCTGCAACAGGATTATTTCATGAATATGAATTAAAACTAGCTAAAATAATAAATAAACACATGCCTTCTATAGAACTTTTCCGTATGCTTGGAAGCGGAACAGAAGGAGATTTAGCGGCTATACGTGTAGCTAGGACTTTTACTGGAAAACGTAAGGTTATAAAAGTTGGTGCTGCATATCATGGCTGGAGTGATCAAATGGTTTATGGACTTCATATGCCAGGAACGGGAACTTTTGAAGCTCACGGAATTCCAAGTGGATGTAGTTGTGATACTCAAGAATTTTTCCCAAATGACATAAAAGGGCTTCGTAATTTATTAGAGCAAAATGAAAAAGATGGCGGAACGGCAGCAGTTTTATTGGAGCCTCTAGGCCCTGAAAGTGGAACTCGTCCTGTAAATTATGATTTCAATAAGAAAGTTAGAGAATTATGTGATGAATTTGGAACACTACTTATTTTTGACGAAGTTGTAACAGGATTTAGACTTGGACTTGGTGGTGCTCAAGGGTACTTTGGAGTAAAACCAGACCTTACTGTATTTGGAAAGATAGTAGCAGGAGGATATCCTGGCGCTGGTGGAATAGGTGGAAGAAGAGACATAATGTCTTGTGTAGCCTCTGGTGTAGAGGGTAAAAAGAGAGCTTATGTAGGGGGAACCTTGTCTGCAAATCCACTAAGTTGTGTTGCAGGGTATTATACAATTAAGGAAATTGAAAGAACTAATGCTGCTGTTAAAGCTGGAGAAGCAGGAGATAAATTATGCAAGGGTCTTCAAAAGTTAATTGATAAGTATAGTCTTCCATATGTAGTTTATAATCACGGTTCTATATGCCATTTAGAGACTTCAGGATTACTACTTTTAGATGCAAGAAAACCTAATTTCTTACAGGAACTTAAATCAAGGGCAGTAATGCTTAATGCAATGGGAGCTGCGTATATGGCTGAGGGAATGGTAACTTTAGCTGGTAGCAGAATCTATACAAGTCTAGCAGATACAGATGAAGTTATAGATGAAGCTTTAGTTAAATTTGAAAATGTATTTAAAAATATAGAAGGTTAAATATAAGCTTATAAAAAAAGCTTTTCAAATGGCTGCTGCATTGAAAGTAGATATGACAATTAAGAAATATCTATATTGTTTCATATTTACTAAATGTAGCAGCTATAATAATTTCTTTAGGTAAATTATTTGTTTTGCTTAAAAAATTAACTTAGCCATAAGCTGAATTAATTTAGCTTTGGCTAAAATATTGTTAGAAAACTTTCATTAGGAGTGATTTTATGGAAGAAAATTATGAATTAATAGTGGAGAATTTACTTAATAATTTTGCTCAGTGGTATAAAGATGAAGATGAATTTAAATCTGGGGAAATGAGTAAAAACTTATATCCCTATAAAAATTTATTTTCACCTATTCAAATAAACAATGTAAAAATAAAAAATAGAATTGTAATGGCGCCTATGGGAAATATCTCTATGTGTGAGGAAACAGGAAGACCAAGTATAAAAATGATTCAGTATTTTATTGAAAGAGCTAAGGGCGGAGCTGGGCTTATTACCTCTGGTCTTATACCTATAAGCCAAAACATAGATCCTTCTGTTTTAGAAAAGGGAGATAAGTCTTGTTTCCCAAGGATTGATAGTTCTAGAACTGTGCTTTCTGGTTGGAGAGATTTAGTAGAAGGTGTACATGCCCATGGTTCAAAATTTTTCATACAACTAACCCCTGGTCTTGGAAGAGTTGGATCTCCTGAGTGTTTAGTGAATAAAGGTAAACTACCTGTATCAGCTTCTTGGAATCCAGATTTTTATCTTCCAGCTGTTAAGTGTAGGCCACTTTTCGATAGACAGTGTAATAAGATAATTAAAAATTTGGGAAAGGCAGCTTCAGACAGTAAGGCTATGCATATTGATGGAGTTTATCTTCATGGCCATGAGGGATATCTTTTAGAGCAGATGACTAACCCTGCATTTAATAGAAGAAAAGTAGGAAAATTCTCTAATTGGCAAACTTTTGGATTAGAGCTTGTGAAAGAAATAAGAAATAAATGTGGAAGTAAATATCCTATAATGTATAGGATTGATTTATCCCTTGTGCTTAATTATACCTATGGAAATAAAATGAATGATGTTAAAGTTCTAAAGAAGTTTAAAAATGAAAGAACTATAGAGATGACTTTAGACTATATGAAAAATCTAGTAAAGGCTGGAGTGGATATATTTGATGTGGATTTAGGCTGCTACGACAATTGGTGGCTTCCACATCCACCAGGACCAATGCCTCCAGGATGTTTCCTTTTGATTTCTAATATAGTTAAGGACTATTTTAATAAAAACAACATTAAGGCAAATACTGGACTTAATGTACCAATAGTTGCTGTAGGAAAATTAGGTTACCCAGATTTGTGCGAGAAAGCTTTAAGTGAAGAAAAATGCGATATGGTAATGCTTGGAAGGCCACTTCTAGCAGATCCATACTGGCCACAGAAAGCTTATATGGGAAAGGTGGATGAAATTAGGCCTTGTATTGGGGATCAAGAAGGATGTTTTAATGAATTTGTAGAAGGTGGACATCCACAGTGTGCTGTAAATCCTTGTACTGGCTTTGAAGATGTATTTTGTATAAATAAAATGCCTCTTTCAAGTAATCCTAAAAAGGTAGCAGTAATTGGGGCAGGCCCGGCTGGAGTAATGTGTGCATGTACCGCAGCTAAAAAAGGTCATAGTGTAACTTTGTTTGAAAAAGAAGATAAAATTGGAGGAATGCTTTTAAAAGGTGGAGTTCCTAAAATAAAATTTGATGTAAAAAATTATATTAAATATCTTCAAAAGCAAATAGAAATAATGCAGGGAAAAAACAATTTACAGCTTAATTTAGGAAATGAAGTTAAGGCAGAAGATTTAAAAGAAGCTGGTTTTGATGTAATTATTTGTGCACTAGGAACAAAACAAATTAAGTTAAACATTCCTGGCATAGATAAATCTAATGTGGTTTATGCAGTAGATTTACTGAAGAATCCATCAATAGCTGAAAATGCAAAGAAAGTTGTTGTTATAGGTGGAGGGGTTGTTGGCTGCGAAACTGCGTATTTTTTAAGAAGTGAAATGAATAAAGAAGTAAAGATTGTTGAAATGCTTCCTCAGTTTATGAAAGGCGTGTTTACAGCAAATAGAGGATTTTTAATTCACTATCTTGAAAAAATGCATGTAGATTTAATTAACCTTGCAAGGGTGAAATCTATTGATGAAAACAAAGTAACTATAATAAGAAATGTATCTAAAACTGTACCAGATCCTTATGTAACCTGGACACCAATACTTCCAGACAATATAAAAAATCCTTTTGAGAAAAAAATAAAGGTAGAAGAAAAGGAATTTATAATAGAGGCAGATCTTGTGGTTTTAGCTGCAGGTGTTAGACCTAATGATGATTTATACTATAAGTGTAAAGAAATAATGGCTTCAAAAGAAGTATACAATATTGGGGATTCAAGTTTTCCAGGAAGAGTTTTTGAAGCGGTAAAATCAGGCTATAGAGTAGGAAGAAATTTATAAATTCAAAAATCGCATTGGTATTATTAAATTCAATGCGATTTTTTTAAACTAAAGATTAAATCTCTAGTATCTTTTTTACTTTTCTAAATGATATAATGTTCAATTCCATTTTTAATAATGTTTATAAAGGCTTCTTTAATGCAATTTTAATATAGGATATAAACAAGCTCAAAATACTTTAGAAAAAGAAAAGGTAATCTTTATTTTTAATGCTGCTATAAACGGTGAACCTATTAAAAAAATTTTAAAGTTTTTAAGGGTAGCTTAGTAATTTGGTTTTTTTATTTAACTGCAAAATTATTCAAGTTTAAATGCACTATTATAGATAAAATGTATTAGAAATAAGTATAATGGATATTTCGTCACAAGATTGTAAGGAGTATAATTTATAATTTTAATCATAAGATTAATAAAATTTATAAATTATTGGGGGATGAAATAAATGAGTATATTAAAAGTTTTAAAGTTAAGAAAGTATTATGGAGAAAACGAAAATACGGTAAAGGCTTTAGATGACGTTGACATAGAGGTTGAGGAAGGTGAATTTGTATCAATTGTAGGTACATCAGGAAGTGGTAAGAGTACTCTTTTGCATATGCTTGGAGGACTTGATAGGCCAACTAAGGGCGATGTATTTATAAATAATAAAAATATATTTTCCATGAGTGATGATGAACTTACAGTATTTAGACGAAGAAACATAGGCTTCGTATTTCAAAGTTATAACCTTGTACCTATCTTAAATGTTTATGAAAATATAGTCCTTCCCATTGAATTAGATGGGGGAAGAATTGATAAAAAGTATATAGAAAATATTATAAAAGTCTTAGGTCTTGAAAGCAAGCTTAATAATATGCCAAACAACCTTTCAGGAGGGCAGCAGCAGCGTGTTGCAATAGCAAGGGCATTGGCATCAAAACCAAGTATAATACTTGCAGATGAGCCTACAGGTAATTTGGACACTAAAACCAGCATGGAAGTTATAGGACTTTTAAAGATAACAAGTAAAAATTTTAACCAAACTATCGTTATGATAACTCATAATGAAGAAATTTCACAAATTGCAGACAGGATAATACGCATTGAGGATGGAAAGATTGTTGGAGGTGCCTTATATGAGATTTCGAAATAATAATAAGGCAGTTATAAAAAAACTTTCAAAAACAGTATTAAAGCAAATAAATCAAGAAATATATTTACAATTATTGCAATAGCTATAACAACAGTATTGTTTACATCTTTGTTTACAATAGGTATGGGGATGAAAAATTCATTTGAACAGCAGACTATGAGACAGGTCGGAGGATATGCTCATGGAACTTATAAATATTTAACAATGGATCAAGTTAATAAATTAAAAAAGCATACTTCAATAAAAGAATATGGATATTCTATTATGGTAAATTCGGCTGAAAATAAGGAACTTTTAAAACATTATACAGAGATTAGATATGCAACAGACTCACAGGCAAAAATGTTTTATTCAAGCCCCACACATGGCACAATGCCAGAAAAAGAAAATGAAATAGCAACGGATACTGCTGTTTTGGATTTATTAAAAGTTAAGCATAATATAGGAGAAAAAATAAAAGTACAATATTTTATTGATGATAATAAAATATCTAAAGAATTTGTTCTATCTGGTTTTTGGGAAAATGATAAGGTCATGCCGGCAAGCATGATGTTTGTATCTCGAAAATATATTGATAAAAATATAGGAGATAGAATAAATAAACCTCATAAATCTGGAGATTATGTAGGGACTTTGAATTTAGATGTTATGTTCAATAACAGCAAAAATATTTCACAAAAAATGAATAAGGTAATTACAGAAAGCGGTTTTTCACCTAATTCAATTGGATATGGAGTAAACTGGGCATACTTAAGCACAAATGAAAGTAAAGATCCGTCTGTTTTATTCGGATTAATAGGCATACTTTTGTTAATTATTTTCACTGGATACTTAATAATATATAACATTTTTCAGATATCTGTAATTAAGGATATAAGATTTTATGGACTTCTTAAAACTATTGGAACTACTTCTAAACAAATTAAAAAGCTTATAAAAAACCAAGCGCTTATTTTATCATCTATAGGAATTCCAATTGGACTTTCTTTAGGATATATAATAGGCAATATACTTTTACCGGTGATTATAAAAACAACTACTGTAGAGACAAGTTATATATCTTTTAATCCTATTATATTTATTTGTTCTGCAGTGTTTTCTATAGTTACAGTTATGATAAGCTGCAGAAAACCTGGTAAAATTGCAGCAAAAGTTTCTCCTATAGAAGCTTCTAAATATGTGGATGCTGATATTAAAATAAAAAAGAAAAGGAAATCTCAAAGAGGTGGCAAAATTTATAATATGGCGAGATATAATATGTTTAGAAGTAGAAAAAAACTATCTTGACAGTTATTTCAATATCTTTAAGTTTGATAATACTTAATTCAGTAGTTACCTTTGTAAAAGGTTTTAGTATGGATAAATATATAGAACGTGAAGTTGCTTGTGATTTTATAGCTGCTCATGGAAATTATTTTAATGTAAGTAAGGGATTTAATTCAGAAGATGATGTTATATCAGAAGAAATGATTGATAATATAAATAAATGTGATGGAATTAAAGGTGCTGGAAGAATTTATTATAAACCTTCAAGTTGTACAATTAATAATGAAAAAAATAATCTGCAGTTGTATGGCATGGATGATTTTCCTTTATCTAAATTGAAAGTAGTAGAAGGTAAAATAGATTTAAAAAAATTTAAAACGGGAAAATATGTTATCGAAACTTTACAATCAGATGATAATGGAAGAGTTAAGACTGAAGATAGTCCATGTAAAGTTGGCGATAAGGTCACTATAAAATCAGATAATAGTGAAGCAAAAGAATATACAATTATGGCAAAAGCAGAACTTAAATACAATATGTCCGTTAGATATTCATTAAGTAACGAGAGAAAATCAGCTAAATCTAAAAATCTATTAATGGCTGTACAGCTTTGTCTTCCATCAAGTGAATTTAAAAATATAGTAAAGAAACCTATGACAATGTCCTATGTATTTGATGCAGATGACAAGTATACAGAAAAAACAGAGAAGTTTTTAAATAACTATACTGAAAAAATAGAACCTGAAATGAATTATGATTCAAAGAAAAAATATGAAGATGAGTTTGAAAAATTTGAAAAGATGTTTATATTAGTAGGAGGAGTGGTAAGTCTTATTATTGGAGTTATAGGAATACTTAATTTTATAAATTCTATTCTTACAAGTATAATGTCTAGAAGAAGAGAATTTGCAATGCTTCAAAGTATAGGTATGACTAATAAACAGTTATGCAGTATGCTTATATTTGAAGGAGCTTTTTATGCTGTAAGTTCAACAATAGTTTCTATAGTATTTGGCAGTGTAATATCTTTAACTATTATCAAAACAATTGGGAAAAACCTGTGGTTCTTTTGTTATAAATTTATATTAACTCCAATTTTAACTGTAACTCCAATATTGCTTTTAATATCAATAAGTGTTCCATTTGTTATATATATAAATGTAAATAAGCAGACCATTGTTGAAAGGTTAAGGACTACTGAATAATAAACATTAGATATGGGGCTGTCGCACTAAGAGTAAATACTACAATATATTGTATGTAAATTTCTTAATGCCACAGCCACTTTTTATATTAAAATTATAATTATTTTGATATTATAATAAATATAGGCTTTTTCTACAGAACTCATACAATTATTAGATAAAAATGTAAATTTATTATTAGGATGTGATTATGTGATTAATATTTTAATTATTGAAGATGATATGCTTTTAAATAGGGGAATCAAATATTTATTAATGAAGGATGGTTATAGTGTCATAAGTGTCTATTGCTATGATGAAGGATATAATGAATTTAAGAAAAATGTTATTGATTTAGTACTGCTTGATATAAAACTAATACATAAAAGCGGACTTAAACTTTGTGAAGAAATTCGTAAAATATCAGAGGTACCTGTAATTTTTATAACAGCAAATGATACCGATGAAGATGTAATAAAAGGGTTTAAAAGCGGATGTGATGATTATATATCAAAACCATTTTCTATGGAAGTTTTGAAACAGAGAGTTAAAGCGGTATTGAAGAGAATAAATAAACAAGATAATCATATTTTTAAGTATAAGGATATAGCAGTTGATTATAATTTGATGACTTTAAAAAAATGCGGAAAAATAATAAAACTTACTGCAACTGAATTTAAACTCATAGAACTATTGACTAAAAATAGAAACCAAGTAATTCCGCGAAAAATGATATTAGATAAATTGTGGGATGTTAATGGTAACTTTGTAGATGAAAATGCATTGAGTGTAAACATACGTAGATTAAGACAAAAGATCGAAGATAATTCTAAAGAACCAAAATATATTATTACTGTATTTGGTACTGGATATACATGGGGTGAGGATTAGTGAACTTTGAGATTAAATCAATTTTAAATTTTATTATGGTAGTCTGCTGCTGCATTTTAATTGATTTATATATATGGCTTAAATATAAAAATATAGAGTTGTTTATTGTTATTGCTGTGTTTTCAGTTTTAATAATTTTGTTATCAATAATGCTTATATATGATTTGAAAAAGTATATGGAAAATTTACTAGGACAGCTTTCAGATGTAATTTCTTCTATTATAGATATGAATGATAATGAGGTTTTTTCTTCTTTAAATGATGATATGCTTTCAAAGCTTCAAAGTCAAGTAATTAAACTTACTAATATTCTAAAATCAAAAAATATAAGAATTAAAAAAGAAAGAGATGAGATACAATCATTAATCTCGGATATTTCACATCAGTTAAAAACTCCATTATCCAATTTAAAACTTTATTATGACCTTCTTCAAGAACAATCTATTTCTAAAAAAGATTATGAAGAGTTTAATTTTAATATGAAAACTCAAATTGAAAAATTGAACTTTTTACTTGAAAGTATGATTAAAATGTCGAGACTTGAAACTGGTATAATTAAACTTAATCCTAATGAAGTAAATTTAAATGATGTTTGCCTTACAGCAATAAAACAGGTATATAAAAAAGCTAAAGACAAAAATAGTAATATTGAATTTAAAATTGATAAAAATATAATTTTAAATATTGATAAAAATTGGACAACAGAAGCTGTTTTTAATATATTAGATAATGCTGTAAAATATACAAATAAAAATGGAAATATTGTGGTTAATATTTCAAAGTATGAAATGTTTGCAAGAATAGATATAGTCGATAATGGGATGGGGATAAATGAAAATGAAATAAATGATATTTTTAAAAGATTTTATAGAGGAGAAAATAGTAAGAATGCTGAAGGAGTAGGCATAGGACTATATCTTACAAGAGAAATTATAGAGAAGCAGAATGGATACATAAAAGTAAAATCAAAAATATCACAAGGCTCAGTTTTTTCAGTATTTTTGCCTTGCTAAAATCCAAAAATATACAAGATTAATCTAGTATATTTTTGAATTTTATTTTTTGATTTTTTCTAAAAGTAGCTACTGGTAGAACTTTATGAGCTTATGGTTTTATAGATTGACAAGTTAAAAACATAAGAATACAATAAGTGAGTAATCACTCATTAATAAAAGGAGGGAAGTAAATAGAATTTATGATTCTATTTGTGTGCGTATGGCAGCTAGAAAAGCAGTGGAAAATAGAGAAAATGATATTTTAAATGCAGCAATTAAAATATTTTCTGAAAGAGGATATAATGCTGCAAGAACTTGTGATATTGCAAAGGAGGCAGGTGTATCAGAGGGTACTGTATTTAGATATTTTAAGAATAAAGATGAACTGTTACATAAAGTAATGATAAAACTTATTGAAATCTTAGGAAATAAACTTATAACTAAAAGATTAACTAAAATAATAAAAGATAATCGTGAAAAAGGTGAAAGGGAAGTATTAAAACAAATTTTAAAAGACAGAATTGAATTATTTGAAACACATGAAGATATTTTTAAAGTTGTTATTACAGAAATTCAATATAATAAAGAGCTTAGAGATACATTTGTAAAAAACATTATCATGAAAGGAAAAGATGTAATATCAATATTTATAGAAGAAGGAATTGCTAGTGATATTTTTAGAGAAATTGATGTGGCTATAGTTATAAGATCTTTTATAGGTATGGTTTCTATGTATATAATTCAAAACAAGGTATTTCCAGAAATAATACAAATTGATAAGGAAAAGCAGCTAGATGAAATGGTTGATTTAATCTTATATGGAATAAAAAAATAAACTTGAATATGAGGTGTAAGGTTTATGAAAAGAAAAAATTTATTCTCACTATTATTTGTCTAAGTTTTATTACTTTAATTGGATGTACAAATAACACTGAAGAAAAAAATAAATATACAGGCACAGTAGAATGTGATAGTTATTATGTTACATCAGAAATAGGAGGAATCCTTAACAAATTAATGGTTCAACAGGGAAACTCAGTTGAAAATCATCAAAACATAGGAGAAATTGATACTAAAAGCTATGAGATTGAAAGAGATAACGCAGAAGGAGCACTTAAAGTAGCAGAGGCAAAGTATGATAGTGTAAAAAATATTAAAGATGAAAATATAAAAAAACAGGCAGAAGGTTTGGTAATTCAAGCTAAAGCAGCGGTGAATTTAGCTAAATTAAATATTTCAAAATGTAATGTTAAGAGCATTAAAAATGGAATTGTAGAGCAGGTATTAACCCATGAAGGTGAGTTGGTACAGCCTGGTACTAATATTATAAAAATTATGGATATTAACAACAAATATATAAAGATTTATTTAGAGGAATCAAAAAGAAACAAAGTAAAACTTCAAGATGAACTAAATATATTTTATAATGGCAAAAAAGTAGGTATAGGAAAGGTGGCCTATATAGCTAAGAAATCGGAATTCACACCTAAAAATACTGAGACAAAAGAAGAAAAAGAAGATACAACTTTTGAAGTTAAACTAAAATTTTTAGAAAAAAATAGCTTTTCACCTGGTACAATGCTTGATGTAGAAATTAAGTAAATAAGAGGGGGCTGAAAATGAATGCAATTGAAATAAAAGGTCTTACTAAAAAATTTGGAGATTTTAAAGCTGTAGACAACATTAGTTTTAATGTGCCAAAAGGAAAAATATATGGTTTTTTAGGTCCAAACGGTTCAGGTAAATCTACAACTATAAGAATGTTATGTGGAGTACTTACACCTACAGAAGGTACTGCCTATGTATTAGGTTATGATATTAGAAAAGAAAGAGAAAAAGTTAAATCTAAAATTGGATATATGTCTCAAAAATTTAGTTTATATGAGGATTTGACTGTAGATGAAAACCTTAATTTTTATGCAGGTATATACGGTCTTAATAAAAAGGAAAGAGACATAAGAAAAAAATACATAATAACTATGGCAGGACTTCAAGGTAGAGAAAAAATATTACAAAAAACTTATCTGGGGGATGGAAGCAAAGATTGGCTCTTGGATGTGCATTAATTCATAATCCTGAAATTTTAATTTTAGATGAGCCTACAGCAGGAGTTGACCCTGTATCTAGAAGGATTTTGGGAAATGATATATACTCTAGCTTCTGAAGGAATTACTATACTTGTAACAACTCACTATATGGATGAAGCAGAAAGTTGTGATATTCTAGCTTTTATATTTAATAGTAAGTTAATGACTGTAGGAACTCCAGAGGAATTAATTAAGAAAGAAAGAGTTAATAATTTAGAAGATGTATTTATAAATTATGTTGAAAAAAGTACAAATGAAAAAGTAGAAAATTCTTTCGATATTTTAAGAAAGATTATAAAAAAAGAGGTGTAGCCCGTGAATTTCCAAAGATTTATTTCAATTGTAAAAAAAGAATTTATACAACTTAAAAGAGATAAAGCAAGTTTTGGAATAGCTATTATTATGCCAATAGTTATGATTCTTCTTTTTGGATATGCGGTTAATACTCAGCTTGAAAATATATCAATGTCTGTACTTGATATGAGTAATTCTAAAGAAAGTAGAGAATTAGTTACTAGTTTTAGAAATACAGGATATTTTAATATAGTTAAAAAGGAGAAAAACATAGAAGAGGCTAAAGAAAATATAGATAAGGGGAAAGTACATTCCTCACTGATTATTCCAGCAGATTTTTCTAGAAACCTTGAGAGGAGAGAAGAAACAAAGGTAGAATTATTAATAGATGGTTCAGATCCAACTACAGCGAGAACTGCTTTTAGTAGTGGTATTTTAGCAGGAGAAAGTTACGGAATGAAACAAACAAAAAACTATAGTGAAAAGACATATTTTACACCAAAAGTTGGAGGCATAGATGTTACTACAAAGGTTTTATATAATCCAAATTTAAATAATCTTAATTTTACTATACCGGGATTAATAGGTCTTATAATGCAGAATATAACAGTATTATTAACGGCTTTTGCTCTTGTTAGAGAAAGGGAGAGGGGGACAATAGAACAACTTGCAGTTTCTCCATTAAAATCATCAGAAATAATATTAGGAAAACTTATACCATATATATTTATAGGATTTTTTGATTTTCTATTTTCTTTAGCTTTAGGACTTGTTTGGTTTAAGGTACCTATAAGAGGAAATTTAATGCTTTTATTATTTTTAGGTGCAGGATTTGTAATATGTGCTTTAGCTATAGGAATATTAATATCAACAATTTCTAAAACACAACTCCAAGCTATGCAGTTAAGTGTACTTATTATACTTCCAAGTGTTCTTATTTCAGGTTTTGTATTTCCAAGGGAGGCTATGCCAAGAGCAATACAATTATTAGGAAATGTACTTCCTTTAACTTATTTTTTAAATATATTACGAGGAATAATAACAAAAGGTGTAGGAATTCAATATTTATTACAAAATGTAGTTTTATTATTGTTACTTGGAATGATTCTTTTAATTACTAGTATAGTTATTTTTAGAAAGAAACCCTATAATGCATAAAACCAGCATATTTATAAAGCCTTGATATTAAGGTGAAAAGGTGATATACTACCATTAATTGAATAAATATTACAGGGGGACTTATTTAGTTGAGAAGGTTAAAACCTGACCCTTAAAACCTGTCAGTTAATACTGTGGTAGGGAGTTAAGCACATATTTTAAATTCGAGTATAAATGCTTTAGTCTCTATGATTAAAGCATTTTTTTAATTTCATAAAAATACGTAACTTTTATGCAAAATAAAAAGCATAAAAAGGGGTACACCACCGCGGGTGTATTACTTTTTATGCTTTTTTTTATAAATTATTATGATTTCAATATAAAATCTAATTATTATATTTTATATTGGAAAGTTTACTAAGTAAATATATTATGGAGGGATGAAAAATGAATGCAAGTGTAGCAATTCAAGTATTACCAAATGTTGAAGGGGAAGAACTTATTCGTGTTGTTGATGAGGTTATAGCCTATATTAAAAGTACAGGCTTAAACATGTCTGTGGGGCCTTTTGAAACCACAATTGAAGGGGACTATGATGAACTTATGGAGATTGTGAAAAAATGTCATATAATATGTATTGAAAGCGGAGCACCAAGTGTAATGTCTTATGTGAAGATTAATTACAATCCAAAGGGTGTGTGGACTATTGAGAAAAAAATAAAAAAACATCATTTAGATGATTAATAGTAAGGGGGCAAATAAACATGAAAAAAGACACCTTAAAAAAACAAATACTCACAGCTATTTTAGCTAGTATGGGTTATGTATTAAGTACTTTTGTACATTTCCCAAGAATGGCACCTTTCCAGCATTTTATTAATGTTATAGCAGCAGTTTTTTTAGGACCAATTTGGGGATTTTTATGTGCTCTTTTAACTGGACTTATGAGAATGGCCTTAAACGGTTCTACAATTTTAGCGGTTATAGGAGCGGTAGTTGGAGCATTTTTATCAGGACTACTTTATAGAAAATATAATAAGCTTATTTTTGCAGTTATTGGGGAAGTTATTGGAACTGGAGTTATAAGTGCTATTATTTCTTACCCATTTATGAGGGCGTTTTATGGACTTCCAAAGACATCAATATTTACCTATGTTCCATTTTTTATACCATCTTCTTTTATGGGAGCAATGCTTGGATATGTATTATTAAAAGCACTAGAAAAATCAAGAAATCTTTCAGATTTAAAATCTCATTTAGAGAATTAACTTCTTAAAATTTTAAGATTTCAAGCACCTAAAAAAATATGGGAATTTAAAATAATGTTTAGAGAGGATATAATATGTTTGAATCAATATTTGAAAACATAAAAAAAATAAACCTATTGTTCACTGTATAACTAATTTTGTAACTGTAAATGACTGTGCTAATATAATATTAGCAGCTGGAGGGTCACCAACTATGGCCCATCACAAAGATGAAGTTGAGGAAATTACTGAAAACAGTAGCAGTCTTGTACTTAACATGGGAAATGTTCATGATACTGATGCTATGATTTTAGCAGGGAAAAAAAGCAATGAGGTAAATAATCCTGTAGTATTAGATCCTGTAGGGCTTGGAGCTTCAAAACTTAGAAATGATACCTTTGAAACTCTTTCTAAAAATATTAAATTTTCAGTTATAAGAGGTAATATATCAGAGATAAAAGCCGCTTATAATAAGAAATCTTCTACTAAAGGTGTGGATGCAGATGAAAAAGATGAGGTAAAAGAAGATAATCTAAAAGATACTGTATATATGGCAAAAGCTTTGAGTAAAAAAACCAATAGTGTTATTGTAATATCAGGAGCAATTGATATTGTTGCAAATAGGGAAAAAGCCTATATAATAAAAAATGGACATCCTATTATGGCTAAGGTAACTGGAACTGGGTGTATGTCTACAGCCTTAATAGGAGCATTAGTAGGAGCAAGTAGAGATAATGTTTTAGAGGGAGCTTCTTTAGCTGTTGCCGTTATGGGAGTTAGCGGCGAGATAGCCTATAAAAAAATGATAAAATATGAAGGCGGCACTATGATGTTTAGGATGTTTTTAATTGATGCTATAAGCAATATGACTTGTGATGTTTTAAATGGAGGAATTAACATTGAAGAAATGTAAATATGCCATCTTTGATATGGATGGAACCCTTATTGATTCTATGATTATTTGGAAAGACTTAGGCAAAGAATATTTAAGGATAAAAGGTATTAAAGCACCAGAAAATTTAAATGAAATACTAAGTGCTATGTCTATGACAGAATCTTCAGAGTATTTTAGAAAAACTTATGGAATAGGGGATTCTGTAGAAAAAATAATTAGTGATATAAATAAAATAATAGAGAGTAAATACAAATATGAAATAGAATTAAAAAATAACGTTAGAGAATATCTTTCACATTTAAAAGCTAAGGGGGTTACTATGTGTGTAACTACAGCTACCCCTTTAGAACTTGCAAATGGAGTGCTTAAACGGCTTGGTATTTTAAATTATTTTTCTTTCGTAGCCTGCTGTGATGAGGTTGGATACGGAAAAAACAGGCCAGATATATTTTATTATGCTTTAGAAAAAATGAAGGCAGATATAAAGGATACTGTGGTATATGAAGATGCGGATTATGCCCTTGAAACCGCTAAAAAAGCAGGATTTTATACCATAGGAGTATATGATGAGTCTGCGGCAAAGTCTAAAGAAGAAATAAAAAATTTATGTAATGAGTATATAGAAAGTTTTTAATAATGTAAAGTTAAGACTACTACAGTTTTGTAGCAGTCTTAACTTTAATTCTTTTTAAGATAATCTCATTATTGCAAATTGAACCTGCGAAGAAGCGGTGCCAAGGGTGATGGTATTAGCGCTGTTGTTGTATACATAAATAGTTGCAGGCACAGAGGTAATATTAATAATTCCTGCTCCTACAACTTGATTTGGAAGAGAGGCTGCACTAATATAACCTGAAATAGCACTAGGAGATCCAGCACCAGTTGCAATTTGTGCAGATACAACAACATCAGGTAAAGGCTGGGTACCGTCAATTGATTCTACATGAACCCAAAATTCAAGGTAATAAGTTCCTAGAGTCTTAATAGTTAAAGTCTTTGATACAAATTTAATATCTGGATTGCCTTGAGTTACATTAGCTCCATCAAAAGGTATTGGAGAACCTGAAGTAATATTGTTTCCAAATATTTTAACTGATTCTACAGATACAGAAGGTATGCATGCTATACCTGTAATTCCCGTAGGCCCAGTAGGTCCAGTAGGTCCAGTAGGTCCAGTAGGCCCCGTAGGTCCAGTAGGTCCAGTAATGCCCGTAGGTCCTGAGTTTCCCGTAGGACCTCTTAAACCAGTAGGCCCCGTAGGTCCCGTAGGTCCTTGCACACCTGAAATTCCTGTTGCTCCGCTTAAACCCGTAGGTCCCGTAGGCCCAGTAGGCCCCGTAGGCCCAGTAGGCCCCGTAGGTCCCGTAGGTCCCGTAGGCCCTTTAGGACCAACAGAGCCCGTAGGCCCCGTAGGCCCCGTAGGTCCTGTTGGACCGCCAGGAGCAGTGCAGTTTTTATAATATGGTATAAAAGCTAATTTATTTATATTATCACAACTCAAAATAATCACACTCCTATCTATTCTAAGCTACTTATATATTTATAAGTTAGCTTATATAGTTTATATTTATTTAACTTTCATTACAGTAACATGAGCTTGAATTGAAGTATTACCAAGGGTTATAGACCCAGTTAATGGATAAATTAAATGAAAAGTAGTTGAACCAGTTATATTAACAAATCCAGTTCCATATAGCTCATTTGGTAGACCTGAAACGCTGTTATCAGCTTCAACACTTACTATAGTTTGACATAGGTCTGATACTAAAACTGTAAGGATAGTTGAACCAGTTATAGATTCTACATTTACCCAAAATGAAATAAAATAGGTTCCTCTTTTGTTAAGAGTAAAAGTTCCAGGTCCAGCATTATAGGTTATATCTGCTCCGCCTTTATCATTAGTTAAAACATTTAAAGGAATAGTATTATTAGATGAAAAAACTTTGCCTGCTGAACTAGTTGCTTGCATTGACATAGAAGACATAATAGTAGGACCATTAGGACCCGTAGGCCCCGTAGGACCATCAGAACCAGTAGGGCCTATAAAACCAGTAGGGCCTGTAGCACCAGGTATTAGTTCACCTGTAGGCCCCGTAGGTCCCAAAGATCCTATAACCCCAGTAACTCCTGAAATTCCAGTAGGTCCTTGATTGCCAGTAGGCCCTCTTAAACCAGTAACACCAGTTAGACCAACTGCACCAGGATTTCCTCTCAAACCAGTAGGCCCAGTAGGACCAGTGGGACCTTTTAAACCAGTAGACCCTCTCAAACCAGTAGGCCCAGTAGGCCCTGTGGCGCCAATAATGGAGTAACAATATCTATCACAAGACATAAATGTCATTTTATCAAAACTATCTGAACTCAAAATAATCACACTCCTATCTTATTTAAAAAACATAAATACAAAATACTTTTAAGGTAAAATATAGTAATTTCTGCGTTGTATAAATTAAAATTAATTTTTAAATACTGACACAGATGCTTGTACGGCGGTACTTTGAATTGTGATATCTACACCACTTAAATTTACTAATCCAATAGTAGTAGGGGCAGAACTTACAGTGAAAATACCACTTCCTACTATTTGATTTGGAATGGCATCAGTATCAATTACAGTACTAATTAATGAAGCTGTTGTAAAGCCACCTGATGAAAGTAAAGATACTCTTAGTTCAGAAGCTGGAGTTTCATTACTAGCGATTGTAACCCAAAATGAGAAATAATAGGTTCCAGGTGAACTTAAAACTATATTGCCATCAATGTTATTAAAGCTAATGTCAGGTGAACCTTGGTCATTTATTAACGTATTTAATGGTATAATATCTAAGTTATTTATTGTAGTGTTTTCCAAATTATCAGCAATAACAGTTAATGCTGGTAAAGGTGACGGCCCAGTAGAACCCGTAGGCCCCATAGGCCCAGTAGGCCCAGTAGGCCCAATTAAACCAGTAGGTCCCGTAATTCCCGTAGGCCCTTGTAAAGAAGTAGGCCCAGTAGGCCCAATTAAACCAGTAGACCCAGTAGGCCCAGTAGGACCAGTAGGCCCAATTAATCCAGTAGGTCCCGTAGGCCCCATAGGCCCAGTAGGCCCTTGATTACCAGCGACACCAATAATCCCAATAATCCCAGTAGGGCCAGTAGCTCCATCAGGTCCAGTAAACCCTATAGGTCCGGTTGCTCCAATTGCCCCAGTAGGACCCATTTGGCATGTTAAGGGTTTAGGACAGGACATAAAATCTTTATTTTTTATATTATGAAAACTCAAAATAATCACACTCCTATTATAAATATATATGGTAATAAAAACCCTGTAGGCAGAGATAAGTATTCTACATACAGGGAGTTTCAAAAATTAAACTACAGTAAGTGATGTTACTTTGCAAATTGAAAATGCATAAGCAACAGCTCCATTTGTGCTAGTCCCTATTAATATACCAAGACCTATTTTCTTCAATAAAATATTTTCTTGTATTAAGCTAGGATTAGAAATAATTTCTAATGAAAGAGTTGTATTTGCTCTAAGTCTTCTTACAGTTTCTCTTATTGGTCTTTCATAGCAATCACAGTCTGCACATGTACAAACAGGTTGAAGTAATGTGATTTCATCTGTTGGATTTAGGTTAGACCAGCTTAATCTTGAAATGTCACATATAGGAATAAATTCAGTGTTGTTAATATTTAGTAAACCATTTTGTGCAAAAATTATTTCACTTATTAAAATATTTTTAGGAATACCGGATATTGTTATTATTTCCAATAAAGCATTTAAAGGCAAAGTTGCTATTAGTTTATTTATTAAATCCTCCATAGGATAAACACAGCAGTCACAAAGGCTATTTGCAGAGTTACAACACATAACACAGCAAGGTAGGCTGCATTCAGGGCAAAATAATTGTTCTAATTTTTCTTTTAATAAATTATTACTACTACTATATATCATGAGTTTTGCACCCCTTATATTTTAAATAAATATTTTTAATATATAATATGCCATTTTAGCTTGGAGTGCTAAAAAAATTTAAATTAAAAATTATTTGAAGCCAATGCTTTCAAAAAACTTTTTATTATTAATTAAAATTGTGTTATCAGGGGAGAAACTTAATGCTAATTCATTATGTTTAAAGGCTAGGGCGTTATTCTTTTCATGATAGTAACATAAACATAATTCTACATGAGGAATCCAGGTCCAGTAAGATTCATAGAAAAAGCCTCCGTTTGCGGCTGGCTTTTCGAGTTTTGTAGTTAGATCATACCAAAATATTGCCTCTGAAAATTTATTTTGCAATTTAAAACATTTACCAATTAAAAAGGTTAATTCGGCTCTTGGTTTATCGTACTCAAAGGATTTGAAACAGTATTTTAAAGTCTCTTCAAATTGATTATTTGAAATATAATAGGAGGACAATTTATTGCAAGCGGATATCTTATTTTCTTTCCATGCTTTATCCATAGATAGAAGTTTAGTATATTGTTTGATAGCTTCTTCAAACAAGTGATGCTCATACAGTTCATTTCCATAGTAAAAGACATCTCTTGGCGAAAAATCAACTTTATCTTCTATCATTTTTTTATATATGTTTAAATTTCTATCTATTTCACGTGGCTTAACTTTATCGTGGATTATACCAATATCGCTATTATAGATTTTACCGTATACTTGTAGATAATTATGAACTCTTCCATACCATTTAAAGTTTCGATCTCTTCTAACAAGTCGATTTCGAATATAACTTAAAGCAGGGACACCATTTTTATCTACATTAAGATTGTAATACATTGTAACGGAGTCTACATTCTTATTTAGTGTGGCTTTTAAGGTCTTTAATTTTTCTTGATCTTCCTTTGATATTATGTCATCTGCATCTAGATAAAATATATATTCTTTAGTTGCCTTACTGAAAGAGAAATTTCTAGCTGCTGCAAAATCTTGAATCCATTTAAAATAATAAATTTTATCTGTAAATTTTTTTGCAATTTCAATAGTTTTATCTTTAGAGCCTGTGTCGACTATTATTATTTCATCTACAATGTCTTTAGCACAGTTTAAACACCTTTCTAAAACAGATTCTTCATCTTTTACAATCATACATAGACTTATACTTATTCCTTTTCCCATAATATGAATCCCCCAGTTTATTATTTTGAATATATATATATTTACTCAATTTACATAATATGAAGATAAAAAAATTTTGATACTACATTATAATAGACAAGCACACTAATTTATGCTATTATAAACAATGGCGATGGAGTTCGCCTTTAAATGCGTAAAGCTGATGACTCCTACAGATTAACTATATCTTTGTTAATTTGTAGGAGTATTTTATTATGTTTTTAATTGATTTTTCATTTGTTTAAACAATAATAAAAGAAAGGAATTAAATTATGCGTAAAAAAGTATTATATTATGCAAGTAAGTTTAACAGTGTAGCTATAGGATTATCATTTTTAAAGTGGGTGTTTATAGGAAGTATTGTAGGTCTATTTACTGGAGCTGCTGGAGCTTTATTTTTAAAAAGTCTAGAAGTAGCAACCAGTCTTAGGATTAAGTATACCTGGCTTCTTTTTGTCTTCCTTTTGGAGGAGCAATTGTTAGTTTCTTATATATAAAGTATGGTAAAAATTCTATTAAGGGAAATAACTTAATTATAGAAAAAATTAATGATGAGACTCAAGAACTTCCAGTGCGCATGGCGGTACTGGTATTTCTAGGAACTGTTGTTACACATTTATTTGGTGGTTCAGCAGGAAGAGAGGGTACGGGGGTTCAAATTGGTGCTAGTATAGCTGAAGGAGTAAGTAGAGTTTTAAAGCTAGACAAGTTTGATACTAAAATAATACTTGTATCAGGTATTGGAAGCGGTTTTGCTTCAGTTTTTGGAACACCACTTGCAGGAACTTTGTTTGGACTTGAAATGAACAGCATTGGAACTATTAATTATCACGCTTTAATTTCATGTTTTACTGCAAGCATGGTTGGAAATATGGTAACTACATCCCTTGGAATTCATCATTCACATTATAAAATTTTAGGAATTCCCGAAGTAAATTATATTATATTAATTAAGATAGTAGTATGTGCAGTTATATTTGGGTTAACTAGTAGATTGTTTAGTAGATCTATTGGAATATTAAAGAGTTTTTTGGGAAAAAAGTTAAGAGCCCAGTTTTAAAAAGTGCAATTGGAGGAACAATTGTTATAATATTAGTGTATATTTTTAGAACTAGAGAATTTTTAGGGCTAAGTATACCACTTATGTCAGAGGCTTTTACAAGTAGAGTTCATCCTTTAACTTTTTTAGGAAAAATACTCTTTACTTCTGTAACTTTGGGAACTGGTTTTCAAGGAGGAGAAGTTACACCCTTATTTGTTGTAGGGTCAACTCTTGGAAATGCTTTATCAGGTTTTTTTAATATGTCACCTTCTTTTTTAGCATCCCTTGGCCTTGTGGGTGTTTTTGCAGGAGCTACTAATGCTCCTATGGCATCATTTGCACTAGGTATTGAGATGTTTGGAGCAAAGGGTGCTTTACTTATGTTTATGGTATGTATAGTTAGTTATGTATTCTCTGGACATACAGGAATATATACTTCACAAAAAGTTGTCATAAGTAAAAGTAGGTTGATTGAAATTCCTTTGAATTCTACCCTTTCTTACCTAAATATAAGTAAAAAAGAAAAAACAAAAGATGTAAAGTAAGATAAATTGGAATGATTTAAAACAAATAAGAAATAAAATAAGGCAGTAATTTCATATTAAAATGAAATCACTGCCTTTAAATTTATAGCATTTTATTGTACAAGATTTAAAATTGAATCGTCCTCTGAAAAAGTACTTGTATTATATAAAATTAAAGTATCAGTTATGCCATTATCTTCTATTAAACTCTGTATATTGTCATTGTAATATCTTAAATCAACTACAACAATATCACTATAATGAGAAGTTAAAAATGGTATAAAAGAGTTTGCATAAGAGTCTTTTATAATTAACAATTTTTTATTAGAAAGACTTTCAGTTTCTATTTTTAGTATGGGATGATTACCATCTGTAAATAATGAGTATTTATCCTTTGTGTTTAACTTATGGGCGCTATAAAGGCTTACACCTTTCTTTTTTTCCTCAATATAATTTACAATAAGGTTTTCTTCATTTTTAGGAAGAAACACACTTATTCTATCTGGAGAAATATTTTTAATTCCAGATTTAGAATAAAGGGTACCGTAAAAATTATTACTAACTTCTTCTATATTATATTGATTTTTTAGTTTAGGTGTAATATTTAATTTTTTACAAAATTCTAAATATGCATAATAAGCGCCTTCAGTAGTCCAGTGATGGTCAGTTTTATAGTATATGTATTTGTCTTTATTCTGGTTTAGAATATTAAAAGCATTTATTTTATTAACATTATTAGGTAAATAACTATAAAAATTGTTTATGTAGTTCAACTCATCGTAAGAAGGAGCAAAAGCAGGGAGTTTATCCTTTAAAACTTTTATTTTTGTAGGTATTATCATAATACTGTTAGTTAAATCTTTATTTTTTTCATAAAAACTTTTAATTGCCTTTGATTTTTCTAAAGCATTTTCCTTATTAGGTTTTTTAAATTTGTCTATTAAATAGTCGTCACTGCATATGTAAATATCATTATTTTCCTTTTTCCCAGAAAATCTTTCAACAGATGACTTTATATTTACCCAAAAATTTCTTAGAAAAAACTGATCTGACACATAAGATTCATATTTCTTAGTATAATCACTGTGCATTAGATTTTCCATAGAAAATTTAGGCCTAGTGTTTAGAGTACGGTTTTCTTCACTAGAGAATGTTTTATCTTTACTTATAATATTTATAATAAATATTATAAAAATAAAAAGTAAAAAGATTATAGGTAAAAATTTGTTTTGATCATTGTTAAATGATTTTTTCTTAAAATTCATAAATTTTATCACCCTTGCATATTGTATTTACTATATAAATTAAAATCTAAAGTATAAAAATGGGTTGAAACTTTGATTTACTAAATAAGCTGTAGATAAAAATAATATTGCACATAAAGTTAAATTAATAAATAAGACAACTTTAAAATTTCTTGTTTGTTTTAGTTTTGTATATAATTCACTTACTAAAGGAGTTGCACATAATATTCCAATTATAAGTAAGAAAAAATTTGTATAAAAATAATAAATAAAAGTTTTATCAATAAAAGGATTGCCTTTAAATCCAAACATCACTTTTAAGTAGCTAAAGGCAAGACCTAGTTTATCTATGTCAAAGAATACCCATCCAATAATTACAACTAGTATAGTGTATAAATTGGAAATAAATTTAAGTGGACCTTTAAGAAATCTTCCTAAAAAGATTTTTTCTAAAAATATAAAGAATCCAAAATATAATCCCCAAAATACAAAATTCCAACTAGCTCCATGCCATAAACCAGTAGTAAACCAAACAATAAATAAATTTCTAAATTGAGTTATTAAATTAACACGATTTCCTCCTAGTGGTATATAAATATATTCTCTAAACCATTGACCTAAAGATATATGCCACCTTCTCCAAAACTCACTTACGCTTTTTGCTATGTATGGATAATTGAAGTTTTCCATAAATTCAAATCCAAACATTTTACCAAGACCAATTGCCATATCTGAATATCCACTAAAGTCAAAGTAAATTTGAAGAGTAAAGGCAATTATACCAAGCCAGGAGGACAAAATAGATAAACTCGAAATATCTAAAGATTTTATATTAGTCCATATAATACCTATGTTATTTGCAATCAAAACTTTTTTTCCAAGACCTATAATGAATCTCTCAATACCTTCACTAAATTTATATAGTGATCTTTTTCTGTTCTTTAATTGATAATTTATATCGCTATATTTTACTATAGGACCAGCTACCAGTTGGGGAAACATAGTTACATATACTCCAAAGTTAATAATATTTCTTTGAACTTCAACTTTGTCTAAATATACATCTATTACATAAGACAAAATTTGAAAGGTGTAAAAGGATATTCCCATAGGAAGAGGAATTTTTTCTACAATTATGTTTAAACCTAGTAGCATGTTTAAATTATCTATTATAAATGAAAAATATTTAAAAAAAGCTAACATCCCTAAGTTTATTGCTAAAGTCACAATAAAAATATTTCTAGAAATATTTTTATTATATCTAAAGTTATGTATAAATAAGGTCATTATGTAATTTAAAATAATACTAAATACCATAAGCAGGATGCATATAGGTTCACCCCAAGCATAAAAGATTAAGCTTGCTATTAGTATAGTTAAATTTTTTAATTTTTTAGGTGAAATGTAATATAAAAATATGGTGATTGGCAAAAATAAAAATATAAAGATTAAACTGCTGAAAACCAATTGTAGTCACTCCAAACTGTATTTTATTTAAAACTTTTATTTATATCTGTCATTATCTTATCTGGATTTTTTGATATAACCAGTATTGCATATTTTCCTCTAATTTTAAAAATATGGTTTTCTAATATTTGATACTCATCCGGAGCATAATTCTTAAAAGAGCTTGATTGTTTTTCTATTCTTGCGTTAACAAGTTCTTTTAAATATTCAATATCATCTTGATTTTTAACTTTCATGATAAGTAATTCATTTGCCTGCATATTAGTTTTCGGGGCGTAGAAAATAAAATCTTCAAGTTTATTAAAATTAATGCCGTAGAGCTTTCTTAGTTTAAATTTATCAGATTTAACCATAGCAGATAAATCTGAGTTTTTTTAACATTTGTTATTATGTCAGAAATTTTAGGAGACTTAACTTCTGTAAAAGAGTAGCCTAAAATTAACACTGAAATAAATACAAATGAAAATAGTATTATGGAAACTAAATTATTTTTTTTATAAGTTCTGATTGCCATTGATTCATCATCCTGTTCGTAATAATACTTATTTTTGTTGTAAATTACATAAATACTATATATTACAAAATTCCCTTTAAGTAATCTAGTAATGTATTATAAAATTTAACATTAAAATGTATTCCATCCGGCTCATACAAATAATCTTTATTTCTGTATACCGATGTTATATCTATAAATTTAGCATTTTCGCTAAGTGCAATATTTTTTAAAGTGTTAGAAAATGATTCAACTCTTTCATCAGAAAGCATAGGCCTTTTGCTCTCAGTTTTTGCTTGCACATGAGTTATAGATAAAATATATATTTCTGAGTTTGGGAGTACTTCTTTAATCTTTTTAACAAAAATTGTATAATTTCGTTGGTATTCATCTATGCTTTTAAAGCGTTCTAAGTCATTCAGACCATAAAGCAAAAATATTCTTTTGGGATTTAAATTCGCTAATTGGGGTATAGAATTTTTTGCTTGAACTATATTTTGCCCTTTTTTAGCTAAAACAGAAGAAGGATTTAAAAGACTATAAAAATCTAAAGCTTCTGTTATAGAATCACCCATAAAAACTGAATCTTCAAAATAAGTTTTATTACTGACATCTTTATTTTTATCGCTTTTTGAAGGAACTTCTTTGTTATTTGGTTCTTCGATTTTGCTAGAATCTTCTTTTTCTACTGGTTCTACTGGTTCTACTGGTTCTTGTGATTTCGATATTTTCTTTTCTACAGTATCAATATTTCTAGTTTCTAATTTTTTTAAATTTGAATAATTTTTTTCGATTAATTCTTGTTCTTTTTTGTTATTTATTTTAGATTTCACTATTTTAATAACAAATGTTGTTAATAGTATTAACAAAATAATTAAAAATAATTTCAAAATTTTTCTCTTTTTTTCCGTGAATATTTGCGCCTTTTAAAATTAAGTTTATCCATAATTTTACCTCATTATATATTATTTGATACAATCCATGTTAAATTATACAACATTTTAGCCTTCTTTGTTGTGAATTTATATTAAATTTTTATGGTAATTTTCATTTTCTTTTTTTATATAACTTCAAACTAAATATAAAGCTTCAATATTATATTATTTACCTGTATATTATTAATATTATAAAATTTAAAAGAAATTTGGTTACAAAGATATTAAAGATAGTAACAAAATGTTTTCTACTATAGTAATTATATTTATTACAGGAAATTTAAAAAAATACTGATTTTTTTGCAAATTATTTATTGTTATAGAAGATTATATTTGGTAATATATAAGTGTGCATTAAGTGTTTTGTTGCCCAGGGTGGGAGTGAAAACATCCCACTGGGTCAAAAACATATCATTAAGTTAAAAATACTTTAATTAAATAAATAAGGCTTTAATAGCAATAATTATTAACCATAGGAAGGAGAATAAAATATGATTTATTCAACAGAAGTTGAGAGAATGTGCCCTATAACTAAAGGAGCAAACCATCAATCAGCTCCAATACCAGAAGAAGGAAAATGGGTTCGCGCAAAAGAAGTAAAAGACATATCAGGTTTAACACATGGTATAGGTTGGTGTGCTCCACAGCAAGGTGCTTGCAAACTTACTTTAAATGTTAAAGAAGGTATTATTCAAGAAGCACTAGTTGAGACTATAGGATGTTCAGGAATGACTCACTCTGCAGCTATGGCATCAGAAATACTTCCAGGAAAGACAATTCTTGAAGCATTAAACACTGATTTAGTTTGTGATGCTATAAATACAGCAATGAGAGAATTATTTTTACAAATAGTATACGGTAGAACTCAAACTGCTTTCTCAGAAGGTGGACTACCTATAGGAGCAGGTCTTGAAGATTTAGGAAAAGGATTAAGAAGCCAAGTTGGTACTATGTACGGAACTAAGGCTAAGGGAACTAGATACTTAGAAATGGCTGAAGGATATGTTACAGATATAGCTTTAGATGAAAACAGTGAAGTTATAGGATACAAATTCGTTCACCTTGGAAAAATGATGGAAATGATAGGAAAAGGTATGGATGCTAACGAAGCAAAAGAAAAAGCTACTGGTCAATATGGTAGATTTGATGAAGCTGTAAAAGTTATTAATCCAAGACAAGAATAATATAGAGGGAGGACGATGGAAATGGCATTATTTGAAAGTTATGAAAGAAGAATTGATCAAATAACACCTGTACTTGAAAAGTATGGTATGAAAACTATAGAAGATGCTAAAGCTGTATGTGATGAAAAAGGAATAGATGTTTATAACATAGTTAAGTCAACACAACCAATATGTTTTGAAAATGCATGTTGGGCATACATTTTAGGAGCTGCTATTGCAATAAAAAAAGGATGTAAAAAGGCTGCTGAAGCTGGAGAAGCTTTAGGAGAAGGACTTCAAGCTTTTTGTATTCCAGGATCTGTTGCAGATGACAGAAAAGTTGGTATAGGTCACGGAAACTTAGCTGCTATGCTACTTAGAGAAGAAACTAAATGCTTTGCTTTCTTAGCAGGACATGAGTCTTTTGCTGCAGCTGAAGGTGCTATAAAAATAGCAGAAAAAGCTAACAGAGTAAGAAAAGAGCCATTAAGAGTTATATTAAATGGTCTTGGAAAAGATGCAGCTTATGTAATTTCAAGAATTAATGGTTTTACATATGTTGAGACAAAATTCGATTATTATACAGGAAAATTAGACGTAGTTAGAGAAGTCCCATTCTCAAAAGGACCAAGAGCTAAGGTTAAATGCTATGGTTCAGATGACGTTAGAGAAGGTGTTGCAATAATGCATAAGGAGGGAGTTGACGTATCAATAACTGGTAACTCAACTAACCCAACAAGATTCCAACATCCAGTTGCAGGAACATACAAAAAAGAATGTATTGAGCAAGGTAAAAAATACTTCTCAGTTGCTTCAGGTGGTGGTACTGGAAGAACTCTTCACCCAGATAACATGGCAGCAGGTCCAGCTTCATATGGTATGACAGATACTATGGGAAGAATGCACTCAGATGCTCAGTTCGCAGGTTCATCATCAGTTCCAGCTCACGTTGAAATGATGGGACTTATCGGAATGGGTAACAACCCAATGGTTGGAGCTTCAGTTGCAGTAGCAGTTGCTGTTGAAGAGGCTATGAATAAATAAAGTATCTAATATCCAACAACAATAAAGTCATGTTACAGTTAATAAACTTGTGTTACTGATAATAAAGTTGTGTTAAAGGCTGAGCAGCCATGAAGGGTTTCCCCTTCACTAACTGCTCAGCCTTTTTATTTCCCCGCCTTTACGCTTTAGATACCAGCCCCCTGCCTGTGCACTTGGTTTTTGGAAAAAACAAGGGACGGTTAACATTTTTTAATTGTAAAATATATTAAAAAGTTGTTAACCGTCCCTAATTATAAAGTACTAATTGTTTCGAGGTAAAGCATAAAATTAATAAGGCTAGATAATAAAAGTTTTAGTAAGAACTTTTATCTAATTAGAAATATAAAGTGGATGTGATTTTGTGTTAAAAAATGAAAAATATAAAAATGAATCTATGAGATTAGAGCCAAGGAAAAAATTAGTTTTCTTTGTAAAGCAAGGGCTGGACAATTTTCTTACGGATATTATAAGAAATCTATCTTTGAAGTATGACACAAAAAAATAATAGTAAGAAATTATAAAGAAATTGATGAAGGAATGAGATGGGCTGATATATGCTGGTTTGAGTGGTGTGATGATTTAATTGTTTATGGAAGCAAACAAAAACTTGCTAAAGAAAAGATTATTTTATGCAGATTGCATAGATACGAGTGTTTTACTAAGTATCCTAGAGAAGTATTTTGGGATAATGTAGACAAATTAATTTTGGTTACAGATCATTTGAAAAAATTATTGTCTTTGCAAATATATGATATTGAAAAAAGTAAATATCATAACCATTAAAAATGGTGTAGATATGGATAAATATAAATTATTAGAAAGAAAAACAGGTTTTAATGTTGCTTACGTTGGGTATATAAATGATAGAAAAAATCCAATATTACTACTTCAAATAATTAAAAAATTAGTAGAAAAAGACCAAAGATTTAAATTGTATGTAGCTGGGAGTTTTCAAAGTTTATTGATTAAAATTTATTGGAATTATGAAATAAAGAAAATGAATTTAGAAAATAACGTAGTTTTTGAGGGATGGCAAAAGGATATAAGTAATTGGTTAGAAGACAAAAATTATATCTTATCTTCTAGTATTCATGAAAGTTTTGGGTATGGAATAGCAGAAGCTATGGCAAGGGGCATAAAACCTGTTATTCATGATTTTATTTATTCTAATGAAATCTGGGATGATAAATATTTATTTAACACTGTAGATGAAGCTGTAAGCAAAATTTCTGAAGAAGAATATAATTCAAAAGAGTATAGAAAGTTTATTGAAGATAACTATTCAGTTAATTTGCAAATGGATAGCATAGAGAGATTATTAGAAGGCATAAATAAAAAGCAGGAAAAAAATAAGAATATTAATAGAATTGCTAGTGAATCAAATGAGAAAGACTTTTATAATTGTATTAAAAAAATGAATGATTTTATTCCGTATTTCTGTAAAGATTATGATAACTACAATTTTCAATCAGCAAAAATAATCTTTGGGAAAAGAGAAGTAATCTATTCAGGAATGGAATTAATAGAATATGCATTAAAAAATGATGAAAATAAGCAAATTATTATAAATAACATTTGGTACCATAAAGAAATAAAATCTTTTGTTTTGCCAGATGTAATTGATAAGAGTAAGAATAAAAGCTTTATAATTGGTTTTGCAAAAGAGCTTTTAGAGACAAAAACTGAGTTTAAAAATGGTATTGCAGGTTATGTGTTTGAAAAAAATTACAAGAAGACATTAATAAAAATTTTTTAGCATACAACTGGCAAAGAGCTATACCTGCGTCAAAATTTATGCCTTTAAGAGGGAATTTATTAATATATGAAAGATATTGTTTTGCAAGTAAATTTATTAATGAAAATAGTAAGGTTTTAGAAGCACCTTGTGGTTTTGGGTATGGAGCTGCATATATAGCTAAATTTTCAAATAATGTAGAAGCAAGCGATATTGTAGGAGATAATATAAACTTTGCTAAAAGTGTATACCCTATTAGCAATATTAATTGGTGTACTAATGATGTGACAAAACTAAATTATAGTGAAAATGAGTTTGATATTTATATATCTTTTGAGGTATTTGAACATCTTTCACTAGATTCAATAGATAATTATCTTAAAGAAGCAGTTAGAGTTATAAAAAAAGGAGGAAAATTTATAATATCTACACCTAATAAATCAATGAGAGTAAATGTTAATAACCCATTTCATATAAAGGAATACACTTTTATTGAATTCAAAAATATATTGGAAAAATATTTTAAAGATATAGAGTATTATTCAATATTAAATTCTATGGTTATAAGTGGAGTGAATCCTTCCTCATATAGTCTGATTGCAGTATGCACAAAGTAAAAAACATGGAAAAGCTAGGGACGGTTAACATTTTTTAATTGTAAAATATATTAAAAAGTTGTTAACCGTCCCTAATTATTTTCCAAGTTATTTCGATTATATTTATTATATTAATTATATTATTTAATGAGTAAACATATTGAAAATGCAGTAAAACTGTAATTTATAAAAAGATTGAAAAGAAGTTTTATTATTTAGGGGGAGAACAAATGATAAAAAAATAAAGTTTTTATGTTATTCCTATTAACTTTAAGTATAAGTTTAATAGGAAACAAAAGTGCTTTAGCAAAAAATAATATGAATTTGAAAAGATTAGAGGGGTTAAATAGATATGAAACCTGCTCTAAGGTTGCTTCTGATGGCTGGAGTAAGTCTGATTATGCGGTTATATGTAATGGACAAGAGTTTCCAGATGCATTATCTTCAGCGCCTCTAGCTAAAAAGTATAATGCGCCTATACTACTTACTGAAAGTGGAAAGTTAACGGATTCTACTAAAGTGCAGCTACAAAAGCTTAAGGTTAAAAAGGTTTTTATAGTAGGAGGAGAAGGTGCTGTAAGCTTAAAGACTGAAAACACATTAAAAACTATGAAAATTAATATAGAGAGAATATGTGGAAAAGATAGATTTGAGACAAGTACCAATGTAGCAAAAAAGTTAACGGAAAAGGTATTTTTGTTGTATCAGGGCAGTACTATGAAGACGCCCTAAGTGTTTCACCTATAGCAAGCAAATTAGGCTATTCTATAGTGCTTGTAGGAAAAACATCCATACCTGATGTTGTTAAAAGCTACATAAAATCAAAGAACTGTGAAATAAATGTAGTTGGAGGATCAGATGTTATTAATGCTGATGTAGTTAGAGATTTAAGAGCTAATAAAGTGTATAATGGGGCGACAAAGTGTGATAGAAATGTAGCCATTATAAATGATTATAAAGATAAATTGGATTTAAGTAAATTATATATAGCTAGTGACAAAGGTTTTGCTGATGCTCTAAGTGGAAGTGCTTTAGCTGGGTTAAATAATAATCCTATTATATTAGTTGGAAATAATAATAAGGATATTGTAAATAGTTTTATTAAAAACAATGATAATATCAAAAATATAAATATATTAGGGGGAGAGGGCGCTGTTAGTGAAGATATAGTAAATAGCATTGTAAATACTGAAGACACAAGCGATAAAACTGACAAAAAAGAAGAGACTATATCTATAAAACAGACTGTTAAAGTACCAGATACTTTATTTGGAAATTATGAAATAAGGATTAATAGTATAGAATCAACAAATGAAAGAAATGAATTTAGTTATAGTAATCCTTATGAAGTGTATAAAATAAATTACACTTATAAGCTTTTAAGTAAAGGTGAAGATAGCATGGGAGTATTTTTATTTCAGCCTTTTGATGCTATAGATAGTAAAGGCGAGGTAGGATATAGCTATCCTAATAGTGGACTTGCTCCTGAAGAATTAAAAATAACAGGAAGTAAATGTAGTGCAGAGGCATTTATAGGAGTAAATAATGAAACGAACTATTTAACATTAACATTAGATTATATGCATAATGGTGAAATTTTCCACGTAACATTTAAAGTACCAACTAAATAAGTTGAACTTTAAATTAATATACTAAATGTGTGGTTATAAACGCAAATACAATCATATCAAAAGCTGGTAAATGAATAACAATATTAATTTTAGATATAACAATAAAAATATATTGATAAACGATAAAACATGTGATATATTATAAACATAAAATAATTCTATATGGAGGATATGTTTATGAAGAAATATATTGTATCTTTAATATTTATTATCATTGGAATTGGTTGTGGTGTTGCTTATAACATAATAGGATCTGAAATTGCAGCAGATGGAACTCTTGTAGAACCTTTTTTCTTAATACCTTTTAGTTTTATATTTTGTCTTATAGGTCTTATAATTGCAATGGTAGTAACCATAAAATCATTTGTTTTAAAATCAAAAGTAGTTAAAAAGTAAAAAAGATAAATATAAATAATAAAATAAATAATAAAAGATAGGGACGGTTAACAACTTTTTTATATATCAAAAAGTTGTTAACCGTCCCTAAAAATTCATCTTCTATTTAAATATTAAATAGAAGATGAATTATCTATTTATAAAAAGGATTAGTGCTTAAAAAATATTCATGATATACTTTTATATGTAAAATTTAATCGATGTTTTTAGAGTTTTATTTACATAAAGTTACAAAATTATGTATTATTAACATGAATTTGAATGTTTAAATATTATAGGTGATTATATTGATTAATTATGAAAATATTTTAAGAAAAGAAAGAATTAAAAATTTCTATGAAGGCAATGACGTAGATAGAGTACCTTTTTATACAAATGCAACGATATATTCAGGTGTGCTCGGAAAACTGAGTTCTAAAGAATTTTATTTAAATCCAGAGCTTTCCTATAGTACGCAAAGATTGGTTTTAGATATTCATCACTGTGACGGGAGTCCTTCTTTTGATTTCCCGGGGTATACTGGTTTGATGTTTGGTGGAGAAATTGAGTACAAAGATAATCCATATGTGTCAATTCCTTTGATTAAACCAAGAGTTAAATCAATTAGTGATATAGAAAAAATAAAAGTTCCAAATTTAGAGATAGATATTGAAGAAAATTTAAAATTTAAATTTTTTAAGATTTTAAATGAAAAGGGTGTATCAATACCCATAAGCATGGGCTCACCATTAGAGATAGTTAGTAATATCTGTGATATTACTTTACTTGTAAAGCTATTTCGAAAAGACACTGAAGCATTACATAGACTTCTAAGATGTGCTACAGATTATCTAAAGTTAATGGGGAATATTACAATAAATATGTTTGGCATAGACAAGTGCTATTGTTCATCTAATTTTCCCATAGAATCTTTGATTTCAACAAAACTATTTGAAAACCATTCTTTACCATATTTTCTCGAGGTATACGAGTACTTTAGAAGTAAAGGTGTAAAAAGCTATTCTCTCCATTTATGTGGAAATCACAACAGAAATTTAGAAATTTTTAGACATATAGGTTTACCAGATAGAACCTTTATAAGCTTAGATGAAAAAATAGATATGGATAAAGCATCCTCAATTTTTGGAGAAAAATATATTTTAGCTGGTAATGTTTCTTCAAATAGTCTATTAAACGGCACTTACAAAGAGGTGTATAGTATTTCAAAGGATATAATTATCAAAAATAAAAGCAGAAAAGGTGGATTTGCACTTATGCCATCTTGTACACTACCACCCTATACTCCGCCTTTAAATTTATATGCTATGTATAAAGCCTGTGAAGACTTTGGAAAATACTGATGCTTATATAGTACTGCTAGTAATTTGTAATTAATTAGAAATAATAATATAGATTTTTTTACTTTGTTTAGTAATAATAAAATAGATTTTTTTACTTTGTATAGAGAAATATATATAAATATTTTTTGATTTTTTAATTAAAGGTTATGGTTCCTTAAAATACCAAATACATTCACATAGGGTGATTAAATGGAATTAAGCGAGAAAATTAGCATTCTACCTAGTATTTTAAACTTAAAAAGACAAGTTGTAGGTGTAAAAATTATAAAAAATAAGGAAAACTACGATTTCATTGAAGCAAAGCAAATAAAAAATAAAATAACTTATTGTTATATGATAAAGCTTGCTACTTATGGGAAGCATTTCAAAGCCAAAGCTGAAAACTTCCTATGTGATGGAGCTTCAAAGGCACTAGGTCTAATGACTGTTCCTGATAATGTAATTTCTGGGCAAGTGTATGAATCTTTAGGATTATATGAAAATCGAGAGGTAGCAAAAGAAGCCCAAAGAGATGTTAAATATATAAAGGAAAAGAATTATGGAGTGGAGATATTTTCTTTAAATAATTTTCCAGCAAAAGAATTTGATGTAGCAATTATTATTGATTCTTCTTATAAAATTATGAGACTTATGCAAGGATATTCCTATTATTATGGGGTAAATAAAAATATAAGTTTTAGCGGAAATCAGGGAATATGTTCTGAGGCTACCGCTGTTCCTTATATTAATGATGATGTTAACGCATCTATGTTATGTTCAGGAACAAGATTTTTTGCTAAGTGGAATGAAGATGATATAGCTTTTGGAATACCATATAGTAAAATGAGCAAAGTAATAGATGGAGTTATAAATACTATTAATCCTACAGAATCTGATGAAAAAAAGCAAGAAATTATTAAGAAATTAAAAGATAAAGACATAAATTTAAACATTGAACTGGGAAAAAATTATTATATTTAGGGGAGAGAATAATTTGGTAGAGTATATTTTAAGTAATCAAGATAAGATAATTCAATATACATTGCTTCATGTTTCTTTGACAGTTTCATCCGTATTATTCTCTTTGATTTTATGGGTTCCTTTAGGAATATATATGACAAGAAATGAGAGATTGGCTAAATTTGTTTTAGCTATAAGTAATATTTTGTACTGTGTTCCATCTATATCCATGTTTGCGCTTTTAATAACTGTTCCTTTTTTAGGACTTGGAAGGAAGTCGGCGGTGCTTGCTTTGGTTTTATACTCAATGATGCCTATGACAAGAAGTGTTTATACTGGAATTAAAAATGTAGATGTTTCCTTAATTGAGGCTATGAGGGGAATGGGATTGAATAAAAGACAAATTTTCTTTGAAGTTCAGCTACCTATGGCAATTCCTTCTATATTTTCTGGATTTAGAATAATGACTATAATGATTACAAGTACAGCAACCCTTGCAACCTATATTGGTGAAAAAAACTTAGGAAGATTAATATCACAAGGTTTGTCTAGAAGTAATATGGACATGGTTTTGACTGGGGCAGTTCTTGTGTCTGTAATTGCAGTGTTATTAGATTTTATACTACTAATAATAGAAAACAAACTAAGTTGGTATAATGTTAAGGCTGGTGAAAATTAAAATGATTATTATGAAAAATGTTAAAAAATACTATGAAGGTCAGAAAACACCTGCAATTAATGATTTAAATTTAAATATTGAAACTGGTAAATTAACGGTGTTTTTAGGTAAATCTGGATGCGGGAAATCTACTACTTTGAAATTGATAAATAGGATGATTCACGCTACAAGTGGGTCTATTGAAATAAACGGCAAAGATATAAAGGATTTTAATGAAAACAATTTGCGAAGAGATATAGGGTATGTTATACAGGACATTGGTTTATTGCCAAATAAAACTGTAGAACAAAATATATCTATAGTTCCAAAATTAAAAAAGTGGAGTAAAGAAGATATAAAAAAGAGAGTAAGGGAACTTATTCTCATGATAGGGCTTGATCCTGATACTGATGGAAAAAAGTATCCGAGACAGTTAAGCGGTGGGCAGATGCAAAGAGTTGGAGTTGCAAGAGGACTTGCTGCTAATCCGGAGATCATTCTAATGGATGAGCCTTTTGGAGCAGTTGATCCAATATTGAGATCCAAACTTCAAGATGATTTGTTAAAAATTCAAAAAGCGGAAAAGAAGACAATATGTTTTGTAACTCATGACATTGACGAGGCTATTAAACTTGGAGATAAAATAGCTATATTTAATGAGGGTAGTGTGGTTCAATGTGATGACCCGCTGACTATTTTAATGAATCCGAAAAATGATTTTGTTAAAGAATTTATGGGTGAAACTAGAGTTTTAGAGGCATTTAAAATTGTTAGTTTACAGGATTTAGTTAAAGGAAGAGAAGAAAAAATAGTAGAAGTAAATGAAGATAAAAAGATAAAATTAAAAGCAGATTGCAAATTATATAGAGCATTATCAAAATTAATTGAGAAGGACAAAAGTGTCATAACTATAATTGATAATGATAATAATTTTATTAATGAGATTTCAATAAATGAGATAGCAAAATATTTATATAAGGAGAAGTAATATGAGTGTACATAGAGCCATAAATGCCTTAACAAAACTAGTTCCAATTAATTTAGCTATTCATATGGGCTTAGTTTTTACTTCTCTATTTTTAGCCATTATTATTGGGATATCTTTAGGAGTTCTTTTAAGTCGACAAAAACTGAAGATAGTATCTAATATAGTATTGCAGATGTTAAATGTGCTTCAAACTATACCACCTTTTGCTTTTGTAGCAATATCATTACCTTTGCTTGGATTTGGATACAAGCCAACTATTATAGTACTAGTGTGTCAAGGAGTACTTCCGATTATCAAAGGAACTATGGTTGGAATATTGCAGGTTAATAGCAAAACGAGAGAAGCTGCTAAAGGCCTTGGAATGACGAATTTTGAGATTTTAAAAGAGTTAGAACTTCCAATGTCTATGCCTTATATTTTAAGTGGTGTGAAAATGTCATCCACATACGTTGTAAGTGTAGCTACTCTTGCAGGTTTTGTAGGTGCAGGTGGTCTTGGAACATTAATATCTAGTGGAATTGCTATGTTATATCCAGAGTATTTGTTAATTGGGGCAAGTTTATGTGCCATAATAGCCTTAGTGATGAATTTTATATTAGATAAAATAGAAAAAAAGATATTGTTTATGGAGTTTGGAGATGCTAAGGGATTACAATGTAAAAATTAATATAAATAATTATATTTTTAAATAATTTCTTTGATTAATCTTATTATTAAAAGGGAGGATTAACCTATGATAAAAAAAATATCAACAATTTTAGCGGTATTACTATGTTTTTCTTTTTTAGGTGGATGTGGTAAATCAGAAAGTGAAAAATCTAAATCAAAAGGTGAAATAACAATAGGCTCTAAGACTTTTACAGAGAGTTTAGTTTTAGGAAATATTATGGTTAAGTATCTAAAAAGTCTAGGATATACTGTAAACGATGAAACTGGCCTTGGAGAAACTGCTATTATAAGAAAGGCTATTACTTCAGGTGAGGTTGATGGATATTATGAATATACAGGAACTGGTCTTATGCAGTTTATGAAGCATGATCCTGTATATGACGCTAAGAAATGTTATGAACTTATAAGCAAATGGGATAAAGATAATGGTATAACATGGTTACCTTATTCTAAAGCTAATAACACTTATGTAATGGTTGTTACAAAGGAACTTGCAAAAAAATATAACCTTAAAAATGTAAGTGATCTTGCAAAAGCATACAATGAAGGAAATGATATTACTTTAGTAACAGCTGCAGAGTCTTATGAAAGACCAGATATGATGCCAAGACTTATGAGCGTTTATGGATTTAATGTACCTGTTAAAAATAGATTAAATGTGGAATTAGGATTATTTTATGAAGCTTTAAAAAATGGTAAAGCTGATGTTGCTACAGGTTTTGCAACAGATGGAAACATTAAAAAAGATGGTTATGTTGCTCTTGAAGATGATAAAAATGCCTTTGCTGTATACAGCATAACTCCAGTTTTTAGAACAGAAATATTAGAAAAATATCCAGATATTAAAGAGGAAATATCAAAATTGACTAAGTTACTTAACGATGAAGTTGTTATGGATTTAAATTCTAAAGTGGATATTGATAAACAATCTGTAGAGAAAGTTGCAGATGAATTTTTAAAAGCAAACAAATTAACAAAATAAAAGACAAGCTAGGGACGGTTAACAACTTTTTTATATATGTCAAAAAGTTGTTAACCGTCCCTAGCTTTTTTAAAAAATTCTTGACAAGTCTTAAAATAAATTATATTATATTAAACATAAATCAAAACAAATTCGATGAAGAGAAGAAGTATGTAATATTTTGTCCCAAAGAGAGTTGGTGTACTGCTGAAAGCCAATGTTCAAAATATAACTGAAAATCACCTCTGAGAAGCAAGGCTGAACTATAGTAAGCTTTGACGGAATTTCTTACCGTTAAAAGAGAATCGTATTGATGGATACGTAACTAAGTGCTGTAAAATGGTTTTATTATAAAATAGGATTGTTTTATAGAATTAGGGTGGTAACGCGGAATTATACCCGTCCCTTATATTTAAGGGACGGTTTTTTGTTGTCTAAAAATAAAATTTTTGCTATTTTAGCAGAGATTTATTTATAAGATTTTTATAATTCTTCTAGTATTAATTATTGCAAGAAACTTGAAGGGGGGCAATTTATATGAGCATAGAAGAGGACATTAGAAACTATTGAAAATATATTTAATCCAAGGAGGAATTTAAGATGAAAGATTTACGTAAGAAGGATTTATTATTAATAGGTTTAATGCTTTTCTCATTGTTTTTTGGGGCTGGAAATTTAATATTTCCACCATTTTTAGGACAATCAGCAGGTGGAGCTACATGGAAAGCCTTGGGGGCGTTTTTCATAACAGCAGTTGGTTTTCCGGTTTTGGGAGTAGTTGCAGTTGCAAAATCTTCTGGACTTAATAATTTAGCAAGAAGGGTCAATCCTACTTTTGCCGCAGTATTTACTGTTTTAATTTATTTATCAATAGGACCTTGCCTTGGAATTCCAAGAGCAGGAAGTTTACCTTTTGAAATGGCAGTCGCTCCATATTTACAAGGGGGATATCAAAAACTTTAGCTTTATTTTTATATACTTTAGTATTTTTCATGATAGCATATTGGCTTTCATTATCACCAAACAAATTAGTTGATCGTTTAGGAAAATTTTTAACTCCATCTTTATTAGTATTAATTTTAGTTATGTTTTTAGGATCTTTTTTTAAACCTTTAGGAAATTATGGATTAGCTACTGGGGGGTACGTAAAGTCATCTTTCGTTAAAGGATTTTTAGAAGGATATTTAACTATGGATACTATAGCTGCTTTAAACTTTGGGATTGTTATAGCTATGGCAATAAAATCAAAAGGTGTTACTGAAGAAAAGAGGGTAATTTCAACATCTATAAAAGCTGGTTTAATTGCAGGAACTTTATTGATTGTTATATATTCAATGCTTGCTCATTTAGGCGCCTCTAGTGGGGGAAGATTTGGTGCTACTAAAAATGGAGCTGAAACTCTTACAAATGTAACTACTTATATTTTTGGAAATTACGGTGCAATATTGCTGGCAGTAATATTTACACTAGCTTGTTTGACAACTTCTGTTGGTCTTATAACTTCTTGTAGTAAATATTTCTGTACAATTTCTAAAAAAATAACTTATAAAACTTGGACTAGAATATTATCAGTTTCTAGTATGTGCCTTGCAAACATGGGACTTACTAAAATTCTTGCAGTGTCTGTGCCTGTGTTGAATGCAATTTATCCAATAGCTATAATGCTTATAGTGTTAGCAGTTTTAGACAATGTATTTAAGGGGGAATCAGTTGTTTATAAATGCACTATTTTATTTACTGGAGTTGTAAGTGTGGTTTATGCTTTAAGTCAGGCTGGAATTGGATTAGGTGTAGTTAACAAAGTATTTAGTAAATTACCTCTATACAGTGAGGGTCTTGGTTGGCTACTCCCTGCGGTATTGGGAATGGCTTTAGGCCTTGCTATTATGTGCAAGAATGTAGTTTTAGCACCTAAAGAAGTATTGGATAACTAGTATAAATTAACAGGAGAAGGTTAATAGGAGAAGGTTAATAGGAGAAGGTTAATAGGAGAAGGTTAATAGGAGAAGGTTAATAGGAGAAACTTAATTGGATAAATTAAATTTTAAAATACAAGGGTTATGTGTTTTTATAAATTGAGTTTTTAAAAATATAAATTTTACTTTGGGGCATTAAAATATAAAATTTTGATTTTGGGGCAGGGGCATTGAAAGAAAAAATTTGTATTATAAAAAAAATAAATATATAAACCTTCATTTATAAATATTTTGTATTGGTAAAGTATGAGCTTAAATATTAGAATAGAAGAAAGAAAAAGAATTAGATATAATTAAAAACTAAGTCATAACATACTAGTAGTACAGAATATTTATAAGCAGGAGGAATTGATTATGTTTATGGATAAAGATGCTTTAATGAATTTAGATTTAATAAAAAGAGAAAAAATAATGAGGGCGGAGTTAGGAGAAGAAAAGTGTAAAATAATAGATAAGTACAATCTTCATCCTAATAATAGAATATATTGGGTAAGACTCCAAGATAAATATCCAGATCAAGAGTATTTTAGCCATAAATTTGCCAAGAAAAGTTCTTCTCTAGGCATGATTTTTCATATATACAGGTTATGTTTTGCTAAGACAAAGTATTTTGAAAATAACTGGGAAAACTTTGTTCCCTGTGTATACAATTATAAAAAAGGTTTTGTTGAAACACCTATTTATAATATGGAATTTATAAAGCAAAAAAGTACTGGTATAGTTTTAGATTTACAAGAACTTTCAAAGATTCATAGATTACAAGAATTTAAAGACCTTTGCAATTATATGGAAAAAAAGCAAGAAGAAGCTTTAAACAAGTGTTATATCCATAAAATAGGATAAATATATTAAGAAAATATATATTGTTTTTGATAATTATAGGGGGCTATAATTAATAGATGGAATTGACTAATTAAATAATGAATTAAAAAACTCAGGAAATAATAAGTATTATTGCTTTGAGTTTTTTTGTGTATTTTTTTATTAAATTAGTATAATACTAAAATATAAGGCTATTGTAATTAAAATATAAAATAGGTAAAAATATATTAATTAATAAATTATCAAACAATTAATACAAATTAAGTTCGTTTCATAATGTTAAAATTGTGCTAATATTGTATCAATTGATATAATTCTATAAAATTATGGAGGTAAAAATGAAAAACAAAAGAAACATAATAATAAGTATAACTATATTATTAGCAATTACTACAGTGTCTTCCTTGTGGTATTATTTTTCACATAACAATAAAAATAATGTAGAAAATAATATAACTACAGGTGAAAAAAAGAAAATAAAAAAAGAAGTATACGAGGTAGAAAAAAGTTCGAACACTAGTGAATCTGATGATAATGATGATAATAAAATAGAGGAAATAAAAAAATCAGAAAATAAAAAGGGGTATTTAGGTAAATATAAAATTTATGATGAGGTATTAGCTTACGCAAAAGTTACCAATATGGAACTGTATAAAAAATTATATGATGCCATAGATAATATGGAGGACTCTTTTGAAGCTTCTAGTTATTCTATAAACAATGGATAATGGGATAATTTGGAGAATGCTCTTTTTAATCGTGTTAATTATGAGCTTTTTTATATTAAAAGCATAGATATAAATAAATCAAATAAAACTGTTAATTTCAAATATACGTATCCTAAAGATACAATTAAAGAAATGAAAAGAAAATTTAATGAAAAAGTAAATTACATATTGAGTACAGTTATTAAAAAAGATTATTCTGATCTTGAAAAAGAACTTGCAATATATAAACGAAAATGCTGAATATAATTATGATAATAACGCCAAAATTGATGAAATAAATGCATATTCTATTATTGTAAATGGTAAGGGTATTTGTATGGGTTATGCAAGTGCTATGCATTATTTACTGGATAAAGTTGGTGTAGAATGTCAAACTGTAGTGTCCGATGAACCATTTCATATGTGGCTTATAGTGAAAATTGATGGTAAGTACTATCACGTAGATCCGACTTTTGAAGATACAGTTGGTTTTGGAAGAGAGTTAACTTATTTCAATATAACTGATAAAGAGAGAAATAAAAATGGAAGTTTTAAAAAGTTGTGGTATGGTGGTAATAAAAATTATAAAAAACTAAAATCTCCTGTTTGTAGCGATGATAAATATAAATTTTTAAGAGATTGTTCTCAGTTTTATTTAAGAAATAAGATAATTTATTATGTCAACTCAAATGACAACAAGTTGTACAAAGTCATCATCAATGGCAAAGGCAGTGAAAAGATATTAGATACTACTGTAAATGAAATGGCTATGTATAAAGATTGGATTTATTACACTAACACAGAAGATAAGAATCGTATATATAAAGTCAAAGCCCATGGAACAGGAAATATTAAAGTAGATGATAAGGCAATGGCCTTTAATCTTAGAATAGTAGATAATTATCTAGTTTATAAAGTAGATTCAGGTGAAGATGCTAGTAATAATAAAGATGAGAAAATTAAATTAAATTAGGATACAACAGAAATTTACCTTAAAAAATAGCTTTAAAATAGTATTATAAGAATAAACCTATAAAGAATGTATATTAAAAAAATAACAACATTAATATATATAAAAATACCTTAGAAAAGAAGAATGAATTTCTAAGGTGTTTTTTTGCTTTTAAAGAATTAGTTTAAAATAAAAAAATGGAATTTATTTGCTAAATATAGTACAATATAGTATAAATTTAATAAATAAATATAAATATAATTAATGTAACGAATATTTTGATATTCTAGTATAAACTCTAGTATTTTTTAGAAATCGAATATAGGGACAAGTTTATAAGTATAAGGGGAAAGATTTCATGACTTTGGCCTTGTAATAGTAGTTCTAATTAATATTAGTGTATATTGAGGGGGCTCTGTATAGTATGAATGTAAAGGAATTTTATGAAATTGAGAATAAAGTTATTTTAGAAGGGTATAAGGAAAGCCTTAAATCCATAGAAAATATGTGTAAAGAAATAAAAACTTATATGGATGGAAATGAGGAAGGCAAGAAAAGCTTAGAAGAATACAGTTTTTATGAATTTCTAAAACACACTGGCGAATTTCTTATAAAAGTTTCAGACTTAGAGGAAAATTTAAATGAAGAGCATTTTAGTAAAAAGAGTTTTGAAGAATTAAAGGCTGAAAATAATTCTTTTTATAGTGAAATTATTGGGGATAAATATGAAAAATCTTATGGAAATCCTACTTATACTGTAGGGGTTTTTGGAGATGAAATCGGAAAGCTTTTATCAGCTTTTTATGCTATGTGCTTAGATGCTATAGAGTATGCATATAAACATAGGGTATTTAATATTTATAAAATAAATAGTACATTATTAAAAGTGTATGAAAATATAAAAAATGGGAAGATAACTTCTAGCAACTTAAAGAAGATAATTTTTGATTTTGATGAAGAGTGGATGTTTAAAAATCAGTATTATAGAAGGCAAGAAAGAAGTAGTCAAAACTTTACTTTTTATTTAAATACCATTTTAAATGAGGATTTAACTGATCCAAAATATCTTTTTAGATTTGGTAAATATATAAGCAGTGTGGAGATTGAAACTGCAAGATTTTTAGCAAAATATCCAAAAGAAAAAATAGAGAAGCTTTCAAAAATACAGTAAGTGCTTATATTAGAGGATTTGATGTTGAAAATAAGAAAAGGGGTAACAGAAATAGCGTTGAAATTCTTTATAGGGCAGGACAAGAAATAATTATAAAAGAACTAATAAAAGAATTTAAAGCAAAAGGATTTAATTCAACTATATTAAAGATTGAGTCAACAGAACCTAACAAACAATACACTTATGATCATAGGTTTGATAATGGTTTATATCTTGATGAAGAATATATAAAATTAAGACAAAAGGTTGAAGAAAGAGTATGCAAGGCTTGTGAAAAAGAGTTTAGTGTTCAAGCAGGTCCAATGGTCTTTGAAAGTTTTGGTGAAATTCCATTTTCACCAGAAAACAAAAAAGAGTCGATTAAGTTAACAAAAGACCAACAAGATTTATCTAGAAAGTTTATAAATGGTTTAAGACAATTAATAAATAAATATGAGCCTGAAGAAAATACATGCTTTAGTATAATTGCTTTTCCAACTGCAGAAATTGGAGAAAAATTCAAAGAAATATTTGATGAAGTTTTTGATATAAATATGATGGATAATTCTGTTTATGAAGTAATTCAGCAAAAAATAATTGATGCTCTTGATGAAGGGGAGTACGTTCATGTAAAAGGAAAGGGCGAAAATAAAACAGATATAAAGGTTAAACTTCAAGAGCTTAAGGATAAGAAAAAAGAAACTAATTTTGTAAACTGTGTAGCTGATGTAAATATTCCACTAGGAGAAGTATTTACTTCACCAATGCTTAAAGGTACAAATGGTTTACTACATTTAAGGCACACATATTTAGGTCTTAAATATACTGATTTATGCCTTACATTTAAAGATGGGTTTGTTTCAGAGTATACTTGTAAAAACTTTGAAAATGAAGAGGATAACAAAACTTATGTAAAAGAAAATTTAATGCAATTTCATGATACTTTGCCTTTGGGAGAGTTTGCCATAGGTACTAACACTAAGGCTTATGTTATGGCTGAAAAGTATGATATTATAGAAAAACTTCCTATTCTTATTATTGAAAAAATGGGCCCACATTTTGCAATAGGTGATACATGTTTTAGTTATGCAGAAGATTTACCAATATATAATATGTTAGATAATAAAGAAATAACTGCAAGGGAAAATGAGAAAACAGCCCTTAGAAAAAAAGATATGAATAAAGCCTACACAAGTGTTCATACGGATATAACTCTTCCATATGAGGAGATTGAATTTATATCTGTTGTTTCAAAAAGCGGAAAATATATTGATATTATAAGAGACGGAAGATTTGCATTAGAGGGCACATCAAAATTAAATGAAGCCTTCAAAAAATAGGGACGGTTAAGAACTGTTTTAGATCTTGAAAAACTGGGGACGGTTAACAATTGATTTAAATTAAATGCAGTTACTCAATTTAGTAAATTAAATAGTTAAATAAAAAATAATATGATGATTATAAAAAATAAGAATTAGGTTTTATACCTAATTCTTATTTTGGGTTTTAGGGTTTTGGGGACGGTTAACAATTAATTGCTTTAAGGAAAAATTCAAAAATAAAACCAAATATTTTGGAAAATTTTAAATCTTTTGATTATAGCGTTAAATTAAAAATTAAGTGATATAATCTTGGTGATATATAAAATCTCAAATGAAATTAATTATAAGGTTTTTCTAAATTATATAAAAATAATGATATAAAAATATAGTATCAAGGTTGAAGACATATTTCATAACATTAAAAAGAAAGGAAGTGAGAATTTAGTGTTCTAGTGTGCGGTTGAAGTACACTTTCACTAAAGATTATAAATGGATATAAAGCATGTAAAAGGAAAAACATACTGTATTGACACTGGTATGACATATATTCCTTATTATAAAATTAATGAAAAAGATATTATTATGTTGGATACAGGTTGGGCCAAAGGGGAAAGAGAGGGCATTAATGAAGTTCTTGAAATGAATGAGTTTAATGTAGTTGGAATTATATGCACTCATTTCCATATTGATCATGTAGGAAATTGTGCATATTTAAAAGAAAAATATAATTGCAGTATAGCTATGCCGGCCTATGAAGCTTTGGTTTGTAGCTCTAGCATAAATTTGAAACTTTATTATAGTAGTCAAACCCTTACAGATGTAGAGGAACACTATGGTGAGGCAATATTTAAAACAGATATTATGATTTCTTTAGATCAAGAAAAAGTTTCTTTAAATGGAGAGGATTTTAAGATAGTACATACACCTGGGCACAGTCCTGCACATATATGTGTCATAACTCCTGATGATGTAGCATATGTAGGGGATTCTCTTATAAGTTACGAAGTTATGGTTAATGCTAAAATGCCTTACGCATACATACTTTTAGAAGATTTAAAAAGCAAAAAAAGCTATATGATTTAAAGTGCAGTAAGTATGTAGTTGCACATAAAGGAATGTACGACGATATTACAAAGCTTATAGAAGATAATATATATTTTTATAGGGGAAGAGCTAGAGGAGTATATTCAGTTATAAAAGGTTCTATGACTATGGAAGATATATTGAAGGCATCTATTGAAAAATTTAAAATTAGTGTAAAAACAAAATTTAAATACAATTTTATGGAGAGAATGTTAAAATCTTACGTAGAGTATTTAAATGAAATAGGAATAATAAAATTAAACATAGAGGATGGCTTTTTAAAATACACAAGAGCTTCTGAAAGTCTAAGCGGAAAAGTAATAACTAATGGGGAATTAGATGAAGATAAAATAGCAGGTTAGTTGCAGAAGTTTAGAAGTTTTAGGGACGGTTAACATTTTTGTTTTCTAAAATTCTTTATTTTATTTATGAAAATCAAAATTTCATTTCTTGTAAGAACATACATTTGAATAAAAAAATCATTTTGTGACCATAATTAATATAATAAATACAAGAAATGAGGTAATGATGTGGCAAGGACTAGCAGAATAAAATTTAATGGGGCAATATACCATGTTATGGTTAGAAGCATTAGCGAAATTGATTTATTTAATGAGGATGTAGATAAAGAAAAGTATTTAAGTGAAATGAGAATAAGCCAAATAATGTATAAATTTAAAGTTTATGGCTATTGCATGATGAACAATCATGCTCACTTCATAATTGACGCAAATGGAGCTGATATATCTAAAATAATGCAGGGCCTAAATTTTAAATATGCATCGTGGTTTAATGCAAAATACAAAAGGCATGGGCATTTGTTTCAAGATAGATTTAAAAGTAAAATAGTAGATACAAATAGGTATTTAATTGCTTTATCAGCATATATTCATAACAATCCAATTAATATAAAGGGTTATGAAAATAGGCCAGAGAAATACAAATACTCAAGTCTTGCAGTATATTTAGGGTTAAAAAAAGATGAAACAGGAATTTTAGATGAAGATTACATTATGCAATTATTTAGTTCTGACGTAAAAACTGCTAGAAAAAATTATAAAAAATTTGTTTATATATGCAATAATAATAAATTACAAGAGGAAATTCAAAATGGAATTGAATTTAGAGATGAGAAAGCTAAATATATAAGTAAAAAATCCATATTAATAAGAGATGTAGATCCAGAAAAAATAATTGAATTTCTTTCAAAAGAAACAGGCATAAATAGATTAATGATTTATGTAAAAAATAGTCGCAGGACAAAATCTGTAAGGGCACTTGCGATCCTTTTGATGAGAAGTTTTTGTGATTTTAGATGTAGTGAGATATGTAAACTTCTTGGCAATATAACACAGTCTAGAGTTTCTACTTTGTGTTCTTTTGGGATTGATTTAATTACTAAAAACGAAGCATACAATAATATTGTTGAAAAATTTATCAGTAATTATTATAATTTAGCTACTTAGCGTGATATAAACAAAATATAATTGTTTTGTAAAAATTTAATTTTAATAATGAATGCATTTTATATTATAATTAAAATATTAAAACTAAAAAATTATTATGGTAAATAATATAAGTTCATTTTTAAATAAATAGTACAAAAATATGGTAAATTAAAGTTTTCTAATTAAGAAAGTTGTTTTTCTAAGTAGGACAAGTTATTTGAATTTAATTTTAAATCAAAAATACAATAAAAAAATAGTATAAAGAATTTCAGAGGAATTTTACTACATATTTTAAAGATTATAATTTTAAGTGTAGTATATTTTTGATTTTTGGGCTTTTATTATAAAATCTTAGAATAAATCGGAATTATAAAATAATAACCATGTAACGTATTTTTAAAACTTTAGAAAACAATATTAATTTGTGTTCAACTATATTTGAATGTTAATATTATTATAGTTATAAAATAATTGTTAACCGTCCCTAGGAGGTGAAGTATGCAGGATTATATTGGATTTATAAAGAAGTGTTGGACTGAATTTACTAATGAGGGTATTTTAAATGAATTAGTTAGAAAAGAGATAAGTGATTCATGGATGAGATGTAAAAAATATGGAGTAGATTCTATGAATGGAAAAGGAAATAATAAGTATAATGTAGATGTGAAGATAAAAGCAAAGGAAAACGCAGAACTTATAAGTGTTTCAAAACCTATAATGAAAAGCCTTTACAATATTGTTGCTGGAACTGAATTTGGGATAATTTTAACAGATAAAGAGGGGTATGTTTTAGACGTAATAGGTGATGAAATTATGCTTGAGAGGATGCAAGAATTAAACTTTGTAAAAGGTGCCCTTTGGAATGAGAAAATTGTTGGAACTAACGCTATAGGAACTGCTCTTCATTTGGATAAGCCAATACAAACTATTGGTGCAGAGCATTATTGTTTAAATCAGCATTCATGGACATGCTCTTGCTCTACAATCCATGATGAAGATGGTAATATAATAGGAGCCATTAATATGTCTGGCAATTATTATAATGCACACCCCCACACTTTGGGCATAGTAACTTCAGCAGCTAAGTCTATTCAAAAGCAGTTGGCTTTGACTATTTCAAATAAATTGATGAATATTACATTTAATTCTATTTTTGAAGGCATGCTTGTTCTTGATAAAAATTTTAAAATTAAAAGAGCAAATAACAGAGGACTTAATATATTAAAAGCAAAAATAAACAATTTACTAAATGTAGATATAAATAAAATCTTAAAAGATATTAATTTTAGAGAAATGATATATGATAAGGATAAAACTTTTAGTAATGTAGAATGTGATTTTTGTATAGAAAGCATTTACGAGAAATGCAAAAGTAGAGATAATAAAAATTGCAGTTTAATAATAGATTATAAAAACAAAAAAACTAGCAATAATGATGATAATAATAACTATAGCAAAGACCATAACAAAGGTAATAACAAAGATTACAAAAATGATGAAAGCAGAAAATTCATCAAATGTTTAATAAATGCCGTTCCTATGAAAGTAAACGAAAAATTATTTGGAGTTGTTATAACTTTTAGGGAAAATAAGTATGTTCATAGATTAGTGAATAAAGTTGTAGGATATAGAGCTAATTATACTTTTAAAGATATAATAACAAATAATACTAAAATGAAGGAAATTATTGAATTTGCGAAAAAAATTGCTAAAAGTGATTGTAATATATTAATTGAAGGTCAAAGTGGTACAGGAAAAGAATTAGTAGCTCAATCTATTCATAATTATAGTAATAGAAGAAACGGACCTTTTGTAGCAGTTAATTGCGCCTCTATTCCAAGGGAATTGGTAGAAAGTGAACTTTTTGGATATGAAAAGGGTGCTTTTACTGGAGCTTCAAAGGAGGGACATCCTGGAAAGTTTGAACTGGCTGACGGTGGAAGTATTTTTGGATGAAATAGGAGAACTTCCTTTGGATATACAATCTAAGCTTTTAAGAGTTTTGGATAACAATAAGATAACTAGAATAGGTGCTACCTATGAAAAGCAACTTAATGTAAGAGTTATAGGTGCTACAAATAGGAGCCTTAAAAATGAGATTGAAAAGAAAAGTTTTAGAGAAGATTTATATTATAGATTAAGCGTTATGAATGTAAAAACTATGCCGTTAAATGAGAGAAAAGATGATATTGAGTTATTGGCAAATTATTTTGTAAATATGTTAAATGATAAAAATAAAAATTACAATAAAAAACTTAGTAAAAAATATGTTCAGTTTCTTTTAGGCTATAATTGGCGAGGCAACGTTCGTGAACTTAGAAATGCAGTGGAAAGAGATTATTATTTAAGCGATAAAGAAGTAATAGAGCCATATAATATTGAAGAAAAACGTAGTGTTAAAAATGTGAATTATGAAAAAAGTGAGAAGGATAAAAATGAACAAAAATTACATGAAGTCAATGCCTTAGTAGAGCCTATAAGCGATTTGGAAAGTCAAGCCATTGAAAATGCTCTTGTGAAATGTAGGGGGAATAGAGTTAAAGCTGCAAAACTATTAGGAATCGGAAGATCTACTTTATATAGAAAAATAAAAAAATATAATATTATTGTAAAATAAATTTTTGTTAATAGGTAAGTCTAGAAATATAGAAGCTAAAGCTTGTAATAAATAAACTGGTTTTAGAAATCTTTGTGAAATTATTCTCTTAATATAGATATCTAGAACAAAAAGAAGTGTCAAATTGACACTTCTTTTTTGCTATGTATCAAATTGAAACGTGGCAAATGTACTAATTTGACACATATATTATTATAGTATTGCATTATAAAGGGATTAAAGAGTTGGCACAGTAGTTGCTCATATAATCAATATGCAATGTTAATTAATTAACATTACATATTAATTGAATAGATTTGGTATACTATGGTGTTTTTTACTATAAAATCATAAGCTTTTTAGATAATGATTTTATTAAAAAATGTGAAGTATAATAAAATTTTAAAAATAATAATTAAAATCAAGTTTTAATATAATTAAATTTAAATTATAGTGGGAGGAATTTATAATGAAAGCAGCTTTGTGGTATGGAAAAAAAGATGTTAGGGTAGAGGAAGTAGAAGAACCAAAGGCAGAAAAAGGTTTAGTTAAAATTAAAGTAAAATGGTGTGGAATTTGTGGTTCTGATTTACATGAGTATTTGGGCGGACCTATATTTATTCCAGTAGGAAAACCTCATCCATTAAGTGGAAATGTTGCTCCAGTAGTTTTAGGACACGAGTTTTCGGGAGATGTTGTAGAAGTAGGAGAGGGAGTTACAAAATTTAAAGCTGGTGACAGAGTAATAGTTGAGCCAATAGTAGCATGTGGAAAATGTCCCGCTTGCAGAGAGGGAAAATACAATCTTTGCTCTTCTTTAGGCTTCCACGGACTTTGTGGAAGCGGTGGAGGACTTGCTGAATATACTGTATTCCCAGAAGATTTTGTTCATAAAATACCAGATGATATGAGCTATGAAAAAGCAGCTTTAGTAGAACCAATGGCTGTTGCATTACATTCTGTAAGAATAGCTAATTTTAAAACTGGAGATACTGCTTTGGTTTTAGGATCAGGGCCAATAGGTCTTGCTACTATTGAATGTTTAAAAGCAGCAGGTGCAAAACTAATAGTTGTATTACAAAGAAAGTCTGTTAGACAAGAATATGCAAAAAGAGCTGGAGCAGATTTAGTTTTAGATCCAAATGAAGTTAACATACCAGAAGAGGTTAAGAAATTAACTGGAGGTGTAGGAGTAGACGCTGCTTTTGAAACCACAGGCGCAAAAATTGGTTTTGATATAGGAATAGAAAGTATAAAATTTGAAGGAACTATGGTAATAACTAGTATATGGGAAAAAGAAACAAGCTTTAATCCAAATGCCCTAGTATTTAGTGAAAAGAAAATAATAGGCACTTTGGCATACAGACATGAATTCCCAGCTACAATTGCTTTAATGAGTGATGGGAGAATAAAGGCTGATGGTTATATAACAAAGAAAATATATTTAGATGATATAGTAAAAGAAGGATTTGAAACTTTAACAGGTCCAGAAAAGAAAAAGCATGTTAAAATAATAGTTACTCCAGAAAAATCACTTTTAGATTAAAAAGTATTAGGTTGTTTATTGAATTTTGTTTAAACAATATACTTTAATACTTAAAGTACTGTAGCTATATATTATAAAAAAGCCATAAAAGCTTTTGAATATATAAGTTAGTCAAATATAATCAAAAGCATTATGGCTTTTCCTGCTTTTTTACTGATAAAGTCTAATTTGTAAGTAATTAAGAGTAGAAGATTTTAAAGTACATTAAATTCTTCTACAACCTCTTCACTGTCAATATCTTCACAAATTGTTATGTTTGCTCCAAGGCTAGTAAAGACATCTACAATATTTTCATATCCTCTTTCAATGTGTTCTATTCCTCTAATTTGAGTTGTGCCCTCAGCTCCTAAGGCCGCTAAAATAAGGCATATACCAGCTCGAACATCAGATGCATAGACTACGGAACCCTTTAATTTCTTTCTTCCTGGTATAACCACATTTCCTTCTTTCATGAGTATATCCGCACCCATTTTATTTAACTCTAAACAATGTTTAAATCTATTAGGATACACTGTATCTTCAACTATACTGTGGCTATTTGCTCCAATTAATAAGGAAGTAATCGGCTGCTGCAAATCAGTAGGAAAGCCTGGATACATAGAGGCTTTAATATGCACTCCTTCTGTGATGCCATTTGAAATTGCAGTAACGGAATTTTCTTTTACAATAACTTCCAGACCAGCTTCTTCTAACTTTGCGATGCAAGGAATTAAATGATCTGGAATAACATCAGTTACACAAATTGATCCACCTGTAATTCCAGTGCTCATAAGTAGACTTCCTGCAATAAGTCTATCGGGAATAATACAGTGGACTGCTTTAGTGAGTTTTTTAACACCCTCAATAACAATTGTATCAGTCCCAGCGCCTTTAATATTTGCGCCCATTTCATTTAAAAAAAGTGATAAATCAACAACTTCAGGGTCTCTTGCAGAATTTCTTAAAACAGTAGTACCTTCTGCCAAAACTGCAGCCATTAAAAGGTTTATAGTAGCTCCACTGGTAATTACATCAAAGTAAATATCTGCCCCTATAAGTTTATCCGCTTCTACTTCGTAATAGTCATGAAAAAATGAAAACTTAGCGCCTAAGGCTTCTAAACCTTTAATATGTTGATCAATTGGCCTTGTTCCAAAATTATCACCACCTGGATAACCTAGAGATACTTTTTTATGCTTAGCTAGCATTGCTCCGATAAAATAATAAGAGGCTCTATAAGAAGATGATTTCTTAGGATCTATATTAGCCTGGCGGATTTTTGAGGTATCTATTTTATATGTGTTGTTTTTGTCTTTTGTAATAGATGCACCCATAGAACTAAGTATATTTAATATAACTCGTATATCAGAAATATTAGGTATATTTTTTAATATTACAGGTTCTTCTGCTAAACAACAGGCAGTTAAGATTGGAAGTGAGCTATTCTTAGATCCCGGTATTGAGACAACTCCATTTAAGTTCTTACTTTTCTTTACTTCTATCCAACGCATTATGAAAATCCTACCTTTAAATGAATTTTTGTTTTAAAGTGTAATTTAAATTATAGACATTCAATTTCTATTAAATATATATACATATTCCATAATATCATATTCAAGTTTTATTGTTAATAATGTAATAGAAAATAATTTATTTTTATAATAGTTTAGAATTTGAAATTTAAATAAAGTTTATATTGTAAGAAAAAAATCCTTAAGCTTGGATCTATAACTTCAAGAATGGCTGCATTAATGCTAATAGATATTTTCTACAAATATATTTTTAATATTAATATAGAAAAATTATACATATATTAGAAATAAAACTTTAATATAATTTATTATGCCACTTAAATTGTCTAAATATGTATATTTAACTTGAAATATATACATATAGAGATTATAATTGGATATGATAAAAAATTAAGTGAAAAAATTTAAAAATAAAATTAAAAAATGTATATTCTTTTAATATGTAATATAAATATACATATTAAAAGAAAATTTCAATAAAAAAGAGGGATAATTATGAAAAAACTTAAGTTTAGAGGCAAGATATTTCTATCAATTTTATTGGTAGTAATTTTTACTGTTAGCTTTTCCATGGTAATGCATTTGAAAATGGATTCTTTAAAATCAACCTTTGAAATTGACAAAAAACTAACTATAGTGCAGGAGATGAGAAATTCAATTAATGCCTGTGGTATAAATGTTAGAGATTTAACCATAGAAAAAGACAAAAGCACAATAGATATGAAAAAGCAATGGATTAGAGAGGCTATGGATAAATATAAAAAAATGTCTAAGCAGATGGAAGAGTATGGTGAAACAGAAGATTATAAGAATATGTTAAATAACATGGTTACTCAATCAGATAAATACTTTCTTCATGTAAATGAAATATTAAGTATGGAAGATATGAGTTTAATTAAAAATGAAGAAAAACATATTCTTGTTTCTGAGGAAAAAGATTTGTTTAATAGCTTAGATGATTTTGTTAATGGACAGTTAAAAAATGACGATCAGGCAATGATAAAATCTGAAAGCAGTATAAAAACCTTAATGATTTTTTCAACAGTACTTATAATAGGACAATTAATTATAGGAATCTTTGCTGCATTAGTACTGGATAAAAACATAGCAAAACCTATAATTAAAACAATTAAGGATCTTAAGGATATTGCAAAAGGTGATTTTACTATTAAAGTATCAGAAGAGTATTTAAAACGTTTTGATGAAGTAGGAGAGCTTGCAAAGGGAGTTACAAATTTAAAGGATAACTTAAAGGGACTTATTGGTGATATAGGTGATAATTCTCATAATTTAGATTTAGCTAGTGAGAAACTATCTGAAATAGTTGACCAAACAAATTTAAAAATTAAAGAGATCAATGATGTAACCTCCATAATGTCCTTAGATGTTCAAGAAACTAGTGCTTCAGCAGAAGAAATTACAGCTTCAGTTCAAGAGATAAATTCTAGTGTTGATGAACTATCCATGAAGGCATTAGAAGCAAGTAATAATTCTAATGATTCTAAGAAAAGAGCTACTAATGTTCAAAATGTTAGTGAAAATGCTTTGAAAGAGATTTCAAAATTATATAAGGATAAACAAAAAGATATATTAACTGCTATTCAGAATATTAAAGTAGTTGAGGATATAAAGATTATGACAGCTACAATTGCAGAAATAGCAGAGCAAACTAATTTACTTTCTTTAAATGCTTCTATTGAAGCTGCTAGAGCAGGAGAAAATGGAAAGGGATTTTCTGTAGTTGCAATGGGGGTAAAAAAACTTTCAGAGCAATCAAAAGATGCAATAGTAAATATAAGTGATACTATAATAAAAGTTCAAGAAGCAGTGGACAAACTATCAAAAAGTAGTACTGAAATATTAAGCTTTATTGATGAGAGAATTAATCCACAGTTTGATTCTTTTGTGCAAATGGGGAATGAATACTTTAATGATGCAGATTATGTAAGTAAAATGTCTGAAGAGATTGCATCTATGACAGAGGAAATAAATGCAACGATGAATCAAGTTTCAGAAGCTATACAGGTTATGGCTCAAAATGCTCAAAAATCATCTGACAACACTGAAAAGATTAATTCAAGCATTAAAGATGTATCTTTTGAAATGCAAGAGGTAGATAATGCAGCTAAGAATCAAAGCAAATTGTCAGAAGTCTTAGATAGCGAAATTAAAAAATTTATTATATAGCTTTTAGATAAAAAATAAAAGCAGCATAAATGAAGAGGTAAATATATGTTTTTAATTATGCTACTTAATAAATTAAAAAATAGTTTGACATAGATTTAATTATGCATTAAAATATAATAAAAATTAATTTAAATGCATAATTATGCATAGCTTGCGTTAAATTAAATTTTAAAAATATAAATTACTTTAAATTGGTCCTGTGAGGCCACAAAGGAGGAATTGATATGTTTTTTTGTGTAGTTTAAAAACCAATAAGAAATGTTCCAGAAATATAAAATCAAAGCTTAGTGAGTTTAATGAATTTAATAAACTTATTTATATTAAAAGGATAGTAAAAATACTGTAGTGTTTTTGCTATCCTTTTCTTTCTTTATTCCACATTATTTATTGAAATAATTGTTGTAGAAAGATTTATAAAAATTAAAAGTTGGAGGAGTAATTATGAAGGCTAATTTGGTTTTAGAAAATGGAATAATATTTAAAGGAGAAGCATTTGGATATTTAGAAGATACAGTAGGAGAAGTGGTGTTTAATACTGGAATGACAGGGTATCAGGAGGTGCTTACAGATCCATCCTATTTTGGACAGATAGTTACCATGACTTACCCCTTGATTGGAAATTATGGAATCAACCTAGAGGATTTAGAGTCAAAAACTCCAAAGGTAAAAGGATTTATAGTTAAGGAGTATTGCAAAAATCCTAGTAATTTTAGGTCTGAAATGAATTTAGATAATTATTTAAAAGAAAATAAAATTATTGGTCTTGAAAATATAGATACAAGAGCTTTAACAAAAGTTTTAAGAGATAAGGGAACTATGAAGGGGATAATAATTTTAAATAAAATAAAAAAACAAGAGGCTGAAGATAGAATTAAAAGTTTTTCAAATACCTATGCAGTAAAAAACGTAACAACTAAAGAAAAATACGTAGTTGAAGGTAGTGGAAAGCATGTAGTTCTTATGGATTTTGGCGTAAAGGAAAATATAATAAGGTGTTTTAAAGAAAGAAACTGTAAAATAACAGTTCTTCCTGCATATTCAAAACCAGAAGAAATACTTAATTTAAACCCAGATTTAATATTTTTATCAAATGGGCCTGGAGACCCTGAAGACTTAGAGGAAATAATAGAAAACATTAAAGAATTAGTAGGCAAAAAACCAATAGGTGGAATATGTCTTGGTCATCAATTACTAGCATTAGCCTTAGGTGGAAGTACAAAAAAATTGAAATTTGGACATAGAGGCTGTAATCACCCAGTAAAAGACTTGGAGAGAAATAGAGTTTATATTACTTCTCAAAACCATGGATACGTAGTGGAAAAACTTCCAGAAAACATGGTAGTTACTCATATAAGCTTAAATGACCAGTCAATTGAGGGAATGAGAAGCACAAAATATCCTATATTTAGTGTGCAGTACCATCCAGAGTCAAATCCGGGACCTAGAGAAAACAAATATCTATTTGATGAATTTTTAAAATTAACCAAAAGAGTTTAAAAATAAAATAAACAAATTAAATAGATATTTTGTTAAAAAAATCTAGTACTGGTGGCTTAAAAAGCTTTTGCAGCAATTCATTGTAGATGAAAATATTATTATGGAGGAATTAGGATATGGGTTTAAATAAAGAAATAAAAAAAGTATTGGTAATAGGATCAGGTCCTATAATTATAGGGCAAGCAGCGGAATTTGATTATTCAGGAACTCAAGCCTGTGAAGCTTTAAAAGAAGAAGGAGTACAGGTTATATTAGTGAATAGTAATCCAGCAACTATTATGACAGATAAAGAAATAGCAGATAAAGTTTATATAGAACCCCTTACTGTAGAATTTATAGAGAAGATTATAGAAGTAGAGAGGCCAGATAGCTTGCTTGCTGGAATGGGTGGACAAACAGCTTTAAATATGGCAGTTAAGCTATATGAAAAAGGTATTTTAGAGAAATACAAGGTTAAAGTTATAGGAACTTCTGTAGAGGCTATAAAAAGGGAGAAGATAGAGAGATATTCAGAAATGTAATGGCGGAAATAAATGAGCCAGTTATAGAAAGCAGTATAGTAACAGAAATTAAGGAGGGACTAAGATTTGCAAAAACTATTGGGTATCCTTTAATAGTAAGACCTGCTTATACCTTGGGGGGTACTGGTGGCGGCATAGCTGAAAATGAAGAGGATTTAATAAAAATACTTAAAATGGGACTAGAATTAAGTCCAGTTCATCAAGTTCTATTAGAGAAAAGTGTAAAAGGATGGAAAGAAGTAGAATATGAAGTTATGAGAGATTCTTATGGAAATTCTATTTGCGTTTGCAATATGGAAAATATTGATGCCGTGGGAGTTCATACTGGAGATAGTGTAGTTGTGGCTCCAAGTCAAACTCTTTCAGACAAAGAATATCAAATGCTTAGAACTTCAGCTTTAAATATATTAGAGGCCATTGGGGTAGAAGGTGGATGTAATGTTCAATTTGCCTTAAATCCTAAAAGCTTTCAATATTCAGTTATAGAAATAAATCCAAGAGTAAGTAGATCTTCAGCTTTAGCATCAAAGGCTACAGGATATCCAATAGCTAAAGTTGCAGCAAAAATAGCTTTAGGTTATGGACTTAATGAAATAAAAAATGCAGTTACAAAGAGCACTTATGCTTGTTTTGAACCTTCTCTTGATTATGTTGTAGTGAAAATTCCAAAGTGGCCCTTTGATAAATTTAAAGATGCAGATAGAATTCTTGGAACAAAGATGATGGCAACAGGAGAGATAATGTCCCTTGGAAGAACTTTTGAGGAAGCCTTTTTAAAGGGAGTAAGATCTCTTGAAATAGGAGCATATTCCCTTTGTTATCCTTCTATGGCGGATTCGGATTTAAAAGAACTAAGGGAAAGTGTAAAGAATCCAGATGATGAAAGAATATTTAAGCTTTCTGAAATGTTAAGAAGAGGGTATAGTGTGGAAAAAGTTTGTGAAATAACTGGTATTGACAGATTCTTTGTGGATAAAATTAAGGACATTGTAAATGAGGAAGAAATATTAAAGCAAAGTGCTTTAGAAGATATAAATAAAGAATATCTTTACAGATTAAAGCGAAAAGGCTTTTCCGATAAAGCTATAAGTTACTTTTTAAAGGTTAAACCTAAGGATATATTAGAACTTAGAAATATATGGGGAATAAAACCAGTATATAAAATGGTAGATACCTGCGCTGGAGAATTTGAAGCTGCAACTCCATATTTTTATTCTACTTATGAGCTAGAGGACGAAGTTAAGGTAAGTGATAAGAGAAAAGTAGTAGTTCTTGGTTCTGGGCCAATTAGAATTGGACAAGGAATAGAATTTGATTATGCATCAGTACATTGTATAAAATCTTTAAAAAAATTAGGAATTGAAACTATAATAATAAATAACAACCCAGAAACTGTAAGCACAGATTTTGATATTTCTGATAAGCTTTATTTCGAGCCACTTACAGAAGAAGATGTTCTTAATGTAATAGAAAAGGAAAAACCAGAAGGGGTAATACTTCAATTTGGAGGTCAAACAGCAATCAAGTTAGCGGGATTTTTAAAAGAGAAAAATATAAAAATATTGGGAACTAGTATGGAAAACATAGATTTAGCTGAAGATAGAGAGAAATTTGATGAAGTCCTTGAGAAACTTAATATAAAAAGACCTAAGGGAAAAGCTGTTTGGAATCTAGATGAAGGAATAGAGCAGGCAATGGGTATTGGATATCCTGTACTTGTAAGACCATCTTATGTTTTAGGTGGACAGGGAATGGAAATTACTCATAATAATGATGAGCTAAAACATTACCTTGAAAAGGCATTTAAAAAGGATAATAAAAATCCTGTGTTAATTGATAGATATCTTATGGGAAGAGAAATAGAAGTAGATGCAATATGTGATGGTGAGGATATATTAATACCTGGAATTATGGAGCACCTAGAAAGAGCTGGAGTGCATTCTGGTGATAGTATAACAATGTATCCGTCAAAGAATATAAGTGAAGATATAAACCTTAAAATCTTAGAATACACAAAAAATCTTTCCTTAGAGATGAAGGTTCTTGGAATGATAAACATTCAGTTTATTGAATTTAAGGGAGAGGTTTATGTTATAGAAGTAAATCCAAGGGCCAGCCGTACTGTACCTTATATTAGTAAAATAAGCAAAATTCCTGTAGTAGACCTTGCAACAAGAGTAATTATTGGAGAAAAATTAAAGAACTTAGGCTATGGAACTGGTATATATAAAGATCCAGAGCTTGTAGCAGTTAAGGTGCCAGTATTTTCTACAGAAAAACTTCATAACGTGGAAGTAAGCTTAGGACCTGAAATGAAATCTACAGGAGAAGTTTTGGGAGTTGGGAAAACTTTAAAGGAAGCGCTTTATAAAGGCTTTGTTGCAGCCAATAGAAATATTGTTAAAGATAAAGCTGTAGTTCTTGCTACAGTTAAAGAACAAGACAAAGATGAATTTTTAAAAATTGCTGAAAAGCTAAGTAAATTAGGCTTTAAATTTATTGCAACGGAAGGAACAGCAGAGGCTTTAATTAAAAAGGGAATAAGCTCTGAGAAAGTTAATAAAATAAGCAGTGATGGTGTAAATATACTAGATTATATAAATAGCAATAAAATAGATTTTGTAGTAAATACTCCAACTAAAGGAAACAATTCTGAAAGAGATGGCTTTAGAATTAGAAGAAAAGCTGTAGAAAATTCTGTAAAGATATTTACTTCTTTGGATACTTTAGATGCAGCAGTAGAATCTATGAAAGATTTCTATGGACATAAATCAAAAGAAGTATATAGCTTATAAAACTAATATATAGTCTATATAATATATAATAAATAGAGGTTTAAGAAGTTTCTAGACTTTAGGAGGATTGAAGTCTAGAAAGTATTCTTAAACCTTTTTAATTTAATGAAATCTTCTTAATAAGGATATTAGGGGTATATATTAATTAAATTCTATTATATAATTGTTTAAGAAATTTAAGATACATGTAAGTAAGTTGTAAAACATAGTATTTTAATTTAAGATTTAATTATGGCGAAATTAAATGTTTTATTTGAAAAATGTCATTATAAAATTAACTGTTTTAGGGTGTTTTAATTGTCCATTGTTTTAAAATGTGTTTTATATAGAGGGAGTGATAATATGTATAAGATAATGTTAGTAGAAGATGACGATAAAATTAGAGAAGTTCTTAAGGCTTCTATTGAAAAATGGGGATTTCAAGTATATGGAATTGAAGAATTTTCAAGGGTTTTTGAAAAATTCTCTGAAATTAAGCCTCATTTAGTAATTATGGACATAAATCTTCCTGAATTTGATGGATTTTATTGGTGTGATAAAATAAGAAAAGTTTCAAAAGTGCCAGTGCTTTTTCTATCTTCAAGAAGTACTAATATGGATATTGTAATGGCTATGAATATGGGAGGAGACGACTATATAATTAAACCTTTTTCTATGGAAGTTCTTATGGCAAAAATCAATGCCCTTTTAAGAAGAACCTATTCTTATACTAAAGCAGATATAGAGACTATTGAGTATAACAAAGTAATTCTTTCTATAAAGGACAATGTAATTTACTTTGAAGATAAATTTTCTGAGCTTACTAAAAATGAATTTAAAATTTTATATATTTTAATGAAGAACCAAGAAAGTATAGTTACAAGGGAAAAACTTATGGAAGAGCTTTGGGAGGATGAAAGTTTTATAGATGACAATACCTTAACTGTAAATATAAATAGACTTAGGAAAAAGCTTAGAGAAATAGGAATTGAGGAATTTATAAAAACTGTAAAGAATCAGGGGTATATGATTAAATGAATTTTTTTAAGTATTTAAAGGATAATATAAGATTACTTGTGTTTTATTTGTTTTTAATGAGTTTTATAACCATGACTATTTGGCTTGATAGAAGAAATAGATTATTGGATTCAAATATCATTTATATTTTGATAGTTTCACTTATTATGTTTGTGTTGTATCTTTTATGGGATTATCATATTAAATACAGCTACATAAATGAACTAATTAAATTTAAAAATTGTAAGGATAAAACCCCAATGTTGCCAAAATTCATTGAATACAAAGATGAAGTTTATGAGGGGATTCTAAAAGATTTATATGAATACTATAATGTATCAATAAAAAATAAAGAAGATAAGGTAGCTGAAGATGGTGAGTTTATAACTAGCTGGGTTCATGAGATAAAAACTCCTATAACGGCTTTAAAGCTGCTTCTTAGTTATTATGAAGAGGAGCTAAATAATAAAGCTAATATAGATGATAAAAATACTATAATTAATAATTCCTACAGTTACTTAAATGATGTTCGAAATTCTATTTTAAATATAAAAGAAGAAAGTGATAAAATAGATGACTATGTTGAAAAGGTACTTTACTATTCAAGAAGCGATAGTTTTTCTAAAGATTATATTATATCAGAAGTATATTTAAATAGCATTGTTAAGGAAAGTGTAAAGAAGCATTCTACAATTTTTATAAGAAAGCATATAAAATTTATAAATGAAATACAAAAGGATGTGTACGTATATTCTGATAAAAAATGGCTGCTTTTTATAATAGACCAGCTCATATCTAATGCTCTTAAGTACAGTAAAGAGCCTAAAGATAATGAAAGTTTAAATAGTGAAGCTTTTATTAAAGTCAGTAATTTTGAGAATGAAAAAGAGAAGGTTTTAGTAATAGAGGATAATGGAAAAGGAATTAAAAAAGAGGACTTAGAAAGATTGTTTAATAAGTCTTTCACAGGAAACAACGGAAGAAACTTTAACTCAAAATCTACAGGTATGGGTTTGTATTTATCTAGAAAACTTGCAAATAAGTTAAATCACTACATAACCATTAAATCTAGCTATGGTAGAAATACCACACTTTATGTTCATTTCCCAAAGTGGGAAAAGGGGACGGTTAACAATTAATTTTAATTTAGGTAAATTGGGGACAAGGCAAATTGGGGACGGTTAACAATTTTTTTATAAGTTTCGCAATTAGGACAAACTTAAAAACTTAAAATTGTTTTGAAAGATTTTTTTAACATTACAAAAATGTAAGTTTAAATTGCAAAATGTAAGGCCAAAATGTGGCTAAGCATTTTGCTTTTTTTATATAATAAGTGTGCGGGGAGGAAATAGTTGTTGGGGACGGTTAACATGTTTTTGTTAAGTAAAGCAGCAAAAATGTTGGGGACGGTTAACATGTTTTTGCCGTTTTTATATTAAAAATTATAGAAAATAAATTATAGAAAATAAATTATAGAAAATAAATTATAGATAATTAATAACATAGGGAGAGGAAGTTAAAAAATGGAAGTATTAAATATTGAAGCTTTGAAAAAGGTATATGGTTCAAAATTTGGTGGAATTAAGTATACTGCGCTAAAGAATATAGATTTAAAGGTTAACAAAGGGGAATTTGTGGGCATAATGGGGCCTTCTGGTTCAGGAAAAACCACCTTTTTAAATGTGATTTCTACCATTGATAAACCTACATCAGGTATTGTGAAAATAGATGGAAAGGATATAACAAAACTTAGAGAACCAAATTTATCAGAATTTAGAAGAAAAAAGCTGGGTTTTATTTTTCAAGATTTTAACCTATTAGACAATATGACGCTGAAAGAAAACATTGTATTACCTTTGGCACTTTCTAATGTGCCTTATAAAGAAATTAGAAAAAGCCTTGAAGAGATAACTACAAAACTTGGAATAAGTGAAATATTAAATAAACATCCTTACGAAGTTTCAGGTGGGCAAAAACAGCGTGCAGCTGCGGCAAGAGCTATAATATCAAACCCATCTTTGATTTTAGGGGATGAGCCTACAGGGGCATTGGATTCCAAATCTTCTAAAGAGCTTTTATGTGCACTTAAGGATCTAAATGAAACAAACAATGCAACAATACTTATGGTAACTCATGATACTTTTGCAGCATCTTATTGTAAAAGGGTTATATTTATAAAAGATGGTAAGCTATTTAATGAAATATATAAAGGTGATATGTCTAGAAAGGAATTTTATCAAAAACTTATGAAGGTTCTTGCAGTAATAGGAGGGGATATTAATGAAGATATTTAATATGGCTTTTAGAAATATGAAAAGCAATTTTAAAAACTACTGGGCTTATTTTTTAAGCTGTTCCTTTAGCGTGTTTGTAATTTACTTATTTATGTCTATAGTATTTAACAAAAATATACAAGCTAACCTTGGAGGAGTTAAAAAATTTATAATTCTTTTTAATTTAGGAGCAACAATGATTGTTGTTTTTTCAGCTTTTTTATATGGTATTCAAATTCATTTTTTATTAAATCTAGAAAAAAGAATTTGCAACTTATATGCTTCTTGGTATGTCCTCAAAGCAAGTTTCAAGACTTAATTTTTTAGAAAATGCAATTATAATGGTATTAGCTTTTGTAACGGGTATTGTATTTGGCTTAATGTTTACAAAGTTATTTATAATGCTATTATATTTTATGATTAAGGTTACGTCAGAGGTTTCTTTTGAGTATAATTTAAAAGCTATAAAATTAACTTCAGAAATATTTGCTGGAATTTTTCTACTTATAGCAATTCATGGAGCTATTTTAATAAGAAATAGTAGCCTTATAAATTTATTTAATGCTTCAAAGAAAGTGGAAAGAGGAGTTAAGGTATCACTTTTAACAGTGGTTTTAGGAGTAGCTTCTATAGTATGTCTTGGATATGGATATTATTTAGCTGCTATAAAGATGCCTAATGATTTTTTTAAAGTACCAATTGTAATAGCCCTTGTTGTAATAGGAATTGTGCTATTTTTCACATCTACAACTTCCTTTGTAATTCACATTAATAAGAAAAATGAGAAAAAGCTATATAAAGGTACCAGATTAATTTCAGTATCTCAGTTATATTACAGATACAGAGGTAATATAGGGGCATTAAGCATTATAGCAATTACTACAACCGTAGCTTTATGTGCATTAATTACATGTATTGGAAGTTACTCTAGATGCGAAAAAAATTCAAGATATATGAGACCTTTTTCTGTAGAATATTTTAACACAAAAGCAGCAGATAAAACTTTTGAAGATATATTAAAAAAACATAGCAAAACAGAGATTAAAAGTAAGGATGAAATTAAGATACTAAATCTTACAGGAGTTGAACCTAATTTAAAGCAAGATGGGAAATTTTATGTAATAAATGAAAGTGCATTTAATGCTATAAATGCTCACCAAAATAATGAAAGAAGAGCTAAACTTAATTCTTCTCAGGATTGTTATTTTGTTGAAGTTCAAAATTTTGTATCTGGGGCAAAAGTTATAAATAAAGAGATAAAGATAAAATTAAAAGGCAAAGAATATAACATGAAAATTACAGGCTCTGATTTTAAACCTTTTATAGCTCTTGATCATTTTGATGAAACGGTAGTTGTAAAAGATAGTGTATTTAATGAATTAATAAAAAATTCATCTAAAGGCAGTGTTATTAATATAAAAGCATGTGTTATTAAAGATGATTTATCTTCAAAAGATTTTTCCTACGATTTAATTAATAAGATGCCTAAAGACAGTAGAGTTGTTACATTTTATGACCACTATGCTGATGGATTAAAACTTTTGGGGATGATGGCCTTTATAGGACTTTTCATTGGGGCTTTATTTATTATGGCAACGGGAAGTATAATTTACTTCAAATTGAATATGGAAGCTAGAGAAGATAAAAGTAAATATAAAACCTTAATGAAAATAGGTGTAAGCAAAAAAGAAATAAAGAAATCTGTTTCAAAAGAACTTATGATACTATTTGGAGAACCTCTTTTAATTGCCGTTATTAGTGCATGTCCGGCGGCTTATGCCCTTGGTAAAATGCTTTTATTAGATGTTATGAAAAGCTATGTTTATATAGTTATTGTTTATACTGTAATTTATTTATTATATTATTTTGTAACTTTGAATTCCTATATAAAAACTATAGAAGAGTAAAAAATAGTTAGGGACGGTTAATATGTTTTTCACAAATAAAAGTTAAGAGTAATTAGGGACGGTTAACATGTTTTTCACAAATAAAAGTTAAGAGTAATTAGGGACGGTTAACATATTTTTGGCAAATCAGAGCTTTATAAGGAAATATAAGGGGATAAAATGAGGTGAAAAATAATGAAGAAAATTGTTATTTTTGTAATTAATATAATTTTAATTTCTCTATTTATTAATTTTGCCGGGTGTTCTAAAACAAAACAGTTAATAGAAAGTGCTAGTAAAAACATAAAAGAAGAAAAAACTCTTCCAAAATACACTTTAAATGAGGAAAATTTTAAAGAAATATCTTTTGGAGGAAAGACTTATTCTATAACAGATAAATCCTTTGCTCTTAAAGATTTAGATAAGCCTATTGGAAAAGTATCTCAAAGCTTTACTATTGATGAAAATAATAAAAAGCTTACTAAAGAGGAACTAATGAAGATTTATGCTATTCCTTCAAAGAACTTAGAAAAAGATAGAATTAATTTGAATTTTGGGTGGATATACAGTGTAAAAAATCTGGATTCTAATAATGTTATAGCTGTAGTTGTAAATCAAAATTTAAGACGAGCTGAGATAATAAAATAAAAAAATATAAAGAGGGAATTATAATAATTGTCATTCATTGAATAATTATTATAATTTTTTTATTAATTTTAAGCTTGACTTTAGCGAATTAAAGCAATAAATCATTAAAAAGAATGAATTTCCAAAATAAATATATGTTCAAATTTCAGAAAATTTGATATAATGTATCTACTAAAACTCAAGTGACAAAAGGATTTATTTTATTTATATTTCTTTATATGGAAATTATTTGAATAAATAAGATTTTTGAGGTTCACTTAAGATTAAAGTAGAATGAGATACACAAAAGGAGATGGAAAGCGTATGAGGAATTTTATTAAAAAATGGAATGATTTAAGTTTAGTAAAAAGAATTTTTGTAGGACTTGTTATTGGAATTATATTAGCTATTACCATTCCTAATGAAGCAAAACCAATTGTGATTTTAGGTTCTTTATTTGTAGGGGCATTAAAGGCTATTGCTCCAGTACTTGTATTATTTTTAGTTACATCTGCTATATCACAGCATAAAAAAGGACAAGAGACTAATATGAAATCAATTGTTATTTTATATCTTTTAGGCACATTTATAGCAGGATTTGTTGCAGTTGTTGCAAGTTTTATTTTCCCTGTAACTATTGAACTTGCTGGTGCTAATAATAGTTTAACGCCTCCTGGTGGAGTAGTTGAGGTATTAAAGGCTCTTTTATTAAATATAGTAGATAACCCTGTTAAGGCAGTTTATAATGCAAATTACATTGGTATTTTAGCATGGGCAGTGCTTTTAGGACTTGCATTAAAAAATGCTGCAGAATCTACAAAAACTATGATTAATAATTTTTCAGATGCCTTATCAAAAATGGTAAAATGGATTATTAATTTAGCTCCCCTTGGAATTATGGGTTTAGTTTTTGATGCCATAACTACAAGCGGTATAAAAGCATTACTTGGTTATGGAAGGCTTCTTATGCTTTTAATTGGATGTATGTTATTTGTTGCTCTTGTAGCAAATCCAATAATCGTATATTTGAATATAAGAAAAAATCCTTTTCCTCTTGTTTTTAAATGCATAAAAGAAAGTGGAATAACTGCATTTTTTACAAGAAGCTCTGCAGCTAATATTCCTGTAAATATGAGTCTTTGTGAAAAACTTGGGCTAGATACAGATACTTACTCAGTATCAATTCCCTTAGGAGCCACTGTTAATATGGGCGGAGCAGCTATTACAATTTCAATTTTAACTCTTGCAGCTGTAAATACCCTTGGAATTAAAGTGGATTTAGCTACAGCTGTAATTTTAAGCGTATTATCGGCGGTATCTGCCTGTGGTGCTTCAGGAGTTGCAGGTGGGTCACTTCTTCTAATACCACTTGCTTGTAGTTTGTTTGGAATTCCTAATGATATTGCAATTAAAGTTGTAGGAGTAGGATTTATTGTAGGGGTGTTACAAGATTCTTTTGAAACTGCACTTAACTCTTCTACAGATGTACTTTTTACTGCCACTGCTGAATTTGCAAAATGGCGCAAACAAGGGAAGGATATAGTTATTAAATAAACTATATATTTAATATAATAAGTTAGATAGTTATAGAATCCTCTATATAAAACTATATTTATAATATGAAATAATTGTTAATTACTTTATTTAAAAAGCAATTAATAATTAACCGTGATATAATATAAATATATGATTTTTACATTTTTATTTGAATTTGATTATATTAATAGCACCTTTAAGGTGCTATTGTTTTGATTTTATATTAAAATAAAACTAATATAATCCTAAGTATATTTAAATGATTAGATAAAATTAATCTTTATGTGAATTTTTATAGAGGAGGATGATTTATGGTTAATAAGTATTATACTAAAGGTGAAGAAATTGCAAATGCAATAATTCATGGAGTTGGAGCTCTAGGGGCAATAGCTGCACTTGTAATTTTGATTGTATATTCCTGTATTTATGGGAACGCTTGGCATATTGTTTCATTTACAATATTTGGTTCAAACCTCATATTACTATATATTTTTTCTACGTTATATCATAGTATACAAGCAAAAAAAGCAAAAAAGGTAATGAGGGTTTTTGATCATTCGTCTATATTTTTATTAATAGCAGGAACTTATACACCTTTTACTTTAACAGTGCTAAGAGGACCTTTAGGATGGACAATATTTGGAATTGAATGGGGACTTGCAATTTTGGGCATAGTTTTTAAAGCCATAGTATTAAGTAAACATGAAGAGCTTGAGGATGGTAAGTTAGGAAAAATATCTACACTTATTTATATAATTATGGGATGGTTCATAGTTATTTCTCTTAAAAAACTGTATGTTTCAATATCAACTATTAGTTTAGTAATGTTAGTGGCAGGTGGAGTTACTTATACCCTAGGGTCCTATTTTTATTCTAAGAAAAATATGCCATATGCTCATTCTATTTGGCATGTTTTTGTGCTAACAGCAAGCGTATTTCATTTTTTTGCGGTATTATTCTTGTTACCAATTAAGTAGTTAATATAACACTCTAATTTATTACAAGTTTGAAAACATATAAATTCTGAAAGTATTAATGCAGTAATGTACTTTTAAGGAATGTTGTAAATCAAAAATATTGATTTATATATAAATTTATGTTATTATACTTTTAATTAAAATTTAATAAGTAAATATTCCATATAATTCTGAAAATAAGGTTCAGAAGTTTCTACGAGAAAGCCGTAAAAAATTCTCTCTATGGGTTGTCATGTACTTTAATTGCATATATTCTATGTTATTTGTAAGCTAGTATTGATTTACCTTCAATACTAGCTTTTTGTGTAATTCATTAGATAGAACTGAGGCTTACTTAAGATTAAATTAAAGATTAAGTAAAAGCGGAGGATAAAAAAATATGATTAAAAAGATGGAAAAAATTTTCAAATTAAAAGAAAATGGTACTTGTTTTAGAACAGAAATAATAGGAGGGCTTACTTCTTTTGTTACAGTTGCATATGCACTGTTAGTAATTCCTAATATTTTAAAAATGGGAGGTATGAATGCAGCCGGGTTAAAGGGTGATGCAGCAGCAGCTTTGTCAATTACAACAGATCCAGTTGTGGCTTCAGCTTTTGCCTCTACTTGTTTGGCAGCGGCTATAGGTACTTTTATAATGGGCTTATTTGCTAACTTGCCCTTTGTTTTGGCACCGGGAATTGGGCTTACTGCATTTTTTTCCTATAATGTGTGTTTAAAGTTAGGATATTCTTGGCAGCAAGGACTAGCTGCAGTTTTAATATCTGGAATTATATTTATTGTAATAACCCTAACTTCTATAAGAGAAAAAATTATAGAGTGTTTACCACATAATTTAAAGCTTGCAATAACTGCAGGTATTGGACTTTTTGTAGCTCTTATTGGTTTGAAAAGCGGTGGTATTGTTGTTGCAAATCCAAGTACTTTGGTTAGCTTTGGGGATTTCACAAATCCATCTACTGTACTTACTTTAATTGGTATAATAATAGTTTCAGTTTTAATGGCTAGAAATGTTAAAGGCGCTATGCTTATAGGAATACTTATTACTACTATTATAGGAATACCTATGGGTGTTACTAAATTAGTTGGAGTTAAGTTTTTTCTGCTCCTACTTTTGGACAAACATTTTTTGCATTTGATTTTAAAGGACTTGTTAATCATAACGGAACTGGCATTGCTGGAGCAATTTTAAGTATTCTAATGGTAGTTATAACTCTTAGTTTAGTTGATTTATTTGATACTATAGGTACACTTGTTGGAACTGCACAAAAATCAGGAATGGTTGATGAAAAAGGGAACGTAAGAAGGCTTAGAAAAGCATTAACTTCAGATGCAGTAGCAACTACTATAGGAGGAATGCTAGGAACTGTAACTTTAGCAACAGTTGTAGAGTCTTCGGCAGGAATCTCAGAAGGTGCTAGAACTGGTCTATCAAATGTAGTTGTAGGAATTATGTTTCTAATATCCTTGTTTTTCAGTGGCATAGTTGGAGTTATTCCATCAAGTGCCACAGCACCAGCGCTTATAATTGTAGGTGCACTAATGCTAACTACTGTAAAGGAAATAGATTTTAGTGATATGACAGAAACAATACCTGTTTTTTTCACAATTTCTATGATGCCTTTTAGCTACAGCATAGCAAATGGTATAGCAGCAGGCTTAATTACATATCCAGTAATAAAAATTTTTACTGGAAAAAGAAAAGAAGTACATCCTTTAATGTACGTAATGGCTTTATTATTTATACTTAGATTTATTTTAATGCCTGATTAACAAAATAAATATTATTTTAAAAAGTCTAGGAGTGGATAACTTCATAGACTTTTTTAATTTCTTAGATGTACTTTGTTTCATAAATTAAAATAATATATTATACTTAATATGGAGATTAACCATAATAAATTTGAAACAATATAATTTCAAAAATTATATAGATGAATTATTTAGATATAATAAATAATTATTATAATCACATTATTAAAGGAGAATAATTATGGATAGAAAAGTAACAAGGAAAATAAAGTTAGGTAATATATATATAGGTGGAGATTCAAAAATAACTGTGCAATCTATGACAAACACTGATACAAGAGATGTTGAGGCTACAGTTTCTCAAATACTTGAATTAGAGAAAGAGGGCTGCGATATTATAAGATGTGCAGTTCCCGATATGGATGCTGCAAAGGCAATAAAAGAAATAAAAGAAAGAATTCATATTCCATTAGTTGCAGATATACATTTTGATTATAAGCTGGCCCTTAAGTCTATAGAAAATGGTGTTGATGCTTTGAGAATCAATCCAGGAAATATAGGAAGTGTAGACAGAATAAAATCTGTAGTAGATGCTGCAAAAAAAGCAGGGATTCCTATTAGAATTGGGGTTAATTCTGGATCTTTGGAAAAAGAAGTTTTAGAAAAATATAAAAGAGTTTGTCCTGAGGCTTTAGTTGAAAGTGCATTAAAGCATGTAAAAATATTAGAAGATTTGGATTTTTACGATATATGCATTTCAATAAAATCCTCTGATGTAATGCAAATGATAGAGAGCTACAGGTTGATTTGTGAAAAAGTAAATTATCCACTTCATTTGGGAGTTACAGAAGCTGGAACTTTATGGAGAGGAACTATAAAATCAAGTTTAGGGCTAGGTGCCCTTTTATCAGAAGGTATAGGGGATACTATAAGAGTTTCTTTAACTGGAGATGTACTTGATGAAGTTAAAGTTGGCCGTGAAATTTTAAAATCCTTAGGGTATTTAGAAGATGGAGTTAGATTTGTGTCTTGTCCTACTTGTGGTAGAACTCAAATAGATCTTATAAATATAGCTAAGGAAGTAGAGAATAGATTAAAGGATTGTAAAAAGAATATTAAGGTAGCTGTAATGGGGTGTATAGTAAATGGACCTGGAGAAGCTAGGGAAGCGGATATTGGCATAGCAGGTGGAAAAGGTGAGGGACTAATATTTAAAAAGGGAGAGATTTTAAGAAAAGTTAAGGAAGAAGATTTGGTGGAGGAACTTTTAAAGGAAGTTGAAAAACTATAATCCTTTAAGCTTCTAAGGTGAAAGAAATGCTCTTTAAATAAAGGAAGAATTCTTTATTTAAAGAGCATTTCTAATTTAGAAATTATTCACAAGAATTCTTCAAAAACAGTGACATTAGTATGAGATAATAAGTAAAATAAGTATATTTAAAATATGCAATTGAGAAAATAAAATTAATATTTGAAGTAAGTAATATTGTTGAAGCCTCTGATGGTATGGAGGCTATAGGGATTTGCAGTAAAGAGGACTTTGATATAATTATCCTTGATATTATGATGCCTGAATTAGAAAGATTTTTTATCGGTAAAATAAAAGATACACATCTTAGAAGAGGCGGGATGGAGAGTATTATTTACACCAAAATAGTTTTGAATAAAGCCTTAGAAAAGCAAATAATAATGCTTAATGCAAACATTACTCAGAGGTGGTGAACAGCAGAGGGTAGCAGTAGCAAGGAAATTATCTTTTGATACTGAATATAGTGCTTTTAAAAAAGATATAACCCAGTATGTTTCAAAGGGGTATGAATATTCTGAAGTAATAAAACAGTTATTGCCAAGACAACTAATTCCAGATATATGTAAATATATATTTATATATGGTGGAGTATCTTTATGCTTATTTGGTATTGGTCATATTAATAAATTGAATTTTCAACAGTTAAAAAAAGCTGATAATAAAGCTATAGGTTATGAGAATCAAAAGGAAGAAAGTGATGAAGAGAAAAACATATATGAAGAAAAGGAAGGTGTAGATATTGAAGACGAAAAAATGGTAGACATTTACCACAAGGATAACATAGAAATTAATAATAAAGTATGCACAAAAATTAAGATTAATTATTAAAGCATAATAAATAAGAAATATAGGAAGTGCTATTAAATATTTTGTAGTAATTCCTATATTTTATTTTTACATAAATTAAAATATTGTATAATAAAAAGTATATAAGGAAATATAAAATAAAATTTTAAATATTATGAAAATATGATAAAATGGTAGCTATAAGATTACTGCTTATATATAAGCAGTATATAAGTGGTTTTATTATTATTTTTAATTTTAGGGGGGAATTGTGATGAAATTTAAAGATTATAAATATGAAAGACCAGATATGGAGAAGGTTAAAGAAGATTTTAAGGGCTTAATAGAAAATTTAAAAGATGCCAAGGATTTTTCTGAAGCAGAGGATGTTTTTAAAAAAATAAATGATTTAAGATATGAAGTTGAAACTATGGCCGAACTTGTTGGAATCAGAAACTCCATAAACACCGTAGATGAGTTTTATGAAAAAGAAAAGGAATTTATGGATGAAAATATGCCTTTATATGAGGGAGTTATATCAGAGTATTATAAGGCTTTAATAAGTTCTAAATTTAAAGAACAACTAGCAGAGAAATATGGAGAGCAGCTTTTTAGATTGGCAAAAATGCAGTTGAAGACTTTTAAAATGGAAATTGTAGAGGATCTTCAAAGGGAAAATAAATTAGTTACAGAATATGATAAACTTAAAGCATCAGCTAAGATAATGTTTGAAGGGGAAGAAAGAAATTTATCAGAATTAGAACCTTTTATGCAGTCAAAAGACAGAGCTATGAGAAAAAGAGCTTATGAGGCTTCAACTAATTTTTATGTGGAAAATGAAGAGAAATTTGATGAGATATACGATGAGTTAGTTAAAGTTAGAGATAAAATGGCTAAAAAGCTTGGCTATAAAAATTTTGTTGAACTTGGCTACTTAAGAATGATGAGATCAGATTATGATGCAAAAATGGTAGCAAATTATAGGAAACAAGTTTTAAAATACATGGTTCCAGTATCTGAAGAATTAAAAAAGAGACAAGCTAAAAGATTAGATCTTAATGAACTTAAATACTACGATGAACCATTAAAATTTTTAACGGGAAATGCAGTTCCAAAGGGAGATTCAGATTGGATAGTAAATAACGGAAAAACTATGTATAAAGAACTTTCTCCTGAAACTAACGAGTTTTTTAATTTTATGATAGACCATGAACTTATGGATTTAGTTAGCAAAAAGGGAAAAGCAGGTGGAGGATATTGTACTTATATAGGTAAATACAAATCTCCATTTATATTCTCAAACTTTAATGGAACTTCTGGAGATGTAGATGTACTTACTCATGAAGCTGGTCATGCATTTCAGGTATATACAAGTAGAAATTATGAAATACCAGAGTATGCTTTTCCTACTTCTGAAGCTGCAGAAATACACTCTATGAGTATGGAATTTTTCACATGGCCTTGGATGAAGTTGTTCTTTAAAGAAGATGAGCGTAAATACAAATTTTATCATTTGGGCAGTGCTTTGAATTTTGTTCCTTATGGTGTTACAGTAGATGAATTTCAACATTTTGTATATGAAAATCCGGAAGCTACACCAAAGGAGAGAAAATCAGCTTGGAGAGAGATTGAAAAGAAATACTTACCTAGTAGGGATTATGAAGACAATGATTTCTTAAATAGAGGTGGATTTTGGTTTAAACAAAGTCATATATTCCAAATGCCTTTCTATTATATAGATTACACTTTAGCTCAGGTTTGTGCTTTACAATTTTGGGTTAAAGCTAATGAAAATAGAAAAGAAGCTTGGAGTGATTATTTAAGACTATGTAAAGAGGGTGGAAGTAAAAGCTTCTTAGAACTTCTACAAATTGCAAATTTAAAAAATCCTTTTGAAGATGGATGCATAAAAAGCGTTATAGATCCAGCCAAAGCTTGGTTAGACGGGGTAGATGACACTAAACTGTAATTTTAAAATAAGTAAGCGGTGATTTTAAATAATTATTTAATTTATAATAAACACTGGTTTATATATAAAAACCAGTGTTTATTAATTTTAAGAGAAAAATAAAAAGATTATCTATTTATAGACCTTGCCATCCTCATATAAGTATGTCTTTTTCCTCTTATAGCTATGCTGTAATGCATTATATTTTCTGGAATGCAAATACCAGTGTAACCTGAGTCCCCTAAATGGTGAAGATCAGTACCTGCCATTTTGCACATTAAAGCTATATTTTTTAGTGTGCTTTCATCTGCTCCTTCTTGAGAAGTTCCAATGGAAGTAATGGTTAATAAATTAAGACTATGACAATAATCAATGATTTCTTTAGCATAATCTAAAGTTATGCCGGGAACTGTTCCAGGAGCAGGTAGAAGAATTATATCAGCACCACTTTTACTAAACTCTAATATGTCTTTTTTAGTTAATATATTTTGATTACCTTCACTATCTATTCCGGAAGAATGCATTTTACCTGCAACTAGTATAATACTATCTTTAACTTCTTCTTTTATAGAGGATAGACTTTTTATTATTTCTTTATTTGTAACACCGGTATTAGGGTTTCCAGTAAGAAAAATAAAATCTGCTCCCATGTCTTTTAGTTTTTTTGCATTTTCCTTCGTAGCAAGTCTTCCTTTTGAAATGGAATTAAGTTTGGAAAAGGTATAATTACTACTGTCTACAGGTTCTAAGTTAACCCCTATAAGCCTTCCTGTTAACATTTTTATTTCGCTTATAATATCCTCTTTTTTATCTACTTTAATATCAAAAAAACTAGGATTATCTATGTCAAACATATTTAAAAGAAGTATATCGCTACCAAAAGCGCAGGAAAGTTCTGCATTACTAACACCGTAAAATAAGGACATTGCCATTCCAATTATTTCTGAAACAATAATCCTACCCTCGCTATTTTTAATAGAATCTAAAATTTCTCTTTTATTCATTTTAAAAAATCTGATGAATTACAATCTAAAAATCTTTTAAGCAAAGGATCACCTCTTTTAGTAGGTACATTTATTATTTCATTAAGTCTTTAATATAAGTTACTAATGGGTCAGCCACAGTTCCTACAATTATCTGATAGTTATTTGAACCCATTTTCATAATACCAGTAGCTCCTAATTTTTTAAGTTCAATTTCATTTACTTTTGATGGATCTTTAGATATTAATCTAATTCTAGTAATGCAGGCATCTATTGAAGAGATGTTATCTTTTCCACCTATTGCTTGTAATATTTTAGAAGCTTTGTTTTCTAGTTCTTTGTTATTAAGACCAGATAAAGTTGAAATTTCTTCATTATCTTCTCTGCCTGGAGTAGGAATATTTAATTTTTTTATTAAAAATAAGAATACGAAGAAATAAATTAAGCTGAAAATCAAACCTACTAATAATAGAAGTAGAGGTTTAGTTGAAATACCCCAGTTTAAGCCAAGATCTATTGCACCAGCTGAAAAAGTAAAGCCTGATTTTATACCAAACATTGCAGTAACTGCAAGTGAAATTGCGGTTAAAATACTGTGAATAACGTAAAGTAGTGGTGATAAGAACATAAATAAAAATTCTATAGGTTCAGTTACACCAGTTAGAAAAGAAGTAAAAGCAACCCCAAGTAGCATACCAGTAACTGCTTTCTTATTTTCTTTTTTAGCAGCTACTATCATTGCAATACAAGCTGCAGGAAGACCAAACATCATAATTGGGAAGAAACCTGTCATAAAAGTCCCAGCAGTTGGGTCTCCTTGGAAAAATCTTGTAAGATCTCCGTGGAATACTTTACCTGCTGCGTTTGTAAAATCACCGCATTGAAGCCAAATGATAGGGTTAATAACATGATGTAGGCCAAATGGAATCAAAAGTCTATTTAATAATCCATAAAAGAATGCGCCAACAGAGCCAGAAGAAGCAATTGAGTTACCTAGTATACTTATCCACCCTTGAATATGAGGCCATACATAGCCTGTTAAAATACCAAGTAATAGTGAATAAATAGAAGTTATAATTGGAATAAAACGTTTACCTCCAAAAAATCCCAAGAAATCAGGAAGTTTTATAGTCTTGTATTTATTATATAAGTGAGCAGCTAATACACCTACAATGATTCCAGCAAGTACTCCCATGTCAATTTTATCATTGAAAGTTAAGGAAACTTTTGTTAAAACAAAGTAACCAACTGCAGCAGCTAAACCTGAAATACCGTTATTCTCATCAGCTAATCCAACAGCAATACCTATAGCAAATATAAGTGGTAAGTTAGCAAATATAGCATCTCCAGCTTGTGCCATCCATGGTAAGTTTAACACATCTTGTTGCCCAAGCCTTAGAAGTAAGCCTGCAGCAGGAAGAACAGCAACTGGTGTCATTAATGCCTTTCCAAGCTTTTGTAGACTTGACAATATTTTGTTATTATAGTTACTAGCCATTTTAATACCCCCTCAAAATAGATTTTTTAAAATAGTTTATATTTACATATTATTAATTGATTCTAATAAATATAAGTTAAAATATAAATTAATTATATTTCTTAGTTCAAATATAAGGGAGGAAATTTAAATGTTAGAATTCATTAAAAAAAACTATAAATTAGTATCACCAGCAGATGGGAAGACATTAGAATTGTCAAAAGTTAAAGATAAGGTGTTTTCGGATAAATTAGCAGGGGATGGCATAGCTATAGAATTACAAGGAGACATAATTTATTCTCCTGTAGATGGAAAATTAAACGTTATATTTCCAACAAATCATGCTTTTGTAATTACTAATAAAGCTGGAGCTGAGATATTAGTTCACATAGGTATAGATACAGTTTTATTAAAAGGTGAAGGGTTTCTTAGGCTAAAAGAAGAAGGAGAAAATGTTAAGATAGGGGATCCTATTATGAAAATAGATAAAAAACTAATAGAGGGAAAGGGCTTTTCCACAATGACAATTCTTCTTGTTACTAATTTGGATAAATTTAAAATTCTGTCTTATATTGTAGATAAAGAAGTTAAAGCATATAAAGATGTGGTTTTAAAATTCAGTAAAAGGTAAATTTATCAGATAGAATGTAATAAATTGATTTTTATTACAATATTTAGTATATTTGTATTATGATATATAAAATATGATTTATTTCATAATTACTTAATTCATAGTTTGAGAATATATAAGCTATGAGCTAAAAGAATTTAATAATTCTTAAGCTCATAATGCTTTTTCTAAATTTCACAAAGCCTTTTTAAATGTAAGGCAATATAACCAATTTCATCTTCGGAAACTCGTACATTAAATAAGGATTCAATTTTCAATGCTATTTTAATACCTGTATCAAACTCGTGGTAAAATTCTTTTTTAATGCTATTTAGTAATGGGTTTTTAATTGGTTTGCCACTTAGGGTTCTTTCTAACATAAACTTTAAATGGGTTACAGTTCTCACGTATTCCATGCTGTTTTTGTCAAAATCTCTTTTTAATAATTTGGAAATAAGAGTTATTGTTTCATTTATCTTTTTTGTATAAGATATGGACTCATTGACATTTTGGGAATGTATAGCAGCATTTATGTGAAGACAGATAAAACCGATTTCACCATCAGGAAATCTTATTCCAAGTCGATTGTTAACTAGAGAAACTGCCTTAGAGGCTAATTCGTATTCTTTAGGATATAATATAGCCAGATCTTTTAAAAAAGGGTTTTCTATTTTTATATTTTGTTTTAAACGTGTTATTGCAAAACTAATATGGTCTGGAAGTGAGATATGTATGGCTTTATTTAATTTTACCTTTAATTTTTCTTCGCACATGTAGATTATTTCCTCGGATATGCCTAGAATATTTTTGTCTATTGAATTTAATATACTAGTATAATCTTCATTAGTACTTGAAGCTTTTACAAATACACTATTTATTCTATAATTAGGTATTATTGAGTCTTTTTTTAAGTCAAAGCCTATGGCTTTTCCGGTTAAGATGACTTCTACATCATCTTTTGTGGCTATAACTGCGTTGTTGTTTAAAATTTTTTTAATAATATAATTGCCCATAACATCCTCTCCATTTGTTTAATACTATAGTGTTTATTATATATTTTTTTATATTAAATAGCTACTGATTATATTTTAAATTACAAAAATATTTAATATACAAAATAATAAAAAAGTTTTGAAATTATAATTTCATAATGAATTTATGATTAATTAATTTTAAATTATAAATAATATAACTGGAGGTGTTTTTTATGAATTCATTAAAGGGAAGTAAAACTTCTGAGAACTTACTAAAATCTTTTGCAGGAGAGTCTCAGGCAAGAAACAGATATACTTATTATGCATCTGTTGCAAAGAAAGAAGGATATGTTCAAATTGCAAATATATTTATAGAAACTGCGGACAATGAAAAAGAACATGCTAAGAGATTTATTAAGTTTTTAAAAGAGGACTTTAAGCACGAGGGTATTGAGATTACAGCAACATATCCTATAACCTTAGATAATACTAAGGAAAATTTACTTGCGGCAGCTGAGGGTGAAAATGAAGAATGGTCAGAATTATACGTTGAGTTTTCAAGAGTTGCAAAAGAAGAAGGTTTTACAGAAATAGCTAATGTATTTAAAAATATCGCTTCTGTTGAAAAACATCATGAAGAGAGATTTAGAAAATTATTATCAAATATTGAAAATAATAAAGTTTTTGAAAAAGATGAAGATATTCTATGGAAATGTGAAAATTGTGGATATATTTATGAAGGAAAAAAAGCTCCTAAATTATGTCCTGCTTGTGCCCACCCTCAAAGTTATTTTGAGATGTTATGTGATAATTTCTAAGATTATTGATATAAAAATATACGTAGATACAGTTTGCTACGTATATTTTGTATTTTTTGCTATATAAAAGCATTTAGCTTAGATCAAGCTATTTAAGTGAATAGTATTTTTATTAGTGAACATAAATAAGATAGGTGATATAATATAATGGTTGTAGGTAAAATTTATAAAGAAGATTTTGAGAGGAGATTGTTATATGAAAAAAATTTTTAAGGAATGGATTGTTCCTATAGCTGCTGCAGTAATAATAGCTATTTTTATAAATACATTTTTATTCTTTTTTATAAACGTTCCAACAGGATCCATGTATCCTACTATAAAACCTGGGGATAAAATTGGAGTTACAAAGGTCTACAATAGAGATAAGTTGCAAAGGGGAGATATTGTAGTATTTTATTCTAATGAATTAGGATCTATGCTTATAAAAAGACTTATAGGAATACCAGGAGATAAAGTTGACATATCAGAGGATGGTACTGTTTATATAAATGGCGCTAAACAGGAGGAATCTTACGTGGTTCAAGATGGTGGAAATACTGGCGTATCATTTAAGGTACCTGAGGGCAAATTCTTATTTTTAGGGGATAATAGAGGAAATTCTTTAGATGCTCGTTATTGGAATAACAAGTATATAGATTCTAAGGATATAAAGGGAAAAGCCCATTTTATATTGTTACCATTTAGTAGAATCGGAAAATTAAAATAAATTAAAACTCCAACATAATAATTTGACTATAAGGATTACGCTTATAAATGTAAAAATACGTATTATAACTAGTTTAATAGAAATTTTTATTAAAATAAGGTAATCCTTAAAAGCAGACTATTTAAATTATTTATCTATTGAAATATTTATCTTTAGCATAAATAGCAGCACCTAGAGCACCGATGATTTGAGGTTCTTTAGGGATGTATAAATTATTATTTAGTAGTTTTTCAAGAGTTTTAACAACACCAATATTTTTTGCAACTCCACCTGTCATCATTATTTCATTTGATTTCAATTCTGTTGGGTCTTTGATAACCCGGTTTAATAGAGATAAAACCCTAGTTGATACTGATTTACATATTCCATGAACAATATCAGGAGTTTCTTTATTTTCTGCAATTAAAGAGACAACTTCGGACTCAGCAAATACAGTACACATACTTGTGATAGTTAGGTTTTCTTTCCATTTAAGACATTCATCTCCCATAGCATCTACAGGCATATCAAGGACTTTACACATGTTTTCAAGAAATCTTCCTGTGCCAGCGGCACACTTATCATTCATGGCAAATTCTTTTACATTACCCTTGGAATCTAAGTTTATAACTTTGCTATCTTGTCCACCTATATCAATAATAGTTTTTACATTATTATTTATGTAATAAGCTCCCTTTGCGTGACAAGTTATTTCCGTTATAGTTTCATCAGAGAAATCAACAGTTTCTCTTCCATAACCTGTAGACACCACATATTTTAAATCATCCTTTTTTAGATTGCATTTGTTTAAAGATTCTTCTAGGGCTTTATATGCTCCATTAATACTCTTTGCACCGGTTTTTACTACTGAGAAAGAAAGAATATTATTTTTATCATCTATAATTACAACATTAGTTGAAGTTGAACCGCTATCTAAACCTGCGAAGTAAATAGAATTCATTTCATTTTTTGAAGGTTTACTATTAATAGAAGCTTTTTCTAAGGATTCAAAAAAGCTTCTATTCTTGTTGAAATTTGGCCATTATTTTGATTTAAAAAATCTGTTTCTAATTTAAGAATCGGAATAGAACTAGAGGATTTTAAGCTTGCATATTCAAAAGAATAATAATCACAAAATTTTAAAGTATTATATATTATACCCTTTATATTTAAATTATTCTTATATAAGAAATCCTGTCTTTTACTTATATCGCACATTCTCATACATGGAAATTGTGACAAAACTATCTTTGCATACTCTTTAATTAAATAATTTTGAGAAGGTACTCTAAATTTACTATAGTCTAAAGAGTAATTTGTGCAGGTTTTGTCTATTACTTTATATTTAGAAAAGTTTAAAGTAAAAGATAAAGAAGGGCTTAAAGGTGCTCCCATTATCAAAATAGAGTCAGTAGCTTCCTTATCTAATTCATTATTTTTATTAAAATTATTTTGCTTACTGCATATATTTAAATAAAGAGCATGAGAATTAAAATTTTTGTTCAAAAAAGCCTCTAAACTGTGGATAAGTTCATATATTTCTTTTTCATATAGGTAAAAAGAAGTAGTATTTAATTTCCTAGGAAAATCCATTAAATAAAGAAATTTAAATGTATTTTCTCTTTTTAAAATATCATAAAGACGTCTTATGCTATCGCAGCAATTAGTCAGTATTAGTTTATCTATATTGCTTCTATAACATTCTTCTAAAATAGCTTTAGCGTAAGAACACATATTATCGTGAGTTAAGGTGTTAGCCTTAAAAAAAGATTCTACATTAGGAGTTATTTTAATAGTTTTTTCACCAAAGCTTTCTATTATATCAATGGGTGTGTATTTACATATATAACCTATCATAAAAAATATCCTCCAAATCAATATTGTTTATTTAAAATTTCAAGAAATGCTTCAACTCTAGTTTTAACTTGTCCACAAGAACTTTTTCTTCTGTCTATTCCATCACCGTCTATGGATATAAAAGGTATATTTCTTCTAGATAGCTCTTTATTTAGCATGGAAACTCCAGAGTTTGACTGCTTACAGCCCCACTGACAGAAGTTTATTACTGCATCTGCATTGGTTTCTTTGTATAGCTTTAAAATTTCTTCTATTTTTCTTTCGTAAGAACCATTGAAGTTATTCAATATCATTTTTTTGGCCAGTGCATTTAAAGGATGGTCTAGGTCTAAATTTTCCATATAGTCAAAATTTAAGTCGCAGCTCAGTAGCTGATAATCTTCATTAAAATTAAAGTATTTAGTTAAGTGTTTGTTATAAAAAGGTAAAGTGTGTATCCAAAGAAATCTTTTCCCTGTGGCTTTACTTGCTTTTGAATTTTTTATATCTTTAGCTAAAAGTTCGTAAAATCTTAAGGTTTCAGGTCTACCTATGGAAACATGGGAAGCAAAAAGTTTATACATCTCTATCGTTAAAGAGCTTGGAAAGTATTTATATTTTGACTCCTTCAAATATTTTTTAAATAGGCATTTGCTTTGGTTTTCGTTAAGTAGTATTTGTCTTAGGTTATTATAATCTAATTTTTTATGAAGAGTATTTTCTAGCATATCAATTAATTCCTTTAACTGCTCTACTACATATAGTTCACTATCTTTATTATAACTATAGGGAATATCAATAATATAAAGTGGAATTTGGTATTTTGATGAAGCATATCTAAAGGTATTTATATTTGCATCACATAGGGTAGAAGAAGTTATAGCAAATTTAGGTTTTGGCAAAACGCCAGTTTCTATTGAACCTATAAATGCTTTGTGGTAACTGCAAAGAGTTTCACTAATGCCGGAATTTTCAGAGGCATCTATAAAAACATCTTCACATTGAAGACCACATAGAAAGGATGAAAATCCTTCTACAAAAAGAGGGGGACGTTTAATGCATGTAGAATTTCTGAAGGAGAAAATAAATTTACAAAACCATAATTACTATGACTATTTAAAGCTTCTAAAATATATTTAACACATAGGTTGCTTAAATATTGTAGGGAAAGTGGAAGCTTTTTATCAGAAAAATGCTTTGTTCTTAGGGCTTCTAAGGATAACCCTAATTTTATTAGATTTCTAGCGGATTTAGGGTTATGAATATTCCTTGTAATTATATTTCCATAAAACTTAATAATATCCAAAGTATCTCACCTCTTTAAAATAATAGCACAAAAACCTATATAAGACTATATTTTGATCTTATAAGTTTATTTGATTTTTGGATAAGCAATAGTTTTAGGGTTGTGCAAAAAATTAGAATAATTTTATGTTTTTTCATAATTTTTAGTTTATAATATAGACATATTGTATTAATAAATTTAATATAAAAGACCATGAAACTAGCTTAAGGGGGATTTTAATGGAAATAAATAAGAAAATTGATGAAATGAGAGATCAGTTGATTTCTAAAACTCAAGAAATTCTAAAGATTAAAAGTGTTGAAGGAGAGCCTAAAAGTGGAATGCCTTTTGGTGAGGGACCAGCAAAAGCTTTAGCTTGTGCTTTAAAAATAAGTGAGGATTTGGGCTTTAAAACTACAAATTTAGATAACTATATAGGTTATGCTGAGTATGGCCAGGGTGAAGATTACGTAGCTGTATTAGGTCACTTAGATGTAGTTCCAGAAGGAGACGGATGGAAGTATCCACCTTACAGTGCAGAAATACATGACGGAAGAATATATTCAAGAGGAACTTTAGATGATAAGGGACCTGTAATGGCTGCACTTTATGGATTAAAAGCTATAAAAGAAGCGGGATTAAATTTAAATAAAAGGGTCAGAATAATTTTTGGAACTAATGAAGAAACTGGAAGTAGAGAAATAGGATACTATTTAAAGAAGGAAAAGCCACCAGTTGCTGGTTTTACACCAGATGGTCAATATCCAATTATAAATGGAGAAAAAGGAATTACATCCTTTGATTTAGTAAAGGAATTAAAAAATAGGTCTTGTGGTGATTTAGTAATTAAAGCTTTTAAAGGTGGAAATGCTTCAAATATGGTTCCAGACAAGTGCAGTGTTGAACTTATAGCAAAAGACCCTAAAAATGTAGTAAATGCACTAGAAACCTTTACTTCTAAAACTGGATATGAAATAGTAGCTAAGGTAGAGGGGAATAATGTAACAATTAATTCAACTGGAATGTCAGCTCATGGAAGTTTACCTCATCTTGGAAAGAATGCAATAATGCAGTTGTTTGCATTTCTTGCAACTTTAGAATTTGAAAAATGTGACATAGTTGATTTTATTAAATATATTAATGAAAACATAGGTATGGAGATTGATGGAAAAAGCCTAGGAGTTAATCTTGAAGATGAGGATTCTGGAAAACTATCTTTGAATTTAGGAATTGCAAAGGCAGATGAAGATAGAGCATTTGTTACACTAAATTTAAGATATCCGGTTACAAAAACTTTAGATGATGTAATGGTTCCTCTTGAAAACAAGCTTAAAGGTACTAATATAGAACTTATTAACTTAAAACACCAAAAACCACTATATTTTAAACCAGAACATCCTTTAGTAAAAACACTTCAAAAGGTATATACTAAAGAAACTAATAAAGAAGCTACTCTTCTTTCTATAGGAGGAGGAACTTATGCAAAAGAAATGCCTAACATATTAGCTTTTGGACCAATTTTTCCAGGTGGCGCAGATCTTGACCATCAACCAAATGAATATATAGAAATAGAAGATTTGGTTTTAAATGCTAAGATATATGCTCATGCAATATATGAACTTGCAAAGTAGTTTTACTAAAAAATAAATTAATACTTAATATTAATAAAAGACTCTCAGTTTTTATCTGGGAGTCTTTTATTAATCTTTGTTTTTAATAAGTTTAAAATTTATTAAAAAAACTAAACATATAAATTGTTAATACTAGTTGAAAATAAATTATGTAAAGGGTAGAATAGTTTTAGGTTATTTTATAGGCACGCTATAACGAGGAGGAAAAAGATGTTAGATAAAAAGAAAAAATATATAATAGGATACATAATAGGGGCTTTAATATTAATAACTATTGGAAATTATGTATTGGATTCTATAAGAGTTCAAGAAATATCTTATAATAAATTAATACAATTAGCTGAACAGAAAAAAATCCAAAAAGTGCAGCTAAAAAATGACAAAATTCTTGTAGTGCCAAGTAAAGATAGTGGAATAAATAAGGAAATTCTATATACAGGTAGAATAGGTAATTCATCTGTGGAAAATAAATTTCTGGATACTTTAAGTAAAAATAATGTTGATTATTCTTCACCTATACAAAAAATAGCTTTTTAATAGATTTTTTACTATGGTGGATAGGCCCATTAATTCTAATGTTTTTATTTGGAAAACTTTTATTTGGAAAATTAGACAAGAAAATGGGAAATGGAGTTATGTCTTTTGGTAAAAACAGTGCAAAAATATATGGAGAAGACGAAACTGGAATTAATTTTTCAGATGTAGCAGGAGAGGATGAAGCAAAAGAATCTCTAATAGAAATCGTAGATTTTCTTCATAATACTGAGAAATATACTAAAATAGGTGCAAGACTTCCAAAAGGAGCCTTATTAGTAGGCCCTCCAGGAACAGGAAAAACTCTTCTTGCAAAGGCTGTTGCAGGAGAAGCAAAAGTTCCATTTTTCTCTATATCAGGTTCTGAATTTGTTGAGATGTTTGTAGGAATGGGAGCTTCAAGAGTTAGAGATTTATTTAAACAAGCTGAGGGAAAAGCACCTTGCATAGTTTTCATAGATGAAATTGATGCTATAGGTAAAAGTAGAGATAATAACATGTCTACTAATGATGAAAGAGAACAAACTTTAAATCAGCTTCTAACTGAAATGGATGGATTTGATTCTTCTAAAGGGGTAGTTATACTAGCTGCTACTAATAGACCAGAAGTTTTAGATAAGGCTCTTTTAAGACCTGGCAGATTTGACAGAAGAGTTATAGTTGATAGACCAGATTTAAAAGGAAGAGAATCTATATTAAAAGTGCATACTAAAGATGTTAAGATAAGTGAAGATGTTAAATTAAATGACATTGCCAAAGCAACTCCAGGAGCCGTAGGAGCGGATTTAGCTAATATGGTAAATGAAGCGGCTCTTCTAGCTGTTAAAAATGGCAGAGATAAAGTAATACAAGAGGATTTAGAGGAAGCAGTTGAAATAATAATAGCTGGAAAAGAGAAAAAAGATAGAATACTTTCTGATAAAGAAAAGAAAGCTGTAGCATTTCATGAGGTTGGTCATGCACTTACAGCGGCACTTTTAAAAAATGCAGATCCAGTTCATAAGATTACCATAGTTCCTAGAACTTTAGGAGCACTAGGGTATACAATGCAGCTTCCAGAGGAAGAAAAGTATTTAGTTTCAAAAGAAGAGATGCTAGATGAGATAACAGTTCTATTAGCAGGAAGAGCAGCTGAGGAGATACAGTTTAATATGGTGTCAACAGGTGCATCAAATGACATTGAAAAAGCCACACAAACTGCAAGAAACATGGTATCTATTTATGGTATGTCTGAAAGATTTGATATGATGGGTCTTGAAAAACCAGGCGCTAGATATTTAGATGGAAGACCAGTGCAAAATTGTAGCGAGAGAACTTCAGCTTCAATAGATGAAGAAACTTTAAAAATAATTAAAAATGCCCATATAAGAGCAAAGAAAATTTTAAAGGAAAACAAGGAGCTTCTAGAAAAGTTGCCTCAGTTCTTTTGGAAAAAGAAACTATTATGGGTGAAGAGTTTATGAGTATAATAAATGGAGATAAAAAAATAGATACTGAAGAAAAAGAAGTAGAAAAAGAAGTGGAAAAGACTTCAGGTGAAACGCTTGATGAAGCAAAAAATGAACTTAGTGATGATTTAGAAAAAGAGAAAATGTAAAAAAATATAATAGAGTAATAAAATATATATAGTAAGGCGATAGATAGTCAAAGTATTGTAATTATTTAGTTAATAGTATATAATGGCTGCTGTCGCTTTGCTATTTTATGAGAGGAGATAGTTATTATGCAAAAGTCTGAAGAGAACATTAGTAAAGAGTTACAATTTGAAATTGAAAAAAAGCACTTAAGAAATGTTATTGAAATTATAAAGGAAGAAATATTAAATTATATTGACAAACGAAATAATATTACTGAGAAACTAATTGAGTATAGAAAAAATGCTTTAGATGAATATAAGGATGATGAAGATAAGTTAATTGAGTATTTTGATCATGAAAGATACGCAAAAGAAGAAGCTTATAAAATAATTGATAAGAGATTAAAGGAAATTACTGTACTTCAAAAAGTGCCTTATTTTGGAAAAATAGATTTACTAGATAAAGAATATAAAGAAGAGGATAAAATATATATTGGAAGATTCGGATTAACAAAAGATGGAGAATACGAGCCAATAGTAATAGATTGGAGAGCACCTATTGCGTCTTTATTCTATGAAGGAAAGCTTGGGAATGCAGAATACGAAAGCCCTAATGGCAAAGTAGATGTTGATATATTAAATAAAAAGCAGTATGTAATAAAAAACGAAGAATTACTTGGAATGTTTGATTCTGTAGTAGATATTAAAGATGAAGTTTTAAAGATGGTTCTAAGTAAAAATGTTGGTGAAAAATTAAGAGATATTATAATGACTATACAAAAGGAACAAGATGAAATAATAAGGCAATCAAAAGATGAAACTGTAGTAGTAGATGGGGTAGCTGGTAGTGGAAAAACTACAATAGCTCTTCATAGAGTAGCCTATTTATTGTATAATCATAGGAAAAATCTTGAAGATAAAGTTGTTATATTTGGACCCAATAATATTTTTATGGAATATATATCTAGAGTTCTTCCTAGCCTTGGAGAAAGCGGGGTTAAACAGAGCACTTTTTATGATTTTGCCATAGAGATTTTAAATTTAAAAGATGTAATGGATTTAAGTCTTTATATGGAAAAGATAGTAACTTGTGATAAAGAGTTTATAGATGAAGTTTTGTATAAAACATCTATAGATTATAAGGTAAAATTAGATAATTTAGTAGAAGATATGAATGATAATTTCTTTGTTAAAAGAGATGTTTTACTTGGGAATACAATAGTTGTTTCCAAGGAGGATATTAAAGAATTATTTAATACTTACTATGCTTCTATGCCTTTATTTAAAAGAAGCAATAAAATAAGGAGAATAATTTTTTCTAAACTTAAGGATAAAAGAGATGAACTTGTAAGAGATATTAACAAAAGATATAAGGAAAGTATTGAAAAATTAGATAAAGAAAAATTAGAACTTGAAGGTAGTTTTTTAGATTTAAAGAGAAAGATAAATATCAGAGAAGTAATAAAAATGGTTATTTCAGCCAAAAAACCTTAAAGTGGCTCAATAATCCTAGCTGCGAAGAAATATACAATAAAATGAATGATAACAATGAATTAAACATAGACGATTTAGCACCTATACTATATTTAAAAATTAGGTTAGAGGGATTTAAATTGAGAAGGGATATAAAGCACATAGTTATTGATGAGGCTCAAGATTACAGTGCACTTCAATTTTTAGTTATTAGTGAACTTTTAAATTGTAAACATTTTACTATAGTAGGTGACAGTAATCAGAGAATAATTCCAATAAAAGAAGATATCCCAATGAACAATTTAAATTTGGTTCTTCCTAATCGTGATTATAAATACTTTAAATTAACAAAGAGCTATAGATCTACAAAACAAATAATGGACTATGCAAATAAATATTTAGAGGATTCAAAAATAGTTCCAATGGTTAGAGAGGGAAAACCAGTGGTTCTAAAAACCTATAATGATAGCGAAGAATTTCTAGAAGAACTACTAGATAAAATAAGCGAATTAAAGGATAAAAACTATGAAAGCATAGCTGTTATTTGTAAGGATTTAAGTAACACAAGAAGAATATTTAATATTTTAAAAGATAAAATTTATATTAAGTTATTAGACAATGAAGATATTATTTACAAAGGCGGAATTGCTTTAATGCCATCCTACTTTGCTAAGGGATTGGAATTTGATGGCGTTATATTTATTGAAGATGGTGAAAATGAAAAGGGTGACAAAATAAAATATGTAATGGCTACAAGGGCTTTACATGAGTTAATTGTCTTAAAGGAGAAGTAAAAAAATTATTTTATGCATATTACATTTAAAATAATAGTCAAAAATCATATTTATTATAATTTTCCAAAAATTTGTTGTATAATAGAATTAAATATTTGCAAACAATAAATTAAAAATATGGGAGGTTTACAAATGGAATTTAAGTCAGACATACAAATTGCCCAAGAAGCAGCTATTAAAAATATTGGTGAAATAGTAAAAAAGCTAAACATATCAGAGGAAGAAATGGATTATTATGGAAAATACAAAGCTAAAATTAGCTATAATCTATTAAAAGAAAAAACTGATAAAAAGCCAGGAAAGTTAATATTAACTACAGCAATTAACCCAACTCCAGCAGGTGAAGGAAAGACAACAACAGCTATAGGAGTTGCAGATGCTTTATCAAAATTAGGAAAAAATGCTTCTGTTGCTTTAAGAGAACCATCTTTAGGACCAGTTTTTGGTGTGAAAGGCGGCGCTGCAGGAGGAGGTTATGCTCAGGTAATACCAATGGAGGACATTAATTTGCATTTTACCGGAGATATACACGCAATTGGTGCAGCAAATAACTTATTAGCAGCAATTATTGATAATCATATATATCAAGGAAATGAATTAAACATAGACCCAAGAAGAATTACTTGGAGAAGATGTGTGGACATGAACGATAGACAATTAAGATCTATTGTAGATGGAATAGGAGCTAAAACTAATGGAATGCCTAGAGAAGATGGCTTTGATATAACCGTTGCTTCAGAAGTTATGGCGATTTTCTGTTTGGCAAATGACATAGAGGATTTAAAGGAAAGATTATCAAAAATAGTCATAGGTTATAGTTTCCAAGGGGAGCCTGTTACAGTAAAGCAGTTAAAAGCTGAGGGAGCTATGGCGGCCTTATTAAAAGACGCATTAAAGCCTAATGTAGTTCAAACTTTAGAAGGAACACCAGCATTTATTCATGGTGGACCTTTTGCAAACATTGCTCACGGATGTAATTCAGTAATTGCAACTAAAATGGCTATGCACTTTAGTGATTACGTAGTTACAGAAGCAGGTTTTGGTGCAGATTTAGGTGCGGAAAAATTCTTAGATATAAAATGTAGAATGTCAGGGATAAAACCAGATGCAGTAGTTATAGTAGCTACGGTTAGAGCACTAAAATACAATGGTGGGGTTCCTAAAAAAGAGCTTAATGGAGAGAATTTAGAGGCTCTTGAAAAAGGCTTGCCAAATTTATTAAAACATGTTGAAAATATTACTAAAGTATTTAAATTGCCAGCAGTAGTTGCTATAAATAAATTCCCTACAGATACAAAAGATGAACTTGATTTAATAACAAAAAAATGTAAAGAATTAGGAGTTAATGTTGCTCTATCAGATGTTTGGGCAAATGGTGGAGAAGGTGGAGTTGAAGTTGCTAAAGAGGTTTTAAGATTAATAGATGAAGCTGAAAACAACTTTACTTATGCTTATGAATTAGACTTACCTATAAAGGAAAAAATAAAAGCTATAGCTCAAAAAATATATGGTGCTGAGGATGTAGAATTTACAAAAGCAGCTTCAAAACAGATTTCCGAATTAGAAAAAAATGGATTTGGAAATGTTCCGATTTGTGTAGCTAAAACTCAGTATTCATTAACAGATGATCAAACTAAACTGGGAAGACCAGAAGGCTTTAAGATAACAGTAAGAGAAGTAAATATTTCCGCTGGAGCAGGTTTTGCAGTAGCTGTTACTGGTCAAATAATGAAAATGCCAGGTCTTCCAAAAGTACCTGCAGCTGAAAAAATTGATGTAGATAAAGATGGAGTAATAACAGGATTATTCTAAAGCTTTAGGGGGGTAAAATATGAAACTAGTTAATAAATCTTGTGTGGATTTTACTGAAGAATTAGCCTCTAAAAACCCAGTTCCAGGAGGTGGCTCAGCTGCGGCTTTAACAGGAGCTTTAGGGGCGGCCTTAAGTAGCATGGTTTGTAATTTAACCATAGGAAAAAAGAAATTTATTAAGTATGATAAGGAATTGAATGAGATATTACAAGAGGCTAAAGAAATACAAGAAAAGTTAATTAATATGATTGACATGGATGCAGATAATTTTTTGCCTTTGTCTAAAGCATATGGTATGAAAAAAGATACTGAAGAGGAAAGAAAATTAAAAGATGAAACTTTAGAAAAGGCACTTAAAAAAGCCTGTGAAATACCTGTAGATATTGTTAAAAATGCATATAAGGCAATTAAACTTCATGAAAAATTAGTTAATAATTGTTCAAAACTTGCAATTAGCGATGTAGGGGTTGGAGTTCAGTGCTTAAAGGCTGCTATAATTAGCGCTGAGTTAAATATAATTATAAATATTAAGTCTATTAAAGATAAGGAATATGTGGATAAAGTAAAAAATGAAACAGAAAGTTTAGTTATTGATGGGGGAGAAATAGCAGATAGGGTGTATGCTATTGTACTTGAGGTTTTAAAAAATTAAATAAAAAATAAACTGAGAATGTGGGGGAGTTTTATGGGAAAGGTTATAAAAGGGAAACCTGTAGCTGACAGTATAACAATGGATCTGTCAAAAGAAGTGAGTCTTATTAAGGAGAAAAATATTAAACCTAAGCTTTCTATAATAAGAGTGGGAAAAAACGAAAGTGATTTAGCTTATGAAAGAGGAATCATAAAAAGATGTGAAGGCATAGGTATAGAAGTAGAAGTAAAAGAGTATAAGGGAGATATAAATATAGAGGATTTTACAATGGAAATAAATAAGGTAAATGAGGATGATAATACTCATGGCATACTTATATTTAGACCTCTTCCTAAGTCTTTAGATGAAAATGTAGTTAAATATGTTATTGACCCTAAAAAGGATATGGATTGTTTTAGTCCTTTAAATGTTGCAAAATTAATGGAAGGTGATGAAACAGGATTTTCTCCTTGTACACCTGAGGCTGTAATGGAAATGCTTAAGTACTACAATATAGATATTTGTGGTAAAAACTTTGTGGTAGTTGGAAGATCTATGGTTGTTGGTAAACCTGTGTCTATGCTACTATTAAAAGAAAATGCTACAGTTACAATTTGCCATTCAAAGACAAAAGATTTAAAGGAAGTAACATCAAAAGCTGACGTTCTTGTAGTTGGAGTTGGAAGACCTAAATTTATTAATTCTGATTATGTTAAGAAAGGCTCAGTAATCATAGATGTAGGTATAAATGTAGATAAAGAAGGAAATTTATGCGGAGATGTTGATACTGAAGATTGTCTTAAAAAAGCAGAAATCATAAGCAAAGTTCCTGGAGGAGTTGGTTCTGTTACTACTTCTGTATTAGCTAAACACATTATAAAAGCTTGTAGAAATCAAAATAATATCTAGATGATATCTTAAAATTAATGCTTAAAATTCTGTTAGAAATCTTTTAACAAAAGGAACTGTGGTTTTCCACAGTTCCTTTTGTTAATTATACTATTTTTCTATTACTATTTCAGAGGATAAGTTTGCTGAATTTTTAATTGTATCCTCAACAGGACATGTATGCTCAATAAATTTAACGAATTTCTTTATTTCTTCTTCTGGTGAAGAAGATTTTATGTGTACTTTTGTTCTTATTTCTTGTAAACCTATACGAGTGTCTTTGTTTTTTCCTGTAAAACCATCTGTGTCTAAGTTACCTTCAATTTCAACCCAAAAATCTTCAAGATTAATGTTTTTTACTTTTGCAAAGCTTTTAGCCACAATACATTGACAAGCGCCTAAAGAGCAAAGTACTGCTTCTACTGGGTTCATGCCTTCATCTGAGCCACCTAAATTTTTAGGCTCGTCCAAAACGATTTTATGGTCTCTTGAAGAACATTCAATTCTTATTCCATCTGTCAATTTAGCAGTGCTTTTAAAAACATCTATTGCCATTACAATTACCCCCTTAAAATTTAAATATTTACTTATATTATAATGATTTGAAAAATATAGTCAATAAAAAAACAATATATTCTTAATATTGTAAAAAAAGAATGAAAAAAATGTTAAATAAATATTTATTTAAATACTTAAGTTAACAGGTAAAATATAAATTAAAATATAATATTTTCTATAAAAGGTTGTAAATTATAATTAATAGCAATATAATTAAGTTGTAGACAGGTAAAATGAATAAAAAAACTCCAAATATATCAATGGGTGAATTTTATTTCAAAAGTAATATTGATAAAAAAATAACAATATGAATAAAATAAGTCATAAATTTTGGAGATTTTACAAGTCTATTGTTATAAATTAAGGAGGGGGTTAATATGTGTACAAATTTAAAAAACACTCCATTGAGAAGTGTTTATGAAAAATACGGTGGGAAAATAATTGACTTTACAGGATGGGCACTTCCAGTTCAATTTGAAGGTATAATTCAGGAACACGAAAGAGTTAGAAATAAAGCTGGACTTTTCGATGTATCTCATATGGGGGAAGTTACAGTAGAAGGAAAAGATGCTCTAAAATATTTAGATCATATGATGACAAACAATATAAAAGCTCTTGTAGACAATGAAGTAGTATACACTCTTATGTGCTATAAGGACGGTGGAGTAGTTGATGATTTAATATTGTATAGGTATTCTGATGATCGCTTCTTTTTAGTGGTAAATGCAAGTAATGTGGACAAGGATTATAAATGGTTAGTAGACAATATAGGAAATTTTGATGTAAAACTTGAAAACGTTTCATCTAAATATGCTCAATTAGCAATTCAAGGACCTAATGCTGAAAAAATTCTTCAAAAAATCGCAGACACAAATCTAAGTGAAATCGAATTTTTCCATTTTAAAGACCCAGTAAAAGTTGATGAAGTTAAATGCATTGTATCAAGAACAGGCTACACTGGAGAAGATGGGTTTGAAATATATTTAAATCCAGAAAATGCAGTGAAGGTATGGGAAAAACTTATGGAAGTGGGAAAAGAAGAAGGACTTGCCCCTATTGGATTAGGAGCTAGAGATACTCTTAGATTTGAAGCTACACTTCCCCTATATGGAAATGAAATTTCTAAAGACATAACACCTATAGAAGCAGGACTAGGTTATTTTGTTAAATTAGATAAAGAAGAATTTAATGGTAAAGAAGTTCTAAAAAAACAAAAAACAGAAGGCCTAACAAGAAAAGAAGTAGGATTTGAAATGAAAGACAGAGGTGTTGCAAGACACGGATACAACGTATTTGATGATAATAGTAATAAAATTGGTGTTGTTACTACAGGATATTATTCACCTACATTGAAGAAAAACATTGGTATAGCTTTAGTAGATATCAATAATTCTAAAATGGGTTCAGATTTATATATAGAGGTAAGAAATAGAAAATTAAAGGCTGAAATTGTAAGCAAGAGATTTTATGTTAAAAAAACCAAGAATAAATAATAGTTTAAAGTAACATTAAATTTAATTATTATGGGAGGTAATTTGTAATGAATATATTAAATAATTTATTATATACAAATGATCATGATTGGGTAAAGGTTGAAGGAAATAAAGCTTATGTAGGTCTTACTGACTATGCTCAACATGCATTAGGTTCTATAGTCTTTGTAGAACTTCCAGAAATAGATGATGAATTAGCAAAAGGAGATACCTTCGGTGTTGTAGAGTCTGTAAAAGCAGCTTCAGATTCTTATATGCCAATAGGTGGAAAAGTATTAGAAATTAATGATGAAGTGGTTGATAATCCTGAAGTATTAAACGAAGATCCTTATAAAAATTGGTTAATATGTGTGGAAATTAGTGATGAGAAAGAGTTAAAAGATTTACTTGATTCAGATGCGTATAGAGAATTATGTAGCAAGGAGGAATAGAAATGTATCCTTATATTGCTAGTGGTGATGAAGATAAAAAGGAAATGCTAAAGGTAATAGGATTAAATGCTGTTGAGGACCTTTTTAATGATGTGCCAGATGAAATTAAACTTAATAGGGAGCTTAATATAGAAAAATCTAAATCTGAAATTGAAGTAACAAAGTGTATTAAAAATCTAGCTTGTAAAAATAAAAGTGTAGATGATTATGTTTGCTTTTTAGGAGCAGGATCATATGATCATTATATTCCATCTGTTATTAAACATTTAACCTCAAGAGCAGAATTTTATACAGCATATACTCCTTATCAGGCTGAAATAAGTCAGGGAACATTACAAGGTGCTTTTGAATATCAAAGTATGATGTGTGAGCTTACAGGTATGGATGTATCAAATATATCTATGTATGATGGTACAACAGCAGCCTCAGAAGCACTAATGCTTGCAACAAATGCAACTAGAAGAAAAAAGTACTTGTATCAAAAACAGTAAATAGTGAAACTAGAAGAGTTATAAAGACTTATTTACAGTTTAGAAACGTTGAATATGTTGAAATTGATTCCAAAGATGGAGTTACAGACATAGACAAATTAGAGTCTCTTGTTGATAAAAATACAGCAGGAGTTATGATACAAAACCCAAACTTTTTGGAATTATAGAAGATGTTACAAAGGTAGAAGAAGTAGTTCATAAAAATAAGGCACTTTTAATAATGAGTGTAGATCCTATATCTTTAGGAATATTAAAAAGTCCAGGAGAACTTGGAGCTGATATTGCAGTAGGAGAAGGTCAAGCACTTGGCCAAAACATGAATTTTGGTGGACCTTGTCTTGGGTTTATGACTGCAAAATCAAAATTAATGAGAAAAATGCCAGGTAGAATAGTAGGAGAAACTACTGATGTTGATGGAAATAGGGGTTATGTTCTAACCCTTCAAGCAAGAGAACAGCATATAAGAAGGGAAAAAGCTACTTCTAATATTTGTTCAGACCAAGCTTTAAATTCAATAGCTACTGCTATTTATCTTTCAACCTTAGGTAAAAAAGGTATAAAAGAAGTTGCTATGCAGTGTATACAAAAAGCACATTATACTTATGAATCTATTATAAAATCAGGGAAATACACCCCTGCATTTCCTGATAAACCTTTCTTCAAGGAATTTGCAATTAAATGTAATAAGGATGTTGAAGTTGTAAATAGTAAATTAAGAAATTTCAATATACTTGGAGGATATAATTTGGAAAAGGAATGCATGGATTATAAAAATTCAATGCTACTTTGTGTAACTGAAAAAAGAACTAAAGAAGAAATAGATTCTTTAGTTAAGGCTATGGAGGTGATATAAGTGAAGGTCTATAATAAGCTAATATTTGAGCTTTCAAAAGAGGGAAGAAAAGCCTATTCACTTCCAAAGTTAGATGTTCCTGATTATTGCATTGAAGATATGATTCCAAAAGAGTCAATAAGGAATAAAGAACCAGAGCTTCCAGAAGTGAGTGAGGTTGATGTTGTAAGGCATTACACTTTATTGTCAAATAAAAACTATTATGTAGATAAAGGATTTTACCCATTAGGCTCTTGCACAATGAAATACAATCCTAAAATTAACGAAGATATGGCACAGTTAAATGAGTTTACAAGAGTACATCCTTATCAGGAGGAAAAAGAAATTCAAGGTTCTTTAGAACTTATGTATGATCTTGAAGAAAAGTTATGTGAAATAACAGGAATGAATGGCTTTACTTTGCAACCAGCTGCAGGTGCACATGGTGAACTAACAGGATTAATGATAATTAAAGCATATCACAGAAAAAGAGGAGACTTAAAAAGAAATAAAATTATAGTTCCAGATTCAGCACATGGAACAAATCCAGCTAGTGCCAATGTTGCAGGTTTTGATATTGTAGAGGTTAAGTCAAATAAAGATGGAAATGTAGACTTAGAGGCTTTAAAAGAAGTATTAAATGATGAAATTGCAGGTTTAATGCTTACAAATCCAAATACAGTAGGTTTATTTGAAAAAGATATAAAAACTATAGCAAATATGGTTCATGAAGCTGGAGGATTAGTATACTATGACGGAGCTAATTTAAATGCCATTATGGGAATTACAAGGCCAGGAGACATGGGCTTTGATGTATGTCATTTAAATCTTCATAAAACTTTTGCAGCACCTCATGGTGGTGGAGGACCAGGATCAGGTCCTGTAGGGGTTAAAAAGCAGTTATTGGGCTTGCTTCCATCTCCTGTAGTTAAAAAAGAAAATGATATCTATAAATTAGACTATGATAGACCTGATTCTATAGGTAAAGTTAAGAATTTCTATGGAAATTTTGGAGTAATGGTTAAAGCCTATTCCTATATATTAACTATGGGTAGTGATGGTTTAAAAGAAGCCTCAGAGATGGCAGTTTTAAATGCTAATTATATTAAAGAAAAATTAAAAGACTATTATAAAGTAGGCATTAATCGTGTTTGCAAACACGAGATAGTTTTTGCCGGACTAAAAAATAGGGAAAACAATATATCTACTTTAGATGTTGCAAAGAGAATTATAGATAATGGATATCATCCACCTACAATCTATTTTCCATTGATAGTTGATAGTGCTCTTATGATTGAGCCTACAGAGACAGAAAGTAAGGAAACTATTGATGGGTTTATTGAGGCTATGATTAAAATAGCAAAAGAAGCAGAAAATAACCCAGAGATTTTTAAAGGTGCACCATATGATGCTCCAATAAGAAGACTTGATGAAGTTAAAGCTGCTAGGGAAGCTGTTGTAAAGTGGTCAAAATAAGACTAGGAGGAAAAGCATGGACAAGGACGTAATAGTAATAGGGGGAGGTCCGGGAGGTTATGTTGCGGCTATAAGAGCTGCTCAGCTTGGATTAAAGGTAGTTGTTATAGAGAAAGATAAGTTTGGAGGTACCTGCTTAAATAGAGGATGTATTCCAACTAAAGCTCTATATAGAGAAGCTGAAATTTTAAATATCCTTAAAAATATTGAGGATTATGGTATAAGTGTTGATAGTTATAAAATTAATGTAAAAAAAATACAAGATAGAAAAAATTCAATTGTAAGTCAGCTTGTTTCAGGAATAGAACAATTGATGAAGGCAAATGCTGTGGAAGTTGTATATGGCAGGGCAGAATTAATTGATAAAAATACAGTTAATGTAGCTATAGATAATGAAGAAGATAGAAGTTTTCATGGAAAAAACATTATAATAGCTACAGGTTCATGTCCATATATTCCTGATATGCCAGGGAAAAATCTAGAGGGCGTTATAACAAGTGATGAGCTTTTAGAATTTGAGGAAGTACCAGAGGAGCTAGTTGTACTAGGTGGCGGAGTTATAGGTATGGAATTTGCTGGAATATTTAGCGCTATGGGAAGTAAAGTTACGGTAATAAAGGCTTCAGCTAATATGTTTCCAGAAGAAGATAGTGATATAGTAAAGAGATTTACAGCTTCTGTTAAAAGAAAGGGTATTAAATTATTTGCTTCAACTAAGATTAAAGATATATATAGGAAAGAAAATAAGATAATTATTGAAATTGAAAACAGTAAAGGCACAAGTACTGTATTAGCAGATAAAATTTTGGTCTCTAAGGGAAGAAGACCTGTATTTTCAGGGTTAAATCTTGATAGACTTGGTATAAAATATAATAAAAAGGGTATAGAAGTAAATGAAAACTATGAGACTAATATTGAGGGGATTTATGCTATAGGAGATGTTAATGGTATAACACTTTTGGCTCATGCAGCCTCTTACCAAGGTGTATGGGTAGCGGAAAAAATAGCTGGTTTAGAGACACCTAAAAAGGCAAGTCCAGTTCCAAATTGTATATTCGTTTTTCCTGAAATTGCAAGTATAGGCTTAAGTGAAGATAAGGCTAAGGAAAAGGGTATAGATTATAATGTAAGTAAGTTTATGTTTGGAGCTAATGGAAAGGCTTTAACTTTAGGTGAAACAGAAGGTTTTGTAAAGATAGTTTCAAAAGCATCTGATAATACAATATTAGGTGTGCACATAATGGGTCCTCACGCATCGGATTTAATACATGAGGGAGCATTAGCAGTTAGCAACAAGTTAAATTTGAATCATATAAAAAACACCATACATGCTCATCCAACATTAGCAGAGGCTTTTAGTGAAGCTGTGCTTGGTTTAAACTGTGAGGCAATTCACATTGCAAATAAAAAAGAAATAAATAATTAATTTAAGGACTGCGGCATTTTGAATAAATACTACAATATATTATGTTGATTTTAAATTTACATAATATATTGTAGTATATTTTTAATGAGACAGTCCTTTTTTTATCTAAACTTTTTAATATGAAGTATTATTTAGAGTAATTATATATTTATAATAGGCTTTTAGTATAAATATTATTTTTATATAAAGAAAAGGTCTGAAGGTTCATTTTTAAATGCATTTCTTTCTTTAGTGGCATTTTCATAGGATAAAAACTTGTCTAGAACTTTTGCATAAACTTCATCTAGTTTTTTAAAATCCATTGCAGGAATATAATAGGTTTCCAATTCATCATGAAGCTTTTTAGCAGTAGAGATTATTTCTAAACCTTTGTTTAGAATCATATGAAAATACTCTTTTTCTTCCATAATTTTTTTGAATTATTACATAGAATAGTTTCTTTTTGAAATTCATTCATGTTAATTTGTTTACCTTTAAATTGTTTTTGATTTATTTCATTAGAGGTTATAATTGCAGTACTTAAATCTGGAATTATTATATGCTCAATTTCCTTTGGAATAAGTGGTTTATGAAGAATTTCTACTAGGTGACCTCTTTTAATTGCTTCATTTTTAAGGTATTCTAATATATCTGATTTTAAAGTTCCGGGTTCTCCATTTAACACATAAACCTTTTGGCAGTTTTCACATAAGTTATTGATGTAAGTTACAATCCCCTTAGGTGTAAAAGCAGTAGCGAATAGATGTCTTTCTTTACCTATAGTACCTATATTGTTTTTTAAAATTTCGTTTTTTAGATTTTCTTTTAATAAGTTTATTTTTGATATATCGAGAGCTTCTAAGTTTAATTTATACCAGCTGTCTTCGATAAGTTTTGCAGCATTTATATATTTGTAGGCTCTTTTAAAGGTATTTGATATATTTTTGTTTACGTTAATTATACTATCTTTGTTACGTTCTAAGCTTTTAGTATCCCAATATTCGCAAAGATTTAAAACTTCATCTACGGCACCAGGATTTTTAGGATCTACTACATGAGGAGAAGTTCCATCTAGCATGGCTGTTTTTAAATATGGTATTACTACAGCATCTAAAGAATTATTATCTGAAGAACAGTGATGAAATTCTACATTGTAACCTTTTGAATTAAAATAATCACCTATTTTCATCATCATAGAAGATTTACCTGTTCCTGGACCACCTTTTATTGTAATTATTCTATTGGCCTCATTTTGAGGTAAGATATAGTCATAATAAGAAAAAAATCCTTCAGATGTGTTTCCGCCTGGAAAGAAATGTCTTACTCCATCATTCATATTATAATCACGCTCCGTTAATTACTAAAATTTCACTCAATATTATAATACGCTAGAGCAGTGGTTTTAATACAATTTTCTTATTTAATTTAAAAATTTTTAATATAAAACTAAGGCACAAAACTAATGATTAATTTTGTGCCTTAGTTAATTATTATTATTATTTAATAAAGGTATAATTTTGATCTATGGTTATAACGCAGTTATATGCTGAGTTAATTTCTTTAACATTTTTATTTATTTCAGCTATAAGCTCTTTTTCTTTCTGTAAGCTTAGGTGAGTGTTTTGTTTAACTACTACATCAAAAATTAAATTAATATAATTTTTTTCCCCACCATTCTAAAATCATGGATGGAATCAATAATATCAATAGGTTTAATTGCAGTTAAAACATCTTTTTTTGCCCTGTGGACTTCTTCATCATTAGTATTAATTGGGTCCATGTGTATAACAAGTAGTATATTATGCTTTTTAGATAGTTCTTTTTCAGCTTTGTCTATAATTTCATGCATTTTTAGTATATTTACATCACAAGGGACCTCTGCATGTAGAGATATCATAAATTTAGAAGGACCATAATTGTGTACGATTATATCATGAACACCTGTAATGTTATCATAACTAATTAAATCTTTTTCAATATTTTTAACTAATTTAGGATCTGGAGCTTCACCTAAAAGTGGGTTAATAGTTTCCTTTATAAGGCTAAATCCAGAGTAGATTATAAATAAAGCAACTATAACGCCAATATATCCGTCTATAGGTAAACTTGTAAATTTGGATATCACAAAAGAAAACGCAACTACACTTGTTGTTATAGAATCACTAAAAGCATCTAAAGAAGAAGCTTCTAAGGTTGATGAATTTATTTTTTTACCAAGAAATTTATTAAAAAATCCTAACCATATTTTTATTATTATAGATAATAATAAAAGAATAAAAGGTACCCATTGAAAAACAATAGTAGTAGGATGTAATATTTTACTAAAAGAAGATTTTACAAATTCAAAACCAACTAATAAAACAAAAAATGAAACTATAAGAGCTGATAAGTATTCAATTCTTCCATGTCCAAAGGGATGTTCTTTGTCTGCAGGTTTATTAGATAATTTAAAAGACACTACTGTTATTATAGAGGAGGCTGCATCAGATAAATTATTAAAACCATCTGCGGTAATTGCAATACTGTGAGATAGAATACCAACTATAAGTTTTACAGTGGCTAATATGGCATTTGTAATTATGCCTACAATTCCAGCAAAATAACCATATTTTTGTCTAACAGATTCATTTTCAACATTAGTATAGTCTTTTATAAGTTTAGATATTAGAAATTTGCATATCAAATAAAGCACCATCCTTATTATTGTTATAAATGTAGATTTTACGCATTACTAATTATATTAGTACATTTTAGCTTAAATTCCAAGGGGTAGCTATAAAAATATAAAACTTTTTAAATAAAATATGTAAATGTAAACATGAGTTAGATAAATATGATATAATTATTAATGTAAAATTTAGAATTTAAACAATATATAAAAAACAAAATTTTACTGCAAAATATAGGGGGAAAATAATATGACTAAAGAAATACAATTAGCAAAAGAACTTATAGATTTTATTTATGATAGTCCAACAGCTTTCCATGCTGTTGAAGCTATAAAAAACGAATTAGATAGTAATGGATTTAAGGAAATAATTGAAAGTGAAAAATGGAAATTAAAAAAAGGTGAAAAGTATTATGTAACTAAAAATGATTCTGCTTTAATAGCCTTTACAGTTGGAACTGGAGAAATCGAAAAAAATGGATTTAAATTAATAGGTGGACATACAGATTCACCTACATTTAGAATAAAGCCATCAGCTGAAATGACTTCAGAAGATACTTATGTTAAATTAAACACTGAAGTTTATGGTGGACCTATACTAAATACTTGGCTTGATAGGCCTTTATCTGTAGCAGGTAGAGTTACTCTAAAGAGTGAAGATATACTAAATCCTGAAAGTAGATTAGTAAATATAAAAAAACCTATACTTATAATACCAAATTTAGCAATACACATGAATGGAGAAGTAAATAAAGGCATAGAGTTAAATCCGCAGCAAGATACTTTACCACTTTTATCTTTGGTAAATGAAAATTTAGAAAAAGGCAATTATCTTATAAATGCTATAGCTAAAGAATTGAATGTTGATGCAAAGGATATAATAGATTTTGATTTGTATTTATATGAGTTTGAAAAAGGATGTATATTAGGACTTAATGATGAATTTATATCTTGTGGAAGATTAGATGATCTTGCTATGGTTCATGCAGGAATAAAAGCTCTTATAAATTGCAAAGCTACAAAAGCTACTAATGTTATGGTTTGCTTTGATAATGAGGAAATTGGAAGTGCTACAAAACAAGGAGCAGATTCTGAGATGCTTTCAAATATATTAGAAAGAATAGCTATTGCTATGGGAAAAGACAGGGAAGATTTCTTTAGAGCTTTATCTAAATCTTTTATAATTTCTGGAGATCTTGCTCATGCTGTTCATCCAAATAAAGGAGAAAAACATGATCCTACAAATAGGCCAGTGATAAATAAAGGACCTGTAATTAAAATAAATGCTAATCAGAAATATACAACAGATAGTGATTCTACTTCTGTATATGAAATGGTATGCAAAAAGGCTGGAGTTCCTTATCAAAAGTTTGTTAACCGTTCAGATTCAAGAGGGGGTCAACTATCGGACCTATATCTTCAACTCATTTAAATATAAGGTCAGTAGATATGGGAACACCTATTTTAGCTATGCATTCTGTACGTGAACTTGCAGGAGTTAAAGATCACACTTACGTATTGAAATCTTTTGAAGAATATTATAATATTTAATATAAAGCATTTTTTATAAGAGCAGGAGTTATATTTCTTATTTTAGAAATATAACTCCTGTTTTTTCTCATCTAAATGGGCGTAGAATATATACATTTGGTGATGGGGGAAATTTTTGAATTATTTCAGTTAATTTTGGTAATAATACTTTAGGGCGACTTTGAAAATTAATTTATATGACTTTGCTAAATTTAACTGAGAGGTGAAAGTAATGGGATATATTTATTACATATTTATTATAATGTTAGCTATATTTATATTTATTTCATTAGTGTATTTGTTTAATGATAAAAAAAGTAGAGAAGAAGAGTCACCAATAGATGTGGTTCCGAAAATAATTGTTAATATAGATGAACTTCAAAAACATGCTGAGGAGATTTCAAGAGAATATTCTTCAATTGAAAAAAATCCTATAATAAAACTTTAATTGAGAGTTTAGACAGAAGTTTTCAAGAGATAGTTATAGCACATAACAAAATTGAAGAATATCAAAAAAATAGTAGTGATAGACTTTATGCAGCAGAATGGCTTTTGGATAATATGTTTTTAATTGAAAAAGAATATAAATATGTCAAAAACAATATTCCTAAAAAAAGTTATAAGAATCTACCTATTTTAAATAAAGGTATGATGAAGGACTATCCAAGAATTTATCATATTGCAGTAGAATTGGTATCCCATACAGATGGGAATATTGATGAAGATGTTATAGAAAAATTTATTAAGGCTTATGAAAAAAATACAGTTTTAACTAGCAAGGAACTTTGGATGATTCCGGTTATGATAAGAATTGCCTTAATTCAAAACATAAGTAGCATTGTAAAAAACATTATATTTATTCAAGAAGAAAAGAAGAAAGCAGACATATTAGCAGAGGAAATAATAAATTCACTTGAAAAATCTAATAAAGAAGATTTTGATAGCTTTGATAATAAAAGTCAAGAGTTTAATTGTTTCTTTGGTGAAAGACTTTTTAAAATCTTAAAAGACAATGGAGTTGAAAACGATAAAGTTTATAAGTGGATAAATGAAAAACTGGAAATAAAAGAGATTAGTTACGAAAAACTTATATTACAAGAACACAAAAAGAAGCTACTATGCAAATATCTATTGGAAATAGTATAAATAGTATAAGAAAAATTGAGGCTATGAATTGGAGAAAGTACTTTGAAAAATTAAGCTGCGTTGAAAGCTTACTACTTAAAGATCCTTCATTGGTGTATGGTAAAATGGATTTTGATTCAAAAGATTATTATAGAAGTGAAATTGAGAGGTTATCAAATAAATTTAAGCTTCCAGAATCTTTTATAGTCAAGAAGGCTTTAGAATGTGCAAAAGATGCAGATGAAAAAGAGGCTTACAAAAAGCATGTGGGTTATTATTTAGTTGATGATGGGATTGATATTTTAAGATTGAATTTAAATATTAGTAAAAACAAAAAGAAAAATAAGATTCTAAAAAACAAATCTGCTAGGGTTTTTTTGTATATTAACGGAATAATTTTAAGCACGGTTTTATTAGTATTCTTGTTCTTAACTTTAAGCCTTAAAAATGATCATGATGTAAGAGTATGGAGGTATATTTTAGCAGTACTTGTGCTTATAGTTCCATGCAGTGAAATTGTAGTTTCCATTTTAAATTGGAGCATAAACTATTTAAGTCATCCAAGATTTGTACCTAAAATAGATCTAAAAAAAGGAATTGGTGAAGAAAACAGAACAGTAGTTATAATACCAACTATTATTAATAATGTAAAAAGAGCTAAAGAATTAATAAATCATATGGAAATATATTATTTATCTAATAGGTTTGATAATATATATTTTACACTTCTAGGGGATTTAAAAGATGCTAAAAAGGATAAAGAAGATAAGGATGATGAAATTCTTGAATTTACTTTAAATGAAATTAAGAAATTAAATAATAAATATGCCAAAGATGGAGAAGATATTTTCTTTTATTTGTGTAGACCACGAAAATTTAATCCAAAAGAAGGAAAGTGGATTGCTTGGGAGAGAAAACGTGGGAAAATAATGGAGTTTAATGCTTTGTTAAAAGGAAATAGCAATACTTCTTTTAATGTAATAAGTGGAGATTTGAAGAATTTAAAGAAAGTGAAATATGTCATAACCTTAGATGCAGATACTAAATTGCCAAGAAATAGTGCAAAAAAGCTAATAGGCGCAATGGCTCACATATTAAATAGACCTGTTATAGACAAGAAAAAAGATAGAGTTGTTAGAGGATATGGACTATTGCAGCCAAGGATAGGGGTAGATGTTATAAGTGCCAACAAGACAATGTTTTCGAGAATATTTTCTGGTGAAGTTGGCATGGATATTTACACAAAAGCTATATCTGATGTATATCAAGATTTGTTTGCTGAAGGAATATTTACAGGAAAAGGCATATATGATTTAGATGTTTTCGATTATATGCTAAAGGATAAAGTAAAAGAAAATTCAGTATTAAGTCACGATTTACTTGAGGGATCTTATGTGAAGGCGGGATTAGTAACTGATATTGAACTTATTGATTCTTATCCAGCTTATTATAATTCCAATAGTAAAAGAATACATAGATGGGTTAGAGGCGATTGGCAATTACTTCCTTGGATTTTTCAGGGAGGGGTCTTAACAGGCTTTCAAGATGGAAATTAATAGATAATTTGAGAAGAAGTTTACTTGCACCGTCGGTAGTTCTTTTAATAATGTTATCATTTAACATACTGCCTGATGGAACAGATAAATGGATAGTGGCAGCAATACTTGCTGTTATTGCTCCAATTTTATTTGATGTTACAGAGTTTGTAACTTCTCCAATTAAAGGAATAAGTTTGTCTGGTAGAATATCTGGAACAAAGATGGTTATTTCCCAGATTTTATTAATTGTATGTTTTCTACCCTATAAAGCATGTTTAATGGTAGATGCTATAATTAGAACTTTGTATAGATTGCTTGTAAGTAAAAAACATTTTCTTGAATGGCAAACTGCAGAAGATGCAGAAGCTAAATCTGGAAAAGATTTAATGAGTTATGTAAAAAATATGTGGCAAGGTAGCGTTTTGGCTGTTATTATTTTGTTTTTGGCCTTTAACTATTCCATAGGAGCGTTCATTTTTATACTGCCATTTTGCACATTATGGTTTTTAAGCCCTGTGATTGCCTATTATATAAGTAAAGAAAGTAAAGAGTATTGTGTAGATTTTAGTTTTGAAGAAATTAAGGAAATAAGGTCTATAGCAAGAAGAACTTGGGCGTATTTTGAAGACTTTGTAAATGAGGGAAATAATTGGTTGGCACCAGATAATTATCAGGAATATGCACATAAAGGATTAGCCCCAAGAACTTCACCTACTAATTTAGGAATGGGATTAATAACAAATATTGTAGCTCATGATTTGGGATACATAGGAATTTTGGAGTTTGTAGAAAGAATAGAAAATATAGTCCTTAACATGGAAAACTTGGAAAAATTAAGAGGACATTTTTATAATTGGTATAATACCAAAACAAAAGAACCACTTCATCCTAGATACATTTCTACAGTAGATAGTGGTAATTTAGTTGGATATTTATGGGTTATAGAAGAAGCTATTAAAGAATATATTAAGGATTTTAAAAACAAAGACTATGCTCATATTTATTTTGAAGGTTTAAAAGATACTTGTATTTTAGCAGATGAAGAAATATTAGAGGAAATTGGTATAGAAAATTATTATTCTAGTATTATAAAGGAGGTTAAAGAAGGAAGTTTAAATTTAGAGGAATTGGAGAATTTACTTCAGAAATTCATTGATAAGTATAGAAATTTAAAATTAGAAAAAGAACCTTATTGGAATAACAAATTGTATATTTCTTTAAACAAATTATATAAAGAAGTTAGTATGATTATAAAGGATAGAAAGAGTTTTGAAGAAGATATGCTGCAAAGAGTAAAAATACTGCTTAAAAAAATAAGTGATATGGCAGAAAATACTGATTTTACTTTGGTTTTTGATAAAGAAAGAGAGTTATTTTCAATAGGATATAATGTAGAAAACAATAGTTTAGGAGAGAGCTTTTATGATTTAATGGCTTCAGAGGCTAGGCAGGCTACTTTTGTGGCTATAGTTAAAGGAGATATTAGTGAGGTTGTATGGTATAAGCTCGGTAGAGCTTTAACTAAAGCTTATGGAAGAAAAGCCTTGGTTTCTTGGAGTGGAACTATGTTTGAGTATTTTATGCCTTTTTTAATTATGAAAGATTATGATAATACATTGCTTCATGAAACCTACGTATCTGTTATAAAAGGTCAAAAGGCGTATTGTAGTTCTAAAAAAATACCTTGGGGAATTTCAGAGTCTGCATTTAATCACTTTGATGTTGATTTAAATTATCAATATAAAGCTTTTGGAGTACCAGGCATAGGTGTCAAAAGAGGCTTAGGTGACGAACTTGTAGTATCACCTTATTCAACTTTTTTAGCTATGCAAGTAGATAAAAAGGGTGCTTTAAAAAATGTGTATAGGCTTAAAGAGGAAGGTGCTTTAGGAAGATATGGATTCTATGAGGCTATAGACTATACTAAAGCAAGGCTTAAGGAAAAGGAAAAAGCTGTGGTTCAGTGCTTTATGGTTCATCATCAGGGTATGAGTTTTATGGCACTTGATAATGTTTTAAATAATAATATTTTACAAAAAGGTTTCATAGGATACCAAGAGTTAAGGCAGGAGAACTATTACTTCAAGAAAGAATTCCTAAAACAATAGTTTACGAAAGAGAAAAAGATTATTCCAAAGAAGAGAAACAAGATGTAGAAAAGCAAAACATAATAGTTAGAAGGTATAGTACATCAAAAACTTTAAGACCCAGAGTTCAATTGCTTTCTAATGGAGAATACTCATTAATGTTATCAAATAGTGGAAGTGGTTATTCTAAATACAACTCTATTTATATGTATAGATGGAGAGAAGATGTTACTCTAGATGACAAAGGATTCTATTTCTATATTAAGGACATAACTGATAATGAGTATTTCAGTTCTACTTATGAACCTTGTAAAACGGAAGGCAGTAAATACGAAGTTGAGTTCTCTTTGGATAAAGTTAGATTCAGAAGGGAAGATAAGGAATTATTAACGGATACAGAAATAATAGTTTCTTATGAAGACAATGCTGAAATAAGAAAAATCAGCATAACAAATTCAGGGGATAAAGATAAAATTGTTGAAGTTACAAGTTTTGCTGAGGTAATTATAAGTGATTACAGTTCAGATTTAGTTCATCCAGCTTTTCAAAATCTGTTTGTACAAACAGAATATGATGAAGGGTCTAACTGTGTAATAGCAACAAGACGTCAAAGAAAGAAATCGGATAAAAAACCTTGGGTTATGCAAGTTTCTTTAGTAAAAGGTGAGTCCATAGGAAGTGTACAATATGAAACTAGTAGAGCAAATTTTATAGGAAGAGGTAGAAACTTAAGAAATCCATTAGCTATGGACAATAATATGCCTTTAAAAAACACTACAGGAACTGTTTTAGATCCTATTATAGCTCTTAGAAGAAAGATAAAAATACCAAGAGGCAGTAGATGTCAAATTGTATACACTATGGCTTTTGCAAATTCTAAAGAAGAAGTAATTGATCTTGCAAAAAAATATAGTGAGTATTCTAATATAGAACGTAATTTTGTCTTATCATGGACACAGGCTCAACTAGAAATGAAATATTTAGGGGTAAAATCATCTCAAGCTAATTTATATCAAGAGGCAGCTTCTAAAATTTTGTTTTTGAATGGTGATTTAAGAGAAAGACAGAAATATATTAAGAGAATAAACAAATCCCAAAATTCCTTATGGAAGTACGGAATTTCTGGGGATTTACCTATAATACTTTTAATTTGCAAAAATGAGAAACATATTGATTCTGTAAGACAATTATTAAAAGCTCAGGAATACCTAAAAATAAAGGGGTTAAATTTTGATTTAGTTATAATAAATTTGGAAGAAACTTCTTATACAGAGCCAGTTCAAAATTCAATAGGTGAATTAATATTAGCAAGTAGCCTAAGAGATAAACAAAATGTATCCGGTGGCGTATTTTTATACAATAGATCTTCAATCTGTGAGGAGGATGTGGACTTTTTAAAGGCTATATCCAGAATTGTTGTGGATGGAGATAAGGGATCTTTTATAAATCAAATTAAGGACGTAGAAGAATATCATGAAGAAGAAGAGTTATTGGCTATAGATACAGTATATAATTATGAGACTTTGAAGATACCAGTGGAGGAATTAGAATATTTTAATGGATATGGTGGATTTAATAAGGAGGGAAATAAATATATAATTGTATTAAGGGATAATAAGAATACTCCAGCACCATGGATAAATGTAATAAGTAATAAGAATTTTGGATTTCATGTTTCGGAAAGAGGAAGTGCTTATAGTTGGTGCTTAAACAGTAGGGAAAATAAAATAACTACTTGGTCAAATGATTGGATTAAAGACTATTCAGATGAAATATTGTATTTACGAGATGAGATAAATGGAAAAGTGTGGAGTATAACAGCAAATCCTATAAGAGATAGTAATGAATATGTAATTGAACATGGCTTTGGATACTCTTCCTTTTCTCATGAATCTAATGGTATATTAGGAAAACTAACGATGTTTGTTCCCATAGATGAAAAGTTAAAGTTATGTATTGTAGATTTAAAAAACCTTTGTAAAGAAGATAGAGAAATTTCAGCTACCTATTATTCAAGATTGGTTTTAGGCGTTGTTCCAGAGAAAAGTGCCCAGTATATTTCTACTTACTTTAACGAAGAAAATTCATATATATACGGTTCAAATCCTTATAATGGTAACTTTTCAAAGCTAAAAGCTTACTTAAAAGTAATAGGAGGAGAGGAGTTTAGTTTTACTGGAGATAGAAAGGAGTTTCTAGGAAGAGGAGGAAAATACAGCTTTCCAGAAGCCTTAAAAAAGAAGAAACTAAGTAGTTCTGTAGGGGCGGGATTAGACCCTTGCTTAGTATATAATACAAAAATAAAGTTAAAGGCCAAGGAAGAAAAGAAACTGGTTGTTATTTTAGGAGAAGAAGAGAGTTTGGAAAAAATAAATTCACTTATTAAGTACTATAGCGATTATAGCAAAGTTACTTTTGAATTTGAAAGGGTGAAAAGCTACTGGGAAAATTTACTTCATACTTTAAAAGTTCAGACTCCGGATAAAACTATGAATATTATGCTAAATGGGTGGCTGATTTATCAAACATTAGCTTGTAGAATATGGGCTAGAACTGCTTTTTATCAATCAGGCGGAGCTTATGGCTTTAGAGATCAACTTCAAGATGTTATGTCTTTTTCCTACTTAAAACCTGAAATGATACGGGAACAAATACTATATAGTGCAGAAAGACAATATTTAGAAGGTGATGTTCAGCATTGGTGGCATCCTTTTGTGGAAAGTGGAATAAGAACTAGGTTCTCGGATGATCTACTTTGGCTTCCTTATGTAACTATCTATTATATTAATTCTACAGGGGATTATGAAATATTAAATGAAGAAGTTAGTTATTTAGAGGATAAACCTCTTTTGGAAGGGGAAGATGAAAGATATAGTATATCAAATGTTTCTAGTAAAAAAGGAAGCATTTATGAACACTGTGTAAAGGCTATAGAGAGAAGTCTGAAGTTAGGTGTTCATGGCATACCATTAATGGGAAGTGGAGATTGGAATGATGGTATGAATACTGTGGGCAATAAAGGAAAAGGAGAAAGTGTTTGGCTTGGATGGTTTCTATTCAATATACTAAATAATTTTTCTGATCTTTGTGTATTTAAAAAAGATGAAGAAATGAAAAATAGATGCGTAAAATATAAAGAGATTATTAGAGAAAATTTAGAGAAAAATGCATGGGATGGAAATTGGTACAAGAGAGCATATTTTGATGATGAGACTCCTCTTGGATCAAAAGAAAATGATGAATGTCAAATAGATTCTTTAGCTCAATCTTGGGCAGTTATATCTAAAGCTGGGGATTTAAATAGAACTAAGGAAGCTATGAATTCTTTAGACAATTATTTAGTAAAAGAAGATAAGGGCATGGTACTTTTGTTAACTCCACCTTTTGATAAATCTAATCTTGAACCTGGGTATATAAAGGGGTATGTAAAGGGAGTTAGGGAAAATGGTGGTCAATACACTCATGCAGCTACTTGGGTAATATGGGCATTTACAAAATTAGGTCTTGGTAATAAGGCTTTTAAAATATATAACATGATAAATCCCATAAACCATTCCAAATCTTATTTAGAAAGTGAGAATTACAAAACTGAGCCTTATGTTATGACAGCGGATGTATATGATAAGGAACCCTATGAGGGCAGAGGAGGATGGAGCTGGTATACTGGAACTTCTGGCTGGATGTATAGAGTTGCAGTAGAAGGCATATTAGGTTTAAAACTAGAGAAAAATATAGGTTTTAGGATAGAACCTTGCATTCCAAAGGATTGGAATGAATATTCATTGGAGTTTAGAAAATCAAAAGCTATATATAAAATTAAAGTTTTAAGAGCTAATAAAAATGAGATTATAATGGATGGTGAGGTTTTAAAAGATAAAATTATACCTTATAAAGACAGAGGAGAGCATAGTGTAGAAGTTAAAATAATGTAAAAAAATGGGCAACCACACTTAAGGTAGTGTAGTTGCCTATTTTTTAGTGAATAATATATGCTAAATATCTTCACCCTCATTGTAGGTGTAATCAAATTCGTTATTAGAAATATTGTTAGATATAATAGGATCTGTTACATTATCAGGTAACTTGCCAGAATCCTTTTTTAAGCTACTAAAAACTTTTTGGGTTTTTCTTCTAGATTACCTCTTTTACTTGGTCCGTAACCTTTTCCTTTTTTATTAATTTCCATTTTTATGCATCCTCCTGCTTTTTATATTTAAAAATATTAACTACTTATATTGTTCCAAGAGTGAGTAAAAAAAATTACTTTTTTAAGCATATAAAGCAGAAAAATTTAATCTAAAATAGTTGTTGACATTATAAATAAATAGTTATATTATATAAGATAATCACAAATAATAAAATCATAGAAGAGAAGTAAGTAAGTTTAAAAACAGGCTTTAAGAGAGCTGTAGATGGTGGAATTACAGTAGCTATGCTTAATCTGAATGGGTCTTGGAGATTCTAGATGAAGATTAGTAGTTTTAGACGTAGGCTCTGCGTTATAAGGGCAGAATATTTTAATGTATTTGTTATGAGGAGAAATTTTATTTCTTAAATTTAGGTGGCACCACGATTATTGCGTCCTATGGATTATATCCATAGGACTTTATTATTTTATAAGGAAAGGTAGTGAAAATATGGAAGGTAAAAAAATTATTTTTAGTGGAATTCAACCTTCTGGAGAATTGACAATAGGAAATTATTTAGGAGCTCTTAAAAATTGGGTTAAACTGCAAGATGAGTATGATTGTTATTTTTGCGTTGTAGATTTACATGCTATAACTGTAAAACAAGAACCAAAGGATTTAAGAAGAAGAACTTTAGAACTTTTAGCTATATATATTGCAGCAGGCATTGACCCTAGAAAAAATACCATGTTTATTCAGTCACATGTTCCACAGCATGCAGAGGCTGCTTGGCTTTTAAATTGTATTGCCTATATGGGAGAACTTCAAAGAATGACTCAGTTTAAAGATAAATCAAGTAAGCAAGGTTCAGGGGCTAGTGTAAATGCAGGACTTTTAAATTATCCTGTACTTATGGCAGCGGACATAATTTTATATCAAACCGATTTAGTTCCAGTAGGAAAAGATCAAAAACAGCATTTAGAGCTTACAAGAAACTTGGCAGAGAGATTTAATGGTTTATATAGTGATACCTTAAAGGTACCTGATCCATATATACCAAAAGCAGGTGCTAAGATAATGGATTTACAGGAGCCTACTAAAAAGATGTCAAAATCCTCGGATAATCCAAATGCTTATATACTTATGATGGACCCTCCAGAAGTAATTAAAAAGAAGATAAGTAGAGCAGTGACAGATACTTTAGGAGTTATAAAATATAGCGATGAGCAGCCAGGAATAAAGAATCTTATTAATATTTTAAGTGCTATTAAGGGATTAAATCCAGAAGAAATAGAACTAGAGTATCAAGGTAAAGGCTATGCAGAGCTTAAAAATGATGTTGCAGAGGCTATAATTGGTGAATTAAAACCTATCCAAGATAAAGTTAAAGAACTTGTAAATGACAAAGAATATCTTAAAAACATATACAAAGAGGGAGCAGAAAAGGCAAGATATATTGCAAACAAAACATTGAGAAAGATGAAAAAGAAAATAGGATTTATTCCACAAGAATAAAAAGCTTTATAGGAGATATTAAAATGCAAGACAGAACAATTAAAATTGGAGAAAAATATAGGCATTTTAAAGGTAATGAGTATTTAGTGCTTTATCTTGCAAAACACTCAGAGACACTAGAGGATATGGTAGTTTATCAGAAACTTTATGGAGATTTTGGAATATGGGTTAGGCCTTTGAGTATGTTTTTGGGCAAAAAGAAGTAGATGGTAAATTAATAAATAGATTTGAAGAGATTGATAATAAACTTTGAGATATGTAGTTTAAAGTAACAATGTAATAAAGACAGGGAATCATTCTATGATTCCCTGTCTTTATCATAATTTCCTAAAAGTTTTTAGATAACACATTTACACAAGTAAATGTGTTAAATTTCGAAAATCATTTGTGGGTTTAATATAAACTTATCAATAACGTGGGCAACGCCATCTTCTTCGTTGCTTAAAGTTATGTAGTTAGCTTTCTTTTTAAGTATAGGCATAGAGTTTTTCATAGCTACACCAAGGCCAGCATAGTTAACCATGTGTATATCATTTTCAGCATCACCTATACAAATTACTTCATTCTTATCAATTCCAAATTTTTCTGCTAATTTTTTTACTCCTTCACCCTTGTTAGCGTTTTTGTTTAAAAACTCTAAGAAGAAAGGCATACTTCTAAGAACAGTATATTTTTCATATACTTCTTCTGGAAGTTGTTCTATGGCTTTAGATAATATATCTTCTTTGTCTATCATCATAACTTTAACTATAGTTATGTCAGAAGGTAAATTGTCAAAATCCATTACTTTTAGGGGAATTTGATTCATTTTAGCTTCAAGTTCAGAGTATTCATTAAGTTTAGGTGTAATACATTCCTCTGTAGTTAGAAAATGTATATTTACATCTAAAGTTTTGCTTAAGGAATATAAAAATTTTAAATCTTCCATAGCTAGAGTATCACTGCATATAACTTCACCGTCTCTATTTTCTTGAACTAAAGCACCATTAAAGGCAACTGAACAATCGCCTTCGTTTGTTAAATCTAGTTGGTCTAGGTAACGCTGAATACCTTTTACAGGTCTTCCAGTGGCTAAAACTACTTTTATTCCTTTAGATTTTGCAGCTTGAATAGCATTATATGTAATATCAGATATAGTTTTATCTTCTTTAAGTAGTGTGCCATCCATATCCAATGCTAGTAATTTAAACATAAAAAAGCCCTCCCAATAATATAATAACTTTGTTATTATATCATGTTCTAAGTAATAATAAAACTAATAAAGTATTGCAATTATAAACTATAATTCTCCATAAGAGCTTTTAAGGGAAAGTTTAAAATAACAACATAAAGTGAAAACAGTATAATGCTAATTACACCTTGTATTATTTAAAGGCTTTTTTATTGCTTTGAAGCAAATCTAAAACAAAAACACAAACTGCAATAATTAAAAGAAAAATAGATAAAGTTGCACTCATTTTAAATAGCAAACCTATAAAAATCATAAGTAAAAGAAAAGCACTAATCCATCGAAAAAAATCATAAAATCACCTCAAATTTATTTCAATCAATGAATAGTGTTTACAATTTAGTAGATTATTATAACTTAAAAATTAAATATTTATATTTCTATAGATAAATTACTTACTATTGAAAAATATCTGCAATGTTTGATATAATATAAAGGTGTTATTAAAATACTATTAGGTTTAAAATTATTTTGGATAAAAGAGATATTACAAGGTCTGTTTATTTACAGACCTTTTTAAGATGCAACATATTTTGTAAAGATAAAATTAATAGGAAAAGAGGAGAAAATTTTGCCTGATTTAAGAAAAGAAATTGAGAGAAGAAGAACTTTCGCAATTATATCTCACCCAGATGCAGGTAAGACTACATTAACTGAAAAGTTATTGCTATACGGTGGAGCTATAAGAATGGCAGGTTCTGTAAAAGCAAGAAAAGCATCTAAGCATGCAGTATCTGATTGGATGGAAATAGAGAAAAAAGAGGTATTTCAGTAACTTCTTCTGTAATGCAGTTCAATTATGAAGGATACTGTATAAACATATTAGATACACCAGGACACCAAGATTTTAGTGAAGATACTTATAGAACTTTGATGGCAGCTGATAATGCAGTTATGGTACTTGATGGAGCAAAAGGTGTGGAAGAGCAAACAAGAAAATTGTTTCACGTATGTAGTATAAGAGAAATACCTATATTTACTTTTGTAAATAAAATGGATAGAGAAACAAAAGAGCCTTTTGAATTAATGGATGAACTTGAAAATGAACTTGGTATTAAATCTTATCCTATGAATTGGCCAGTAGGGTGTGGACTTAATTTTAAGGGTATTTATGATAGACAAAAAAAGGTTGTACAAGTTTTTGAAGGTGGAAATCATGGACAGAATCAAGTTGTTATAAAACAACTTCATATTGAAGATGAGGCTACTAAAGAATTTATTGGGGAAGATTTATATAGGAAATTAATGGAAGATATAGAGCTTTTAGATATGGCAGGAGAAGAATTCAATATAGAAAAGGTTAAGAACGGTCAATTGACACCAGTATTTTTTGGTAGTGCACTTACAAATTTCGGAGTTGAAGCTTTTCTAGAAAATTTCTTAAACATAACTACAGCACCTTTAGCAAGAAATTCTGATGCTGGAATTATAGATGTGTTTGATGATAATTTTTCTGCTTTTGTCTTTAAAATCCAAGCAAATATGAATAAAGCTCATAGAGATAGAATAGCCTTTATGAGAATATGTTCTGGAAAATTCCAAAAAGGAATGGAAGTTTTCCATGTTCAAGCAAATAATAAAGTAAAATTAGCCCAGCCTCAGCAATTTTTAGCTCAAGAAAGAGAAATTGTAGAGGAGGCTTATGCCGGAGATATAATAGGTGTATTTGATCCAGGCATGTTTAGAATAGGGGATACTCTGTGTTCTAATAATAAAAAATTTAAGTTTGAGGGAATTCCTATATTTGCACCAGAGCATTTTGCAAGAGTTAGAACAATTGATACTATGAAAAGAAAGCAATTTATAAAAGGTGTCACTGAAATATCTCAAGAAGGTGCGATTCAGGTATTTAAAGAATTACATATAGGTATTGAGGAACTGATCGTTGGAGTTGTAGGAGTTCTTCAATTTGAAGTCCTTGAGTATAGATTAAAAAATGAATACAATGTAGATATTAAGCTTGAAATATTACCTTTTAGGAATATAAGATGGATTGAAAAAAATAATGGAGAAGCTGACAATTTGAGTTTAACTAGTGATACAAAAATAGTTAGAGATTTAAAAGACAGAGAATTACTTCTTTTCCAAAGTGAATGGGCTATTAGCTGGGCACTTGAACATAATAAAGATTTAGTTTTGTCTGATGTAGGTAAAAATGAATAAAAAACCGTATTATAAAAGAAAAAGAAGAGTATAAAATACTTTTCTTTTTTTCATATAAAATTGTTAATTATTATATACTATATTATATAATATATAGTATAGGAGAAAAAATGGCATAGAAGTTATTATAAAAATAAGTTTAACTTAGAATTAATATATTGTATTTTTATTTATTATTCATAATATATGGAGTTGAGTAATATGGATAAAAAGAAGTTATATAATTTACTAAAAAAAGAGGAAGGACCTAAACTTGATTTTAAACAATTTCTAGATATTTATTCAGATGGAGGGAAAAAAGAACTTATAAAGGATGTATGTGCTATTGCCAATTCCAAAGGGGGAAGAGGTTATATAATTATTGGAGTAGAAGATAAAACTAAGGATATAATTGGTATTAATGTTGATGATCTATCAGAGGAAAGAATACAGCAGATTATTAGTTCAAGATGTGAGCCTCCCATACCGATAGCTTTGGAAATATTAAATTACAACAATAAAAAAATAGGGGTTTTAAGTATATATGATGGGCATCAAAAACCATATCAAGTAAGAGATAATGGCTCTTTTTATATAAGAAGAGGTTCTACTACGGATACCATGAGAAAACAGGAATTGGTATCTGCATTTCAAGCAAATATGTCTTTAAACAGTGAACTTTGTTCTATTGTAAAAAGTAATATAGAAGCTTTAAATATGAACAGGGTTAAAAAATATTTTAATAACCAAAAGTTAGATATAAATAATGATAATAAGATTATGCTTCTAGAAAGTGCATCTATTATAAATAGAGATAGAGAAACTAATGAATATTGCTTAACTTTAGGTGGCCTTTTGGTTTTTTCTGAAATAAACAATTTATTTATTTCTCATAATTTTATAAGAGTTGTGAATAAAGTAAACAGAAGGTATGATAAGGTTATTTTTATAAAGGGAAGTTTAATCTCGATTATCGACAAAACGGAGGCTTTATTAAAAGAAATACTTCCAGAGGATTACCCAACTTATGCAGTGCTTGAGGGAGTTAAAAATGCAGTTTTGTATAGAGATTACACTGTGTTTACAAAGGAAATAGAAGTTATTATTAATAACACCAGTGTTGTTGTTGTAAGTCCAGGGACTTTACTTAGAGGGAAAGGAGTTAAATCCTATAACTACATAAGAAGAAATATGTGGATATACGAAAAACTTATAACTTTAGATGATAAAAATAGATTTTGTAATTTAGGTAGAGGTTTTATAAAAATGAAAAAGGCCTTTAGAAAATATGGTAAGGTAATATTTGTGAATTCACCGCTTTATAATAATTTCAAAGTTATTTATCCAGGAATAAAAAATATAAAGAATATAAAGAATATTTGATATTGAAAAAATATTCTGAATATTATATAATATATAAAACAGCACCTAAATATTAAAATAAGGGGTTGATTTAAAATGATATGTGTATTTTGTGGTGAAAAGGGTTCAGGTAAGACAAAAAGACTTATAAACTTAGCCAATGAAAAAGCTTTAATAAACAAAGGAAATTTAGTTTATATTGACGATGATAGTAGGTTAAATTTTGAACTTAAAAACAAGATAAGATTTATTCCAACAGAGGAGTTCGATTTAAAAGATTATAAGAGTTTTTATGCATTTCTGTGCGGCATTTTATCGGAGGACTATGATATTGACACGGTTTTTATTGATGGGCTTGGCAATATTGTAGATGAAGGTATTCATAATGCGGCACCTTTGTTTTATTATTTAGAAAAAATATCAGAGAGGAAAGATGTGGATTTTTATATCAACATCAGTGAGAAGGAAAATTCTTTGCCTGAATTTGTAAAGAAATATATAGCGTAGATTAAGGCAGTTGATTTATATTTTCAATTTCAAGTAAACGTTTATAATAATTACTGTAGTTTATTTAATCGGTTATTAAGTTTTTCATTGTTGTTAAAATAATTATTAAATGATATAATATCATTATTAAAAAGAACTAGAATTCTCCCCTTTTTTTAAAGGGGAGTTTTATTTTAAAGCTATTAAGGGAGGATTTACTATGCCTAATGTTTATAATACACTTGTAGAACGTGGATACATAAAGCAAACAACTCATGAAGAAATAAAAGATATTTTAGAAAAAGAGAAGATTACTTTTTATATAGGCTTCGATCCTACAGCAGATAGTTTACATGTAGGACATTTTATAGCACTTATGTTTATGGCTCATATGCAAAGAGAAGGTCACAGACCTATAGCTCTAGTAGGTGGTGGAACTGCTATGGTAGGAGATCCATCAGGAAGAACTGATATGAGAAAAATGCTTACTAAAGAAGATATAGAACATAATGTAAGTCAAATTAAAAAACAATTAGAAAGATTTATTGATTTTAGTGACGGTAAAGCACTACTTGTTAATAATGCTGACTGGCTTTTAAATTTAAATTATGTAGATTTTTTAAGAGAAATTGGATCTTGTTTTTCTGTAAATAAGATGCTTACAGCAGAATGTTTTAAACAAAGATTAGAAAAAGGGCTTTCTTTTTTAGAATTTAACTACATGCTTATGCAAGGCTATGATTTTTTAGAACTTAATAGAAAATATAATTGTGCAATGGAGCTTGGTGGAGATGATCAGTGGTCTAACATGCTAGCTGGTATAGATTTAGTAAGAAGAAAAGAATCAAAACAAGTATATGCAATGACTTGTACTCTTTTAACTAATAGTGAAGGTAAAAAGATGGGCAAGACTGCAAAAGGAGCTTTGTGGTTAGATCCAGAGAAAACCTCTCCTTATGATTTTTATCAGTATTGGAGAAACGTAAATGATTCAGATGTAGAGAAATGTTTATCTTTGCTTACTTTTGTACCTATGGAAGAAGTGAAGAGATTAGGTGCTCTAAAAGATGCTGAGATAAATGAGGCTAAAAAGGTTCTTGCCTTTGAAGTTACAAAATTAGTTCATGGTGAAGATGAAGCTAAAAAAGCGCAAAATGCTGCAGAAGCTTTGTTTGGATCTGGAAATAACTTAGATAATGTTCCAACTGTTATGGTTGATGATAGTAGTATTGGAGGCCTTTTGCTAGATATTTTAGTTGAAGGAAAGATTGTGCCTTCTAAATCTGAGGGAAGAAGACTTATTCAGCAAGGCGGTATAAGCATAAATGATGAGCTAATAAAAGATGCAAAAGCATTGTTAGAAGATAGATTTTTTAATGATGGAGAGGGACTAGTTAGAAGAGGGAAAAAGAAATTTTACAAGATTAAGATTAAATAAAAATATATTTTAATGAAAAGTGTGATTTCATTCACACTTTTTTTATTAGCTTGTAAATAAATATATGATTTTAAACGATAATAAAATAAGATGGTTTTGGAGGTGATAAATTGGGCGGATTAAATACTGTGCATAGTAGTTATAATATAAATAATAAGAAAAATTATGATAAATTGACTTTTGAAGTTGGAGAAGATTTTTGGGTAAAATCATTGAGATTGGTGAAAATAATGATGAGGTTCTTGTAAGACGTTTAGATGGCTGGAAGTTTACTGCAAAACTTGAGGAACCACTTAAATCACTTCCTAGGGGAACTTTAAAATTTGAGGTAGAAGGATTTGAAGGCGGAAAGTTAAAATTAAAAATAATAAATGAGGAATCAGTTGTTAAAAATTCTAAGGATGGAATTGAAGAATTTTTAAATAAAACTAATTTAAATGTGTCAAAAAAAGATTATATTTTACTAGAAAATATGGTTAAACATAATATTCCGCTAACTAAGAATAATATATCTTATATTAAAAATATACTAGATTTTAAATGTAAGTTTCAAGATAAAGATTCTTTTGCAAATTTTATTAAGCTTTATTTAAACTCAAAGGGAATAGATATAGCCTCACCGAAGGCAGAAAATATTACAAAGATTTTAAAAAACTTTATGTCTGCTGTAAAAGAATTAGAGGTTGGAGATATATTAACCTTATATGAAAACAATACTGAAATTAATGAAGAAAATATGAATAGTTTTGTGAACATATTCAAAAAAAGTGGCATTTACAATGAAGTTATGGATATTAAAAATAAAATTATAGATTTAAAGAAGCAAAGTAATGAGTTAGGAAGTAATAAATTACAAATAGAAACCCTTGGAAATAATGGCGAAAAGAAAGAAATGACAAGTGAAGCACCTTTAAATAATGGATTTAAGAGTTTAGTTTATGAAAATTCTGATAGGCAAGTAAGTCAAAACTCAAAATTAGAATATAACTTAGATAACAATAGGAGAGAGAATACAAAATTAAATAAAGCTGTAGATTCAAGCAATAATAGGTTGGAAGAAGTTCATAAAGAAATAGGAGATGCTATAGGGAGTACTGAAGTAAAGGCTAAAAGTGAAGGCGTAAAAAATAATTTTGAAAACAATTATAATGAAAAAGATTTTACAAAAACTGAGATTTCTAAAGGAAAAACTAATGAAGCCACTGTTTTAAATGAAAAAAACACTGAAGCAAAAGTTGAAAGTTCTATTAAACTAGTTGAAAGCCTTTCAAAAGATGTAGAGGCTAAAGCTATAGATAGTGGAAAAAACAATAATATTTCAGAAGTTCAAAATAAGGATATAATAGAAATTGATGCTGAAAATACAAATAAAACAGAAATCTCTAAAGAGACCAAGGAAGGTATGGAATCTAAAATTAATACAGAAGAAAAAAATATAATACTAAAGGAAAAAGTGTATAATTTAATTAAGAGAGAAGTAGCTATTAAAACTGATGAAATAAAAACAGTTATAAAAGATATCTTAAATAATGTATCTAGTAATGATAGTAAGAATTTTGAAAAAATACTAGGATTAATTAAAGATAATATAAATGATTTTAAGATGTACAATTCTTTAAGCAATCAATATTATTGCTTAGATTTGCCAATAAACCTAGATAAATTGAAGTATGAATGCAAACTATTTATTAAAGACGACAGAAATAAGGGGAAAAAATAGATACTAAACATGTAAAGATAGCAACTTCAATTAAGACTATTAATTTAGGGATTGTAGATGCTTTTATAAAAGTTGACAATAATTTAATGGATATTGAAATTAAATCTAGTAGAATTTATACGAAGGCAATAGATAAAAATAAAGACAAACTACTGGATATGTTAAAAAACAGTAATTACAATGTATATATAAAGGTTAGTGAAAAAATCAATGAATTTAATTTGCCAAACTGCAGAGAGTTTTTTCAAGATACAAATTTAGCAAAACTTGATATAAAGGTATAAACACTTTTAAAAAACATAATTTGATGTATAAAATAATATGTATTTGGAGAATTATTATGGATAATAGGAAGAAAGCAGCAGCATTAAAATATGAAAATGGCTACGAAGCACCTATGGTTACAGCTGCAGGTATGGGAGAAATTGCAGATAGAATAATAGATAAAGCGATGGAAAATAAAGTTCCCATAGTATACAACAAAGAACTATCAGATTTGCTTTTAAATGTTGATGTAGGGGATAGTATACCTTTGGAATTATATGATGCTGTAGCAAAGGTAATAGCTTATGTGATGGATGTGGATTCATCGGTTAAATAGATAATAAAGGAGTTACAATAATGGCTTTATACGCGTTGTCAGATTTACATTTATCTTTAAGTGAGGATAAACCTATGGATATTTTTGGAGATAATTGGAGTAATCATGATCAAAAAATAATTGAAAACTGGAAAGAAAAAATTACTAAAGAGGATACAGTGTTAATTGCAGGGGACATATCTTGGTCTATAAACATTAAAGAAGGAATAAAAGAATTAGATTGGATTCATGAACTTCCAGGAAAAAAATTTTGGCTAAAGGCAATCATGATTACTGGTGGAGTGGAATTAAAAAGTTAAATGGCCTATATGAAGATATGAATTTTATACAAAACAATAGCTTTAGTTATAAAGATTATGCTATATGTGGCTCTAGAGGGTGGATAATACCCTTTGGTGAAAATGTTAAAGAACAAGATAGAAAAATATATAGAAGGGAGATTATACGTCTTAAATTATCCTTAGACCATGCAAAGAGTCAAGGATATTCTAAGATAATAGTTATGCTACATTATCCACCATTTATGGATAAAATAAAGAATACAGAGATAACGGAGTTAATGAGAGAATACAAAGTAGAGAAGGTTATATATGGCCATTTACATGGTCCTTCCTTAAAAAATGCATTTCAAGGTAAAATCTATGAAACAGAGTATATTATAACTTCTGCAGATTATTTAAATTTTAATCCAATAAAAATATTAGACTAATAAAAATAAAAATCTACTCTTATTTAAAAGGTAGATTTTTATTTTTATATTATTTTATATAATTTTTTAAATTATTGCTTTCTTTGTTTAAACCATTTATTGATGAATTTAAGTTATCGAAATCACTATTTTGTTTTTCTAATATTTCATAAGTATCTTCTGATAAAGAAATACTTTCTTGAAAAGCAGAGGATATTTGTTCCATTGTATTTATAAGTACACCTTTTTTGTCAGAAGAAGATGCTAGTGAATTTAGTGCATTATTTATTTCAGAAACAGTTTCATCTATAGAAGATTTAGTATCACTAAAAGAATTTTTAGCGTTATCTATAGTTTTGGTTTGTAAAGATAATGCATTTTGTCCGTTAGCTACTGCGGAAGAAGTATTTAATATATCTATTTTAATTTCTTCTAGTATCTTAGTTATGTTTTCTACAGCTGTTTTTGAATTTTCTGCAAGTTTCCTAACTTCATCAGCAACTACAGAAAAACCTTTTCCAGCTTCACCAGCTCTAGCGGCTTCAATAGCTGCATTTAGCGCTAGTAAATTTGTTTGACTTGCAATTTGACTTATGGAATCTGTTATAATATTTACTGATTCTATTTTTGAAACTAAATCATTTACTATCTTTGAAGAACTATTAAAGGCTGTTCTAAGTTCATCTAAAGAAGAATTTAAAGTGTTTAGATTCTTTATGCTATGGTCAGCTGCATTATCTATATCTAGAACCTTACAGTGTACTTCATTAACTTTGCAAGCAACATCTTCCATATCTGTGTTAAAATCCTTTAGTAAAGTTATCATTTTATCATTTTCAATTTGATGATTAGAAAAATGATTCGACATTTCAGATATTGAGGACTTAATATCTTCGTTTGCTGAAGATAATTCTTTAGAATGAGAGGTTATTTCAGATATATAATTCTCAAAAAAGCTATAAGATTTTACAAGTTCTTCCTTAGGTATAGATAAAATAGAAGATGAATCTGTAGAATTTACTATAGTGCTGGATATATTTGTTTTTTGATTCTTTTTATTGAAGTTAAACATAATGATCCCCCTAACTAAGTTAAGATTTTTATTTAAAGAATTTATTTATAAAATTTTTTTGCTTATGCTATGATCTTTAGTGGATTTCTCATTTTCATTTTCTTTTGATTCTATTTTGTTTTCAGATAAATAATTTAATTTTATATATTCTCTTTGATCTCTAGCTAGTTCTTTTATTTTATACTTAACACCAGGCTGTACTATAACCTTACTAAACCACAAAAGCGCCTTGTCGTAATTACTAAGTTTATGATTTAATTCCCCAATTAAATACATTGTAGTATACCTATCCATGCCGTAAATTGGAAAATCTTCTTTAAAAAAAGCTTCCTCTATACCAGTAAGAGCGTGCCCTAAAAATATAAGTTCGTTTTTTGAGTCATTTTTCAGTCTGTACATCCATGCAATCTTTAGGCAAGCCATGGCTTTTTTACTGGCAACAGATTCAATTACATAGTAATTTAGCAAAGCAAGTTTATACCTTTCTATGGCTATATCTACATCGTAAACCTCTGGATATTCTCGTGGCTTCCATTTACTTGTTATACTTGTTTTTATTTCATTTATTTTATAGGATTTTATTTTAAAAAAATCTACTTTCATACTAGCATATCCACAGGAATTACAAAGCCATATATCGTAGAAATAAGGATTTATAACTGCATATCTAGTAAAAAAATCTGTATCTCTAGAAAGAACTCTATAAGAAGAAGTTTTAACAGCTTTTGCCTTAAAAGCTGTATTACAAACTGGGCAAATAATTTCTTTATTATACAAATAACTACCTTGTTTACTTATTTTTTTCGAGTTATCTGAAGATTTTTCTTTTTTAGTTTTTATATCATTATAAAGATCGACATTTATTATATCGTTAAATCCTAATTTTTCTAAACCTGAAAATATGTTATCATTCAAGAATTGTTTACCTCCATATTAAATTTATAAAAATATTATAACATATATTTAATAATTACATAATATTTTGATATAATAGAACTAATGTATATTAATAATAATTATAGAAAAGGATGAATCATATGGCTATAATTGAGTGGAATGAATTTTTAATACCTTATCATCAGGCGGTAGAGGAACTAAAGGTTAAATTTAGAAGTATTAGAAGAGAATATAGAAAGAAAAATGAATATTCCCCTATAGAATTTGTAACCGGCAGAGTAAAAGAAATTTCTAGTATTTTGGAGAAAGCAAGTAAATTCAATATACCATTAGAGAGAATATCTTATGAAATAGAAGATATTGCGGGAATAAGAATAATGTGTCAATTCGTGGAGGATATAGAAAAAGTTGTAGAATTAATAAGAGAGAGAAAGGATATGCAAATTGTATATGAAAAAGACTATGTTACAAATGTTAAACAAAGTGGATATAGAAGTCATCACATTATAATTAAATATCCAGTTAATATGGCAGGGGGACAAAAAATATACTGGCAGAGCTTCAAATTAGAACTCTTGCTATGAATTTTTGGGCTACTATTGAACATTCTCTAAATTATAAATATAAACAGGATATACCAGATGGAATAAGGACTAAATTAAAGGCAGCAGCTGATGCGGCTTTTAGATTAGATGAGGAAATGTCAAATATAAAAGAAGAAATTAAAGATGCTCAAAGGTTATTTGAAGTAAAGTCTAGCATAGTTTCAGATATTATGAATAATATTTTGATTATTACTTCTATAGGTAAAACAAATGAAGCTAATAGTTATAGAAAACAGTTAGATAAGCTCATTGAAAAAGGTGAGATATACGAGCTAAATGAACTTCTCATAGCTACGCAAAAGACTATAAACGTATATAAATAAAATAGAGAATACATAAAATACCTAGTGTGATGATTTAAATATAAGTAAGAATTCACACTAGGTATTTTTTATTAGTAAATTAAATAGCTATTTAGCTACAATGTTTACAAGTCTTCCCTTTATCACAATAACTTTTTTTACATCCTTCCCTACAAGAGCTTCTTTAACTTTTTCATCTTCTAGAGCATGGATTTTAATTTCTTCATCTTTTAAGTTAGAGGCTATATTAATTCTTGATTTTATTTTTCCATTTATTTGTATGGCAATTTCAACTTCATCTTTGACTAGAGCTAAAGGATCGAATTCAGGCCATTTCTCATTAAAGATTGAGAAGTTCATTCCAAGTAGTTCCCACTGTTCTTCACAAAAATGTGGAGCAAATGGTGAAAGTATTTTTATAAAATCAACAATAGTATCTTTTAATAATTGAGGATTTATTGTTTTTTCATTAGAGTATTTATATAAAGAAGAAGTAAACTCCATTAGTCTTGCAATTGAAGTATTAAACTGGAATTTTAAAGAATCCTCTGTTACACTTTTTACCGCATAGTGTCTTGCATAATTTAATTCCTTTTCTTCTTTATCTATGGAAGTTTTAATGTTTTCTTTGCTAGTTATTCTGTTTCTAGATAGTTCAAGAGTTCTTTCGATTTTCTCTACAAATTTAGCAATAGCTTTTATAGCTTCATCACTCCAAGCCCCACCTTCAGAGTATGCAAATCCAAACATTAAATACATTCTAAATACATCTGAGCCAAATTCCTCGATATATTCATCAGGGGATATAGTGTTACCTTTAGATTTACTCATTTTTTGTCCGTCAGGTCCAAGAATTAAGCCTTGGTGTCTTAAGGAAGTAAAAGGTTCATCAAAATTTAAGTAACCCATATCTCTTAGGGCTTTTGTTACAAATCTTGCATATAAAAGATGCATACATGCGTGTTCAGGTCCACCTACATACATATCAACAGGAAGCATCTTGTTTACTTTTTCACTGTCAAAGGCTTTTTCAGAATTAAGATTATCAACATATCTTAAGAAATACCAAGAAGAACACACAAAAGTGTCTAAGGTATCTGCTTCCCTTTTAGCTTTGCCACCACAAACTGGGCAAGTTGTGTTTATAAAGCTTTCACATTTAGCTAAAGGTGATTTACCATCTGGTGCAAATTCTACATCATAAGGAAGTTCTACTGGTAGCTGATTTTGAGGAACTGGAACCTCTCCACATTTTTCACAGTGAATTATAGGAATTGGAGCTCCCCAATATCTTTGTCTTGAAACAAGCCAGTCTCTAAGTCTATAATTTGTCTTTTTGGATCCTAGATTCATTTTTTCTAGTTTTTCAACTATAGCTTCTTTTCCTTCTTCTGACTTAAGACCATTGAATTCATCACTATTTACCAAAGTACCATATTCAGTGTATGGAAGGGTAGTACCACCTTCAATAACTTTTACTATTTTTAAATCATATTTTGTTGCAAAAGCAAAATCCCTTTCATCATGGGAAGGTACTGCCATAACAGCTCCAGTACCATAAGTTGATAGAACATAGTCTCCAACCCATATAGGTACTTTTTTATTGTTAATAGGGTTTACTGCGTAAGATCCAGTGAAAACACCAGTTTTTTCTCTTGTAATAGATTGTCTTTCTATATCAGATTGTTTTTTTGCAGCCTTTTTATATTCTTCCACTTCATCTTTGTGCTCTTTTAAAGTTAGCTCATTTACTAGTGGATTTTCGGGAGCTAAAACTACGTAGGTTACTCCAAATAGTGTATCTACTCTTGTAGTAAACACGTCAAAAGATAAAGAACTATTATCTACTTTAAAAGTAACTTCAGCACCAGTTGATTTTCCAATCCAATGTTTTTGCATAGCTTTAGTCTTTTCAGGCCAATCCAAAGAGTCAAGATTATTTAATAACTCTTCTGCGTAATCTGTTATTTTTAAGAACCACTGAGTTAAATCTTTTTTAGTAACCTCAGTAGAACATCTTTCGCAGCATCCGTCTACAACTTGTTCATTAGCTAAAACTGTATTACAGCTAGGGCACCAATTTACAGGAGCCTTTTTTCTATAAGCTAAGCCTTTTTCAAAAAGTTTTAAAAATACCCATTGAGTCCACTTATAATACTCAGGTCTACAAGTAACAACTTCATGATCCCAATTGAACATAGCTCCCATAGCTTTTAATTGTTTTTCCATGGTTTCAATGTTTTTTTCTGTAGAGTCTTTTGGATGAACTCCTGTTTTTATTGCGTAGTTTTCAGCTGGAAGTCCAAAAGCATCAAAACCCATAGGTTGAAAAACATTATATCCTTGCATTCTTTTCATTCTAGCCCAAGAATCTACAGGTCCATAGTTAAACCAATGACCTGCATGAAGTTTATTTCCAGAAGGGTAGGAGAACATCTCTAAGGCATATAATTTTGGTTTATCGCTATTTTCATCAAAATTATATAGACCAGTTTCTTCCCATTTCTTTTGCCATTTTTGGTCTATTTTTGTTCCATAATTAATCATTTCTTTACCTCCTAATAGTAAATAAAAATTATCCATAAAAATAAAAAATCTTTCATCTCATTTAAGAGACGAAAGATATATTTCCGCGGTACCACTCTTTTTAGATTTTAAACTAGTTAAAATCTCTGCTTTAAAAATATAACGGTTTAACCGTACCTGCTTTTAACAGATATGCTCCAAGGCAAGTTCATATTATAACAACGCTGTTTTTCACCAAGCAACAGCTCTCTTAGATGTATAAAATATTACTACTCCTTATCAAAGCTTTCATATTCAATTATAAATCATATTATTATGATAATATAACGAAAAACCTTTAATTGTCAAGGGGCTTTATTTTATTTTTTTAATAAAATTTTTGCTTATATAATATATAAACATAGAAAAAATATAATCATAAGCAATGAAAATTAACTGTAAAGCCAAAAATATTATATATTTGTATTTTTCATAGTCTAAATTTAAATTTACAAATAAAGTAGCTTTGTATATATAATAGATTAAAAATAAAGAAAAATTAAAGAAAACCAATTTTAGTATAATTTCAATGGGCATATTTTTTAATTTTTCAATAAAAAATTTTACTATACCGTATATGCCAAAAAACAAAGTATAGTATATAATTATATTTCTAAAGCCTAGAAAACTAAAGCCTATAAGGCTAGAGGCCAAATATACTAAAATAGAGTACTTTACGTCAGTTGCATTTAGGCATATTGGAATTACTAAAGCTGCAGCACATAAGAAAAATAATGTGTTTGTAGGTATAATTGAACTTAAATATAAAAATATAATACTTAGTCCAGTAAATAAGCCTCCTTTAGCTACAGAAGAAGCCTTATTCATAAAAATCATCTCCTAACAACAAGATATTAAATCTCCACCACAACACTCACATAAACAATCTGCACAGTACAAAGTAGTACAAAGTCTGCACATATCATTATCAGAAGAATTTCTATTTCTATAGGGCTGTCTATATGAGTTATTCATATTTTGTATTTTATAATATGTTTCTTTGTATTCTGGATTATTTGGATCTAAATTATAGGCTGTGTTTAAATGATTTAAGGCACCGTCATACCAGCCTTTTTTCATTGATAAAACCCCCATTAAAAAGTGCCATTCAGCATTTCTTGTGGTAATCCTATTTAATTTCGCTTCAGCATCCCTTAGATTATTGTTTTGAATATCCATTCTTATAGATTGATAATTCATATAATCAGAGTTTTCGCCATTAGAACTATTTTTATAACTTCCAGAATTATAATTTTGAGAATAGGAATTAGAACTAGAGTGATTTTTCATTAGATAATCATAAGCTTCGTTAATATCTCTCATTTTTTCTTCTGCAAGCTCTATTAAAGGGTTTTCTGTAAATTGATCAGGATGGTATTTCTTTGCCATTGCTCTATAGGCTTTTTTAATTTCATCTATAGAAGCATTTTCATTTATTCCTAAAACTTCATAAGGATTTTTCATCTTTTAAGTCACTCCTTTTAAAAACTTTATCAATTTTTTCCATGAAACCGTATTTTAAAATGTTCTCTAGTAAATCATAATTTTTATTTATTGGCAGTTTATTTAAATTGTTTACACACTCTCTACCACAATTCAGTAAAGTAAATTCAATTCTACTTGATATTTCAGATTTAAATTCAGTATAATTTAGATTATTTTTATTTAATGCTTTATTTATTGCATTAAATTTTTTGTTTTCCATATCTTTTTCTAAATCGTCAAAGGCGTCTATTATGTATATCCATTTTCCAAGATTGTATCCAAACCAATATAGGGTTTCTTCAAAATCTTTACCTTTAAAATAGGAACTCAAAAGAGAACCTGTAAGCTGGGCAAATACATGAGATATCTCATCTAAGCTTATATCTTCTTTAGAATTTTCAAGAGTATAGAGTTCTTTTAATTTACTTTCAACTAGGAATTTGGTTTTCTCAAGTTCTTTTGGTATTTTTTTAAAGTATGGGTTTAGTAATGTGTAGATAAATTTACTTTTTAGGTTTTTATCATCTTCATAATCATCTAATAGTTTATATGAAAAAAGAGTTAAATTACAAAATGAAGCGTAGTCTAATGCAGAATTTGTCTTCAAAACTCTGATTTTTTTAAAGGGATGAACAATGCAAAAACTATCTTCAAAAGAATTTTCTTCATTACTAATAGAATCAATTAGTAGAGCTAAGAAGGTCATATCATAGTTTAAAGTAAATCTTGGAATATTTCCATAATTACTTTTTAAACTTCTGCATAACCCACAGTAATATGCTTTAAACTTGTAATAGTCTTTAACCTTTAATTCCATAGTGCAGGGTTTAACATATCCAAACATTATAACTCCTTTTTTATTCCTTTATCTTTAAGTATTTCGTAAATGGTTTTTGAAGTTGTATCATCCATAGAATATCCAAGTAAATTTACTATTTCATGTACTTCCTTTTCATTAGAACCCTCTATTTCAATATATGGAAAAGGGCAAAAGCTTTTATCATTTATATCAATTTCAATTAATGTACTTTTATATTTATAACTTTCCCTATACTTTTTAATGGATTCTACTACTATTAAACCTAAACCTTCAAAAATTTTTCTTCCTATATCACTATTATCTATTTTAATCTCTTGCTCATCCATTATTTTATATTTATCTTGGCTGACTAATTTTTTTAAGGTCATATAATTCACTGTTTGATGCCTTAATAAATCTTCAACTACTCTAATTCTAGCATAGCCTTTGCTTTTTATAAGTTTATGGTCTTTAAAATCATAAATATGATTTATTTGGTTTTCTTCTTTAACCCTTAAGCAACCTAAGTTTATAAGGTTATTTCTTAAGATTTCTACATCTATATCTACGATTCTTATTTCTAGTTCTTTCAATAAAATCACTCCTTGTATCAACTGTAGTGAGTTAGTTTAAGGTTAAAACCATACCACTAAATGAAATTATATCATAACAAAAATAAAAATTCGATACAGCAAGATTAATTGTAACTAAATTAAATGTAAATAAAATATAAAATTTGTTATTTTAATTGAATATTATGTAAATCTATAGATTTAAAACCACTAATATTAATTTTAATTATAGACATAATAGTTAATGGGCAAGAAAAAACAAACAAATAGGAGGTTGAATTTTATGAATATGAATCAAGGAAATATGCAAATAGACCAAAGAAATTTAAAAACTATTGAAGACCAGTTAGCATACGAAGCATTGATGAATAAAAAATGTAGTCAATATGCTGATTACTGTACAGATTCACAGTTAAAACAAGTTTGCTCTGAAGGGGCTAATATTCATAAAAACAATTTTACAACTTTAAAAAACTATTTAGATTCTCATAATTAAGCTTGTAATTTTGGTAATTTATTATTCTATAATTTAGATATGGAGGGATAGTTATGAATCAGCAACCATCATTTTCAGAACAAGAATTAATGCAAGATATTTTGGCAACAGAAAAGCAAGTAATATCAGCTTATAGCACAGGTATAACAGAATCCTCTTGTCAAAATTTAAGAAATGTTTTAGTAGAAAATTTTAATCATACACAAGATATTCAGTACAAGGTTTTCGAAGCTATGAGACAGAAGGGTTGGTATCAAGTAAAGGATGCTGAGGACAATGAAGTCCAGTTAGCTAAAAATAAATCAAACCAAATGATGAATTCCTTAAAATAATATTAATATAAATTAAAAATGTAGCTATAGGATACATACTATAGCTACATTTTATATTTTTTAATATATAACTTTTGTTAAGAAAAGTCCATTAGCAGGAGCTGTTGAACCAGCCTTTGTTCTATCTAGAGATTTTAGAATATCAGTTACGCTGTTTACAGATATGTTTCCTGAACCAACTTCAATTAAAGTTCCAACGATTATTCTTACCATCTTATATAAAAATCCATTGCCTTTAAAAACTATAGATATATTTCCGTTATTCTCTTTAATATCTATAGAACTAATTATGCGAACTTTGGATTTTTTCTTTGATTTCAAGGCAGTAAATGCGGTAAAATCATGTTCACCTATTAATAACATTGAGGCTAATTTCATATTTTGTATATTTAATTTTGATGGAATGTGGTAGCAGTATTTTCTAGTGAAAACGTCCTGAATTTGGTTGTTGCATATTTTGTAAGTGTATATCTTTTCTTTTACATTAAAACGTGAATGAAAATTTTCACTTGCTTCAGTTACATCTTTTACTACTATGTCTTTTGGTAGAAACTCATTGCAGTAGGTTAAGATTTTGTTTGTAGAAACCTTGGAATTAGTTTTGAAATTGGCTATTTGGTTTAGAGCATGAACCCCTGCATCTGTTCTTCCTGAACCAATTAAGTCTATGGTTTCTTCTGTTAAGATATTTAAGACATTTTCTATTTTTTGCTGAATGGTATTATCTGAATCTCCAAGCTTTTGCCATCCACGATATTTGCTTCCGTCATATTGTATTGTTAATTTTATGTTTCTCATGTACATCCTCCAATTAAAGTTTAAAAACTTTATTTATATTTGCTTAAATAAAATTATAGTTTTTGGAAATCTTATTTTATTATCCGTTATAGCAAGAGTATTGTCAAATTAAAGATTTCCAAAGTTTCCTTAGCAGAACCAGCAAAGTCAATTGAAATTTATCAACATTTGTAAACAAATAAATCTTATGATATTATTTATTTACTAATTATTATTTTTATAAAAGGGTGATGTAATTGGAATATGTAAATGACATAACCATTAATGAAGCTATAATTCATGTGCTTGATAATAATGGTGAAGAGCCTTTATTAAATGAAGAGCTATTGAATTTAAATGATGAGGTTTATGAATTTTTATTTAAGCATATACAAAGGATATTTAAGGATGAAGAACTAAAATATGCTGTATTTAATGAAAACAGAAATATAATTAAAGATATATCACAGGAATATTTAAACTGTGAAAATAGTTTAGTTGAGGTTTCAAAAGAAATAGCAAATCAAATGTTTTCATTAATGAAATCAAATGGAAACATACCTTCTTGTGATCTTGTGGTTGCTAGTATTTTTACGGAATATGGTCCTATGCTTGGGATTATTAAGATGGATTACGTAAAAAATTATGCTCATAAAATCGATTATGAAAAGGGAAAAATGGGAATAAATATTATAACACAATTCACAGGACTTCCCGCTAGCGGGCAAAAAATACAAAAAGCTGCCTTTATTAAATTATTGAAGGAAGAAAATGACGTGGATTTAATGGTTTTAGATAAACAAAAAAATACTAAAAATAAAGAAGAGTATGGAAGTAATTACTTTATAAATAATTATTTAGGTTGCTCTTTAATTAGTAATGAAAGAGATATGACAAAAAACTTTTTAAATGCCGCTGAAAAATGGACTAGAAATAATTTAAGTGAAAATGCTGATGTAGCTGAAAAGGTTAGAAGTACCATTAAGAAGAGTGTATTAAAAGAGGATACTATAGATGTGGATAGGGTATGTGATGAGCTTTTTGAAGAGCCAGAGGTAAAAAGCAATTTTAAGGAGTTTGTTAAGGATGCAGGTGTAGACGATAAGTTAACAGTTGATAAAGAATGGGTTGACAAAAAACTTAAAAGGGTAAGGCTTAAAATTGATAAAGAAATAGATTTATACATAAATGAAGAAGTTTATCATGATAATAGCAAATTTGAAATTCAAAGAAATGGTGATGGAACAATTAACATGGTTATAAAATTTGTTAAAAATTACATTGAAAAATAGAAAAGCTGCAGCACATAGCTGCAGCTAAAATTTTATTTTAAAGAGTTTTCAGAACCTAATATATTGTCAATTTTATCTTCTACTAACTTCTCTATAGCATCTCTTGCAGGTCCTAAGTATTTTCTTGGGTCAAATTCCTTTGGCTTTTCTCCAAATACTTTTCTTATAGAACCTGTCATAGCTAATCTTAAGTCTGTATCCATATTTATTTTGCATACAGCCATTGAAGAAGCTTTTCTTAACATTTCAGCAGGAACTCCTTTAGCTCCAGCTATGTCTCCACCAAAATCATTACACATTTGAACGAATTTAGCATCAACTGCAGAAGCACCGTGAAGTACTATTGGGTAGTTGTGGAATCCAGCTGCTTCTAATTTTTCAGTTATTTCTTGAAGTATATCAAATCTTAATTTAGCTTCACCTTTAAATTTATAAGCACCGTGGCTAGTTCCAATAGCTATAGCTAGTGAATCTACTCCAGTTCTTTTTACAAATTCTAAAGCTTCATTTGGATCTGTGTAGATGGCTTCATGATCAGCTACTTTAACATCATCTTCAACTCCTGCAAGTCTTCCAAGTTCAGCTTCAACTACTACTCCTCTTTCATGAGCATAGTCAACTATTTCTTTTGTTTTTGCTATATTTTCTTCAAAGCTGTAGTGAGATCCATCAAACATAACTGAAGTGAATCCAGCAGCTATAACTTCTTTAACTGTTTCAAAATCCGGACCGTGATCTAAGTGAAGAGCTATATCAATACCAGTTTCGTCTATTGCAGCTTCAACCATTTTCTTTAAGTATTCAGCTCCAGCATAACCTAAAGCTCCTTTAGATACTTGAAGTATAACTGCAGAATTTTTAGTTTTACATCCTCTTACAACACCTTGAATTATTTCTAAGTTATTAATGTTAAAAGCACCTATTGCATATTTACCTTCAAAAGCTTTTTTAAACATTTCTTTTGTAGTTACTAATGCCATTTAAATACCACCTTTCAAAAATTGATTGGGACATCAAAAATCCCACTGGGACACAACTTACATGTATATTATAAAGCATTAAAAATATTTTTTCCATAGTTATTTTCATTTAATTAATATAGTTTAAAATAAATTTATTTAACTATTAGAAAATATATATTTTTATAAAGAAAAACTCTATAAAATAATGTTTTATCTAACTATATTATAACATAATTAAAATAATAATATGTTATGGGAAACTCAAAGACAATTAATTTTGTGTTTTTAGTTTATATTAGAATATATTTTGTATGTTTATTTTTTCAGATTCAAGTATATTTTTTAAATAGAATTTTAATATGTGAATTTTTGCTAAGGACTGAACCTTGTCTTTGTACTTTACAAACTGGGTTAATTGTAGTAATTCATTGTTTATATTATCTATATTTTGATGGTGAATGAAAACTGAAAGCTTAGAGTATTCTTTATCCCATTTTTTATATAAGTCAACAGAAACTTCATAGCCTTTTTTCCAGTTTTCTTTTTCTATGATTTTTTCTAATTTAACATTTGTGTCAATTAAGTCATCACATATATTATTTAGGTATTTATAGGAAAAAGACATTGTAATTAGCAGTAAAAACATTAATGTAAATGAGGTAAGCACGTTTTTCACTTTTTATCACATCCACTTTTTTTAATTGAAAGTAAAAGTTGTTTTTGAATCTAAAACTCCAAGAAAGATATCACTAACTGAAGATATATTATTGTTTTTAAGCTGCGAATTTAGCCAATCCATGTTCTTGCTTGATATTTTTAAATTTTTATGATTTAGTTTTCCATCAATTATAAGAGTAATTGGCAGTTTATCTTGGGGAGTGTTTAAATTTAAATCCTTTTTTGTAACAGGATTTAAAGAGGAATTAGGCATTAAAGATAATTGGCCACTAGTTTCTAGTATTGCAAATTTAATGTCTCCAATATCGTAATATCCCTTTAATCTTAGTTCTTCCATAAGATCGTTGATATTTATTCTCTGATTTTTAAGTTCATAAATATTAATTTTGCCATTATCAATTAATATGCTTGGTTTACCTGAAATTAAAATCCTAATTTTCTCGCTTTTTATTTGACCTATAGATACAAGAATTTGTACTATAAGTAAAGTAATAACTGGAATAATGCCGTTTATAATGGGAATTCTTGTGTCTTGCATTGGCATTGAAGCAAGTTCGGAAATCATTATAGCTATTGCAAGTTCAAAGGGTTCAAGCTCTCCAATTTGACGCTTACCCATAAGTCTTAAGGCAAGCATAGAAACTGAATAAAGTATTATAGTTCTAAAAATAAGAATAAACATTTTAAATCCTCCAGTCTTTTAATACTAGTTTTTCATTAAAAGCATAAAAATATAACATGAGTTTTAAGATACTTTTTTATGTAATTGAAGTATAATATTAGTAGAACAAAGATGGAGGAAGATAGTATTGGATAGATTTGAAGTTTCTTTTGAAAATAAGAAATACTATGTAGATAAAAAAACTACATTTTATGATTTTATAACTAAATATAATATATCAAAAAAATATCCCATAGTTTTAGGAAAATTGAATGATGAACTATTTGAGTTAACCTGTGAAATAAATAAAGATGGGGAAATAGATTTTCTTGACACCTCTTTTGAAATTGGGATGAATGCATATATAAGAACATTACAATTTGTTCTTATAAAGGCTGTATATGATATTTTTAAAGAAGCAAAAATTACCATAGAACACTCTTTAGGAAATGGTATATTTGGAGAAATACACAAGAAAAAACCTCTAACAGAAGAAGAAATTATTAGAATTAAGGAAGAAATGAAGTTGATCATAGACAAGGATATTCCAATTAAGAAAATCGAAATACAAAAAAAGATGCTATAAGCATATTTGAGCAGTATGGAATGAAGGATAAGTTAAGATTATTAAATCATGTTGATAGAGAAGAGCTTAAAGTATATAAACTACAAGAAAGATATGATTATTTTTATGGCCCTATGGCGTATTCTACAGGTGTATTAAAGTTTTTTGATTTAATGTATTATAGGCCTGGATTTATACTTAGGGTTCCAAGTGTAGAAAAACCAAATATAATAAAACCATATATTGAAAACAAAAAATTAGCTAGGATATTTTATGAAACAGAAAAATGGGGAGAAATTCTGAACATTGGAGATGTAGGAGCTTTAAATGATAAGGCAATAAATGGGGATATAGTCAATATAGTAAGAGTTGCAGAGGCTTTGCACGAAAAAAAGATAGCAAATATAGCTGATAAAATTTTTGAAAAAGAAAGCGTTAAAATTGTTTTAATAGCAGGTCCATCATCTTCTGGAAAAACTACCTTTACAAATAGGTTAGGAATTCAATTAAGGGTAAACGGCCTAATGCCTATACCAATTTCTTTAGATGATTACTTTGTGAATAGAGAAAATACACCTAAGGATGAAAAAGGCAATTATGATTTTGAATCTATATATGCTTTGGATTTAGAGCTTTTTAATAAAAATTTAGGTGATCTTTTAAAAGGTGAGGAAGTTAGTATACCTAGCTTTAATTTTAAAAGTGGAGAAAGAGAGTGGAAAGGCAAAAGGGTTAAAATACCTCAAAATGGTATTATTTTAGTAGAGGGAATTCATGGGTTAAATGAACAGCTGACTAAATCTATTGCAAAGGAAAATAAATTTAAAATATATATAAGTGCTTTAACCCAGCTTAATTTAGATAATCACAATAGAATAGCTACTACTGATGTTAGAAAAATAAGAAGAATAGTAAGGGATTATCTTTCAAGAGGATATGGTGCTGAGGAAACACTTAAAATGTGGCCTTCAATAAAAAAAGGAGAGAAAAAGAATATATTTGTTTTTCAGGAAGAGGCAGATGCCATGTTTAATTCAACTTTAGTTTATGAACTATGCATTCTTAAAAAACATGCTATTCCTTTACTTTCTAAGATAGATTCAAATAGTCCTGTTTATTATGAGGCTTTAAGACTAATGAGCTTTTTAAGATTTTTTAAGGATTTAGATGAGACACTGGTTCTTTCAAATTCTATTTTGAGGGAATTTATTGGTGGAAGTTGTTTTTATGAATACTAATAACTATTCATAGCTTAAGACAGAAGTTATATACAATAAACTTTTTTAAAAAACTATCCATTTTAGTAAAATATATTTACAAGTATAATATTTATTGTATTATTATAAATAGAGTATTAGTTTAAAATTTAGACTAATACTCTTGTTCTTTGTAAATAATAAGTTATAATAAGGTACGTATGTTAAAATTAGTTGGCTTTTGCATTTATAGGTCTACTAATTTATTAAAAAGGGGTGTTGTTATGACAAACTTTAGTGTATTTGATATTATTGGACCTATTATGATAGGACCATCTAGTTCACACACAGCAGGAGCTGCAAGACTTGCAAAGATAGCAAGTATAATTGCAGGTGATGGAATCCAAAAAGTAAAATTTCTACTTCATGGGTCTTTTGCTAAAACCTATAAAGGTCACGGAACAGATAGGGCCCTTGTAGCTGGTATATTGAAAATGGAACCTTGGGACGAAAGATTGAGAGTTTCTTTTGATATTGCTAAAAAGAATAATATAGATATAGAATTTATAGAATCTGATTTAGGAGATGTACATCCCAATACTGTTAAATTTATAATAACAAAAAAGGATGGAACAGTAATAGAAGTTATGGGATCTTCAGTAGGTGGAGGTAATATAGTAGTTACCAACATTGAGGGGAGAGAAGTAGACTTTAGAGGAGATTATCCTACAGTTATAATTGAGCAAAAGGACACTCCAGGAATGATTTCTAAAATAACTTCTCTTATGTATGAAGAGAATATAAATATAGCATTTATGAGAGTTTATAGAAATAGTAAGGGTTCTAAGGCTACTATGACTTTTGAAACTGATAGCATAATTTCAGATGAAATTGTAAATAAAATAAATGCAGTAGAAGGCATTGAAAACGTAAAAGTTATAAACCCAGTTATGGAAGGAGAAGAGTAAAATGTTTGTAGATAGCGGGAAAGAACTCTTAACGGTTTGTAGTTCTAAAAATATTTCCATATGGGAATACACTTTAAGTGAGGAAGCTAAGGAGACTGGATTATCTAAAGAGAATATATTTAATAAAATGAAAAAAAATCTACATGTCATGAAAATATCAGCAAAAGAAGGATTAGAAAAAGAAGTGTTTTCTATAAGCGGTCTTATAGGTGGGGATTCAAAAAATTATATGAATATGCGCAAAAAGGAAATACTTTAACTGGTGAATTTATGGTAAGAGCCATGGCTAGGGCCATATCATGCTCAGAGGTTAATGCTGCTATGGGAAAAATAGTTGCAACTCCTACAGCAGGGTCCTGTGGAATACTGCCTTCAGTTATAATATCTGCAGGTGAGAAACTTAATAAATCAGAGGATGATTTAGTTAAGGCTATGTTTACAGCTTCTGGACTTGGAATTATAATTGCTAAAAATGCAACTTTATCCGGTGCAGAAGGAGGTTGCCAAGCAGAATGTGGATCTGCTGCTGCTATGGCTTCAGGAGCAGTGGTTGGAATGATGGGTGGAACACCTAGTATGGCCTTAGATGCTGGTGCTGTTGTTATTAAGAACATACTTGGTTTGGTTTGTGATCCTATAGCAGGACTTGTAGAGGTACCTTGTGCAAAGAGAAATGCCGCAGGAGCTATAAGTGCTCTTTCAACTGCAGATCTTATAATGGCTGGAGTTAAAAGCAGGATTCCTTTTGATGATGCGGTACTTGCTATGTATAGAGTAGGAAAGCAATTACCTTGTGAACTAAGAGAGACAGCTCTTGGAGGACTTGCAACAACGCCTACGGGTTTAAAATTAAAAAAACAAGTTTTAGGAGATTAATAAAAATCAAATGTTGATATTCAACATTTGATTTTTATTTTTCGTAACAATTTTTAAATAATGGGAATAACATGGTATATAGTATTTTAATGGAGTTGTATAAGATATGAAAAAATTTCTACTGATTATATCTATTATTATGTTAATATTTATAGATACTAAATTCAGTATAATTAATATATGTATTGGTTCTTTAGCGGTTATAATTTTAGCAGTAATATTAGGAAAACTTACATCAAATATGTCTTTTTATGTAGGTGAAAAAAAGGAGGAATGCTTGCAGCTACAATAGGAAATATTCCAGAACTAATGATGGCCTTTTCTAGTGTTAAATATGGTATGATACTTATGGCAAAATCTGCTTTAATGGGATCTATTATTAGCAATATGCTTTTAGGACTTGGGATATCTGTATTTTGTGGGGGAATAAAATACAAAGAACAAAAATTTAATAAAATAATAGCTAGAACTAATTTTAATATGCTTATTTTAGCAATGTCTGCTATTGTAATAATAAGTGCACTAAGCATATACAGCGTTCCACCTTTAAAAGAAGCAACTATTTTATCAATAAATGTAAAAATATCATTAGTCTTAATATGTATATATCTATTAGGTATAGTTTTTTCATTTTATACTCATAAAGATTTATTTTTAGTAAGCGATGGAAACGTAGAAGAAAAACTATGTCTTAATAAAATAAAAAAATATCATCTATAGGAATGTTAGTTTTAATATCTATTCTCTTATATTTTTCTAGCGATAAACTTATATTAAATATAAAAAATATAGTTGAGACAAAAAATGTGTCACAGCAATTTGTGGGAATTATTTTGATTCCATTTTTGGGAAACATAGGCGAAAATGCCTCTTCTATCATATGTGCTATGGATAATAAAATTAATATGAGTCTAGAAACAGCAATAGGATCTAGTATACAAATTTCTTTATTTGTGACACCTCTTATTATGATAATGTCCTGTAATTTAGCACACCCAATGACCTTGGTTTTTACTTCTTTTGAGATAATAATTAGCATTTTAGCTATAGGTATGTCTTTTTTGGTTTTTCAAGATGGTAAAAGTTATTGGTTTGAAGGTGCTATATTAATTGCAATTTATATAATAATAACCATAGCTTATTATTATATCTGTTATTAGAAATATTTTTAAATAAAATAGTATTTATTGTATTACTATATCAATGTATTAAAATATATTTATTACTAAAATAAAGGATTTTGGATATCAAAATCCTTTATTTTAGTAATAATATGGAGAATTTAAATATATACTTTTTATATAACATATGTGGTTAGGTGGGTGATTAAGCATATGACTCATAGAAAGGTAGTAAATAATTATTATAATGATATAAATAATTTAGCTGATTTGTTACTTAAATTAGTGAATTCATATAGATTATTAGTTGGTGGAGCAGATGAATTAAATAAAATTGCTTTGGCCAGTAAAAAGGATGTGAAAAAGGCAATTAATAGGGCAGAAAATTTGGGAGATATAATAGATGATATAGTTGGAACTTTAGATGAGATAGGATTTAATTACACTGATTACTGCAAGTTAAAAGCCCAAGTAGTTAAAGACAAATTACATATGCAATATATATTAACTGAAATTGATGAAGAGCTAAAATTAAAAGAATAAAAAAAGGTATGAAATAAATCATACCTTTTTAAATTTCAATTTACTAATCATTAAATAAGATAAAGAAACCAATAATATTGTTGAAACCATAATATTAGAATTATGATTTATGGTAACTAGAGAATATAACGCTATAAACATACCGGCAATAGTTATAGGTATTCCTAAAAAAACATTATTGAATTCTGAAGAATTATAACGGGCAAGTCTATATGCACCTGAAATTGGAAAAAGTAAAACTAAAATATATCCTATAATACCTAAGTTAACAAAATTATTTAATTTAAACATTAATAAAGAAGGAGCTACTCCAAAAGATACTAAATCGGCTAAGGAATCCAATTCCTTTCCTAAATCACTGGAAACTTGTAAAAATCTAGCAATTCTTCCATCGTATCTATCCATAAGTCCTGCTAATAAAATAAATATACTTGCTCCTAAAGGATTGTTCTCGTAAGTCATGATTATTGATAAAACTCCACATACTAAGTTACCAAAAGTAAAAATGTTGGGTATAGCTGTTTTAGCCATTAAAATATCACTCCTAAAAATTACCTATGTAAAATATAATAATTCTATTATACATCATATTACATATAAAATTAATAGATTATTAAATATTTAATAAAAAATTTATAATTATTTTAACTTGCATAAAATAATTATAAATATAAAATGAATTAGTTATTAAATATTGCCAAGTATAAATGTGAAGAAAAAACAAAGAATAATATACAAAGAATAATTTATTTATGGAGGTGCTTTGCTATGAAAATAAGAGAAGTAATGACTGGTGAAATAGCTAGTGTAAATTATGAGGATACAGTAGAAAGAGCAGCTCAATTAATGAAAAGGTACAATATAGGTTCAGTTCCAATTTGCGATGGTGAAAAGGTAATTGGTATAGTTACTGACAGGGACATAGCTCTAAGATCAGTTGCTGATGGTCAAAACGTCATGAGACAATGTGTAAGAGAGGTAATGTCAACAAATCCTGTTACCATATCTCCTGATATGGATGTACACGAGGCTGCTAGGGTAATGAGTGAAAGACAAATAAGAAGATTACTAGTTGTGGAAGAAGGAAATTTAATTGGAATGATATCCATTGGAGATTTAGCAGTAGAGCCAAAGCTTTCGGATAATGCAGGAGAGGCTTTAAGCAGTATTTCTGAACCAGCATCACATAACATTTAGAAATAAAATATAATTATTGTTTTAATCCATAAGAATATACTTCTTATGGATTTTTTTCTAAATAGTATATTATTAATTATAAAATACGTATATAATATACAGGAGTAGATGTTAAAGTCTTAATTTTAGTTAAGACATAATATTAATATTGCTTATTAAAAATTTTTTTATTGGGAGAGAATAAGAATGCAAAGGGTAAAATTTATATACAATCCATATTCTGGAGAAAACACAATTGTTTCAGATATAGACAAAGTTATAAAAATACATCAAAAATATGGATATTCTGTTATACCTTATAGGATAAGTTTAGAGCATGAGGTAGAAGAAGCTTTTGAAGATTCAAATGAAAAATATGATTATATATTAGTAGCTGGTGGTGATGGAACTGTAGATAAGGTAGTAAATTGTATGAAGGAAAAAGACATTGATGTCCCTGTTGCAATACTACCTGTAGGAACTGCTAATGATTTTGCTAAATTAATAGATATGCCTTTGGATGTGGAAGAGGCCTGTGAGAAAATATTAAACAGTAAAGTTGATAATGTAGACCTTGGCAAGGTCAATGATAAGTACTTTTTAAATGTTGCTAGTACAGGTTTATTTACGGATATATCACAAAAAACTGATTCAAATCTAAAAAATGCTATTGGCAAATTAGCATATTATGTAAAAGGACTAGAACAACTTCCTAAATTTAGAAAATTGGGAATTAAAGTTCAATCAAAAGAAATGAATTTTGATGGTGATATGTTTTTAATGCTGGTGTTTAATGGAAAAACTGCTGGAAATCTAAATTTAGCTTATAAAGCAGAGATAGATGACGGTCTTTTAGATGTAATTATAATAAAAGCAGGTATGATAAAAGATATGATACCTCTATTTATTAAAATAATGAAAGGGGAACATTTAGAAAGTGTAAATGGACTAATATATTTTAAAACTGAAAAATTACATATAGAATGCTTTGAGGACATAGTGACAGATATTGATGGAGAAAGAGGACCTGATTTTCCTTTAGATGTTGAATGTGTTAGAAATGGATTGAAAATCCTAGGAATTAATAATAAGGAATAAAAATTTATAAAAATAAATATATATAGAATATAATAATTTTAAAGGTGAGTTATTTGAGATTTTCATATTTATTATTATTAATATTGATGTTTTATATAATTTTTAAGGGGTTTATTGTAAATAAAAATTCTCCAGTGAAAATAAAGACCCTAATTACATTTATATTTTTAGGGATGCTTTTAAAAAATATAGTTTTATTTATATTATTTATTTCAGATAATATTAGGTATTTATATTTACTAAAATTTTACGCTAATTTAAATCTTGTATGTATACCAGTACTATTTTTAGTGATTATTGCGGTACTTTCTAGAGATAATAGAATTAGGTTTTCATATTTTTTCATTACTTTTGGTTTTTTTCTAGTTTTATATATTTTGCTTAATATAAAATATCCTTTAACTATACTTTTAAGTGATAATCTCGGTTATATTCTAGTATTTAATAATAAAACTTTGGTTTATAGTATTCAATTAGTATTAAATTCTATTTATTTTATTTGTACAATACTTTTATTAAAGTACAAAAAGCGTGCTAGAAAGTTAATGTTTTTTTCTTGTATTATAGCTGCAATTGGGCTTTTTGAAGTTTTAATTGGATTTAATTGTGAAATATTAATTTCAAATATCTTTATAACAGATTTTTGTGGCTTATACTTGGAGATTATATTTTGTTTAAATTAAGAAACAGAGCTGAAATTTAAAATTTAGCTCTGTTTTTTGATTTGCTTTTGAAATGTTTTTTTGAATGTTTTTATTTGTATTTAAATCTCCACTTTTGATTTCTTTTTTTGCCTTTTTCTTTTTGTGATTTCTAGTAGGATAAGGTGGTATAAGGCAGCTGTCTTTTGAACCAATTAAATCTTCCCTATGAGCTTTAATCAAAGCTTCTTTTACTAAATTATAATTTTCAGGCTTTCTATATTGTAAAAGTGCTCTTTGCATATTTTTTTCATGTTGATTTTTTGGAACATATACAGTTTCATTAGTAATAGGGTTAATACCTGTATAATAAATTGTAGTTGATAAACTTCCAGGTGTTGGGTAGAAATCCTGAACTTGTTCAGGTATATAACCAAAATCTTTTATGTATAATGCAAGTTCAATGGCAGCATTAAGATCACTTCCAGGATGACTTGACATCAAGTAAGGAACTAAATACTGTTCCTTTTTTACTTTTTTATTTATATCAAAGAATTTCTTTACAAATTTGTCGTAAACTTCTCTTGTAGGTTTGCCCATTTGTTTTAAAACTTTATCTGAAACATGTTCTGGAGCCACCTTTAATTGTCCGCTTACATGAAATTTACATAATTCTTCAAAAATGAGGTGTCTTTATCATGGATTAAGTAATCATATCTTATTCCAGAACGAATGAAAACTTTTTTAACACCAGGAATTTTTCTCATTTTTCTTAATAGATCTAAGTATTCTTTGTGGTCAATTATAAGGTTTTTACAGGGAGAGGGGAATAGGCAAAGTTTATTTTTACAAGTTCCAAGAGTTTCTTGCTTTTTACATGCTTTGTGTCTGAAATTTGCAGTAGGTCCCCCTACATCGTGTATATATCCTTTAAAATCATCAAAAGTTGTTAGGAGTTTTGCTTCATCTAAAATTGATTCTTGACTTCTATTTTGTATTACTCTGCCTTGATGAAAGGTAAGTGCACAAAAGGAACAAGAGCCAAAACATCCTCTTTGGCTTGTTATTGAAAATTTAACTTCCTTTATAGCAGGTATTCCTCCGTCTTTTTCATATACAGGGTGATAACTTCTTGCATAAGGTAGGTTGTAAACTACATCCATTTCCTTCTGTGTAAGTGGAACTTGAGGAGGATTTTGAACTATATATCTATTTCCATGCTTTTGAACTAAAGTTTTTCCGTTTATAGAGTCTTGTTCAAAATATTGGATTTTAAAACTTTTAGCATAGGCTATTTTATCCTCAGAAACTTCTTCAAAAGAGGGAGTTTCTATATAATTCTCCAAATTTTCTATGGAATTTGTGGAGTAAACAGAACCTCTTACAGTGGTCATATTGCTTATTTCCATACCGTATTTAAGCAAGTTAGCAACTTCTACAACGGTTTTTTCTCCCATGCCATAAAGTAGTAAATCAGCCTTAGAGTCTAATAATATACTCCTTCTAACTTTATCTTGCCAGTAATCATAGTGAGCAAATCTTCTTAAACTAGCTTCGATGCCACCTATTATAACAGTAGTGTTTTTATACGCTTCTCTAATTTTATTGGCGTATACAATAACGGCCCTATCAGGTCTGTAACCAGATTTTCCACCTGGTGAATAGAGATCATCGTGTCTTTTCTTTTTAGCTGCGGTGTAGTGATTTACCATTGAATCTATATTACCAGAGTTCACTAAAAACCCGTATTTTGGTTTTCCTAATTTTGTAAAGTCATCTGTTGTATTCCAATCAGGCTGTGCTATAATTCCTAATGAAAAACCTTCACTTTCTAAAATTCTGCTTATAATTGCAGTACCAAAAGAAGGATGATCTACATATGCATCCCCTGTAACTATTATAAAATCAAGTTGATTTATTCCTCGTTCCTTCATGTCCTCTTTACTTATAGGTAAGAATTTTTTATTTATATTCATAAATTTCCTCCAAATATAAAGCTAATAATAAAAGTATACAATTATTAATATTAACACAAGTACATCTTAATATTAAGCAAAAATAAAATGTTTTTTAAAAAAATATTCTTTTATTTTAATACTTACTAAATAAATTCTAAAAATAAGGTTGCATTTTATAAAATTTATAATATAATTATAATGTAAGAGATAATTTAATATCTAATTTGTTAGGTGAGGCTCCTATATAGATACACGCTACTGCCCGGAAACATCGAGAGATGCCAATGGGTCAACAGGTACTACCGAGATCAAGGTTTTACTTAATGTAGCTGGATTTTGATAATCTAAAGCTATATAGTGCTAAAGCTCGTACAGAGGTTATATTTGCATGAGAAGAGCCTAAGTGCTCTTTTTTTATTTATTTAAAAATATAAATATATTCAAAAAGGTGGTGAGTTTACAAATGGAGGGTGAGCCTCAATTGCCGGCGGCTATTTATAAGAAATTAAAAAATAATATAATAGAAACATTTGTGGAAACCCATAGGATGCTTTTTCGTAAGAAAATAATTAATTTATGTGAATTAATGAATTTTCTTAGGCAAAAACATCCTATGTGAAAAGGTAAATAACTAAACTTTAAATAGAATTAATTCTGTTTAGCTTTTTTAGCTATAGAATTTATTAAAGGTTTACTATTTTTCATAAATGTTTCTTTAAATGCGGGAGGGATATTTATGGAAAAAGTAGTTAAATTATATCTAAGCGATATATTAAACAAAAAGATAGTAGATGAGTTTGGTGATGTAGTCGGAAGACTTAAAGATGTTTATGTCACTACAGAGCAAGGATATCCCAGGGTTATTGGTTATAAAGTAAAAGTAAACAGAGAAATTTTCAATTATGAATTTAGGAAAATTGATTATATGAAGGACTCAGGAAAGATAATTATAAAAGTACAAGGAGTTATGGAGATAATACCAAGAAAATATTCCTATTTGCTTTCGGAAAATCTTCTAAATAAAAAAATAGTGGACATAAACGGAAAAAAAGTTATAAAAGTATATGATTTGACTTTATTTCAAACTTTTGCGGAAACAAAGGTAATTGCAGTAACCTCTGGTGTATTGTCTTTAGCTAGGAGAATCAAAATTCAATCCTTCGTAAAAGGGATTTATAAACTTTTTAAATGCAACCCTATAGAGGATATTGTTCTTTGGGAAAGTGTTGAATCTCTAGAGATGATAGACAATAATTTAAAGCTTTCAGTTCCTTATGAGAAATTATCAAAACTGCATCCTGCAGATATAGCGGATATATTAGAAGATCTTGATACTGATGATAGAAAGAAAGTATTTGAAAATCTAGAAAAAGATTTAGCTGCAGACACACTAGAAGAAGTAGAGCATGATGTTCAGGTAGATATTTTAAAAAATATGAATAATTTTAAAATAAGAGAAGTACTAGATAATATGCCAAATGACGAGATAGCAGATATGCTTTTGGATATGCAAGAAGAAGATAAAGAAAAGGTGCTTTTGAATTTACCTAAAGAAGATGAAGAAGAAGTAAGGGATTTAATGAAGTATGAAGAGGAAACTGTTGGAAGTATAATGAATAAAGATTTTATAGCATTTAATGTAAATATAACAACAGAGGAAACAATAGAATTACTGAGGGAAACTAAACCAGAGGAAGAAAGTATATATAATATCTATTTAATAGATGAACTAGAAAAACTTCAAGGAATAGTGTCATTAGTAGATTTGGTTACCAGTTCACCAAAAAAAGACTTGAAGATATAATGAATTCAGATGTTGTGAAGATAATAGATACTGATAGTATAGATAAGGCAGTTGAGTATGCTATAAAATATGATTTGTTATCTATACCTGTAGTGGATGATAAAGAAAAATTATGTGGTACAGTTGTTATAAATGATATTCTTGATGAAGTTGCAGAAGGAAAATTCAAGAGAAAATTAAAAAAAGTAGTGTAAAATATTAAGCCCTTGTGTTTAATTTTAAGTGTTATTTTAAGTTTATTTAGCATTTAATATTGAATACAGGGGATTTTTTTTCAATTATGTATTATTTTCAATTATAAGCACAAAATAAAATCACTAGAAATTTTAAAGGGGTGCTTAAAATTGAGAAAAGAATTTAAAAATAGAATGATAGTCTGTTTAATTAGTATTTTTCTCACATATTCATACACTTATGCTATTGTAGGAGAATATAGTGGCATAGTGAAAACAGAAGCTTACTATTATGGGTCGAGAGCAGATATAATATATAAGGTTCAATATAATTTAAAGAAATGGGGATATTTTAAAGGAGAAATTGATGGTATATATGGCTATCAAACCTACACTGCGGTTAAATCTTTTCAAAGCAAAAATGGATTGAAGGCAGATGGGATAATAGGGGATAGAACCTTAGCGGCTTTAGGATTAGCAACTAAAGCTGTATCCTCTTCAAGTAGTAATAATACAAATAACCAAAATGTAGATCTTTTAGCAAGGCTTATAAATGGAGAGGCAAGAGGTGAACCCTATGAAGGTCAAGTTGCAGTAGGAGCAGTGGTTTTAAATAGAGTTAGAAATCCAGAATTTCCATCTACTGTTGCAGGGGTTATATATCAGCCAGGAGCATTTACAGCAATTGTAGATGGGCAAATAAATGCCAAAATAGAGCCCAATTCTATAAAAGCCGCAAGAGATGCTTTAAATGGCTGGGATCCTTCTGGTGGGGCTATATACTATTATAATCCCGCTAAAACAACAAACAAATGGATATGGTCAAGGCCTCTTATAAAAATTATTGGAAAGCATAGATTTTGTAGGTAGTTAAATGGAAAATATAAGTATGTTGACAATATTAGCGTATGCTAATATAATCTTAATATAATTCATAGTAAAACAATCGGATATAAAATTATAATTGCTTAAGGTTATGTCAAAAAACATAAATGTGAATACTATATATTATATATTATTCATATTTATGTTTGATGAATATATAACCTTAAGTTTTATATATCTTTTGGACAAGCATTTTATTTTGGAGGAGGTCTAAATTGTTTAGATATTTAGCATACGAATTAGATAACGTTATGAAAAATGATCCAGCAGCTAGAAACAGATTAGAAGTTTTTTTATTATATCCTTGTGTTCACGCAATAATTAATCATAGAATAGCACATTTTTTTATAGATTTAAATTTTATTTTATATCCAGATTAATTTCACAGATATCAAGGTTTTTTACAGGCATAGAAATTCATCCAGGGGCAAAAATAGGAAAAGGCTTATTTATAGATCACGGCATGGGTGTTGTCATAGGGGAAACTGCGGAAGTTGGAGATAATGTGGTTTTGTATCATGGAGTGACCTTAGGGGGCACTGGAAAAGATAAAGGTAAAAGGCACCCAACTGTTGGAAATAATGTAATTATAGGAAGTGGTGCAAAAGTTTTGGGACCTATAAATGTTGGTGATAATGTAAAGATAGGCGCTAATGCAGTAGTACTAAGAGACATTCCAAATGATACTACAGCAGTTGGAATACCAGCAAGAATAATATATAAATAGAATGATAGACCGTAAAAACCTTTTATAATAGACTTTTACTGACTTTCCACTTATAATATATTTGTAGGGTAATGTATAAATATATTTTAAAGCTTTTAAAACAGGGGGCTTTAGAAATGCTAGTTCTACCAAAAGGCTAGATGTATTAGTAGTTAGAACAATTTAAAGGAAGGTGGAAAGTTTGATATCCCAGTTTATGATGAAATTAATAAATGTTTTACCAGATAGTTTAATTGCATATTTGTCTAAAAAAATTCTACGCAGTTATATTGATAAATATGCTGATATAAATGTACAGGGAATGGAAAAATTAAGCGGAATTAGTGGACCTGTATTATTTGTAAGTAATCATTTAAGTAATTCTGATGGATTAGTTTTAAATAAAGTATTAAAGGATAAAGATGTGATTTTTGTTGCAGGTATAAAATTAGGTAAAAATAAACTCACAAAACTAGGAATGCACGCAGTGAAAAACATACCCATAAAACCAAATTCAGCAGATAAGGAAGCTATTTCAACAGTAGTAAAGACATTAAAGAGCGGAAAAAATATTTTGATATTTCCTGAAGGAACTAGAAGTAGAACAGCCTCAATGATAGAGGGGAAAAGCGGAACGTATCTCATTGCAAAAATGGCAAAAGTTCCAATAATTCCTATAGGTTTATGGGGCACCGAGAAGTTATTACCTATAAGCACAAAAGATATGGCCATGGAAAAATTTCAGTATGCCAAAGTTAATGTAAATATAGGGAACGCTATATCTATTCCCAAAATTAATGAGGGTGAAGATAAGAAAGAGTACAGAAAAAGAGCTATGGATCATATTATGATTAGCATAGCAAAGCTAATTCCTAAGAATTACAGAGGAGAATTTGAAGATAAGATTAAATAAAGTTGATTTAAAAATACCCTATAGAATAGACACTATAATAAAGTCTATTATGTAGGGTATTTCAAATATTGAAAGATATTTTAAAAGAAAATATATGATATAAACTAATATAAAATAGGAGTTGTTTTATTATTAATTAAATATTAGTTTTAAGAGGGGAGAAGCTATGGATAAAGATAATATTTGTAAGGTTTTAGATATTTTAAGTAGAACTTATAACGGGGCAAAATGTGCTTTGAATTTTAAATCTCCATATCAACTTTTGATTTCAACCATATTATCAGCACAGTGTACAGATGAAAGAGTTAATAAAGTTACGGAAGAATTGTATAAAAATTATGACACTCCAAAAAAATGGCTATTTTAAGTGAGGAAGAACTTGGTGAAAAGATAAAGTCTTGCGGGCTTTATAAAAATAAAAGTAAAAATATATTAAAGGCTACAAAAGATATAATAGACAAATTTCATGGAGAGGTTCCAAGTACTATGGAAGAACTTATAACCCTAAAAGGGGTAGGTAGGAAAACTGCTAATGTTGTTCTAAGTAATGCTTTTGGCATACCTGCAATAGCTGTAGATACTCACGTTTTTAGGGTGTCAAATAGAATTGGCATAGCAAAAGGAAGTAATGTAGATGTAGTTGAAAAGGAGCTTATGAAAAACATTCCTAAGGAAATGTGGAGCGATAGTCATCATTATTTAATATGGCATGGCCGTAAAATTTGTAAAGCAAGAAACCCAAAATGTGAGGAGTGTCCTATTAACTTTTTATGTGAATTTTATAGCATAAATTCAAAATGTTAAAAAAACTTTAATCCAAGCCTCTAATTTAAGGAAATAGGTGTTATAGTCCTTATAAAAGCCAGCATACTAAAATTCAAGTCTTGAATTATTTCTTGCAAATGTTAGAATAGTTTTAGAATACTAATTCATTTTGGGAGGAATTATTATGAATAAACAGGAAGAAGCTATTAAGGTACACAAAGAATTAAAAGGAAAACTAGAAATAAAAAGTAAAATGCCATTAAAAACTATGGATGATTTATCTGTGGCATATACACCTGGAGTTGCTGCACCATGTGTAGAAATATCTAAAGACAAAGAAAAAGTATATGATTATACAATAAAAGGCAATACAGTAGCTGTTGTAACTAATGGTACTGCTGTATTAGGTCTTGGAAACATAGGACCAGAAGCAGGACTTCCAGTAATGGAAGGAAAATCTCTTTTGTTTAAAGAATTTGGTGGAGTAAATGCAATTCCAATATGTTTAGATACTAAAGATCCAGATGAGGTTATAAAGGCAGTTAAATTAATTGCACCTACTTTTGGCGGTATAAATCTTGAGGATATAAAAGCTCCAGAATGTTTTTATATAGAAAACACTTTAAAGAAAGAGTTAGACATACCTGTATTTCATGATGATCAACATGGAACCGCAGTAGTAGTTCTTGCAGGTCTTTATAATGCATTAAAAATTGTAAATAAAAAAATTGAAGATATTTCTGTTGTCATAAATGGATCAGGTGCAGCAGGAATTGCTATATGTAAGCTTCTTATGAAAGCTGGAGTTAAAGATGTTGTAATGTGTGATACTAAAGGAGCTATAGTAGAAGGGGATCCAAGATTAAATGACTCTAAAAAAGAAATTGCTAAAATGACAAATAGAAATCTTGAAAAGGGTACTTTGAAGGATGTAGTAAAAAATAAGGATGTTTTTGTTGGAGTTTCAGCTCCAGGAGTTTTAACAAAAGAAATGGTAAAAACTATGAATAAGGATTCCATGATATTTGCTATGGCAAATCCTACTCCTGAAATTATGCCAGAAGAAGCTAGAGAGGCAGGCGCTAGAGTCATAGCAACTGGAAGATCAGATTTTCCAAACCAGATAAACAATGTGCTTGTATTTCCAGGAATATTCAAAGGTGCTTTGGAAGTTAGAGCAAGAGAGATAAATGATGAAATGAAATTAGCAGCAGCTAGAGCTATAGCAAGTCTTGTTGAGGAAGATAGATTAAATGAAGAGTATATAATACCAGATGCATTTAATAAAAATGTATCTGAATCTGTATCAAATGAAGTAAAGAGAATAGCTAGAGAAATGGGAGTTGCAAGAATTTAACATAAATAAAAAAAGCCCAGTTGGAAATTTTTATATTTTCAACTGGGCTTTTTTCTTTTTTAGTATTGAGTTTGATTTTAGAGTTATAGTAGAAAATAGTTTTATATAAAGGAATTATTCGCAAATATAAAATGCTTACTTTTGACTTTATTTAAATTTACTTGAATAAATTGTATTTATTTGGATATTAATATAATAAGAGATTAAATACAAATGAATTCAAAGTTTTTTTATTAAAAGTCGGGGGTAAGTAAATGAGATACAAAAATAAGAAAAATAAAAGAAGAAAATTAATTAAAAGGATTTTTACATTTAGAAGAATTTTAATGGTGATTTTAGTTTTTGCTGCTAGTTTATTTAGTTATTATACCAGCAACAATTTAAAAGACTCTAAACAAATTATAATATATTTAAATGAAATGGGACAAAAGAAAGAAAATAGTTATAGTAGTAGATTAAATAATTTTTGTGGTTTGAAAGTGGACAAACTTATGATTACAGAGGTTACTGTGAAATAACAACTACTGTAAAGGATATAGATAAATTTAAAAATAATATTTATAAGGAAAAAAGATTGTATCTAGAAAAAACAGGACTTATAGAGTTTTCTGTAACGGTTCCTAAAAAAGCAGCATATGCTTGTGAAGGAGAAAAATTACAATATAAACTAAGTAGAATCTTTTATAATAAACAAAAATAAAACTTTGATTAGTAATAATTATATTATTACTAGAGTATTAATAGTATTAATGTAAATTTGAAAAATAATTTAAGCCAGTTAAACTTTTAAATTAAAAGTAGGAATATATAAATACAATTTGACTTTTAAAAATTAAAATTTAATTTATTGTGTTAATATGAAAAAATATAAAAATGAGTATTTTTATATTTTTTTATGTATTATAATAGTAATATGAAATAGTTAATATTTTGGGAGGAAAGCTATGAATAAATCATTGAAAAAATTATTAATTGTTTTGGCTGTTATATTAATCATAATACTGCCTTTAGTAACTACTTATAATAAATTAGTTACTTTAGAGCAAAATGTAGAACAGACACAAAGCGAAATAGACAAACAACTTCAAAGAAGAATGGATTTAATCCCCAATATTGTGGAGACAGTAAAAGGCTATGCCACACAAGAAAAAGAAATATATACAAATATAGCGGAAGCTAGAGCAAAATTATCAGGAGCTAATACAATTACAGAAAAAGCAAATGCTGACAATCAATTATCCTCAGCACTGTCAAGGCTTTTAGTGGTTGTAGAAAATTATCCTCAATTAAAATCTGATGCGAATTTTAGAGATTTAACAGTTTCTCTTGAAGGCACTGAAAACAGGATAACAATAGCAAGAGGGGACTATAATGAGGCAGTAAAAAGTTACAATGTAGCTATAAGAAGATTTCCAAGTTCTATAGTTGCAGGAGTATTTGGTTTTGATAAAAAAGATTATTATAAAGCAGAAAATGGTGCAAAAGAAGTGCCAAAAGTTGATTTTTCAAATTTAAAATAATATTAAATAGGTGAAAAATATGAAAAAATTTAAAAATTTGAATAAAGTTTTTACCTTAAAAATCTTAACCATAGTGATGCTGTGCTTTTGCTTTTTTATGACAAGGCAATATGCTATGGCTAAAGGTCAGTATCCTAATCCTACTGAATTAAAATATGTTAATGATTACGCTGATATGATAGATGAGAATACTAAGGAGAATTTAGTATCTACAGGAAAAGAGCTTGAAGATAAAACCGGAGCTCAATTAGTTGTGGTTACCATAAAATCCTTAGGTGATGAGAACATTGAAGATTACGCAAATAAGCTATTTAGGAAATGGGGTATTGGAGAAAAAAATAAAGATAATGGTCTTCTGATTTTAATATCAAAAGAAGATAGAAAATGGAAGGTTGAAGTTGGAACTGGGTTAGAAGGAGCAATAACGGATATATATTCAAGTAGAGTTATGAATGATGAATATGTAAAAGAAGCCAGAAAAGAAAATTATTCTGAAGGAATAAAACGCTGTTATGGTATCTTTACTCAAAGCATTGCTAAGGAATATTCGGTTAAAATTGAATCTTCTAATAAGGTAGATTTGGAACCTAAAACTGAGCCCGTAAAAAATAAACCAAAACTAGTGGCTTCTGGTTTCATTATGCTATTGATTTTAATTGATATATTTTTTAATAAAGGTAGAATGTTAAAACTTTTCTTTTATAGTTCACTGTTTAATAGAGGCAGAGGACCTTTTGATGATGATCATTTTGGTGGAGGAAGTTCTGGTGGCTTTGGCGGAGGAAGTTCTTCTGGAGGAGGATCTTCTGGTAGCTGGTAATGTAAATAGGTAACCTAAAATGGGTGGTGAAATGGGATGAATATGGAAAATCTAAAAAACATTAAATGGAATAATCAAACTTTTAATGAATTTAGAGAAATGCTATATTCTTTAAAAGATGAGGAGTATAAAAGCTTTAATGAAAAGATAATTCCTAATATAGGAAAAAACATTGGGATCAGAACTCCTGTTTTAAAAGAAATAGGAAAAAAATTAAAGCAAAGTGATCAGGTTTTAAAAATGTACAATTTCTTAGATGAAGAAGATATATACGAAGAAAAAGTTCTGCAAGGCTATCTTCTTCCTAATTTAAGATATTCAGACACTAAGGAACTTTTTAATAATATAGATTTATATATTTTGAGAATTGATAATTGGGCCTTATGTGATGGTTTTGTTGTTAATCTAAAAGAAGCTGTTAATAGTAATAAAGAAAGTTTTTTTGTAAGAGTTAAAAAATATATAAGAAGTAATAATCCTTGGGAAATAAGATTTGGTTTAGTTTTATTAAACAATTATTTTGTAGATGAAAAACATATTGAGGATATTTTTTTACTTGTTAAGTATATAAATAATAATGACTATTATGTAAGCATGGCTATAGCTTGGCTTATGAGTACTTGTTATTTTTTCAATAAGTTTTTAACTTTAGAGTTTGTAACTAGCGAAAAATTAAATAAAGAATGCATAGTAAAGACACTACAAAAAATACTTGAATCTAAGAAGATTACTGATAAAGATTCGGCACAGTTAAAAAATTTAAAGAAGAAATATATTTAATAGTAAGGGCTATTTTGCCATATACATGGTTACAGGCAATAGCTCTTTTATTTTTCTGCCTAAAATATTTTTTATATAATAGTAAAACCTAGTATTTTTGAGAAAAACACAGTTTTTTAAATTAAAAGTAATATAATAATAATTTCATAATATATTTTATATAGTAACAAATATATGGACTAAAAGTTTTTTTGTAGTATAATATCTAAAGGTGTTACAAAAGGAGAGATTTACTATGTCAAAAAACAAGAAAAATAGTAAAAAAATATCATTAATTGTAATAGCAGTTATAGTGTTTTTTTTAGGACTAATTACTTATTTATATTCTGATATAACAAGTTATAAAAATTTAATTTTTAAAGGAGTTACTGTAGGAGGGGTAGACCTATCTGGAAAGACCAAAAATGAGGCTTTAGATTTATTAAAAAAAGGCCATGATAATGCAATAAAAAATAATAAAATTACTATAAAAGTAAAGGCTAAATCATATAATATTCGATATTCAGATTTACAACCTAGATGTAACTACGATGAATTGTTGGACAAGGTGTATGCTTATGGTAGAGAAGAAAATTTTATTAAAAAATTGTATACAATTAAGTTTGGAAAAAATAAAGAATTTGAATTTAATTTTGATTATGATGATGAGCCTATAAAAAAATTAATAAGCGAGATTGAAAAAGAAATAAATAAAGAACCAGAAGATGCAGCTATTAAGAATTTGAAATCAGGAGATTTATCTATAATACCTGAAAAAAATGGTGAAAAGTTATTGTCTGCAAAATTAAGCAATCAGATTAGAGAAAATATAAAAAAAGAAAATTTAAAAAGTTTTAAATTAGAAGCACCTGTAGAAGTTAGAAAGCCAAAGATTACCAAAGAAAAATTAAAAAATATAGATTCATTAATTACCTCATTTAGTACAAGTTATGGAACATCTTCTTATGAGAGAGCAACTAATATAAAAATAGCTACAGCAAGTATTAATGGATATGTGTTAATGCCAGGAGAGGTTTTTAGTTTTAATGAAGTAGTTGGCAAGAGAACAGCTGAAAAAGGTTATGAAAGCGCTGGAGTCATAATTGGCAACAAGTTAGAATCAGGTTTAGGTGGTGGAGTGTGCCAAGTATCTTCTACTCTTTACAATGCTGTATTAAATGCTGGTTTGAATTCTGTTGAGAGAGTTCATCATACTTTCCCTTCAAGTTATGTAAAGATGGGAAGAGATGCTACAGTTGATTATGGAAATATAGATTATAAGTTTAAGAATTCATTCAATCATCCAATATATATAGAGGGGCATGCAGGTGGTGGAGTTATAAACTTTAATATTTATGGAAGTAAAGATCTAAAAAGTCAGACCTATACTATAGAAAGTGAAGTATATAAAACCATAGAAGTAACTACTGATTTTAAAGATGACCCTAATTTGGAGGTTGGCAAAACTGAACAAGTTCAAAAACCACATAAAGGATTCAAAGTAAAAGTATATAGAAGTAAATATGTTAATGGGGAATTTATAAGTAAAGAAGTTATTTCAGATGATTATTATAAACCGGTAAATGAGGTAGTTAAAAGAGGAACTAAAAAAATAGAAGAAACGGATTTAGATAATAAAGAAAAAAGTGATAAAGAAAAATTGGATGAAAAGAATAAGACAGATAAAACTGATGAAAATATGAAAAAAGAGGAAAATAAAGATAAGGCTGAGGAAGAAAACAAAAAAACAGATGATGTAGAATATAATTCAAATAAAACTAAAAAAGAATAATAAAACAATTTAATAAAGATTTGAAGTTATGACTGTTAAATGAGCTGCTAAGTTAGAATGAAAATTTACTAATTTAGCAGCTTGTTTTATTAAACATAAGATAAATTTCCTTATATATAAAATTATAGCAAAAAATCGGTAAATGTTATATAATATATAAAAATAATGAATTTTGAAAAAATAAGGGGGCGGCACTAAGTGAATGATGATTTAGAACTAATTAATAAAATTATAATTAATATGGAGAAAGTTATAATAGGTAAAACTTTAGAAATTAGAAATATAATGAAAGGAATAATTTCAAATGGGCACATACTTATCGAAGATGTCCCAGGTGTTGGTAAAACCATGCTAGTTAAATCCTTAGCAAAATCCTTGAAATTGTCCTACAGTAGAATACAATTTACTCCGGATTTATTGCCTTCGGATATTACAGGGGTGTCAATATATAATCCTAAGAACATGGATTTTGAATTTAAAAAAGGACCAGTGTTTTCAAATATTATATTAGCAGATGAAATTAATAGAACTTCTCCTAAAACTCAGGCAGCACTTCTTGAAGTTATGGAGGAACGACAAGTTTCAGAGGGGAATCAGGTTTATAAATTGAATAAACCATTTATAGTACTGGCTACTCAAAATCCTATAGAGTGTGAAGGAACTTATGTCTTGCCTGAAGCTCAATTAGACAGATTTATGATTAAGGTAAAAATAGGTTATCCAGATGATAATTCAGAACTTAAAATACTTGATATATATAAAGAGAATGAACCTTTAGAGGATTTGAAAGCTATTTCAGATATAGATGATATATTGTTATTGCAACAAAAAGTTAGAGAAATATATGTAAGTCAGAATATAAAAAAATATATAATCAACATAGTAAATGCAACTAGAAACAATAAGGGCTTAATTTTAGGAGCAAGCACTAGAGCAACATTATCACTTCTTAGAATTTCACAGGCTAATGCATTGATTAATGGAAGAAAATTTGTTATTCCAGAAGATGTAAAAGAGAATGCTATACCTGTTTTGAGTCACAGACTTATATTATCACCATCTGCTAAAATTAATAACTACACTACTCAGAATATAGTAGAGGAAATATTAAGTACTATATTAATTCCAAGGGACGATAATTATGATAAGAATAAATAAAGGGTTTATAATTTGCACTGCACTTGCGTTTGTTTTTGCTTTTTTGTTTGGAGGGAATCTTCCATATACTATATTCTATGTCTTAATAGTTTCCTTAATGATACAGTGTATATATATACAGAAAATATCCAAAGATATTTATTTAGGTATAGATAGATTAAATGAAAGGTATAGTGTGGGAGATAAATGCACTTTAAATATTTTGGTTAAGAATTACAGTCTCCCTTACGTATATGTAGAAAATACAGTTTTAAAGAAATTTAGTAATAATTATAATGGACATTGCCTATTTTTAGATTCTAGTGGAAGTGAACTCATAAAAATAGATGTAGAGTTTAAGAATAGAGGAATTTACGATTTAGGAAAGTTTCATCTTTGTATATATGATATATTTAATTTCTTTTATATGAAAAAGGACAAGCATGTAGAGGATGCCTTTATTAAGATTTACCCGAAAATTCATACAATTAATAAGAAAATTCTTTTGGGAGGTGGGAGCCTAAAGGCAATAAGCATAAATAAAAATTGCAAGGATAATTATAGCTGCATAAAAGATGTAAGAAAATATGTAACTGGTGATAGTTTGAAAAAAATACACTGGAAGCTTAGTGCAAAGCATAGAGAGTTATATGTAAAAAATTATGAAGATGAATATGGTGAGAGATGCTGTGTGTTTTTAGATGTAAATAAAAAAATTTACAGGATAAAGACTATGATTTGATTGAGGAAACTTGTGTTGAAGTATTAGTTTCTTTGGTTAATTTTATAATAGGTAATGGGGTTAAATTAAATATATTTGTTAACAACAAGGATTATGAGCAAATGGAGGTATATAATAAAAGTTCTTTTGAGGAATTTATGGAAGTTTTAATTAGAGAAAAGGTAAATGGTTATGTAGGTGTTGATAAATTATTAAGCACTCAATTAAAAAAAATAGGAAAGGGTGAAATTATATATTTAATTATTTCTGGAATTACAAAAGAGATATATGAAACAGCATATGAATTATATAAAAAGAACTATAAATTGATAATAATTTATAATTTCTATGACAACAATACTAAAAAATATGGGAATAAATTAAATGAAATTGGTGTAAAATGTGCCTTCGGAAAAGACTTTATAAAGGATAATTAAAATTTATTTTACCTTTAGAAAGTATAATTTATCAATTTCGTTTTTTTTAAAGGGGAGAGCATCTATGGGGTGGATAAAAAAGAATAGTTTGCTTATATTATGTGTTTTTATTAATGGATTTTATGTTTTAGATTTAATGAAACGTTCATTACTAATAAAAAAATATATTACGGGGATATATTATTCTGGTATATAGTTGCAGTATTAGTTTATTGGTTTATTGGATATTTGTTAAAGAAAAAGAGAAGAATGCATGTATTCTTACTTATTGTAATAGCGATAACTGTATTTGGTTTTTATTTTAATTCATCTCAAATACACAGTTTTATAAAAAAAGAGTTTGTTGATAGTGCTTTAAGAACATTTTATTTAATAAATGCAGAGAAGGAGATTGAATTTAGGCTATTTAAATACATTTTTATTTTGTGTTCTATTATAGTAATTCCTTTGATTTTATGGATATCTTCAAAATTTATGGTGATATTAGTATTTATTAATTTTTCTTTGGTAAATCTCATGTGGTTTTTAGGATATACAAAGGAAGTTAAATATAATTTAAATATGTATCTATTTGTAACTTTATTTTCACTTTCAGTTTCTATTTATTCTAAAAGAGTAGACAAATTAAAGCAAAATAATGTAGATGTTAGAATGAAAAAACATAAAATAGCTATTTATGCATGTATTTTCTCAATTATTATATCTACAGTTACTGTATGCTTGCCACAAAAATTTTTAGGAAAGCTATCATTAAAATACGGCAGTAAATTGACAAATGAATTCTCTAAATATAATGCAAATGCAAAAATTGATGGCATAAGTGATAAAGCTTATAATTTTAAGTCTTCAGGATACTCAGGGGAAGATAAGAAATTAGGTGGGAAAATTAATATAAACAATAAAGTGGCATTTTCTATTTTAGGAGATAGAGTTAAGTATTTAAAAGGCTCTATAAAGGATACTTACACAGGTGATATGTGGAAAATAAGTAAAGAAATAAAGTATATTAAAGGGTATAATGGGAAAAAAATAATTGCAAATTACAAATTTAGAAATTATGATGAGAATAAAGTTCAAATTACTGTAAAACCTGAAGAGATAAAAACTACCTCTTTATTTGTTCCTTCTTATACTTACAAAATTGTAGGTATATATGGAGATATGTATTATGATAGAACTCCAACATTTTTAACTCAGAGAATAAATAATAAAGAATATAGTGTGAGTTATTACCGAAATAGTTTTGAAACTGTTGAAGAATTCAAAAAAATCTTCTCAATAAAAATAAAGTATATACTGAGTATTTTATTGGGAATATGATATATTCCAAGAAAGAAGATAAAGAGTTTCAGACCTTTAGTGAGGATGAAATTATAGATGAATCTAAAAATACAGATATAATGGATATTGATACAGTAAAAAGTAACTATAATAATTACCTTAAGGTTCCAAAATCTGTGCCTAAAAGAGTGTATGAATTAGTTAACAAAATAACAAGTGGAGCTTCTAACAATACTGAGAAAATTCAAAAAATCAAGAGCTATTTGAGCAAAAACTATAAATACACTACTGATACTTTTGATTTACCAAAAGGTAAGGATTTTGTAGACTATTTTTTGTTTGAATATAAAAAGGGGTATTGTACTTATTTTTCAAGTGCTATGTGTATAATGAGTAGAATAGCTGGAATGCCATCAAGGTATGTTGAAGGATATAAGACAAATAAAAAAATGAATATTCAGCTTTTACTAGTATTACCAATGAGGAGGCTCACGCATGGTGTGAAGTTTTAGTTGATCCATATTGTGATTTGTGGGTAGTTGCAGATCCATCTCCAACAATCTTGGAGTACAAGACAGAAAAAAGAAAAAGAAATCAACATTTGATTATAATAATATTAAAATAAATAAAAACAAAAATAATATAAAAAGTGTAAATGGAGAAGCATCAAAATCAGAAAGCAAAAATTTATCGGTAAAAAGAAATAATAAGGGAGTTATTTTAACTATAGTTATATTTGCAGGTTTTATATTTATAAATATAATGATGATTAAAATAAAGAAAAGAAAGATTATTTGTAGTAAAAGTGTGGTTCCCTTATATAAATATACATTAAAAAGATTAGAGAGCATAGATATATATAGACATAATAAAGGAGATTTGGAGTTCGCAAGAGCTATAAAAGATGAAAAACTAAAAGAAAAAATGATAGAGCTTGTGGAGGTTTATTATAAACAGTATTATGGAAATGTAGTAGATGATACTTTTAATAAAAAAGTTTTCTATTCATATATTGAAAGTTATATTAAAGATAATAAGAGAAAATTAAATTATTATGCTAATTTTATTGCAATAAACTGGATTATATAAAATGTTTTATGCTATTTTTTATGTAATTGTTAATAATTAGAATCTATTACTTTACTAAAAAGTTTAATTGGGGTAATATAAAATTAGTTTACTTTGCAATAAAACTAGGAGGTATATAAAATTGGACTCAAATTTATTAAACATAGCTTTATTTCAACCAGAAATTCCACAAAATACTGGTAATATAGGAAGGACTTCTGTATTAACTAATTCTAAACTTCATTTGATAAAACCTTTGGGATTTAGTATAGATGATAAACAGATAAAGAGATGTGGGCTTGATTATTGGCCTCATGTAAACTTAGAATTACATGAATCCTATGAAGATATGAGAGAAAAATATAAAGATTCTACTTTCTATTTTATAACTACTCATGGTGAGAATAATTATGCTGAGGTTGAATTTAAACCTGGTGATTTCGTAATATTTGGAAGAGAATCCTGTGGACTTCCAGATTATATAAGAGAAAGTGATAAAGAAAGATGTATAAGAGTACCTATGATAGATACTACTACTAGATCTTTAAATTTATCTAATACAGTTGCTATAGTTGCTTATGAAGCATTAAGACAAATGGGCTTTCCACACATGAAATAGGAAGGAGAAACACTTTTATGAACAAAATAAAAATAATAACAGATAGTACTTCGGATTTACCACTGGATATAGTAAAAAAATATGATATTGAGGTTTTACCCTTAATTGTGAATATAGATGGAGAGTCATATAAAGATGGAGTGGATATTAGTACTAAAGAATATCTAAGAAAAATGGAAGCTTCAGAACAATTTCCAGTTACAACTCAAATAAATCCTCAAAGATTTTATGATTGTTATAAATACTATTTTGAAAAGGGCTATAAGATAGTATCTATTCACTTATCTTCTAAGATGAGTGGAACTTATCAATCATCTAAAATAGCTGCAGAGCTTCTACAAGGTGATGGAATAATTGATAATATTGAAGATAATATAAAAAATATAGATGCACTTAATGTTACATCTGGTTTAGGTATACTTGTTATTAAAGCTGCAGAGCTTAGAGATCAAGGCAAAAGTATTTCTGAGATAAAAACTGAAATTGAAGCTATGATCCCTCATGTAAAAAGTTGTTTAGCTTTTGGAAGCCTTGATAATCTAGTTAAGGGTGGAAGATTATCAAAAACTGCTGGATTTATAGGCAATATGATGGGGATAAAATTAATACTTGAAGTTAATAAGGGTGAAATGGCAGTAATGGATAAAGTAAGGGGCTCTAAAAAAGCTATAAAGAAGATGCTGGGCTATATAGATGAGAAAGGCATTAAAGAAAATACCCCTACAGTGCTTTTAAATATAGAAAATGAAGATATTTTAGAAGAATTAAGATTGAAATTCAAAGATATAAAAAGCGACTACATAGAAGCAGAGGTTGGATGTGTTGTTGGAACTCATTCAGGTACTGGTGCTTGCGGAATATTTTTGTTGAAAACTATTGAAATATACTGAATTTATAAACAACTATCAAATAATCAAATAGCAATTATAAGAAAATGCAATTAGCATAATTGAAATTTTTGTAGAAAAATTATCAATATTGTTGTATAATTAACTTGTAAAAAGAAATAAAGTTAATGGATGAGGTTTACGGGAGATGATCTTAAGTGAAATACTTAAGATAGCCGAAGGAGTAAATATCACTTGCCGAAGTGACACGAATCTCTCAGGCAAAAAGGACCGAAAACTGACATGACTCTGGAAAGTCTTAGGACACCGACGGAGCAAAACTCTCAGGTTATTAGACAGAGGATAGAAGGCGAAGAAATAGTCTTTTATTCCTCTGTTTTTTTATATAGAAAAGGAGAATTTGCAGTGGTAGATAAAATGATAATAATAACAAACAACCCATTAGCTAAGGAAAAGCTAAAGGAAGAAGAAAACGTTATAATGGTAGAATTTATAAATGGAAACGTTTTAGAAGTGTTTTCAAAAGTTAGGGATTATGTTCATTTAGGGTATGAACTTATGACTCATCCTTTAATGAGCAGTGTTAAACCCAATGAAACGCCCTATAGAACAGTTGGGGTATCTACTAAGAAACAAGATAAACTAAATATGCAGTCTTTAATGATAATTGAAGGAGCAATAGAAACTACAGAAAAATTTTTAAAGATAGGCAAGAATCCTAAATGGACAGATCAAATTTTAAAAGATTTTCAAGTCATAGACTATGATCTAATATATCATGTATTAAATTAAGGAGGATGAAATTATGGAACATATTTACGATACTATAATAATCGGTGGAGGTCCAGCAGGACTATCAGCAGGACTTTACGCTGCAAGATCAAGAATGGATACTCTTTTACTTGAAAGAGCTAAATATGGTGGACAGGCAACTACTACTGATGAACTAGAAAACTATCCAGGATCTATTGAAGAGTGTACAGGTACAACTTTAACAGAAAGAATGAGAAAACAAGCTGAAGATTTTGGCGTAAATTTTGTTAAAGATGAAGTATCAGATGTTTGCTTAGCTGAAAAAATTAAATCAATAAAAACTAAAAGTGGTAAAGAATATAAAGCAAAAAGTATAATAATAGCAACAGGCGCTTATCCAAGACTTGGCGGATTTAAAAAGGAATTAGAGCTAAGGGGTAGAGGAGTTTCATACTGTGCAACTTGCGATGCTGATTTCTTTACAGATCTAGATGTTGCAGTTATAGGTGGTGGAGATTCCGCTATAACAGAAGCAATATACTTAACTAAATTTGCTGAAAGCGTTACAGTAATACACAGAAGAGCAGAATTAAGAGCAGCAAAATCACTTCAAGAAAAAGCTTTTAAAAATCCAAAAATCAAATTTATATGGAATTCAACTGTTGAAGAAGCTAAAGGCGATGAAATACTAGAAGCATTAGTTGTTAAAAACAAAGAAACAGGAGAGCTTAGTGAAGTTGAAGTTAACGGAGTATTCGTTTTTGTTGGATATCTTCCAATATCTGAAGTATTCAAAGGAAAGGTTAAGATGAATGACAGAGGAGATATAATAACTGACGAAGAAATGAGAACTGACGTTGATGGAGTATTTGCAGCAGGAGATATAAGAGAAAAATCTTTAAGACAGGTTATTACAGCAGCTGCAGATGGTGCAATAGCAGCTACAAATGCTGAGCACTATATAGAAAATAATTTTGCAGAATAAAAATTTTGCAAATATTAATAATAATATAATAAAGTTAAATATGTTAAAAATAACATTAAATATAAAGTAGGAGGGATTTGTAATGATAGAATTAGATAAAAATAACTTTGCTTCAGAAGTAACTGACTACAAAGAAAAACCAGTATTTGTTGATTTCTGGGGAGATAAATGTGAAATATGCAAACAGTTAATGCCAGGTGTTCATGGATTAGAAGAGAAATATGCTGATAAAATAAAATTCTCTAGCTTAAACATAGGCGGAGCAAGAAGAGTTGCAATAGGACAAAAAGTTTTAGGATTGCCTACAATGAAAATATACAAAGATGGAGAATGTGTAAAAACAATAACTCCTGATAAAGTAAGTTCACTAGAAGATATAGATAATTTTATAAAAGAATATTATGAAACTCTATAGTTATAACGAATTATTTTAAAGAAATAGCTTGTTATATAATTAACAAATTTAAGTTTTTTAAGACTATCAAGGGCTAAAGCCTTTGAGGTCTTTTAAATAAAATATTAATCAAATGTTCAAATTTTTTAGGGAGGTGAACATCTTGCGTCTTGAGTTAGGAAAAATATTTATAAAGGACATGCAATTTGGTAATGAAACAAAGGTTGAAAATGGTGTTCTTTATATAAACAAAGAGGAACTATTAAGTGAAGTAAGCGGAGACGAAAGAATTTCTAGCATTGATTTTGACATTGTAAGACCAGGTGAAGAAGTCAGAATAATTCCAGTTAAAGACGTAATTGAACCAAGAGTTAAAGTTGAAGGAAAAGGCGGTATATTCCCAGGATTCATAAGCAAGGTTGATGTAGTTGGATCTGGAAGAACTAATGTTCTTAAAGGAGCAGCAGTAGTAACTACAGGTAAAATCGTTGGATTCCAGGAAGGTATCATCGATATGTCTGGAGAAGGTGCAAAATACACTCCATTCTCTAAAACTTGTAACTTAGTTGTTGTTTGTGAACCAAAAGAGGGAATCAATCAACATCAGCACGAAGAAGCTATTAGAATGATTGGATACAAATCAGCAATATACCTTGGAAAAGCTGGTAAGGATTTAGAACCAGATGAAGTAAAAACATTTGAAACTCTACCAATACTTGAACAAGTTAAACAGTATCCAGAATTACCAAAAGTAATTTATGTATACATGTTACAAAGCCAAGGATTATTACATGATACTTATGTATATGGCGTAGATGCTAAGAAAATAGTTCCAACATTTATATATCCAACAGAGGTATTTGATGGAGCAATAGTTAGTGGTAACTGCGTATCTGCATGTGATAAGAACCCATCATATGTTCATATGAATCATCCAATAATTGAAGAATTATATGATAGACATGGAAAAGATATAAACTTCTTAGGTTGCGTTATAACTAATGAAAATGTATATCTTGCAGATAAAGAAAGATCTTCAAACTGGACAGCTAAATTAGTTGAATTCTTAGGAGCAGATGCAGTTATAATATCAGAAGAAGGCTTTGGTAATCCAGATGCTGACTTAGTTATGAATTGTAACAAAATAACTGATAAAGGTATAAAGACTGTTCTTGTTACTGATGAGTATGCAGGACAAGATGGTGCATCTCAATCTTTAGCAGATTCAACTCCAAAAGGCGATGCAGTTGTAACTGGCGGTAACGCAAATGGTGTTGTTATATTACCTCCAATGAAAAAGGTAATAGGACATCCAGAAGCTGCAAACACAATTGCCGGTGGACACGTAGGAAGCTTAAGAGAAGATGGATCAATTGAAGCTGAAATTCAGGTTATTACAGGAGCTACAAGTGAAGTAGGATTCAACTACTTAACAGCTAGAGGATATTAAATTTTAGGATAAACACTATAAATTCCAACAGAAAACATTGAAAACAGAAAGGATGATAACAATGTTAAAAGGTAAAAAAGTTATCGCTATAGGCGATAGAGATGGAATACCAGGCCCAGCAATACAAGCTTGTGTTGAAAGTGCTGGTGCAGAAGTAATATTTGCATCTACAGAATGCTTTGTTTGAACAGCCGCAGGAGCTATGGATCTGGAGATCCAACAAAGAGTAAAGGACTTAACTGAAAAGCACGGTCCTGAAAATGTAGTAGTTGTTTTAGGTGGAGCTGAAGGTGAAGCTTCAGGACTTTCTGCTGAGACAGTTGCTAATGGAGACCCAACATTTGCAGGCCCTCTTGCAGGTGTAGCATTAGGACTTGGAGTATATCACGTTGTAGAACCAGAAGTTAAAGATGAATGTGATAGTGCAGTTTATGATGAACAATGTGGGATGATGGAAATGGTTCTAGATGTTGATGACATAATAAATGAAGTTAAATCAGTAAGAGAAGATTTTTCAAAGTATAATAAATAAGAACCCAGTTAGTTAGCCTAGAAAGGGGGAGGAAAAGTGATTAAAGTAGTTCACTATATAAATCAATTCTACGCTGGAATAGGCGGAGAAGATAAAGCTGATTATAAACCAGAAGTAAGGGAAGGTTATGTTGGTCCAGGTATGGGACTTAACGGATTATTAAAAAAAGATGGTGTTGAAATTGTTGCAACAATAATATGTGGTGATTCATATTTCAACGAAAACATGGATGAAGCAAAAGCTGAAATCATTGAAATGATTAAGAAATATAGCCCAGATTTATTCATAGCAGGTCCAGCATTTAATGCAGGAAGATATGGTGTTGCATGCGGTGCTATAGCTAAAGAAGTTAAGGAAAAACTTAACATACCAGTTTTAAGTGCAATGTATATTGAAAATCCAGGTGCAGATATGTACAAGAAGGATTTATATATTGTTTCAACAAGAAACAGTGCAGTAGGTATGAGACAAGCGCTTCCTGCAATAGCTAAATTAGCTATAAAACTTGCTAAAAATGAAGAAGTAGGTTCTCCTAAAGAAGAAGGATACATTGAAAGAGGAATAAGAAAGAACTGCTTTGCTGAAGAAAGAGGAGCTAAAAGAGCAGTTGATATGCTTGTTAAAAAGATAAAAGGTGAAGAATTTGTAACAGAATTCCCAATGCCTAGTTTTGATAGAGTAGATCCAAACCCAGCAGTTAAAGATATAACAAAATCTAAAATTGCTATTGTTACATCTGGTGGTATTGTTCCTAAGGGAAACCCAGATCATATTGAATCTTCAAATGCATCTCACTATGGAAAATACGACATCGAAGGTGTTATGGATTTAAATGAAGAAACTTATGAAACAGCACATGGTGGATATGATCCAACTTATGCAAATGAAGACTCAGATAGAGTTATACCAGTTGATGTATTGAGAGAAATGGAAAAAGAAGGAAAAATAGGTTCTCTTCATAGATATTACTACTCAACAGTTGGTAATGGAACTGCTGTTGCTTCAACTAAGAAATTTGGTGAAGAAATAGTTGCTGAATTAAAAGCTGACGGTGTAGATGCAGTTATATTAACTTCTACATGAGGAACTTGTACTCGTTGCGGTGCAACGTTAGTTAAAGAAATTGAAAGAGGCGGAATTCCAGTAGTTCATATGTGTACTGTAGTTCCAATATCATTAACAGTTGGTGCTAACAGAATAGTTCCAACAATAGCTATACCACATCCATTAGGAAATCCTTCTTTATCTAAAGAAGATGAATACGAATTAAGAAAGAAATTAGTTGTAAAAGCATTGAAAGCTCTTGAAACTGAAGTTGACGGACAGACTGTTTTTGAAGACTAATTACTACTAAATTTTTCATAAAAGTGTTTGGGAACTTTAAGTTCCCGACACTTTTTATAAAATATTAACCTATTTTATAAAAATAAAAATTTAGTAATCAATTTATTAAAAAAATGAACACTAAAACACACAACACTAAAAACACACATTATTTTGCTTAATTAAAACACACACTATTAAAACATTAAAAAAATATCTTTGTTTATTAAATTTTTATTTTTAATTATCAATTACCGAAATTAAGGGAGGTATTATAATGAGTTTTCCAGTACTAAAAAAAGCAGCTTATGTGTTAGTTGACACACCAGATATGGTAATACATAATGGTACTACACAAATGTTAGAAAGAGAACAAAATTCAGATTCAGAATATTTAAAATCTATAAGAAATAGTTTAAGAAGTTATGATGAAGTTGTAGGTTATGCACCTAATCAGACTTATATAGGAAATATGACACCAGATGAGTTATCAAAAACTCCAAGACCTTGGTATGACAAAAAAGTTGAGAATGCTAAGAGATATGGTCAATTTGGTGAGATAATGCCACAAGATGAATTCTACGGATTAATGAAAGTTGTAGACGTATTTGATCTTGTACTTTTAGAGAAATCTTTTTCTGAAAATGTAAAAACAAAATTTGAAGCACATGAAATTTTAAAAGATAAAGTTTCTGCACTAGGTGAGGGAGTAGAGATAGCCGATATAGAAAAAGCTGTAAATGAAAACAAAGCAGAAGGATTATATGAAAATGATAAGCTAGTTGGATGCGTTAAAAGAGCACATGAATTTGACGAAAATCTTTCAGCTGAATTTATGCTTGAAAACTTAGCAGTTAAAGCATCAGGAGTACTTGCTGCTATGTATATAGCTAAAGACTTAGATTTACCTGTTGAAGAAGTTGGATATATTATTGAGTGTTCAGAAGAAGCAGTTGGAGATATGAACCAAAGAGGAGGCGGAAATTTAGCTAAGTCTGTTGGTGAAATAGCAGGATTTAAAGGAGCTACAGGAATTGATATGAGAGGTTTCTGTGCCGGTCCATCACATTCTTTAATAAATGCAGCTTCACTTGTTAAATCTGGAATGTTTAAACATGTACTAGTAGTAGGTGGAGGATGTACAGCTAAACTTGGTATGAACGGAAAATCTCATGTAGGTAAAAATTTACCAATACTAGAAGATTGCCTAGGTGGTTTTGCAGTATTAATATCTGAAAATGATGGAGTGAGCCCAGTAATTAGAACTGATGTAGTAGGTAAGCATACAATTGCAAGTGGAGCTTCACCACAAGCTGTTTTAGATGCTCTAGTATTAAAACCATTATCAGACAATGGCATGACAATACCTCAAATAGATAAATTCTCACCAGAGATGCAAATACCTGAAATAACAGAACCTGCAGGAGCTGGAGATGTACCAACACAGAACTACAAAATGATTGGTGCTCTAGCTGTTAAAAAAGGTCAATTAGATAGAAAAGAATTACCTGCATTTGTAAAAGAACACGGATATCCAGGATTTGCTCCAACTCAAGGACATATTCCTTCAGGAGTACCTATAGTTGGACATGGTATTAATTTAATTAAATCTGGAGAATTAAATAATTTCATGATAATCGGAAAAGGAAGTTTGTTCTTAGGAAGAATGACAAACCTATTTGATGGAATATCTATATTAGTTGAAAAGAATAACGGAAATGTAGAAGAAGAAAATGGAATAAGCAAAGAAGAAGTAAAAGGAATGGTTGCAGATGCAATGAAAGATTTTGCAACATATTTAGCATCAAAGGTTGAGGAGTAATATAACTGATACATTGGAGAAAGGGGTGCTTTAAGTTGGCAAGTAACGCTACAAAAGCTATGATAGCTGATGTGTTCAATGAAATAGCAGAAGGCATTAAAAGTGGAAGCTTTAAAAAGAAAGTAAGAATAGGCCTTACTATTTTAGGCTCTGAACACGGTGTTGAAGAAATGGTAAACGCAGCTAAACTAGCTAAAAATAAATATGGTGATTTTGATATAGTTTTAATAGGAACAAAAACAACAGATGAGTTTGAAACTGTAGAAGTTGAAAGTCCTGAAGAAGGTCACAAAAAAATGGTTGAACTTCTTGAAAAAGGAGAAATTGATGGTTGTGTTACACAGCATTTTGATTTTCCAATAGGTGTATCTACTGTAGGTAGAGTAATTACTCCAGGAAAAGGTAGAGAAATGGTATTGGCCACAACTACAGGAACTACATCTACTAATAGAGTTGAAGGTATGGTTATAAATGCAATATCCGGAATATCTGCTGCTAAAGCAATAGGAATACAAAATCCTAAGGTTGGAATTTTGAATGTTGATGGCGCAAGACAGGTAGAGAGAATATTGACAGAAGTTAAAAATAAAGGATATGAGTTTGATTTTGCTGAATCATTAAGAGCAGATGGTGGTGCTGTTATGAGAGGAAACGATCTTCTTGCAGGAACTCCAGATGTTATGGTATGTGATTCATTAACAGGAAATTTACTTATAAAAATATTTGCTTCTTTTACAACTGGTGGAAATTATGAGACAGTAGGATATGGCTACGGACCAGGAATTGGTGATAACTACGATAAATTAGTTAATATAGTATCAAGAGCTTCAGGGGCACCACTTATATGTGAAGCCTTAAGATACTGTGCAACTTGTGCACAAAATAAAGTATTATCAATAGCTTCTTCCGAATTTAAGAATGCTAAAAAAGCAGGACTTCAAGAGGAAATTGATAAGGTTACTAAAAAGGCTGCTCCAGCAGATGCTGAAGAAGTAAAGATGCCACCTAAAAAAGTAGTAACTTTTGCTATTCCAGGAATAGATATACTTGAACTTGAAGATGCTTGTAAAGTACTTTGGAAAGAAGGAGTATATTCAGAAAGCGGAATGGGTTGTACCGGACCTGTTATTCTTGTAGCTGAAGATGAAAATGAAAAAGCTTTAGAATTGCTTAAAAAAGCTGGATATGTTCAGTAGTTATAAATAATTGTATGAAAACTAAAAAATAAGAGCAGATTTTTTGCTCTTATTTTTTTATTTAAATTAAAAAATTAGGAAATAATATTAGTGTAATGTTAAAATAGTTTTAATTTTATTATTTAGTAAAAAAAGTGAATAAATTTTTAATATTACTTAAAATTTTGAATTTTTATTAATTTAAAAATATGTTGAAAAAGATTTTAAAAAAATGATATAATACATATGAGTTTATGTGAATTTATGGTGTATTTAATTATTTGTTTTCAATGCAGATGTTAAATATAAAAACATTTTTTAAAAAAAGAGGAGGAAATCAAATGAGTAAAAGAAGATTTGTTGCACTATTTGCAGCAGCAGCAATGGCTACAACTTTATTTGTAGGTTGTGGTAGTGGGGCAAAAGATGAAAACGCTACCAAACAAGAAGAATCAACAAAACAAGAGCAAAAAGGCAAGGATATAAAAATAGGTCTATCTACAGATGAAGGTGGATTAAATGATAAGTCATTTAACCAATCAGCTGACAAGGGCATAAAAGATGCTCAAAAAGAATTAGGAGTTCAATACTTCCCAATCGAATCTCAAAAGAAAGAAGATTATGAGCAAAATCTTCAAACTTTAGCTTTGGACCAAGATTGTAATTTAACTTTCGCAATAGGATTCCAAATGCAAAAAGCAGCAGAAAACATAGCAAAAGCAAATGCAGATAAGAAATTTGCTATAGTAGATGCAGTTGTAGAACAACCAAATGTACAGTCGTTAATGTTTAAAGAAGAAGAAGGATCATTTTTAGTAGGTGTAATTGCTGCTAAAACTACAAAAACAAATAAAATAGGTTTTATTGGTGGAAAAGATTTCCCAAGCATAAACAAGTTTGCAGCAGGATACATGGCAGGAGCAAGAGCTATAAATCCTGATATTAAAGTAGTTGTTAAATATGCTGATAGTTTTGCAGATACAAATAAAGGATATGAGTTTGGTAAAGCTGAATACAACGAAGGTTGTGACATAGTTTACCATGCAGCTGGTGGAGTTGGAATTGGATTATTTAAAGTTGCAGATGAACTTAAAAAAGCTGGTAAAGAAGTTTGGGCAATTGGAGTTGACCAAGACCAAGCTGTAACTGTTTCTGATTACAAAGATATAATTTTAACTAGTATGATAAAAAGAGTTGATATAGCTACTAATCAAGCTGTAAAAGATGTAGTAAATGATCAATTTAAAGGTGGAAAAACAACTACATTTGGTCTTAAAGAAGACGGTGTTGGTATAGCAGATACTTCTAAAAATCATGTTTCAGCAGAAATATTAGACTTAGTAAAAAAATATGAAGACGCTATAAAAGCAGGAAAAATCAAAGTTCCAGAAACAAAGGAAAATGCTGCAAAATTTACAACTGATGCAGTTAAATAGTAATAAGACATTTTTATATAAAATAATAATGTTTATATAACATTTGAATTAAATTAATTGAATAAAGCTAGATGTATTGCATCTAGCTTTTAAAATTTAAAACTATTCCTTAAAAGAATAGGAGGTAAAATAATGGAAAAAGTAGTGGAAATGAAAGGCATAACAAAGATATTTCCTGGTACCGTAGCCAATGACAATGTGAATTTTGATCTTTTGAAAGGGGAGACTCACGTACTTTTAGGTGAGAACGGGGCGGGAAAAACTACGTTAATGAATATACTATATGGACTTTATCAGCCAGAAAAAGGTGAAATTTTAATTAACGGAATTAAAACAAATATAATGACTCCTAATGACGCAATTAAATTAGGAATTGGTATGGTTCACCAGCATTTTATGCTTGTGCATAATTTTACAGTAGCTGAGAATATAGTTTTGGGCGTAGAGCCAAAAAAAGGATTAAAAATTGATATAAATAAAGCAGTAAATGATGTACAAAAAATTGCAGATAAATATGGATTTCAGATAAATCCAAATGCTGTAATTGAAGATATTTCAGTTGGACAGCAGCAGAAAGTTGAAATAATAAAAGCTCTTTATAGAGGTGCAGAAATATTAATACTAGATGAACCAACAGCGGTATTAACGCCTCAAGAAATAGATGAATTAGGTGAGATAATAAACAACTTAAAAAAAGAAGGAAAGTCAGTTATACTTATAACTCATAAATTAAAAGAAGTTATGAAAATGAGTGATAGAGTTACTATAATTAGACGTGGAAAGATTACAGGAAGCGTTAACACAATAGATACAAGTATAGATGAACTTGCAGAACTTATGGTAGGAAGAAAAGTACAACTTGTAGTTGATAAGAAAGAAGCAAAAATTGGATATGAAATCCTTAAAGTTCAAGATTTACATGTTAAAGACCATAGAGGAATTGAGGCTGTAAATGGTGTAAATTTAACTGTTAAAGCTGGAGAAATAGTTGGTATTGCTGGAGTAGATGGCAATGGACAAACAGAGTTTATTGAAGCTATAACAGGACTAAAAAAACCTGAGAAAGGTTCTATTACTTTAAGTGGAAAAGATATATATGGTAAAAGTCCAAGAGAAATAGGAGATTTAGGACTTGGACATATTCCAGAGGATAGACATAAAAGAGGCCTTATACTTAAGTATTCATTATATGAAAATTCTATTCTTGGAATTCATCACAAAGAACCCTTTAGTAAAAGAAAAATAATGAACTACGAAGAAATTAGAAAACATAGTGCTAAAATCATAAAAGAATTTGACGTTAGAACTCCTAATGATGAAGTAGAGGCTTCAGCTTTATCAGGTGGTAATCAGCAGAAGTTAATTGTAGCTAGGGAAATATCTAAAAATCCGGATTTACTAATAGCATCTCAGCCTACAAGAGGAGTGGATGTTGGAGCTATAGAATTTATTCATAAAAGGCTTGTTGGTGAAAGGGATTCTGGAAAAGCTGTTTTACTAGTATCATTGGAGTTAGATGAAGTGTTAGCGCTATCAGATAGAATTGCTGTTATGTATGATGGCAGAATAGTAGATATACTAGATAGAAAAGATGCCAATGAGCAAAAACTTGGAATTCTCATGGCAGGTGGAAGTATAGATAAAGAGGTGAATAAAAATGAGTAATAAAAGTACCTCAATTGCAATCAAAAAATCATTAAAAAGTTTAATTTTCCCTTTGGTTGCTATAATACTATCAATATTTGTTGCGGTTTTCTTTGTTATGTGGGCAAAAGGGTATTCTATATTACAGTACTTTTCAGCTTTAGCTAAATTGTTTGAATTAATATGGAAAGGTAGTTTTGCAACAAAGAGAAATGCCTTAAATACATTAGTTTATGTAACACCTCTTATATTTACAGGTGTAGCTAATGCAATAGCATTTAGATGTGGTCTTTTTAATATAGGTGTTGAAGGACAATTTATAGTAGGTATGGGAGCTGCTGCTGTAGTAGGTCTAATTCCTGGCTTAAGTCCAGCTTTGCATATTCCACTTGTAATAATATCAGGTATAATTGCCGGAGGAATATGGGGTGGAATACCTGGATACCTTAAAGCTAAGTTTGGAACAAACGAAGTTATAAATACTATAATGATGAACTTTATTGGAATGTACCTTGTTAATTTTATAATACTAAGGACAAAATTTGGAGTTAAAGCTAGTGCAAGTACTCCAATAATACAAAAAAGCGCAAAGATTTTTAGATTTAGTAACATAAGTAATGCCAATCTTAGTTTGATTATTGCTATAGTTGTAGCAATCTTTATATACTGGCTACTTTGGAAGACTACAGTTGGATATGAAATAAGAGCTGTAGGTATAAATCCATATGGTTCTGAATATGGTGGAATCAATATTTCAAAAATATTATTCTTGCTATGCTTCTTTCAGGAGCTATAGCAGGTATTGGTGGAGCTACTCATGTAGCAGGAGTTTTATATCAAGTTCAAGACATGATGGTATTTCCTAACTTTGGATTTGATGGCATTGCAGTTGCACTTCTTGCAAAAAGCAATCCTATAGGATGTATACCAGCTGCTATATTATTTGGAGCTTTAAATAGTAGTTCAAGGGTACTTCAGTTAAATGGAATACCTAAAGAAATAGTAGCCTTAATTCAATCAGTAATAATAATATTTGTAGCTACAGACTACATTGTAAAATACTTTGAGGATAGGAAGAAGAAGGGAGCAATGATAAATGAATAGTCAAATTGTTTCTATTATAGACTCTACTCTTAGAATTGCAGCTCCTTTAATATTTGCAGGACTTGGAGGAGTTTTCTGTGAGAGATCTGGTGTTGTTAATATAGGTCTTGAAGGTATGATGATAATAGGTGCATTTTTCGCAGTATTAGGATCTTATTTAACAGGAAGCCCTGCAATTGGAATTATTTTCGCAGTAGTTGCTGGAGCTGTTTTAGCAGCTGTCCATGCGTTTTTAAGTATAAACTTAAGAGCAGATCAGATTATATCAGGTACTGCAATTAATTTGTTTGCGGCTGCCTTATCAAGTTTCCTAATTATGAAAGTTTTTCATAAGGGTGGTCAAACTGATATTGTTAAAGGACTATACTATGGAGTACCTAAATCAATTAAAAGTATTCCGATTTTAGGTCAGTTTTTAGGTGGACTAAATTGGTTTGTAATACTTTCGATAATTTTAGTAGTAGTTAGTCATTTTGTATTATTTAAAACTCCTTTGGGACTTAGAATAAGAGCTGTAGGAGAACATCCAGCAGCAGCAGATACTTTAGGAATTAACGTATATAAAATGAGATATTTATGCGTTATACTTTCAGGAGCTTTAGCAGGACTTGGAGGAGCAGCTCTTTCTATAGGAACTACTCCAGTATATAGAGAAGGAATGGTGGCTGGTCGTGGATTTATAGCTTTGGCTGCCATGATATTTGGTAATTGGAATCCTGTTGGCACAATGCTAGCATGCATGTTATTTGCCTTTGGAAGCGCATTTCAGATGGTTGCTCAAAGCTTTAGTTGGAATTTACCAACAGAAGTTTATTCAGCAATACCATACGTACTAACAATGCTTGCACTTGCAGGTTTTGTAGGAAAAACAACAGCTCCTAGGGCAGATGGAAAACCATATGTAAAAGGAGAAAGATAGTTTTATAAACTCTGGCTTAATGCCAGAGTTTATATTTATGTGCGCCCAGCATGGGCGTAATCTATAGGGTGAAAGTCCCGAGCGCCGAAGGTGATATAGGCGTTAGCCAATGACAAGGGTGTCCATTATTTTGTGTAATTAGAATAAAATTAAATCTTATGTTTTATAATAAATGTTAAGACTATGTATTCCTTCTAAATGTGAAATGATATAATGTTGTTAAAAGTAAATTAGATTGAGTGGTGAGATTATGAATTTAAATTTCGATTTAAGATTAACTCAAGAACAAAAACTAATAATGACTCAGAAGATGCAGCTATCCATAAAAATGCTACAGATGTCTGGTTTTGAATTGCAACAGTACATAGATAAAGAACTTCAAGAAAATCCTGTACTAGAGGCGAATTACAATAAAGAAGAAAGTAGTACTGAGAAAAATGAAATTGATTACAAAAAAGTTTTAGAATATTTGAAATTTGATGATTACGGTCACAAAGATTATGTGAATAACAATGAAGATGAGGTTTCGCCTTTTAATTTTATAAGTTCAGAAAAATCCTTAAAAGATTTTTTAGAAGAGCAAATTCTTGAACTTCAAGAAAACCAGTATATAAAAGAAATTTGCAGATATATAGTTGAAAATTTAGATTATAGGGGATATTTAGACAGTTCTACAGAAAACATATCAAGAGAAATAAAATCCAGCATTGAAGATACAGAATATTCATTAAAGATAATACAATCTCTAGAACCTAATGGAATAGGATGCAGAGATTTAAAAGAGTGTTTAAAGATACAACTAAATAAAAGAGGAGTAGAGGATAAGGTTTTATTTAGTATAATAGATAATTACTTAGAATTAATAGCCCAAAATAAAATCAATGTCATATCAAAAGAAATTGGCATATCTAAGGAAAGAGTACAGGAGTACATAGATTTAATTAAAACTTTAGAACCTAAACCATCTAGGGGATTTTATACTGGGGAAAATGTGAAGTATATAGTTCCAGATGCCTTTATAAGAAAGATAAATGAGGAGTATCATATTATCATGAATGACAATTTGCTTCCTAAGCTTAACGTGAATTCTCTCTATAAAAGCATAATATTAAAGGATGAAAAAAGTGATAAAACTTCTGAGTACGTAAAAGATAAAATAAATAGTGCAATGTTTTTAATTAAAAGTATAGAACATAGAAAAAGTACTATGCATAGGGTTCTAGAAGAGATAATAAAGCGTCAGAGACCTTTTTTGATAAGGGAAAAGAATATTTAAAGCCAATGACTTTAAAAGAAGTAGCAGATAATATTGGAGTACATGAATCTACTGTAAGTAGGGCAATAAGGGAAAAGTACGTTTATACAAATATGGGAACATTAAGAATAAGGGATTTATTTACTACTGCAATTGTATCAAAGGATTTTGGTGAGGATATTTCTGTAGTTAAAATAAAAAATAAATTAGAAGAGTATGTAAGAGAAGAAGATAAGAAAAAACCACTATCCGACCAAAAACTCTCGGAAATGCTTAAGGAAAACGGTATGAATATTTCAAGAAGAACTGTGGCAAAATACAGAGAGGAACTAGGCATTAAGTCATCCAGTAAGAGAAAAAGATTTTAGAATATAATTGTTAACACTTTGTTCATATTTTTTTAAAATTATAGTTTAAAAATTCTAATATATATTTTATAATGGTGTTGGGACATAAAATTGATATATGGGACGTTAAACGACCAAAGAGGTGTTAATTTTGCATGAGTTAATTAAGTTAGAAAAAAATAGTTCCCGAATTGGTTGAGTTAATTGAGAAAAGGTACAGTATTCTCAGAAATATTTATTACAATGAACCTATCGGAAGAAGAATTCTAGCCAATAAGCTAGGCATTGGTGAGAGAATTGTAAGGACAGAGATTAACTTCTTAAAAAATGAAAACTTGATAGAAGTAAATACTCCAGGTATGAGCGTTACTGAAGAAGGTAAACAAGTATTAGAAAAACTAAAAGATTTTATTTATCAGATAAAAGGTTTAGATGATATAGAAGAAACTTTGAAAAAACAGTTACAATTAGGAAAAGTAATTATAGTTCCAGGTGATGTTGAGGAAGAAAACATAATAATTAACGAACTTGGAAAGGCAGCAGCTAATTTCATAAAAGATAATATAGAACATAATAATATAATATCTTTAACTGGAGGAACTACTGTTAAATCTGTAATTGACAACATGCCTAAGATAAATAAGATTAATAATCTTACGGTACTACCAGCAAGAGGAGGAATGGGGAGAAATGTTTCAATCCAATCTAATACTTTGGTTTCAAGGCTTGCTGAAAAAATAAACGCAAATTATCGTTTACTGCATGTACCTGATGATTTAAGTGATGTAGCCTTAAATGCAGTTTTAAATGAAAAAAGTGTAAAAGATATAACCGATAAGATACAGAGTTCTGATATGCTGATTTTTGGCATAGGAAAAGCAGAAGAAATGGCACTTAAAAGGGGTATGAATGAAAAGGAAATTCAAGATTTATTACTTAAAGGTGCTGAAGCTGAAGCCTTTGGATACTATTTTAGTCAAAAAGGGGAAGCAGTTCATTGTAATCCCACCATTGGAATTAAAATAGAAGATTTGGAAAAAATCAAATTTGGTGTAGCTGTTGCCGCAGGAAAAAGTAAAGCTAGAGCAATATTAGCCGCAGAAATGAACTTACATTCTAAGGTTCTAGTAACAGATGAAGGTGCAGCAAGAGAAATTTTGAAATTAATCCAACAAGATTTGTAATATTAATTTGCTTATAATTTTTTTATATAAATAAAAATAATAAAAAAATACAAAATATATAGGAAACATAAATTAGGAGGTAATTTCAAATGAAAAAAGTTGCAATTAATGGTTTTGGAAGAATAGGAAGAAATGTATTTAAAGCTTTAATTAAAAATTACTCTAATGATCTAGAAGTAATCGCTATTAATGATTTGACAGATCCAGCTACATTAGCTCATTTATTAAAATACGATGCACTTTATGGTAAGTTTGACGGAACTGTAGAAGCTAAAGAAGGCGCTATAGTTGTTAACGGAAAAGAAATCAAAATATATGCTGAAAGAGATCCTAAAAACCTTCCATGGGGAAAAATAGGAGCAGAAATAGTTATAGAATCAACAGGATTATTCACTAGTAAAGAAAAAGCTAGTCTTCACTTAGAAGCAGGTGCTAAGAAAGTTCTTATATCAGCTCCAGGTAAAGATGAAGATATAACAATAGTAATGGGTGTTAATGAAGAAGAATATGATCCTGCAAAGGACAATATAATATCAAATGCTTCATGTACTACAAACTGTTTAGCACCATTTGCTAAGGTTCTTGACAAAGAGTTTGGAATAGTAGAAGGATTAATGACAACAATTCACTCATACACAAATGACCAAAAAATATTAGATGCTCCTCATAAAGATTTAAGAAGAGCAAGAGCTGCTGCAGAAGCTATGATACCAACAACTACAGGAGCTGCTAAAGCAGTTGCTAAAGTTCTTCCACAATTAAAAGGAAAATTAAATGGTATGGCAGTAAGGGTTCCAACTCCAACAGTTTCTATGGTAGACTTAGTTGTTACTTTAGGAAAATCTGTTACAGTAGAAGAAGTTAATGCTGCATTCAAAAAAGCTTCAGAAGGTGAATTAAAAGGAATTCTTGGATACAGTGAAGAACCATTAGTATCTATAGATTACAGAGGAGACGAAAGATCTTCTATAGTTGATGGATTATCAACAATGCTTATGGGAGATAAACTTTTAAAAGTTATTTCTTGGTATGACAATGAATATGGTTATTCAAACAGATTAGCTGATTTAACTAAATTTGTTGCTGATAGACTATAATTTTAAAATTAAATTAAGGTTAAAAGACTTCTTTAAATAAATATAGAGTGAAGGGCTATACATTTATGTATGCTTTTCACTCTTAAACTTAAAATACATTTTAATTGCAAATTGATAATTTTTATATTATTATAAAAGAATTATGAATTTGCAATTAAAAAAGAGGACTATATATTTTATATAGATTTGAAGGGAGAAGGAACTATGAAATTTAATAAAAAAACCATCGAAGATATACAGGTAAAAGGAAAAAAAGTATTAGTAAGATGTGATTTTAATGTTCCACTAAAAGACGGAGTTATAACTGATGAAAATAGATTAGTAGGTGCTTTGCCTACAATAAAATATTTGATGGAAAAAGGAGCTAAGATTATCCTTTGTTCACATCTTGGAAAACCTAAGGGAGAGCCAAAGCCTGAGCTATCTTTGCTTCCTGTAGCTAAAAGACTTTCAGAAATGTTAGGAAAGGAAGTTGTTTTTGCAAAGGACGACAATGTAGTTGGAGATAATGCAAAAAAAGCTATAGCAGAAATGAAAGATGGAGGTCTTGTTTTATTAGAGAACACAAGATATAGAAAAGAAGAAACTAAAAACATTGAGGATTTTTCAAAGGAGCTAGCTTCTCTTTGCGATGTATTTGTAAATGATGCTTTTGGAACTGCTCATAGAGCACACTGTTCTACTGTTGGAGTTACTAAGTTTGTTGATACATCAGTATGTGGATACTTAATTCAAAAAGAGTTAAAATTCCTAGGTGATGCAGTTGAAAATCCAGTTAGACCATTTGTTGCTATATTAGGTGGCGCTAAGGTTTCAGATAAGATAAATGTAATAAATAATTTATTAGAGAAAGTTGACACATTAATAATAGGTGGAGGAATGGCTTATACTTTCCTAAAAGCTCAGGGCTATTCAGTAGGAACATCTTTATTAGAAGCAGATAAAGTTGAGTATGCAAAAGAAATGATGAAAAAGGCAGAAGAAAAAGGTGTTAAATTCCTTCTTCCACTTGATATAGTAGTTGCAGATAAATTTTCTCCAGATGCAACACCAATTGTAACTGAGGATCAAAATGTAAAAGATGATTATATGGGATTAGATATGGGACCTAGAACTACAGAGTTATTTGCAAAAGCAATTAAAGATGCAAAGACAGTTATATGGAACGGACCTATGGGTGTATTTGAATTTGAAAACTTTGCAAAAGGAACTTTTAAAGTTGCAGAGGCTATGGCAGATAGCGATGCTACTACAATAATTGGTGGCGGAGATAGTGCAGCTGCTGTTAATCAATTAGGATTTGGCGAGAAGATGACTCATATATCAACAGGTGGAGGAGCTTCACTTGAATTTTTAGAAGGTAAAGAATTACCAGGAATAGTGGCACTTAACGATAAATAAACTAAAGTTTATAAAATTTACTAAAAGGGGTGTACTAAATGAGAAAATCAGTAATAGCTGGAAATTGGAAAATGAATAAAACAGTAAAGGAAGCTGTTGAGCTTGTAAATGAATTAAAGCCATTAGTTAAAGATGCAAAATGCGAAGTAGTTGTATGTCCAACATTTGTTTGTTTACAGTCAGTTTTAGAAGCTGCAAAGGGAAGCAATATAAAGGTTGGAGCTCAAAATATGTACTTTGAAGAAAGTGGAGCATTTACAGGAGAGGTTGCACCTTCTATGCTTGAAGAAATGGGAGTAGATTACGTTATAATCGGACATAGTGAAAGAAGACAGTATTTTAATGAAACAGATGAAACAGTAAATAAAAAACTAAAAAAAGCTTTTGAGCACAATATAATTCCAATACTATGCTGTGGAGAAAGTCTTTGTCAAAGAGAAGCTGGTATAACTAATGAAGTTCTTGCAACACAAATTAAACTAGATCTTGCTGGTTTAAAAGAAGAGCAAGTTTCTAATTTAATAGTTGCTTATGAACCAATATGGGCTATAGGCACTGGTAAAACAGCAACTTCAGATGAAGCAAATGAAACTATAGGATTTATAAGAAATACTATAAAAGAATTATTTGGTGAGGAACCAGCAGAAAAGGTTAGAATTCAGTATGGTGGTTCTGTTAAGCCTAACACAATAAAAGAACAAATGGGAAAATCAGATATAGATGGTGCTTTAGTTGGTGGAGCAAGTTTAAAAGCTGAGGACTTCTCTAAAATAGTAAACTTTTAGTAAAATTAAAAATTTAAAATACTTATAATGGGTTGTTATAGGGTGCTAGATGACAGGTAAGATTTTAACTCCTGGCACCTAGCATTTTATAATTTAATACCTAAAACAGAAGGGCGTGTTTACATGAGTAAAAAACCAGTAATGCTTATGATATTAGATGGATTTGGAATTTCAGATAAGGAAGAAGGCAATGCAGTTAGGCTTTCTAAAAAACCTAATTTTGATGCTTTATTAAGTAAATATCCTCATACTAAATTAGCTGCAAGTGGATTAAGTGTAGGACTTCCTGAAGGACAAATGGGAAATTCAGAAGTTGGACACCTAAATATCGGTGCAGGAAGAATTGTATATCAAGAATTAACTAGGATAACTAAGGAAGCTAAGGAAGGAAAATTTAAAGATAATGCTGCTCTTAATTGGGCTATAGAAAATAGTGTACAAAAGGACTCTAGTCTTCATCTTATGGGACTTTTATCTGATGGAGGAGTACACTCTCATATAGAACATTTAAAGGCATTGATAGCTTTAGCAAAAGAGAAAGGTGTAAAAAAACTATATGTTCATGGTTTTTTAGATGGTCGTGATGTTCCACCCTCTTCAGCTAAAGAGTACATAAGTGATATAGAGAAATATATGAAAGAAGTAGGACTTGGTAAAATAGCTACAGTATCTGGTAGATACTATGCAATGGATAGGGATAACAGATGGGAAAGGGTGTTACTTTCTTATAATGCCTTAGTTTTAGGAAAAGGTGAAACTGCAAGTAGTGCATTAGAAGCAGTTGAAAAGTCCTATCATGATAACAAAACAGATGAATTTGTATTGCCTACAGTAATTTTAGAAGATGAAAAACCAGTAGATACTATTAAAGACGGAGATTCTGTAATATTCTTTAATTTTAGACCGGATAGAGCTAGAGAAATCACAAGAGCTATAAATGATAAAACTTTTAGTGGATTTGAAAGAAAAGCACTAGATCTACATTATGTTTGTATGACACAATATGATAAAACTATTACGAATGTTCAAGTAGCTTATAAACCACAAACCCTTAATAATACCTTAGGTGAATATGTAAGTAGCTTAGGCAAGACTCAGTTAAGAATAGCTGAAACAGAAAAATATGCACATGTAACATTTTTCTTTAATGGTGGAGTAGAAGAGCCAAATCAAAATGAAGATAGAGCACTTATACCATCTCCTAAAGTTGCAACATATGATTTAAAACCAGAAATGAGTGCTTTTGAAGTTACAGAAGAACTTTTAAAAAGACTAAATGAAGATAAATATGATCTTATCATATTAAACTATGCAAACCCTGATATGGTTGGACATACAGGTGTTCTAGAGGCTGCTGAAAAAGCTATAGAGGCAGTAGATGAGTGTCTTTTGAAAGTTGTGAATAAGGTTTTAGAGAAGGACGGAACTGTTTTTATAACAGCAGATCATGGAAACTCAGAGCAAATGATAGATTATTCAACTGGAAAACCAATGACAGCTCATACAACAAGTCCAGTTCCCTTTGTATATGTTAATAAAAATCCAAGGTGCACTAATTTAAAAGAAAATGGTAAGTTAGCAGATATAGCACCAACAATTCTTGATGAAATGGGCCTAGATAAACCTTCAGAAATGGAAGGCGAAACTTTAATTTAAGCTTTTTAGGCTTATAATGGTCATGCTAGTTTTATTTTTCATAAAAAACTCCATGTGGAATTCATAATAATCTATTAATATGTGAATAATAAATAAGTAAGTGTATGTGTATGTTTTTAAATTAATAGAGAGATAATCAAAAAATGAAACTTATTTATATCATTGATATGTAATTTATTAGTTTGATTTCAAATTGATTATCTCCTGTTATTAATTTATTATTTATTAAAATTGGAGGCTGTTAAAATGAAAAATTATATTGAGATTATTGATGTTTATGCAAGACAAATTCTAGATTCTAGATCAAATCCAACAGTTGAGGTTGAAGTTACACTAGAAGATGGTACAGTTGCTATAGCAAAAGTTCCATCAGGAGCATCTACTGGTATGTTTGAGGCCGTAGAATTAAGAGACGGAGATAAAAGCGTTTATGGTGGTAAAGGGGTTTTAAAAGCAGTAGAAAATGTAAACACATTAATTGCTGATGAATTAGTAGGAATGAATGTTTTAGATCAAGTTTCTATTGATAAAGCTATGATAGCTTTAGATGGAACTCCTAATAAGGGTAAATTAGGAGCAAATGCAATGCTTGGGGTGTCTTTAGCTTGTGCGAGAGCTGCTGCAGAATCTTTAGGTATAAGTTTATATCAATATATAGGCGGAGTTAATAGTAAGGTTCTACCTGTCCCTATGATGAACATTATAAACGGTGGCTCTCATGCAGATAACAATGTGGATTTACAAGAATTTATGATAATGCCAGTTGGAGCTAAGTGCTTTTCAGAAGCTTTAAGAATGTGTTCTGAAACCTTTCATGCCTTAAAACAAATATTAAATGAAAAGGGATTGGCAACAGGGGTTGGAGATGAAGGTGGTTTTGCTCCAAATCTAAATAGCAATGAAGAAGCTATAGAAATAATTATAGAAGCTATAAAAGCTGCAGGTTATGAGCCAGGAAAAGATTTATTTATAGCACTAGATCCTGCTTCTTCAGAATTCTTTAATACAGATAGCAATATGTACGAATTAAAAGGTGAGGGAAAGACTTTAACACCAACTGAAATGGTAGATTTTTATGCTGACTTGGTAGATAAATACCCAATAATTTCAATAGAAGATGGTATGGCAGAAGAAGACTGGGATGGATGGAAACAAATCACAGAAAAACTTGGTGATAAAATTCAATTAGTTGGGGATGATTTGTTTGTAACTAATACTGAAAGGTTAAAGAAAGGCATTGAATTAAAGACAGCTAATTCTATTCTCATTAAACTAAATCAAATTGGAACTTTAACAGAAACTTTAAATGCAATTGAAATGGCTGAAAGAGCTGGATATACTGCAGTTGTATCTCATAGATCAGGGGAAACTGAGGACACTACTATAGCTGATTTAGTAGTAGCAGTAAATGCAGGACAGATAAAAACAGGAGCTCCTTCAAGAAGTGAAAGAGTTGCTAAGTACAATCAATTACTTAGAATTGAGGAAGAACTTGCAGATATGGCGGAATACAGAGGAATTAAAGCCTTTTACAACATAAATAGATAAAAACTTGAATATTAAATAGAATTTCCAATAATTTAGATAAATACTGGATAAATCATTAATTAAATATTATTGAATAAATGTTTGAATATATGATATAATCTACTAAAGGATAGTATAATGAAGGGGACACTAGTGCCCCTTCATTTACATCATTACAATATTATGTTTATTATACTATTAATGTAAACATTTTATTTTGAATAAGGAGGTGTAATACATGCAAAAGACATTAGTTGCATTTCAGGTAATTGTCTCAATAATGCTTATAGCTTCAATAATGATGCAGCCAAGTAAAGCAGACGGATTTAATAATTTTGCTGCTCCTAGTCAAGATACTTTCTATGCTAAAAATAATGTGAGAACTTCTGAAAAAGTATTTGCTAGAATAACAGTATTTACAAGTTTATTATTTGCTATCATAACAATAGCAATTAATATAATAAAGTAATACAGGAGGGCTGAAAAGTGAATAATTATATTTACACAGCTATTGCTGGCATTTTAGCATTAGCATTCGCATTTATTCTAGGTAGCGCTATATCAAAAGAGGATTCCGGAAATGACAGGATGAAGGAAATATCAGGTTATATTCACGAAGGAGCTATGGCTTTTTTAGGTAGGGAGTACAAGGCATTATCAATATTTATAGTAGTTGTATTTTTACTTATAGGCTTTGCTATAAACTGGTCTACAGCTATATGTTTCGTGATAGGTGCAATATTTTCAATACTAGCAGGTTATTTTGGAATGATAGTGGCTACAAAGGCAAATGTAAGAACTGCTAATGCAGCAAGAAATGGTCAATCTAAAGCACTTAAAATTGCATTCTCAGGTGGAGCTGTTATGGGAATGGCAGTAGTTGGTCTTGGTATACTAGGACTAAGTGTGCTTTACATGGTTTTTGGAGGAAAAATTGAATTTTTAACAGGTTTTGGACTAGGTGCTAGTTCAATTGCTTTGTTTGCCCGTGTTGGTGGTGGAATATACACTAAGGCAGCAGACGTAGGCGCAGATTTAGTTGGTAAGGTAGAAGCTGGCATACCAGAGGATGATCCAAGAAATCCTGCAGTTATTGCAGATAACGTTGGTGACAATGTTGGTGATGTTGCTGGTATGGGTGCAGATTTATTTGAATCTTATGTTGGTTCTTTAATATCTGCATTAACATTAGGTGCTTTATTTACTGGTACTGTTAATATTGAAAAGGGTGCAATTGTATTCCCATTCTTATTGTCAGCTGCAGGAATTATAGCATCTATAATAGGAATTTTAATTGCAAGAAAAAGTAAATCTTCAAATCCACAAAAAGCTTTAAATTCAGGTACAACTATAAGTGGTATTTTAGTTATAATTGTAGCTTTTATATTAAGTAAGTTTGTATTTGGCGATTTAAGAGCTTTTGCAGCTATAACTGCTGGTTTGGTAGTTGGGATGCTAATAGGAAAGATTACAGAAATTTATACTTCAGATGCATATAATTCAGTTAAGAAAATAGGTAAACAGTCAGAAACAGGAGCTGCTACAACTATAATTTCTGGATTAGCAGTTGGAATGTATTCAACAGTAGCACCTATAATTCTTATAGGAATTGGAGTATTAGTTTCATTCTTTATCATGGGTGGAGGAACTGAAGTTTCTCATGGATTATATGGTATTGCTCTAGCAGCAGTAGGTATGCTCTCAACAACAGGTATAACAGTTGCAGTTGATGCATACGGACCAATAGCAGATAATGCTGGTGGAATAGCTGAAATGGCAGGATTACCACATGATGTAAGAGAAATAACAGATAAATTAGATTCAGTAGGAAATACTACAGCAGCTATAGGTAAAGGGTTTGCTATAGGTTCTGCAGCACTTACTGCTCTTGGTTTATTTGCTTCTTATGCTCAAGCAGTAAATTTAAAATCAATTGATTTACTAAATCCAGTAACTTTAACAGGATTGCTAATTGGAGCTATGCTTCCCTTCTTGTTTGGTGCTTTGACAATGGAATCTGTTGGTAAAGCAGCTAACGAAATGATAGAAGAGGTTAGAAGACAATTTAAGTCTATTCCAGGAATAATGGAAGGAAAAGGCAAACCTGATTATAAAAAATGCGTAGATATTTCAACAGGTGCAGCATTAAGAGAGATGTTGTTACCAGGAATTCTAGCTATATTAGTACCTTTAATAGTCGGTATATTATTAGGACCTGAAGCTCTAGGTGGACTTATAGGGGGAGCCGTTGCTACAGGAGTTCTAGTAGCTATTTTAATGGCTAATGCCGGTGGCGCTTGGGATAACGCTAAAAAATATATTGAAGGTGGAGCACATGGCGGAAAAGGCAGTGATGCTCATAAAGCAGCAGTAGTTGGTGATACAGTAGGAGATCCATTTAAGGATACATCAGGACCTGCAATGAACATACTAATAAAACTTATGACTATAGTTTCATTGGTATTTGCACCAGTAATACTTAAATTTGGTGGCATATTATTAAATTTGTTTAAATAGTTATACGGCACTAGTAGTAAATATAAACTACTAGTGTTATTTTTATGTGAGAAAATAGCATAAAAATTCCTAGAGAACTATTTCTAGATACCCTAGGAATTATGTGTTTAGTTATTAATTTTTGGTTCTAGTGCTATTCTTAAGGTATCGCCTAGAACATTAAAACTTAATACTGTAAATAAAATAAATAACCCGGGAAATAATGCCATATGAGGTTTATCAGAAATAAATCCCTGAGCGTTTTGAAGCATGCTTCCCCAAGAAGCCATAGGCTGCTGAACTCCAAGCCCTAAAAAGCTAAGGGCAGATTCCGTAAGAATTGCACCTGCTATATTTAGAGTAGACATTACTATTACAGAAGATATAACATTTGGAAGAATATGTTTTAGAATTATATGAAGATTACTAGCTCCTAGAGATTTTGAACAAAGTACATATTCTCTTTCTCTATATGAAAGGGTTTCACCTCGTACAACTCTAGCTATTCCCATCCAACCAAATAATCCTATTATAAAAATTATATTGTTTATACTTGCCTCTAAGTAAGCGTTGGCAATTAAAATAAGAAAAAAGTTGGAATACACATAAGTATATCTATTAATCGCATAATAGCACTATCTACAATTCCTCCTAAATAACCGCTAGTAACACCTATTATGGTTCCAAGGGATATGGATACAAGCATTGAGAGAAATCCTACTTTAAGAGAAATCCTGCCCCCATATAAAGCTCTTGTAAAATAGTCTCTACCTAGTTCGTCAGTTCCAAATATATGTAAAATGCTAGGACCTGCTAACTTGTTTGATACGTTAATTTTATTAGGATCGTAAGGAGATAAAAATGCGAATATTGAGCTTAATATTATAATAGTTAAAATTATTAAGGATATTAAAGCAAACTTATTTTTTCCAAAATGAATTTTTAAATTAATTAAAAGTCGTTCCTTCATTATTTATCCACCACCCTAATTCTTGGATCTACAATTCCATATAAAATATCCGAAATTAAATTACCTAAAATAAGTAACATAGAAGATATCATTGTTATTGTCATAATCACAGGATAGTCCCTATTGAATATAGCTTCTATGCCAAATCTTCCCATACCTGGCCATCCAAAAATTGTTTCAGTAATAAAGGCACCAGAGATTAATTCTGGTAGACTCATTCCCAATATGGTTATTAAAGGTAAAATTGAGTTTTTTAAAATATGATTGTGTAAAAGCTGCCTTTTAGATAAACCTTTACTTAAAGCTGTTAGTACATAGTCTTCGCTTAATTGAGTTAAGGCGCTGGAACGAATATATCTAGTAAGAACCGCTATATTTGGAAAACACAGCACAGCACAGGGCATAATGCTATGTTTTATTAAATCAGAAGTTGTGTGAACTCCGATAGTTCTCATGCCAGAGGTTGGAAGCAGTTTTAATTTACTTGAGAATAGTATTACTATTAACATAGCAAACCAAAAGCTAGGAATAGATATACCTATATAAGATATAGAGGTTAGTATATTATCTAAATGCGAATTTTTCTTTAAGGCGGATATTAATCCTAAAGGTATAGATATTAAAACTGAAATTATCATTGTAACTCCCATAAGACTTATAGTTGTTGGAAGTCTTTGCTCTATTTCTTTTAGAACTGGTTCGTGAGTTATATAAGAATAGCCAAAATTTCCTCTTACGCAGTTATTAAGCCATTTTACGTACCTTGTGTATACTGGGTCATTTAATCCTAAACTTTCTTTTATTTTTGCAATTTGAATGGCACTCATTTTAGGATTAATAAAAGCATGAGCTGGATTTCCAGGTGCTAAGTTTATAAGTGCAAAGGAAATTATAGATATAAAAAATAACATTGGAATGGCTTGTAAAAATCTTTTAATTAAATATTTTTTCATAATTCACCAACTTTCAAATTTATAAAATGATAATTAAAACAATAAATACTTTTTGAATATAGTATATATAAGATTTACTAATATATAAAGAGGACATGAATGATGTATAACCAAACATGTCCCTGAGGTAAGTAATCTTACTTACAAATGATTATTCTTGTACATAATATAATTTTGATAAATCTTCAAACATGTATATAGGAACTGTTTTAGCTTCTTCTACTCCACCAATATTTCCGCTAACACCAATCATTGAAGTTGCATAATCAATGTTGTATTGAACAGCATCTTCTGCTAATTTCTTTTGTATAGTTTCATACATTTCTTTTCTCTTAGCTTCATCGGTTTCTATAGCAGCGGTTTTCCAAATTCTGTCTAATTCTGGATTTGAATAATTAGCCCAGTTCATAGTTCCCTTGGTTACAAAAAGACCAGAATAAGAATCAGGATCAGTTCCACAAACATAAGCATTAAGAGTCATGTCAAAAGTTTTTGGAGTTTCTCCAAATACTTGAGAGAAAAATGCTTGTTGTTCAAGAGGTACAGGTTTAACATTTATACCAATAGCTTTTAAGTTTTCTTTGATAACGTTAAATTGATTTATATCACTTTCACTTCCTGCTATGTAACCAAATTTTAGAGTTATATCTTTTTCATTAGCTTTTTTCATAAGCTCTTTTGCTTTATCTAAGTTAAAATCGTAATGTTCAACTTTATCTGTATAGTATAAAGTGCTTGGCGGGAATACAGAATTTGCAGGTTTAGAATTTTCTACATTTTCAAAAATACTTTTTAATAAATCTTGTTTGTTAATAGCGTAACAAATAGCTTGTCTAACTTCTTTTTTGCTAAATATCTATTTTTGAAGTCAAATATTGTGTAATTTGGCATTGATTCATCGTATTTGTAAGTCTTGAATTTAGAGTTTTTTGAATAAGTGTTAAATTTCTTTTCTGATAAATAAGTTGCATTTATTTCACCATTTTCAAAAGCAATTGAACTGCTATTTTTATCTCCAGCTACTTTGTATACTACTTGTTCTATATGAGGTTTTCCAGCAAAGTAATCATTAAATCTTTCAAGAGTTAAATGATCGCCTTTTTTCCATTCTTTAAATTTATATGGACCAGAACCTACTGGATTATTATTTTTTTCAGATTTTGCTAGATCCTTTTCTCCTTCAAATACATGTTTTGGTATTGGACGTAATCCACCTAAAGCACCTTTAAAAGGCATATAAACTTGTGGCAATTTTATTTGAAGTGTTAGATCATCTATTTTTTTCATTTCAAATTTCTTTCCGCCTATTAAATAGACTTCTCTATCACTTATGTTTTGTTTTTCATCCCAAATAGTGTTTATTGAAAATATTATGTCATCAACAGTTATTTTCTTACCGTCATGCCATTTTAAATTATCTTTCAATTTAAGGGTATAAGTTAGTTTATCTTTTGATTCTTCTATCTTATCTGCTAGATAATATCTAGTTTCATTTGAATCCATTAGGTATAAAGGACTAAACAAAGCGTTGTTTACAGTAAAAGTTACTCTGTTTTCTTGATAATAAGGATTCAATTTAGTTGGATCACTTCCAAAAGCAAAAACCATAGTGCCGCCGTCTTTAATTTTGTCTTTTTTAACTGTAGAGGTAGCAGAAGTTTTTGATGATGCGTCTTTTGCAGTAGAACTTCCACAAGCCACAAGACCCAAGCTACAAGTAACTGCAAGTAAAAGACTTAGAATTCTTTTATTTTTCATGTTTATCCCCCTTTAGAATAAATATATTTATCTTTCTAATCAAAACATATTATATGTTATATAAGAATACATATCAAGAAATAAAATACATTATTGGATTTTTATATATTAAAATCCAAATCTATAGAAAGTATGAATATAAATCTTCAAAAATTTTAATTATTGAATGTAAAAATTCAAAATCAACATTATAATACGTAAATTTTGAAAATTAGAAATAATGTGTACTTTAATATTTGTGTTATTAGAAAGAATATAAGTATAATTATTTGTGTTATTAGAAAGAATATAAGTATAATTATTTGCTGTTTTAATAATAATAATAATATCTATTTATTATGTGCAAATAATGGTATTATATAAATGTAGTGGAATGAGTAGATTCTCTAATTAATAACAAAGTTATATTAGTATATTTTAGATTTAAAAAGATATTTACATAAGTAAAGGATATAAAATATAAATTTGTAAACATATAAAACTAGAGATTAAAAAATGAGAGGAGTTGAAGGCCGTTATTTTCGGCGATTTTATGAATATAAGAGAAGTAATACTTGCTTTTATGAGAGAACAAGCGTATAAGCCTATGGACATAAATGAACTTTCTAGAATTTTTGGAATAGGAAAGAAAGATTTAAAAAGTTTTAAAAACACTTTAAAATCTATGGAGAAAGATGGGCAAATAGTAAAGACTAGAACAGATCATTATGGTGTTCCAGATAGGATGGGTTTATTGCCTGGAAAACTTCAGTGCCATTCAAGAGGCTATGGATTTGTTATAACAGATGAAGAGGGACCTGATATTTTTGTATCTAGTTCTAATATGAATGGTGCCATGAATGGTGACAGAGTAATAGTTAAAGTTACTAAGGAGAAAATTAAAGATAAAAAGTGTGAAGGTGAAATAATAAGAATATTAGAAAGAGCTAATTGTAATGTAATAGGAATTTATGAAGATAGTAGAAATTTTGGATTTGTGGTTCCTAATGACAAGAGAATAGGACAGGATATTTTTATACCTAAAGCCGAAAAGAGCAGTGCTAAAGGTGGAGATATAGTAATTGTGGAGATAACAAAGTGGCCTGAACCAAGGAGAAATCCCGAAGGTAGGGTAGTTGAAGTCTTAGGCAAAAAGGGAGAAAAAGGTATAGACATACTATCAATTATTAAACAATATGGTTTACCAGAAGAGTTCCCTAAAAAAGTTATAGATTTTACAGAAGATATAGATACGGCTATTGAAGAGTCAGAATATAAAAGAAGAAAAGATTTAAGAAATGTTTTGATGGTTACTATAGATGGAGAAGATGCTAAGGATTTAGACGATGCGGTGTCAGTAGAAAAACTGGAAAATGGCAATTTTCTTTTAGGGGTACATATTGCAGATGTATCTACTTATGTTACTGAAAATAGCCCTTTAGATAAAGAAGCATTAAAAAGAGCTACGTCAGTTTACTTAATTGACAGGGTAATTCCAATGCTACCTAAAAAATTATCTAATGGCATATGCAGTTTAAATCCTAAAGAAGATAGGCTTACCTTAAGTTGTTTAATGGAGATAAATCATGAGGGAAAAGTTTTAAATCATGAAATAGTTGAAAGCATAATCAAAACTAATGAAAGAATGACATATACTGATGTAACTAAGATACTTAGGGATAAGGACCTAGAGCTTATAAATAAATACGATTATTTAGTAGATACATTTAAAGACATGGAAAGTTTAAGCAACATTTTATATAAAAAGAGAACAAGACGAGGAGCTATAGACTTCGATTTTGATGAATGTAAGATTATATTAAATGAACAAGGAAAACCTATAGATATTAAGCCTTATGAAAGAGCTATAGCCAATAGAATGATAGAGGAATTTATGCTTGTATGTAATGAAACTATAGCAGAGCATATGTTCTGGGCAAAGACACCTTTTGTTTATAGAGTTCACGAAGACCCAGATGAAGAAAAATTAATGCATTTTAATGAATTTGCTCATAATTTGGGCATAGCTATAAAATGGAGCAATGAAATACATCCTAAAATGCTTCAAGAAGTAATCGAAAAGGTAAAAGGCAAGGATGAGGAAGTTGTTATAAACACATTACTACTTCGTTCATTAAAACAAGCAAGATATGCACCGGAGTGTGTAGGACACTTTGGTTTAGCTGCAAGATATTATTGCCACTTTACATCCCCAATTAGAAGGTATCCAGATTTAATAATTCACAGGATTATTAAAAGATATATAAATGGAAAATTAGATGATAAGAATGTTAGAAAATTAGAAAAAGCAGTAGATTATGCATCTTTACAATCATCACAAATGGAAAGGCTTGCAGATGAGGCAGAGAGAGAAGTAGATGATTTGAAAAAAGCTGAGTATATGAGTGAAAAAATAGGAGAAGAATATGAAGGTATAATTTCTTCTGTAACAAATTTTGGTATGTTTGTAGAACTTCCAAATACCATAGAAGGCTTAATTCATATAAGTAAGTTAGATGATGATTACTATATATATGACGAACAGCATCTTTGTTTGATGGGGGAAAGAACCAAGAAGGCATACAAGTTAGGTAACAAAGTAAAAGTTATAGTAGAAGCTGTTAACTTAGACTCCTATGAAATAGATTTTAAACTTCTTAAGGATCAGGAAACAAAAGAAAATGAAAAAATTCCACTTGAACCAATTAAGAATTATGAAATAATTTCTTTGGATGATTTTGAAGAAGAGGATGAAGATTAAATCTTCATCCTTTAATTGAAAAATTAAGTTCAAGATGATATACTAAGTCTAATGTTATAAGCTTTAAATTAAGGTGATTACAATAGATTTAAAGCTTAGCTTACGAAATGTTTTAAGGTAGAAGGGGGGATAGGATGCCTAAAGTTCAAGGAAATAAGACTTTAGTTGAAAATAGAAAAGCTAGACATGATTATTTTATTGAAGAAAGTTTTGAATCTGGCATAGAATTAGTAGGAACAGAGGTTAAATCTATAAGAGCTGGTAAAGCAAATTTAAAAGATAGTTATGCAGAAATAAGAAATGGAGAAGTATTTGTTAGGAATATGCACGTAAGTCCTTATGAGCAGGGTAATATTTTTAATAGAGATCCTCTAAGAGATAGAAAATTATTACTTCACAAAAATGAGATTTTGAAATTAATTTCTTATACATCCCAAAAAGGATATACCTTAATTCCAACTTCACTTTACTTAAAAAGTGGATTAGTTAAGGTTTGTCTGTCAGTAGCTAAGGGAAAGAAAAATTACGATAAAAGAGATGCTATGATTGAAAAGGCTGCAAAAAGGGATATAGATAGACAAATGAAAGAGAAGATGAGGTACTAAATTAAATTTGTTTTCTTTTAATTTGAGAAATAAATGCAAGTTTTACAACTGAACTCAGTGATTTACAAGTATTTTTACTTGATATATTTCTATAAATATTGTATTATGGTATATAGCAAGTTTTTAATAATTAAATATCGGTGGCGTTCCTATGAATTAAGGTTTATATTAATAGGTTATTATCTAAAACATTTATGATTTTAGTATGATTTTAATTCTAATATAAATTATAACATGGGGGCGTAATGGTTTCGACGGGGGTGTGCTGCTCCTGGGAAGCGAGTCGAGGGCTCCATGGACCCGCGTTAAAAAACTGTGGATTTAAATATAAACGCAAACGATAATTTAGCATTAGCAGCTTAGTATAGCCGCTCGTCAGCCTAAGAGTCCCACGACTTAGGGCCTGGCGTCGACAGTGGGGAACCGAGCTCTACAAAGCTTTGAGTAGAGAACGGAATTTATGAAGCTACTAAAACCAAAAGCCTGTCCTTAGGCGTTTGGTAGAGGGAATGTTAAAATGAGGAATGCACTCGGAGATGCCCAGGGGTAGGCGCTTTCGGACAGGGGTTCGATTCCCCTCGCCTCCACCATACATAAACAATAATATTGATACAATAGAAAGTCCTTGATTTCAAGGGCTTTTTGTGTTTTTGGAGAAAATCAAGTAAGATTTTTAAGGTGTTTAATATAAAAATTTGGATCTGTATATTTTAGATGAACCCCCTGTTGTTTGATTTTTCTTACAGGGGGTGTTTTAGGTGGGGAATTTTTAGAATATTTTATTAATAGGCATGTACTATAATAAATATGAAAATAAAATCTAGTTGAAATAATTTATGATAATTTTGGCTGGCTTTTTAATTTGTAAAATAGAATAATTTATTTAATAAATTGAAAAAAGCCCAAATTATTGTAAACTTATTTCAAGAAATAAGATGCTTTTTTACATAATGAATAGTTCAAATTTTTTATAAATATATAGAATATCATAAGGTTTTTATGTATTTAAAGGGGTATATTATGAATAAAGAATACGTTTTAAATAAAATCAATCCTTATTTAAACAGTGAAGGAAAATTAGGTGAAAATAATTTTAGTAAATTATTTTCAGTACTCACTAGGCAACAACAGTATGAAATAATTAATATTTTAATAGAAGCAGATATTGAAATAGACTATGATAATTTTAATAATCAGAAACAGAAATTAAAAACAAAAAATACTGATCCACATATAGAAAAATTAAACAAGCTTTCAAATGAGCAACTATGTGTAATTTACCAGCAAGGAAATAATCGAGCTATAGATGCACTTGTAAATAATAATCTTAAGCTTGTATGGAGTAGAGTAAAAAAATATAGCAATAGGTATAAGCATAAGCTGGATGATGAAGATTTGTTGCAATATGGAATTATAGGATTAATGAAAGCAGCAGACAAATTTGACTTAAAAAAAGAAGCTAAATTCACAACTTATTGTACATGGTGGATAGATCAACAGATACTTAGAAGCATAGCTGATTATGGATTTACTATAAGAATACCAGTTCATTATTTCGATCAAATAAATTGTTTATTAAGAATATTAGGACAAAATCCGAATTGTTCAAAACAGCAAATATTTGAAGTGGCAAAAGAGAAGGGAATAGATAAAGAGAAATTTGAAGAAATACTTATGATAATTCAAAATATAATATCGCCAGCTTCACTAAATGCTTTTGTTGGAGATGAAGAAGAGAGTGAATTAGGTGATTTTAAGGTTGATGATATAACACCTACGGTAGAGGAGCAAGTTGAATATAATCAACTCAAAGAAACTATTGATATGATTTTAAATACCTTAACAAATAAGGAAAAAGATATTTTAGAATTAAGATTTGGACTAAAAGATGGTATAGATAGAACATTAGAACAAGTTGGTGTTAAATATAAAGTTACAAGAGAAAGAATAAGACAAATAGAGGCAAAAGCTCTAAGAAAATTAAGACATTCATCCAGATCAAAAAGTTAAAAGATTTTATAATGAGGTGAAATTTATGATAGATATACAAGGATATATAAAAAATAAGATAGAACATTATTTAGATGCCTCAGGAACTATTATTGTTTTAAAGGGCATAGATATTAAATTAATTGAAAATAATCTTTCTATTGATATTGAAGAAATGTTAGACAATAAATTAAACTATTTTTTAAAATTAGCTCAATCAGGTAGAAAAGTAATCATTTATGATGAATATTTAGCACTTTATGATTTGGTTCTTATGCAGTATAAAAAAATAATAATATTAGAAAACAATATATTTATCAATTATTATCCTCTTCAGGTTGAACTAAGGGGGAAAGACTAAATGCTTTACTTAATCATTTTGATGAGGAAAAAGAAGGAGATAAATATGAAATTGGAAATATAGCTGAATTAACAGCTATATACGGAAATATTAAGATTATTAATGATAGGTATTATGTAACTTATAATAATATAATTTCAGATGAAAAAGAGCAAATATTTTTAATTTTTCCTAAAGACTTTACAGCTATTGAAAAAGAGGAAACAGAGTATACTAGTTTATATTATGAAATATTAGATGAAGAAGATTATGTATTAATGATTGATAGTATTTTAAAGGAAGATAGAAAGACCATACATATAATAGAGAAAAATACAAGCTTGAGCCAAATGCTAATTAAAGATAAGTTAATGGTGTTAAAGTATATTTTACAGGGTAGCATAGAAATTAAAATTGTACAATTAAGAGAAAAGAGAAAAGAATCTACTGAAAGAGAAGAATTTTTAGATATTCTAAAAAAGCATTGGGGTCATAATAGCTTTAGAAAAATTAAGGTTTATAATATGAATAAACTAAACAATAAAGAAAAATTAGTTGAAGAAATATCACAAAGTGATATTATAACAGATATTGTTGAAGAAGCGGAAAAATGTATTGAAAAGAAGGACTATAGAGATCTATTTGTAACAGCACCAACAGGAGCCGGAAAATCAGCAATGTTCCAAATACCTGCTATTTATCTTGCTAATAAGTATGAACTCTTTACGATAGTTATTTCACCACTTATTGGGTTAATGAAGGATCAAGTTATAAATTTAGAACTGCATAACTATAATTATGCACGCACCATAAACTCGGATATCTCCCCTATTCAGAAACAGCAAATAATTAACGATATTGCAGATAAAAAATGCCATATATTATATCTTTCACCTGAATCACTACTAAGTAAAAGTGATTTAGAACAGATAATAGGAACAAGAACATTAGGCTTATTAGTAATCGATGAGGCGCACATTGTTACAACTTGGGGTAAACAATTTAGACCAGATTACTGGTATCTAGGAGATCACTTAAATAAAATGAAGAAATCTCAATTGAAGAAAAAGAAAATGGGATTTGTAATAGCTACCTTTACAGCAACTGCTATATATGGCGGTATAGAAAATATGTATGAGGAAACAATTGAAAGTCTTAAAATGGTAGATCCAATAACATATCTTGGTTATGTAAAGAGAGAGGATATAAATATTAATATCCAGAAAACAGAGCTAATAACGGGAAAAACTGAGTACGAATTAAATAAATTTGATCAATTAATAGAAAAGATAGATTATGCACTGATGGTAGATAAAAAAATGCTAATATATTTTCCTACTGTAGCATTAATTAATAGGTTCTGGGACTATTGTATAATTAAAAACTTTGGTAAGTATATTTCGAGATATCATGGAAAACTGTCAGGATACGAAAAGGAAGAAAACTACCTGAAATTCTTAAAAAAGAAACACATATAATGCTTGCAACTAAAGCCTTTGGTATGGGAATAGATATAGACGATATAGAAATAGTAGCACATTTTTCTCCAACAGGTAATGTGTGTGATTATGTACAGGAAATAGGCAGAGCAGCAAGAAGACCGGGGCTTGATGGTGAAGCTTACTACAAATTTATGCAAAATGATTTTAAACATATAAATAGGCTACATGGTCTTTCTGTTGTAAAGGAATACCAGCTAATAGAAGTTATTCGCAAGGTATATGAATTACATCAGGAGAATATAAAGAACAATGGAGAAAAAAGAATAACTAAAAAACGTAATGAAATGCTTATAGATGCAGAAAGCTTTGCACATATTTTTGAAAACCCTTTTTTTAATGAAGATGATGGAATAAATAAGGTTAAAACGGCAATGCTTTTAATTCAAAAGGATTTCGAGAGAACATTCTCCTTTTCTCCTTTCCATGTAAGACCTATACCATTATTTGAAATTGGATTTTTTGCAATAGATCCATACACTCAAAAAAGTATAAAAGGGAAATATGGTTCAGTATTGCAGGAAATTGATAACTCAATGCATATATGTTCTGTAAACTTAAAGGAAATATGGGAACATAGCTTTAATAGTAGATATTCCTTCCCAAAATTTAAGTATATGCTTTACATTAAAGATGATGAACTGACATTTGAATATAAAACAAATATAAGGCCAGCACTAAGCATTAATATAGAGTTTCAGAGTAATTACTTACAAAACTATGAAACATATATAAATGCTATAAAGACAATTGTTAATAGATCAATAAGAGAAGAAAAGTTCTATAATATAGATGGTGATGAAGGGTTAATAAGTGAATTAATGAAATTACTTTCTGTAAACATATATAAAGCAAGGAGTATTATAGAGACTATAATATCAGCCATGTCTGTATATCAAAGAGACTACAGTAAGAGTATGCATGGAAAAACATATATGGCAAAGCCCTTAAAATCTGGAGAAGTTAAATATAAATTTATGAATGGATCAACTGGATTCTTTAGATGGATTGAAAATGGATTTAATAATATACTTAAAAATATAAAAGATGGGACTTTTTATCTAATAGATGAATCAGGAAATGAAGGCTTTAAAGAAAAACTACTAATATTAGGGATACTTGAAACTCTTGATATATTAGTGTTTAAAGCACTAGGTGGTAGCAACAGCCAAATATATATTTATGTCAACCAGACAAAGACCATGAAAGAAATAATAGAAAAACCTTGGAGATATAAGAATAGGTTGTTAGAGCTTGTAAGTGAAAGACATGAAATTTCAGTACAAATGCTCACATATCTATTTGAAGGTGAATTTAGTAATGAAGAAATATGGGAGTTTATCGAAGATTATTTTTGGGGATAATTCCTGAGAAAGTAGTAAGAAATTATGAAAAAAAGACAGGTAAGAAATTGGATTTGAATTCATAGTTATAATTGCAATAAATAGATTTGTTATTTGTATAAATTTATGATGGAGGCAAAAATGATAAAAAAATTAATTATATATTTTAGAAGTGAATTTTATTATTTTATTTTAGGCTTAATATTTAGTGTAACAATTTCAATTATTGATAAAAATAATAATTTGAAAAATCTAATAAGTAAAAATATCTATCTGTTTATATGGATATTAATTTTATTATTTTTAGCTTTCTCATTAAAATATAAACTGACTAAAAATTATAATTTTATAGAAAAAGTAAGTGGAAAAATAATAGATTTTGGATGTTTTTTATTAGCATTTTTATTACCTATAGATAGGCTATGTATTAATATAAATAAAAGGTTCAATGAAAGCTATAAAAGTTTTATTGCTATTTTCATTGTTATAATAATATTTGTGATTATAAAGTTTACAATAAAAAAGAGATGTAAAACAAAGAACATAAATAATGATGAAAAACTATTATATAAAAAAAGACAATGCGATTTAAAAAAAGTAAAAGAAGAAATGAAAATATTTAAAACATTAGGGATAAATTCACAATGGGGAGTTGGAAAAACTTTTTTTATTAATAAACTTTTTGAGGAATTAATAAACGATAATAACGAAATAATAAAAGTTAATGTTTTAAGTTATAAGGATAGAGATGAACTAAGAAGTTTTTTACTAGATCAAATACAACGTATTTTAAAGAAAAATAGGATAGTTCCTATAAATGTTGAATATGTAACTAAATACTTGAATTTCATTAAAGGTACTTTAAAGATTGATTTAAGTAGTATATTTAGTGTTAAATCAAAAGATAATTTTAATGAACTTCAAAGCCAATATAGTAATGAAATACTAGAATTGGATAAAAATATAATTATAATTTTAGATGATATAGACAGAATATCAGATTCAGAAAAAATAAAAAGTATTTTTGGATTTTTATATGATATTATTCAATTTGAAAATGAAAAAATAAAAATAATTTTTTTATATGATCAATTTAATTTTGATAAAGTAAATATTTCTGAAGAATACTTAGACAAGTTTATTGAAACAAAAATTTCATTAAGTAAATTACAATTTAATGAGATTATAATAGAAGAATGTGAGGGAAAAGACTATTTAGATAAATTTAATTCTTTAATGTGTATTTTAGATGATATTAAAATTTATGATTATTTATCAAAACAATTAGGAAAAGACTTAAAGAATAAAGAATTTAATACATATGATTGTAGCAAATGGGTAAAAGAATATATTTTAAAAAATGAATCATTTGGAAATCCTAGAAAAGTTAATAAGTTTATAAATAAGGCAATATATCGTATAAACTCAAATTTATATATAGAGATAGACGAATATTTAATTATTGCATTTACCTTTATTGAAATATTTAAGGCTGAAATATTCAATAAATTCCAAGCAAATTCTTTAAATGAGAATATGCTTGATGAATATTTTAATGATATAGAGCGGAATGACAAGTTATTTTATGAACTTAATATTGAAACATTATTTTTAAGACTTTTATTAAATTATAAATACAATTTTAGTGATGATGATAAAGTAAAAGAGGAAAAAAATAAGATTCAAAAAAGTATCTATAAAATGCTGAATTTAAATGAACATAATATTACAGATATAGAAGATTTCTGTAAAAGAATAGAAGATCTATTTTTAAAAGAATTAAACATTGAAGAAAAATATAAAAAATTAAGTAGTCAATTAAGTTTATGTCCTGGCGGTGCTTTTTATATTGGAGAAAAGAACTTTTTACTATTAGAAGGAATTTATATACATTAGAAAAAGACAATGAATATGAAAAATTATTCCAAGTATATGTTGAATTAATTTTTTGCATATAAAATAGGTGATATAACACTCCATGATTTATTTGTATATTTAAATTTTGATAGAATACTTAATAGTAAAGAATTATTTTATAAAGTTATAAAAAGTATAATAAATTTAAATAAAATAGAAAAAGTTGAAGATAGTACGTTTAAAAGTTTAATAGATAAACTTTTAAACTACTGGTGTAAATTTGGGATTCTTTGGAATAATAGTTGGACTATAGATTTATTACTAACAGATTATTTGAAAAACAAAAGTATAAGAATAAATATTATGGATTTTGATAAAAATAAAGTTTTAGATGAAACATTTGAGAAAATAAAGAAAGAAGTAGAACTATTTAATACTTTTTTAGAGAAAATAGAAAATATATATGATAGTAAAAAATTATCTAGAGATACAACACAACCTAGAATAGAAATAAAAACAAAGATTGTTAAAAGCAAAGAATATGAGAATTTAGTAAAGAAAATTAACCAAATCAGTAATGAAAATAAAGGGTTAATAAAAAAGGAAATATTGTCAATAGGATCAATAAGGGAAGAAATGGAATTGGGAGAACTTTATAAAAAAAGATTAGAAAAGCTAGGAGATAATTAAACTTGTTTTATTTAGGTATAGACAGAATAATTATTAATTGCTTTTTATCTCAAAAAATTCAAATACGAAACAGTAAATGCGTAATGGTAAGAAAAATCAAAAAATATTAAAGCAATACCCATTAAAAACCGTTAAGGTCAGAATGGGTATTTTTTCATTTATCCTTTTTTCTTCTTTTATTTCTAGCTGATTTTCTAGCGTTTCTTATATTTTGGCAAGCTTGAGAAGAACAGTATTTTTGCCTATTACCATTTTTCACACCTATTTTTCCACAAGCTTCACATATAAAGAGTGTTTTTTTAGTGTCTGTATCATCCATATTAGGGGCATTGGTTGCTATCCATCTTATTAAGGCATAGGTTGCAATATCAAATACTGAGTCGAGTTTTGGTTCAAGGTAAAAAGAATTTTTCTTCTCATCAAATTTTACTGAGAGTTTAACATCTGGAATACTTTTGGCAAACTTCTTTAGTGCATCTTTTGAAATTTTATTATCTCTTAAAATCTTTTCAGCAAGTTTATTCCACTGACTTGTATATTCTAATACAGTTTTAAGATTTTCAATTATTTTAGAATCACCATCTTTAAAACAAAAAATACCATAATAAGTTTTGGTTAATTCATAAAGGTTTCTAAGGTCTTTTAAAAAATCAAATAGATTAATTTGTGCAAGTTCTAAAGCTTCTTTTGCTTTTTCTTCATACCAACTTCTAGGGGATATGCAGGGATCTTTTATTTCTTTATAATAATCGTCAATATTAGGTATAGAATCATAAATTTTATTGATGTTATAGGGATGTATATGTTTGCTACACCATTCTATAACTTTTTTTGATGCCATCACTTCATCATCTTCAATGGGGATAATTTCAAGTGAAAGATTATAAAGATTTATTAATATATCTTGAGCGGACAAGTAATATTTTTCTATGGTTTTAGGACTATCATCTATACTAAATTCAGGTGTTAATATAGGTGAAAAGCCTTTATTAAAATCAACGTAATAAGTATAAAAACGTGTGGCAGGAATAGAAGGTTCTCCTAATCCACCTATATCACAAATAGAAAGCCAATCACTTAATAGCAAAAAACTCACTTCCTTTATTTTAAATGAAACTGATTACCGTATGGGTTACCGTTAGAAAATATCTTATGGTGATATATTACAGTAAAATTAAGACAAATACAAGAGAAAGGAGAACAAATTATGGAAAATAAAGAATTTAAAGTGGCTTTTAATTTGAAACAAGCTTCAGAGTATATAGGAATCAGTTCACCTACTCTGCTTAATATTATTCGCTCGGGTGAAATTCCATCAAGAAAAATAGGAAAACGTAGATGGCTTATTTCAAAAGAAGCTATAGATGATTGGATTAAAGGTAGTCACACTAAAAAAGAGTCTTAAAAAATTTTAAGACTAATAATTAAATAGCACAAGTTTAAGGTGAGTCAGCATTATACTTGAAACCTGATCAGAAGAAATCTGGTGAAGCTGGCATTAGTGCAAAAATAATTTTCAAGGAGATGAAAACATGTCTGGAAATGCAAGTAGAAGGTATAAACAGTACAAGCTTATGAAAGAGAGACAAAAATTATTTGGTGGTATTTCACCAAGAGACGAATTTGGAAGATTAGATCTTATAACTTTTGCAGCATCACAAGGAAAAATTATTACAAGTAGTTCAAAATTAAGTTTAGGCAAAATGTTAGAAAAAAAGAATAGTAGATATTAAAAAGTACTTTATTAAAGGTGCTTTTTTATTTTTTCAAAAATTAATTTGAAAGGATGTGAGAAAGTGGATGAAAGGGCTAAATTAGCAGTTAGATATGCAAAGAAAGGTTTTAAAATAGTTATGCTTCATGGAATAAATAAAGATGGAAATTGTACCTGTAGCAAAGGGGCAAGATGTAAAAGCAGCGGGAAACATCCTATATATTCAAGTTGGGAGAAAAGAGCAACAACCTGTGAAGAAAAAATTATAGCTGAGTTTAAAAAACATCCTTATGCAAACATTGGTTTTGCAACAGGGGACAATTTCTTTGTTCTTGATATAGATAAAGATCATGGAGGTTATGAAAGTATAAAGAAGTATGGGATTCTTAAGGAAACCGTAAGTGTTAGAACAGGAAGTGGTGGAAGCCATCATTACTATCTAATGCCGCAGAAAGTTATCATACCAAATAGAGTAGCTATTTTACCTGGAGTTGATATTAGAGCTAAAGGTGGACTTGTAGTAGCACCAGGTAGTACTCATAAAAATGGAAACACTTATGAATGGATAAGCGGATGTTCACCAGAGGATATAGATATTGCTGAGCCTGATTCATGGCTTTGTCAATTGATTTTAAATAAGAAAAATAAGTTTAAGGAAATACCTGAGTGTATAGAAGAGGGTTCTAGAAATGCAGTTATGGCAAGTATTGCAGGTGCACTTAGAAGGAAAGGATTAAGCTATGAAGCTATAATTGCAGCTCTTTTAGTAGAAAATCAAAACAGATGTAATCCTCCACTTAGTGAAAGAGAAATTGAAACTATTGCGAAAAGTATAAGCAGATATAAACCAGAAGATCCTATAGTAGGAAATGAGTTGAGCAAGGATAGAAAAAAACATTTAATTGATGAACTATCAAATTTAGATGATTTTTCAAAGGTATATGAGCCTAGGATTTTATCTATGATTTCTTTAGCAAAGGAAAATGATCCAGCTTTCTTTGCAATAATTAAATCAAAACTAAAGGGCAAAGTTAATCTTAGAGATTTAGAAAGAGCTATTAAATATACCGAAAGTAGTGGCAAAGAAATAGAGTTTAAAAAGGTAATTGAGTTAGAGGGATTGGATACTAAAAATTACATGATGCCTTTTGGGTGGAAGGTGGATTTTTTAAATGGAGTGTCTAAGTATGTGCAAAATGGTGATGGTACTCAAAAAGAAATTACAGTAAGTTTTATCCCTTTTGTTATTAGCAAGAGATTTCATAATTTAGATACAGAGCAAGAAAAAATAGAGTTGTCCTTTTATAGAGATGGATATTGGAAGAAGATACTTGCTCCACGTTCTGTAATATTTAATAGAAATAGTCTCTTGAAGCTTGCAGACAATGGTTTTCCAGTATCTTCAAATAATTCAGGAGATTTGATTTCATATATATCTGATTTTGAAAAAGAAAATCATGAAGCTATTCCACTTGTGAAATCAGTATCACGTTTAGGTTGGATAAATAATGATAGCTTTTTCCCCTTTAGTAAAAGTGAAACCTTAGAATTTGAAAATGATAGTAACGAGGCAACAACTATTATGGAAGCTTTAGAATCCAGTGGAGATTATAGTAAATGGTTAGAAATTTCAAGAAAATCAAGAAAAAATTCTGCTGCAAGATTTATACTTTCAGCAAGTTTTGCTTCAGTGCTTTTAGAGCCACTTCATAAAAGAGTGTTTTTTATTCACTTATGGCATAACAGTAGAAGCGGAAAAACAGCTACTATAAAGATTGCTTTAGCTGCCTTTGGAAATCCTAATAAACTCATTGGATCATTTAATAGTACAATTGTGGGACTTGAGCGAATGGCAGCAGCACTTAGAAATCTTCCCTTTGCTATAGATGAACTACAAGTTTTAAATAATAAAAGAATGAGTACTGATAGCATTATTTATATGTTATCTCAAGGACAAGGCAGAACTAGAGGGAGTAAGGATGGAGGAATTCAAGAAACATCTACTTGGAGAAATATAATAATTACCACAGGAGAGGAAGCTATACTTGGAGGAAATATGCAAGATGGAGCTAATACCAGAACTTTTGAAATTTATGCAAAGCCTGTAGAGAAAGTTTCCTTTGCAGCATTAATGCATGAAGTATCAGAAAAACATTATGGTTTTGCTGGGAAAGTATTTATTAATAAACTATGCAAGTCCCTAAAAGAAAATAAAGTTTTTCTGCATGATTTATATGATGAAATAAAGACAAGCCTTAAAGAAAAATATACTGATTGTATACACATTGATGAAGTTTCGGTGGTTTGCCTTGGGGATTATTTATCTTCCATTTATGTATTTGAAGAAGATGAAAAAACAGCAATGAAGGAAGCTTTAAATACAGCCAGTGCAATGATAGAAAATAATCGTCAGTTAACACAGACAGATAATATTGAAAGAGCTTGGGAGATGTTTACAGGATGGCTTATTGCAAATAGTGAGAGGTTTAGTTTTGACTCTCCATCTCCAAGGTATGGAAGAATAGATGAGAAAAATAACTACTTAGTTATTCCGTCTTTTGCTCATAAAGCATTAGAAGAGGCTGGTTTTTCACCAAAGAAAGTATTTCGTGGTTTTGCTGAAAGAAATTATATATTAAGTCAAATAGATTCAGAAGGAATAAGACGATTTCAACTTGGCAGAAGTATCTTGGGTAAAACTTGCAGAGTATATGTAGTAAGAGTTCCAGAGGATGAAAACAAGGAACAAGAACCAATATTGTTTAGTTAAAAGGAGATGGGGTTATGTATAAAAATTATGAAGATTTAGATCATCCATGTTGTTATGAAAATCTTAAGGATAATGAAAAAGAAGCTTTAGATAAATGGATTAAAGCAAAATTTGAAGTCGCAGAGAAAGCCTACAATAAAAGAAGTAGCTACGGTTTAAAACATGATTTCCAAAGAGATACTGGTATCTATGTATATAATGGAGCCTTTAAAGGAGCTATGCTAAATGCAGGATTTAAACCGGTAGATGAAACACAGTTAAATTGGAATTTTTATATTAAGGAAAGAATACCAGACGGTTTTTATAGTTTCTGTATAAAACATTATAAACATAACAATTCTATCTTAGGGGATTTTGTTAGAGATATGGACAAGGATTCAAAATTTCCTAAAGAGTCAAAGGATAAGGAAGAAATTGAGGATTATTTGTATATAAGGAATGTTTGTAAAGAGGCTATGAAGGCTTTTAAAAGAGCGTGGAATTATTATGATAAGAGTATAAAGGAAAAGAAATAAATTATGAGTATTACCAAAAGATTAAAGGGTTATATGGATAAAATTTAAGGGTGGATTTAAATTTATCAAGGAGAACATAGCATTAACGTAAAAATACTTATTTTTGATATGTTCGTTTGGAAATAGTGGTAAGAGTATGGTAATGACAGTTTTTATATAGAGATATTGATATTACTACATTATATAAATATAAATTATATTAGTATTACCAATATTACCATATTACCTTATATATATTTCATATAGAAACTATATTTTTATAAAAATAATCTCTTATTATATATAAATATAATAAATGGTGTACCACCTAGTAATCAGGTAATACTGGTAATGGCATATGATAAACTTTGTAAAATCAATGGTTTAGCTAAATTAACTTTTTAAAAATAAAGGTAATAGAAAAATAAAAATGGGGTAGGGGGTTAAATTCCTCTGGACTTAAAGAGCAGTGGTCGGGTGGGCACCCACATAAAAATAAACGCACTTTTCTAGGGGCGGGAGTGTAAATTTTACGGAATAGTACAAACCCTTGAAAATAGCTGGATTTAAGGGATAAATAATTTATAAGATGAGGTGAAAAAGCATGTTGAAAACAGAACAAAAACAGCAGATTTTAGAGCTTAGGAAAAAAGGATATGGATATAAAAGTATTGCTGGTATTTTAGAAATTAAAAGAGATTCAGTTAGAAATTTGTGTAAAAGATATGGACTTGCAGGATATGGTAAGCCTATTGAACATAATATTTTAGAAAAAGAAAATAGAATTATTTGTTGTCTTAACTGTGGACAACAAATAATTGTAGATGGCAAAAGGGGAAGAAAACCAAAATTCTGCTCAGAAGAGTGTAGAAGAAATTGGTGGAAAAATAATAATGATAAAAGAAACAGGAAAGAAAGTGCTTGGTATTCTTTTAAATGTAAAAACTGTGGTAAAGAGTTTAAAGCTTATGGGAATAAAAATAGAAAGTTTTGCTCCATAAGATGTTCAACTGAACATAGATTTGGCAGCACCAATTAAAGGAAGTGAAGCTCATGAGTAAAGAACAATTCAATAGTGAAAAGAATTATAGAGTGTCTTTATTTATAGCAAAATTGATGATTTCAAAAAGTTAATAACTGATAAAGAATATAGTAAAATTGATAGGATGTTAATAGAAAAATATAAACCAATTATAGGTAGTTTATAACTTGCTATGTATCAAAATCAGAGTTAACATAGGTAGCTGAAAGGGGTGATATAATGCAAAGAATCATAAAGAAAATAGAACCTTTAATATCAAAGATGCCTGCTAAAAAGCGTGTGGCTGCTTATGCAAGAGTATCAAGTGGCAAAGATGCAATGTTACATTCTCTTTCAGCACAGGTAAGCTACTATAGTGAATTTATACAAAATCATAGAGGTTGGGAGTATTCAGGAGTTTATGCAGATGAAGCATTTACAGGAACTAAAGAAGTTAGGCCGGAATTTCAAAGACTACTTGAGGATTGCAGAAATGGTAAAATAGATATGGTTATAACAAAATCAATTTCAAGACTAGCAAGAAATACAGTTACTATGCTTAAAACAGTAAGAGAATTAAAGCATTTAAACATTGATGTTTATTTTGAAAAAGAGAATATACACAGTCTTAGCGGGGATGGTGAGTTAATGCTTACTATCCTCGCTTCTTTTGCGCAGGAGGAAAGTAGGTCAGTTAGTGAAAACTGTAAATGGAGAATTAGAAAAGGTTTTGAGGAAGGGGAACTTGTAAATTTACGATTTATGTATGGGTACAGAATAGGAAAAGGAAAAATACAAATCAATGAAGAAGAAGCAAAAATTGTACGTATGATTTTTGAGGATTATATAACTGGTAAAGGTTGCAGAATGATTGCAAAAAAGCTTCGAGAAATGAATATTAAGAAACTCAGAGGAGGAACTTGGAGCGCAGTAAGGGTTGGCGAAATTATTAAAAATGAAAAGTATACAGGAAATGCCCTGCTTCAGAAAAAGTATGTAAAGGACCACTTAACTAAAAAATTAGTTTTAAATAAAGGCAATCTTCCAATGTATTATGCAGAAGGGACTCATCCAGCCATTATAGATATAGAAACTTTTCAAAAGGCAAAGAAGATTTTGAGTGAAAATAATAAAAAATATGCAGGTGGAAATACAAGAGCAAGGTATCCTTTCACTAGTAAAATTGTATGTGGTATATGTGGAAAAAAATATATACATAAAAATAGAAAGGGTAAAGCTTCTTGGAATTGCTCAACCTATTTAAAATATGGGAAAGCCAGCTGCCCTTCCAAACAAATACCCGAAGATATTTTAATTTCACTAACTAATGAAGTTTTAGGTATTAAGGAATTTGATGAAGCTGTGTTTAAGGAGAAAATAAAGGAAATACAAGTACCGGAGCATAAATGCTTAGTTTTTATTTTAAGAGATGGTACTACATTAAAAAGAAAATGGGATTATAAATCACTTAGCTGAGACTGAATTTATTAGGCTCGGAAAGGTCAAATAGCAAGATATATTTAAAAATTAGAGAGGAGGAATTAGCTTTGGTAGCAAGAGCAGTAACAGTAATACCAGCAACAGCTAATGGATTTGCATCCAATTGTGCAGAAATGGTTCATATAAAAAAAGTAGCTGCTTATGCAAGGGTTTCAACAGATTATGATGAACAGTTATCTAGTTATGAAGCTCAAGTAGATTACTATACAAAGCATATTAAATCAAATCCTAATTGGAGTTTTGTTGAAGTTTATACAGATGAGGGGATTTCAGCAACAAGTACTAAAAAGCGTAATGGTTTTAATAGAATGATTTCTGATGCATTAAAAGGAAAGATTGACCTTATAATAACTAAATCCGTTAGCAGGTTTGCTCGCAATACAGTAGATACACTTACAACAGTAAGAAAACTTAAGGGAAAAGGTGTAGAAGTGTATTTCGAGAAAGAAAATATTTATACATTGGACAGCAAGGGCGAATTGCTGATAACAATTATGAGTTCATTAGCTCAGGAAGAATCAAGATCAATAAGTGAAAATGTTACATGGGGCCAGAGAAAAAGATTTGCTGATGGTAAAGTAAGTTTACCTTATAAACAGTTTCTTGGATATGAAAAAGGAGAAGATGGATTACCTAAGATTGTAGAAAAGGAAGCTAAAGTTGTAAGAAAGATATATAAACTATTTCTTCAAGGAAAAACTCCATCAGCAATTGCAAGACAATTAACTCAAAATAAAATACCAACCCCAGCAGGTAAAGAAATTTGGCAACCTAGTACGGTGATGAGCATTCTTAAAAATGAAAAGTACAAAGGTTCAGCCATACTTCAAAAGAGTTTTACAGTTGATTTCCTTACAAAGAAAAAGAAAATTAATGAGGGAGAAGTTCCAAAATATTATGTTGAAAATAGCCATCCAGCTATAATTTCTTCGGAAGTTTATGATTTGGTTCAGCAGGAAATTAATAAAAGAAAAAAGGTAAAAGGTTATAAGACCAGTGGTAGCTGCTTTTCAGGAAAGATAGTGTGCGGTGAATGTGGAAGTTTCTATGGCAGCAAGGTCTGGCATTCCACCAGTAAATATCGTAGAGTTATTTGGCAATGCAATTCTAAATTTAAAAATGATGAGAAGTGCAGCACACCACATCTATATGAGGATAAAATAAAAGAAGCTTTCGTTAAAATATTTAATAGTTTGATTGAAAATAAGGAAGAGATTTTACAAGGGTATGATGAAATAATACAAGCTGTAACAGATACTACAAAGCTAGATAAAGAAAGTGCTAAACTACAAAATGAGATAGAAATAGTTAACGATATGCTAAGAAAGTGTGTGGAGGAAAATGCCCATAATGCTTTAAATCAAGCTGAGTATGAGGAAAGATACAAGGCTTTAGCTGAAAGGTATGAAAGCATGAAAAATGATATTGAAGGAATTAATGAAAAGCAACTAGAGAGAAGTGCTAAGAAGGAAAATATTGAAATGTTTATAAAAGAGCTTAAAGCAAGAGACAGCTTAATTACTGAGTTTGATGAGGAACTTTGGTTAGGAACGGTTGAAAAGGTAATTGTTAATACAGAGGAGAAGATAACTTTTATATTTAAGGATGGTATGCAATTGGAGTGGAATATATGAGAATTACTAAAAATCCGCAAGGTTAGATTAGGGATAAGCTGGCTTTGTGGGTGTTTTTGTTTTGACTAGTTTCAAAATTAGTATTATTTATTCTGAATTGACAGTCTATGTCATAAACAGTATTTATAATTAAGACAAAGCTTTCGGAAAGAACTAAAAAAGATTAATAAATAAACTATGTTAAATAGTGATGACCGAAAGTTAAAATTATATAAGCAAGTTAAACACTAATACAAATTAAAGGAGGAAAAAAGATGAATGTTTTTGATGTAGGGGGATTAATAAGTTTTATGGCATTAGTTGGTTCAATAATTATAGGTACAGCAATATTTGTAGGTCTGCATAAAATATTTGATATTGTACACTTTGGATTTGGGGCAATAATAGGAATGTGGTGTGTTTGTTGTTTGGTAGCAGCATTTATTGTTAATATGCTTTCAGGAATAATTGGTTGGGCACTATCAACAGTATGGTTATTGGTAAAAATAGCATTGGTAATTGTAGTAGTAGGTTCAATAGTTAAGTTTATATATAATAAGATATCAAGAAATAAGGAGTAATTGACAAATAATTAATAATTAATAATTGAAATTAAGGGTAGGGAGATTAAGTGAATTACGATTATATGAGCAAAGAAAAGCTTATTGAGATTTTAATACAGAAGGATGACATGCTGAGAAAGCTATGGGGAGAAAATAAAAAATTAAATTATTTAGCTAGTATAGATGTAATGACAGGTGTACTAAATAGAAAATCAGGTTTAGAATTGTTAGAAAGAGAGGTTAAATTGATAAACATTAATGATAAAAATATGGTTGTTTGTTTTGTAGATGTGGATAGATTAAAAATTATAAATGATGCTTTTGGTCATGAAGAGGGGGACAAGCTTTTAATAAATGTAACTTCAATTTTGAAGAATAATATTAGAAAAACTGACTTTGTAATTAGAATGGGAGGGGATGAATTTTTAGTCGTCTTTCCTGAAACAACAATGAAAGAAGCAAATAGGGTATGGTATAGAATTTTGAAAAGGATAGAGGAAATTAATAAAAACAATGAAAAATATAAATTAAGTATTAGCTATGGATTTTATGAGTATGATAATGAGATAGAAAATAAATTAACTGTTAGTGACTTGATAAGAATAGCAGATGCAGAAATGTATAAGTTTAAGAGGAAAAAAGAGGATTTATGGCATAAATGTAGAAAAAATAAATAGAAGATACTATATAAAGGAGTAAAATTTTTGATATGGAGAGATTTAAAGCAGATGTTTTGTTGTATATTTACAATAGATTATTTGAGGGTAAAGTAGTTAAAAAAATTGATGTGATTGATAAATTTAATATTAATGAAAGAACTTTTTATAGATATATAAAAGATATAAAAGATTTTATGGATAATACTGATAGAGAACTAATAGATGAAGAAATAGTATTGGATAAAGTGAAAGAAGGATATATTCTAAAAGAAAAATATGCAGAAAATCTTAATGAAAAGGAAGCTTTAGCTATTTCTAAAGTACTTTTAGAGAGTAGAGGTTTTATAAAGAATGAAATAGAAGGCATGATTAATAAGATTCTTGACAATTGTATATGTGAAGATAAAAAAATATTAAGCGCATTATAGACAATGAGTTAATTAATTATGTTTCTCCACAGCATGGAAAAGAACTTTTAGACAAGCTGTGGAAAATAAGTAATGCAATAAATGAACAAAAGGTATTAGACATTGGATATTTTAAGATAGGTATAGATGGAAAGCGTCAAGATGAAGTTTCTAGGAGAATTGTGTATCCACAAGGATTATTATTTTCAGAGTATTATTTTTATCTCATAGCTTTTATTGAAGGGAAAAGCTATGAATACCCTACTATATATAGAGTAGACAGAATTGAAGATTTAATTATTACTGATAAAGGGTATGAAATAGAATACAGCAAGAGATTTCAAGATGGAGAATATAGAAAGTTAATTCAGTTTATGCAAACAGGAGAACTTGAAAGGGTAAAGTTTAAATTTACTGGTAGATCCATCGAGGCAGTTTTAGATAGGTTACCTAACGCTAAAATAATAAAGGAAAAACAAGGAGAATACATAGTAGAGGCAAAGGTATTTGGAAAAGGTATAAAGATGTGGCTTTTGAGTCAGGGGGATTCTGTAGAGGTTTTAGAACCTGATAAATTTAGGGAAGAAATGATGGAAAGTATTGAAAAGATGAGAAGAATGTATATATAATATTAATTCTTATTTATTTACAATTATGCTACAATTTTAATGAAAAAAATTAACGATAGGAAGATGGCTAAATGAAAGTAATTGATTTTGTTGATAATGCTATAAAAACATTATCATACGACGAAAGTTTATTAGAAAGATATAATTCAGATATAGCTTGTTTTGAACAATGTAAAAAACATTGGCAAATGGATAGGGTTCGTGTTGGAGTTATTGGTGTTACAAGTAGTGGAAAATCAACCATGATAAATTCAATTTTGGGAAATATGCTTCTTTCTATGGCAGTAAAACCTTCTTCTAGCCAGCTAGTAAGTTGTTCAAAAAGTGAAAGTAAAAAAGCAACGGTGTTTTTTCAAAGTGGAAAGAAAATAATTCTGGAAGGTAAAGCATTAACATCACACAATATAAAAAAATATAGTGATGAAAATTATAATATGAAGAATAAGGAAGAGGTAGCACAATTAGAATTATCAACGCCTTCATTTGATTTGGAAAAAGATGTTCTTTTAATTGATAGTCCAGGTCTTGATGCCTATGGTTTACAGAATCATGAGGAGTTAACCTTAGAAGTGTTGCTACCTTCAATTGACGTATGTATTTTTGTAACAACATTAAAAACAAATAGTGATGCGAAAATGAGCTCCGTTTTAGATGTTATTGCAAAATATAGCTGCCCAATAATTATTGTGCAAAATATGCTCGATTCCATCAAACCAAGTGTAGATGGCAAGAAAAGCATTCAAGATGTAGCAATTGAACATAAGCGCAGAGTAGAGAGAATTGTTAATGGTTCAAAAATAGAAAATAAAGATAGTATAAAAATAGTTCAAATTTCAGCAGCCCAAGCATTAAAAGCAAGATGTGATAGTGAATTAAATGAAGCTGAGAAAAATGAGATTTTAAAAAAATCCAACTATGATGATTTCTTGAGAGTTGTTCATGAAACTTTAGAAAAAGAGAGACCTAGAATAGAAAATCAAAGAATAAATTCAATTACAGAAAGAATTAAAAAAATTATAGATGATGGTAAAGAAGATTTAAAAGGGAAAAAATTTTCAGAAAGTCTTATTTTTGAATATGAAGGTCTTGACACTGAGATTGAAAGAAAGGAACAAGAAACTGAAGATATTCTTAATAAATTACTGAAGCGTTTGAATATAAAACTTAATGAATCTAAGGAATACACTGAGGTAGATATAAAATATATAAAGGAATTCGTTAAAAAATGTGAAAAAGAAATTCTTCAGCAGATAGCTAATTTAAACAACTATCTTAGCAAAACAGCAGAAAAGCTTAATATTCCATCACGTGATATTGTTAGTGTGAATGGACTTCCAAGTATGCCAGAGTTAACATTAAGAAAAAAACAGAGGTTAAGTCTAGGAGAGTTAAAAAAAGTGGTTTTGGATCAAAGGTTTCACGTTTTTTGGTGGCTTTTTTGATGCCGATTGGGGATACGAGTATGTTAGTGAAACTGTAACTGTAATTGACAATGCAGCAACAAAAAAAGAACTTCAAGATTATATTTTGCGTGCTAAAAGTATATATGTTAAAGAAATCAATTATTGGGCAAAAAAGACAAGAATTCCTATTGATCAGCTTATTGATCAAATAGAAAATCGTCGATGTGCTTTTGAGGAAAGAAGACAAGCTATTGTAGAAGAGGAAAAATTAAGACACGCTCTTAAGGAGCTTGAGGCTTTAATATCTAATGTAAAAGAGATAAAGATTAGTAAAAATAAAAATACTGCTAAAAGTACTGCTACTACTAATGTAAATATTAATTATGAAGAAAAAGAATTTACAAAAAACACTTATAATATTGCTAGATTAGCAGATACAGTTTCAAATTTAATTTTTATGAATACTACTAATTTGATTTTAAATGAACATAATGCACTTGGTAGAAATGCTTATATTTGTGGTTGGGATATAACCTGTATGGCTTTCTTTGCAAAGAGATTTTGTAAAATTATTTTTACACAGGATCAGCTTAATACTATTGAAAAACAAAGGTTTATTAAAATGGACAAATATAATTTTTACTTTGATCCAACTGATGATGTTGTTAATAATTTTATGTCAGTGAAAACAACAAAAAATATTTATATACTGACTAATACAACTCAATATGGTTCTGCTCAGACACAAATACATAAGAGTGGTATATGTTATAAACTTTTAAAAGATGATTTTTTAGCTTTTGTAATACAAGATTTTACTGAAATTATTAATGGAAATGCTATATCTGAGGGTGTGCATAATATGATGCTCCTTACTAAAAATTTGAACATACAGCATTCTGCATTAGTTTTAATAAATCATGAAAATCCTATTTATAATCTTACAATTATTGAGGCACAGAAGAAGCCATGTAAAATAATGAAACAGGAAACAGTGATGATTAGGAGTATTCAAAAGTGCTTTAGTTATTTAAGAAATGAAATTATAGATAAACAATTGGCAGATATAATTAGAGCAGTTAATCAAAAAGATTTTAAAGATTAAAAAACAAAGAAATATTAACTATGAAGGAATACATCATTATTATTTATATAAAAAATATGAAGAGCAAAGGAGAACAATAATGGTTATGGCTAAGGATAATGATAAGAAATCAAATGTTCCAGTATTTTTAAATGCACAAACTAAAAAAACATGGAACTAATAAGAAATTTTGCAAAGATGGTAAGTAATGAAAAAACTACAAGTTTTGAAGAAACAAAAGGTTCTGCAAAATCAATTTTACTTCAAGTGGATGATGCTACTAAGGGGATTATGCAAGAAATACAGTCAGGAATTACAGATGATATTTTAGGTACAATATCAGAGCATGGCCGTCTTATAAATGAACTTAAGGAAAAGATAGATGAAACTTATGAGGTTCATAAGACAAATAACAAACTGCTCAAGTCCATAGAAAAGCAACTAAAAAAGATGCAGGATGCGGATGAATAGCTTATAGCTACTAATGGAAAAGGAGGTTTGAATTAATGGATATTAGAACCATTGTCAAGGATAATAAATTATTTACCATATTGAACAAATACTCAGAAGATCAAAAGATGGGTTATGTTTTAAATACAATAATAAAAAATATAAGTTCAAAGGAAATAATTATTCCTGTTTTAGGTATGCAAGGAATGGGTAAAAGTACTCTTATTAACTCAATTTTATCAGAAAATATTTTACCTAATGATGCTGATGAAACCACGTGCGTGCCAGTTGAGGTAAAGTATGGACAAGTAGAAAAGGCAGTAGTATACTTTAAAGATTCTTCTAAGAATGTTGAAGCTTATACAAGGGAAGGTTTGAATGAGTATGTTGATAATATATGTAATCCCGGTAATGAAAAAAAGGTTTCTCATATTGTTTTGTATCGCAAAAATGACTTATTAAAGAATGGTGCAACCATAGTTGATCTTCCTGGTGTTGGAAGTCTTACAAAAGAAAATCAAGATACTACAATGAGATACATAAAGAATTTATGTGCTGCAATATTTGTCATACCAACAACTCCTACAATAAGATGTTCCGAGGAAATGTTCATTAAAGGGGTATGGATGCAGTTTGCCTCAGCAATATTTGTCCAAAATAACTTTGGCGAAACTAAGCGTGAGGTAAAGGAGTCGGTAAATTTTAATACAAAGGTTTTAAAGAATATAGCCAAGTCTATTAACACTCCTTTTAATGATGATATTATTGTTGTAAATGCATATGATGCAATTACAGGAAGATTAAAAGAAGATACTGAGCTTGTAGAGAGCTCAAATATTAATGCTTTAATTAACAAGATTAGTAATACAGTATCAAATTGGCATGAAAATGAAACTTCTGTCTTAAAATCAAAGGTTGCACTTATGCTTGCGACTTGTAAAAGGGAAATTGATAATATTATTAAAGAATCTAACTTGACAGCTGAGGAACTTAAAAAGGCTTGTGATTTAGAGGAAGAAAACTTTAAAATTAATACAAAAAAACTAGAGGCTCAAGTTGAGGAAATAATTGAGTTTTTGGAGGAGAAAGAAGATGAAGTTGAAAGCTTTGCAAAAACTGAATCTAAAAAATGTGTTGAAAATATAAGACGTGAAATTTTCAGAGTAATAGACAGTGGAGTTGTAGATGGTGAAATGCTTACAGAAGCTTTTACAAACTACCAAGAGCAGTATTTTTCAGATGTAATGAGTGCTTATTATGATCTTTCACAAAATATCATTTTTGAGATTTCTGAATTAATGGAGGAGTTATCAAAAACAGTTAAATTTGAAAATAGTGTTTCAATTGCAGCTTTAAATTTTAATAATGGACAAGCACTTAAGTTTGAAAAGGGGTTAGCTATGGGATTTGATTTAGCTGGTGCTGTGATTGGAATAAAAGTAGGAGTATCATTGGGATCTGCTGGTGGACCATTAGGAATTGCTATAGGTGCTCTAGCTGGAGCTGCTGTAGGAATCGTTGCTAATTTAGCAGGAAAAGGTACGAAAAATGCTATAACAGCGAAAAGAGCTGCAGAAGCTAAGAGGCAGATTGAGCCTACAATTGATAATGTAGGGAAGCTTATAAAAACTGAATTTACTAAGGCTTTTAGTGAGCTTTCTGAGCAGTTTAATGAAAGTTTGGAAGAATACATTTCTCTTCGTAAAAAAGCATTTAAGGAACTTAAGGCAAAGAATATTGAAAAATGTCAAGAGACCTTTAGTTTAAAGTATAATCTTGATGAATTAAAAGCTGATTACAACTATCTTGATGAAAAGGAGAGTATCTTAAGTGAATAATAAACTAAGTGAAAAATATAATTTGATTAACTCTCTTGTTGAAAAAATAGATGATGAAAAACTTAATGTACTTTCTAAATTCTTAAAAAATAGAATAATGAATGTTGACAGTTATGTTATGATGCTGGGTGAAACTAGCAGTGGAAAATCTACCATTATCAATGGACTTATGCAGGAAAATGTTTTATTTGTAAGTTCTGCGCCTTCAACTGGTGCGATAACAGAGGTTGAGTTTAAAGCCGACGTTAAAGAAAATGAATTTTATGCAATTAACAAGGATGCCACTATTGAAGAAATAGATTGCGACATGTTCAATGAGCTGTTGAAAGAGCCTGACGATAAGCTCGAAAGAGTTAAGCTTGTTACTAAATCAACTAAGTATAAGCTTGATAATATGCGTTTGTTTGATACTCCTGGTTATGGATCTATTGTTAAGGCACACGAGGAAATCCTCAAGGAATTTATTCCTAATAGTGATGTAATTATTTATACTGTAAATTACAGAATTGGAATACAGGAAAATGATTATGCTTTTTTAGGTTTCTTAAAAGAGCTTGTTAGAGATGATGTTGAAATACTATTATTAATTAATCGTTGTCCAGCAAAAGTAAGCAAATCCGATAGGAGAGTAGCAGAGATTTTAAGGTACGTTAATGATATTCTTCATGATGACATACCTGTTTTCTTTGTTGAAACAGAACGATTAGAAGATGAAGATGCTTATCCTTTGCCACAAGCAACATCTCTATGGAGTTATGTTGAAAAGTTAATTAATTCTCTTGAGAGAGAGAAGGTATTAGAGGAAGTCTTTAATGGCTATATTTTAGATTTATTTTATAAGTGTGAAGCTGAGATAGAAAACAGATATGAAAATATTAAGCTTTCGCAAGAGTTAAAAGATGAGATAAGAAATTGTTCAAAAGCATTTGTAGATAATGTTAATAACTTAATACCTAATGACATTAGTCCAACCTTTGATAGATTAAAAGAATCAATTCCAAAAGAGTTGGAGAGTGCAAGGAACAAGGCAGAAAAGAAGGTAATTACCTCAATTAAAAATATGGATAAAATCAGTATGGATGAAATGATTCCTTATGTGAATAATCATCTTCTACCATTCAGTATTCAACAAGAAACTTTAGAGGTTAAACGATATTTAGAAATAGAGTTAAATGACCTTAATGACAGGATTAATGATTATCTTAATACACAGCTTATGGAGTTTAATAAGGAAATATCTATCTGCTTTTCAACTGTAACAGAGTTTGCTGCAAAAGGAATGGGGAAAAAAATTGGAAATAAGGCTCTTACTGGAGGGCTAACAAGATATTTTGCTGGTTTTGGGGGAGTAGGAGGATCAGGTGCAGGAGTAGCAAATGCTGCTTCACATGCTTTAAAAGCTACAGGAGATATTTTTGGCAAAACCTTTTCACGTCAAACACATAATGCGCTTAAACATACATTGAGAAAAATAGGAGCTACATCTTCAAAAGCAATTTCAACAGCAGCTGTTGTAATTATTGAACTTGCAACAGTTATAATTGATTACAACACATGGCAGGGAAAACTTAAGACTAAAGTAACAAAAGCTATAGATGAATGGTATTCTGAAACGCTTAATAATATTCAAGAAGATTTAGAGAAACTTAAGGCGGAAAATATTGATACATTAAATGCTATAGTAGCTGAAGAACTTGAAATATATAACTATAAAGAAGAAATTTCAAATGAAACAGAAACTGTAAAATTAATTGATATGTTAGAGGAAATAAAACAAAAGATAGGAGTGTAATTAGCTATGAGTGATAAAGGATTAGAAGTTGTAACTAGCCGTCGTATGAAAAAATTTTCTGTTAATGAAAATAAGCCTGTTGTTAGCGAAAATAAGTCTACTGTTATTGAAAGCAGGGGTAAAGCTGTCAGCAAATTACAAGATACTATTGCAGATAACTTTGGAGATATGATAAGTTTAGCTAATGATCTTATGGAAATTAAAAAGATGAAGGTTCAATCAGAGGCTGTTCTTGCAAAGATGAAAGAGGATAGAGAGACATTAATTGCAGAAGCAGAAGCTTATGCTAAGAAAAAGAATGCAGATACCAGTTCTGTTGTTGAAAGAATGAAAATTATTCAAGAAATGATGAGAGATTTTTATCAACATAATAATTCAAGTATGTCAGGTGAAGACTTCTCAAAGGTCATTAGTGAAATAGTAACTCAAATGGGGAGGCTTGATTAATGTCTGATACTTCTGATAATTTGATGGATATACTAAAAATTATATCTGCTATTGCAAAAGATAGTGAGAGAGATAAACTCATTGAAAGTATAAAAACTGCTCACAGCGAGCTTCTTAAATCAGAGGCTGATAGCAGGCGAATAAAAAGTACTGAGCTTATTAAGCAAATGATGAAGTTAGATATGGCAATTCAAGAATTTGAGATAACTTATAGCAGAGTGAAAAATAAAGAAAGAATTAATAAAATTGAAGCTATAGAGGACTATATTGATGATATAAAAAAACGCAGACGTGCATTATCTAATGAAAAAAGAAGGCTTTCATATTCTTTAAAAGCATAAAAATTTATTATAACTAAAGTATTAATATTTATAGTAATTTAATTAAGTAAACAGTGTCCGCTGTGTTTACAGTTTTTACAATCGGATAGGTAGGTTAAGTGCTTATTTGAACATGATAGGAATTTTTAAGATACACAAAGATATTTGAATGAAATTATAATTATGAAAAAAACTGAAAAATTGAAATAAAAATGTTTTACCATAGGTACTTTTAAGAGGGGTACATTTTAGCAGAAACCCCATACAATTTAGCGATATTAAAATCAATAATCATATTGAAAAACTCGCTAAATTGTATCAAAATCATAGTCCTTAGACATAAAAGAACTTAGAATTTGATACAATGCTGAAACCCTTTGAAATAGAAGGGCTTCAGCTTTTTTTGCCTAAAAATAATGGTGATTAGGCTAAGTTTTTTGCTTAAACTTTCATCAAAAATCCCTATATAAGAGATGGGGTGTGCAAATTTTAAAAGGGGTGTGCATTTTTAATGAAGGGTGTGCACAATTTAGCGGAACTATTTTTAGCTAATGCTTTGATTGTGATTTCATACTATAATGAGTTGATGTGCGAGTAACGGTTCCATCCTTGCTATGATGAATATTACTGCGGCGTAACTTTTCCTTTTGTACTCGCTCAAATTGTTCTTTTAGGCCAATTTTCCTTGCCAGTAGGTGACTTAATACCTTGCTTTTTAAGTTCACGAATAATAGCTAAAATACTGTATCCACTAAGATATAAATTAAAAATCATTTGCACAGTTTTAGCTTCTTGTTCATTAATAATAATGTTTCTTTTTGAATCATGTCTATAGCCATAGCACTTGCGGTCATATATTTTAGATGTACCTGCTTCTAAACCACGTTTGATTCCCCATTTGATGTTTTGGCTTCTAGCTTCACTTTCAGCTTGTGCTATAGCTCCAAGAATTGACATTAAAAATGTTTTACTTGTCTCAGAAATTCGTATATTCTCTACTTCAAAGAAAAGATCTATATTTAGTAAGCGTAATTTATGAATTACAGTAAGAGTATCTGCGGTATTACGTCCAAACCTACTGATGGATTTTGTGATTATTAAGTCGATTTTATTATTGAGACAGTCATTTAACATTCTTTGAAATTCTGGTCTACTAGAAAAATTTTTACCTGATTGAATATCTGCATAAATATCAACAAGCACCCAATCGAGATGCTTATTAACCATCTTCCTATAATAATCTATTTGATTAGATAAACTCTCAAGTTGCTTAGAATGAGAAGTACTTACCCTACAATAAATTGCTACATTTATATACTGTTTAGTTAAAGGTTTATTAATTATTGAAATTTTTCTTTCATTATTCAAATGATATGTAACCTCCGAAGATGAAATTTTATTTGTATAATTTTAAAAGTACTTATAATTAATTTTTAACTAATTAAGAGAATAAAAATCAAAATTGTTAAAGAAATTTTTAATAGGCTATGCTTAAAGTTAGTCAATAGGATATAATATTAATAAAAATAGGTTATAAAAAAGTCATAGTATTACTTAAGATTTGAATTTAATAGGTAGCTTCATATAGCTTTAGTAATATAGAAAAGAGAAAGGATGTTTTAAAAAATGAGTAAAGAACAATATGATGATATTATAAAACATGCTAAGGAAAGTCTTGAAAAAAATATTTTAGATAAAATAACTGAGTTTAGATATAGCGAAATAGATGATTATTTTGTTATACAAGTTTATGTAAAAGAAGGAATGAAAGCTAGAAATTTAGGTGAAATACTTAGTAATATTGAGGATTATGCTAGAGAACAGAATATTAGTGTTGTAGTTGATTTTTTAAGAGGGTAGGGTATGGAAGATTTAATTGAAAGATTCACATTAGAATGTAGAACAAATAAATCAGGTAAGCTAAAAAAGTTTAAGCCTAAAAATATAAATAAAGAAAAGTATAAAATATGGAAAGCAGATGCAAATGTCATGCTAAGAGATGCTATTTTAGCTAATAAAGCAGGTTTATCATATCCAAGACAATTAGAATTAATTCATGGAACTATAGAGAGAGTATTAAAGACTTTAGTAATACAAAAGTATGGAATAGAACTTTCAGTTCATGAAACAGCAATGATATATAATGCAATAAAAAAAGATTTAGTAGATGAATTAAAAATGGAAGATTATCTTACTCTTAGAATGTTAGATAGTAAATTTATTATAGATAGATATCCAGTTGATAATAGATTTTATGAGGATGAGATGATTGAAGATGGATTTGAGGTACTTATAAACATAAATAAAATAGTTGATGAAAGTCTAAAACTTAGTAAGAGAGCTAAAATAGCAATAGAAGAGGCTGAAAGAGAGATAAGTATTGGGAGAGAATAAAGATGTAGTTAAATTGTATCCATAATTTAGCCTAATAATCTCATACATAAACAATGATTTTGATACAATAGAAACCCACTGATTTCAGTGGGTTTTGGTGTTTTTGGAGAAAATGAAGTGCTTGAAAAACAAGTTTTGAAGATAAAATTTGAAAATGTAATTGAAAAAATGCACACACCTTATGTATTGGAGTAAGGTGGGTGCATTTTTTAGGTGGGGGTGTGCACTTTTTGGCAGTATTATTTTCAAATATGTTCCCTCACACAGGGCAAGATGAAAGTCGCTCAATTTCTGAAAATTCAACATGGGGAATAAGAAGGAGATTTGAACAAGGAAAGCTTCATATAAACCATAAAAAATTTTTAGGATATACCAAGGATGAAGAAGGTAATCTTATAATAGATGAAAAACAAGCCAAGATTGTAAGAAGAATTTATAAGGATTACTTAGATGGAAAAGGCACAAATAGAATAGCAAAAGAATTTGAAGAAGAAGGAATTAAAGGTTGGAATGGAAAAGCTAAATGGTATGAAAGTACTATAAGAGGAATATTAACAAACGAAAAATACAAGGGAGATGCACTACTGCAAAAACTTATACAGTAGATTTTCTTACCAAGAAAAGGGCAGAAAACAATGGGGAAGTTCCACAGTATTATGTGGAGGAAAGCCACCCAGCAATTATAGATAAAGAAATGTGGGAGGCAGTACAACTCGAGATGGAGAGAAGAATTTTTGCTAAAGAACATGATATTGTAAAAGTAGATTATGCTACAATAACTAATCCTTTTGCAGGAAAAGTTATTTGCGGACACTGCGGCAGTGTTTTTGGAAGAAAGGTTTGGAATTCTACAAATGAATTACGCAGGAGAATTGTTTGGAGATGTAATAGAAGATATATTAAAAAAGGTAAGAAAGGCTGTAATAATAAACATATAGATGATAAGGTTTTATATCAAGCGTTCATAGATACCTTCAACGCTATGATTGAAAATAAGGATTATTTCATGGAGAAGTGGAAGGAACATTTAAAAAGTGACAATGTTTTAGTAAGGTATAAGGCAAAGCAATTCATTGGTATTTTAAAAAATGGGAAAACAATAAAAGAATTTGATGGGGATTTATTTTTTAGGATAGTAGAGAAGATGACAGTATTTGATGGGGAGAAGATTATTGTAAGCTTGCTTGATGGAACTGAGATTGAGGTTGTAATTGAATAGAAAATTTTAAAGGAGCCAGTTGAGGTGACAGGTAATCACTTTGACTGGCTATTTTTTTGTAGTATGTTTGGATATTTCTATCCATTAATGAAAGAATTCTTGATTTTGACTTTATATTCAGAGGGCGTACATCCCAATTCTCTGCGAAAAACCTCAGTAAAATAACTGGAGCTGTTAAATCCACAGAGCAATGCAATGTCAGTAATTGAATGTGAGTTGTGGCACAAATATTCGATGCTCTTTTCCAGTCGGTAATTGGTAAGGTATTGAATTGGGGTCATGTGTAGTAAACTGGAAAAAATGTCGCAGCAACTGCTTCTGCAAACACTACCTGCTGCGGCAATATCGTTTAACACAATCTTTTCAGAATAATTCTTTTGAATATAGCCAATAATAGAATGAAGAGTTTCCAGCCTTTTATCAGAAATAGGTTCTTCTTTAGTATCTACCTTTTTTATATCTTGAAAAATATTAAGCCACAGCGAAAAAAAGTGGCTTAATACCGCTAATTCAAATCCAGGAGTTTTTTCCTGACATAGGTTAAATATCTGTTGCAAAGCATCAGAGGATTCAAATATAAGAAAGGGAAGTTCCCTGTTCTGACAAATAGCTTCTACATATATTTTTTTTATATATTCCGTGATATATAGAAGTGATGGGTGAAAGAGCATGCATAGAAATTGACAGTCCTCTCCTTTAAAAGCATGGCCATAGTGCAGCTGTTTTGAATTGACAAATATGCTATGTCCTTCTTCAAGCAAATAGTCTTTTCCGTTTACTGAATATAACATCTTTCCCCTTAGTATTACTATAAATTCCAAATCAGCATGCCAATGGCTGACAACAGCCATGTTTGGATAATGAAAAAGCCAGTGTTTTCTGGCGTGAACCGGAAAAGATGGAAAGTTGTAAGGCACGATTTCTGAGTTGTCCTTTAAAAGTTTGATTTCAACCATAGCAGTTCCTTTCTTATACTACTTTATATGATAAAAATATACGATTGTTATAAATAAAAGCTCCTATTTTGATATTTATTTCAATGAATCTGGAAGATTATTATATCATATTACTAGCAAAGGAGATAGGTATATGGTATCAATATTATTAATAGTTATTTATATTGCATTTATCAGTTTGGGATTACCGGATGCGATTCTTGGTTCTGCATGGCCATCTATGTGTGGACAATTAAATGTGCCGGTGTCTTATGCAGGAATCATTAGTATGATCATTGCAGGCGGGACCATAGTATCCAGTTTGTTTAGCGAAAAATTAATCCGAAAATTAGGCACAGCAGTGGTAACAATTATTAGTGTTGCAATGACAGCAGCAGCTTTATTGGGATTTTCATTTTCACATTCATTTTGGCAATTATGCCTATGGGCAATCCCCTATGGACTTGGGGCTGGAAGTGTGGATGTAGCTTTAAATAACTTTGTAGCGCTGCACTATAAAGCACGGCATATGAGCTGGTTACACTCTTTTTGGGGAGTTGGCGCAACAACAGGGCCTTATATTATGGGCCTATTCCTTACAAATGGTTTTAGATGGAATTCCGGGTATCAGGCAATTGGTATTATACAAACTACACTTGTTATTTGCCTGATTATTTCATTGCCTTTATGGAAAGTAAAACAGGAATCAAATGGAAAAGAAGCACAGGAGGTAAAAAGCTTCAGTCTAAGGGAAACTATAAAACTTCCTGGAGCAAAGGCAATACTCACAGCATTTTTCTGTTATTGTGCCCTGGAATCCACAACAGGTCTATGGGCTAGCAGCTATATGGTGCTTCACAAAGGAATTAATGCAGAAACATCAGCAAAATGGGCATCTCTGTTTTATCTTGGAATAACCATTGGACGATTCCTCAGTGGTTTCATTACAGATAAATTGGGTGGCAAATATATGGTGCGCATCGGACAATGCACCGCAGGACTTGGGACGCTGTTATTATTGATTCCTATGGGGGATATCATAACACTTATAGGTTTGATTCTGGTAGGACTGGGATGTGCACCTATTTATCCTAGTCTGCTTCACGAGACACCTAATAATTTTGGTGCTGATAAATCTCAATCCATTATGGGAATGCAGATGGCATGTGCCTACCCCCTATGTTAAGATAGTTGTCGTAGGAGATAATGTATGATATTCTCGAACAAAGAGGAGAGATGTACCTATGACAAAAGGCAATGGTATAAATAAGAGATATAGTAAATTGGAAAAAGAAAAGTTAATAGCAAGAATGTTACCACCTGAAAACATATCAGTTTCAGATTTATCAAAAGAAACAGGTGTAAGCAAATCTACATTACAAACATGGAAAACAAAAGCTAGGAACCCTAAAAATACTGAGAATAACACTGGTAAAAGAGTTGTAACCCCTAAAGATAAATTTTTAACAGTTATGGAGACGTATTTACTCTCAGAAGCAGAATTAGCAAGATATTGCAGAGAGAAAGGCTTATTCGTAGAAGATGTTAAAAAGTGGCACAATGCCTGTTTAAATAGTACCATCGGCAACGTCGATAGTGAAGAGGTTAAAGAATTAAAATTAAAAAAGCAAGAAGATGCTAAGAGAATAAAAGCTCTAGAGAAAGATTTGCGTTTTAAAGAAAAGGCACTAGCAGAAACGGCAGCATTACTAGTTCTTAGAAAAAAGTTACAAGCGATCTTAGTGGACAACGTGGAAGATTAATAGACCACTCAGATCGCATAGCAATAGTTAATTTAATAGATGAAGCTAGAGAAAAAGGTGCTCGATTAGAAGTAGCCTGTAAAACAGTAGGGATAAGCTCTAGGACTTATGAGAGATGGTGCGAAGGACAGGAAATACGGAGGGACATGAGACCTATTATTAAGAGAAATTCTCCAAGTAACAAGCTCACTGATGCTGAATATAAAAGTGTCCTAAAGACCGTTAAACTTCCAGAATACGCTGATTTACCACCATCACAGATAGTTCCAGCACTAGTTGACAGAGGGATATATATTGCCTCTGAATCTACTATGTATCGTATTCTAAAAAAGGAGAAAATGCAGACTCATAGAGGGTATGCGAGAGCCCCTAAAAAGAAAAAAGAACCTGAAACTCATATAGCAAATAAGCCTAATCAAGTTTGGACTTGGGATATAACGTACTTATCCACAGTTGTAGTAGGTCGATATTTTAAGCTATATATGATTGTGGATATATTCAGCCGAAAAATAGTAGGCTGGGAAGTTTGGGAAACGGAGACAGGAGAATTTGCTTCAATATTAGTTGAAAAAGCTATAATGAATGAAAAAATTAAGGGGAAACCACTTATATTACATTCAGATAATGGGGGACCTATGAAGTCATATACATTAAAGGCTAAATTAGAGGAATTAGGAGTCATGTCCTCATTTTCAAGACCAAGAGTAAGTAATGATAATCCTTATTCAGAAGCTTTATTTAGAACCTGCAAATATAGACCTGGTTATCCGCAAGAAGGCTTTAAAACTATCGCTGACGCTAGAGAATGGGTTCTTGACTTTGTTGATTGGTATAATAATAAACACTATCACAGTGGATTAAATTTTGTAACTCCAAATTCTAGACACAATGGACTATCAGAGAAAATAATTAAGAAAAGAATAAAAGTATATGAAGCTGCTAGAGAGCTTCATCCTCAAAGATTTAATAGGGGCATAAGAAAATGGGAGCTACCTAAAACGGTATCTTTGAATCCAAGAAAAGATATGGATAAAGCCTTGTAATCTATGATAATAAACACATATGTACAGAATAATTTCCAGTTAATATATGGTATATATGTGTTTGAAATCAGAAAATACACACTGTGAAAATTTACAAACTAATACTAGAGAATTTCGAACAGAAAATTTCATGCGACAACATGCTTGACAAACACCGAGTTTAGAAAGTTAATTCAATTTATGCAGACAGGAGAACTAGAAAGAGTAAGGTTCAGATTCACAGGCAGGTCTATAGAGGCTGTTTTAGATAGATTGCCTAATGCTAAAGTAATAAAGGAAAAACAAGGAGAATACATAGTTGAGGCAAAACTCTTTGGTAAAGGTATAAAAATGTGGCTTTTGAGTCAAGGAGATTCTGTAGAAGTTATAGGTCCTGATAAATTTAGGGAAGAAATGAAAAGGACTATTCTAGAGATAGGTATGATGTATAAATAGTCAAATAAAAGTTTCAGAATTTAATTTTTAGAAGTGAATAGCAAAATAAGCTAAAGAAGGCTTACTGAAGGAGTTATAAATGTCAGAGAAATATGAATTGCTAGAAGGAAAATGTGACAAATATGATTATGCCATTGCTGCATTTTGTGGAATTTCAGCGGGCTTAATTGATATATTTTTTGTAGGAGAACCTAAATTAAGTTCTCTTGGAAAATGGACAGATAATCAAACAGACAATGTGGTAAAAAAATTCGCTAAAATGGTTGGGTGGAAACCTAGACCAGGGAATGAAGATAATGTAGCAAGTGCAATTGGTTTTTTAGAGAATCACTTTAAAGTTAATTATGATCATAGATCTACAACTGATGTAAATGGAGTATTCAATATGGGGACTAAAAACCATCACTTAAAGTCCTTAGCACATTCACCAGATATTATTGGTTTATTCTTTTCTATTTTGGATCAGTTCCAGGGGAAGGCCAGTTTTTGGATAATGGACAACTTATACGTATTGATGCTAATGATCAGCAGTTATATGGCAATAACATGGTTGCAAAGATATTCTGTGGATTTTGTAACTGGATTGGTCATTTAATGTCAGATGTGTCTGGAAGTTCAGGTGGAAGAGGGAGTTTAAATGGTGGTCGAGGAAGTGGTATTTCTATGCCTTTTTTCGAATTGTTCCAACTATGTGATTTTGGACAATTTCAAATAGGAAAAGATAGGCAGACTCTTGCAACACTGATGACAAGAGCTTTTCAGGAAGGGTATGATGCTAGATTTGGTGCAACCATGGCTATTCCGGTTATAGTAAATGATTTATCAATTAGATTATTATGGACTGTTAAGAGGCGTTTTTATAATAAAAAAAGTTGGGATGAATGTATTCCAACAAATAAGCATGCAGATTTGCGTGCTATGATTCTTGTGGGAAATGGTGCCTTATGTCTAATGGATGGTGCAGATGCAGCTATCCGTTCAGGTGGTAATGCACTTAAATTTGTTCTGCGTTTAAATATGGTTGCTTGGTTTAGATTGATTTTATTGATACTTAAGGAATTAAGCATTAGATATGGCATAAGCTATGATGATATTAAAAAGGAGTATGAAAAAATTAATGTTGCATTAGATAAATACTTGGAACAGCTAAAGAAAATTGATTTTGCAGCCTATGAGAAGGAAATTAAGGAATTAGCTAATATTAATGAACTTCTGATTCTTAATGATGATAAAGCAACAGCAAGTATGTACAAATATCTTGGAAATCATAATATAGAGATGCAATTTCATAATTTTAATGAATTTGATAAAAAAATGAAGGATCCTAACTTTGTATTAAAAATATAAATATAAAAGGAGAAATAAACATGAATATTAGAGAAATACTTAAGACAGAAGAATCAAAATTAAATTTTTTAGGTGGATTAATTCGTTTAGCCAAGATTGATGAAAAGGTTAGTGATGAGGAGAAACTATTTTTTTCACAAGCAGCAGTACAATTAGAAATGAAAGAAGAGTCAGTTTCTTTACTTCAAAATTTATGGACGAGTGAGGAAAAGATTAATGTAGATTTTGAAACAAAACGAGAAAGTTTATTTTTTATACAACAGGCCGTCCAGCTTTGTGTAATGGATGGAGTTTATCATCATGAGGAAAAGAAGGAAATTAAGTTGCTAGGTAAGGAGCTAGGCCTTTTAGAATCATCTATAGAAAAGATAGAAACTTGGGTTGAAGATGGCTTAAAATGGCAGGCACTAGGTGAAACTTTACTAGATATTGAAGATTAATTTGTGGATGAGGTGATATTATGGGTTTTGGAAAGTTTTTATTAGGAGCAGTAGGAGTAGTAGGTGCAGTTGTAGCAGCACCTATAGTTATGCCAGCAATAGCAGCTACAGCAGCAGGAGCGGCAGTTACAGGAGCTGTGGGCGCAGCAGGAGCAGCAGTTACAGGAGCAGTAGGTGCTGCAGGAGCAGCAGTAGCTAGTACTGCAGTAGGATCAGCAGTGGTTGGAGCTGTTGGTACAGTAGGAACAGCAGTAGGAACAGCAGCTGGAGCTGCTGGGTTATCTTCTGTAGCAGCAGTAGCAGCAACAGAGGCAGGAGCAGCTGCTTTAGGTACAATAGCAACATCGGCAGCAGTTGGTGTTGCAAGTAGTGCTTCAGGGGCTAAGAAGTTAAGCGACGCAAGTAAAATAAAAGATGAAGCGAATTATAGATATAATTCTAAACGTCAAGAATTTGATAGTATAGAAGAGTCTACTAATGGATCTCTTAAGAAATTAGGACAATTAAAAGTTGATGTTTGGAAAAAGTTTGATAAGTTTGTTGCTATATATGAAAAGATACAAAATAAACCAGAAATATCAGGTGATGTAACAAGTGAGTCAATTAAGCTTACTAAGGATGAATTGAAAAATATTAAAGGAGTTGCACTTACAGTACAAGATATGTTAAAGACAAGTGCAGGCGCAATCGGTGCAGGTGGGTTAATTGGAATAGCTACATCTGGTGGGTTAGCAAGTACAATAACAGTAGCTTCTACTGGAACTGCTATAAGTACATTGTCTGGAGCAGCAGCTACTAATGCATCTTTAGCAGCTTTCGGAGGAGGCTCATTAGCTAGTGGTGGATTAGGTATGGCTGGAGGTACTGCAGTTTTAGGGGGATTGACCTTTGCACCAATGCTGGTTGTTGGAGGAATTATGGTTAATGCTAAAGGGAAGGCTAGCTTGAATGTAGCAAATGATATTAGCCGTGAAGTGGACAGTGCTGTAAGTAAAATGAATGAAGCAGAAAAGTTACTTAATAAAGTGAAGGCTTTAAGTGAGGATATTTATACAGAACTGTACAAACTATTTAACATTTATAAAAGACTTATATTCTCAATGGAAAAGGTAGTGAGTATAAAGACAAATTATGAAGATTTTACTGAGGCAGAACAAAAACTACTTGAAAAAACAATACTTTCTGTTTTACTGTTAAAAACACTTACAATGACAGATATTTTAGATAGTAAGAAGGATAATAATGTTCTTGAGTATTCTGTTAAAAAGACAATTAAAGAGGTTAGTGAACAGCGTGCGAATTGTCTTACGAGTTAACTTTACTATAATGATAAAGATGGAGTAATTCTCTTTCAATTAAATAAAATATAAGATATACTACACAATGAATTAATTTAGTTAATGTGCAGTAGACCTTTTTTTATTTGATAGCATTATTATAAAATTTTATATTCTTCTATATGAGTATTGTGGAAAAGAGTACAAGTCATTATGTATTAAAGACTATAAGTACTGCAGTGAGGATTGATATTTATGGTATTGTACAAGCTGAGTAGTTGATGGGGTAAGTTAAAAAATGAGCCAAGAAAGAGCGTTGTTATATAAAAATAATTTAATTCAATATATGAAAGATTTTTTTGATTATACAATTACTCACGAAGAATACTATGAATTATCAAAACGATGCTACTCAGAGCAGGGAGATTTATTAAAAAAATATTATCCTAATTTTAATGAGAAATTGATGGAAATAGTTCCAGATGCTTGTTTGTACTATATAGATGAGCCTTGATTAGATGATAATAATAAGAGAGCGTTATTCAGAAATGAAATAAGTAGTTTATATAAAGTTTTGATTGAACTGTAATTATATTACATCTTGACTCTTTACTCAATTTGAGAGATGAATACTCAAAAAGGAGTGAAGAAGTAATGAAAGATGAGCAAAAAGAAAGAATAAAGTAGATGCGCCAGCAAGGTATAGGATATAAACAGATAGCTAATGGAATCGGCTTATCACGTGATTCTGTAAGAGGATATTGTAGGAGACATGGACTAGATGGTTTTGGTGAAGAGTTAGCCATGCAACGCAAGATATTATTACAGGAAGAATTCCTATATGTACTTTGTCTCGAATATGGCAAAGAAATCAAGCAAAATGCAACTGGGCGAAAGAGAAAATAATGCTCAATGGAATTCAAGAGATTATGGGACAAAACACATCGTAAAGCATTCAATTTAGAGTGTGCATACTGTGGAAAAGAGTTTAAGTCTTTAGGTATTGAGTATCTTAAGTATTGTAGTAGAGACTGCTACATTAAATATAGATTTTGGACAAAAGAGGATGCTCAAGAAATAGCTGATAAAATTCTAGAGTTTAAAAAGGTTAATAAATTACTTAAATGGCTTAAAGAATTATTACTTGGAGATGAAGATGTATAAGTATATAAGGGGGTGTAGTTGGGATATTTTGCAATGTGTTAACTAAAAAAGATAACAAGATGGGTATTGCAAATCAACAATTTGCCCAAATAAAACTATAGACCCCCTTACTTTAAAACAATCCCCTTATAGTAAGCTTGTCCTTGTGCCAAATTGTATTTGGGGCTTGTCTACACACACCCTGTATGTGATAACATATGGATTGAACTGCCCCCTGTCAAGTAGACAGGAGAAATAATAAAAAATTATGCTGCTAAAGTATGGTTCCTATATTCAAGCGGAGCCATGCCTTTCAGCTTTTTTGTATTCTTTTTGTATTATAAAATTTTATATATTCATCTATAGCTTTTTCAAGATCTTCATAAGTATGAAACTTTTCTAAGTAATACATTTCAGATTTTAATATTCCCCAAAAACCTTCCATAGGTCCATTATCAATACATCTACCAACTCTAGACATACTTTGTTTTGCATTAATTGCATCTAATTTAACTTTAAAACTCTTACTTGTGTATTGAAATCCGCGATCACTATGAAATAGTGGCGTTGCCGTCGGATTAGTTATAATAGCTTTATCTAACGTATCAAAAACTAATTTATTATTATTAGAAGTTCCTAATACGTACGAAATAATACTATTGTCTCCAAGATCCAAAATTGCACTTAAATATGCTTTTGTTCCATTAGTTAATTTGAATTCTGTAACATCAGTTAACCATTTTTCGTTAATCTTTTCAGTTGTAAATTCTCTAGCTAATAAATTTTCAGCAGTTATTTGAGGTGTGCTATAAACATATCTTTTTCTCTTCTTGCGAATTATAGAAGATATATTAATAGATTTCATTAGCCTATAAATATGTTTGTGATTGTAACTAGATTTTAAAGTCTTATTTAAGTTCAAAGTTATTCTTCTATAGCCATAAATACCTTTTACTTCTGTATATATTTTAATGATTTCATTCAAAATCTGTTTATTTTCGATATCTCTTTGTGTCTCTTTTCTATTTAACCATTTATAATAAGAAGATCTACAAATCTTTGCGCAGTTGCATAATTGTGATATTGAATATCCCGATTTGTTAAGTTCCATGATTGCTATATATTTATCTACCTCCTTTGGATTTCTTCTAACTTTTTTAAGAAATCATTCTCCATTTTTAAACGTCTATTCTCAGCTTCTAGAAGCTTTAATTGTGTAGCAATTTTTTCTGATTCACTTAATTCTTCGATGTTTTTATGTTTACCGCGTCTATCGACTAGCGCATTATATCCACCTTGCTTATATTTATTAATCCAAGTATATACTTGTTGATAAGAAACATTATATTTATTAGCAGTTAATTTATAATCGTTAGCGTTAGCAATACAAAATGCAACTATTTCAATTCTTTCTTCGTATGTAGTTTTTCTTCCGTTAGTCATAATCCGATCTCCTTTGTTATTATGAGATTTATATGTTTTATGACATTTATTATACTTGTTTAACCACTTTCTGAGAACACTCTTATTAGAAATACTATATTTTAAACATATATCTGCTAATGAACCAATTCCATTAATGTAATCTTTAACTGCACTAAGCTTAAGGTCAGAATTATAATATGAATTCTTCTCAGTAGTTCTTAATCCTTTTGGGCCGGAGATTTTATATTTACGTATCCATTCTTGGATGCTGCTTCTATTTAATCCCAGTTCTTTGGCTATACGCTTCTGACAGATATTTCCCTTTAAATATTCTTCTACAAATTTAATTTTAATTTCATATGATATCTTTGTTTTTCTTGCCATAAAAAAGTACTCTCTCTATAGTAATAACAGTTTTATTATTTAAACTGTCTTCTATAAAGGGAGCATATCAAAAGAATTTAATGAAGTTGGAGTGTCTATTCATTCGGTAAGTGAAGCAATAGAAGCTGTTAATTTAGGTGCAACATATGTTACAGCAGGACATATATTTGCTACTGAGTGTAAAAAAGATATTCCACCAAGAGGTTTAGACTTTTTATCATCCGTATGCAATTCAATAAATATTCCTGTTTATGCTATTGGTGGTATTTCCTTTGAAAATGCTCAAAAGGTTATTAATGCAGGTGCAGAGGGTATTTGTATTATGTCAGGGCTAATGAATTACAAAAATCATAGGTTATTTATATAAAAATGAAGGGGGGATAGTTTTGCACATATACTGTAGCAAGTGAGTCCAGCATGTCCTCACTAGAGACCTAGGGTGGAAAAATTCTACCCTAGGTTCCTAGTGAGCAAGCCTATAGGCAAGGCTCACTTGCTAGTATTTGCTAGTAATTAGAGAACATTATAAAACCTCCTTGTGAATGGCTGCTTGTTACTTCCATTTAATCACAAGGAGGTTTTCTTTTTTATTGTTAAATTATTACCAATTTTTTTGTGTCAACAAGAAAGTTTTACTTTGATGCAACACTAGATCTTTAACTTCAAATTTTTATTTATTTTTTGCACATCTACGTTAAGATTATTTACTTATTTTAAATTTCTCTATTTCAACTTTAAGTTTTTTAGCTAAATCTTTAATGTGCTGAGTATGTAATGTTATTTGACTAAAACCAGATAATTGTTCTTCTGTAGCTGCTGATATTTCCTCTACATTTGTTACTGTTTCTTGAGTTACTGAAGATATATTATTTACTAAATCAATTATTTCATTTTTATTGTTTTTAACTTCCAGAGTGTTTTCCTGTATCTTATTTATTTCAGCAGTAAGCAACTTAAGTGATTCCGTTGTACTATTAAATATTTCATTTGTACTTTTAATAGTTTTATTTTGTTCTTCAATTATTCCATTAAAGTCATTCATAGCGTTTACTGCTTTATTTGATTTTAATTGTATATTTTTAAGTAACTCTTTTATATCTTCTGTTGCATTTGAAGTTCCTTCTGAAAGTTTTCTTATTTCCTCAGCTACAACAGAAAATCCCTTTCCTGCTTCTCCAGCCCTTGCTGCTTCGATACTTGCATTTAACGCCAATAAATTGGTTTGATCCGCTATGCTATTTATTAAACCTATAATTTGCTGTGCATTATTAACATACTTATTTGCATCTTGTATTTCCACTGATATTTGCATAGTTTTTTCATTACTTTCATTAGTTTTGGAATCTAATAAATTCATAATTTCTATACCTTTTTCAGCTAAGCTGCTTGTATTATTAGATATATTAAATACCTCAAAAACAACATTATTTGACTCATCTATTTTATTTCCTAAATTATTTGTTTTTTCTACTATAGTTTCGACATCCGTAGATTGGTTAAAAATCTTTGAAGTTATTTGATCTATGTTTTTAGTTACATCACTTGTTACATTATTAGCTTGTTCTGACATTTGCGCAACTGAATCAGATACTTTATTTAAATTTGAAAAACTATCACCAATTTCCATCAAAATATTTCTAACATCATTCTGCATTTTATCAATAGCTTGTCCTAAGACTCCAAATTCATCTTTTCTATTTATAAAACTTTCCGGCAATTTTATTGTAAAATCACCAGTTGCAATAGATTTTATGTGATTCGTGGCTATTAATAATGGTTTGGTAAACCTATTCAAAATTATATATAAAACTACTAATATAACTAATGAACAAATTAAAGTAATAAAATCTACATACAAATTTATTGACTTTACTTCTTTCATTACCTTTGCTTTTGGAATATCCACAACAAGGGACCATGGAGTAGCTATATTTTTAATAACAATGGGTGAGAATATCCTATATACGTCTGTATTTAAATAAATATTATGAGTAAGTTCTTGAGATTTTTCACCTGATTGTATAACTTTTAATATTTTTTTCATTTTATCTTCATTTTTTTTACCAATTTCTGTTAATTTTTTACCCAATACTTTTTTATCTGGATTTGTAACATAAGTTCCATTATTAGATATTAAGCTTATGTCTAACTGAGAATTATTTTTAAGAAGTTCCATAACTTGCTGTTCTAAAGAATCTAATGACAAATCAATTCCTACTGCACCAATAAATTTACCATTATTGAATATAGGCGTTATTACACTAGTTAATAAAACATCTTTTCCTTCTATTTTATCTAAATACGGATCAAGTAATACAGATTTCTTATCATGTTTCATAGTTTCAAAAAATTTACCCGGTGTATAATCTGCTTCCATTGACTCAGAAATTATTTCATCACCTTTTTTAACAAAAAAGGTTACATACCTTCCATCGGATGGATATCCATGTTTACTAGCAAACTTAGAATCTTCTCCTTCAAAACAATTTGATTCACCCACTACCCATACAGCGGTTATATTTTTATTGTTTTTTAAAACAGCTTTCTGAATACTATTTAGTTGAACTCTAGTAACATTTCCATATTTGATAGCTCCATCAATTGTTGATGATAACGTATACGCTGTTTGAAGTGTACTATCTAACCTTTGCTGTATTCCTTGACCATACTTATAAGCCAAATTATCGGCTTCTATAAACGCCTTTTTTTGAACTAATGATTTTGTTTTTTCACTAATTACAAAATCAAAACACATAAAAGATATTGTTAGAATTACTAAGATCATTATACATGTTTTTGCTTTTACACTTTTTATTTTCATCACTTATGCCTCCAGTCAAATAATATGTAGTTAATTATATTTTATACCTTTATTTTTATAAATTCAACATTTTTTGCCAATTTACATCATTCTTTTTTATTACCTATAATTACAATTTGAAGACAAGGAATTTTTAAAGACTGTTAAAGTGTTAATTAAGGGTATATTGTTTAATAAAAGTATATTTAATGTTTTCTTTGTTACGATTATACTAGGGAGAATATTAAAGAAAAGAGTTATGCTATTTAGCAAGTGAGTCCAACATGTCCTCACTAGGAACCCAGGGTGAAAAAAATTACAAATATAGGTAATAAGCGATTAAAAACTTTACTTGTTGTTAATAATTAGTAAAAAAGATTACAAGAGGTGGGGTGAATGACTAGAAAAAGAGAATGGTACGAAGGAGCAGTACATCACGTTACAGTAAGAGGAAACAGACGAAATAATATATTTAGAGATAAAGCGGATTAAACCTTCATTTTGGACAATATCTAATTAATTCTTTATTTTTCTTATAATTACACCCTTACTTCTATATTAGTTAGTTGCTCTCCAAAATAAAGGTGATAAAATTCATTAGGTGGCATGTATCTTAAACTAGAATGTAATCTCCTGTTATTATAAAAATTTATAAAATCGTTTACTATCCTATATGCTTCTTCATAACTCTGAAATTCATTACTTTTAAAACATTCATCTTCAAGTATTCTGTGGAAAGATTCCACATGTGCATTTTTATTTGGTGTTTTTACTGGTATTCTTTCATGATGTAAATTAAGTTCTTCTGAGCATTCTTTAAATTTATAACTTACAAATTGAGGACCATTATCTGTTCGTATAATTGGCTTTGCAGCACCTTCCATAAAGAGATTCCTTCTAATTAAGCTTTTCCTTAATAATGCGGTAGCATCCTTAGCTTCACAATGAAACCCTATATGATAATCTATAATACTTCTATCGAAGATATCTATAATATTGAGCATATAGAAAAATTTATCTTCTCCTTCTATATATCCATATTTGATATCCATTTCCCATAACTGATTTGAACCAGTTATAATTCTATTAATAGCAATGCTACGCTTAACTTTAGGCTTTATAACCCTTTGATTTTTTAGAACATCAAGTTCTTTGCATAGCCTGTATACTTTCTTATGGTTTACAATAAGCCCATATTCACGTTTTAGATAATGCATTATTTTCCTATAACCATAATTTATAGCATCACCCTCTATAGATTCTAATATATATTCCTTAATTTCATCATCACAGATTTTCTTACCTTTTTCAGTTAACGAATATCCTCTTGGGTTACCACCTAAGGGCCTATATTTTTCTTTGCCTTCTACACTTAAATTATAGTAATATGTTGATCTTGATAGCCTAGCTACTTTTAAAACAAAAACTGCATTATAACCTTGTTCTATATATTTTTTAGCTACTGCTACTTTATCTTTAATTGAGGGTTCGCTTTTTTTATTAAGTCTTTAAGGATTGCTATTTCTAAATCTTTTTCCCCTAATATCTTTTTTAAGGTATCATTTTCCTGTGTTATTTCTGATATTTCTTTCTCAAAGTTATTTTGCCCCTCAATTAAAGTTTTTCTTCCTGGTTTTACTTTTATGTTGTTTTTCTCTTTTGAATTTCTAATCCATGTAGTTATTGCCTCTTTTGAAATTCCATGTTTTCTTGAAACTAAAGAAATGTTTCCTACTTCCATAACCTCTTTTATTATTGATTCTTTTAATTCTTTTGTATAACTTCTGCCTCTCATAAGTTACCTCCAATCACTTTTTTATATTATATCTAATTCGAAAGCAATTGTCCAAGTATTCTTAGGGGCTTGAGAGATCTATATTAGGAAGATTATTATGAAGAGCCGTATGCCTTAATAGGGCACGTACGGTTCTGTGAGGGGCTTAGATTGTGAAATCTAAGCCTACTCGACCAGAAATAAATATTGTATATATACTATGTTTAGATTATGAGGATAGGATATAATAGAGTTGTAAAGATGTTTTTATGGAGGTATGTTTAGATGAAAAATAATAATGAAAAATTATATGATATATTTTTAAATTATTCTTGCAACGATTTAATACAGTTGTTTAGGAAAGCTAAATCCAAAGAAGAACAGGATTTTTATGCTATGCTTTCTAATTTAGTGCTTCAAAGAGAAGCAGAAAAGGTTTCTTTGTTGCTATGAATTATATAGTAGTCAAGAAATTTGATACTTTGAGAAGATAGCATAAATAAATTTACTATTATGGATATAATAAATTATAATTAATATATAATCAGTTGTATTCATTGATAGAATAGTAATAGTTGAATTGTTTTAGATATTATATTAATGAAAATCAGTATTTTAGAAAGGATGTGAATATTTTTGAGTGAGTTTTATATTATGAATAAAGACATACCTGTTTTAATATTTAATGATAAATTGAATATTAATGGAGATTATCCAATAATAAAGATAATAAATAAACATAAGCTTCCCTATATTTTAAAACATGAAATTGGAGGATTAAAGGATTGGTTTAAAAGTAGAGTAGTTCCCGCTAATAGAAATCATTTAGAAAAGCTCATCGAGTCACTGCAATTTGAAAAAAAACCAACCGCTCTTGATTATTTAAAATTAAATAATGGATTTAGTTTAAATGATAGTTATTGGATAAAACCATTAGATATTAGTAATATGTATCCATTAGATTTATGTTGGGACAAATATAATTTATATGATAATAAATTTGAAGAAGCTTTAGGGCTTATAACTTTCTTTGGAAATAATACTAGCTTAGGAGGTACTGTAAATACTCCTAAAGTTTCATCACCAGAGCTTACAACCCAAGGGGTTATGAATAAAGCATGGAGGAGAAAGAATAATAAACTTTTATTATATAAAAGGGGAAATATAGGGGCAGCTAATTTAGATAAAGAACATTTTTCAGAAGCCATAGCAAGCGAAATTGGAAGAATTTTAAGACTTAAGTGTATACCTTATTGGACGGATAAATGGCATAATCAGAACTGCTCAGTATGTGAGATATTTACAAATAAAGATAAAGGGTATTTGCCTTTTAGATACTTTTTAGAATCTATAGAACCTAACAGAAAAAAGTGGGGATTTGCAAATGTTATAGAATGGATTCCTAAAGAATTTAAACAAGATTTTTTAGATATGATAGTATTTGATTATATTATAGAAAATAAAGATAGACACCTTGGAAATTTTGGCTTTATTATAGATAACAATACTCAAGAACTCTTATCTTTTGCTCCATTATTTGATCAAGGATATTCTTTAATGGCTAATGCTTTAGAGGAGGATTTTAATAAAGATTTAAAAAACTACTCAGAATCACATCCAAGTTTTGTATTAGAAAATAAAGATTTAGCAAAGTACGTTGTAGAACAAAATAAACAGAGATATAAAGGATTTACTAAGATTTTAAGATTAAATATAGATAACATAAAATGGTTTAATTGTCCAAACTGGTATAAAGAAGGGATTAGAAAATTAGTTTTTGCAAGATGTGAAGTAATAGATTTCGTTTAAGATGTCTGTAACATTCATATCTTTTCTGTGAATTAAAAGAAAAGCTGATTTTTCAAGTTTTATGCGTTTTACATAATGAGAAAGAGATTCTCCAACAATAGCCTTAAATATTCTATGAAAATGATATTTTGAAAATCTTGATATATTTGTAAGAGTATCAAGTAAAATAGGTTCTTTTATATGATTTTCTATGTAGTCCTGAACTATATGTATACGATGAAGATATTCATTTGAATTTTCACAATCTGACATGAATTAAGCACCTCTTTTGCGATTATCTAATTTTAATATATATTATAAGTTAAAGAAAGTGGTGATATTAATTAGTTTTAAATTTTATGAGATAACAGAAGAACTATTGCAGGGTTTAAGTTATGAAAGCAAGATAGGCAAAAGTTTAAAGAAATGAGATTTATGGTGGATTTCAAAGGTCACGCTTGGACTTCACCATTTAAAATATTACAAGGATAGTAGCTTTTTTCTTTAATTACATTGAGGATTAATAAGCTCATATGAATCATTAAAGTTCTTTTCACCCCATTCACACATTAGCTCAAGTATAGGTAAAAGGGATTTTCCTTTTTGAGTTATAGTATATTCTACTTTAGGAGGTACAACAGCATATACCTTTCTAGTAATAAGTTCATTTCTTTCTAGTTCTCTAAGTTGATTAGTTAATGTTTTTTGAGAAACATTATTTATAAAAGACATTATTTCGCCAAAGCGTTTAGTCCCATCAGTTATTAAATAATATAAAATTAAGGGCTTCCATTTGCCACCTATAGCAAGGAGGGTTATTTCCATTTCACAAGTAACTTTAATTTTATCCATTTAGTAAGCATCCTTTCTTTGTGATAAGTAATACATTTATCTAAGATAAGGTTATATTACAATTAATACAAGAAGTATTATAACATAAATTGACTATTATTTTATGATGAATTAATTTTTAATAATAAGGTATTTGTAGATGATGTAAAAAGGATAAAGCTTTATTAAGTAATATTGTTTAAATGAAATTATAGTTACCTCTATTTTACTAAGGGTAAAGAATGTGCGTACTTTTAAAATATGCTAATAGTTATTATAATTATTATATTATTATATAGCAATTAAGGAGGAGTATATTATGAAGTATAGAGTTTTAGGAAAAACAGGTTTTAATATAAGTGAAATATCATTAGGTACTTGGCAATTAGGTTCTAAGTGGGGAGAAAAATTCAATAAAGAAGCAGCATTAGAAACATTACAAGTAGCATATGATAATGGAGTAAATTTTTTTGATACAGCAGATGTCTATCAAAATGGATTAAGCGAAAAAATCATAGGTAAGTTTATAAAAGATAAGAAGAACAAGATATATGTTGTAACTAAATGTGGTAGAAAGTTAAATCCCCATACTACAGAAGGATATAACAGAGAAAATATAATAAGCTTTGTAGAATCATCAATAAAAAATATGGATGTAGAGGTTTTAGATTTAGTATTATTACATTGCCCTCCTACAGATGTTTTTTATAAAAAAGAAGTATTCTATGCCTTAGATAAATTAAAGGCTGAAGGTAAGATTAAACATTATGGTGTAAGTGTTGAGAGAATTGAAGAAGCAATTAAAGCAATGGACTATGATATATCAGTAGTAGAAATTATCTTTAATATGTTTAGATTAAAACCAAGTGAATTATTATTTAAGTTAGCAAAAGAAAATAATATAGGTATTATAGCAAGAGTTCCTTTAGCAAGTGGATTATTAACTGGAAAGTATGATGAAAACACTAATTTTAGTAAAAATGATCATAGAAATTATAATCGTAATGGGGAGTTTTTTGATAAAGGAGAAACATTTGCAGGAGTTAATTACCCAACAGGAATAAAAGCTGCTGAGGAGCTTAAGCTAAGATTAAATACAGAATCATTAGCGTTAAGTGCATTAAGATATATTTTAATGTATGATGAAGTATCAACAGTAATTCCAGGAGCAAGTACCTCAAAGCAAATACAAGAAAATGTAAAAGCTAGTAGTATGGATGCGTTTTCAGATAAACAAATGGAGATTGTAAAGGAAGTATACGATAATTATATTAAACCAACAGTACATTTTTTATGGTAGTAAACAATAGCTAAAGAAATCAATTTTTTAGAAGATATGCCATTGAGAAATGCATTAATAGCTGATGAGAGACTGGCTTATAAAGGTATACGAAAAATTATGGTGGATAACTATATTATATTTTGTATTGTAACTGAGGAGAGTAACGTAGTTACAATTGTTAGAATGATAAAGGACAGTTTCAACTTACAAGTGATATTAAGCTTTTTGAAAATGAAGAATTTAAAAGGGAATTTGAATTTTTAGATAAATATAATACTGAAAATATAAAATTGCCATATGATTTTAGAAAATGGTTTCCTAATAGATTAGAGATTAATCTTAATGAAAGTGTATTGTGGATTCCAAAAGAAGGTTCCCAAAATGATAGTGAATTTTTTTCAAAAATACATAAATATATAATAGATAAAGTTCATAGTAAAGATGGGGATGACCTTTTAAAATCAGGATCTTTTCAAAAATATTTGAAAGATTGTATTCAGAAAATTGCATTGGCAATTATTTTAAAGAAATATGTGAGGATAGAAGATTTTTATTTCCAAATTTAAGATATGATAAAATAAATAGAATTAATGCACAAAATTTAAAAAATGAATTTGGTGATAAAGAAAAAGAAATTGAAAAAATTAAAAATGATATTATTAAAAACTGGGAGGGGTTTAAGCCTAATCAAACGAAGATAAATTTTCATTACTGCATAGAGGTTTTTGAAAAATTAAAAGAAACTTTTAGAAAATTAAAAGATGAATTTGGAAAATGGCAAAAATCAGATGGATTTAAAATTTATTCTTTAATGTTGGAAAACTATGATAAACAAATAGAATTAATTGAGAATAATATTAAACTAACTAAAATGATAAGAAAAAAATATCTAAAAATAATTTAAAGAGAATAACGTCACTGATAGTAGAATTAGAAGTAGGAAAAGTATATACAAAATGTTTTATAGAAGTTGGGTGGCTGAATACATACTGGGCTAGAGATGAAAAAAGGTTAAGTTCAGGAGAAAATGCGTTATTAAATAGTTACTCTAGATTTTATGCTGCTAAACAAAAAATACAGGGAAGGTATAAAAACTTAATAATTTTAATGGATGAACCTGAATTGTATTTTCATCCTGAGTGGCAAAGAAGCTTAATAAGTTATTTAATAGATTTTTTAAAAATGTATTCAGAGAATATAATATTCAAGTAATTATGACTTCTAACTCTTCTTATATAATATCAGATTTACCTAAAGAAAATATCATATTTCTTGAGAAAGAAAATGAGAAATGTAAGGTGTGTGACAACAAAAATTTTAAACAAACCTTTGGAGCTAATATACATACGTTATTAACTAATTTGTTTTTTATGGAAAACACTATAGGGGAGTTTGCAAATCAAAAGATAAAAGCTGTAGCAAAAGGCTTGAGTGAAGATACAGCTAGTATATGAGAAGATAGAAAAAAAGAAATAAAATATATAATTGATACTATTGGTGAACCTATAATGAAGAGAAAACTTAAAGATATGTATAATAAAAAATTTGAACATTTTGAGATAAATAATAGAATTGAAGAGTTATCTAATAAGGTTAAAGAATTAGAAAAAATAATAAAAGAAAATGGTTTAGTATAGGACAAGGTGATTAAGTATGGAATTATTGTATATATGGGTTGAAAAATTTAGAAATTATGTAGAAACTGAAATTAATTTTAGTGATAAATTTATAATTAAATATAATAAGAAAAGGCTATGTTTTAAATAAATGTTGATGTTTGACTTCATTTTGCTCCTATGCTATAATTATTGCACTAAATAAGAACGGAGGCTTGTATTATGCCAAATGTAACCACTAGTTTAGCAGATGTTAAAACACTTTCTGATTATGATAAAGAACGACTATTCAATGCTATTGGTGAAATAATTACTCTTTCTTCTTATGCAAAAAATTTAACGCAAGAAGTCAGAGAAAATCGCTTTTCTAAAGGTAAAATATGTCCTCATTGTTCTTCTGAATTAGTGGTTAGAAATGGTAAGTATAAGGGCAAACAGAGGTATATATGTAAAACATGTAAAAAAACTTTTAGTGATTTCACATACTCTCCTGTGGCTCATTCAAAGAAACCTATAGATAAATGGTTAAAATATGCTAAATGTATGATTATGGGCTACAGCATTAGAAAAAGTGCTAAAACAGTAGGTGTCAACATTGCTACTGCTTTCTTTTGGCGACATAAAATTTTACAGGCTGTTAAAAAATATATGGGGTTCGGCTCTGTTGAAGGTGTAATTGAGGCTGACGAAACTTTTTTCCGTATCAGTTTTAAAGGTAATCATAAGAAAAGTAAGACATTTTCTATGCCAAGAAAAGCACATAAGCGTGGTGATAAAGCCAAAAAAGAGGTATCTCCAAAGAAAAAGTTTGTGTTGCTTGTGCAGTTGATAGAGCAGGTAATATTATTATGGATTTAATATGTTTAGGTAGAATGACACATAAGCAATTAGAAGGCTTTTATGACGGTCATATAGGAGGTAATTCTATCTTCTGCACTGACAGTCACAAAAGTTATATTAAGTTTACTCAAAATTTAGGTTTAGACCACAAAAGAGTAAAGACAGGACACTATAAAGAAGGACTATATCATATACAGCATATAAATTCTTTTCATAGTAAGTTAAAGAAGTGGATAAAGAACTTCAATGGTGTATCAACTAAACACCTCTCAAATTATCTTTACTGGTTTAAATGGCTACAGTTCTTTAATGAGGATAAAGAAATTGTAAAGAGTAAAAATTTTTGGTTCATAGCAATTCAAACTTTATAAAGGTAAATATAAAGGATTTAAAAGCGAAATCCCCACTTCCTATACTGATATAATAATATTTGACTTTTAGAACTATAATTATAGAAACTGGAAAAGATTAATATGTAAATGAGGAGGTTTAAGAATATGAAAAAAATAACTAAAACACAAATTGTAACTATAATTTCATTAATACTTTATGCTGTATGGGAACTTTATGTAGCTAAGTGGGCTAAAACAGAGGTAGGACCAATAATTAGAGTAGATTTGATTATTATTTATCCTATATTAATAGTGCTAATTGGTCTTTCAATTAGGCAATTACTTACAAGAAAAAATAAAACATGTAAAATAATAAGGAATTTCTCGTAGAAGTTCCTTATTATTTATGTGCGCCCAGCATGGGCGTAATCTATAGGGTGAAAGTCCCGAGCGCCGAAGGTGATATAGGCGTTAGCCAATGACAAGGGTGTCCATTGTGAGGTGGAATCTGAAGGAAGTCGGATGGCAAAATTCTGGTCTGAGGAATACGAATCACATATGAGGCTGAATATAGATGGATGAGTTTGCATAACAAAACAAAGTCCGTATCACCCGAAATCTATTACAGTATATGTGGCAGATAGATGGAATGAAAGATTGCGTTCTTACCTGGGGAGGTCTGATAGATACATCATCAAAGGATGAATTTCCTACATGATAACCTATATAGTGATATGTAGTTGAACTATCAGAAGTCAGCAGAGGTCATAGTACCATACCATGTGCACATAGTGTGGGAAGGACTGAACATTAGGAGGTTTTCAACTTTGAATAACTCAAAGAAATTACAAAGAAAGCAGACAACTCAATATAGAGGTCACCTTGTGGAGGTAGAAGTGGAACTTCAAGATAAACAAGGGGCGCTGAGTAATGATTTGGCGTTAACAAAGAGAGAAAGAGAAAACAATGTATTAGGTGATACTAATAACTTACTTGAAAGAATTTTAACTAGAGAAAATATGCTAAAAGCTATGAAAAGAGTAATTGCTAATAAAGGAAGCCATGGAGTTGATGGTATAAAAATCGATGAACTTCGAATACATATTATTAAAAACTGGTCAAAGATTAAGCAAAAGTTATTAGAAGGAAGGTATAAACCTTCGCCAGTAAGGCGGGTAGAAATACCAAAACCTGACGGTGGAACTAGATTGCTTGGAATTCCTACTGTACTTGATAGATTGATACAACAAGCGATGGCTCAAGAACTTAATAAAATTTATGACCCTAGTTTTTCAGAGAGTAGCTATGGATTTAGGCCAAATAAGAGTGCGAAACAGGCCATATTAAAAGCAAGAGAATATATCGATGAAGGATATAGAGTTGTTGTGGATATGGACTTAGAGAAATTCTTTGATAAAGTTAACCATGACATATTGATGGAAAGACTTTCAAGAAGAATAAGAGATAAAAGAATACTTAAATTAATCAGAGGATATCTTAAATCTGGAATAATGATAAATGGAATAAAGGTAGAATCTGAAAAAGGTACACCGCAAGGAGGGCCATTAAGTCCATTACTTGCTAATATTATGCTTGATGAAATAGATAAGGAACTTGAGAAAAGAGGACATAGATTTTGTCGTTTTGCAGATGATTGTAATATATACGTCAAAAGTAAAAAGGCAGGAATAAGAGTAATGGAAAATATGCGAAAGCTATTTGAAGGTCATTTAAAACTTAAGGTTAATGAAAATAAAAGTGCAGTAGATTATGTGATAAGAAGGAAATTCTTAGGATTTTCATTTTATTTTGCAAAAGGCGGAGCCAATATAAGAATACATGAAAAATCATATACAAGATTTAAAGACAAAGTAAGAAATCTAACCAATCGTAACAATGGAATAAGTATGGAATATAGAATTATTAAACTTAATCAATTAACAATTGGATGGATTAACTACTTTGGAGTAGCAAAGGCTAACGCCAAAATAAAGCAATTAGATGAGTGGATAAGGAGACGATTAAGAACTTGTATTTGGAAACAATGGAAAAGAGTAAAAACTAGAGGAAGAAATTTAATAAAACTCGGTCTACCGACCTATAAAGCATGGGAATATGCAAATACAAGGAAAGGCTATTGGAGAATATCCAACAGCCCAATACTTCACACAACTCTAAATAATAAATATATTGAAAATCTCAATTACAAAAGCATATCTAAAAGATATCAACTAATACATAATTCTTAATGAACCTCCGTATACCGAACGGTACGTACGGTGGTGTGAGAGGACGGAAAATAAAATAATTATTTTCCTCCTACTCGATATTTAAATGTTATTAGTGGAAATTAAATAAGATATGGGGGAGTTGTATTTAATGAAAGAGATTAGGGTTAAGGATGAAAAAATAATAATTAGAAAAGCAAATAAGGCTGATGCTAAAGCCTTAATAGAGTATCTAAATGTTATTGGAGGAGAATCAGACTTTTTAACATTTGCAGCAGGAGAGTTTGGAAGAAGTATTTATGAGGAAGAAGAGTTTATTCAGAATGCCTTGAAAAAGGAAAATGCTTTATTTATTATAGCAGAAATCCATGGCAAGGTAGTTGGAAATTTGAACTTTTCAGGAGGTCCAAGAGAAAGAAATGCTCATGTTGGTGAATTTGGAGTAAGTGTTCTTAAAGAATATTGGGGAAATGGTATAGGGGAAGAACTGATAAAGTATTTAATTGCTTGGAGCAAAGATTCAGGAATAATTAGAAAAATTAATTTAAGAGTAAGAACTGATAATGCACTAGGTATTAAATTATATAAGAAGCTTGGTTTTTTAGAAGAAGGAATAGTAAAAAGAGATTTTTTAATTGATGGTGAGTTCTACGATTCTTTATTGATGGGATTGTTGATTGATTAAAGTTAAGAGTAATTAATATTGAAAGTATGCTAATCTAACTAAAACAGCATGCTTTTTTCTTAAAAACTATTACAAAAAATTAGGATTTTAGCCCATACATCCAAAAGGTGGGTCGGCACTAATTAAATGGTGTATACCCTAGGTGTTAAAATAGTTGTCGTAAGGTAAAAAAATATAATTTTTTCATAGAAAGAGATATTTAAGTAGAGATTACTTATGGCAAAAGATAATAAAAATAATATAAAATGTATTATAGAAGAAAAAGAATCTGTGGTAGCAAGAATGTTACCTCCGGAGAATTGTACTCTAACAAAATTATCTAGAGAAACAGGAATAAGGAAGGGTTCTTTATCCACATGGAAGTCTAAAGCTATGCATGGAGTTACAAAGGATAGAAGAAAAAGCGAAAATAAAATTACCTCCAAAGAAAAATTTCATACAGTTATGGAGACATATACAATGTCAGAGGCGGAGCTTTCACGATATTGTAGAGAAAAAGGCTATTATGTGCAGCAAATAAAAGACTGGAGGGTAAAATGCTTAAATGCCAATGAAAGAGTGGTAGATAACATAAAGAATTTCTCTGAGGAATTAAAAGAAGAGAAGAAAAAAACAAGGAACTATCAAAGGAGATAAGAATAAAGGATAAAGCATTAGCTGAAACAACAGCACTGTTGGTACTTAGAAAAAAGTTAAATGCCCTTGAAGAGGAGCAAGAGGAAGATTAATAAGCCTAGAAAATCGCAAAAGAATAGTAGGGTTAGTTAAAGAGGCTAATAAGAGTGGAGCAAGATTATCTAAGGCCTGTGAAGTAGCAGGAATAAATGTAAGAACATATGAGAGGTGGATTAAGGAAGAAAAAATTAAAGAGGATGGGAGAAAAGGAGCCTTGCGGCCAGAACCTAAAAATAAGTTAAGTAAGGAAGAATATCAAAGTGTTTTAAATATTGTTAATAGATCTGAATTTGCAGATCTTATGCCTTCACAAATAGTTCCTGCATTGGTGGACAGGGGTATATACATAGCTTCTGAATCAACATTTTATAGAATACTTAGAAATGAAAAAATGCAGCATCATAGAGGTAATACTAAAGCACCTAAAAAAATTAAAGGGAAACCTCTTGTACTTCATTCTGATAATGGGGCTCCTATGAAGTCATATACTTTAAAGACAAAATTAGAAGCTTTAGGTGTTCTTTCATCTTACTCGAGACCTAGAGTAAGCAATGATAATCCTTTTTCAGAGGCACAATTTAAGACTTTAAAATATAGGCCTAATTATCCACAGGATGAGTTTAAAACTATAGAACAAGCTAGGGAATGGGTACTTGAATTTGTAGACTGGTATAATAATATACATTATCACAGTAGCTTGAAATTTTTAACACCTAATAGCAGACATAATGGTAAAACTGATGAAATAATGAGTAACAGAAAAAAAGTTTATGAAGCCGCAAAGAAACTAAATCCACAGAGATTTAATAGAGGAATAAGAAATTGGGATTTAAATGATAAAGTTGCATTGAATCCTACGAATGAAATTAAAGATAAAATCAATAAAGGAATAATTTAACAAACGCTTTACATATTTTAATGAAAATCATTTTTGAATTTCACATGTTAAATTATTGAATAATTTCAAAATATAAAAAGAGAATTATCACAATAGTTTTTATAATTTATGCGACAAATCTCTTGACAAACACCGCTAGTAAGCTTTTAAATTACCTTACTAGGATATTTTAATACTATTTCTGAGATTATTGAAGGCGCTGAAATTTTGACGCTTACTTTAAAACATAGCCTAATTTAAATATAAAAATAGTGGAAAAACATCGTGCTATTATAAAATAAATAACCCACGACAATACTTACATGTAGTATTGTCGTGGGTTTCATAGTAGATATAAAAAAACAACCTTTAAAATTCACCAAATTCTATATTGTGGTTTTTATAAACTTTTATAAATCAGCTATAGAGACTTTACCAAATATAACCTCCCAGTCGGATTCAAAATCATCTACTGCTTTTTGAATCGCTGACATTTTTAATGCATCCAGTAAAATTTCAGGTGCCACTGTTGCCGTTTGAGCTCCAAAAGCAAAAGAATCATTTACCTGTCCTATATTTTTGAAGCTTGCTGCAAGAATCTTCGTTGAGTAATTATATTTTTCAATCATATCTGCAAAAGTTTTTATAACTTCACGAGGATTTATATTCATATTTTCCATACGATTAAAATATGGTGCTATAAAATCTGCCCCAGCTTCCATAGCTATCAAGCCTTGAGCTACTGTATAAATTGCAGTAGCTGTTATAGAAACGCCTTGAGCTTTTAGTATTCTCATAGCTTTTAGTCCTTCTGAATTAACTGGAATCTTAATGAATACTTTATTATCCACATTTTCTAAAATAGCTTTTGCTTCTTTTAGAATTCCTTCACAATCCTGTGCAACAACTTGAATATGAAGAGTTTTATCCATTCCTATTATTTCACGAATCTTTCTAAAATGACTAAAGAAATTTATTTTCCCTTCTTTTTTTATTATGCTAGGGTTACTTGTAACTCCAGTTATAGGAAAGATTTCACTATACTCTTTAATTACTTCTATATTAGCTGTATCAAACATAAATTCCATTTTACTACACTCCTCATTATATTTATTTCAATTTTCTCAAGAAGAGCTTCTTTAAGAGAAAACTATTTTTTTATAAAACTTGTTCTGTTCTTTCTATGATATCATCTTGAGTTTGTTTAGATAGAACATTAAAGAAAGCACTATATCCTGCAACTCTTACAATTAAATCTCTATACTTTTCTGGGTTCTTTTGTGCATCAAGTAATGTATCTCTAGATACTACGTTAAATTGCACATGGAAACCTTCTAAACGATTGAAGAAAGTTCTAATTAATGAGATCAACTTAGCTCTATCATCTTCTCTAGATAACATTTGAGGATTAACTTTTTGGTTTAATAGTACCCCACCAGTAATATCATGTGTTGGCAATTTTGAAACTGACTTAAATACTGCCGTAGGTCCATTTTTATCCATAGCATGAGATGGTGAACACCCTTCAGCTAAAGGTTCTCCAGCCTTTCTTCCATCTGGAGTTGCTAAAGTTCCAGCCCCTTGAGGCACATTAGCTGAAATTGAAGATGTTCCTGCATAATAGCCTCCTCCAATTGGACCTCTACCATATCTAGTATTTTTATGTTTCTTTATTTCATCAATATAGATGTTATATGCATCTTTTAATAATAAATCTATATAATCGTCATCATTTCCATACTTAGGTGCATCATTAATCAATATATCTTGAATTTTTTTCCTTCTTCTCCTTCAAAATTATTCATTAAAGCATCCCATAATTGCGCTGGTGTAAAATTCTTATCTTCAAATACACATTTTTTAATTGCCGCGAGAGAATCTCCAAGATTTGCAATCCCAACTTGAAGATCACTTATAAAGTCATATACTGCTCCACCTTCTTTTAGATTTAACCCTCTTTCAATACAATCATCAGTTAATGCTGAACATAACACATCTGCTGTAATTTCTTCTATTGCTAAATCTGCACAACTATCTATTATTACACTATGTCGTGTGAATTCACGAATAATCTTATCCCAAGCTTTCATTACTTCATCAAAGGAAGTCATATTCTTAAAATGTCCTTCCCCTTCACAAAGCTTAGTTCCTGATTCAGGATCAATTCCATCATTCAAAGCAATTAATAAAGATTTAGGGAAATTCAAGAAACTCATTCCAGTACATCTATATCCCCACTTACCTGGAACCGCAACTTCAACACAGCCTATAGCACTATAATTATATGCATCTTCCTCTGCTATACCTTTTTCTATAAATGATGGAATAATAACTTCATCACTATTGAAAGCGGGCATACCAAATCCTAATCTTACTACTTCAATACATTCTTTCATAAAGTCATTCGTTAATCCTTTATGATAACGAACTGTTAAATTTGGCTGAGGTAATTTTGTCTGTGCAACACTTTTTAAAATTAAATAACTTAATGAATTTACTGCATCTTTCTTGTTAATAGTTTGACCACCTATTGTAACATTTTGGTATAACGGACTTCCTGCACTAAAACGCGTATGAGACCAGCTTCTTATTTTATTTATTGTAAATGTCTTAAGCCATAAATTTGTTAACAATTCAGTAGCATCATCTTCAGTAACTTTTCCAAGTTCTAAATCCTTCTTATAAAAAGGATATAAATATTGATCCATTCTTCCATATGAAAGTGAATGACCATTTGATTCAATTTGTAATACTAAATGAACTATCCACAAGGACTGAACTGCTTCATGAAAAGTTTCTGCTGGATAATATGGAACTTTATTCAATATTCTTGATATTTCCAATAATTCTGCTTTTCTAGAATCATTAGTTTCCTTTTCTGCTAACTTTAATGCTAAATCTGAGTAACGTTTTGCAAAAGCTGCTACTGCATTAAGTGTTATTAAAATGGCTCTATAAAAATATGATTTTTTCAAATTCCTATAGTCAGTAATATCTAATTCTTTTAACTTTTTTTCTGTTCTTTCTTTATAATTTACTAATCCAAACTTTAATACATTTTCATATTTTACCGCTATATGAGCATCCCCTGAAGTAATATTTCCCTCTGCTTTTATAATCCCTAAATCATAAAAAAGCTTACTTTCAGCAGGCATACCTGCAAGTCCTCTATCCTTTAATGTTTTATGTTCCCAAAATGGAGCAATTTTTCTTAATTCTTCTTTACTTTCTTCAGTAATATAAAATATATCTCCATCACGTTTTTCAAATTCGTCCAGTTCATTAATAACCCAATCCATTGCATATTCTGGAAAAATAGGTGCTGAACGATTTGTTGATGCTTGGTTACCTGCAATTATCGTGTTGTCTTCAATAAATATACTCATATTTTTTAATATATTTTCTAAACATAGCGCTCTACGTAATACCATTGGCTTATCAGCATGCTCTCTATAACTTTCTGTAGTAAGTTTTGCTCTTTCTATGCATACCATTGGCTTTGCATTTAATAATTCCTCTCGAAAATTATGCATTCTTTTTGTTAATTCTCCAAAATGATTCATGAGTTACCTCTCTTATTATATAATTTACTTTCATTTGAAATGTTATTTGATTTCGTTTGTACTTTTATTATACATCCATCTTACATATTGTCAATATTTTTATTTCATTTGAAATTTTTTGTTTTATATGAATCTTATTCATAATAACAACAAAACCCCTAGTATTTACTAAAATAAGTGAATACTAGGGGTTACTTTCTATATAAAAATACAACTTCAACTAAATTTATAAAGATAGTTTTTATATGAAATGTATTATTTTTATACTCCTTAAACTAAATTAACCATTTTAACGGCTACTTTTTCCTTTTTAAAATTTTCCAAAATATCATTAGGAATATAATTATCTGTAAATACGTAATCTACTTCTTCTGTTTTAAATTGTGCTACTACTCCTTGCTCGGAAAACTTTGATGACTCTGTTAATATAAAAATTTTATTAGCACTTTCAGCCATAGCTTTCACTGTTTCTGTTCTTAGTAAATTTTTTCCGGTAAATCCTCTCTCAGGGTTATACCCGTCTGTTCCAACAAATAATTTATCTACAAAAAATCCTTCACACAGCTTCTAGTAAGTGGTCCAACTAACACTTGAGATTCAGGCTGATAATCCCCTCCTAGAAGCACGATTTTTACATTACCACCTCTTATATAAGAAGTAATGAAAGCAGAATTTGTAATTATTGTTATATCTTTTTTACTATTAGCAAGTTCTTCTGCAAGCAACGCACAACATGAACCTGACTCAATCATAACCGTTTCTCCATCATTTACAAATTCACAAGCCAAATGTGCTATCTTACGCTTTATATCATAATTAAAGGCTAATCTGCTAGTAATATCATCACTAGTTGAAGTTATTACTGCATACCCATGTTCACGCTTTAACAATCCTTTTTCTTCTAGTACACTAAGGTCTTTACGTATAGTTACTTGAGATACTTTCAAAAGCTCTGCCAACTTACTAACTTCTATACGCTTGCTTTCATTCACAATCTCAAGAAGTTTTGTATACCTAGTTGTCATAGTAACTCCTCCCTTTCTAAAATACTATGATAATTATATCATAACCAATTCATAAATTGAAATAACTACATTTCGAATAAAAATAAATTATTATTTTGTTTATTATATTTATATAAGAACTATTCTATAAGGAAGTTATTGTTCATTCGAAATTTTTTTAATTTCATACGTAATTATATACTTTACACAAATAAAATTTAATGCTACGATTAAGTTATAAAATTCATTTATAAATGTGAGGTGTTGATATGAACGAAAAAGAAGTTTGTATTTTTAATATTCAAAAATATAGCATACATGATGGTCCTGGTATACGAACTGTAGTATTTTTTAAAGGCTGTCCATTAAGCTGTTTATGGTGCTCAAATCCAGAATCTCAAGATCCTAAAATACAAATTATATGTGATAAAACTAAGTGTGTACAATGCCTTCACTGCATTAATATGTGTCCGAAAAATGCTATTTCTTTAAAAGATAATATAGAAATTGATTCTAAAAAATGTATCTCTTGTTTTGCTTGTAAAAATTCTTGCCCCAATAAAGCTCTTTCAATAGAAGGTAAATTTATGACACTTTCTGAAGTTATGAATGAGGTTATGAAAGACGAAATGTTTTATGAGGAATCCAATGGTGGGGTTACTTTATCCGGTGGTGAAGTATTAATGCAGCACCAATTTGCTTCACATTTACTAAAACTTTTAAAAGAAAAAAATATACATACAGCTATTGAAACCTCTGGCTATACTTCAAAGGAAATATTCTCTAGATTTATAGAGGATGTAGATTTATTATTATTCGATGTGAAACATTATGATAGAGAAAAACATTTTAAAGCTACAAATGTTTATAATGATATAATCATTGAAAATTTGAGAATTGCTATAACTAGCGGAAAAGAGGTTGTTATACGTATTCCTGTTATTCCTAATATAAATTCTAATATAGAAGATGCTAAAGGATTTTGTAAGTTGTTAAAATCTGTTAATGCAAAAAAGATAAATTTACTTCCATTCCATCAATTTGGTGAAAAAAAATATGAACTTTTAAACAAAGACTATGCTTTTAAAGAAACCCAACAACTTCATGAGGAAAATTTATTAGACTATAAAAATATATTCATTGCAAACGGATTTGATTGTTATTTTTAAGAAAAAAGCAAAGTAACCATAAAAATATCTTAGATTTTTATGGTTACTTTATGCATAATACTTTTAATAAAAGATACATATAAACTTAAATAACCCATATATGCCTGATAAGTATGATGAAAATATTTTTCATTATATAAAAGGGGAAATATAAGGGCAGCTAATTTATATAAAAAACATTTTTTCAGAATCTATAGCAAGTGAACTTGGAAGAATTTTAGGGCTTAATTGTTTACCATATTGGACGGATAAATGGTATAATCAAAACTGCTCAGTGTGTGAGATATTCACAAATAAAGATGAAGGATACTTGCCTTTTAGATACTTTTTAGAGGCTATAGAGCCTAACAGAAAAAAGTGGGGATTTGCAAATATTATAGAATGGATTCCTAAAGAATTTAAACAAGATTTTTTAGATATGATAGTATTTGATTATATTATAGAAAATAAAGATAGACACCTTGGAAATTTTATCTTTTGCTCCATTATTTGATCAAGGATATTCTTTAATGACTAATGCTTTAGAGGAGGAGTTTAATAAAGATTTAAAAAACTACTCAGAATCACATCCAAGTTTTGTATTAGATAATAAAGATTTAGCAAAGTACGTTGTAGAAAAAAATAAACCAAAATCTAGATGTAGTCTAAAATTATCGCTAAATTGTATCAAAATCATAGCCCTTAGACATACATAAACTTAAATATTGATACAATAGAAACTCACTGATTCCAGTGGGTTTTTGTGTTTTTGGAGAAAATGAAGTAAGGCTTTTTAAGGTGTTTAATATAAAAATTTGGATCTGTATATTTTAGATGCCCCCTGTTAATTGATTTTTGTGGATGGGGGGTTAGGTGGGTGAATTTTTAGTAGTATTATTTTAAATGAATTTGAGTAAATTCATTGTTTTATATAAATCAATATGTTATAATTCAATTAATAGATCCCATCAAGCCTATGTAACACAATGTGTTATATGCGTAACAAGATGGGCCTTTTGTTTTAGGAGAAAAATATGGAAAATAAACCTTTTAAATCTATTAATGAACAGATAGACATACTTAAAGAAAGAGGACTAATTATAGACGATGTTTCTTATGCACATAAAGTTTTATCTCATGTTAATTACTATAGATTGAGTGGATATACTTTGACTTTAAGAAAAAATGATAAGTTTTATAAAAATATTACTATGGAACAGGTAATGCAGATTTATAATTTTGATGCAGAACTAAGAGCAGCGTTATTATATTTACTCGAGTATGTAGAAGTTTCATTTAGAACTCATCTTGGATATTTTCATTCTAAAGAGTATGGAGCATTGGGATATATTAATAAAGATACTTTTCAAAATGAATTACATTATGAAAAATTTTATCGAGAAATATCTAAGCTTATTAAGGAAAATGAAAAGAATGAAGTTTTCATTAAACATCATAATGAAAAATATGATGGGCAATTTCCGTTTTGGGTTATTGTTGAGTTAATGTCTTTTGGTTGTTTATCACGAGGATTCAAGAACCTTCATGAGGAGGTTAAAACAAGTATTTGCAAAGAATATTACTCACCAATTCCTTATAATTATATTGAAAATTGGTTACAGGGATTTGTGGTTCTGCGTAATATTTGTGCTCATAGAGGTAGACTTTATAATAGATATATAACTTTTGCACCTAAGTTATCAGCTAAAGATAAGAAATTATTTAAAAATAATAATTTAAATTTGAATAAAGAAACTAAACAAATATTTACATATGTTTATATTATGAATAAACTAATTGATGATGATTTAATAATGGACAACTTTATTGATAGATTTAAAAAATTAATTATAAAGTATCCATTTGTAAAATTAACTCACTATGGTTTTAATGACAATTGGGAAAAAATTTTAGATGTAGGTTAATTTAAAACATATTGATGAATAATATATAATAACGGTTCCTGTGAGCCTCTCGATGATGCGTAATATTACAGGCCTGGCCCTGGAGTAATCCAGGGTTTTTGTTTTTTATATAAATAACTCAACTTTCGCACATAAAAATTAAGGCGGAAGCCTTTAAAATAAACACATAAAGCAAAGAAACATTCCTTTTGGTATAATAGAATTGCTAAAAACATCACACCAAGGAAAGGAATGTTTCTTATGAATACTATTATATCAAATGATACTACTGATAAACAACTTAATTTTACTATAAATAGATTTTTTAAGGACAACAAAATTGGATACATACTTAAATAATGTAATTTTTCTAAAGAAAAAGGATTTTCCTGTATAAAAATATTTCAATATATCTTTATGCTTGTTTTTACTGGAAAAAACTTATTTAGAAACTTAGAGTCTGGAAAAAATAATCAATTTTCAAAGGATACTGTATATAGATTTCTTAACTCACCAAATTTCAATTGGAGAAAATTTCTGTTTTTACTTTCTTCATCAATCATAAAAAATATTATTGTGCCTCTTACTTCTGAAGATAGAGTTAATGTACTTGTAGTTGATGATTCTCTATACAGTAGATCTAGAAGTAAATCTGTTGAACTTCTTGCAAGAGTTCGTGATCATGTTGAGCATAAATATATCAAAGGCTTTCGCCTTCTTACTCTTGGCTGGTCAGATGGCAACACTTTTTTACCTCTTGCTTTCACTTTGCTTTCTTCCGAAAAGGAGAAAAACAGACTTTGCTCTGAAAATCACAATATTGATAAAAGGACTAATGGATATAAACTCCGTAAGGAGGCTATTTTAAAGTCACCCGAAGTTATGATTAGTTTACTTAAACAAGTTTCAAAATATGCTATTCTTGCTTCATATGTTCTTTTTGACAGCTGGTTTACGTACCCCAAAACTCTTATACAGATTTTAGAACTCAAACGTAATACTATTGCCATGGTTAAAGCAATGCCAAGGGTTTACTACAATTATAATGGTAAATTATTGAGCCTTAAAGATCTTTACGCTGCTTTAAGAAAAAGGCGTGGTAAGGCCAAAATTCTCTCTTCTGCTATTGTAGGTATTGGCTCTGACAAAAATGGTAATGAAGTAAAAGCAAAAATTGTATTTGTAAGGGACAGAAACAGAAGTAGAAAATGGCTTGCTTTAATTTCAACCAATATATCCTAAGATGATAACGAGATAGTAAGGATTTATGGGAAACGTTGGGATATAGAGGTTTTCTTTAAAATGAACAAGTCCTTTCTAAAACTCGCTAAAGAGTTTCAAGGGCGTTCTTATGATTCCATGGTTTCACATACTTCTATAGTTTTTACTAGGTATATTATGCTTACTTTAGAAAGTCGTAAGAATAATGATGTCAGAACTATTGGTGGATTTTTTTTCAATGTTGTGATGAACTTCAAGATATTAAGTTTTGTGAAGTAATGAATATTATTATAGATATTTTAAAAAATGTATTAACTGAAAAACTTCTTCTTTCAAAAGACATTATTGACTCAATAATAGATAGTTTTATTGCTGCTTTACCTTGTTATATCAAGGAGAAGTTAGTCTTTTTGTCCTGCGAAAGTTGAGTTATTTTATAAATGCAAATAGTAATACAAAACCAGGAATTGTAGATAAAGATGTACAAACTATAATAGATCAAAGTGAGTTTTATAGTGGCTGTTATGGAAGAGCAAGTATTGTTTTTTATGCTTATAATGCCAATGGAAACAAAGGAATAGCTTGTGGATTACAAAACCTTCAAAAAACAGAAGATGGAGAGCCACTTGGGGGACATAGTAGAGCAGAAGATGATTTTGATGCAGTAGAAGATGATTTTTCAGATTAATTTTAGGGGAGAGAAATCTCCCTTAATTTATACAAGGAGATGATGCTTTGTCAGCTATTGATATAGAAACATATTCCAGCAATGATATTACAAAATGTGGAGTCTATGCTTATGCAGAAGCAGAGGATTTTACAATATTATTATTTGCTTATGCTTATGATAACGAAGAAATAAAGATTATAGATTTAGCTTGTGGTGAAAAGTTACCACAAAATATAATAGATGATTTAACTAATCCTAAAATTATAAAAACAGCTTTTAATGCTAATTTTGAAAGAACATGTTTAGCAAAATATCTAAATAAACTAATGTCGCCGGATCAGTGGAGATGTAGTGCAGTTCATTCACTAGAGCTAGGACTTCCAACAAGTTTTGATAAAGTTGCTAAATGTATGAATTTAGATCAGCAGAAGATGAATGAAGGAAAAGCTTTAATAAGATATTTTTCAATGCCTTGCAAACCTACTAAAGCTAATGGCAGCAGAACTCGTAATTTACCGGAAGATAATATAGAAAAGTGGAATATATTTAAAAATTATTGCAGGCAAGATGTTGAAGTTGAAAGAGCTATAAGAAAGAAGCTAGAAAGATTTCCAGTAACAGAAAAAGAATGGAAGCTTTGGGTTTTGGATCAAAAGATAAATGATAGTGGAGTTAAGATAGATAAATTATTAGCTCAAAATGCTATTAAGTGTGATAAAGCATATCAAGATAAAAAGATAGAAGAAGCTATAAATTTAACAGGTCTTCAAAATCCTAATAGTCCATCTCAGTTAAAAGAATGGCTTGAAAGTAAGGGCGTAAAGGTGAAGAGCTTATCTAAGGAAAAGGTAAAAGAATTATTAGAAGAAGTAGAAGATGAAACTGTTAAAAAAGTACTGAAGCTTAGAAAAGATTTATCTAAAACTTCTGTTAAAAAATATCAAGCTATGAAAAGAGCTATGTGCAAGGATGAAAGAATACGAGGACTTATGAAGTTTTATGGAGCAAGTAGAACTGGAAGATGGGCAGGAAAATTAGTTCAAACTCAAAATTTGCCTAGAAACAGTATGGATAATTTAAGATATGCAAGAGAACTTCTTAAAGCAGGAGATTTTGAAATGCTAGAAATACTTTTTGATAGTGTACCAGATGTTTTATCACAACTAATAAGAACAGCTTTTATTCCATCTGAAAATTCAAGATTTATAGTATCAGATTTTAGTGCCATTGAAGCTAGAGTTATAGCATGGCTTGCAGGAGAAAAATGGGTTATAGATACTTTTAAAAGCAGTGGAAAGATTTATGAAATGACAGCAAGTAGAATGTTTGGAGTTCCTATAGAAAATATTACTTTAGAACATAAAGTGTGGGATGGTGAAAACTTTGTTTCACATGAAGGATTAATATATCGTGGGGTAAAGGAGGTTATAACTTATGAGGGGCTTACAGCCACAGAAGATCATTTCGTATGGGTCGAAGGGAAATCGAAGCCAGTACGGTTTGGATACGCTGCCACCAGCAGAGCACATCTCTTATTCACCGGAGATGGTAGGAAAGCAATACGGATGGGTGAAGAAATACAAAAAAGGATAGATGAACTTGAAATAACTGCAACTTCATGTACAGCAAGGTTAACAGGAATGCCACATGCTAGTGGTGTGTTAGATAAAATAGGAAAATATACAGCAGAGATTGTGGATCTTAAGAGTTTATTAGATCTAAATCTTAAAAAATGTTTTTATGAACTTAATAGATTAAATAGATATATAAATAGTGTAAATAACAGCGAAATGAGATTAATCCTAAGTTTAAGATATATTAATGGATTAGAATGGGATCAAGTTGCAGCAAGCATAAGTCCATATGCATCAGGAGATAGTGTAAGAAAAGCACATGATAGATTTTTAAGAAAAAATAAGATAAGTTAATAAGTATATGATAGAATAATATTATTAAATTATTATGATAAGCGAGGTGTAATTAATGCCTAAAAAGAAAGAATATAAAGCAACTATACATGCAAATGGAGCAGATATTTCTGTTGTTTCAAAAGGAAACGAAGATGATTATATTAGTTTAACTGATATTGCAAAACATAAAAATCCAGACGCCCCCGCTGATATAGTCAAAAATTGGTTAAGAAGTAGAAGCACTATAGAATTTTTAGGGTTGTGGGAGCAGATGAATAATCCAGATTTTAAACTGGTCGAATTCGACCAGTTTAAAAATGAATCTGGTTCTAATGCGTTTGTATTGTCACCACAGAAATGGATATCAGTAACAAATGCAATTGGTATTATTTCAAAATCTGGTAGATATGGTGGAACATATGCGCATAAAGATATTGCTTTTGAATTTGCATCATGGGTTTCACCAGAATTTAAACTGTATATAATTAAAGATTATCAAAGATTAAAGCAAGATGAAAATAGTAAGCTATCTCTTGAATGGAATGTAAATCGTGTGCTTTCTAAAGTAAATTATAAAATACACACAGATGCCATAAAAGAAAATCTAATTTCTAATGATTTAACAAATAAGCAAATAGGATGTACATATGCAAATGAGGCAGATATGTTAAATATGGCTTTGTTTGGGAAAATCGCAAAGCAGTGGCGGGATGAAAATCCAGATTCAAAAGGTAATATAAGAGATTATGCAACAATTGAACAGCTTATTGTAATGGCTAATCTTGAAAACATGAATGCTAATTTTATTGAAAAAGGTTTAGATGAAAAACAAAGACTTATAGAATTAAACAAGATAGCAAGAACACAGTTAAAATCATTATTAGATAATAAGAGTGTTAAAAAATTAGAAGACTTAAACAGAAAACAATTAGGTGAGGGTAAGTAAAATTTTTAAAATTTTAAAACCTGTCCGTTTTGTCCGTTTTATATGTGTTATTATAGTATTGTAGAAGAAAATAAGAAGGAACAGCCTTGAGAGATAAAAATCTTGAGGCTGTTTTAATGCAAAAATTAAGGTTCAGACTTGGTCTGGGCCTTTTGTTATTTCTTAGGAATTTAAAAAAATTTCACTTTTAAAAATAGCCCGTTAGGGCTTGAAAAATCTAAGCATATAAGCGTGAGGAAAATATTTAAAGTTATATTTTGGAAACATATTTTTGGTATAATTATATTTAAAAATTAGTATAGGAATGATATAAATGCGTGGAGTAATAAAACAAATATTTGTTGATAATTGGGAAAAATTTCGTAAGCTTAATAAGACATATACCAGAAAAAAATTTTAAGATGATAAGATATTATGGAATATATGCAAAAAATACAAAACATAAGAATAAATTTTTTAAGTTAGTAAATGAGAAAGTAGCTGAGTTTAAGAGGAAAATGAGTAATTGGCAAACAAGAATAATGCTTACATTTGGGGTGAATCCCTTAAGATGTGAGAAGTGTGGAGCACAAATGAAATTTTATGATATATATTATAAAAATAAAAGTGTAAGAGAAAAATTTAGAGAAAAAATAATGAATGGAAATAAGAGAAAAATAGAAGAGTTAATGTATAATTATGGTGTTATTAAAGGTATAATTCGTGATAAAATAGAGCCACTATATGTATAAAGGGAGGTTATTGCTGTGGCAAAAAAGAGTAAAAAAATAAAAGATAAACAGAGAGCAAAATATAAAGCAAAAATAAAAGAAAAACAAAGTAAGGAAAAGGAAGTTAAGGAAGTTAAGGAAGAAGATGTTTTGTATATATGTACAGAATGTGGAGTAAAAGAATATATACCAAGAGATGTGGTTGAAATATTTGATGAAATAGATGATGAAAATATAATAGAACCGCCTACATATAGTTGTGAAAAATGCGGGGCTATAATGAGACCAAAAAATATGAAGGTGTTCATGGGATAACATATGAATTATAAGGATAAAAACATTAGTATGATATCCCATAAAAAAGTATAGTTGTATAAAATTTGATAATAAAAAGATGATAAAGCAGCCTAGTTAAGGGGTTTCGCCAAAAAAGTTGAGCGAAGCGAAATAACGCGGCAATAGCCGCTTTTTTATTATGCTTAGCAGACAAACAAGGAGAGAAAACTTTAAAATTAGTAGATATTATTAAAATTATTGTATAAAATAATTATAAATATTTATGATACAAGGAGGTAAATTATGAGATTGTTAATTATTGAAGATGAAGTTGAATTGGCAAAGGCACTACAAACTGGTCTTACTAAACTAGGATTTGCTGTAGATGTTTCAAATGATGGACTTGAAGGGGAAGAAAAAGCTCTTATAACACAATACGATATTGTTGTTTTGGATTTAAATTTACCAAGCAAAAATGGTATTGAAATATGTAAAACTTTAAGAAAGGAAAATATAAAATCTTCTATTATTATGCTTACAGCAAGAGACAGTATTTCAGATAGAACTCTTGGTTTAGATAGTGGGGCAGATGATTATTTAACAAAACCTTTTGCTTTTGAAGAACTTAGAGCCAGAATTCAAGCTCTTGTCAGGAGAGCTTATGGTAAAAGCAATCCAGTTATAACTATTGGAAAACTGAGTATAAATCCACTTTCTAGAATTGCTATTTATGATAATACAGAAATAACTTTAACCTCAAGGGAATTTGATATTTTAGAATTTATGGCTGTTAAATATCCAGAGGTTATATCTACTGAAGACATATTAGAACATGTATGGAATGAAAATATAGATTCTTTTTCTAATGTTGTAAGGGTTCATCTAGCTAATTTAAGAAGAAAACTAAAAAACGTAGTAGGATATTCAGTAATAGAAACAATTAAAGGAAAGGGGTATAGATTATGCTCAAACTTAAAACAAGAATAGCCTTAATTTATTGTATTTTTATTGCTGTAACATTATCTATTCTCTTTATAATTTTCAACTTAACCTTAAAAAATAATTTAAGCAAAATGCCTTTAATTGAAAAAATATATCCTTCTGGTGTTTATGTTACAGTACATCAAGTTCCTAAAAATGTTACGTCTTTAGAGAAAAATATAGGGGCAAATCCAGAAAAATTATCAAAAGTCAATGTGAATACTGTTCAATTTGATAAATTAATAATAAATGAACTATTAAAAAGATTAATACTCATGTCTTTAATATCTATTAGCATTATTTTAATATTTGCTTTTTATTTAAGCCGATATTTATCAACTGTTGCAATGAAACCTATAGATTATATAACTGATTCTATTAAAAAATTATCTCCTGAAAATTTAAACTTATATTTAGACAAGTTAAACTCACATGATGAAATAGTAAAATTAGCAACTTCATATAATGAAAACATGAAAAAATTAAATAGAACATTCTCTGACTTAGAAAAATTCAATTCTTATGCTTCTCATGAACTTAGAAATTCTCTAGCTATTCTTAAAGTTAAAATTGAAACAGGTTGCGAAAATGAGGAACTTGATAAATATGTAGATAAGGTAAAAGAAACAATTGATGATATGTTGATTTTATCTTCAAGACAAATGAAAAATAATCAAGAATTAGTTGATGTAGCTTTAGTTACAGCGCAGGCAGTTGATGAATATTCTTCTATAGGAAGAAGGATAGAACTAGATATTCCTGAAGAAGGAGTGTCTTTAATATTTGGCAACAAAATATGGTTATATAGATGTATTTGTAATTTATTAGATAATGCAATTAAGTACAGTGATAAAGAATTTCCTATATATGTCTGTATAAAAGAACAATTTAATGCTGTTATTATTTCGGTAAAGGATTATGGTATTGGTATTTCAAAGAAAGAACAAGAAAAAATTTGGGAGCCTTACTACAGTATAAATTCAACTAGAAACGTTCATGGTATAGGTTTATCATTAATAAATAATGTAGTGGATTTATGTGGTGGTATGGTCTGGGTACAAAGTACTAAAGGAAAGGGCAGTACATTTTTCATTTCAATTCCTGTTTCTTTATCTTAGCTTAATGTTGAATTTTATATAATTCAATTAGAAAAGGAAAGGAGATGAACTTAAATGACAAGTATTAAATTAGCAATTAAAAATATTTTAAGAATTCCAGGGAGAAGTATATTAATAGGAATAATAATGTTGGTTATCTCAATAGCTGTTTTAGTAAGCTTATCAATTCAATCAAGTACAAGAGCAACTTTAGAGAATACTAGAAAAAAATTAGGAAATGATGTTACATTAAAAGTCAATATGCAAAATATCCAAAAAAGCAATTCAAAATATGAAAAATGGAAGTCCAACAAAGGTAAAGATAGACCCTATAACAACAGATAAAGCAGATAGGTATGCAAAATCTAAATATGTTACTGATTATGATTATACTAAGGAGATACCTTTGACAACAGATAAAAAAGTTGTTGGTGAAAATACTAATAATGGAAATGTCAATATGAGAATAGGATCGGTAAGTGGTGATAATACTGAGATGCCTAAACTTAAATTAGTAAGTAATTTAAAGCCCAAGTATCAAAGTGAGTTTAGAAGCGGGAACAAAGCTATTGTAGATGGAAGATTTTACACTGAAGAAGAAGTAAACAAAAAAGAGCCAGTTGCTGTTATAAGTAAAAATTTAGCTGATTTGAATAATTTAAAAGTTGGTGATACCTTAATTGTTAAATCTGTAGGAGATGCAAAAAAGTCAGCAAATTTAAAAATTATAGGATTATATCAAGATAAAATTCAACAAGATAATAATATGCCTATTCCATATATGTATAGAGATAATGAGGTGTATACCACTTTAACTATAGCACGTGATTTATTTGGAAATGATGATCAAAAACCTGTTATAAATGCAGCGACTTATTTTATAGATGATCCTAAGAATATTCAAGCTTTTAAGGAGGAGGTTAAGTCTTTAGGTTTGAATCTAGAAAATTACGTAATGGATGCTAATGATGATACTTATACAAAAATGGCAGGTCCTTTAGAAAAATTAAATTCTGTAATCAAAATATTTTTGATTATTGTTATTATAACAGGTTCTGCAATTATGATGTTACTTATGACAATGATAACACGTGAAAGAAAATTTGAGGTAGGAATCTTAAGAGCATTAGGACTTAAAAGGTCAAAGATTGCGTTTCAATTTATAACTGAAACTTTGATAGTTGTATCATTGGCATTAGGTATTGGAGTGATATCAGGTGGAACAGTATCTCAAAAGGCAGCAGACTATTTACTTCAAAGGGAGATAACAGTTCAAAAGGAATCCGAAAAAGAAAAAGAAGCCAATACTTTTGGAAACGTAATAATGATGGGACAAGATTCTTCAACAAATAAAACTAATGTAGAGCCTATAGATAAAATTGATATTAAAGTGGAAAATAAAGAGATTTTTAGACTAATATTAATTGGATTGTTTATATCCTCTGCTGGAAGTATAGTTTCATCTTACTGGATTATGAAATATGAGCCAATGAAAATTTTGAGTAACCGCACATAGGAGGTGTATTATGGGAAATATATTAGAATTAAAGGATGTTTCATATGTATATAATAGTTCAAATGAAAGAGTTAATGCTGTAAAAAATGCTAATGCTTCCTTTGAAAATGGAAAACTTTATGCAATAACTGGTCGCTCAGGATCTGGAAAAACTACTCTGCTATCTCTTATGGCTGGACTTGATAATGTATCTGAAGGAAGTATATTATTTAAGGGCAAACCTTTAAATAATACAAATAGAAATTATTACAGAAGTCATCAAATTGGTGTAATATTTCAATCATTTAATTTACTGCCACATTTAACAGCTTTAGAAAATGTAATGCTTTCTCTAGAGATTGCTAAGTTTACTCATAAAGATAGAAAAAAAGAGCCTTAGATTTATTGACTAAAGTTGGTATTAGCAAAGAAGAAATAAACAGAAGAGTTTTAAAATTAAGTGGAGGTCAACAGCAAAGAATTGCTATTGCAAGAGCTTTAGCTCCAAATCCTGAACTAATACTAGCAGATGAACCTACTGGTAATTTAGATAATGATACAGGAAATGCAGTAATTAGTTTATTGCTAGATATTGCTCATAAGGAAAACAAAGTAGTTGTTATGATAACCCATTCTAAAAGTATTGCAGATATGTGTGATGAAATCTATGGAATGAAAGATGGCAAATTATTACCAATTAAAGTAACTTAAATTATTTTCTAATCAACAGTAGTTAAATATAGCAAATGGATTATAGATTATTTTCACCTTTGAGAATTCAAAATCTAGATTAAGCTTAAAATTACAAGAAAATATAAATATGTTATTCTAAATCTTACCTTATTATCTGAACTTCATTGTCATATTCGGGTGCTATTAAATATGATAGTGTAGCTCTAAGTATAAGGTAAGATTATGTTTGAAAAAAGATATCTAAATCGTCAGATATCTTTTTATTACTTTCAAGAATTACAAATTTTCTAAGCTTTTCTAAAACATCACTATATGTTTTATTTTTTAAAATAATCTTCTATGTTCTTAAAGCAAGTGTTCACCATAAATTCTATGTCATTTTTTTCTATTATATATGGTGGAAGAAAATAAAGTACATTTCCTATTGGTCTAAGTAGAAGTCCATTTTTTAATGCTATTTTGTAAATTTCATAACCTACCCTTTGCTGCAATGGGAAAGGTTCTTTAAGTTTTTTATCTTTTACTAACTCTATTGCTGTAATCATACCTAAAGTTCGTACATCTCCTATATAAGGGTTGTTCTTAGCCTTTTCTAATGTAAGCTTACTTATTAACTTTGATTTTTTTTCGTTTTTTTCTAATATATTTTCTTCTTTGAAGATTTTTATGTTTTCAACAGCAATAGCACAGGCCATGGCGTTTCCTGCATAGGTATGGCTGTGTATAAAAGCCTTACAATCTTTATATTCTCCATAAAAAGCATTATATATTTCTTCACTGGTCATTACTATGGACATAGGCATATATCCAGCAGAAAGTCCTTTAGAAAGACACATAAGATCTGGACTTACTTTTGCATGTTCACAGGCAAACATTTTTCCTGTTCTTCCAAAGCCCATAGCTATTTCATCTGCTATAAAGTGTACATTATATTTGTCGCAAGCTTCTCTAAGCTTTTTCAAATATATAGGAGAATACATCTTCATACCTGCAGCTCCTTGAACCATAGGCTCTATGATGACAGCACATAATTCTTCATTATACTCTTCTAGTGCTTTTTCCATAGACTCAAAACATTCTGCACTGCAGCTTTCTCTTTTTTTACCATACTTACATCTATAGCAGTCAGGTCCATCTATTCTCATTGTGTTTAAAAGGAGAGGTTTGTATATTTTGCTATATAAATCTAAATCTCCTACGGATAAAGCTCCTAAAGTTTCACCATGGTAAGCGCCAGTAATAGCTGCAAATCTAGTTTTTTTGTATTTCCACTTTGCTGATGATACTGAAAGCTCATTTTTAAAGCAATTTCCACTGCGGAAGAGCCGTTATCTGAGAAATATACCTTTTTTAACCTATTTGGTGTTAACTTTACTAATTCCTCTGATAAATCTATTGCAGCTTTGTTTGAAAAATTAGCAAAAATAACATGTTCTATTTGTTCTATTTGTTTTTTTAGAGCATTGTTTATCCTGTCATTGCTATGTCCAAAGGTAGTTGTCCACCATGATGATATACAATCCATATATTTGTTTCCTTCAATATCATAGAGGTAGCAACCTTTTCCTTTTTCAATTACTATAGGAGGCAGTTCCTCGTAATCCTTCATTTGAGAACAAGGATGCCATATATAATTTAAATCTCTTTTTGTATATTCATTCATTCTTTTTACCTCATATATAATTTATTATGTTTAGATTTCATCCATAGAATTTATTAAATCATCTACATTTAAAGATTTTTCTATTTCATTTCTTAACTTCTCTATTCCTAAAGAACTTTCTACAGAATTTATTTTTGGAAGTACAGCTAAAATAGGAACATTTGTAAGTTTTTTAATCATTTTTATGTTATCATCGCATAGATAATTTTTCTCATATCCATTAATTATGATACCTTTAACTTTTATACCAATGCTTTCTATATATTTAACAGTTATAACAGAATGATTTATTGTGCCTAAAGAGGCTCTAGCTACTACAATTACATTCATATTAAGTTCTTTAATTAAGTCTTCTAAAAGATATACTTCATTTTCGGTATTTATTAAAGGACATACTATTCCACCGCTTCCCTCCATTACTATGTAGTCATATTTTTTCTTAAGAATATTAAATTTTTCTTTTATTACATCTATATTAATTAAGTTATCCTCTAATTTAGAAGCTAGGTGAGGGGAAACAGCATTTTTATATACATAAGGAAGTATATTTTCATAAGATTCCTTAAGCCCACTTACTTCCAGTGCAAATTTAGCGTCTCCAGGAATAAGTCTATTATCACATTCTACAGCACCACTTAAGGCTCCTTTAAAATAGCAGCTGTCATATTTATTTTTTCGTAAAAGATACATAAGTGCTGCAGTAACTACCGTTTTACCTGCATGAGTGTCAGTACCAGTAATAAATATTCCTTTACTCATCTATTTTAATCTCCAGTCCTAAATTTTTTATCATCTGTATATCTTCTGAAATTTTATTTCCAGAAGTAGTTAGGTAATTTCCCGTTATAGTAGCATTAACACCTGCTTTAAAACAGCTTTCTCCAAAGTTTTCTAAAAGATTTCTTCCTCCAGCTAATCTGATGTAGGCTTTAGGATTTATAAATCTAAAAATAGCTATGGTTTTTAATATTTCTTCTTGTGTTAATGGAGGAGTGTTTTCTAAAGGTGTGCCTTTTATGGGATTTAGCACATTAATAGGAATAGATTCAATTTCTAAATTTTGAAGCTCTAAAGCTAGTTTTATCCTATCTTCCATAGTTTCACCCATGCCTATAATTCCACCAGAACATATCTTTAATCCTGCTTTTTTTGCATTAATTATAGTTTCTATTCTTTCGTCATAAGTATGAGTTGTACATATTTTTTTATAGTAATCTCTAGATGTCTCTAGATTATGATGGTATGAAAGCACTCCTGCTTTTTTTAATTTAGAAAGTTCGCTGTAATCTATTATTCCTAAAGAAGCACAAAGTTTTATCTTTACATTCTTTTTTAGATATTTATATATATCTAAAATTTTTTCAAAATCATCTCCCATAAGTCCTCGTCCACTAGTTACAAGGGAAAATTTGTTTACTCCTTCATGTTCATTTTCTAATGCTAATTTTAAAGCTTTTTTCTCATCTACCAAGTTGTATTCTTCTACATTTGTGCAGTAATGAGCTGACTGAGCACAATACTTACAGTCTTCAGAACATCTTCCAGACTTTGCATTCATAATTGAACATAATTCAACGTTTTTTCCGTTAAATTTAATACGAATTTGGTCTGCTGCTTTAAGTAGTTCTTCTGTATTTTCTACATTAGAAAGTAACAGAGCCTCTTCAAAATTAATGGTTTCACCTTTATTTATCTTGTTTTCTAATTTTAAAATTATATTTTCCATTTTTATCTCCTATACTTAATTTAATGAGAGTCTATTTTTTTAGCAAAACTTACTACCTTTACTGCAGTTACAGCTACAATTAAACTTAACAACAAATCGCTGCCTATGCAAATTGTAAATCCATAAAATATTGCCCATTCTACAGTTTTACTTTCTCCTAAGTATAAATTGTAGACTAGATATAAGTATGGAACACCAAGTAAATATACAAAAAACAACCCTGATAAAGTAGCTGATAATGCCTTTACTAAAGTGAGTTCTTTTATTTTTTCTGTTATTTTTCCAATTACATAAGCAGATACAATAAAACCTATTAAATATCCAAAGGTCGGTTTAAAAATATATCCAGGACCTCCGCCCTCTGTGAAAACAGGAACACCAATTAGTCCAATTGTGACATATACTATCTGAGAGAGAGCTCCTAATCTTGAACCTAAGAGCATTCCAGCAAAGGCACAAAACAAGAATTGGAGAGTAAAGGGTACATAAGGAATTGGAATTCTAATAAAAGCACCTACAGCTGTTAGTGCTGCGAAGAGTGATACTAGAATTAATTCTTTAGTTTTTATTTTCATAGAAATTCCTCCGATTGTTTAATTGTCAACTTAAAGCTAATAATTAGTTTACAATTAAATAATACAAGACCTAATAAATTTTGTCAATTAGATATTTTAATTGTTTTGTGCCAAGTATTAGTGGCATTATTTTTATTCAAAGCTTATCCATAAATTTATTATCAAATATATCTAAAAAAGAGCACGGTGTTTGTCAAGAGATTTGTCGCATAAATTATAAAAACTATTGTGATAATTCTCTTTTTATATTTTAAAATTATTCAATAATTTAACATGTGAAATTCAAAGATGATTTTCATTAAAATACATAAAGTGTTTGTTAAATTATTCCTTTATTGATTTTATCTTTAATTTCATTCGTAGGATTCAATGCAACTTTATCATTTAAATCCCAATTTCTTATTCCTCTATTAAATCTCTGTGGATTTAGTTTCTTTGCGGCTTCATAAACTTTTTTTCTGTTACTCATTATTTCATCAGTTTTACCATTATGTCTGCTATTAGGTGTTAAAAATTTCAAGCTACTGTGATAATGTATATTATTATACCAGTCTACAAATTCAAGTACCTATTCCCTAGCTTGTTCTATAGTTTTAAACCCATCCTGTGGATAATTAGGCCTATATTTTAAAGTCTTAAATTGTGCCTCTGAAAAAGGATTATCATTGCTTACTCTAGGTCTCGAGTAAGATGAAAGAACACCTAAAGCTTCTAATTTTGTCTTTAAAGTATATGACTTCATAGGAGCCCCATTATCAGAATGAAGTACAAGAGGTTTCCCTTTAATTTTTTCTGATAAAATAGCCCTTTCTACAAGTTCTGAAGCTAATTCGCCATTCTCTTCCCACCATACTTCCCAGGCTACAATTTTTCTGCTGAATATATCTATGATCATGTATAATTTAAAATAAATTCCTCTAGTATAAGTATTTAGCCAAGTTATATCCCATGTCCAAACTTGATTAGGACCATTGGCTACATGAGTTGTTGGTATTTTAATTTTTTTAGGTGCTTTAGTATTACCTCTATGATGCTGCATTTTTTCATTTCTAAGTATTCTGTAAAAGGTTGATTCAGAAGCTATGTATATACCTCTGTCCACCAATGCAGGAACTATTTGTGAAGGTGGTAAATCTGCAAATTCAGATCTATTAACAATATTTAAAACACTTTGATATTCTTCCTTACTTAACTTATTTTTAGGTTCTGGCCGTAAGGCTCCTTTTCTCCCATCCTCTTTAATTTTTTCTTCCTTAATCCACCTCTCATACGTTCTTACATTTATTCCTGCTACTTCACAGGCCTTAGATAATCTTGCTCCACTCTTATTAGCCTCTTTAACTAACCCTACTATTCTTTTGCGATTTTCTAGGCTTATTAATCTTCCTCTTGCTCCTCTTCAAGGGCATTTAACTTTTTTCTAAGTACCAACAGTGCTGTTGTTTCAGCTAATGCTTTATCCTTTATTCTTATCTCCTTTGATAGTTCCTTGTTTTTTTCTTCTCTTCTTTTAATTCCTCAGAGAAATTCTTTATGTTATCTACCACTCTTTCATTGGCATTTAAGCATTTTACCCTCCAGTCTTTTATTTGCTGCACATAATAGCCTTTTTCTCTACAATATCGTGAAAGCTCCGCCTCTGACATTGTATATGTCTCCATAACTGTATGAAATTTTTCTTTGGAGGTAATTTTATTTTCGCTTTTTCTTCTATCCTTTGTAACTCCACGCATAGCTTTAGACTTCCATGTGGATAAAGAACCCTTCCTTATTCCTGTTTCTCTAGATAATTTTGTTAGAGTACAATTCTCCGGAGGTAACAGTCTTGCTACCACAGATTCTTTTTCTTCTATAGTATATTTTCTGTTATTTTTATTATCTTTTGCCATAAGTAATCTCTCTGCTGATGGTAAAGTAAGTCTGCCTTATAAACATTTTCTTGGATATGAAAAAGGAGAAGATGGATTACCTAAGATTGTAGAAAAGGAGGCTAAAGTTGTAAGAAAGATATATAAATTTTTTCTTGAGGGTAAAAATCCATCAGCAATTGCAAGACAATTAAGTGAAAATAAAATACCAACACCAGCAGGTAAAGAAATTTGGCAACCTAGTACGGTGATGAGCATTCTTAAAAATGAGAAGTACAAAGGATCAGCCATACTTCAAAAAGTTTTACAGTTGATTTTCTTACAAAGAAAAAGAAAATCAATGAAGGAGAAGTTCCAAAATATTATGTTCAAAATAGCCATCCTGCTATAATTTCTACTGAGGTTTATGATCTAGTTCAGCAGGAAATTAAAAAAGAAAAAAGGTAAAAGGGTATAAGACCAGTGGAAACTGTTTTTCAGGAAAGATAGTATGCGGTGAATGTGGAAGCTTTTACGGAAGTAAGGTGTGGCACTCCACCAGTAAATACCGTAGAGTTATATGGCAATGCAACTCAAAGTTTAAAAATGATAAAAATTGTGGTACTCCACATCTATATGAAGATAAAATAAAGCAGGCATTTGTTGAAGCATTTAATAGCTTAATTGAAAACAAAGAAGAAATCATAGAGGGTTATGAGGTAATAATACAATCCTTAATGGATACTTCAAGGCTTGATAAAGAAAGAACCAAGTTGGAAAATGAGCTTGAGGTAGTTACAGAAATGTTAAAAAAATGTGTAGAGGAGAATGCACATAGTGCTTTAAATCAAGCTGAGTATGAGGAAAGGTACAGGACCTTAGCGGAAAAGTATGAGAGTATTAAAAATGGACTCGAAGGCATTAATGAAAAGCAGCTTGAGAGAAGTGTCAAAAAGGAAAATATTGAAATATTTATAAAAGAGCTTAAAGCAAGAGATATCTTAATTACTGAGTTTGATGAGGAACTTTGGAATGCCACCATTGAAAAAGTGGTAGTGCATTCAGAGTATGAGATAACTTTTATATTTAAGGATCGTATGGAGATAGAGTGGAATATATATGTATAAAATAAGCTAACAGATTTGACAAGTAATGTTTATTCTGTGGGCTTCCTTTTTATTATTTTATAAAATAGTTAAGGTGGTATATTAAAAGTATGGTTAATTAATAAAATTATAATATCATGACAAAATATTGTAAAATATATATAAATTAAGAATATTATAGTATAATATTCTTAACATAGAAAAAATGGAAATATAAATAACTGATTAGATGTTATTTGTATAGGGATTACGCAAAATCCATAGCAATCAATAATATAAAGTCCATATGATTAAAAGCCAATTATTGATAAATATTATAAAGGGGAGATAGGCAATGCATCAAAAATTTATTCAAGCTATTAACCAAAAGAAATTAGTATTATTAAAATTTGACTCTTATGAGAAAGGTATAATTTCAAGAACGTGTGTACCATTTGATTTTGGACCAAGTAGGAGATACAGAGATGGTCAAGATAGGTATCATTTTTACGATTTAGATAGTCCATCAAGCAATCATAATTTATCAATATTACCATCACAAATACTTGATATAAAAATATTGGACGAGTCATTTGAACCAAAGAATTATGTTACTTGGAGTCCAATAAGATGGTTTTTAAAGAGAGATTGGGGAGCATATTCATAATTAATAAATGCTAAGTTTACAATATTAAGTTATTTTGATTAAGTTTTAGGGGTGAATAGTAGATATGGATAAAATTAAAATTAATTTCACTAATTGCTTTGGTATTAAGGAATTGCAGCATACTTTTGACTTTACAAGTAAAAGAGCTTGTAGTATTTATGCTCCAAATGGAACAATGAAGACTTCATTTGCTAAAACGGTGAAATGTATATCTAATGAAGAAGCGCCACAAGATTTAATTAACACTGAAAAGGTTTCTCATGCTTCAATTATTAAAAGTAATGGAGATGATGTGAGCTCAGAGGATGTATTTGTAATCGAGTCATATAAGGAAGATTATGAGTCAAAAAAAGTTTCAATGCTGATGGTAAATAAAGAATTAAAAGCAAAGTATGATAAAATACATTCTGATCTAGAAAAAAAGAAAGATACCTTGTTAAAAGAGATATCACCGTTATGTGGAATAAAAAGTAAGGATAATATAGAAATAGAAATAAGCAATGCATGGGGAAGAACGCCTAGAGATATATTTCAATGTTTTGAGGAAATAGAGTCGTTGATTGAGGACTTTTCTTTTCCAGTTAATATAAAATACAAAACAATTATAAATGAAAAAGTGATTGAGTTTCTAAAAGATAAAGATACTAAAATATTAATAAAAGAATATATAGAAAAATATGATGAATTAATAACTAAATCTCAGTATTTTACCAAAGGCGTTTTTAATCATAATAATGTAAGTGTCATAGGAAAAAATTTAAATGATAATGGATTTTTTAAAGTTAAAAATAAAGTAATAATTAAAGATAAGGAGATAAATAGTAAGAAAGAGCTGGATGCTTTATTAGAGGGTGAAAAAAGCAAGATTTTTAATAATGCTGATTTGTTAATTAGGTTTGAAAAATTGGATGAAAAATTAAACAAAAATGCTGCGATGAAGGAATTAAGAACTTTGTTAGAAAATACCCCGGAAATTATATCATATTTAGATAATATAGATAGTTTAAAAAAAGAAATTTGGTTAAGCTATTTAAAGCAAAAGGAGGAAGAAATCAAAGCATTAGTTGACATATATAAATTGTCAAAAGAACAGTTAAAAAAAATTGTAGAGGAAGCTAAGAGGCAAAAAACAGCTTGGGATCAAGTGGTTGAAATTTTTAATGAAAGATTTGATGTGCCGTTTATAGTGAAAATTGATAATCAGCAAGATGTAATTTTGAAAGAAAATACTCCAACTATTAACTTTAAGTATAATGAAAGTGGAAATTATAAAGATGTAGATAGGACAACACTAATTAATGTTTTAAGTAATGGTGAGAAGAGAGCTTTATATATACTTAATTTAATTTTCGAAATAGAAGCTTTAATTAAGCTAAATAAAGATGTACTGGTAGTTATTGATGATATTGCAGACTCATTTGATTATAAGAATAAATATGCTATCATTGAATATTTAAATGATATATTAAAATCGGGTATATTTAGAATGATAATACTTACCCATAATTTTGATTTTTATAGGACTGTAATAAATAGATTAGGAATACCAAGAAACAATAGTTTTATGGTTCATAAGAATGATAACAACATAAAGCTTGTTCAAGGTGGATATTTGAAAAATATATTTAATGTATGGAAAGATGAGATAAATAGCAAGGATAAAATTATGATAGCTTCAATTCCATTTGTAAGAAACTTAAGTGAATATTTAGAAGTGAAAAATTCACCTAATTTTTTAAAGCTAACTAGTTTGTTACATATAAAAGACGGTACTAATAATATAACTGTAGCAGATTTGGAATCAATATATAATGAAGTATGGAGAGTACCTAAAAAATTAAAGGCTAAAAATAGAAAAGTTGTCAGTGTTTTATTCGAAGAAGCAGAAAAAGTAGTGCAAGAGGATACTGAAAGAATAAACTTAGAAAATAAGATAGTTTTGTCTATGGCAATTAGATTACTGGCAGAAGAATTTATGATGACTAGAATAAGTGATAAACAGAAAATAAAGAATATAACTAGAAATCAGACATGTGAATTACTCAAGCTTTACAAAGAGGAGAATAATGATATTAGCCAAATAAAAGTCTTAGAAGAAGTTAATTTAATGACACCTGAGAACATACATATAAATTCTTTTATGTATGAACCAATTTTAGATCTATCAGATTCGTATTTAAAGAAATTATATAGCAATATTAAAGAAATGCATTCGGTAGCGTATGAGGAATCTGCTTTGCATAAGAATGAAGATGGAGAATAGCCATGTAAAATAATGAATTTTAAAGGCTGTGCTTCGCTTCCACTATACATATTTAGAATCGTCTGTAAGTGACTTAAAAGCTCTATTACAGGCGGTTTATGTTTTTGTACCTCATTTATAATTTATAAAATACATTTAATAAATTTAATATATATGAAGTTGTTGTAAGCAATTATTTATTATAGTAGATAAAAAATAAATGTTGTATAATAATATTAATATAGCTATTTCAATAATATTAGAAAAGGTGATTTTATGAGTAGGGAAGAAAAAATAAAATAGATTACATGGTTGTATGTGTAGCTGAATTTGCAGATAAATTTTCAGTTACCTACAAAGATTCCTATAATTACTTAAAAAAATATAATGCTTTAAATTTTTTAATTGAAAATTATGAGATTGAGCATACTTTAAGCATTGAAGATGCAATAGAAGACATGATTTTAGTTTCAAAAAATAATGGGGGATATCTAATATGAGGTTGTATCATGGTTCAAATGTAATAATTTCAGACATTAATTTAGATAAATGTAGACCATATAAAGATTTTGGCAAAGGATTCTATTGTACAGCTATTGAAGAACAAGCGGAGTTAATGGCAAAAAGAGTAGCTAAAATCTATGGAGGAACACCCCATGTAACTGTATTTAATTTTGATGAAGATATAAATGTATATAATGAATTAAATGTAAAATCCTTTGAATCACCTACAAAAGAATGGGCTATTTTTGTATTAAACAATAGGGATAGAAATTTTAAAGAAATAAATAGTATAAATTGCAATATAGATAATAAGTATGATATAGTTGCAGGACCAGTGGCAGATGATGATTTGGCATTATTGTTTAGAACCTTTACTAGAGGATTAATAGATATTAATGTATTAGTAAAAGAAATGAGTTATAAGAAATTTTCAAATCAATATTCATTTCATACCCAAAAAGCTATACAATATCTAAAATTTTTGGAGGTAAATAATAATGAATGTGATTAAAGAACTTATTGAAGGTATAACTCAAGATTTAATAAAGTATTTGTGTGAAGAAGAAAATTATAAATTAGAGGATGCTATGGAAACAGTATATAATTCTATTGTTTTTGAAAAGTTAACTGATGCAGAAACAGGTCTTTATAGAGAAAGTGCTAGCTATGTATATGAATTATTGAAAGATGAAATAGCTAGTGGAAAAATAATTCAGAAAGAAGAGTAGGGTTTGTTGGTGTGCACCCTTTAGCAGAAATTCTATACAATTTAGCGATATTAAAATCAATACCTTTAATGAAAAAGTCGCTAAATTGTATCAAAATCATAGTCCTTAGACATACATAAACTCACATATTCATACAATAGAAAGTCCTTGATGTAAGGGCTTTTTGCGTTTTTTGAGGTAGATAAAGCCGATAAAAAAGAGTTTTGAAGCTAGGGATACGAGAGTATAATGGTAAAAATGATAACAAAAAAGATATTAGAAAAAAAGGAATAAATATGGTTATATTTAACTTTAACTTTAACTTAAACTTTATGGTATAATCGAAAAAAGAAATTAAACCTTAGTAAATTATTTGCAAATAGATAGTTCAATTCATATAAATTGTTAGGGGAAAAAACAAATTGAATGGGATTTTAAAAAATATTATTAGTTTTATCTATCTTTTAATTATTCTATCTTTATTTTTTGTTCTGGGGTATATTTTAGGAATTAGTAAAACAGCAATAATATCGTCTTATATTACTACAATAATTTTTATTAGTTGTGGATATATTGTTTCTATAAGAAAAAAGTTAAAGTATGGTAAGGTATCAACTCCTATAATAAAGGGAGAACAACTCGCATATATAAAATCAGAAATAGACAGAAATATTAAAACTATGTTACCTTATAACAAGCGTAAGAAGGATAAGGTGCTTAAACTTAGAAGCATAAAAAACAAGCTTGAAAATGAAATTCCTTTGGATGAAGATGATATTAAAGAATTGAATAGTTTGGTGTAGTAATAGAAATCATAGAAATTTGAGGTGAAGCTGAAAATGAAAAAAGTAGAATATTTATATGAAAAGGACAATGTTCTTAAGGTGATAATAAATATTAAAAAAGGTTTCTTTGGAACTGGCGGATACCTTTTCTTTTCAATTTTTATGTTGCCAGTGGGATTATGTATAATTTTGGATATGCTGCTGGAAACACTGAATCTAAAACTCTTTCAATGGTCTATGAAAGATATACTTCTAATGTTATTTGTAGCTGCTTTTGCCCTTTATATAGGGTGTAGGTCACTTTATCAATGGTTAAAATATAATTTCGGGAAAGAAATTTTAATACTTAATAACAATGATAAAAGTTTGAAGTATCAAAAACTAGTACTTGGTTTTGGAAAAACAAGAATTTTTGATTATTGTAATATTTCAAAAATTATAGCGCAAGAGGAACGTACTAAATGTGTAGAATATTATTGTTGTTTAATTCATCAAGAAAAGGAGTTTGATTTTAGAATTGTAAATGACATTATAGAAGGAAAGCATATAAAATGTGAATTCGCTTAGTTAAAGCTAAGCATCGAGTCTTCAGATTCGGTGTTTGTCAAGAGAGTTGTCGTATAGATTTTAAAAATAATTCCAAAGCCACCTCATTAGTTTTTGTTAACGAAATAGCTTGATGTTGAATTGATGGTAATATTATCAAATCAAACTTGGAAATAGATGTATTTTAAGAGTTTAGGTTCTAATTATTCAACTACCAATCAGGCTAATAATGTGTAATGCATTGGAGAAACTTGACTGAAACATACAAGCACTTTATTATGTAAATATACGAAACAAATAACGGTAAAAGGAGAAGTAACATGTATAAAATACTAATTGTAGAAGATGACTCAACTATATCAACCATATTAAATAATCAGTTATGCAAATGGGGATACGAAGCAGAAACAGTTTCTGATTTTAACAATGTTATGGATGAATTTATAAAATATGGTCCTCAACTGGTTATTTTAGATATTACATTGCCTTTTTATAATGGTTTTCATTGGTGTACGGAAATTAGAAAAATATCCAAGGTTCCAATAATTTTTGCTTCTTCTGCAAGTGATAATATGAATTTGATTATGGCTATCAATATGGGGGCGGATGATTTTATTGCTAAGCCTTTTGACCTTAATGTAGTAGTGGCAAAAGTACAAGCTTTATTAAGGCGAGCATACTCTTTTCAAGGGCAGGTAAACATTCTAGAGAATAAGGGAGCAGTACTTAATTTAGGCGATATGACTTTTACATATAAAGATAACAAAATAGACTTAAGTAAAAACGAATTTAAAATATTACAAGTCCTTTTAGAAAACAAAAATAAAGCTGTTTCACGTGATGAAATTATGAAACAATTATGGGAAAGTGACAGTTTTATAGATGATAACACTTTAACGGTTAATGTTACTAGAATTAGAAAGAGATTAGAGAATATAGGCCTCAAAGATTTTATTAAAACTAAAAAGGGAATTGGATACATGATAGGTGATTAGGATGAGAAAAGAGAGTATTTTTGACATAATAACTTACTATTTTAAAGACAAATTTAAAATAATAACCAAGTTTTGTGTATTTATAATAATATTTTTTATGGTTTATTCTTTGTATCATATTCCTTTAGAGCCTGTTTTATATGCAGCATTATTAACAACCACATTAGCTTTAATATTTAGTGTATATGACTTTGTTCTATATTATAATAAGCATATATTTTTAAATGATGTTCTTAATGGGGTAGAGGTTAAGTTGGATAGGCTACCACAAGCAAAAAGCTTGATAGAAAATGACTATCAGAATATTGTAGAAGCCATATATAAAGATAAATGTACTATATTATACAATACTGATAATAAATACGGGGAAATGATAGATTATTACACCATGTGGGCACATCAAATAAAAACTCCTATTGCTGCTTTTTCTATGATTGTTCAATCTATGGAAGGAAGTAATGAAAAAAGCTTATGGAGCAGGAACTATTTAAGATAGAACAATATGTAGAGATGGTGCTTCATTATGTAAGATTAGATAACTTATCTTCTGATTTAAAGATTCAGGAATATTCACTTCAGGATATCCTTTGTCAAGTAGTAAAAAAGTATGCATCTGGCTTTATATATAACAAGATTTCATTAGATTTTAAGGAGTTAAATTGCAGTGTATTAACTGATGAAAAATGGATTACCTTTGTATTGGAGCAGATTTTATCTAATGCTTTGAAGTATACAAAAAAGGGAACCATATCAATTTATATGGATGAGAATTTAGAAAATACTTTAATAATTCAAGATACAGGTATGGGAATATCACCGGAAGATATTCCAAGAGTTTTTGAAAAAGGATTTACAGGATATAACGGAAGAATGGACAAAAAGTCTACAGGAATAGGGTTATATCTATGTAAGGAAATCATAAAAAAACTGTCCCATAAAATAGATATCACATCAGAATTGGGAAAAGGCACAAAAGTAGCTATTGATTTTAGGGCAGAAAAGATTAATATAGAGTAACCTTACATAGAAGTAAGGTTAAAAAAGGAAATGTAAGGCAAAGTTAAGGCAGTACATTTCTTTTTTATCTATAATTAACTTGCGAGTAAAAATTGGAGGGATTAATTATGACATTAGTAGAAATTAAGAATTTAAAAAAGATATATACTACAAGATTTGGAGGAGACAAGGTTGAAGCATTATCAGATGTTTCATTTTCAGTAGAAAAAGGTGAATATATTGCAATTATGGGAGAGTCAGGTTCAGGTAAAACTACATTACTTAATATATTAGCATCTTTAGACAAACCTACAAGTGGAGTAGTTTCGTTAGAAGGAAAAAATATTACTGGCATAAAAGAGAGTGAAATATCTGCTTTTCGTAGAAACCATTTAGGATATGTATTTCAAGATTTTAATTTACTTGATACATTCTCTTTAAAAGATAATATATTTTTACCATTAGTGTTATCAGGAAAGAAATATAAGGAAATGGAGATAAGATTAGATCCTATTGCAAATAAGCTAGGAATAAAAGAAATATTAGAAAAATATCCTTATGAGGTTTCAGGAGGACAAAAGCAAAGGGCTGCAGTAGCAAGAGCGCTTATCACAAGTCCAAAATTAGTTCTTGCAGATGAACCAACGGGTTCATTAGATTCAAAATCATCTACAGAACTTTTAAATTTATTCTCGGATATAAATAAATCAGGACAAACTATTATTATGGTTACTCATAGTACTATGGCTGCAAGCTATGCAAGTCGTGTAATATTTATAAGGGACGGAAAATTATTCAATCAAATTTATCGTGGTTCAATGGAGAATCAAGAAATGTATCAAAAAATTTCAGATACGCTAACTCTTTTAACTACTAAAGGAGGTGTTTAAGTTGAATGGTTTATTTTATATCAAATTAGCCAAGACAAATTTAAAGAAAAATAGTAAAACCTATTTTCCATACATCTTAACTTGTATATGCTCAATTATTATGTTTTACGTGATGAATTCTTTATCATTAAATAAAGGATTGAATAATATTAGAGGGAGAGATGGATTAATCACAATCTTAGGATTTGGAGATATAATCATTGCTATATTTTCTGTAATATTTTTATTTTACACTAATAGTTTTCTAATAAAGAGAAGAAAAAAGGAAATAGGGCTTTATAATGTACTTGGAATGGAAAAGAAGCATATTGGAAAAATTCTATCTATAGAAACATTAATAATAGCTTTTATTAGTTTGATTTTAGGTGTTTTAGGCGGAATTTTAATGGAAAAGTTATTATATTTAATACTACTAAACTTATTAAAAATGAAAATAACTTTTTCATCTACAGTTTCGATATCCATGCCATCAATAGTAAGAACTATAGAATTATTTAGTGCCATTTTTATTGTTATTTTAATGGCGAATATTTTGCAAGTTAAGGTTACAAATCCTATTGAATTATTAAAAGGTGGTCAAAAAGGAGAAAAAGAACCAAAAACATCTTGGATATTATCCATTTTAGGTGTTATAGAGTTAGCAGTTGGATATGGAATGGCTCTTACTATAGATTCACCATTAAATTCACTTGATGTATTTTTTATAGCTGTAATCTTAGTTATGGTAGGAACATACAGTACCTTTACAGCAGGAAGTATAGCATTTTTAAAGTTATTAAAGAAAAACAAGAGCTTTTTCTATAAGACAAAGAATTTTATTTCAGTATCTGGTATGATTTACCGTATGAAACAAAATGCTGTGGGCCTGGCTAATATTTGTATCCTTAGTACAGCGGTATTAATAACAGTATCCACAACAGCAGCACTATATTATGGACAAGAAAGCAGCTTGAAAATTGCTTATCCTTTAGATGCTGATATATCAATAGAAAATGTAACAGATGCAGAAAAGAATGAAGTAATAAATCTAGTACAAGAAGAGGCTAAAAAGAAAAATGTAACCTTAAAAAATAAAATACAGTATTATAACAAAAAATTACTGGTTGAGGGAGAGAAAAACTCATTTAAAACTCCCAAAATAAAGCAAGGTTTCTTTGAAAATATTACAGAAATAGAAGCTTATACATTAGAAGATTATAATAAGATGGAAAGCAAAAATGTATCACTTAAAGAAAATGAAGTGCTTATTTTTTCAGTAGTTAAAGATTTTCAATATGATTCCATCATAATTAATGGGTTAGAATATAAAATAAAAGATCAAGTTAACAAACTAAAAATAGTAAATAAAAATAAAAACAACATAAGGGATAAATATGTTGTTATCGTTAAGGATATGAAAACATTAAATGATATATGTAAAACAAATAAGGATGAAAAATCAAAAATGCTTGATTACAACATCTTCTTCGATATTAGCGGTGATAAAGAAAATATAATTCAGTTCAGTGATTCGTTAAAAAGTAGTATATGTACAGGTAAACATCATATTTTTAGGAGTATTTATACAAAAAGAGAAAACTTTTATGTAACAAATGGAGGTTTCATATTTATAGGAAGCTTCTTAGGATTATTGTTTACAATGGGGACGGTTCTTATAATTTACTATAAACAAATTACTGAAGGCTATGAGGATAGTGAGAGATTTAGAATAATGCAAAATGTGGGAATGAGCAAAGAAGAGGTTAAAAAGACTATTAATAAACAAGTGCTAATGGTATTTTTCCTTCCTCTAATAGTTTCAACAATCCACATCGCAGTTGCTTTCAAAGTAGTATCAAAGCTTTTAGCCTTATTTGGTTTATTTGATGTAACTACACTCATAATTGCTGTAGCTGTGGCAGTTTTAGTATTTTCAGTATTGTACACAGTAGTTTATGCATTAACAGCTAATACCTATTATAAAATTTTACAACAAGAAAATTAGATGTAGTTAACTTTAATTTAACAGAAGCACTAGCTAAATTAAATTTAAAATAATAAAAATAAAAGTTGAAATAAACTGAACTGCCCCCTGTCAAGTAGACAGGAGAAATAATAAAAAAATTATGCTACTAAGGTATGGTTCCTATATTCAAGCGGAGCCATGCCTTTCAGCTTTTTGTATTCTTTTTGTATTATAAAATTTTATATATTCATCTATAGCTTTTTCAAGATCTTCATAAGTATAAAACTTTTCTAAGTAATACATTTCAGATTTTAATATTCCCCAAAAACCTTCCATAGGTCCATTATCAATACATCTACCAACTCTAGACATACTTTGTTTTGCATTAATTGCATCTAATTTAACTTTAAAACTCTTACTTGTGTATTGAAATCCGCGACCACTATGAAATAGTGGCGTTGCCGTCGGATTAGTTATAATAGCTTTATCTAACGTATCAAAAACTAATTTATTATTATTAGAAGTTCCTAATACATACGAAATAATGCTATTGTCTCCAAGATCCAAAATTGCACTTAAATATGCTTTTGTTCCATTAGTTAATTTGAATTCTGTAACATCAGTTAACCATTTTTCGTTAATCTTTTCAGTTGTAAATTCTCTAGCTAATAAATTTTCAGCAGTTATTTGAGGTGTGCTATAAACATATCTTTTTCTCTTCTTGCGAATTATAGAAGATATATTAATAGATTTCATTAGCCTATAAATACGTTTGTGATTGTAACTAGATTTTAAAGTCTTATTTAAGTTCAAAGTTATTCTTCTATAGCCATAGATACCTTTTACTTCTGTATATATTTTAATGATTTCATTCAAAATCTGTTTATTTTCGATATCTCTTTGTGTCTCTTTTCTATTTAACCATTTATAATAAGAAGATCTACAAATCTTTGCGCAGTTGCATAATTGTGATATTGAATATCCCGATTTGTTAAGTTCCATGATTGCTATATATTTATCTACCTCCTTTGGATTTCTTCTAACTTTTTTAAGAAATCATTCTCCATTTTTAAACGTCTATTCTCAGCTTCTAGAAGCTTTAATTGTGTAGCAATTTTTTCTGATTCACTTAATTCTTCGATGTTTTTATGTTTACCGCGTCTATCGACTAGCGTATTATATCCACCTTGCTTATATTTATTAATCCAAGTATATACTTGTTGATAAGAAACATTATATTTATTAGCAGTTAATTTATAATCGTTAGCGTTAGCAATACAAAATGCAACTATTTCAATTCTTTCTTCGTATGTAGTTTTTCTTCCGTTAGTCATAATCCGATCTCCTTTGTTATTATGAGATTTATATGTTTTATGACATTTATTATACTTGTTTAACCACTTTCTGAGAACACTCTTATTAGAAATACTATATTTTAAACATATATCTGCTAATGAACCAATTCCATTAATGTAATCTTTAACTGCACTAAGCTTAAGGTCAGAATTATAATATGAATTCTTCTCAGTAGTTCTTAATCCTTTTGGGTCGGAGATTTTATATTTACGTATCCATTCTTGGATGCTGCTTCTATTTAATCCCAGTTCTTTGGCTATACGCTTCTGAGAGATATTTCCCTTTAAATATTCTTCTACAAATTTAATTTTAATTTCATATGATATCTTTGTTTTTCTTGCCATAAAAAAGTACTCCCTCTATAGTAATAACAGTTTTATTATTTAAACTGTCTTCTATAAAGGGAGCATATCATATTTTAGTAAGGTGGGTGCATTTTGTAGGTGGGGGTGTGCACTTTTTAGTGATATCAACATTTAAAAAATTTTTGATAATACTAATAAATACAATTATAATAATAGTAATCACCATAAAGAGAGGGTGTTAATTTGAAGTTTAGTCTTTATGGGATAAGCGAAGAATTACTTGATAAATTAAGTTTTGAAAGTAAGCTTGCCAAAAATTTAAAGAATACTACAAGAAATTTGAAGTGTAGATTATTTTTATTAGACTAAGAAGGGAGGAAGGACTTTTTGGAATTTAATGAAAAGTTGCAACAGCTTAGAGGGAAGAAAAATTTAACCCAGGAGCAACTTGCGGAGCAATTATATGTATCAAGAACAGCAATTTCAAAATGGGAAAGTGGCAAAGGATATCCTAATATTGAATCATTGAAAGGTATTTCTAAATTTTTTTCTGTTTCAATAGATGAACTATTATCCGGGGATGAACTAATAAGTCTTGCTCAAACAGAAAATAGCTCAAACATTAAAAAGATTTATGGTTTTCTTATTGGGGTATTGGATGCAATGGCGATTGCATTTATTCTTCTACCGTTATATGGAAAAACAGAGGGAGGATATATTTATTCCGTCAATTTACTTTCATTCACTGAAACAACAACAATAAATATTATCATCTACTGGTTTTTATTCATTGTGATGATTATGGTTGGTATTTCTGAACTTATAGTTACCCATTTTGATAAAGAGTTATGGTATGGTTTTGCTACAAAATGTTCTGTTGTTTTAGGTATTGTGGCTATCTGCTTTTTTGCAGTAGCAAGAGAACCATATGTAACGATGCTCTTATTTTTACTTTTTGTAATGAAGATATTTATAATTATGAAGCGAGCTAAACTTAGATAAAAAATCTTATAAATCCTTGAAAACAGGGCTCTGACACGAAAAGTGTCGGGGCTTTTTTCTATTGTGACGGTAGGTTTCTTGGCTTCTGTTGTATTAGGATAGATAATAAGGTTGTGGTCAACACAGAAATTATAAGAAAGGAAAATGTATATGGAAAATATTATTGAAACAGAAAATCTTACTAAACAATATGGAACTACAACAGTTGTTGATAACATCAATCTTCATGTTCCAAAAGGAAAAATTTACGGCTTGCTTGGTAGAAATGGGGCTGGAAAAACGACTGCTATGAAAATGATGTTACAGCTTGTTTATCCAACAGGAGGAATAATTAGGCTATTTGGTAAAAGTTATAAAGAACATATTCATACTCTTTATAGGAAAGTAGGCTCTATTATTGAAACGCCGGGTTTCTATAATAATTTGACAGGATATGAAAATCTGCAAATAATCGCTAAACTACGAGGACAGCTTAGTAAAAATTCGGTACAGGATGCATTACGTAGTGTGGGATTAGATAAGGAAACAAGTAAAGTGTTTGCTGACTATTCATTGGGAATGAAACAGCGACTTGGCATTGCAGCAGCAATAATGCACGAGCCAGAACTATTGATACTTGACGAACCGATAAACGGACTTGATCCTATTGGTATCTCTGAAATTCGTTCATTCCTGTCTGAATTAAGTCATAGCAAAGGTACTACTATTTTTATTTCAAGCCATGTTTTAAGTGAGATTGAACAAATTGCAGATATTATTGGTGTTATGCATGAGGGCCGCTTGATAGAGGAGGTTAACATGTCAGAGCTTCACAAGCGCAATCGCAGATATATTGAATTTGATTTGTCTGATGGGGAAACAGCCGCAAAAATATTAGAAAATCAATATCAGATTACAGACTATTCTATACAGGGCAATACAATAAAAGTTTTTGATTTCACTTGCAACTCTGGGGAAATCAACAAAGCATTTGTTGAGAACGGGCTGCTTGTAACAAAGATAAATGCAGCTGAGGAAAATTTAGAAGATTATTTTTCCAGATTGATTGGAGGTGGCAGCATTGCTTAAGCTTATTTACTGCGAATTATTAAAACTAAAGCATTCAAAAATGCTGCTTATCAGTATCTTGGGGGTTATGGCTACTCCATTTATGATGCTTATAGAATCCCTGCAAACTCACTTTGCACACCCAGAGCGTGTTTTCACATTGGCTAACGTTTATGATAACAGTTTGCTGTATATTATGCTCTTAACCAATATGATGATTTATGTGGTAATCACCGCCTATTTGTTCAGCCGTGAGTATACAGAACATACGTTAAAAACTATTTTACCAATACCGATTTCAAGGAGAAAATTACTGTATAGCAAATTTTGCACCCTGTTTCTTTGGATTATTATGCTCACACTTGTAACATGGGTAGGTATCCTAGCTTTATCAGGAATATATCATGTTGTTTTTGGCATGAAGGGATACAACTTGTTTGTTGCTATCAAATGGTTATTTAAGTTTATACTTGGGAGTATCCTCATGTTTTTAACAGTTTCCCCGTTTGCTTATATAGCTCAAAAAACAAAAGGGTTTGTAGCACCAGTGATTGCATCGGCGGTTATTGTTATGGGAAGCGCAGCACTCTGTAATCAAGACTTCGGAGCATTATATCCATGGACAGCTACATTTTTTCTGATTAAGGGCAGAATGCAGGGTGCAGGATATCCAGTTCCTTTAGCGATAGGAGTCATTGCTATTGTATCTGCTGTTGGTTTTTTGATGACATTTAATTACTTCAAAAAGGAGGATTTGAAATAATGATACTTGATTTTATGGAAATTTTGAAAGTTATATTTTTTGGCATTGTAGAGGGAATTACGGAATGGTTGCCTATCAGTAGTACTGGGCATATGCTTCTTGTGGACGAGTTTATAACTCTCAATATGAGCGAAGCATTTAAGGAAATGTTTTTGGTTGTCATACAGCTTGGAGCAATCCTTGCTGTAGTCATTATGTTTTGGAATAAGATGTTTCCATTTCAATTTGGTGACAAAACGAAGCCAATCATCAAAAAAAGTACCTTTTCGCTTTGGTTTAAAGTTGTGGTTGCCTGTATTCCAGGAGCAGTTATAACGCTCCTGTTTGATGATTATATAGAAGCTCATTTACAAACACCTGTGGTAATTGGAACAGCTCTAATTTTCTATGGTGTAGCTTTTATCATAATTGAGATGTGGAATAAAAAACGTCTACCAATTATTACAAAGTTAGATGATATTAACTATCAAACTGCTTTTTTGATTGGTATATTTCAGGTGCTTTCCATTATTCCTGGCACTTCACGATCAGGTGCTACAATTATAGGTGCGTTGTTGATTGGTGTATCAAGAGTTGCGGCAGCGGAATTTACATTTTTTCTTGCGGTTCCGGTTATGTTTGGTTTAAGTGCTATTAAAATATTGAAATTCGGCTTTTCCTTTACGAGCACAGAATTACTTATTTTAGGAATAGGTATGGCGGTGGCATTTACGGTATCTATTCTAGTTATAAAGTTTCTTATGGGTTATATTAAAAAACATGATTTCAAGGCATTTGGTTGGTATCGAATTGTGCTTGGAGCAATTGTTATCCTATACTTCACAGTTATGTCTTGAAACAAATTCAGAAGTATTTCAAAATAATTATTTACAAATATACTTATATGAAATTCGATATAAGTATATTTGTAAAGGATGATGAGAATGGATTATATAAAAAAATTAGAAGATTTGATTAAGGAAAACAATGGAACGATAGTAACATCCGATTTAGATAAATTTAATATTCCTAGGATATACTTAACAAAGTTAATGGATATGGGAAAAATAGAAAGAGTTAAAAGAGGAGTATATGTTGCAGTTGGTGAGATAGAGGATGAAATGTTTTATATGCAAACAAAGTATTCAAAGCTTATCTATTCACATGAAACAGCTTTATTTATTCATGAGCTTACTGATAGAACTCCATTTGAGTATTCTGTTACTGTGCCAAGTGGTTATAAAGCTCCTCAAAATGTTAGTGATAATAATAAAATTTACTACATAAAAAGAGAATTACATCTATTAGGGGTTGTTACAGCTAAGACTTCTTTTGGAAATGAAATCAAAGTATATGATGTTGAAAGAACTATTTGTGATATTTTAAGGAGCAGAGAAAGAATAGATATTCAAATAGTTACTCAAGCTTTAAAGGATTACGTTAGGTTAAAAACTACTGACTTTAATAAGCTTTCTGAATATGCAAAAGTGTTTAGGGTTAATGAGATACTTAGAAAATATATGGAGGTGCTTCTATGAGTAGTATTGCAATGAGCTTAAAAGCTAAAATAAAGAATCTTGCCAAAAGTAAAGATATGTCAGCACAAGTTATTTTACAAAACTATATGTTTGAGAGATTTTTAGAGCGTATATCAAAATCACAATATAAAAATAAATTCATATTAAAAGGTGGTATGCTTATAGCTGCAATGGTTGGGATAGATAATCGTTCAACAATGGATATGGATGCAACTATAAAGGGATATCCTTTAAACGAGGAAGCTTTAAGCCAAGCAATAAAAGAAATTTGTGAAATTAATGTGGGTGATGATGTAATATTTTCATTTGTAAAAGTAGAAGCAATTAGAGAAGACGATGATTACGGTGGCTTTAGAGTAAGCATCAAGTCAATGTTAGATACAATTATAACTCCTATGCAGATAGGTATTACAACAGGGGATGCCATAACCCCTAAAGAAATTTTATATAGTCTTAAAAAGATTTTTGAAGAGAGTACTATTGATATTTGGGCGTATAACATTGAAAGTGTTTTGGCTGAGAAATATGAAACTATATTAAGGCGTGGCGAATTTAACACAAGACCAAGAGATTTTTATGATGTTTATATTTTAACAAAAAGTCAAGATTTTGATAGAAATTTATTTCATGAGGCACTTTTAAAAACAGCAGAGCATAGAGGTACACAGCATATATTTGATGGGATAAATAAAAGAATAGCTACAATTGGAAATAGTAAAGAACTTAAAAATTTATGGAGTAAATATAGGAAAAACTATAATTATGCTAAGGATATTTCATATGAAGAAATTTTAGCTGTTTTAGATGATTTAATGATACCTATTAAATAATAATGACTGTAAAAATGTAGAGGTTAACAAGTATATGGTAGATTTATACAATTAATTTATAAATGAAGTAGAGCCATTGATAAAAAAATCGGTGGCTTTAAAATTTATTCTGCTTTTTTCTTCTTTTATTTCTAGCTGATTTTCTAGCATTTCTAATATCTTGACATTCCTTGGTAGAACAGTATTTTTGCCTATTACCATTTTTTACACCTATTTTTCCACAAGCTTCACATACAAAGAGTGCTTTTTTAGTGTCTGTATCATCCATATTAGGGGCATTGGTTGCTATCCACCTTATTAAGGAATATGTTGCAATATCAAATACTGAGTCAAGTTTTGGTTAATTCATAAAGGTTTCTAAGGCGTTTAAAAAAATCAAAATTTGTAACCACCTGTAAGTGGCTTAAAAGCTCTACGTACAGGCGGTTACGCTTTTTGATAAACAGCTAATTACTTTCTATATATAACCTTTAAATTTTCGTAAGAAAAAAGTTAAAATTAAAAATTTATTTTCATATAAAATATTACTCATAAAGTAGTTAAGGAGTTGGTATATATGAAGATAAAAGCAAAAAGGTTTATGGCGATATTTTTAAGTAGTATTATTATAATGTTAGGAATAAGTTCGAATATTTCTGCCACAGAAATAGATAGTACAAAGAAAATTAATAAAAAACATCTAGAAGTAAACAATAGTCAAGATTTACAAAAATTTATGGATGAATTTTTTAATAAGAATATGAAGAAGTATTCAATTCCAGGCTCAGCTATAGTTGTTGTTAAAGATGGTAAAGAAGTATTTAAAAAGGGATATGGATATAGTGATATGAAACAGAAAACATTAGTAGATCCTGATAAGACTATATTTCCAGCTGCTTCTGTAAGTAAACTTTTTACAGCAACAGCTATAATGAAACTACAGGAAGAAGGAAAAATAGACTTAAATAAAAATATTGATAAATATATAAAACCCTATAAAGTAATAAATAATTATAAAGAACAGGTAACATGCAGAAACTTATTAACTCATTCTAGTGGGGTTGATGAAGCCAGCGAACTTAATGGCAATACAAGAGATGAAAAATCAATAAAATCACAAGAGTATTATTTTGATAATCATATACCTATAGTAGTAAGAAAGCCTAATACCGTTAGTAGATATTCTAATCAGGGATATAATCTTTTAGGATATATTATAGAAAAGGTCTCTGGTATGAGCTATGAAGAATATATAAAGAAAAACATATTAGAACCTCTAAAAATGGATAGTAGCTTAGTTAGATTAAAAAATAATAATACAACTAAGAGTTATGGTTATGGCGGTACAGATGGAACTTATAATGAAAGTCCTTTAGCTTATCAATACACATCTGGATCTGCAGGAATAAATGCAACAGTTAAAGATATGAAAAATTTCATGATAGCTCATTTAAATAATGGAGAGTTTCAAGGAAATAGACTTTTAAATAAAAAAACATCAATAATGATGAAGAATAAACAGTTTTCAAATGACAATAGCTTATCTGGAATGGGTTATGGATTTATAAGAAGCAACAGAAATGGACAAGAAATATTAAAACATGAAGGTGCATTACCATCAGGAAGCACTACTACATTATTTTTAATGCCAAAAGAAGGATTAGGAATATATATAGCAACAAATTCATTAAATCCACTTCCATTTAATTTTGAAGAAGAGTTCTTAAATTCTTTTTATCCTAACAAAAATAATAATTTTAATGAAATAAAGCCAAATCCAGCTAAAGATTTTAGCAAATATGAAGGAACTTATAGAAGTTATGATGGAATAGCAAAGAGTAATATTATGAAGATTGGTTTTTTATTTGACTCTTCAATGGATATGAAAATTAAGGATAACAAAGATGGTACATTAACCCTCAATGAATATACATCTGCTAAAGAAGAAGTTACTACAACTCTTGTTCAGAAGAAAGATGGCGTGTTTGCAAGGAAAGATGGTAGAGGAGACTTTGCATTTAAGACAGATATAAATAGCAAGGTAACTTATGCATTTAATGATGTAAGCCATAATTCCTTTGAAAAGATAAGTTTTTTGAAGGAAGAGCTTTTAATATAGCTATATTTGTTATAGCAATGATTATATTTATTATAAACATAATTAGAACAGTTATTTTATTTATAAAAAGAAAGGTTAAAAAAACAGGGTACAAAAGTTGTAGAAGTATTAAAATAATTAAGGAAACAAACCTAGTTAGTAATATTCTTAATATAGCTGGAATTGTTGGAACAGTTATAATGGCAATGACCATGATTAGTATTAATGATTTTACATTTGCATATTTACTTTATACATTTTTAGGATTTTTAATAGTATCAACAATTTTAAGTATTTGTGGCTTAATCGATTTGATATATATCTGGGTCAAAAATAGAGTCAAAACATCTGAAAAAATTTATTTTACAAGCTTAACTATAACTAATTTTATTTTCATATGGTTTATATATTATTTTAATCTTTTAGGATTAAAAATATAACAAAATACACTGATTATCTTAGAATATGGTATAATTTCATTTATATTAGTTGTGTAACAGGAGTGATAGCAGTATGTTTAATGTACTTATTGTAGATGATGAAGTAGAAATAATTGAACTTATGGAAGTATACCTACTAAATGATGGATATAAGGTGTTTAAAGCTACAAATGGGTTAGATGCACTTAATATAATTAATAAAGAAAAGATTCATCTTGTGATTTTAGATATAATGTTGCCAGAAATGAATGGGCTGCAGGTTTGTATGAAGATTAGAAAAGAGTATAATATTCCAATTATAATGGTTAGTGCAAAAGGACAAGAAATGGATAAAATACAAGGCTTATCTACGGGAGCAGACGACTATATAGTAAAACCATTTAGCACAATGGAATTATTAGCTAGAGTAAAAGCTCAAATAAGAAGATATATATATCTTAATGAAAATAATAAGCAAATTGATAATAAAGATATTATTGAAATAAAAGGTATTACTATAAACAAAAGAAATCATAAAGTTCATTTATTTGGGACAGAGTTAAAATTAACTCCAACAGAATATAAAATATTGTTATTATTATCCAGTAATAGTGGAAAAGTATTTAGTGCTGAAGAGATATTTAAAGAGATTTGGAGAGAAAAATATTTTGAAGGGAACAATACTGTTATGGCTCATATATGGAGATTAAGAGAAAAATTAGAGGATAATCCTAAGGAAGCGAAGATAGTAGAGACTGTGTGGGGAGTTGGATATAAAATTGAAGAGTAGTATTAAATATAACATTATTATAAACTTTTTTGTAGCCATGGTATTATCAATAATATTAACATTAATAATGGCCTTTTCAGTAATTATGGAGTTACATATTTTTCAGCCAAGCCTTTATATGAAGTTTATTAATGCATATAATAAAAATAGTGTATTTATGTTAGAGTTTACTATGGTTATTTTTATAGTTTTTATAGTGTTAATGTGTTTTATATTTGTAAAAAGGATGAATAAAATTACTGATTACATAGAAGAAATATCCCAAAATGTAAATAGAGTAGCTAATGGGAATATGGATATAGACATACCTATTAGATCAGAAAATGAGTTAGGTTTATTAGCTTTAGATGTTAATAAAATGGCATATAGCATAAAAGAGCTTATGACAAAAGAGAGACAGTGGGAAAAGCAGAAGAATAATTTGATTACAAATTTATCACATGATTTAAGAACTCCGCTTACATCAGTTGTTGGTTTTTTAGAGTTGATACAAAAGAAAAAATATAAAAATGATGATGAGTTAACTCATTACCTTGAAATATCATTGAATAAAGCGAGGAAATTAAAGGGTTCAGTGAGTAAGCTTTTTGAATTTACAAAGTTAAGTAATGGAGATATAAAAATAAATACATCTAATATATCCTTACATCAATTGATAGAACAAGTTGCTATTGGATTCATACCAGATTTTGAAAGTAATGGTATGGAGTATAGAGTATTTTCAAAAGATACAGGATTAATTATAAATGGAGATGCTATTTTACTAGCTAGAGCATTTGAAAACATAATATCTAATGCTATTAAGTATGGAAGTGACGGAAAATATTTAGATATACATATAGAAAAAGAAGATAATATGGCTGTAGTTAGTTTTATAAATTATGGAGAAATAATAGAAGAAAAAAATGTGAATAATTTATTTCAAAGACTATACAGGGTAGAAAAATCTTGTGACAAAAAAGAGGGAACAGGACTTGGACTTGCTATTGTAAAAACAGTAGTAGACTTACATAAAGGTGACATTGATATTATGAGTTCTAAATCAAAAACAGAATTTAAAATAAAATTACCATTTTAGCAATTATTCTCACCTTTAATAGTGTGGATTCTAATTAAATGTCTGTGTACCAAAAGGTATGCACAGTGCTGTTAGAGGTTGCTGAATAAAATAATTATTCAGCAACTGCTCAATTTAGTTTACTTAAGCATTACTTGTGCCTTTAACAAACGAATTATTTTCTTTACCAGGAGTTCTCTTTTTATCACTAAATAATGCAAAAAGTATGCCTGGCAAAAGAATTACAGCACTGACTTTAAATGTAAAACTAAAAGATTTAACAGTATAAGTCAAAAATGTATCTTGAATATTAGGTATAATTTTTTTGGCTTCTTTCTTTTGAGCTTCAAAACTTTCTTTGATTTTATCTTGAGCCATCGCTGGAGAAGAAGCTAGCACAGCAGTTCCTTTTTTATCAATTGTGCTTAGTATTTCTGAAATATTAACATTTTTATTGCTACCTGATTTGATAGAAGAAATCATTTGTTGCTTGGTTTCATTATCAAATACAGTGTTATTCTGTATTGTTTTCAAAGCAGAGTCTTTAGCATCAGACATCTGGGTAGTCATATTTGATGTAAATATAGTTAAAAATAAGGCAACTCCAAGTACAGTTCCAAGTGTTCTTGTCATATTATTTATTCCTGAAGCTATTCCTATTTTATCTACAGGAACGTTAGCCATTGTAGAACCTATTAGCGTTGCCATGCTTAAGCCTGTACCAGAACCAGCAACAATTAATCTTAAAATAATATCTATATTTGAAGAATTTTGAGTAAGAGAACTATTTAAGTAACAAGAGACACTAAGTAAAAGAATCCCCAATGCACTAGTTAACCTGCTGCCTAATTTTTTTGTCAAAATAGTCGCTAATATTGAAAAAATCATTGAAGTTAAGGACATAGTTGAAATAATAAGTCCTGCTGACAATTGATTTAGTCCTTTAACCTGAATTAGGAAAAAAGATAGCAAATAGGTACCAGATATCATACCAAGTCCCAGTAAGAATAGAGTAATCGAGCCATTTGTAAATGGTACAGATTTAAATAAACTAAGAGGAACCATGGGCTCCTTAACTTTTAGTTCAATAATAACAAATAGTATAAGGGCTATAGCAGAAACTGCAAATAGGGAAAGGGTAAAGCTTGAAGTCCAGCCTTTTTCATTAGCCTTCATTAATGTGAAAGTTAAGCAAAACATAGCAATTGAGATTGTTATAATTCCCCCAAAGTCTATACTTTTACTTGCAGTTGGGTCATAAGATTCTTTTATGAATTTCATAGTTAATAGTATACAAATACAACCTATAGGTATATTAATAAAGAAAATACATCTCCAATTAAAAAATTGAGTTATTATACCACCAATCAATGGTCCACTTGCAGCAGCAAGACCGGCAAAAGCTCCCCAAAGTGCCATAATAGTTCTTCTCTTTTCTGGTGGGAATATTTCAAGAGAAAGAGGCGCTGAAATAGTCACAACAAAAGCTGCAGCTAGCCCTTGAATTGTTCTAAATAATATAAGTGCTTGAAGTGAATTCGAAACACCACATAGTAGTGAAGATATAGTAAATAAAAATACTCCAAAAGTAAACAGTTTTTTTCTACCAAATTGATCAGAAAGTCTTGAAGCAGTTACTAGAATAACTGCAGTAGCTAGATTATAGGCATTTACCACCCAAGAAATATGAGCCATATTAGTATTAAAGTATTCGGTGATTTTAGGCAAAGTGATATTTACCACTGTTGTATCTAATAATGCCATAAAAAACCCTAAAATAATAGCTATAAAAGAAATGTTTTGATGTTTTTTGTTCATAAGATAAACCTCCTAAATAATATTAAATATATTAGTATATATTAAACTACTATAAATTATAGTAGTTGGGTGAAAAAAATGTCTCTCAATATAAGTAGTTATTAGAGACATTAAATCATTAATCATAATAATCAAAAACTTTTTCAGACCATTTTTCTAAAATGCCATAAAATTCGTTATATAAATCTAATATAAGAAATTCAGAGACCGGATTTTTCTTTGTGTAGTTTTTCTCGATTATAAACTGATTTAGCAAAAGATCTACGTTCTTGTACCTTTTCTTTGAAGTTTTTAAGATATTCTTTTCTTTTTTCTTCTGTTAAATTTTCTATATTAACTAAAAATGCATTAAAATCTAAATAAACATTGCCTATATGTTTTGAACTTTCCTCCATTAATTCATTGAAGTATGAATTTCCTTTTTCATTCATTGAATATAATGTTTTTTCGGGCATCTCACCTTCTTTAACAGTTCTCGAATTTAAATATCCATTATCACATAATTTAATTATATTTTTATAAATTGACGGGTTACTGATTTTTAACCACTTGGTAATATTCCAGACATCAAATTCTTTAACCATTTCATAGGCACTTTTTTCTTGGTTCTTTAAATAGCCAAGTATTATTAAATTTATTGAAGACATTTTAATCACCACCATTTATTATACTACTGTAAAGTATAGTAGTGTGCAATATATTTGTCAATATGGAATTTGGTAAAATTATTTTAAACTGATACAATAGAAAAGCCTTAAAATAGGCTCTATAAAAATACTTTTATATCATTTAGTTCTAAGATATCAATATTGCAGTCAATAGGTTGTATACTATTCTTTGATTGAATTTTTGGTACAGATTCATTATATTGAGAAATTTTAAAAGGTTCTTTGCAATTCTTGCTATAATTATTTCTATAAAAAACAGGGCTTATATTATAATAATTTTTAAATGCACGTGAATAAAACTTAAGATGAAATTAAGATCATTTTAAAACCATGTTAATATCATAAATGTACAATCTAACTGAAATTAAATTTAGAAGCTTATAAGATTAATAATCTTATAGGACGGTGGGAGGTAATTTTTATAAATATAATGGAAGTTAGAAATGTAAGAAAGGTATATGGTTCAAAACATGGTGGAAGTAAATCGAAGGCTCTAAATGGAGTAAGTTTTTCTGTTCAAAATGGAGAATTCTTAGGCATTATGGGACCTTCAGGGGCTGGTAAATCAACATTGTTAAATGTAATATCAACCATTGATACACCAACTTCAGGTACAATTTCTCTAAGAGGAAAAAGTTTTTTAAATCTTAGTGAAGAAGATTCTATGGAAACTATATATAATTCTATTGTTTTTGAAAAGTTGACTGATGCAGAAAGAGGAGTAGGGTTTATGAATTGTAATATTAAATCATTATATTTATGTGTTATTGACATGGAAAGAGCAATTTTATTTTATGAATCATTTTTTGAACAAAATTTAAACCAATGGGCTTGGAGTTTTAGATGAAGTTATAAGCTGTTTTATTACAGAAGAACTTAATCTTCGATTTAGTTAGTTTAACTTACTTCTCTTAAATTTTTAAGAGGAGTAAGTTAAGTTAATTATTGTAATTATATGATATAATATAAATAATATGTAATTAAATATTGTTTACTTTGGGATAATATATGTGGAAAAATGTGGATAAATTTAAACATTTAACAGAATATTATAACAATTAAATTAAAATGAAGAATATTTTTTATGGAAATTAGGGTATTTTACGGTAAACTTAAATTTTTAAGTGCTAGTTCAGATGTTATTAATTATTCTTAAGTGGTAAAATAATTATTATAGGATAAATAGTAGGGTATCCCCTTTAATAAATACCCTTATTGAGGAGAAAGGATTAAATATGATACTAAGTACACAAATCATAAAAAATTGGGTAAATGATGCTACCTTTAAGAGTGCTAAACAGTACTATGAAGGTGGTTTTGTTGAGGACTTAAAGATTGAAAACAAAAACCTAACTGGGTTTAAAAAAATAAATCTATTGAAATAAATAGTAGAGTTATATCTTTTAGTGGGTTTAATAGCTATGAGGTTAATATTACATTAGATAGTGCTTCAAATGATGTAAGTGCGTACTGTAGCTGTGAAGATAAAAAAGATAATGCACCTTGTAAGCATGTAACTGCGGTACTTTTAAAATATATAAATGAATATCAAAGAAAGATATATGGTGAAATAAATAAGGTTAATGAAATTGACAACCTCATTGAAAGTTTAAAAAATACCACAGATGAAAGTAGTCAGTATAAAAGAGAACTAAATCTTGAAATAAAATTTAATGATGGTAAATCCTATTTTAAGCCCTATATTGAACTAAAGCTAGGAGTAGAAAAAAATTATGTAGTAAAAAGTATGAAGAAGTTCTTATTGGCTCTTCTTGATAGAGAAATTATACAGTTCGGAAAGAATTTTTCTTACGACCCATCACTACATAAATTTAATGAATGTGATGAAAAGATAATTGAGATGCTACTTGAAATTGTGGAAATTGAAGAAGAACACGAAAATTCAAGTAGTTTTTATAGGACTTATGATAAACGTATTTTTGATGGTAAAAAGCTTCTTTTTACGGATAAGCTTTTATATAGATTTTTTAAATTAGCCAAAGAAAGAAATATAGATGCAGCTATTGATGGAGAAGAATATACTAATGTTAAAATATTAGAAAGGGAGCTACCTCTTAAGTTTAAAATAGGTATGAATAAAGAAAGTATTGAACTATCTGAGGAGAACAAGGATTTAAAACCTATTGGTGGTTTTAAAAGGGTATTTTTTATAATGGAAGTTTTTATTTACCACCTAAAAACCAAGTTAAAGTATATGAGCCAATTTTTGATTTACTTAAAAATAAAAAAATAAGAGAATTATAGTTAGCAAAAAAGAAGGAGATAAAATTGCTTCATATTTGCTTCCAGTTCTTAAAAAAGTATCACAAGAGGTTAAAATAGATAAAAATGTTCAAGATCTGTTTTTTGAAAAAGATTTAACTATAAAGACTTATATTGACAAACAAGAAGATTTTGTTACAGCATTAGTAAAATATAAATATGAAGATATAGAAATTGACCCCTTTAAAAAAGATAGTATAAGTAGTAATAAAGGTATACTTATAAGAAATATAGAAAAAGAAGAAAATTGTGATAAAGTACTTAGAAGTTTTGGTTTTGAAAAAGATAAGAATGAATATGTTATGAAAAATGAAGGGAATATAGTGAGTTTTATTGATGAAGGACTTGAAGAGCTTCAAAATTTATCTGAGGTTTATTATTCAGATAGTTTTAGAAATATTAAGTTATATGGTAAGTCTAGTCTTAAAGCAGGAATAAAGCTAAATAGTGAAAATCTTTTGGAATTTAATTTTGAAATTGAAGGGGTAGATAGAGAGGAACTTAAAGATATTTTTAAAGCTTTAAGAGAAAAGAAAAAATATTATAAGCTTAAAAAAGGAGGATTTGTTTCTTTAAAGGATGAAGGAATAAAAGATATAGGTAAAGTGTTTGATTATCTTGGAATAGAAGATAAAGAGCTTTTTAATGATAAGATACTTCTTTCAAAATACAATTCGCTATATCTAGATCAGAAGATAAAAGATAAAGATATGGATTATGTAAATAGAAGCAAAGATTTTAGGGAACTTGTAAATAGTGTACGAGATATAAAAGAAATGGAATATGATTTGCCAGAACACATTGATAAAATTATGAGAAATTATCAAAAGACAGGTTTTAAATGGTTTAAAACCTTAGCACATTTTGGTTTTGGTGGGATACTTGCGGATGAAATGGGTCTTGGTAAAACTCTTCAGGCTATAGCATTTTTAGCTTCTGAAAGTGGAGAAAAACCCTCAATAGTTGTAGCTCCAACCTCCCTTTTATATAACTGGGAAGGTGAAATACAGAGATTTGCAAAAGAACTTAAAGTTATAGTAATGTCTGGAACTAAAAACAAAAGAGAAGAGCTTATGGAAAATATTAATAAATGCGATATAGTTGTTACTTCATATCCACTTATAAGAAGGGATATAGAGGAGTATAAGAATATAGATTTTAAATATTGTATTTTAGATGAGGCTCAACAGATAAAAAATGCTGCGTCTATAAATGCAAGTTCAGTAAAGAAGATAAAAGCAGAAGGATATTTTGCACTTACTGGAACACCTATGGAAAATTCTTTAACTGAGCTATGGTCTATTTTTGATTTTATTATGCCAGGCTATCTTTTTTCTCATAGTAAGTTTTCAAAGCTTTATGAGAGGCCAATTGTGAAAAATGATGATAAAATGGCCTTAGAGGAGCTAAATAGGCATATTAAGCCTTTTATATTAAGAAGACTTAAGAAAGATGTTTTAAAGGAACTTCCATCAAAGATTGAACATAAACTTGTGGTTGAAATGACAGAGGAACAAAAGAAACTATATGCAGCTTATTCAAATTCAGCTAAAACTGAAATTGAAAAAGAAATTTCTAATAAGGGTTTTAATAAAAGCAGAATAAAAATATTATCTATACTTACAAGGCTTAGACAAATTTGCTGCGATCCATCGGTATTTGTTGAGAATTTTAAAGGAGATAGTGGCAAAATGTTAGCTCTTTATGATCTTCTTGATGAAAGTATAAATCAGGGGCATAAAGTACTAGTGTTTTCTCAATTTACCTCTGTTCTTAAAAATATTATTAAAATTCTTGATAAAAACAATATGGAGTATTTATATCTTGATGGAAATACAAAAAGTGAAGCTAGAATGGATTTGACGAAAAAGTTTAATGAGGGAAAATTAAAAATATTTTTAATATCTTTAAAAGCAGGAGGCACAGGGCTAAACCTTACAGGTGCAGATACGGTAATACACTTTGATCCTTGGTGGAATCCAGCAGTAGAGGAGCAAGCAACGGATAGAGCTCATAGAATAGGACAGAAAAAAACTGTAGAGGTAATTAAGCTTATTTCTAAGGGAACTATAGAAGAGAAAATTTATAATCTGCAGGAGAAAAAGAAAAAATAATTAACAATGTAATAAATGAGGATATGAATGAAGATAATGTTATGACTAAAATGACCCAAGAAGATTTTGAAAGTTTGTTTACTTCGTAAGCCTATAGCTATTAAAATTTAAAAAATCTTTATACGAAATCCGTTGAGAAAATGTTGAGAAGTAATTGTTATAATTAATTCTATAAATTTATAAAAGAAAATAACTTACCCTTTTTTATTTCTTTAGTGTACAATTCCGCAAAAACATTAAATAGTATAAAAGAATTTAGATTGAGAATAAGAGGTGAAAAAGTTGTTTTACATGAAATAATACATCCATCTGTTACAACAATGTCATCAAATGGGGTATTTAATTTTTGCGCACTTGAGTATTTGAAAGATTTTCATGAATTTTTTCTTGATGCTAAAAGCCAAATGGAAAAAACTAAAAATAACATACAGATTGAAAACAAGGCATCTGAAGATAATCGCATGTATATAACTAGCTTACCTTGGGTTTCATATACAAGTGTAAATCACCCAATTAATATGAATCCAGTTAGCAGTGTTCCTATAATAACATGGGGGAAATTCTTTAAAGAAAATGATAAAATATTAATTCCATTTTCACTACAGGTGCATCACGCACTAATAGATGGTGCGGTGTTTGTCAAGCATGTTGTCGCATGAAATTTTTTGTTCGAAATTCTCTAGTATTAGTTTGTAAATTTTTACAGTGTGTATTTTCTGATTTTAAACACATATATACCATATATTAACTGGAAATTGTTTTATACATATGTGTTTATAATCACAGATTACAAAGCTTTATCCACATCCTCTCTTGGATTCAAAGATACCGTTTTAGGTAGCTCCCATTTTCTTATGCCCCTATTAAATCTTTGAGGATGAAGCTCTCTAGCAGCTTCATATACTTTTGTTCTTTTCTTAATTATTTTCTCTGATAGTCCATTGTGTCTAGAATTTGAAGTTACAAAATTTAATCCACTGTGATAGTGTTTATTATTATACCAATCAACAAATTCAAGAACCCATTCTCTAGCGTCAGCGATAGTTTTAAAGCCTTCTTGTGGATAACCAGGTCTATATTTGCAGGTTCTAAATAAAGCTTCTGAATAAGGATTATCATTACTTACTCTTGGTCTTGAAAATGAGGACATGACTCCTAATTCCTCTAATTTAGCCTTTAATGTATATGACTTCATAGGTCCCCCATTATCTGAATGTAATATAAGTGGTTTCCCCTTAATTTTTTCATTCATTATAGCTTTTTCAATTAATATTGAAGCAAATTCTCCTGTCTCCGTTTCCCAAACTTCCCAGCCTACTATTTTTCGGCTGAATATATCCACAATCATATATAGCTTAAAATATCGACCTACTACAACTGTGGATAAGTACGTTATATCCCAAGTCCAAACTTGATTAGGCTTATTTGCTATATGAGTTTCAGGTTCTTTTTTCTTTTTAGGGACTCTCGCATACCCTCTATGAGTCTGCATTTTCTCCTTTTTTAGAATACGATACATAGTAGATTCAGAGGCAATATATATCCCTCTGTCAACTAGCGCTGGAACTATCTGTGATGGTGGTAAATCAGCGTATTGTGGAAGTTTAACGGTCTTTAGGACACTTTTATATTCAGCATCAGTGAGCTTGTTACTTGGAGAATTTCTCTTAATAATAGGTCTCATGTCCCTCCGTATTTCCTGTCCTTCGCACCATCTCTCATAAGTCCTAGAGCTTATCCCTACGGTTTTACAGGCTACTTCTAATCGAGCACCTTTTTCTCTAGCTTCATCTATTAAATTAACTATTGCTATGCGATCTGAGTGGTCTATTAATCTTCCACGTTGTCCACTAAGATCGCTTGTAACTTTTTTCTAAGAACTAGTAATGCTGCCGTTTCTGCTAGTGCTTTTTCTTTAAAACGCAAATCTTTCTCTAGAACTTTTATTCTCTTAGCAATATCTTGCTAATTCTGCTTCTGAGAGTAAATAAGTCTCCATAACTGTTAAAAATTTATTTTTATGGGTTACAACTCTTTTCCCAGTGTTATTCTCAGTATTTTTAGGGTTTCCAGCTTTTGTTTTCCATGTTTGTAATGTAGATTTGCTTACACCTGTTTCTTTTGATAAATCTGTAACTGATATGTTTTCAGGTAGTAACATTCTTTCTATTAACTTTTCTTTTTCCAATTTACTATATCTCTTATTTATACCATTGCCTTTTGTCATAGGTACACCTCTCCTCTTTGTTCGAGAATATCATACATTATCTCCTACGATAACTATCTTAACATAGGGGGATAGTAAGGAAAGGCTTAATTTATATCATTTAATATAAATATTTAATTAAAGTAAAATGATTTATAAAAAATTCAAATTTTATTTAAAACTATTGCAAAAAAATAGAAATGTGTTATTATGAAAACGTAGTCAAAATAAAAGTTGAATATTTAGTGGCAAACTAAAAGAGTACCTAGCGTGTTACTATTAAATTAGGCATGAGCATAGGAAAATAAAATAAAATGATATAATGAAGTATCAAATTATTATAGATACTGTTTAAGAGAGTGCTATCAAATTTTTATCTCTTAAAAAGGTTTAATTATAATGCGATGAAGTTTCATGTTATATTGTTTTGTTAATTTTCAGTGCTTATGCCTTTTGTTTTTGCAATGATTAAATAATAGGAGGTATAAAAATGGTAGGAATTATTCTTGCGAGTCACGGAGAATTTGCTAATGGTATTTTGCAATCTGGAAAAATGATTTTTGGAGAACAAGAAAATGTAAAAGCTGTTACATTGATGCCTAGTGAAGGACCGGATGACTTAAAAGCAAAAATGAAAAAAGCAATTGATTCCTTTGATAACCAAGATGAAGTTTTATTCTTAGTTGATCTTTGGGGTGGTACACCATTCAATCAAGCTAATACACTATTTGAGGAACACAAAGATAAATGGGCAATTGTAGGTGGTATGAATTTGCCTATGCTAATTGAAGCCTATGCTTCACGTCTTTCCATGGAATCTGCACAAGAGATTGCGGCGGCTATTTCAGTAGTAGCTAAAGAAGGAGTTAAGGTTAAACCGGAAAATTTGATAACTTCTGAAGCTCCTGAATCATCAAAACAGATTAATGCAGGTGCACCAGGATCATTCGAATATGTTTTAGCTCGTATTGATTCACGTTTACTTCACGGTCAAGTTGCTACTGCATGGACAAAAACAGTAAAACCTACAAGGATTATTGTAGTTTCGGATTCTGTAGCAAAGGATGAACTTCGTAAAAAATTGATTCAAGAGGCTGCTCCTCCTGGAGTGAAGGCACATGTTGTTCCAGTAGAACATATGATTAAACTTGGAAAAGATAATGAACATTTTGGAGGGCAACGTGCATTACTTCTTTTGAAAACCCAAAAGATGTGCTAAGAGTTATAGAAGGTGGAATTGCTTTAAAAACAATAAATGTTGGTTCTATGGCCCATTCTATAGGGAAAGTTCAATTGAATAAAACAATAGCCATGGATAAAGAAGATGTTGAAATATTTAATAAATTAAAACAAGCTGGAATTGATTTTGATGTTCGTAAGGTTCCAAATGATTCTAAAGAAGATATGAATAAAATACTTAAAAAAGCGCAAGATGAATTAAATAAGCAAAAATAATACAATTATTTATATGAAAAGGAGGATTAATAATTATGACTTTAAATATAGTTCAAGTGCTATTAGTTGTTTTTATAGCTTTTTTAGCTGGTGTAGAAGGAATATTGGATGAGTTCCAATTTCATCAACCAATAGTTGCTTGTACCCTAATCGGGTTAGTTACAGGTAATTTGTTACCATGTTTAATATTAGGTGGTACTCTTCAATTAATAGCTTTAGGTTGGGCAAATATAGGTGCTGCTGTAGCTCCTGATGCAGCTTTAGCATCTGTTGCATCCGCAATTATTCTAGTTCTTGGTGGGCAAGGTAAGGAAGGCATTCCTTCAGCAATTACTATTGCTATTCCGCTTGCAGTTGCAGGCTTATTATTAACAATTATTTGTCGTACTATAGCTACTGCTTTTGTACACTTTATGGATAAGGCAGCTAAAGATGGCAATATAAGAGCTATTGAGATATGGCAGATTATTGCTATCTGTTTACAAGGTATACGTATAGCAATTCCTGCAGCACTAATTCTAGCCATAGGTGCTGGACCAATACGTGAATTACTTCAAGCAATGCCTAAATGGCTTGTAGATGGTTTAGGAATCGGTGGTGGTATGGTTGTAGCTGTTGGTTATGCAATGGTAATTAACATGATGGCTACAAAAGAAGTTTGGCCATTTTTCGCAATCGGTTTTGTACTTGCAACTATTTCACAAATTACACTTATCGGACTTGGAGTAATAGGTGTAGCCTTAGCTCTAATATACTTAGCACTTTCTAAACAAGGTGGTTCAGGCAATGGTGGAAACTCGAATTTTGGAGATCCGTTAGGTGATCTAATTGATAGATACTAAGAAGGGGAGAGAGTTAAATGTTAAATAAAGTAAAATTAACAAAAAAAGATCGTATTTCTGTTTGGTTGCGTTCGTTTTTCCTTCAAGGTTCTTGGAATTATGAGAGAATGCAAAATGGTGGTTGGGCATTTGCTATGATTCCAGCAATCAAAAAATTATATAAAACAAAAGAAGAGAGAGCAGCTGCTTTAAAACGTCATTTAGAATTTTTCAACACTCATCCATATGTAGCTTCACCAGTTCTAGGTGTTACATTAGCTTTAGAAGAAGATCGTGCTAATGGTGTAAAAATAGACGATGTTACTATTCAAGGTGTTAAAGTTGGTATGATGGGACCTTTAGCAGGAGTCGGTGATCCGGTTTTCTGGTTTACACTTAGACCAATTTTAGGTGCATTAGCCGCTTCCTTTGCTATGAGTGGTAGCATACTTGGTCCAATTATTTTCTTTTTAGCTTGGAATGCTATTCGTATGGCATTTATGTGGTATACACAAGAGTTTGGTTATAAAACAGGATCACGTATTTCTGAGGATTTATCAGGTGGATTATTAAGAGATATTACAAAAGGAGCTTCTATCCTTGGTATGTTTATATTAGGATCCTTAGTTAATAGGTGGGTATCAGTTAAATTTGCACCGGTTGTATCATCTGTTAAGTTAAGTGATGGTGCTTTCATTAACTGGGATAAACTTCCTGAAGGAGCCAAAGGTATTCAACAAGCTCTTTTACAACAATCAGCAGGTATGTCATTAGCAGATCACAAGGTTACAACTTTACAGAATAACTTGGATTTATTAATACCTGGGCTTGCAGGTTTGGTAATTACACTTATTTGTATGTGGTTACTTAAGAAAAAAGTATCACCAATAATAATTATTTTTGGATTATTTATAGCTGGAATATCATTCCATTTAATAGGGTTAATGTAATGTTTTAAATAGTCTAGGCTTTTAGCCTAGACTATTTATTAAATAATAATAAAATAAGGCTTCTTTAAGTGAAAGAGAGGTGTAATTAAAATGATTCAATCACTTAATACAAAAGTTGATTTTGTAACTGATGCCACATCGTTTACTGGAATTGCAAATTACGGTAAAATTATGATAGGAGATAAGGGCTTTGAGTTCTATAATTCTAGAGATTTAAATAAATATATTCAAATTCCATGGATAGAGGTTGATTATGTTATTGCATCTGTATTCTTAAAAGGAAAATGGATTCCTAGGTATGCAGTTCAAACTAAGAAAAGTGGGACTTATAGTTTTGCATCTAAAGATGCAAAGAAAGTTCTTAGAGTTGTGAGAAAGTACGTTGATGCAAATCGTCTTGTTTGTTCACTAAGTTTTTTAGATGTTGTAAAACGATGGATGAAATCTAAATTAAAAAAGATTTAATAAAAAACAAAGCAAAATATCCTGGTAAACAATCAAAATTTACCAGGATATTTTACTTTTATGGCTAAATTTTTAAATTTTACATAATATAAATAAATAATCAGATTTTTTAAAATTATTATAAATAAAGATAAAAACTATATAGTTACATATTCATATTTGTTTGATCTTAATAGTAAAGAAATATAGTTTACTAAAGGTAAAAAATAAACATTTATGAAATAAGGGATTTGTTCCAAAAATTTATTGGTCACCTAATAGTAAAATATTATTATACGGATTCACTAATACCGTTTTAATAAAAATTACAATCAAGCATATAGGGAAATGACTGAACCAATATTTTTAGCTATTTATGCAGATTAGTATAGATTCAATTTAAAATATATGTGCCATTTTAGGTACAATTTCACTTGGAATGATGTTTGATTCAAACAATGTTCCTAAAGATTTAATGACAAATGGCCATAAACTTATACTTGTTATTGTATCTATTTTAATTATTGTACCAGCTTTTGGTATTGAAAATGTGGACGAGCTAGTGAAATGGTTAGTAAAATTAAATGCTGTGTGTATGCCTCTCCGTTATTTATGGGTATTTGCTGCATATATTGCTCTTAAAAAAGCAGGAGATAAATTTAATTCACAGTATCATTTTGTAAAAAACAGAACATTAGGTATGATATTAGGAGCATGGTGCTTTGCATTTACTGCTTTTGCATGTATCGGTGGAATGTATTCAAAAGATCCATTCCAGTTAATCGTAAATATAATAACACCATTTATACTAATTGGATTGGGATTGATTATACCACATTTTGCGAAAAAAATCATTTTGACAATCTAAATCAAACTAATACAAAAACATTTTAAAACATATTAATAGGTCTGTGAATTAAGAAGTTAGATGTTTAAGTAGTTAGTTAATTTATAAATATGTGTAATATAAAGCTAAAAGACACTTTTGTGGCTTTTAGCTTTTTCAATGTAGATAACTTTTAATAATCTTAGTAATTAATAGAATTTCAAGTAAATATAGAATTATGATAGCATATCTTTAATCTCTTTAAGATTTAAACCTCCAAGGCCCATTTTTTCTAGAGTTCTTCCTAATTTAAAATAATTTGTTTCGTTATAAGCATTAGCTAGATTTATAATAGCTTCAATAATAGGAACTTTAAGTCCTGCCAACTTTGCAAGTTCATAACAAGGTACAAATAAATAAGGAACGTCTTCTGATATGTAGCGTGATTTAGAAGAATCAGGACCTTTATTGATTTTTCCATGGGTGACACTAGCACGATTAAAATCATAAACAGTTTTATAATTACATGCATATAAAGCATTCATTGCCTCTAATTCAGTTCTTAATTTATAGCCAAGTGCAGTGCCTACTGAAAGTCTTTCTTGATCTAAAACTTTACAGGCATTAGCAGTAGCAGGAGAACAGCAATCACGATAATAATTAAAGTCACCACTAAAGTTTTCAAGTAGTCCAATATTAACTGTTGTTATTAACGGGTGCCCCCCAAAATTAATGTTTTCTAATCCAGCAATTAACGGGTTATCTAATATTTCTACAGGTATAGGCATTAACTCGTTTAAATTAGCAATTAATTCTTTAGTAGCTTTAGTTTTAGGATATATTGACATGGGGATAAATTCTTTTATACCCATTATTGTTATGATTCCTGGTTCTTCAATTCTTGTTGCCCATGGAATTGAAATGGCGTCTATAAATGTAAGATTTAATTCGGGTCTTTTTTCTTTAACTATGTTAGATAATACTAGGCCTCCATAATTTCCAGGCATAAGAATTATTTCTTGACCATTTTTAAGATATTTTAATAGGTTATTGAATAAAATCTCTTGTGCAAATGAAGGGCAGATCATAACTAATATATTTGAGAATGTAGCTGCTGTGTTTTCATCTGTAGTGCCATAAATATTTTTTTCAAAATCCGGAAAAAGCATTTTGCATCCATGAGCAGTTTCTAAAGCTTTAACACCACCACTTGCATTAACTGCATTAATTTGAGTATTAAATTCTTTTGAATCATATAAACATACTTCATATCCTTTTTTAGCAAAATGATAAGCGGCAGTCATACCACCATTACCGGCTCCTACTACAGTTACCTTTTTCATAGTTTTTCCTCCTTTGTTTTATTAAGTTAAGTATATTGTGAGTTAAATAACTTTAATTATAACAACAACTAGATTAGTAAAAATAATAAATATATATGAATAAACATGCATGGATATTTCCTAGATAGTAATACATTTTTTAATAATAATTATAATATTACAGTATAATTATTCATCATTATAGATGTTTATGCAGATTTAATTAATACTTTTTTAGTTGCTTTTATAAATTTTTATTTGAAAATACTATTAAAATAAAAAATTATAACAGAATAAAATAAAAATATATTTTTGATAGAATTTAATATGTTATATTCGTAATAGTAAGTGTAAGGGCCCTTAGAAAGGAGAAAATTTTTAAATGGATGAAAAAATTTACGTATTAATAAAAAAACGAAACGAAAAAGGTATGGAACTTCTCATTGACCAATATGCACCATTAATTAAAGCTATAGTGAAGAAACATATGTATAATCTTTCCCAGTACTATGAAGAATGCATTAGTGATGTATATCTTTCCATATGGGATAATATAACTAGCTTTGATAAGAAAAAAATAGTTTAAAAAATTGGATAGCGGCAATTTCAAAGTACAAAGCTATTGATTATAAGAGAAAATACTTAAAAACCCTTAATCATATGGATATAAGTGATCTTAATATTGAAAGTGACTACAAAATAGAAAAAGAGGTTTTAAAAAATGAATTAGAGGATGAAATAGAGGAAATTTTAAAATGTCTAAATCCTTTTGACAAAGAGCTTTTTATTAAGATTTTTGTAAAAGAAGAATCTGTAAAGGAAGTTAGTAAGGAGTTTAACATAAAACCTTCTTTAGTGTACAACAGGATTTCTAGAGGTAAAAATAAGATTAGAAGGATATTTTTAAAAGAATAAGGAGGTAATACCGTGAAGGATGAATATAATTTGTTAAATAGTGTGAAGGTAGATTTAAAAAAATATAAAATAGAGGAAGTAAGTGAATTAGAAAAAACAAAAATTATGAATAGATTTAAAAAATCTTATAGTAAAAAAATAGCATTTGATAAGAAAAAAGTTATAGCTGCAGTAGTGGCTTTAATTTTGGCGGTTAATTTAGGAGTTCAGGGAGATAAAGTTTTGGCAGCAGCTAAAAGATTTAAGTACAGTATTAATTCATGGCTTGGTTTTAGTGAGGCTGGAGAAAAATATTCAAATGAAATAGGAAAAACTTTGGAGAAAAATGGTGTTAAAATTACTTTGAATGAGTTTTTTACTGATAATCAAAGAGTTATTCTTAATTTTAATATTACAAAAAACAAGGACAAAATTTTCAATGTAAAAGAGATGCTGGTGCCGGATATTTATATTAATGGAAAAAACACAAGGAGAAGTTCAGATTATATTGGATATAGAGTAGCAGAATCTAAGGATACTGCCTACAATGAGAACTTAAAGAAAAATAAAGATATGATAGAAAAAAATGTGACAATTGAATTTGAGATTAAGGATTTAACATTAGAAAGTAAAGAGGATGTTAAGGTGGTATTTTCTAATTTAGCAAAAGAATACTCTGCTAGTAATAGAGATTTTACTTACAAATTTTCTTATGATTCTTCAAAGTATAAGAAAGACACTAGAGTTATTAATGTAAATAAAAACATTATAATAGGAGACAATAAACTTAGTTTAGATAAGGTTACAGTTAAGCCTGACAGGGTGGTTATTTCAGGAAATTCAAAGGGCTTTAGTGCATGGGAAAATAATAAAAAAGTAAATTATTATTATGATATAGTTGACGAAAAGGGTGATACAGTGCCTTTAAAAGCTGAAATAGGAAATAATGCATTTTTTTATAGATATAATAATGAAGATTCATCTGTAAAATCTAATATAAATATACTAAAAATCATTCCATATACTTTTGAAAAGATAAATACAAATAAAACTTCAGTAACTTATGATGGTAAAACAAAATATATAATAGAAGATAAGATAATTACAATTCAATTAAATTAAGGAGTGATGTTTTTAATTAAAGGATGTGGCACATTAGAGGGAACTAAAAGGTACATTAAGAGAAAACAGGTAAAAAATCCTCTGTTAACTCTATGTATGAAATATCGAAAATAGGCTGTGGAACTTACTTAGGGTTTCCTAGTAAAGAGGTAGATATGCAATACAAGGAGGCAATAAAAAAGGCTATTACTGAAGGAATTAATTTAGTAGATACGGCTATAAATTATAGAGGCATGCGATCTGAATTAGTTGTAAAAGATGCAATAAAAGAGCTTATAGAAGAAAAAATAAAAAGAGATGAAGTAGTAATTGCAACTAAAGGTGGGTATTTACCTGTTGATTATAGAAACATTTTAGTTGATGAAAATTACAGGGAGAAAATTAGTGATGATTTAGAAAAGTATTTTAGGGAAGACATTTGCAAAAGTTTAAATTTTAAAAACACTGAAATTGATAATATTTTAAAAAGAAAAAATACTATTAATAATAAAATTATTGAATTTTTATTTAATGAAAGTAGAATTAATTTAGATATGGATACAATAGATATTTACTATCTTCATAATCCTGAAGTATCAAAAGCTGGTATGAGTGAAGAAGAGTTTTATAATAAACTAGGCGTAACATTTTCCTTTTTAGAAGATAAAGTAAAGGAAGGAAAATTAAAATATTATGGTATATCAACTTATTCAGGTTTTATAGCAAAGGAAACAGAAGCAAAGTATTTATCTTTGGAAAAAATATATAAAATTGCAGAAAAAGTTGGTGGGGATAAAAACCACTTCAAATACATACAATTGCCTTTTAATAAAGGAATGGATGATGCAGGCAGAATAAAAAATCAAAGAATTAAAGGAACATTAAAAACTCCAATAGATGCTGCCTTTGATTTAGGATTAAGCGTTATTACTAACGTGTCTTTAGGGCAGGGGCAATATTTTTACAAATATTCTTGTGAGGAGATGATAGAATTTTTAGTTAACAATCTAAGAATATTTTCTTCTATGGTGGGAATGAAGAATGTTTTAAATGTTGAAAGAAATGTAAAATCCATATTATAGTGTGAAAAATATAGTAATTTAATTTGAAAGAAGAGTTATTATTAATTTTAGGTATGATATAAAATTGTATTCGAGATAAAGCAAAGATGGACAGTGTTACTATCCATCTTTGCTTTATTTTTTAATTTTATAATTGCAAAGTTAAATAAACTCTGTTTTATGATTGATTTAAAAAATATAATGTTTATTAGTGTTTTTTAAAATAAACTAAATAAACCTGCACTAAGAGCACCCATTATGACACCAGCAAGAAGGACTCCGCCCATTACAGCTAAAATACTAGACTTAAAATCCATATCTAAAAAGCTTGCGGCTAGGGTTCCTGTCCAAGCACCTGTTCCAGGTAGAGGTATTCCTACGAATAAAAATAATCCCCAAAATAAGCCTTTATTTCCAGCGGAATTTTTTAATTTCATTCCCGCACTATGACCTTTTTCCAAACACCATGTAAAAAATTTTCCGGTTAACGGTTTGTTTGCTCCCCATATAAGTACTTTTCTTGCAAATAAATATATTATAGGTACAGGAAGCATATTTCCAACAATTGCAATAATATAAGATTGCATTAAGGGAAGACCATAACCTTGGGAAATAGGTATAGCTCCACGAAGTTCAACAATTGGAACCATAGATATTAAAAATACTAAAATATATTTTGTTAACATTAAAACTCCACCTTTTCTTTAAATAAATAAGCAATCAAAGATAATATATCATAAATAATTGAGAACTACAATAATAGTTAAAGAGTAGTAGAGCTTCGCTTTTGTTAAAATATTAAAGTCAATGCTTTAAGATAGTGGAAGCCAATAGCAATCTACAATAGGAAGGCTCGGATTAACTGGTATAGTGCTTGAACGATAACCAATTATATTTGTTTCTGGATTAGTTGCGGATTCAAAGGGTGGTGTAAAATTTGGATTTAAAAGTGTGTTCCCAGAAATATATATATTAGTTGATCCCAAAAAACTTGAATCAATGGCGGACAACCCTTTACCTACAGTATTTGCTACAGTATTATTTTTAAACATAATGTATCTAAAGATATTGAAATTAGGATTGTAAAATAAAATTGGAACATTTGCTTCTAGTGAAGTGGTATTGTTTACAAACATTAATTGAAAATCATTTCCTGCGTATTCTTCCATATTAAAAAAAGTAGACATTGTATTTGGTGAAGCTATATCTTGTGTGTTGTTACTTATAAATAATTTATTAGTAAAGAATCCAGAATTAACTATTACATTTGTTATAAGAATAAAAGATGATCTATTATTTCCACCTGAAGTACTGAAGGTATTGTTATCGATTATATTAATACCATTAGAATTCATTAATAAAATGTATCTGTTGCTGTTTGAGGCAGATGCTAGTGGAGCATAAGTGAAATTACAATTAGTTATTTGATATTCGGCAGCTTTAATGCCAAATCCAAATTCACAAATACTCACTTCTAAGTTATCAAAATAGTAACCTATTCCATTAATATTGTTTATAGAGATTACAGTTTCAATTGAAAGTGTTGATACGTAGTTTTGTACTATTTTCATGTCTTTAAATATAACATTAGAAGCTGTTACATTTATCATATAATCAGGAGAACTTGAAGGTGCAGATTTCTCAATAGTTGTTACATTCATTCCATTTCCTTGTATTGTAATAGATTTAGTAACGTTTAAAGGTGCTGTTATAGTATAGGAAGAATCTCTAATTGAAGCACATCTCCAGGTAAAGTTGTTGAGGCATTAATAGCACCTTGTATAGTGTTATAAGGTGAAGGTTCACTAGCACCAACTGAATGCAGTGAACCAGTTGATGCTGGTATAGGCCTTGTAACTGGAAGTGTTGGTTCATCCATTTTATAATAGGTTAAGCCAGATAAGGTATCTATATAAATATTTCCAGTAGTGCCAATTGTACAAGAAGAAGCACCAATTCCAGTTAAGAAAGTAACACCAGTAGCACCAGTAGAACCAGTAACACCAGTAGCACCTTTAGGACCAGTTAGTCCACGTGGACCTTGAGGGCCAGGGCAATAAATACATTTTATTTTATTCTTTGTACAATTGTGATTTTTAAAGGGTTGTATACTATTCATTTTTTTCACTCCTATATAGTAATAATATTATTATATGCAGTGTGAGCACGAAGGGCTTATGATAAATTCTATAGAAAATAAATTGAATAATTAAAAATAAAAAAGAATAAATCTTTTTTATGAAATTAATTTGAAAATCCAATTAAAAATTATGTATAATTTAAAATAAGATATAAAAGTTTTAAATTACAGTAGGATAATTATATGGAGGTTAATATAATGGCGGTGAGAATTGAAAAAAGTAGTGAGGATTATTTAATGGTTAGTTTTAATTATAGTTATGATAAAGTCTCATCAATAAAAGAAATAGAAGGGGCAAGATGGAATGAGGGAAATAAATCTTGGGTAATACCAAATAATAGAAAAGCTATTAATGAAATTGCCTTAGCTTTTTGCGATGATGATATTATTTTTGACTCCTCTGTTGAGCTATTTGATAGGTAGTTTTTAATAGGAGTAATTTAGTAGGAGGATCTATGATAGAAACTTTAAGGTGTAGGATAAGATATTTTGATGAAAAGGATTTAGAGCCCTTTATGAGCTACAGAAATAACGAGGATTGGATGAAATATCAGAATTTCAAAAATTTATCTAAAGAAGAGTGTAGAAAGGCTTTATTAGTACCTTTAAACATTGAAAAAGGTATTCGTCTTGCTATTGCTGATAGAATTACAGACAATCTAATAGGAGATATTTATGTTGCAAAAAAAGGAAAAACTATTACTATTGGATATTCTATAAATCCTATAAATTCAAGAAGAGGGTATATAACTGAAGCGCTTCAAACACTACTTCCAAAACTTAGAAAATATTTTTTTGATTGTGAGATTATAGCAATGACTGATAAGGAGAATATACCATCTAAGAACTTGTTAAAAAAATTAGGGTTCATCTATGAGGGATGGTTTGATATATTTAAATCAGAAGTCTATGTTTATCCAAATTAAAAAAAGTATTGTTTAGTAAATAAGTTATAAAACTTAAGGGGGTAGTTTAATGAAAGTAGCTTTTCTAATAATTTATATGCAAAAAGATTGCAAAGAACTGTGCTTTAAGTGTAAAAGAGAATTAGATGAGGATGTAGATTACATAAATGAATAAATTATATTATGGATACTACTCTTCACCTGTTGGAATACTAAAAATTACAGCTTCAAAGTACGCTGTAACTTCTCTAGTATTTACCCATGATTTATTTGTAAATAAACAAGTTCCAAGCATCTTGAAAAAAACATTTAAGGAGCTTGATGAGTATTTTAATGGGGAAAGAAAATATTTTAGTATTAATATTGAAATGGAAGGTACCGAATTTCAAAAGAAGGCATGGAAATTTATATCAGAAATACCTTATGGTGAAACTAGAACTTATAAAGAGCAAGCTATAGCAATTGGCAATCCAAAGGCAGCAAGAGCTGTAGGAAATGCTAACAATAAAAATCCATTAAGCATTATAATTCCTTGCCATAGGGTAATTGGTTCAAATGGAAAATTAACGGGATATGCTTTTGGAGTTAATAAAAAGAAATGGTTACTAGAACATGAAAAAATAAATGTTTAAAAATATACTTTTTAAGAAAAATATTAGTTTATATATATGAATTTAAGATTTTTTTGATAAAACAAGAGGAATTTTAAGAAGATAAATTTCTCTTGTTTTAAATTAACCTTGGATTTATTTCTTATTTTCTTTTGTTAGTAATAATCCTTGCTTTTTTAATATTGGAAGTATGGCGTTGTATAGTAAAACTACTAATATAACAGATATTATTGCATTGAAAAGTGTAGCAAAAGCGCTTAATTTTGCAAGGATGGCTGCTGCCTTTTGAGGTTGGCCCAGTATATATTGTTTGTAAAAGTAACCAACTATTGGGTCAAAAATAACATTAAAAGCTAGTCCTGAAATAGAAGCTAAAAGACTCCATTTAAAAATATATTTTTTATCAGTACTATCATTAATTTTTGCATATTTATGTGCTACCAATCCTGTTACAAGACCTATACATAATTTTAATACAAAAGTTTTAGGAGCAACTAAAATGTATACAGGATCCATTAAATCGGCAATGGTCAGGCCTATTGCGCCTGCAAGCCCACCGTACCATCCACCAAGAAGCAAGGCTGCAAGTACGCAAAAGGTATTTGCTAAGTGTAAAGATGTAGCGTCTCCACCTGGTACTGGAATTTTAATTTGCAGAAAAGTAAAAGTCACATAGCATAGGGCAGCAAATAAAGCTGTCTGACATAATTTTAGCATTTTAATATTTTTATTATTCATATAAGAACCCCCAATTCATTATTTTATTATGCTTAAACAACTAGCATTATTATATGATTTAAAATGGATGTTTGCAATTGTATGGATACAATACTAAAATAAAAAATAGGTTTAATTTTATAATTTAATTACAGATTTGCAATGCAGGGTGTGTAGGTTTTAGAAATTTTCTATAGGGAGGAATGCTTATAATGTCAGTAATTGAGGTTCAAAATATTACTAAAAACTATGGACATAAAAAAGGAGTTTTTAATCTTTCTTTTACCGTGGAAAAAGGTGAAGTAGTTGGTTTTTTAGGGCCAAATGGAGCTGGAAAAACAACAACTATACGTCAGTTAATGGGATTTATTAAGCCTAATAAGGGTGAAGTTCGTATTAATGGATATGATTGTTTTAAACAAGCATATGAAATTCAAAAAAATCTTGGATATTTACCAGGAGAAATTGCTTTTATGGATGATATGACTGGAAATGATTTTATTAAATTTGTAGGACAAATGAAAGGAATAACAGATTTTGGTTATGCAAGGGAATTGAAAGATTTTTTGAATTAAATGCTATGATTAAGATAAGAAAGATGTCAAAAGGAATGAAACAAAAAATTGGTATCATTTGTGCTCTTATGCAAGATCCAGATATATTAATTTTAGATGAGCCAACTAGTGGACTTGATCCATTAATGCAGAGTAAATTTGTAGAACTTATTTTGAATTTAAAAAGCAAAAATAAGACAATACTCATGTCCTCACATATTTTTGAAGAAGTAGAAAATACTTGTGATAAAGTCATTATAATAAAAGAAGGATGTTTAGTTGCAAATGAAAGCATGGAAAAGATTAAAAAAGCTAAGCATAAGACTTTTGAATTAACCTTTTGTAGTAATGAAGAAGCTAGAAAGTTTAAAGATTCTATGAAATACAGTGAAATTAAAGAGAATAAAGTAGTGGTGCATTTAAAAGGGAATATTAAGGCTTTTTTAAAGAATTTAAGTCGATTTAATATAGATGATATAAATATTAGAACACAATCTTTAGAAGAATTATTTATGCATTATTACGGAGGTGATAAATAGTGAATATAATTTTATTTAAAAGAGAGTTTAAAGGGAATTACAAGTTGATTTTAATATTTATAGCAGTTATAACTCTTTATAGCTCAATGATAGTTGCAATGTTTGATCCAAAACTTGGAGAAAGTCTTGAAATTATGTCTAAAAGTATGCCAAATTTATTTTCAGCTTTCGGAATGTCAAAGGTTTCAACCACTTTAACTGGGTTTATATCAACTTACTTGTATGGGTTTATATTAATTGCATTTCCACTAATATTTATAATTATACTGTCAAATAGATTAGTAGCATTGTATGTTGATAAGGGTTCTATGGCGTATATTTTGGCAACACCTAATAAGAGAAGGAAAATAGTTTTAACTCAAGGTCTTTTCATGGCTATTAGTATATTAATTTTAGTTATTTATGCTGTTTTAATATGCATAGTTGTAAGTGAAATTATGTTTCCTGGAAAGCTTAATATTAAGAATTTCATTTTTATAAATATAGGACTATATGGACTTTTATTTTTCTTTGGAGGATTATGTTTTTTATCTTCTTGTAGCTTTAGTGATACAAGGTTTTCCTATGGTTTTGGAGGAGGATTTAGTGTTTTATTTGTCCTTATTAATATGTTATCTCAGGTAGGAGAAAAGTTTGAAAATCTAAAATATTTAACTCCTTTAACTTTGTTTCAAAGTGATAAGTTAGGGCTTGGAGATACAAATGTATTAAAACTCAGTTTTATATTATATATTATTGGATTGTTACTATATTGTGTTGGGGGTTATATTTTTACTAGAAGGGATTTAAGTTTATAATATTTTGTGATTTAATGGTGTTCTGGAAATTAATATAACTTCTTAAGATTGATTTGCAAAAAATAATAAATACAATACTCTAGCTATCTTGTTTAATATTTAATTTTTTACAAACTGTAATGAGCATTGTTATGTAGCAAGAAAGTCCCCCTATGAAATTAGAAATTGGTTCAGCTAAAAAAACTCCTGTGCTTCCTAAGTTTAAGTATCTTGGAAGTAGAATAGTAAGGGGAACTACTATTATAATCTTTCTAAGTAGTGAAAAAAATATAGCTTGTTTTGATTTTCCAAGGGCTACATAGGTGGCTTGTCCAGCAATTTGAAGTGACATCATGAAAAATCCAAAGAAGTATAAGTTTATACAAGGAACACCTTTGGTAATTAATTCTTTATCGTTATTAAAGATTTTTATAAAAAATTCTGGGAATATTCTAAGAACTAACCACATAATTGAAGTGTAGCATATACAAACTATGGATAGAAACTTAATTCCGCTTATAACTCTGTGGTATTTTTTGCTCCGTAATTAAAGCCTAAAACTGGTTGTGAGGCACTTGTTATACCATGTACAGGCATTATAATGATTTGACGGACGGAATTTATTATTGTCATAATACCAATGTACAAATCTCCACCATAAATTTGAAGTGTAACATTGCAAACTATTTGAACTACGCTATTTGTAAGAGCCATTATAAAACCAGATAATCCAAGAAGAACAATTCTTTTTAGATAAACCCATTTGATTTTGAAATTTTTCTTTTTTAAACTTAAGAGGGCATCTTTTGAGGTTAAAAACCTTATTACCCAAAAACAAGATAGAAATTGAGATATCACTGTAGCTAGGGCCGCTCCCTTTACACCTAGGTTAAAAACAAAAATAAAAATAGGGTCTAGTACAATATTTGTTATAGCACCTAAAAGCACAGTCATCATGCCTATTTTTCCAAAGCCTTGGCAATTAATAAAGCTATTCATACCTAGGCTAATCATTACAAATATACTTCCAAGTAAATATATGGTTATATAATCATTGGCGTAGGTAAAAGTTTGGCTGCTAGAGCCAAAAAGAAATAATAGAGGTTTTTTAAAAATTAAACCCAATACACTTATTAAAATTCCAAATATAGAAAGTAGAGCAAAGGAATTTCCCATAATATTTTCAGCTTCTTCAATATTTCCTTTACCTCTTGCAATGGAGCATAACGGTGCACCACCCATACCAAAGAGGTTAGCAAAAGCCATTACTGTAGAAATTATAGGTAGAGTAATACCAAGACCTGTGATTGCTAAGGTTGAAGCATTTGGAATTCTTCCAATGTAAAATCTGTCTACAATATTATAGAGTATGTTTATAATTTGTGCTAAAGTCATTGGAATAGCTAAATTTAATATGTGTTTAGAAATACTTCCTTTAGCGAAATCATTTTTTTGTCCCATGGTTTATCCCCCAAATTAATATATTATTTAAATCCTAATGAGTACATTATACTGCTAATATTAAATTATTAATATAAAACATATTAGTAAAAAATTATATAATAAATATACAATTAAGTATTATAAATTGGTAGTAATAAAATGGATAATTACTAGAATTAAAAAAATATGGTAAGAATAATATCTTACCACATTTTTAAAATTATTTTATATTTAATATTCTGCATATGTTTTCTGAGGCACGCTCCATATTTAAAGGTCCTTCTTTTAGTGCAGTGTTTAAGTCTGTAGCAGATGGAAGAATTCCTACGATGGAATTAATTCCTTTGCCGTATAAAGGTAATATGCCAGTACCTATTTTACCTGCAAAGGCAATAACAGGAATTCCTAATTTTTTTGCTGTCATAGATACACCATAAGGAGTTTTACCACAGATAGTTTGAGAATCGATACTTCCTTCTCCAGTAAATACAAAGTCTGCTCCTTGCATTTTATTTTCCAAGTCTGTAAATTTTATAACTAATTCCACTCCACTTTTAAGTTCTGCATTTAAAAAGGCCATTAAACCAGCACCAAGTCCGCCGGCAGCTCCAGATCCAGGTATGTTTAAAACCTCTTTATTTAGACATTTTTTAATTATCTTTGCATAGTGAGTAAGATTTTTGTCTAAAGTTTCTACCATTTCTAAAGTAGCGCCTTTTTGAGGACCAAAAACCTTAGAAGCACCATTTTCACCAGTTAAAGGGTTTTTTACATCACAAGCTACATCAATTGATATATCCTTAAGCCTTCTGTCTAGGTTTGATAAATCAATGCTATTGAGCCTATTTAAAGCTCCGCCACCAAAGGGGATTTCTTTGCCCTCTTTATCTAAAAGTTTTGCACCTAAAGCTTGTATCATTCCAGCTCCGCCATCATTTGTAGCACTTCCACCTATGCCTATAAGTATGTGCTTAACACCTTTATCTAAGGCGGATTTTATTAACATTCCAGTACCATAGGTAGTTGTTAAAAGTGGATTTCTATCTTCTTTTTTTACTAGATGAATACCGCTAGCACTAGCCATTTCAATAATTGCAGTGTTTTTATCTCCTGATATGCCAAAGGATGCGGTTACTTCATTTCCTAAGGGACCTATTACTTTTACATTTACAAGTTCTCCTAAAGTTGCATCTATAAGTGATTGCACCGTTCCTTCTCCACCATCAGCCATAGGAACTTTAATACACTCTGCACTGGGAAATACTTTTTTTATTCCTTTTTCCATAGAATCTGCTACTTCTTTTGCTGTCATACTTTCTTTAAAAGAATCTGGAGCTAATACGAATTTCATACACGATTTTAGTAAGCCAAAAGAAAATTGATTTAAGAACTTACTAAACACACCTTCCTTTCATATTTATATTTTAATATATAAATCCGAAGATTATGGTAGATACTATAGTCATAGTTAAACCTACAAGAGATTCGTAGGATATAAGTTTAAGTCTTTCTTTCATATCCATAAATACACTCCCACCAGTTGCGTGGAAAAAACTTCCATGTGGTAAGTGGTCTAGAACTGTAGCACCAGAATGTATCATAGCCGCAGCAGATAGTGGTTTAACACCAAGTTGAAGAATAGTTTCACCAAATACCTGAGATCCTACAGCAGTTCCTGAAGTTGTAGATGCTGTAGCACCGGACATTAATATACCAGCAATTGGAGCTAAAGCAAAGGCTGGAAGTCCTAAGGTGTTTAGACCATTTATAATAACGTCTTTTAATCCAGAATTTGCTATTATTCCTGCAATTGTGCCAGTACCTAAAAGTAGTATTGCAACACCACTCATTTTACCAATTCCAACCGTTGCATATTTACTTAGATTTTTTATTTTTCCCATACATAGGGCACCAACTATACCACCTAAAGGTAGTGCTATAAGAGGGTCTATGCTAATTTTAAATATTGGTCTTAAAGATAAAACTATAATTGCAGTAAGAGGGCCTGCTATAGCTGCAGCAAAATTTGGCTTATCCTCAGAAGTTACTGATATTTCATTTTCTGTTACTTTAGAACCTTTATGTGCAAGTTTTTTGATATTATACAAGTTACTATAACACCAAATATTGCAGGAATTATACCAGCTGCCATAACTGAAGTTAAGGGTAGTTTAAATGTGTCTGCAGCGGCAATGGCATTTGGGTTTGGAGACATGATGTTTCCGGCTTTACCGCCACCTATCATAGCAATAAGTATTGCTGTTTTTGTAAGATTAGCTCTTTTAGCAATGGCAAGAGCTATAGGTGCTACTGTAATAACTGATACATCAACGAAAACACCTACAGAAGTTAAAACTAATGTTGCAAGGGCAAGGGCTATAAGTGAGTTGGATTCACCAAGCTTATCAACAATTGATTCTGCGATTTTTGCAGCAGCACCAGATTCAATAAGAACACCAGCTAAAACACCTGCAGTAAGTATTCTAAGAACCGCTGGCATTATACCTTTTGCACCATTAATCATAAGTGTAACTGTATTAGATAATGAAGCACCGCCTACAAGACCACCTATAATTGCTCCCATAATTAATCCGTAAGCTGGATGGACTTTTTTGATAATAAGCACAATAGCTATAACAAGAGCAACTAATGCGCCTAACGCTGAAACATGCATTTAAATACCTCCTAATATATTAAGTTTGATTTCGTTTACATGTTAATTTTATAGGAGAAATTTCAATTAGTCATTGTATAATTGTTAGATTATTTTTGTTCATTTGCACAGTAAACAGAGGTTTATTGTGCAAAGAATTTAATAATTTTACTATAAGGTGTAAATTATAAGGCCTGTAATAAGATGAAGTAGATCCAAATAATTTTTAGGATCTTTTCCAGTTATATTTTTAATTTTTTCTATTCTATAGTTTAATGAATTTCTATGTATATGAAGTTCTTTTGATATTGTTATCATTTCACCACTGTGCTTTATATAGCAAAGTAAAGTTTTTATTAAATCTGAATTTTTTCCCTCTTCTTTTAATTTTAAAATAAGATTTTTATATTCCTCTTTGTACTCCACTTTAAAAAGTGCATCTAGAGGAATTATATCTTTATAATAGTTTATTTGATAACTTTGAATATCTATAAGGCTTCCAAAATTCTTAATTATTTCTAAACTTCTAAGGGCCTCATGAACGGATTTTGCAATAATGTCATTTTTTTCACCTATAGTTATTATGGCATTATTGGATAGTTCTTTTTGAAAATTTTTTATTTTATAGTTTAGCATAAGTTTATCATCTAGTAGTAAAAGAATAATATTTTCGGAGTTAAGTCTAATAGCATATTCTTTATCAGTTAGGTAGCTTTTTAGTTTATCAAGATTTAGACTATAGTGATTTAGAGAGCTAATTGCAAGAGCACATCTTGGTAGATTTATGTCAATACTAAGGGAATTTGCAGTTTCAATAAAATCATCATTATAAGGATCATTGCAAAAAGCCCATTGATATAGAAGTTGATCTTTAATTTGCTCTCTAGTTCTTTTTTCTTTGAACATATATTCTTGGTTAATTAAAAGTTCAGAAGTAACAGTTACAATAGAGGCAAAGTGTTTTACTTCATCAGGGTTTCCGCTAATGCCTATTACACCCATTATATTATCTTTAAAATAAATAGGCATATTCACACCTTTCTTTACATCACCATTGTCTTCATAAATGTAGACTAATTTCTTTAAGGAAATAGCGTTTACGGCACCTTCATGAATTTTCCCTATTCTCTCTTTATCGCCACTTCCTATAATAATGCCTTTAGAATTCATTATATTTACATTATAGGGGATAACCTTCATCATTTTGTTTACTATATCCTGAGCTAATTGACTTGTTAAGCTAATCATATTGTAATTCACCAACTTTTTAATTTTTTCTTAAATGGGTTAAAATATAAAAAATTTTTATAGGTTATTATTAAAAAATTACTTTTAATAAATACAATTATATCAAAAAAATAAAAAGAATTAAAATACATTGTTAAATTTATAGTATTTGTTAAAAAATAATCAAGATTAATTAAAAAAATATAACAATAAAGTAAAACAATACAATTAAAACGCTGAATAACTGCATAATTATAGAAAATAAAGTAAAAAAATATAAAATATTGTTTAAAAATAACATGCGTATTTAAATACTATAAATTTTAATTAACAATCTCAAAGAATCATGATATAATTAAAAATGATTTAATAGTTAGAATATTTTTAAAAGGTTAAAAAATCAGTATATTTAGTGGGCCATTTTATGAAATTATTATGGGGAGGAAGGTGTACAAATAAAGTGTGTATGGGATGTGAAAAGTGTAAATTTAATGAACTTGAAGAATTTATAGAAAAACAGGAGAATAAGGAAGCAGCTTTAATTGCTGTTCTTCATAAAGCACAAGGAATATATGGATATTTAGGTGAGGAAGTCCAGAATTTTATAGCTGAAAAACTAGAGATACCTCGTTCAAAAGTCTATGGAGTTGTAACCTTTTATTCGTTTTTTACTACAGTTCCGAAGGGAAAATATATAATTAGTGTCTGTACGGGTACGGCATGTTTTGTAAGAGGGGCTGGAGATATACTTGATGAATTCAAGCGTAAATTAAAAATAAAAGAAGGGGAAACTACTAAAGATGGACTTTTTACTTTAGATGTATTAAGGTGTGTAGGAGCTTGTTCTATAGCACCTGTAGTGTTAGTAAATGATAAGGTATATGGGCATTTTAATAAATCTCAAGTTGAAAAAGTTTTAAGTGAACTTAAGGGGTGATTTAGAATTATGGACAAGTTAAAGGACTATAAAAGTTTATTAGAATTAAAGGAAGAATATAAAAATATTGTTGATTTGAGATATCATTCAGAAAACGTAAACAATAAAAATATAACTGAAAGACAAATTTTGGTTTGCGGAGGCCCTGGGTGCAAATCAGCTAACTCTAATGAAATCGTAGAGGCCTTAAATGAGCAAATAAATAAACATGGTGTTCAGGACAATACTAAAGTTATAACTACAGGTTGCTTTGGATTTTGCTCTGAGGGTCCTGTAATTGAGATAGTACCTGATAATGTGTTTTATGTAAGGGTTTCAAAAGAGGATGCAGAGGAAATAGTAAAAAGTCACATACTTAATGGTAAAATTGTAGAAAGACTTTTGTATAGTGACCCAGAAACTAAAAATAAGATAAGAGATAAAAAGCAAATTCCATTTTACAAAAAACAAGTAAAAATTGCTCTTAGAAATTGTGGAATTATAGATCCTGAAGATTTTAAAGAAGTAATAGCTGTTGGTTCTTACGAAGCACTTGGAAAGGTTTTAACTAAAATGAAACCTGAAGAAGTTGTGAAAGAAATAATGGAGTCAGGCTTAAGAGGAAGAGGTGGCGGTGGATTTCCAACGGGTAGAAAATGGCAGACCGCTCTTAAAGCAAAAGGTGATATAAAATACGTTATTTGTAATGCAGATGAAGGAGATCCAGGTGCATTTATGGATAGGGCGATATTAGAAGGAGATCCTCATAGTGTTCTTGAAGCTATGGCAATTTGTGGCTATGCAACAGGCTCAAACCAAGGATATATATATATAAGAGCTGAATATCCATTAGCTGTTAAAAGACTTAAAATAGCTATAGCTCATGCTAAGGAAGCTGGACTTTTAGGAAGTAATATTTTAGGAACTGGTTTTGATTTTGATATAGAAATAAAATATGGAGCAGGAGCTTTTGTTTGTGGAGAAGCTACAGCGCTAATTCATTCTATTGAGGGAAAAAGAGGAGAGCCTACTATGAAGCCACCTCGTACCTCAGAAAATGGACTTTGGCAAAGGCCCACTTGTGTAAACAACGTAGAAACTTTTGCAAACATAGCTCCTATAATAAATAAAGGAGCTAAGTGGTATACTACAATTGGCACTAAAAAATCACCAGGTACAAAGGTTTTTTCATTAGCTGGAAAAATAAACAATGTTGGTTTGGTTGAAGTTCCAATGGGTATATCTTTAAAAGAGATTATCTATGAAATCGGTGGAGGAACCAAAAATGGAAGGGCTTTAAAAGCAGTACAAACAGGAGGACCTTCAGGGGGATGTATACCTAATTCGTATATAGATATACCAATAGAATATGATACCTTAACTGAAATAGGTTCAATGATGGGTTCAGGCGGAATGATTGTATTAGATGAGGATAATTGTATGGTAGATGTTGCTAAATTCTACCTTGAGTTTACTGTAGATGAATCTTGTGGTAAATGTACTCCTTGTAGAGTTGGTAACAAAAGGCTTTTAGAGATATTAAACAAAATAACTCAAGGTAAAGCAAAGGAAGAGGATTTAGATACTATGAAAGAACTTTGTAGTACAATTAGAGATGCTTCTCTTTGTGGATTAGGGGTTTCTGCACCAAATCCAGTTTTAAGTACACTTGAACACTTTAAAGATGAATATAAAGCTCATGTAAATGAGAAGAGATGTCCAGCTAAGGTTTGTAAATCTTTATTGTTCTATGCAATAACGGATGATTGTATAGGATGTACTAAGTGCGCTAGATGGTGTCCAGTAGGTGCCATAGAAGGCGTAGTTAAAGAAAAACATAAAATTGATAATGATAAGTGTATAAAATGTGGATTGTGCTATGAAGGCTGTCCTGTTAAGGCGATAGTTATTGATTAGAGTGGGGGGATAAAAATTGAGTATTATTAAGTTAACAATAGATGGACAAGATGTGGAAGTTGAAAAAGGAACCTCTATATTAGATGCAGCAAGAAAATTAAATATAAATATACCTACTCTTTGCAATATGTATATGAACAACGGCGAGGTTAGAAATTGTAAAGGTACTTGTAGAGTGTGTTTAGTTGAAGAAGAAGGAAATAGCAAGTTAATACCTTCATGTTCAAAAGAAGCTAAAGAGGGAATGATAATAAAAACTCATTCTGCTAAAGTTATTAAAGCTAGAAAAACTATTGTGGAATTGTTACTTTCAGATCATCCAAAAGATTGTCTTGAATGCCAAAAAAATGGCAACTGTGAATTACAAGATATAGCAAGAGATTTAGGTATAAGGCAAAATAGATTTGAAGGTGAAGTGTCTTGCTATGATATAGATAAATCTTCTAATGTAATTGTTAGAGATATGAATAAATGCATATTATGCAGAAGATGTGTAACTATGTGTAATGAAGTTCAAAAGGTTAATGTGTTAACTCCTGTAGAAAGAGGATTTACCTCAGTTATATCCACATTCTTTGATAAACCTTTAGTAGAGACAGATTGCACTTATTGTGGTCAATGTGTGGCGGTATGTCCAACTGGAGCTTTGAGAGAGGATAGAAACTATGATGAAATATGGGATTTACTAGATAACAAGGAGAAATTCCTTGTAGTTCAAATGGCTCCAGCTGTTAGGATTTCCTTAGGTGAAGAATTTGGTTTTAAACCAGGGGAAAATATAATTAACAAAATAGTAGCGGCTTTAAAGAAATTAGGGTTTGATGCAGTTTATGATACTAATTTCACGGCAGATATGACAATAATTGAAGAAGCTAGTGAGTTCATAGATAGATTTACAAAAGGTGAAAAATTACCACTTATGACTAGCTGCTGTCCAGGATGGGTAAATTTTGTAGAGAAAAAATATCCAGAAAAAACAGAACTTCTATCTACCTGTAAATCTCCTCAGCAGATGTTTGGAGCTGTGGCTAAAACTTATTTGGCTGAGAAATTAAATCTTGACCCTAAGAATATAGTTGTTGTGTCAATTATGCCTTGCATTGCTAAGAAGTATGAGGCAAAAAGGAAAGAAATGGGTAGAGATGGAATGCAAGATGTAGATATTGTAATTACTACAAGAGAGTTTTCTCAAATGATTAAAGAAGCTGGAATAAACTTTGGGGAACTTGAGGGTATGGAATTTGACAGCATTTTAGGTCAATCAACTGGAGCGGGCTCTATATTTGGAACTACTGGTGGAGTAATGGAAGCTGCCTTAAGAACTGGTTATGAATGGGTAACTGGCAAGACTTTAGAAAATGTTGATTTTGAAAATGTTAGAGGTCTTAAGGGGGTAAAAGAAACTAGTGTAAACTTTAATGGTAAAAACATTAATGTTGCAGTAGTAAGTTCTCTTGGTAATGCAAAGAAGATAATGGATGATATAGTAAAAGGAAAAAACAAATATGATTTTGTTGAAGTAATGGCCTGCCCTGGAGGATGTATAAATGGAGGCGGTCAACCTTATAGTAGATGCGATATAGATACTGTTGAAGCTAGAATGGAAGGTATATATGAGGTAGATCAAAATAAAGTCTTAAGAAAAGCTCATGAAAATCCTATGGTTAAAAAAATATATGAAGAATATTTACAAAAGCCTAATAGTAAAGTAGCACATAAGTTACTACATACTACTTATGGTACAAAATAATTTACAGAGTATACTACAGAAGTATTAGAATGAAGCTTTTGTAAAAAAATTAAGAGAATTACATGAGATATAAAAGATGATTTCTATATTAAGTAGAAGTCATCTTTTTTTAAGCTCCACAAATTTACCTGGTTATTGATTTAAAATGAAGAACTTTAAAGAAATTTAGGCAAATAATATCATTTACTTTAATTAAAAATTGTGTAATAATAAATAATCGGTGATAAAAACAGAGTATAAATACTTGTACTGGGTAATAATTTTGGATTGTGAGGCGTAGATATGAAGATAGGATTTGACCATAAAAAATATTTAGAAGAGCAGTCAAAGTATATTTTAGAAAGAGTAAACAATTATGACAAACTTTATTTAGAGTTTGGAGGAAAAATTCAATTTGATTTGCATGCAAAGAGGGTTTTACCTGGTTTTGATGAAAATGCAAAGATAAAACTATTACATAAATTGAAAGAAAAAGTTGAAATAGTTATTTGTGTGTATGCGGGAGATATTGAAAGAAACAAGATAAGAGGGGATTTTGGAATTACTTACGATCTTGAAGTATTAAGATTAATTGACGATTTAAGAGCTAATGAACTTGATGTAAATAGCGTTGTAATTACTAGATTTGATGGACAACCTGCAACTACAGTATTTATAAACAAGTTAGAGCGTAGAGGTATAAAAGTATATAAACATAGGGCAACTAAGGGGTATCCAACTGATGTTGATACTATAGTAAGTGATGAAGGTTATGGAAAAAATCCATACATAGAAACTACAAAACCAATTGTAGTTGTAACTGCACCAGGTCCTGGAAGTGGTAAGTTAGCTACTTGTCTTAGCCAGCTTTATCATGAAAATAAAAGAGGAAATGTTGCTGGTTATTCAAAATTCGAAACATTTCCAGTTTGGAATGTTCCATTAAAACATCCACTAAACATAGCTTATGAAGCAGCTACAGTAGATCTTAAGGACGTTAACATGATAGATTCTTTCCATTTTGATGCATATAATAAGGTAGCTGTAAATTATAATCGTGATATAGAAATGTTCCCTGTGCTTAAAAGAATTATAGAAAAGATAACAGGAGAAGAATCTGTTTATAAATCCCCAACTGATATGGGAGTTAACAGAGTTGGATTTGGTATAATAGATGATGAGACAGTAAAAGAGGCTTCTAAGCAGGAAGTTATAAGAAGATATTTTAAAACAGCTTGTGAATACAAAAAGGGTATGTAGGCAAAGAGGTTTTTCAAAGAATTAAATTAATTATGGAAGAACTTAATTTAAAACCAGAAGATAGAAAAGTAGTTATTCCAGCTAGGATACGTTTAGCTCAGTTGAAAGAGAATTCTAATAACATGGATAACTGCACAGTAGTAGCTTTAGAAGTTGAAGATGGTAAGATATTTACTGGTAAAAGTTCTGAGCTTATGGATGCAACTGCAGCAGCTATATTAAATGCTATAAAACATTATGCGAATATATCAGATGAGATACATCTTATATCACCAGTAATTTTACAGCCTATTATAGATTTAAAATCACAAACTTTGGGAAATAAAAACACAGCCTTAAGTTGTGAGGAAATATTAATGGCTTTAAGTATATGTGCAGTAACAAACCCAATGGCTCAAATAGCTATGGAAAAATTACAAATATTAAAAGAGTCAAAAGCACATTCAACTGCTATAATAAGTAGAAGTGATGAACAGACATTTAGAAAGCTTGGCATTGATGTTACTTGTGATGCTGAATATGCATCAGAGAGTTTATTTTATAACAATTAGGAAGAAAAATTTAGTAGAAATGAAATTATAGATAAGATTTTATATTAGAAGAATTTAAATGTATCACTAAGGGTGTTTCAATATATCTTTAGTGATTTTTTTATTATTTTTAAAGGGGTATGGAAAAATTTACACATAGAATATTTATATATTATTTGATAATGTTTAACTATGGCTTAGTATAGGAGGTTAAACATGAAAAATAATACTAAAAATACTATTTTTGCAATCAGCTTTTTTTGTTTTTTTGCATTTTAAATAAAAATGCGTTAGCTTTACCCAATGTTATAAGATTTTCAGGAAGCGATAGATATGAAACTTGTGCAAATATATCTAAAAATAATTGGGATAAGGCAGATACCGCTATTTTAGTATCTGGACAGAGTTTCCCAGATTCACTTTGTGCAGTAGCTTTATCAAAAAAATTTAGTGCACCTATCCTATTATCATATAAGGAATGGATACCAAAGCCTATATTAGAGGAAATAAAAAGGTTACAGGTAAAAGAAATTATTTTAATTGGTGGGCAGGGAGTACTTTCTACAAATATAGAGGAAAGCTTAAAAAAGTTAGGTATTAGTTTTAAAAGAATTGGCGGAAAGGATAGATATGAAACTAGTTTAGAAATTGCTAAAATAATAGGTACAGATAATGGCATTGCCATAGTTTCTGGAGAGAATTATCCAGATGCCTTGTCTATTGCTCCAATAGCTGCATATAAAGAGATGCCTTTGATTTTAACTACCAAAACTTCATTTAAAGGGAATACATATCAATATTTAAAAGAGAAGGTGCTAGATAAATGTTATGTCATAGGTGGACAAGCTGTAATAGGGGATTATGTAAATAATATATCAATTAACATTTGCAGGTTAAGTGGAAGTGACAGATATAAGACAAATTTGAGTGTAATAAATTATTTTATTCATGATATAAGCATGAAAAACTTGTATTTTACAACAGGAAATGACTTTCCAGATGCTCTATCAGGAGCTTCAGCAGCAGGAAGAGAAAATTCTGTTTTAGTTCTTACTTATAATTACGGTACAGTGGCTAAGGATTTAATACATGAAAATATAAATGAAATAGAAAATGTAAAAATACTTGGAGGAGAACAGGCTGTATCAAATTATAGTATAAATAAAGTAATTTACGGAAGAAGTACATCTAAACTAATTACAGCTTACAGTACGTGTTATGAGGGAGATAAATCATCTTATAATTCACTAATTAAAAATTCTTCCATAATTGATCAAGTATCTCTATTTGCTTATACCGTGGATATTAATGGTGATATTTTTGGAGCAGCTCCACTAGATCAAATGAATTATGCCCTTAATAATGGAGTGGAAAGCTTAGCTATGATTGGAAATGAATTTGATTCTAATATTGCTAAAAGTATTCTTGGAGATGTAAAAAGAAAAGAAAATTTTATAAATAATATATTTAATATTTTAGAAAAAAACAATTATAAGGGTATTAGTCTGGATATAGAAGGCGTAAAATATAGTGATAGAAACAATTTTACAGTTTTTCTAAAGGAACTTTATAATAAACTAAATTCTAGTGGATATAAAGTAGTAGTATCTGTTCCTGCTAAAACTAAAGATGTATTAACAGATTCTTGGAGTGGTGCTTATGATTACAAAGAAATATCTAAATATTGTGATTATGTTGCAATTATGGCTTATGATGAGCATTATTTAGGGGGAGATCCTGGACCTGTTGCTTCTATTGGGTGGGTTAATAATGTTCTTAATTATGCAATTGACGTAATACCAAAAGAAAAAATATTGCTTGGAGTAGCATCTTATGGATATGATTGGAGTGAAAATGGAAATAAAGCCTATAGTTTAACGGGGGCTTATAGTGTGGCTTCTAAATTTGGAAGCAATATCAAATGGGATGATACTAATAAATGTCCTTATTTTACATATAAAGATAATGGAGGATATTTACATACTGTATGGTTAGAAAATGAAAGTAGCTTAAAATACAAACTAGATTTAGTTAATGGTTATGATTTATGTGGAATAGCTATTTGGAGACTTGGATTAGAAAATGAAGAATATTGGAACAGTATAAAAAGTAAATTTAATTAAAGGTTTTAATAATAATAGAATTTTTATCTAAATTAAACAAGATTAATTTTAAAATCATATATTTTAAAAATATGTTATGATTTTCTCTCGCATATAATATATAATATATAATATATTATATATTATTATGAAATTTATAGTAATATACGACTTGAAAGTAAATAGGCAGATAGTTTTTTAAGGGGAGTAGAGATGAATAAAGTTAAAATAAAAATTCGAGTTTTATTAAAATATTTTTTTATAATATTTATACCTTTATGTTTAGCTTTAATAGTATCTGTAGGTACTATCTTTAGGCTGGAATTAATAAATAAGGAAAAGGCTATAAAAGAAAACCAAAAGTATTATACAAAGCTTTTAAAAGAAGATATAGAGGCAGAGGTTAAGTCGATTAGTTACGATATCAATCTTATAAAAGAGTCAAATGAATTTGAGAGTTATGTAAGTAATCCTGAAAACACAAATCTAGAGAAATTGAAGTCTATGTTTCAAAATGTTCTTAAAAATAAATTAATTTATAAGGAAATAAGCCTTGTGTCAAATAAGGGGAAAGAGATATACAGGCTAGATAGAATAAATGAAGGTAAGTTTATAGATTATGAAGAAAAACCATATTCTTCGAAAGATAATAGTTTTAAAGATAAATATAATTTTAAAACTGACGAGTTTACCGTATATATTTTTGGTGAAAAAACCAATAAAGGATACATGGATATCAGTTTTGAAACACCTGTTTTTGATAAAAAAAGCAATAGTATAGGTTTTTTGCGTCTTAAATTAGATTATAAAAATATAATGGATAAAATGAAAAATAACTTTAACTATTTGAATAATTGCAATTTTACCTTGTTAAAAGGTGAAAATGTTTATATTAATTTGTCGAAAAATAATATATTAATGAATAGCAAAGATTTTTTACACAAGTTAGAATTAGTAAATAACGATTATATAGAAAGTAGCAAAGGTGTATATTATTTTGAAACTTTTTTACCTAAGAGTGGTGTGAAAACAGATGATTATTGGAAACTGGTGTCTTATTGTTCTTTAGATAATCTTAGTATATTTAAAGATTATAGTTTTATAAGTCTTATAATTACTTCTTTACTATTTTTGTTTTTATACTAATAATATCGGTTATTATTTCTTATATTGTTTATAAGAAAAAACAAATATCAAATAAATTAAATATATATGTAAGTATATTTGAAAATTCAAAAGAAGGAATGGTAGTAACAGATAAAAATACAAAAATATTATATGTAAATAAATCTTTTTCAAAAATAACAAATTACAGTGAAAAAGAAGTAATTGGTAAAAAGACTTCTTTTTTAAATCAGGAAAGCATAATAAAAAATTTTATGAGGATATGTGGAGAGATATAATAGATTTAGGAAGATGGCAAGGTGAGATATGGGATAGAAGAAAGGGAAATGAGGTATATTTAAAATTCTTAACTATAATTTCTGTAAAAGATGATTATGGAGCTCAGAGTGGTTACGTTGGAATTTTTGAGGACTTAACTGATTTAAAATATAAGGAAGAAAGTATTGATAAACTTCAAAATTATGACATTTTAACGGCATTACCAAAGATATCTTTAATGAAAAAACTAATTAGTGAAGCTATAGAAAAAAATCTAACAAAATGCAACTTAAAAATGTATTTGATATCATTATCTATAGATAATTATAATGACATTAAAGATAGTCTAGGTCTTAGAAAAATGGATGATTTAATTATGGAAGCTGTAAAAAGATTAGAAAAAAGCATGGACAAGAAAATTGTATTGTCTAGAACGGATAAAGATGAGTTTATGATTTTTATTAGTAATTTTAAGGAAAGTGAATTGAAAAAATTTATTAATAATGTACTAAATAATATTAATAGGCCGGTCATAATAGACAAAGAATCTGTTTATCTTAAGGTAACTATGGGAATTTGTACTTTTTTTAAAGGAGAGAGAGATTTAAATTCAATAATAGAAAAAGCTAATATGGCTAGAACTTATGCATTGCAAGAGCAATGCAGCTATATATTTTATAAAGAGGGATTAAGAGAAAAGTTCATAAGAAAAATAAAAATGGATAATGCACTTAGAAATGTTTTGAAAAATAAAGAAATCTATTTGAACTATCAACCTCAAGTGGATTTAAAAACTAATAAGATAATTGGAGCTGAAGCTTTATTAAGGTGGAAAAGCTATGAGTTTGGACGGGTGTCACCAGAGAATTTTATACCTATTGCAGAAAAGAATGGAGCAATAATACCCATAGGACAATGGGTTTTAGAGGAAGCCTTAAAAAAAGCAAATGCGTGGAAAAAACAGTATTTTGAAAACTTTTGTATAGCAGTTAATATATCACCTATACAATTTAAAAATACTAATATGTTTGAAACTATAAAAAAAGCATTAGAAAAGTATGATTTATCAGGAGAAAGTTTAGAGATAGAAATAACAGAAGGAGTGTTAATTGATAATATAAAAGATATTAAAATACAACTGGGAAAAATAAAAAAACTTGGAGTAAAGATAGCTATGGATGATTTCGGAACAGGTTATTCTTCGCTAAGTTATTTGAGAAAATTTAATTTTGATAAGGTAAAAATAGACAGAGAATTTGTCAAGGATTATCCTGAGGGAGAAGATGGAACTATAGCAAAAATTATTATAAATTTATCACAAAGTTTAGGATTAAAGGTAATTGCAGAGGGCGTTGAAACTGAAGAACAAATTAAGTTTTTAAGAAATAATTTTTGTGATCAAATTCAAGGATATTATTATAGTCCTCCTCTTAGTGATTGGGAGTTTGAAAAGTTATTAAGAAAAAATATAATGGAAGAAATATAAGAAATAAACTCAACTTTTGCGGAAAATAAACAGTTACTACAGCAAATAATACTTTGCTTTTGAATTATTAATTTTAGTAGAAGAATTTAATATTTCCTAAGCAATATATTATATATTTTTAAGAAGTAGTATAATTACGCAAAAGTTGAGCAATTTTTATTTAATCTAGTTAAATTTTACTACCTTTTTATCTGTTACAAGTTCAGTTATTTTCATATCATTTGCATCAATTGGAATTTCATTAACTATTTGAAAATCGTATGAAATACCAACTTTATGTGAGGAATTAGTCATTAAATTTAAAAACCTATCATAAAAACCTCCACCATAGCCTAGTCTGTTTCCATTTTCGTCAAAGGCCAATCCTGGAATTAATGCAAAATCTATTGAGGAAGGATCTATTATTTTGCAGTTTTCTTTGGGTTCTAAAATTCCATAAGCGCCGATTTCAAGATCTTTGAAAGATTTAATTTCCAGTGCTACCATTCCTTTTTCCTTAGATATCACTTTTGGTACGGATACTATTTTATTTTCACTTAGTGCCTTAAGTATTATTTTGTGGGTATCAACCTCGTTATTATAGCTTACAAAAAGAAAAACTGAATTGGCTTTAATAAAATTCTTGTTAAGTACAATTTTATTATAGATTTTTTTGTCTAGGCTGTTTTTGAAATCTTTAGGTAAATTTTTTCTTTTACTATTCATTTTTTTCTTAACTCTCTTTTTTCCATAACATTTCCCCCAAAATAAGTATTATAAAGACAGTTTACCATGAATTTTATAAAAAATTATATGTTTTGCAAATAATAGTAAAATAAATTAGCTAACACTAATTTCAGTATATGTAATTAATAGAATATATTTCATAAATTATTGTGGTATAATAACTTTAAGTAGCTTAAGGGTATAATTTAAAATTTATTTAATATTTCTATTTTATATTTGGGAGTTATAGTATATGTCAAAAATGGTATTAGAGGATTTAAATTCAGTGCCAATTATAGGTATTGAGGATATATTAAAATTAAAAAAATACATAGATAGTAAATATAAAGATGTAAATAATAAAAAGAAAGCCGATATACTTGCAGAAACTATTCACAAAATATTAGACAGATTTTTAATTGGTATAGATAAAAATACGGGTTTAAAAATTAAAAATAATATTTTAAAGGAAACTATATTAAAGGGCAAAGAAAAGATATATTTGTATGATATTTTAAATATTTATTTAAAAGAAAAAAATAAGATAGACAGAAACGATTTAAATAAAATGTTCATTTGGATAAATAAATACTTAAATAATCCAATAGACTACGGTGAGTTTCAAAAACTATTAATTAGCTTTAAAATAACTACTTTTGATAAGTCCTTATTTGAACATGCTAAAAATGAAAATAAAGAAAAAGTTCCTGAAAAGGATGGAAATGAAGATATAATAGAAGATTCAAAAAAACTGTAATGAGATTTACGAAAAATAAACTAACTATCTCTTTGCTTTTGACATTTATATTTGTTTTTGCAATTTTTTATTTTAAAATATCCTGGTTTTCACATTTATCCAAATTAGAAAAAAAGAAAATATTTGCTTTGATAATAAAACTAAAGTTAGTATCAAAGCTAAAGTAGGAGAAAAAATTCAAAAGGATAAATTAAAAAACAATATACCTTCATATCTTTTATTTATATATCCTAATGAGGTTAAGTTAAAGAAGTACTTAGAAGATAAAAATTCCATACTTAAAGAGGAACCTTACTTTTCTGCTATAATAATAGCAGCTAAAAAGTTTAATATTAATCCATTTTTACTTTTTGCAATTACAGGGCAAGAGCAAAATTTTGTGCCTAAAGATAGTGAAAATGCAAAGAAAATTGCTAATAACCCATTTAATGTTTTTCATAGCTGGAAAGAATACAATACAAACATAGAAGATTCTTCAGATATTGCTGCACGTACTGTATTTAATATATGTAAAACTGTGCCAAAGGGCAAAGATCCTTTTGTGTGGATTAATAATACTTATGCAGAAGATAAAAACTGGTGGAAAGGTGTTAAAAAGATTTTTGAAGATTTAAAAAGTATAAATAAATAATTATTGTATTGAAAACATTTAATATATGTGATATTATCATATAGAAGTAAATCTTTAAATTCAGTCCAGAGAGGCTGGCAAGAGTAGTAAAAAAATATGTAAAGTTTTGTCTATATAACCTTCTTGCTGGTCTTCAGTAAGAAGGTTTTTTGTAAAACTTTTAATTCGGTCCAGAGAGACTGAGAAGGAGGATGTGTATGTCAGAAAATATTGTAACATCAGAGGTTAATTCAAAATCATCTTTAGTAGAGTATTCAATGAAAGTAATTTTAGCACTTCAACATCTAATAGCTATGTTTGGGGCAACAGTTTTAGTGCCTATCTTAACAGGGTTTGATCCATCAATAGCACTTGTATCTGCTGGAGTTGGAACTCTTACATTTCATATGGTTACTAAAAGAAAAGTACCAGTTTTTTTAGGCTCATCTTTCGCTTTTATACCAGTAATTCTGTCAGTTAAAAAAATGTATAACGGTGACTTAACTTATGTTCAAGGCGGAATAATAGTAGCAGGACTTATATATGTAATTGTATCTTTATTTGTAAAGAAAATTGGTATTAAAAGAATAGAAAAATATTTACCAGCACAAGTAATAGGACCTATGATAATGGTAATAGGCTTAAATTTAATACCAACTGCTTATAGTATGGCTTCAGGAAATTTGAAAATTGCAGTAATAACTCTTGGTATAGCACTTGTAATTAATTTTGCAGCAAAGGGATTTATTAAACAACTTGCAATATTAATAGCGGTAACTTCAGGATATTTAATATCACTTAAAATGGGAATTGTAGACACTAAGTTAATAACCGAGGCACCTTTAATGGCTATGCCAGGTTTTACTTTGCCTAAATTTTCAGTGCCAGCTATAGCAAGTATTGCACCGGTTGTTTTAGCGGTTTTTATGGAACATGTAGGGGATGTAACTACTAATGGTCAAGTTGTAGGTAAAGATTTTATAAAAGACCCAGGTCTTAATAGGACTCTTCTAGGTGATGGTCTTGCTACTATGATAGCAGGATTTATTGGAGGACCTGCTAATACTACTTATGGAGAAAATACTGGAGTTTTAGCTTTAACTAAAAATTATAATCCTGCAATACTAAGGTTGACTGCGGTATTTGCAATCCTTTTAGGATTTATAAGTAAAATAGGAGGAGTATTAAAAAGCATACCTGTGCCAGTTATGGGAGGAATAAGTTTGATGCTTTTTAGTATGATAGCTTTAATAGGAGTGAAAACAATAAAAAATTCAAAAGTAGAATTTAATGTGAAAAACATAATAATTATGATAACAATATTAGTATTAGGATTTGGTAGCGGGATAATAGAAAAGCATTTAGGAATTACACTTGGAATACCAATAACTGAAACTGTTAAAATTACAGGATTGAGTTTTGCAGCAATAGTAGGCGTATTGTTAAATATTGTGTTGAATGGTAGGGTAAAACAAGCGTAGTAGTATATTAGAAAATTAATTAAATATATTTTTAAACACTATGGAATTAAAGGTATTATATATTTTCATAGTGTTTTTTTATCTGTTTTACTTAAATATTATATTTGATTATAATGGAGTTAAAGGTTTATAGAGGCATATAAGTAAATAAATATAGATTTTCTGAAGAAGATTTACAATTTGTTAATCAAATTTTTTAACTTTAGAAATTATTTTTGTTTTATTAATTGAACTATTGTTTTATAATATTAATTGAACTATTGTTTTATAATATAATGAAAGTTCAAGGCTTAGTTAATATAAATACAATTTTGATTGATAATATGCTGTTTAATATACAATTTATGTAACAAGGTTAAAATAACCATAAGATTTGTGATATAATATTTTAGTAAAACGATGAAGAGGAGTGTAATTATGAGAAAAGATAAAGTAGATATTCTTGAAAAATTACATAAAGAAAGAGTAGACAAGATGTCTAAAAAGGGAAAAGAATTTAAAGTTGAATGTAATGAATCTGAAAGATATATAAGAGAAATGCAGGAGATGGAGTTAAAAAGAGAAAAAATATAATAGAGCTATTATAGCTGTAGTTGGGTGCTTTGTGTTACTATGTTTAGTATTAGGTGTTAATTCAATAGTTCATATGAAAAAAATATCTAAAACTGAGGTAGCTACAAAGGAGAATACTGAAAAGGCCATAGCAAATAATAAAACTGAGGATAAGAAAGAAGAAGTTAAAAAAGAGGAAGTTAAAAAAGAGGAAGTTAAAAAAGAGGAAGTTAAAAAAGAAGAAAAACAAGAGCCTAAAATAGATTATGCAAAGAAGGTAGGAGCTTCTTTAAACACTGAAGCTCAAAGAAAGAAAATAATAGATTATGCATTGTCAATTAATTCAAAGAAATACGAAGGCTTAAATGTTAAATATATGGTAGCAATATTGAGAACTAACGGAGTCAATATACCTGCTAATATTTCAAGAACAGATGTTTTAATAAAAGAATTAGAGAAATTTGGATGGAAGAAAAATACTAAGGTAAGCGAATTAAAAAAAGGTGATATAGTATTTACAACAGATACTGTTGGTATAAGTGGAGTTCCTGGACATTCATATATATTTATGTCTTGGGAAAGTGACAAGAAAGATAATGGATTTGTTGTAGATGCATTGTCTGCTAAAAAAGGAGTTACCTATTATAAGAGGTCTGTAAGTGTACAAACTGATAAGCATGAAAAGTTTCAATTTTTTATGAGAAAATAATTTAAGAAATTAAAGGTTTAATAATTAATATAAAAAGCACTTATTTTAGTTTAATAAGTGCTTTTTATGAGTATAATAAATTATAGGTTGTCCTAGGGAGTATTTTACAATCGAGCTTGTAAAATCGCAATTTATATCAGATGGTACTTTAAATTTAGATTATCCGTTTGTAGAAGTACATTGGTTTGATAGAGGTCAAGAGATTAAAGATAAAGTTGCTAAATGTATAACTAAATACGTTAGAAAAATGGGACATGAAAATGTTGATGTTATATTTATAGCAATTTCAGGCAATGATTATTTTGAAAATGGCAAGAATTTTTAGTGTAAAAAATAAAAAAGGAATTCAGTGCTTGTTTTCAGTGCATATTTCTTATTTATTGTTTTATTCTAAGATTTGGTATATAATAATATATCGTTGTCTTATAAATAAATGTAGGGGAAAAGGGTGAGTACAAAAATGAAAAGCGAAATAAATGTGCAGTATAGAAAATCTAAAAAAATGTCTACACAAAACCAATTTACTTACCAACTAAAAGATTTTTTATATAACATGACAAAAGATGAGTTAAATGAAATAAGAAAAATTCTTAAAATAAAAGGTATAAGTAAATTGAAAAAAGATGACCTTATTGATTATTTAGAGAAATTTATCTTAAATGATTTGGAAGGTATTATTAAAAAACAACTAAATGAAAAAGAAGTATTATTTTTGTCAAAGCTTATAGAAAATCAAGGCGCTTTGGATTATCATGAAGAATTTTCATGTTATATTGAAAAGTTTGAAAAGTTGGGACTAGCTTTTCTAAGCACAGTAGAGGATGGACAAAAGGTAATTGTTATGCCATATAACATTAGAGAATGTATAGGAAAAATATCATTTTTGAGTAAAGTAAAAAACACAAACGATTATAAAAATCAGTGGATAGAAATAATTAAAGTATTATTATATTATTATGGTGTTATTTATGCTGAGGATGCTCATAGAATAACCGAAAAACTTTATGGTAAGAGCATAGGCTTTTATGATTATTTAGAGTCTGTAATCAAAATCAAAAATGAAATCTATAACTATGATAAGCAAAATAAAATAGTTTATCTTAAGGAAGTTATAAATCCTCTATACATATATAAAGAGCAAAATTCTAGAATAATAGATTATTTTCCTGTAACTAAAGATATGGTTGAACAATTTGAAAACCAAGAACTAACGGACATTGAAAGAGAATTCTTAGATATTCTTATCAATACTTATGGTGTATTACCTAAAGAAGCTGAAAATATATTGAAATTATACATAAATAGAATAAAAAATGGATACACTCTAGAGCAATCTATGAAAAATATATTTACACTTATTAAATTTAAAGAGAATAAAGATATGAAAGAATTTTTAGGAAATTTAGTATATGTTTATAATAATACTAATATGTGGGCTTTAAAAGGTTATACTCCAGAAAAATTGGCAAAAGCATGTGAAAAGAAAAAGTCATCAATAGTTAATAGAAACAAAATTGGTAGAAATGAACCTTGCCCTTGTGGTAGCGGAAAAAAATATAAAAATTGTTGTGGAAAGTGATTTAACTTGGATAAATTCCAATCTATAATTATAACTATAATTGTAGATTGGAATTATTTTTATAAGTAAACAGTTTAATTATAATGATTTAGGTAAATTAGGAGATTTAAATTTTCTCTAAGTATTTAAATAGCACTTTTTCAATTTCATCTGCCTCATTATCGCTAATAGTTAGAGTTTTTATGTAACCATCAAGAGCTTTTGCTTCAATAGAAGCATATTCTTCATTTGTCAATAAATCTACATTCCTTTCAAACTTTAATATTTTGTATCCTTCCTCAATCATGTTTGATATTTCATTATTCAATGGTATGACCTCCTGATTTATATTTTAATCATTTATAATAGTAGTATTAACTTTAAAGGTAGATATATACATATATGTACTTAATTGAAATTATGCATAAAGTCGACAAGTTATTTTTTTAACAAGAAACGTTTCAATTATTTGAATTGAATAGGACAATATGAAAGATAAAATGAGAGATATGAAGTTTTTTAAAAGAATTTTGATGAAATATTTGAAAAACAATAAATTTTCAAACAATTAAGGCGAGAATAAATCTATATATGGTAGTATAATAAAAAGTATGATAAATATTTATAATACTTATCATATTTAATTATTTTTTAAGGGAGGCAACCAAAATGATAGACAAGTTAGTGTATGAAGGGGATAAAGAACTTGCTTTAATTATGGAAAAAGAATTAGAAAGACAAAGGGGAAATATTGAGCTTATTGCATCAGAGAATATAGCAAGTAAAGCAGTTATAGAAGCAATGGGAAGTCATTTGACAAACAAATATGCAGAGGGGTATCCAGGAAAGAGATATTACGGAGGTTGTGAGTTTGTAGATGAGGTTGAAGAATTAGCTAGAGAAAGGGCAAAAAATTATTTGGTGCAGAACATGCAAATGTTCAACCTCATTCCGGAGCCAATGCAAATATTGCAGCTTATTTTTCTGTATTAAAGCCAGGTGATACAATACTTGGTATGAATTTATCTCATGGGGGACATTTAACCCATGGAAGTCCAGTAAACATATCAGGAAGTTATTTTAACATAGTATCCTATGGAGTAAAAAAAGAAGATCAACGAATTGACTATGATGAAATTAGAAGATTAGCATTAGAAAATAAACCTAAAATTATAGTTGCAGGGGCTAGTGCATACCCTAGAATTATAGATTTTGCTAAATTTAGAGAGATAGCAGATGAGGTTGGAGCATACTTAATGGTTGATATGGCTCATATAGCAGGACTTGTAGCTGCAGGACTTCATCCAAATCCAGTAGAATATGCTCATATTGTAACTTCTACTACACATAAAACTTTAAGAGGACCTAGAGGTGGATTAATACTTTGTAAGAAGGAACTTGCAAAAGCAATAGATAAAGGTGTATTCCCAGGTACTCAAGGTGGTCCATTAATGCATATAATTGCTGCTAAAGCTCTTTGTTTTAAAGAAGCTTTAAGTGATGATTTTAAAGAATATCAAAAACAAGTAATTAAAAATTCAAGTGTTTTGGCGAAAGAACTTATAAAAAGAGATTTTAACTTAGTTTCAGGTGGTACAGATAATCACCTTATACTAGTTGATTTGAGAAATAAAAATATAACAGGAAAAGATGCTCAAATATTACTAGATAAGATTCACATAACTACCAATAGAAATTCAGTTCCTTTTGATACACAAAGCCCATTTATTACAAGTGGCTTAAGACTAGGATCACCAGCTGTTACTACAAGGGGAATGAAAGAGGAAGATATGGTAGAAATAGCAGATATAATTTATAAAGCTATAGAAAACTTAGAAGATCTAGATACTTTGAATAATAGGGTAAGTAAGTTGATTCAAAAATTTCCTATATACTAATTAATAGAATAAATAATTGAGTTTAATATGAAAAAGCCTCCAGTATACGGGGCTTTTTCATATTAAAAAATATCAAAGAAATAATCATTGAATTTTAACTATAATTTTCAATGTAAATTGTGAATTAAAACGATTTCTTGATAAAAACACTATAAATGCAAAATAAATTCGAAAAATGCGTAAATTTAATAAAATTCAGTTAAATTCGCAGTTGGAATTATTCAAAATATTTGATAAAATTAAATTAGCGAAAACAAAAAAGCATATATGTTTCTGTATCATAAACATATACTTTTTTATTGACTAAGATAAATTATTTAAAATACATAATAAAATTATTTTGAATTATTAGGAGGTCTTGTTTAATGGGTAGTGAATGTTTAAATAAGTTTTTAAAAGAGGGATTAGAGGATTTAAGAAGTAAGGGACTTTATAATGAGATAGAATCTTTAGAAAGTCCTAATGGTGCATTAATAAAAATAAATGGTAAAGAACTTGTAAATTTGTCTTCTAACAATTACTTAGGATTTGCAACTAACAAGAGAATGATGGATGCTGCAAAAAAAGCAGTAGACAAATATGGTGTTGGAGCAGGTGCAGTTAGAACAATAAATGGTACTTTAGATATACATGATGAGCTTGAGAAGAAAATTGCAGAACTTAAAGGTGCAGAAGCAGCTATTGCTTTCCAATCTGGTTTTAACTGTAATGCAGGAGCAATACAAGCTATTATGGATAAGCATGATGCTATATTGTCAGATGAGTTAAACCACGCATCTATTATTGATGGATGTAGACTTTCAAGGGCTAAAATTATAAGAGTAAATCATTCAGATATGGAAGATTTAAGACATAAAGCTAAAGAAGCTAAAGAAAGTGGATTGTATAATAAAATAATGGTTATAACAGATGGAGTTTTCTCTATGGATGGAGATATTGCAAAGCTTCCAGAAATAGTTAAAATTGCTGAAGAATTTGACCTTATAACTTATGTTGACGATGCTCACGGTGAGGGAGTATTGGGAAAAGGAAAAGGTATTGTTAGTCATTTTGGACTTGAAGGAAAAGTAGATTTAGAAATAGGAACTTTATCAAAAGCCTTAGGTGTTGTAGGTGGATGTGTAACTGGAACTAAGGATTTAATTGATTGGTTAAAAGTAAGAGCAAGACCATTTTTATTCTCAACATCATTAACTCCAGGAGCTACAGCTGCTATAATTGAAGCTATTAACATTTTAATGGAAAGTTCAGAAGCAGTTGATAAAGTTTGGGATAATGGAGACTATTTAAAGAAGGGTTTAAAGAAACTAGGATTCAACATAGGAAATAGCGAAACTCCTATAACTCCATGTATAATTGGAGATGAGAAAGTAGCTCAAAAATTCAGTGCTAGGTTAAGAGAAGAAGGAGTTTATGCTAAATCTATAGTTTATCCAACTGTACCTCTTGGAACTGCAAGAGTTAGAAATATGCCAACTGCTGAACATACAAAAGAAATGCTTGACAAAGCCATAGTTGTATATGAAAAAGTTGGAAAAGAACTTGGGGTTATTAAATAAATCCTTTTTAAAAATGTCTTTGAAAACTAAAAACACATTAGGGGAGAATTTTTATGAAAAAAATACTAGTTACAGGATGCTTAGGCCAAATAGGTTCAGAGCTTACAATGAAATTAAGAAATACCTATGGAAACGATAATGTTGTAGCTACAGATATAAGAAAACTTGAAGGTAATGAAGTAATAGAATCAGGTCCTTTTGAGATATTAGATGTAAATGACGGAAAGAAAATGGGAGAAATAGCAAAAAAATATAATGTTGATTCAGTAATTCATTTGGCAGCATTATTATCAGCAGTAGCTGAAGCAAAACCAGTGCTTGCATGGAATATAAATATGGGTGGCTTATTTAATGCTCTTGAAGTTGCAAGAGAATTAAATTGTTCATTCTTTACTCCAAGTTCAATTGGTGCCTTTGGACCATCTACTCCTAAAGATAAGACACCTCAAGACACTATCCAAAGACCTCAGACTATGTATGGGGTAACAAAGGTTTCAGGAGAACTTTTATGTGACTATTATCATAAAAGATTTGGAGTTGATACAAGAGGAGTGCGTTTTCCAGGACTTATATCCTACAAAACACTTCCAGGTGGAGGAACTACAGATTATGCAGTAGACATATACTATAAGGCTCTACAAGATAAGAAGTATGCTTCATTTATAGATAAGGGAACTTACATGGATATGATGTATATACCAGATGCTCTTGATGCAATAGTTAATTTAATGGAAGCAGATTCTAAAAAATTGAAGCATAGAAATGCCTTTAATATAACAGCTATGAGCTTTGCTCCAGAACATGTAGCTGCAGAGATTAAAAAGCATATTAAGGAATTTGAAATGACTTATGAAGTAGATCCTATTAGACAAGCCATAGCTAATTCTTGGCCTAATTCTATAGATGATACAGCAGCTCGTGAAGAATGGGGATTTAGCCCAAAATATGATTTAGCTTCAATGACTACAGATATGTTAGATAAATTAAGAGTTAAATTAAATATAAAATAACAAGTTATTTATTAAAATTTAAAAGTACATTGTCTTGAATTATATATTTTAAGATGGTGTACTTTTTGTAAATTATTTTAGATGTTATAATGTAATATATTGAATTAAAATAAGGAGGGATATTTTGAAAAGCAAATATTTTGTAGTTGATGCTAGTGTTCTTCCAGAAGTTTTTGAAAAGGTAATAGAACTTAAGGAGTTATTATATAGAAATAAGGTAAAAGACATATCAGAAGGCGTTAAAGTTGTAGGCATAAGCAGAAGTACCTACTACAAATATAAAGACTGTGTTTTTTCCCTATCTGAAAGTGTAAAAGGACAGAAGGTTACATTAGGTCTTCTTATTGAACATCAAAAAGGAGCACTTTCTGTAATTCTTGATGAAATAGCAAAACATGATGGTAATATTTTAACCATAAATCAAGATATACCTATAAACAATGCTGCTAATGTTACAATAACCTTTAATGTAACGAATATGGATATAGAATTAAATTGCCTTGTGGAAAAATTAAGTGGCTTAAAAAATGTAATAAAAGTAGATTTAATAGCTATGGAATAAAAAAGCTGGCATTATAGCCAGCTTTTTTTATTTAGCCTCTTCAGTATTTAAAACACATTGGTTATTTTGTCTTCCACCACCGTTTTTCCCTTTTCCTTTGTTATTACCTTGATTATTTCCTCTGTTTTTGGAATTTTCTCCAAGGCTACAGTTAGCAGAATTTGTTTTGATATTATTCTTTATAGTTTCACCTTCTTCTTTAGTTATTGTACCTTTTGACACAGCCTCATCTATGGCTTTTGTTTTTGAAGTAATTAAAGAATTTTTTAGCTCTTCATCAGAAAGTCCTTTTTCATTAGCTATTCCTTTTAAGGTTTTACCTTCGCTTAGAGATTTGTTTATATCTTCATCGGTAAGGTTAAACTTTTCCTTGATTATTGATGAAATATAGTCATAACCTCTTATTCCTGTAGCTCTTTTTAAACCTACACCATTATAATTTGAAGTAACCTTTGATTTATTATTTGAATTAGAAGCATTACCTGAATTAGCTACATTAGATGATGCATATACAGTTGTTCCTAAAGCTATTAAAGTGCACATTGTTAAACTTAATATTATTTTTTTACCTTTCATTTTAAAACCTCCTAAAATTTAATTTATGTGTATATATTAATATTTATAATTGATTAAAATGTGGGACATTTGTGATAAAATTGTGAAATCAAAATATAAGTAAATATATTTTTTAAAATTGAAAAGATATTAAATTTGATTTAAATATATATAATTATATTGAAATTAAAAACCATATACTTTATACTAAAACTAGGTAATGAAAGCGGTAACACATATAAATTTGATTATTAATGTGTGTTTAAATAAAATAGAAACTTAGTTGTAAAAATAGGGGGATAAAATGGCTGTTACGATAAAAGATATAGCAATAAAATCAGGTGTGTCTTTAGCTACAGTATCTAGAGTGCTAAATGATTCTGGTTATGTAAAGGATGAAACTAGGGAAAAAATAGTACAAGCTATAGAAGAATTGAACTACACTCCTAGTGCCATAGCGAGAAGTTTAAGTAGAAAGCAAACTAATGTTATTGGGGTAATAGTGCCAGATATAAATAACCCCCATTTTGGAGAACTAATAAAGGGTATAACTAAAGTTGCTGATAATGCAAATTTAAATATGATATTATGTGACACAGATGAAAGTGGCGAAAAAGAAATAAAGGCTTTAAAGCTTTTACAAGAGCAAAGAATTGAAGGAATAATAATATCACCTACATCTAATGAAAATGATTCCAGTAGGGAATATTTAGATACTTTAAAAAACCTAGGAATACCCATAGTTTTGTTAGATGGAGATGTTAAAAACTCTAATTTCAGTGGAGTTTTTTTAGATAATATAAAAGGATCTTATGAAGGTGTTAATGTTTTAATTAATGAAGGCCATAAAAAGATAGCTATAATTACAGGAAGAATTAATTCAAAACCTGCTAAAGATAGACTTGAAGGTTATAAAAAAGCCTTACAGAAAAACAAGATTGAAGTAAAAGATGAATATATATTCTATGGTGATTATAGAGAAGATAGTGGATATGAGTTAACTAAAAAAATAATAAAATTAAAAGATAAACCAACAGCTATATTTTTAAGCAATAACATGATGACTTTAGGATGCATAAGGGCGCTAAATGAGGCAAAAATAAAAATACCAAGGGATATTTCTATAATGGCTTTTGATAAGCTTCAAATTTTAATGTCATTAGGTATGAATATAAGTTTTATTTCTGCACCAACTTTAGAAATGGGAAAATCAGCTATGAAATTGCTATTGGAATCTTTAAAAAGCAAAAACAAAGCCCAGGTTAAAAGAATAGTATTATCACCAGAGCTTCTTTTAAATGGATCAGAGAAATTGGTATAAACAATTCGTATTGAATGGAAGTTTTTAGATATAGTGTACTATTGTGTTTTAGGAGAAGCATGAATTAGTGATCTCTTAAGATATGTCAAAATATAAAATACAACTAAAGGAGAGATATTATGAAAATTCAAAGTTATATTGATCACACAGTTTTAAAGCCAGAAACTACAGAAAAAGATGTTATAAAAGTATGTGAAGAAGCAAAAAAATATAGTTTTGCCTCTGTTTGTGTTAATCCATACTATGCAAGTCTAGTTAATAAAGAACTAAAAGGTTCAGATGTAAAAACTTGTGTTGTAATAGGATTCCCACTAGGGGCTAACACAAAAGAAGTAAAAGCTTTTGAAACAACTAAAGCCATAGAAGATGGAGCACAAGAAGTAGATATGGTTATAAATATAGGTGCTTTAAAAGATGAAAAACAGGATGTTGTTTTAGATGATATTAAGGCAGTTGTAGAAGCTGCAAAAGGTAAAGCTCTTGTTAAGGTTATAATAGAGACTTGTCTTTTAACTGAAGAGGAAAAAGTTAGAGCCTGTGAGATTTCAAAAGAAGCAGGGGCTGATTTTGTAAAGACATCTACAGGTTTTTCTACAGGTGGAGCTACAAAAGAAGATGTTGCTTTAATGAGAAAAGTTGTTGGAGATAAATTAGGAGTAAAAGCATCAGGTGGAATAAGAGACTACAAAAAAACTGTGGATATGATAAACGCTGGAGCTAGTAGAATAGGTGCAAGTGCTGGAATTAAAATAGTAGAACAAGCAAAAGGTGATGACTTAACAGCGACTGAAGGAAAAGGACTATATTAGTTATTACAAGTGTGATTATATCATTGTAATGGCTTTATATTAGGAGGAAGTTTTCATGAGGATGTATGACTTAATAATAAAAAAAGGAACGGTGAAGAACTTACTAAGGAAGAAATTAATTTTTTTGTTGAAAATTATACAAAAGGTATTATTCCAGATTACCAAGTGTCAGCACTTTTGATGGCTATATATTTTAAAAAGATGAATGCAAGAGAAACAGCAGATTTAACTATGGCGATGGTTCATTCAGGAGATATGCTGGATTTATCCAAAATCCATGGAGTAAAAGTTGACAAACATAGTACTGGCGGTGTTGGAGATACTACTACTTTAGTTTTAACTCCAATGGTTGCTTCTCTTTCAATACCAGTTGCTAAGATGTCAGGAAGAGGTCTTGGACATACAGGAGGAACTATTGATAAATTAGAATCTTTTAAGGGCTTTTCTGTTGAAATTAGTGAAAACCAATTTATAAATAATGTTAACACAATTAAAATTGCTGTAAATGGTCAAACTCCAGATTTAGCTCCAGCTGATAAAAAGTTATATGCTCTTAGAGATGTAACTGGAACTGTTGATAACATATCCTTGATATCTTCAAGTATAATGAGCAAAAAAATAGCTTCAGGTGCAGATGCTATAGTTTTAGATGTTAAGGTTGGAGACGGAGCTTTTATGAAGACTTTTGAAGATGCAAAAGCTTTAGGAAAGGCTATGGTTGATATAGGAAAGAATGTAAATAGAAATACTGTTGCTGTAATTTCAGATATGGATCAGCCTTTAGGATTTGCTATAGGAAATGCTTTAGAAGTGAAAGAAGCTATAGATACATTAAAGGGTAATGGACCTTGTGATTTACTAGAATTATGTTTAACTTTAGGAAGTAATATGGTTGTACTTGCAAAAAAAGCTGATACATTAGAAGATGCTAGAAAAATGTTAATGGAAACTATAGAAAGTGGAAAAGCTTTAGAAAAATTTAAGGAATTTGTAAAAGCTCAAGGTGGAGATGAAACACAAGTTGAGGACACAGATAAGCTTCCAAAAGCAAAATATATATTTGAAGCTAAGGCCAAAAAAGCAGGATATATAACTAAAATACATGCTCAAAATCTAGGAATTGTAGCTATGGAACTTGGAGCTGGAAGAGCTACAAAAGAAGATAAAATAGACTTAGCTGTAGGAATAGTTTTAAACAAGAAAAGAGGAGACAAAGTAGAAATAGGGGATACTTTAGCTTATGTTCATGCAAATGACGAAGAAAAAGCAAAAATAGCAATAGACGGTATTATGAAAAACTACGAAATTGGTGATTCATATGAAGACAATATTCCTTTAGTTTACGATATAATAAAATAATTGATTTAGTTAATTAAAAAGGCATTTATTATAAATTTATATAATAGATGCCTTTTTATATTGCTTAAGATTTAACAAATCATTAATACTTTATAATGTGATAATTAGTACCCTTTTACTTACCCTTGTGTTATAATTTAAATTAATCTAAGATGATATTATAAAGATAACGAAGGGGATAGAAAAATGAAATCAAATGGTTTGGGTAAAATTATTATAAATGCTGTTATTTTTATACTTATTTTAGCAGTAACTATAAAAATAGCAATGGGACTTTTAAAAATAGGATGCTATGTACTTTTAATATGGCTAATTTACAAAGGAGTAAAGGAACTTATAAAATATATTAAAAAGAAAAAAGAAAACATAAGTTATGAAAAAAAGGATATAAAATCAACGATGATGGAATTGTTGATGTAAAATTTGAAGAAACAGATAAATAAAATATAGGGGGAGTAGTAATGTTATTAATAAAAAATGCTAAAGTATATACTATGGCTGAGAAAGTATTAGAAAATGGGCAGATATTAATAAAAGGAAATAAAATTTTAAAAGTAGGAAAGAATATTGAGGTAGATAAAAATTGTAAGGTTATTGATGCTAAAGGTTTTTATGTTACACCAGGCTTTATAGATGCACATTGTCATCTTGGTATGTTTGAGCAAGATATGGGATTTGAAGGTTCTGATGGAAATGAAATTACAGATCCTGTAACTCCAGAACTTAGAGCAATAGATGCTATAAATCCAATGGACTCTGCTTTTAAAGAAGCTTATGAAAATGGTGTTACATGCGTTTGCACAGGTCCAGGTAGTGCTAATGTAATAGGGGAAGCTTTGCAATAATTAAAACAAAGGGCATTAGAATAGACAATATGATAGTTAAGGAAAATGCAGCTATGAAATGCGCTTTTGGAGAGAATCCCAAAAGATGCTATAATGCAAAAAAACAATCTCCTTCCACTAGAATGGCTACGGCGGCTATTTTAAGAGAGGCGCTTATGAAGGGGAGAGATTATTTAGAGAAGAAAGAAAATGGTGAAGGAAAGCAGAATTTTAATATGAAAATGGAGGCGTTAATTCCTGTTTTAAAAAGGCAAATACCATTAAAAGCCCATGCACATAGGGCAGATGATATATTTACAGCTATACGAATAGCAAAAGAGTTTAACTTGAAATTAACTTTAGATCACTGTACAGAGGGACATTTAATTAAAGATGAATTGGTTAAAGAAAATTATCCTGCTATAGTTGGACCTACCTTTGGATTTAGAACAAAAATAGAAGTTAGAAATAAAACTTTTGATACATTAAAAGTACTAAAGAAAGCAGGAGTTAAATTTGCAATAATGACAGATCATCCAGTAATTCCAATTTCCCATTTATCACTTTGTGCATCTTTAGCAGTAAAGGCTGGATTAGATGAAGAAACTGCATTAAAAGCTATAACCATAAATGCAGCAGAAATACTTGGAATACAAGATAGAGTAGGGTCTATTGAAGAAGGTAAGGATGCAGACATAGCTATATTTGACAAACATCCTTTTGATGTACAAGCAAATACTCAGTATGTCATTATAAACGGTGAAATTGTTTTTAAAAAGTATTAGATTTGAAAATATAGCTTACATTTGTGGAACAAATGTGGTATTGGTTTTTAAAAGGTAAAACATTACACGTATTAGTTTTTTAGCAACATGGCTCATAGCAATATAATAATGCTTTCCTTCTGACTGTTTCTTTAACAAATACTCAGCAAAAGTATAGTCTCTCATTGAAACGGTCCTAGATGCAGTAAGAATAGCCCAACGAAGGTATGTAGAGCCACGCTTTACCATTGGTGTATGAGAAGCACTATATTTACCAGATTGATAAGTAGAAGGATCTAACCCGGCAAAAGCTAAAAGTTTAGCTGGATTTGTGAATTTTTCTATATCTCCAATTTCAGAAAGTATTATTGCTGCTAGAGTATAAGAGATATGGATATACGTAAAGAATCATTAATAATAACACCATCTGAATCAATAATGCAGCAATCATGTTTTTCTTTTGCTACATCAATACCAATAAAAATCATAAAAACAACTCCTTTATAGTATTAATTCGCTATGCTCCACAAATCTCATGCTAAATGTATCCTTGCTCTATATAAAACGTCATGGGTTATCTAACTAATTAACAAATAAGCATAAGACAGTGGTTAGATCCTCAATTAAAATAGTCTAGCTATAGGTGATAAAACTAATCCACAGCGTCTTATGATAATTATAGTAAAAATCTTTAAGAAAGGAAAAGTATAATGAATTTTTACTACATGTTCATTATACAAGGTGATTATATGAAGATAGGAAGTATAATAAAGGGAACAGGTAGGATTCTTGGCACTGTAACAGAGTTTAATATTAAAATAACTGGGGAAGTTATAGGAACTTTATTAGAACTTTCAAATAAGCCTAAAGTGGCTGAAAAAAGCCGAGATTTTGGTGATAAATTAGGGGATTTTCTTTCTGATGCTACAAGGTTTACAGCAGAATTTACAGGTAATGTAGTAGACAAAACTATTGATAAAAGTGTGAAAAATATTAAGAAAATTCAAAATAAAGTTATTAAAGAAAGTGTAATAGAAATAAATGAAAAGGGTGAGGTTTTGGAAAAAAGCTATATAAGAGGTGCTGAGTATAAAGTTATTGAATAAAATTTTAATTTGGGACCTATATTATAATATTTAAAAAGCTAAAATATAATAAAGTGGGATTATGTTTCATTTTATTATACTTTTTAGCTTTTGCTTTATTTTGAAAAAATTAAATACAGAAATTATTTTGTATGTAGGAGGATTTATTGTAGGTTATGTATAAATTTATTATTGTAACTAGGTAGTTAATATTTATTTAGACATAGACCTAAATTTTATTGAAATAATTTGTTTACAGTCTAAAATAGTGAAAATTATCTATATAAAGGTTATAATTAAATTAGCAAAATAAATATATATTGAGAGGAATGAAAATGAGAAAAAACATGTCAATTTTAGGAATTTTATATGCAATTTTAGGAATTTTAAGCTTTGGATATTTTTTTATTTTAAGTACATTTGCCGTGAAAATAAGTTTTTCAAAGTTTTGGATACTTTTGGGTTCAATATTCCTTTTTGTTTCATATCTTAAAATTAAGAACATAGATATATTAAGTAATTTTAAGGGAGTTAAGAAGTTTATGAAGTTTATAGTTATTGCTGCTATTTTAGGATTTATAGTGGTGGAGATTCCAATAGTTTATAATGGCGTTAAAAGCTATAGCGGAAAAAGTGATTATATAATCGTTTTAGGCGCAGGACTTAGAGGAAAAACTATGTCCCCTGCTCTTTATGAGAGGGTAAAGAAAGCCTTAGAGTATTCGAGAAAAAATCCTGAAACAAAAATAATAGTTTCAGGGGGTAAAGGTGCAGGAGAAAGCGTTTCAGAGGCTTTTGCAATGAAAGAGTATTTTGTTGAAAATGGAGTAAATGAGAGTATAATAATAGAGGAAAATAAATCTACAAATACCTATGAAAATTTACTTTTTTCTAGAAAAAAATTAGAAGAAATTGAAAAGAAAAACATAGAGGATTTAAGGATTTCTGTAGTTACGAATAATTTCCACGTTTATAGGGCTAAGTTTTTAGGAAAAAGGTTAGGATTAAAACTTCAGGGAATTCCTGCTGAAATTATGCCAGCAATAAAATTAAATTTTTACGTTAGGGAAGCTTTAGCAGTTTTGAAATCAGCAATTTTTGATAGATAGTATTTGTTACTAATGAGGGGGATATATACATGAAAAAAATTTTGATAGTAGAAGATGAAGAACCTATAAGAGAGCTTGTAAAATTGAATCTTTCCATGGTTGGATTTGATACTTTAGAGGCTGAAGATGGAGAAAAAGCATTAAATTTAATAAATGAGGAAGTTATTGATTTAATAGTTTTAGATATAATGCTTCCTAAAATTGATGGATATGAATTATTACCACATATACTTGAAAAAGAAATACCAGTAATTTTACTTACGGCTAAAGACAGTTTAAAAGATAAAATAAAAGGACTAAATTTAGGGGCGGATGACTATATTACGAAGCCTTTTGAAGGCATGGAGCTAATAGCAAGAATCAATGCTTTATTAAGAAGGACTAATAAGGATGAAAACGTTAAAAGCTTTGATGATGTGGAAATTTATGAAGAAAAAAGAAAAGTATTTAAAAATGGAAAAGAGGTTGAGCTTACACCAAAGGAGTTTGAACTTTTAAATCTTTTAGTTGACAATAAAGGCATAGCTTTATCAAGGGAGAAAATCTTAGAAATTATTTGGAATAGCGAATATGAAGGAAACACAAGAACAGTAGATATGCATATACAAAGGCTTAGACATAAGTTAGACACAGATAAGATAAGTACAGTTTATAAAATAGGTTATAGACTTGAATAGACTTATTCAATAAAGCATAAAATGACTTTTTTATGTCTGTGTGTTAATTTGGTTTAGGAGGTTAAGGTGTGAAATTTAGATGGAAGATTTTTTTGTTATGCATAATCATATACATAATAACTTTAAGTATTACAGGAATTTTGGTTACAGAAAACAGTTATAACAATTTGCTTAATAAAGAAATAGATAGATGCTTAAAAGAGCAAAATAATGTCTATAAAAACAGTATATTGTATCTAATGGTAAATCAAAAACAAATGGATAACAATATTGATATGGTTAATTATGGGCATAGAATAGTTGAAATGTTTGAAGATGAAGATAGTTATATAGAAATATTTAAAGAAAATGGAACTGTATTAGTACCAAGTGAGAAAATAATTAATGTAGATAGAAAAGAAGAAATTAAAACTTCTATGAAGGGCAAAAGAAATTATATAATGAGAAGAAATAATGGGCACCATTATATATTTATTAATCAAGTTTTTGAAATGAACAATAAAAAATTTGTTTTAAGTTATATAAAAGACCTAACTGAAATAGATAAACAGAAAACAAAACAGTACGGTTATTTTTTAGAAGTTGGAATAATTGGGCTTATTTTTATAGCTGCAATTACTAGCAGAATTAGTAAAATGATGATTAAACCTATAGAAAATCTCACAGATGTAACTTATAATATTGCAAAAGGAAACTACAAAGATAGAGTTAAGGTGAAAAACATTGATGAAATTGGAATTTTGGCAGAAAGATTTAACAAAATGGCAGATGAGATAGAAAACAAAATTACTCAGCTGGAAAATGAAAGTAAAAAGAAACAGAGATTTATAGATAATCTAGCTCATGAATTAAGAACACCTCTAACTTCTATAATAGGTTATGCTGAATTACTTATGAAGATAAAATATGATGAGGAGACTTTTCATAAAGGATTAAATTATATGTATTTTGAGGGAAAACGAATGTTAAAACTTGCAAATACACTTATGAAAATGATAATAACAAGAGAAGATCCTTTAAATATATATTCTCAAAATATAAAACCAATTTTAAAGGAAATTTTAGAAGTAATGGAGATAAAAGCTTCCGAGAAGAATATAAAGTTGAAATTATCTACAGAAGATATAAAATTTAATGTTGATAAGGATATGATAAAAGTGGTGTTTATTAATCTTATTGATAATTCTATAAAGGCTTCTGAAGGTGATTCAGAAATAATAGTTGGAAGTGGAAAAAATTTTGATGGAAATTATTTGTTTGTAAAGGATTATGGCAAGGGAATGAGTGAGGAGGAAATAAGTAAAGTTATAGAGCCGTTTTATAGAGTGGATAAGTCTCGTGCTAGAAAGGACGGGGGAGTTGGACTTGGCTTAGCTCTTTGCAATGAAGTTATAAAAAGGCATAATGCAAAATTAGAAATAGAAAGTAAATTAAATAGAGGAACTACAATAAAATTAGTTTTTTAAATTAACAGTTTAGTTACAACTATTATTTAAATTCAATAAAAGTTTATAGTACTATGGTTACATAGTTTGTATAAGGAGGGATATTGTGAATAGAAACGTTTTCACCAGTAAGCCCACAGCTTATGCTTTTGTGTTTTTTTGATTATTAGTATGGCAAATATATTGGAGGGGTGTTCTTTTTTAGAGATTAAAGATAATAAGGTATATGAAGTTAACCAAGATAAAAATCAAGAGGATATAAAAAAATAGATGGACAGATAAACATTGATCAGGAAAATAAATTTGTTAATTTGAACTTTCAATGTGAAGATAATAAAATTCCAGTAGCTCAGTCTATGGATAAGAGGTATGTTTTTTATTTAAAGCCTGTTAATTTAAGAGAAGAGATTAAAACCGTTATTTATGGAGAAACATATTATTGTTACAATTTAATAAAATATGATAATAAAAATAAGGAAGATAAAATTATAAAAAGAAATATTCCTTTAATATCACTTGCAAAATGGAATCCCAATGGAAAAATAATTGCCTTTATTGCAAAAGATAAACTCCTTATTTATGACATGAATAAAGATAAATTTGTATTTGAGGATGAGGTTAAAAAAGATTACGTAAAGTATTTTGGCTGGTCACCAGATGGAAAAAGGCTTTATACAGAACATCCAGATCTGGTTAACAACACTATATATTATATGAATTCAAATGAAAAGGTTGAGGCATATAACTCTAAGGAAACTATTTATTACAAAGGAAACATTGAAAATAAATATTATTATGCAACTATTAATGAAATTAACAAGCCAAGTATGAATAAAGTATGCACTTTGATTGTGGATAAAGACGGAAACAAGATAAAAAAACTTGCTAATGGAAAATTTAGAGATAATTATAAATTATCTACCTTGCTAATAGGAGAAAATGATTTTAATTTATATTATTTTAAAAATGTAAATACTTCAAATAAGCCTAAAATTATTACTAAAGAAAAGGTTTATGATGCGAAATTTATTTATAATGGCAATATTGCATATATAATAAAAAATAAGGATATGAGTAAAAACAATTTTTGCTTTTTGTAATTGATAGTTATGGTAGAGAAATTCAAAGACATGAGGTTTCAGGAGGAAATTTTTTAATTTATCCTAATGGTAAAAAAGCTCAAATATCTGGTGGCAATAGAGAAATAATAGATTTTTCCATAAACTCAGTAGAATTTCTAAAGTCAGATGTAGTTGATAGAGAAAAAGAAAACATATTTGAAGTTATAAGAAACGGGATGAATTTACTATTCAAATATGTTTCAGATGGGCAAAATGGAAACATATTTGAACTAAAGAAGTATTTTATAAATACTAAAAATCCAGAATTGGTAGCCTTATTTGATGTAGAGAATATTTTTAAAGAAAAGAATGAAATTTTTACCACAATACCATCTAAATACTATGATTTTTCTTTAGAATCACCTTCAATTAACATAATTTCTAAAGATAATACAAAAAAGGCAATAGTTTATTTGGATGGAAAATACAGAAATGCAGAAGGCACTAATGCTAGTATAGATTTAGAACTAGAACTTATTTTTAGCAATAATAAATGGTATATAAATGGTTTAAGTACTTTTTCAGATACAGATGAGTATCTGAAAATTAAAAATGTTTGTAATGAGTATATAAAGCTTGCAGAAATGGGAGAAACATTAAAGGGAAAGTTTAAAGGAAAGCATCTTACAATAGGGCAAATTCAATTTTGGCAAATTAGCGAGCCAAAGTTAGCATCTAAAATTGAAGAATCTAATTACTGTAAGGTTTATATAAAGGTTACGAATAATAATAATGAAGAGGAAGAGATATATAAGGTTATATTGCATAAGGAATTGAATAAAATTTGGTTAATACAGGATTTCCAAAACAATAGATTGAGTTATTTATATTAGATTAATAATTATTTATAGAAAAAAATTTGCAGTGTGGAATTATAGGATTGACTACAATATGCTATTTTAAAAGATTTAAAATAGCATATTGTAGTTTTTTTATTCATTGCAACCACTACATCCTTGGCAGCTTGTACATTCAGGTTTTACAAAGGGCTCTATTGTGAAATAATCAAGGCCATTTTCTTCTGGACACTTTATTTCAAAGCCTTTAAATTCTCTTAAAAGATTTCCTTCTATTAAAAATACTGTTTCATTAATTTTTTCTGTTACATCACCAATATTTTTATCATCCAAAGCGAGATTGAACTCGGGACCACTACAGCTAAAGCCATTTAAAAATATTCTCACGCTATTAAAATTATTGTTGCTGTTTTTTCCATAATTCTTTAAGCTTTCGTAAGCTACATCACTTATTTTTACAATAGACATGAAGAACCTCCTTATACATTAAATAATACTAGATAGTAAAATGATAATATAAAACTGAGTCTTTTTCAACAGTATTTATATGTTTGTGTTTTCTTTTGTAATTTCAGCTCATTATGATAAAAAAGGATGAATAATTTTGAAAAATGATATTATATTTATAAGCTAAATCATAAATAAGCTATAAATTTATCTAATTACCTGCTTAATATATACGCTATGTAAAAATTAAGTAAAATCATGAATTCTATCAAAAAAACTATTGCATTTTTCTAAAAATGGTGATAAACTAAAAATTAATAAGATTACTAAATATTAACTTGTTTGTTTTAGTTTTCTTAATAGATTTGAGTTAAGTTGGGGCATTTATTATATAAATGCAATTTCCGATTTTAGTTGTTAATATTTCTAAAATTGGTTTCTATTAATTAACCAGATAAATTTTGACTAAAAGGGGGCTATATCCTTGAGGGATTGATTTTATCTTAGGTTAATATAATATAAACATTTTATTTTGCAGTTGATGAATTTTTATAAGGCTTAGCTTAAGCGTTTATAAAAATTCCCCCTTTATTTAATTTATTTTATTTTTAATTAAGCTTTTTTAAGCTTAATTTTTTTATGCACAAAAATATGTTGTATAATATATTGGAGAAACTGTAGAAGGGATATGAATTTATGAAAATTAATTATCAAAAGTTATTAGATGAAAAAATAGAAGACTTTAAAAGAGAACTTAAAGTTCCAAGACTTCTTTTACATAGCTGCTGTGCTCCTTGTAGTAGTTATGTCATAGAGTACTTATCTAAGTATTTTTATATAACTGTGTTTTATTATAATCCCAATATTTATCCAAGAGATGAATATATAAAAAGAGTTCATGAGCAAAAAGAATTTATAAAAGGATTTAAAACTAAATATAAGGTGGAATTTATTGAAGGAAATTACGATGTGGATAAGTTCTTTGAAATGGCAAGGGGTATGGAGAATATAAAAGAAGGTGGAGAAAGGTGTTTTAAATGTTACAAAATGAGGCTTTTAGAAACTGCTAAATTAGCTCGTAAGTTAGGATTTGATTATTTTACAACTACGCTTTCTATAAGTCCATATAAAAATGCAGAAAAACTAAATGAAATAGGTAAGGAAATTGAAGATGAATATGAAATAAACTATCTTTATTCGGATTTTAAAAAGAAAAATGGATATAAGCGTTCAATAGAGCTTTCAAAAGAATATAATCTTTACAGGCAAGACTATTGTGGATGTGTGTATTCTAAAGTTGCTAGAAACAAAGAAAAAGACAAAATATGATATAGAAAATAATGTAATAATACTTAATATATAGTGGTTTTATAAATAATATGTTGATATTAGAATATAATTGTAATATAATGAAGCCAGGATAAAACTTAATATTATTGTATTTGGTGCTTCTTTTTAAGAAGTTAAAAGGGAAAGTGGTGAAAGTCCACTACAGCCCGCCGTTACTGTGAAATGGACGAAACCTTAATATGCCACTGGATGTATTTCTGGGAAGGCTTGGGAGTAGGATGAAATTAAGTCAGGAGACCTGCCTAATACGGATTCAATCTTTCGGGGGAAAGAGACAAATTAAAATAAATTATTTAAAGACGTTATATATTTCTAAGCTTTAGTTATAAATATAGGTTTCAAGGCTTTAAATATGTATAGGTTTTCAAAAACCAGTCTTTATTTAATATGATTTTCACCTCCGACAAGAAAAATGTAAAATAGGAGGTGTAAAAATGAAAAAAGTCTTTAAGACATGTCTAATGATGTTTCTTGTAGTATTCGTGATGTTTTCGGCTGCTTGTATGAAGGAGTCTAAAAACATATCTAAAAATGATTTAAAAACTAATTCTATCTCAAATAGTAGTAAAGGTAATCAAAAATCTGTTTATAAAAAAGAAAATAGTGAAGTGAAAGAAATTAATGAGAATGAGAATAATTCTTTAAATTCTAAAAGTGAAGAAGAAAAAAGAAGTTCAGGATAAAAAAGAAGCTAATTCTAAAGATAAAACGGATAAAGAAAATAAAACTTCTAATAATGCAATATCTAAAAAAGACACTAATAGTAGCATATCTAAAAATTCTAATAATTTACCAAAAGATATAAAAAATAAAGTAGTAAAAAAAGCAGAAAATGAAAAAGAAAAAACTTTTACTTTAATTATAGGAAAGAATTTAAAGGGATATACGGGAAAGAAAAAGGAAACTCTAGTTACAAAAAATATTAAAATTCAGAGTAAAAAAAGTGCCATGACTTGTCTTAGAGAAAATTCTAAGATGCAAGAAAAAGGCGGTTTTATCTTTAGAAATAAATGGTATACATAATATATACCCTATTCCTGCTTCAAAAAAAACAGAGGAACAAAAAAGTATGGGAGTTATGGGTATAGATTGGTTTATTTATTTAAATGGCAAAAAAACTCCTGTAGGGGCTAATGATGTATACCCTAAAGAAGGAGATGTTCTTTTATTTGATTTTCATGAATGGGACAAAAGAGAATTTTCCTCTTCATCCTATTAGATGAAATAATTTAAGGAGATGAAAGTATGTTTAAAAAATTTAGAAGCAAAATTATAGTTCTGTTATCATTTATCTGCATTTTTATATTTGCAACATCTTTTAATGTGTATGCAAAAAATAATAAATATAGAATATATGGACAAGACAGAATAAAAACTTCAGTTGAAATAAGCAAAATTGGATGGGATAAAGGGTCAGATTATATAATAATCGCTGGGGGTTACGATTATGCCGATGCTCTTTCAGGAGCTCCTTTGGCTAAAAAATATAATGCTCCTATACTACTTACTTCTAAGTCACAGTTAAGTTGTGATACTTTAGCTGAGATTAAAAGATTAAATCCTAAAAACGCAATTATTTTAGGAGGAGAAAGTGTAATATCTAAAAAAGCTGAATCTCAGCTGAAGGATACTAATATAAAAAGTGTAGAGAGAATATATGGTTCAAATAGATATGAAACTGCATTAAAGGTAGCTAAAAAAATAGGAAAATGTAATAGTGTATTTTTAACTTCTGGAAAAGATTATGCAGACAGCTTATCTGTAGCTAGTATATCTTCTTATAAAGGATCACCTATATTATTTACTAATGGAGTATCTTTAGAGGATGAAGTAAAAAAATATGTAAAAGACAATAATATATCTAAAGTTTACGTAATAGGTGGCAAAAGTGTTATATCTGATAAAGTACTAAAGGAATTTAATAATGCTGAAAGGCTATTTGGACAAAACAGATTTGAAACAAATAAAGCCGTAATGGAAAAATTTATTGAAGATATAGATTTTGAAAAGATGTACCTTGTAAAAGCAGCAGGGCCTATGGGAAATGAATTTGCAGATGCACTATCTGTAGCACCATTGGCAGCTAAAAACAACTCACCTTTAGTTTTGACTTATAAAAAAATTGACAATAATTTAAAGAAATTTTTAGATGAAAATATTATATCAAAAACCCAAATAGTTGCTATAGGTGGAGAAAAAGTACTTCCAACAAGCATACTAGATGGATTTAATTTGGATTTTAAAGCAATAAATATAGAAAAAGACAATGAAGTATTTGGTGATGAAAAAGAAGTAAAAAACATAAAAGAAGACGTAGTGGTTTCAGGCAATAATGTAACCTTAAGAAATATTAATATTAAGGGAATTTTAACTTTAGACCCAGGCAAAAAAGGCAGTGTAAATCTATACAATGTAAATTGTAAATATATAGATATTAAATCTGGAGATAAAAATAGTATTCATTTTTCTAAAGTTTATTCAAAAAAAGTAGAAATAGCAAGCGAAGATGATGTAAGACTGGAATTAAAAGATAATTGTAAAATAGAAAATATATACTTAAAATCCAGTGTAACATTGGAAAACCTAAGCGGTTCTGTAGATAAAGTAGAAATTTCTAGTGTAAAAAATGTAACTTTAGATGGAAAATTTTCTTTTGTAAATATTACAGCAGATGCAAAGGTGAAAGTTACAAATAAATCTGTAATTGATAAAATAAATGCTTTTGGAAAAAGTGAAATAGAAGTTGAAAAAGGTGCAGAAGTAAAAAAATTGAGAAAACAAAAGAAGTTAAGATAATAGGTGAAGTTAAGGAAATAGTAGAAAATAAAAATAATGAGGAAAAAAAGGACCAAGGATCTAGTTCTGTAGTTGTTGAAGATTGCTTTAAGATAATAATAACTAGTGATGAAACTTCAGAAATTAATAAAGATATAAAGCTAGATGATAAAAAGGAAAAAAATGCCTTAGAATACCTTAAGGGAGTTGCTAGCATAGAAGAAAAGAATGGATTTATAAATGGAATAAATTCTCTAAGGAGTAAACCATTAAAAGCTTTAACCATTGATGAGAGGAAAAGAGGAATACTAGGTTGTGATTGGTTTATATATGTAAATGGTGAGAAAAGTCCTACAGGTGTAAAACTAATTTATCCTAAAAAGGGGGATGTAATAAAGTTTATTTATCGTAGCTGGGATTGGAAAGATTTAATGGATCCTTCATATCATGGAAATATTCCTATTAAAATAATAGATATACCAGAAAGTGTTAAAGCTGGAGAAAACTTTAGAATTAAAGTTGAGTGTACTTATTACCCAGTTTATGATGTGGAAGTTAAAGTGGATGGAACATTAGTTACTAGAACAGATATAGATGGCTGGGCTACACTTTCAATAAATACTGCAGGAAAACACAAAGTAACTATAGAAAAAGATGGTGGCTCTTACAGTGAATATATAAACGTAGAAGGCAATTCGGGCTCTGGAGACATAGATACACCAAAAGTTGTCTTTGAAAATAAAGAGGGGAAATATTCAATCTCTATTTTAAAAAGTAACTTGAACAAAATAGAAGTTAATATAAGCAGTGAAGATGTAAAATCCAAAGAAGTTATTGCTATAACATTATTTAATGAAAATGATGAACTTTCATATATAGGACAGGCTACTTTAAATGATGGCAAATGCAAATTTAATACTTTGTTAGATAAGGGAGTATACAAGGGATATTATAAAGCAAGTAGCGGTAAAAAAATCAACATTGAATTTAAAATTGATTAATATAAGATTTAAATATCAATTTTAAATTATACTAAGGAAAACATTAAAATAAAAATGGAAGTGAGAATATGCTCACCTATAGAAATAGAAATAGCTTTTTGCAAAAATTACATCCTCTATCTGGAGTGCTTCTTATATTTTTATATTTAATTGTATTTATCATTATAGATAATCCCATTTATTTAGCTATAATTTTCAGTTCTTTTTTACTTCTTTCTTTTATAGATGGAAGTTTGAAGGAATTACTGAATTATGGCAAATTAATTGCCCCTTTTGCCTTTATGATTATAGTGTTAAATCCTATACTTGTTAAAAATGGACAAACAGTAATTTATGAGGGGAAAATAAATTACCCCTTGCTAGGACCAGTTAGGATAACCCTGGAGGCTACTCTTTATGGACTTCTTACTGGCATTAGAGTTATATGTGTTACCTTTGTATTTGGATTCGGAAATTTAGTGATTCACCCAGATAGAGCCTTTAGCTATTTTTCCAGGTATTTTAAAAATTCATCACTTTTAATGAATATGACCATAAGACTTTTTCCAAGTATCATTAAATCTTATGAAAATATAAAATCCATAGAAAAAGTTAGAGGAAACGATATTTCATCTAAAAATTTAAAGAAAAGAATAATAAGTTATGGAAATATAATAAACATATTATTTTTATCAAGTATGGAAGACTCTTCGGACATAGCAGAGGCAATGTATTCAAGGGGATATGGTGTGTCTAGAAAAAGAAATACTTATTTTAAAGAAAAATTTAAACTTAGAGATATGGTTATTATAGGAGTAACTCTTGTAGGTTTTATATATCTAAAATTTTTAAGGGACAAGGGACTTACTGAATTGAGTTTTTACCCTTTACTAGAGAATCCTATTAGAAATTTAAACTTATATGGAGGAATATTTTGCGGAATTCTACTTATACCATCTCTAATAAGTTGGGGGTGGCAGTATGGAAGTTATAAATATAAAAGGAGTAAGTTTTAGTTATCCTGAAAGCAAAAAAAGCTATAAATAATATAAATTTAAAGATTAATGAGGGGGAATTTGTGCTTATAGTTGGTCCTTCTGGATGTGGAAAATCTACACTTATTAGACTTATTAATAGACTTGTACCGGATTTTTATGGTGGACTTATAGAAGGAGAGGTTTATTTAAAAGGCAATAATGTAGAAAAGATGAGTAGAATTCAAATAGTAAAAAACGTTGGTATGGTTTATCAGCATCCAGAAAAGCAAATTATATTGCAAGATGTAGAAAGAGAGATAGCTTTTGGACTTGAAAATTTAAATGTAGATATTAACACTATGAAGAGAAATGTAGCAGAAGTTATATCCTTATTAGGTTTAACTGGAATAAAGAATAAAAAAACTGATGAAATTTCTGGTGGAGAAAAGCAAAGAGTTGCTATAGCTTCAGTAGTTTCAATGGACCCAGATATTATTATTTTAGATGAACCTATATCTCAGTTAGATCCAATTGCAGCTGAGGAAATCTTGAATTCTATTAAGAGATTGAATAATGAGTTTGGCAAAACTGTTATTTTAGTTGAACAGAGATTAGATAAATGCTTTTTATTGGCAGATAGAATAATATATATGGAAAAAGGATCTATTATTGCAGAAAGTACAGGAAAGAATATTCCAAGAAACATTGATAAGAGATATCATTTGCCTAGTTTGACTTATATTTTCAAAAAAGCAGGTGCAAAGACTTTACCTTTAAGTGTTAAAGAGGGAAGAAGGCTCCTTGACAATGTGGATGTAGATAAATTTAAGTCACTGAAGAAAGAAAGCTCTGAAGATGAAGACAGCTATGAAAATGAAGAACTAAAAGATGAATCTTTAAAAGAGAAAATTTATGAGAAGATAGTTGAAGTTAAGAAATTGAATTTTTCTTATGAAAAGGGAAAAGAAACGTTAAAAGATATAAATTTTAGCTTAAATAAAAAAGATGTAATGTGTGTTATGGGAGAAAACGGAGCGGGCAAAAGCACATTGTTTAAAATTTTAGCTGGGATTATAAGAAATTACAAGGGAAATATTTTAATAAATAATCAAAATATAAAATCATTAAAATTAGAGGATTTAATAGAAAAGATAGGATATTTATCTCAAAATCCTAACGATTATTTTGGAAGAGATACTGTGTTTAATGAAGTTTCATATACTTTAAAAAATATAGGTAAGTACAGTGAAAAAAAGTTATGAGTACTTTAAATGAGTTAGATCTTTTAGAGCTTAAGGATAGAAACCCTAGAGACTTAAGTGGTGGAGAAAAGCAGAGAGTAGCCATAGCTTGTACTTTAGTTGTAAGCCCTGAGGTTCTTATATTGGATGAACCAACTAGAGGTATGGATGCTATTGCAAAAGAAAATTTAGGAAAATTAATTAAAGAATTAAGTAGTATAGGAAAGACAATAATTTTAATAACTCATGATATTGATTTTGCTTCTGATTACTGCAATAGAGCTATGATTTTGTTTAATGGAGAAATAGTTGCAAGAGGTAAATCCCAGGATATAATTTATGATTCTATATACTATTCATCACAAATTGCAAAGCTTTTTAAAAATAAAGCAAAAGTAATAAAATCACAAGATGCTTTTGAGATATTGAAGGTGATTATGTGAAGAAAAAACTTAGATTTGGCCCAATTATAATACTTTTATATATTATCTTTATTTTAGCCATAACTTATTTAGATGTTGGAGTAGAAAGGGCAGTTACAATATCTACAATATTTTTACTTTTTACCTTCTTTGGACTCTTTGAGACAAAAGAAATAGATTCGAGAACCATGGCAGCAGTAGCTACTTTGTCAGCTTTAGGTGGAGCTTTAAGAGTTCCTTTTGCCTGTATACCAGGTTTTCAACCTGTAACTTTTATTTGTGCAGTTACGGGATACACTCTAGGACCTGTAAATGGATTTATGGTAGGGGCTATGAGTGCTTTTATATCAAATTTCTTTTTAGGACATGGACCCTGGACCCTTTGGCAAATGATGGGGTGGGGACTATGTGCAGTGTTTTTCGGAGTGTTTAAAAAGTATATAAATAAATTAGGAATTAAAGGTTTTATATTCTTTTGTACTTTATGGGGATATGTATATGGAACCATACTAAATCAATGGTATATATTAGAATTCATGAGACCTGTAACATTTAAGCTCATTGTTACAGGAAATATTTTAAGTTTTTGGCATGATACATCTCATGCAATTGGAAACTTTATATTTGCTTCTGTGTTTGGAAGGAGTTTTATAGAGGTTTTAGTTAGATATAATAGGAAAAATCACGTTATAAGAATTAGAACTAAGTAAAAAAATAAATACATAACAGTGGAAGGGGAGTAATTATGAATAAGAAAATTAAACAGTTTTTGTCAGCTATTATTATTTTTTTAATGACATTTACTAATGTTAATTTTGGATTCCTTAATACAAATAAGGTTATGGCACAGGAAAACAGTAATAAAAGTACTAATGGTGAAAATTATCAAAATAAAGAAGAGACTAAAATTCAAGGTAGCACAATTAATTCTGTAATAAATGGAGTAATTGATTATTACAATGAAGAGCATTTTTTAAAGAATCAAGGACAATTACAAAATTATGAATACTCAGCTATGTATAGAGCAGGAGCTGATTTAAAAAGAAGTCTTGGTATTTAGATGAAAAATATCAAACAAAATACGATAAAGAATGGAAATGTTTAGGAACAAAAGTAAACCAAAGTACAGTACTTTTGGATTTAGAAAAGAATCCTAATGATTTTGAAGGAAGAAATTTAATTAATGAAATAGCTAAAGAAGTAGATGAAAATACAAGTTTCTTTTCTCAAATAGATATTAAGGCAGTAATTACACTAGATGAATATAATATGAAGTTTAAAGAAAAAACTGTGAACTACAATACTCAAAATGCAGTACAAGGAGTTTTAAAGGCACAGTGTGAGGATGGTGGATTTAAAGAAAGAAGATCATCATCACCTATAAATACAGCCTATGCTATAAAATACTTAAGTAGGCATAAGGACATTAAAGGTGCAAATGAGGCTATAGTAAAGGGCGTCAATTATTTGCATAAGCTTCAAAAGGAAGATGGAGGAATTTACGAAGCAACATTTATAACTGGATACAGTGCAGAAGTAATTAGCGGATTATTGGCTGCAGGTGAAGATTTAAAATCTGAAAAGTGGACAAAAGCTTCAGGAAAGAATCCAGTAGACTCCTTATTTACTTTGTGGAAACAAAATAATTCCTTTGATAATAAAGAAGGGGAAAGTTCAAATAACAGAGGATGGCTAGAAGCTACTTGGAAAGCTTTCTACACTTTGGTAGACCTTAAAAAAGCAGGTTATGGAGATTATTTAGTAAAAGGAATAGATATAAATAAATATGGAAAAGGCAATGAAGAGGAGCTAGAAGAAAAAACCTGTAAAGTAAATGTATCTATAGTTTTACCTAAGGCTGAAGGTTATGATGTTTTAATAAAACCTAAAGAAGTAGTTATAAGTAATAAAAAACATAAAAATGGCTTTACAGCATTAGGTTCATTAGAAGCTACTACAAGTCTATATGAGCTTTCAGGAAAAATGGTTACATCTATATTTGGATATGAAAATAAGGGCCAAAATGGATGGATTTACAGTGTAAATGGAAATGTTCCAAGTATAATGCCTCAAGATATGGATGTAAAACCAGGAGATAAAATTATATGGTATTATTCCATGAATGGAATAAGTGGTAAAGTTCCTTCTTGGGAAGAATTAACGGGAACTATAATTAATGTTGAAAAAATAGATTATGACAAAACTATAAGGGAAACAGCAGATAAAGTTGTAGAAAAAATACTTAAGGGAAATTTAGAATTTGATTGGTATGCTTTAGCATTAAACAAATTAGGTAAAAAAGTTCCAGATACTATGCTAAGTAGTATGAGTAAAAAAGTTAAAGATGCTAAGGGAATATTTGACAAGGAAACTGATTATGAAAAATTGGTAATATGTATGTTAGCAGCAGGTGGAGATCCTACAAATGTAGATTCTTATAATTTAGTGGATAAAATATATAATTCAACTATGTCTCAAGGCTTAAATGCATATATATTTGGACTTATAGCATTAGACTCAGGAAATTATGAAATACCTAAAGATGCAAAATTTACTAGGTCAAAAATAATAAGATATATTTTAAGAGCAAAAACAGAAGATGGAGGATGGACATATTCTGGTTTTAAAGCAGATGTTGATATGACTGCTATGGCCATAACTGCTCTTGCACCTTATTATAACTTAAGAGAGGATGTAAAAGAGGCTATAGATAATGCAGTTAAGCTTCTTTCTAAGCTTCAAACAGAAAATGGTGGATATATAAGCTGGGATAAAGAAAATTCTTGTAGTGCGGCTACAGTAATGGTGGCCCTATGTACTTTGAAAATTGACCCAATTAAAGATGTTAGATTTGTAAAAAAGGGCAAAAACCTAGTGGATTCATTAATGACTTTTATTACTAAGGATGGAGATGGTTTTGGATACATTAATGATAAGCTAGACGATTTTTCAACAGAACAGGTTTTAAGAGCTTTTGCTTCATACAATGCATTTAAAGAAAACAGTTTATTATACAAAATAGACAAAGTAAATAAAGGAAAAATGGAAGTAGAAGATATAACAGATAAAAAAGAATTTAAATTAGGTTCTTTGGAAAAGATCAAGGTTAAAGTTACTAATAATTCAAATGCTTTAAAAAATGCAACCCTTGTAATGGCATTATTTGATGAAAATGAAAGATTAATAGATTATGTATCTGTTAAGAGAAAGCTAAAAGCTGGAGATATAGTAGAGTTAGAGGGCGGATTAAAGATGCCACAAAATGGAAAATACAATGTTAGAGCTTTTGTATGGGAGGATATAAATGAATTGAATCCTCTAACAGAAGTAATCTCTGTTCCTGTTTTAAAGTAATAAAATAGTAAATAATATTTTGCTTAATGGAAGGTGAAAAATCGTGAAGAAACATGTATTTAAAAAAATAATGTCTTTTTTCATTGCTTTTATGATGATTTTTTCTGGAATTAACATAAATGTCTTATGCTCAAATAAGGTTTTAGCAGAAGAAATTAAAGAGCAAAGTGTAAATGTAAATGATGCTATAAGTGTTATGGTAAATTATTTTAACACTAAGTATTATAGAGAAAAAGGTGGAAAACTTGAAGGAAAGCAGTATGCAGCTATGTTTAAAGCTTCAGCAGATTTTTCCTTGAAAAGTTGGACAGTCAGTGAAAGAATACCTAAAATAGGTAATTACGACTCTTTAGAGTCTCTTGGAGGAAAAGCTGACCAAAGTTTAATACTACTAGAGGTAGGAAAAGACCCTTCAGATTATGAAAATAGAAATTTAATAAATGAAATAGTAGAGGGATTGAGGGAAACTACTAGTGCTAAATTTATTATAAACGAAATGAAAGCAATGATTGCTGTTGATAGATTTAACAGTAAATACAGTGATAAGAAAGTAAGCTATGATCCGTCAAAACTTTTAAAAATGGTAATAAGCACCCAAAAGGAAGATGGCTGCGTAGATAATTCTGTAGGGAATACAGCCTATGCTATAGATTTATTTTCTAAGCATGAAGATGTAGAGGGAGTAATTGAAGCTAAAAAGAAGGCAGTTGATTATTTAAAAAGTAGCATTAAGGAAAATGGAGCCATTTATAGTAAAAGTTTTTATACTACTAATCAAGGAGAGGTAGTTAAAGGGTTACTAAATGCTGGGGAAGATGTTACATCAGATTCCTGGACTAAAGATGGAAAATCTATAGTAGAGGGAATGTTTAAAGTATGGGATGGTAAAATTTTTAAAAGAAGCTATGGTGGAGAAGATAGTTATACTGCTTATACTGAAATTTTAAGCACACTAGGAGATTTAAAAAACAAAGGTTACGGAGAGTATATTTTAAAAGGAGTTAAGTTCCATAACCTAGTAAATCCTGAAAAACCAAAAGAAGAGCCAAAAGAAATAGGAGTTAATGTAAGAGTTAGAGTAGAGGGAATGAAAGAAACATTATATGATGAAAATGTAAGTTTAAAAGATGAGGTTTATGCCAAGGATTTAGTTAAAAATTCTATAGGTGAAAAAAATGCCCTAGGCATAGATTCGAATTTTTTAACTGGAATTTTTGGTGAAAAGGCCACAAACTCTGCAGGATGGATGTATTATTTTATAGATAAAGATGGAAATATTTTCGAGCCATCAAATATGTTAAATAAGCAAGAACTTAAAGATGATAAGGGAAATTACTACAAAGAAATGGTTTGGTATATGGCAAAATGGAATGACGGTATTACCTGTATTCCAATTATAACTGTAGATCATAAAGAAAATAACTATAAAATAAATGTTAAAGAACAAAATACAATGATGCAAATTGACAAAAGGCCATGTAAAGAGGCTAATGTTAAGGTTGAAGGTGTTGGAGAATATAAGACAGATGAAAATGGACAAGTAAATTTTAGAATTACTAAAGGAAAGCATAAGGTTTATGTATATAAAAATTTAAAAGATTCAGAGGATAAAGAATATCCTGCTATAGTAAGACAGAACTTTACTTTAGTTGGAGAAGAGTCTGAAACTGAAAACAAAATAGAAGATATTATTAAGGATTTAAAAAAGTATTATGATAATAAGGAATTGAATTATTTAAATGCTATGTCCTTTAATCATTTAAATAAAAATGAAAAAACTCAGTTTAAATTACAAGATTCTGATAATGCAGCTGCTGTAGCTGACAATATTATGGGGATAATAGCAATAGGAAAAAATCCATATAATTATGATAATAAGAATTTTGTGAAAAAGCTATTAGATGGAAGTAAAGATAATGGAAGATTTGTTTTAAATATAAATGATGAAGATTCTGTTACAGCTTTAGCAGAAAGCATAATTGCCTTAGATATGGCAAAGGCAAAGTATAATGTGGAGAAGTCATTAAAAGAATTAATAAATATGGCTAATGAAAAAAAGATTTCTGATGTTGAAAGTATAACTAAAGTCTTAATGGCTCTATCAAAACATAGAGAAGCAAGAGGAGCAAAAGATTTAATTGATTTAGGTTTAAAAAATTTATCGGAAAAACAGTTAGAAGGTGGAGGCTTTGATTATTCAGAAATAGGTAATAGTCCATATTCTACAGCTCCAGTTATTCAAACATTAATTGCTTTAGGAGAAGATCCTTTAGGAGAAAAATGGAGTAAAGGTGGAAAAAATCCTTTTAATGCTCTTTGTGCTTTGAAAATAGCAGGAAAAGGTTTTGAAATTGCAGAAGGTATGGGTGAAGAAGATAGTACAGCAACAGATTTAGCTTTTGCAGCTTTTACTGATATATTAAAACAGCAATCTATGTACTGGAATTTTGAATTTAACGTAGAGGAACCTAAGAATTATGAAAAAATAATTAATGGTGAAGTAGAAGATATTAAAAGCTTTTTAAAGGATGAGGCAAAATATGGTTTCTATGCCGCAGTAAACTTGAATTTAATAGGAATTGAGAAAGAGGATATAGCCAAAAAAATAGAACTTAAAAGCAAAGAAACAAATATTATGTTTAGTGCTATGGATGTAATGTCTATTGTATCCATGGGAGAAAATCCTAGAAATTACAAAGGTAAAGACTATGTAAAAGATTTATTAGAGTCTAATAAAACTGAAAAGGACATTGATTTTAAAGAGTGTTTGTATAGCTTATTGGCTCTTAATATGGTTTCAGAAAAATCCGAAAATATAAACCCTGTATTAAATAATTTAGTGGATAATTATAATAAAGGATATGCGAGTGGTGTTGCAGAAAAAGCTCTTTTGATTACTGCACTTTCTCCTTATAAGGAAAAAAGTGATATAAAGAAGATTATTGATAATTGTTTAAGTTACTTAAAAGCAGAACAATTAGATAATGGTGCTTTTACAATTGATAAAGATATGTGTCCTAAGGGAGATAGCGAAGATACAGCTTTAGCTATAGAGGCAATAGTTGCTGCAGGAGAAGATCCTCTATCAGAAAAATGGTCAAAAAAAGATAAAAACCCAGTAGATATATTGCTTTCTTTTAAAATGGGAAAAGCATATATATATGATAGTAGTTTCGGTGCATATGAGCAGCAAATGTATTCATCAATAGTTTTAAGAGCATTTTTGGCAGTTAAAAATAATTGCACTGTTTTTGATAAATTAAAAATCAAAGATTCAGCAGTAGATGATAAAAAATTAATAGAAATAGAAAATTTAACAAAAGTTAAAGAATTCAAGTTAGGCAGAGAAGCAAAAATAAGTATAAAAGCTATTAATAAGGATGTTAAAGACAAACCTGTTACCCTTGTCATAGGAATATTTGATGAAAATGAGAGAATGTTAAATTATGTATCAGCAAAGGAAATTATAAAATCAGGAGATACAGTAGAATTAGAAGGAACAATGAAGATGCCACAAAGTGGAAAATACAAAGTAAAAGCTTTTGTATGGGATAGCATAAATGAAATGAATCCCTTGTCAGAGATACTAGAAATACCTGTTAAATAAAATGTAAGGGTTGTTTTTAACAACCCTTATGCTTTTAGACTTAAATATATAAAAAGAGGAGATAAAAGTGAGAAAACTGAAAAAAATATATGCAAATTTAATCATTTTATTTATTTTAATTGTTTTAGTATCCTTTCCTATAGAGGTTAGAGCAGAAAAAATTGACGCTGTAATTAATGACAATTATATAGTTTTTAATATTAAATTTAATCAGGAGATATTAATAGATGAGGAAAGCCTTAAGGATATTGTAATAAAAAATGCAAATGAAATTATAAAACCAGAGGTTAAACTAAAAGATAAAAAAACAATCAGTATTTTACCTCCTAAAAATGGATACAAGGAGGATGTTATATATACCATAAATTTAGGAAAAAAAGTTCATTCAAAAAATTACTGGTATTTAAAAGAAGATTTCAAATATGTTTTTAAGGTTAATAAAAGCAAAGATTCTAGTGAAGAAAAATATAAATACAAAGAAATAGTAGATAAAACTATTGAAGAATCTACAAAAAAGATGCTTCAAAATAAAGAAATAGGGGACTGGGAAGCTTTAGCTATACATAAATCCAATAAAGCTTTGAAAGAGGAGTATGGTTTAAAACTTAAAAAAGATTTAGAGGGAAGAAAAGATTTTCAACCAACAGATTATGAAAGAATAGTTTTAGGAGTGTTGTCCTTTGAAAAAGATCCATTAAATTTTTATAGCCTTAATTTAATAGAAAATATATATAATAATAAAGATATTGAATATCAAGGAATTAATGGGTACATATTTGCCCTTATAGCAATTGATTCTAAAAAATATCCGGTACCAGAAGGTGCTTTATGGACAAGAGAAAAATTAGTTGAAAGAGTATTAAAATGTAGAACAAAAGAGGGTGGTTGGGATTTTGCAGGCATTAAGGCTGACCCAGATATGACAGCTATGGCTATAACTTCACTAGTACCCTATAAGGATGATTTAAAAGTATCAAAAGCTATTTTAAAAGCCATAGATATATTATCTTGTATGCAAAATTCTGATGCTACATTTTCTTGTTATGGTATGAAAAATAGCGAAAGTATATCTCAAGTTATAATAGGATTGTGTTCTAATAATGTTGATCCTACATCTTCAAAATTTACGAAGAATGGTATAAATTTAATAGATGCCTTGCTTAAGTTTAAAACTTCTAATGGAGGTTTTTCGCATTTGAATAAAGGAAGACAAGACTCTAAAGCAACTGAACAGGCAATACTTGCCTTAGAAGCTTATAGGAATTTTAAATTAAAAAAAGGGTTGATTTATGAATTTAGATAAAGGCAATGTTTTGAATCAAGTTTTAGCTTTTACAAAATATGAGGATTTAAATAGTAAAAAACATTATTATCTACAAGAAACTGCTTTAATACTAATTATTTGATTTAGACTGTTTTTATTTTATAGTTTCAAGTGGTTTTTATATGTAAAAATCACCGAAACACTGTATCAAGTATTTTAGATATTGTATTAAAAAGATTGTTAATTAATATTCATAGTGTTAAATATAATTTAAAATAGTAAATGTGTATTATTAAATAATACACATTTATATTTTTGATTTATAGCTATAATATTTATGTAAAAACTATAAAATAATATTTGAATTTTATTGGCATGATATTTGCTTATAATATTATTAATAGAAGATTTATAGATTTTGTTAAGTTGGTCTGGAAATTAGTTTAATATTTTAAAAGGGGGATTTATTATGAAAAAGATATTTTTATTCTGTGATGCGGGAATGTCTACAAGTTTACTAGTATCAAAAATGAGGGAAGTTGCTAAGAAGCATGATGTAAACGTACAGATAGAAGCTCTTCCATTTGCTAGATCTTTTGAAATAATTGAAAAAAGGAGGTGGATTGTATATTATTAGGACCTCAGGTTAAGTTTTTATTAAAGGATATTGAGGAAAAGTGTGCAGAATACAATATACCTGTGGATGTTATAAGCGCAACTGCCTATGGCACTATGAATGGTGAGAAAGTATTAAAACAAGCCATTAAAATGATAAGAGGTAGTAAAAAAATTAATATAAAAAGCCTAATAATAAAAAAAGGAGACAAGAAGATGAGTAAATTAGAGAAAATAGTAAATGAAAAAATAAGCCCTGTTGCTCAAAAAATTTCTGCTCAAAGACATTTAAGAGCTATCCGTGATTCCTTTGCTACTATTATGACTTTTTTAATTATTGGTTCAGTTTTTATGATAATTGCCAATTTTCCAATAACAGGTTGGGAAGAACTTCAAGTTAAATTGTTTGGAGAAGAATTTCCACAATTAATTATGACACCAGTAAGGGTTACATTTGACTTTATGGCTGTGTATATTGCAGCTGCAGTTGCTTACAATTTATCGAAAAGATACAATATTGATGCATTTACAGTATCCTTATTATCAATCGCAAGTTTTATTTTATTAATACCATTTAATGCAAACATAGAATTAGATGGAAAAATGCAAGTTGTTCCAAAAGTTTTACAGATTGGGCAATGGGTTGGAGCTAAAGGACTTATAGTAGCTATATTAGTTGGTATATTTGTAGCTGAGGTATTTAATATTTTCATTAAAAAGAATATTTCAATTAAGATGCCTCCAAGTGTTCCAGAAGCAGTATCAAAAGCCTTTTCTGCATTAATACCAGGCTTTGTAATTATATGTATAACTTTAATTATTCGTACAATTTTTGCATCTACAAGCTATGGCTCATTATTAGAGATGATATACTCACTAGTAGCGATGCCAGCACAAGCATTTATTGGAAACAGTGTTTTAGGGGCAATAGGGTTATCTGTTACATCTACATTGTTTTGGTTTTTAGGTATAAATGCAACATCTACTCTTAATGGAGTTGTAAGACCGTTTTGGCTTCAACTACAGCAGCAAAATATAGCAGCCATTCAAGCAGGATTACAACCACCTCATATATTAACAGAACAATTCTATGATTTAATATATATGGGGGGCATAGGTGCTACTTTAGGAGCTTGTATTATTTTAATTTTAAAATCAAAATCAAAACAGTATAAACAAATTGGTAAAATATCCGTTATACCTGGTATATTTAATATTAATGAACCAGTTATGTTTGGACTTCCTATTGTTTTAAATCCAATAGCATTCATTCCGCTTTTAATTACACCAGTAGTATTAATACTTATTAACTATTCTGCAATGTATTTTGGAATAGTTCCAAAACCTAATGGAATATTCTTGCCATGGACAACTCCACCTTTGATACAAGGATATTTAATTACAGGTAGTATTAAAGGTGCACTACTACAACTATTTGATATAATTGTTGTTATGGGAATTTGGTATCCGTTTTTAAAGGTTATGGACAAAAAACAATGTGAAATTGAAATGAAAGAACAAGAAGAAGATGAAGATTTTGACTTTAAGTTATAGATAATTAATTTAAAGGAGTGATTAATTACATGAACATGTTTGATAATATGAAATTTAAAGATGAATTTTTAGAAGATTTAAAAGAAATATTAAGAAAGAAAACCGTAAAATCAAAAAGTTCAATTAATGCTCCTTTTGGACAGGATGTTGCGGAGGGTTTAAATTGTATTTTAGATATATCTAAGAGATATGGTTTTAAGGCTGTTAATTTAAATAATTATATAGGTTATGCCGAGTATGGTGATGGGGAAGAGGAAGAATATGTTGGGGCATTAGGACATATAGATGTAGTTCCAGAAGGTAGTGGGTGGAGTCAAGACCCTTTTGATCCAATAATAAAAGATGATAGAATATATGCAAGAGGTTCCCTTGACGACAAAGGCCCTATAATGTGTGCATTATATGCATTAAAATTGCTTAAGGAATCAAATATAAAATTATCAAAAAAAGTAAGAATCATATTTGGAACAAATGAAGAATCAGGTACGGAGGATATAAAATATTATCTACAAAATGAAAAGCCTCCAGTATTATGCTTTACTCCAGATGCTTACTTCCCAATTGTTACATCTGAAAAAGGAATTTTAACCTTTGAACTAGTAAAGTCATTTAAAGAAGATATAAGAGATTTTACTATTGAATATATAAAAGGTGGAAAAAAATCTAATATTGTACCGGATTATTGTGAGATGAAAATTGTATTTAAAAACAATGAAGTTATTGAGAAACAATTTAATAATGAAGATTTGAAGAAAAAATACAAAGTAAGTACGGAAATTAAGGATAAAAATGTAGTAATCAAAGCTTCTGGCAAGTCATCTCATGGAAGTACTCCAGAACTTGGAAATAATGCTATAAGGAATTTATTGATGTATTTATATGATGTTTTAAAATGTGAAAATAGCTTTATTGACTTTCTAAAGGCTTTTAGTAATATTATAGGCTACGACTGTATAGGAGAGAAATTAGGTATTGATTATTTTGATGAAGAGTCCGGAAAACTTACAGTAAATCTTGGTATAATAAGTGGAAACAATGATGAAATAACCATGAGGTTTAATGTAAGATATCCAGTTACAGCAGATTTTGAGAATATAATAAGTTCCATAAAAGAGAAAGCTGAAGTAAATAATTTGGATTTTGAAATGGGGAATCATAATCCACCCTTACATTTTGATAAGAATCATAGATTAATTGTATTATTAAAAAAAGCATATGAAATATCCACAGGAAAGACTGCTGAACTATTGTCTACAAGTGGAGGAACTTATGCAAAGCTAATGCCAAATACAGTGGCATTTGGCCCAATATTTGATAAGAAATATGATTTAGCTCATCAAAAAGATGAATTTATTGAGCTTTCATTGTTAGAAAAATGCATAAAAATATATGCGAGGGCTATTTATGAACTGGCTAAATAATATATACTTGATACTTCTAGATGAAGTATCAAGTTTTATTTTATTTATGCTCATAAATGTATATAACTAAAATAAATAGAAACAAAATTTCTTGATTAGATAAATTTATATTGTATGTGTCTTCAATAATATTTTTAAATTTCATAGTTAAAAGATTGTAATCTGAATACAAAGTAGTTAATTTATTAATACAAGGTATAAGATCAATATCTGTATTATTTATCCTATCATAAATCATGTCTATGTGAATATGAAATAAATCATTCAATATATCATCTGTAAAAAATAATTTAAATTTATCATTTATTGTTATTATTTTTTTATATATAGTTTCATAGGCTGAGTTGTTTAGATTAAATTGATAATTTAATTCATTGTCCCTTATTGATGCTAAATAGTTATTAAAAATATCAAATAGAGAATCAGCATCTATTTTTTTATTAATTATGGTAATATTTATGTTAGTGATAAATTCCTTAAAGCTTTTAAGAATCATGTGCTTTTGCTTTAAAAAAGAGTGACTTGCTATTGTAGTGTTCTTATCGTAAATAAAATAGCCCTCATAGTTTTCAAGAGAATCAAGTAATTTCTTTTCTTTATGTAAAGTCTTACTAATTTCTAACTTCATGTTTTGAGGCAAATCTGGACTATTAATTTTTATTTGTTTTTTGTTATTAATAATAAAATCTGAATAAGCATTTGCAACAGAGAGTGTGATGTCACTTTTTAGTTGACCAATATTATAAGGACAATCATAGGTTAATAAGCAAAGCATAGAATTATAGGATACTAAAATAGGTATATTAAGCTTTTCGCTTTCTTCTTTTAGAAAAGATTGTATTAATGTTAGGCGTTCTTCTAAACGTCTTTCACTTAATTTAGGAAGATAAATTTTAATTGGTATTCTTCTAATGAAGGTATCTAATAAAGAGGTGTTTATATCTTTATTTGTTGCACAAATAATTCTTGTAGAGGATTTAATTTTATGTGATACTTCTCCAAATCTTTTAAAATAACCTGTATCCATGTACACAAAAAGCATTTCTTGACCTTCTTTAGGAAGGTTATGTATCTCATCTAAAAATAAAATTCCACCGTCAGCTTGCTCAATTAATCCAGCTCTATCAGTATTTGCACCAGTATAAGTTCCCTTTTTTACACCAAAGAGATGAGAGCTTAATAGTTGAGGGTTGCTAGAATAATCAGAACAATTAAAATGCAAAAAAGGCATTGATTTATTGGTATTTAAAGAACGGGCATACTCATACATCATATAGGCTAACATTGATTTCCCAACACCAGTATCACCAATAACTAAACAATTCATGCCATTTGGGGGATATAGAATAGCAGTTTTGGCTAATTTAATAGAAGGTATTAAAGATGGAAAAAGATAGGCAATCTTATCCATTGAAGAATGAAACACAATATTAGCGTTATTATAATTAGTTAAAAAATATTTAACGGGTCTTGAATTATTTTTATATAAAAGCTTATTTCTAACTAAGATATTCAAATCCTTGCTTATATTAGAGCGTTCCATATTTAAACTACTGCTAATCTCTTTAGTTGTAAGTCCACTGCCTTTATCAAGTTTTTTAAAGGTTTCAAATACCAGATCTATTCTTTTCAAAGCAATATCTCCCATCATAAAATAATGTATAACAAATTTTATTTACTGTATTAAAAATTACATTACTGTGTTAATTTATATGAAATAAACTTTATTCTATGTATTATTTTACAATACACTTAGGCTATATTCAATTAGTTAAACTTTAAAAAGCATAAAAATATATATTATTAGTAAAATTATATAGGATAAAAATATGTTGGCATATTTATTGCTTTAATTTATTGTATTATATCGATTGGAGGGTAAAAATATGAAATGGGCAATTATTGGAACATGGAGAATGGCAATTGAGGGAGTAACAGAATCAGCGGTAGATTTAAATAATGGAGCTTTTGCAGGAGATGCTATAGAAAAAGCTATAAAAATTGTTGAAGATTTTCCTTATTATAAATCTGTAGGATATGGTGGTTTGCCAAACGAAAATTGTCAAGTAGAATTAGATGCAGCTTATATGGATGGAGATAGTCTTTCAATAGGAGCTATAGGGGGAATAACTGATTTTAAAAATCCAATTAGCATTGTAAAAAAATTAAGTGAAAATACTTATAATTGTTTTTTAGTTGGTCCAGGGGCTGAAGTGTATGCTGCAAGAGAAGGTTTTCAAAGAGAGAATATGCTAACAGATAGAGCAAAAAAGTATTATAAAAAAGAGAAAAATGAAACTTTAGATAAAGGATTAAGTCCTTACGAAGGACATGACACCGTAGGTGTGATTTGTGTTGATAAAAATGGTAAAATGGTAGCAGGCACATCAACAAGTGGGTTATTTATGAAAAACAAGGGGAGAGTTGGAGATTCACCTATTTCAGGTTCAGGTTTTTATGTAGATAGTGAAGTAGGGGGAGCCGCTGCAACAGGTTTAGGAGAAGACATAATGAAAGGCTGCGTATCATACGAAATAGTTAGACTTATGAAAGAGGGTTTAACTCCACAAGAGGCTGCAGATAAGGCAGTATATGAATTAGATAGTAAGTTAATAAGAAGAAGAGGTAAAGCTGGTGATATTTCAGTAGTTGCCTTAAATAATAAAGGTGAATATGGGGTTGCTACAAATAGTGAGGGATTCTCTTTCTCAGTAGCAGTTGAAGATGAAGAACCTACAGTATATACTTGTAACAAAATGAAAGATGGTAAGACGATTTACGAAATCGCTTCAAAAGAATGGTTAAAAGCATATGCAGATAGAATAAAAGCACCCCTTACTTTTGACTAAATAATATATTATTATTAAATTATAAATTATAAGAAGGGGCTATTTATGATTATATATGAGGCATGTGTTGGAAATTATAATGAGGCAGTAAATGCAAAGAATAAAGGTGCAGATAGAATAGAACTTTGTGATAATCTTCTTGAGGGTGGAACTACTCCAAGTTATGGTACCATTAAAAGAGTAATTGATAAACTTAGTATTCCCGTTATGGTAATTATAAGACCAAGAGGAGGAAATTTTGAATACTCAAAAGAGGAAATAGAGATAATGAAAGAGGATATTCGTATTTGTAAAAAATTAGGTGCAAGTGGCGTAGTAATAGGGGCTTTAATAGGAAATAGTATTGATATTGAAACTACAAAACAACTTATTAATGAAGCAAAACCCATGAGTATAACATTTCATATGGCTTTTGATGAAATAAATGATAAATATAGAGCTATTGAAGTACTTATAAATTTAGGTGTCTGCAGAATTTTGACTAAAGGTGGAAATAAAGACGCTTTAAGTGGAAAAGAAGATATAAAAAAGTTCATTGAGTATGCTGATGATAGAATTGTGATTATGCCAGGTAAAGGAATAAATGTAGATAATAGAAAATTTGTATTAGATTTTACTGGTGCTAAAGAAATTCATGGAACAAAAATAGTGTAAATTAAATAATTTAAAGAAAAGGGTGATTAAAAATGGATAATTTAGAACAAATAGCTTTCCAGATAATAAGCTATGCAGGGGAAGCAAAATCCTTATTATTTGAAGCTTTAAAGGATGCTAGAGAGGAAAACTTTATATTAGCAGAAGATAAAGTAAAGCAAGCAGAAAGCAGTATATTAAAAGCACATGAATCCCATTTTTCATTAATACAAAAGGAAGCATCTGGGGACAAAGTGCAGGTTTCATTGCTTTTAATGCATGCAGAAGATCAACTTATTACAGTAGAGACAATTAAAAGTTTAACATTAGAATTAATAGAGATGAATAAAAAAATAAATAGCAATTCTTAAATTTTAATTAATTTAACTCTTCCAATGTTTATTTTAAAAGAAATATGAATTATACTAATGAAGAAGATATAAATAGGTGGAGGAGATAGAATGAATTTTAAAACATTTTCAACAAGAATATTAACAGTATTTCTTTGTGTGTTTTTAGCTTTAGGAGTAAGTGAAAAAACTGTTTTAGGGGATTCTTTTAAAAATGTTACATTAGGTGGAGATTTAACACAGAAGCAGAAAGATGAGATGCTTAAATATTTTGGAGTTACGAGAAATGATGCCAATATTATTGAGGTTAACATAGATGAAGAAAGGAAATATTTAAGTAACGTAGCTTCTAAAGAACAGATAGGTACAAAATCAATATCTTGCTCCTATGTTGAACCCAAGAGCGACGGTGGATTAAAAGTATCTATAAATAATATAACCTGGGTAAATGAAAGTATAATTAAGAATGGTTTGGTAACTGCAGGTATAGAAAATGCAGATATTAAAGTTTCTGCACCTTTTAAAGTATCAGGAACAGCTGCATTAACTGGAATATTAAAGGCATTTGAAAGCAGTAAAGGTGGAGAAAAAATAAGTGAAGATAAAAAAAGGCAGCAAACCAAGAGCTTATAACTACAGGGAATTTAGGTCAAAAAATAGGACAAGATAAAGCTGCTGGCTTAATAAATGAGATAAAAACAGAAGTTGTAAAAGACAAGCCAAAGGATAAAGAAGAAGTTCAAAAGATAGTTCAAAATATAGTTAATAATTACAACTATAATTTAAGTCAAGAGGATATTAATAAAATAACATCTCTTATGGGGAAGATAAATAATCTAGATTTAAATTTTAGTGAAATAAAAAATCAGTTAAATACAATTTCAAATCAATTAGAGAAGACTTTGAAAAGTGATGAAGCAAGAAATCTTTTTCAGAAAATATTGGATGCAATAGCAGGCTTTTTTTCACGTATTTTTAATTAAAAATTTATAATTTTTCAATGTTACTACATTACATTAGAAAATTAAAAGGGTGTTTTGAGATTTATCTCTTTGCACCCTTTTTTACTTTAAAGTTTATTTTATTATTTTTTTATGCTATGGATTTAGATAAAGATAATGTTTTCAATCAACTTTAGCACATATATAGGGGAGATTTCATATTATAAAACATAGCAATGTATGGAGTGAAGATTTGTGCTATATGCATTAATAATGGCAGGAGGGAAAGGAACTAGACTTTATCCACTATCAAGAAGTAACAATCCAAAGCAGTTTTTAAAGATTATTAATAATAAAAGTTTTTTAAGAAATACTGTAGATAGAATTAAACCTTTAGTAAAGCAGGAAAATATATATGTAGTAACTAATAAAGATTATTATGAAGCAATATTAAGTGAGCTACCTGAGATTTCTAGGGAAAACATATTTGTAGAACCTAGTAATAAGGAGACCGCTACATGTATAGGTCTTTCCGCAGTAAAGCTTTTAAAAAAGGATCAAGATGCAACAATGATAGTATTGCCATCAGATCATTATATAGATGGAAAAGATGCATTTTTAGACACTTTAAATCAAGGTGTAGATATAGTCCAAAGAAGAAGGGGACTTGTAACTATAGGAATTGAACCAACAAGACCTGAAACAGGATATGGCTATATAAGGTTAGGGGAAAGAATAGGAAGTAGGATACCTTCTTATAAGGTTGAAAGATTTTTAGAAAAACCTAACTTAGAAGTAGCAAAAGATTTAATAATAGATGGAAACTATTTGTGGAATAGTGGAATGTTTATTTGGAGAGCAGATGTATTTTTAAGAGAAATGCAAAAATATTTACCTAAAATGCATGAAAGACTTATGAATATATATACAAAAATAAATACTGAGGATGAAAAAAAGTAATAGAAGAAGAGTATGAACTTATAGAGGGTATATCCGTAGATTTTGGAATAATGCAAAAGACAAGAAAAGCTTATGTTATAAAAAGTAATTTTATTTGGGATGATATTGGTAGCTTTGAAGCATTAAGTAGATTTCTAGCTAATTACCGAGGAAATAATGTAAGTGGAAACGCTTATATGGAACAAAGTCAAAATTGTTCAGTGTTTGGAAGTAAAAAATTAATAATTGGATTTGGAGTAAAGGATTTGGTAATAGTAGATTCTGGAGATGTAATATTAATTATGGATAAAAACAAGGATCAGGAAATGAAATACTTAGTGAATAAGATTAAAAATGATGAAAAATTAAGTGAATATTTATAAGAAAAAAGTTCCAAAGTTAGAAATAAAAAACTTTGGGACTTTTTATTTACTAATATGTTTATAAATCTATATCCAGAGTGGTATACTTATTATTGTAAAAGTATACTTTGCATGGCAAGTTAAACCATAGTTTCAGTACAGGAAGGTTTAGCACTACCACTAATACTTATTTATTGTGTTTATTTTAATATACAGACAATTATATTGTATGTGAGGCGATTCAAGTTGAAAAAATATGAGATTCCCTATAATTTTGATTTGGAACTTTTGAATTTTTTAGATGAAAAGATAGATAAAAACTGGATAGAATTTTTGTTTTTATCTCCATTTAAAGAAGACAGTAGGAATGCTAGAAGTCATGTGGAAAATGTTAAAAGAGAGTGGGGCACATATAGAGTGCCAGAAACTAGGAAAGAATATGAGAAAAATATATATGAAATACAAAAAAGAGGATATAGACCTGCAGTCTTGTTCCAAGAAGAAAAACCAATTTCAAAAGAAAAATTAAAGTACTATTTTAAGTTAGGAATTAAAGATTTTGTGGTAAATTGCGATGAATTAGCCATGAATATCAAAGATAGAAATTCTAATTATAATGTAGTAGCTTCAATAACTAAAATTATTAGTGCAGAAGATCTTTGGAAAAATGATTATTCAATGTATGACAAAATAGTTTTGTATTTTCCTTTTAATAGAGCCATAGATAGAATAAAGGAGCTGCCGTCTAAGTACAAGTATGTTATAATTGCAAATTCTTATTGTGCTTATAATTGTGTGGAAGCCAAAAGGCATTGGAGCAGTAATACAGGACAGGCTTTAAAAGTAAATTGTATTAAAGAAAATAATAAAGATAAACTTATATATATTCCACCTGAGTATACATATCTTTTTGAACCTTATGTAGAAAATTTTAAGCTTCAGGGAAGAGAGTATCCAACTTATGTTTTAGCAGATGAAATCTACTATTACTATAATAAACTTCACAATCATGAAGCTGGAGTTATATATAATAGGTTAAGTGAACTGAATAAGAACGAATATTTTAATGCTGCTAAAAATTTGAAATTTGTAATCCATGATGGTGGATTTAATCCTGAAAATCCTTTTAACAATCATAGTGTATTTAAATGGTCTGCTTAATTGCCTTAAATAAAAATAATCTATGATTTAACGGTTAAAAATAAAAAAATATAAAATTAAAATAAGAATTCAGTAGTTTAAGCTTCTGAATTCTTATTTTAATTTTAAGTTGCTAGTGTATTGTTTTTTGAATGTTTAACATCTATATGAGCTTCGCCAGCTTTAAATATAGCTATTTTTGTAAGAAATGGTCCAACAAGCTCATAAATAACAGTAGCAGATAGCACAATAGTTCTTATAGCAGCACCGTATTTTGGTAGCATAGCTTCAGCTACCATGGCAAGTCCAATAGCAACTCCTGCCTGTGGAACTAAAGTTAGTCCTAAGTACTTTTGAACAATTTTAGGAGCTTTAGCTATTTTACAACCTAAATAAGCCCCACTTACCTTTCCTATAACTCTCACTAAAATATATGTAATGCCTAAAATACCTACATTTTTTAGTATAGATAAATTTAGTTCTACTCCAGCTATTGTAAAGAAAGCTACAAATACAGGAGGGGTTACTCTATCAACTATAGATAGTACTCTAGTACTATTTGGTGAAATATTGCTGACTGTTCCGCCTATAGCCATACATGTTAAAAGTGGTGATAAATTTAAGGTAGTTGTTATTCCTACAGTTACAAATATAGTTGCTATACAAATAATCAATAGCTGATCTTCTCCCTCTGAGTGCTTTGATATTATTGAAAGAAAAAATCCTATACTAATTCCTATAACAAAGGCAAGCACTATCTCTTTTATGGGAAGAAGTATGGTTTTAATAGTAAGGGAACTAGAGGAGTCTATTAGTGATTTAGCTATAGTCATGGATATTCCAAAAGCCATGATTCCTACGGCATCATCTATAGCAACTACAGGAAGTAAAGTGTTTACAAGAGGACCCTTAGCTTTATATTGTTTTAAAACCATAATAGTTGCAGCAGGAGCTGTAGCTGCAGATATAGCCCCTAACATTAGGCCAAAGGGAGCAGGTTGTTTTAGTATTGTTATCATAACAAAATCTACTGCAAATACAGCTGTTAAAGATTCAAAAATGTTATTATAAGGATTCCATTTCCTAATTGTTTTAGATTTGAAAAATTAAAGGAACTTCCGATTCCATAAGCTATAAAACCTAAGGCAGCTTCAGAAATTATTGATAGTTTTGAAGCTGCAGTTGATGGTACTAAATTTAAGAAAGATGGACCTATAATAAGTCCTGCTATTAAATATCCAGTTACCTTTGGTAGTTTGAAAAAGGAAATAACTTTTCCCATTAGTAATCCTGAAAAAAGTATAATTCCAATATAATATAAAGAGTGCATTTTAAATCATCCTTTCTAGTAAACTTATTAGTCCAAACAAATTCCTTCTACATAGTTAACTGGCAATGTAAAAAGTATTCCTACATCTGGTTTTGATAAATCTCCAACTACTTTTTTTATGGCGTTAATTGCAATAGGTATTTGTTCATCTTTTAATACAGTAAATATAGTTTTATTAAAAGGTCTTTTTTCATTTAGAAGCATTTTTAGTGAACCAAATACAGGAATTTCTTCACCGCAAGAAGTAAGAATTTTAGCCATACCTGTACTGTCAATAATTGTGGCTCCTCGTATTTTACAGTGATTTAATTCTTTCACAATATCTTCTAGATAATTTGTTTTATTTAAAACCATAATTAAAACTTGCATAAAATCCCTCCACATTTTTAGACTTTTTAAAAAATACAGACTATTCTACACATTCAGTATAGCACTAAATAGCTTTAATTACATATATTATATGATTTATAAAATATATGTATAAATTATATATATTAAAATAAATTACTTATTATATAATAAATATTTTGTTATTTCTTATAATATTTAAATAAATTTAATTGAGTCTAAAGGTTTTTAAAAATAAAAAAATAATTCACATATATTAAATATATGTGAATTATTTCATAACAATAGTTATCTGTTATTTATTTTTCCTTTTAAGGCCTTAAGACGACCATTTACATAGTCTAAAAGATCGCTGCTATTACTCTTTATATTAGCTGGAGCATTAGAAACTATGTATATAATGTCCAAAGTGTTCGCTTTTACTTGTTCAGCAATTTCATAAGCTAAGCATTTGTTTTTGACTTTCCAGTAAGCAGTGTTAAATTCATCTGCTTGCCTTTTGTTATAATGACCTTTTTCTATTCCAAATTGAAATAAATCTGCTGCGGACTCAAGCTCTTCAATGTCTTCAGCTTGTAAAGTCTCATCAATAAGAGTTTGAAAATTTTTCATCAAACCACTCCTTTTCAGTGAGATATTAATATTTTAAACCTATACTATCATTCATATACTTGTATATGTTAGATTATCATAATAAAAATAGTTAATCTGGAAAAGTATATATAGTATTAGCTTTACGAAAGTATATTATATCACAGTATATAACTATATAAACGAATTAAGAAAATTCTGCATTTTTTTAATTGCATTTAGTTATATTTTGGAATGAAATTATAATACTCTTTGTATTAGGTTTTTAAATTAAATTATGTTATTATAAATTATATCTAACTTGAAAGGAAATGTTAATATGAGTAAAATATTAGTTTTAGCAGAAAAACCTTCTGTTGCAAGAGATTTGGCTAGAATATTAAAATGCAATAAAAAATTAAGTGGCTATATAGAAGGAGAAAAATATATTGTAACATGGGCTTTAGGACATCTAGTTACTTTAGGAGATCCTGAAGATTACAACGATAAATATAAATCTTGGAATATAGAAAATTTACCAATACTTCCATCTAAATTAAAGTTAAAGGTTATTCCAAAAACTTTTAAACAGTATAACACAGTTAAAAGTCAAATGTACAGGAAGGATGTAAGTGAAATTGTTATCGCTACAGACGCAGGAAGAGAGGGTGAATTAGTAGCTAGATGGATAATAGAAAAAGCTAAGGTAAATAAGCCTATAAAGCGTCTTTGGATTTCTTCTGTTACGGATAAAGCTATAAAAGATGGATTTAATAACTTAAGACCTGGAAAAGAATATGAAAATTTATATGCATCAGCAGTAGCTAGAGCAGAATCAGATTGGATTGTAGGTATTAATGCAACTCGTGCTTTAACTTGTAAGTATAATGCACAGCTTTCCTGTGGTAGAGTTCAGACACCTACAGTATCAATAATTGCAAAAGGGAAGAAGAAATTAAAAATTTCAAACCTATAGATTTTTACGGTATTTTAGCTGAGGCAAAAGGAGTAAAGTTAACTTGGCAGAACAAAAAGACTAAAGATTTTAAGTCTTACGATAAAGAAGAATGTGATAAAATAGTTGGATTAATAAAAAATAAATCTGGAAAAATATTAAAAATCGATAAAACCATTAAAAAGGCATTTTCTCCTAGATTATATGATCTTACAGAGCTTCAAAGAGATGCAAATAAAATATTTAATTATTCTGCAAAAGAAACTCTTTCAATTATGCAAAGCCTTTATGAAAGACATAAGGTATTAACTTACCCAAGAACAGATTCTAGATATATAACAGAGGATATTGTAGGCACTTTAAAAGATAGAATAAAAGCTTGTGGAAGTGGTCCTTATTCTAAAATAGTTCTAAAGGTTTTAAAAATCCTATTAAAGCAAATAAATCTTTTGTTGACAATAGCAAAGTAACTGATCACCACGCAATTATCCCAACAGAGCAAAGAATTATTTTAAGTGATTTAAGTGAAAAAGAGAGAAAAATATACGATTTGGTTGTAAAAAGATTTTTAGCTGTACTATTTCCACCTTTTGAATATGAGCAAATAACTGTTAAAGCCGATATTGGAAGTGAAAATTTTGTGGCTAAGGGTAAAAGAATAATACATCAAGGTTTTAAAGAGGTATATGAGAGTAATTTTAATTTTGATGAAGCAAAAGAGGATATAAAGGAGCAAATATTACCTTCATTAAATGAAGGAGAGGTTTTAGATATTGTATCTATTTCTAAAACTAAAGGTAAAACCAATCCGCCATCTCCTTTTAATGAGGCGACTTTGCTTTCAGCTATGGAAAACCCATCTAAATATATGAAAAACAGTGATAAGGATTTAATAAAAACTATAGGAGAAACTGGAGGCCTTGGAACTGTTGCTACAAGAGCAGATATTATAGAAAAGTTATTTAATAGTTTTTTAATAGAAAAGAAGGGAAAAGATATATTTGTAACTTCTAAAGGAAAGCAGCTTCTTGAGTTAGTTCCAAAGGATATTAAGTCACCTGAACTAACTGCTAAATGGGAACAAAAGCTTTCACTTATAGCAAAAGGTAAGATTAATAAAAATGATTTTATTGATGAAATGAGAGATTACTCAAAGAAGATTGTAACTTCTATAAAAAGTGATGAGCATAAATTTAAACATGATAATCTTACTAGAAATAAATGTCCTCAGTGTGGTAAATATATGCTAGAGGTTAATGGTAAGAATGGTAAGATGCTAATATGTCAGGATAGAGAATGTGGATACAGAAAAGCAGTTTCAAAGCTTACTAACGCAAGATGTCCAAATTGTCATAAGAAGATGGAAATGCGTGGTGAAGGTGAAGGAAAGATTTTTGCATGTTCTTGTGGTTATAGAGAAAAACTTTCAGCATTTAATAAAAGAAAAAAAGCCCAGGGAGATAAGCTAAATAAAAGAGATGTAAATAAATATATAAAGAAGATAAATAAAGAAAATGAAGAACCACTAAATTCTGCTTTAGCAGATGCCTTAGCTAAATTAAATTTAAAATAATAAAAAGCGGAGTTATCTCCGCTTTTATTATTTTATACTTGTAATCTTTTATCTTCTACTAATTCACCCTCCATAATGGGTATAATTCTATCTGAGTGAATAGCTACAAATTATTAGTACAAGGAACGAAATGGAAATTGCCTATAGTTAATATGTTATGTATATCTTTTGTTGTTCTAGGCATATGTTTTTTAGCAGCCATAAATTCTTCTAGAAAAGTACATTCTGATAGCATTATAGATTCTGTTAGAACTATTGAATAGAGAAAAATAAACCAGGATTAATTATTGAAAAATAATTCATACTATTAGTAAAGACTAAGATAGGAGTGATAGTATGAAGGGTGACAAAAATAAGAAAGAATGGACCAAAGAAAATTATTTAGCGAATGGTAGTAAAACCCAAAACCAATGGGCTAAAAACAAATTAAATACTACTGTAGAAGAATCAGGTATAAATGAAAGTGGAATAGAGGCTAAGAAAAAAGGATTTTAGATAAAATGCTGCTTTAGCAGCATTTTTATTTTGGATATTTATGATAGAAAAGTTTTAAAACAGTAGTAAAATAATATGAAATTAAGGTATAATTAAGATAAATTATAGAATGGAGGAACTTAAATGAAAAAAACCAGTACAATTTGGGGATTTGTTTTTATTGCTTTTGGAGCAGTATTACTTTTAAATCAGTTTTTCCCTAATAATATTATTAATATAGAATATTTATGGCCGGTTTTTGTATTAATTCCTGGATTATCCATGGAAATAGGCTATTTTTCTAAGAAGAAAAATCCAGGGGTTTTGGTACCTGGGGGTATTTTAACTGTTATTGGGATTTTATTCTTCTTTGAAGTCTTTACAGATTGGAGATTTTCAGAGTATACTTGGCCTTTTTATCTTCTTTCAGTAGCCTTTGGATTATTGCAATTATATTTATTTTCAAAAAGAAATAAAGGACTTTTAATTCCCATAGCTATTTTAACAGTTATTGCACTTAGTTCATTTTTATCTATGATATTTAATAACTTCCTTGGGTGGGTAGATTATAGTCTAGTTGTACCAATTATATTTATTTTATTTGGGGTATATATATTAGCAAAAGAAGTAATAATTAATAATAAAAAAACACGTTTTAAACGTGTTTTTTTATTATTAATTTAAGATAAGATTCTTTTAAAATTGAACTTTTTAATGAAAAATACAATCCTATAAACAAATTAAATAGAACCATATTTTATTATAAAAAATCTGAATTGGAACAAGCTTTTATAAAGAGATAAAATAAATATGGAAAGAAAACATTTAATAAAATTGGGGAGGAATTAAAATGGTTGATTTAAAAGAATTACTTATATCTAGATTGTCTGAGTCTGTAGTTGATATGGATGAGGATAAAGTAGTAGAGGTTTCCAAAGAATTTATAGAAAAAAATTTTAATGCTTATGAGGGTATATCAAAAGGACTAGCTGCAGGCATGGATAAAGCTGGTAAGCTTTATGAAGAAGAAGAATATTACATTCCTGAGCTTTTAATGTGTTCAGACGCTATGTATGCAGGTTTAGATGTTCTAAGACCTAAATTAAAAAGAGAAGAAGGTAGTAACAAGTACAAGGCTGTAGTTGGTGTTGTTGAAGGGGATACTCACGATATAGGAAAAAATTTGTTTAAAATAATGCTTGAAACAACAGGATTTGAAGTTTATGACCTTGGAAGAGATGTGCCACCTATGGATTTTATAAACAAAGCTAAAGAAATTAATGCAGATGTCATAGGATTATCTACTTTAATGACTACTACTATGCATAATATGGAAGTTGTTATAGATTTATTAAAAGAAAATAATATGAGAGATAATATTGTTGTAATGGTAGGAGGAGGCCCAATATCACAAAAGTTTGCAGACAAAATAGGGGCAGATGGCTATGCACCAGAAGCATCTAAGGCTGCAAGACTAGCCAAAGAATTAGTGAAGGGGGAAAGGCATTATGTCAATGCTTAAAGATCAAATGACACCAATGGAGAGAGCAGTTGCCTTATCTAAAGGAGAAGAGGTAGACAGAATCCAATGTAACCCCAATTTATCCAATGGAATTGCTAGAGTTTTAGGATGTAAAATTTCTGAGTTTAATCATAGTTCAAGAGTACTAGCTGATGCTGTAATAGCAACTCATAAAAGGTTTGGAGGAGATGGGGCTAAAGTTTTTACAGATTTATTTTTAATTTCTGAAGCCATGGGGGCTAAAATGAAATGTCCAGAGGATGGCACGGTAGATCTGTTAGAGCCTGCTATTAAAGATATAAAAGAGATAAAAAATTTAGAGCCAATTAATCCTTATAAAGATGGGAGACTTCCTATACATATTGAAGCTATGAAATATGTAAAAGAGGAAATAGGAAAAGAAGTTCCTTGCACTGCTTTGTTAGTTGGACCTTTTACTTCTGCTTTTTTCTTAATTGGTGTAAAAGAAATGTCAAAAATGATGATTAAAGATCCAGAGTCAGTTCATAAATTATGCAAAATATCTTTAGAAAGTTGTATTAGATTTGCTGATGCTGCTATATCAAAAGGTGTAGGCATAAGTATAGCAGAACCTATGTCTTCTTGTACTGTTGTAAGTCCGAAGCATTTTAGAAAATTTTCTGCACCTTATATAAAGAGGTTTATTGATTTTATAAAATCAAAGGGAGTAGGAACCTCCATTCATATATGTGGTAAAACAGATACAATATGGAACGATTTGGCTGAAATAGGGATAGGTGCTGTAAGCATAGATAATGTAGCAAATTTAAAAAAGTGTGTGGAAACTGTAGGAGATAAAATGAAGATTATGGGAAATGTAGATCCATCTTCTGTAATGTATGCAGGAACAAGAGAGGAAGTTAGAAAAGCTACTATAGAGTGTGTTAAAGATGGATACAAATGCAAAAAGGATATGGAATTATGTCAGGGTGTGGACTGCCTGTTGAAACTCCTATGGAAAATATAGATGCAATGCTTGATACTGCAAGAGAAATAGGTTGGCCAATTACAGATGAGAAATTAGATAGACTTTTAAGCATCAATTTGTATAAATAACTTTTGTAATATGGAGGTAGAAAAAATGACTAATATCTGTATTGTTTCAGGTTTTTTAGGAGCTGGTAAGACAACATTTATCAAGAAATTGTTAAAGGTTTTCAATCCTTCTTATAGAGTAGTTGTATTAGAAAACGAATTTGGAGAAGAGGGCATTGACGGAGAGGTAATTAAAGAAGAAGGTTATGATGTTATAGAGTTAGAGCAGGGGTGCATTTGTTGCAGTTTAAAAATTAATTTTTTAAAAGCAGTGCAAGATATTATTTTAAAATTTAATCCTTCATATATAATTATAGAGCCTACTGGTTTGGGAGTTTTAAGTGAGATTATTAAAGTTATTGAATGTAAGGAATTAAAGGAAATGTGCAAAATAACTTCTTTAATTACTATAATAGATGGCTTAAATTATGAAGATGAATTAGAGGCATTTGGTGATTTTTTTCAAGACCAAATAAAAAGTGCTAATACACTTGTTGTAAGTAAGACTTTGGAAATATCTAGTGAAACTAAAAAAAGGATAGTAAATTCTTTAGAAAATATAAATAAAGATGCAGGGATTATTGTAAAGTCTTGGGATGAAATTGAAAATAAACAGTTATTTGATCTCCTAAATGGGAAGATAAAGTACAAAAACATACAATTAAATAAGAATATAGGGGATACAATAAAAAACATAAGAACTGTGTCAATTAAATGTGATAAAGAAATTTCAATTAAAAATCTTCAAGAAATTTTAGAAAAGCTAAAAATTGGGTATGCAGGTGAAATAATAAGAGCTAAAGGTTTTATAAGAAGTTACAATTGTATACTGCATTTTAATTATGTAAAGGGTCATTATGATATAGGTAAGAGAAAAGAGGATTTTTTAAATAATGACCTTTTTAAAGTATGTTTTATAGGTAAAAGTTTAAGTATACATAAAATTAATATACTTTTTAATGGTGCAGGTAAAATAAAAATTAAAAAAATCCTTAAGCTTAATAGAAGCTAAAGAAGTTTTAAATAAAATAGTATGAGCTTAAAGAAATAAAATTTATAATACATAAATAGTTAGAAATAGTAATAAATAAATAGAAAATTAAATAGATATTAATAATAGAAAACCATATATGTAGTAAAATATATGGCTTTTTATTATTAATATCTAAAGGATGTAGGAAATATTAACTCTTTGTAAATAAAATATCAAAACTATTGACTTTAGGAATATTAGGAATATAATGGTATTAAATTATACTGATGAGTATAAATTATCAATTATTTTGGACTTATATTTTATTATAAATTGGGGGAGAAATTATGAATATAAAAGAAACAATTGAAAAGGGTGCAAAAGCAAAAGTTATAGATACTATAGTTGAATACTTAGAAAAAGACCCAGAAAAAAATGTGGACAAAATTTTTTCTACAATAAAAAAACTTACTAAAGATCAGCATCAATTAGACCAAATAGATTTTGTATATAATTATTATAAAGAAAACCCTGCAACCTATGAGTTTATACAAAACATTTTGAAAACTACTGATACAAAATGTTTAAAGAAGTTTTTGTAAATTACTTTGCCAATGCCAATTGGTATGCAGGACAAAAAAGGGCAAAGTATATGGAACAAGAAAACACAAAAATTCCTTTTGTTATGTTAATGAGTCCTTCCATGAGATGCCCATTACATTGTAAGGGATGTTATGCATCAAGCTATAGCAAAAAAGACGACATTCCAAGAGAAGAAGTAGAGAGAATTATAAGTGAAGCAAGAGATTTAGGAATATATTGGATAATTGTTTTAGGTGGAGAACCTTTTGTAAATAACTATTTACTTGATATATACGATAAATATAATGATATGATGTTTACTCCTTTTACTAGTGGAGTGTTTATAACTGAAGAAGTAGCGGATAGATTAAAAGAATCTGGTAATGTATTCCCTATGTTATCTGTTGAAGGTTTTGAAGAAGATACAGATTCTAGAAGAGGAGAGGGTACATTTAAAAAAGTTATGCACGCTATGGACCTACTTCACGAGAGAGGAATATTATACGGTGTATCTACAGCAGTAACAAGGGTTAATATAAATGATGTATTATCGGATAAATTCACTGATATGCTTATAGAAAAAGGTTCAAAGATGAGTTGGTACTTCTTATTTATGCCAGTTGGAGCAAAACCTGAATTTGATTTAATGCTTACAGCAGAGCAAAGAGTTTTCCTTGGAAATAGGACAAGAGAAATTAGAAAAGACAAACCATATTTTACAATAGACTTTTTTAATGATGCTCCTTTTGTAGGTGGTTGTATAGCAGGAAAGTATTATTTCCACGTAAATTCAAAAGAAGATGTAGAACCATGTATATTCTCTCATTTTTCTACAGTGAATTTAAAGGGAAGACCACTTTTAGATGCATTTAGAGATCCATTTTTTAAAGAATTAAGAGCAAGACAGCCTTATAACACTAATATGTTAAGGCCATGTATGATGATAGATAATACTAATGTAATTAGAGAAGTATGCAAAAAAACTGGTGCTAAGCCAACTGATGAAGGTGGAGAGGCAATGCTTTATAATGAGGAATTTCACGAAAAATTAAATAAAGTTGCAAATGATTTTGCACCTCTTGCAGAAAAAGAATGGAAAAGAGTTTTTAATGAAAAAGGAAACAACAAATTTTCAAGAGGTTAAATAAATTTAAACCCCAATTCATAATTTAATTTCTAATATTAAATTCATAATAGAAATTAAATCCTTGAATTGGGGATTTTTTATACTTCTAAGATTTTTTCATATACACTTAAAGTTTTATGGGCAGTTTTTTCCCAAGAAAAGTCCTTAGCTCTTTTTAAACCCATTAAGCTGAGTTCTTTTTGATAATTTTCATTGTTTAAAACTTTAGTAAGAGCATTACATAAATCGTATGTGTCTAAGGGATTTATTAAAACTGCATTTTTAGATGTTACTTCTGGAATTGAAGTTGTGTTTGAGGTTATAACAGGTGTACCGCAGCTAAAAGCTTCTAAAGGAGGTAATCCAAACCCTTCATATAGAGAAGGGTATACAAAAACACTACATGCATTGTAAAAAACGGGTAAAAACTTATCTTCTATAAAACCTGTAAATAATATATGCTCTGTCATATTTAAATCTTCACATAGTTTCATTAGGGGTTTTCCTTCAGCCCTATAAGATCCTAAAATAACTAAATAATAATCTTTATTTAAATCTTTATATGTTTTTGAGAAGGCTTTTATAAGACTACTTACGTTTTTCCTGTCACTAAAGCCACCTAAATATAGTATAAAGGGCTTATCAATGTTGTAACGTCTTTTAAGCATATACTGACACCTGAGTTTGTTTAAAGGCCTATATCTTTTATTAGCAGCTAAGGGGGTTACAAAAACTTTTTCACTGTCTATAGGAAAAAATCTCAAAATGTCTTTTTTGAAAATTCAGATACCGTTATTAAGGCTTCACAGTTACTTATAATCTTAGGCATCTCTTTTAGAAACTTGTTTAAATATCCTTTACCAACAGTTTCTGGCATTATATATGGTATTAAATCGTGAATAGTTGCAATTTTTTTGCATTTTATATTTTCATTTAGACCAATACCGTTTTGAGGTACGTGATATAAATCTGCATCAAGCTTTTGTAAACTTGATGGAAAATAATTATTCTCAAAAAACCTTTTGCTTTTTGGGAAGTTATAAGTACTTTGACGTTTTTCTTATCAAGGAAATCGTAATTTTCTCCAGACCAATACACATTATATTTATTGGTGTCATCGATTTTTATCAATTCGCTTATTAAATTTTGGGTATAGGTTCCAATTCCCGTACCTTTATACCAAGTTGCTCCTCTTCCATCAATTGCTATCTTCATTTCATCCTCTCCTTAAGAATATTTAATGAAGCTATGACATAAAAGCTATTTTATATAGATTCAATATATTTAAAAACATATTAAATAGTATATTTCTAAATATATGTTAGAAAGTCTAGCTTTATTTAATAATATTTTTACTTTGTATATTATATGATATATAGAAAAGAAATTTTAAAATATAGGAAGTATATTTTAAAAAATACTAATAAGATAAGGGGGTAAATTGAAAAATAGCTATCATTAACATATTTCTATAAGGATACATATAATAGATATAGAATAATGTTGTGGAGGAAAATATTGGAGGTTTTAGATTTAAAGCAAAAGCTAGAAGAAAATTATAATATCTCCGTTAAGAGTCTATTTAAAATAAAAAATGTATATAAGATTGAATCGGATAAAAAATGTTTTTGTTTTAAAGTAATTAAATATAATTTTGGCCATTTTTTATTTATAATAAATGCTATGATGCATCTGCAAAAAAATGGGTTTGAAAGAATTCCAAGGTTTTATTTAACTAAAAACAAAAGCTTCTATATAAAAATAGAGAATAACTACGGATATTTAACTGAATGGATAAATGGCAGAGAATGTAACTATAGTGATAATGAGGATTTGAAACTGGCAGTTTTAAAGTTAGCAGACCTTCACAATAAAAGTTGCAATTTTAAAGTGGAGAGAAATATGAATCCACGAATTGGATGGTTAAGATGGATAGAAATTTTTGAAACGAGACGAGATGAAATACTTGATTTTAAAAATAGAATGGATAAAAAAGTAGTAAAAAGTGAATTCGATTATAAATACAGAGAAATTATGGAGGAAGAAATTATTAGGGCAGAGAGGGCAATAGCAAACTTGAAGAGAAGCAGTTATGTAAATAATATGAAAAGCAGTATCTTAAAAAGAGAATTTTGCCATCATGATTATGCACATCATAATCTACTTCTAACAGAGGATAAAAAAATGTATATAATTGATTTTGATTATTGTATTTTGGATACACATCTTCACGATTTAAGTAGCATTATTATTCGTACAATGAAAAATGGAAATTGGAGTTTGAATAAAGCAGAAAAAATGATTAGTTGGTATAATTCAATGAATTTAGTTTTACTTGAGGATTTACCTATTATGGCAGCGTTTATTGAGTTTCCACAGGCATACTGGCAGCTTGGAATACAGTATTACTGGGAAAAACGACCTTGGAATCTAAGTGTTTTTTTAGATAAATTAGACAAGATAAGTATGGATAGAGAAGCTAGACAGGAATTTGTGGAAAAATTAATAAATTTAAAATCTGGAGATTAGGGGGTAAAGAGTTGCAGAAAAAAATTTTTAGAACTGTAGAAGACTATATTTTAAGTAAAGATATAGATATAGTTAATCATATACCTTTTGACAAAAAAGATTTTAGTAGGATTAATTCTAAGACTATAATAGAACAGCTAAAACTCATCTCAAAATTCCATAAAAGAATTAAGAATTGTAATAGATGTACACTTCAGAGAATTGAAAATCAAACAGGGAAGATAGTAGAACTACAAAAGGTAGACTTAGGTAAGTGTAAAAAAATACTAAGAGATATAGAAAATTCAAATTCAAAGAATGATTTTGAGAGTATGCTAGTTAATTACGGAAAAGAATTCTTAAGAATAGGAGAAAAATCAATTGAAGAGATATATATAAGTGGTTATATAGATATAATAGTTAGAAGTATGGATAACAATGAAATATGCATAGGAGATCCTTATTTTAATAATTTAGCTTATGAAAATAATAGAATTCAAATAAAAAATATAAATAAGATATCTTACAATATAGTTGAAATAGATGCTTTTAATTTGTTAAATAAATTAAGTAGAAAGGGAATTAAGCTTCCTATTTCATATTTGGCAGGAGAATTTTGCGAATTTGAGGGTTTAGGTGAAAAAAGTCAAAAGCTTATAGAAGCTCTAATGAAATACCCTTATGATTTTGTTAGATACTGTAATAGATATAAAAAGAATAAAAAATATGACAATGATAAATGTGTTGAGAAATTAAAAGATATAATGAATATTTATTCAAGTGAAGTGATTTAAAGAGGTGAAGTATTTATGTTTGATACAAAAGGTAGTGCAAGAGATGTTTTATGTGAATATGATTTAGATATAAATTTATTTAAAATATTTGATTTACATGTTTACGATGTATTTCCCGTTAGGAAAGCATTTATATTGTCAACGGACAAAGGAAATAAAATACTTAAAAAAATAAATTACCCCGTAGAAGAACTTAATTTTATAAATAATGCTCTAGAATATGTTAATAGAAGCTTTAATAGGACTATAGGTTATGTAAAAACGAAAGATAACAAGGCATATACTCTTTGGGAGAATAATGTATACTTTGTTATGGACCTTTTAGAAGGGAGAGAAAGTGAATATTCAAATCCTGTAGATTTAAAAATTGCAACAGAATCTTTAGCAGAATTTCATAATGCAGGAGAGGGAATCGTATCTTATGTAAATTATGAAAGTAGAAATAACTGTGGAAAGTTAATTGAATCCCTTAAGAGAAGAAAAGAAGAAATGAAGTTTTTTAAAAACATAGCTAATTGGTACGAGGATAAAAGTGATTTCGATTTTGATTTTTTAAAAAATGTAGATTATAATATCGAGATGGCTCAAAGAAGTATAGATGAACTTGAAAAATCAAAATATTATAAGCTTTGTAGTGAAGAGGATAAGGTGGTTTTATGCCATCATGATTTAGCACATCATAATTTAATTATAAATCGCAACAAGGCATATTTAATAGATTTTGATTATTGCATGATAGATCTAAAAGTTCATGATTTATGTAATTTTATAACAAAGGCTATTAAGAATTTTGCTTATGATGTGGATAGGGCAAGAGCAATATTAGATGATTATGAAAAGATAAATCCATTAGACAAAAGAGAGTTACAGGTTTTGTATGCTATGCTTTTGTTTCCTGAGGATTTTTATAGTATATCTAAGGACTATTATACTAAAAGAAAGAGTTGGACATTAGATACATTTTTAAATAGGCTTGAAAAGAAACTTGATTTTAGGGAAGAAAAAGAGGAATTTTTAATAAAGTTTAAAGAAAAAATCTAAGGAAAGTGCTTTGCACTTTTCTTAGATTTTTTTAATAGTATTTTTATAAGCTGCAATAGTATCCATGGCTGTTTTCTTCCAGTTAAGACTATTTGATTTTATAAATCCATTTTTTATAAGAGTATTTTTAAAGTTATCATCATCTAATACTTTAATAATGGCGGCTTTTATCATATCTGTATCTTCAGGATTTATTAGATAAGCAGAATTTCCTAAAATTTCTGGTATTGAGGTCCTATTTGAAGCTATAACTGGACTACCACAGGCCATGGCCTCTATAGGAGGAAGACCAAAACCTTCGTATAGTGAAGGATACACAAAGATTTTAGCTGCATTATAGAAAAATGGCATGTGTTTTGCTGGAAGAAAACCAGGAAATAAGATTTTATTTTCCATATTAAGCCTTTCAACTTGGTTTTTATATAATTCATAGGATTTACCTTTTCTGCCACCTATTATTAGCTTTATTTTTCTTTTTTTGCAATTTTACTAAAAGCATCTATTAGTCCAGAGATATTTTTTCTAGGACTAAAACCTCCTATATATAGAATAAAGTCTTCTTCTATACCATAATAGTTTTTAATAAAGCTTTTACACTTTTTTTGTTTAAGGGTTTATATATACTCTCACTTGCAAGATAGGTTACATATATCTTGTCTTTAGGGTAATTTAGAGTTTTAATGATGTCTTCTTTTGAGTAGTTTGAAACAGTAATTATTCCGTCGCAAAGTGAAATAATCTGGTTTATATTTTGGTTAAAAATTTTTAAATAAGTGTCACTTACAGTTTCAGGCATTTTAAAGGGAATAACATCGTGCAAAGTTATAATATAAGGACAATTTTTATTTGTAGGAAGACCAATGCCGTTTTGAGGCACATGATACAAAGAAAGATTATCCATAAATATATTATTTGGAATATTTGTTTCTTCCCAGAAATTTAGTTTGTTATTTTTTTGACTTCTTTTATATTAAAATTAATGTTTTTATTAGGAAAATTACATTCATTTTTATGTGCATATAAATTATATATAGTTTTGCTATCAACTTTATTTAAGTTATTAATTAATTCATAGGTGTAGGTTCCAATACCAGTTCCTTCATAGCATATGGAGGCCCTTGCATCTATTCCAATCTTCATAACCCCTCACTCCTTAAAAGTTACTATTACTTAATTTTATTAGTTTGTATAGTGAATTTATGATAGAAAATAAAGTATAAAAATTAAAAATATTTCATATAGATTATATGGGGGTGATTAAAATGATGAGAGAATTTGAAATCGAGAGACAGTTCGGTATAAAAATTCAAAATATAAAACCAAATAAGGGAGTTTACTATTTGAAGACTAACAAAGGTAACAAATGCTTAAAAAAATAAATTACGGAATTCAAAAATTATATTTTGTTTATGAGGCCAAAGAACACCTTATAAAAAATGGATTTTCTAACATAGATAGATATTGTTTAAATAGTGAGGGAGAGCCATATGCCTTAGTAAATGAAGATATATATACATTATCAGAATGGATTGAAGGTAGAGAGTGTGATTTTCATAATTTAGATGAAGTGAAAAAAGCTGCTATTAATTTAGCTAAGATGTATGAAGCAAGTAAGGGGTATGAACCTCCAGAAAATAGTAAATTAAAAACTGATTTAGGAAGATGGCCTTATTTAATGGATAAAAGAGTTAAAAGTTTTGACAAAATGAAGAATATTGTGCGAAAAAAGAAAAGTAAAAAAGGGGACTTTGATTTATTGTATTTAAAAAATGTAGATTTTTATAAAGAACTAGGCAAAAGGGCAATGAATGTTTTAATGACTTCAGATTACGAAAAGCTATGTGTAGAGGCAGAGACAGAAAAGAGTTTTTGCCATCATGATTATACTTATCATAACATAATAATAGATAAGTCTGAAGATTTTCATATGATAGATTTTGATTATTGTAAAAGAGAACTTAGAGCTTACGATATATCTAATTTCATAACTAAAGTTCTAAAAAGAGTGGATTTTAATATAGAGTATGCTAAAGCTATATTAGAGAGCTATAATTCTGTAAGTCCAATTAAGGAAGAAGAATATAGGATTATTTACGCTTTTTTATTATTTCCTCAGAGGTTTTGGAGGGTTTGCAACAGATATTATTACAGCGAGGCAAATTGGATACAGAATAATTTCATAAATAAAGTGAATAAATTACAAGATGAAAGAGAGAATTATATGAAGTTTATTGATGAAATAAAAATTGAATTAGGTCAAAAGGAGTAGCTATTTGATGAAAGACAAAATATATATTATAATTAAGTTTATATTTTGTTTTAAGGAGGTAGACTGATTTAATTCAGCGTTTATTATGGAAAATAAAAATGTAACTCCCAATAGGGTGATAAAGAAAAAGGCTAGAGAGCAGTTAAAAGGAAATTGGACATCCGCAGTATTAGTTTGTTTTATATACTGGTTAATATTATTTTCTATAGGATCAATTGATGCTATAGCAAGCATTTTAAATAATGTTAAAAATGGATTTTTATTGTCTGGTCAAACAGAAGATACTTCTTTTGGATTGGCATGCGTTATTATTCAAATACTTATAGGTGGGCCTTTTGCCTATGGAATATGGAATTTTTTCAAAAACCTTGGTAGAGAAGAGTCACCAAAAATTGAAGATTTGTTTAAAGGTTTTAAGTTTTTAGTTCCCAATTTCCTTATTAATCTAATCGTAAGCATTTTTCAATTTTTGTGGTCATTGCTTTTTATTTTACCTCTTATAATTGCATTTACAATTATAATGTTAAAAAGTGTTTATGAGGTACAATTTACATCTTTGCCTTTAGTTGTTTTTACAGTTGCTGCAATTACAGTAACTATAATTTTAACTATAATATTATTAAGATATTCTATGGTATTTTTGGTTTATAATGATAATAAAGAATTGAGTGCTATGGAAGTAGTAAAAGCTAGTGTTAGTATGATGAAGGGATATAAATTTAAATTATTTCTTATGAATTTAAGTTTTATAGGATGGTTTATTTTGTCTATATTAACATTAGGAATAGGGTTCTTGTGGCTTTATCCTTATATAAACGCTTCTACTTTTAATTTTTATGAAGACATAATAAGTAAAGATAAAAAGGGCGATTTAATGGAAAAGGCAACTATTGAAGCCAATTAATTAGTTTTAAAAGCGTTAAATTAGAATTATAGTCTAATTTAACGCTTTTTTATATATAAAATTACTCACATAATCTTTTCTTTTGCATAATAATATATTGAGCAATTTTATAGGGGAGAGGTATATGGAGGTAGGAGATGTAGTTGTAAGAAAATCCTATGGAAAAGATATTGCATTTAAAATTATTGATATAAGAGAAGAAAAGGGTAAAAAAATATATATATTGAAGGGAATAAACATTAGAATTATAGCAGATTCTCCTGTTGAGGATTTAGAAGAGCCTAATTCAAAAGAAAATGCAGCTAAAGATGCTGTTTTTAATAGAAAGGTTAAGGAGTCCATAAAGAAAATATTAGATGCTAGAAACGATGCTGTTGAGGTTATGAGTGGACATACATTAAAGAATAAAGAGGTTAAAAATAAGGAAATGTATTTTGGAAGACCGGGAAGAGTACTGCATATTGATGGAGATGCACAGTATTTGGAAATGTGTATGAAAACATACAAAAGGATAGGTGTTGATGCAATTGGAAAGGTAATACCTGAAAAAGAGCAATCAATGAGGGTAGTTGAGCTTGTAAAGGAAAGCAAGCCAGACATAGTTGTAATTACAGGTCATGATGGCATGGTTAAAGATACCAAAGAGTATACAGATTTAAAAAATTATAGAAACTCTCAGTATTTTGTCGATAGTGTAACAGAACTTAGAAATTATGAAAGAGGCTATGATGAATTAGTTATATTTGCAGGGGCATGTCAATCCTGTTATGAGGCTATATTAGAAGCAGGTGCTAATTTTGCAAGTTCGCCAAGTAGAGTGCTTATACATTGTTTAGATCCAGTTTTTATATGTGAAAAAGTAGCTTATACCAATATAGAAAAAATAGTTTCTATAGAAGAGGTTATTCAAAATACCATTACCGGTACAAAAGGTATTGGGGGACTTCAAACAAGGGGTAAATATAGAGAAGGTTTTCCTAAATCACCATTTATTTAATATTTTTAATGCTTCAGAATAAAATAACTATTACATTTTGGATATTAAATGCAATATATTAGTTTAATTTATATTGTGTGTATAACAGTCCTTAGTGCAATAGTTCTTTTATATTTTGGAATATAAATAATAAAATATGTTAATAATATAAGCATTAGTTATTATGCTTGTTAAAAGGTTAGTTTTTTTAAAGTAGATTTATATATTTTAGGAATAGATAAACTTGTTCACAAAAAATTAATATTGACAATGTATAAATATTAGTGATAAAATTATAGGTTATTTGACAAAGAGTAATATTTACATTATAATATATAATGTAGAAAGAGGGTGTTAGAATGCAAGGAAAGAATGTGTTAGCTACCATAAAGAATGAAATTGATAAGCACATAGGCGAGAAAGTGACATTAAAAGCTAATGGTGGAAGAAAAAAATACTTATTAAAAATGGAGTTATTGAAGAAACATATCCAAGTATTTTCATCATTAGATTAGAGAACGACACCCAAAGGAGAATATCATATAGTTATTCAGATGTTTTAACAAAGACAGTTCAGTTAAATTTTGCAGGATAATGTTTTTTTATTATAAATAAAAAAACCTATTTTAAGAAGCTTAATTTTATTTTTTATAAGGTTGAGCTTTTTTATTTCAAAAAAGAGAAAGATGGAGGGTGCCATCTTTCAACTATGGTATAAAAGGGTATTGAGAATTTATGAGAGGTTATATGGTCAACAACCATTTAATATAATACGTCAAATTATAATGCTTGTCAATAAAAAAATGTGGTTTATGTGGTGAAAATGTCGATTTTTTCAAAAAAATATTAAATACTTTATCATACTTTTAATACCTAATTTATATAAATTAATAGTAGGTATTTAAAGGAGGAATATAATAATGGAACTTATTAGAGAGAATATAGAATATGAGCAGCTTTTAGGGGAAAATACAGCGGACACTATAATACGTCAAGAATTTATAATACCAGATACTCATCCAGACGTAGAAGAAATCCTTATGATAGAGGCAAAACCACGATTAACCAGCAAGGAAGTTATGCAAAATAAAATTTATATTGAGGGACAAGTAAATTACAATGTATTATATTTAGCTAAAGGAGAAAAGGAAAGCGAAGTATTTAATGTTACTTACAATGGAACATTTTCTAATGCAATAGAAATAAATGGCGCTGAAAGAGAAATGATATCTGATATTGAAAGTTATGTAGAACATATGGAATGCAGCATATACAATGAAAGGAAAATTTCTATTGAAGGTATTATTAAATTAAAAGCTTCAGTTTATAAAAATTATGCTTTTGATATCGTTAAGGATTTAAAAGAAAGCAATAAAATTGAAATGTTAAAAAATCCAACTTCAATAGATAAAATACTTTCTATTATTCCTGGAGAAATTATTGGAAAGTGCCACATGCAAATTCCAGTTGAAGAGTCTCAAATAAGTGAAATCATGAAGCATAACGTTAACATTTCAAAAGAAGAAGTTAAAGTATATGATAATAAAATTAAATTAGAGGCTATGGCACATGTTGAGATACTCTACAAATCTAAAGATAGTAGAGATCTAAGGTATTTAGAAAATGACATTTTATTATCTAATGAAATTGAAAATGAAATTTTAAGAGCTGATATGAAGAACTATACAGATTTTAAGTTAGATGCATTTCAATTAGATTTAAGAGAAGATGATTTAGGAGAAAAAAGAATAATTGATATAGAAGTATTAGTTAAAACCAATACTAAGCTTATGATAAAAGAAGAAATAAACATGATAGAAGATGCGTATTCTCCACAAAACGTATTAGATATCCAAAGAAAAAATTATCCTTTAAATGTTATCCATGGTCAAATTACTACTCAAGTGTTAGTAAAGGGTGAAATTAGTTTAGATTCAAATATGCCAAAGTCAAAGAAAATAATTACATCTTCAGGTAATGTTTGTATAACAGATAAAAAGTTAGTTGAAGATAAGGTTGTAATAGAAGGCATACTAGATGTTAAGGTTTTATATAAATCAGAAGACAAGGATAAGTATGTGTATAGTGTTCAAGATGAAATACCTTTTACCTGTTCAGTAGAAATGCCTGGCACTAAAATAGACATGAACTGTGTTGCAAAAGCTAAACTTGAAAATATTGAGGCTAATGTTGAACCGGGAGATATTGCAATTAAAGCTTTAGTAAATGTATATGTAAGGGTTAGCTACATTACAAATAAAGATTTTATTATTAGTTTAGACTTAAAAGAAGATGAAATTCAAAAGAAAAAGGCAAGTATAACTATATATGTTGTTCAAAATGGAGATACTTTGTGGAAAATAGCAAAGAAATACAATTCAAAATTAGAGGATTTGGCTAAAATTAATAATATAGAGGATATGAATACAATAAAAGTCGGAGACAAACTTATTATTCCAGGAAGGGCAATAATCTAGTAATATTTAAAATCAAAATCTGCCTTTAAATTTATATTCAGTATAGATTAAGATTATTTTTTAAAGGCAGATTTAAAAAACCTATCTTATATTTAATTCCTGCTATAATAAAAAACTTACTAGAATGTAGATGTCATTTAAAAATTAATGATATAATATACGAGATAGAAGTAATTTATTATTAGGAGGAAACTCTAATGTTTGTAAAGGCGTATGCTAAAATTAATTTGTCACTAGATGTAATAGGTAAAAGGAAGGATGGATATCATCTGCTTAAGATGATTATGCAGAGTATAGATTTATATGATGAAATAGAGATAACTAAAAGGGATACAGGAATTAATATTAAATGTAACAAACCCTATGTTCCTTTAGATGACAAAAATATAGCTTATAGAGCAGCAAAAATCTTTTTAGATAAATACAATATACATTCTGGAGTATTTATTGACATAAGGAAAAACATACCAGTGTCTGCAGGACTTGCAGGTGGAAGTACCAATGCTGCAGCTGTTTTAAAATCTATGAGTGAACTTTATGGTTTAAATATAAAAAAAGAGGAACTAATGGATATAGGGCTGAAAATAGGTGCAGACATTCCTTACTGTATAATAGGAGGAACTGCTTTGTGTGAAGGCATTGGAGAGAAGGTAAAACCTTTAAAACCCTTTAGAGATAAGATATTAGTATTGGTTAAACCTAATTTTGGTGTTTCAACTAAAGAAGTTTATAAGGCCTTTGACATAAATAAAGTGTACAAGCATCCGAAAACTCATGAATTAATAGATTTTATAGTAAAAGATGATTTAACAAATGTAGCTTTAAATATGCGAAATGTATTAGAAAATGTAACTATAAAGGAACACCCTGTAATAAGGGATATAAAACAAACTATGATTAGTATGGGTGCCTTAGGAAGTCTTATGAGTGGAAGTGGACCTAGTGTATTTGGTTTTTTTGAAGATACGCTAAAAGCCCAAAGGTGTTTTGAGGTTTTAAAAAGAAATTATAAAGAAGTATTTATTACAAGAACTATATAATTTAAAATATTAATTCTAGATAGAACTTTATAAAAGGTTTTATCTGGAATTTTTTTGCTTAAAGGCTATTAAATTAATTAAAAAAATATGTATTTTATATTAATGCATAATCTTGCTAGTTTATAACAAGATTATGCATATTTTAAGTTCTTAGTGAAAAAATATAATGAGATTCAAATTTTAATAGTTTAGTCTTTTAAAAAATTATATATTTTTTAATATAGTATTTAGTTTTATATGGAAGAATTTAAATTATTTTTGATGAATTTAGAATTTAAAATTAAGGAGTAACTTATGAGTGATAAAATATTGATACTGTTTGATTTGTTTGATAAATATTTTTTGATTTTAATGTTAATTGAAGGGTTTACCTTATCAATCTATGATTATAATAAGTTTGAAAATGATAAGGAACATATATGCGCCTTAAGGGCTAGAAAACTAGGATATAGTTCAATTTTTATATCTATTGCTTTGTATTTTTCAAAACTTATAATTAGATAACAATTTAAACTTTTAATGAGGATGTGGTGAATTTGAAACAGAATATAACGGAAGATATTTTTTTGAGGATTCTAAAGATACGGTAGATAGAATTAAGGAGATATTAAAAGATAATTCAGATATTGTATATAGAGAATTTTTTATAAATGGAACTGTAAAGGCGGCATTAATCTATATAGATGGTATGGCTGATAAAATATTACTGGACGATTATGTACTTGAGAGTCTTATGGATAAAGATGAAGAAGACATTAATGTAAACAATATAAAAGATAGGCTTTTAACTATTTCAGACTTAAGAGAAGTTGACAAATTAAGTAAGGGGATAGATGGTTTTTTATCTGGGGATACTCTTTTACTAATAGATGGATTAAAAAAGGCATATATCATAGCAAATCGTTCTTGGCCTGCTAGAGGTATAAGTGAACCTTTAGGAGAGACAGTTGTTAGGGGATCTAGGGAGGGATTTGCAGAGACTATAAGATTTAATACAGCTTTGGTTAGAAGAAGAATAAGAGATACTAAATTTAGAATAAAATCAAAGACTATAGGAGTAAGATCTAAAACTGATGTTGTCATAATGTATATTGATGATATAGTAAGGGATGGCTTAGTGGAAGAGGTTGAAAAAAGGCTTGATAAGATAAAAATTGATGCTATTTTAGACAGTGGTTATGTTGAGCAATTGATTCAAGATGATAAGTGGTCAATATTTCCTCATATTCAAAGCACTGAAAGACCAGATGTAGTTGCAGCTGCTCTGTACGAAGGTAGAGTTGCTATATTAGTTGATAATTCTCCCTTTGCCTTAATTGCTCCTTCTACTCTAATTAATTTATTTCAATCACCTGATGATTATTATCAAGGGTGGATAAATTCATCTATAGTTAGATTTGTTAGAAATTTAGGGGTACTTTTTTCTTTAATAATACCAGCATTATATGTGGCTATTACCTCATTTCATACCTCTATAATACCAACGAAATTAGCTTATTCTATAGCTTCTAGTAGAGAGGGAGTGCCATTCCCAGCTTTTGTTGAAGCTATTATAATGGAGTTAAGCTTGACGTTCTTAATGGAAGCGGTTGTAAGATTACCTAAACCAATAGGTTCTACTGTAGGAATTGTTGGGGGCCTTATAATAGGTCAAGCGGCTGTGAGCGCTGGAATAGTGAGTCCTATAATGATAATAATAGTTTCTGTTACTGCTATTACAAGTTTTATGATACCAAATTACGGAGTTTCAAATGCTTTTAGAATTGTAAGGTTTTTTCTTATAATAGCTTCTGCAATAATAGGTCTTTATGGAATTGTAATAGGCTTAATTATTCTATTAATACATTTACTAAAAATGAAAAGTTTTGGGGTTTCATACTTATCACCTATGGTGAATACTCATTTTAAAGATTTCAAGGATTTTATGTTTAGAGTTCCTATTGACAATATGAAAGAACGACCTGAATATATGAATACAAAAGATAAAATAAGGCAAAAATAATTAAATTTATTTATAATTCACTCTTTAAAGGGAAGTGATTTTGTGGATGTAGAAAGTAAAAATAATTTTATTACTAAATACCAGTTATTTGCAACTATAGTTGTGACTATTACAGGAGTAGGTTTTTTCTCCTACCCTAGTGCTATGGCTAGAACTGTTGGTACTGATGGTTGGATAGTGACTATATTATCTGGTTTTATAGTTTATGTTCTTATGTATTTAATACATAAAATAGTTAGGTTAAATGACTATGGGAGTTTGCATATGATTTTGGAAAATAATTATGGGAAAATATTTAGCATTATAATAGCTATTGTTTTTTCTGTTCTTAATATTATGCTGATATCTGTAGGAATGAGGGTTTTTGCAGAGGTCATAAAGATGTATTTACTTGAAAAAACTCCTGTAGAATTTATAGTTATGATTATGATTATTACTGGTAGCATACTTGTTAGAGGAGAATTAGATGTATTAATAAAATTTAACGAAGTTAGTTTTTGGATTATGTTTATTCCAATATATTTGGTAATGTTTTTACTTTGTAAAGGAACAGATTTTACAAATGTTTTACCTGTTTTTAACAATTCTATATATAAATACATGGAGGGGATAGCTTTAACGGCTTTTTCCTTTGAAGGTTTTGAGATAGCTTATTTAGTATTACCTCATGTAAAACAAAAAGAAACATTTCAAAGACTTTATTTAAGAGTGTGGTTTTTGTAGTTGTATTTTATTCAGCCATTACAATACTTACGGTTTGCACTTTTGGAGTTCAGCAAACAAAGAGTTTGATTTGGTCAACACTTACAATGATTAAATCTATAAACATACCGGAGTCTTTTGTGGAACAATGGGAAGGTATTGTTATGGTGTTTTGGATAATATTTTACATAACTACGTTTGTGAATATTTACTATTTTTCAGCAGATACTCTTGAGAAAACCTTCAAATTTGGGGATATAAAATTTTCATCTATATTATTGGTACCAATTATATATTTGACAGCCTTATATCCTGAAAACCTAGGGGAGGTATATAATTTATTTAATGATATATCCTTTGTACTTCCTATTTTTGCTTTGGCTTTTATTATAATTTTTCCTTTAGTTATTTCTTTAATAAAAAGAAGGGGTGGCAAATGAAAAAAATATTTGATTATGAGCGTATGCGTTATTATAATGGAATTGTTTTTTGCGGTTGCTGGGATAAAGTTGAAATAGATAAAAGAGTTTTTATATCCACTATAGGAATCGATATTGGTGAGGATATAGAAAAAAGTAAGACTATACAATCTTCGCAGTTAGAATTTCTTTCTAATAAGGCAGATTTCAAAAAACTTAAGGTTAGCTATAGTTTTCCAGATTTAAAAAAAGTAAAAGATGGTTTAGCAGAGACCGAAAGTAAATCTGTAGATGCATATTCTTTAACCGATGCTTCAAATAAATTTGCAGTTCAAAGTAGTAGAAGTTTGTATATGGGTCACACAAAGCTTCTTATGTTTAGCTCAGATCTTTTAAAGTATAAGGATACAGTAAAAGAAATAATTGATTACATTAAGAGACAACCTGATTTTAATAGAACAGTTTTGGTTTTAGTTTGTGAGGGAAAATTAGAAGATTATTATAAATTAAAGCCTAAAATGGAGAAAAACTTGGAAGATTATATAATGGGAATAATGAGCAATAGTCAGGAAAATAGTGCAATACCTGAGGTTAATTTAAATGAGTTTTTATATACTTTAAGCGAAAACGGAAACTCCCTAGTTCCTATGATTAGTATAAATAAAAATAAAAATGAAGTTATGCTAAAAAATATGGCTATAATTAAAGATTATGAAATGGTAGGAAAGCTAGGTGAAGAGGATGTAGCTCAAAGACAAATGTTAAATGGAAAACTAAAATCTGGTAGCAAAGTAGTATTATATGAAAGTCATCCTGTTGACTATATTATAGATGGAAGCAATAGAAACATAAAATTTTTTAAAGCTAATGGAAAATTTGTTTTTAATATAAACATAAATCTAGAAGGAAAGATAAACGCCTGTTTTCCAGAAACTAAATTACTATCAGAAAAAAACTTAGATCAAATCGAAAGTAAAATTAATAAACTTGTAGAAGAAGAATCCAAACGGTTTATTGAGGTTTCAAAAGAAAAATATAAATCTGATTTTATTGGCTTAGATGATCATTTGAAAAAATATCATCCTAAAGTGTGGAATGAAGTTAAAGATAATAGTAAAGAAAAGTTAAGGAATTCTGTAATAATTGTGAATGTAAAATCAGATATACGAAGAGTTGGTGTATCTCAGTAAAATAAATGAATAAAAAACACATATATGGTAATAATTACATTTATGATGAAATAATTTTATGGGGGAGTTTTGTAAATGAAAAAAGTAATTATTTTCATATTATGCGTTTTTATGGGTATGATGGTCATTAATAATGTTAAAGCACAAGATGAGATGATAATGGAAAAGAATATTCAAGATAAACTAATTAGATTTCATGTAATAGCTAATACTGATACAAAAGAAGATCAAAATTTGAAATTGAAAGTTAAAGATGAAGTGATAAAGTATATTCAACCCAAACTTGAAAATTGTAAAAGCATTAATGAATCCAGAGAAGTACTTAAAAAGAATGATAGTAAAATTATTAAAATAGCTGAAAATATTATAAAGCAAGAAGGATTTGACTATGATGTTAAGAGTTCTTTATCAAAAGAAAACTTTCCAATTAAAACTTATGGAAATATTACTTTACCTGCAGGTGAATATGAGGCTTACAGAATAATAATAGGAAATGGTAAAGGGCACAACTGGTGGTGTGTTATGTTTCCGCCTTTGTGTTTTGTGGATATAACAAGAGGAGAAGTGTCTTATAATAAAACAGAAAGTGAAATGAAAAAAGTGCTATCTAAAGATGAATATAACCTTGTAGATAACACTTGTAAAGAAGAAATAAAATTGAAATTCAAATTACTTGATATTATAAGATCGTTGCGTTAGCAATGATCTTTTTCATTAAATTGTAAATATTACTGCCGCAATGGGGACAAGAAAAATTACTACAATTTGCTTTCATAGTTTTTAGTTTGTCTTTAGATATAAGTATGTATTCAAAAGCCTCTTTATATGAATCAAAATCTTCTATATTAACTGCTAAATTATTTTTAACTAAAAAATTTGCATTTCGTTCTTCTTGACCTGGTATAGCGGAAAATAATGCCATTGGTGTTGAACAAGCCAAAGCTTCTGTTATGGTCATGCCACCAGGCTTTGTTATCAGCAAATCAGAGCATTTCATATATGTACTTACATTGTCAGTGTAACCAAGCACCTTTGATATTTGAGGATGTTCTGCTTTTAGTTTCGTTAATTCTTTAAAGAGTTTTTTATTATTTCCCGATATAATAATTATTTGAAGTGGGACATCAATGCTACATAGTTGTAAGCAGATGCTGGTTATTTTCCCCATACCTAGACTTCCACCCATAATAAGCACAGTGTTTTTTTCTTTGCTAAGGTTCAATTCTTCTAGTAGTTCAGTTCTGTTATATTTTTCGAAGAAAGCTGGTGAAACTGGTATGCCATAATCAAATATTGAATTTGAGCTAATTCCCTTTGATATCATATCCCAAATCATCTCTTTATTTGGGATTATGTAAGCGTCTATAAAGGGGTATAACCAAAAACTGTGACAGGCATAATCTGTTATTATACAAATTACAGGGGCATTTAGTTTATATTGCTCTTTTAAAATAGATAGCATCTCACTTGGAAAAGGGTGAGTTGATACAATAATATCTGGGCTAAATTCCTCGATTAAAGGTAGTAACCTGTAGGCCATAATTTCATTTATCTTATTACTTACAGAAGCTAGAGTATTATCCATTGAAGCGTAGTTGTAATTGTATAATTTCCCATACAAAGAAGGGGAGCTTTTTATTGCTTTTATATAACCGCCTATGACTAATTTATCTAATATAGGATTTAGATATTTTAGGGTATCTATTATTTTTACGTTAGAATTAGGTTCTTTTAATAGTATATATTCTTTTAGTGTTTCAGCGGCTTTTATGTGACCTCCCCCTGCTGAAATAGCTAACATCAATACATTCATTATATTTCACCTTCTACATATAGTAATTCATACTTATAGTTATTTAGTGCATATCCATATTTATCTAATTTAATTAATACTCAGATTAGTATACCCTTTTTTCTTTAGTTTTACAAGTTAATCTTAGAAATTGAAGCAAATGATAAAGCTGTGTATAATTAATTAAAATTTGTGGAAAAATAACCATGAATTAAATTTCGCTATGTTAATAGAAGGGACTGGTGCTTTTCATGAAAGATGTTAAAAAGAGAATAATTTATACAGTTGTTAGTACATTTATAGTTGTTTTTTCAACAACTTTTGCTATATTAATGACCTTAGAAAGAACAGATTATAGAAATTATCTTCAAGGTGAATATAGTAAAAATATGTATCAGTTAATAAATTCAGTTCAAAACATTAGAACTAATTTGGATAAGGCAAATATTGTAGGATCAAAAGAACAAAGCATAGTTGTTTTTGAGGAGATATTTAGACATTCTTCAATTGCAAATGATAAGCTTCATTCATTGCCAATAGAACAACGTGATATAGAAAACACTAGTAAGTTTTTATCTCAAGTAGGTGATTTTTGTTATAATCTTTCTAAAAATCTTTCTGAGGGAGAAGTAATAAAAGATAAGGATTATAAAAATATTGATGTGCTTCAGGTGCAATCCTATGAATTAGAACAAAGATTATCTAATGTAGTTTCAGAAATAAATGATGGAAAAGTTAAATGGGGGAGATTAGAAAAAAACCTCAGGAGTTTTTGCTAAAGAGGATAATATTGATTTAAAATTTACTAATATTCAAAAGCAAATAGTACAGTATCCTGCTTTAATATACGATGGACCTTTTTCTGATAATGTACTTGATATAAAGCCCAAAGTATATGATGAGTCATTAATTTCAAAAGAAAAGGCCAAAGAAATTGTTCAAAATATAGTTGGGAAAAATAAGATTAAAAATATAAAACTTACTGGGGAGGCAAATAAGGAGAAAATAAATTCTTATAGGTTTGAAATAGATTTAAAAGGTGATGAAGAGAGAAACATTGTGGTAGAAATAAGTAAAAATGGAGGGAAGATAGTATATTTACTAGATAATAAGCAGGTATCCGTATCTAATATAAAATTAGATGATGCAGTTAAGAAAGGAATGCAATTCTTAACTAAACTCGGTTATAATAGCATGGAGTCTACTTATACTTTAAAGTACGATAATATTGCTGTAATAAGTTATGTTTATAAAGAAAATAATATTGCTGTTTATCCAGATCAGATTAAATTGAAAATTGCTTTAGATAGTGGAGAAGTTATAGGTATTGAATCAGAAAAATACTTAGTTTCACATATAAAAAACAGAAAGGTTGAAAACCCTAAAATTAGTAAAGAACAGGCTAAAACAAAAGTAGGAAAAAGACTAAAGATTGATTCTGTTAATTTAGCTATAATACCTACAGAAACGAATAAAGAGGTATTGTGCTATGAGTTTAAAGGAAATTATAATAGTAAGGATTTTATTGTATATATAGATGCAAAAACAGGTTATGAAAAAAAGATAATACAAATTATTAATACACCTAATGGAAAGCTTACAATATAAAAATTAAGGTATGAAGGTTCTGCTAAAACAATTTTTTTAGCAGAACCTTTTTAAGTGTAAGTTTTGCGATTTTATAAAAATAAAATTGATTTTTATATCTATAATTTGTAATTATTTAAAAAAGTGTTGATTAAATAATGAAAAAAATTTAAACTATTATTTAGTAACAATTAATGAAATGAAAATATTAATAATGCGAGAGTGTGAAAGCAATTAATAATAAGAGGAGAGATATATATGAAGAAAAAATTGCCGTTTTATTTGGTGGAAAGTCTACAGAACATGAAGTTTCAAGAGTTTCAGCAGCATCTGTATTAAAGAATATAGATAGAGATAAATACGAAGTATGTGTAATTGGCATAACAAAAAAAGGCCAGTGGTATAAATATACTGGAGATATAGATAAAATTTCAGGAGGAGAATGGGAAAGTGATGAAGAAAATAAACAATCACAAGGATATAATATTCTTTTTAATAATGAAGTAGATGTTGTGTTCCCAGTACTGCACGGTTTATATGGTGAAGATGGAACAATACAAGGTGTATGTAAACTTGTAGGAATACCTTGTGCAGGTCCATCAGTAATGTCTTCTGCTATATGCATGGATAAGGTTTATACTAAATATGTTTTACAAAATTTTGGCATAAAACAGGCAGATTACGAAGTTGTAAATAAATATGACTATGAGAAAAATAGTAGTGAAGTTATAAAAAAAATTAAAAATCATTTGGGACTTCCAGTGTTTATAAAGCCATCTAACAGTGGATCTTCAGTTGGAATAACAAAAGCTTTTGATGATAAAACTTTAGAAGAAGGATTAAATGAAGCTTTGAAGTATGATAGAAAAATTTTAGTTGAAGAAGCGCTTAATTGCAGAGAAATAGAGGTTGCAGTTCTTGGTAATGATGAAGTTAAAGCAGCTACCCCTGGAGAGGTTGTACCTGATAGAGAATTTTATGATTATGACTCAAAATATAAAAGTGCTAAGTCTAAACTATTAATACCTGCCAATTTAGAAGAAGATAAATTAGAGGAAGTAAGAGATTTAGCAATAAAGATTTACAAAACTTTAGACTGTTCAGGTATGTCCAGAGTAGATTTCTTAGTTGATAAAGAAACTGAAGAAGTGTATTTAAATGAGATAAATACTATACCAGGATTTACAAGTATAAGTATGTATCCTAAGATGTGGGAAAGTGAAGGCAAAAAATATAAAGAATTAATAAGTGAACTTATAGAGCTTGCAATAGATAGAAATAATAATTAATATACCCAAGAAAGGATTAAGGTGATTAACATATGGCAAAAGCGTTAGCTTTAATATCAGGTGGACTTGATAGCATTTTAGCGGCTAAATTGGTTGAAGAACAAGGAATAGAAGTAATTGGATTGTGTTTTAAGTCCTATTTTTTTAACGAAGAAAATGCTGTAAGAATGACTAAGCAGATAGGAATTCCTCTTAAAGTAATTGATTTTTCAGAGGTACATTTTGAAATGGTAAAGAACCCTAAACATGGACATGGTAAAAATATGAACCCTTGCATAGATTGTCACGCACTTATGATGAATTATGCAGGAAAACTATTAGATGAATTGAAGGCGGATTTTATAATTACAGGTGAGGTATTAAATCAAAGGCCTATGTCTCAAAATAAAGGCTCTTTGAATGTAGTAAAAAAAGAATCAGGATTTGCAGATAAAATTCTAAGACCTCTTTCTGCTAAAGTTTTACCTGAAACTCAAATGGAATTAGATGGTCTTGTAGATAGGGATAAACTTTTAGGACTAAGCGGCAGAGGAAGAAAAGATCAAATGGAACTTGCAGAAAAATGGAATATAAAAGAATATCCTTCGCCTGCAGGTGGATGTAAACTTACGGAACCTAATTATTCAAAAAGGCTAAAAGATATTTTAAAATATAAAAAAGAAGTATTAGAAAGAGATTTAAATCTTCTCAAAATCGGTAGGCATTTTAGAGTTTCAGAGGGATGTAAAATAATATCTACAAGAACTTTTGAAGAAGGAGAAGAACTTAAAGTTCTTTTGATGGAAGAAGATTTAGTATTTCTTGCAAAAGATTATAAAGGATCTATGGTGGTTATAACTGGAAATGCAGGAAGCGAAGATATTGAAATGGCTGCCAAAATTACGGCTAGGTATTGTAAGGGTAGAATGGAAGAAAATATAGCAGTAAGATATGGAAAATATAAACATCCCTTAAATAATTTAATTGAAGTAAATCAAGCTAGTGATGAGGAACTAGATAAATATATGATAAAGTAAGAAATGAGAGTGATTTTATGGATAAAAAAGCAATAATATCAGTTACTAGTAAGGTTAAAGGTAATGAAGAAGATAAAATTGAAGTTGTTACACCGGGCAAATTTTACAAAAAGAAAATGCATACTATGCAGTTTATGATGAAACTGAAATATCTGGGATGAGTGGAACTACTACTACGTTAAAGATATCGAAAGAAAAATTTTCATTAATAAGGATGGGAAGTACAAGTACAAATATGAATTTTAAAAAAGATTTAGTTGATGTAATCATGTATAATACTCCTTATGGAATGCTACAACTGCAAGTAGAAACTAATGATTTAAAGATTAAAATGGATGATAAAGGTGGAAGTGTTATAGTTGATTATAACTTAGGCTCTGTAGGTGATGCGCCTCAAAACACATTACTTGAAATAAACATAAAAGCTCAGTAATAATTTTATAAAAGGGTTGAGAGTATGTTTGATAATTATGAGTTGAATTTCTTAGAACAATTAGCTGAGGGTGTTATGATTTTTGATGAAGATTTTAAATTAGTATTTATGAATGATTCTTTGCAAGTTATGCATGATTTAGATAAAGATAAATGCTTAGGCAAGGAAGTATTTTATATTTACCCTAAAATTAAATCAAAAGATCATGCAGTTAATAAGACCTTTAAAGAACATAAAGCAAATATAAGGACAAAAGATTTGTATATTAACTATAAAGGGGAAGAATTCATTAATTTGAATTCTTCTTATCCTATATATAAAAATAATAAATTTAAAGGTATTATAAATGTGGTTTTTAATTCTAATATTAAAGAAAAAAATGGTATAGAGTCTAAAAAAACGGATTTTTCTAATGGAGATAAATATATTACAAAAAATAAAAAGTATGATTTTATTGATATTGTAGGTAAAAGCAGTAATATATTAGATTTAAAACAAAAGGCTTTAAAAGCCTCTAAATCTAGTTCTCCTATTTTAATATATGGTGAAACTGGGGTTGGTAAAGAGCTATTTGTGCAATCTATACATTATAATTCCTGGAGAAAAAATGGACCATTAATTTCGCAAAACTGTGCAGCTATACCTAGGGAGCTTTTTGAAAGCATAATGTTTGGTACTATACCAGGTGGCTTTACAGGTTCCATAAACCAAAAAGGGCTTTTTGAATTGTCCAATTTTGGCACACTATATTTAGATGAATTAAATTCTATGCCATTGGAGTTTCAGGGAAAATTATTGAGAATTATACAGGATGGAAAATTTAGAAAAGTAGGGGGAAATAAAGAAATAAAGGTTGATGTTAGGATAATAGCTTCTTTAAATGAAAAACCGGAAGACATAATAGAAAAAGGTAAGCTTAGAAAAGACCTCTATTATAGATTGAATGTTATAAGATTAAATATACCTTCTTTAAGGAATAGAAGAGAAGACATTCCTATGCTTATAGAGTATTTTATTTTGAAATACAATGAAAAATTTAATTCTAAAATAAAAGGTGTCAGTCAAAATGCTTTGAGAAAACTAATGCTACTAGATTGGCCTGGGAACGTAAGACAACTTCAGTATGCAATAGAAAATATATTTAATTTTAAAACAGATGGAATAATTGGGTATAATGATTTACCTAAGTTTGATGAAGTCATTAAAAAGGATATGTTTTTAAAAGAAAGATTATTTAATTTAGAAAAAGAGTGTATTATTGAAGAGCTTATATTAAATGATTACAATGTATCTAAAACATCAAAAAAATTAGGTATACCAAGACAGACTCTTCAATATAAAATTAAAAAATTTAATATTGAAATTATATAAATACTTCCTTCTAGGATAAAAAAACTAATATATGCTCATAATTATATTATGTAGTTTTTTCTGGGAGGTTTTTTTATGTATATGGATAAAAAATATAAAGTCATAATTGAGGCTATTTATGAGGTTAAAAGTGTTAAAGAGGAAAAAATTTTAATGGAGGAAAAATTAAAAAGAATATTAGAAGATACTAACTCAAAGTATTTACTGTATTTATTTATGAAGAAACATAATTGTTTTTATAACGAAAAAATCAAATCAATATTAGACATGAAGGATAGAAAAAAATAAATACTAATATTAAGAAAGGCAAAGAAAAATTTCTTATTAATAAATCTTTTAGGGAAACCTATTTTGAAATAGACAATTTGATTGAGAAAATTATTAGAAACGACAAAAAAATAATATAAAAAAACAAAAAATGATAAAAAAACTATAGCACAAATAAAAGAAATGTGATAGTATATTAGATATGTTTTTAACAACAAAAACCCATTTTCATTAATAGGGTACTTTCTATTATAATAATTGCATGCGTTAATGTCAATAGTTTTTTGTAGTTATACAAAAGATTTTTTTATTTTATATATAAATAAGGAGGAATATTCATGAGTACTAAGTACATATTTGTTACTGGTGGTGTCGTGTCTTCACTAGGAAAGGGAATAACAGCAGCTTCACTTGGAAGATTACTAAAAAATAGAGGCTTAAAAGTATCAATTCAAAAATTTGACCCTTATTTAAATGTAGATCCAGGTACAATGAGTCCATATCAACACGGTGAAGTATTTGTTACAGAAGATGGTGCTGAAACAGACTTAGATTTAGGCCATTATGAGAGATTTATAGATGAGAACTTAAGCAAAAATAGTAATGTAACTACAGGAAAGATTTATTGGTCGGTAATATCTAAAGAAAGAAGAGGAGATTATTTAGGTGGTACTGTTCAAGTAATACCTCATGTAACTAATGAAATAAAAAGCAGAGTTTATAGAGTGGCAAAAGAAAGAGAAGTAGATGTTGTAATCACAGAAATAGGTGGAACTGTTGGAGATATAGAGTCTCTACCTTTTTTAGAAGCAATAAGACAAATCAAATATGAAGTTGGAAGAGAAAATGTTTGCTTTATTCATGTTACTTTAGTTCCTTATTTGGGAAAAGCGGGGGAATTAAAAACAAAACCTACACAGCATTCAGTTAAGGAATTAAGGGGCATAGGTATTCAACCAGATATTATAGTATGTCGTTCAGAAAAACCTCTTTCAGAGGATATGAAAGAAAAAATTGGATTGTTCTGCAATATTGATGGAGAATCAGTAATACAAAACTTAGATGCAGATAATTTATATGAAGTTCCTTTGTTACTTCATTCAGAAGGATTAGATGATTTGGTTTGCAAAAAATTAGCTATGAAATGCAACCCTGTTAAACTTGATAATTGGACTAATATGGTAAATAATATGAAAAGCCTTACTAAAAATACCACTATAGCTTTAGTTGGAAAATACGTAGAATTACATGATGCATATATATCAGTAGTGGAAGCTTTAAACCACGGTGGTCTTGCAAATGATTCTAATGTAGATATTAAATGGATAAATGCAGAAGAGCTAAATGAAAATAATGCAGAAGAACTTTTAAAAGATGTAAAAGGAGTTTTAGTTCCAGGCGGTTTTGGTGACAGAGGTGTGGAAGGTAAAATAGAAGCTATTAGATATGCAAGGGAAAATAAAATTCCTTTCCTTGGGATATGTCTTGGAATGCAGTGCGCTGTAATAGAATTTGCAAGAAATGTAGCTGGATTTAAAGGAGCACATAGTTCGGAAATAAATGAGAACACAAATTATCCTGTTATTGATTTAATGCCAGAGCAAAAAGATGTTGATGAAATGGGTGGAACTATGAGACTTGGGGTTTATCCATGTAAACTATCAGAAAATACTAATGCTTTTGAAGCTTATAAGGGTGAAATTATATATGAAAGACATAGACATAGATATGAGTTTAATAATGAATATAAAAAGATTCTGGTAGAAAAAGGATTAGAGATATCTGGAACAAGTCCAGATGGAAGATTGGTTGAAATTGTTGAGGTTAAAGATCATCCATGGTTTGTAGCAGTTCAATTCCATCCTGAATTGAAATCAAGACCAAATAGACCCCATCCTCTATTTTCAGAATTTATTAATGCAACACTTAAATAAGTTTAAAAATAAATTATTGAAAGGAAATTATATGATTAGAAGCGGATTCTATAGCTTCTATTTGTATAATTTCTTTTTGCTTTTGGCAAATTTATTTTAAAATCAAAAGACTATTTAAATCCTGTGCACATTTTTTATGATTAGAAGGAATTTAAAAATTAATATAGAATAACATATGTATTAAATTAAGGAGGTGCTAAGTGTGATTCTAAATACAAAAATTACTTTTGCAATAAAAAGCAGTGAAAGCAAATATTTAATAGTAGAAACAGATATGTTTAAAATAAAAAATTTACATGATAAAATACACTTTCTTAATGTTAAAATAAAAAATAAGGATATTATGTTTCAAATTGAATGTCCTCTTTGTGAAAAGAATCATAAATACATATATCCTATAAATAATTTTATAAATAAAGATCTTTTAATTGGTGGGTGTGAGACACTAAATGCGCCTCTGTTTCTTCTTGGAAAAGAAAAAAGCGTAAGAAAAATGGTAAAATTATATGAAAATATAAATTCGGAAATTTATGATAGTACTATAAAATAGAAAATGATTAAAAAGTATATAGTTGGAAATAATGGTTACTATAATACTGCATTTTGTTATATATAATTTATACTAGATTATAAATATTTTTATTTCTTATAGAGCATATTTATAAAAACCAATCTTTAATTTAAAGCTTTGCACTTTTTCTTTCTTGAAAAATAAAGATTATATTTAGTATAGATTTTAAGGAATATATGGGGTATAATATATAAAGCCTTGCATTTCGTTAAGATTCTTTTGAAATTTCCCATGAGTATGCGTTTTAATATTGAAATAATAAGGAGATGGTTTTTTGACATCAGTAGATTTTGAAGCTATGACCTTAGTTCAGCTAAGACAAATGGCTAAGGAATTAGGAGTAAAAAGTATTACTAAATACAAAAAAGATGAATTAATTGAGCAAATAAAGAAAATGACGCCAGTATGTATAAATAAGGGTGGAAAAATATTGGTAGAAAAAATAAATTCTAAGTGTGATGATTTAAATGAAAATATAAATGAAGACAAGAAAATCGATAATGAGAATCCTACTAAGAAACAAGAACAATCTCAAGACAAGAAAAATTATTCTCAGCAAAATTCACCTCAGCAAAATTCCTTTAGTGAAAAGATTAAGATGATAAATGAGTCAGATAGTGCTAAAGGCGTTCTTGAAATAAACGAAAACAATAGTTATGGTTTTTTAAGAGGTACTAATTATTTAACAAGTTCAGATGATGTTTATGTTTCTCCTTCCCAAATAAGAAGATTTAATTTGAAAACTGGGGATGAGGTAGAAGGAAAAGTAAGACATCCTAAAGATGGAGAGAAATTTAAGGCTCTTTTATACGTTCAGAAGGTAAATGGCGAGAATCCGGAAAAAGCTGTTAATAGAAAGAAATTTGAAACCTTAGTACCTATTTATCCTAAAGAAAGATTAAAGTTAGAAACTAGTCAAAGCGATCTTTCAGCTAGAATTATGGATGTGATTTCACCTATAGGAAAAGGACAAAGAGGCATAATAGTAGCACCTCCAAAGGCTGGAAAAACAACTCTTTTGAAAAAAATAGCTCATAGTATTGAGATAAATCACAAAGAGGTTAAACTAATAGTAGTGTTAATCGATGAGAGGCCTGAAGAAGTTACAGATATGCAGCGTTCTATTAAAGGAGAGGTTATATACTCAACTTTTGACGAAGAACCAGAACATCACACTAAAGTTGCATATATGGTTTTAGAAAGAGCTAAAAGAATGGTAGAGCAGGGACAAGATGTAGTAATACTTTTGGATAGTATAACTAGACTTGCAAGAGCGTACAATCTTACTATTAACCCAACAGGCAGGACTTTATCAGGGGGATTAGACCCTGGAGCTTTAATAATGCCAAAGAAATTCTTTGGAGCTGCTAGAAACATTGAAGAGGGTGGAAGTTTAACTATACTTGCTACAGCTCTTGTTGAAACGGGAAGCAGAATGGATGATATGATATTTGAAGAATTTAAAGGTACTGGAAATATGGAAGTTCATCTTGATAGAAAACTTCAAGAGAGAAGAATATTCCCAGCTATTGATATATATAAATCTGGCACTAGAAGAGAAGATCTGCTTTTAACAAAAGAGGAGTCTGAAGCAGCATTTAGCATAAGAAAGCTTATGTACAAAGATGGAAATGGAGACAAAATTACAGAAACTTTAATAAAGCATATGACAAAAACTAAAAATAATAAAGAATTTATAGATATGTTTAATAAAGCAAAATGGGAAAGATAATTAATTATCTTTCCCATTAATTTTACTTTTCAATTGTCATGTTGAATTTCTTTAAGAATTTATCAACTCTTCCACCAGCATCGATCATTTTTTGCTTACCAGTGAAGAACGGATGACATTTTGAACAAATTTCAACCTTTAATTCTTCTTTAACAGAACCAGTTGTAAAAGTATTACCACATGCGCATTTAACAACGGCATCGTGATGATAAGTTGGTTGTAAGTCTTTTTTCATTCTTTTCACCTCTCTTAACAACAACTACATAACGGCATTTTCAACTACTAGATTATATCATTTATTTATTTTTTAGTCAATAATATTTGACCTATGAATTAAGTACTTTCTTAATGATTTTTAATTATAACTAATTTTATCTCAAGGTTTATCCATAAATCTACTAATATAAAATAATAAATTATGTATATTAAAATATTTTTGCTTATATTACTCTTTTAAAATATAATATAAAGTATGTTTAAAAAATTAGATTTGCAAGGAGTGTTTAATGTGAGCAAATTATATTTTAGATACGGAGCTATGAACTGTGGTAAATCTACAAATTTGTTGCAGGTTGCATACAATTACGAAGAGAGGGGGATGAAGGTTTTAATTATTAAACCTAAAATAGATACTAAAGGAGCAGACAGGATTGTTTCAAGGCTTGGCATATCAAAAAGGTGGATATGTTAATATCTGAGGATGAAGATATTTACGCTTTAGTAGAAAATGAAGTTAAAATAAATGGTAAATTAGATTGCATACTTGTAGATGAGGTTCAATTTATGAAAAAACATCATATTGATGAACTCTTTAAGATAGCTGTAAAGAAAGATATACCTACAATATGTTATGGGCTTAGAACGGATTTTCTTATGAATGGCTTTGAAGGTAGTGAGCGACTTTTATTAATTGCTCATACTGTAGAAGAATTAAAAACTATTTGTGCTTGTGGCAAAAAAGCATTGGTAAATGGAAGAAAAATAAATAATAAATTTGTTTTCCAGGGAAGTCAGATAGCAATAGATAAAGAGCAAGAGGTTGAATATGAAGCCCTTTGTCCTAAGTGCTATATTCAGTATAAAGAGGAGTTTATAAAAGGTAACAAGTAAAATGAAATTATAGGGGTTTTATAATATATATTATTTATAAGAAGGTGGTGTTGTTATGTCAGAAGCTAAAACTACAGTTGGGGGTCAAGCTGTAATTGAGGGAGTTATGATGAGGGGAAAAAATGCGTTGCAACTTCAATTAGAAAATCTAACGGTGAAATTATAACAGATAGAAAGAATATTGTTTCATTAACGAAGAAAAATAAAATATTAGCCTTACCTTTAATTAGGGGGTTCATAGTTCTTATTGAATCTTTGATAATAGGAATTAAAACTTTAAATTATTCAGCATCATTTTTTGAAGATGAGGATGAAAAAGATGAACCTTCAAAAATAGATAAATTATTTGAAAAAATATTCAAGGATAAGACTAATGACGTTATGCTAGGAATTTCTCTCATTATTTCAATTTTATTAGCAACAGCTTTGTTTTTTGTACTTCCAACAATTATAGCAAGCTTCTTTAGAAAAAGTATTTCCGATAAAAGCATAGTTTTAAATATACTAGAGGGTATTGTGAGAATAGTTATCTTTATTTTATATGTTTATTTCATAGGCAAAATGGAAGATATCAGTAAGGTGTATGAATACCACGGTGCTGAACATAAAAGTATTTTTTGCTATGAAAGTGGAGAAGAGTTAACACCAGAAAATGCACAAAAATTTACTAGGTTTCATCCAAGATGTGGAACAAACTTTTGTTTTTGGTAATGATAGTTAGTATATTGATTTTTTCTTTAACAGGTTGGAATTCTATAATTCAAAGAATAATTTACAGAATAGTTTTATTACCTCTAATTTCTGGAATAACTTATGAAATTATAAGATGGCTTGGAAAAAGTCAAAATGTAGCAACTAGGATTTTGGCATATCCAGGTTTACAGCTTCAAAGACTTACAACTAGAGAACCAGATTTAAAGCAATTAGAGGTAGCTATAAAAGCTCTAAAAGCTGCAGAAGGTATAGAAGAATAGAAAACATAATATCTTAAGAGAGGTGGGAGTTTAAATTGAAAATTTCAGAACTTCTAAATAGAGGGTATAGCATTTTGAAAGAGGTTCATATTGATAGCTATATCATAGATACACAATTATTATTGTGTAAAGCCTTAGACAAAGATAAGCTTTATTTAATAATGAATAGAGAAGTTGAAGTTTGCAAAGAAGCGGAAATGGATTTCTTTAGGTATTTGGATATAAGAAAGAAGAAAATGCCAATAAAATACATTCTTGAAAGCTGCGAATTTATGGGAATAGATTTTTATGTTAGAGAAGGGGTTCTAATACCGAGACCAGATACAGAAATACTTGTAGAGGAGTCTTTACGTTTAATAAAAGAAAATAATTATAAAAGCATATGTGATGTTTGCTGTGGAAGTGGAGTTATTGGATTATCTATAGCAAAAATAATAAAAAATGTAACAGTATTATCTAGTGATATTTCAAGTATAGCTAAAGAAGTTACAGAAAAAAATATTGAAAAATTAGGTGTGGAATCAAGAGTTAAATTTTTCATGGGGGATTTGTTAGAAATGCATATAAAAAATAATAAAAAATTTGATATGGTTATTTCAAATCCTCCTTATATAGAAAAAAATGTGATAGAAACTCTAATGGAAGATGTTAAAAATTATGAGCCATATATAGCATTATGTGGAGGGGAAGATGGTCTTGATTTTTACAAAAAAATAACTGAGCAGTCCCAAAAAGTATTGAATAAAAATGGATTTATTGCTTTTGAAATAGGATATAATCAAAAAAGGCAAGTTGAAAAAATATTAAAAGATAATGGCTTTACATGTATTAGATGTATTAAAGATTTAGCTGGTCTTGATAGGGCCCTTATAGGAAAATATTCATTGTGATATTATTTAATTTATGATATAATATTTTAATGTGAAAATATAAGTACACGGAGTGATAATAAATGCTTGAAAAACTTCAGTTTATAGAAAATAAATATGACGAATTGTCGATAAAAATTAGTGATCCTACAGTAATGGCGGATCAAAAAGAATGGCAGAAGCTATGTAAGGAACATGCTGAGCTTGAAATTGTTGTTGGAAAATATAGAGCATATAAAGAAACAGTAGATACTATTGAATCTGACAAAGAAATGCTACAAGAAGAAAATGACAAAGAGTTAAAAGACATGCTTCAGGAAGAAATAAAAGAGTGTGAAGCTAATAAAGATAAAATAGAACAAGAATTAAAAATTTCTCTTATTCCTAAAGATCCAAATGATGAAAAAAATGTATTTGTAGAGATAAGAGCTGGTGCTGGTGGAGAGGAAGCTGCACTTTTTGCATCGAATTTATTTAGAATGTATACAAGGTATTCAGAGCGCCAAGGCTGGAAAGTTGAGCTTATGAGCTCTAATGAAACTGACATCGGTGGATTTAAAGAAGTTGTATTTATGATAAAAGGAAATGGAGCCTTTAGTAAACTTAAATATGAAAGTGGAGTGCATAGAGTCCAAAGAGTTCCAGATACAGAATCAAGTGGTAGAATACATACTTCTACTGTTACAGTAGCGGTTTTACCAGAAGTTGATGATGTTGAAGTGGATATAAATCAAAATGATTTGAGAATAGATGTATTTAGGGCATCAGGTCATGGTGGACAATGCGTAAATACTACAGATTCAGCTGTAAGAATTACTCACTTACCATCAGGTATAGTTGTATCTTGTCAAGATGAAAAGTCACAGCTTAAGAACAAAGAAAAGGCTATGAAGGTTTTAAAAGCAAGATTATTTGAGAGAGCTGAGGCTGAAAGAAGTGCTCAGATTTCAGAAGATAGAAAAAGCCAGGTAGGTACAGGAGATAGAAGTGAGAGAATTAGAACTTACAATTATCCACAAGGTAGAGTTACAGATCATAGGATAGGATTAACTTTATATAAACTAGAAAGTTTCCTTGACGGAGATATGAATGAAGTTATAGATGCTTTAACAACTACAGAGCAAACAGAAAAAATGAAAATTATGGGTGTTTAGATTAAGATAATATAACAATAGAAGAAAGAGTGAGTGTTTATGAATGTAAATAAAGCAATTATAAAACAAAATAAATCTCTAAAAAGAGTTTTGTTTTTTAATTGTTTTATTTTTGTATCTGCAATTTTACTATTTATATTTTTTCCACAAATGGTAATGGGTGTTAAAGCTATTTTAATGGGTTTAATTATGGTTTCTTTGGTCTTTATGACTAGTAAAGTAGAAGAAAATTATCTAAAATATAAAATTGTGAAAAGCAGAATGTATATAAAAACAGGAATTATGGATTCTACTACTGTAGTAAGAAGTGATAAAGTTGCAATTGTTCATACGGAAAATTCGAAAAAAGAAATGAAAATAATTATTGTTTCTTCTTGTAAGGGAAAAAGAAGAAATTTTAAATCTGCAGATAGCAATATTTTTGGTAAAAATAAAAAACTAAACAATTATTTTAAAAAGATTAAAAACAAGAATTGTAATTTAAGATTTTTTTATACTGAGATAGTAAATGGCGGATATAATAAATATAAACTATTAAATGATATATACATATACTGCGAAGAGGCCTTTTTTTCTGATGATGCTATAGATAACATAAAATTGTATAAAAATATAGAATAAACACCTTATTCCATAAATAAAAATATATGGAATGGAGGTGTTGATTTGAGTAATTACAGTTTTATGTTATCTTTAACTTGCATTATATCATTTATTGGAACTATTTTAGGGTCCATATTTGGTATAGTAGTTAAAAATCCTTCAAAAAATTTTTGAGTAATATAATGGGATTTGCATCAGGAGTCATGATAGCAATAGTTGTTTTAGATTTAATTCCAGAATCCTTTGCAAAACTTAAGATAATTTGGCTTATAATCTATTTTATTATAGGTATTTTGGTAGTTGGTATAATAAATAAATATATTATAACTAAAAAAACTTTTGATGAGCCTTTTATTCGTGTGGCTATTTTGGTAATATTAACATTAGCGGTGCATAATTTTCCAGAAGGTCTTATTATGGGCTGTGGTATTGGTCTTGGCAGTAGTTTAAGCTTTAAAATGAGTTTTTTAATTGCATTTCATGATATACCAGAGGGAATTGCAGTAGCCGCTCCACTTATGGCGGCAAAAGAAAAAAATTAAAATCTTATTTATGGCTTTAATTTCAAGTGTGCCAACACTGGTAGGCGCTTTTGTAGGACTATATTTGGGCATGGTTTCTAAAGAAACCTTAGGTGTTTTATATGCTTTTGTATCAGGTATAATGTCATATATTGTAATGGGAGAAATGATACCAGAAGCTTTTAAATTATATAATAAGTTTGAAGCTATTATTGGCTTTTTTATTGGTTTTGCTCTAGGTATACTTATGACAATGATGTTTTAATAATAATTTAATAGAACTTTTAGCAGTTTAAAATATGGTGGCTACTATTTGAATTATTAGATGATATACGAATTTAAAAAGAGGTGTTTATATTGAAAACTAAGCTTATAAAGTTAGATGGGGATTATGAAAAAAATAGAAATAGCCGGTGAGTTTATAAGAGAAGGTGGAACTGTTGGATTTCCTACAGAAACAGTTTATGGATTAGGTGCTAATGCTTTAGATGAGGAAGCTGTAAAAAAATTTTTATAGCCAAGGGAAGGCCTCAGGACAATCCTCTAATAGTACATATTGCAGAGCTTGAGGAAATTAAATCTTTGGTTAAGGATATACCAGATATAGCAAAAGATCTTATGAAAAACTTTTGGCCAGGACCTTTAACTTTAATATTAAATAAAAAGGACATAATACCAGATATGACTAGCGCAGGGCTTAAGACTATAGGAATAAGGATGCCTTCAAATAAAGTAGCAAGAGATTTTATAAGGGCAAGCAAAAGGCCTATTGCAGCTCCATCAGCTAATATATCAGGTAGACCTAGTCCAACTAAGGTTCAAAGTTGTATTGATGATTTGTTTGGTAAAGTGGACTGCATTTTAAGCGGTGAAAACAGTAAGGTTGGTCTAGAATCTACTATTGTTGATTGTACCTCTGATCCTGCATGTGTATTAAGACCAGGCGGAATAACTTTAGAAATGCTAAAATCTGTTGATGAAAGAATATACATAGATAAAAGTATAATGGAAAAACCTAAAAGTGATTTTAAACCTAAGGCTCCAGGAATGAAGTATAGGCATTACGCTCCTAAGGCATCCTTAAAAATAATAGATGGAGATTTGCAAAAAACTATTGAAAAAATTAATGAAATGGTGCAAAATTATATAGACGATAAAAAGGTAGGCATAATTGCTACTGATGAAACATTGAAGTATTATAAACATGGAGTAGTAAGGTCTTTAGGTAGCAGAGAATTTCCTTTGCAAATAGCCCAAAATTTGTTTGAGGTTTTGAGAAGTTTTGATGATACAGAGGTTCAACAGATTTATTCTGAGGCTTTTGAAGAAAAAGGGATAGGAATTGCAATAATGAATAGACTTAAGAAAGCTGCAGGATTCAATATAGAAAAGATATGATTATTAAGGGAGGTTTAACTATGAAGATTTTGTTTGTTTGTACTGGAAATACTTGTAGAAGCATAATGGCAGAAGCTATTTTTAAAAGTTTTAATGACAATAATTGTTTAGAAGCGTATTCAGCGGGAACATCAGCTTTTCCTCATAGTAAAGCCTCTTTAAATGCAGTAAATGTAGTGATGGATAATTTGAATTATGATATAGAGAATAGGGAAGCTATTCAAATAAATGAAAAGATTGTTATGGAGTGTGATTTAGTCTTAACTATGACAGAAAGCATAAAGAATTCTATGACTTTAAATTTCCCTAAATTTTCAGAAAAAATATTTAGTTTAGGTAGCTATTTAGGAAAGAAAGATGATATTATTGATCCTTATGGTAGCAATTTAAAAAACTATGAAAAGACATTTTTTCAATTGAAAGATAAATTGATTATGTTAATTGGTAAAATAAAGGAAGATAAAGGTATTTAAATAATAATACTAATATCTTCTTTTTTTGAAATACATAAATTGTAAAGGAGTGTTTATGTTGAAAATAGCAATAGGAAGCGACCATGGTGGTTTTGAATTAAAGTCTGAGGTTATTAAGCATTTAGAGGAAAATGGATTAGAAGTTGAAGATTTTGGAGCCTATTCTACAGAGTCTTGCGATTATTCTGATTTTGCAGAAAAGGTAGCAAAAGAAGTAGTAAATAAAAATTTTGACTTTGGAATATTGATTTGTGGTACTGGAATAGGCATAGGAATTGCAGCAAATAAAGTGCCTGGTATAAGGGCTGCACTATGCTCTGATACCTTTAGTGCACATGCATGCAGAGAACACAATAATGCTAATATATTAACTATGGGCGCAAGAGTTATAGGAAAAGGATTAGCCCTTGATATAGTTGATACTTTTTTAAATTCAAAATTTGAAGGTGGAAGACATCAAAGAAGAATAGATAAAATTGCTGAAATTGAAAATAAGTACAATAAATAAGTAAAAAATATTAAATTAATAATAATATAAATAAAATGTTAAATAAATTAATTTATTATATAATTGATAGCTTTAGGAGGAAAATTAAATGAGTAAAGTAACACAAATATCACATCCGCTAGTATTACACAAATTAGCACTTATAAGAGACAAGAGTACAGGATCAAAGGATTTTAGAGAATTAGTAGAAGAAGTAGCTATGTTAATGGCTTATGAAGTAACTCGCGATATGCAGCTTGAGACTGTAGAAATAGAAACACCAATATGTAAGACTAGATGTAAGATGCTTGCAGGAAAGAAAGTAGCAATTGTTCCTATTCTAAGAGCAGGTCTTGGAATGGTAGATGGAGTGCTTAAACTTATACCAGCAGCAAAGGTTGGGCATATTGGAATGTACAGAGATGAGGAAACTCTTCAACCCGTTGAGTATTTTTGTAAATTACCTCAAGATATAAGTGAGAGAGAGATAATAGTTACAGATCCGATGCTTGCAACAGGTGGTTCAGCAGTTGATGCTATAAATGCTCTTAAGAAAAGAGGAGCAAAATATATAAGACTTATGTGTCTTATAGGATCACCAGAAGGAGTAAAAGCAGTTCAAGAAGCGCATCCAGATGTAGATGTATATTTAGCACAGGTAGATGAGAAACTAAACGAAAAGGGATATATAGTACCTGGACTTGGTGATGCAGGAGATAGATTATTTGGAACTAAGTAATATTATTTAAAGGATTAATTTTTAGATTATCCCTAGAAATTTTCTATGGATAATCTTTTTAATATTTTTTGAAACGTTATAACTTATTCGTTATTTGGTAAGTCCTCTTTAAATTAATATGATTTTATTGTAGAATAAGGATAATTAGAGTTTCTATGAACTATGAAAATTAGTTTGTAGAGGTGAAGTTTTATTACAGTTGGAGGATTTTTATATGATTAGAATTGATAAACATAATTATTATCTAGATATATGCGAAACTATATTAGAAAGAGGAACTTGTATTAGGAGAAACTTTGCCGCTATAATTGTGAAAAATGATGAAATTCTATCTACAGGGTATACAGGAGCCCCTAGAGGTAGAAAAAATTGTACTGATTTGGGTTATTGTAGGAGAAATGAGCTTAAAGTTCCAAGAGGTACAAGGTATGAACTATGCAGATCAGTTCATGCGGAACAAAATGCAATCATATCATCTAGAAGACAGGATATGATTGGATCTACCATGTATTTAGTTGGTAAGGAAAATGATTCGGCTGAGTTAGTTAAGGATGCAAGTCCCTGCGCACTTTGTAAAAGGCTTATAATAAATGCGGGAATAAATAAGGTTGTTATAAGAGATACCAAAGATAAGTATAGAGAGATATATGTGGAAGAGTGGATTGAAAATGATGATTCGCTTCAAGGAGATGGAGGATATTAAATTATGGATAAACTCATTCTATTTGTAGCATCTGCAGTAATATCTTTTTCCATGACACCGCTTGTTAAACGTCTTGCTATAAAAAACGGAGCTATGGATATTCCAAAGGGCGAAAGAAAAATACATAAAAAGCCAATGCCTCTTTTAGGAGGACTTTCAATATACATAGCATTTTCTTTGGTTTTAATTCTAAAAAAAGGAAATGTAAATTTTGAAGAGATAGGTATTTTACTTGGTTCAACTATAATTGTTATAGGTGGGTACATAGACGATATAAGGGATTTAAGGCCCCGTTATAAAATTTTATTTCAAGTTTCTGCTGCTATTTTTTTGATTATATTTGGCGTGTCAATAAATGTTATAACTAATCCGTTTTCTTCCTCAAGTCAATATTTGGATATACACTTAATTGGCGTACCACTTACCATACTTTGGGTTGTTGGCATTACTAATGCCTTTAACCTTATTGATGGATTAGATGGGTTATCTTCAGGACTTGCTTTTATAGCCTCAATGACAATTTTCATAATAGCTATATTAAACGGAAGACAAGAGGCATCTACATTAACTATAATATTAAGTGGAGCTATACTTGGATTTTTACCTTATAATTTTAATCCTGCTACTATATTTTTAGGAGATACAGGTTCACAGCTTTTAGGATTTTTACTTGCAGCTATATCTATAAAAGGAGCAATTAAATCAGCGGCAGCTTTTACTATAGCTGTGCCAATTATAACTCTGGGGCTTCCTATTTATGATACTTTATTTGCAATGATTAGAAGAAAGATAAATGGAAAACCTATAATGAAAGCTGATAAAGGACACTTACATCATAGGCTTTTAGCTATGGGACTTAGCCAAAGAAAAGCAGTGCTGATTATGTATATAATTAGTGTGATTCTTGGGGGAATATCAATAATAGCTATGCAGATAAGCAACCAAAAAGCATATTTTCTAATGGCAGTAGTAATAATTATAATAGTTTTACTAGGCTGGAAGGCTGGATTTTTTAAACATAAAGAATAAAAATATATATTTATATGGAGGAATTTATTGTGAACAAAATTAAAGTAATAAGTATATTTGGAACAAGACCTGAAGCTATAAAGATGGCTCCTCTAGTAAAAAAATTAGAAGAAAATGAGAATATAGTATCTAAAGTTTGTGTTACAGCTCAGCATAGGCAAATGTTAGATCAGGTTTTGAATCTTTTTAACATAGTTCCCGATTATGACCTTAACATAATGAAAAATAAGCAAACCTTAACTAGTATTACTACAAGTGTGTTAGAAGGATTGGATTCTGTCTTTGAAAAAGAGAATCCAGATATAATATTAGTTCATGGAGATACTACGACTACTTTTGCAGGAGCTTTGGCAGCATTTTATAAAAAAATAAAAGTAGGCCATGTAGAAGCTGGACTTAGAACTTTTAATAAGTATTTTCCTTACCCAGAAGAGATGAATAGAAAATTAACAGGTACTATGGCGGATCTGCATTTTGCCCCTACAGAAGGTTCTAAAAGCAATCTTTTAAATGAAGGCATAAAAGAAGGCGTTTTTGTAACAGGTAATACTGTAATTGATGCTATGAAGTATACTGTTGAAGATAACTACATTTTTAATAATGAAGAACTAAATAACATAGATTATAAAAATAAAAAAGTTGTAATGGTAACTGCACACAGAAGAGAAAACTGGGGGAAGGCATAGAGAATATATGTAAATCCCTTAAAAAGATTGTAACAGAAAACAAGGATGTGGAAATTGTTTATTTAGTTCATTTAAATCCTACAGTTAAGGACGTTGTTTATAATTATTTAGATGGACTTGATAGAGTACATTTATTACCTCCACTAGATACAAAAGAGACACATAATTTAATGAATAAATCCTATATGATAATGACAGATTCAGGTGGACTTCAAGAAGAAGCTCCTCATCTTGGTAAACCCGTATTGGTTTTAAGAAATGTTACAGAGAGACCTGAAGCTGTAGAGGCAGGAACTGTAAAGCTTGTTGGAACAGAAATAGAGAATATTGTTAAAAACGCTAATGAGCTTTTAAATGATAAAGAAGTATATAATCTAATGAGTAGGTCAATTAATCCCTATGGAGATGGAAAAGCTTGTGAAAGAATTCTAAATTCAATACTATATCACTTTGGATATTTGAAGGAAAAATGTGAGGATTTTAAGATATTAAAAAATAATTAGTAGACATAGAAAACTTAATAAAAGGTTAATTATTACCCCTAATAGAGTATATAATAAAGCATTATGAAGTCTTATGTTCACACATTTGACTTCATTTTTTATAATAATACTTAAATATTTATTTAAACTTAAGCTAATAATATAAAAAAGGCAAATAAATAAAAAAATAATGAATGAATGCTAATCTCATAGTTCAATTGCAAAAACTAACATAATTTTTAATGAAAGACTAATTAATCGTATAATTTAAAATATATTAAAAATGTATTTAAAAATTAACAATAATAAGTAATAAAGTTTAAAGTAAAATTGAACATATCAATACTTAAGAAAATAGATAGAATGTTTAATATTTTTGAAAAATGAAGGCATAGTGAGTACTTTTTTTAAAAAAGAGCATTTCAGAGAATAATACAGTTACAAGGAATAAATATGAAATTGAAACGTTAAAACAAGGAAATATTGAAGAGAATAGTTATATATAGCTTTAAATAGGATTTTATTTATAAAAAATACAGTTATATAATTGACCTTATACTAAATACGGAGGCCAGGTATATGAAGGAAACAATTGGTACATTTAAAAAAATTGTTTTAATTGATTTAATAATAGGATGTATTTTAGCTACATTTATCTACATATTTTTTAGAAATCATATGATTTCATTTTTACTTGGACTATTATTAGTTATTTTTAGCTTTTCCATGAATGTTTTTGGAATAAAACAATTCATAAAACACAACAGGAAATATAAACAAATAAATTTTCTAATTAATTTATTTTTGAGAGTTTTTTTAGTATGTGTTGTTGCGATAATTCTTGTAAAACAAAACAAGTTTTATATATTTTCTTATATGCTTGGATATATGTGTAATTACATGTCCTTGACAGTATATGGAATTATAGTTTGAATATTTGAAAGGAGTGATTAGATGGCATTTGGAGAATTTATAACCACAGGTCTTATAATTCAGTGGGTTGTAATGATATTAATTATTGTACTATCCATAATTTTGACCAGAAGTTTTAAAGAAATACCAAAAGGAAGGCAGAATTCAGTTGAAGCTTTTGTAGAATTTATAGGGAATTTTGTAGAAGATAATATGGGAAAAGGTTATGGAGCATTTGTGCCTTTCATTGGAACGCTATTTTTATTTTTATTGTGTTTGAATTTAGTTGGATTAATAGGTATAAAACCGCCTACGACGGATTATAGTGTTGCCTTAGGATTAGGTTTAATAAGTTTTTTAGTAATTCAAGGGTATGCAATTAAAAAAGTTGGAATTAAACACTATTTTATGGGATTTGCCCAGCCCTTCGCGTTTTTATTACCACTAAATATATTAGAAAGAGTAATATTCCCAGTATCTCTTAGTTTAAGATTATTTGGAAATATGTTTGCTGCAACTATAATAATGGATTTAGTTTATAAGGCTTTGAGAAGCATAGGGGTAGTTGCACAGTTTGGTATTCCAATACCATTACATGCTTATTTTGATGTATTTGATGGAACACTACAAATGGTTATATTTGTAATGCTTACTATGATAAACATAAAACTTGTTTCAGAGCATTAAAGTATTAAAATGTTATAAATTTATTTAAATTATAAATTTAATATATATTAAAAAAATCAAAGGAGGAATTTAAAATGAATCAAACATTTGCATTAGGAATGACTGCATTAGCAGCTGGTATTGCTGCATTAGCATGTATAGGTGGAGGTTTAGGAACAGGAAACGCTACAGCTAAAGCTGTTGAAAGTATAGCAAGACAACCAGAAGCTAGTGATAAAATCACTAAAGCTTTGATGTTAGGTGGAGCTTTATCAGAAGCTACTGCTGTTTATGGATTACTTGTAGCATTATTATTAATATTTGTTGGCGTAAAATAGGAGCTGTCTCCAAAAATACATTGTAGGTAGAAAGGAGGCTTTTCATGGAAAACAATTTTGCACCTAGTCAAATTATATTTGCAATGATTAACTTTCTAGTTTTGTTTCTTATTTTAAGAAAAAAATTATTTAATCCAGTAAGTAATTTTATGAAAAACAGAAGTGAAAAGATTAGAAATAATATAGAAAGTGCAAAAGTAGATAAAGAAGAAGCAAGTAAATATAAAGAAGAAAGCGCAAGGGAACTTTTAAAAGCAAGAGTAGAAGGTAAAAATATAGTTGAAACCTACAAGAAAAAAGCGGAAAAAGTGTATGATGAGATTGTAGATCATGCTAATGAAGAAGCAAAATCCATTAAAGGTCGTGCAGATATCGAAATAAAGAGAGAAAAAGATAAAGCCAAACAAGAAGTAAAAGAACAGGCAATAGATTTATCAATAATATTGTCAGAAAAAGTTTTAGAAAGAGCTATTGATGAAAAAGAGCACAGAAGATTAATAGATGAATTTATTACTAAGGTAGGTATATAAATATGTATGAATTCTTAGACAAAAGGTATGCTTTAGCTCTTTATGAAGTGGCAGAGTCAAAGGGAAAAGTAGAAGAGTATTTAAAGGATTTAGAAGAAATTGTAGACATAATTAAAAATGATAGTGATTTTTTACAGGTAATTAAGCATCCAGAAATAAGTATTTCTAAGAAGAAGAAAATATTTATAAATGTTTTTAAGGATAAAATCGATGAAGAATTGTTATCATTTTTGTTAATCCTTATAGAAAAGGATAGGATACTTTACTTAGAAGAAAAATTAAATGAAATGAAAAAAATTCATTTAGAAAAGAACAATATTCTTCTTGCTAAGATAAAAACAGTAGTACCTTTAAATGATGAAGAAAAAAATAAGCTTGTAGAAAAGCTAAAATCTATGTATGACAAGGATATTATCTTAGAGGAAAAAATAGATAAAAGTATAATTGGCGGCGTTTATGTAAGAGTTGGTGACGATGTAATAGATGGCACTATTAAAACAAAGATAAAAGAAATAAGAAGAATAGTGCTTAAGTAAGGAAGAGAGGTGATACCATGAATGTTAAGCCAGAAGAAATAACCTCAATTATAAGAAAAGAAATAGAAAAATACGAGAAAAAAATAAAAACAGAAGATTCAGGTACTATAATACAAATAGGTGACGGAGTATCTGTGGTATATGGCTTAGATGATTGTATGGAAGGAGAACTTCTTGAATTCCCAAACGAGGTTTACGGCATGGCCTTAAACTTAGAGCAAGACAATGTAGGATGTGTTTTGCTAGGATCAGAAGAAGGAATTAAAGAAGGAGACATAGTTAAAAGATCTGGTAAGGTAGTAGAAGTTCCAGTAGGAAATGCTATGATAGGTAGGGTTGTAAACCCTCTAGGAAATCCTATAGATGGTAAAGGACCTATTAAAGAAGATGAATATAGACCTATGGAAATTCAAGCACCAGGTGTTATAGATAGACAATCAGTTAATGAACCTTTACAAACTGGTATTAAAGCTATAGATTCTATGGTTCCAATAGGCAGAGGTCAAAGGGAACTTATAATAGGTGATAGACAAACAGGAAAGACAGCAGTAGCTATAGATACTATAATTAATCAAAAAGGTAAAGATGTAATTTGTATTTATGTTGCCATAGGCCAAAAACAGTCTACTGTTGCAAATATAGTTAATACATTAACTGAAATGGGTGCAATGGATTATACAATAGTTGTATCTTCAACAGCTTCAGATTCTGCACCACTTCAATACTTAGCACCATTTGCAGGATGCAGTATGGGAGAATACTTTATGAATGAAGGCAAAAATGTTCTAATAGTTTATGATGATTTATCAAAACATGCAGTTGCATATAGAACAATGTCTTTGCTACTTAGAAGAGCACCAGGTAGAGAAGCTTATCCAGGAGATGTATTCTATCTTCACTCAAGGCTTCTAGAAAGAGCTGCTAAACTATCTGATGAATTAGGTGGAGGTTCTATTACAGCGCTACCGATTATAGAAACTTTAGCAGGTGATGTTACAGCATACATACCAACAAATGTAATATCAATAACTGATGGTCAAATATTTCTTGAATCAGAATTATTCTATTCTGGACAAAAACCTGCAATTAATGCTGGTATATCAGTTTCAAGAGTTGGTGGAAATGCTCAAATCAAAGCAATGAAACAAGTTTCTGGTACTTTAAGACTTGAACTTGCTCAATATAGAGAACTTGCAGCATTTGCTCAGTTTGGTTCTGATCTTGATAAAGAAACAAGGAAAAGACTAGAAAAAGGAAAGAGATTAATAGAAATATTGAAACAGGATCAATATAAACCTATGCCTGTAGAAAAACAGATAATGATAATCTTTGCTGCTGTAAATGATTATCTAATGGATGTTCCAGTACAGGATATAAGAAGGTTTGAGGAAGAATTCTTAGATTATGCAGATACTCATTATAGAGATATGCAGAAGTCTATATTAGATAAAAAACAACTTACAGATGAAATAAAAAGTGAGTTATCAAAAGCCATTGAGGAATTTAAAAAAGTATTTTTATCAGAGAAATAATTTCTCTTCAGGAGGTGAATTATGGCTGGAGCAGGACTTATTTCAATAAAAAGAAGAATTAAATCTATAACAAACACTAGAAAAATAACAAGAGCAATGAACGTTGTTGCTACATCTAAGCTTAGAAAATGCAGAAATAAGCTTGATTTGCACAGTACTTACTATAATAGTTTACTAGAAATTATGAGTAAAGTTGTTTCATCGGAAGAAAATAATATTTATGTAGCAGGTAATAAAAGTGAGGCAAAATTGTACATAGTTCTTACTTCAGATTCAGGGCTTTGCGGCGGATTTAATGGTGAGGCAGTTAGTACAACTGTTTCTGAAATTCAAACTGATAAAAACAATAATTTTTTAATAATAGTAGGACAAAAAGGAAGAGCATCTTTAAGGAGATATGGTTTAGAAACTGTAGCGGAATATGTAGATATTCCTGATGTACCTACTTCTAAAGAGGCAACAATTTTATGTAGCGACATCCTAAAGATGTTCAATGAGGGAAAAGTTGGAGAAGTTAATATAATTTATCATAAATTTATATCTACTATTAAAAGAGAAATTACTGTTAAAACTATACTTCCACTAGGCAATGAATTAAAAAGTGATGAAATAAATGCAGTAGATAAATTTTACTTTGAGCCATCTGCAAATAGTATTTTTGAAGGTACTTTAAAGAGTTATTTAACTCAGACCATATTAAATTGTATGATAAACTCAAAATGTAGTGAACAATCTTCAAGGTCAGAGGCTATGAGTAGTGCTACAAGCAATGCAAATGATCTTTTAGATAAACTAACTTTAAAATACAATAGAATAAGACAAAGTATAATAACTCAGGAGATTTCAGAAATAGTAGGTGGAGCTGAAGCTCAAAAATAATAAACCTTTGGAGGTGAATACATGGCGGGAAATATTGGAAAAGTTGTTCAAATCATAGGACCAGTTATAGATGTTAAATTTGATTCGGATTTTCTACCTAATATATATAATGCAATAAATATAAAACTTGATGGTAGAGTAGTTGTAGCTGAAGTTGAACAACATATAGGAGACGATATAATAAGAGCTATTTCTATGGAAGGAACTGAAGGTTTAAAAAGAGGTATGGAAGCTATTGATACTGGTAAACCTATATCAGTTCCAGTTGGAAGAAAAGCTTTAGGAAGATTATTCAATGTTTTAGGAAAGTCAATAGATAAATGTGGAGAAGTAGTTGCGGATGAGTATTATCCAATTCATAGACCAGCTCCAAGTTTTGCAGAACAGTCAGTTGAACCTGAGATGTTTGAAACTGGAATTAAAGTTATAGATTTACTAGCTCCTTACCAAAAAGGTGGAAAAATTGGACTATTTGGTGGTGCAGGTGTTGGTAAAACAGTTTTAATCCAAGAGCTTATAAACAATATAGCTAAAGAGCATGGCGGACTTTCTGTATTTACAGGTGTAGGAGAAAGAACAAGAGAAGGTAATGATTTATATCATGAAATGAAAGATTCTGGTGTTCTTGAAAAAACTGCTTTGGTATTTGGACAAATGAATGAACCACCTGGTGCAAGAATGAGAGTTGCGCTTACTGGTCTTACTATGGCAGAATACTTTAGAGATCAAGGACAGGATGTTCTTTTGTTTATAGATAATATATTTAGATTTACTCAAGCCGGATCTGAAGTTTCTGCACTTCTAGGTAGAATACCTAGTGCAGTTGGTTATCAGCCAACCCTTGCTACAGAAATGGGAGCATTACAGGAGAGAATTACATCTACAAAAAATGGATCAATTACTTCTGTTCAGGCTGTCTATGTTCCAGCAGATGACCTTACAGACCCAGCACCAGCTACAACATTTACCCATTTAGATGCTACAACAGTTTTATCAAGATCTATAGCTGAACTTGGAATATATCCAGCGGTAGATCCATTAGATTCTACTTCTAGAATATTAGATCCAAGGATTGTTGGAAAAGAGCATTATGATGTTGCGCAAAAGGTAAAACATTTACTAGAAAGATATAGAGAACTTCAAGATATAATTGCTATATTAGGTATAGATGAATTGTCTGAAGAAGATAGATTGGTTGTTGCAAGAGCGAGAAAAGTTCAAAGATTTTTATCACAATCTTTCACTGTAGCAGAGCAATTTACAGGAATGAAAGGTAAGTATGTCTCTATAAAAGAAACCATAAGAGGATTCAAAGAAATATTAGAGGGTAAACACGATAATCTTCCAGAATCAGCATTCTTGTTCGTAGGAACAATAGACGATGCAGTGGAAAAAGCTCGTAAAATAATGGAAGAATAGATAGGAGAATCTATATGAGTACAAGTTTAAAGCTTACTATAATAACTCCTGAAAGAAAGCTCTATGATGGAGAAATTAAAAGCATAAATACTGAAACGACAGAAGGACATATAGGTATACTTCCTAAACACGCCCCTATTATAGCTAATTTAAAGCCTACTGTGACAGTTATAAAGGACAATAAAGGTGAGGTAAAAAGACTTTTTACTTCAAGTGGGTTAATGAAAGTAGAAGAGGATAATATAATAGTCTTATGTGATGCTAGTGAATGGAAAGAAGAAATAGACTTTAATAGAGCTGAGAAAGCTAAAGAAAGAGCTGAAAATAGACTTAAAAATAGAGAAGAAGGTTTAGATGTAAATAGGGCAGAAATTGCTCTATGTAGAGCTTTAGTTAGATTAAAATTTAAGGACTTGTTATAGATTTAAATTTAAAACTATATTGAAATTATGAAGCTATGTTTTAGGTAAAGCATAAATTTGCGTTACTTAAAACATAGTTTATTTTTGTGAAAAATTAATTTAGCAATAAAATGAAGAATTTAAGGAGGTATGTCTATTAAATAATCACATTTTTTTAAAAACTTATATATTAGTAATATATTCCTATTATAATTTGTCTTTTCTTTGAAAAAATTTATTTAATTAATTTGTATAAATTTTCATGATAATGTAAATAATTTCAAAGGAAGGGCAGGGGGTAACAGTGAAAAAAATTAATAAATTTATAGGCATATTTTTAATAACATCAATTTCATGTGTATTTTTACTTGAAAATTGTTTTTATCATAGTAATGCAAATGAAAATTTATTTAATGAAATTATTGAAAGTGTTGATGGAAAGATAATTGAGAATGGAATAACAACTTCTTTTTATGTAAAAAATAATGGAGGGGATGTTTGCAGAGATATAAAAAGAAATTTAGGGTTAAATGTGAAAACAGAAGAGTTAAATGAAACTAATTTATATTCTATAGAGTTTAAAGATAACAAAATTTCAGGATATATACAAAGTAGTAAAGACCAAGGGAAGTATCTAATAACGTTAAATTTATGCTTTAGTTGCGAAAAAAATCAATTAGAAAACTTTAAAAATAAAATTGAGAAATCAATAAGTAACATAAATTTACAAAAAACAATAAATATTTTTGCTATGTTAAAGCAAAAATAGATAATGAGGATTTAAATACCTATAATGATAAAATAATTAATTTATTAAAGAAAAAACATGTTAATAATATTCAATCTGTAAAAATTAACAATGGATATAATACAGTTTGTTACACAGGTAGGTATGATGTTATCAAAGTAAATAGAGGAATTGTAGATTTTAATTATGCTATTTGTCGGTATGAATCTGGAAGCTATGTAATAATTGGAACTCCGCAAATAATAATGAATTATTAGTATAAGAAATGGGGGATATTATGGAAAAGATATTAATCTATGGAGGAAAAAAATTAAGTGGCGAAGTAAATATTAGTTCTGCTAAAAATTCAATTCTTCCAATAATTGCAGCAAGTATATTGTGTGATAAAGAATGTGTTATAGAGAATGCACCTATGTTAGAGGATGTATTTGTTATTTGTGAAATTTTAAGAATATTAAATTCTAATATAAAAATAGATGAAGAAAATAAGAGAATAGTAATTGATAATTCGAATTTAACTTTGGCAGAACCTTCAACAGAACTTGTTAGAAAAATGAGGGCATCTTTTTTAATTATGGGACCTATGGTAGCTCGTTTTGGAAAATTTAAGATTTCACTTCCAGGAGGGTGCAACATTGGAACAAGGCCTATTGATTTGCATCTTAAAGGTTTAGCTGCTTTAGGTGTTGATATTAATATTGAGCATGGTTATGTAGAGGCTAATACGAGTAAATTAAAAGGTAGTAATATATATTTAGATTTTCCCTCTGTAGGAGCTACAGAAAATATAATTATGGCTTCAATTTTTGCAGAAGGTGAAACTATAATAGAAAATGCGGCAGAAGAACCTGAGATAGTTGATCTTGCAAAATTTTTAAACAGTATGGGAGCTAATGTAATTGGTGCAGGCACGGATAAAATAAGAATAATTGGTGTAAAAGAACTAAAAGGTACTGTGCACAAACCAATATATGATAGAGTAGAAGCAGGAACTTTTATGGTAGCTGCTGCTATAACAAGAAGCAAGATAAAAATTAACAATGTAAATCATGAACATGTAAAACCAATAATAGCAAAATTAACAGAAATGAATGTAGATATACACACTATGGGAGATAGCATTATTGTAGATGGTAATAGAGATTTAAAGCCAGTAGATATAAAAACTATGCCTTATCCAGGATTTCCTACAGATATGCAGGCCCAAATGATGGCTTTACTTTGTACAGTAAATGGAACCAGCATAATAACTGAAACTATGTATGAAAATAGGTTTATGCATACCCCTGAATTGAAAAGAATGGGGGCTAAAATAAAACTCGATGGAAGATCTGCTGTGATAGAAGGAGTACAAAAATTAACTGGGGCAGAGGTTAAAACTACAGATTTAAGAGCTGGAGCTGCATTAATACTAGCAGGACTGGCAGCAGAGGGATGCACCAAAATAGGAGATATATATCATATCGACAGAGGTTATGTGAACATTGAAAATAAATTTAAAAGTATAGGTGGAAACATAAATAGAATAGAGGAATAATTTTATTGAATATATATAAAGTCTGTAATAATTTACAGGCTTTAATTTTTGTAGTGGTTTAATTAAATACATATAAAATAAATTAATAAGTCTGAATAAAGCTACTTAAAATATTGTTGATTTAAAAACAAACATAATTTGTAAGTATCTATAATATATTTATAATGAGTAAACAAAAGTTAATAAAATGAGAATATAAGGAGGCATATTGGTGAAAAGAAGTAGTAAAGAAATATACATGATAAGGAAATATATAAAAGTAGTTACAAATTGTTTTGGCAAAATATCTTCAATTATAATAATTGGAATGCTATCTGTAGTTTTGTTTTCAATGATATTTGTTGGAATAGGTAACTTTTATATTAATAGTAAAGAAGTTAATGTGAATAAATCTTATAAATTTGTAGATAATGCAAGGCGTATGTTTAATGGAAAGTATGATGGAAAGGGACCTAAGATTAAAATATATATAGATTCTGAGAAAAAGATTAAAGAGATGTATTTAGAAGATTATGTTACAGGTGTTGTTGCGGGAGAAATGCCTGCAAATTTTCATATAGAAGCCTTAAAAGCACAAGCTATAGCTGCAAGAACTTATGCAATGGCTCATATAAAAGAGTTTGGAGGTAGTTCTTGTAAAAATGCTGAAGGTGGAGATCTTTGTGATACGGTTCATTGTCAAGTATATTTATCTAAAGAAAAGAGATTAAATGGGTGGCCTTCAAAAGACAGGGAAGAGTTATGGGAAAAATTAGTACAAGCAGTTAAACGAACTTCTGGTGAAGTTCTTACATATGATAACAAATTAGCTATGTGTCCATATTACTTTGCAATTAGTAGTGGTAATACAGAAGATGCAAAAGAAGTGTTTTCAAACAGTGTCCCTTATTTAAAAAGTGTATCCAGTAAGGGAGAGGAAATTGCAGGAAAATATAAAAGTGAAAAAAGTAGATTATAATAGTTTTATAAATACTATTAATAAAGCATATCCAAAGGCTAAATTAAGTTTATCAACTGTAAAAAACACTGTTAAAATAGTTGAAAGAACAAAAGGCGGTAGTGTAAATAAAATAAAATTAGGAGGTATAGTAATTAAAGGAACTGAATTTAGAAAAGTATTTAACTTAAATTCTGCTAATTTTTCATTGATATTTAAGGAAAAAAATGTAGAAATTCAATGTAAAGGCTATGGACATGGAGTAGGTATGAGTCAATGGGGAGCAAATGTTATGGCCAAAAACGGAATTAAATATAAAGAAATTTTAAAGCATTATTATAGTAATGTAAAAATTGAGCGAATGGATAATGTTAGCTACTAAATAATCTTTTCGTACAAAAAGTTAAGCACCCTAATTATCAAAATTATAGTAATTTAATTTTGATAATTAGAGTGCTTTTTTATTTAGCTCTTTAATGATGATTTAAATAAAAATTTTTTGCAAAATAAATATAAAAAAATAAAAAATAAGTGTATTTTTTTCTATATACTGGACAAACTAGAAAATGGAGGTGGAAATATGATGAATAACAATGAAAAATCTTCAAAGACAATTAGAAAGGAGGCAATATACGTAATTTTATTTGTTTGCTTATGTGTTGCGGCTACTGCTGCGGCTATCAATTCTAAAAATCATAAAATAGCTAAGGAACAAGCTCAAAATAGAGAAAAGATAGAGGCACAAAAACAAGCAAAAAAATTAGAAGAAAAGGAAAAGAAGTCAGAAATTTCCTTGGTTGATGATTCACTAATGAAGGAAGCTGAATACGAAAACTCATTAGAGGTAAAAAACAACAAAAATAAGCAAGCTACATCTATAACTAAAAACAATGAAATCGCAGTATCAAAGGCTACAAATTTAAAAATGATGAAACCCGTAGATGGAAAATTGGCAGAAAACTATTCTGAAACACCAGTGTATTCAGAAACTACAGGTACATATAGACCTAATTTTGGAATAAATATTTCAGCAGAATTAGGAAAAAAAGTAGTAGCTGTTGGTGATGGTGTTGTTACTGAGGTAAATGAAAACAAAAACAGTTTTGGTCAACAAGTGGTTATAGATCATCAAAATGGCTTGAAATCAGTTTATGCAAATTTATCAAAGGATATACCTGTTAAAGTTGGTCAAAAAATAAAACAAGGTGAAAAAGTAGGAGAAGTTGGAAATACAAGTTTGAGATCCTACAAAGAAAAATATGGAAGCAATTTACACTTTGAAATCTTAAAAGATAATAATAATGTAAATCCAAATAAATACATTAAGTATTAAATATAATCTAGTTCAGCAGGAAAATTATTTCCTGCTGAATATTGGATTAAACCTGGATTTATAGGTAATTAATGTAGGAAATAATGCATATTATTAATATATAAGTAATAAGGAGGTTGCAGTTGAATTTGAAAGATTATATAGAGGAAAGAGTAATGGAAGTAGCAGACTATATTATTAGTTCTAAAGCTACTATACGTAAAACAGCAAAGATTTTTGGAGTTAGTAAAAGTACTATACACAAAGATATGACAGAGAGATTACCAAAATTAAACCCTCAAATAGCGAAAAAAGCAAAAGATATCTTAGATTTGAACAAATCCGAAAGACATATAAGGGGCGGAAAAGCTACCAAGATGAAATATAAGGTTATGGGAAGTTAAATATTAAATGAAATTTAATGTTTAAACATTCCTTATAAGGATATTGAAGGATTTTAATATATAGTGTAGAATTATAATTATATTGATGTAGAACAATACACAAAAGTATAGAAGTGGAGTGAAATAAGGAATGTTTTTTAAAATAGGGACAGACTTAGGAATAGATTTAGGCACTGCAACAGTACTTGTATATGTTAAAGGAAAAGGTGTTATATTAAAAGAACCCTCAGTAGTTGCAATAGATAGAAACAATAATAGGGTTTTAGCAGTTGGTGAAGAAGCAAGACAAATGATAGGAAGAACTCCGGGAAATATAGTCGCTATTAGACCATTAAAAGACGGTGTGATATCGGACTATGATATTACGGAAAAAATGTTGAAGCATTTTATAAAAAAGCTTGTGGAAATAGAAGAATGTCGGCTCCAAGTGTGGTAGTGTGTGTGCCTTGTGAAGCTACAGAAGTTGAAAAAAGAGCTGTTAGAGATGCAGCTATTAATGCTCGTGCCAAGAAGGTGTTCTTAATTGAAGAGCCTTTAGCAGCGGCTATTGGTGCTGGGCTTGATATAACAAAAGCCAGTGGTAATATGGTAATTGATATTGGTGGTGGAACTACTGATGTTGCTATTATATCTTTAGGTGGTATGGTAGTAAGATCCTCAATTAAAGTAGCAGGAAATACTTTTGATGAGGCTATAACAAAATACATTAGAAAAAAACACAAACTTATGATAGGTGAGAGAACTTCGGAAGATCTTAAGGTAAATATAGGAACTGCTTATAAAAGAGAAGAAGAAGTTTTTATGGAGATTAGAGGAAGAGACTTAATAACAGGACTTCCTAAAAATCTAACCGTATCTTCTACAGAAATGGAAGAAGCTTTAAGGGAAGCTGTGTATGCTATTGCAGAATGTGCGCATTCTGTTTTAGAAAGGACTCCTCCAGAGCTTGCAGCAGACATAGCTGATAAGGGAATCGTTATGACTGGTGGTGGCTCACTGTTAAATGGTTTAGACAAGCTTATAGAAGAGGTAACAAAGGTGCCAGTCAGTATTGCAGATGACTCTGTGTCCTGTGTAGCTTTAGGAACAGGAAAAGTATTGGACTTTTTAGATAAATTAGATGATGCTTATAAAAGTGATGATATAAGTTTAATAGATTAAAAATATAATAAAGAGGCTAATGCACTAATTTATGGCTAAGTAAATAAACTAGTGCATTAGCCTTTTATTTACTCTTTAGATAATTTTTCTAAGTATAAATAATAGCTATGATATATAGATTTTTTTATTACTTTTGCCATTTCCATTATTAAATTAAATCGTATATTTCTATTTGTAAAAATTTCATTAGAATCATTAGAGTCTACAATGCCAATAATAGAAAAAGAACCTACGTCAGGCAACACTTTTCCAACACCCTTTCCAGGATGAATAGGATAATCCCTTGCCTGGATTTCTCCTATGCAAGAAGTTTCTCCAAGGCAAGCATCTATTGCTAGTATTTTTGAATCTGGATGCAAAACTCTAATTTTTGTAGACTATCTTGTAGGTTTAAAGCATGAATGGGTTTAGATATTGTTCCATATACGGGTAGTGGAAAATTATCATCTTTTAAATATGTTCCTATTAAGGGACCTAAACAATCACCTATGCATCTATCAGTGCCTATACAAACAATTAATGAATTATTATCGATATAGTCTTTCAAAAATAGGACAGCTTATAATAAGATAAGCTATCTTTATAGTTGATTTTTACTTTTTCCAATATTAACACACCCCCTTATGTTAATTTATATGTTCTTTCATGTAAAAATATTAAAGGGGATGCAATTAAAATTTATTTTTTAATATGCCAAATACTCAATTGTTCTTCATTAGTTAAACATTTTAAAAGTCTGTCCTTTATATCAGGAACATCTTTCTCTAAAGAGTCAGTTAATTTTTTTACAAATTCACGTTTTGTAAATCCATTTGCAAGACAAGGATTTTTAACAATAGGAAAATCATATTTTTTGCATAAACTTTTTATTTCGTTTTCATTTATATAAAGAAGAGGTCTTATTATATCTATTTTAATTCTACTTAAATAAGTTTCAGGTGAAAAACAGTGAACTCTGCCCTCGTAGAACATGGACATTAATAGTGTTTCTATAGCATCATTTTTGTTATGTCCTAAAGCAACCTTATTACAACCCAGTTTTTTTGCATTATCGTTAAGAGCTCCATGTCTTAATTTAGAACATAAAGAGCAAGGATTTTTTCTTTTCTTATATTAAATACAACTTCATTTATATCAGTTTTAATAATATGATAATCTACTTCTATATCATTACAAAAACTTTTTATTTTAGAAAAATCTGCTCCTACACCAGTGTCTAGTGTTATTGCAATTAATTCAAATTTTTCAGGAGAAAACCTTTGATAGGCTTTTAATAATCTTAATAGGGTAAGGCTATCTTTACCACCAGAAACCCCAACGCATATCTTGTCATTATTTTCTATTAATTTATAATCATTTATACATCTTCTTAATTTACTTAGTAATTTTTGCATAATAACCTCCTAAACTGTAGTTCCTTGATAGGATACATTTTAATATATTATTATGTTTTATACAAATGCTTTTGGATAGGCTTATTTGTAAAAATTGAGGAGTAGACTATTATTGATTAAAATTCTATGGATATTCTGTATTTAATACAACAAGAAATAAAGGGTATTTTGTTCTAATAAATAATTTAAATGTGTATAGGAGTAATGAAGAGGATGTAAGAGAAAAAAGAGAATTTAAGGTTCTATTTAGCATAATAGCTCGGTTTTGAAATTGAAATGTTAGCCACCACCGTATATAATGATACATGTTGACGGCAAAGTGTATTAGCCTGATGCTCAAGTGTAAGACAGTGAAATGCTGGCATGGCTCAACGGTAGAGCAGCTGACTTGTAATCAGCAGGTTGTAGGTTCGATTCCTATTGCCAGCTCCACGTGGAGGAATTCCCGAGTGGCCAAAGGGGGCAGACTGTAAATCTGTTACGATTCCGTTTCGATGGTTCGAATCCATCTTCCTCCACCATTTTAAAAAATTAATATTTGTATTTCATGGGCGCATAGCTCAGCTGGGAGAGCATCTGCCTTACAAGCAGAGGGTCACAGGTTCGAGCCCTGTTGTGCCCACCATGAAATGCTGGCATGGCTCAACGGTAGAGCAGCTGACTTGTAATCAGCAGGTTGTAGGTTCGATTCCTATTGCCAGCTCCACGTGGAGGAATTCCCGAGTGGCCAAAGGGGGCAGACTGTAAATCTGTTACGATTCCGTTTCGATGGTTCGAATCCATCTTCCTCCACCATTTTAAAAATTGATATTTGTATTTCATGGGCGCATAGCTCAGCTGGGAGAGCATCTGCCTTACAAGCAGAGGGTCACAGGTTCGAGCCCTGTTGTGCCCACCATGAAATGCTGGCATGGCTCAACGGTAGAGCAGCTGACTTGTAATCAGCAGGTTGTAGGTTCGATTCCTATTGCCAGCTCCACATGGAGGAATTCCCGAGTGGCCAAAGGGGGCAGACTGTAAATCTGTTACGATTCCGTTTCGATGGTTCGAATCCATCTTCCTCCACCAAAAACGCTGAAATATGCGTTTTTTTTAGGGTTTTAAAACCTAATTATATAGATGTATGGTAAATATAGGTTTTAATGCTCTTGACAGTATGTTAATCTTATGTTAATATACTTACTATTGAAAGACTAATTGAATATGTACTCTTATCAAGAGAGGTGGAGGGAAAGGGCCCGATGAAACCCGGCAACCGGCAGAAATGCAATGGTGCCAATTCCTGCAGATTAATTTGTAGTTCTGCGAGATAAGAGAAGGTAGATTTCTAACCTCTTCTTATTTGAAGGGGTTTTGTTTTTTTATTAAAAGAAATGTGAGGGGAGAACCGAAATTATGAGAAAATTATTTACTTCAGAATCAGTAACAGAGGGGCATCCAGATAAAATCTGTGATCAAATTTCAGATGGCGTATTAGATGCCATATTAGAAAAAGATCCTAATGCTAGGGTAGCTTGTGAAACTGCTACAACTACAGGCATGATTATGGTAATGGGAGAAATATCAACTAATTGCTACGTGGATATACCAAAAGTTGTAAGAGAAACTGTGAGAGAAATTGGTTACACTAGAGCAAAATTTGGATTTGATTCAGATACATGTTCTGTAATTACTTCTATAAATGAGCAATCAGGCGACATAGCTATGGGTGTTAATGAAGCTCTTGAATCTAAAAAAGGTGAAATGGATAAAGAAGATGCAATTGGAGCAGGAGACCAAGGTATGATGTTTGGCTTTGCTACTAACGAAACTCCTGAATTTATGCCACTTCCTATATCTATGGCACATAAGCTTGCAAAGCAGCTATCAGTTGTAAGAAAAGATGAAACTTTAAAATATTTAAGACCAGATGGTAAAACACAGGTTACTGTTGAGTATGAAGATGACAAGCCTGTTAGAATAGATACAATTGTTATATCAACTCAGCACTGCCCAGATGTTACAATTGAGCAAATTGAAAAGGACTTAAAAGAATATGTAATTAAACCAATAGTTCCAGCTGAATTATTGGATGAAAATACAAAATATTATATAAATCCAACAGGAAGATTTGTAGTTGGTGGACCTCAAGGAGATTCAGGTTTAACAGGAAGAAAAATTATCGTAGATACTTATGGTGGATACGGAAGACACGGTGGCGGAGCTTTTTCAGGAAAAGATCCAACAAAAGTTGATAGATCAGCTGCATATGCTTCAAGATGGGTTGCTAAAAATTTAGTTGCTGCAGGAGCTGCAGATAAACTAGAGATTCAACTAGCTTATGCAATTGGAGTTGCAAAACCTGTATCTATTGTAGTCGACACTTTTGGAACTGGAAAAGTAAGCGAAGAAAAAATAGCTACAATTATAGATAAAGTTTTTGATTTAAGACCTGCATCTATAATAAAAAATCTTGATTTAAGAAGACCTATTTATAAACAGGTAGCGGCTTATGGACATTTTGGAAGAACAGATGTTAAACTTCCATGGGAAGAATTAAACAAAGTAGAAGAGATAAAAAAATATTTATAATTTGATTTAAATAAAACCACCAAGTTTAAAAATTGGTGGTTTTATTTATTTCGTTGGTATATTATACTAAAAGAATAGGAATACTAAAGACAGGTTTGTTAATATTTAATAAACTAGAAAGGAGAAAGTCACCAATATTATAAGCCAAGGTGTCATATGATTTATGTTGGATTTACAAGGAGTTGTTCAAGATATTATTTTTAAAAATGAAGAAAATGGCTATGTTGTGGCGAAGCTAGAATATAAAGGAAAAGATGAGACTATAGTTGGATGCATACCCTATATAATAGAGGGACAAACACTTAAAATGCAAGGGGAGTGGATATTACATCCTAAATTTGGGCAGCAGTTTAAGGTGTCTAGCTGCGAAGAAGTACTACCTGATTCTATTAATGGTATAGAAAAATATCTATCATCAGGCGTCATATCTGGAATTGGTACAGTAACTGCTAAAAAAATAGTTGAACATTTTGGTGAAGATACGCTAGACATATTAGATAATGATATAGATAGGTTAAGGGAAATAGAGGGTATTGGAAAGAAAAAGATCGATTTGATTAGGGAGTCTTATTATAAACAAAGAGAAGTAAAAAATATTATGGTTTTTCTTCAAACCTATGGTGTTACTCCAAATCAATGCGTTAAAATATATAAAAGATATGGTAAAGAGTCTATAAATACAGTAAAAAATAATCCTTATGTTCTTACAGAAGATATATGGGGAATAGGGTTTAAAACTGCAGATAAAATTGCTAGAAGTCTTGGCATTGATAAAAATTCACCTTTTAGAATACAAAGCGGGGTTAAATATTTGATAAATGAGTTTTGCTCTCTTGGAAATACATATATGCCACTAAAAAAATTAGTTGAGAATGCAAAGGATATTCTTTTGGTAGATAAAGATATTATTGAAAAGAGCATCTATGATTGCGCTTTGGAAGGAAAATTAAAAATAGAAGAAATTAATGAGGATTTATGTGCTTTTAATTTGATATTTTATTATTCGGAGCTTAATGTAACAAAAAATAATAACTTTGTCGTTGGTGAAACATGACAATATAGATATAAATGTAGAAAATGAAATTAAAGAATTTGAAAAGAATAATGACATTAATTTTTCTCCTTCACAAAAAGAGGCTATAAAGGGAGCTTTAGATTCAGGTATAGAAATAATAACTGGAGGTCCTGGCACGGGAAAGACTACAATAATTAATTGTATAACTGAAATATTTCAAAAGCAAGGCCTTTCCGTTTTTATGGCAGCACCTACGGGAAGAGCTGCAAAGAGAATGGAAGAAGCAACAGGGCATGAAGCTAAAACTATACATAGGCTATTAGAACTTGGATTCGGAAATTCTGATGAAGCAATGTTTTCAAAGGGGGAGGAGAGTCCTTTAGAATGCGATGTGGTTATTATTGATGAAGCTTCAATGATTGATATAATACTTATGAATAATCTTTTAAAGGCTATAGGTATAGGAACAAGAGTAATTATTGTTGGAGATGTAGACCAGCTACCTTCAGTGGGACCTGGAAATGTATTAAGAGACATTATAGAGAGTAACTGTGTAAGGGTAGTTAGGCTTAAGGAAATATTTAGACAGGCAAAAGAAAGTATGATTATTGTAAATGCACATAAGATTAATGAAGGACAAATGCCAACATTAAATATGAAGAATAATGATTTTTATTTTATTAATGAAGATGATAGTAATAAAATTTTGGATACCATAGTTGACTTGATAAGTTCTAGACTTCCTAGGTTTAACAGCAAATGGAACAAGATGGAGCACATTCAAATATTGTCTCCCATGAGAAAAGGAATTTTAGGTGTGGAAAATTTAAATCTTAGACTGCAGCAGGTTTTAAATCCACCAGCTGAGTATAAAAGAGAAAGAGAATTTAGAAATTATATTTTTAGGGTTGGAGACAAAGTTATGCAAACTAAAAATAATTATTCTATAAAATGGTGTAAGGTAGATGGAAGCGAAGAAGGTGTTGGAGTTTTTAATGGCGATGTAGGTTTTGTTGAGAGTATAGATAAGGAAGAGGATAGAGTTACTGTTGTTTTTGATGATGATAAAAGAGTTATTTACGATTCTATGTATCTAGATGAATTAACTTTAGCTTATGCAATGACTATACATAAAAGTCAAGGAAGTGAATTTCCAGTTGTTATTATGCCAATGTTTATTGGAGCTCCACTTCTTATGAACAAAAATCTACTGTATACTGGCATAACAAGGGCGAAAAAATTAGTTGTTTTAGTAGGAAGTTTAAAAGCAGTGCATTTTATGATAAATAATGATAGAAGCTTTGAGAGATATTCCTCTTTGAAGTGGAGAATAAGTAGTATATTGGAAGAATAAAACTAGTAGTAAATTATTTTAGAACATATAATTAAAATTTAAGGATGTAGTTTAAAGAAAGGAATTTAATAAGGTGTAGTTTATTAATATGAAGTGTAAGTTTTTTTATTATGTAAAATATCTTACAAAATGTTTTCTAGATATAATATATTTTAAAGAAGAAAAATGTTTAATATGTAGTTGTGATTTAGATTATGAATACTATGTCTGTAAAAGCTGTAGTAATAAACTTAAAATCTGTAAAGATTATAAAACTATAGATGTAGAGGAAAAAAGAATTGAAATATATAGTGCCCTATATTATTCTAGTGCAGCTAAAGAACTAATTTTGAAACTAAAGTATAAATCTTGTTTTAAAGCTGGAGATTTACTTGCATATTTTATGATAGAATTATTAAAGGAGAGAAAATTAGATTATGATATTATAACTTTTGTTCCTCTATCTTGTAATACAAAGAAAAAAGAGGCTACAATCAAAGTGAGTATTTGGCAATAATAATAGGAAACTATTTTAAAAAACCAGTAAAGAAGCTTATATATAAGGTTAAGGATACTAAAGATCAAATAGGACTTTCAAGTGATGAGAGATGGCTCAATTTAAAAGAAAGTTTTAAAGTTAAAAAGGGTAAATTAGAAAATAAAAAAATTTTAATTGTAGATGATGTGATTACAACAGGTGCAACTTCTTATTTTTGTTCTTTAGAGTTAATAAAAAATAAGGTTTCTAAAATATTTATCTTGACTGCGGCTAAAAGTAAGATATAATAGATAATGTATTGAATTAGGTTTGTGGTTGAAAGTCGATGCCAGTCGCAGGCGAAACGATCCACGTAAGTTAAACAAAGTTTAATGAGCATGGTGCGGCTTAGAAGTTAGTCCTGCCGCTTAAAGGCGAGAGGGTGAGTAGTGAGAAGTTAATTCTTAGTAGCAAAAGCTCCAGCAGGCGAGTGTGGGGTCAAAGATCAGGTCAGCTAATTCATATAAGACAGGTATTTTATATCTGTCTTTTTTTATTGAAATGAAAAAATACCCAACAAGAAAATTATATCATAAAAAATATATATTTGCACATAATGAATAGGTAAGATAAATATAAATAAAACAAGTATTGATTAATGAAGTGAAGGTAATTCTACGCAATATTGTGTCAATTCTGAAAAATACACTTGTATTTTAAATATCTTAGAGTTAGAATATAGAAAATAATTCTTATAGAGTTTATCTATTTCGAAAGGGGCTGACAACATGATAATAAAATTTGCAGGTAAAAACATAGAGGTAACTGAGGCTCTAAAGGGAGTAATAGAGAAGAAGATGAATAAACTAGACAGGTATTTTGAGCCTAGTGTATATGCAAATGTAACTTTAAGTGTTCAAAAGAATGATAAAATAATTGAAATAACTATACCTTTTAATGGTATCATATTAAGAGGCGAGGAAGTTAACCAAGATATGTACGCAGCTATAGATCTCGTAGTTGATAAAATAGAGAGACAGATTAGAAAACAAAAAACTAAATTAGCGAGAAAGAAAACTTATTTAAGTTCTGTAAGATTTAATTATATACCTGAGTATGAGAATAGTGGAAAGGAAGAAGAAGCTAAAATAGTAAAAACTAAACGTTTTGCAATAAAGCCTATGTCTTCGGAAGAAGCGGTTTTACAGATGGAACTTTTAGGACACAGTTTTTTCGTATATCAAGATTCCGAAACTTCAGAAGTAAATGTAGTTTATAAGAGAAATGATGGCGACTATGGATTAATAGAACCAGAGTTCTAATATATATAAAATAAGCCAGTGTATACACTGGCTTATTTTAGGTTTAAAAAGTTAGAAAGATTGTCAAAATTATCAGCAACTATATCTATAGAATGAGGTAAATTTAAATATTTATCTTTATTTTTTTGTCCTTAAGTATTAGCACAAATTTACAACCTGTACGTTTATATTGAATATAATCATCTCTTAAAGAATGAGAGATTAGAACCGTATGTTTTGGTTGAATGTTTAATTGTTTATATATAGACGAATTATAAAAAGGAGGGGGATCAGGCAATATTACCCTGTTTTTATAATTAGATATTATTGTTTTTATATAGCATTTTTTAGTACAACTCGTACAATTAGCAAGCCTATTGATACACAAGTTAGAAGAAATAGCTATTGGAATATTTGAGTTTTGTATTAAATCTAAATGTTTTTTCCTTAAATTATTTGTACATATAAATATAATATCAGGGTTCTCATAATTTATTTTTATATCTTGAGCATAAAAATCCCATAAATCATTATTATAAGATATTGGATAAGCAGAGAATGTAGGCATTAAAGCCTTACAATACTTAATTAATAAATAAGTAGGTGTCATTACATTCTTTGGGTTGCATAAGAGCTTCATAGAATTTAATTCTGAAATTAAGGATTTTATGCTAATATCACAATTGTTGGTAAAAAAATAAATGTTTTCAAAAGAATATTTATTTATTAAACCCTTTAATTGAGAGTAACTTAAATTTAGATCTTTAATCATTTCTAAATATAGTACAAAACAAGGAGAAGTAGGTAGCATATTATAATAACCTCCTAAAACTAAGTTTTATTCTAAATAATTTTATTAAATATAATACTATAAAACTAAGTTTAATTATAGCTAAAAATAGATTAAAAAACAATAAATGTTAAATAATTACCAAGTATATTTTTTTATACTAAAAAAACTATATATTAGTAAATAACCAGGTGCAGGTAAATGAAGTTAATAAAGTTGAATATATACTTATTAGATGATATAATTTATTGGTATTATAATATAAAATTTTAAAAGAATGGTGAGGTTAAAAAATGGGATTACTAGAAAAGGTATTTGGAACATATAGTACGAGACAGTTGAAGAGAATAAAGCCTATAATTGATAAAATTGAAAGCTATGATTCTAAAATGCAATCCTTAAGTGATGATGAACTTAGAGCAAAAACTGATGAATTCAAAATGAGATTACAAAAAGGTGAAACTTTAGATGATATATTACCAGAAGCATTTGCAGTAGTAAGAGAGGCTTCTGTTAGAACTATTGGTTTAAAACATTTTAAAGAGCAGTTAATAGGTGGAGTTGTACTGCATCAAGGAAGAATTGCTGAGATGAAAACAGGAGAAGGTAAAACTCTAGTTGCAACCTTGCCATCATATTTAAATGCACTATCTGGAAAAGGTGTCCATATAGTTACAGTTAATGATTACTTGGCAAAAAGAGATGCTGAGAACAATGGAAAGATATACAACTTTTTAGGGTTATCAGTAGGGGTAATAGTACATGACTTGGAACCAGATGAGAGAAGAAATGCCTATAATTCTGATATAACTTATGGTACAAATAACGAACTAGGTTTTGACTATTTAAGAGACAATATGGTAGTTTATAAAGAAGAAAGAGTTCAAAGAAAGCTTAATTTCTGTATAGTTGACGAGGTTGACTCTATACTCATAGATGAAGCCAGAACCCCTCTTATAATTTCAGGAGAAGGAGAAAAGTCTACAGATTTATATAAAATTGCTCAGTTTTTGTAGTTACATTGGTAAAAGGAGAAAAAGAAGAAGACGGAACCGAAACTGGAGATTTTACAGTAGATGAGAAGGCTCATTCAGTAATATTAACTCAGCAAGGTGTAAAAAAAGCTGAAGCATTTTTTAAACTAGATAATTATGCAGACCCAGAGCATATGGAGATACAGCACCATGTAGTTCAAGCTTTAAAAGCTAATTATTTAATGAAGAGAGATAAAGATTACATGGTAAAAGATGGGGAAGTTATAATAGTAGATGAGTTCACAGGAAGAATAATGGAAGGAAGAAGATATAGTGATGGACTTCATCAAGCAATAGAAGCAAAAGAAAGTGTTAAAATTCAGAAGGAATCTAAAACTTTAGCAACTATTACATTCCAAAATTATTTTAGAATGTACAATAAATTATCTGGTATGACAGGAACTGCAGCTACTGAAGAAAATGAGTTTAGAGAAATATATGGTCTAGATGTTATAGTTGTACCTACACATAAACCTGTTGCAAGATTAGATCAATCTGATAAAGTATATAAAACTGCAATAGCAAAATATAAAGCTATAGTAGATGAAATAGTTGAAACTAATAAAAAGGGTCAGCCTATGCTAGTTGGTACAGTTAGTATAGAAAAATCAGAACTTTTATCCGGAATGTTAAAGAGAAAAGGGGTTCCTCATCAAGTTTTAAATGCTAAGTTCCATGAGAAGGAAGCTGAGATAATATCTCATGCAGGGGAAAAGGGCATGGTTACAATAGCAACTAATATGGCAGGACGTGGTACTGACATAAAATTAGGAGAAGAGGTGCCAAGTTTAGGAGGATTAAAAGTAATAGCTACAGAAAGACATGAATCAAGGCGTATAGATAACCAGTTAAGAGGACGTTCAGGTCGTCAAGGAGACCCAGGTGAATCTAGATTCTATGTTTCTTTAGAAGATGATCTTATGAGAATATTTGCTTCAGACAGATTTAGGGCAGTAGTGGATAAGCTTGGATTAGAGGATGATGAGGCAATAGAGAGTAAGATGGTAAGTAATGCTATAGAGAGTGCGCAAAAGAAGGTAGAAGGAAATAACTTTGACGCTAGAAAATCAGTACTTCAATATGATGATGTTATGAACAAGCAAAGGGAAGTAATTTACAAACAAAGATCTGAAGTTCTTGAGGGTGAAGACCTTAGAGAGCAAATCGATAATATGATTAAAGAAGTCGTTTTTGAAGCTGTAGATTCTCACATTTCAGGAGTTGAAGAGAGCTTTGAAGATGAACTTAAAAAATTAGTGGATTACTTAGAAGATATATTCTTGCCGATAGGATTTATAAAGTCAGAAGAATTAAAGACATTAACTAATGATGAAATAAAAGATAAATTATTAGAAATTGCAAAACAACTTTATAAATATAGGGAAGAAGAATTTGGCAATGAACAAATAAGAGAGATAGAAAGAGTTATATTGTTAAAAGTTGTTGATAGTAAGTGGATGGATCATATAGATAATATGGAACATTTAAAACAAGGTATAGGATTAAGAGCTTATAGACAGCAAGATCCAGCGCAGGCTTATCAAATAGAAGGTAGTGATATGTTTGATGAGATGATAAATAGTATAAAAGTGGATACTGTAAAATACTTATTCCATGTAAGAGTGCAAAATGCTCCAGAAAGAGAAAGGGTTGCTAAAATAACTTCAACAAGTCAAGATAGTTCTCTAAAAAAAGAACCTGTAAAGAAGGAAGATAAAGTTGGAAGAAACGATCCTTGCCCTTGCGGTTCAGGTAAAAAATATAAAAACTGTTGTGGTAGAGGAATAGTATAATTAAAATTGAGTTAGAAATTTATTTCTAACTCAATTTTAATAGTTAAAACATTTATGAAAGAAGGAATAAAATGATAGTCCAATTTGAAGAATTTATGAATAAATTAAAAGAGCTTAAAAGTAAAACAAATGAAATGAGGGCTTCTCTTTGACCTTGATACACTTAAAATAAGATTATCAGAGTATGAAAATAGAATGCAAGAACCCGATTTCTGGAACGATACTTGTATTTCTCAGGAAATAACTCAAAAAGTAAAATTATAAAGGATAAAATAGAGGGATTTAATGAAATCTTAAATAGGACTGAAGACCTGGAGATGCTAGTAGAAATGTCTATTGAAGAAGAGGATGATTCAGCTGTAACTGAGATAAAATCTGAAATTAAATTTTTAGAAAAGGATATTGAAAGTATTAAAATAAAAACTATGCTTTCGGGAGAATATGATTCTAATAATGCTATTTTGAATTTACATGTAGGTGTTGGCGGTAATGATGCTCAGGATTGGACAGAAATGCTATATAGGATGTATAGAAGATGGTGTGAGAGAAGAGGATTTAAAATTGAAATTTTAGATTTAATATCTGCAGATGAAGCGGGAATTAAAGGCGTTACTTTAAGAGTAATTGGCCAGTATGCTTATGGATATTTAAAGGCAGAAAGAGGTATACATAGACTTGTTAGAATATCTCCTTATAATGCTAATGGTAAAAGACAGACTTCTTTTGCATCAGTTGAAGCTTTGCCAGAGTTAAATGAAAACCAAGATATAGAAATAAAAAGTGATGATTTAAAAATTGATACCTATAGATCAAGTGGTGCAGGTGGGCAGCATGTTAATAAGACGGAAAGTGCAATAAGAATAACTCATTTGCCAACTGGGATAGTTGTGCAGTGTCAAAATGAAAGAAGTCAGCATAGCAATAAAGAAACTGCTATGAAAATATTAAAGTCAAAACTTGTAGAGTTAAAAGAGAGAGCTCACAAGGAAAAAATAGAAGACTTAACTGGCGAACTAAAGGATAACGGATGGGGAAGTCAGATAAGATCATATGTTTTTCACCCTTATAATTTAGTTAAAGATCATAGAACTGGGGTTGAAAATTCAAACACCAATGCAGTAATGGATGGAGATATTGATGAGTTTATATACGCTTATTTAGCTTTGAAGGAATAATAAAAAATAAAAAGATTTTGCAAAGCAAAATCTTTTTATTTTTTATTGGATTTACTACAATAAATTAATATAATTACAATTCCTAATCCTGAAATACACATGATTAATTTGTAATGATTTATAAATGGATTGAATCCAAAGGAGCATTTAACAATTTCTTTGGAAGCGATTTTAAAACATCTATTTATAGAATCATTTTCTATAAATTGAACTTTATCCTTTGGTGTATGGATTTTTGATAAATCATAGTCGCAAAATGTTACAGCATCAATGTTCCTAGCTCTAAAAGGTGTATGATCGCTAGAGTCTTCAAATAGTTCATTAAAGTTAATCTTTTCACTAGAGCAAGCTGAGCTTATTGATCTAACAAATTCATTAGATTTAGAATCTTTCTTTGCACCCATAAGGCAAAGAGCACAAGATTTTTTTCCGCCTATCATGTCAAAGTTAAATACTTTACTATTTTTTAATTCATTGTAATACTTATTTGCAAAGGCGGTTGCTCCTAAAAACCCGAATTCCTCTCCGTTAAAAGCTGCAAATATAATATCTCTCTTTGGAGTGCCTAAAGATTTTATATATTTACTTAGCTCTAACAAAAATGAAGTTCCAGAGGCATTGTCTAAAGCACCATTATAAACGTTATTATTTAAATCTGTGCCTACATGATCAAAATGAGCAGAAATTACAATAGGATATAAATTCTTGCTTTTGCCCTCTATTTTGCTTAAAACATTTACTACGGAGGAAGATTTAATATTATAAGGAATATAACATTTTATGCTATATCCTTTTTCAACATAATTCTTTATTTGGTTTAAAGTATTATTAGTTATCATAATATACATACTAGAAGGGGCGTTAATCATAAAAGAGCTTCGAAAATTTAAATCATCTTTACTTTTATAAAGTATAAATCTATCATTACCAGAAGTAACGCTTATACCTTTAGAACTAAAATTAGAATTTTCTTTGTTAAATAAAATGGAATTGTTTTTAAAATTCAACATATCTTCTTTAAATTCTTTTCCATAGGTAAAACTCTTAATGATTTTATTATCTTTATCTAATACATTTAAATAAGGAGTTTCACCTTCAATTTTACAGGGGTACTTAATATTAAATTTTTGAAAATAGGTTTTTTCTAGAGGCTTTAGCCCTGTTTTTTCAAATTCAGATTTAATATACTGAGCTGCTAGTTGATTTCCAACTGTTCCTGGTAATCTGCCCTTTAATTTGTTTGAAGATAAATAGGATATGTGAGATTTAACTTTACAGCAATCAAAATGGTAAAATGAAATATAGGATTTTAACCCTTTAAAAAAGCATAGGAATAAAAATGATAAAATTATGATTATAAAGAGTTTTTTATATTTTTTCATAGTATTTCCTTCTTAATAATGTTTGTAATATTAATATGAGTGCTCATAAATAAATATGATATAATATAAAAATAAAGGATAATAATGGAGGATTAATTTATGCAAAACATTAAACAAAAATTAATTAAAGAGTTTAATATTAGTTTAGATCAAGTTGAAAGTGTAATTGAAATGCTAGATGAGGGTAATACAGTACCTTTTATTGCAAGATATAGAAAAGAAAGAACTGGTGGTTTAAGTGACGAGGTTTTAAGAGATTTTAATGAAAGATTAATATATTTAAGAAATCTTTTAGAAAGAAAAAACACAGTTATAAAAACGATAGAAGAACAAGGAAAACTTACAGAAGAATTAAAGAGTAAGGTATTAAAATGTGAAACATTAACAGAACTTGAGGATATTTATAGACCTTATAAACCCAAAAAAGAACTAGGGCTATTATTGCTGAAGAAAAAGGATTAAGACCTTTATCAGAAGCTATATTAAAAGGGGACTTTGAAGGAAACATAGAAGAGTTTGCAAATAAATTTGTAGATGAAGACAAAGATGTAGCTGATTTTAATAAAGCCTTGCAGGGAGCTATGGATATAATAAGCGAGATAATTTCAGATGAAGCGGATTATAGAAAGTGGATAAGAAATTTTGTTAGTAAAAATGGTAAAATTGTAACTAAAGGTGAAAGCAAAGAACCTACTCCTTATGAAATGTACTATGATTATAATGAATTAGTAAGCAAGATACCGCCACATAGAATACTTGCAATAAATAGGGGAGAAAAAGAAAAAATACTAACTGTAAAGATTGGATGTGATGAAGACAAAATAATAGAATATCTTGATAATAGATGTTTAAAGGGAAACAAAATTACGGATGCGTATATAGAAAATAGCATAAGGGATTCTTTTAAAAGATTAATATATCCATCCATTGAGAGAGAAATACGAAGTGAACTTACAGATAAGGGAGAAGAGGGTGCTATAAATATATTTAAAGCTAATTTAAAAGCACTTCTTATGCAGTCACCTATAAAAGGGAAAGTAATATTAGGATATGATCCTGGATTTAGAACTGGATGTAAAATTGCAGTTCTTGATGATACAGGTAAACTATTAGAAACTTCTACAATTTATGCAACAGCTCCTCAAAATGATGTAGAAGGTTCCATAAACATAATGAAAAAATTAATTTATAAATATAATGTAGAGGTTATTTCTCTTGGAAATGGAACAGCTAGTAGAGAATCTGAAGATGTAATTGTAAAACTTATAAAAGAAGTAAAAGCTGAAAAAAATAAGGATTTATATTATGTAATAGTTTCTGAGGCAGGAGCTTCTGTATATTCAGCATCTAAACTTGGAACTAAAGAATATCCTAATATAGACGTTTCTTTAAGAGGGGCTATATCCATAGGAAGAAGACTTCAAGACCCACTAGCAGAGCTTGTGAAAATTGATCCTAAATCAATAGGGGTTGGACAGTATCAGCATGATGTAACTGCAAAAAAATTAGATGATTCTTTAAAAGGAGTAGTAGAAGATAGTGTTAATAATGTAGGCGTGGATTTAAACATAGCAACACCTTCCCTTCTTTCATATATATCAGGGATATCTTCTTCTATAGCAGATAACATAGTTTTATATAGAGAAGAAAATGGTAAGTTTAAAAATAGAAAAGAACTTTTAAAGGTAAAAAGGTTAGGACCTAAAGCTTTTGAACAGTGTGCAGGCTTTTTAAGGGTTATGGAAAGCAATGAACCACTCGATAATACATCTGTCCATCCAGAATCCTATAAGGCTGCAAAAGAACTCCTAAAAGTGCTAGGCTGTGATATAAAAGAACTTAAAAAAGACGGAGTTAAGGATATTGAAGCAAGATTAAAAAACATTGATTTTAGTAGTTTATCGGAACAATTAAAAATTGGAGTACCAACACTTTTAGATATAATAAAGGAAATAAAAAAACCAGGTAGAGATCCTAGAGAAGAATTACCAAAACCGATTTTGAAATCAGGAGTAATTGAAATTAGTAATCTAAAGCCAGGAATGCTTTTAAGAGGCACAGTTAGAAATGTTTCAGACTTTGGTGCTTTTGTAGACATAGGAGTGCATCAAGATGGTTTAGTTCATATAAGTGAGCTTGCAGATAAATTTGTAAAACATCCACTAGACATAGTTAGCGTAGGGGATATAGTGGATGTTAAGGTTTTAAGTGTGGATGAAAAAAGAAATAGAATAGCTTTATCTATGAAAAAATAAAGAGTGCATTTAATGCACTCTTTTTTATATTGTTTCAGAACCTCTATATTTACCTAAAATATCTGTAACTGGAGAAACTGTTGTAAAGGCAGATGGGTCGATTGAGCGAACAATTTGCTTTAGTTCAGATAATTGATTTCTTTGAATTACTACGTAGATAAACGTCTTTTGAGCATTTGTATAACTACCCTTTGCTTCAAGCACGGTAACTCCTCTTGAAAGTCTAATTTGAATCTCTTTTACAAGATCATCAGATTTTTCACAAATTATAATACATTGTTTAGTTGATGAAACACCTTCTTGAATTAAATCCATAGTTTTTGTACGAGTAAAACTTACAATTAATGCATACAAAACCGAGTTTATTCCAAAAACAGTTGCAACTAAGAGATATACAAGAATATCTTCAATTAACAAAATAGTTGATAGCTGAAGAGATGGAAATTTGTGATTTACAATTTTACCAGAGATATCAAGTCCACCAGTTGAACCTCCAGCTGTAAAAATTAGAGCCATTGATATTCCAAGTATTACACCACAAAAGATAGATGCTAATAATACATCTTTAAAGGGATTAAACTTATAATGTAATGTAAAGAAATCTATTAAAATTGAGGATAATAGAACAAGATATCCAGTTCTAATAGAAAATTTCTTTCCTAATAGTTTAAAGCCAAATACAAAAAGAGGAATATTAATAAGTAGTGAAGTTATTCCGACTCTAAAACCAAATATTTTATTTAATGAAGTGCAAATACCCATTGCACCGCCAATACCAATTTTGGTTGGAATTATAATACCGGATATGGCGAAAGCTAACAAAATGCAACCAACTGTTAATAAAAAATAATCCCAAAATAATTTTTTCATTTCATATTACCCCCTGATTAAATAATTATTAACTCAACTTTCTTTAGATTAAAAATAATTGCTTTAAAAATGATATGATGATTAGAAATATTTTGCTTTATTAAGTTTTCTAATGATTTTTTTGATGTCATTTTATTTTGCCAGAAAGTATTTTATACTTTTAAAGTTGAAGTATTAATAAACTAGTATATACTAACATAAAATATTAATTATAACAAGGGAAATGCTAAAAGTATAATGGTATTTAATGATTTCTGCAAGACTCATTGCAAAAAAAGTTAGCATTGTCTTATAAATAGGAGTATATGAAGAAGTCAAATAGTAAAGTACACTTTAAATATTAAAAAGTATATAATAATTAATGAAAAAGTATAATATATTAAAATAATAAAACTTGTACAACCTTTGGGGTTACTTTTGAATATTGCATTTTTTCTTGCACAGTGATAAAGTAAAACAGTAAGGTATTATGTAAATGATGTGCAAGTTGTTGAAAGGAGCTATAAAATGTGTTTTATAGATGAATTGAAAAAAATTAACATTGAAACTTCCAAAAATGTTTTTAGAAATTTACCTGTAGTGGAACTAGTGACAAAAGCAATAGAAAGAAAAGAAGGAAAATTATCTAATACAGGAGCCCTAGTTGTTGATACAGGAAAATACACAGGGAGATCCCCTAAGGATAGATTTATAGTAAGGCAAAAGAGTGTAGAAAATAAAATAAACTGGGGGACTGTAAATTTACCTACTACTGAAGATATTTTTGAAAATTTATATAATAAGGTTATAAATTATTTAAGAGATAAAGATTTATTTGTATTTGATGGATACGTTGGTGCTATGAAAGAGTATAGTCTTCCTATAAGAGTTATAAATGAACTTGCGTCTCAGGCTTTATTTTCTAATCAATTGTTTAGAAGATTAAATGAAAAAGAACTTTCTGATTTTAAGCCAGGATTTACAATTATATCAGTTCCAGAGTTTAAGGCTGAAGCTAAAGAAGATGGTGTAAATTCAGAGGCGTTTATACTAGTGAATTTTGATAAAAAAATAATATTAATTGGTGGGACTAAATACAGTGGAGAAATAAAAAAATCAGTTTTTTCTGTAATGAATTTTTTAATGCCAGAAAAAGGCGTATTTCCAATGCATTGTTCTGCAAATATTGGCATAGAAAAGGATACAGCAATTTTCTTTGGCTTGTCCGGAACTGGAAAAACCACATTGTCAGCTGACCCAGAAAGATTGCTTATTGGCGATGACGAACATGGATGGTGTGAAAAAGGAGTATTTAATTTTGAGGGTGGTTGTTATGCAAAAACTATAAGGTTAGATAAAGAAAAAGAATGGGAAATATATAACGCCTTAAAATTTGGAGCACTTCTAGAAAATGTTACTATAGATAAAGAGGGCACCCCAGATTATAATGATGGAAATCACACTGAGAATACAAGAGGAGCGTATCCTATAGATTATATAGAAAACGTTAAGCTAGATGGAATAGGTGGACAACCTAATACGGTTATATTTTTAACTGCAGATGCTTTTGGGGTAATTCCACCAATTTCAAAATTGACGGTGGAATCGGCAATGTATCATTTTATGTCTGGCTATACAAGTAAGGTTGCAGGTACTGAAAGAGGAATAACAGAACCTAAAGCCACATTTTCAGCTTGTTTTGGAGAACCTTTTATGTTAATGAAGCCTTCAATATATGCTGAACTTTTGGGTGAGAGAATAGTAAAAAATAATACAGATGTATATTTGGTTAATACTGGATGGATAGCAGGAGGATATGGTGTTGGGCCTAGAATGAATTTAAAGTATACAAGAGCTATGGTTTCAGCAGCTCTTAAGGGTGAACTTAGAAATGTAGAGTATGAAGAACACAAAATTTTAAAGGTTTTAGTTCCTAAAAGTTGTCCTAATGTTCCTTGGGACTTATTAAATCCCAAAAATACTTGGGAAGACAAAAAAGCCTATGATTTAAAAGCTCAAGAATTAGCGGAGAAATTTAACGATAACTTTAAAAAATTTAAGGATGTTCCAGATAAAATCAAAAAAGCAGCTCCTTTAGTTTAAAATACTTTAAAGAATTATATAAAAAGCATCGAAAATATATATAGTGATATTTCCGGTGCTTTCTTTTTTACATAAAAAATGTACCTAGGAAGTTCATAAAATACAAGAATTAGAAGAGGAGAGATTAAATTGAAAAAAATCTTTTAAAATAGTTTTTTTAATATTATTGCTAGCAATTAGCATATTTTTCATAAATAAGTATGCTTTAGTAAGCAATAAAACCAATGAAGTTTCAGTAGAAAAGTGGAACAATTTTTATAATGGAGATAATATTAGATTTTACTATCAGGATTTAAAAGATATAAATATTCAGCAGTTAAATAGTAACTATAAAATCAATGAATTGGTTAAAAACAAAAAAAGTGATTTTGATAAGGCAGTCATGCTTATGGAGTGGCTACAAAACAAGTTAAAATACAGCAAAGGAAGCATGAAGTCTGAAGGTTATGCAATGGATATAATAAATGAAGCAAAGGAAAGTGGAAAAACAATAAATGACGATGATTTTTGTTCTGTATACGCAGAACTTGCAGCATCAGCTGGTTTAAATGTAAGAAAAGGTGAATTTAGGGTAAAGAACTCTTATAAAGAGAAAAAGGGATTCAACCATTTTGTATGTGAAATATGGAGCGATAAATACAATAAATGGATAATAATGGACCCTTCTTATAACCATTATATTATTTATAATAACATTCCTTTAAGTTCTGTGGAGATTATTCAAAAAGGTTCAGATGAGGTTAAAATTATAGGAGGAAAAAATGCGAAAAAATATATTGATGAAGTAAAGAAATATTTTTATTCCTATTCTATAGCTATAGATAATAGCATATATGGTGTTAAGCATAGTAACTCTTATGTAACTTATTTAAAGTCTGGTGAAATTCCGGAAATATATATAAATAAAAGTTTAGTTTCACCTACTATTTTTACAAATAATGATAAATTGTTTGGAATCTCACCTAGTGTAAAGTATAAAGACAATAAAAGTGATGAACTGCCAACTTTAATTCTTTCACAAAAAAGAAGGAAGATGACGATGATAAGAATAAAAATAAGATTGAATTTTATTGTGGAGTTTTTAAAAACAGTGTTATGGAAGAAAAATATTATATAAGTATAAATGATAAGGCATACAAAGAGGTTAATAAATATTTTGATTTTTCATTAGAAAAAGGTAGAAATTTAATTAAACTTTCTACAGATAAGAATAAAGTTGAAAGAGAAATACTAATAAACTATTTAAAGGATAATTAAAATTGAATTAATGCTTGAAGGTAAATTAGGCTTTCGGCATTAATTTTTTATATTTTTTAGTAATTACTAAAGTATAATTAGTTGAAGAAATTAATAAATATATATATAATAAGTAGGTAATTAATAGCGAAGGAAAGTTGTGGAGGTTTTATTATGGACTTTTTGTTAATATTGAAAGCAATTATAGTAGGAATAGTAGAGGGTATCACAGAGTTTATACCGGTATCTTCAACAGGACATATGATTATAGCTCAAGATTTTTTGAGGTTTAATGGACCCTTCTCTAATATGTTCATAGAGTTTATACAATTAGGAGCAATACTTGCAATAGTTTTTGTATTGGAAAAAAATAAAAGGTTCCCTAAAGAATCTAATGCCAGGAAAATGGGGATTTAAAATGTGGTTTAATATATTTGTAGCCTGTATCCCTTCAGTTATTGTGGCGTTTTTCTTTAAAGACTACATAGAGGAAAATCTTTTTTCAGTACCTACAGTGGCATTAGCATTGGTTGTAGGTGGTATATGGATGATATATGCAGAGAAAAAGTATAGAAATAATTTTCGCACTGAAACTATAGAAGATGTAAATGTAATACAGGCTCTTAAAATAGGATGCTTCCAATGTTTGGCTTTTTGGCCAGGTATGTCAAGATCTGCATCTACTATAATAGGATCATGGATAAGTGGACTATCTACTGTAGCTGCTGCTGAATTTTCATTCTTTTTAGCTATTCCAGTAATGATAGGCATGTCAGGACTTAGCCTACATCATTATAATTTAGCTTTTACTTCTAGCCAAATTGTTGCCTTAGCAGTAGGTTTTTTAGTTTCTTTTATAGTTGCTTTAATAGTTGTAGATAGATTTATGAATTTTTTAAAGAAAAAGCCTATGAAGGTATTTGCAATATATAGAATAATTGTTGGTGTTTTATTGTTAGGTTTAGGGTTAGTGCATATAATATAGAAAAATAAGGTAAGCTATTTTTTTATGATAGTTAAAAATATGAATTGTTTTATTGTATAAAAATGAAAGGGTGCCTATAAGCTTTGATATAAAAAAGTGTTTAGCTTATAGGCACTTTTATTTATACTTTTCCAGGCGTATCACTATAAAATAAATAGAATAAAAGTTAAAAATCAAGAGCTATTTAAGTATAAACTACTTTAAACGTTTTATTTTCATATAATTAATTATAACTCAACTTTCGCACATAAAAATTAAGGCGGAAGCCTTTAAAATAAACACATAAAGCAAAGAAACATTCCTTTTGGTATAATAGAATCATGACAAACATCACACCAAGGAAAGGAATGTTTCTTATGAATACTATTGTATCAAATGATACTACTGATAAACAATTTAATATTCACTCAATAATAGATAGTTTTATTGCTGCTTTGCCTTGTTACATCAAGGAGAAGTTAGTCTTTTTGTCCTGCGAAAGTTGAGTTATAATATGATATCATAAAATACGTCGCTGATGCAGGGAGCAAAATCAAATTAAAAACTTAGTTTAAAAGATTTAAAAAAGTATTGACAAAGTTTTTTAAAAATGCTAAAATGATTAAGTCGCTTAAGGGTGGCGAGATAAATTGGTCTTTGAAAATTAAACAGAGATGATGATGATAAATCATAAAGTCAGTGAATTTGAGTTTAAGATTAAATTCTACAATTATAAATTGAGAGTTTGATCCTGGCTCAGGACGAACGCTGGCGGCGTGCTTAACACATGCAAGTCGAGCGATGAAATTCCTTCGGGAATGGATTAGCGGCGGACGGGTGAGTAACACGTGGGTAACCTGCCTCAAAGAGGGGAATAGCCTCCCGAAAGGGAGATTAATACCGCATAATATTACGGTATCGCATGATACTGTAATTAAAGGAGTAATCCGCTTTGAGATGGACCCGCGGCGCATTAGCTAGTTGGTGAGGTAACGGCTCACCAAGGCGACGATGCGTAGCCGACCTGAGAGGGTGATCGGCCACATTGGAACTGAGACACGGTCCAGACTCCTACGGGAGGCAGCAGTGGGGAATATTGCGCAATGGGGGAAACCCTGACGCAGCAACGCCGCGTGAGTGATGAAGGTCTTAGGATTGTAAAGCTCTGTCTTCTGGGACGATAATGACGGTACCAGAGGAGGAAGCCACGGCTAACTACGTGCCAGCAGCCGCGGTAATACGTAGGTGGCAAGCGTTGTCCGGATTTACTGGGCGTAAAGGGTGCGTAGGCGGATGTTTAAGTGAGATGTGAAATACCCGGGCTTAACTTGGGTGCTGCATTTCAAACTGGATATCTAGAGTGCAGGAGAGGAAAGCGGAATTCCTAGTGTAGCGGTGAAATGCGTAGAGATTAGGAAGAACACCAGTGGCGAAGGCGGCTTTCTGGACTGTAACTGACGCTGAGGCACGAAAGCGTGGGGAGCAAACAGGATTAGATACCCTGGTAGTCCACGCCGTAAACGATGGGTACTAGGTGTCGGGGGTCCAACCTCGGTGCCGCAGTAAACACATTAAGTACCCCGCCTGGGAAGTACGGTCGCAAGATTAAAACTCAAAGGAATTGACGGGGGCCCGCACAAGCAGCGGAGCATGTGGTTTAATTCGAAGCAACGCGAAGAACCTTACCTAGACTTGACATCCCAAGAATCCTGTAGAAATACGGGAGTGCCCTTCGGGGAACTTGGTGACAGGTGGTGCATGGTTGTCGTCAGCTCGTGTCGTGAGATGTTGGGTTAAGTCCCGCAACGAGCGCAACCCCTATTTTTAGTTGCTACCATTAAGTTGAGCACTCTAAAGAGACTGCCTGGGTTAACCAGGAGGAAGGTGGGGATGACGTCAAATCATCATGCCCCTTATGTCTAGGGCTACACACGTGCTACAATGGTTGGTACAAAGAGATGCAAGATCGCAAGGTGGAGCAAATCTTAAAAACCAATCTCAGTTCGGATTGTAGGCTGCAACTCGCCTACATGAAGCTGGAGTTGCTAGTAATCGCGAATCAGAATGTCGCGGTGAATACGTTCCCGGGCCTTGTACACACCGCCCGTCACACCATGAGAGCTGGTAACACCCGAAGTCCGTGAGGTAACCTTTTAGGAGCCAGCGGCCGAAGGTGGGATTAGTGATTGGGGTGAAGTCGTAACAAGGTAGCCGTAGGAGAACCTGCGGCTGGATCACCTCCTTTCTAAGGAGAACATGAAAAGAAAGTCATCTTTTCATAAAAAATGACTAATTCACTGAAATCTCTGTTTAATTTTGAGAGACCAAATTTGTAAATTGATGAGAATTAACGATTGTAGTTAATTCTTAAATTATGAATTGACAAATTTATATGTCTCTAATATAATAATTTTATTATTATATTATTGTTTGTGAAAACAAACCAATATGGGGGATTAGCTCAGCTGGGAGAGCACCTGCCTTGCACGCAGGGGGTCAAGGGTTCGAATCCCTTATTCTCCACCATAAGGGTCTATAGCTCAGCTGGTTAGAGCGCACGCCTGATAAGCGTGAGGTCGATGGTTCGAGTCCATTTAGACCCACCAATTGTTCTTTGAAAATTGCACAGTGAAAAAGTAGAAATTGTTATAAATGTAATAAAGCAGCGTAAGCTGTAGATGTTAATTGTAATAATTTCACTGGAGAATCAATTATAACGAAAGTTAATTAATGTTAGTTTGTTACAAACTTTTGATTTAAGTAATTTAATGAAACTCACTAAGCTAAAGCTTAGAAGTGTTAATTTGTTACATTAGTGGATTAAGGAAACTCACTAAGCTGAAGCTTAGGAGTGTTAATTCATTACAAAATCAGAGATTTTGATGAATTATACAGGTCAAGCTACAAAGGGCGCATGGCGGATGCCTTGGCACTAGGAGCCGACGAAGGACGTGATAAGCTGCGATAAGCTGCAGGTAGGCGCAAATAGCCTGTGAACTGCAGATTTCCGAATGAGGCAACTCACTTAGCTACGCTAAGTACTGTATACTGAATTCATAGGTATACAGAGGCAGACCCGGGGAACTGAAACATCTAAGTACCCGGAGGAAGAGAAAGAAAAATCGATTTCCTAAGTAGCGGCGAGCGAACGGGAAAGAGCCCAAACCTAAGCCTTCGGGCTTGGGGGTTGCGGATAGATCATAAAAGCTTAGATTTCTTAATCGAAGAGAACTGGAAAGTTCCACCATAGAAGGTAATAGTCCTGTAGGTGAAAAGAATATAAGTAAGATCTACTCCAGAGTACCACGAGACACGTGAAACCTTGTGGGAAGCTGGGAGGACCACCTCCCAAGGCTAAATACTACCTAGTGACCGATAGTGAAGAAGTACCGTGAGGGAAAGGTGAAAAGAACCCCGGGAGGGGAGTGAAATAGAACCTGAAACCGTGTGCCTACAAACTGTCGTAGCACTTTATATGTGTGACGGCGTGCTTTTTGTAGAACGAGCCAGCGAGTTACGGTATGTAGCGAGGTTAAGCACTTATGGTGTGGAGCCGAAGGGAAACCGAGTCTTAATAGGGCGATTAGTTGCATGCTGTAGACCCGAAACCGAGTGACCTATCCATGGCCAGGATGAAGCGGAAGTAAAATTCCGTGGAGGTCCGAACCACGTTGGTGTTGAAAAACCATGGGATGAGCTGTGGATAGCGGAGAAATTCCAATCGAACTCGGAGATAGCTGGTTCTCCCCGAAATAGCTTTAGGGCTAGCGTCAGGTAATAAGTAATGGAGGTAGAGCACTGAATAGGCTAAGGGGCATAACGCTTACTGAACCTTATCAAACTCCGAATGCCATATACTCTTATCCTGGCAGTCAGACTACGAATGATAAGATCCGTGGTCAAAAGGGAAACAGCCCAGACCATCAGCTAAGGTCCCAAAATGTAAGTTAAGTGGTAAAGGATGTGGGATTTCTAAGACAACTAGGATGTTGGCTTAGAAGCAGCCACTCATTTAAAGAGTGCGTAATAGCTCACTAGTCAAGAGATCCTGCGCCGAAGATGTCCGGGGCTCAAACTTACTACCGAAGCTATGGATATATTATATATATGGTAGGGGAGCTTTCTGTATGGGTTGAAGTCGTACCGTAAGGAGCGGTGGACTGTACAGAAGTGAGAATGCTGGCATGAGTAGCGAGAAATGAGTGAGAATCTCATTGGCCGAAAATCTAAGGTTTCCTGAGGAAGGCTCGTCCTCTCAGGGTTAGTCGGGACCTAAGCCGAGGCCGAAAGGCGTAGGTGATGGACAATCGGTTGATATTCCGATACCACCATGATCCGTTTGAGAAATGGGGTGACGCAGTAGGATAGGATGTGCACACTGTTGGATGTGTGTCTAAGCACTGAGGATGATTGAATAGGCAAATCCGTTCAATCTTAAGTTTGAGGTGTGATGGGGAGCCGTTAGGCGAAGTATCCGATTTCACGCTGCCAAGAAAAGCCTCTATCGAGGAAAATGGTGCCCGTACCGCAAACCGACACAGGTAGATGAGGAGAGAATCCTAAGGCTAGCGGAAGAATTGTTGTCAAGGAACTCGGCAAATTGACCCCGTAACTTCGGGAGAAGGGGTGCCTACGAGAGTAGGCCGCAGAGAATAGGCCCAAGCAACTGTTTAACAAAAACACAGGTCTCTGCTAAAGCGAAAGCTGATGTATAGGGGCTGACGCCTGCCCGGTGCTGGAAGGTTAAGGGGATTGGTTAGCGCAAGCGAAGCCTTGAACTTAAGCCCCAGTAAACGGCGGCCGTAACTATAACGGTCCTAAGGTAGCGAAATTCCTTGTCGGGTAAGTTCCGACCCGCACGAATGGCGTAATGATTTGGGCACTGTCTCGACAACAAATCCGGTGAAATTGTAGTGGGAGTGAAGATGCTCTCTACCCGCGATTGGACGGAAAGACCCCGTAGAGCTTTACTGCAATTTAACATTGAGTTTCGGTATTGTCTGTACAGGATAGGTGGGAGACTTAGAAGCAAGGGCGTCAGCTTTTGTGGAGTCATCCTTGGGATACCACCCTGACAGTATTGAAATTCTAACCGGAGGCCATGAATCTGGTCACGGGACATTGTTAGGTGGGCAGTTTGACTGGGGCGGTCGCCTCCTAAAAAGTAACGGAGGCGCCCAAAGGTTCCCTCAGCGCAGTTGGAAATTGCGCGCAGAGTGCAAAGGCAGAAGGGAGCTTGACTGCGACACATACAGGTGGAGCAGGGACGAAAGTCGGGCTTAGTGATCCGGTGGTTCCTCGTGGGAGGGCCATCGCTCAACGGATAAAAGCTACCTCGGGGATAACAGGCTGATCTCCCCCAAGAGTCCACATCGACGGGGAGGTTTGGCACCTCGATGTCGGCTCGTCGCATCCTGGGGCTGAAGTCGGTCCCAAGGGTTGGGCTGTTCGCCCATTAAAGCGGCACGCGAGCTGGGTTCAGAACGTCGTGAGACAGTTCGGTCCCTTTCCGTCGCGGGCGTAGGAAATTTGAGAGGAGCTGTCCTTAGTACGAGAGGACCGGGATGGACCAACCTCTGGTGCACCAGTTGTCACGCCAGTGGCATAGCTGGGTAGCTATGTTGGGAAGGAATAAACGCTGAAAGCATCTAAGCGTGAAGTCCACCTCAAGATTAGATTTCCCATAGCGTAAGCTAGTAAGACTCCTGGAAGACTACCAGGTTGATAGGTCAGAGGTGTAAGCATGGTAACATGTTCAGCTAACTGATACTAATAAGTCGAGGGCTTGACCAATTTGATTCACTGTGCAATTTTGAAAGAACAAAATTCTTTCAAGGTAACTCGCTCAATGTGAGTAAAGATAGACATCATAAAATTTTAAGTGATTAAGGTAACTCACTAAGCAGAGCTTAGGAGTAAGCGACTATCACAAAATTAAAATTTTGGATATAATATATGTAACTAGCTAAGCAAAGCTTAGTAGTACTATATTTCTAAGACCTGAAGGTCTAAGAACTATAGCATCTGGTGACTATGGCTCAAAGGTAACACCCCTTCCCATTCCGAACAGGACGGTTAAGCTTTGAAGCGCTGATGGTACTACAGGGGAGGCCCTGTGGGAGAGTAAGTCGTTGCCAGGTTCTGTTCCGCGGTAGCTCAATGGTGGAGCACTCGGCTGTTAACCGATAGGTTGGAGGTTCGAGCCCTCTCCGCGGAGCCATATTTTTTATAGCAGGATAAAAAGTTAATGCTTTTTATAAATGGATATTTATTGTATCTATTTATAAAAAGCATTTTTTATTACATTTATTTTATCTTTCTGACTGAATTTCTAAAGTATTGCCATCACCAATTATTAAAACACTGCCATTTACATCGGTTCTATATATTTTACAATTAATCTCATTAATTTTTTTAAAGTTTCTTTGTGAGGATGATTGTATTTATTATTTTTACCACAAGATATTATGGCTATTTTGGGGTTTATGTTGTTTATAAAATTAAGAGAAGTAGAGGATTTACTTCCATGATGACCTAATTTTAGAACATCGGCACTTAGATCGTAATTTGATTTTAGTATAGTATCTTCAATTAGATTTTCAGCATCTCCTGTGAATATAAATTTATTACTTTTGTATGCTATTTTAATTATAGGAGAGTAATTATTCATGTCCTCATAAATCTTTTTATTTGGTGAGAGCATTTCACATATTACATTGCTTCCTAAATTTAAAGTTACACCTTCTTTTGCTATATGGATTTTGTAATTTTTAGCTTTTAGTGAATTTATCATTTTTTTATATATATTAGTATTATAAATTATTTTGGGGAGTAAAACTTACCTATTTCAAATTTATCTATTATATAATTTGCTGAACCTATATGATCTTCATGTGGGTGGGTTATTAAAAAATAGTCTATAGTTTTTATGTTTAAATTATGAATATAATTTATAATTTTTGAGTGAGAGTCTTTAGTACCTGAATCTATTAGAAAGTTTTTATTATTAACCTGTATAAGAATACAATCACCTTGGCCTACATCAATATAGTGAACTAATATTTTATTTGAAGTATCTACTAGATGTTTTTTTGAAGGAAATTGGTTTTCATTGTTTTTTATAGTGCAGGAAGATAAAAGCACTGTGCTAAATATAAAGAAAACAACAAAAATAATTTTTAAAGTATTTTTAAGAGATTTCATGGTATATATTGACACCTCCTTAAGAGTTTTAATCTTAAAATTTTACAATGAATACATTATAATACATATTTAAATTAAAAGTAAGGTTTAACTTAGCAAAAATACAGTTTTTTATAAATAGGTATGAGTTGATTTCTAGGTTTAAATAGTTATTTACATAGGTTGAAAAGACAAGGAGCCATTAGTATAATATAAGTATTAAGGGAAAAAGGTGGTATAAAACATGAAAACATTTATGAAAAAAGGGGTTTTTTATTTATACATGATAGGTGCTATTTTTAAGACCGTTAGATTAAGGTTTTTAAAGAAGTATTCTAGTAGTGAAAAATGCGAAGAATATTTAAATATATCAGTGTTAAGATGGGCTAAATTTTCTTTAGATTTAGTAGGAATCGATATTGAAATAGAGGGAAAAGAAAATATACCAAAGAAATCTGGTTCATTATATGTAGCAAATCACCAAGGAAATTTAGATATACCTTGTTTAATATATGCACTTTCTAAACCTGTAGGTTTTATCGCAAAAAAGGAACTTGAAAATATTCCTTTAATATCTACTTGGATGAAAGAAATTCATTGTATATTTATGAATAGAGAAAATATAAGAGAATCTTTAAAAGATATAAAAAAAGGTAGTGAGTTTTTAGAAAGTGGCTATGACATGAGTATTTTTCCTGAGGGAACCAGAAGTAAAAGTAGTCTTATGGGTGAATTTAAAAAGGGTAGTTTAAAACTTGCAATTAAAGCAGAAGCTCCAATTATTCCAGTTACTATTGATGGAACCTATAAATGCTGGGAAGGTAACAAGAGAAAAGATTTATTGCCAGGAAAGGTTAAGATAACAATACATAAGGCTGTTTATACAAAAAATCTTGACAAAGATAGAAAAAATAATTTATCTATGGAGATAAGAGAAATTATAGGAAGTGCTCTTCCTTAATAAATGGATTTATATAAATAATTTATAAAAAACAAGGAAATATTATTGATTAATGTATAATTATATTATATAATAGATTTGTAATTAAAAACTATAATATAGTATCTTCGGGGCAGGGTGAGATTCCCTACCGGCGGTTATAGCCCGCGAGCCTTAGTGGCAGATTCGGTGTAATTCCGAGGCCGACAGTTAAAGTCTGGATGAAAGAGGAGAAAATAATTTTATGCATTTTAGCCCTGATTTTTCAGGGCTTTTTATTTTTCCCCAGCCTCGATCCAAAATAGGAGGGGTTTAAATGAAAAAAACAAAATTAAACACAAATATCAAAATATCCTTACTTGCTGTAATAGCATTTCTATTAATGTATATAGAATTGCCATTACCAATGTTTCCAAGTTTCTTAAAAATTGACATAAGTGATTTACCTGCTTTAATAGGCAGCTTTGCTTTTGGACCTGTTGCAGGAATTGTTGTTGAACTATTTAAAAATGTGCTTCATGGTTTATTTGCAAGTCAAACGGCTTTCATAGGAGAGCTTGCAAATTTCATTGTTGGAGCGGTGCTTGTATTTACAGCAGGTAGTATATACAAGAAAAGAAAAAACAAAAATGGAGCTATTCTAGCTTTGGTCATTGGAACTTTGGCAATGACAGTAACTGCAGCTATTGTAAACTTGTATATTCTTTTACCTTTATACGAAAAGGTTTTAAACATACCTATGGCAGCAGTAATAGGAATGAGTTCTAAAGTTAATGGAAAAATTGTGAATATGAGTACTTTTATCCTTTGGGCCATAGTTCCCTTTAATTTAGTAAAAGGTGTGTTTATTTCTATAATAACTAGAGTTATCTATAAAAGTGTATCTCCTTTACTTCATAAAGAGGATATGGAAATTTCTAAGGATAAATTAAGTAAAACTTTTGAAAATTAATTTTAAATTATATAAGAATATAAAAATAGACCTGGTTTTATTTTTTTAATAAAACCAGGTTTTTTTTATTAACTAAAATATTCATAAGTAAAAGGATTATATCATGTTCCTTTTCCACATAATTAAAGCGTCTTCACCATCAGAATAGTATTTTTTTCTTTGGCCTTCTTCTAAAAAGCCAAATTTTCTGTAAAGATTTTGAGCTTTTATGTTGGATTTTCTAACTTCAAGGGTTATGTTTGGAACTTTATTTTCTATACATATTTCTATGAGTTTACTCATAAGCTTATTAGATATGCCAGCCCCTCTGTATTCAGGATGAACTGCTATACTTATTATATGAGCCTCATCTACTATTATCCAAATGCCTGCATAGCCAACTAAAACATTTTCATTTAATGCTATTATATAATGAGCAAAGTTATTTTTTAATTCTTTTTCAAAAGAATTTTTATGCCAAGGGTCAGGAAAACTCAAGGCGTTTATTTTAAGAACCTCATCGATATGTTCTTGATTTAGAGTTTTAATAACAGTGTTTTCCATGAATCATTCCTTCTTTTTATCATATTCTCTTTCAGCTTGAGATTTTCTTAAATACATAGGGCTGCAACTAAGGAGGTTTTCTTTTTTACCCTTTTTTAAAAGATCTATTGCTAGGGAACCTAAAGAAGAAGAACTTACAATATTTAAATGAGTAGGGGCAAAAACTGCATTACTTAAAGTATTTTTAATTTTATTTTCAAACTTATCAAGTCCATTTCCAATAAAAATAACATTTTTATCTAAGGATTCAAGAGAATTTATTAATTCATCTATATTGATAATTTTATATTCAGAAATCCTTTCAAGTTTATTATTTTTAAATTCATATAATGCAGTGTACACATTATCCCTTAATGCATCCAATATAGGGCATACTACGCCTTCTGTATAAGCCATATTGTTTGCAAGAGCATCTAAGGTTGAGACCGAGATTAAAGGCTTATCTAAGCCTTGACAAAGCCCTTTTAAAGTTGCCATTCCAATTCTTAGCCCTGTAAATGAACCTGGACCTTTAGAACAAGCAAAAGCATCTATAGAGTCTATGCTAAGACCTGTATTTTCTAATAATTCATCTATCATTGGCATTAATATTACTGAATGTTGCTTTTTGTAGTTATAGCTTATTTCTCCTAAAACTTTATTTTCATCTATAATAGAACAGGTAGCCACTTCTGTAGCTGAGTCTATGCTTAAAATCTTCATAGTTTAATCTCCTTTACGTAATCATATCTGTCACCAGTGTAGTTTATAGTAATTTTTCTAAAAGCATCACCGATGTCAGGAATCTTTTGTATTTGAATTTCTAAATGTTCCTTTGGAATAAGTTCTTCTATGTAGTTTGACCATTCAATAACACTTACAGCGTCACTGAATATGTATTCATCAAAGCCTATGGCAGCAATTTCGTCTATATCATGTACTCTATATACATCAAAATGATAAAGTTTTAACCTTCCCATATATTCGTTTACTATGTTAAAAGTTGGACTAGTTATATAATCATTTACTTTTAAACCAGCGGCAATTCCCTTGGTCATATGGGTTTTACCGGTGCCTAAATCACCTATTAGACAAATAACATCGCCGGCACAACATAGTCTTCCAATTTGTTCACCTATGGAAAAAGTTTTATTAACATTGTCCACAATAAATTCCATAAAAATCCTCTCCTAATCAAGCAATAATATCTATATAATAAACATTTTATACTAAAAATCAGTAAATTGAAAGCCAGAGATAGAGTTGTAAAATAAAAAACTGTTAATATTAGAAAATATATAAAAAAATGCAAATATATTATAGAATATTTATTGCAATAATTGATTATTTTATATAAAATATAGATAAACTATGCACAATATTTCTATAGAGGTGTAGTATATGAAAAATAAGTTAATAATTTTTAGTTTTATTTCAATATTTGTTTTAGTTGGATGTGGATGTGGATGTAATAGCATATTCAATAATAATACAAATAAATCAGACAATAGTAAAATAGAAGATACAAAAAATAAAAGGGAAGAGACAAAAAGTGTTAAATTAGATATTTTGGTAAGTGATAAGTTCTTATATCAATGTGTAAAAAATATTGACGGTGGAAAACATAATGTGGATTATATTTTTAGAACTCAACAAGGTGAAAATATAATAAAACAGTATTATGATATTGATTATTCCCCTGATTTATACATATATGATGAATTTAATTATAAGGGCTTAAATAATAGGTATATAGATAAAATACAAGAGAATAAAGTAGGTTTAATAAATGCTTCAAGGGGAATTAATCAGTTAACATATTATAAAAATGTAGTGACCCTAGGTAAAAAAATGAGTGTTTATTTTGGAATAATATTGATAATTATAAGATTGTGCTTGTTAACATAAAAAATGCAATAGTTGAGAGAGATCCTAAAAACAGAAATTACTATGAAAAAAACTTTAATACTATTTTAAAAAACTTAGAGAAGGATGAAGATTTTTTCAGCGAAAAGAGCAAAAAAATTGATGATACCCTTTGTATTTTAGAGGGAAGTAATTTAAATTATATTATGGCATATGCTGGAATTGAAACTATAAGTGTGTTTCAAGATGAAAAAAGGAGTTAGATCCTTCTAAAGACAAAGGCTCAAAGAGTATGGAAAATGAACAGCTAAGGAAAGTTTTAAATGAAAAGTATAAGGATAAAGAAAAAATTGTTCTTATATATTATAGTGATGATTTTTTAAAAAACAATGAAAAGATTATATCTCAATTTAATATAAAATGCATTAAAGTTAATAAAATTAATATGGATATACAGTACAGTCAACTGATTAAATATGAGAAAAACATATTTGATACTATTTTGAATTTTTTTACCAACGATAATATTGAGGTATAATTATTTATAAAAGAAATAGGAGGGGGAGCTATGTTTGTTAATAATTTAATGTTATCAAAAGAGAAATTAGTAACTGTGTCACCAGAGGATATTATAAAAAAGGCACTAGAATTAATTGAAAAGAATGGTTTTTTATCAATACCTGTGGCTAGTGGATCAAAATTTTTCGGAAGCATATCAAAAGAAATGATTTACACTTTTTATTATGAAAAATGTCCAGATAAAAAATGTCTTTTAGAGGATTTTAAAGTGGAGAAGGTAATGAGAACAGATGTACCAACAATACATCCTTTGCAGCAAATGGAAAATGCAGCCCACTTTTTAGAGACAAAAAATATAGCCTTTGTTGCAGTAACTGATGAATATGATGATTTTAAAGGCATAGTTACGCATCATGCGATATTTCATCAATTTACTGAATTATTTGGTTTAAACAAAGGTAAAAGACTTGCTGTGATTGCTTATGATATACCAGGTCAAATTTCTAAAATATCTAAGATTATAACTGAAAATGGCGGAAATATTATTAGTTTTGTTGTTGTAGATCCAAAGAGTTTAACTGAAGTAAAAGAATTAGTAGTTAGAATTAACTCAACAGATGAAGTTTTTGATACGATTAAAGAGAAAGTTAGGGTTAATGGATATAAGATTCAATAAATACTTAAAAGTGTCAAGCGTTTTTGAAAATGTCCTAAAAATTTTTAATTAGTAGCACCAGTATAAACTGGTGCTAATTTTTTTTTTAAGTGTCTTGTAAGTGAATTTTGGGTACACTAAAAACACCTTAGAAAATAGTATTTCTAAAAAAGCATGTTATTTATTAAGTTATGGTTTAAGCTACGCTTTTTTGGCGGTGAGCCTGATTTTTACAATATCTGGTTGCTTTTCAAAGACAGATTTGATATTATGAGCAAGTAAAGCAAATCGAGTATTGAATTCTTTTATGTAGGAGTTTAAGAATTCATTTGCGTGCTCCATTGAGTTTACCCCAGCTAAGCGCATTTCAATTGGAAGTCGTGATTGTAGAGTTTGAAACATACGCTCAACTCTTCCTTTTGCTTGAGCAATACTGCTGGTCTGAATCTCAATTCCAAGCTGCTTGCAGGCATATCCGAATTGAGTAAAAGTATCCTCTTTAATAGAAGAGGACTTTTTTTCGTATATTCAAATACAGTTCTTTTATCAGTTAAAAACTTATAAGGAATACCGTAGGTAGATAGCACTTGGTGTAACACATGATAATATCCATTTAAAGTTTCTTGGTTATCAAAATAAGCCCCCATAATTGTACCAGTAGCATCATCTACGGCTATGTGCAATTGAGTTTTAGTGTTACCGAACCAATTATGTACAGAGGCATCCATTTGAAGCATTTCACCAGCGTAAGCACATCTAGGACGTCTTGGATGTGCAGCTTCAATATCAATAATAGAATTTTGAATAAAAGCTATTTCTTTTTTTGTTTTAGCTTCTTTTTTCAGTTCTTTCAAATGCTGATTTAACTTCTTTTTCGTTGCTTTTTGGCCTTCGGCGAAAGAATAAATTCTTGAGCTAATATGTTTCTAATCGTAGATGGAGAAACATTAATATCTTCAAATTTTGCCAAAAGCTCTGAGTAATGTGTTAAATTTGAACCTTCATATTTTGTACGATAAAGATCTACGATCAATTCTTTAGTGGAGTCCTCTAGTGAATGTATGGGTTTCCTTCCTTTATTACCATGAACAAAACATTCTTTACCTGATTCTTTGTATCCCTTAATCATTCTATTGATATGTCTAACAGTGCATCCTAAAGTTATAGCTGCTCTTTTCTTATTACCATTAGTTTCTATTAGTTTTTTTATTACGTTATATTTAGTCATTTCTTCCATAGTTAAATCTACCTTTCTCATTTAAGCACCTCACATTAATTCATGAGGTTTATTATACTGTATTTTTTTAATAATTGGGACATAATCACGTGTGGTATAATAAGACATTATCAAAAATGGATCAGAAACTCTATCCAGAAAAAATTAATTATTGACTTAGTTATGATATCATGATATAATAATTTTCGTTGAAGGGGTATAGCTCAATTGGTAGAGTAGCGGTCTCCAAAACCGTTGGTTCAGCGTTCGAGTCGCTGTACCCCTGCCATAGAAAAGCCAGTAGATTGTTCTATTGGCTTTTTTATTATGCGTTTTAATTTCAAGTAGGAATTGATACTAAAAATTAGAATATTAAAAATAAGGGATTAGAAAATATCTAATCCCTTATTTTTAAATGGTTATACTACATCAATGCCCATTTCTTGAAATGCACATATTATATCATTTTCCGGTTTTTTTCTGTTATTACTGCTTTTATATCTGCAATATGTGCAAATCTGTACATGCCTTCTAAATGGAATTTTTTATTTTCCATCACAAGGTAAATAGCCTTAGAAGAATCCATAATCTGTTTTTTTGTGTTTCCATCTTCCATATCAAAGGTGGTTATAGTTTTATCAAAGATATTTATTCCACAGCTGCCAATAAAAGATTTATCCACCCTATAGTTAGATATACTATCAATGGTCATAGAGCCTGTAAAACCGTTAAGTTCGCTATTATATGTTCCACCAGTGCATATAACCTTTATAGTTTTGTTACTTGAAAAGGAATTTACTATGTCTATCATATTTGTAATGATTGTAATGTTTTTGTTACTAGCTGAAAGCATTTGTGCAAGGAGTACATTAGTTGAGGATATATCTAAAAACACACTATCACCATTTTCAATAAGTTTAAAAGCCTTTTCAGCTATTTTTCTCTTGTTATTGATATTAAGATTTAATCTATTTCCAATGCTTAAAATTGTGGCAGATTTTTGCACCAATATTCCACCGCCATAGGTTCTTTTTAATATGTTTTCATTTTCAAGTATTTTTAAATCTTTTCTTATGCAATCTTCAGTTACAGTGAATTTAGCGCTTAAGTCTTTTACTATAACTTTTCCTTCTTTATTGAGAAGTTTTACTATTTCATCAAGTCTTTCTTGTGCAAACAATTATTTCACCTCGAATATTTAAATAATAAATTTATTTATTACGTGAGCTACCCCATTCTCTTCATTTGTAAGAGTTATGTAATCTGCAATTTCTTTCACTTCAGGAAAGGCATTTCCCATTGCAACACCAAGCCCTGCATATTTTATCATATGTATATCATTTCCAGAGTCACCTATACAAATTATTTTTTCCCTTTTTATATTTAAATTCTCTGCCAAGGATTTAACTCCTTCTCCCTTATTAGAATTTTTATTTAATACTTCTAAGGTAAAAGGTGAAGTTTTAAGAACCGTGTACTCCTCAAAAGTTTTTTAGGTAAATAAGTAGTATTGTCAAACAAATTAATATTGTAATTTTTATTTGAAATTAATTTGCTTGAATTAAATTTTATGCTGTGAAAAGCATTTTTTAGGTTTTCCTTAATAGATTTGTCTTCATTTATAAGGGTAAATTTAGTCATTAAAGTATTTTCTTTTATGTTTTTATGTTCAATTATTTTTAAGGGTACATTATTAGCAGCAGAATCTAATGAGTTAAAAGCTGACTCTTTAGGAGAGAGTATTGAATTCTTTGAAAATATATTATAGGTAATATTATAATCATCACATAAATCATTAATGTAGTTTAAGTCGTCTAATGATAGGGAATTGCATTTAATAGTCTTAGTTTGATTAGTATTTTGAATAAGTGCACCACTATTTGTTATGCAGTAGTTGTTAGGGCTTACCATATTTAATTCCTCTAAATAATTAGTAATTCCTTCTATAAGGCGACCAGTGCAAATAGCTATTTTTATGCCTTTATTGGAAGCGGCTTTTAGAGCATTTTTGTTAATTTGAGATATTTTCTTCTTATTATTTAAAAGCGTTCCGTCCATATCTAAAACCAATAATTTATACATTCTACACTCCCCTTATTTGTTATTTATATATAGGTTTATTTTATGTAAATAGTATTAAGTTTTTATATAAGTGCAAAAATTAATATTAAAGATTAATTAACAATGTGTATAAAGTAAATACAATTAAATTATATAATAAGCATAAATTATAAACAATAACAAATAATAAAGAATACATGTGCAGATGGCTTATGAAAACGATATAAGTTCAAAATTTCCACTATATTGCGGAAATAAAACTGGGTATTGATGCGTGGATATTGTATGAATTTTATGATAATATTAATTCATCGACAGGAAAAGACTTGAACAAAAGGCATTTCGACATGATTTGACTATACAAGGAGGTAATTTGTATTAAAAAAGAAATTTTATTAAATAAGTTGCTTTCAGTTTTACTAGATGAAAAACAACCAATAACAGTTAATGAATTAAGCAAGAAAGTAGATAGATCAGGTAGGACAGTTAGGAATTATTTAGATGATATTGAAAAAATACTTGATAAAGACAATATAAAACTCATAAGGAAAACAAATGTTGGGGTTTATATTGAGGCAGAAAACAGTAAAAGACAAAAATTAAAAGAAAATCTATTTTCTATAGAATACAACGATGAGGCATTTTCATCAGAGTATAGGCAAAAATATATTTTGAAAACCCTTCTAGAAAGTAAGTTTTCATACACTATTCAGTTATTTTCTGAAGAGTTATATTGTAGCAAAAGCACTATTGCAAGTGATTTAGCTGAGGTACAAAAAATATTAGAAAGTAAGAATCTTGTGCTTCAAAGAAGGCAGAATCAAGGCCTTTGGGTTGAAGGCAAAGAAAAAGATTATAGAAATGCAATAAAAGAGTTTTTATATGAAGTAAAAGAAAAGGATACTTTAGAAATTAATAATTTCGATATTGAAAAATTAGATTATAGAATTGACTTTATAAATTATAAAAACATAAAAAGTATGTTTCCTTGGATAGATATCCTTTATATACAAGGTATAATTCAAGAAGCAGAAATGAAATTAGGTTTTTATTTCACAGAGCAGGCTTTTATAAATCTAATTGTTCACATAACTATTGCTATAGAGAGAATAAAATCAAAAAATACATCCAAACGGATATGGGAATTTGTAAAGATATAGCTTTAAAAAATGTTAATGAATATAAAACTGCTAATTGGATTGTGACAAAACTTCAAGAAAAATATAAAATAAAATTTCCAGAAAAAGAAATATCTTATATTACAATCCATATACTTGGTGGAAAAATACAAGAAAATAATGGAAATAAAGATATGAATTTACTTGAAAGTACTTGTGATGATCAAATTCTAAGGATAGCAAAAGAAATAATGAAACTCTCATCAGATATATTAGGAGTAGATATTACAAATGACAAAAATTTATTAACAAGCTTGATTCTCCATCTAAGGCCTACAATAATTAGATTAAAATATGGTCTTACATTAAACAACCCAATGCTTGAAGCCATAAAAAAGGATTATACAAGTATATTTGGAGCTGTATGGGCTTGCAATGGAATTTTTGAAAAAGAACTTGGAATAAGCATTAATGAGGATGAAGTTGGTTATATTACTATCCACATTGGACTTGCATATGAAAGAGCAAAAGAAAAGGTTAAAGTAATAGTAGTATGTTCAAGTGGCATAGGTACATCACAGTTAGTTGCCTTAAAACTTGAGAATAGATTCAAGAATATGGAAATAACAAATGTAATCCCTTTAAATTTAGTTACTGAGGATATGATTGAAAATTCGGATCTTATAATATCTACTGTGAGAATTATGAAAAATAGTGAGAAAATTCTGTATATCTCAGCTATTTTAAGTGAAAATGATTTTAAGTGTATAGAAAAAGCATTGGAAAGATTCAATTATCAACCTATCTTGAATCATAAAGAAAATAATAAAAATAGAATTTTAAATAACTATGATTTATTTGACGAAGAATTAGTTTTTACTGAGGATACTCATGATAAATTTGAAGATGTACTAAGGTATTATGGAAAAATAATTGAGAAAAAAGGATATGCTAAAAATGGTTTTACACAAGATTTATTCAAAAGAGAGAAAAAGGCTTCAACTTATCTTGGCAAAGGATTGACAATACCTCATTCATCCCAAAGTTATGTAAATAAATCAAAAATTTCTTTTATAAGATTTAAGAAACCTATATTTTGGAATAATAATGAAATAAAAATAGCAATTATTCTTTGTCTTAATTTTAAAAATATACATGAAACGAGAAATTTTTTTAAGAAAATATATTCAATACTTCAAGATGATGAAATTATGAAGAGTCTTTATTTTGAAAATGACAAAAGAAAAATTATAGATATTTTACGATAAGGAGCTGAAAAAAATGGAAAAATTAATAAATGAAGAATTGATTATTTTAGATATGGAAGCTTTGACAAAAGAAGAAGCTATAAATGAATTAGCCCTATGCATAGATAAGCAAGATAGGCTAATTAGTTATAATGGATATGTTAAAAAGGTTTTTGATAGAGAAAATGAATTTTCAACAGCTGTAGGGTATGAAGTTGCAATTCCCCATGGCAAATCTGATTCGGTTAAAAGTGCCGCTTTAGCTTTTGGAAGGCTTAAAGATGATATAAAGTGGAGTGAGGAAGAAAGTGTAAGATATGTATTTTTGATTGCTGTTCCTGAAAAAGAAGCTGGGAACAGACATCTACAGATATTAGCACAAATATCAAGAGGACTTATGAGAGAAGAATTTAGAGAAAAACTTAAAAACGCTTCTACTAAAGATCAAATTCTTGAAATACTAAATAATTAATCTTTTTAAAATAGTTATAATTTATTTTTCAAATAAAAAAGAAAAAAGGAGGAATAGTAATTATGTTAGATTTATTAAAAGATCTTCGTAAACATTTAATGACAGGTGTTTCTTACATGATTCCAGTAGTTGTAGCAGGTGGTGTTTTACTAGCATTAGCAGTTATGTTATCTGGTAAAGCAGCAGTTCCAGAAACAGGTTTTTTAAAGAATATGTCTGAAATTGGTATTGCAGGTCTTACACTTTTCATTCCAATAATGGGTGCTTTTATAGCTTACTCAATGGTTGACAGACCAGGTATTGCGCCAGGACTTATAGGTGCATACTTAGCAAATAATGCTGGAGCAGGATTTTTAGGCGGTTTAATTGCAGGTATTGTAGCAGGTATTGTAGTTTATTATTTAAAGAAAATAAAGGTTCCAGATGTTTTACGTTCAGTTATGCCAATATTTATAATTCCTTTACTTGGTTCTTTTATAACAGGTATGTTAGTACTTTATGTAATAGGTTCGCCAATAGCTGGAGTAATGGCAGCTTTAAGTGGATGGCTTAAAGGTATGCAAGGAGCTTCAAAGATTGTATTAGGAATAATTTTAGGTTGTATGATAACTTTTGATATGGGAGGTCCTGTTAATAAAACAGCATTCTTCTTTGCAGTTGCATTAATCCAATCAAATCCAGAATTAATGGCAGCAGTAGCAGTTCCAGTTTGTACACCTCCACTAGGTCTTGGAGTTGCAACACTTATAAGTAAAAAGAAATTTACTAGAGAAGAAAGAGAAGCTGGTAAAGCAGCACTTGTAATGGGATGTGTTGGTATAACAGAAGGTGCAATTCCATTTGCAGCAGCTGATCCAATTAGGGTTATTCCTTCCATTATGGTAGGTGGAGCAGCAGCTTCGATAACATCATTACTATTCTCTGCAACAAATAAGGCTGCTTGGGGAGGACTTATAGTTCTACCTGTAGTTGGAAATAAAATTGGTTATTTAATTGCAGTAGCTGTTGGTATAGTAGTAACTGCAATAATGATAAGCATACTTAAGAAAGATGTTAATGAATTAGACACTGTAAGTGAAGCAGCAGATACAGAAGAAGTAGAATTAGATTTTGATTAATTAGAAAAATTATTATAAAAATTAATTTTGAGAAGGGAGTAATACTTATGAATATATTAGCAGTTACATCTTGTCCAAGTGGTGTTGCTCATACTTATATGGCAGCTGAGGCACTTGAAAATGCCTTCAAAAAAATGGGCACAATATAAAGGTTGAAACACAAGGTTCTATAGGTATGGAAAATGAAATAAAAAAATCAGAAATAGAAAAAGCTGACTATGTAATTTTAACTAAGGATGTAGCAATACTTAGAGAAGAAAGATTTAAGGGCAAACCTATAGTAAGAGTTGCTGTTGCTGATGCTATAAAAAAAGCAGATGGAATAGTGAAAAAATTGGAATCTCATTACGAAAGTAAAGGAAAATAATATAATTAAAATTTAAAAGGTAGTTGAAAGGCTACCTTTTAACATAGGAGGCAAAGTAATGAATAAAATAAACTTAAGAGAAGTAGTTAATTTTTCACTAAAAGCTGAAGGAAATAACAAGGTTACCCTTCTTGGGGTTGGGCCAATGTCTAAGACCCTTATTAAAGCATCACTATTACTAGCTAAAAGAAAAGATTTTCCCATAATGTTTATTGCAAGCAGAAATCAAGTTGATTCAAAAGAGTTAGGTGGAGGTTATGTTTGTAACTGGGATCAAAAGGGATTTCATGAGGCTATAAAAGAGGTAGCAAAAGATATAGATTTTGATGGTCTATACTATTTATGCAGAGATCATGGTGGACCATGGCAAAGAGATAATGAGAGAAAAGCACATCTTCTTGAAGATGAGGCTATGAAACTTGGAAAACAGTCTTATTTAGAGGATTTAATAAATGGATTTGATTTGTTACACATAGATCCTACTAAAGACCCATATGTAGTTGGAAAAGTTATAGATTTAGATGTAGTTTTAAATAGGACAATAGAACTAATAGAGTATATAGAAAATGAAAGAAAAGCTAGAGGAATAAATGAAATTGGTTATGAAGTAGGAACAGAGGAAACAAATGGAGGGCTTACTTCTACTGAAACTTATGAAAACTTCATAAAAAAATTAACTGAAGAGCTAACAAAAAAGAATTTACCTTTACCAGTATTTATAGTTGGACAAACAGGTACCTTAACAAGACTTACTGAAAATGTTGGAAATTATAGTATAGATAATGCAAAGAGATTAGCTGATGTAGCGAAAAAATACACAGTTGGATTGAAAGAACACAATGGGGATTATCTAAATGAACAAATTCTACTAGTTCATCCTGCATCTGGAGTTACAGCAACGAATGTGGCACCAGAATATGGAACAGTTGAAACTCAATCTTATTTAAAGCTAATAGAGGTTGAAGAGGATTTATTTAATCAAGGATTAATTAGTGACAAATCTAATTTAAAAACTGTTTTAAGAACTAAAGCAGCAGAAAGTGAAAGATGGAGAAAATGGATGGTAGGAGACAAAATAAATATTTCTGTTGTAGAGGTTTTAAAAGATGAAAAATTAATGGATTTAATAACTGAAATATCTGGTCACTATACATTTAATAATGATGAGGTAAAAAAGGAAATAACTACCCTATATAATAATTTAAATTCCGTTGGCATTGATGGAGAAAAATTTGTAATTACTAAAATCCAAGAGTCTTTAGATAGATATGTACAGTGCTTTAACCTAGAAGGATTAACTTCAAAACTTATGAATTAAAAAATAAAATATAAATGTTTCAAAAATCTCAAAATTTGTATTTTGAGATTTTTTTATGGTGATATAGGCGTTAGCCAATGATAAGGGTGTGTCCATTGTGAGGTGGAATGAAAGATTGATTGTAATATATACGTCAAAAGTAAAAAGGCAGGAGTAAGAGTTATGGAAAATATGTGAAAGCTATTTGAAGGTCCTATAAAACTAAAAGTTAATGAAAATAAAAATGCAGTAGATCATATAAATATTTAAAGACAAGGTAAGAAATCTAAACAATCGTAACAATGAAAAAGGGTAAAAACTAGAGGAAGAAATTTAATAAAACTTGGTCTACCCACCTATAAAGCATGGGAATATGCAAATACAAGAAAAGGCTATTGGAGAATATCCAACAACCCAATACTTCATAGAACTCTAAATAAAATAATTATTTAGCTCCTAATCCATTATAAAAAATGATAATTAAAATTTAAATAAAGTATTGAAATTAGCATATAATAATTGTAAAATATAAATATAAAACAATAACAAACAATAAAAAATAATAATCACAAATAAAGTGAGGTGAAAATATAATGAACGGACGAATTGAAAGATTGAAGCTAGATCTTTTAAAAGAAAAAGAGAAATTTCTTTAGAAAGGGCGCTACTTTATAAAGAAAGTTATGAAACTACAAAGGATGAACCTACAATTATAAGACGTGCTAAAGCTTCAGAAAACATACTTTCAAAGGTGAAAATTTCAATAAGGGAAGATGAACTTATAGCTGGGAATAGAACTATAAATCCAAGATGTGGAATTGTTTCCCCGGAAATGGATCCTTATTGGATTAAAAGTGAATTACAAACAATAGACAAAAGACCTCAAGATCAGTTTTTTATAAGTGATGAAGATAAAAAAGTATATTTAGAAAAAATATATCCTTACTTTGAAAACAATTCCATGAAAGACTTTATTAATTCAAAAATCAATGAAGAAGTGAAGAATGCTACAAAACAAAATGTAATAAAACTAAACCAAACAGATAAAGGTCAAGGTCATATTATTATGGATTTTGAAAGCATTCTTAATTTAGGTTTAGGAAAAATAATAGAGAAAGTTGAATATAAAGAGAAAAAAGATATTAAAAATAATTTTTATAAAGCTTCAATAATAGTTTTAAAGGCTGCACAAAATCATATATTAAGATATTATGATTTAGCTATAAATATGGCTAGAGAAGATAAGAATGATAATAGAAAAAAAGAGTTGTTAGAAATTGCAAGAATTTCAAAGAAAATATCAATGGAAAAGCCAGATACTTTCTATGAAGCTTGTCAACTTCTTTGGTACATATCTATAATTGCTCAGTATGAATCAAATGCCAGTTCACTATCTCTTGGTCGATTTGATAAATATATGTATAGGTTTTATAAAAATGATATAGAAAATGGAGTAGATAAAGATTATCTGAAGGAGATTTTAGAGTGCCTTTGGATAAAAACAAATGATGTAGTTCTTATAAGAAGTTCTAAAAGTGCTAAGTATTTTGCAGGTTTTCCAACAGGATACACTATTGCCTTAGGGGGCTTACTGAAAATGGACACTCTTCAGTAAATGAACTTTCCTATTTATGTCTTGAAAGTTACCATGACATAAAACTTCCACAGCCTAATCTTGCAGTGAGGTTAAATGAATTTATAGATAGAGAGTTTTTGAATCTCACTTCTGAAACAGTAAAACTAGGTACAGGAATTCCACAAATTTTTAATGATGAGGTTATAGTTCCAGGATTTTTAAATAGAGGTGTGAGTCTTGAGGATGCAAGAGATTATGCAGTTGTTGGATGCGTTGAACTTTCTATTCCGGGTAGAACTTACGGACTTCATGATATAGCACTATTTAATTTGTTGAAGGTTATGGAGTTAAGCTTAAAAGAGTTTAAGGGTAAGAGTGAATTTTCTTTTGAAGATATTATAGAGGATATAAAAATAAAAATTAAAAAATATATAAAATTAATTGTAGAAGGATCAAATATAGTAGATTTAGGACATAGAGAGTATGCACCAGTCCCTTTTTTATCAACCTTAATTGATAATTGTATAGATAATGGTAAAGATATAACAGAAGGTGGGGCGAAGTATAATTTTTCTGGAGTTCAAGGAATTGGTGAAGCAAACTTAAGTGATTCATTGTACGCAATTAAAAAAATTGTATTTGAAGAAAAGAGAATATCTTTTGATGAACTTATGGAAGCCTTAGAAAATAATTTTGAAACAGATGAAGGTAAAAAGCTAAGGGTAAGGCTTATAAATAAATACGAAAAATATGGAAATGACTTTGATGAGGTGGATTATATAGCATCAGATATTTTAAGATATTTTGATAAAGAGCTAGAAAAATATTACAATGTAAGAAATGGACATTTTATTCCAGGGGCTTACACAGTATCTGCCCACATTCCTTTAGGAGAAGCAGTGGGAGCTACAGCTGATGGAAGAAAAGCCAAAGAGCAATTAGCAGATGGTGGATTATCTCCAATGGTATCAAAGGACAAATTAGGTCCTACAGCGGTTTTGAAAAGTGTAAGTAAATTAGATAATTATTTAACCACCAATGGAAGTCTTCTTAACTTAAAGTTTACGCCTAAATCTTTAGAAGGTAATGATGGCGTAAATAAATTTTCAGATTTTCTTTTAGCATTTATGAAATTAAAAATACAACATATTCAATTTAATATTGTATCTAGAGATACTTTGTTAAAAGCCCAAAAACATCCGGAACTATATAAGGGCTTAGTAGTTAGGGTTGCAGGGTATAGTGCATTTTTCGTGGAGCTAAATAAAGAAATCCAAGATGACATAATATCAAGAACTGAGCATGTATTGTAGGGAAGTGATGTTTTGAAGGGATTAATTTTTAATATTCAAAGGTATTCAATACATGATGGTGGTGGAATAAGGACTCTTGTGTTTTTTAAAGGATGCCCATTAAAATGTCCATGGTGTTGTAATCCTGAATCTCAAAGTTCAAAGATAGAAAAAGGCAAGATAAAAGAAAGATGTATTAAATGTAAAGAGTGTTCAATGGATTTTGAGGAATGTCCATCAGGTGCTATTGTTGAGTTTGGAAAATATATGAGTGTAGATGAAGTTATAAATGAAGTAAAAAAGGATATGATTTTTTATAATACCTCAGGTGGAGGAGTTACTTTATCAGGTGGAGAGGTATTAAATCAAAGTGATTTTGCAGTAGAGCTTTTAAAAAAATTAAAAGAATTAGGAGTAAATACAGCAATTGAAACTTCAGGTCAAGGAAAAGCTGAAAAACTATTAGAAATTTCGAAATATACTGATTTAATATTATTTGATCTTAAAATTATGGATGAAAAAAAGCTAAGGACATAATATTTGCTAACATAGAGCTTATCAAAGATAATTTTAAGGTTCTCCTACATAATAACCTTAGAGTAATCCCGAGAGTTCCACTAATACCAAATTACACCATGGATGATTACAATATTAATCTAATTGTAGAATTTTTAATATCTATCAATATAAAAGAAATTCATATTTTGCCATTTCACCAATATGGAAGTAAAAAATATGAGTACATTAATAAAAAATATAGTTTAAATGATATTAAGCCTCCTTCCTTAAACCAGGTAAATGAAATAAGAGAAAAACTACAGTCTAAGGGATTTAAAGTAAATGTAGGAGGATTATAATTTAAAATTAAAAAAATAGAAACGGGAAAGGTGATAATAATGATATATTTACTTGATACAGCAAATTTAGAACAAATAAAGAGAGCTTTTAATTTATATCCTATGGAAGGAGTTACCACAAATCCAACTATAATATCTAAACAAAAGGGAAGCTTTATAAATATTTTAAAGGAAATAAGAAGTATAATTGGAGAGAATAAAATGCTTCATGCACAGGCTATAAGTACTACTTGTGAAGAGATTGTGAAGGAAGCTGAATACTTAAACGGAATATTAGGTGAAAACTTTTATATTAAGGTACCAGTAATTCCTGAAGGAATAAAGGCTATGAAAGCTTTAAAAAAGAAAGGCATAAAAATTACAGCAACTGCAGTATTTACAGCACAGCAAGCATTAATTGCAGCAAATGCAGGGGCTGATTTTGTAGCTCCTTATGTTAATAGAATAGACAATATAAGTGGCAATGGTGTTGATGTTGTAGGTCAAATAGTAGAGTTATTTGCAAATGGCAATGTAAATACTAAAATACTTGCAGCTTCCTTTAAAAATGCACAGCAGGTTAATGAAGTAGCACTACTTGGAGCAGAATCTGTAACAGTAAATGCTGAGATTATGGATAAATTAATAGATCATCCATTAACTACTTGGAGCGTAGATCAGTTTGTAAAAGATTTTGAATCAGTGTATGGAGAAGGTGCAGTAGCTTATAATGCAAAGTAGAATAATAAAAAAATAATATAAGGAGGATGAACTTAATGTATCCTTTAAAATTTGAAAACTTGTATTATAAAAAAGTTTGGGGAGGTAGAGATCTTGAAAAATATAGAGATAATCTTCCTGATGGGAAAATAGGAGAAACTTGGGACATAGCTTGTCATAAAAATGGAATGAGCGTGGTTTCAAATGGTGAGTATAAAGGAAAAAGGCTAGATGAGCTTATAAGGGAACAAGGCAGTGAGCTTATAGGAACTAAAATTAGTAAAGACTGGTTTCCACTGCTTATTAAACTTTTAAATCCTACTACTAAATTATCTGTTCAGGTTCATCCAGATGATGAGTATGCAAAACGTGTAGAAGGAGATATGGGAAAAACTGAGGTTTGGTATATATTAGAAGCTTTTGAAGGAGCAGAGATTATAGCTGGACTTAAAAAAGGGATTACAAAAGAAAAACTTCAAAGGGCTATAGCTGAAGGTAAAGTTGAAGAATGTATGAATAACATACCTGTAAAAAAAGGAGAAACTTATCTTATAAAAAGAGGATTAATTCATACAGTTAGCAATGTTATAGTTGCTGAAATTCAGCAAAATAGTGATTCAACCTATAGATTTTTTGATTATGATAGAGGAAGAGAACTTCACGTAGAAAAGGCACTTGATGTAATAGATTTTAATCTTGAAGGAAAAAAATCAGAAGGTATTAAAGTTTTAAAAGAAGGGTACTCTAAAACTTATTTGTCTTTAGGAAAGGACTTTTCACTTGAATTATATGATATAGAAAGTTCATGTACTGAAAAAAGCGATAAAGAGAGATTTTACGCATTCACTTCTGTTGAAGGAGAAGGAGAAATAGAATACAATGGTAACATAGAAAATATAAATAAAGGTGATAGCATTTTAATCCCAGCTTCTCTTGGAGAATACAAAATAAAGGGGACTATTAAGCTTTTAAAAAGCTATGTACCAGATGTTGAAAAAGTAAAAAATGAAATATTAGAGTCTAAAGGAATTCTTTATTAAAATTTGAGGACAAAACACCTAGGACAGAAAAATTGTTCTTTGAGTTTTGCCCTCTTAATTTATATTTGCTTAGATTAAAAAGGAGGAGCGTATTGTGAAAAAAATACTAATTACTGGAGCTGCAGGATTTTTGGAAGAAGATTTGTTAATTTTTATAAGAATAAATATGAAATTATAGATTTAGAAAGAAAAGATTTAGATATTACAAATGAAGATAAAGTAATAGAAAAAATCAGGTTTTATAAACCAGATTATGTACTGCATACAGCTGCTATAGCTGATACTAAATTTTGTGAAAATAATCCTTTAAAAGCTTACAAAATTAATGTTTTGGGCAGTATAAATGTAGCTAAAGCTACAAAAGAAGTAAATGGTAAACTAATATATTTAAGTTCAGAACAGATATTTAATGGTAATTTGGAAAGCGGACCCTATAGTGAAGACACTTTGGCAAATCCAAATACAGTATATGGTAAAAACAAGCTTGAAGCTGAGGGCAAAATTAAAGATATAATAGATGAGGTATGGATATTAAGACTTACATGGTTATTTGGTTTTCCAGAGAAAAATGCAAAAGTTAATCCTAATATAATTATGAATGTTTTAAATGCTACACTTAAAAATAAAAAAACTAAATTTCCGTTAAATGAATATAGAGGTATGACTTATGTATATGATCTTATACAGAATATTGAAAAAATATTTAATATACCCTATGGAATCTACAATACAGGAAGTGAAAACAATTTAAGTACTTATGAAACATCTTGTGTTGTTTTAAAAGAACTAGGGCTTAACCATAGAATAAATGAAATTATTGAAAAAGATGAGGAAAAATTTAAGGAGATTCCTAGGGATTTAAGAATAAACAATGAGAAATTAAGAGACCTAAATATTATATTTATGAGTACAGAAGAAGGAATAAAAAAGTGTATTGAGGATTTTCATTATAAAATATTTTAGGAGGATTAGTATGAAAAATAAAGTTAATTTTGCAATTATAGGTTTTGGTTCCATAGCAAAAACTCATGCTGTTTCAGCTTATATGGCCAATCTAAATTATAATTTAAGCTATAATCTAAATCTAAAAACTATTGTAACAAGAAGTCCCTTGGAATCTTTAATTAATGGAGTTAAAAATACTTTAAATGTAGAAGAAGTATTAGAAGATAAAGAAATTGATTTTATAGACATATGTACACCTAACAGTTCTCATCTTGAAATTATCCAAAAAGCAGTTGGTTATAATAAAGCTATATACTGTGAAAAACCTTTAGCGTCTAATTTAAAAGATGCAAAAGAAGCAGAGGAATTAGTTAGAAATAGTCATATAAAAAATGCAGTAGCTTTGAATTATAGATTTTTGCCTGCAGTTAGGTTAATAAGAAATGAAATAAAAAAAGGTACAATTGGAGATATAATTGATTTTAAAATTAAACTATACCATAAAAGTTATCTAAATCAAAATAAAAAAGCTTCATGGAGAACTGAAAGATCTTCTGGGGGAGGAGCACTGATGGACCTTGGAGTACATCTTATAGACACTGTTAATTTTACGCTTGGAGAGATAAAAGAAATAGACTCTGATACTAGAATTTTCTTTAAGGAAAGGACAAATGTTGATGAAATTGCAAATTGTAATTTATATCTTCAAAATGGTGTAAAAGGAAGTTTAGAAGTTTCTAGAATTTTTGCAGAAAAAAATGAGCCTACAACCTATGTTGTTTATGGTACTAAGGGAAGCATAAAGATGAGTTCTTCAAAACCCTATACAATAGAAATATATGATTATGAAGAAGATATGACAAAAATCTTAGGGCCAAAAGGTGCTGGAGAAATATTAAGTTATTATCCTTCAGAAAGGAACTCTATGGGCTTTTTTATGATTCGCACGGTGCAAGTTTAGTGAATTTTGCAAATATAATAAAGGGCTTTGAAGATAATGGAATAACACCGACTTTTAAAGATGCACTAAAAGCTCAAAATATAATACATAGGTGTTACAATAAATAAATATATTGTAAAAAAACAAATAATAGTATTAAATGAGAAGGATTGTATGTTTATATGTGGAATAGGTTTTAAAGGTGATAAGTATGTATATAAATAAAAAACCTATAAGAAGATCAAGAATTAGAATATATTTAGGGAAGAAATATTATACTTTTAAAAGGTACTTACAATGGTATTGTGGCAAGAAAAAATATTCACATATAAAAGGACAAAATGAACTGAAATATTTAGTGTACTCTCATAAAACACCTCTACTAAGAAGATTAAGAAATGTAGATATGTATCTTCAGTATAATAAAATAAATAATTTAAAAATTGCTGGAAGTAAAATTAATAAGATTATAGTAAACCCTATGGAAACCTTTTCTTACTGGAAACTAATAGGAAAGCCAACATACAAAAAAGGTTATTTTGATGGGTTAGTATTATGTCCTAATGGTTCTTTTAATAAAGATGTTGGAGGAGGGTTGTGTCAGCTTTCAAATCTCATATATTGGATGGCACTTCATACACCTCTTACAGTTGTGGAAAGATACAGGCATAGCCATGATGTGTTTCCTGATGTAAATAGATTTCAGCCTTTTGGAAGTGGAGCTACTTGTGTGTATAATTATTTAGATCTTCAAATATACAATAATACTAAAAGTAAGTATCAAATAATTGTGTATTTAAAAGGCAAATATTTAGAAGGACAAATTAGAAGTAATAATAGTTGTGTTTATAAATATGAAGTTTATGAAAAGAATCAAAGTATAACTTCTGGTTATTATGGAGGATATATAAGAAATAATAGCATTTGGCGAAAAGTGTACGATAAAAGAAATGAAATCATAAGAGATGAATATATTACAGAAAATCATGCCATAATGATGTACAACCCACTTGTAAAATAGGATAGTATTTAATTATAGGTGGTGTCTATTATAAATAATAATTTAAACAAGAATAATTGTAAAAAAACTGCAGGGTCTTCAGTAGGTGCAATTATAGCAGCTTTTCTTATAAGTGGATATACAGCTAAGGAAATAGAAAAATTTTGGGATGTTAGTGAAAATGGAAGAAGTAAATTTAAAATAATAGCTTCAGATATAACTAGAAAGAAAAAGGTAATATTTCCAGATGATTTAATTGAGTAGTCTATTGAACCTATAGCATTTTTGTTTGACATTAGTAAAGAAAAAACTAGAAGTTTATTTAAAGCAGGTTACTTAGCGGCCTCTAAATTTTTAGATTCTTGGAATTTTAATGAATATGTAAGGTTATATAGAAAAAAATCAAATATACCTAATATTTTTCATAAAATATTTAAAAAAATTTAATGAGAAATAATTTATATAAATAATCATCTTATTATAGTTTCAATGTTTGAGGAGGGGGAAAATGATATTTCTAAACAACAATTGCCATGATCCTTATTTAAATCACGCTTTAGAGGAGTATTTTTTAAAATATACTAATGAAGATTGTTTTATTCTTTGGAGAAATAAACCTAGTATTTTAATAGGAAAAAATCAAAATACATTAAAAGAAATAAATTTGGATTATGTAAAAGAACATAATATAGAAATTGTAAGAAGAGTATCTGGTGGGGGAACAGTATTTAATGATCTTGGAAATCTAAATTATACTTTTATAACTAAAAAAGAAGGAAATTTTGCTAATTTTAAAGTGTTAGCAAAACCTGTATTAAATTCATTAAAAAAGTTAGGAGTAGATGCAGAATTTAGTGGGAGAAATGATTTAATAGTAGATGGAAAAAAATTTTGTGGCAATGCTCAATATGCCTATAAAAATAGGGTGTTACATCATGGAACTCTTTTGTTTGATTCTGATCTTGAAAATTTACATAAGGCCTTAAATGTTAATAAACTTAAGTTTAAAGATAAATCTGTGAAATCTTGTAAAAGCAGAGTCTGTAATATTAGAGATTTTATTTTTGATAGAAATATGAATGTAGAGGAATTTAAAAATTTTTTAATTGAAGATGTAATGGCTCAGTATAACGTTAAGAAGTTTTATGAATTAGGTGAAGAGGATTTAAAGAAGGTTAAAGAAATAGCTGATAATAAATATAGGACTTGGCAGTGGAATTATGGTAGTTCCCCTAACTTTAATTTTTTTAATGAGGATAAATTTTCCTGTGGACTTATTCAAATAAGCATAGATATTAAAGAAGGTATTATAAGGGATATAAAAATAAATGGAGATTTTTGGAAAAAAAGATATTGCTGAATTAGAAGAAGTAATGAAAGGTGCTAGATATGAAGAAAAGGTTTTAAGGGAATGTGTTGATAGAATTAATATAAATGAGTTTATAAATAATATAAATAAAGAGGAATTTATAAAGCTAATGTTTAATTATTAAATATATGTAAACGTAATAACTAAATTTATATATAGGTTATAAAAAGGGGAATACTTAAATTTTATGTTGGGGGGATCTTTATGTATATAAAAAAACCAGAATGGCTAAAGGTAAAAATTTCTTTAAACAAAAATTCATCAGAAATCAATAATTTACTAAAAGATTTGAATTTAAACACAGTTTGTGATGAAGCTTTATGTCCAAACCGTGGGGAATGTTTTTGCAAGGGAACTGCTACTTTTATGATACTTGGAAAAAATTGCACCAGAAATTGCAGGTTTTGCAATGTAACAAAAAGCAAGCCTGAACCTGTAAATGAAGATGAACCTAGAAATTTAGCAAAAGCAGTAGAAATTCTTAAATTAAAGTATGTAGTTATAACTTCCGTTACAAGGGATGATTTAGAAGATGGAGGGGCTTCTCAGTTTGTAAAGGTTATAAGAGAGATAAGAAAATTGAATAAAGGCGTAACTATAGAGGTATTAATACCGGATTTTAAAGGGAATGAAGAAGCTTTAAAGGCTGTTATGGATGAAAAACCAGATATTTTAAATCATAATGTAGAAACTGTTCCAAATCTATATTCTACAGTAAGGCCTATGGCAATTTATAAACGTTCTCTTAAGGTTTTGGAAAATGCAAAACAAATTAATAAGTCTATTTTGACTAAATCGGGTATAATGCTTGGATTAGGTGAAACTAAAGATGAAGTAGTTGCTTTGATGAGAGATTTAAGAGAGGTAGATTGTGATATTTTAACTATAGGTCAATATTTGCAGCCATCAAAATTACATCATGAGGTAGTTGAGTATGTACATCCTGATGTATTTAAAGAATATGAGAATATTGGAAAGGGTTTAGGTTTTAAATATATTGCTTCAGCACCACTAGTTAGAAGTTCTTATAATGCAAAAGATGTTTTTAAGACTATATATGGAACAAAATAATGAATTTTTCATTCAAAATAGTTCTCCCATTGAAACATATTAGATATATGTATAAAATAAATATGAGTAATACTCTTATCTAAGATGGAGGAATGATTAATGTATTTATACGATGTAATTGTAATAGGTGGAGGTCCTGCAGGATTAATGGCAGCTATTTCTGCTAAAAATTTAGGGGCTAAAAAAGTATGTGTTTTTGAAAGAGAAGATAGATTAGGTGGTATGCTAAATGAACACATACATAATGGTTTTGGAATTAAAACTTTTGGCCAAGAGCTCACAGGACCTGAATATATTGAAAGAATGATAGAGACATTGGTGAAAAATAATATAGAATATAGGGTTGGAACTACTGTATTAACTTTAAATAATGACAAGGAAATAACTTATGTTAATGAAGATGAGGGCTTAATTAAAGTGAAGGCCAAAGCTATTATCTTAGCTATGGGATGTAGGGAAAAGACAGTAGGATCTTTTAATATTCCAAGGAACAAATGCGCTGGTGTGTATACCTGTGGTATTGCCCATAAATTTATGAATTTAGAAGGTTTTGGTGGGTAAGGAAGTTGTGATTTTTGGTTCAAGTAATCTAGCAATGCTTACTGCAAGAAGATTAAGAATTGAAGGGGCAAATGTTAAGACTGTACTTGATAGAAATATAAAACCTTTGGGAGAGGAAAAATATTATAAAGAATGTTTAGAAGATTTTAAAATACCTTTTAAGGGAGGAAATTATATAGTAAACATAAGAGGAAAAGAAAGAGTGGAAGGAGTTACAGTAGTTCCAATAGATGAAGATAGAGCCCATTTAGAAAATGCTGGAGAGGTAATTAATTGTGATACACTCTTAATTGATGTTAAGCTTTTGCCGGAAACTAGTCTTATTAAAAATACTAACATTGAATTAAAAGGAATGTTACAAGGGCCCGTAGTAGATAATAACATGAATACAAAAGTTAGGGGGATTTTTGCCTGTGGAAATCTACTAAATGTAAGATATAATACTGATAGTATTGTGGAAGAAGCAAGAATAGCCGGTAAATTTGCAGCTGAAGTTGCCATGTTAAGTGAAGATTTTATTTAAATCTATGGCTTTGTTTTAGATGATACGTAATTAATCTCATCTAAAACAAAGCCAAAAATAAATTTATATGAAAACAAATTTATAATTAAAGGCTTATAAGACTAAAGCACTAAAAAAGTTTTTTAAAACAAGAGCTACAAATAAAAGAATGTCCTTTATTTATAGAGATTTTATCTTGGCTTTTGATGTGTTTACCGCATATTTCGCAGGAATCTAAATTATCTTTACAAATAGTAGCTTTGTTTGGGATTGAACCAGTAGGCGCACCTAAAAATTGTTTTTGTTGCAAGGTGGGGTGTAATTTACTGGTTCCTTTTGCTTTTCAAATTTATCTATAGAATAATTGATGCTATATGTACTTTCAGCATAAAGTTCTAATTCAAAGCGAGGATTTTTTTGTCATAAGATTCTTCTATAATTAATTTTCGAATTTGGGCATCATTTATAATAATACCGCTTTTTTCAATGCCATCAAAGATGCTTTTTGTTATATTAGTAGTATCAGGATGTCTTTTTTGGCTTTTATAAAATACTTTTAAAACAGCAATCAAAGATTCCGTAAAAACTATATTTGGATTTTGACTTTTAGCTTTAAGAGCAATTTCCTCTTCATAAAGTGCATATCTGTCATGGTATTTTCCAGAATTGTAAGGTAGTATAGCTCGTCCATTTATATTGGAGAGCTTGAAATTTGATTTGGTAATTGGAGAACCTTCAACTACAATTTTTGCATAATTATTTATCATACTAATGCTCCTTTTATGTGTTGTTAAAGTTATTATAGCATAAGCAAATAAAAAGTATCAAAATATAATTCACTGTTTTTCTTGATGATATTCTTAGTTTTCTGTATTATAAGTATTAGAATATAAAATAATAATTTCAAGTGAGGTAAATATAAATGGATAAAGACGTAAAAATTTTAGCTATAGAAAGTAGTTGCGATGAAACTTCTGCAGCTGTTGTTGTAAATGGAAGAGAAGTATTATCAAATATAATAGCTTCTCAAATTGATATACATACTAAGTTTGGCGGTGTAGTTCCTGAGGTTGCCTCAAGAAAACATATAGAGGCTATAAGCGTAGTGGTTAAAGAGGCATTAGAAGTAGCAAAAATTGATTTTGAAGATATAGATGCAGTAGCGGTTACATATGGACCTGGACTTGTAGGTGCGTTGTTGGTTGGACTTCAATATGCAAAGGGATTAGCCTATGCTTTAAAAAAACCCTTAATTGGTGTAAATCATATAGAAGGACATATTAGTGCCAATTTCATAGAACATAAAGATTTAAAACCACCTTTTGTATGTCTTGTAGTATCTGGAGGACATACTTTTGTGGTGTATATGAAAGATTTTGGAGATTTTGAGGTTCTTGGAGAAACTAGAGATGATGCAGCAGGGGAAGCGTTTGATAAGGTGGCAAGGTCTATAGGTTTGGGTTATCCTGGAGGCCCTAAAATTGACAAGATATCAAAAATTGGCAATGAAGATGCTATAAAATTTCCAAGAGCTAATTTTCATGAAGAATGTTTAGATTTTTCATTTAGTGGTGTGAAATCTGCAGTACTTAATTATTTGAATAATAAAGCTATGAAAGAAGAAATAATAGTAGCAGAAGATGTTGCGGCCTCTTTCCAAAAAGCAGTGGTAGGTGTTTTAGTTGATAATGCTATAAAGGCATGTAAGATAAAAAAAGTTGATAAAATCGCTATAGCAGGAGGAGTTGCATCTAATTCTTCTCTTAGAAAAACTATGATTGAAGAAGGAAATAAAAATGGTATTGAAGTTTTATTTCCAGCGCCTATTTTATGTACAGATAATGCAGCTATGATTGGGAGTGCTGGATATTTTGAATATAAAAAAGGTAGGGTTGCATCCATTAAATTAAACGCTATACCAAATTTAAAATTAGGAGAAAGGTAAGATTTTTAAGAAGTTAAATTAGGAGGAAGGTATGTCAAATAGGAGAGAACAAGGAAAAATAAAGAGTTTTATAAATACTTATTCTGGTTTGCCAAAAGACATATACATTTTATTTATTGCAAGGGTAATTAATTGTATGGGCAATTTTGTATATCCTTTTCTTACATTTTTTCTAAAGGATAAACTTCAAATGTCCCCAAAAAAGATAGGCTTTTTTATCACTATAGCAGCGGTAGTTGGCGGAATTGGCTGCTTAGTTGGAGGAAAGATATCAGATAAGCTTGGAAGAAAAAAGTAATTATACTATGTCAGAGTATAGCAGCAATTGCACTAATTTTATGTGGTATAACAAACAATCCACATTTTGTTGTAGGTTTATTGATTGTTTCTGGATTTTTTAATGGAGCAGCACAACCTGCAAATAGTGCAATGATTGCTGACCTTACCAATCAGAAAAATAGAAAATCTGCCTTTTCACTTTTGTATCTTGGCATAAACATAGGTTATGCAGTAGGGCCCTTAATAGCAGGATTTTTATACAAGAATTACATGAGAATTTTGTTTATAGGAGATGGCATAAGCACTATAATTTCCTTATTACTAGTTATGGGATTTGTAAAAGATACTATGCCTACATTATCTCATGATGCAGTTAATTTAGAAGAAAGCGATGAAAGAGCTGAAAAAGGATCAACTATAGCGGTATTATTTTCAAGGCCCAATTTGCTGCTATTTACTTTGATTTCTATAATCTATTCCTTTATATATGCTCAGGCTGGATATGTAATACCATTACAGATTAAGGAATTATTTTTGCAAAATAGCTCAAAGTTATATGGCTCTTTAATGACGGTTAATGCTCTTACTGTAGTTTTCTTTACTACATTAATAACACATTTTACAAAAAAATATAAATCTATTTTAAATATTGCATTAGCTGGAATTTTTTATGCCTTAGGCTTTGGAATGCTGGCTTTTGTAAATGTGTATTTTATGTTTGTAATATCAACTATTATATGGACTATAGGAGAGATATTATCATCAACAAATTCGGGGGTATTTATAGCAAATCACAGTCCAAGTTCCCACAGAGGCAGGTTTAATGCAATTATACCTATAATATCTGGTGCAGGCTATGCAATAGCACCCTCTATTATGGGTGGATTTTTAGAGAAATTTGGATTTACAGTATCTTGGATGATTGTTATGATTTTATCTATAATATCAAGTTTTTTTATGTATATGCTTTACTTGAAAGAAAAATAAGGAAATACCAAGAGGTATTTCCTTATTTTATCTTTATGTTTTTTTCATCCAGCCTTCTATCAATTAGTTTATCCCAAAATATTTTTATTACCGCAAATACAGGTACGCCTAAAAACATTCCTAGAACTCCGAAAATTCCACCACCAACAACTATGGCGAGTATAATCCAAAAGGGTGTTAAGCCTACTTGATCACCTAATATTTTAGGCCCTAGATAAAGTCCATCAAATTGCTGTAAAGCAAATATAAATAGAAGCACCCACAAAGCTTTTATTGGACTGTAGAATAAAGTTAAAATTACAGCAGGTATCATTCCAATAAATGGTCCAAAATAGGGGATCATATTAGTTACACCAACAATAATGCTTAAAAATAGTGAATATGGTGTATTAAGTAGAGTTAAGCCAATAAAGCAAAGTAAACCAATAATAAGAGAATCTATAAATTTTCCTATTATGTATTTTAGGAAAACGTCATTTATGTCTCTAAATATACAAATTACTTTAAGGGCATTGTCTTCTTTTAAAGTAGCGTATATAAGTCTTTTAAAGCTAAACTTAAATTTTTCCTTGTCTTTTAGAATATAAATAGAAATAACGAAACCTAGTATAGCCTTAAAAAAAGATGAAGTAAAACTAATAGCTTTTGATAAAGCTGCATTTAGACCGTGGCCGAAGGATGAAGTTATCTTTGTAGTAAATTGGTTCAATTTATCATATATATTTATTCCAAATTTGTCCATGAAATCCAAATCAAAATTGAAATTACTAAGCCAGTGTTTAGTGGATTCAATATATTGTGGAAAGCTAGTAATTAAGTCTGACATACTATGTGCTATTTTTGGAGATATTATAGTTATTATTAAAACTATAGAACCTAAAACTACAGAGTATACAATGCAAAGGCTAAAAGATCTTCTTAACTTGGACTTTTTTTCCAAATACGTAAGCATAGGATTTAATAGATAAGCTATAGAAAAAGCCCAAATAAAAGAGGTAATTATAGAAAAGAATGCTTTTATATAAGAACCAAATACAGTTATATTATCTATAAATTTAAAAGTTAAAAAGGATATTATAATTATAGGTATTAAATTTAAATAAGGAATATTTTTATGTTTAATCAATATTAATTCCCCCATTTGATTTTTTAATCTTATCTAATGCTAACACAAAATATTTTTGAAATCAATTGGAATTTAACTTCATTCAATAAGTAAATTTAATAGAATAGAAGTTAAATTTCAACAAAGGTTATTTTAAAAAATTTTTTATACATTATAATTATAAGTAAGGTAGTTTTGTATGTATAAAAATAAATCCAAAGAGGTGGATATATTGTTAAATAAACCATTATTGAAAAATAATAAGAGAAAAGAAAATAAAACAATTAAAAGGAATAGTTTGTATGATGCAGCTTATGAGCTTTTTATTACTAAAGGAATAAATAATACTGCAATTGACGATATAGTTAAAAAGGCAGGAGTAGCAAAGGGAACTTTTTATTTATATTTTAAAGATAAGTATGATATTGTAGATAGAATTATTTTAAAAAAGAGCTCTGTAGTTATAAAAGAGGCAATAATTGAAACTGAAAAGAGAAGATCAGAGTTTTCTGATTTTATAGAAGGAATTATATTTTTCATTAATTACTTAATAGATTATTTAAAGCAAAATAAGATGCTACTCAAATTATTGCATAAAAATTTATCTTGGGGTATTTATAGAAAAGCTGTAAATGATAATTCTAATAATGAAGAAATGAAACAGCTAGTTACTATATTTATGCAAAATATTAATACCGAAGAATACGATATAGAAGATCCTAAAAAGACACTGTTTATTATTCTAGAATTAACAAGTTCCATATGCTATAGTGCGATTATCTTAGAAGAACCAGACACTATAGACAATATGAAGCCGATTTTATTTAAAAGCATAAGAAAAATACTACTTAAATAGGTGAATAGATTGGAGGGTATTTTTGAAATTAGCTTTAGCTCAAATGAAAGTGGTTTTTGAAAACAAAGAATTTAATATGAAAGCCTGTGAAAAATTCATAATTGAAGCAAAAAGGCGTAAGGTAGATTTAATTGTATTTCCGGAAATGACTTTAACAGGTTATTCTATGAAGGTTAGTAGAATAGGAGATAGAAATTTTGAGACTTTGAACTTTTTTGAAGAGTTTAGTAAGGCATATAATATAAGTATTGGGGTAGGGTATGTAAATACTGAGGGTAAACTTGGAAAAAATATGTTTACTATAATAGATAAATATGGAAAATCCCTTTGCTCATATTGTAAGATACATCCTTTTTCCTATGCCAAAGAAGATGAGTTTTATGAAAAAGGGGAGAATATATGTTTTGCAAATGTGGAAGATATTTGTATTACTCCTTTTATATGCTACGATTTAAGATTTCCTGAAATATTTCAACTTGCATCTAAAAAAGCAAGACTTATTACTGTTTCGGCAAATTGGCCTCAGAAAAGGAAAGAGCATTGGATAACTCTTCTAAAATCAAGAGCTATAGAAAATCAATGTTATGTTGCGGGAGTTAATATAGTAGGTGAAGCTGGAAATGAAATATATTCCGGTAATTCTATGATAGTGGATCCAAGTGGAAATATAATTAGTACATTAGAAAACAGTGAAGGGTTAATTGTTTCTGATATTTATGAGCATAAAGTAAGAGAGCTTAGAGGTGAATTTAAGTTAAAAGATGATAGGAGAGAAGATTTATACTATAGTTTTTATCACCATAAAGTATAAAAATACTATTATATAAGTAGAAGTGTTTGTATATAATACGTAGCTTATGTATATTGTAAAGAAAAGGTGATTTAGATATGTATGATGCAGAAGTATATGTAGATGAGTTTTCTCCTTTAGATAATGAAAGGATTAAAGACGCAAAAGTAAAAATAGAGGCTCATATTAAATCTCATAAAATTAAAATAAAAAAGACCCATATAAAGTTGTTATTAGATAATGAAGAAGTTCTTTTTAAATTAGATAAAGGGAAAATTAAATATAAAACTAAAAAAATTGCAATCAGGTAGGCATACCGTGCTACTTTTAATTGGCAAGAATGAAAATATAAAATACGAATGGAAATTTTTGTTGAAGAAAAAGAAAAATTTCAACACTATAAGGGAAATTTACATTCACATACAAAGTATTCAAGTGGACAAGGAACACCTACAGAAGCGTTTAAAAGTGCAAAAAATAATAAACTAGATTTTTTTGCTGTTACAGATCACAACAAGGCATTTAAATCTGTTAACAAATGGCAAGAGTATAAATTAAAAAGTGAGGAATTCAATAAAAAAAATAAGAACAATATTGCATTATCTGGCATAGAACTAAGTGTGAAAGGAATAGGTCATTTGAATTTACTTAATTATTCAGAATTTTTTGATAGCAAAGAAATTACTTTATCTAAATTGGTTAAAGAGATTGAAAATAAACCTAATGTTATTTTATGTATTAATCATCCAGGGAAAAATATAAATAATTTAAAAAACAAGTTGGATTTAAATAAAAATATAAGATTAATAGAAGTTGGTAATGGAAATAAAGACATTAGATATAATAGATATGAGAAAGAATACTATAAATTACTTGATTATGGGTGAAAGTTAGCAGCAGTAAATGGCCAAGACAATCATAGAAAAGATTGGGGAGAAGGAGAAAATTTAACTGTTATAATGTCTAAAAAACTTATAAAAGATGAGATATTTGAAGCACTTTTAAGTAGAAGAACCTATTCAACAGAAAGTAAATCACTTAGGTTAGATGCAACTTTGAATGGCAAATGTATAGGAAGTATACTTAACCATGATAAAAGCTTAAAATTTGATATTAAGGCTTTTGATGACAAAATTAAAATTGATAAAATTCAAATAGTAACAAATGGTGGTAAGGTGGTCAAAGAAAAAGAATTTTCCAATGCTAATGAAATTAATTGGAATTTTAGTTTGAGATATGATGGTAAAAATAATTGGTATCTAGTTAAACTCATTCAAAATGGTGATAGGGTGACTATAACCTCGCCATTTTTTATGGGAGAATAGCTAGACTCCGAGTAATATAATTAGTATTTTCGCAGATTAAAATATCTTTTCTTATAGATATTTTAATCTGCATTTTTAATACTAACTAAGAACTTTTAAGGATTATAGTTATAACTTTAAAGCTATATAAAATCCTACGGTTCTACATTGATTCTTCCCACTTATCATAAAGTTCTTGAATTTCTTTCTCAAGACAGGCTATGTCTTTATTTATTTTTTCGCTTTCTTTAGGATTTGAGTAGATTTCTTCAAGACAAAGTTTGTTTTGAAGATCTTCAAGTAAATTTTCTTTATCAGCAATTTTTTCCTCTAAATGCTTTAATTCTAATTTTTGTTTCTTTTCATTTTTTTCTTCTTCACGTTTTTTCTTCTTTTCCAATTGTATTTGAGTTTTAGTTTTTCCTTTTATAAGTTCATCTTCTTTTTCAAATCTAAAAGGATTTTTTTCTTTTCATTATAATAGGAATAGTTACCTAAAAATTCTTTTACGCCGTTTTCTTCAAGCTCATATATCTTATGTACAACTTTATTTAAGAAATATCTGTCATGAGATATAAGAAGAACAGTACCATCATAGTTTAGTAAAGCCTCTTCTAGAGCTTCTCTAGACATTATATCTAAATGATTTGTTGGCTCATCTAAAAGAAGAAAATTTGATTTTGATAGCATTAATTTTAATAGGTTAATTTTGCATTTTTCTCCCCCACTTAAAAGAGAGATTTTCTTAAATACATCTTCTCCAGTAAAAAGAAAGGCAGCTAAAAAGTTTCTTATTTCTGTTTGGGTTAATTCAGGAAATTCATCCCAAACTTCATCAATTATAGCTTTATGAAGGTTTAAATTAGCTTGCTCTTGATCATAGTAGCCAACATATACATTCTTACCTAATACTTTAACACCGGTATCTTTTTTTATTTTATCCATAATTATTTTAAATAAAGTGGTTTTTCCTCGACCGTTTTCTCCAATAAGGGCAGTGATTTCTCCTCTTTTTATTTCTAAATTTAAGTTTTTAAACAATAGTTTTTCTCCAAAGGATTTACTTAAATTTTCAATATGTAAGACATCATTTCCACTTTTTATGCTAGTTTTAAAGTCTATCCTAGCTGAAGGGCCATCTGTATCAGGTTTTTCTAATCGCTGCACCTTATCTAGGGATTTTTGTCTGCTTTCAGCAGCTCTTACGCTTTTTTCCCTATTAAAGGATTTATATTTTTTTATAATTTCTTCTTGTCTTTTTATTTCTTGATTTTGTATGTTGTAAGCTTTAAGCTTAATTTCTATGTCTTTTTTTCTAAGGTCAATAAATTGCGAATAATTACCACTATAAATATTCATATGGCCATTTATAAGCTCAAAGGTTTTGTTTGTAACAGAATCTAAGAAATATCTATCGTGAGAGATTATAAGAATTGAGCCTTTATAGTCTTTTAAGTAGTCTTCAAGCCATTCAATAGCATCTAAATCTAAGTGATTAGTTGGCTCATCTAATAATAAAATATTTGGTCTTGTAAGAAGAAGTTTGCAAAGAGCAACTCTTGTTTTTTGACCACCACTAAGTATGTTTATGGTTTTATTAAAATCATTTTCATTAAAACCTAGACCCGTTAAAACCCTATGAATTTCTCCTTTATAGGTGTACCCACCTCTGTTATTGTAGATTTCAGTTAGATTTGTATATTCTCTTATTACTTTTTCTTGATAGTTAGGTTTTTTTTCGTCATAGGGTTCAGCCATTTTAACTTCTAATTCTTTTAATTTTATTTCAATGTCAATTAGATTTTGAAATACTAAAAGCATTTCACCAAATATAGTAAGGTCAGATTCTAAGGACAAGTGCTGAGAAAGATAACCTATTTTTTTACTTTTATCTAAAAAAAGATCTCCACTGTCATAGTCTAAATTTCCTGTTAGTATTTTAAATAAAGTGGATTTACCAGCACCATTTATTCCTATTAAACCAACTTTATCTCCATCATTTATGTTGAAGGTTACTTTATTTAAAATAACCTCTATTCCATAACTTTTGTGCAAATCTTTACAGCTTAAAACAATCATATGATCACCCTTTAAAATATTTTAGTATGTTTTATTTTTATAAAAGTTGCAAATTATTTTATTTATGGTATATTTAAAAAGGATTTGCAAGTATTATAAACATAAAAATGCATACCCTAAACAATTATACCAAAAATAATTATAATATAAAATGAATATCTATAATTATTAAACTGTTCATATTAAAATGTAAACAGTTTATTTTGGTTATAATAATAGACAAGGTCTATAGAATTTATTGTTAATTTTTAAAGGTTTTTATTATTTTTTTCTTTGCTATATTGTAAATAGCTATAAAAAAATATTATAATATATATTGAGTAAAAGTGTGTGAAAAATTTATAGTGTGTAGTGTTATTTAATTTTAAATTATACCCAGTATCTGCTGTTTAATAAAGAATAAGTAATATTTTTATTAAATGAAAATTATGGTTTTTGTATAAGTTTTAAAATAGATGTAAAAACTTTAATTATAGTGGATTATTTTAGTGATGTAGCAAGGAGGTGCAGAAATGGATAAAAAAGAAGCATATCTATGGCTGTAATAAAAAGATTGCCTAAGTATCATAGATATTTAAGAGAGCTTATAGAAATAGAAGTAGATAGGATATCATCAAAAGAGCTAAGCGAAAAAATTGGTTTTACTGCGTCACAAATTAGACAGGATCTAAATAATTTTGGAGATTTTGGTCAACAAGGTTATGGATATAATGTTAAAGAACTTTATAAAGAAATAAGTGGAATACTTGGTTTGAATAAAGTATATAGCATTATTGTTGTTGGTGCTGGAAATATAGGTCAAGCCATAGCTAACTATTCTTATTTCAATAAAATTGGTTTTAGTTTAAGAGGGATTTTTGATAGAAATCCTAAACTTATAGGCTTAAAGATTAATGATGTAGAGGTTTTTGACATAGACTTTTTAGAAGAGTTTTTGGAGAAAAACAGTATAGATATAGGTGTGATTTGCGTGCCTAAGGAAAGTGCACAAGGGGTTTGTGATGTACTAGTAGCAAATAAAGTTAAGGGAATTTGGAATTTTGCTCCTGTAGATTTACAAATAAAAGATCAAGAGGACACCGTTTTAGAAAATGTTCATTTAAGTGAAAGTTTACTTACACTTACATGTCTCATGAATGATGCTGGAATATAAAGGCATTTTAAAGATAGTTGGAGTTTTTTCAACTATCTTTTTTGTTTTTTAAATATAAAATCAATATAAGTAAATAAATTCAAATTTTATAAAATAAATAAAATTAATATTATTTATAATACCTATAATGTTTTACAATTAGACAAATTTTGCTTATAATTCTTTCTGGAAACACAAAAATGTAAATTTGTATGAAATGGGGATGATTTTAAGGAGGAAATATTAAAGGAGAATATTACAGAAAACTATCAGGGGAAGATTCTGTAAAGAAAATGAAAGAAGATAGCCATCCTAAGAAATTATTACAAAAAGGTCTAAAAGAGCTATGCATGGATGGAGATTTGAGTAAGATAAAGGTTAATTTCATACTTGGTGGAATTGATCAGTGGAATAGGACTTTTGGAGAGTACGTACAGCAAATGTACAAGAAAAGTTTAGGTATTGAAGTAAAACCAGAATTTGTTGAATGGCCAGTATTCTTAAATAGAATAGATAATGGAAAATATGACGTTGCAACTATGTACTGGACAAGTGACTATAATGATCCAAGTGCAATGTTTGACATATATAGAAGTGACGCTAAGATAATGCCTACGTTTTGGTCTAATAAAAAATATGATGATTTAATAGATAAAGCTAAAATAAAAATATGATATACTGAAATTAAATCATTTAATTTTTTAAGTGGAGGATTTCATGAATACAGAAAAGAATGATATAAAAAACATAATTGAAAAATCTCACATTAGAAGTGAAAAATATGGAATTAGAAAAGAGAGAATTGTTCCTAAAAAAATATCTGATAGTAATTATATAAATCATTGTTTAAAGAAAAATAAAGAGTTTTTTAAAATAGCTGTGCCCTTTATGAAAAAAATTCATAATATACTTAAAGGTTCTGGCTTTTTTATTGTTTTGACAGATAAGGAAGGTTGTATACTTAATATTGTAGGTGATGAAGATATACTAAAAAAAGCACATGAAATGAAGATCATTGTAGGAGCGTATATGGATGAAAAAAGCATTGGAACTAACGCAATGGGAATTGCAATAAGTGAGAATATGCCTATTCAAGTTTCAGCAAAAGAACATTTTCTAAATGCCTATCACAAATGGACTTGCTCAGCTGCACCTATTCACAATAAAAAGGGAGAGATTATTGGAACCTTAAATCTAACAGGTAAAAGTAGTGAAGTGCATCCTCATACTCTTGGATTAGTTGTTGCAGGGGTGGATTCAATAGAAAATGAATTGAATAATAGGATAATTAATAATAAGTTATTAGAGGCATATAATTACATGAATACTATAATGGACGCCATGCCTTATGGGATAATAGCTGTAAATAGTGATGGAATTATATTAAATTTAAATAAAGCAGCTTGTAATATATTTAATATATATGAAAAAGAATATATAAATAAGCATGTTAATTCAATGCTTGAGAATTGGGAAGAGATACTTAGAAAATGCTTTGCTAAAGATTCTTACAAGGAAATTGATGTTGTGATAAAAGTCGGGAATAAGAAAGAAAGATATAGTGAAGATATATTCCCCATAGAAAATGAAGATGGAGGGCTTATTGGCATAGTAATCACTTTAAAAGAGATACAAAGGGTATTTAATCTTGTAAACAAATATACTGGAATGAATGCTAGGTATACTTTTGATGATTTAATATGCGAAAGCAAATCTATGCGTGAAATTATAAGATTTGCAAAAAACATAGCTTTAAGTCCATCCACGGTTTTAATACAAGGGGAAAGTGGTACAGGCAAAGAGATGCTAGCTCAGGCTATACACAATTATAGCCATAAAAGGCAAGGACCTTTTGTTGCAATAAACTGTGGTGCCATACCTAAGAATTTAATTGAAAGTGAACTTTTTGGATATGAAGAAGGAACATTTACTGGAGCTAGAAAAGGGGGACGTCCTGGAAAGTTTGAACTTGCAAGTGGAGGAACTTTATTTTTAGATGAAATTGGAGAAATGCCTTTAGATATGCAAGTAAATTTGCTTAGAGTTCTTCAGGAGAGATGTGTTACAAGAATTGGTGGAAATAAAAATATACCTATTGATGTTAGAATAATTGCAGCTACCAATAAAGATCTGAAAAGTGCCATAGAAAAAGGAAGTTTCAGAGATGATTTGTATTATAGAATCAGTGTTATACCTATTTTTATCCCCCTCTAAGGGAAAGAAAAGAAGATATTGAGTCTCTTTTTAAACATTTTTTAAAGACAAAAGCCTATAAATTGCAAAAAGATATTCCTTATATTACTGAAGAATTAGATAAGAAAATTTTAAATTATAAATGGCCAGGAAATGTAAGAGAATTAGAGAATTTTGTAGAAAATATAGTAAACCTTGAAGGTAATACTTCTTTTAATATTGATTATGATAAAAAAGATGTTGAAAGTTATAAGAACAATTCTCCTAAAGAATTCAATTATATGTGCTCATTACAAGAGATAGAAAGGAAAGCAATATTAGGATGTTTAAAAGAGTGTCAGGGTAATGTTACAAAAACCTCCAAAATTTTAGGAATTAGTAGAAATACCTTGTATTTGAAAGCTAAGAAATATAAAGTAGATTTAAAAAATACGTAATTTATAAGATATGAAAATTAATTAAGTTAAGTATTAGATAAAAATAACAAAAATAATGCAATAAATTAACGAAGAAAACAAACTTTTATAATAAAAAAGGAAAAACAAATATATATTATTGTACTATATGAGGACATTGTCATGTTTTAGTACAATAAAATTGCAAAAAGTGTACTATAATATGACATGGATAAAAAAAGCTCTACGAAGAATGACTAAAAATTAACGAATTAATAAGGAGAAATGACAATTTTTAAACAAAGTATTAAGTTGGCATTGTAATTGCTTAGTATATATGTGTAAAGAAAAAAGTGACATAAAGTATAATATTATATATGGGAGGAATTTTAAATGAGTAGATTTACATTACCAAGAGATATTTACTTTGGAAAAGGGTCATTAGAAACATTAAAGAACATTAAAGGAAAAAAAGCCGTTGTTGTTGTAGGTGGCGGTTCAATGAAGAGATTTGGATTTTTAGATAAAGTTGAAGAATATTTGAAAGAAGCTGGAATAGAAGTAAAATTAATTGAAGGTGTAGAACCAGATCCATCTGTTGAAACTGTAATGAATGGTGCAGCTGTTATGAGGGAATTTAAACCAGATTGGATAGTTGCAATAGGCGGGGGATCTCCAATAGATGCTGCCAAAGCTATGTGGATTTTCTATGAATATCCAGAGTTTACATTTGAAAAAGCCGTAGTTCCCTTTGGATTACCTGAATTAAGACAAAATGCTAAATTTATAGCAATTCCATCAACTAGTGGAACTGCTACAGAGGTTACTGCATTTTCAGTAATTACAAACTACAAAGAAAAAATTAAATATCCATTAGCAGATTTTAATTTAACACCTGATATTGCAATAGTCGATCCTGACCTTGCTCAAACAATGCCAGCAAAACTTGTTGCACATACTGGAATGGATGCTTTAACTCATGCTATAGAAGCATATGTAGCTGGACTTAGATCAGCATTCTCAGATCCTTTAGCAATGAAAGCTATAGTAATGATTAAAGAAAATTTATTAAAATCTTTTGAAGGATGTAAAGATGCTAGAGATGAAATGCATATGGCTCAGTGTTTAGCAGGAATGGCATTTTCAAATGCACTACTAGGAATTACTCACAGTATGGCACATAAAACTGGAGCGGTTTTCCACATACCTCATGGATGCGCAAATGCAATATTCTTACCTTATGTTATAGATTTTAATAAAAAATCTTGTGGCAGTAGATATGCTGAAATAGCTAAGGCTCTAGAGTTAAAAGGTAATACAGAAGATGAATTAATTGATTCATTAAATGAAATGATAAAAAGTATGAATAAAAAAATGAATATTCCTTGTAACATGAAGGAATATGGAATTAAAGAGGAAGACTTTAAAGCAAACTTAGATTTTATTTCTGAGAATGCAATAAAAGATGCTTGCACAGGAGCTAATCCAAGAGCAATTACCGTAGATGAAATGAAGAAATTATTTGAATGTACTTATTATGGAAATAAAGTAGAGTTTTAATTAGGTCAAACAAAGAACCTTCTATTTTGAAGGTTCTTTGCTTATGCGTTTTATTATTTTATTTTAATTAGACATAATTTTCTAGTGAAAAATGATAAGTGCTTTGATAAAATTACAAAATACATATAAAAAATTATATAGTTATAGATTAATTGAAATATTCAGTTTTTTAATGGAAAAATCTACTTTATTAATAAAAAGATTATGTTATAATAAAGTTGTGTGTTTTTATTGTGTGTTTTAATTAAGTACTAAAAATTAGTATAATAAAATATAAAATATGGAGGAATTACCATGTTTAAAATAGTAGAGAAGAAAACATTAGCCCCTCAGATTTATCTTATGAAGGTTTATGCACCAAGAGTTGCTAAATCAGCAAAGCCAGGACAGTTCATAATTGTTAGAATGGATGAAAAAGGCGAGAGAATACCTCTTACTATTTGTGATTATGATGTACAAGCTGGCACAGTTACTATAGTATTCCAATCAATTGGATGCTCAACTATTAGAATGGCAAAATATGAAATCGGTGACAGTTTTGTTGATTTTGTAGGACCACTAGGTCAGCCATCTGAATTTGTTCATGAGAACATAGAAGATCTAAAGAAAAAGAAGATGATTTTTATAGCAGGTGGAGTTGGAACAGCACCTGTATATCCTCAAGTAAAATGGTTACATGAGAATGGAATAAAAGCAGATGTAATAATGGGAGCAAAATCTAAAGACTTTATGATTTTAGAGGATGATATGAAATCTGTTGCTAATGTATATCCAGCTACTGATGATGGATCTTATGGTTATAAGGGCTTAGTTACTAATCTTTTAAAAGATTTAGTAGTAAACCAAGGTAAGAAATATGATTTAGTTATAGCTATAGGACCTATGATAATGATGAAATTCGTATGTAAATTAACTGAAGAATTAGGAATAAAGACTATAGTAAGCTTAAATACTATAATGGTTGATGGAACAGGAATGTGTGGAGCATGCAGGGTAACTGTTGATGGAAAAACTAGATTTGCATGTGTTGAAGGACCTGAATTTGATGGACATAAAGTTGATTTTGAAGAAGCCATGAAAAGACAAGGTATGTATAAAACTGAAGAATGTAGTAAAAAAGAACAATTTGAAAGTGCTTGTAAACTTGGAGGTGTAAAATAATGGATAGAATGAAAAAAACTCCAGTAAGAGAACAAGATCCAAAGGTAAGAGCAACTAATTTTGAAGAAGTATGTCTTGGATATAATGAAGAAGAGGCAGTTCAAGAAGCTTCAAGATGTTTAAATTGTAAAAAACCACTTTGTGTAACACAGTGTCCAGTATCTATAGATATACCTACATTTATTCATCATGTTAAAAATAGAGAATTTGCAGAAGCTGCTAAAGCTATAGCAAAGTACAGTGCACTTCCTGCAGTTTGTGGAAGAGTATGTCCACAAGAGTTACAATGTGAAGGAAAATGTGTTCTTGGAATAAAGGGAGAGCCAGTAGCTATAGGTAAACTTGAGAGATTTGTTGCTGATTGGTCAAGAGAGCATAATGTAGATTTATCTGAAACTGCTCCTAAGAAAAATAAGAAAGTTGCAGTAATAGGAAGCGGCCCTTCAGGACTAACTTGTGCAGGAGATTTAGCTAAGATGGGTTATGATGTTACTATATTTGAAGCTCTTCATGAAGCAGGCGGAGTTTTAGTATATGGAATACCAGAATTCAGATTACCTAAAGAAAAAGTCGTTAAAGCTGAAGTTGAAAATGTAAAAAAACTAGGCGTTAAAATAGAAACAGATGTAATAGTAGGAAGAACTATTACTATAGATGAAATCTTTAATGAAGAAGGATTTGAAGCTGTATTTATAGGATCAGGTGCAGGACTACCTAAGTTCATGGGGATACCTGGAGAAAACTTAAATGGTGTTTTATCTGCAAATGAATTTTTAACAAGAAACAATTTGATGAAAGCATTTAAAGACGGATACGATACACCAATTAAAGTTGGACAAAAGGTAGCTGTAGTAGGTGGCGGAAATGTTGCTATGGATGCTGCAAGAACTGCTTTAAGACTTGGTGCTGAAGTCCATGTTGTATATAGAAGATCTGAATCAGAACTTCCTGCAAGAGTTGAAGAAGTACATCATGCTAAACAGGAAGGCATAATATTTGATTTATTAACAAATCCAGTTGAGATTCTTGGAGACGATAAAAACTGGGTTCAAGGTATGAAATGTGTAAGAATGGAATTAGGTGAGGCAGATGCATCAGGAAGAAGAAGACCTATAGAGATAGAAGGGTCAGAGTTTGTTATGGATTTAGATACTGTAATAATGTCTCTTGGTACTTCTCCTAATTCATTAATACCTTCTACAACTAAAGGACTTGAAATTAATAAGAGAAGATGTATTGTTGCAGAAGAAGAAACTGGTGCAACTTCAAGAGAAGCTGTATATGCCGGTGGAGATGCTGTAACAGGAGCTGCAACAGTTATTTTAGCCATGGGTGCTGGTAAAAATGCAGCAGCTGCTATTGATAAATATTTAAGTGAAAAATAATTTTATGAAAAAAGCCTTAATTTATTTAAGGCTTTTTTATTTTGTAAAAAATGCTTATTTTAAAAATAAAAATTGGTAAGCCTAAAGTTATTATGAAAATACATATATATTTTTTATAATTAAGATTTTATAATAAAATTGGTTTATAATATTGTGGTAAAAAAAATAGGAGATGGTAGTGTGGATTTTCAATATGTGGATAAATTAAATGGCAAGATAGTTGTAAAAAATATTAAAAATTTTGAGCCTTATCACGTATTTGATTGCGGGCAATGTTTTAGATGGACTCAAGAAAGCAATGGAAATTACATAGGGGTAGCGTATGGAAAGGTAATTGAAATTGAAAAAAAGGAGAAGATTTAATTATATATAACATAACAGAAAAAGAATTTAAGGATATTTGGGTTGAATATTTTGATTTATATAGAGACTATGATACTGTTAAAGAAATGCTAAAGAAGGATGAAATTTTAAAAAAATCCGTAGAATTTGGAAAAGGAATTAGAATACTAAAGCAGGAGCCTTTTGAAATAACAATTTCTTTTATAATATCAGCAAATAACAGAATTCCTATGATTAAAAAGGAGATTAATAGAATTAGTGAAAAATTTGGAAAAGAAATAGAGTACAAGGGAAATAAATATTATGCATTTCCTACTTTAGAAGAATTAAGTAAAGCTAGTTTAGAAGAACTTGAATCCTGTGGAGTTGGATTTAGAGCAAAATATATTAAAGATACAGTATCTAAGTTATACAAAAAAGAATTTAATTTAAAGGAGATAAAATCTTTAAATGATGATGAATGTCATAAAATGCTTCAGAAATTTTCAGGAGTTGGACCTAAGGTTGCAGATTGCATAATGCTTTTTTCTATGGAAAAATATTCTGCCTTTCCTGTAGACGTATGGGTTAAAAGAGCTATGAAATACTTTTATTTAGCACCGGATGTATCTTTAGTAAAAATAAGGGAATTTGCTAGAAATAAATTTAGCGAATTATCCGGTTTTGCGCAGCAGTACTTGTTTTTTTACGCAAGGGAAAATAAAATAGATATTTAGATTTAATAAAGGGATGTATTAAAAGAAACAGTGAGTGGGAGAAGTATAAACACAAATATATTGTTAAAATAAATCAGAAAAAATTGATTTTATTTTAACAGTGTTTTAATATAGTAATTGTAGATCCATTTTGTAATTATTAGCTTAAAACAGATTCTTAAGATATAAACGTGATTTTAGGGGGTAGCATGATGATTGTTTTTGAAACACAATTAAAAAAATTGAAGTATGAAGTACTAAAGAAGGTTATTTTATTAACAATACAAGATAAATTAAATAAGGAAGAATTAGAAAAGATACCCTATGAAATAATAAAGGGAAATAAGCCTGTTTACAGATGTTGTGTGCATAAGGAAAGGGCTATAGTTCTTGAAAGAGCAAAGCTTGCTATGGGATGTTTTCCTACTGGAAACATAATTGATGAGTTAAGGGATATAAAAGATGATGATCAAATAATGTATGTAATTGAATCAGCTTGTGATAGATGTCCTATTAATAGATTTACTGTAACAGAGGCTTGTAGAGGATGTATACAGCATAAATGTATGGAAGTATGTCCTGCACATGCTATTACTAAGATTGATGGCAGAGCTTATATAAATCAAGAATTATGTAAAGAATGTGGAATGTGTAAACAGGTTTGCCCTTATAATGCCATATCTGACGTGAAAAGGCCATGCAAAAGTTCATGCCCAACTGGTGCATTAGAAGTTAGACTAAGTGATAGGATAGCTACTATAGAGCAGGAGGATTGTATTAACTGTGGAGCATGTATGGCAGCTTGTCCTTTTGGTGCAATATCGGATAAAAGCTACATAGTACCGGTTACAAGAGCAGTTTTAGATAAAAATAAGAAGGTTTTTGCAGTAGTTGCACCTGCTATAGCTGGGCAATTTGGTCAAGATGTAAATATGGGGCAGATAAAAGAGGCTTTCTTAAAAATTGGATTTTCTGATATGATTGAAGCAGCTTGTGGAGCCGATGCAGTTACTATTCATGAGACTAATGAATTTGTAGAGAGAATGAAAAATAATGAAAATTATATGGTAAATTCCTGTTGCAGTGGTGTTGTTAATTATATTGAAAAGAAGTTTAAAAGTGAAGTTTCAAAAATATCTGCAACAGTTTCACCAATGATAGCTGCAGCAAGAATGATAAAAAATGAAAATAAGGAAGCGATAGTTGTTTTCGTAGGACCTTGTACAGCTAAAAAATCAGAAATGTTAAGAAAAGAGGTTAAAGGTCCAGTTGATTACGTATTGACCTTTGAAGAGCTTATGTCTTTGATGGGAGCTTTAGAAATAAACCCAGTAAATTTGGAGGGGGTTGAAATTGAAGATGCTTCATTGTACGGAAGAAATTTTGCAAAGGCAGGGGGTCTTACAGAAGCAATTAAAAACTATATTGAAGACAAAAAAATAACTGCGGACTTTAGACCTTTTAAAGCAAGTGGTAGTGTGGAAATAAAAAAAGCTTTGAGTTTGGCTAAAGTAGGCAAACTCCCAGGAAATTTCATCGAAGGTATGATGTGTGAAGATGGGTGCATAGGCGGCGCTGGTAATATGATTTCAAGGCAAAAGAGTAAGATTCAGCTAAATAAATTTAGTAAAACATCAAAAAATATTAACGTGAGTTCCAATCCTAATCTAGATAGATTTAAAGAAGTAAAATTAGAAAAATAGTTTATAAAAAAGATTATATTTAAAAAATTTATTTTAAATATAATCTTTTTGTATAGTATTAATGTAAAAGAAGTACACTATATGTGAAAACTAGTATTTAATAAAAATTTTAGTTTTATATTCAAAAAATATATATATGAAATATAATTAAAGAAAAGTATATAAAAATTGTAAATTAAGATCTGTAAAATGCATTTAAATAAAGAGCATAAATTTTCATTTCAATAAGGGAAAAAATTTTTATCAAAACGGGTGAAAATATGAATAAAAATAATTTTTTAAGTAATAAAGGATCTAAAGTTAAAGATAATATAAAAAAATAATAAATTTTATGATTAAATATAATAAAACTACTGTGGCTGTAGTGTTTGTTCTTATTTTCATTTACATAAGCTATATATACTACAAATATTCCTATATTTTAAAGAATCCAGTTGAAATAAGAAAATTTGTGTTAGCATATGGCAATTTTAGTCTAATTATTTTTTTAGTATTTCAAATTATACAAGTTGTTGTGTTCTTTATACCAGGTGAGCTGATACAAATAGCCGGTGGGTATGTTTTTGGAACATTTCTAGGTGGGGTTTTGTCTTTTTTAGGTATATTTTTAGGTAGTGCAATGGTTTATTATATATCTAGATACTTAGGTAAAGATTTAGTAAAAAAACTAGTAGCTAGAGATAAATTTAAGTTTTTTGATAAAATTTTAAAAGCCAGTGCTAAGTCAAGAATTATATTTTTACTATATTTAATTCCTGGAATACCTAAGGATGTTCTAGCTTATATTTGTGGAATATCTGATGTGTCTTTTAAAACCTTTATTCTATGTTCCACCCTTGGAAGAGTACCTGGAATATTCTTGTCTACATATTTTGGAAATAAAATACAAAGCGGTGAGAAGACTAAGTTAATCGTAATTTCATTTATGATGTTAATTGTTTTTGCTATTGGGGTTATAAAAGGTAGAGGACTTTTAGATAAAATGGCAAAGAAACACTCTAAGTAATCTTTCTATAAACAGTTAAGATTAAAAGAGTGTTTATTAGTATTATAACAATTATAGAAGTAAAGCTTATATAGAAGAAGTTCTCTGGAAGTATGTTTATTATTGGGTCTTTTGCTTCATCAAATATCCAATAATTATTATTAAAAAATATTTCGTGAAAAGAATCAAAACATTTAGAAAAGTTGCTAAAAACGATAATCGCAGCTGATGAAAAAAACAATAAAAATTTGCAAGAAGTTTTTAAAAAGGTTTTTGGATAGTTTTTGTTATAAACATATTCATCTAGTAGAAAAATGCTGCAAAATAATGAATAATTTGTAAAATAAATTATATAAACCATCTGAAATATTACTTTAACCTCTCTAAAGTGAATAGCGCCTTCTTTAGAATAGGATAATGTTGGAAGATGAAACTTCTCTTTAAATGGACTGTTTATGTAATCTATTATGTAATTATAATTCATTTTTATTTCTTTTAGACTTAAATTTGAATTTTTTGTTATATGGTATTTGTTTATTGAATAATCATATATTGGGCTTAAATTTAAAACTATAAGTACACTCCAACACAGAATTATTGAAGATAATAAAAGTGATTTTATTACAGTATCTAAGAGTTTATTCATGTCATACTCCTTGTTTATAGTTATTTTGCATAAGTTTATACATGTATTTTTTCCTTTATAGAAATAAATATACTTTTATTTAAAATGTGTAAATAATTCAGAATCTATTGAAGAGTATATAAAATGATAGAAAAGCTATGAAAAACCAAATAAGTTAAATATTAAAGGACATAACTGTGGTATACTGGGATTAATGAACAAATATAAGGATTGATAATATTTAGGGGATTATTTATTATAATAGTTGTATTAGCACTCGATATGAATGAGTGCTAACAGAATAGTATATAATAATGTTTAAATATAATAAGGAGGGGTTTAAATGAATATTAGACCACTTGGAGACAGAGTTGTAATTAAAAAATTAGAAGCAGAAGAAACTACAAAAAGTGGAATAGTTCTACCAGGCACTGCAAAGGAGAAACCTCAAATGGCTGAGGTTATAGCAGTAGGACCAGGAAACCAGAAGGACGGCAATAAAATTGAAATGGAAGTTAAAGTTGGAGATAAGGTAATTTTCTCTAAGTATTCAGGAAATGAAGTAAAATTTGACGGACAGGAATACACAATCCTAAAAGAAGAAGATATATTAGCTATAGTTGAATAGTAAAAAATTAGAAGTAGTTTAAAACTACATACAGGAGGGATTTTAAATGGCAAAGACTATTACATTTGGCGAAGATGCTAGAAGAGCTATGCAAGCAGGTGTTGATAAATTAGCGAATACTGTAAAGGTTACTTTAGGACCTAAAGGTAGAAACGTTGTATTAGATAAAAAATTTGGTTCACCACTAATAACTAATGATGGTGTTACAATTGCAAGGGAAATTGAACTTGAAGATGCATATGAAAATATGGGAGCTCAACTTGTAAAAGAAGTTGCAACTAAAACAAATGATGTAGCGGGAGATGGTACAACAACAGCTACATTACTTGCACAGGCTATAATTAGAGAAGGCTTAAGAAATGTAACTGCAGGAGCCAATCCAATTTTAATTAGAAGCGGTATAAGACTTGCTGTAGCTAAAGCAGTTGAAGAAATTAAAAAAATATCAAAACCTGTAGATGGAAAAGAAGATATAGCAAGAGTAGCTGCAATATCTGCTGCAGATGAAGAGATTGGTACTTTAATAGCTGATGCTATGGAGAAAGTAGGCAATGAAGGAGTTATAACTATAGAAGAATCTAAGTCAATGCTTACTGAATTAGACGTAGTTGAAGGTATGCAGTTTGACAGAGGTTACTTAAGCCCATATATGGTAACAGATGCAGAGAAAATGGAAGCTGTATTAGATGATCCATATATATTGATAACTGATAAAAAAATCACTAATATTCAGGATATATTACCAATACTTGAACAAATAGTTCAACAAGGTAAAAAATTATTAATAATATCAGAAGAAGTAGAAGGAGAGGCTTTAGCTACATTAGTAGTGAACAAATTAAGAGGAACATTTACTTGTGTTGCTGTTAAAGCACCTGGCTTTGGAGATAGAAGAAAAGAAATGCTTCAAGATATAGCTATATTAACAGGTGGAACTGTAATCTCAGAAGAGTTAGGAAGAGAATTAAAAGATGTAACTATAGATATGCTAGGAAGAGCAGAAAGTGTTAAGGTAACTAAAGAAAACACTACTGTAGTTAATGGAAAAGGTGACAAAGAAGCTATTCATGATAGAGTTGCTCAAATAAGAAAACAAATTGAAGAAACAACTTCAGATTTTGATAGAGAAAAACTTCAAGAAAGACTTGCAAAAATTGCAGGAGGAGTTGCTGTAGTAAAAGTTGGAGCAGCTACTGAGACTGAATTGAAGGAAAGAAAATTAAGAATAGAAGATGCTCTAGCAGCTACAAAAGCAGCTGTAGAAGAAGGAATAGTTGCAGGTGGTGGAACAGCTTACGTAAGAGTTATACCAGAAGTAGATAAGCTAGTTTGTGAAAACCAAGATACTCAAATAGGTATTAATATCATAAGAAGAGCTCTTGAAGAACCAGTAAGACAAATAGCTGCCAATGCAGGACTTGAAGGTTCAGTTATTATAGAAAAAGTTAAAAATAGCCAAGGAAATGTAGGCTTTGATGCTTTAAATGGTGAATATATAGACATGATGAAGAAAGGAATAGTTGATCCAACTAAGGTTACTAGATCAGCTCTTCAAAATGCAGCTTCAGTTGCATCAACTTTCTTAACAACAGAAGCAGCAGTTGCAGATATTCCAGAAAAGAATCCAGTAGCACCAGCAATGCCAGGTGCAGGAATGGGCATGGACGGAATGTATTAATAATAAATATAAAGGACTATGGAAGCTACCATAGTCCTTTTATATTTACATTTTTTAAAGAAGTAATAATCTTTTTTTGCGCATCAGGATATATTTTTTCAAGAGAAATTAAAAGCTTTTTCATTTCTTCTCTTGAGGTTTTTTTATCTACAGGGCAGTTGTTTTTTATGACAGGTAAATTGTAATTATCAACAAGTCTTTCAATTAGTGCTTCTCTTAAGTAAACAAGGGGTCTTATAATATGCATTTTCTTTTCTTCATTATAGGAATTAGGATGAAAGCTACCTAACTTACCAACTTTCAATGCATTTAAAAAAAGAGTTTCTATGACATCATCGCTATTGTGACCAAGGGCTATTTTATTGCATTTTTTAGCTTTGGCGACTCTTGCTAGGGCACCCCTTCTTAGTGTAGAACACAAAGAACAAGGATTTTTCTCATGCCTATCTTCAAATACAACTTTTCCTATGTTTGTTTTTTCACTTATAAATTCAATATTATTTTCATTGCAAAAATTTTGCAATAAATTCATGTCCATATTATAGCCTAAATCTATGTTTATACCAATAAATTCGAAATCTTTTAAAAAGGTTTGCTTAATTAGTTTTAAACATAGCAGCAAAAACACGCTATCTTTGCCTCCAGATAAACCTACTGCTATTTTATCTTTACTTTCAATTAAGTTAAATTCCTCAATGGATTTCCTTACATCATTTAAAAATAATTTATTGTATTCTTTTTTAAAATTTATGAGCAAGAATATTTCCTCCTTCTGGGTTTTTCAATGGTAGCCTAAGGACCCATAATATTTTTAAAGTGCATATTAAAAATATTAAATTTTTTCTAGCAGATTATTCTAAGGATAAAAATCAAATAAATTTAATAATTTATAGTATAGCATAGAAAAGAGAGTAGTTATATACCAATCCTAATATACTATTTATGTAAAATTGATGGTTTAATTTCAAAAAATGAGTCAGAATTGAAAGTTTTCATTCAAAAAATAAATTAATGCAACTTTTTTATGATTTATTGTTGACAAATCCTAAATTTTTAAATAGAATGTTAATAATAAGTTTTTAGAGAATAATAAAAACTGCAATTTAAAATAATAAAAATATTAAAATTCGCTCATATATACCTTGAATATGGCAAGGAGTATCTACCGGAAACCACAAATTTCTGACTATGGGTGATTATAGTAAGCAGAGTTGCATACTATTTTCACTCTTATAAGTGTAAATAGTATGTTTTTTTATTGAAATTATAATGAAAGGGTGTGTAGAAAATGGCAATAATATTAAAGACTGGATATACATTTGATGATGTTTTACTAATGCCTAATAAATCAGAGGTTTTACCAAAAGAGGTGGAATTAAAAACTAGTTTAACTAAAACTATTAAATTGAATCTTCCGCTTATAAGTGCAGGTATGGATACTGTTACGGAGTCAAAAATGGCAATAGCAATGGCAAGAGAAGGTGGAATAGGTATTATTCATAAGAATATGAGTATAGAAAGACAAGCCTATGAAGTGGATAGAGTAAAAAGACAGGAAAACGGAGTAATTACAGATCCATTTTCACTTTCACCAGAGCATACAATAAATGATGCTTTAAATTTAATGAGTCAATATAGAATTTCTGGTGTACCAGTAACTGTAGATGATAAATTAGTTGGAATAATCACAAATAGAGACATAGTATTTGAAAGTGATTATACAAAACAAATTTCAGAAGTTATGACAAAAGAAAATCTTATAACTGCTGAAGAAGGAACAACAGTAGAAGAAGCTAAGGAAATATTGAAAAAACATAAAATAGAAAAATTACCTCTTGTAGATGATGATAATAATTTAGTAGGTCTTATAACTATGAAGGATATAGAAAAGGTAAAAAAATATCCAAATGCAGCTAAAGATTCTAAAGGAAGATTATTATGTGGAGCAGCAGTTGGTGTAACAAAAGATATGATGCTTAGAGTTGATGCTCTTGTAAATGCTGATGTAGATGTAATAACTTTAGATACAGCTCATGGACATTCTAAAGGAGTTTTAGAAGCCGTAAAAGAAGTTAAAGCTAAATATCCAAAGCTTCAAGTTATAGCAGGAAATGTAGCAACTAAAGAGGCAGTAAGGGATTTAGCTGAAGCAGGAGCTGATTGCATAAAAGTAGGTATAGGACCTGGTTCTATTTGTACTACAAGAGTAGTTGCTGGTGTTGGAGTACCTCAGCTTACAGCAGTTATGGATTGTGTAGAAGAAGGAAATAAACTAGGCGTATCTATTATTGCAGATGGTGGTATAAAATACTCTGGAGATATAGTAAAGGCACTAGCGGCTGGAGCAAAGGCCTGTATGATGGGATCTATGTTTGCAGGTTGTGATGAAGCACCTGGAGAAAAAGAAATATATCAAGGAAGAAGTTATAAAGTATATAGAGGAATGGGATCACTTGCTGCAATGCAGTGTGGAAGTAAAGATAGATATTTCCAAGAAGATAATAAAAAACTAGTACCAGAGGGAGTAGAGGGAAGAGTTCCTTATAAGGGATATGTTTCAGATACTATATTCCAAATAATTGGTGGTATTCGTTCAGGTATGGGTTATTTAGGATCAAAAACTTTGATAGATTTATATGAAAGTGCTAGATTTGTAGTTCAAACTTCTTCAGGATTAAGAGAAAGTCACCCACATGATATTAACATAACAAAAGAAGCACCAAACTACAGTGTAAATGCTTAATTAGGGGGTAACATATGAATAGAGAATTAGTATTAGTTATAGATTTTGGTGGACAATATAATCAGCTTATTGCAAGAAGAGTTAGAGAAAATGGTGTGTACTGCGAGATAGTACCTTATGATTATCCAATTTTAAAGATAAAAGAAAGAAATCCAAAAGGTATAATTTTTACAGGAGGACCTAATAGTGTTTATGAAGATGGTGCTCCAAGAGTAGACAAAGAGATATTTGAACTTGGAATTCCTATTCTTGGAATATGCTATGGAGACCAGCTTATGGCATATACTTTAGGTGGAGAAGTTACAAGTCCAGATAAAAGAGAGTATGGTAAAACAGAAGTTAATATAGAAAATGATAATTTATTATTTAAAGACGTAAAAACTAAGGATCAATGCTGGATGAGTCATACGGATTATATATCAAAGACTCCAGAAGGATTTAAGGTTATAGCAACTACTGATGAGTGTCCTTGTGCAGCTATGGCTTTTGAAGAGAAGAAATTATATGGAGTACAGTTCCATCCAGAGGTTCAGCACACTTTATTTGGAAAGACAATGCTTTACAATTTCTTGTTTAATGTATGCCATGTAAAAGGAGATTGGACCATGACTTCTTTTGCAGAGGAACAAATAAATAAGATTAAAGAGCTTGTAGGAGATAAAAAGGTAATATGTGCACTTTCAGGTGGAGTAGATTCATCAGTGGCAGCAGTTATTGTACACAAAGCCATTGGAAAACAGTTAACATGTATATTTGTGGATCACGGTCTTCTTAGAAAAGATGAAGGAGATCAAGTTGAGAAAATATTTAAAAAGCAATTTGATATGAATTTAATTCGTGTAAATGCTAAGGATAGATTTTTAGGAAAGCTAAAAGGAGTTTCAGAGCCAGAGAAGAAGAGAAAATAATAGGTGAGGAATTCATAAGAGTTTTTGAAGAAGAGGCAAATAAGCTAGGAGAGATAGCTTTCTTAGTTCAAGGAACTATTTATCCTGATGTAGTTGAAAGTGGAACAAAAACTTCAGCTACTATAAAGAGTCACCACAATGTAGGTGGTCTTCCAGAGGATATGAAGTTTAAATTAATAGAACCTTTAAGAGAACTTTTTAAAGATGAAGTAAGAGCTGTAGGAGAAGAGCTTGGAATACCTCATAAATTAGTATGGAGACAGCCTTTCCCAGGACCAGGCCTAGCTATAAGGGTACTTGGTGAGATTACAGAAGATAAACTAGAAATAGTAAGAGAAGCAGACGCTATATTTAGAGAAGAGATAGCAAATGCAGGTTTAGATGAGGCTATATGGCAGTACTTTGCATGTCTTCCTAACATCCAATCTGTTGGAGTTATGGGGGATGAAAGGACTTATTGTCACACAATAGCTTTAAGAGCAGTGACTTCTTCAGATGCTATGACTTCAGATTGGGCAAGAATTCCTTATGAAATTTTAGACTTAGTGTCTAGAAGAATTGTAAATGAAGTTAAGGGAGTAAACAGAATTGTGTATGATGTAACTTCAAAACCACCAGCAACTATAGAGTGGGAATAAAAAATAAAATAAAATTGAAGTTTTTACGCTGATTTAATAAGGATTTACGAGTTATAGGAAGGTTAATTTTGATAAAAATTAATTGATTCCCCGCCAAACTCACCGCCAAAAATTGGCGATGCATAAAAACAAAAATCTCCTCATCTTAACCAGTTGAGGAGATTTTTTGATGTAATTTGATATTCCTAATTAATTTTTAATATTCATGTGGAAATAGCTTTCATAATATTCTTTATCTTTTACAGAATCATTTTTTAAATCTGAAATTATGATTTCATTAAACAAGATTATGATATAGTGATTATTTCGCATCAAGGAATCCACCATGATTAAAAAGAACATCAATTGAACTCCATCTGTATGTTTAGGTTTACAAAAATCATCCTATCGGATTAACCCCTTTATTTTGGACAATATCTAATTAATTCTCACTTTTTCTCATAACTACACCCTTATTTCAATATTAGTTAGCTGCTCTCCAGAATAAAGGTGGTAAAATTCATTAGGAGTCCTGTATCCTAAACTTGAATGTAACCTTCTATTATTATAAAAAGTAATAAAATCGTTTACTGTTTCATATGCTTCCTTATAGCTCTCAAATTCGTTACTTTTAAAACATTCATCTTCAAGTATTCTATGAAAAGATTCAACATGTGCATTTTTATTTGGTGTTTTTACTGGTATTCTTTCATGATGTAACTTAAGTTCTTCACAGCATTCCTTGAATTTATAACTTACAAACTGTGGACCATTATCAGTCCTTATAACAGGTCTTTTAGCACCTTCTTCAAACAAATGTCTTCTAATTAAACTTTTCCTTAATAATGCGGTAGCATCCTTTGCTTCACAATGAAAACCCATATGATAATCTACAATACTTCTATCGAAGATATCTATAATATTAAGCATATAGAAAAATTTATCTTCTCCTTCAACATATCCATATTTGATATCCATTTCCCACAATTGATTGGAACCCGTTATAGATCTATTAATAGCAATGCTTCGCTTGACTTTAGGTTTTATAACCCTTTGATTCTTTAGAATATCAAGTTCTTTACATAGTCTGTATGCTTTCTTATGGTTTATAATAAGTCCATATTCACGCTTTAGATAATGCATTATTTTTCTATAACCATAGTTTATAGCATCACCATCTATAGCTTTTAAAATATATTCCTTAATTTCGTCATCACAAATTTTTTTACCTTTTTCAGTTAATGAATATCCTTTGGGTTTTCCGCCTACCGGCTTATATTTCTCTTTGCCTTCTACACTTAAATTGTAGTAATATGTTGACCTTGATAATCCAACTATTTTTAAAACAAAAACTGCATTGAATCCTTGATTTATATACTTTTTAGCAACGATTACTTTATCTTTAATTGAGGGTTCGCTTTTTTTATTAGATCTTTAAGGATGGCTATTTCTAAATCCTTTTCTCCCAATATTTTTTTAGAGTATCATTTTCTTTTGTTATTTCTGTTATTTCTTTTTCAAAGTTATTTTGTCCCTCAATTAAAGCCTTTCTACCTGGCTTCACCTTAATTTCATTTTTTTGTTTAGAATTTTTGATCCATGTAAATATAGTTGATTTTGAAATTCCATGTTTTCTTGAAACTAAGGAAACATTTCCAACTTCCTTTACTTCATTTATTATTGATTCCTTCAATTCATTTGTATAACTTCTGCCTCTCATAAGTTACCTCCAATCACTTTTTATATTATATATAATTTATAAGCAATTGTCCAAGTGTTCTTAGGGGCTTAAGAGAAATTTGTTCAAAATGACAGCCAAGTAATTTCAATTGTTCTTTAAATAATCTTAATTCATCAAGTTGTTTTTGCCCTTTTTCATATCCTAATAGATACGGGACGGTAGTATCTAATACTTTTGCAATTTCTTCTACTACACTGTGGGGTATTTCAACCTCTCCACTTTCATATTTTTGTATAGAACTTTCAGATTTATTAAGGATTTTACATAATTGTTTTTGAGTCATTTTTTTGCTCTTTCTTTTTTCTTTTATGCGATCACCTGCTGTTTCTTTATTCAAATCCTCCACCACCTTCCCATAACAATGTAACATAATACGTTATTAAGTAATTAAATTACGTAAACGTTACTATAAATACGTAATTATGATGGGGGTGACGACGTGAAAATTGACAATGAGAAACTTGATATTGCTATGGCAAATGCCTGCTTAACTGTTAATGAACTTTCAAAACAACTCTTCATTTAGAAGATTCTGAGCCACGGTGAAGTTATGCTCTGAATACGTAGTTGCTTTGTATTTTTTCTTTAGTTTGCTAAAAATATTATTTTCCTTCATTAATTCTTTTTATTTCAATTGCAAGTATATCATCTTTTCTTTTTCTTTTTGATTCTGGTCTTTTTAACCATGCATAATATGAAATCCTTTTAATATCAAGTACTTCACACATCTTCTCCACGTGAAATTCGGAGCTATTTTCCTGAATAAATTTATATCTTATTTTTCGGGCTTTGTGAAGATGCGTATAGCTTTTTTTAATATAGCATTTTCTTCTTCCATTTTTCTTAATTCCTCATCTTCTGGTCTTAGCTTACCTTTTCCAGGAAAAGCATCTTTTCCATGAGTACCATACTCTTTTACCCATCTTCTAACTAAGGATTCATTTACACCAATATCTTCTGCTACATGTTATACTTTTTTCCCTTGCTCTGTTACTAGTTTGATTATATATTTTTTATATTCTACTGAAAAACTTCTTCTCTTACCCATTAAATAAACACATCCTTTTCATATCAGATAATTTTGTGAAATTATATTCTATTCGTCCCTCTTACATAGATATTTTTAATAAGGTATATATCAATATTTTCTTAAACCTTACACAATTGTAATACAGATGTAATAAAAATGAATAGTAAGCAAATACTTCTTCAATATATAATTAACATGTACTAAATACTTGTTAGAAATAAGAACTAATTATATAGGATAAGGAGGAGTTTTATGAGATTAAACAGTTTTCAATTAAAAATTTTTGCAATGATATTAATGGTTTTAGACCACATAAGCACATATATTCCCAATATGCCATTTTGGTTTAATATGGTGGGGAGAATAGTTGCGCCTATATTCTTCTTTTTGATAGTAGAAGGTTTCTTTCATACTAGAGATAGAAAAAAATATGCATTTAGATTATTTAGTTGGGCTCTTGTTATGTTCCTTGGAACTAATGTAGTTATAAGGATATTTATAAGAGAGTATCAAATACATAATAATATATTTCTATCATTAGGAATGTCAGTTCTATTAATGAGTGTAATTGAATTGAGTAGAAAGAATAAAGAAAATAAGAAACTATATATTTTAGGTATTGTAGGATTAATAGTGATAGGAATTTTATCAATATTTACAGAGGCTGGTATATATGGACTAGTAATGACTCTTATATTTTACTTTTTAAGAGACAATAAATCAAAGATGACTATTATATACGTAATAGTATCTTTATTATTAACTGTTGGAATGGGTTTCACAGCAGTTATAGAAATTCCCGATTATTCAATAAGGAATCTTTTATTAGATGATGTTCAGTGGATGATGGTTTTTGCTTTCCCATTTTTCTTTATGTACAACGGAAAGCGTGGTTTGAATACAAAATTTACAAAATACTTATTTTATATTTTCTATCCACTCCATATATGGATTATCTATATAGTAGGATTCTATATAGTAGGAAAATAAAGTTTTAACATAAGTTGAAAGGATGAGTAAAATGAAAAATATCTTAGTAGCAAAAGATCTGAAAAAGGTTTATGGAGATAAAGGAAATATATATACTGCACTAAATGGTGTGGATTTAGAAATTAAAGAAGGGGAATTCATAGGGATAATGGGCCCATCAGGATCAGGTAAAACTACTCTGTTGAATATTATATCTACCATAGATAAGGCAACCAGTGGCTCAGTTTTTATTGATAAAGAGGATATAACCAAGATGAAGGATAAAAGTTTAGCAAGGTTTAGACGAGAGAGTTTAGGATTTATATTTCAGGATTTTAATCTTTTAGATACGCTGACAATAAAAGAAAATATTGCTCTGCCCTTGGCTTTAGCAAAGGTTAATAATAAAAAACTTCAGAAAAAAGTTAAAGATATAGCAACATTATTAGGAATTGATGATTTACTAAATAAATATCCCTATGAAGTTTCAGGGGGACAGAAACAAAGGACAGCTGCAGCTCGAGCAATTATTACCAGACCTTCTTTGGTTCTAGCAGATGAGCCTACAGGAGCATTGGATTCAAAATCATCAAAGGAACTATTGGAGGCCTTAGGTGAGTTAAATAAAAATGAAAATGCAACAATAATGATGGTAACTCACGATGCTTTTGCAGCAAGTTATTGTAAAAGAGTTTTATTCATAAAAGATGGTTTAATATGTAACGAAATTCACAACTCATCAAATAGGAAAGCCTTTTTTCAAGATATACTTGAAATTATGTCTTCATTAGGTGGTGATAGCAGTGCAGTTATTTAACTTAGCTTTAGCCAATGTTAAGAAGAATTTTAAGAATTATTTTATTTATGTTGTTTCAATGATATTCAGTGTTACTATATATTTCATATTTAAATCTATTGAACACAATAACGAAATTAATAAAGTTTTATCATCAACTGCTAAATTAAGTGATGCATTCAAAGCGGCATCTATTGTTATTGCCATATTTTCATCAGTATTCGTTTGGTATTCTAACAGCTTCTTTATAAAAAGAAGAAAAAAGAAATAGGATTATATTCTCTTTTAGGAATTGAGAAAAAACAAATTGGAAGGATGTTGTTTTATGAAACCTTAGCTATTGGTACTATGTCATTGACATTAGGAATACTTGTAGGTATGTTTTTATCGAAGATTTTTATAGGGATTCTTATAAAAATAATAGGTATAAGTGCTGTTATAAATTTTACAATATCAATTTCAGCAATTAAGGATACTATTATTATATTCTCTATACTTTTTGTAATAATATCATTACATGGCTATTCAATAATTTACAGTTATGAATTAATTGAGTTATTTAAAGCTGAAAATAAGGGAGAAAAGGAACCTAAAGCATCAATAATTTTTGCTATTGCGTCATTACTATTTATAGGAAGTGGATATTATATATACACTCATCCACTACAATCTTTTATGATGACTATTTTACTTACTCTTATATTAGTGGTATTAGGAACGTATATTTTATTTGGTTCTTTTATAATATTTGTGATTAAGGTGTCTAAGAGAAATGAAAAGAGATATTTTAAAGGATTAAACATGATAGGAACATCTCAATTGCTTTACAGAATTAAAGGAAATGCTAAAACTTTAGCAACTATAGCAATATTAAGTGCTACTACGTTAACTGCTATGGGAGTTAGTATAAGTTATTATAAGTACTTTTCTGATAACATGAACAAATCTATGCCATTCTCTTACGTAAGTACTTTAAGTTCAAAGGAGTTTGATGATAGATTTAAGAATATAGTGAACAAACATAAAAATAATAAACTACTACATGAATTACATTTAAATGTTGCAGAAGTTAAGACAGTTTTTCCTAATGATGAAAAAGGAGAAGAATTGAATGTAATTTCAGAGGGGCAATTAATAGATATCTTTAAAGCTAGGAATATGGAATTTGATATGCCAAAGATAAAAACAGAAGATGAAGTGATTATTTTTGATGAATCATATAATGAGAATTATATGGAGAATTACACAGGTGAAAATATTACAATGAATTTTTCAGGAGATAAAGAGGAATTCAAGGTAATAGATTTAAGAAGCGATCTATTAGTTAATGAACATATATTATTTAAAACGGCTGTAGTAAAAGATAGTGTTTATGAAAAATATAACCTTAAGGAAAAGTCAAATGAATTAAATGCTTATATTATTGAAAATCAGGAGAAGAGTGAAGAATTAGATAAAGAAGTAAATAAGTTTTATAAAGAAATTAGAAAGAAAATTTTTGAAGAGGGAAATGATAAAAGAATAGGACAAGTTTCATCATACTATTCAACTTATAAAGATATGTCTGTAACCGTAGGGGTAATGCTTTTTATAGGAATATTTTTAGGATTAGTGTTTTTAGTATGCACAGGAAGCATAATATTCTTCAAACAACTTTCAGAAGCAGAAGAAGAAATTGAGAGATATGACATTCTTAGAAAAGTTGGAGTAGATAATGAGGAGATAAGAATAAATATATTTAAACAGATGGTATTTGTATTTTTAACTCCCTTTGTAGTAGGGTCAATTCATAGTGTAGTTGCTGTTTCACTTATTGCCAAGGCAGTTGAAATAAATATATTGTATCCCCTTATTTTAAGTAGCATACCTTATTTATTAATATACATCATATATTATTTTATTACATCTAACTTTTATTATAAAACAGTTACAAGAAAAGCATAGGAGGAATGAAAGATGAAAAAATTAAGAGCAGTTTTGGGAGTAATATTAGTATTAGTTATAGGGGGAGCTTTGATTGCAAGAACCTTAGTTTTTCCATTAAAATATAAAGCTGAAATTCAAAAGTATGCTAAAGAATATAATGTTGAGCCAGAGTTAATTGCAGCTGTTATTCATGTTAGATCAGCATTTGCTCCAAAAGAGTACGAAATAGGAAAAGAATGTGGCCCGATGTCTTTACAGGATAAATCTGCACAATTTATTGCAAAGGAAATGGGTTTAAAGGAGTTTAAAGCAGAAAATTTAGCAGACCCAGATCTTAATATCAAAATGGGAACTTGGTTTATGGCAAAGAGTTACAGGGATAAGAATATTGAAAGCCTTGTAGAAAAATTAGGAGGAATGAATTGGCAGGATGCAGCAGGAAATAAAAAGCAAGAAGAGAAGAAATTTTGGGAAGACTATTATAAACAATACTTTACAAAAAAATAGAAAGTAGAATGAAGATATATAAATTGTTGTACCCTACTTTATAGTATATAGATTTTTAGAAAAATGAAGAGGTATATGTATCTCTTCATTTTTGCATAGAAGGGTCGATTATAGCTGTATAATAATATTTAAATTAATGAGATGACTGTGAGAGGATGATAATTATGAATTATAAAATAATGATAGTTGAGGATGATAAAAGTATAGCTAAGCTTTTATCAGAGTATATTGAAAGATATGGATATGAAACAATAGTTGTAGAAGATTTTGAGAATGTTTTAGATATTTTTATTGAAAATGAGCCAAATCTTGTATTACTTGATGTGAATTTACCTAAATATGATGGATTTTTTGGTGCACAAAAATAAGGCAGAGATCCATGTGCCCTATAATATTTATTTCGGCTAGGGATAGTGAGATGAGTCAGGTTATGGCTATAGAAAGTGGAGCAGATGACTATATAACGAAACCTTTTTATTACGAAGTTGTTTTAGCTAAGATAAAAGCTCAATTAAGAAGGGTTTATGGTGAATATGCTGTAAAACCAGCTGATTTAGAAAGAATTTCTGAACTTGAAGGACTCATTTTATATCCTGAGAGATCAGAACTTCATTATCACAGTAAGGAAATATCTTTAAGTAAAAAAGAAGTAGAATTATTAGATATGCTGATAAAAAAATATCCTAAAGTAGCAACAAGAGATGCTTTACTAGAAAAACTATGGGATGATCAGAATTTTGTAGATGAAAATACACTAAATGTTAATATAACAAGAGTGAGAAAGCGATTCAGTAAATTAGGTATAGAGGATGCAGTGGAAACAGTGAGAGGGTTAGGGTATAGATTAAACATTACATGGAGGAATTCTTAATGAAAATATTTTTAAGAGAGCATTTAGGTATGATTCTCTTATATATTCTAAATTTTGGAGTGTTATTTACGATTTTTTCTGTATTTAATGGTTTTAGTGATATGAGAAATGTATTTTATTTCATGTTTTTAAGTTTATTTTTACTTATAGTTTATCTTTCAATTAATTATTTAAATAACAGAAAAATGTATAAAGCTTTAAGAAAGAAACCAGAGAATTTTGATGAGGTGTTAGGAAGCTTTGGAACATCAGAATTTGGAAAGGATTTAAATAAATTTGTAGATAATCTATATGGACTATATCAATATAAAGTACATTTATATATAAAGAAACAGAATGAGCATCTGAATTTTATAAATCAATGGATACATCAGATGAAAACGCCATTATCTGTAATTAAATTAATTTCTCAAGAAAATGAAGATGAACTATATATTCAAGAAATAAAAGAAGAGGTTGATAAATTAGAAAGAGGATTAACTATAGCATTGTATAATGCTCGACTGGATACTTTTGAACATGATTTTAATGTGATAGATTTTAATTTGTTAGATTTAGTCAATCAAGTTGTACATTCATTGAAAAGATATTTTATAAAAAATAGAGTGTTTCCTAAAATAAATATAAATAAAGATATAATGTTAAAATCAGATAGAAAGTGGATTAAATTTATAGTAGAGCAGTTAGTAGTTAATGCAGTTAAATATTCTTTAGATAAAGGAAAATATGTTGAGATTAATGCTTATGAGGACCAGGGCCATATGATTTTAGAAGTTGAAGATAAAGGAATTGGAATATCTAAAAGGGATATAAATAGAGTTATGGAGCCATTTTATACAGGGCAGCATGGAAGAAACTATGGTGAATCAACAGGTATGGGACTTTATTTAGTAAATGAAGTGTGCAAAAAGTTAGACCATGATATAAAGATAGAATCTGAAGAGGATAAGGGAACAAAAGTAAAAATAACTTTTAAAAACTTTAAGCATAATGAGGTGAGTAAATGAACGCCTTAGAACTAAAAGAAATATATAAGATTTATGGGGAAGGACAGGGCTATATTGTTTTAAAGAATATTAATTTAGTAGTGAATGATGGAGAGTTCATTTGTGTTATGGGGCCATCTGGAAGTGGCAAAACTACTCTTATTAATGTTGCATCTACTAATGATAAAGCTTCTTCAGGAAAATTAATATTAAATGGTTTAGACATTAAGGGATTAAGTAAAGATGAGTTAGCTGTACTCAGAAGGGAGAAAATAGGATTTGTTTTTCAGAACTTCAGACTTATAGACAATTTAAATGTAAGAGAAAATATTATCTTTCCTTTGATTTTAAAGGGATTAAAATATTCTGAAATAGATAATAGGTTAAATAGAATTATAAAGATTTTACAGTTAGAGGATATAATCAATAGGGGAGTTTATGAACTTTCAGGAGGACAGAAACAGAAAGTTGCAGTTGCTAGAGCAATAATACACGAACCTGTAATATTATTTGCAGATGAACCAACAGGAAATCTGGACTCAATTTCAACAGAGAAAATAATGAATTTGTTCTACAAAATAAATAAAGAATTAGGTACCTCTATAATAATGGTTACACATGATTCAGTATCAGCTAGTTATAGTGATCGAGTTATGTTTTTAAGAGATGGAGAAATATATAATGAAATTTATAAGGATGAAGATAAAGTGGATTTTCATAAAAGAATTTTAGATGTAGTTGCATTCTTAGGGGGAAAAACTTTATGACATTCGAGAAAATAATATTGAATAACGTATTTAGAAATTTAAGAATATACATAGGATACTTAATTAGCAGTATCTTTTCTGCGGCAACATTTTTTATTTTCTCAATGATATATTATTATCCTAATTATAAAAATGATGCTTTAGCTATGGAAAAAGGAATGTTTTTGGTATTCAGAGAGGTAATCTATATTATAACTATATTTTTTGTGATTTATTTTTTAAAGCTTTTTGTGAAATCAAAGAAAAAAGATTTTGGTATATACTTAACCTTAGGAATGGACAATAGACAGCTAAGAAAAATACTTTTTATAGAGAATGTAGTTATTGGCAGCATTTCTGTTTTATTAGGTATAGTTTTCGGTACAGTTTTTTTAAAATTCTTTCTTATCATTGTTTCAAATATAATGGGGATTGAAGAATTAAAATTTTACTTTTCCATAAAGGTTATTCTAATAACTGCATTTAGATATATGCTTTTATTTTCTATTATTTCTGTATTTGTAGGTATAACTGTAAGATTTAAAAATATTATTGATTTAATAAACTTTAAGAAAGAAGAGAATAAAGAAATAGAAGTATCTTTAGCAAAATCTCTGCTTTCTATTTTGATAATTGCAGTAGGTTATTTTCTAGTGTTTACTTCTAATATTAATAATGTTTTCTCTAGTAGATTACTGATAATTTTAGTAGTTTTTGTATTAGGAAATTATCTGTTTTTTAATTATATACTTAAATACATAATATATTTACTTTCAAAATCTAAGAGAGTTTATTATAACAAGATAAACTTTTTATTTTTATCCAGTTTAAAGTATAGAGTTAGAGATAATATAATTATGCTTTTTATAGCTACAGTACTTTTAGCGGTATGTTTTACATCCATAGGAACAGCTTATATACAAATGTCTGTGTTAAAGAGTGACGCTATTAAAAATTCACCTTTTAGTTTAAATTATCTTATTAAGGATTGTTCTAAGTATAATGAAGATGAAGAATTTATAGATCGTATACTTCAAGCTAATAATCTCAAATATGATAAAGTGAAACTGAATATTTTGAAAGTACACCATGATATGAATGAGAATAAAGAATATGATTCTCTTAATCTTATTAAGGAAAGTGAATACAATGATATTGTGGATATAATAAATAGGAAATCTGTTAGTTTATCAAAAGGAGAGGCGTTATTAGTTCCTAATTATGAGATGATATATGAAATTGAAGAAAAGTTAATTGGAGAAAAGTTGAAGATTTTCTCGTATAATGATTTAGTTATAAAAAACAATATAGAAGGTTGTATTGTTTTTAAAGGTACTTTATTAAATTCTTATATAATTTCAGATGAAGATTTTGAAAATCTTTACAGAAAATATAATAAAGAAGTATTTGTAGGATATGAGGTTGAAGGCTGGGAAAACTTAGAAAATATTAATCGGAAAATAAAAAGTAAATCAGAAGGATTAAATAAAAATGTAAATAACTACTTTGTTTCTAGGACATATATATATAACATTGAGAAAAGATCAAACAATATGGTTATATATTTCTCATTTTTTATAGGAAGTATATTATATTTAGCAGCTCTTAGCTTTATAAATTATAAATTTCATATTGAACTTAAGGAGCAGCAAAATAAGTATATTAACATGATGAGTTTGGGATTAACTTTTGGAGAGTTAAAAAAGATAATATCGAGGGAAATGATGGTATTTCTTTTTATACCATTCATAGTAGCAATGATTGATGCAGTATTTGCATACAAAATTCTATATATAGCCTATGAAATACCAATTTTAAAATCTATACTTTATGTAATAACTATATTTTTTATAATGAACTTCGTATATCTCTTTCTTTGGAGGTTTAAGAATATTAGTTTTTTAGAGAAAAGGTAAATAAGGAGTATGTAAACTAGTTTTTGATTTACATACTCTTTACTAATATAGTGTTCTTTTATGAAATAAGTTAGATCTTTATTTCATAGAATCATAAGCCGTTACTGTTTTGAAGCTACAGTCCACATATAAAGATAGTGCATTTTTGTTTTCAATATCTACACCTAGACTCATTATTTCAATTTCAATTTCAATATTGAGTAGTTCTCTCATTGTACTTGCCAATAATCTTCTTAATATATTCTTTATGAACAGCTAAGTTAAAAATCGTTGTCCTACCATTTTTTATTGCTGTTGTGTTTATATATAGAATTTGAAAATGAGAAGAGAAGGGTGATATTATGTCGAAAGTAGTTCTTCAGCAAAGTAGAGTGTGGTGTTAGTATAATATTGTAGACACATTAAGCCGAACACATTAAAATATAAATAAAATAAGGATGTGTTAAAAATGGCGAGAGGTCAAAAACATTATACAGAGGAATTCAAAAATACAATAGTAGAGATTTATAATGCTGGAAAGAGCTTAGCAGAATTAAACAGTGAATATGCCATATCAAAATCAACAATAACAGGATGGATAAAGAAAAATAAACCAATAGTTGTGGATAAAAATACAACTATAACAGCTACTGAATAGCAAGCAATATTAAAGAAAAATAAGCAATTTGAATAGGAAAATGAAATATTAAAAAAAGCTATGGGGATATTTGCAAGGAAGTAACTACTGAAGAAATATCATGATATTAAGCTTATGTGTAAGGTGTTAAAGGTATCTAGAAGCACTTACTATAAATATTTAAATAAAAAACCCAGTAATAGAGAACTAGAAAATATAAAAATAGAGAAAGAAATTATAAATATCCATAAAACTAGTAAAAAGCGATATGGAGCAGTTAAAATAAATGAATCACTAAAGACATTGGGGATAACTATTAGTTTAAAGAAAACCCAACGTATGATGAAAAAGTTGGTGATAAAATCTATAATAATAAAAAAGTATAGACCTACATCATCAAAAAAGAAAATAGAAGAACAAGAAAACGTTTTAAAGAGAGATTTAAATGCTATTAAGCTTCAAAAGCCAACAAAACCATTGATTCTTCATAGTGATTTAGGATGCCAATATACAAGCTCCGCTTTTAAAAAATGTATAGATAACATTAAAATAATAACCCACTCCTTCAGTGGTAAGGACTATCCTTATGACAATGCCTGGATTGAGTCTTTCCATGCCTCATTAAAAAAGGAAGAAGTTCATCTTGTTAATTATTTTGATTATGATGCCGCAAAGCTTGCTATATTTGAATATATAGAAGATTGGTATAACAGAAAAAGTATACATAGTAGTATTGGGTATTTAACTCCACAAAAATGTGAAGATTTAGCTAGAACAATTGCATAAAAAGTTCAACCTTTTGTGTCTAAAATATTTACATATATCCAAAATAATGGAATTAAAGTCATAAACAAAGAATTTAATAGGCCTAGGGAAAAGTCCACGAAGGATTATTGGGATTTGACGCTATTATATATTTATAAATGGTATATGAATATGGAAGATGAAATTTTATTTAAATTACTTTATGAAGAAAAAAATGTTGACTTGTGTAAAAAGTGGCTTAGATTCCTTTGAAGGATGGAATCGCTTCATAATTTTGGAAGTGTTTCTAAAATATTAAAATACTAATGTAATATTTACAAATTATTAAAAAAATATATGTTGACTAAAAGTCATATAAGCATATAATTAATAGTGTAGTAAATGACTAAAAGTCATATATGAAAAATATAGGGTATATGTATGACTTTTTAAATTTAATTTCTAAAGGGAGATGACATTATGAAAAAATTTGGGAGGTTTATAGCCAAAAACAAAATATTAGTAGTAGTTATAGCTATAGTACTGATTTTCCCTGCAATATTTGGAATGATAAGCACTAAGATAAATTATGATTTGCTTACCTACTTGCCTCAGAATTTAGACTCTATGAAGGGTCAAGAAATACTGGATAAGAAGTATTCTGATGCTGCTACATCAATGCTAATAATTGAAAATATGGAAGCTAAAGATGTAGTTAAAATCAAAAACAATATTTCAGAGATTCAAGGGGTAAATAAAGTTATATGGATCGATAATCTTTTGGATACAAGTATTCCAAAAGAAATACTTCCAGATGAGATAAAGGAAAGCTTTTATAGTAAAAATTCAACTATGATTATTATAAAGTTTAATGAGTCAGCATCTTCAAAAGCTACTCAAAATGCTATAAATAGTGTAAGAAAAATAACTAACAAACAATGCTTTTTGAGTGGAATGTCAGCTATAGTTAAAGACACAAAAGATCTAGCAGATAAAGAAACTCCATTCTATGTTTTATTAGCAGTTGTATTTTCAGTAATCATTTTATCCCTTACTATGCAGTCGGTTATTATACCATTTATATTTCTAGCAGAGATTGGTCTTGCTATTTTGTATAACTTTGGAACAAATGCTTTTTTAGGGCAGATATCCTATGTAACTAAGGCACTAGCAGCAGTACTTCAATTAGGAGTTACCATGGATTATTCAATTTTTCTACTTCATAGATATGATGAAGAAAGGAAAAAGATTGATGATAGGGTAGAAGCTATGGCAGAGGCTATTGCAAATACAATAGTATCAATAACTGGAAGTTCTCTTACAACGATTGCAGGATTTTTAGCCTTGTGTGCTATGACCTTATCTTTAGGTAAAGATATTGGAATAGTAATGGCTAAAGGTGTTCTAATAGGTGTTATATCAACAGTAACTGTTTTACCAGCATTAATTTTAATATTTGATAAACCTATTCATAAATTTAGTCATAAAACAGTGCTTCCTGAATTTCACAAGGTCTCGGATTTAGTAACTAAAAAATATAAAGTATTTATTATATTATTTCTACTATTATTTATACCAGCAATCTATGGAAATAATCATACTAAAGTTTATTACAATTTGGATGAATCCTTGCCAAAGGATACGCCTTCCATTGTTGCAACTAATAAATTAAAGAAAGAATATAACATGACAACTACACATTTTATTCTTGTAAAGGATAACATTAAAAGTTATAAAGTAAGAGAGATGATAGATAAAATAGAGAAGGTTTCGGGAATAGAGAAGGTTATAGCTTACGATAAATTTATAGGAGCTGCTATTCCAGAGAGTTTTATACCAGAAGATATAAAAGATATTTTTAAGCAAGGTGGATATAATCTTATCTTAGCAAATTCTAAGTACAAGGCGGCTAGAGATGAGGAAAATATTCAAATTGATGAACTAAATAAAATAGTTAAAGACTATGATAAAGAGGCTATGATTTCAGGTGAAGGACCACTTACTAAAGATCTTATTGAAATCGCAGATAAAGACTTTAAACATGTAAATGGTGTATCTATTGCTGCTATATTTGGAATAATACTAATAGTATTTGCATCTTTGTCTATACCAATATTATTAGTTGCAGCTATTTCTCTTGCAATATTTATAAATATGGCCATACCTTTTTATACAGGTACAACTATTCCTTTTATAGCTTCAATTGTAATAGGATGTATACAATTAGGAGCCACAGTTGATTACGCCATACTTATGACTACAAGGTTTAGAGAAGAAATAAGAAATGGCAATGACAAATTTAAAGCAGCTAAGATAACAGTTGAGGGTACGGCAAAATCAATTGTTACAAGTGGACTTACTTTTTTCGCAGCTACAGCTAGTGTAGGTATAATTTCAAATATGGATTTAATAAAAACACTTTGCGGTATGATTGCAAGAGGAGCTCTTATAAGTATGGGAGTTATAATATTTATACTTCCATCAATACTAATAGTTTGCGAAAAATTTATTAGAATAACAACTAAAAATTGGAATAAAAAACCTTTGGATGAGGTTAAAGAGATATAAATATAGATTATTAAAAAGAGGGGATATTCATGAAAAATTGTATGTCAAAAAAGTTATGAGTTTAGTTATGATAGGAACAATTTTAAGCTCTAATATGGTGTATGCAAAGGAACTAGTTAAAAAAGATGAGTCAGTTTATGTTAATTTAAGCGGAAATGGGTCAGTTAAAGAAGAGATTGTAAGCGACTGGCTTCATGTGGATAATAATCAAGGTGAAATTCAAGATATATCAGATTTAAATGACATAAAAAACATTAAAAGCAGTGAAACGCCAGAAATAAGTGGAGAAAAGCTTATATGGAAAACTGATAAAAAGGACATATTTTATCAAGGAAAAACCGAAAAGAAGCTCCCAATAGAAGTTAAGATTAGCTATTATTTAAATGATGAAGAAGTTAATCCTAAGGATATAGCTGGAAAATCTGGAGCATTAAAGATTAAGATTAATTATATAAATAAAGCATATAAGACAGTAAATATAAAAGGTGAAAATAAAAAAATTTATACTCCTTTTACTGTTATGAGCATTGTAAATCTACCTATGGATAAATTTACAAATGTTAAAAGCAATTTAGGACAAATAGTCTCAGATGGAAATAACCAGGCTATAACTTCTGTCGTTTTCCCAGGATTAAAGGAAAGTTTAAATGTAAGCAAAGAGGTCAATGATTTAATAGATTTAAAGGAAACTTTGGAAATAACAGCAGAAGTTAAAAAATTTGAAATGGGACCTATTATGATAACAGCTACACCTAAGCTTCCTGAGGTAAAAGGCTTTGAAAAGGCAAAAAACTTTGAAGAGTTATTTAAAGGCTTAGACCAATTAAAAGATGCAAGTTCTAAATTAGAAGAGGGAAGCCTTAAGCTAAAAGATGGAAGCAAGAAACTTATGGATGGATTAAATGAGGCAAATGATAAGGTAAATAAAGCTACAGACATGATGGGAAAAGATAAGGAAAAAATAAGTTTAATAAATTCGGATTATAATGTGGCGAAAGAAAGAAAATTAATTGAGGATGCATTTTTCGCTAAAGATTTAGATACGTCAATGTTAGATTTGGCAAGTGTTTTTTCTGATCCAAAGGTTCAAAAACTATTACAAAAATCTATGAAAGATTACAAGGCATTGAATATAAATTCAATAATGCAGCTTCCAAGTGTAAAAAAATTGATGTCGGATGAAAATTTAAATAATATGAATAAATTAGTTGATGACACAGATAAATTATCAAAGATAGATATGAAAAAATTAAGTCCAGCACTTGAGGTTTTAAATTATTCAGATAAACTTTTAGAACTTTCAAGTAAAGCTTCTAAATTATATAATGGAATAGATCTTTCAAAAATCGATCCTCTTATAAAATTGGCAGAAAATAAAGATTCCATTATAAAAATAATGAAAGATAGCAAGGATTTAGAAGAATCTACTAAATCAAATAAGTTAAAAGCATTAACAGATTTAATGAGCAATAAAGATAAAATGAAGGGATTAATAAGTGAAACTCAGGAACTTTCCAAAATAGATACAGAAAATATGAAAAGATTTATAGAAGATCAGAATGAAGGCGCATTAAGATTCATAGGAGCTACAACTTTTCTTTCAAATTCTCAAAGCAAAAAAGAGCTTATAGCCTCTATTAGTGAGGATAATAATTTAACCAGAGAAGAGAAGGGTGAACTTTTAACCTTAATTGAGGCCTCAAGTCAAGTTAGAGAAGCTATGAAAGCCTCAGGAAGTATTATGAGTAGTTTGAAAGGAAATTTGGAAAAGTTAGATTCTATGAAAAATAATTTGAAAGTAATAAGTCCAATATTAATCAGTTTACCTAGCAGCATGGATTATGTATCCGAAACAATAATGCCAAAAACCAATGAGCTTTTCAGAGAGCTACAGGCAGTAAGTCCTAATATGAGTAAAGTTCCGGAAAGTATGGACTATGTTTCTAAAATAATGCCAGAAATCAATAAATTAAATGTAGACTTAAATAAGAATAAGCCTCTTTTGGATAAGGTTCAAAAATCATTAACTCCAGAAACTTTAGCTTATGTTAAAGAGATCACACCAGTTTTAATGTCTATGAAGTCGGATTTAGATGTTAATGAAGACAATTTAAAAGCAATTAAAATTTTACTTAAAACAGCTAAATTTAATGGAGGAATGAAAGCTACTGTAGCTAAGGTTTCGGAACTACAAGAGGATTTAGATAAAGCAAAACCTGTAATTGAAAAACTTCAAGGAAATTTAACTAAGGCAGATATGAATCAAATGAAGAATTTGCCTAAACTAGTTCAAAAGGTAAAGGAAATGCAAAGAGACCTTAAGGATAGTGAAAAAATACTTGAAGTAGTAAAAAGTTCCTTAGAGCAAAATAATATTGAAGAAGCTAGAAAATTAATAGATGCTATTCCTTCTCTTTCTTCTGGAGTGCAAAAACTAGCAGATGGGTCAAAAGAAATATATAATGGTATGGACAAATTATCTTACAATATGGGGAAATTCAATAAAGAAGGTGTAGAAAAATTATACACTGAGCTTAAAGGCAAAACTAAAGATGTAGAAAAGTTATTAGATATAAAAAATGAGATTGTAAAATTATCTGGTGACTATGAAACATTTACTGGGGTTTCAAAAGATCAAGAAGGAACAGTTAAGTTTATAATGAAAACTGATGAGGTTAAAGTTAAGGAAGTAAAAGTAGAAAAGAAAGAAAAAGCCATAGAAGATGAAGGTGGATTTGTTAGTTGGATTAAAAATTTACTTCATGTAAATTAAAATTGTAGTCTTTTATATTTTAAAATTGTTATTCTTAGTATTACTCATTAATTATTATGAGATATTATTTAAGAATAACAATTTTTTTGTTAAAAAAATAAAATTTGCAAATAATATAGGTGAACCTGCGAAATTAGTTGATTAAATTGTTTACATTTTCAGAATACTAAATCAAATATCCTAAAGTCAACTTGATTTATTTTCAAAATTAAAATACAATTTTATGTGTATATTTATTGTGTATATTTATATAGGAGGTAGTGAGATGGCAAAAGGTTTAAAATTAGATTTAAGTAAAGTATGTACTTATTTAAGAAAAGAAGAAATAGAAAGTTTACAACCAATGGTAACAACTGCTCATAATATGCTACATAATGGAGAGGGACTTGGTAGTGATTACTTAGGATGGGTTGATTTGCCAGAAAATTATGATAAACATGAATTTGAAAGAATAAAAAAGGCAGCTGAAAAAATAAAAAATAATTCAGATGCATTAATAGTAATAGGTATAGGTGGGTCATATTTAGGTGCTAGAGCAGCTATTGAAATGTTAAATCATTCATTTAATAATGCTCTTTTAAAAGATAAAAGAAAAGCACCACTAATATTTTTGTAGGTAACAATATAAGTTCTACTTATATGGCAGATTTATTAGAAACTGTAGAGGGAATGGATATATCAGTTAATGTCATATCAAAATCTGGAACAACTACAGAACCTGCTATTGCATTTAGAATATTTAAAGACCTTCTTGAAAAGAAATATGGAAAAGAAGGAGCAAAGGAAAGAATATTTGCAACTACTGATAAATCTAAGGGAGCATTGAAAACATTATCTACTAACGAAAGCTATGAAACTTTTGTTGTTCCAGATGACGTAGGAGGAAGATTTTCAGTTTTAACAGCCGTAGGACTACTTCCAATTGCAGTATCAGGTGTAAACATAGATGAAATGATGCAAGGTGCAAGGGATGCAAGAGAAGAATACATGAGTGATAATATGGAAGAAAATGATTGCTATAAATATGCAGCAGCAAGAAATGCTTTATATCGTAAAGGCAAAACTGTAGAAATGGTTATAAATTATGAACCAGCGCTTCATTATTTTGGTGAATGGTGGAAACAGCTTTATGGTGAAAGTGAAGGAAAAGATAATAAGGGTATTTTCCCTGCAGCTGCAGATTTTTCTACAGACCTACATTCTATGGGACAGTATATACAAGAAGGGTTAAGAAACCTATTTGAGACTGTAATAAATGTAGAAAAACCTAGAAAAGTTGTTAAAATAAATGAAACAGAAGATGATTTAGATGGTCTTAATTTCCTTGCAGGGAAAGATATGGACTATGTAAATAAACAAGCTTTTAGGGGTACTTTACTTGCGCATAATGATGGTGGAGTTCCTAATATAGTTTTAAATGTACCTGAATTAACAGCTTATTATTTTGGATTTATGGTATATTTCTTTGAAAAAGCATGTGGAATAAGCGGATATTTACTTGGAGTAAATCCATTTAATCAGCCAGGAGTTGAAGCATACAAAAAAATATGTTTGCTCTTCTTGGAAAACCTGGTTATGAAGATATGAAAGAAGAACTAGAAAAAAGATTATAATAAACTTAAGAACTGCTTTTAGATTATTAAAAGCAGTTTTTATTAACATTTAATAACAGAGACCCAAAAATGCAATCATAAATAAAATTTATCATTGGTTAATTAATCTATATTTCTTTATTGTATAATATATTTAGAAATGAGGGATTGATGATGAGAATAATAGTAGATGCAGATGCATGTCCAGGTAAAAATATAATAGAAAAGGTAGCTTTAGAGTTTAATATTGAGGTTATAATGTTTTGCGATCTTAATCACGTTCTTAGTAGTAATTATAGTAAGATAATATATGTAGATAGTGGATTTCAAAGTGTTGATATGAGAGTTGTAAATGAGGCAAAGAATGGTGATATAGTAATATCACAGGACTTTGGAGTAGCTGCTATGGCTCTTTCAAAAAACGCTTATGCAATAAGCCCAAAGGGATATATATATGATGATGATAATATGGATAAGCTATTATTTGAAAGACATATTTCAGCAAAAGTTAGAAGAGCTGGTGGAAAAACAAGCAATGCTAAGAAAAGAACTAAAGAAGACGATACTAGATTAGATGCTAGTTTAAGAAAATTAATTATGAAGGCAAATATAGTGTAAGATTAAAATATAAGCTATTGGTACATAAATGTGTGCTAATAGCTTTCTAATTTTTATAAATTAATTTTAATGTCTTCATAGGTATCACCTTATATAATAAAAAAACAGGGAATATATGAAGAATATATAAAATTTACAGCTTGAAAACGCTAAAAGTTAAAATTTTTTAAAATATAATTAAAATATAATTTAAAATTATTTAAAATTTAATGTATAATAAATATAATAAAATTATATTTTAATATATGAAGTAATATATGTGATTGGGGTGCTTTAGAGTATGTCATACAATGTTTTAGATATAATTGATAGAAGCATTGATATATGTAATAAAATATTAAATAATTATAGAAAAATTAATGATAAGCAAGTAACCAATAATTCATTAAAAATAGTAACTAAGGTGTTTATATCAAGAGAAACTGAGAGAATAAAATTTTATGAAGATCTTAAAAATAGAATAGAAAAAGAAAACATAAGTGATATAGATTTTTTTATTTATGATAAAATATCTTCCCTAATGGCGGAGTTTAATTCTAATTTAATTGCTAAAGAGCATAAAAATGTAAAAGATTTTATGACTTGTGTTATAAGCATGAATAAAGACTGTAGAGCTTTATTTATAGATATAAGGGGGAGAATGATACAGAAAAAGGAAGACGGAGAAAGTTTTGAATATAAAATATTAACGGATATAATAAGAATGGAAGAAAAATATATATTGGAACTTGAAATGCTAAGTAGCGAATAGTTTGAACATATAATGCTCTCACAATAAATGTAAGCTGTAGTTATTTTGATGCAATGCAATATATGTTTATTTATTGATATTATTGAATTAAATGGTATGATTATATTTAACAATACAGATATGTTTATTGGGAGATATGAGGATGTTAAAAAGATATTTTAAAAGTGTAGTTGTACTTGCAGTTATTAATTTATTAGTTGCAGGTATAATTGTTATGGTAAAGGGACAAAATCATTGGAATCAGGTGTTCTTGGTTTCATAGTAAGTTTTTTAGTCTTGAAATTTTAATGTAAAATTTTCTCTAGAAGTGGAGAGCTATTAGTAAGGTTTATTAAAACTATCTATAAATTGAAATGAAAAGCTCAATTCTAAAATTTAGAATTGAGCCTTGGGTTATTATCTAAATTCTGGCATGTCAATTTCGTCCTTTATGCCTTCGGGGTATAGTAAACCATTATTTGTTCTCTCAACCATGTTATAACCTAGTTTTGACATTTGAATGTCTATATCTTTCTTCTTATAGGTATAGTCAGAATTGTAATTGTCGAATTCTTTAATCATATAACTCACCTCTAAAATTTTCGTTTGTATTATTATTATCTTTTTTAAGATAAATATTCGAATTGGAATTAGAATTATATAAGTAATATTTTGTAAAAGAATGAAAAATAAAAAAATTTAAATTATGGATAAGTAGTGTTACATAATATGGAAATATAGTATAATATAAATAAAATTAACTTGGTATAATTGGGGGATGAAATATGAACGAAATAAATGTAAAAAGCAGTTTAGAAAGTCCTCAAGAAAAAAATATTGATATTAACATATGTGCAGAGAATCTAGACAATGAGAAACTACTATATAAATTTTTAGTGGGGAAAGATGGCACATGGAAAACTTTAAGGGATTTCAATTATGAGGATACTGTTGTATGGTCACCTAAAGAAGATGGAAGATATATAATAATGATCCAAGGAAAAAGTGAAAAAAGCACCAAAGGCTTTGATTATATAGGAAAAACCGAGTATATTATTGGCAAGGAAGAGGAAAAATTAATTAAAAATGTATATATAGACAAAGATGAAGTTAAGTTAGGGGAAAAAATAACTGTAACTGTAGAGGGAAATAAAGTGCCACTTGTTTATAGGTACTGGGTAAGAGAGGAAAATAAGTGGGAACTAATTAAGGATTATTCAGCAGATAATGTTTTAAGCTGGACAGTTTTAAAACCCGGCATTCAAGAAATACTAGTAGAATGTAGAGATGTGAATTCAAATAATAATTGTGATGATTTTGATACTATATCTTTTTCTGTAAAGGAAATAGGAAAGCTAGAAATAGTAGATTTTAAATGTTTAACGAAAAATATATTAAAGGGAAAAGAAATTTTGTTTCAAGTGAATTCTGAATACGAAGACAACAGGATGATATTATACAAATTTATAAGAATTGATTCCTTTGGTAAGGCAAAATGTATTCAAGACTATTCAACCAAAAGGACTGTTTCATATATTGAGGATGAAAAGGGAGAATTTAGATTACTATGTCTTGCAAAGGACATGTATTCTCCTTCAGAGTTTGATGATAGAGCGGTAATTTTTTATAAGGTAAAGGAATATGAGAAAATAAAAATTCAGGCTTTTACAACAGATGTAAGCTCTCCACAAATTTGTGGTGCTATAGTTGGTTTAAAGGCTATAGCAAAAGGAGGAGAAAACTTACTTTATAGATTTAAAATAGAAGGACCATATAGTGAAGATTCAACTTATATAAAAGAGAATAAGTATATTTGGAAACCAGAAAAAAAGGGAGTATATAAAGTACACTTATTTGTAAAAGATAAAAGCTTTAGTGGTGAGTTTGAGACAAAAGATTATTTAGAGTTCACAGTAGATGAGATAAGCAGAGAAGATGTAAAAATTGAAAATATAATATATGAGAGAAAAGATGTTTACTTACAACATGAAGCTATAAATATTGAAGTAGATGCGTCAGGAGGTATGGAGCTTAAATACAGTTTTGTTGTTAGAAAAGATAATAAAGAAACTGAAAGAATAGAATATGGAAGTTGTAATTGGGCCAATTTTACTCCTGATGAATGTGGAGTTTATGAGCTGGAAATAAGAGTTAGGGATAAATATTCTAAAAGAGATTACGATACTCATAGTGTAGTTAATTTAGAGGTTAAAAATTATATACCTTCAAACATAGATTATGTTCTTCTAGAGCCTAGGGAGATATATATGGTTGGAGATGATATTAAATTAGAGGTTATCTGTCAAAACACAATGGATACTCTTGTAAAATACAAATTAAAAATTAATGGTCATGAATTAGAAGAAACAGATTTTACAAATTGCAAAAAATATAATATTTTGCCTAGGTGTAAAGGTCTCTATGAACTTAATATATTTTCAAAAAGTAAGAAGAGTATTGAAGAATATGATTGCAAAAAAACTATAAAAATTTCTGTTGAAGACTCGCTACCTGTAACAAAAACTAAAATTAGAAGTGATAAAATTAAATATATATGTAATGAATGCGTGGATTTTTCTGTAACTTCAGAAGGCGGAAAAGATGTAATTTATGAATTTTATTTAATGGAAAAGAATGAATGGAAATTGGTTCAAAAGTACAGTAAAAAAATTAATTATTCTTTTATTCCTTTTTCAAAGGGATTGTATAGATTAATTGTTTTGGCAAAAAGCATTTATAAAAAGCAAGCTTATGAAGATTATGATGAGTTTGAATTTTACGTTGATGAAGTAGACAAAGAGGATATTGAAGAAAAGACCATTGATAATTAGAGGAGTTTTTGATAAATAATTGTGTGAGCCTTTAAATACACTGCAATTAAAAAATTTAAAAAAAGTATAAAATTTACTTAAGTTATAAAAGCTAAACTACAGAAAAAGGGGTGTTAATATGAAAATAGAAAATGCTGAACAAGTCATGACTATGCAGCTTATGGGGACGATGCTACAAAAATGTATGGGGGATTCATCTAATTTTGGAGTTATACTAGAAAGTTTTATAAAAGCATTTGAGGGAAATGAAGGTGGATTAAATGATTTTATAGGTGGGATTACTTCCCTAAATAATTATTCAAATGGAGGAGAAAATATTTTAAATAGATCTTCAGAGAATTCTTATAGCGGCGAGGCTAGTGAAAGCTATAAAATTAAATCAGATATTCCAAAAGAGAAAGTTCCAGGAGCTATTGATAAAGCAATAAAGGCTGCATCAAAAAAATATGGGGTTGAAGAAAGCTTTATAAGAGCAATTATAAAACAAGAATCTGGGTTTAATCCTTCTGTAAAATCCTCAGCTGGTGCAATGGGACTTATGCAGCTTATGCCAGGAACAGCAAGGTCACTTGGAGTAAACAATCCTTATGATATAGAGGATAATGTAGAGGGTGGAACTAAGTATTTAAAGGGATTACTAGAAGCTTTTGGAAATCAAAAAGAAATGGCTTTAGCAGCTTACAATGCAGGGCCTAATGGGGTAAAAAGAAGAAATGTTAAATCTCCAAGTGAAATATATAAAATGCCAAAAGAAACTAGGGTTATGTAAGTAAAGTAATGAAATACTATGGTAGTGGTATTTAAAATAGTTCTTGTGTTTCTTTTAGAAATAATGATAATATCATATTATAATATGCAGAATAAAAAAGTCATAATTTAATATGACTTTTTTATTTTGTAGAAATTTAAGGTTAAAACATTAGAAAAGGTGGAATTAAAATGGAAAGAATAGATAAAATCTTATCAAATTTGGGATATGGAACCAGAAAAGAACTAAAGAACATTATAAAAAATGGTTCTGTCATTGTAGATGGAAAAATAATTAAGGATAATGGATTTAAACTAGATCCAGAAAAATCTATTATAGAAATAAATGGGGAAAAAGTGCAATATAAGAAATATATTTATTTAATGATGAATAAACCAGATGGTGTTATTTCAGCTACTTTTGACAATTACGAAAAGACAGTAATAGATTTGCTTTTAGAAGAACATAAGGTTTTTGATCCATTTCCAGTTGGAAGACTTGATAAAGATACAGTAGGACTCTTGATATTAACAAATGATGGTGAATTAAATCATAAATTAATATCCCCAAAACATCATGTAGACAAAGTTTACTATGCAAAAATTGATAAAAAAGTAGACGAAAAGGATGTAAAGGCTTTTGAAGAAGGAATTGTAATAGATGATGGTTATAAGTGTATGCCTGCAAAATTAAAAATTGCAAAGGCAAAAGATGAGGAATCAGAAGTTTATGTTACAGTTCAAGAAGGAAAGTTTCATCAAGTAAAGAGAATGTTTGAGGCTAGAGGTAAAAAAGTTGTGTATTTAAAGAGAATTTCTTTCGGAGCACTAGAATTAGATGAATCTTTAAAAGAAGGAAGTTATAGAGAATTAGAAGAAAAAGAAATTAAAATGTTACAAACTTGTAAAAATAGTGTTATGAATATGTAAAAAAATGATGGAATTTGTTGCATTTCATAAAATATTTACAATTAATATTGCATAAACTATTGATTTTTTATTTTTAGTTTAATATAATAATATTGCAAGGATAAATGAAAAGATAAATAGCCCCCTTTTTATTTATCATCAAAACAGCCCAGCCCCAAGGGCTGTTTTTGTTTTTTGAAAAAGTATATTTTGAAGATATATTTTTCTTATACAATATAGAGATAGCTTTATTTAATTGATAACTTCAATTAAACTTACCCTGAACAATTGAAGAATTTTTTATAATTTTAATGGATTAACGCTTTACAAAATGATAAAATAGTAATATGAATTATTGTAGGGAGTGAAAAAAATGAATGGGGAGTATACATCTAAATTAAAAAGTGAAGAAATGGATTTCTTATTTGATGCCATTTTGAAATTGACGGATAAAGAAGAGTGCTACAGATTTTTTGAAGATGTATGTACGATAAATGAAATAAAAGCTTTAGCCCAAAGAATGCAGGTGGCTAAAATGTTAATAGATAGAAAAACTTATTTAGATATAGCAGCTTCAACAGGTGCAAGTACAGCAACTATAAGTAGAGTTAATAGAGCATTAAATTATGGTTGCAATGGGTACAAGCTTGTTTTTGAAAAATTAAAGTACAAGCCATAAAAATATTAAATTAATAATAATATCGCAGCACGAGGAAATCCCAAAGAAAAGCTTAGGATAAATCGTGCTTTTTAGTGCTTTAAGCACTAAAAATTATAAAAAAATAAAATTAGTAAAATATTTTAGCTTAAAGTTTTTTTATAATTATTTAAAAATAACAAAAAATTAAAATTTATAGGTTTTACAAGAAAACAAAATGTCAATTATAATAATATATAATCCTAAATTTTAATTAAGTTGCATCAGGAGGAGAAGTATGGATTTAAAAAAATTATTGAATAAAGAGCAATATGAAGGGGCAACTACTGTAAATGGACCACTTTTAATACTAGCAGGTGCTGGATCTGGTAAAACTAGAGTTTTAACTTATAGAATAGCTCATATGCTAAAGGATCTTAATATATATCCTTCTAATATTCTTGCTATAACTTTTACAAATAAAGCTGCAGGAGAGATGAAGGAAAGAGTCAGAGCCTTAGTAGGTGATGAGGCAAACAACATGTGGATATCAACTTTTCACTCTAGTTGTGTAAGGATATTAAGAAGGGAAATAGATAAAATAGGTTACAATAAGAATTTCGTAATTTATGATACAGCAGATCAAAAAGTTCTTATGAAGGAATGTATGAAAGAGTTAAATATAAATGAAAAAGACATAAAAGATAAGGAGTTTTTAAGTAAAATTTCTGATCAAAAAAATAAATTGATTTCGGCGAAAAAATATAAAAAGGAAAACGAAGGCAATTATAAGCTTAATAAAATTGCAGATGTATATGCTTTATACGAAAAAAAGCTAAAAAATAACAATGCTTTAGATTTTGATGATTTGATTTTTAAAACTGTAGAGCTGTTTCAAACTAGTAAAGAAGTCTTGGAATTTTATCAAAGAAAATTTAAATACATAATGGTAGACGAGTATCAAGATACAAATAGAGCACAATACGAACTTGTAAGCTTGTTGTCAAAAGCTCATAGAAATATTTGTGTTGTTGGCGATGATGACCAAAGTATATATGGCTGGAGAGGTGCTGATATAAGAAATATACTAGACTTTGAAAAAGATTATAAAGAAGCTAAAGTTGTAAAATTAGAGCAAAACTATAGATCAAAGGCTAATATATTAAATGCGGCAAACGAAGTTATAAAGAACAATGCTCAAAGGAAAAGTAAGGCTTTGAGAACAGATATGGAAAAAGGCGATAGTATAAAACTATATAGGGCCTATTCAGATATGGATGAGGGAATGTTCGTATGTAAAACTTTAAAAGAAATGATTAAAAACCAGGATAAAAGTTTTAAAGATTTTGCCATACTTTATAGGACCAATGCTCAATCCCGTGTATTTGAGGATGTTTTTATAAAAAATAGTGTACCCTATAGAATAATAGGGGGATTAAAATTCTATGATAGAAAAGAAATAAAAGATATTTTAGCCTATTTAAAGCTTATAAATAATCCAGTTGATGATGTTAGTTTAAAGAGAATAATAAATGTGCCTAAAAGGGCTATAGGTGATGCTACTGTAGAAAAGATTCAAAACTTTGCAAACTCTGTAGAAGATTGTATGTATAGCGTTCTTTTAGATGTAGAAAGTATTCCTGGATTGACTTCTAGAAATATAAATTCAATAAATAAATTTACCAGTCTTTTAAATAGTTTTATGTCTTATAGAGAGCATATGCCTGTTTCAGAACTTATTGAGGATATATTAGATAAAACAGGATATTTAGATGAATTGACAAAATCTAATACTATAGAAGATAAGGCTAGAATTGAGAATTTAAAAGAATTAGTATCAGCGGCGGTAGAGTTTGAAAACAATAACGAAGATAAAAGTTTGTTTGCATTTTTGGAACAGGTAACTTTGGTTTCAGATATAGATAATTTTGATGGGGATGCAGATTCAGTGGTTTTAATGACAGTTCACAGTGCTAAGGGACTTGAATTTCCTATAGTATTCATGGTGGGAATGGAGAATGGTATATTTCCAGGGGTGGCTTCATTGAACGATTTTTCTCAAATGGAGGAATCTAGAAGGCTTTGTTATGTTGCAATTACAAGAGCAAAAGAACAGCTATTTATAACTTCTGCAGAAAGTAGAAGGGTCTTTGGCAGAACAGTATGTTATGAAGAATCTGATTTTATTTCTGAGATACCATCAAGCTTAGTAGAAAGGATAAGTCTTCAAAATAATGATCCTAGAAAAATGGCTAGAAAAAGCTATAGTGAGGAAATGCGAAGTAATCCTCACAATATAAGGAATTCAATAAAGTCTTTTCCCTATGAATATGGAAACCAAAATAAGGATAAAGAAAAAGCTAATGATGATAAATCAGTTAACGGAGAAATAGTTTTAGGAAGAAAAGTAAGACATCCTAAATTTGGAATAGGAACTGTAGTTGGAAAGAAAAATACAGATAGTGGAGTAAAAATAACTATAGTTTTTGACAATTATGGAGTCAAAAATTTAATGGCAAATATGACACTATTAGAAGTATTATAAAAAAGGGTGTGGAAAATATATGAATATTAAAGATAGAATAAAAGAACTTGTAGATAGTTTAAATAAAAAAGCATATGAATATTATGTACTTGATAATCCAAGTACATCTGATAAAGAATACGATAAATTGTATGATGAACTAGTAAAGCTTGAAAAGGAAACTGGAGAAGTGCTACCTTATTCACCTACCCAAAGAGTAGGCGACGTAATATTGCCTAAATTTGAAAAATATACTCATAAAGGAAAGCTTTGGAGTTTGGATAAGGCTCAAAGTATTGGAGAATTAGAGGAGTGGCATAATAGAAATATAAAACTTATAAAAGAGTATAACCTAAATCATGAAGAAAAACTTCCAGAAGTTAAATATATAATTACTAAGAAATTTGATGGACTTACAATTAATTTAACCTATGATGCTATGGGTGTTCTTATAAATGGAGCAACAAGAGGAACAGGTGTTGTTGGAGAAAATGTAACAGCTCAGGTTAAAACCATAAAATCTCTTCCTCTTAAAATAGATAATCATGCTTTAATTGAAGTACATGGTGAGGCAATTATGACTAAAGAGGCTTTCTTAGCATATAATAAAGAAGGAAAGATTTCTCTAAAAAATTTAAGAAATGGTGCAGCTGGAGCTTTAAGAAATTTAAATGTAAAGGAAACTGCAAGAAGAAATCTTTCAGCATTTTTTTATGATGTAGGTTACAACGAAGGAAAACCATTTTTGAATTACAGAGAAATGCTAAAGTTTATGAAAAATAAAGGACTGCCAGTAGATGGTTATATAAGAGAATGTAGTACCATAGATGAGATAAAAAAAGAAGTTGAATACGTAGAAAGCATAAGAGAAGATTTGAATTATGATATAGATGGAATAGTTATAGCTATAGATGATATAAAAACAAGAGAAATTATAGGCTATACTATTAAATTTCCCAAATGGGCTATTGCATACAAATTTGAGGCACAAGAAGCAACAACAACTCTTTTAGATGTTGAATGGAATGTAGGACGAAGTGGTAGAATAAGTCCAACTGCTATTTTAGAGCCTGTGGATATTGCAGGAGTTACAGTGAAAAGAGCAACTCTTAATAATATGGATGATATAAATAGAAAAGGTGTTAAAATAGGATCTATTGTCTTTGTAAGACGTTCTAATGATGTTATACCAGAGATTATGGGTATAGCAGAAGAAAATTCCAGAGATACTAAAGATATTGAAGTGCCTTGTAAATGTCCTTATTGCGAAAGTGAGATTATAAGAGAAGGTGTTCATTATTTTTGTGAAAACACACTTTCATGTAAACCACAACTTGTAAAAAGTATAGTTCATTTTGCATCAAGGGAAGCTATGGACATTGAAGGATTTAGTGAAAAGACATGCGAACAACTTTTTGAAAACTTAAATATTAAGGCTATATCTGATTTATATAGTATTTCCAAGGAGGAACTAGTTTCACTTGAAAGATTTGGAGACAAAAAAGCTCAAAATTTAATTGATGCTATAAGTAAAAGCAAAAATTGCGAGTTGTCCTCCTTTATATATTCATTAGGCATACCTAATGTAGGCAAAAAAACTGCAAAAGATTTGGCAAAAACTTTTAAGGATTTTAAGACATTTAGAGAAGCTGAATTTGATGATTTGGTAAATATAAGTGATATTGGAAATACCGTGGCTCAGTGCATAGTAGATTTTTTTAAGGATGAAAAAATAAACAGTAGTATAGAAGAACTATTTAAAGTAGGGGTAACTCCTTATTTTAAAGACACTGAAGTAAAGGAAAATAATTTTAATGACAAGACAGTTGTAGTTACTGGAAGTCTTAAAAATTATTCACGAACTGAAATAAAAGATAAGCTTGAAAGCTTAGGCGCAAAGGTATCTTCCAGTGTCAGTAAAAAAACAGACTATCTTCTTATAGGAGAAAAACCAGGTTCCAAATTTGAGAAAGCAAGTCAATTAGGAATAAAGATTATAAGTGAAGAAGAATTAGATAAGCTAATTTAAACTTAGTAAAAAAGCTAATAGACTTATTAAAGGATTAAAATGGAAAAATTTGAGGATTTACAAAATTGGTGTAAAAGATTAATATGTTCTAGGTGGTTTAAATTCTAAGAAAATAGAACACTTTGGAAAATATAATATAACACGGAGGAGAAAAATGAGAAAGGCGTTTGATATATTGGGTTGGACTTTTGTCCTTATAACTGTTTTTGTACTAGTTTGTACATTGTTAACCACATATCAATTTATATACCTTAATTATTTTAATAATTATAGAGTTATACAGGTCTGTATAGTATTTACAACATTGATTTGGGGTTTAAAAATGTTAATACAAAAAAATGGTAGATTTAATTTGGCGTATTCACTTTTCTATATGCTTTTAGCAGTAGGTAGTATGTTTTTTATATACATGGGTGTATACTAAATTGAAATAAGTAGTTTAAATATTTGATTTTAAAAGCAGAAGATCCTAAGGGATATTCTGCTTTTATATTATTTTGAAATGGACATTTCATAAATTTTTTAAAATGTAATGTTTTTTTAACAAATACTATTGGGTTTTATAGTAATATATAGATGTATTGTAATAAATTTTTATAATGATTAATCTATTATTTACAATTATATTTTATAATAGTACTTATAAAGGGGGGATATAAGAAAAAAATATAGAGGGGAGCTTGGTAATGGTAAAGATAAATAAAAAAAGATTTATATCTTTTGTAGCTTTTATAGCTTTTGGAATTACAAATTTAAATGTGCATTATGTAATGGCATCACAAAATAAAATATCACTTGAAAATGAAAGGATTATTAAATCAGAAACAATAGGAAAAGGAATAGAGTATACAAGAAAGCAAGTTAATATTAAAAGCAATAATTATAATAAAAAAGAAATTGCAAATATTGTTAAATTGGATTTGAATGATAAAGACGTAAAGGTAATAACCTCTAAAGCTGAAGACAAAGTTAAGGCACTTGAGAATCTTTCAAAACAAATTCAAAGAGAAGTAAAGAAAGACAAAAATGTTATTGCTGGAATAAATGGAGATATGTTTAATGTAAGAGAAAAGATAAGTACAGGCCCACAGGTTATGGATGGAAAACTTTTGGTGAATTATGCATATAAATGCCATGAGAAAATGTTACCGGTATTTGGCATAAAAGATGATGGAACATATTTTATTAAAACCTTGGATTTTATTGGACAAGTTAAAAGTGAAGATGATAATTATAAAATTAATATAGATTATGTAAATAGAGAACCTAGAAATGGTACAGTAATGGCTTATACAAGAGAATATGCAAGAGATGGAGTTATTAATTTATCCAGTTTGAAAGGTGATACTGTTTGTTTGGTTTTGGAAGGAGACAATTTCCTTAAACTAGATGAGGACCTAAGCTGTGTCGTAAGAAAAGTAATTCCTGGAAATAAGAATTATCTCTTAAACAGGAACGATTTACTCATTGTTGCAAATGGTCGTAGAGCTGCGGAACTAAAGAATACTTTTAAAGAAGGTTGTAGCTTAAAAGTAAACGTAAGTTTTAGTGAAAAAGGAATAGTTGAATTAATGGGCGGATATAATTATTTAGTTAGGAATGGAGTGGCTTTAACAGAGGAGCAAATGTTAAATAATGGCGCCGAAAGTTATATAGTTAAGTCTAAAAGCAAGGCAAGGACGGCTATAGGAATTACAGAAGATAATAAATTGATTGCAGTTACAGTAGATGGTGGAAATTCATCTAAAGCTGTAAGTGATGGATTAACACTTCCAGATATGGCTAAGTTAATGGAAGGCGAAAAAGCTGTTGTTGCAATGAATTTAGATGGAGGAGGTTCAACTCAAATGAATGTGAAACCTCTTTTAGAAGACAATTGTGTTATAGCAAATAAGCCCTCAGATGGATGGCAAAGAAGCATAACAAATGCTCTTTTATTTTTAAGTCTTGCACCAAAAACAGGCTTAGCAAAGATTATATACTTAAATGATGATTTTACTATTTATAAAAACAGTAATTACAAATTAAGTATGAAGGCTGTAGATACTAATTATAATAAGATGGATGAAAAATGGAGTAGTGTAAAATGGCAGCTAAACAGCCTTGGTTCTGTAGATGAAAAGGGAATATTTAAAGCTTTTGATGGTGCTGGTAGTGGAAAGATTGAGGCAGTTTTAGATGAAGCAAAAGATGAAATAAATATAAAAGTAATAGATAGTATTCCTAATTTAAGTTTTGTGGACAAGTCACCTATATTTCTACAAAAACTGGGAAGCAAAAATTTGATATAAATATTAAAGATGAAAATGGAAACAATGTAATAGTAAATGATGAGTTTATTAACTGGAAGGTAGAAGGAGATATAGGTACTATATCAAAAGATGGGGTTTTTAAGGCAGTTAATAAAAAAGCTAAGGGTAAAATAACTGTTCAAATTGGAGACAAAAGTACAAGTATAGATGTTGAAATAGGAAAAGATCCTGTGATTTTTGATGATTTTGAGCATAGAGATAATTCGAGATATAAAATTAGTGGTTATGCACTTGGAAATGGATGGGTAACCGCAGAACAACATAAAAGTGGAAAGTATAGTTTTAAACTTAATTATGATTTAGCAAATAAGAAGTGGACAAGAAGATTTAATGGAACAGTAAATGTAAACACTACTTTTAAAGATTCTAAGGGGAAAAATATTAAAAATATTTATACCTCTTTAGGTAAGCCTTCTAAAATGGGAATGTGGGTATATGGAGATGGAAAAGCACCTTGGCTAAGGGCTGTTATTAAAGATGCTTCAGGTAAAGAACATACGGTTAATTTTGCTCAAAGGATTAACTGGAAAGGGTGGAGATACTTAACTGCAACTTTGCCAAAAGAGATTAATTCTTCAGTAGAATTATCTTCAATTTACCTTGTAGAGACAAATAAAAAATCAAATTTAAAAGGCTTTATTTATCTTGATGATGTAACATTTATATATTAGTCTGATTTTAAATAAAAATTTTAAAGAGCAATAAGGTTTTGTGATTAAAGGCAAAATCTCTGGATTCAAATTAAGGTTTCAGGGATTTTGTCTTTTTTATAATTAGAACAAAAAATAAATTTTGTGATAGAATAAGAGCGTTGGGGATTACTTTTAACCTTATGTTATGAGAAAAGAGAGGTATTAATAATGGCAATTTCAAAAAAAGATGTTGAATATGTAGCTAAACTTTCAAAGATACACATTAATGAAGATGAAAAAGATGAGTTTATAAAGGATTTTAATGATATTTTAAACTATATGGAAATACTAAATGGCCTTGATACAGAAAATATAGAGCCACTTACAAATCCATATTATATAGATAATAAATTTAGAGAAGATGAGGTTTTGGACTCTATGAGTCCTAAAGAGGTTTTCAGAAATTCAAAAGACAGATATGAAGAGTATTTTATAGTGCCAAAAGTTATAGAAAAATAGCTTTAAGGAGTGAAAAAATGGAATTATATAGATTAAAAGCTCATGAAATAAGGGATAAGATAATAAGAAAAGATGTTAAAGCAGAAGAAGTAGTTAAAAGCTTTTTAAGTAGGATAGAGGATATTGATTCAAAACTAGGGGCCTATCTCTATGTTGCAAAAGAAGAGTCTATAAAAGAAGCTAAGAGAGTAGATATAAAAATAGAAAAAGGTGAAAAACTAGGACTCCTTGCAGGAATACCTATAGCTATAAAAGATAATATAAGTGTTTTGGGAATGCAAAATACTTGTGCCTCTAAAATTTTAGAAGGCTATATATCTCCTTATGATGCTTTTGTAGTTAAGAAATTAAAGACTTGTGACAGTGTAATACTAGGGAAAACAAATATGGATGAGTTTGCTATGGGATCATCTAATGAGAATAGTGCTTTTAAAATTGTTAAAAATCCTTTTGATTTATCAAGAGTTCCGGGAGGTTCTTCAGGTGGTTCTGCAGCAGCTGTGGCCTCTTATGAGGCTGCACTTTCACTTGGTACAGAAACAGGAGGATCTGTAAGACAGCCTGCTTCTTTTGCGGGATTGTTGGTCTTAAACCTACTTATGGAAGGGTATCCAGAAATGGAGTGGTTGCATTTGCATCCACTCTTGATCAAGTAGGTACTATGGGTAAAGATGTGGAAGATTGTGCACTTATTACAGAGGTAGTATCTGGAGTAGACAAAGGAGATTTTACAACAGCAGATATAGAAGTACCAAACTATAAGAAATTTTTAACTAAAGATGTAAAAGGGAAAAGAATAGGAGTTCCAGAAGAGTTTTTTAATGGACTTGATGGAAAAATACACAAAAAATCTCTGATGTATTAAGGGTTTTTAAAGAAAATGGAGCTATAGTTGAAAAAATATCATTACCACTACTTAATTATTCTATTGCTGATTATTATATAATAGCTTGTGCAGAAGCTTCATCGAATCTTGCAAGGTTTGATGGTGTTAAATATGGATTTAGGGCAAAGAATTTCAAGGATGCAGAAGATATATGTATTAATTCAAGAACAGAGGGTTTTGGTAGAGAAGTAAAAAGAAGAATAATTTTAGGTACCTATGTTTTGTCTAAAGGGTATTATGATGCATATTATAAAAAAGCTTTAAAGGTTAGAAATTTAATCAAAATGGATTTTCAGAAGGTACTTTCAAAATATGATGCTATAATAACACCAACTTCACCAACTACGGCATTTAAAATTGGAGAAAAGAATAAAGATGTATTATCAATGTATCTAGGGGATGTGTACACAGTACCTGTGAATATTGCTGGGCTTCCTGCTATAACTGTGCCTTGTGGCTATGTAGAGGGCCTTCCAGTTGGGTTCCAACTTATTGGAAATTATTTTGGCGAGGGAACATTGTTTAATCTTGCTTTTAGCTATGAAAAGTCCACTAAGCACCAAAATGAGATACCAAATATATAAAGGAAGGTGTAAAAATGATTTATGAGTCAGTTATAGGTTTAGAAGTTCATGTGGAACTTAACACTAAAACAAAAATATTCTGTGGTTGTAGTACAGAATTTGGGGCAGTGCCAAATACCCATGTGTGTCCAATTTGCTTAGGGCTACCAGGGGCACTTCCAAGGCTAAACAAAATGGCAGTGGAGTGTGCTATAAAAGCAGGTTTGGCCCTTAACTGCTCCATTAATAAAATAAGTAGAATGGATAGAAAAAATTATTTTTATCCAGATTGCCCTAAAAATTATCAGATAACACAGTCAGAAATCCCACTATGTAACTATGGACATATAGATATAGAACTTGATAACGGCAGTATAAAGAGAATTGGTATTGAAAGAATTCATATAGAAGAAGATGCTGGAAAACTTTTGCACAGAGAAAATGGAACTCTAATAGATTATAATAGGGCGGGTATTCCCCTAGCGGAAATAGTTTCAAATCCAGATATTAGGTCAGCAAAGGAAGCTATAAGTTATTTAGAAAAATTGAAAAATACCCTTCAAGCTATAAATGTGTCTGATTGCAAAATGGAACAAGGCTCTTTAAGATGCGATGCAAATATTTCTGTAAGAAGAAAAGGAAGTAGTGTTTTAGGTGTTAAAACTGAAATTAAAAACATGAATTCTTTTAAGGCTTTAGGTAAAGCTTTAGATTATGAATTTGAAAGACAGGTTAGAGCTATAGAAAGCGGAGAGCAGTTAGAATCTGAAACAAGAAGGTGGAATGATAATAAAGGCATTACTGAAATAATGAGGGCAAAGGAGAATAAGGATGATTACAGATATTTCAATGAAGGGGATTTGGCTATTATAAATATAGATAATTGGTGGCTTTCTAAAATAAAAGATGAAATTAAAGAACTTCCATATGAAAAAATTGATAGATTCATTAAAGAGTATGGGTTAAGTAAAAAAGAAGCGGAACTTATAATTATTACTATGAAAATGGATAAATTTTATGAAGCAGCTGTTAAAGTAAATAATGAGTTCAAATTAACCTCTAACTGGATAATTGGAGATTTAAGAAAAATTCTTAGCGAAAATGGGAAAAACGCTGGAGAACTAAAGTTTTATCCAGAGCAATTGGGAGAATTAATTGATTTCATAAAAAGTAAATCCATATCAAATGCTATGGGCAAAATTGTATTAGAGGAAATGTTCAAAGAAGGGAAAAATCCTAAAGAGATAATTGAAGAAAAAGGACTTATTCAGAATAATGATGAAGAAAACATATTAAGTGTAGTTAGAGATGTATTAAAGGATAATAAAAAGTCTATAGAGGATTATAAAATGGGAAAAACAAAAGTCTTAGGATATTTAGTGGGAAAGGTTATGAAGATAACAAAAGGAAGAGCCAATCCTGTGCTTATTAATAAACTAATTAAGGAACAAATAATAAAACAATAATTCTGTAAAAAGGAAAAATAGTAAGGTTAATAATAATATTGATTTACTAATAAATTAAAAGACAAGGAAGGATATAATATTCCTCCTTGTCTTATTTTATTTTAATTTAATTATAAAATTTTAAAATGAGTCTTGGAGACTAAGTCGCATTGTTATAATCATTATTTTTCCTCTTCTTTTATTGGAGTGTCCGGCTTTTTATCAATATTTTTAAATCTATTTTTAAAATATTGAATCATAAAGAAAATGGTAAAGTTTGGTTCGCTATAAAAGGAAGTTTTGTTTTGTTTAAAACACCCCTTTTTTTCTGAAAATATATGTTTTTTGTAAAAATAGGTGCATACAAAGTTTTCTCTGGTGTAGATATATTGGGCATAATAAAATGTTGTTCATCAAGTAAGTCTGAAGATTTAAGAGAAAAATCAGCATATCGCTCTATATCATCTAAATTTGGTGCTTCTGGCCAACTTAGTATCAAACCAGAGTTTACAATTTGGTATTTAAATATATTATAGATCATTTGATTATATTCAGTATTATCTTTGTTGCTACTGTAAATGTTAAGACAAAATAAGTAATACATTATATCTTGTGAAGAAAATTCTAATTTTTTATCTTCGGTATTATAGCAGAAAATTCCTAAATTTTCATCATACATTTTTAGCAGTTTAGTGATGACTTTTCCACATATTTCATCAAACTTTAGAACTTTTTCATAAGAGTTTATAAGAGATAAGTTAATAAAAACTAAACAGTCATATTCTACTGAGTTTTCATTGCCTTCAAAATACTTATTCTCATATTTATTGCTTATTAGATCACAAATATCCATAAGGAGTAATTTAGCATTTTCATCCTTTGAGCAATCATAAAATATATTAAGTCCAAAGCAAAGCTTGTTTAACTCGTTTAAAGGTAGATTATATATCTCATCTTTGTAAGATAAGAGCATGTTTAGTATATCTAGTGAAAATTTCTTAAATTCATCGCTAGATTTATCGTTAAAAGTGGAATACTTATAATAAGCACACATTAAAAGAGCTTGATCAGAGAATTTAAACTTGGTGTTTTTATCTTCAAAAACTAAGTCTTCAGAAAATACTTCTGTGTCATCAACTTTGTCTACAAATATTCCCTCTATATTTCTTAAATAGGAAGCAAAAAATAAGTTGGTTTTTACATAAGTTCATGTATAAGTTATAGTATAAGTATTTATCTTGAGATATGTCTTTGAAATTTTTGTAATAATCTAGTAGATCTAAGAGGCACAAGGTCATAAATGCATTGGTACTAATATTTATTTCTTTTTTAAATTTTTCATTATCCCATAGAAGTTTTCCGTGGTCTTGTTTAAGTTTTGGGTCAGCTTTTTTATATACACATAGAAGTGGAGAAAATCCTTTAATTGTGTTAATATCATTATTAGAAAAAGACTTGTTCTTAAATTTTTCTAAGGGTGCAACAATACCACATTTTGAATTTAGAACTATGTGTTTTACAGATTCCTTAGAAAGGTGAAATAATTCGTTATTTATGTTATTCTTATTTATGCTATTTATTCTTAAAAAGGGTCCTATGAATTTCAATATACACACCACCTAAAAATAATTCTTATAAAATATATGAATTATAAATTCAAAAGTTGCTTGTTTATAAGAAATAAAAAATTTTTTTATAAAAAATTATAAAAATATAGGAGGAAAATATGAAAAGATTAGTTGTAGCTAGCAATAATGAAAATAAAATTAAAGAAATAAAAGAGATATTATCTAGTTTAGACTTGGAAATATTGTCTTTAAAAGAAGCTGGAATAAATATTGATATAGATGAGACGGGAACTACTTTTTTAGAAAATGCACATATAAAAGCCAGTGAGATTTATAAAATAGTTGAAAACTCAATGGTTTTAGCGGATGATTCAGGACTTATGGTAGATGCACTAGGGGGAGCACCTGGAGTATATTCTGCAAGATTTTCTGGAGAACACGGAAATTACGAGATGAACAATAAAAAATTACTAGATGTACTTAAAGGCGTGAAGAAAGAAGACAGAAAGGGTAAATTTCTTTGTGCAATGGTTCTAATTATAGATGAGGAAAGAACTATTGAAGTTGAAGGAGAAATAAAAGGATTTATTACTGAAGAGGAGCTTGGAGAAAACGGCTTTGGGTATGATCCATTGTTTTTTATACCAGAATACAATAGAACTTTTGCACAAATGGATTCTAAGACAAAGAATTCTATAAGTCATAGAAAAATTGCTTTAAAAAAACTTTATGATGAAGTAAAAAAGCATACAATGGAGGATAATTAATGATAATAGGCGTAATCAGTGATACTCATAGAAATTTATATTTTATAAGTGAACTTCAGGACATATTTAAAAACTGCGACAAAATTATTCATTTAGGTGATAATTTAAGTGATGCTGAAGAGCTTAAAGAGTATTTTAAGTGCCCAATTTTAAATGTCAGGGGCAATTGTGATTTTACAAGAACGGTTCCAAGTGAAAGGATAGAGATTATAGAGGGGAAAAAAGTATTTCTTACACATGGTCATGAATATGATGTTAAATGGCATATGAATGCATTAACCTACAAAGCTAGGGAAGTTGGTGCAGATATAGTTTTATTTGGGCACACACATAGCTCTATGGCAGAATGTGTAGATAATGTATGGTATGTTAACCCAGGAAGCCCAAGTTTGCCAAGAGATGGTCGTAAAACTGTAGCTATTATTGAGATAAAAAACGGTATGGTACAGGTATCCATAAGAGGTATAAAATAAAAAAATAAAAAAATTTTTAAAAAGGTATTGACGAAATAGAGCCTATAGTGTAGAATAATCATTGTCGTCGGGAACAAAACGAAGCGATGCAAAGGCATGGCGGAGTAAGGTTTTGAAGGACAAATCGGGGTGTGGCGCAGATGGGAGCGCGCGTGGTTTGGGACCATGAGGTCGCAGGTTCAATCCCTGTCACCCCGACCACATATATTACATGCGGGTGTAACTCAATGGTAGAGCGCCAGCCTTCCAAGCTGGATACGAGGGTTCGATTCCCTTCACCCGCTCCAGGATATGCGTCTTTAGCTCAGCTGGATAGAGCAACGGCCTTCTAAGCCGTGTGCCGGGGGTTCGACTCCCTTAAGACGCACCATGTGTGCCATTAGCTCAGTTGGTAGAGCACCTGACTCTTAATCAGGGTGCCCAGGGTTCGAATCCCTGATGGCGCACCATTAATTTCATGATAAACATGAAATAATTATTAGGGTACATAACTGTATTCTAGGTGTTGAAAATTGCTTTTCTTCACTAATTCCAAGATGTGCGTCTTTAGCTCAGCTGGATAGAGCAACGGCCTTCTAAGCCGTGTGCCGGGGGTTCGACTCCCTTAAGACGCACCATTTTATTATGGTGGATGTAGTTCAGTTGGTAGAGCACCAGATTGTGGCTCTGGGTGTCGAGGGTTCGAATCCCTTCATTCACCCCATATTGGGATGTCGCCAAGCGGTAAGGCACTAGACTTTGACTCTAGCATTCGTAGGTTCGAATCCTGCCCTCCCAGCCAAAAAGATTCACTAGCTCAGTCGGTAGAGCACATGACTTTTAATCATGGTGTCCGGGGTTCGATTCCCCGGTGAGTCACCAAAAATACAATACATGCAGGTGTGGCGGAATTGGCAGACGCACTAGACTTAGGATCTAGCGCCAACGGCGTGGGGGTTCGACTCCCTTCACCTGCACCAAATATGCGGAAGTGGCTCAGTTGGTAGAGCGCCACCTTGCCAAGGTGGATGTCGCGGGTTCGAGTCCCGTCTTCCGCTCCAGGATGTGCGTCTTTAGCTCAGCTGGATAGAGCAACGGCCTTCTAAGCCGTGTGCCGGGGGTTCGACTCCCTTAAGACGCACCATGTGTGCCATTAGCTCAGTTGGTAGAGCACCTGACTCTTAATCAGGGTGCCCAGGGTTCGAATCCCTGATGGCGCACCATATTTATCTTTTATTAGCATTACGATTTTCGGGGTGTGGCGCAGATGGGAGCGCGCGTGGTTTGGGACCATGAGGTCGCAGGTTCAATCCCTGTCACCCCGACCAAAAACTTAATATGCGGGTGTAACTCAATGGTAGAGCGCCAGCCTTCCAAGCTGGATACGAGGGTTCGATTCCCTTCACCCGCTCCAAAACGTGCGTCTTTAGCTCAGCTGGATAGAGCAACGGCCTTCTAAGCCGTGTGCCGGGGGTTCGACTCCCTTAAGACGCACCATTTTATTGTGGTGGATGTAGTTCAGCTGGTAGAGCACCAGATTGTGGCTCTGGGTGTCGAGGGTTCGAATCCCTTCATTCACCCCATATTGGGATGTCGCCAAGCGGTAAGGCACTAGACTTTGACTCTAGCATTCGTAGGTTCGAATCCTGCCCTCCCAGCCAAAAAAGATTCACTAGCTCAGTCGGTAGAGCACATGACTTTTAATCATGGTGTCCGGGGTTCGATTCCCCGGTGAGTCACCAAAAATACAATATATGCAGGTGTGGCGGAATTGGCAGACGCACTAGACTTAGGATCTAGCGCCAACGGCGTGGGGGTTCGACTCCCTTCACCTGCACCAAATATGCGGAAGTGGCTCAGTTGGTAGAGCGCCACCTTGCCAAGGTGGATGTCGCGGGTTCGAGTCCCGTCTTCCGCTCCAAAAATTTAATATGCGGGTGTAACTCAATGGTAGAGCGCCAGCCTTCCAAGCTGGATACGAGGGTTCGATTCCCTTCACCCGCTCCAAAAATACACCTTTGATTTTGAAGGTGTATTTTAATGATAGCACATTTTATTGCGCTCATAGCTCAGTTGGATAGAGTTACAGACTTCGAATCTGGAGGTCGAGGGTTCGATTCCCCCTGGGCGCACCATACATAACTTCAATGGCAGAAGTAGGGTACCTATATAAAGGTTTTAAGAATTATCAATGTTCTTAGGACCTTTTGCTTTATGAATTATTAAAATAAAATGAAAGATCACCTTGATAAAATCAAGATGATCTTCAATTAAACTAATATAAATTATATACAAATAACTAAAATCACAACAGAAAGGACAATTACATAATATAATTATAAGGTTATATTATAGAAATATCAATAAGATTTGGCTTATTTTGTATTTAATTATCAAATAGTAATAAAGCAAACTATAAGGATTTCATATAGATAATTCATATTATGGTTTTATAAACATTTGAGTCCAGTAATATACACCTGAAGAATTTTTGGCAGCGCCTACACCGATTTCTGTGTATGCAGGGCTTAGTATATTACCTCTATGTCCTTTAGAATTCATCCAAGTATTCATGACATCTTTAGCTGTAGGCTGTCCATAGGCTATATTTTCACCAGCTGCTGAAAATTTTAGTCCAAAGTTTTTCATCATATCAAAAGGTGTACCATAAGTTGGTGAATAGTGAGAAAAATAGTTTTTGTTTATCATATCTTGTGATTTATATCTAGCAGTTCTAGAAAGTTCCCAGTTTGTTTTAAGAGGAAGTAATCCATTTTTTTGCCTTTCTAAATTTACTAGCCTTATAACCTCATTCTCAAGAGATTTTATAGAATCAATATTGGGAATATTTATTTTCTGGCCAGGGTAAATTAAAGAAGGAGTTTTTATAGAAGGGTTAGCTTCTATAATTTCACTTAAACCGATCTGATATTTAACAGCTATTTTCCACATACTGTCTCCAGATATTACAGTATAAATTTTTGGTGCTGCAAAAACTACTTTGGCTCCAGCGATACTTAAGATTGAAACTAATATAAAGGAAAATATTGATTTTTTCATAAGTTAGAACACTTCCTTTCAATAGAATAGAAATGATTAGTTTGACAGTAATTGATTATTAGACTCTGTATTAGTTTTGATTATAAAAAAATTTTTATCCTATAAATAAACTTGGATATTATGAAAAAAATACCTGCTAATTTTTGAATTAGCAGGTATTTACCTAATTTAACTATTTATTGTAATGTTTTAAATACATAACCTTGAGATTTTAAATATTCAATAATAGAAGGTAATGCTTGTACAGTGGATTTTTTAGTTGAAGCATCGTGCATTAATATTACTACGTGATCTTTTCCACTTACCGTTTCTTTTGTTCTAAAAAGTAGCTTAGAAGCTGGTATATTATGGCCTTCAGCATCACCATTCAGTGCATTCCAATCTATATATCTATAATTTTCTTCCTTTAACTTCTCTTTAAAAGGGTTTTTGCTTTTTTCAAAGGAGCCACCAGGAAATCTAAATAATCTTAAATCATAATTTGGATTTAAAGGCTTTAGTGTAGATTTAATCAAATCCCTAGTCTTATTAAATTCATACATGAAGCAAGCCACGTCTTTGTAAACTACATTATAATTATGAGTATAAGAGTGATTTCCAATAGCATGGCCATCATTATATAAGTTCACTAATAAATCTTTATTGCTTTCTACACATTGTCCTAATACGAAAAAGGTAGCTTTTACATTGTATTTTTTTAATATATTTATAATAATAGGAGTTGTTGCTTTGCTAGGTCCATCATCAAAGGTTAAAAATGCTACCTTTTGTCCATCTTTTTTGAAGGCTTCATCAGCATTTACACTTATAGAGGATTTGTTTACAGCATCTTTTTTAGCGGCAGTATTTACATTTAAACTTGTTTCGCTTTTTTTATTTGACAAATCTTCTACGTTAGTGGAATTATCTTTTTTAAAAGTAGATATAGTGTTACTAGAAATAGTTTTTTTGGTAATTTTTTTATCAATTACTTTATTTTTGACAGAAAGTTTATCATCATTTGGAGAATTTACTTTATTGTCATTTAGTTTTTTCTGGACTGCTAATTTAGTGCTTTCAGTTTTGTGAGCTAATTGAAAGCAATTAATATTATAAAAATCTAACATTTTATAAAATACTAGGAGTAATACTAAACTGATACTTAGTATTACAAATTTCTTTAAATGAGATTTCTTCCTGCGCCTTTTTTTCATGGCGTATTCCTCCTGTTTATATAGCTTATGATTTAATGTTATAATTTTTTTCAACACAAAGGGTTACAAAATAGCAAAAAATTTATTTATATGTTATATTTTATACATAAGGTTTAGTTGAGTAATTTATGTATTAAAGGTACAATATATATATAGTATTAGTATGTGGATTAATATGTTTTAATTAATATAATTACAAGAAAAATTACATTAACATATTTTGAAAAGGATTTGAGTATATAAAATGTATGGTAAGGAGTGTGTATAGAGTGAAAAAAATAAAAAATATATTTATAATAACGCTTATGTGCATAATGGCAGTAAGTTTAAGCTCCTGCACTTTTAAGAAAAGTAATAATTCTAAAATAGCAGAAAAAAAGTAGAAAAAAAGAAATTAAAAAATTTAGCGTAAAAGATTACTTTCCTTTTATAAGTAACTCAAACATGGTTTATGAAGGAAAGGGAAGCGAGTATGCTAGTAAAGAGGTTTATGTTGATTATATAAATGGAAATAGAATTCAGTTAAGAGAGGAAACTAGTGGAACGGTAATAGGAAAAGTTTTAGAGGTTAAAGATGGTGAACTTAGAGTGGTTTTTACTAAGCCAGAGTTTTATTATAGAGACAATTTGATGGATGCAATTGATAGTGGAAAAATTGAGCCATCCATGTTTATGAATGATGTCATTTTAAAAGAACCAATAAAGGTAGGAAATAAGTGGAGCAATTATCAAGGTAAAACAAGAGAAATTACGGCAATAGACAAAGAGGTCCAAATACCTATTGGCAAATACAAGGCCGTAGAAGTAACTACTTTTGATGGAGATTATAAAACTAGAGATTATTATGTAGCAGAACTTGGACATATAAAAAGTGAATATGATTCTAAGGATATGAAGGTAACTACGATTTTGTCAAAAATAATACATGATAAACCAGTGTCTCAGGATGTTAAGTTCTATTATCCAAAGTATTACGAAGAATCTAATACTGAAGGCTTGGTGTATAAGGAAGAAAAGACGGATTTTAGAACAAACATGGAGCTTAAAGATATTTTTGAAAAAAACTTTAAAAAGAAATTTGAAGAAGACAAAAATATTATGAATGTGATGAGTGATAATACTTCAGTAAATTATATATATTTAAATGATGAAGAAAAGAAGGCTTGTATAGATTTTTCTATAGAGTTTGTTAAGGAAATGAATGCAGGTACAACAAAAGAAAGTTTAGTTTTACAAGCAGTTACTAACTCCGTAGGTAATTATTATGGTGTAAATAAAGTATATATATCAATAGATGGAAGGCCCTATGAATCTGGCCATATAATTCTGACGGAAAAAGACTATTTTCAAGTAGATTTAAAAAATTGTAAAAAATTAGAATAAAAAAATTAGGCTATCTCATTAAAATATTATTTGCTATTTTTATAATAATATTTTAATGAGATGGCCTCTTTATATTATTATTTTAAAATTTTTTCATATATTGCATAAGCTACACCGGATTCGTTATTACTTAAGGTAACAAATTTTGCTTTTTTCTTTACAGGTTCTTCTGCATTCCCAACGGCTATTGGAAATCCAACTTTTTCAAACATATTTATATCGTTATAATTATCACCGAAAGCAATGGCTTTTTTTAAATCTATATCCATTTTTTTAGATAGAATTTCTAGAGCCTCACCTTTATTTATGTTAGAAGACATTAAATCTAATAGTCCTTTTGATGAGGATACTACTGTTAAATCTTTATTATCCTTAAACTCTAAAAAAGCATTATTTATTATAGTAGAATCATCTGAAATCATAAGAATTTTTAGAACATCAATTTCTTCAATGTGATTGTGTATATCATCTGAGGGCTTTAAATAAAATTCGATTTCTTTTCCAGCATCTTTTTTTAGGGAAGTTAACATATCAATACGTGGGTTGTTTTCTGAATAAAAAATGGAATTTGGAGTATACACTAAAAAGTGAATATTATTTTCCAGGCAATAATTTAATATCTTTTTTGCAATTTCAAGGTTTATATTTTTAGAATATAGTATTTTATTAGTATGCAAATTTCTAATTAAGGCACCGTTACATGAAATTACGGGCATATTTACCTTTATTTCTTTAAAATATCGTCTAACCATTAAGTCGACTCTACCTGTTGCAAAAACAACTTTAAAGTTATTTTTTATAAGAGTGGCAATTGCTTTTTTATTTTCTTCAGTAATTTCATGATCTGAATTTAAAAGAGTCCCATCTAAATCACATACACAGTATTTATAAAGGCACATAAGCATTTCCCTTTCAAGCTTGAATTAATCTAAATTTACTTACAAAATTAGCTTACAGAAAACTGCAAGCTAATTTTGTATATTATTCTAATTCTAAGGCTTCTTTTATTTTAGATTCAATTTCTGATTCTGATAATAAATTTTTTAAACCTATAACTTTTGTTTTCTTTGCTGCATTTGCAAAGTTGGCTTTTAAAGCCTCTGATACAAAAACCATATCATAAGATGAGGCTGCAGATTTTGCTTCGCCAACACTCATGTGATGTATATCCGCTGGTATATTAAACTTCTTAAATATTTTAGTTATTTTCATTTTGATAACTTGGCTTGATCCCATACCATTTCCACAAGCTGCTAATACTTTTAACACGATAATCACTCCTTGTTTTTATAATAGTATAATTTATATTATTGACAATTGATTTAAAATTTATTGTCCTTCTACTGAGAAATATTTATCTTTATTCTTGCGATATTGGATTTGAGGTATTAATAACATTAAGATTATTACTACTACCAAACCAGGTACTGCGAGTTTATTCATTATTACACCAATTACAGGGAATAGAGTATCCCAGTCGAAGTTTCCGTGCCATCCACCGAACTTATATAGTCCAAAGTATGAAGCTGCGAAGGCGCCACCTATTACTTGTATTATTCCTGATAAGAATGGAAGGATAGTAGCTGCTCTAGCTCCGCCTTTTTTGTTTGCAAATACTGCTATAGTTGCGTTATCAAAGAATAATGGTACGAAACCAGGAATTATCATTATAGGAGATTTGAATATTAGAAGTCCTATTACAGCAATGAACTGTCCTAAAGCACCAAATAAGAAACCATAAAGCACTGCGTTAGGTGAAGAAAATCCATAAGTAGCTGCGCAATCTACTGCAGGCATTGAACCTGGAAGTAGTTTTTCAGAGATACCTCTAAAGGATTCAGTTAATTCTGATACGAACATTCTAACACCAGTCATTAATATAACCATATAAACTGCAAACATAAAGGATTTTGATATAATATATGTTGGGAAGGCTAAAGTTTTTGCAAAGTTCTGAGGATCAATTTCTCTTAAGTAAGGTTCCCCAAGTATAAGCATTATAACACCAAAGAAAAGTAACATTAATGTACTTGTAGCTACAACGTTATCGCTGAACATTGAAAGCCAACCAGGCAATTCTACGTTCTCAAGAGATTTTTCTTTATCACCGAATTTGTGAGCAATTTTATCTGTTAACCAAACACCAAACATTTGCTGATGTCCTATGGCAAATCCGCCGCCTTCAGTAAGTTCTTCAGTAGCTTCTACAGTTAAGTTAGAAAATACTGCCCAGTAAGTTCCGACAAGAAGACCAACTAGCATAGCTCCAGTTATATTTCTCATAGTTGGAAGAGCTAAGAATACAAGCCATGTAGCAGTAGTTGCTTGCTGAACCATAATATGTCCTGTAATAAACAAAGTTCTGATTTTTGATAGTTTTCTAAATAGTAATAATAGTATATTCCAAGAGAAACCTATTAATAAAGCCACCATAGTCCAAGAGGTTGTAGTTCCAACGGTTTTTAAAGCTTCATTAACGGCATTAAGTCCAAAATATGGGTCAATAACTGCAGCATTTAAATGAAATCTTCCATTTAATCCTGCAAGTATAGGCCTAAAAGTAACAACAAGTCCACTAGCACCAACGTTAAGAATCATATATCCAACGGTTGCCTTTACAAAACCACTAAAAGATTCATGAAAGGGCTTTTTAAGAAGCATATAACCTACTAGTACTATAAGTCCTACGAAAAATTCAGGTTTTGTTAATATGTTATTAGAGAATACATTAAATATCTGTAAAAATAATTCCATAAGTGCACCTCCTAAAATTCTACTTCATAATTATTTATTTCTTCTGCTAATTCTTTAACGTCAGTGCAATTTCTTATATGATCCATCATACCATCTTCAGAAAGATAGCAACTGATTTGCTGTAGCATACTAAGATGATCTGTATCGTCTTTGGCAGCTAGAGTAAGAACAATATCAACTGGATCATTTTCAGAATTAAAATTAATAGGTTTAGTCAATGTAAGTAAACTTAGACCAGTTTTTAAAACGCTTACATCAGGTCTTGCGTGAGATAAAGCAAGTCCAGGCGCAATTACTATATAAGGACCAAGTTCTTCTACTACTTTTATAGTTAGGTTTATGTAGTCCTCTGTGATGTAATTAGATGATACAAGTAATTGGCCAGACTGTCTTACTGCATCTTTCCAATCTTCTGCTGTGACATTTAGTTTAATGTTTTGTTCTTCGATTGTCTTAGAGTTCATTTATCCCGCCCCTTTCGTAGGTTTGTAGTTATCTTTGTTTTCATTTCTTGTAATAATAGTAACAGGTAATTATTAAAGTGTCAACAATTGATAACGTTTTGAACATTTGTTCAAAAGACTACAAGATTTTGACATTGGTAAATTTTTTAAAATGAAAAATTGCAGAATTAAAAAGGTAAATAAATAAAGAAGATAATAGAGTACAGAGATGCAAACACGCAATATTAGGGGGCTACAGGAATTATCATACTTTTTAAAAGATTAGGATAAGTAAATTAAATAAAAGAAGAATAATATATTATAAATGCTAAATAATGCAAGAACATATGATATTTGTCTTAAATGATAAACAAATGTTCATTTAAATATGTTAAGGAAAGTAACAGTAAATATAATATATTATTCATTAGATAGTACTTATGGAAAAGGAAAAATTTTTATTTTGTTAATTCTAAAATCTTTAATGCTGCAGTGCTATCTGTGATAAGGGTATTAATAAAGCTGCCTTTAAGAGCTCCTAATATGGACTTAGCTTTATCTATTCCCCCTGCAACGCAGATTACATTAGGAGTTTTTATGAAGTCTTTAATGTCAATGCCTATTAATCTATCGTCTAATTCTGCACTAACCTTTTGACCTTCGATATCGTAAAAATGTCCTCCGATATGTCCAACAGCACCATTACTTTGTAATTGGTATTGGTTGTAGCTATCTATATATCCATGCCATTCAGGACTTGAAATAGTAGGTTCCATGGAGCCCACACTAGTCAAAATAACATCAGCTTTTTTAGCCAAACAAATAGTATCTGATATATAAGGGTCTTTGATTAACTCTTCTTTTATTGATTTATCTTTTACAAACAGAGGAGCATAAAGATAGTGGTATTTTCCTCCATAAGCTTTAGCAAATTGTTTAGCTAAATCTATAGAATCAAGTTCAGGTTTATTCCTAAGTGCAGCACCCATAATCTGTACTACTGTAATTGGAATGTTTTTACTTGATTTAATGGATTGTATTGTTTGATATATAGTGTTTCCCCAAGACATTCCAACAATTAAATCTTTAGTTATTATACCGTTTATATAGTATGCTCCCAATTCACCTAATTTATTAAGTATATATTGGTAATCTGTATTTTTTACATTTAAAATTCTTATGTCTTTAAGATTAAATCTTTTTAAGAATTCGGCTTCTAATTCAGTAAGTCTTTCCCAAGGCTCTTTTATAATAATTTGTACAATTTCTTTTTCTCTAGCTTCTTTTAATAGTCTAGAAATTTTCGGCCTTGAAATAAACAAACGCTCAGAAATTTCTGATTGTGTCATATTGTGATCATAGTATAAGTGAGCAACTTCTGCTAAAAGTCTAAGCTTTTCATTTTCATTCATATTTTCATAATCATTCATTTTGCAAACCTCCAATTGATTAATATTTATTTTGGTGAACAATATATAAATACTGTGAATAGATTCTCAATAAATATTACAATTGTATTATATACATAATAGATTGCATAATTCAAGGATAGTTTTAAATGAATTGTACAAAGAATCTCTGAACAAATGTTCAAAGTGCGAGAATAATATTGAAGCTCCTTTCTTAAGGTGATATTATTAAGCCAAGAAAAGAAAAGGGATAAATTGAGCAGGTTATGTAATAATAACTTTATGAGATTTAGCTTGTAAGATTATCTTTTGTAGAACTTAAATTTGTGCCAAATTAATTGTTAAAATAGAAATTAAAATCTTATTTTACTTGGAGGTATTTATTATGAAAATATTACCAAAACTTCAAATAGCCCTTGACAATACAAGTCTAGAATCTGCATTAGATTCTATTAGAGTAGTAGGAGAAGAAATTGATGTAATTGAAGCCGGTACAATATTATGTGTGGCAGAAGGTATGAAGGCTGTAAAGTGCCTTAAAGCTTTATATCCTCAGAAAATTGTTCTTGCAGATATTAAAGCTGCAGATGCAGGAAGTCTTCTTGCAAAAATGTGCTATGACAGTGGTGCTGACTGGATGACAGTAATATGTTGTGCTCCAATTGCTACTATGGAGGCTGCTTTAAAGGAAGCAAAAACAAGAAATTGTGATGTGCAAATCGAACTTTATGGTGATTGGACTTTTGAACAAGCAGCTGAGTGGAGAGAAGCTGGAATAGAACAAGTTGTGTATCATAGAGGAAGAGATGCTCAGGCAGCTGGTCAAGGCTGGGGCGCAGAAGATATCGATAAAGTTAAGAAACTTTCTGATATGGGATTTAAAGTTACAGTAACAGGTGGTTTAGTAACAGAAGACCTTCATTTATTTAAGGATATACCAGTATACACATTTATAGCAGGAAGAAGCATAAGAAATGCTAAAGATCCTAAAGAAGCAGCCAGAGAATTTAAGAAAGTTATAGCTGAATACTGGGGATAACTTAGTAAAATACTTTATTTATATGTACTTAAGAGAAGCTTAGGAGGTAATTATATTGAATTTAGATAAATTTCCTATAGGCATTTATGAAAAAGCTCTTCCTAATTCTATGTCATGGGAACAAAAATTTAAAGCAGCTAAAAAAGCTGGCTTTGATTTTATTGAAATTTCTGTGGATGAATCTGATGAAAGGTTAGCAAGGCTTGATTGGTCAGTAGAAAAAAAGAAGAGTTAAAAAAGTTAATAGTAGAGACAGGTGTAAGAATACCTTCAATGTGTTTAAGTGGTCATAGACGGTTCCCTCTAGGAAGTGAAAACAAAGAAACTAGAGATAAGGCTTTGGAAATTATGAAAAAGGCTATAGAGCTTTCAGTAGATTTGGGAATTAGAATTATTCAATTGGCTGGGTATGATGTTTATTATGAAGAGGCTAACCCAAGGACAAAGGCTTTATTCATAGAGGGCTTAAGGCAGTCAATTGCTTGGGCTAGTAAAGCTGGAGTTATGCTGGCTGTAGAAATAATGGACACCAAATTTATAGGCACTATTACAAGAGCAATGCCTTATGTAAAAGAGCTAAATTCCCCTTGGTTTAAGATATATCCGGATCTTGGAAATGTTTCTCAGTGGAGTAGTGACGTTGAAGCGGAATTGGAAGTGGGCTTTGAACATATTGTTGCAATTCATGTAAAAGAAACTCGTGAAAATACTTTTAAGTGTGTTGCTTTTGGTGAAGGAAATGTTGACTTTGTTGGGCTTTTCAAAAAGCTTAAAGAGTTAAATTATACTGGACCATTTTTGATTGAAATGTGGGCAGACAATAATAAACATTTAGGAGATGAGGAAGCCACAAAAGCTATATATGATGCAAGAATATGGGTAAAGCAAAGAATGGAAGAAGGTGGACTTGTATGTTAGAAAATCTTAAAGAAAAGGTTCTAGAGGCCAATTTAGAGTTACCTGAAAAAGGACTTGTAGTTTTTACTTGGGGTAATGTAAGTGCTATAGATAGAGAAAAAGGACTAGTTGTTATTAAACCAAGTGGTGTATCTTATGAGGATATGAAAGCAGAGGATATGGTAGTTATAGATTTAGAGGGCAATATTGTTGAAGGTAAGTTGAGACCTTCCTCGGATACCCCAACACACCTTGCTTTATATAAAGAATTTAAAGAAATTGGAGGGGTGGTTCACACCCATTCATCTTGGGCTACAACTTTTGCTCAAGCAGAAAAATCAATACCATGTTTAGGAACAACTCATGCAGATTACTTTTATGGAGAGATTCCATGTACAAGAAAACTAACAAAAGAAGAAATAGAAGGAGAGTATGAGCTTGAAACCGGAAATGTAATAATAGAAACATTTAAGGAAAAAGAGTTAAATCCTAAATATGTTCCTGGGGTTATTGTTTCAAGTCATGGACCATTTTCTTGGGGAAAAGATGCAGAGAATGCTGTCCACAATGCAGTTGTTATGGAAGAAGTTGCAAAAATGGCCCTTAGGACACTTCAGTTAAATCCAGAATTACAAGGCGTTGATAATTATTTGTTAAACAAACACTTTATGAGAAAACATGGAGCTAACGCTTATTACGGTCAAGGAAAATAATATATATAAAATAAGATTTAAAATAATAAAAAAACAGACTATAACTAGCTTATAATAAGAGGCTAATTATAGTCTGCTTTTTTTATTCAATTAAATTGAAAGCATATGTTTTATTACATCTAAGTATTCTTGGGATACATCAGGACATTCTGAAAGTAAACTGTCAACTACATAATCTATGTTGTTATCGTCTAATTTTTTTGCCATACAGTCTTCTCTTGTTATAACAGAAGTGTTATCTAGAGTGCTGTAAAGTTTGTCTATTATGGTAGATTCCATAGTAGTTGGTTCTTTTGTGCAGGTATTTGCAAAATACAAATCCCCTTCATCATCAACTATAAATTCAGCATAGGTGTATTCCTTTTGACTTTTATTTGATGAGTCATCTTTTGTTTTACTATCGTATTTTGTATGCTCAACATGCTTTAAATCAAGTTTTTGGGGGTCGGATTTTCTTGTTAAAACACATCTAAAATCAAGCTCTAGTAATCTTTTTTTCATGTGTTCTGAAAAATTGTCGCCTAATTCAGATATAAATTTCTTCATAGATATTGTCTTTTTAAGCTTATAGTTTCTATTCATTACATAATCTCCTTTGATTTGATAAATATTTTAGTTATGAGTAATTATTTGTAAATGAGTAATTTATGAGAATTTACAATTTCGTGAAAATTAAAGAAGTAGACTTTAGGTAAAGCTCAAACGAGGATTGCTTATACAAATAAAAGAAAATAAAAACACAAAATATAAGAATTTACATAACAAAAAAACACCTTATAAGGTGAAGATTTTATGACTACAGAAATGATTATGCAAAACAATATATTACTTTAATGTAAATCTTAAACAAATAACATTATGAAAGTTTTCGCTAGATCTTTTATTTCTTATAATTAGTATATCACATTAATGCAAAATTATCAAAAAACTTAAGAAATATATTATGTAAAAGCATTAAGTTTATGAAGTTAAAAATTCAGATAGCTATTAAGTCTATATACTTAAGGTCCAATAAAAATGAAGAGCATATAATAAAGTAAGGTCTTGGATTTTGAGTAAATATTTTAATATTTGAGGTGATATTAAAAATGAAAGAAGCACAGCTATGTGGATGTAATTGCAATTGCGATGAAGATAAGGTTTTGATAAAAACCTGTGATGGAACTCAAATAGTAGGTAAGCTTCAATATGATTGCAATAATGGAATAGTTATTGAGCAAAAATACTTAGACTGCACGTATTATTATTCTATTCCTGCAAAATCTATTGTGTATATTAGGTACTGTAAAAAAAATAATAAGTAAATAAAAGACTGAGTGATAGTAAAAAAATATCACTCAGTTTTTTAAAATTAATATTATTAAAAAGCCCAATTTCCAGCTTTAAATATTTGGATTTTTTCTCCATCTTTAGTTTCACCTATTATTTCTAAATCTTTAGAACCAATCATAAAATCTACATGGGTTAAAGAAGTATTGGCTCCATTTTCTTCAAGTTCTGTTTCATTTAATGTGTCTCCGCCTTCAAGGCAACTTGGATAAGCAGCACCTATGGCTAAATGACAAGAAGCATTTTCATCAAATAAGGTATTGAAGAAAACAATATTTGAGTTCGAAATAGGGGATTCGAAAGGAACTAAGGCAACTTCTCCTAAATAATGAGAACCGTCATCAGTTTCTATTAATTTTTTCAATGTATCATAACCTTCTTCAGCTGTAAAATCCACTATTTTGCCCTCTTTAAAAGTTAAAGAGAAATTGTTTATTAAATTCCCAGCATAATTAAGTGGTTTTGTGCTTTTAACAGTTCCATTAATTCCAGTTTTTAAAGGCAATGTAAAGACTTCTTCTGTAGGCATATTTGCAACAAAGTAAGTTTTTGTCTTATTGTATTCTCCGCCGCCTGCCCATAAGTGTTTTGAAGGAAGTTCTATGGTTAGATCTGTATCCTTTGATTTATAATATAATTTTTTAAATTTCCTTTCATTTAAAAATTGAACCTTGTTATTTAGGTTTTTTAAATGAGTATTCCAAGCTTCTATAGGATTTTCTTTATCCGCTCTTACGATGTTAAATATATTTTCCCATAGTTTTTCAATAGCTTCTTTTTCAGAAAGATTAGGAAATACTTTTTTGGCCCATCCTATTGTTGGAATTGAAATAACAGACCAAGATACGAAGCTATTCATAATGTAGTCTCTATATTTTTTAAGGGCAATTGAACTTGATTTAATAGATTCAGAAATTCTTTCAGGATCTACGTTTTTTAAAAGTTCAGGATCTTCAGCATATATGCTAAGAAAAGCAGCATTGTTCTTGGCTAATTCTTCTAATCCTTTAGCTTCCCATTCAGGAAATTCTTTAAAGGTTTCAAAAGGCGCTTTTAAATATTTTATTAAAGATAGCTTTTCGTCGTTCCATCTTACAACAACGTTTTTGGCACCTTTGTCATAAGCTATTTCAGCAACAAGTCTTACAAAATCAGCACACTCTATTGGTGCATTAACCACAAGAGTTTGATTCTTTTGAATATTTACACCTACACTGACAGCAAGTTCAGCGTACTTTTTAAGTGTATCTTTGAAATTTAACATAAAATCCCTCCTAAAGTAGTATTCTTATACTATTCACCATAAGTAGAACAAATCCTCTATAAAAATAAATGTTATATATTTTCAATTTGCCAATCAATAGGCGATTTTCCAATTGACTTAAGAAAATCATTGGTTTTAGAAAAAGGCTTACTAAAAAAGAAACCTCTAGTTGCGGAAAGGGGGCTTGGATGCACTGATTTAATTATGTAATGCCTTTGAGTATTGATTATCTTAAGTTTAGATTGTGCATTATTTCCCCAAAGGATAAAGACAATAGGCTCTTCTTTTTCGTTTAATAAGCTAATTATTTTATCGGTAAAAACTTCCCATCCTATATTCTTATGGGAATTTGCCTCACCTTTCCTTACTGTTAAAACTGTGTTTAAAAGGAGAACACCTTCATCAGCCCATTTTTTCAAGTAACCATTGTTAGGGATATAAAGTCCCAAATCATTTTTAAGCTCTTTAAATATGTTTTTTAAGGATGGAGGTGGGGTAATCCCGGGTTTTACAGAAAAGCTTAAGCCGTGAGCTTGATTAGGACCATGATAAGGATCTTGACCTAATATAACAACCTTAACATCTTTATAGGATGTGTAATGTAGAGCATTAAATATGTCGTACATGTTAGGATAAACAGTGTTTGTTCTATATTCTTTGATCAAAAAGTTTCTTAATTCTAGATAGTAATCTTTTTCAAATTCATGTTTTAATAAATTATTCCAATCATTTTTTAATATTTCTTTCATATATATCACCCATGGGTATTATATCATAATATTAGTTTAAGTATAATTTTTTTGAGTTATAGTTATTGGAGGGTATTAAAGCTATAGTTAGTGGATAGTATTATTAAAAGAAAATAATGATGACAATATTAGCATTTAAGGATATAATTTAATATTATCGTTAGTATTTAAATATATTAATATAAAATTATTGGGAGGAATTTAACATTGATATTTAAAAATAAGTGGTCTCAAGGTATGGATGATTTCAAGGATGCATTATTTGTCAGAACTGAGGTTTTCGTAAAGGAGCAAAATGTTCCTTTAGATATGGAACTAGATGAATATGATAATTTGGCCTATCATCTAGTTATTTATGATAACGATAAGCCTATAGGTGTTGGAAGATTTGTAAAGATTGAGGATTATTATTTAATTGGAAGAGTTGCTATATTAAAAGAATATAGGGGAAAAGGTTACGGAGAATTTATAATGAAAAGCATTATAAAAAAGGTGAAAGAATTAGGTGGCAAGAAAATAAAATTGCATGCACAGGTACATGCTGAAAAATTCTATGAAAAACTAGGGTTTAAAAGTTATGGTGAAATATTCTATGAGGCCGGAATAAAACATGTAAACATGGAGATGAATCTCTAATTTAAAATAAAAAGATAATAATTCTATATATGGTATAGTTACAAAATAAAAAGTCAGAATAATTGCAATATATAAACAAGCCTTAATTTACGGAGGAATTTAAAAATGGAGAATTTTCAAGATTTATCACATTATACTGTAGAAGAAAAAGAAAAATTAATTATAGATAGGTATAAGAAATATTTAAAATTTGCAGGAAAAAAGCATAGTGTAATAAAGATGATTGAAAATATTAACAATAATAGCAAGCCTAATCCTGAAAAATTATGTGTTGTAGAGGGTATATGGGGAGTAGGAATGCTACTTAAGCATGATATTAGTATAAAGTATTTTATTTTTTGCCCAGAGGAGATACATACAATAGAAGCTCAGCGTTTAATGAATGAATGTGTGAAAAGGGCTGAAAATTCTTTTATGCTTTCTAAAAAGGTTTTTGATAATATAAGCGAGAGAGGAAATACACAAGGAATATTATGTATAGCTTATATGCCAAAATATTCGCTTAAAGATATAGAACTAAAAAAGAATAATATTGTGCTAGTTTTGGATGGGCTTGAGATACCAGGAAACGTAGGAACTATTTTAAGAAGTGCGGATGCAACTAAAGTTGATGCAGTTATTATTAACAACAGAAAAACAAGATTAACACATCCTAAACTCATTAGAAGTAGTATGGGCGCGTGTTTTAACGTCCCTATTATTGATAGTGATTTTGAAGAAACCAGTGAATGGTTAAAAAATAAAAATTTTAATATAGTTTTAACTGATACTAAGGCTGAGAATAAATATTCTGATTTAGATTATGAAAATAGAATAGCCATTGTTATGGGAAGTGAAAGGTATGGTATATCTGAAGGATGGTATAAGGAAAAGTATATGGGAATTTCTATTCCTATGCTTGGAGATTGCGATTCTTTGAATGTAGGGATAGCAGCAACAATTGTACTTTACGAATCTTCACTTAAAAATAAGGGTATTTTAGATAGAATTTCAAAAAAAGAAAAAATTTCTGAAAAACAAAAAATATATTGATTAATTTTTTTCCCTATGCTATACTTTTAAAGTATTGAAATATTATATTTAGAAAGATTTATACCGCACACACATTCCCTTTTTAGGATATGATGTGATAAGTTTAAATCTCATTCTAAAAAGGAGGATGTCAAAGATGGCAGATAAAACTTTAGTATGCAAAGAATGTGGTAAGGAATTCGTATTTACAGAAGGTGAACAAGAATTCTACAAAGAAAAAGGATTCGAAAATGAACCTCAAAGATGTGTTGAATGTAGAAAAGCAAGAAAACAAAGAAACAACAGAGGATTCAGAAAATAATAATTTAATTTGAATTTGAACTACATTGAAAACTTGTTTTCAGTGTAGTTTTTATTTTTAGTAAAGAGTTTATAGTAAAGATTGTACTATAGGCTCTTTATTTTTAACTTTAGTAACTCTTTATGTGAAATTGAATAATATAAGATAAAGAATTTATTAAGGTGGGATAGCATGCCTTATGCAGATGCAGTATTTGAAGGTGGAGGAATAAAGGCATTAGGACTTATTGGTGCCCTATGCTACTTAGAGAAAAAAGGTTATAAGTTTGAAAATGTAGCAGGAACCTCAGCAGGTGCTATAATAGCCGCTTTGGTTTCAGCTGGATACAAAGGTGAAGAAATGAAAGAACTAATGAGAGATATAAGTTACAATTCTTTTAACGATAAAAGTGCTAATAAATTTACTATTATAAAGTTAATTAATTTTATCAGGTTCAAGGGAGTATATAGCGGAGATGCTATTGAAAAATTAATTTATAATTTATTAAAAAAGAAAGGAAAGGTCAAATTTAAAGATGTATGGGGGAGTCTTCCTCTAAACTTAAAATAATAGCAACGGACATTACAAAAAAAGATATGTTAATATTGCCAGATGATCTTAAAAGGTATAATATAGATCCAAAAGAATTTGAAATAGCAAGGGCAGTTAGAATGAGCATTGGTATTCCATTTGTATTTAAACCTATAGAATTTAAATATGGAAATAATTGTAGTTATGTTGTAGACGGTGGAATTTTAAGCAATTTTCCAATCTGGATTTTTGATGTTAAATCAAAGCCTAAGTGGCCTACTTTCGGTTTTCAATTACAGGAAAACAAGCCTGCAAACACTTTTATTGGTAAAAAGGATTTGATATCTTACACCTTAGACGTTATAAGCACTCTCTTAGATAGAAATGAAATGAGATATATAAGGGATAAGGATATGGTAAGAACAATATCTATTCCCACCTTAGGGGTGAAAACTACTGAATTCAATTTAAGTAATGAAAAAAAGCTTAAGCTTTATAATTCTGGATATTTAGCTGCAGAGAAATTTATAGGTAAATGGGATTTTGATAGGTACTTAAGGTTATACAGAAGTAAGTAGAAATGGAAGACTGAAATTAACATATGAATACTTAGGAGGAAATGCTTAATGGATAAAATCAACAGGGTATATGAAAAGTTTCCTATTTTAGAGACTAAAAGATTTTTGCTTCGTGAAGTAAAAAGAGAAGATTTAAAAAATATCTATGAAATATATAGTAATATAGAAGTAGTGAAATATCAAGGAATGAAGGAAATGTGTACTTTAAATCAAGCTAAAAAATCTATAGATTTTATTATAAAAGGGTTTAAAAATAAGAAATATATAAAGTGGTGTATTGCGGAAAAAGCAACTGAAAAGGTTTTGGGATGTATATCTTTAGAAAATTTTCGTGATAACAATTTAATAGCTGAAATTGGATTTACTCTTAATATAAAATACTGGAAACAATCTATAATGAGTGAAGCTCTAAAAGAGGTAACTAAATATGCTTTTAATGAAATAGGGCTAAAAAGTATAGAGGCAAAAATCCATAAAGATAATATTGCCTCTATAAAATTATGTTTAAAATTAGGATTTCTAATTAAGTGTCATAAAAATAAATCACTATACAATATAAAAACTGAAAAATATGAAGATATGTCCATTTATGTTTTAATGAAATAGGGTTACTTTCTATTACCATTTATTAATTCTTGGTAAAATTCACTACAAGTTGTTATGAAATAGGGAGCCACAAAGAATTTAGCTAAACCTAGGGTTAAAAAAGAAAGGATATCCCAGCCTATAAAAGTTATAACTAAAGTAAAAAATCTACCTTTATTTCCCTCCATTAATTCTTTGCTTTTTGACATAGCGGATGTAGCGCTAATTTCAACATCATCATTCATAACAAAAAATGCTAAAGCATATCTTAAAGCTAAGATAATTCCAGGAACTATAAAAAGTAAAGTGCCCAAAATTGACAATATTGTAATTAATAAATATAGAAAAAAAGACTCTATAAAATACCTGAATTTTGTAAAAGCAAAAAATAAATCTTTGATTTCTGCCTTTTCCTTTTTTGCAATTTTCATAGAAAATTTAACAAAACCAAGAAAGAAAGGTCCTTCTAAAATCATAAAAAATAATAATAAAAGAGGATTATCTACTAATAACCATTTCGGAAATTTACTAAATATTATCTTATAAATATTAAAAATGCCAATATACCGAAAATGATTATTAACAAAAGAATACATGCTAGTTATATTAGTTAAAAAAATTCCTGTGAATAAGCAAAATATAATAGATGCTTCAATAGTAATTTTCCAATTTCCTTTCAATTTGTTTAAAGCTTTTTCTTTTAGTTCCCCAGAAACTAAAGTACCTGTATACAATAAAAACACCCCCCAATGTATACTCGTGATTATTTTAACATAAAATCAATATACATACAATTTATATAATTATATACAATCTTTAAATAATCGTAATCTATATCCGTTCATAGAGGTGTCACCTAATTTATTCATAAGTTTATAATTTGCAATAGCCCCAACTGCGGCTCCTATACCTGGAACTAGCTGAAGAGTTTTAGCCAAATCAATGTAATCTCTGTATTCTTGCTGAAATTTTCTCCAATTAAAATCATTTATATTTTCAGGAAGAGAAAGAACATATTCATCCCAATTCTTAATGTAACTATAAATTTCTAATCGCTTTTCTTTACAGGAAAAAGCTAATTGAAATACATAAAGTATATAAAGCCTTTCTTTGTAATCTGTAACATCAAAGCCATAAAAACTTGCAGTGTCAAATAGAAATTTAAATTTTAATGAAAGGAGTATTGGAAAATCTGCAAAACCTAAAAGAAATCCACCTGCACCAGTGCCGGCACCACTTAGTGCAGCGGTTTTTTTGTAAAAATCTAGTTTTTCTTGTACTTTTTTTCCCTTTCTTCTAGGGAGGCCTCTCTTAAAGGAGGAATTGCCTTGAATTTAGAACCAATTAAAACTACTTTAACCATGTTTTTTATAGTAGAAGTTATGATTTCATTGGCTTTTTCAGGAATGAAGCTATTCATTTTATCCTGTAGTCCTTTTGCTATATTAATATTAATTAAAGGTTTTTTACTGTTTTTTTGTCCCATATTTTTAATTCTTTTATAGCTTTTAATGTGTAATTGTACATAAAGCACCTCTCTTTATTAAAGAGTTTACCACAATATTTTAAAAAATGATGATAATATATGAAATTAAAGTTCTTTAAAATTAAAAGGTAAAAATATGATAAATAATATTGTTAGTAGAATTTATTTATGCATATTTAGATACTATGGGGGTATATATTATTTGGGGGTGTTAATATGTCTTTTTATTCAAAAGAAGCTTTGAAAATTTTACGTGATCCATCTCAATTTTCATGGTACGTAATTCCTTTATTTGTTTTAATTTTATATATGTATACCAAAGAGATTGGAAACAAAAATTGGAATGGAGTTTTTGCTGGAATTGCTTTTTGGTCTATGGATTTATTTAATGAAATTTGGAACGCTTTAGTATTTCATTTTACTGGCTATTCACCAGTATGGGGAGCTCCTAATAAAACAGCGTTTTTGATTTTAATTGGTCTTAATATTGAAATAAGCTTTATGTTTGCATTAGCTGGGTTAGGTTTTACCTTTACCCTACCAAAGGATAAGAATAAAAAAATTTGTGGTTTTAACAATAGACTTGTATATGCCACATTAGGGTCTATATTTTGCGTAATAATTGAATGTATTTTAAATAGCATTAATGTTTTAACTTGGGAGTATAGCTTTTGGAGCATTAAAGCACCATACCTTATATTTTTAATTGGGTATCTTCCATTTTTCTTAGTTTCATTTTGGGTTTACGATATGGAAAGCATAAAGAAAAAGTTTATTACTGTGTCTAGTATTTTAGGTTTTGATGTAATATGCCTTATTATATTTGCAGGAATATTAAAGTGGATATAAGTAGTTGGGGGTAGATATGTGGTTTATATTTTTATAAAATAACTTATAAATAAAGGATAAAAATATAATTTATAGAATTAGTAGATATTAATAAAACTATAAATTAGAGGCAGGTGGAATATAAATGGAAGAATTACAAACTAACATAGTAGCTCTTTCCAAGGTAGATATAAATGATGGAAAAGAGCTCTATGAATTTCTACTTTTGGATAATGAAGAAGTTTTAGTTTCATATAAATCTTTAAGAGATAGATTGATAATGACGGATAAAAGATTCATTGCTATAAATGTACAGGGGGTAACTGGAAAGAAAAAGGAGTTCTTAAACATTCCTTTTTCAAAAATAAGTATGTTTTCTTGTGAAAGTGCAGGGACTTTTGATTTAGATGCGGAATTAAAACTTTGGTGTTCTGGTGTTGGTAAAGTTGAATTTGAGTTCGTTAAAGGTACTAATATTAAAATGATTTTAAAAATATTAAGCGAAAGAATTTGCTAAAAAAATAAAGCAGCTATTATATTAAATATAACCTATAATAGCTGTATTATTTTTATGGATATTTCTTATAAAGAAATTGTTGGTTTAGGGGGATGTACTATGATAAATTTGCAATCACTAGTATTAGATTTGCCTGAGGATATTAAGAAATATGTACTATATGGAGATTTTTTAAGGGCGAATAAATTAATAGATGTATATGAAAAGAGAAATATTACAAAAGCTTTAGAAGAAAGATTAGAATATGAAAGGTATGTCATGAAAATTATAAAAAATCAGTACATATATACCTTTGACGAAGCTGTTAAAATGTGTAGTGAAAAATTAAAGGATTTTAAGGAAGAAGAGCTTTTCAAATTTATAGAAGACAGGTTAGCTGATTTTGTATACATTGATGGAAAAATTATGTTTTATAGAAGATTTTTAGATACAATTTTAGCAATTTGCCCTAATATAGATTCTAGATTAAAAGAGAATAAAAACATTGAAGAAGCTAAAAGGAAAAAAGAATTTTTAAAAATGTTACAAGGGAAATAATTGAAAAAGGACATAAAACTTATTTTATACATATTAAGACTGGAATAAAACTAAGTAAAGATGTAGTAAGAAAAGGTGAGAAAATAAGAGTACATTTGCCTATTCCAAAGCCTTGCATACAAATAAGTGATATAAATATAATTGCATCTAACCCAAAAGCAAAGTTTATAGCACCACAGGATTCCAATCAAAGAACTATTTATTTTGAAAAAGAAGTAAAAGGGGAAGAGGAGTTTACTGTAGAGTATTCTTATAAAAACTCCATAGAATATAACAAGTTAGAGCCAGGTAAAGCCGAAAAAGGTCAGCCAGATTTTTATACAGAAGAGTTACCACCACAAATTGTATTTACTCCTTATTTAAAAGATCTTGCAAAAAGTATTGTAGGCTCTGAGGTAAATCCTATAGTAAAGGCTAGAAAGATATACGATTATATAACTAAAAATGTTCAATATTCTTTTGTAAGACCCTATGCTAGTATTGTTAATATACCAGAGTATGCAGCGTACAATTTAAAAGGTGATTGCGGTGTACAAGCTCTTTTATTTATAACTTTATGTAGAATATGTAAAGTTCCCGCTAGATGGCAATCAGGACTTTATGTAAATCCTTATTCCATAGGTTGTCATGATTGGGCCCAGTTTTATATAGCACCTTACGGATGGGTTTTTGCAGATTTGTCCTTTGGGGGAAGTGCTTATAGAAATGGCAATCTTGAGAGGTGGAATTTTTATTTTGGTAATCTAGATCCTTTTAGAATGGTTGCTAATTCTGATTTTCAAGGAGATTTCACACCAAATAAAAACTTTTTAGAATTGACCCTTATGACAATCAGGTAGGTGAGGCAGAATATTTAGATAAACCTCTTGAAGCAAAGGATTTTGAGGTTATAAAAACTATAGTAGATATACATGAGGTAGAAGATTAGTAAAAATAAAGCTAGGGTTTTAAATACTTAAGAAAACATATTAAAGTAACAAGGAGTGGATAAAATTGAGAAATCCTGTAGCAGTTATTAAAATTAAAGATGGAAGAGAAATAAAATTAGAACTATTTCCAAAGGAAGCACCGGAAGCTGTGAAAAATTTTATTAGTCTAAGTAATAAAAAGTTTTTTAATGGGCTATATTTTTGGAGAGTTGAAAATGGTAAGCTTATACAAAGTGGCTGCCCGGACAATGACGGTGCAGGGGCTTTAGAGTACTGTATTAAAAGTGAATGTAAAAATAATGGCGTAAATAATAATTTGAAATTTAAAAGAGGCACTGTAGGACTTGGGAGATTTGAGTATAATACTGAAAACAGTGATTTTTATATTGTTTTAGTGGATACACCAAAGTTAGATGAGGAATATGTTGCTTTTGCAAGGGTAATTGAAGGTATGGAGGAAGTAGATAGAATTGGAAATGTAGAAACAATTGAGGATGGTTTTCTACATAGAGCTTTGGAAAAGGTGTATATTGAAGATGTAACTGTGGAAACCTTTGGAGTTAAGTATGGAGAGCCAGAAAAACTAAAGGGATTTACTAAAAAAGAAGTTGTAGCAAAAATGGAAGAAATTATGGAAGAACGTAGAAAAACAGGTTTTAAGGTAATATAAGGGTTAAGGAAATGCATAAATTAGAGCATTTCCTTAACTCTTTTTATTTCTTTTAAGTCTTCCCAAAATAAGGGTTTTTTGTTTGTATCTCTAAGTATAGCAGCAGGATGAAAGGTAGGCATTATGTATATTCCTTTTCGCTTTACCCATTTACCTCTGTCTCTTGTAATTTTAAATTCCTTACCTAATATATATTTAGTTGGAACAGCTCCAAGACAAATTATAATTTTAGGATTTATAAGAGCAACTTGATTTCTAAGATATTGTAAACAGGCAGCAGCTTCATCTTCCTTAGGGTTTCGGTTGTTTTCTGGCCTGCACTTACATATATTTGCCAAATAGTAGTCTTTCTCTCTGTGTAAATCTAAGGAATTAAGGGCTTTTTCTAGGAGCTTACCGGCTTTCCCTACAAAGGGAACTCCAGATGCATCTTCATCTCTACCAGGGGCTTCCCCTACAAATAGAAGATCAGATTTATAGTTTCCATCTCCAAAAACCATATTAGTTCTACTTTCACTTAATCTACAACTAGTGCAATTACTGCATTCTTCATATAAATCTTTCCATTGAAGCATAAAATCACCTTCGGTTTATTTTTAGTTAAAATTATTATAACATATCTTTAAATTTTATTTTAAAAAATAACCTGTTACATAAAAGTACCACATAATTTATATAACTATAAGTAATAATAAATTAATAACATGTATTTGCAAGAATTTTAAGTTTTATATGCAATAAATAACATGAAAAATCAGTAAAACAAAACTAAAACTTGGAAAAATTAAATAAACTAGAATTTATAAATAATAAAAATGAATTAATTTTATTGAATACTTGCATAATTACATATATAATTAAAGGTAGACTGGTTAAACTATTATGGTTAGTAATAGTTAATAGATTATTTAAATCATTGTACATTTTTATGTAAATTTAAATTAAGATAATATATTTAATTTTTAATAGATTATTTGAATTAGGAGGAATAAACATGCAAAAGATAAATGGATTTCCTTTAAAGCAGGGATTATACGATCCTGCATTTGAAAAAGATAATTGCGGTGTTGCTTTTATTGCTAATATAAAAGGGGATAAATGCCACGGTATAGTAAAAAAAGGATTAGAAATTCTTATGAACTTAGCCCATAGGGGGGCTGTAGGTTCAGATCCTAAAACTGGAGATGGTGCAGGGATTATGCTTCAAATTCCTCATGAATTTTTGAGAATCTCTTGTGATAATGATGGTATTGAACTTCCAAAAGATGGTGAGTATGCAGTAGGTATGATGTTTTTACCAAAAGAACCTGCACTTCGTTACCAATGTGAGGGAATATTTGAGAGAATATCACGGGATGAAAATTTAAAGGTTTTAGGATGGAGGTTTGTTCCAACTGACAGTAAAGTATTAGGAGAAACTGCCAAGGGAACCGAGCCTACTGTAAGACAAGTGTTTATAGATAAAGGAACCTATACAAAAGAAGAGTTTAATAAAAAATTATATATTCTAAGAAAGTCTGTAGAAAAAGAAGTAGCAAAGCTTGTAGAAAGAAATAGTGAATATTTTTACATTTGTAGTTTATCAATTGAAACAATAGTGTATAAAGGGTTATTATTACCTGAACAAATATGTAAATATTATTTAGATTTAAATGATATAAATTTTAAAAGTGCAATAGCTTTAGTACATCAAAGATTTAGTACAAATACCTTCCCAACTTGGGATCTAGCACAGCCCTTTAGATATTTAGCTCATAACGGTGAAATTAATACTATAAGAGGCAACAGAAACTGGATGAATGCTAGAGAGGGTGTTTGGGAGTCTGAAATCTTTGGCAAAGACACCTCTAAATTATTTCCAATTATAAATCCAAAAGGAAGCGATTCAGCATCTCTTGACAATATGTTTGAATTTTTAAAGATGAATAGAAGAAGCAATGCTCATTCTATGATGATGCTAATTCCGGAAGCTTTTGAAAATGACAAAACTATGCCTAAATATAAAAAAGATTTCTATGAGTATCATGCTTCTATGTTAGAGCCTTGGGATGGTCCTGCAGCAGTATTTTTTACAGATGGAATACAAATTGGTGCGGCTTTAGATAGAAATGGATTAAGACCTGCTAAATATGTTATAACAAATAATAATCAAATAGTTATGGCTTCAGAAATAGGAGTTTTGGATTTTAAACCAGAAGAGATTTTGAAAAAGGGAAAACTTGAACCTGGTAAAATGATTTTAGTAGATACTAAAAAAGGAAAAATATTAGAAGATGAATATGTAAAAAAAGAAGTTTGTAAGAATAAGCCTTATGAAGAGTTAATAAAAAGAAATAAATTTACTTTAGAGGATTTTGAGAATGTAGAGGAAAGCAGTTCTTTTAATTATGATAGACTAAAGGAAAGGCAACAGGCCTTTGGATATACTTTAGAGGATTTAAATGTTATTTTAAGTAAGATGGCTGAAATTGGGAAAGAGCCTATTGGTTCTATGGGAAATGACACACCTCTTGCGGTATTATCAAATAAACCTCAACTGCTTTTTTCATATTTTAGGCAATTATTTGCCCAGGTTACAAATCCTCCTATAGATCCTATTAGAGAAGGGGTAGTTATGAGCCTTTCTAATTATTTAGGATCTCAATGGAGTCTTGTAAATACTAATTTTTGTGAACTGCCTTTTATAAAAATAGATAGTCCTATTTTGTCCAACAAAGAAATATTAAAAATAAAAAAATTAGAACTAAAGATTTTAAAGCTTCAACAATTCCTATAACTTTTAATTATGATAACGGAATAGAAGGCTTTAAAGAAGCTTTAGATTTAATATGTAATCGTGCTTTAAGGAGAGTTAGAGAAGGATATAACATACTAATTTTAAGTGATAAAAAAATAAATGGATATGAAGCCGCTATTCCAAGTTTACTTGCTATGTCTGCTGTTCATCACAGCTTAATAGAGGAAAAAATAAGAAATAAGGTTTCTATAATTGTTGAAACTGGTGATGCTAGAGAGACAACACATTTTGCATTGCTTTTAGCTTATGGTGCAAGTGCAATAAATCCATATTTAGCTCTTGATACTATTGAAAATATGGTTTCAGAGGGAGAAATCTACGGAGTTAACCAAAAGGTAGCTGAAGAAAATTATATAAATGCTATTAATAATGGGATTTTGAAGATTTTATCCAAAATGGGTATTTGTACTCTTAGAAGTTATCATGGCGCACAGATATTTGAGGCCCTTGGATTAAGTGATGAAGTAATAAATAAGTACTTTAAAGGAACTCCTTCTAGAATTGGAGGAATAGGCATAGATACTATTGCAAAAGAAGTTTTAATAAGACATAAAAATGCATTTACAAGACTTAGAAAGCCAAGCACAGAATTAGAGGTTGGTGGGCTTTATTCTTGGAGAAAAGAAGGAGAATATCATTTATTTAATCCAGAGTCAATTTATAAACTTCAATATGCAGCTAAGGAAAATAATTATGAGGTATATAAGGAGTATGCAAGATTAATTAATGATCAAAGTAAACACTTATGCACAATTAGAGGTTTATTTGAATTCAATAATAAAAAGGAGATATCTATAGATGAGGTTGAACCTATAAGTGAAATAATTAGCAGATTTTGTTCTGGAGCCATGTCTATAGGATCTATTAGCAAAGAGGCCCATGAGACTATTGCAATTGCTATGAATAGACTTGGAGCTAAAAGCAATTCTGGTGAAGGCGGAGAAGATGAAACTCGATTTATATTAGATGCTAATGGTGATAACAGAAGAAGTGCCATTAAGCAGGTTGCTACTTCTAGATTTGGTGTAACTGCAAATTATCTTGTAAATGCAGATGAACTGCAAATTAAAGTAGCACAGGGAGCAAAACCCGGAGAAGGTGGACATTTACCAGGAAAGAAGGTTAATGATTATATAGCAAAAATTCGTCATTCAACCCCTGGTATAGATTTAATTTCACCACCACCTCATCATGATATATATTCTATTGAGGATTTGGCACAGTTAATATATGATTTGAAAAGCGTAAATCCGAAGAGCAGGGTCAGTGTAAAACTTGTTTCAGAAGTTGGAATTGGAACTATTGCAGCAGGAGTTGCTAAAGCCCACGCAGATCTTATAGTAGTAAGTGGACACGATGGCGGCACTGGAGCGGCACCTATATCTTCAATAAGAAACGCAGGAATACCTTGGGAGATTGGCCTTTCAGAAACCCATCAATGCTTACTTTTAAATGATTTAAGAAGCAGAGTTAGGCTTCAAACCGATGGACAGTTAAAAACAGGAAGAGATGTAGTTATTGCATCTTTGCTTGGTGCTGAAGAGTTTGGTTTTGCAACAACAGCCTTAGTTGTAATGGGGTGCACTATGTTAAGACAGTGCCACTGTAATACTTGCGATATGGGATGTGCAACTCAAGACCCTGAACTTAGAAAAAACTTTAAGGGTAAACCAGAATATTTAATTAATTTTTTAACCTTTGTAGCAACAGAAGTTAGAGAATATATGGCAAAACTCGGATTTAGAACTATGAATGAGATGATTGGAAGAATAGATAAATTAAAGGTGAGTGAAAGTATTGATCACTGGAAAGCAAAAAATCTTGATTTGTCTAAGATACTATATAAACCAGACATGCCAAAGAAGATAAAGGCTTATTGTGTAAAGAAGCAAGATCATGGGCTAGATGAAGCTTTTGACCATATTCTAATACAAATGGCTGAAACTGCTTTAAATGATAAGAAAAAGGTAAGAGGCAGCTTTGAAATCAAAAATACTAGAAGAAGTGTTGGCACTATGCTAAGTGGAGAAATTGCAAAAAGATACGGAAAAGATGGTTTGGAAGAAGATACAATTACCTTTGAATTTATTGGTTCTGCAGGTCAAAGTTTTGGAGCTTTTGGTGCAAAAGGACTTACACTTAAGCTAGAAGGAGATGCAAATGACTATGTGGGAAAAGGACTTTCTGGAGCAAAAATTATAATAAAAGCACCTATTAATAGTCTTTTTAAACCAGAGGAAAATTATATAGCGGGAAATACTATTTTATATGGAGCTACAAGTGGAAAAGCATTTATAAATGGTATAGTTGGAGAGCGTTTTGCTGTAAGAAATAGTGGCGCTATAGCAGTAGTTGAGGGTGCTGGAAATAATTGCTGCGAATATATGACTGGTGGTACAGTTGTTGTAATTGGTAGTTTTGGAAGCAATTTTGGAGCAGGTATGAGCGGTGGAACTAGTTACGTTCTTAAAGATAAGGAAAATATTAAGCTTAAGATGGCTGAGAAATCTCTAGAAATTGAAGAGTTAAGTGAAGAAGACAAAGCTTATTTGTTTAATTTAATAAATGAACATTATAGTTATACTGATAGTAAAAGAGCGAAAGAAATTTTAGACAACTGGAATCAGTACGCTGAGAAGTTTAGAAAGATCATTCCAAGAGCTTATAAAAATGTATTAGAAAAAATGAAGAAAAATAATTAAATCCAGGAGGTATAGATATGGGAAAATTAGGAGCATTTAAAAGTGTTCAGCGTAAAAATTTTGATAAAAGAAGTATTGAAGATAGAGTAAAAGATTGCAAAGAAATATATATACCCCTTGAAGAAGGTGAAGTTATAGAGCAGGCGTCTAGATGCATGAGCTGTGGAACCGCCTTTTGCAATTGGGGATGCCCTCTTGGAAATATAGCTCCAGACTGGAATGATATGGTCTACAAAGGCAATTTTAAGAAGGCATATGATAGATTGAGTTATACTAATAATTTCCCTGAGTTTACAAGCAGGCTATGTCCTGCACTTTGCGAGGCTGCCTGTGCACTTGGTGTAAACAGAAAGGCTGTGTCTATTCGTGAAATAGAGTATAGTATTATAGAAAAAGCTTTTAAAATGGGATATGTAGAACCTAAGATACCTAAAGTTAGAACAGGCAAGAGAGTGGCTGTAATTGGCTCAGGCCCTGCAGGACTTGCAGCAAGTGCAGATTTAAATGCAGTTGGACATAGTGTTACTGTGTTTGAAAAAGAGGATAAAATTGGAGGAATTTTAAGGTATGGAATTCCTGATTTTAAGCTTGAAAAGGGAATTATTGACAGACGAATAAATATTTTAAAACAAGAAGGAATTGTGTTTAAAACTAATACAAATATAGGAATTGACATAGAGGTAAAAGAGCTATTAGAAGAATTTGATGCAGTGGTTTTAGCGGGTGGTTCAAGTGTTCCAAGGGATTTACTTATTAAGGGAAGAGAATATAAGGGCATACATTTTGCAATGGATTATTTGAAATCCCAAAATAGAAGTGTTTCTAAGGAAAATGGGGCAGAACTTCAAATTACTGGAGAAGAAAAATTAAAAAACAAAAAGGAAATAAATGCAAAGGATAAAGTAGTAGTTGTAATTGGTGGAGGAGACACTGGTTCAGATTGCGTTGGAACTGCAATAAGGCAAAGAGCTAAAAAAGTATATCAATTAGAGATTATGCCAAAACCTCCAATTGAAAGAGATGAGACTATGCCTTGGCCAACTTATCCAAGAGTTCTTAAAACAACTACATCTCATGAAGAGGGATGCGAAAGAATTTGGTCCGTAGGAACAAAAGAGATAATTGGAGAAGAAGGAAATTTAAGTGAAATTAAATGTGTTAAACTTCAATGGAATAAAGATGAAAAAGGTAAGTTTTGCATGAAAGAAATTGAAGGAAGCGAATTCTATATAAAGGCAGATTTAATCATTTTAGCTATGGGATTTTTACATCCTGATCACTATGGTTTAATTGATAGCTTGAAGGTTAAGTTAGATTCTAGAGGTAATGTTTTAACAGATGATTATTTCAAGACTACTATAGATAAAGTTTTTGCAGCAGGTGACTTAAGAACGGGTCAGTCTTTAATAGTAAAGGCACTTAAAGAGGGTAAAGCTGCAGCTAAAAATGTTGATGAATACTTAATGGGAGAGACCTTTTTAAAGGGCTAATAAAAGCCCAATAAAAAAAGATTTTGCTTTGCAAAATCTTTTTTTATATTTTATAAAAAATAGTATCCATTTCCACCCTGATTTTTAGTTTTATACATTGCTTTATCTGCCTTTAATAACAATTTATCAATACAGTCTTTGCAGTTTTCAAATACGCTAACTCCAATACTTAAAGATACTTTAACATCGCTTATACTATTAAAAGTTAAATTTATATTTTTAATTATTTCTGAAGCAACGTTTCTACATTCAGTAGCATCATCTAAAAAAGGCATTAGAATTAGAAATTCATCTCCTCCAAATCTAGAAACCACGTCTTTTTTTCTAGAGGATTTAGTTAATATTTTGGCGATGCTTTTTAAAACTTTGTCTCCTTTTTCATGTCCATAGGTATCGTTAATGTATTTAAAATTATCTACATCTATAAACAGTAAGCCTAAAGGAGAAGTATTACTTTTTTCATTTTGGCATAATTCCTTTGCCATTTTATGAAACAAGGCTCTATTTGCAAGTCCTGTTAATTCATCGTAATAAGCTAGTTTATTAATTATTTTTTCTTTTACTTTTAATTTTTTATTTAAGTAATATAGTTCATCTATGTACATTTTAAGTTGATTTATTCTAAGAAATTCATTTGTGACATTTATAAATTCAATCAGAATAAAATTAGAGTTATCTTTTCTTATTCTGCTGATTTTAAGATTTAAATTTTTGCTATTATTATCTAATAAGTCTTTATGCATAGCAGCAGAAAAAAAGATTTTTCTGCCATCTTTAATTACAGAATCTATAGTTTCTTTAATATAGCCTTTATTAAAACTTGGTATGGTTTCGAATATATCAGAATCAAGCACTTCTTTTTCTTTAGTATTTGTTAAAGATTCCATGTAATTATTCCAAAACAAGATTTTTAAATCTTCATTTAGTAATATTATTCCCTCATCAATGGTATCTAATATATCATATAAAATTTTATTCATATAAATCATTTTCTATTATTTTTACTTTGGCTAAAAGTTCATTAATAGAACTTAAAGTAAGGTTAATAATAATAGCTCCCTCTAATTCAGAATCATCTATTTTAAAAGTTATGTAAAGCATCAAAAGATGAGTAAATTCTTTGCTTTTCAAATCCTTCTGAAAATCATTTTTATCAAATACTTGTACTTTTGGCAAAGTGTAGTTTAACCTAATTTCTAAGTAGTTTCCTATTTCTCCTATAACTGAATTAAGCATTATATTTCCTATTTCTTTAACAATATCAAAATCCACATCTGTAAAATTCATATCATCTACTTGGTTTTCAAAGCTTTCGTTTGTGCAAAGATTTATAAATGTCCTCATTTTATTTGCAGGAAAAATCAAGCTGGCTTTTCCTCTTATTTCCTTCTGAAAAGATATGGAGGATATCATCATATCCTTATAAACAACTTTAGGTAAATGTAGGTTTATATTAATATTCCTATCATTTAAATCTATTATTTTTAAATTTGGCACGTTAAGTATTATTTTTTTATTCACTATTTCGGATAATATACTTGCAGATTTTCCTACACTAATATTAAATAATTCTTTTAATATATCTTCGCTTTCTATAATTTTACACATTTTTATCATTCCTTATTAGATCGCAGATGTTTTTTGATTTTTCCTCAGTAAAAGGTTTGTTTATAAAGGCCACTATCCCATAGGAATCTAATTCTTCTTTTATACTCTTTTGGACATCTGCTGAAACCACAATTAATTTGGCGTTAGCATCGTATTCTTTTATAAGTGTTATTAGTTTTTCACCAGTAATTTTTGGCATTAATAAATCTACAAAAGCATAATCAGGATTTATGCTTTTATATTTTTCAAGGCCTTCATCTCCATCCTTAGCAAAATAGATTAGAGCGTTTTGAAGTTGTTTTTTTATTAAATTAGCTATTATTTTTTGCGAAAAAATAGAATCGTCTACAATTAGAATTTTCATTTTATATCTTGCCTCCTATATTATAAATTGTCATTAGTAAATAAGAAAATTGTCTTTTTATAGTATCATTTAATGAGGGGCGTTGCAATAAGTGTAGTCTCATTTTTAAAGTATATTATAAAAAATATATAAAGAATAGTAATAAAAAAGAAAAATTTACAAATAAAACGATGAGTGATATATTAAAATAGTAGAAAATAGTAGTACTAATTTAAATAATATCATAAATTTAAATATATATGAAATATATATTTAATAGGGGGGATGGTATTTATGAAAACGCTTATGGTTTATGCAACAAATCATGGCTGTGTAGAAAAATGTACTAATGAACTTAAGAAAAGACTTAAGGGTGAAGTAGTGAATTTAGATATAAAAAAAGAAAGCATAAAAGATTTAAGTGAATTTGATAAAGTTATTATTGGAGGGTCTATTTATGTAGGAAAAATTCAAAAGCAGCTATCTAAATTTTGCTTAAATAGATTTGATGAATTAAAGGAAAAAGAAATAGGTATTTTTATTTGTGGTCTAAGAGATGGAGATGAAGGAAAGGCCCAAATAAAAACTGCGTTTAGAAGTGAATTATATAAAAAAGCTAAGGTAAAAGGTTATTTTGGAGGAAATATTATTTTTAACAAATTAAACTTTTTTGAAAAGCTAATTATTAAGGCCATATGTAAAGAAAATAAGGATATTAATAATATAATAATAAAAAACATTGATGAGTTTGCTGAAAATATGAATAAGATAAACTAGCATAGTATAAAAGCTGTTAATATTTCAATTAACAGCTTTTATGTATATTATAAACTTTTTCATATTTCATTTTCCAAAAATCTTTAAAATCAAGAAGGTTAGGGTATATTCTGTAAGATAATAATTTCATATCACTGTCAGGTTCTTTTAAGTCAGGGATATTAATTGGCATCATTTGTGCTTTATAAGCAGCTTCTATGCCTACAGGGGAATCTTCTATAACTATACAATTTTTAGGATCAGTTTCTAGCTCTTTAGCAGCTTTTAAAAATATTTCGGGAGAAGGTTTAGAATTTACAATATCGTCTCCACAAACTATAATATCAAATTTATCTACTATTTTGGCTAGGTTTAGTAGTTTTAATGCTCTTATTCTAGAAGTAGAGGTAGCTAAAGCTACTTTATAAGAACTTTTTGTAAAAAATCTAATAATTCATAGACCCCTTTTTTTACAGGTACACCTTTATTGTTAATGAAATCAAACATTGCTGCGTCTTTTTCTTCTGAGATTTTGTCTATAGGTAGAGCTTGTCCGTATTCTTTTATAAGAAGTTCAGACCATTTTGCACGCTTTCTACCCATTAATGATGTATAAATATCTTTATGTAGTACATATCCATGACGTTTAAAAGATTCCCTCCAAAACTCTAAGGCTACTCTTTCTGTATCAAATAGTGTACCATCCATATCAAATATAATTCCTTCAATTTTTTTCATGATGTACCTCATATCCTTTCCCTTTATAATATAAACTATATTGCTTTTATAATTATATATGAAATAAAGTTAATAATAATATTATATCATTAGGGGTTTTTATACAAACATATAACATATTTTAAATGGATTACATAGAGATTTATTTCAATATATTTCAATATCTGTTTTTCCACCTTCTACGTAATCAGTTGGTATTTCTATGGTTTCAATACTAATATTTTCTCTTTTTAATATATGAAAAATTTCTTCCATAAAAACACCTTGTTTCCCAGTAATACTACAAGTTGGACTTTGATTTATACCTATAATTGTTTTTAATTTATATCCAGAGGCAATATATTTTTTTATATCTTCTAAGATCGGCTTAAATAAAGATTTACATAATTCTCTGTATTCTTTACAATCATATTCTTCTTTAGACATTGGTTTTCTATTTGGACCTAAAAATTTAAATTCAGGGCAAGGTAGTTGTATTATTCCATAACCTTTTTTTACTAATTTATTTACTATAGGAAAAGCCCCTCTTGCTCTTGCTAAAGGGTCTACCACACTATTTTGATTTAATATGCAGTGACTTACTAAAACTAAATTTTTTCTCTTTTCATTGTACTCAATCTCCTATCATAAGTGTTTTTATAGATAAATAAAATATAACATTTATTTATCTTTGATTTTAACATATAAAAAAACAAATACATGCTTAAATATCTATTTGAAATTTCGATTTTACTTATATAATCTTACAATTTATAATTTTTATATAACTAGAGAAAATATGATAGGAGAGAAAAATATGGTAGAAAACAAACTAAAGATCACATTATTAAGTGCTATTGCGATTGCATTAAACATTGTTCTTGGAATTATAACTAGCAGTTTTAAATTACCATTTTATTTAGATGTTATAGGAACTATATTTATAGCTGTGTATTTTGGACCTTGGTATGGTGCAGCGGTAGGGGGAATTACTAATATAATTACTGGAATGATATTTAATCCAAAGGATATTCCGTTTTTAATTGTCAATGTAATGGTAGGACTCATTGTAGGATTTGTAGCTAAGAAGTTTAAATTTAATTTAGTTGTAGCAATTGTAACTGGGATTATATTAAGTATCGTATGCCCACTTATTGGAACGCCAATAGGTATATGGGTTTATGGAGGATTAACAGGAACAGGAATGGATTTTTTATTTTTATGGCTTAAGCAAAGTGGAAGTAATATATTTGTAGCTTCATTTATTCCAAAAATAATTAATAATCTGCTTGATAAAATTGGGTCCTGTATTTTGGTTTATCTTTTGATTAAATCACTTCCAAAGCAATATAAACCTTTTAAACTTCGTTAGTTTGTAGCATTATAATAGTAAAAGTTTTAAATTATTAGAGGTAACCTATACTTTGGTTGCCTCTTTTTGATTTACATTAGTTATTAAAAGGATGAATGTTTTATAATTTTAGTTAGTAGTTGTACATATAATAGAAAGTATAGCTAAGAACTTTAAGATTAAGTTGATTTTACCAATAAGATACATATTAAATTTAACCTATTTTTAATAAATTGAAATTGTCGCTATGCTATAATAAAATAAATTATCAATAAATGGAGGAAAAAAGTGAAAGATTTAAGTTTAGATAATTTGACATATGAAAATAAAAAGATGATTTCGAGAAAGGAAAGGAGATTGACAAAAAAGTTAAAAAAAGATCAAATAAGAAGAGAAAATTTAAGACATTTTTTTATTGATTGCAGTTCTTTCGTCTATGTACACAAGTTTAGTGTTCTTTGATATACCATATATTTCAGAGCTTAGAGATATATACATAGAAACTGCTATGACAACAGCTACACATCAGTGGCTTGCCACTTTATTTTTCCCTGATTCTTTAATAAACAGGGTTATGAGTAAAAAAGTAGATAATTCAAATTTAATAGCAATCACTGAGGTAAAAAAACATGAAAATAATACTACAAATAATGATAAAGATAATAAATCTTATGGCAGTAATGGACAAGCTTTAGACATTTTAAATCAACGGGATTTAAAAATTGGAGACAAAGACTATGCGGGAAACAAAGTTATTATAAACGATTTAGAACAAGGAATTATAATATCTGAGGTTAAAGGGGACAAGTTTAAGGGGAAAATTGCATTGATTGATGATCCTAAGAGAGTTTTTATAGGGACTACTGATAAAAAAAGAGTTTCAGGAAGAACAATTTTAGATTTTCTTAGTATGAATGATGCAGTTTTAGGCATTAATGCTAGCGGATTTAGAGATGAAGGTGGAGTAGGAAACGGAGGAGACATTATAGGTATTACTTATTCTAAGGGAGAAAAATGGGGTACCTATACGAATATGTACGGAACTATTGCTTTTGATAAAAATGACAGGTTAATAGTTGGTGGCATAGAAAACTGGGACAAATATGATGTTAGAGATGGAGCTCAGTTTTCACCAGTTTTGATTTCTAATAATAAAAAGGTAATAAACGGGTCTGCAGGTTGGGGTTTGCAGCCGAGAACTGTTGTAGGCCAAAGAAGAGATGGAGCAGTACTACTCTTAGTTATAGATGGAAGACAACCTCTTCATAGTTTAGGAGCAACTATGGAGGATTGTGCAGAGATAATGCAGTCTTATAAAGCTGTAACAGCAGCAGCTTGTGATGGAGGGTCATCTTCAATTATGGGATATAAGGGCGAAATTCTAAATAAATGTTCTTCACCTTCTAAAGTTGGAAGACTTTTGCCTAATGCTTTTTTAATAAGAAAAAAATAAAAAAGAGCCCTTTAAATGGGCTCTTTTTCAATTACTACTCCTAAAAGACCTGGACCTGTGTGAACACCAGCTACAGGACTTATATCACCTATATCTATCTGAGTTATGTTTTCATTGCTTTTTAGGTTTTCATAAAATTCAGTACCTTCTTTTAAAGCACCACCATGCATTACCCAGACTTTACCTTTTGAGTTAGCTAATTCGTTTTCAACTATTTCCATAAGTTTATTTTTTGCTTGTTTCTTACCTCTAACTTTACAATGGGTGTAATATATTCCATCTTCGTTTATAGATATTATAGGCTTTATATTCAAAAGTTGACCTAGAGTACCAGAAACTTTTCCAATTCTACCGCCTTTTATTAGGTATTCTAAAGTATCCACCATATAATACACTTTAATGTTATCTCTAATTTTAGGAAGAGAAGATATGATTTCATTATAACTCTTTCCTTCTTTTATCATTTCTCCGCAGCGTATTATTTGTGCACCGGCACCAAGAGTAAGAGATTTTGAATCGAAAACTGTTATATCCATATTTGTATGATCACTTGCTGCAAGTTTTAAGGTATTATAAGTTCCTGAAAGTCCTGAACTTATTGGTATTATAATAGCATGAGTATATCCTTCTTTTTCAAGCTCATTAAAAAGATTGTGCATTTCAGAAATGGAAGGCAAAGAGGTGTGAGGAACCTCTACTTTTAAATTGTCATAAACCTCCTGAGGAGTTATGTTTACTCTATCAATAAACTCTTTATCTTTATATATTATTTTCAGATGAAGTATTTTTACATCGTAGTTGTCTATATATTTTTTATCTAAATCACAGGTACTGTCTGCAATTAAAGCTATCTTTTCCAAAGTACAACCTCCCTATAAACATGATATAGTTTTAAAGACTATATATTAATATATTAACATAATACCACCTAGTAAACCATAAGGCAACAATAAATTTTTTACTTAGTAAATATTACATAATATATTTTAAAATGATTTATTATATGGAATTATTATTCTAGTTATTATTTGTATTATAAATAATCTCTATACACAAATAAATTGAAATAAATTCAATAAAAAGAAAAATTATTTAACCTGTACATTATAAAGTATATAATATATATTGAAACTTGGAAATAGTTTTAGAAAACTTGATTTATAAAATAACAAGGAGGGATATTATGTACATTGTAGACTATACTTCAGATGATTTTAAGAATTTGTCAAATAAAGTTGATACTGTGATAATTCCTGTAGGTTCAGTAGAAGCTCACGGCCATCATCTTCCACTTGGAACAGACATATTTTCTCCAATGCTTTTTGTGAAAAAATTGATGAAAAAATTGGAGATAAGATATGGATTGCACCAGCAATCGCCTATGGACAAAGCTATGATTTATCAATATATAAAGGGACTGTTTCAGTGCCCTCAGAGGTCATGGCGGAATACATTTATCATGTGTGCAAAAGTTTCTACGAAAATGGTCTTAAAAATATAATATTTTTAAATGGGCATGGTGGAAATATAACTGCCTTAGGTTTGGCTGCTGAAAAATTAGTAAATTTAGGTGCAGTTATAATGACTATTAATTGGTGGATGGACTTTTCTAAAGATATTTTAACTATAACTGAAGGGCAAGGTCATGGTGGAGAAGATGAAACTTCTGCAATCTTATATTACAATGAAAAATTAGTTAAAATGGATAAAGCTTTAAAGAATACAAATAAACAATTATATCCTGTAAGATTTAAGGATAGAGGAAAGACTATATTTAAAGATGCTATAACAGGAGATGCGACTTTAGCTTCAAAAGAAAAAGGAGAGAAAATTTTTGCTTTGCTAGAAGATAAAATAATAAATAGAATAGCGCTTATGCAGCAAAAAATTTATTTTAAATAGTTAATATTGAAACACTAAAAGATAACTCCTGAAGTTTTCCTAATAAAGTCTAATATATGCCTATAGTTTTAAAAGAAAGGGGATTATAAATGAATATATTAATTACTAATGATGATGGAATAAGTGCTAAAGGTATAAGAGCTTTAGCAAAGGAGGTTATAAAAAAACATAATATTATAATAGTTGCGCCAAGGGAGCAGCAAAGTGCTTCTAGTCATTCTATATCAATAAATAAGCCTTTAAAAATAAGAAAAGAGAAGTTAGAGGATTTAGATTGCATGGCCTATAGTTTAGTTGGAACACCGGCAGATTGTACTCAAGCTGGTTTGTCTTTGCTTGGTGAAAATATTGATCTTGTTATATCAGGAATCAATAGGGGAGCTAATTCAGGTACAGATGTACTGTACTCTGGTACGGTTTCTGCAGCTACTGAAGGTGCACTTTATGGAGTGCCATCTATTGCAATTTCTATGCAGGTTGATTTTAATAAAGATGATGAAGATTATGGTAAAGCTGCAAAATGGATAAGTGTTATACTTGAAATGGTTCAAGATAAGTGTTTAAGAGATGATGTAGTTCTTAATATTAATGTTCCTAATGTAAGGGAAGAGGAAATAAAAGGTGTTAAGGTTTGTAGAATGGGAAAAGCTACTTATAAATCTAGGTATATACTAATAGAGGATAAAGAAGATAAAGTATATTTAAAAAATGGAATTAGGAATGAAAGTAAAGATAAGGATACGGACTTATATTTTTTATCACAGGGTTATGTAACTGTAACTCCCTTACATTTTGATTTTACTAATTTTAATATTATTAAAGAAATAACAAATATAATAGAGGGAAAATAAAGCTAGCTATATAAATATTATTAAAAAATAAAACAAAAACTGTTCTTTTTCTAGAACAATTTTTGTTTTATTGGATTTAGTCTTAAAGGTTATTTAATTGATTTTTTAGGGCAAAAATATACGCAAACTCCACATTGAATACAGTCCTTATCTATTATAGAAGCATTTTTATATTCGTAAGGAGATATACCCATTGGACATTTTTTCTCGCAGATTTTACAAGATACACAGGAACTATCTACTTTAAGAAGAGAGGAAGCGTTTTTTTGTTTTTAAAGGATGCTATTAATGCTGCAATGCTTCCCATAGGGCAAAAGCTACACCAAGTCCTGTGATTAAAAAATAAAGAAAGAGCAAGGCCTATTAATGTAGTAACAACTATAAGCCTGTAGAATACGAAGCCCATTTTATATAAATTACCAAAGTTTTGTATCATTCCTAGTGTAAAAACTGTAAGCATAAGAACTGTAACAAAAACTCTAAAATATTTTGATTTTAAAATATCAGGAGTTTTATTTTTTTACTAAATTTAGATACTACATTATCATAAAAACTACCTCTTGGGCAAAAATTTCCACACCAAAATCTTCCTCTAAAAAAAGACAGAAATATAGGCCCTACCATACATATTATTGCAATTAATCCGATTCTGAAATCAAATAATCCCCCAATTATAAAAAATAATAAAATAATATAAGAATACTTTTTCCAAATAGACAATAGATTGTTCACCCTCAATACCTCCAGTAATAATTATTGTACCCCACAGGGGTATCTAAAAACATTATAGTAAATATTTAAAGTTAAGTCAATTGTTATTTTTATGAAAAATTAACGCATAATCTTAAAGTTCAATGGAAATATAAAATTAGGATGAATTCAAGGAGGATATAGAGATGTTTGTTCCTAAAAGAATTATTTTTGAAAAGGGTAGTTTAGATTATAATAGAGCTAAAAATATTTATGATTTTTTTAAGAAGAATGATTCAGTAGAAATGATAAATATTACATCTAACAGAGTTAAAGAAAATATACCAGGTAGTAACTTACATGATTTTTACATAGAAGGCAAAAAAACCTTAGTAGTTGGAATAAAAAAAGGCTTTAAATATCAATCTTGTAAACCCTCTGCTAATTATCAGCTTCCACTAGTTTCAGGATGTACTGGTAAGTGCCAGTATTGTTATTTAAATACTAATTTAGGTTATAAACCTTATGTAAAGATATATGCAAATTTGGAAGATGTGCTTAATAAGGCTCATGAATATATAATTGAAAGAAATCCTGAAATAACTGTTTTTGAAGGCTCTGCTACATCTGATCCTGTTTCAGTAGAACCATATACTCACTTATTAGAAGATACAATAAAATTTTTGGAAATAGTTCTAAGGGAAGATTTAGATTTGTAACTAAATATGATGATGTGGATTCCCTTTTAAACATTGAACATAATGGAAACACAGAAATAAGATTTACCATAAATACAAATAAAGCTAAAAAAGAATTTGAAAGTAGAACTTCATCAATTGATAAAAGAGTAGATGCCAGTGTAAAATTATTAAAAGCAGGGTATCCTATAGGCTTTATAATAGCGCCAGTTTTTATTTATGAAGGATATAAGGAGGATTATAAAAATCTATTGTTAGATTTAAAGAATAAATTGCCACAAAATCTTGATTTACCAATAAGTTTTGAAGTTATATCACATAGATATACAAAAAGAGCAAAGGATATAATAAATGAAATTTTTAAAGAAAATACACTTCCAATGAATGATAATGAGAGACAGTACAAATATGGGCAATTTGGATATGGAAAATACATATATAATAAACAGAATTTAGAGGATATGAAGGAATTTTTTCTAAAAGAGATAAAGGAGATATTTCCTAAAGCTATTATAAAATATATAATATGATAATTAAGACCTAGAAAAAATATTCTAGGTCTTAATTAAGTTTAATTTATAGTTATTTCATTTTTTATGATGTCTTCAAAGGATTCTCTTTTGCATATTAATTTGGATTTACCTTCTTTAACTAAAACTATTGCAGGTTTAGGGGCTTTGTTGTAATTACTGGACATAGAATAGCAATATGCACCAGTTGACAATACTGCTAGTACATCTCCAGATGTAACCTTTGGTATATCTACATTATGTATTAGAATATCTCCTGATTCACAGCATTTTCCTGCAATTGTAACTGTTTCTTCTATAGGATTAGCTGCTTTGTTCGCTAATATACATGAATAACTAGCATTGTATAAAGATGGTCTTATGTTGTCTGTCATGCCTCCATCAACGGAAATATATTTTCTTATTCCAGGAATCTCTTTTATAGCACCTATTTTGTACAGGGTGGTTCCAGCATTTCCTATAATGGAGCGACCTGGCTCTATTATTAGTTTTGGAAGGCTTAAATCTAGCCTTTCACAGTTTTCTTTAACTCTAGCTAATATTATTTCACAGAAATCTTCAATAGAAAGGGGATCATCTGTATCAGAGTAATATATGCCAAAACCACCACCTAAGTTAAGTTCATATAAAGAAAGATTTTTTTCATCTTTAATTTTCTTTAATAGTTCTGTCATTATTACAATGGCGTTTTCATATCCTTTTGTATCAAATATTTGGGAACCTATATGGCAATGCAGTCCAACAAGGTTTAAACCCTTCATATTTTTAATTTCTTCTATTATATTAAAGAGATTGTGGCTTAAAATATTGAAACCAAATTTAGAATCAATTTGTCCAGTTTTTATGTATTCATGAGTGTGAGCCTCTATACCAGGGGTTATTCTTAAAAGTATGTCTTGAGTTTTTGAAAGGCTCATTGCTATTTCATTTATAGTTCTAAGTTCATAAATATTGTCTACCACAAATCTGCCTATTCCTAAGTCTAGTCCAAGTTTTATTTCCTCATAGCTTTTGTTGTTTCCGTGAAAGTATATTTTATCCATTGGAAAGTTGCTTTTATAAGCAGTGTATAATTCACCACCGGATACTACATCTAAGTTTAAATTTTCTTCTTTTATTATTTCACACATAGCTAAAGTTAAAAAGGCTTTACCAGCATAAGCTACTTTATTTCCTGTTTCAATTTTAAAGGCTTTAGCATATTTTCTACATTTTTCTCTTATTAAATTTTCATCTAATACAAATAAAGGGGTGCCAAACCTTTCTACAAGAGAAGCAGTTGATACATTTCCAATTAAAAGTTCGTTGTTTTCTATAGTAATATTACCTAATAATTGCATATAAATTCCTCCATTTTATAGATTAAATTCTTTTGCCATTAATTCAATAGCTTTTATTTTATCACTGCTATTTAGGGCACAAGTTATGCGTATTTCTGATGTTGTTATCATCTTTACATCTATATGGTTTTCTTTAAAAGCTTTAAACATTCTAGCCGCCACTCCGGAAGTTGATTTCATACCTATTCCTACTATAGAAAATTTAGTTATGTTTCTGTCAAGACTTATGCTACTAGTATAGCCAAGGGATGATAAAACCTCTTTGCATTCTTCAAAATCTAATTTAGGAATAGTGAAAGATATATTTACTTTTCCCATTAGAGGAGCTGTTTGACTTATCATGTCAATATTTATATTTTTACTGCCTATATTTTCAAATAACTCAGATAAAATATTTATATCATTATCAATGTCTTTAAGAGTTATTGCCACATCATCATCGCTAGTTGCTATTCCTGTTACTGGTTTAGTTTCCATATTCATATCTATTTCCTCCCTTATAATTGTTCCTTGAACATTACTGTTACTTAGTCCTACATAAATTGGTATATTGTATTTTTGGGCAAGTTCTATAGAACGAGAATGCATTATTTGAGCACCTAAACTTGCCATTTCAAGTATTTCTTCATAGTCTATAGAATCTAATTTTTTAGCATTTTTGTATAATCTTGGGTCTACGTTGTATATACCATCTACATCTGTATATATTTCACATATACCTTTAAGTTTTGCAGCTATAGCAACAGCCGTGGTATCAGAGCCTCCTCTTCCTAGTGTTGTAACATCTCCCTCTGAATTAATTCCCTGAAAACCGGCTACAACAACAATTTTATCTTCTCTTAAAGCTTTTGAAATTTTACTTTCATCAATATCATCTATGAAAGATTTTCCATAGGTTCCTGAGGTCTTTATTCCAATTTGATTATAGGTAAAGCTTATAGCATTATATCCCATAGATTTTAAAGTCATTGCAAGTAAAGAACTTGAAACTATTTCTCCAGTGGATAAAAGTACATCCAATTCTCGTTTGTCTGGGTTTTTTGTTACTGAATTAGCTAGGTTTAGTAGGTTGTCAGTAGTATCTCCCATTGCAGATACTACAACTACAATTTTGTCACCTTTATTTTTCCTTTTTATTAAAGTTTCAGCAACATTTTTGATTTTTTCAATGCTTGCAACTGAACTTCCACCATATTTTTGAACCACTATTGACAATGTAATCACCCCTTATTTTAATAAAAAAATACACAGCAAAGGACACCTTTACTGTGTATATACATATATTCTATGTTATATAGTAGCAGTGTACCTTTGTAGCTCTCCACTAAAAATTAAATAGTGACAGTTTTTAACATATTATGTTAAAAACCAAGAAATAAATTCGCCAATTTATTTCTTTCGGCCATAATCCCTTTTCTTATTTCTAAACATGTGCCCACTAAAAATAAGTACTTATGATTTACAGCACCTCTACCATAGGTTACCTAAAATATTCAATTTTAATCTAAGTAATTTAAATAATATTATAGTCAATTAAAAAAATTCTGTCAATAGGAAATTTATACATATTCAATAATTATAATAAAAATACATTTAAACTAGTTATTCTTATATATAATATCATCGTATTTAATTATACCTAAAGGATTAATCTTAATACCAATAAGATTTTCTTTGGATATATATGCCATTTTAGGATGTAGTAGAAAAATCCAAGGATAATCTTCAATAATCATATTTTGGATATCATTATAAATATTGAATTTTTTTTCAGGATTCAATATGGTTTTTGCTTCTTCTAAAAGCTCATTTACTTTTTCATTGTTATAATGTGTAAAATTATAAAAACTTTCAGGGGAGAAAAGTGGTTTTAAAAAATTATCAGGATCACCTGTGTCAGCGGTCCAACCAAAGACAAATAAATCGCATTTATCTCTTTCATTAGAAGTATTAAAGTCATTATATTTCATTTGTGTTATAGTACATTTAATACCTAAATCAGATAAATTCTTTGCAATAAAATTTGCTATTTTTGTAAAGCAATCTTCTTTGTTAAATCCTGGCACAGCTATGTTTAAAGATGCATCATTTATGTTATATTTATTCAAAGTATTTTTGAGTATTTTAGTATCTAAAATAAATGAGGAAAGGGTAGTGTTTTTTAGTATAGAATTAGGTATAGGTCCCTTTGCTTCTTCAGCCATATTATTCATTAGGTCTTCAATTAATTTACTTCTGTTTATTGAGTAATTAAGGGCTTTTCTAATTTCAATGTTTTTAACTAATGGGTTTAAGCTATTCAAGTTAAAACCGGCATATAGGGAAGTCATTGTATCGTAGAATTTAATATTTTTTGTAGAAATTGAATCCATATACTTAATATCACTGTAATAATCAATTGGTATAAAGTCATAAGTGTTTTCAATATAAGATTTAATAGGGAAACTTATGGAATAATCAATTTGAAATTTGTCTATGTAGGCAGCACCTAAGAAATAATCCTTAAAGGATTTTAATATGCAAAAAGTTTTTTCCGATTTATCAAGAACAAAAGCTCCGCAACCAGTTATTTTATTGTTATTAATAAAATCATTTTTGCTTATAACAGAACAGCAGTACTGAGTAAGATTAGATAGAAATCCAGTGTAAGGTGATCTTAGTTTAATGGATAAACTGTATTTATCTAGAATTTTTATACCTGTTACTTCTTTGTGTTTTCCTTCTATATATTCTTTAGAACCCTCAATATCTGTTAAGTACCAAGAATTGCAGGAATTAAATTTTGGGTTTAGTAATCTCTCTAAGGAAAACTTAACATCCTCAGAAGTGATTTCTTCGCCGTTGTGAAATTTAGCTCCTTTTCTAAGGTTAAAAATCCAAGTTAAGTTGTCTGCTTCTGCATACCAGCTTTTAGCTATTCCAGCTCCTAAATTACCCATTGAATCTATGAGTAGTAAACCACAGTGAGTATTAAATAATATTTGCCCGCTTGCTTGGTCACTTGCAATTATTGGATCGAAATTTTGAGGCATAGTTCCTATGCATGTTTTTACTTTTATAGATATTTCTTCTTCAGAGGAGCTTGCCTCTATTATATTATCGGAAATTACTTTAAGGTTTAATGCTACTTCTTTAAGGAGATCAAAAGAATTTTGTGTAAGAAGTGTTTAAAGAAGCCCATTCCACTAAGAACATAACATCTTTTGAGCTATTTTTTAAATTATCAGTTAAGGATAAAATACTATCTAAAAACTCAGCTTGTTTTAACATAGCTACATTTATTTCATCTGTACCTTTTTTAGTATCTTCTATAGAATTTATTATTTTATTAAACACTGCTTTCGTGTTATTCGCAATTTTGGTTCCTTCTTCAACTTTATTGAAGCTATTAACTATAACACTATTAGTTTTTTCAATTGCTTCATTCATTTCAGATATAGTGCTTGAAATCTGTTCTGCTGAATCTCCACTGCTTTTTGCAAGCTTTTTGATTTCCTTTGCAACAACTGCAAAACCTTTACCTGCATCTCCTGAACGAGCAGCTTCAATTGAGGCATTTAGAGAGAGAAAGTTAGTTTGCTTTGATATATTTTTTATGATGCTTAGCATTTCATTAATATTAGAGGCTTTACAATTAAGATCATTTATTACTGATTTTATTGAATCTACAGAATCATGTATTTCTTGCATTGCAGATAATGAATCTGTTACTGCAAGGGCGCCTTTATTGGCTATTATAGCAGTTTTATCAGCTATTTCTTTTGATGTTTCTGTATTTGCTACAATTTCTTGTGATATAGATGAATAGTTATTAATTTCATCGGAGACCTTATTTATGGAATTAATTTGGTTTTCCATATTTGAGTTCATGTCTCCAGTGATATTTATAAGGTTATCAATAGCAAAATTTACTTCTTTTAAATTCTTATTTAATCTGAATAGTACTTTTTTATTGTTGTTTCTACGAATAATGTTGTTGTTATTAAGATTTTTGTCTATGATAGTACTACTATTAGTGTTTGGAATTGAAATGTGTTGTTTTCTAAATTTAAACATAATATCCCCCAAGAACATAATAAATACAAAAATTATCCTAAGCAAAAATAATCCTGTCTCTACTGCATACATAATAAAGATGGAAAAAATTAATGATTTGAATATATTCGAAAAACTATATATTAATGTATATTATACCATTTTATTTAGTAATTAGTAATATACATTATGAATTTTCCTAAAATTCACGCTATTGCTTTACTTAAATTTAAATTTTTATAATACTGATTAAGCTTTCTTATATTAATGGTCACTATTGTTATTCACTTAATGCAACTATTTTTGTTAATAGTAAAATTAAGTATATACTTTCTTTGGAAAATCCATGTACTACTTTACCTTGTGGAAGAATATATCATCTAATTTAGAAATAAATATACTTCAAAATATAATATATATTCGGATAATCATTTGATTTTATAATATTCATTGAAAAGATATTATAAATACAATATAATTCCAGTACAGAATATTGTCTAAAATAGGTAAATATTGTATTATTTATGAAAAAATACAATATTATAAGGAGGCATTATGAAAAAAGTTATTAAGCATTATCTTGGGGAGTGCGTTACTACTTAATAATTTAATTGTAGTTAAAGCCACTGAAACACCTTTGAATTTACCTAGTAGGTATGATTTAAGAAATGTAGAGGGCAAAAGCTACGTAACACCTGCAAGAAATCAAGGAAGAGCAGGTTCTTGTTGGGCTTTTGCAGCAATGGCATCTTTGGAGTCTGCTATTATGAAAAAAAATGGGGGAGTTCCAATAGAAAAGGAAGAAGATAAGCATAAAGGAATAGACTTTATTGATTTATCTGAGGATCACATGGATAGAAATAACGGTTTTGATTACGAACCTCGACAAGGTGGACGTTATGAATGTGCAGTATCCTATTTAAACAGTAGAAAGGGTCCTTACTTAGAACAGGATTTTCCTTTTGGCAAAGTAAATAGCGATGGAACTTATGAAATGCCAGAAAGTAAAGAAGTTACAGAAGAAAAAATTCCCTATTATGTTCAAGGTGTAAAGTTCATAGAAAATGTAGACGTACATACTTTTGCTACAAAAGAGAATATGATGGATAAGATTAAAGATACCAAAAAAGCAATTATGGACTTTGGTGCAGTTTCTACTAATATATATCAATCCCACGATGGAAAGGAAACATTCCCTTATACAGATGAAAAATATTATAATGAAGATACCTTTGCCTATTATTGTGATGGACTTGATGGAAAGTATAATAAAATTACAAATCATGCTATATCAATAGTAGGATGGGATGATGATTTTTCAAAGGACAATTTTAGACTAAACCTAAGTATAATGGTGCTTGGATATGTAAGGATGCACAGGGACAAGGCTTTGGAGATAGTGGTTTTTATTATGTATCCTATGAAAGCGTTTGTATAACTACAACTCATTATTGCTTTACAGATGTTGTAAAAGCCATAGTAAGATTTCTAAAGAAATGAAAATTAACCTAAAAAAAGATACAAAGAAGCCAAATATAGGAGAAATAAAATATACACAAAATAAAATTGAAGTTCCTGTTAAGGATGAAACTTCAGGAATAAAAGAAGTTAGATGTAGTTTAAAGGAAGAAAGCGGAAAAGAAATCACTAAAAATCTAGAAATAAATGAGGGCATTGCAGCCTTAAGCACAGAGAATAGCTTTAAAGGAACTATAAAAGTTGATATGAATAAAGAAAATAATAAAGAGACAATAAGTTATATTAAAGATAACTTAAATAAAGATGGTAATATATATTTGTTAGGAGAAAAGAGTGTAGTTGCTGAAAGTATTATAGATTCACTTAAATCAGAAGGATTTAGTAAATTTAAAAGATTAGGTGGAAAGGACAAATAACTAAACAAAAGGAATATTTGAATTCAACTGATATTAAAGATTTGTATATATTAGGTGGAACTGGAGCAGTTTCTGAAGAAACAGTAAAAAAATTAATGAATAATTTTAAAAATTAATGTAATTTATGTAAATAGAAAAAAATTTGATTTACTAAGGATATTCTGTTTTTAAATACAGATTGATTAAATACAAATACCATATTATAATCATTTTGGCAAAATATTTTTAAATATACTATAAAATAAAATAATTAATTTTAGTAGGGGTGAAGATTATGAAATTCAAGAAATTGTTTGCTTTAACAGTAACAGCAGCTATGACAGCATCTTTTTTCACAGGTTGTGGAGCAAGTAATAGTAATACAGCAGCAAAAAAAGTAGAAACAAAGGCAAAAGAAAGTATAATCTATGGCATAAATACTGCACCATCAGGAGTTTTCAATCCATTGGTTGCAGACACAAGATATGATGTAAACGTTAATGCTATAATTTATTTGCCACTTTTAAAAATTGACTCAAAAGGAGAATTTGTACCGGCTTTAGCTGATAAATACGAAATTTCTGAAGATCAAAAAACTATTACATACAAATTAAATTCTAAAGCTAAATGGCATGATGGAAAAGAAGTTACAGCAGAGGATGTTATATTTACTTTAACTTCTCTAGCTGACCCTAAATATGGCGGAGAGCTTTCTGATGTTGTTTCAAGAATAAAGGGTGCTAAAGAATACAGTAGTGGCAGTGCTAAAAATGTTTTAGGGTTAAAGGCTGTTGATAAAAGCACAGTACAAATAGAATTAACAGAAGCTTATGCTCCTGCACTAATCCAAATATCTGGATTACAAACAATTCCAAAACACATATGGGAAAAAGAACCTGTTGAAAAATGGGCAGAAGCTAAGGATTTACTTTCAAAACCAGTAGGATCAGGTGCATACAAACTTAAAGAATACAAAGATGGAGAATTTGTTAAGTTTTCTTCTTCAGAAGATTTCTTTGGTGAAAAAGCAAAAACTAAGAATTTCATTTTAAAAGTTATAAATGGAGATACTCTTCAAGCAGAGTTAAAAAATCACAGTGTTGATATAGCAAATATAAAAGATATTAAAAAAGCAGATATCGAGTCAGTAAAAAAAGATGGATATAGTGTAGCTAGCTATGAAGATTTTATGTTCCAGTATATGGGCTTTAATCTTAGAAATCCAAAATTCCAAGATAAAAAAGTTAGACAAGCTTTTGTATATGCAATTGATAGACAAGCTATGGTAGATAAATTAATTGAAGGCAGAGGAACTGGTATAAATACTGCATTGCTTCCAACAGGCTGGGCATATCCAAAAGAAGGATTAAATGAATATAAATACGATGTTGAAAAAGCAAAAACTCTTATGAAAGATGCAGGGTGGACTTTAAAAGACGGTACACTTGTAAATGCAAAGGAAGAAAAATTTGAAGTAACATTAAAGGTTCCAACAGGTTTAAAAGCAAGAGAACAATCTGCTTTAATCATACAAGAAGCACTTAAAAAAATCGGAGTAACTGTTAAGATAGAAACAATGGAATTTCCAACTTTAATGACTCAAGTTGTTAAAAACCATGAATTTGATTTATATTTAATGGGCAACACTTTATCAGCAGATCCTGATCCAAAGGCATTCTGGTACTCAAAAGCAGCAAGTGATAAAAAAGGTGAAATAGGATATAACATAGTTGGTTATAGAAATGAAGAAGTAGATAAAATAATTGATGAGGGACTATCAACAATTGATAGGGCAAAGAGAACTGAGACTTATGCAAAATTTGGTAAGATAATAAATGAAGATGTTCCAGAAGTATTCTTATATGTTCAAAATAATGATATAGCATATAACAAGAACTTAAAGAACTTCAACCCATCAACTTTTGATGAATTTGCTAATATAGAAAATTGGGAAATACAAGAATAGAATATAATTATAATTAGAGAAGGTGTATTCCTTCTCTAATTTCATAAGAGGTAAAAGATGAAAAAGTATATTTTAAAAAGATTTTTTATATCTTTAGTTATGATTTTTGGAGTTTCAATTATAATTTTTGTGCTTGTTCAAAGTCAACCAGGGGATCCTTATTCAACAATGATAAGTCCCACTATTAGTAAGGAAACTGTACAAAAAATGCTAAGAAAAATAGGATATTATGATCCTATATGGCTTAAATACGTTAAATGGCTTAAGAGAGCTATTGTGGGGAATTTAGGATATTCAATAAAATATAAAATTCCAGTATTAAATGTTATAACACCAAGACTATATAATACCCTTATTTTGTCTATAACTTCCTTTATAATTAGTGCAATTGTAGCTATTATAGCTGGAGTTTATGCAGCTTCAAAGAGAAATTCATTCTTTGATAAAATAAGTGGGCTTTTAGCCTTTATTTTTTTATCAATTCCAACTTTTTCTTTGGACTTCTTTTAGTGAAAGGGTTAAGTTATGATACTAGTTTACTTCCTACATCTGGAATGGTAACTATTGATAAAGAATACACAGGATTTAAACATATTGTAGATGTTACAAAACACATGATTATGCCAGTTATAGTATTATCTTTAACTCAAATTGCGGTTTTATTTAGGTATACACGCTCATCTATGATAGACTCACTAGACAAGCAGTATATTGTAACTGCTAGGGCTAAGGGGTTAAGTAGAAAAAAGGTAATTTGGAATCATGGATTTAAAAATTCTATGATTTCAATTATTACAATTCTTTGCATGCAGCTCCCTTCTTTATTTTCAGGAGCTCTTATAACTGAAACAATTTTTGTTTGGCCAGGGATAGGAAGACTTAACTATGATGCAGTAGTATCAAGAGATTATCCTCTTATTATGGGGATAGCTATGTTAACTGCTATTCTTATAATATTTTCTAATTTCTTGTCTGATGTTTTATATTCTGTAATTGATCCAAGAATTCGATTACACAAGGATTAGTGAGGTAGATATATGAGATTTAAATATAGTAAAAAAATATTTTGGCAACTATTGGTCTTACAATTATTGTGCTTTTAATTGTAATTTCAATTTTAGCTCCATATATAACGAAATACAATCCTAATGCAAATGACCTTTATAATATGTACTCTCCGCCAAGTAAAGAACATATTTTAGGCACAGATGAAGTTGGTAGAGATGTATTTTCAAGACTTGTTTATGGTGGCAGGGTATCTCTACTTGTTGGATTTTCTGCAATGCTTGTGCAGCTGATTTTAGGAATTATTTTAGGCATGGTATCAGGGTATTTTGGAGGCTTTATAGATAAAATAATAATGATGGTTGTTGATATAATAATGTGCTTTCCTTTCTTTGTTGTGGCAATAACAATTGCTGCTATAGTAGGACCTAGTATTTGGAACCTAATATGTATTATTGGCTTTTTATCTTGGCCTGGAATTGCAAGAATAATTAGAGCTGAAATACTCTCTTTAAAGAAAAATGACTATATTATGGCGGCTAAGGCCATGGGATTAAATGATGGAGAAATTATAATCAATCATTTAATGCCAAATGTTATATCACCAATAATCGTGGCTGCCACTTTAGCTATTGCCGAGGCAATACTATCCGAAGCTGCTTTAAGTTTTTGGGTATGGGAGTTAGGCCTCCAATGCCAAGCTGGGGTAATATATTGTCCGCAGCTAAGAATGTAACTACGCTTCAAAGACAATGGTGGTTATGGATTCCAGCAGGGGTTATGGTTATTATTGTAGTTGTGTCTATAAATTTTGTAGGGGATGGAATTAGAGATTATTTAGATCCCATAAATAAAAGAAAGTAAGGTGTTATATAGTGAGCCTTTTAGAAGTAAATAATTTGTCAACTTCCTTTGATATAGAGGGTGAAAAATTTTTAGCTGTAAATGATATAAGTTTTAATTTAAAAGATGGAGAGATTTTAGGAATCATAGGAGAATCGGGAAGCGGAAAAAGCGTTACTGCCTTATCAGTTATGAATTTACTTCCTAAGTATAAGGCTAAAATTGAATCTGGAAGTATAATGTTTAAGGGAAAAGACCTTACAAAGTTAAAAGAAAAAGAATTATGTAAAATTCGAGGTGAAGATATAAGTATTATATTTCAAGAGCCCATGACAGCCCTAAATCCTATAGTAACAATTGAAGAACAAATAAGGGAAGTATTATTAACTCACAGGTCTTTATCAAAAAATGAAATTTTTAATGAAATAAGGGAAGTATTATTAAAGCTAAGAATACCTAATCCAGAAGAATTTATGAAAAAATATCCTTTTGAAATAAGCGGTGGAATGCTTCAAAGGGTAGTAATTGCTATGGCAATTATTTGTAAACCTTCTATTATAATTGCAGATGAGCCTACAACTGCTTTGGATGTAACAACTCAAGCAGAAATATTAAATTTATTAAAAGAAATAACAAAGGATATAGGAAGCTCTATAATTCTAATTACTCATGATTTAGGGGTTATAGCTGAAATGGCAACAAAAGTAGCTGTTATGTACAGAGGAAGAATTATAGAAGAATCTTCTTCTCTAGAGTTTTTGATAATCCAAAGCATCCTTATTCTAAAGGGTTGATAAAGTCTATGCCTAAAAATTATAATTGTAGTAATAGATTTTATTCTATAAAGGGTACAGTGCCTTATTTAACGGAGGAAATTAATGGCTGTGAATTCTGTAATAGATGTGATAAGTCTATGAAAATATGTTCAGTTAAAGTTCCTTTTGATATTAAAGTAAATGAGGATCACAGAGTTAAATGCTGGCTTTATGATAAAAGATAATGATTTAGGGGGAAAAATGGATAATTTCAGTAAGTCTCATAAGTTAAATAAAAATAATATGGAAAATGAAACAGAAAACCTTTTGGAGGTTAAAAATTTAAAAAAGTACTTTGAAACTAGAGAAAATTTTCTTCCAAATTTTAAAAATATTTTTCTAAAAAGAGAAGGCAGCCTAGAAAAAAACAAAAGACAATTTAAGGCAGTAGATGGAGTTTCCTTTAATATAAAACCTGGAGAAATATTAGGTCTTGTTGGAGAATCAGGTTGTGGAAAATCAACTACTGGAAAGTCTATCTTAAGATTAATTGAACCTACTTTTGGAAGTGTAGTTTTTAGAGGAAAAACAATATTTGATGTGGAGAATAAAATATATATGCCAAAAGATGAACTTTTAAGCATAAGAGGGGATCTTCAATTTATTTTTCAAGATCCCTATGCTAGTTTGAATCCAAGAATGAAAATTGAAAAGATAGTATCTGAGGGAATTATAAAACATAAAATAGCTGAAAAATCAGAGGTTCAAGATAGATGTGAAGAGATATTAAATCTTTGTGGATTGTCAAAAGGGGATCTTAAAAAATTTCCAAATGAATTTAGTGGTGGCCAAAGGCAGAGAATAGGAATTGCAAGAGCCTTAGCGGTAAATCCTAAATTTGTTATTTGTGATGAGCCTACAGCTGCATTAGATGTGTCAATTCAATCCCAAATATTAAATCTTATGCTTGATTTAAAGGATAAATTTCAATTAACTTATTTATTTATTTCACATAATTTAGAGGTGGTAAGGTATTTTTGTGATACAATTTGTGTAATGTACCTTGGAAAAATAGTTGAAAAAGCCAAGGCTAAAGAATTATATGAAACTTCACTGCATCCATATACCAAAGCGTTGCTTTCATGTGTACCTAAAAATCATCCCTCTGAGATTAGAGATAAAATTTTACTTAAAGGAAATGTTCCAAGTGCTTCTGATATTCCAAGTGGATGTAGATTCCATACTAGATGTCCATATTGTGAAGATAAGTGCATAATTAATGAGCCTCCATTAAGAGAGGCCACTAAAGGTCATTATGTAGCCTGTCATAAGATATAATGACCCAACAATTTTTAGGAGGTAGGTTATGTCAAAGGTTGTTTTGGAGAAAGTAGAAAAAGTTTATCCTAATGGATTTGTGGCTGTGCATGGAATTGATTTAGAGATTAATGATGGAGAATTTATGGTATTTGTAGGACCTTCAGGTTGTGCAAAATCTACAACTCTTAGGATGATAGCCGGCCTTGAGAAAGTGTCAAGGGGAAAAATATATATAGGTGATAAAATGGTAAATGACATTCAGCCAAAGGATAGGGGAATTGCTATGGTATTCCAAAATTATGCGTTATATCCACATATGACTGTTTATGACAATATGGCTTTTCCTTTAAAATTAAAAAAGGTTTCTAAAGATGACATAAAAGAAAAAATTAAAGAAGTAGCTGAAATATTGGATTTAGAGGAGGTTTTGAAAAGAAAGCCTAAAGAATTATCAGGAGGGCAAAGACAAAGAGTTGCAGTTGGAAGAGCTATTGTTAGAAATCCGGAAGTGTTTTTATTTGATGAACCTTTATCAAATTTAGATGCAAAATTAAGGGTACATATGAGAGTACAATTATCTAAGCTCCACAAAAAGCTAAAATCTACTATGATATATGTTACACATGATCAAGTTGAGGCTATGACAATGGGAGATAGAATTTGTGTAATGAATTTAGGTAAAATTATGCAAGTGGATACACCTATAAATTTATATAAGTATCCAGAAAATAAATTTGTAGCTAGCTTTATTGGTTCTCCTGCAATGAATATTGTAGAAGGGGAACTTATAGGTTTTGGAGAAAATATTCTTGTCAAAATTGGAGATAGAGAGTTTAAATTGCCAGATAACAAAAAAGAAAAAGTAAAGAATTACATAGGAAAAAGAGTTTATTTAGGAATAAGACCTGAGGATATTTATATAGATAATATAGAAAATACGGAAAGAATTCAAGGAATTATAGACGTAATTGAAAATATGGGTAATGAGGCCTTTGTGTATTTTAAAGCCTTTGGAGAGCAATTTATTGCTAAAGTAGATCCTTCAAAGATAAATGGTTTAGAAATTACAAAAGAAGCAACTTTCGGCTTTCATATGGATAGCTTTCATATTTTTGATCATGTTAGCGAGAAAAATATAAGTATATAAATTATTATGTATTGAAGGATTGAACATAATAATGTATTTTCACAAATTTATCACAATTGTATTTAAATTTTATCAAATCACTCCCTTATTATTAAAGCATGATATTTATTAAAGGGAGTGATTTTTGTGAAAAAAAGAAATTATTTTAAATGGATTATATCAATATTTTTTCTAGTATTTGCCCCTGTTATGGGATATTTTCATCAGGTTAAAGGAGGAGGCCCTAATGGAGCTCCATCCGTTGATGCTATGTGTCCTTTTGGAGGATTAGAAACGCTTTTCTCTCTAATAAAAGATGGGACTTATTTAAAGAAGATTGAACCTTCATCCTTTATTATTTTAATATGTGTTATACTGCTTACGGTTTTATTTGGAAGAATATTTTGCGGGTATATTTGTCCTCTTGGAACTATTCAAAGTCTTATAAATAAATTGGGAAAGAAATTAAAAATAAAACAAATAAAATTAAATGGAAAAATTCACAAAGTATTACAATTTGCTAAGTATTTTGTTTTGGCTATAGTTTTAGTTACAACTTATAGAGCAGGAGAGCTAATATTAAGAACAATGGATCCTTGGGCTACTTTTATGCATTTTGGATCAGGTACTGAAATATTTACTGAATTTTTAATGGGTTTCATTATACTTATGCTTATATTTATTACTTCACTTTTTATAGAAAGAGCTTGGTGCAGGTATTTTTGCCCTCTAGGAGCTTTTCTATCTTTAATATCGGTATTTAGAATATTTAAAGTAAAAAGAAATTCTTCTACTTGTGTAAATTGTAAGAAATGTACTAGGAATTGCCCAATGGGATTAGAGGTTCATAATTCTAGTTCAACTAATAGTATGGAATGTATAAGCTGTGGAGAATGTATAACAGAATGCCCAAAGGAGAATGTTTTAGAGATGAAAAAGGGCAAGAGTAAACTTTCTTTTAAGGCTATAGGATTTAGTATTATATTGGTTATGGTTTTGGTAATAGGTGGTGCAAAGGCAATTGGAAAATTTGAAGTAGCACAAGGAAATAAAGAAGTGTTGACTGAAAAAGGAGTTTTAAATCCTGATAACATAAGGGGATATATGACAATAAAGGATATATCTAAAGAATTCGATATTGAGGTTTCAGTTTTGTTAAAGGAGTGCGAGCTTCCAGAGGATACAGATATAAATAAGTCAATTAAAGATTTAAAAACTGAATTAGAAGAAAAAGGCATAGAATTTGAAACTGAAGATTTAAGAGAGGCTATTTTAAAAATACAAGAAAAATAATAAAGAAAACCTATGGGTCATAATACCTCATAGGTTTTCTTTATTTTTGAAGTTAACTAAAAAAATAATAAATCATTTTAATTAAATTTTAGTATTAAGCAAATAATATGTTTATAATTTAAGTTCTAAAGGAATAAATAAGAATGTAATAAAATTATAAGAATGTAAAGGATTATAAAAACTGTTTATAACGTTAAAAAATATAATAAAATACGATAAATAATACTTGACAAAATATTCATAAAATAATAGTATTATTATATAAAGTAAAAGTAAATTAAGGAGGGAAAAATATGATAGTTACTACAACACCACAAATAGAAGGTAAAAAAATAGTTCAGTACAGAGGAATAGTATGTGGAGAGGTAATTTCAGGTGTTAATTTTGTTAAAGATTTTATGGCTGGGATTAGAGACTTAGTTGGTGGAAGATCTGAAACTTACGAAGATGAAATGATAAAAGCTAGAGAAGGGGCATTAGCTGAAATGATGAGAAGAGCAGGAGAGTTAGGTGCTAATGCTTTAGTTGGTGTAGACATAGATTATGAAGTTCTTGGACAAAACGGAAGTATGCTTATGGTAACTGCTTCTGGAACTGCTGTTGTAATTGAATAGATAATTTTTTAGATTAGAAAACCGAGGCGTAAATTACGCCTCGGTTTTTTGGGGTTATCTTCATAAAATAATATATGAAAATGTTTAAAGTTGTTGAAAATATTTGAAAAATGTTGAAAATTTATATTTTTTAGTTTAAAATGTTTTTAAAATATTAATTTAGATAAAATTAAAAAAAATGTATATAACATTATGGAATGGAGGCAGATAGGCTGTGAAAAAAATAAGTACAAAAATAATTTTAGCAATTTTAGCCTGTTCAATTACTTTAGCAGTGCTGATTTCTCAGATATCAGTATATAGTGCAAAGAAGATGATTATTGAAAAAAGTAATGCATTAATATCCAATCAAGTTCAAATTAAAGCAGATGAGTTAAACAAGCAGTTTGATATAGCAAATTCTACAGTGGATGGAATATCTAGGGCTGTTTCCGGAATGTTAGATGAGGTTGTAATTAGAAAGGAACCAGGAAGAGCTATAAATATAATTAAACCTGTAGTAAAAAATTATACAAATGATATGATAGAAAAAGTTTACGTGGAATTGAATAACAGTGCTACAAAAGGGGATTTTGCTATACAGTATAGTAAAGATACAGGAAAGTTTAATGAAGAAATTTTTAACTTAAAAGGAGAAGTTTTTGAAAAAGATGATCCAGACTTAGAATGGTATTTTAAGCCCATTGAAAAACAAAAGATGATTTGGACCAAACCATACCTAGACAGTGAAAGTAAAGTAAAGATGGTTTCTTGTATTAAACCAATATACAAAGAAAAAACATTGTTAGGTGTTGTTGGTGTAGATATAAGTATTGAAAAATGCATTAAATTAGTGAATTCAATGAAAATATATGATACAGGAATAGTGTTTTTATTTGATGGGGATCTTAATAATGTTGTAAATAAAATCCAGACTAATGAGGGGAATTTTAAAAATATTAAAGATGTAGAAAATAAAGAATTAAATAAAATAATAACTAATATGAGAGAAAACAAATCAGGAACTAATAAATATTCTTATAAAAATGAAAAAAATATTTTTGGATTTGGGCATTTAAATAATGGCTGGATACTTGGAGTAACAGTGAATGAAAAAATAGTAATGGAAGGTGTTTATGATTTATTTATGTTTTTAAACATTCTTCTTATTGTAGGCATAATAATAATTTTAATTTTAGCTTATTATTTTGGTAAAAAACTATCAAAACCTATAGTTTTAAGTACAGGATATATTGAAAAATTATCAAATTTTGATTTGCGATTAAATGATGATAAAGAGGTTATAAAAAAGACATCTAAATTGAAAGATGAAATGGGAATTATGCTAAAATCAATATTTAAACTAAGATCAAAATTGCATAATTTATCAAAGAGTCTTAAGAATAATTCTAAAGATGTATTGGGTCAGTCTGAAAATATTTTTGCTCTTTCAAAAATGCTCTTGAATCTATGGATTTGGTTTCAAAAACCTCTGGAGAGCTGGCAAAGGGAGCTACAGATCAGGCTACTCAAGGTCAAAAGGCATTAGAGAGAATGATGAAATTTGCTGATAAAATCAATCTAGCTTCAGGGAATTGCAAAGAAGTAGAAAAATATTCTAAAAGTACAGAGAGTTTGAAAGAAAAAGCTATGGATTCTATGGAAAATTTAGAAGAAAAATTAGATCATAATAACAAAATGGTGAAGAAATTGGTTTTAAGCATAGAAACCCTAGCAGACAAATCAAGTTATATAGAAAAAATATTAGAAACTATAGAGGCTATTTCAGAGCAAACAAATTTGCTTTCATTAAATGCAGCTATTGAAGCTGTTAGAGCTGGAAACTCAGGTAAAGGATTTGCAGTAGTAGCAGAGGAAATAAGAAAGCTAGCAGAAGAATCTTCAGGTGCTACAAAGAAAATAGGAGAGATAGTAAAGGAAATAAAAGAAGAAATTAAAGAATCTAAAGGCAATATGGTTATAGTAAAAGAATCTAGTGAAATATGTGATAGTGCTCTAAAAGAGGCAGTAGATTCTTTTAATTTAATAAGTGATAACATTAGTAAAACAATAATTAATATTGAGACATTGACTGTAAATCTAGAGGGTGTAGATAAAGATAAGGGTGATGTTGTAAATTCTATTGAGGAAATAGCTTCAATTTCAGAAGAATCTGCAGCAGCTATTGAGGAGATATCGGCTTCTATGAATGAACAAGTTTTATCTTTAGAAAATATAAAAAATTCTGCTAGCAAATTAAAGGATATTGCAGATACTTTAGATAGTATTGTAAATAAAATAAAATTATAGTATTTAATATTACAAAACTCAGTTAATATTAAATTATGAAAGTTATATTTAATATTAACTGAGTTTTAATACTTACTATTTGAGTATAAATTATATAAGATTTAAATTATTTTACGATTTTTAATCTATTATGAAGCAATTTAATTAATGGAAGTGCAATTAGCATACCAACAGCCGCTTGACCTATGTTATCAGGAATACTAGCAAGTCCAATGGTTAAAGCTTCTGTAAAAGAATCTGCTTTAAATAGTACAAATTTAACTAAAAATATTTTCGCAATAAAATAACCAAAAACCATCCATATCCCCGATATTACAAAGGCAAATAGATTGTTTAATGTGTTTTTTCCCTTGAAATCACCTCTATAGGCTATAGAAGCTGCAATTAATGCCATAACTGCCTTAATTACAAAGGTAAAAGGTGCATAATAAGCGTAACCAGATAAGATATCTGCAAGACACATACCTATACCGGCTGTAATCATTCCTTTTTTCTTACCAAATAATATGGCTGCTAAAAATACCATGCTGTCACCTAAATGTACATATCCAATGCTCATTAAGGTAGGTATTTTTATAACCATAGTAGCAAGACAAATTATAGCAATCATTAAGGACATTTGTGTAATGCTTATTGCTTTTTCGTGGTTGTAGATATTTGTTTCAATTTCCTTTTTCATATAAATATCCCCTTTCATAAACCCCATATATTCATAAAATACAATTATTTTATGTGCATAAGTATAATATAACAAAAATCAATTTAAATAAAGTGTATGGATACGATTAAATCAGCAAAAGAACTATTTTTGAAAAATTCAAATTTTTCAAAACCATTTACAATATCATTTTTATATTGTATAATATATCCTGTAAAGAAAAAATTTAAAAATGTCTGGAAGGAGACTGTAAAATGATTAATATTTTATTTCAAAATAAGTTAAGAAAATATTTAACAATTAAATATACAGTCTGCTGTCAGGAGATTTTTGTAATTAATTTTCATAATCTGTACAATATAGCTTGATATTCATGGAAATTTAAATGAGATTTTTGTTCTATGTTGGTTTTAGGCTATATGTGATTATAAAATTTTAATTAAATACTTGTATATTGACCGTAGACTTTGTAGCTGCGGTTTTTTTATGCTTATTTTTAAAAGATTGTAATAAAACTGCAGAAATATTCTAGCTATAAAAGCTTGAATAGCTGCAGTTTTTTTATAAATTAATATAAATCAGCAAGGTAGAAGCTTCTAATTTATAGGGGGTTATTAAAATGAAAATTTTTATAAGCAGAGAATGGATTTAAATAAAATGTTTGTATAGTATAATATAAAATTTAAGTTGGGGTGATTCTATGATACAAGGAAATATTAAAGGCATAAGAAAATCTGTTTTAGAAAGATTAGAAGGGTTATATGATATAACCCTAGATAAAGAGAGCATTATTTCTTATGAAATAGTAAAAGAAATAAATGAGCTTACCTATATTATTAAAAAGGAAATAAGTGTATATGTAAATAGAAGAGGTAAAATTTTAAATATAGTAGTTGGTAATTTTAAAAGTGATAATATTGAATTTATTGAGGATAAAGGTAAAAAACTAAGCGGTATTAGGATAATTCGTTCAAATACAAGTGGAAAATCCAAACTTACAGATGTAGATATATCAGAACTTTTAGATATGAAATTAGATGCTATAATATCTATAGGGATTAATGAAAGCATTAGTGAAGTTAGGATAAATATTGGTTTTTGTGATTTAAAAAATAGAATACTAGTATGCAAGGAATTCAATGATTTTAGCACTAATGAAGCTATAGAATTAAATTTTTGCGAAAAAATTATTTATATAGATAAACTTATTGCAGAAGTAGAAATTCATGGTGAAGATGTTGAAAAGGCAATTTTAGTTGGTAAGGATAGTTTAGATAGTTTAGAGGAGCTTAAGGGACTTTCCTTGGCCTTAGGGTTTTCTGTAGTTTATGAAGTTTTCCAAAAGAAAAATAAAATAAACCAAACTTATTATACTGGGGAAGGGAAAGCAAGAGAGCTTAGCTATTTAAGACAGATTAAAAATGCAAATCTTGTGATTTTTGATGATGAATTATCTGGTTCTAAAGTGCGAAATCTTGAAGATATAATTGGATGCAAAGTAATAGATAGGACAACATTAATATTTGAGATATTTGCAAGAAGAGCTAAAACTAGACAATCCAAATTACAGGTAGAGCTTGCAGTTCTCAAGCACAGACTTTCAAGACTAAGAGGATTTGGAGGAGATCTTGATAAGATTAAAGGCGGTGTTGGTGTAAAAGGGGGAATAGGTTCAAGAGGACCTGGAGAGAAAAAACTTGAAATGGATAGAAGACATATAGATACTAAAATACAATATATTAAAGAGGAACTTCAGAAAATAGTAGTAGACAGAGAAGTTCAAAGTGCAAATAGAAAAAGAGGTAATATAACTGAAGTAGCTTTAGTGGGTTATACAAATGCTGGAAAATCAACTTTAAGAAATAAGTTATGTGAGATAGCGTCTATTAATAATAGTAAAAGTAGCGTTTTTGAAGCTGATATGCTTTTTGCTACCTTAGATACTACAGTTAGAGCTATAGAATTAGGGGATAATAGAAAAATTGCTTTAGCAGACACAGTTGGGTTTATAAGAAAACTTCCTTTAGAACTTGTAGAGGCCTTTAAGTCAACTTTAGATGAGGTTTTAAGTTCAGAGCTACTTTTACACGTAGTAGATGCTTCTAGCCCTAAGGCTATAGAGGAGATAAAAGCGGTGAACACTGTGCTTTATGAGCTTAACTCTTCAGATAAAAATTGTATTGTAGTATTAAATAAAATTGATAAAGCATCAAAAGATAGCATTAATAATATAAGAAAATTTTTAAATGGGAAAAAGATAGTTGAGGTAAGTGCAAAAACTGGTGAGAATCTCTTAGAACTTCTAAAAGTAATAAAAAACACTATTTACAGAGATTTGATTAAAACAATATTCTATATTCCATTCAATAATCAGGGGGTGGTTTCAACTTTATACGAAAATTGCAATGTTATTAAAAAAGAATATAGTGAGAATGGAACTTATATTAAAGCTGAGTTAGATAAAGAAATATATGAAAAATTTAAGAAATTTGAGCTTTTATAAGTATCTAATGTTATAATTATGTGTAAAACAAAAATACCAATGAAAAAGAGGTAAAATTATGGATATATTAAATTTTAATGAATTTGACTTAGATGAAAAGATTTTAGATGCAATAGAAAAGTTAGGTTATAAAAGACCTACTGAGGTACAAAGCTTGGTTATTCCAAGTGTGCTTAAAGATAAAGATTTAATTGTTAAATCACAAACCGGTAGTGGAAAAACTGCATCATTTGGGATACCAATTTGTGAAAAGATTGAAGTAGAAGAAAGAGAACCCCAAGCCCTAGTTATTACTCCTACAAGAGAGCTTGCGGTTCAAATTAAAGAGGATATATCTATTATAGGTAAATTTAAAAAAATAAGATGCGCAGCTATTTTTGGAAAGCAACCTATAAAGATGCAAGAAAGAGAGCTTAAACAGAGAGTGCCAATAGTAGTCGGAACTCCGGGAAGGGTTTTGGATCATATTGCTAGGGGAAATTTACATTTAGAAAAAATTAAATACTTAGTTATTGATGAAGCGGATGAAATGTTTAATATGGGATTTATAGATCAAGTTGAATCTATAGTAAAAGAACTACCTACAAATAGAGTGACTTTGCTCTTTTCAGCTACCATGAATGAAAAGATTCATAAATTGTGTGATAAATATATGAATAACCCTATGAATATAAGTATTAAGTCAAATATTAATTCTTTAAAGAAAATTCAGCAATTCTATTATGAAGTAAGAGAGGAAAACAAATTTAATCTTTTAAACAATATAATATACTCTCAAAATCCAGATAGCACTATTATATTTTGTAATACAAGAGATAAAGTAAGTGAGCTTTTGAAGAACATGAAATCTGAAGGATACTCTTGTAGGGCTTTACATGGAGGTGTGGAACAAAAGGAAAGATTAAGTGCAATAAATATGTTTAAAAAAGGTGAGATTCAGTTTCTAATTGCAACAGACGTTGCAGCTAGAGGAATTGATGTAGAGAATATAACTCATGTTATAAATTATGATATTCCTATGGAAAGAGAAGCTTATGTTCATAGAATCGGAAGAACAGGAAGAGCAGGGAATAAAGGTATAGCAATTACTCTAAAGTGCCCATATGAAAATAAGTTTTTAAAAAGCATTGAGGAGTATTTAGAATATGATATTCAAAAAGCAGAGGAGCCTACACCTAAAGAAATAGAAGAAGGCAAAAAAATATTTAAAAATAAAATATCTGTAAAGCCGAAGTTAAAAGAGGATAAGGCTTCAAAGATAAATGAGGAAATCACAAAAATTCATATAAAAGCTGGAAAGAAGAAGAAGATAAGACCAGGGGATATAGTTGGTGCAATTACAGGTATAGAAGGAATTAATTCTGAAGATATAGGCATAATTGATATACAAGATAATTTTTCCTATGTAGACATATTTAATAAGAAAGCTAAACTAATCCTAAGAAACGGTGATAATTTTAAGATTAAAGGAAAATCTGTAAAGGTTCAGAAGGCTTTTAATTAAATTTAACAATATTAAATTTATTTATCATATTAAATATATCCAATAGTTTTGATATTATGTGATATAATAAATCATGATAGTTTTAAATAATTTTTGAGATTAAATAAATTTTTAAGCATAAAAGGATAGGTGAAATATGATAGAGTTAGGTAAAATACAAAATTTAGAAATTGTTAGAGAATCTTCTATAGGAGTATATTTGAATTCAAAAACAGAAAAAAGTGAAAACGAAATACTACTACCTCAAAAGGAAGTTCCAGATGATGCAAAAGTAGGAGATGAAATAGAAGTATTTGTTTATAGAGATTCTAAGGATAGATTAATAGCAACTACAAGTAAACCTAAAATTACTTTAGGTGAAATGGCTTCACTTAAGGTAGTTCAAGATACAAATATAGGATCTTTTTTGGATTGGGGTCTTGAGAAAGACTTATTTTTACCATTTACAGAGCAAATTACTGAAGTAAAAGAAGGTAAAGAATACTTAGTTTATTTGTATGTTGATAAGAGCGATAGATTATGTGCTACAATGAAGATATACAGAAATTTAAGTAGCGAATCTCCATATAAGAAAGGTGATATTGTAAAAGGAACTATTTACAGTATAAAAGATGATATTGGAGCCTTTGTAGCAGTAGATAATAAATATCAAGGATTAATACCAAAAAGTGAGCTTTTTGAAAAACACAGATGCAAAGATGAGGTAGAAGCAAGAGTAGTTAAGGTAAGAGAAGATGGAAAATTAGATTTAAGCTTAAGACAAAAAATATATAAACAAATGAATACAGATGCAGAGTATATTCTAGAAGAAATGAAAAAGGAAAATGGATTTTTACCTCTAAACGATAATAGTAAGTCTGAAGAAATAAAAGAAAGATTATCTATGAGTAAAAATGCGTTTAAAAGGGCAATTGGAAGATTGTTTAAAGAAAGAATAATAGAGATAACAGAAAAAGGAATTAAAATATTATAGTTAGGGAACCTATTACTAAGATGTATTTAAGTTTAGTAATAGGTTTTTTGTTTATTAAAATTTTATTTGAAAATCATTATCAAATCCTAGAAAAAATTTTTGTAATCAATTATAATAGTGTATAAAGGTTAAATTTATAAGCAATAAGGAGATAGCATTTTATGAAACTAAAGAAAGAATTAAAAGTAATTTTCTTAAATATTACGATTGTTGCATTTTCTTTATCTTTATTTGGATGCGGTGAAGTTGAGGCAGGTAAAGAAAATTATATAATGGGGACTATAGTAAATTTAAAAGCCTATGGCAGTAAGAAAAGTACAAGGGATGCTTTAGAGGCTGCAACTACTAGGCTATCTGAAATTGAAAATAAAATGTCTGTTAACAAAAGTGACAGTGAAGTTAGCAAAATAAATAATAATGCTGGATTTAAACACCAAAAAGTAAGTGAAGATATTTATTATGTATTAAATAAGGCTATGGAGTATGCAAAGCTTTCTAAAGGAAACTTTGATATTACTGTTGAGCCACTAGTAAAACTATGGGGTATTGGAACAAAAATGCTCATGTGCCTTCTTTAAATGAAATTGAAAGAGCAAAGGCACTTATAAATTATAAATATTTAAATATTAAATCAAAAAAAGAGGCCTACTTAGAAAAAAAGATATGGCTATAGATTTAGGGGGCATAGCAAAAGGGTATGCTGCAGATGAAATAAAGACAATATTTAAAGAAAAAGGAATAAAAAGCGCCTTTATAAATATTGGAGGAAATGTAAATCTTTTAGGAAAGAAAACAGATGGAACACCTTGGAAAATTGGAATACAGAATCCTTTAAAGGATAAAGGAGAATATATGGGAGTATTAACTTTAGAGGACAAGTCTATTGTTACTTCTGGAAATTATGAGAGATATTTTATTGAAAATGGAAAAAGATATCATCATATTTTTGATGTAAAAACTGGATACCCATCAGAAAATGGGATTATAAGTGCAACTATTGTTTCTGAAAAATCTATAGATGGAGATGCACTATCAACTACTACTTACGTTTTGGGAGTAGCTGATGCTATGAATTTAATAGAATCTATAAAGGGAGTAGAGGGGGTATTTATAACAAAAGATAAAAAGGTGTACATAACTTCAGGGCTTAAAGAGAGCTTTGAACTTACGGACAAAACCTTCACTTCTAAGAACATTAACTAATGTGTATTACAATTATTTAGATATTCTATAAATAAGCTTATATTATAGTAGTATATTTTTTAAGGAGAACTGTATGAAAAAATGGGATAAAATTTTATTAATAAGCATTTCACTTTTTATTGTAGTTAGTTTTGGTTTGATTTATGGTTACAGAATTATAAACAAAGATAAAAAAGTCATAGCTGTGATTAAAAAAGAAGGAAATGTTATTAAGAGAATAGATTTAAATAAAGTAGAAAAGACTGAGAAAATAAAGATTGAATATGGCAATGATGCTTTTAACATTATAGAAGTATCTAAAGGTAAAATTAGATTTCAGGAGGCAAATTGTCCTGATGAAGTATGTGTGAAATCCGGATGGTTAAAAAATCCAGGTGATAGTGCAGCTTGTCTTCCACATAAAATGATAATTACATTAGAAGGTGAAGATAAGTCTGTTGACCAAGTAAGTTATTAAAATAGTTCGGATGTGATTATATGAGTATGAGATATAAAAAACCTTTGAATAAAATAATATTTTTAAGCTTAATGACAGCAATTGCTTTAATAATATATGTAGTGGAATCTCAAATTCCTGTTATATTTCCTGGAATAAAACTAGGTCTTGCCAATGTAATTTCTTTAGTAGTTTTAATTACTTTAGGGGGCAAAGAAGCATTGATTGTAATGTTCTTAAGAACTCTTTTAGGTTCTATGTTTACAGGAAGTGTTTCATCTTTTTTATTTAGTATAGCAGGAGGACTTCTTAGTAATGTTGTTATGATAATAATTTATAGAAAGTTTAGGAAACATTTATCCATAGAAAGTATTAGTATAGTTGGTGCAATATTTCATAATATTGGACAATTGCTTGTGGCAGCATTTATAGTAAAAGATTTTAGAATATATATATATTTGCCGGTTCTTACTATATCTGCACTAGCTACAGGATATTTCATAGGTCTTACAGGAAAATTTTTAAGTAAACATCTTGAAAAATTGTGATTGGAATTTATTAGAGTTCTTTTATATGTAAAAAAGCACTTGATACTAATAATTTATATTTAATAAATGATTAGTATCAAAGTCCTTTTTATATATGACTGTATTTTAACTTTTTTAAAACTATTTTTCTTTATAGTATGTTTTGTTTATAAAATTTAGTACATAGTGTTAAAATTGATTATAGTTTTCAAACTGCTTTATTACCTTAGTAGGACATTTTTCTACGCAGGTCATACATAAGGTACATTTTTCTTTATTTATAACAGGTAGATTATTTACCATTTCTATTGCACCTGAAGGACAATTTCTAACACATTGACCACAGGAAATGCAACCAGAATTACATACATCTTTAACTTCTTTAAGCTTTTCTTTTGAATTACAATAAACTCGTATAGTTTCAGAATTTGGCTTTAATTCAATAAGGTTCTTAGGACAAGCTTTTACACAGGCGCCGCATCCTGTACATTTTAAAATATCTACTTTTGCAATTCCATTTTCAATAGTAATGGCATTGAATTTACATGCTTCAACGCAGCTACCAAGACCGAGACATCCAAAGCTACAGGCTTTAACACCACCGCCAGGGATTATAACCGCTTCAGCGCAGGTCATATTACCATAATAAAGACCTTTTCTTTTAGCACTATCACAATTTCCATTACATTTTACAAAGGCTTTCAAAGGTTCTGATGCGTCTACAGTAAGGCCCATTATTTCTCCAATAGTCTTTGCAGCGGTTTCTCCACCAACACTACAGCAGTTTGGTTTTGCAAGTCCATCTACTACAGCTTGAGCATATGCATCACATCCTGCATAACCACAACCACCACAATTAGCCCCAGGAAGACAATCTTTTATTTTGGGAACTCTTTCATCAACATCTACGTGGAATTTTTTAGATGCATAACCTAGAACAACTCCAAATAAAATTCCCAAACCACCTAAACTTAAGGTTGGAAATATTATACTTTTTATGTCCATTAATCCGTACCTCCTATTAGTGAATTAAATTTTGGAAGCCTAAAAATGCTATGGACATAAGTCCAGCAGTAATTAGTGAGATAGGCAATCCTTTCATAGCTTCGGGTATGTTTGTATTTTCTTCCATACGTTCTCTTATACCAGCAAGTAAAACTATAGCTAACATATATCCAAGTCCTGAACCTAAACCTGCTACCAGAGATTTTACCAAAGTATATTTTTCGTTCATGTTGATGATAACTGCACCTAAGATAGCACAATTTGTAGTTATAAGAGGAAGAAATATTCCAAGGGCTTTATAAAGAGAAGGACTTTTCTTCTTTATTACCATTTCAACAAATTGAACCAAAGCAGCTATAACAAGAATAAAAGCTATAGTATACATAAATGTTATATTTAAAGGTGATAAAATAAAATAATAAACCATGTAGGATATAAAGGAAGCTAGTACCATTACAAAAGTAACAGCAAGTCCCATACCTGCGGCAGTTTCTATTTTCTTAGAAACTCCAAGGAAAGAACATATTCCTAAAAATTTAGAAAGTACAAAGTTGTTGACAAACACAGCACTTAGAAATATCAAAATTAAACTCATGAAGCTTACACCTCTTTCTCATTGTGTATTAATAAAAAAATATTATTTCTGTATAAAGATTTTAATTGAGTATTGCTAAAAACTATAAAATTAATGTTTTATAGAACAATTTCCACAATTTCCGTCACAACCTGCAAAGTTTTTTATTCTCTTGTTTTCTTTGTTTCTCTTAGCATTAAATAGATTTATAAGTGCCATTAGAATTCCAAGGGTAAAGAAAGCACCAGGAGCCAAAATCATTATTATAGCAGGTTGAAAAGATTGAGGCATAATAGTATATCCAAAAACATTACCAGTTCCTAAAAGTTCTCTAATTATACCGATTATAGTTAAGGAAATTGTAAAGCCTAATCCTTGTCCAAGTCCATCAAATATTGATATTACAGGACCGTTTTTAGAAGCAAAGGCTTCAGCTCTTCCAAGAATAACACAATTTACAACTATAAGAGGAATAAATAACCCTAAGGATTTGTATAAACTTGGCACATAACCCTGCATTATGAATTGAAGAAGGGTTACAAAGCCAGCAATAATTACTATAAAAGATGGAATACGGATTTCATTAGGAATAAACTTTCTTAAAAGAGAAATAACAAAGTTTGAGCCCATAAGTACAACAGTTGCAGCGATTCCCATACCTAAGCCGTTTTTAGCACTTGTTGTTACTGCTAGAGTAGGACACATGGCAAGTACTTGTACAAATATAACATTCTCATTTATAATACCATTTTTAAGTCTTTCAATGGGTGATACCATTAGTTATTTCCTCCTTTCAAATTGTCCTTATAATATTGAACTGCTTCATTAACACCATGAGTGACAGCTTTTGAAGTAATTGTAGCACCAGTTATGGCCTGTATTTCATTTTCATTTGAAGGTTTGGTTTTAACTACATTTAAATCTTTTTTTATACTTTTACTTTTGTATTGTCCGTAAAATGATGGGTTTTCAGAGTTAGCACCAAGACCTGGAGTTTCAGATTGAGAGAGTATTTTTATACCTTCTATTTCATCTTTAGCTGATATACCTACCATAATTTCTATATTTCCACCATAACCTTTAGAGGTTAGTTTAATTGTATATCCAATAGTTTCGCTACCCTTTTTTGCTGCATTTACCTCTGTTACATTGCCTTTTAATTTAGTATTTATTTTTTCAAAAGTATCTGCTTTTGTAATAATTTCTTTCATAGCATCGTTGTTTGTTTTTATCATTTGGGCTTGTATTGGTCCTTTTGTAACGGTGTAAATTGTTCCAAGAATTAATCCAGTTAAAGCGGTTATTATTAGAAGAACAAAACCTAATTTAAAAGAATTTATTTTCTTATCCAATTATTTCACCTCCCCAAATTTTTTGGAATTGTAAATTTATCTATAATTGGAACAATTAAATTCATTATAAGTATTGAGTAAGATACTCCTTCAGGATAAGCACCACTGAATATACGTATAATAGAAGTTAATAGACCACATCCAATTGCAAAAATAATCTGACCTTTTTTTGTCATAGGGCTAGTACTATAATCTGTAGCCATAAAGATAGCTCCAAGCATTAAACCACCAGTAAATATTTCATAAATTCCATTTCCATTCATAAAAGAAGTTCTTCCAATTATAGTAGTAAGTAATGCTACAGTTCCTATATAAAATACAGGTATATGAAAGGAAATAACTCTTTTGTATAAAAGATATAAAAAACCAATAAGTAAAGCAAGGGCTGATGTTTCACCAATACATCCACCTACATTACCTATAAATACATTGAATATTGAAGGTAAATTTCCATGGCCACTTTTTAAGATAGCAAGTGGAGTTGCAGAAGTTTGTCCATCTAATGTCCAAGTAGTCATAGCCACTGGCCAAGATGCTAAAAGAACAGCTCTTCCTGCTAACGCCGGGTTTATAAAATTCTGCCCTATGCCTCCAAATAGTTGTTTTACTATAATTATTGCAAACATATTACCGATGACAACCATCCATAGTGGAATAGTTGGGGGTACATTAAAGGCTAAAAGTAAACCGGTAATTACTGCACTTAAGTCTTTTATTGTAACTTTTTGATGAGTTAATTTTTGCCAAAGAGCTTCTGAAGCCATAGCTGAAATTATAGAAGTTAGTATAACTAAAGCTGCTCTAAATTTAAAGAAGTAAATACCCGCTAATGTAGCAGGAATTAAAGCGATTACGACATCTCTCATAATACTATGAACTGTGGTATTATCTCTAATATGAGGAGATGAGGATAAAGTTAAAATTGGATTGTTCATTTATGTCACCTCTTATCTATTTTTTCTTTTTATTACTGATAACTGTACGTTTGCCTACTCTTATAGATTGTACTAAATGATTTTTTGCAGGACACACGTAGGTGCAACATCCACATTCTATACAATCAAGTCCATTTAGTTTTTCAAATGCATCAAATTCATGTCTTTCACTTAAAGAATGAAGTTTACCTGGTAATAAATTCATAGGGCAAGCATCTATACATTTTCCACAGCGAATACAGCTGGTTACATCTGGTAAAACTGCTTGGGATTTAGTAAGACATAAAATTCCAGAAGTTCCTTTCGTTACTGGTATATCTAGTGTGCTTAAGGTCATGCCCATCATAGGTCCACCAGAAATTATTTTAACTGGATCTTCTTTAAAACCACCACAAGCATCTATTAATTCTCTAACAGAAGTACCTAGTTTTACTCTTAGATTTTTAGGGCTTTTAATTGCTTCTCCAGTAACTGTGACTATTCTCTCAGTTAAGGCTTTTCCATGAACTACAGATTTGTATATTTCATATACAGTACCAATGTTTTGAACAATACAACCTACATCAGCAGGAAGCTTTCCTGAAGGAACTTCTCTATGTGTTATAGAATATATTAATTGTTTTTCAGCTCCTTGAGGGTATTTTGTTTTTAATGTTTTTACGGCAATATTGCTATTTCCATATTTATTAACTGTATCTTCCATTATAGAAATGGCTTCAGGCTTATTGTTTTCTATGCCGATATATCCTTTAGCATTTGGATACATTTTTAAAATAATATCTAAACCTTGTACAATTTTTAAAGCTGCTTCTATCATTAATCTATAATCGCAAGTTAAATAAGGTTCACATTCTGCACCATTTACTATTATAGTATCTATAACTTTGTCAGAAGGTGGATTTAATTTAACATGAGTTGGGAAACAAGCTCCACCCATACCAACTATTCCTGCATCTTGAATAATTGCTAGTATTTCTGTTTTTGATAAACTCTTATAGTCTCTAGGAACTTCTAAAGTGGAAGAACTTTCATATTTCATATCGTTTTCAATTATAATTGATGGTACTTTTGTTCCAGAGGCTGTCATAACTGGAGTAATACTTTTTACAGTTCCGGATACGCTGCTGTAAATGCAGGATAAGCCAAAGCCTTTTGCTTCTGCAATTTTTTGATTGACTAAAACACCATCGCCTTTTTTTACTATAGGTTCGCAAGGTGCACCTATATGTTGAGACATGGGGAATACGAGATCACCTTTTGGTAAATAATCTTCTATAGCTTTATCTTGGCTAAGTTTTTTACCATGAGGTGGGTGAACACCGTGTTTAAATGTTAATAAACTCATAGCTATACTTCCTTTCTATTAAATATATAATAATATTATAATACACAATAAAATATCTATTAATACAGTATAAACTAATTAATAGTTTTTTTCCATAAGTTTATAACCCTAATTCGAAGTAATAATTTTACATATAAGCTTTTTTTATTAAAATTTTATATAAAAAGTTTTTTAAATAAAATTTTAAATGTTAAAAATAAATCAATAATTTGTAGTAATTTATAAAATAACGGTATATACTGTATGTTACAAAAGAAAAAAGAATATTTAAAGGTTTATTTACGAGTGAAGTTTGCTAAGTTTCTTAAAGTTTTATCTATATTCATATTTAAAAAGATTTAGAGTTTATATAGTTAATTATTTTACAAAAAATAATAGAAAAGTTTCAAAAATAATAGAAAAATAAAATTATTATTTTAATTATAAATAGATGCTATTTAAAAAATCAATAGAATAAAAGAGTAAAAAAATATATATTATTTATATAATTCAAATTCATGTTATAAATTTTGTGGAAAAATTATATAAATTGCAAGTAAAGAACTGCAACTAAAATTAAGATTTTTTGTGAGAATATAATTAATATAGTTATTTTAGATGTTAATGAATAAAAACGGCTGTATTAGTAAATTTGTTGGAGGTGTACTTGTGTGTAATAATTTTAAAAGTGTTACTGTAGCTGGTGGATGTTTTTGGTGTATGGTTGATTGTTTTTATCTATTAGAAGGTGTAAAAGATGTAATTGTTGGATATGCAGGCGGAAGCAAAATAAATCCAACTTATGCTGAAGTAAAGTCTCAAACTACTGGTTATTACGAAGTTGCAAAGGTTATCTATGACGAAAGGCTTACTTCCTATGAAGAGGTCCTAGAAATGTTTTGGAGACAAATTAATCCAACAGATGAAGGGGGACAATTTCAAGATAGGGGAAGTTCTTATAGAACAGCTATTTTTTATGAAAACGAAGAAGATAGGGTAAAAGCCCTAGAATCAAAGAAGAGGCTAGAAGAGTTAAATAAATTCAATAAACCCATTGTTACTAAAATACTGCCTCTTAAGAATTTTTATAAAGCTGAAGAATATCATCAAAATTTTTCAAAGAAAAATCCTGAGGAATACAAAGAGGATAGAAAAAAATCCGGGAGAGATGAATTCTTAAAAGACAATTGGAAATAATGTTAAAAGTGATTACTGCAACAATATATGTTGAAAAATTATATATTATTGCAGTATTTTTATAGCAATTAATCTTCTTCATAAAATTCAGTAAATACAATTTTTAAAACTGAATAAACTGGAACAATTACAAAAGCACCTAAAGGACCAAAAATTCCAGCTGCTGTAATTACTAAAAATATATCTGTTATTGGATGTATTTTCATAGCCTTTGACATTACTAAGGGAACTACTACCCTTCCTTTTAAAGTTTGAGCTATTATAAATAAAAGTGATAACTTTGCAACCATTTTAAATCCCATGCTTAAAGCTATGATATATGGAATTATCATAGAAATAAAAAAGCCCACAAAAGGTATAAAAGCTAATATGAAAGTTATTGAAGCAAGTATTAAACCAGTAGGCATACCGATTATTAGATAGCCTACAAATAGCATAGATGATAAAGAAAAAGCCACTTTGGCTTGCCCAATCACGTAATTTGAAAGTACATAATCAGATTTATCAATAACCTTTTGTAATTTATCTTTGTATTTGGCATTATATTTTTTAGGGATTAGGTTTACTATGCTTTTAGTAAGTTTATCTTTATCTTTTAAAAGATAAAATACAATAATGATGATAAGAAGTATATCTGAAAACAATCCCATCAAATGATTTACGGTTTTAATTGCTTTTTTAGATAGTGCAACATAGTTTTTAATTCCAGAAAAGAACTTATCTAAAAGCAATTTTTCATCTATAAACTCAAATATTCTTCCTTGTAATAAAGAAGAATATTTGCTTCCTTCTTTTATAGTATTAAGTTTAGTGATTAGCTGGTTTACTTGTTCAATAAAATAATAAGAGAGTCCCTCTATAAAACCCAATACAATAATAGTAGCTATAATAAGTGTAAGGGCGGAGGAAAAATTCTTTTTTAATCCCTTCTTTTGAAATATGTTATTTAAGGGCTTTAATAAATAATAAACAAATATAGAGATAAAAATAGGAACAATTACTAGATTATGAATTGAGGAATAAGCTTTTTTTACAATGGAAAAGTCAATTAAAAAATGACAAGCTAGTAAAAATAAGTTTATAGTAATAAGTGGAACAATGTACTTATTTAATTTCACTTAAATACCACCTTTCCTTTAGTCTAATTGTATTTTGCCCATAGAATACAATTTTAGTAGAAAAATTTAAAATTTATATTTAAAAATTTATATTTAAAAAATTTTTAAGTATAAACTTTTGTTGAATTTCAATAAAATGTCTTATTGTGCTATAATCATACTATAATTGAAAAAATAATTATTTATTCATAAAAAGTACTTGTTAAGTAAAAAATATAGTATTAGTGATTTTACAACCCAAAATAACAGATCTAGGAGGTAAGAAAATTGAAGAAGTTAACAGCACTATTTTTGTCTATGATATTATGTTTTTCATCACTTTTTATATTAGGCTGTGGTGATGGTAAAACCTCTAACAAAGACATAAATAACAAAGAAGAAAAAAAGAAAGTATATCTAATAATGACAAGTTTAAGATAGGAGCACTAAAAGGACCTACTGGCATTGGAATGGCTAAATTAATGGAAGATTCAAAGGAAAAATATGAGTTTTCTTTATATGATTCACCAGATCAAGTGGTTTCAAAAATTGTAAATGGAGAACTTGACGGTGCAGCTGTGCCTTCAAATTTAGCATCGATTTTATATAATAAGACTAAGGGAAAAATACAAGTAGCGGCTATAAATACTTTAGGAATCTTATATGTTGTGGAAAATGGAAATAGTATTAAAAGTATAAAAGATTTAAAGGGTAAAACCATCTATTCTTCTGGAAAAGGAGCTACACCAGAGTTTGTTCTTAATTACATACTAAAGGAAAATGGATTAGAGCCAAATAAAGATGTGTTTATAGAATACAAAATGCAGCATAGTGATTTGGCAGCTGCTGTGGCTTCTAAAAAAGTAGATATAGCTCTACTACCAGAACCTTTTATTACATCTGTAAAGATGAAAGACAAGGATTTAAAAGTTTCTTTAAACTTAACAGAGGAATGGAATAAGGTAGCTAAAGATGGAAAATTAGTTATGGGAGTAATGATTTTTAATAAAGACGTTATTGAAAAAAACAAAGAGGGTATTGATAAATTTTTAGATGAATATAAATCTTCAGTTGATTATGTAAATCAAAATCCAAAAGAAGCTTCTACAATTGTTGAAAAGCAAGGTATAGTTCCAAAGGCTAAATTGGCTGAGATGGCTATTCCAAAATGTAATATTGTAATGGTTAGGGGAAAAGAACTTAAAAACTACTTAGATGGTTTTCTTAAGGTTTTATTCCAAAGCAGTCCTAAATCAGTTGGAGGAAAATTACCAGATGAAAACTTCTATTATGAAGCTAATTAAAAAAATCGCTATAATTTCAATATGGATAGTAATTTGGGAGCTATGCTCCCTTTTTATAAATAATAATATATTACTTCCAAGCCCTTTAAAGGTTTTATTAAAGATATTAGAACTTTTACCTTTAAAATATTTTTGGCAAAGCGTTTTTAACACCCTAATGAGGGTAATAATATCTCTTGTAATATCAGTTATTTCAGGAATTATACTAGGAGTAATTTCGGGAATATTTTTTATTTTCGAGGAATTTTTGCAGCCTTTTTTAGCTGCTATAAAATCTATTCCAGTTATGTCAATTATAATAATAGCCTTAGTATGGTTTAAGTCAGAGAATGTTGTTATATTTACGGCAATTCTAATGTGCTTTCCTATAATTTATACAAATACCTTGGAAGGCATTAAATCAGTTGATCCTAACATTTTGGAGATGTCAAAACTATATAGGGTTAAAAAAATATTTGTTTTGAAAGATATATATATTCCCTCAATTAGAAATTACATTATCTCTGGTTTATTAATGTGCTTGGGACTTGGCTTTAAAGTTGCAGTAGCTTCAGAAGTTTTAAGTACTCCTAAATATTCGGTAGGTCTTAATTTATTAAATTCTAAGGTTATGCTAGATACAGAGGATCTTTTTGCCTGGACTATTGTAGTTGTCATAATGAGTTTGTTACTTGAAAATTTCTTCATATTATTTTTGAAATTCAGGGAAAAAGGATTTAGTGAAAGAAATAACAGAAGTAAAAAAAGTTATGAAAAATTGTTTAAAGAAGAGGATAATGATGTTTATCTAAAAAAACAAAAGTTAATTGTAATGAAGAAAAATGTGGAATTATCTTAGAAAACCTATGTAAGGCTTACAATGATACAAAAGTATTAAAAGATATTAATTATAAATTTTATAATAATAAAATCACAGCTATATTAGGTCCTTCTGGCTGTGGTAAAACCACTTTGTTAAATATAATAAGTGGCTTAGAAAAAGCAACTAGTGGAAAAATCACAGTAAATACAAGGAATATATCTTATATGTTTCAAGAAGATAGATTAATACCTTGGCTTTCAGTTTATGAAAATGTAGCTTTTGTGCTTAAATCAAATTATAAAAAGCCAAAGATAAATGGACTAGTAAGAAAATATTTAGAATTGGTTGATTTAAAAGAATATGCCTATGAAACAATAGATAAACTAAGCGGTGGAATGAAAAGAAGGGTATCTATGGCAAGGGCCTTGGCTTATGATAGTGAACTTCTACTTTTAGATGAGCCCTTCAAAGGTATGGATGATGAATTGAAAATGAATATAATAAGTAAATTCTTAAGTAAATGGAAGGATAATAAAAATACTGTAATATTTGTAACTCATGATGAAAAAGAAGTGAAAGAATTAGCCCAGGTAACCTTTAGATTGGCAAAATGTAAATAAAAATACTAATTTTTAAAATTATATTATAACAGAAGTTTAGCACTTAAAATTTTTTTAGGGCGATAGCCCGTTGATATTATAACAATATACTTGACAATGGATTTAAATAGTATTAAAATTAGACAAAACTTATATAAAAATGCTGTGATAAGAAAAAGTAGATTTATTCTGATTTTAAAGAGAGTCTCTGGTTGGTGGAAAGAGATAAAAAAGGTTAAGTTGAATACCTCTTTGAGCATTGCACTGAAGCCTTTATGGTAGTAGGATGCAACGGGTTTCTGCCGTTAAAAAAGATAGAGTATCATGGATAAAAGTTCATTGTACTTGAAAAGATTAATATCGCAAGGTGTTAATGAATTAAGGTGGTACCGCGGGAAAGCGTTATATATAATTCTCGTCCTTATTGTGTAAACAGTAAGGACGAGAATTTTTGTATTATAAATAAAAAATAATTAAATGCAAAGTATAAAGGAATTTTAATGTCTGTAGCCTAGGAATAGATTTAAAATATCCTTAATAGCTTAGTTTTTAAAAATTTTATAGAAAAAATATATAAAATAAGTAAAATTAAGTTTTTACTACAATATACATAATATATTAAGGAGTGATAGTTATTATGAATATAGATGAAGAAATAAAAATAATAAAAAAAGGTGCAGAGGAAATTATTAATATAGACGAACTAAAGATGAAGCTTGTAAATTCTAAAAAAGAAAATAGACCTCTTAGAATAAAATTAGGACTAGATCCTAGTGCACCAGATATACACATAGGTCATGCTGTAGTTTTAAGAAAAATAAAACAACTTCAGGATTTAGGACATAGGGCAATTATTATAATTGGAGATTTTACAGGTATGATAGGAGACCCTACAGGAAAGTCAAAAACTAGAAAACAACTTAAAAAAGAAGAAGTACTAGAAAATGCAAAGACTTATGAAAAACAAATATTTAAGATACTTAGTAAAGATAAAACAGAGCTTAGGTTTAATAGTGAGTGGTTATCAAAGCTTAATTTTAAAGAGGTAGTGGAATTAGCTTCAAAATATACTGTAGCTAGAATGCTTGAAAGAGAGGATTTTAAAAACAGATTTAATAATCAAATGAGTATTGGTATACATGAGTTTTTTTACCCTTTGATGCAAGCTTATGACTCTTTGGAGATTAATGCAGATATAGAACTTGGAGGAACAGATCAAAAATTTAATGTATTAATGGGAAGGACTATTCAAAAAGATTATGGAAAAGAAAGCCAAGTAGCTATATTTATGCCGATATTAGAGGGAATAGATGGAAAAGAAAAGATGAGTAAAAGTCTTGGAAATTATATTGGTATAAATGAAGACCCAAAAGATATGTACACAAAGGTAATGAAAATACCTGATGAACTTATAATTAAATACTATGAATTAGCTACAGATATACATCCAGATAAAATAGAAGAAATAAGAAATAAATTAGATAGCGGAAAAATTAATCCTAGAGATATAAAAATGGATCTTGCAAGGGAAATAACTAATTTATATCATAGCAGTGAGGAGACAGAGGATGCTGAAAGCTTTTTTAAAAGCTTGTTTCAAAAAATGAGATACCAAAGGACATTGAATCCTTTAATTTAAAGGATGATATGGATTTAGTAGACCTTATGGTAAATTCAAATTTAGTAAAGTCTAAAAATGAAGCTAGGAGATTGATACTTCAAGGAGGAGTCAAAATAAATGGAAAAGTAGTAGAGGATTATAAAGATATTACTTTAAACAATGAAGATATATTAAAAGTTGGTAAAAGAAAATTTCTTAAAATACTTAAGTAAATAAAATATTTTATTAAGATTATTTCATATTTTTATGTTATATGGTAAAATCTCATTAAAGGTTTAATTGTTCAAAAATTTAGAATTAAATCAAAATCAAGTGTATAATTTTATGAAAACAAATATATTCAAATATTTATATAAAAAATAATTAAATGGAGGAATATTAATATGTGTTGCTGCTGTTGTATAAAAAGATACCTAATAAAAATTAATATAGGATTAAAATTACAACCTGTAGCTTTCATTAATATATGTTTAAATTTATAAAATTTAGTATATATTTTGCTATATCTAATAATGCTAGATTAAAAACCACAGGTGGTGTTGCCTGTGGTTTTGTTTTTTTATGTAGTATTAAAGTGATTTTAAGGAGGAAAAAATATGAATTTTTATGTTTACAATACCCTAACTAGAAAAAAAGAAAAACTGATACCTTTGAGAGAAGGAGAGATAAGTATGTATACCTGCGGGCCTACAGTTTATAATTTTGCTCATATTGGTAACTTAAGGACATATATTTTTGAAGATGTTTTAAAGAAATCTTTAGAGTATGAGGGGAGTAGGGTTAAACACGTTATGAATATAACAGATGTTGGACATCTCCAATCGGATGCAGATGAAGGGGAGGACAAAATGAGTTTAGGGGCAAAGAGAGAAAACAAAAGCCCTTATGAAATTGCAAGATTTTATGAAAAAGCATTTTTGAAGATTGTAATAAATTAAATATTAAAAAACCTACTCATACATGTAGAGCTACAGAACATATTGAAGATATGATAAATCTTATACAAAATCTTCAGAATAAAGGATTTACTTATGAAGTCAATGGAAATGTATACTATGAAATTGATAAATTTAAGAATTATAATAAACTTGCCAATTTAAGCATAAGCGAACTTGAGGCAGGAAATAGGGTAGAAGTTGATGAAAACAAAAAAATCCTTTGGATTTTGTGTTGTGGTTTACTAATTCAAAGTTTAAAAATCATATAATGCAATGGAATTCTCCTTGGGGTGTAGGATTTCCAGGTTGGCATATTGAATGTTCAGCTATGGCTATAAAATATTTAGGAGAAAGAGCAGACATACACTGTGGTGGTGTTGATCACATACCAGTTCATCATACAAATGAAATAGCACAGTCAGAGGCTTTTTTAGGGCATAAGTGGATTAATTACTGGATACATGGGGAGTTTTTAGTATTAGACAATGGAAAAATGTCAAAGTCCATGGGAAACTTTTTAACCTTAAATAGACTTATAGAGGAGGGCTTTGATCCTTTAGACTATAGATATTTTTGCCTACAATCTAAATACAGAAAGCAATTGGTTTTTAGTTTTGAAAATTTAGAAGAGGCAAGAGTTTCATATAAAAGACTTAAGGAAAGAATATATTCTATAAATGAAAAAGTAAAAAATGAAGAAAATATAAATGAAATAAGTATAAAACATTATAAAGATAAATTCAAAAAAGAAATATCTGATGATTTAAATATTGCAAATGCCTTTACGGTTTTGTATGAGGTTTTAAAAGATAATTCTCTTAAAGAAGCTGAAAAAATATATTTAGTAAATGATTTTGACAAAGTATTATCCTTGAATCTCCTTGATTTTAGGGAAGAGAAAAGTAGAAATTCAGAAAAACCGGAGGAGACTTTTATAACTAAGTTAATAACTGAAAGAGAGGATGCAAGAAAAAGCAAGAACTGGGCAAAAGCCGATGAAATTAGAAATAAACTTTTAGAGATGAAAGTTGAATTAATTGATACAAAAGATGGTGCTAAGTGGAAGATGAAAGAATAAAATCTTATTATTAAAATAATTAAAATATGATTCACCATAAGAGGAAGGGTATAGATGATTGAATTACTTAAAAATTTAGTAAATAACTTAGGATATATTATAGTAATAGCTTTTATTGTCACAAATGTAAGAAGCTTTAAAAAAATATTGCAAAAAGATGCATTTAATAAAGTTGATTTAGTTATTTTATCAATTATATTTGGAGGATTTGGTATACTTGGAACCTATGTTGGTACAGAAATAAATGGAGCCATTGCAAATACAAGGATAATTGGTGTAATGACAGGTGGAATAATGTGTGGCCCAATAGTCGGGATTGCTGCAGGATTAATTGCAGCAATTCATAGGGTTGTTATTTATCCAATTGGAATAACTTCTGTTCCATGCTCAATAGCAACTGTACTTTCAGGGGCTTTATCAGGATATATATATATTAAAAATAAGAAAAGACAAAAGAATTGGTATTATGGATTTTTGGAGTTATTGTTATGGAAAGTATAGAGATGATCCTTATACTTTCAATGTCAAAGCCTTTTAAAATGGCATTTTACATTGTAAAAAATATTTATATACCTATGACTTTTGCAAATGGTATTGGTATAGCTCTTGTAATACTTTTAATACAGAAAATACATAATGAAAAAGAAGAGATAGGGGCAAGTGAGGCTAAGTTAGCTCTTGAAATTGCAAACAAGACTCTTCCATATTTTAGATATAATTCTGATAATGCTTATGACAAAATATGTGACATTATTAAAAAGTCAACGAAGGCAGATGCAGTTGCAATTACTGATAGGGAGAGAATATTAGCTCATGTTGGTCTTGGACACGATCATCATGTTAAGGGTGAACATTTTTTAACAGAGGGAACTAAGAAAGTAGTAAATAAAGGTGAAATCATGGTGCTTAAAGGGGAGGATGAAATTAACTGTAAAGTTAAAAACTGTCCATTGAAATCAGCAATAATAGTTCCCTTAAAAGAAGGCACAAAAACTATTGGAACATTAAAGATATATTATGCTTTTGAAGAAGGAGTTTCCTATAAAAACATTAAACTAGCTGAAGGTTTGTCCCAGATAATATCAACTCAAATAGAGATAAGTAAAGTAGAAAAACTTAAAGAGATGGCAAATAAGGCGGAAATAAAAGCTCTTCAAGCACAAATAAATCCACACTTTTTGTTTAATGCTTTAAATACAATATCATCTTTTGTTAGGATAAATCCAGATAAGGCTAGAGAACTTATTATAAATCTTTCTACATATTTGAGGTATAATATAGATGTTGTGGATGAAATGGTAGATATTTATGATGAAATTAAGCAAATTAAAGCCTATATTGATATAGAAAAGGCTCGATTTGGAGATAAATTAAGCATCATATATGAAATAGATGAGAATTTGAATTTAAGAATTCCAAATTTAATAATAGAGCCCATTGTTGAAAATTCTGTAAAACATGGAATAATTCCAACTGGAGAAAAAGGAATTGTAAAAATTAGTATTAATAAAACTGAAGATGAAAGTGTAAAAGTTTGTATAGAAGATAATGGTATTGGCATTTCACAAAATATAATAAACAAGGTATATAGTGGGGAGATGGACTGCAATAAAATTGGAATTTCTAACGTTAATACTAGGCTTAAAATATTCTATGGAAAGGGACTTAATATTGAAAAATTAAAAAAGGGTACTAGAACCACTTTTATTTTAAATGAAAGGATGAGAAAAGATGAATTGCATAATAGTAGACGATGAGTATCCAGCTAGGGAGGAACTTAAATATTTTATAGACAATTATAGCAATTTAAACATGTTAGATGAATTTGATGATGCTACTTTAGCACTTAAATTTATAGAAAAAAATGTTCCTGATATTATTTTTTTAGACATTAATATGCCTAAGATTTCAGGAATGGATATAGCAAGAATTATAAATAAATTCAAGAAAAAAATTTATATTATTTTTATAACAGCCTATAAAGAACATGCCCTTGAAGCCTTTGAAATAGAAGCCTTTGATTATATATTAAAACCTTATTCAGAGGATAGAATTATTAATACATTAAAAAGATTAGATAGAATTGAAAGGGAAGTTAAAAGCAAACCCTCTAAAAACAAAATAACCGTTTGGAAGGATAACAAAATGTTAGTTCTTAATATAAATGACATATATTACTGTAAAGCGGAAGAGGGGGAAACTATAGTATGCACAGAAAAAGAAGATTATATTTTAAATCAAACTCTATCCCATATAGAAAAGAAACTTTCATCTAAAATATTTTTTAGAACCCATAGGTCTTATTTAGTGAATTTAGATAAGATAAAAGAAATTAATCCTTGGTTTAATAACACTTACATGGTCAAATTGGATAAAATCAATGTAGAAGTGCCAGTGAGTAGAAATAATATTAGTGATTTTAAGCATATAATGGGCATATAAATGCACTTTATATGCTCTTTTTTGCATTTCATCGGAAAAACACTATAAGTACAAAATACTATTATATAATTAACATGTAAACGATATTATATTAAAGGAGGAATTATTATGGTTTCATTCTTCTTATCAATTATAGCTTTAATAGGTGGTTATTTTACTTATAGTGTTATAGTGGAAAAGGCTTTTGGAGCTGATGAAAATATAAAGACTCCCGCTGTAAGACTTGAAGATGGAGTAGATTTTGTGCCTATGTCTTCATGGAAGATATTTTTAATTCAATTTCTTAATATAGCAGGTTTAGGACCAATATTTGGTGCTATATCAGGAGCCTTATGGGGACCTGCAGCATTTTTGTGGATAGTACTTGGTTCAATTTTTGCAGGAGGAGTTCATGATTACTTTTCTGGTATGCTTTCAGTTAGAAATGATGGTGCCAGTATTCCAGAAGTAGTTGGAAAGTATTTAGGCAGTGGATTTAAAAACTTTATGAGAATATTCTCTGTAGTAGTTCTTATACTAGTAGGGGTAGTATTTATAACAGGACCTGCTGGACTTTTAGCAGGACTTACACCAGATGTTCTTAATAAAGCATTTTGGATATATGTAATATTTGCTTATTATGTAATTGCAACTATAGTTCCAATAGACAAGCTAATCGGAAAGATATATCCATTGTTTGGTGTAGTTCTTTTAGTTATGGCTTTTGGAGTAAGTTGTGGCATTATTTTTAAAGGATATCATATTCCTGAAATCACTTTAACAAATATGCATCCTAGCAATCTTCCTATTTGGCCACTTATGTTTATAACTATAGCTTGTGGAGCTATTTCAGGTTTCCATTCTACCCAGTCTCCACTTATGGCAAGATGCATAACTAATGAAAAGCAAGGAAGAAAAATATTTTACGGAGCAATGATAGCTGAGGGAATAGTTGCTTTAATCTGGGCAGCTGCTGCAATGACTTTCTTTGGAGGAACAGCAGAACTTGCAAAAGCTATGAGTGAAAATGGTGGGGCTGCTTATGTTGTTAACATAATATCAAACACATTACTTGGAAAAGTCGGTGGCGTGCTTGCTATACTTGGAGTCGTGGCTTGTCCAGTAACTTCAGGGGATACAGCCTTCAGAAGTGCCAGACTTACTATAGCTGATATGTTAGGGTATAAACAAGGAGCTATTAAAAACAGATTAGTTATAAGTATTCCATTGTTCCTTATAGGATTTGTATTAACAACAATTAATTTTGATATAATTTGGAGATATTTTGCATGGTCTAATCAAACTTTAGCAATGGTTGTTCTTTGGACAGCTGCAATGTACCTTGCATTAAGGAAAAAAGCACACTGGATTGCTACAGTACCTGCAACTTTTATGACAGCAGTTTCTATTACTTATATTTTAGTAGCACCAGAAGGTTTTAAATTAGCTCACAGTATTGGATATCCTATAGGAATTGCAGTAGCTTTTGCAGCCTTAATAGTATTCTTAATAAGCGCAAAGAGCAGAGTAAAAACTGAAAACACTATAGAATAACAATTAAGTTTAGAGTATATTTTAAGATTTATATAAGAAAAGGAACTGAGCACATGTTTTTGTGTTACAGTTCCTTTTTTAGATTTAAATGCTTTGGTAAAATTAAAAGTTAAGCTAATTCAAGGGCAACTTCCATCATTTTTGTGAAAGTAGTTTGTCTTTCTTTTGCAGTAGTTTCTTCTCCAGTTATTACGTTATCGCTTACAGTTAATATAGAAAGAGCGTTAACATTGTATTTAGCAGCTAGAGAATATAAGGCAGTTGATTCCATCTCTATAGCTAAAACGCCGTATTTAATCCACATGTCTAGTGAATTTGGAGTGTCATCATAGAATAAATCACTTGTTAAAATATTTCCTACTTTAGGGCTTATGCCTTTATTTTTGCATGCTTCATAAGCTTTATTTAAAAGTTCAAAGCTAGCTATAGGTGCAAAATCCATTCCGTTAAAGCGTCTTCTATTTATTCCTGAAGTTGTGCAAGATCCCATGGCAAGAATTAAATCTCTAACCTTAATATCCTTTTGTATAGCACCGCAAGTACCAACTCTTATTAGATTTTTAACACCATAGTTTTCTATAAGTTCATTTGCATATATTGATATAGAGGGTACGCCCATACCTGTTCCTTGAACTGAAACTTTCTTACCTTTATAAGTTCCTGTAAATCCAAGCATACCACGAACTTCGTTATAGCAGATAACGTCTTCTAGAAAATTGTCAGCTATGTATTTTGCTCTCAATGGATCTCCTGGTAATAATATAGTTTCTGCTATTAGACCTTCTTTTGCAGCAATATGTGTACTCATTTTGAATCCTCCCTAATTGTTTTTTATTAAATGAAATTATATAAATTAGAAGTAATTTATATGGTCTCTAATATAATATATTACATGAAAATGCAAGTAAAAGAAATAGATAAGAGCCTAATTGTATTCAATATTCTTGCCTTTTAGATAATAAAATCTTATTAAGCTTATAAATTGCAGATATACCTATTAAAATGCCTAAACTATCAATTAATACATCAGTAAACTGTCCACTTCGTCCCAAAATAAAAGTTTGATGAAATTCGTCACTACAGGCATATAAAACACTTAAAAAAAGGTGTATATTAAAGTCTTTTTTTTACTAAAATCAAAAGATAAGGCTTTAAAAAGAAGAATGGATAAAATCATGTATTCTGTTATATGACCAATTTTTCTGATTATGTAATTTGTTGATTTTCCAATAAAAGTATTTAAGTTTAGGCCTAGGGTATTTAATATATCAATTGCAAACCTGCTTTTAGCATCAGAAATATTTGCAGGTTCAGAGGAAAATTTAAATATCACTATCATCCATATTAAAACAGCACAATAACTAATAAATTTTTTTATAAAATGTTTTTTTCATGATTGCCTCCTTGTAATTTAACAAAATTGATAAAATAACATATTATATTATAGGGAAAAAGATATGCAAATATCAAGAGTTAATAGAGTTTTAAATCAAATTTAAAAGAAGGAGAAGATATGAAAAAAATAAGAGATTTTAAAATAGGAAGTAAAATAATAGTTAGTTTTTTATTGATATCTCTTATGTTTATTTCCACAAGTGTAATAAGTTCAAAGGGAATAAGGACACTTAGTGTTAAAAATCTAGAGTTCAAAGAAGAAAGTATAGAAAATATTAAGTTAATCAACAAAATAACTAAAAATTATAATGATGAAAGAAGTTTAATTAAAGAGTGTATTCAAGGTAATAGCTATATAAAAATAGATGAGTGTATAAATTTAAGTAATAGTACAAGCTTAGGAATAAAGGAAGATCTAAATAAATTACAGAATAATGTTACTGATTCTAATTTTCAATTAGAGTTGTCAAATTTAAAGATTTCCTTAGATGAATATTCAAAGTTTATAGAGGATCAAATTAAAATCAGAGTAAGTAATAACAAGGATTTCTCTATAGAAAACTTTAATAATCAGGAGGACAAGCTTTCTAATAATGTAATTTCAAATATAGATAAATTTCATGAAGAACTGATAAGTATATCTAACGAAGAAATTAAATCAAGCAAAGAGTTGGCAAATAAATTGAGGACAAAAATTTTGATTTCTTTGAGTGTTGGTATAATAATGTCTACGGCATTATTAACCTATACCTTAATATATCTAATTAAAAATTTAAGAAAAGGAGTTGATTTTGCAAAGACTATTAGTAGTGGTGATTTAACTTCCAAAATCAATGTTAAGTCTAAAGATGAAATAGGTTTGCTTGCAACCTCCTTAAATCTAGCAATGGACAATACTAGAAAATTAGTTAAAAATATAATTGAAAGTATTGATGAAAGCAGTAGTTTTAGTGAAGAGCTTGCAGCAGCTGTTGAAGAAATATTTTCTAAAGTAGAAATTATAAGCACATCAGTAAATGAAGTAGTTAGAAATATTGAAAATACTTCTAAAGCTGCAGATGAAGCAAATTCAAGTGCAACAGGAATTGAGGAGAATTTAGGAAAGTTATTTAATGATTCTAAATCCGCTAGCATAACTTCCAAAGAAATATTTGGTAGGGCAACTGAAGTAAAAAGTAAAGCAGAAGAATCTAAGGTACAAGCTATAAGTTTATACAAGGAAAAACAAAATAAAGTAATTCAATCTATTGAAGATGGAAAGATTGTAGACAAAATAAGAACCATGTCTGAAGTAATAGGCGATATTGCAAAGCAGACAAATTTATTATCTTTAAATGCAGCTATTGAAGCTGCTAAAGCTGGAGAGCAAGGTAAAGGATTTAATGTTGTTGCAGTAGAAGTAAAAAATCTAGCGGAACAATCAGCAAGAGCTGTATCTGAAATAAAAAATTTAGTGGAGAAAGTTGAAAATGCCTTTAAAAATCTAAGTGAAGATGCAAATAGCATGTTGAATTTTATTAACAACAAGGTAGTAGGCGATTATGATATGCTTGTAGATGTTGGGGTTGAGTATGAAAAAGACGCCCAAACTGTAAAAAATATTGCAGATAATATTAAAAATAGTACCGAAAAAATGATTGAATCAGTAAAAAAAGTTTCTAGAGCTATTGAAAAAACAAATACAGCATCAGTAAAAATAAATGGTGAGGCTCAGGAAATACTAAGTAGTATTAATGAAACTGCAGAGGCTATAGAAGAAATTGCTAAAGGCTCAGAAAAGCAAGTCAATTTAGCGGACAACATGAAAGAAAGAATAAGAAAATTTAAAATTTAAATAATCAAAAGGGGAAAACTTAAGTTTTCCCCTTTTGATTTAAGTGATAGTTTAGTCAATTCCTAAACTATCATAAGTAGATGCTGCAAAATTAAAATCCTCTTCCTTAGTAATTTCAGCATAGCTGTCTTCTGATATACCAGGGTAATAATATAAAATATATTTTTCCTTTGTCCTTGAATTTTTTATGACTATATATCTAGTATCCATTTTTAGGGTTTGTATTATGGCTAGAACATAGTATATGTCATCTTCATTTGTATCTTCATTTAAAAGGTTTAAAGTTCTATTTTCAAGAGATACATTGGTTTTAGTATGGTCGCAGGAATATATTCTACTTCCCTTAGTGCATCTTTTACAACTGTCAAAACCACAGTTTCTAGTGCAATTTAAGCATTTACATTTACTGCAGCATTCAAGTTGCAAGAAGATTTCTTTATTCTCTTTTTGTAGTCTTCCAATATATTTATATATTTATCTTGGTCAAAGAAACTAAGAAAGCTTTTTCTTTTTTATCTAACTTAATTGAGTCTAAAAGTTCAATATATTTTTTTAAAATAGGAACTCTAGTGTAATATTTACGTTCCTTTAGTGAATCTTCGCTTAGTAACTCGCTTACACTGTTTATTGCAAATTCAATATCTGAAAATAAAGAACCATATTTGGATTTTTCTATTTGTATGAAATCATCTAGTTTGCCCATATTTATCACCTATCACATTATTTGTTTAAATCTTCTTTGTATTTTAAGAGTTCATCTTCTAAATTTACCTTCTTTTCAAGTTCTTCAAATTCATCTTGAAGAGAGGTATCAGTTTTTAATTCACCTAATCCTTCAGCTATTGCTTCTTTACGTTCAATTTTTCTCTCTATATCATCAATATTAATTTTGTTATATTTTGTATCTACATTTGATAAAATTTCATTTACTTTTTCAGTGGCTTCAGCATTATTATATCTTGCTGCAGCCTCATCTCTGTAAGATCTTGTTTTTTCTATTTCTTTTTGAAGTTCTATTAGTTTTTCCTTAATAGTGTCTGCCTTTGTTTTAGCTTCTATATAGCTTTTATTAATACTATCAAGGCTTTTGTCACTTTCAAGCTTCTTTTCTAATGCTTTTTTAGCTAAAGCTTCATTGTTGGCTTTAAGGGCAATTTTTATTTTACTTTCATAGTCTTCAGATTCAAGTTTTAATTTATTTATTTTTTGTTTTAGTTCATGAACATTTCCTAAAATCTGAGCTGATGAAATTTTAGCCTTATTTAGACTTTCCTCCATATCTCTTATCTTTTGATCCAGTAGTTCTATTGGATTTTCCATTTCATCCAATGCACCATTTACCTTTGCTCTAAACATGTTGGAAATTCTTTTGAAAACACTCATTATATAATCCTCCTCAAAATTTTGTTTTATAAAAAATTTTTTATTAAAATTAGAAAAACCTTTTTATAATTCTTACTGCTATAAAAATTAATATTATTAATGCTATAAACTTTATAAGTCCTCTTAATAGTCCAAATCCTAACCATAAATTCCCCATACTGTGATAATGCCTATTTCTAAAAACTGGTACTGGTATAAAACTAAATTTAGTTTTTTTCCCATAGGAATAATTTTTATTGTTATAGGAATGTTTCATACTTTCATTAGAGGTTGAGGCTTTAAATTTACCAGATTTAAAATTGCCTACAGGTTTTGAAAATTTTTTGAAAAACTATTTTTAAAGTTTCCAGATTTAAAAATTTTAGATTTTATGCTAGAAGTTTTTGGCCTTGAAAAAGAACTTTTAAAACTTCCAGAGTGGAATCCACCTCTTGGTTTTGCAAAAGTAGTATTAGAAAATATAATTGAAAACACAAGAATACTAATAAAAAATAAAGTCAATAACTTTCGCTTTTTTGAAATTTTAGATTTAATTTAGTTTTCGTATACAGCGCCCCCTTTTTACTATTTACAATTATTCTTTAAAAATTAAATACATACTACTACTATTATAAATAAAATATGTCAATAATGTAAATATTTAATTAAATAATTATGTAGGATTTAAATATGCATTAAGCAATTACTGTAATTATATTATACAATATAAATAACCATATAACAAGATTAAAATATACCTATTTTAGATTAAAAGCAAACGTTTAATTAGAATTTATAAATTTAGGCATTATTTACTAACGCTTATAATAAAAATCTTTAGTTTTCTACATTTATTAATTACATAATGTTTTAATTAGTTTTACATAAATATAATTTTAATATATAATCATATTTTGAGTGGTACACCTTAAAATAATAAGTAATTTCTGTTTTAATTTAAAGGGAGAAGGTTATATGTTTAGCAATTCAAAAAATATTTTGAAAAAGTATTTTGGTTATGACGATTTTAGAAAAGGTCAAGAAGAGATTATAAAGGACGTTCTAAAGGGTAGGGATGTATTAGCAATTATGCCAACAGGTGCTGGAAAATCAATATGTTTTCAGGTTCCTGCGATTTTATTTGAAGGCATTACTATTGTAATTTCACCTCTTATTTCTCTTATGAAGGATCAAGTAGATAATTTAAATGAGCTGGGTGTTAAGGCAACATATATTAATAGTTCTTTAACAGAAAAGCAAACTACGGACAGAATTTATGGTATATTAACCGGTATGTATAAATTAGTATATATAGCACCAGAAAGATTGGAATCTTCTAATTTTTGTGCACTAATAAAGGATGTAAATATATCTTTTATAGCTATAGACGAGGCTCATTGTATATCTCAGTGGGCACATGATTTTAGAACTAGTTATAAGAAAATATCAAAATTTATTGAATTTCTAGATACAAGGCCTGTAATAGGTGCGTATACAGCTACAGCTACGGAAGTTGTTAAAAATGATATAATAAAACTTCTAAAACTTAATGAACCCAAAGTCTATGTAACTGGATTTGATAGGAAAAATCTATACTTTTCTGTGCTTAGGGGTGAAAACAATCAAGAGTACATTTTGTCCTATGTTTTAAAACATAAGGACAGTAATGGAATTATATATGCAGCCACTAGAAAAGAGACTGAATATATATATAAATTTCTAGTTAAAAACAACGTTAAAGTAGGATTATATCACGCAGGGTTATCTGATAAAAAAGAGAAGAGGTACAAAATAAATTTGCCTATGACGATATAAATGTTATGGTAGCAACAAATGCTTTTGGTATGGGAATTGATAAGTCTAACGTTAGGTATGTAATACATAACAATATGCCTAAAAATCTAGAAGCTTACTATCAAGAAGCAGGACGTGCAGGAAGAGATGGAGAAAAAAGTGAGTGCATTTTACTATTTAATCCTAGAGATATTCAATTGCAGACGTACTTTATTGAGGAGACTTGCCTTTCTATAGAGAGAAAAACTAATGAATATGAAAAACTAAGGTCAATAACAGATTATTGTTATACCTCTCAATGTCTTAGAAAGTACATATTAGAGTATTTTGGTGAAAATGTAAACTACGATAATTGTAATAATTGTGGGAATTGTAACGATGAAAGCACAGACAAAGATATAAGCTTAGAGGCTAAAAAATTTTTTCCTGTGTATACAGAATGAAAGAAAAGTATGGAACTCATATGATTACAGATGTATTAAAGGGTTCTAAGAATAAAAAAGTAATTGTAAATGGCTTAAACAAATTATCTACCTATGGATTAATGAAGGAATATGATAAGAAATTTATATTAAATATTATAAATAAACTTGCAGCAGATGGATATTTAAGACTTACTAATGATGGATACCCTGTAGTTAAACTTACAAATAGAGCCATAGAGGCATTAAAGGATAATACGAAGATATTTATTAAAATTCCTAAGGTAATAAGAAAGATTCAAGGTTACGGTGAATTATTTGTGATTTTGAAAAGCATAAGAAAAGAAATATCTGAAACTGAAAAAATACCACCTTATATTGTATTTGCAGATGCTAGTTTAAATGAAATGGCAACAAATATGCCAAAAAATAAAAAAGAGTTTTTAAATATAAAAGGTGTTGGAGAATTAAAATACAATAAATACGGTGAAAAATTTCTAAAGGCAATTTCTGTATACATGAAAGAAAAATCTATAAACCAAGAAGATAGTATTGATTTAAGGCTAGATAATAAAGCTGAAAGTAAAAAAGAGATTCTAGTAAATGACGGTGAGAAGAGTAAAAAGACACCTAGTTATATCATTACTTATGAAATGTTTGTAGAGGGAAACAGTTTAGATAAAATAAAAGATATTAGAAATATTAGTCTTCAAACAGTTCAGGAGCACATAGTTAAGTGTAAAGAGGAAGGCAAAGACGTAAATATAAAGGATTTTATACCTGAAAAGTATATAAATCTAATTTCAAATACTATTGTTGAATTAAATACTCATAAATTAAAACTTATTAAAGACGCCTTACCAGAAGAAGTTGAGTATTTTTGGATAAAATTAGTTAGATGTACCTGTGAAAATAATTAATAAGGGGGATTTTATAAATTGGAAATATTAAAATTTATTCAAAGTTTTGCAAACCCATTTCTAGATAAATTTTTTCTAACTGTAACTGTTTTAGGAGAAGAATATTTAGCTATGGTAGTTTTACTTTTATTTTTGTGGTGTAAAGATAAAAAATTAGGGTATAAACTGGGACTTTCCTTAAGTTTTAGTTTTCTTATAAATGGTCTTATAAAAGATATAGTTAAAGAAGCAAGGCCTATAGGAAAAGATGGTATAAGATCTTTGAGAGCAAAAACTGCTACGGGATACTCTTTCCCAAGTGGGCATACACAAAACACTGCTACTTTATGGACAACTTTAATTTTACATTTTAAGAATAAAAAATTAACAGTTATAGGAATAATATTCACTTTATTAGTTGGATTGTCTAGAATTTATTTAGGACTTCATTGGACAAGAGACGTTGTTGGAGGTTTAATCTTTGCTATTCTAAGCGTATTTATTTCTAATATAATTTTTGATTCAATTGAAAAAGCCAAGGATAAAAAGATAGTTGTTATGTTATGCGCTCTATCTATTATTGGGATGTCTTATTTTAAAAGTGTTGACTATGCTAAAGCTGTAGGAATGTTTTTAGGTTTTCTAATTGGATATAGTGTAGAGAATAAATATATAAATTTAGAGATGCATAAAAATAAAATAAAAAACACTATTAGGTTTATTTTAGGGTTGTTTATTCTTGTAGTTATAAAAATAATACTAAAAAAAGTTCCTGCATTTGGGGAATTAAGTTATGTTATAAACTATGGAATTATTGTTATGTGGTGTACAATTGGTGCCCCTTATGCATTTAAAAAATTGAATATATAATTTAGGAAGGGATAGCATGTATGAAATTATAGATAAAATAGCCGAAAATCTAGAGGATAAAATAATTGAAGATAGAAGAGATTTCCATAAATATCCGGAAATAGCCTGGACAGAATTTAGGACTGCATCTATAATCGCAAAGAAGCTTGAGAATTTTGGATATAAAATAGAGCTTGGCAGGGAAGTAATAAAAGATACCTCTAGAATGGGAGTGCCAAGTGAGGAAATTTTAGAAAAAGAGTATGAAAGGGCTTTAAGCCAAGGGGCCTATGAAAAGTATGCAAAGTCTATGAAAAATGGTTACACAGGTGTTGTTGGAATTTTGGAAAATGGGCAGGGGCCTACAATAGCTGCTAGATTTGATATTGATGCTTTAAGCATAAAAGAAAGTCATGAGTATAATCACTTACCTTATAAATTAGGTTTTGCTCTAAAAATTGCAATTATATGCATGCTTGTGGACATGATGGACACGCTGCTATTGGTATTGGTGTTGCAGCAATTTTAGCTAAACTTAAAAGTAAATTAAAAGGAAGAATAATACTAATTTTTCAGCCGGCAGAAGAAGGTGTATTAGGTGCAAAGTCTATGGTGGATGCTGGAATATTAGACAATGTAGATTATTTAATTGGTGGACATATTGGAATTAAAGCAAGGAAATCTAAAGAAATATTTTGCGATGTAGATGGCTTTTTAGCTACTTCTAAATTTGATGCTTATTTTAAAGGAAAACCTAGTCATGCAGGCAGCAATCCAGAAGAAGGAAATAATGCACTACTTGCGGCGGCTACAGCCATATTAAATTTAAATGCTATTCCTAGAAACGGGAAGGGTGCAACTAGGATAAATGTAGGTAAGCTAATATCAGGGACTTCGAGAAATATAATTCCATCTACGGCTAAAATGCTTATTGAAACAAGAGGAGAGACTAAGGAACTTAATGATTATATGAAGGATTATGCATATAGAGTCTTGGAGTCAAGTGCTAAAATGCATGGTGTTAATTTAACTATAGTTCCAATGGGTGAGGCTTTAAATGCAGAAAGTGATGATGAGTTAGTAATGGAAGTTGAAAAAGTTGCAAAGGACTTAAAAGAGTATAACTATGTCTGCAATGAGAAAATCAAATTTGGAGCCAGTGAAGATTTTTCATATATGATGAATAGAGTGAATTCAAAAGGTGGAAAGTCAGTATATGTGATGTTTGGAAGTAATATAAAAGGTGAGCATCATAGTAGTGAATTTGACTTTAATGAAAAGGACTTAAAAGCAGCGGTAAAGGTATTTAGTAAGGCTATAGTTAGTATTGATAGAAATATTTAAAATATCTAAATTAGCTCCTAACCCTAAATTTATAGTATAGATACTGGGTAGATATAATACATCATTCCAATTTTAAACTAATTTCTTTTAGGATTAGGAAAAATAACAAGGCTTTTACTAGGAAATCTGTTCAATTTTTGGCATAAGGATTTTAAGTGCCTTTGGAAGAATCTCAAAATTAACACTATTACTTTTTAATATTTCACCATCAATATTCACAGTAAATTCTTTATTGGAGTTTACTGTGACTTTTTTGCTTTATAATAAGATACTTCAGGTATGCCGTCTAGCTTACCACCTAAAGCTCTTGGAATGTATTTCATAAGTCTAAAAAAATTTGCTTTTTTAATTGAGCAAATATCTAAATATCCATCAAAAATATCAGCTTCAGGGGTAATATATATTCCTCCACCGTAGCATTTACCATTAGAGCTTGTTAAAAGAAGAGACTCCTGGGAAAAATTAGTGTCGTCAATTGTTATATCTAGCTTTAAGGGTTTGAATTTAAATGGAGTATAAAGAAGGCTTAATATATAAGCTAGCTTACTTGGAATATATTTTTTACCCTTAAATAGCCTTGCATTATAAGTTACTTCAGAGTCCAATCCTATTGATGATATATTTATGTAGTAGTTTTTGTTGATTTTACCAATGTCAATTTCTTTTATAGTTCCCTGTATAGTATTTTTTAAAATATCTTTTTTTGATGATGTTATATTTTTAATGAAGTCATTCCCAGTACCGCAAGGAATAATACCAAGTATACTACTACTTCCAATTAAGCCATTTAAAACTTCATTAACAGTACCGTCTCCTCCAACTGCATAAATTCTATGGAAACCTTTTTTTGAAAAGTCTTTGGCAAGCTCTGTAGCTTGGCCTTTATATTCAGTTATTTTTATTTCAAATTCATGATCTAAGTCATTAAAATAATTTTCTATAAGCGGTATATACTTAAGAGCATCACCTTTACCTGCTGAAGGGTTTAATATAAATAAATGTTTTGTCATCATACACCTCTCGATAAAATAAAATTAGTACATATACATTATACAATAATGTGCTATAAAGTAAATTCCTAAAACAAGATTATAAGAGGAGAAAGCTTTTGTACAGTAACATTATAAAATAAAAGGCAAGTTCTTAATTTTTATGCTATAATATAATACTAGGTAATGGATGGTTTAATTATGGAAGTGTGTATAATCTTTTTAGGAGGCAATGTATGAATTTTGTTATTTTTGACATGGAATTCAATAATTATAACAGGGAATTATTTGATAGAAGTAAGAGTTCGGATATAAATGCACAATGCCCTAATGAAATAATAGAAATTGGAGCTATGAAACTGGACAAAGATTTAAATGTGATAGATAATTTGAAGCTCTATATAAAACCTGTGATATATAGACACATAAATCCTGTTGTAGCTGGGATGACAGGTATTACCGAGGAACAGTTAAATAAGGGAGTAGATTTTTGTACTGCTATAGAAAAATTTAGAATATTTTCAGGAGAAAATATGATTATCTGTTCTTGGGCAAAAGATGATATTATAGAACTTATTAGAAATGCGAATTTTCATAAGTATAAAAATTTATCATGGATTGATAAATACATAGATATACAAGACTATTGTACCAAAGCTTTAGGTGAGAAGAATTGCCTTTCATTAAAAAGAGCATTGAGTAAATTAAACATAGATTTTAATGAGGAAGAGCTACATGATGCATTGTATGATACAGAGTTTACCGTTGAGGTTTTTAAAAAAATATATCATATGAGAGATTTAAAGGAGTATATAGTAGAAAATATACATGCAATGCCAGCTATTACAGTAACAAATGCATCAGAAGTTCACATAGAAGAAGAATGCATAAAATTGCACTGCCCAAAATGTAGAAAAAAGTAAAAATGAAATATCCTTTTAAATTTTTAGATTGGAGATTCATAAGTATAGGTTATTGTGAAAAATGCGGATGCAATTTTCTTGAAGAGGTAGTTGTAAAGAAGAATATTACTGGAAAGAAAACATATATAATTAAGCAAAAAATATTGAGAGAAGATAGATATTTAGAGATTATGGACAAGTATAAAATTATTAGCTAATATTATTAGATTTTAGAAGAAAGTATTCTATCCAAAAGTTTAGATGTTTAGTAACAAAGGAGGAATAGGTATGATAGAGCTTATAGCTTCAGATTTAGATGGAACACTAGTAAATGACAATGGAATAATATGCCCAAAAGTATATGAGTTAATACCTAATTTGCACAAAATGGGAATAAGGTTTGCGGCAGCTAGTGGTAGATTTTATTCTCAGCTTGATCAAAACTTTAATAAAGTAAAGGATGATATGATTTTTATAGCTCACAATGGAGCTATAATAAAGTACAATAAAAAGGGAAAAACAATATACGAAAATGCCATAGATAAACAAGATATAGATAGCGTAGTTAGTTTAAATAGAAGATTTGGTGAAGAATTCTTTTTAGCTGGAGAGGAAAATGCTTATGTAGTAAATCCTTCTAAATCTCTTCTCGAAATATTTAAAAATATGAATATACCATATATTGTGCTTGATTCCTTTGATAAAGTTAAAGATTCTATATATAAAATGACATATTATGTATCAGAGGGAATAAAACCTCATATAGTTAAAGAGTTGAAAAAGAATTTAAACTCCAATATTGAATGTGTAGTTTCTGGAGATTGTTGGATAGATATTATGAATAAAGGTGTAAATAAGGGACAAGCAATAAAGATGCTTCAGAAGATATTCGAAATTAATGGAAATGATACTATGGTTTTCGGAGACAATTATAATGACTTAGATATGTTTAAGGCTGCTAAGTATAGTTATGCTATGGAAAATGCTTGTGAAGAAGTGAAGAGTAAAGCTAATTATATTGCAGAGAGCAATAATGACGATGGAGTATATAAAGTAATTAAAAATTATATTACTTCCCTTAAGCGTTAGGTGATAGAATTGATTAGGTTAAAGTTAGAATTGAAAAAAAGTGGTAGTATAAGTTTAAAAATGTATTTATCTAAAAAAGACATGAATATATTTTTGGTAAGAAGAGTTTTAATGGAAAGTGTTAAGGTTAAGAATACAAAATTTCTAGTATATTTAGTACCTATGAAGTATTTTTGCCCTTATATAATAATTTAGAAAAGGAAATCGTTAAAATGCATGAGAATAGCATTTTGACTCTCTTTGAGTATTCTGATGAATATGACGGAGAATTTTTTTATTCTTCAAAAATCACACCTACATTTATGAAAAAATGGAGAAGTGTTGGATGTCCTAAATTGTATAAAATAAGCTTAGATAAAAAAGAAAACAAATTCAATAAAATGATTATATTTGAGAAAAAATCATTGACAGTTTAATTTCTTTGTGATAACATGATAAAAAAGTAAAATCGATGAGAGAAAGAGTAGATATTTAAGAGTACTTTAAGCGAACTTGGAGGGGTGTGAGCCAAGTAGGAAAATAAATATTGAAGGACATTCTGGAGATGTTTGTTTGAAAACTATTGTTAGTAGGACAAATCGGTTTTCACCGTTATATGAACTTAAGAGAACTTTTTTATTTAAGGTTAAAAAGGATGGTACCGTGGGATTTTACTCACTCCTAATTAGGAGTGAGTTTTTTATTTTGCTATCCATGGCAAAGCGAAATATTTTCCCTAGTAATTTTTTTAATGGTGCCTTTAAAGAGCCTTATATTTAAAAGTTAATTAGGGTGGCACCACGAATAATTCGTCCCTTAGGCAAAATTTTTGCTTAAGGGATTTTTTTGTAATATGCACTGCGCAGTGTTGTATTAAATATTTTATAGGAGGGATATTTATGCAGCGAACATTAATTAAAAATCTAGAAATGAATTTAGGTAATGAGGTATGTGTTAAAGGATGGGTTCATAGGATTAGAAAACTAAGTAAGGTAACTTTCCTAGTACTTAGGGATAGAACAGGATTAATTCAATGTGTTTTAGATAATAATAACTTTCAAATTGAAGTTAAGTTAGAATCAGTTATATGTATTTTGGGTAGGGTTGTAGAAAGTAATAATAAAATAAGAAAGGTTGAGCTTCAAGGGAGTTCTATTCAAATTATTTCAGAGGTAAAAGAAGAACTGCCAATTGAAATAAATACTAAAGAAATTAATGCTAATTTGGATACAATATTAGACCATAGAGTTTTAAGCTTAAGGCAAGAAAAGATTAATGCTATATTTAGTGTTCAAGGGATTATTGCTGAAGGCTTTAGAGAGTTTTTACTAAAGAAAGATTTTACGGAAATATATACACCTAAAATTGTATCTGAGGGAGCTGAAGGTGGAACAGCTATTTTTAAATTAAAATATTTTAATAAAGATGTATTTTTGGCTCAAAGTCCTCAGTTTTATAAGCAAATGATGGTCGGTGCTGGTTATGAAAGAGTTTTTGAAATAGCTCATGTATATAGGGCTGAAGAGCATAATACTAATAGACATTTAAATGAATATGTGAGTATGGATTTAGAAATTGGTTTTATAAAAGACGAAGAAGAAATAGTGGAATTAGAAACTAAAATTTTAAGTCATATTATGAATAAATTAAAACTAGAATCTAAGGATTTGATTCTAAATTTGGATATTAAATTGCCTAATATTAAAGAAAACATACCAAGAATTTCTTTTACAAAAGCAATTGATATATTAGAAAAAGAGTATGGTAAAAAATGCAATGAAGGGGATTTAGATCCAGAATCTGAAAAACTTATATGCAAATATGCAGAGGAAAAATTGGGGTCAGAGTTTTTATTTATAATGGATTATCCAAGAAAAAAACGACCAATGTATACTATGCCTAAAGGTAAAGATTTTACCCATTCATTTGACTTATTATTTAGAGGACTTGAGATTACAACAGGTGGACAGAGAATTCATGATTATAATATGCTAAAGGAAAATATGATATATAAGGGCTTAAATCCAGAAGATTTTAAAACTTATATGGATACCTTTAGATATGGGATGCCTCCTCATGGTGGACTTGCAATAGGACTTGAAAGACTTACAATGAAAATTTTAGGACTTAGTAATGTAAGGGAGGCTTCTTTATTTCCTAGAGATAGAACAAGAATTCTTCCCTAATTCAAAATAGATATAAATTTTTTATAATAGGTGAACTATAAAATAAAACTTCTTGTTAAATTTGGCAAGAAGTTTTATTAAAATGATTACACATTAAAAAAAATAATCATAGTATATATAAGGTGATTGCTATGAATAAAATTATAAAAAAAGATTCTAAATCAGTAATTAAATTAAAGTCTAAAGGAAAGCATCTAGTTAATGATTCAAAAGACTTAAGTATAGTAGAATATGCTAATTTAACTATTAAAAGTGAAGGATATGAAGAAAAGACGATTGTTATTCAAAATATTATAGTAGACGGAGTTTTAACAGTTAATTTAAATGGTGGGAATTTATATATAGAAAATTTAACCGTGAGTAAAATCAATATAGCATCAAAGGGTGAAAATAAAATTTATATAGACAAGAAAAGCAATATTAAAGAGATATTAATTTGGAATTCTGGAAAGATAAGTATTAATTCTTATAATTCAAAATTAAAAAGTATATTTTTGATGCCTATAGAAACTAGGGCTAAAAACTCATGCTTAAGTCTTCATGGAGTCATGAAAAACTGTGTAGTAACAGTTCTTACTGATACAGGGATTGATACTTGTGATTCATTTTCAAATAAATACATTGAAGTTGATATGAAAAAAGCTCAAGATAGTTTAAGACTTACAGGAAACTATATAAATACAAGTATGAATATTTTAAACTGTAGGTATATTAATGGAGATAAGACTAGTCCACCTGTAAATTTAAAATTGAATTTATTACAAAATAACGCAGAAATTTATTTAATGGGAAATTTAAAGTTTACAGATGTATTTGTGAAAACTAGGTTAAACCTAAAAATACTAAGCTTTCATATAAATAGATTAAATATAGCATTAAACTGTAAGAGTAATCTACAATTCTCTAAGAAAACAGTAATAAATCATTTTGAAATTGAAGCATATGTGATTTTAGATGGAGAATTAGAAGCAGTAAAAAATGCAATTAGGCAAATAATTATAGTAAAAAATACTGGAAGAATACAATTAAATTATAATAATCCTTCTTTAAGAATTCTAAGACCTATGATAGATGCAGTAAATAAACTTTCTTTATATTTTATAGATGAGGTTTATTATAATATTACAATAGGAAAATTAGAAGACATATATAATAATAAAAATATAAAAGTAAGTATAGAGAATTTAGAAAAGATAGTTTTAGATAGCCAAGTGTTTAACTTAAATCTATATTCAAAGGAAATTTTGTACAAAGCTTGTAACCCAGATTCTAGTAAAATTTATATGCAAATTGCTATTATGAAAATAAAACTTATAAGTGGTAAAACTATTTTAGAAAAAGATATATGCATTAAAGGCAAATATTTAAATATGGATATTGATTATAATAGCAGAAGTTGTTATATAAAAAATATTTACAGTGTGATTAATTATGCCTTTGTTCAGAGCTATTTAAACAATATTATTTTATTAGAAGATATCAATGTACCTAATTTCTCAATTAATATAGATAATAAAAAGATTTCTTTAGATTTAAATCAAAAGAAATTTTTACTAGATAATATTAATATAGATAATTCTTCAGTTATTATAAAAAATGGAAGCTTAATTCCAACAAGTAAGATAGTTAATTGGTGTGATGCAGGAGAAAATGAATTATATAAAGCTTTTATTAAGGTAAAAGGTGAGAAAAATTCTTGCTTAGGATTAATTTTTGAAAAATTAAATATAATGGTTGGCACTATTGATTTTGATGGACTTCAGGAAGGGCCTACAAATACTGTGCTATTTTATATAGGTGAGTGTTTAAGAAGAAGCGGAATAATAAAATTAAATATAAGAGAGTGTTTTTTGAGTTAACAAAGCAAGTAGTTAATAGTAGAGATAATGGAGAAACCTATGTAATATATACTGCTGCAAATAATAATTATATCTATAAAAATAATTTTAATAACTCTTTTGGAGGAGTAAAAATAATTGGTTGTAATCAGTGTTCACCTTCCTATGTTCGTATAGAAGAGAATGATTTTTCTTTGGTTAATGAAGATGGTGGCAATGTATTTGAGATAATTCCATATAGTTGTGGAAAAGGAGTATATATTAATGAAACCTATATTTTACCTAACTTACAGGAAGAAATTCTTAAAGAAACTGCAGAATATTTATTAATGCAAGACTATACTAATTCAAATATATTTGGAGAAGGATCAAGGGTAACTTTTGGCAAAACGAAATTGGAGAGATTATGAAAGGATTTAGTTATATTAATGGAAGTTGGCAATATAATTTAACCCCATTAATTTATCCTGATATAGTAAATAACGATATGGAACACACAATTGTATTAACATTTAAGCCTGATACTCTTTGGAGTAAGAGTATAAAGAATATTATAGTAATTAATTCGAAAAAAGAAACATTAAATAAAAATGACTACAGTGTAGATGGAAATTTAGGAAAGATATATATATATAATGTATATATGAATGATGAAAAATTACCAATGTGTAAAATGCTTTTAGAACCTGGAAATAATGAAATTATAATTGAGGCAACTTCCTATAGTGAGGCTAAAGTCAATCAATTCATTAGGGCTATTCAAATAATTAAAGTAACCAATGGAATTGGAAAAGGTCTTATGAGAATAAATAAAAAAGGTATGGAAATGATTGAGGTTAATCTTAGATCTAATCTTGGGATGAATCCTATTGCAGTGCCTACTATAGTTGAAATTATGTGATAAAATAAATGCGGCTATAGCACATTTCATATGCCGCATTTGTTTTTATACAATTTCAATTTCATAGTAACCATCAGGAATTGGAGTATCTCCTTCTGTGAGGATTTTAAAATCAACATTAAATAATTCATTACTATAATATGCTGGAGACTCTGTCCAAATATCAGAAGCATTATAATCTATAGGATAAATAAGCATTAGAGGATAACTACTTATATTTGTAGTTTCTGAGTTTACTATATTTATAGTAAAAATACATTTTCCTTCTTTAACTTCTGTTAAAGTAAAGGGTATATTTACGGTTCCCTTAGAAACAAAAATACAGAAAAAAATTTCTACAGTAGTTGATACTATACTTTCATCTAATATCTTCATGTTTAATAGATCAGATGTATTAAATGGGGAGTAGGGTAATATTTTATATACAATTATTGGGGTGGAGCTATCTATTAATAAAATATAATTATTAAAGGCCGCATTATTTAAAAGAAGCCTTAACTGGCTTTTAGATATAGAGTTTATTTCAGGCTCTAGGGTAAAAGTAACAAAATCTAGTGTAATATTTTTAATAATTATTTTTGTTTCAATCATTTTGTTTACCTCAATTCTAATAATGATTTTTTTAGAAAAAGGACTATCCAATATAGATAGTCCTTTTAAAATTAATTACTGTAAATCAGCGTATATTGAAATTTCACAATCACCTTGTAAAGCTACGTCGCTAGCGTCTTTTAAAGTTACTAGCATAGGAACTGATAAAGTTCCTCCAGATAGAACTTGAGCAAGATATGGTTTAGTAAAGCCGGTTGTGTTAATTATAATAGTACTATTTGTTGCATCTGGTGGATTGTTAAAGTAGTAAGTGCTTGCTGAAGCTTTATTTAAAGTTACATCATCAGCCATATCAATTATAGCTTTGTATCCACCAGGGCTAGTAATGGAATAATTTATAGTTGCTTCTCCACTAGAATCAAAAGTCTGAGCAAAGTCTACAAATAATCTATCGGATAAATTTCCACTTTTTGAAATAGAGGAAATAATATATTCTGTTGTTGCTTGTTCATTACCAGAAGTAAAAGTTATTTCATAATTACCATTAGCTGCATCTGTTGTATCTAAAGTCCACTGAGTAGTTGAAGTTAAAGTTCCACCTGAATTAGCTAGGGTTAAATCTGCTAGAACTATATCTTCAGCAGGGTCTGTGCCATCTGTTACGTGTACTTTAAATTTTTCTATTGCAGTTTTTTCTGCATTTGTAGTTACAGAAACTAGGGTTTGAACATAATAATTAGCCATTAATTATCCATCCTTTAATTTAAATTTGAAAACTTCAAAGTATATTAGATAAAATAGTTAATTTGTAAAGTCTTCAATATATAGTATGATGAATTGCTTATAGGTGTTAACAGATGTGTTAAGTTTTTAAAATTTTTGGGAATTTAAATTGTAATTAAAAAAACACCAAATGAACTTACTTAAGGATTTTCTTGCAAATAAGCACTATTTCATATGTAATTTAATATGGTATAATATTTATGGTAGTACATAAAATAGGTAGAATTATTTTAAAATATAGCTTTATGTAAAAATAAGTATTAAGGGAGTTGAAAGAATGAATAAGAAAAAAATAATTATAACGTTGATGGCAATAATTATTGTTGCAATTATTTTATTATTTGGGTTCTATAAGTATAATAGAAAAAAAGTTTATGATAATTTAGTAAGTAACGCTGAAGAATATATGGCACTAGAAGAATATGATAAGGCTATAGCTATGTACAAGCAAGCTATGGAATATAAGCTAAGTGATAGGGTTCAAAAAGATATTATTGAAGCAAAAATCTTAAATCAGAAAAAGAAATTTACAATATAGCTTTAGAGTTTATGAATAATAAAAAGTATCTACAGGCTATAGAGGAATTCAATAAAATAAAAAGGAAGGATAGTAAATTTTACACTAAGGCAAAGGATAAAATTGATAAATGCATAAAAATATTTAATGAAATAAATATAAATAATGCCAAAGAAAGTGCAGAAAAAAAGAATATGATAAAGCACAAAAGTATTTAAACGAAATACTAAATATAGATGAAAAAAATACTGGAGTCATAGCATTGAAGGAATATTATGAAAAAAAGAAAATTGAAGAGCAGCATATGAATCAAAAAAAGAAAATAAACCTACAGTTACTGCTACTGAAATTAGCGTAGATGAAGCTTGTAACCTAGCGAAAAAATACGCTAATAATAAAGTGGAGAATACTAAGTATAAGTATGACCATATGGACAAAAAAGGAGATATACAATATTATGTAATTCATGCCTTTGAAGATATGTCAGACCATATTGCAACTAATGGATGGTATTATGTAGATAAATTTACAGGTAAGGTTTATGAATGGGATCTTGCAAGTGATAAGTTAATTCCATTGAATTAACTATAACTCTTTTAAAGTTACTTAAATAACTGGTAAGAGGTAATTATAAAGACAAATAAATCTAAAGAAAAGAGGATAAATAATATGAAACTATTTTTTATATCAGATATTCATGGTTCAGCTAAATATTTAAGAAAGGCACTAAAAGCTTATGAAAAGGAAAAAGCTCAGTATATAGTTATACTAGGAGATGAACTATATCATGGAGCTAGAAATCCACTACCTGAAGAATATAATCCAAAGGAAGTTACAAGAATACTTAATGAATATAAAGATAAAATTATGGCTGTAAGGGGAAATTGTGATAGTGAAGTGGATCAAATGGTTATTGAATATCCTATAATGAGTGATTACTCTATAATTTTATATAATGGAAAAAGATTATTTTTAACTCACGGGCATATTTATAATAAGGATAATTTGCCTAATATAAGTAATGGAGATGTTCTTATATATGGGCATACTCACGTTCCTGTGGCAGATAAAATTAATGGTATATCTATTATAAATCCGGGATCTATTACTTTTCCAAAAGAAAACACTCCTCACTGTTATGGAATACTTGAAGATAACAAATTCTGTATAAAAACCTTAGAGGGAGAAATTTACAAAGAGTTAGATATTTAAAATTAAAATAAGTATTTAAATAAATTAGAATATAAACATCCTTTTCAAGAGAAAATAATTTTGAAAGGGGTGTTTTTATTATGCTAAAAAAATTTAAAAAAGGCCAATATGAAGATGCAGTGGAATATGCAAAAGAATTAATTGATGCTGGAATAGGGGCAAAAGAAATAAAAATTAGGACAAAATTAGATGAAAATCAAATAAGAAAGATTATGGAAAAAAATCAAAAAAATTAAATGATAGATAAAGGATGTGATAATAATGACTAAAAGAAAGAAAACTAATAAACAAATTTCAGCTATGGGTATAAAAAAACAGGATAATGACTCGGAAGTAAAGAATAAAAAGAAGGATTTAAAAAATGAATATAATTAAGATTATATATAATTTATTTATAAACCCAATAGTATAGTCAAAGAAAAAATAAAATAATTGTAAAAATATACTTGCAATCAAGAAAAATATGGTTTATACTAATAAATGTAAAAATAATATTTACAAATTTTAAAAAAGGAGGTCGTAAAATTGTTAAATATAATGTTTGAAAGAATTAGTGATATTAACACAGTCACTGATAGCTTTAATGCGATCATTGAAAACTTAAAAATTTATTACGATCTATGGGGTGAAAGCAATAATTGATTATTGCCACGGAGTCCTTCCTTTAATGACTATTTATATTGCATTTAAGCCATAGGTTTTACCTGTGGCTTTTTTACGCATTTTTATGGTATAAATAGTTTATTACAATAAAATTACTATTTTAATGTATATAAAAGCCTTAGGAATATTATGTTCCGGGCTTTTGTTTTTTTATATTTTGGAGGTGTAAAAATGAATAAGAAATTTTTAAAAGCCGAATATTGTAAAGGTACAAAAACCTTTACATGAAAAACTGGATTTATGGGCGCAAATAGAAAGGGGGAAGTAATACAATGAAAAATTTTAAACTACTATGGAGTTTCATGAAAGGCAATAGAATCATGTACATTGGAGCTATTTTTAGTATAGGGATTGCAACAATGTTTTCTACTGTTTCTCCAATTATTATTAAGACCACTATTGATTCTATTATATCTGATAAGCCTATGGAATTACCTGGTTTTGGAATGAATTTTGTAAATTGGTTAGGGGGAAAACCAGTTTTAGTTAAGAATTTATGGATTTGCTCAATAGTATTAATTACAATAACTCTATTAAAGTGTATATTTTTGTTTTTAAAAGGTAAATGGTCCGCTGAAGCTTCTGAAAATATAGCAAAAACTATAAGAGAAAAACTTTATGATCATATTCAACATTTACCTTACGATTACCATGTGAAATGTGAAACTGGTGATTTAATACAAAGATGTACTTCTGATATAGACTCAATTAGAAGGTTTTTGGCATTGCAATTAGTTACAATTGGAAGAGCAATTTTTATAATTATTTTTTCTTTAATTATGATGCTTTCTTTGAATGTGAAGATGACAATGATTGCTATGGCTGCGGTGCCAATAATATTCATATATTCTTTTAGATTTTTTAACAGCATAAAAAATCTTTTTACAAAAACAGATGAAGCTGAAGGAAAGATGACCACAGTACTTCAAGAAAATTTATCAGGAGTAAGAGTTGTAAGAGCTTTTGGAAGGCAAAAGTATGAAATAGATAAATTTGATGAGAAAAGTGATAAATTTACTAAATTGAGTTATAAAATGTACTCTTTAAGAGGAACTTACTGGGCAGTATCAGATTTTTTATCTATGATTCAAACTGGAGCGGTGTTAATATCTGGGGTGTATTTTACAGCTAATGGAAGGATAACCTTAGGAACTTTATTTGTGTTTATAACTTATGAAGGAATGCTTTTATGGCCAGTGAGACAGCTTGGGAGAATACTTTCTGACACAGGTAAAATGGTGGTATCTTTAAGGCGTATTGGTGAAGTTCTATCTGAAAAAGAAGAAGAAATAAAGGTAGAAGATTTAAAACCTAAGGTTAAGGGAAAAGTCGATTTTAAGGACTTGTATTTTGAATATGAAAAAGATACTCCTATACTAAAGAAAATTACTTTTACTGCAGAACCTGGTGAGACTATAGGTATAATTGGAAAAACAGGCTCAGGAAAATCTTCTCTTGTTCATCTACTTTTAAGGCTTTATGACTATCAAAAGGGGTCTATAAAAATAGATGGAGTAGAACTTAAAGATATAAATAGAAAATGGATGAGAAAAAATGTAGGAATAGTGCTTCAAGAACCATTTTTATTTTCAAAAACTATAAAAGAAAATATAAGTTTAGCAAAGCACAATGCAGAGGATAAAGATGTATATGAAGCTGCAAGTATTGCATCTATTCATAGTGTAATAGAAAATTTTGATAAAGGATATGACACTTTACTTGGAGAAAAGGGAGTAACCTTATCAGGTGGTCAAAGACAGAGGGTTGCAATTGCAAGAACTATTATAAATTCAAGCCCTATTTTAATTTTTGATGATTCACTAAGTGCAGTAGATACTGAAACGGACAAGGCTATTAGAGAGGCATTAGAAAGAAGAAGTAAAGGTGTCACTACATTTATAATTTCTCATAGAATATCAACTTTAAAATCTTCGGATAAAATAATAGTTTTAGATAAAGGTGAAGTTTCTCAAATGGGAACTCATGATGAATTAATAAATGAGGAAGGATTATATAAACGTATTTGGGATATACAAAGTGATCAAAATGGAAATTACAACAAAAAAGGCAAAGTAAGCTAGATTTATAAAGAAAGTTAGATATATTAGGAAGAGAGTTCGAAATTGAAGGGATGTGAAGTATTTGGAACTTCAAAGAGAAGAAGAAATAAATCAAAAGTTAGATATGGGACTTTGGAGAAAACTATTTAAATATATATATATATTTAAAAAACAACTACTTATTTTAGCTTTTGTAATGGTAGCAGTAGCTGGTATAGATGTTTTGATTCCCTATTTAACGAAATATGCTATAGATAAATTTGTCGTTGTTGGCAATACTAAGGGTCTTTTAAAATTTTCCACTGTATATCTAGTGGTAATAGGTTTTCAGGCTATTAATGTAAAGCTACTTGTAAATAATGCAGGTTATATTGAAACACAACTTTCTTATCATATAAGAAAACTAGGTTTTAAAAGGCTACAAGAATTATCATTTTCTTACTATGATACAACAGCAGTTGGATGGATGATGTCTAGAATGACTTCGGATATATATAGACTAAGTGAAATAGTTTCTTGGGGACTTACAGATATGGTTTGGGCTATAGTTATGATGTTTGGGTTTACAGGAGTTATGTTATATCATAACTGGAAACTAACTTTAATAACTTTATGCGTAGTTCCACCGCTTTTTATAATAGGAATTTATTTTGAGAAAAAATACTACAGGCCTATAGAAAGGTTAGAAAAATTAATTCAAAAATTACAGGGGACTTTAATGAATGTATAACTGGTGCTCAAACTACTAAAACTTTAGTTAGAGAAGAAGATAATTTAAAGGAGTTCAAAGGAGATACGGGAAGTTTAAGAAGCTCTGCTGTAAGGGCGGCGGTATTTTCAGCTTTGTTTTTACCAATAGTTTTAGTTCTTGGAAGCATTGGTACAGGTCTTGCTCTATGGTTTGGAGGAAAGGCGGTGCTTTTGAAAACTTTAAGTTATGGTACTCTTGTTATGTTTATTTCTTATAGTGTAGAGTTCTTTGAGCCCGTAAGTCAATTGGCTTCAACCCTAGCAGAGCTACAACATGCTCAGGCATCTGCTGAAAGAATTCTAAGTATGATAGAAACAGAGCCGGATATTTTTGATAACAAAGAGGTAATTGAAGAATTTGGGGACGAATTAAATCCTAAAAAAGAAAATTGGCCTAAGATTAAAGGGGATATAAGTTTTAAAAATGTGTCTTTTAAGTACAAAAATGGAGAAGAAGTTTTGAAAAAATTCAACCTAGATATTAAAGCAGGAGAGACAGTTGCTTTAGTTGGAGAAACTGGTTCAGGAAAAAGTACTATTGTAAATCTTGCCTGTAGATTTTATGAACCTACAGAAGGAGAAATATTAATAGATGGAGTAGACTATAAAAAAAGATCTATTGGATGGCTTGAAGCTAATTTAGGCTATGTACTTCAAAGTCCACATCTTTTTAGTGGCTCAATAAAAGATAATGTAAGATATGGAAGACTAGAGGCTACAGATGATGAAATTATAGAAGCTTGTAAGCTTGTAGATGCTCATGATTTTATTATGAATACAGAAATGGGCTATGATACAGAAGTAGGTGAAGGTGGAGGAAAGTTATCTACAGGAGAAAAACAACTTATTTCTTTTGCAAGAGCAATAGCTGCTAATCCTTCAATATTTGTATTAGATGAAGCAACTTCATCAATAGATACTGAAACAGAGAGAAAAATACAACATGCTATAGATACAGTATTAGATGGAAGAACAAGTTTTGTAATAGCTCATAGATTATCTACTATTGTTTCAGCAGATAGGATACTTGTAATAAAGGAAGGGAAAATATTAGAACAAGGAAATCATAAAACCCTTATGAAGATGAGAGGGTATTACTATAATTTATATACTAATCAATTCGCAAAAGAAAAAGAAGATGAAATTTTAAAAGCATAGGGCCAGTCAATTAAATTAAATTAAATAAATGGCATTTCTTTTTAGTATAATGAAATTGTAAGAAAGCATACTAAATTAAGGGATGCCTTTTTATGATATTTTTATAAGGATTAAGAAATTAAAAAGGAAATTAATTTTGATTAAGGTTATAAATTTCTTTTGAAATTTAATTTTGCTTATTAACTTATGTAACACTTTTATAAAATCTTTTTTAAATATAAATTTTATAAATATTAAATTAAAACAATTGCAAAATTTTATTGTTTGAAATTAACTCTAAATCCAATGAAAATATTAATATATTAAAATAACAGTGGAATAATGTATACTAGATGTTCAAATTTAGAATTATTAATATGAAAAAAAGAAAATAAAGTAGAATGATGTGATATTTAGGGCTATAATACTAAAAAAGTAAAAACACAGTATAAAAAAGTAAAAACTGTAATAATAAAGTAGAATTATGCATATGCATATAAGAAAAAGTGCAAAAAAGAAAAAATTAAGGAAAAAATAAAAAAAGAGCTTGACTGTTACCTTACGTAACGCTTTAAACTAAACTTGTCAACTTGAGGCGTATATAAAAAAAGTGTGGAGGAATACACATGGGAAAAGAAGGCTTATATACAACTGGTAAATTGGCTAAAAAAGCCGGAGTGTCTATTAGAACCATTAGATATTATAATTCTATGGGACTTATAAAACCGTCTTTCATAAGTGAGGCCGGGTATCGCTTTTATTCAGATGAGGAATTTGTAAAAGTAAAAGAGATTTTAGCACTGAAGTACTTAGGTTTGTCACTAAATGATATAATAGAAATCCAACAGAAAAAATTTAAAAAAGAAAGTTTTTTCAGTTCACTAAATGCACAGAAGAATATTATAACAAATGAGATAAATAACATGAAATCGATACTAAATACAATTGAGACTGCGCAAATTGCTATGAAACAGGATAAAGATGGACAGCTAAAAGATACCATTAAAATTATTGAGCAGCTGGAGAATGAAAAGGAAATTTTGCAAAGAAGTAAAGATACTTCAAAGCTTCTTCAGGATATAGAACTTATGGATAAGTTCCATACGAATAAAATTGATTGGTATGAATGGGTTTTTAGTAATATTGATATGCATGAAAATTATAAAGTGCTAGAGCTTGGCTGCGGGAATGGTGCCTTGTGGCAGAGAAATTTAAATAGAGTCTGCGAAGGTACAGAAATCGTTTTAACAGAGATATGCGATGAAATGCTTAAAGAAACTGAAAATAATTTGTCTCATAGTGATATTGATTTTAAATATAAGAAAACCGATTTAAATGAACTACCTTTTGAAGATGAACATTTTGACGTAGTAATTGCAAATCATATTTTGTTTTTCTTTGATGATGTAAGTAAAGTTATTAAAGAAATAAGAAGAGTATTAAAACATAATGGCAAGATATATTGCACTACTATTGGAGAAAAACATATGATAGAGCTTCAAGAAATTCTAAATGGATTTAGTCAAAGGGCTAGACTTAATGAAGATAAATTAGCTAAGAAATTTGGAATAGAAAATGGAAAAGATATATTAGAAGAATGTTTTAATGATATAGAGTTTATTTCATATAAAGATGAATTTATTATAGATAATACTGATGAAATTTTACAATACATTTACAGTATACCAGGAAACATACTTGATATAGTTCATTCTAGAAAGAAGGAATTTGAAAATTACATTCAAGGTGTTATGGAAAAAAATAAAAAGATTAATGTTAGAAGTCAATTAGGAATGTTTAAAGCTACTAAAAGTTAATAAAAATGATTTGAATATCATTTTTACTATAAAAATTTATTAATGCAAGAGAGGATGATTAGTTATGGCAATTAAAGTTACAAGTGAAATAAAACCTTTGAAAAAAGTTTTGTTACACAGACCAGGTGCAGAAATAGAAAATCTAACTCCAGAATATTTGGAAAGATTATTATTTGATGATATTCCATTTTTGGAAGTTGCACAAAAAGAGCATGATGCATTTGCTCAAGTATTAAGAGACAATGGAGTAGAAGTAGTTTACTTACATAAACTAGCAGCAGAAGTTATTGCTGATCCAAAACTTAAAGAAAAATTCATAAGACAATTTATCGCTGAAGCTCATGTTAAAAATGAAAAAGTTCAAGAGAACTTATATAATTTCTTAAATAGTTTCAAAGATAATGAAGAATTAATCAGAAAAACTATGGCAGGTATTAATAAATCAGAATTACCAAAAATCGAAACAGTTCATTTAGCTGATTATGTAGAAGAGGATTACCCATTTGTTACAGATCCAATGCCTAATCTTTATTTTACAAGAGACCCATTTGCTTCAATAGGAAACACTATCAGCATGAACAAAATGTATTCTGTTACAAGAAACAGAGAAACTATATACTCTGATTATATATTTAATTATCATCCAGATTTCAAAGGAACTAAGAGAGCATATGATAGAACATTTGAATCTCATATAGAAGGTGGAGATATATTAAACCTTACAGAAAAAGTTTTAGCTATAGGTATTTCTCAAAGAACAGAAGCACCAGCAATAGAAAGAATAGCAAAAAGCCTTTTCTTCGAAACTGAAGGAAACAAAATTGAAACAATTTTAGCATTCAAAATACCAAATTCTAGAGCATATATGCATTTAGATACAGTATTTACTCAAGTTGATTATGACAAGTTCACAATCCACCCACAAATAGAAGGACCTCTTCAAATATTTGAAATAACAAAAGGTCAAGGAAACGACATTAAAATTGTTGAAATAGAAATGACACTTCAAGAAGTATTATCTAAATACTTAGAATGTGACGTTAAACTTATAAGATGTGGTGGCGGAGATTACGTAATATCTCAAAGAGAACAATGGAACGATGGTTCAAACACACTTTGCATAAGACCAGGTGAAGTTGTTGTTTACTCAAGAAACTATGTAACTAACAAAATATTAGAAGATTACGGTATAAAAATACATGTAATTCCTTCATCAGAATTATCAAGAGGCCGTGGTGGTCCAAGATGTATGTCAATGCCTTTAATCCGTGAAGCATAAAAGCATTGTACACACACTTAAACTAATATATATACAAAAACTAAAAAATATACTAAAATTATAATATCATATTAGGAGGAGATTTGCAATGTCAGTAAATTTAAGAGGACGTTCATTTTTAAAATTATTAGATTTTACACCAGCTGAAATAAGATACTTATTAGACTTATCAAAAAATTTAAAAGATATGAAAAGAGCTGGAGTAGCTCACAAAAACCTTGAAGGTAAAAATGTTGCAATATTATTTGCAAAAGATTCAACTAGAACTAGATGTTCATTTGAAGTTGGAGCAATGGATTTAGGAATGGGTGTTACTTACCTTGGACCTACAGGTTCTCAAATGGGTAAAAAAGAATCAATAGCAGATACAGCTAGAGTTTTAGGAAGAATGTATGATGGTATTGAATACAGAGGATTTGAACAAGAAATAGTTGAAGAATTAGCTAAATATGCAGGAGTACCAGTATGGAATGGACTTACAAATGAATTCCACCCAACTCAAATGCTTGCTGACTTATTAACTATTGAAGAACATTTCGGAAGATTAAAAGGAATTAACTTTGTTTACATGGGAGATGCAAGAAACAACATGGGTAACTCTTTAATGGTTGCTTGTGCTAAAATGGGATTAAACTTCACAGCTTGTGCTCCAAAAGCACTATTCCCAGCTGATGAATTAGTAGCTACTTGCAAAGAAATAGCTAAAGAAAACGAATGTACTATAACATTAACTGATGATGTTATGGCTGGAACTAAGAATGCAGATGTTATCTATACAGATGTATGGGTATCTATGGGAGAACCAGACGAAGTTTGGGCTACAAGAATAAAAGAATTAAAACCATTCCAAGTAAATAAAGCAGTTATGGATAATGCTAACTCAGGTGCTATATTCATGCATTGTCTACCAGCTTTCCACGATCTTAAGACTAAGGTTGGAAAAGAAATGGGAGAAAAATTCGGAATAAGCGAAATGGAAGTAACAGATGAAGTATTTGAATCAAAACAATCTGTTGTATTTGATGAAGCTGAAAATAGAATGCATACAATTAAAGCTATAATGGCTGCAACTGTAGGACTATAGTATAAAAATTAATATTGCCCCTTATGTATTTAAGGGGCTTTTTATTTGTTAAGCTATAGATTTAATATACTTATGATGAAACAATAATTAGAATTAATATAATAATATTTTGAGGTGAAAGATAGATGAAAAAATTAGTTATTGCATTAGGTGGAAACGCTTTAGGTAAAACTCCAGAAGAACAATTAGAACTTGTTAAAAAGACAGCTAAAACTATAGTTGACTTAGTAGAAGAAGGATACAGAGTTATTGTAGGACATGGAAACGGTCCTCAAGTAGGAATGATTAACTTAGCAATGGATTTTGCAGCAAATAATGGTGCAAATACTCCATTAATGCCTTTTGCAGAATGCGGAGCAATGAGCCAAGGATATATAGGTTACCATTTACAACAATCAATAAAAAATGAACTAAGAGTTCGTAACATCAAAAAGAATGTTGCAACTGTTGTAACTCAAGTTGTAGTAAACGAAGATGATAAAGCATTTACTAATTTAACTAAACCAGTAGGAATGTTCTATACAAAAGAAGAAGCTGATAAAATAGCTAAAGAAAAAGGATTTACTTTTGTAGAAGATGCTGGAAGAGGTTATAGAAGAGTTGTTGCATCTCCTCAACCACAAGAAATTGTTGAACTTGAAACAGTAAAACAATTAGTTGATAACGATAGCGTAGTTATAACTGTAGGCGGCGGCGGAATCCCAGTTGTAGAAAAAGACGGATTATTACATGGTGTTCCAGCTGTTATCGACAAAGATAAATCTAGTGCTAAACTTGCTAAAGATTTAGATGCAGAAATGCTTGTTATATTAACTGCTGTTGATAGAGTATGCATCAACTTTAATAAACCAAATCAAGAAGAACTTGCAGAAGTTACTTTAAATGATGCAGATAAATACATTAAAGAAGGACATTTTGCTAAAGGATCAATGCTTCCAAAAGTAGAAGCTTGCGTAGATTACGTTAAGAATACTGCTAATGGTCAGGCTTTGATAACTTCTTTAGAAAGAGCAAAAGATGCCTTACATGGTTTAACTGGAACTATAATAAAAAGATAAGTTGAATAAAATGTATAGGGGTGTACTAAATGGCAAAAGATAAGAAGAAATTAAGTTTTCCATCAGCATATAGTATATTGTTAGGTTTGATGATTGTAATTGCAATAATTACTAATTTTGTACCGGCTGTTAAACAAACATCAGTAGCTGATTTAGCTATGGCGCCTGTTAATGGAATGATAGGTGTTAAAGACTTAACATTAGAAGAAACTATTACAAAAGTTAGAGAAAAAAAGGACTTGACGCAGCTATATCTGAAATTAAAAAATCAGAGACACCATATATTAACGTATGGAACAATGGTAAAGTTATTGGTGCTATAGATGTTGCTTTGTTCGTTCTAATAATTGGTGGTTTTTTAGGAGTAGTAACAAAAACTGGAGCATTAGATGCAGGAGTTGCTTCTTTAGTTGTTAAACTAAAAGGTAAAGAAATATATCTTATTCCAGTTTTAATGGTAATATTCTCATTAGGTGGTACTACCTATGGAATGTCAGAAGAATCATTAGCATTTTATGCATTGATAACTACTACTATGATAGCAGCAGGATTTGACTCAATAGTTGCAGTAGCAACTATAATGCTTGGTTGCGGATCTGGAGTTTTAGGTTCAACTATAAACCCATTTGCAACAGGTGCAGCAGTTTCTGCAGCTAGTGCTGTTGGTATTAAAATAAACCAAGGTATAACTATAATAATAGGTGTTGTACTATGGTTTGTAATAACAGGAATAAGCATAGTATATGTAATGCATTATGCTAAAAAAGTTAAGAAAGACAAGACTAAATCAATTTTAAGTAAAGCTGAGATAGATGCAGCTAATGATACATTTAAAGATAACAATGCAGATGTTATAGAATTTACTACAAGAAGAAAAGTTGCTTTAACAATATTTGCATTATCTTTCGTAGTTATGATTTTAGGAGTTATTCCTTGGGAAAACTTTAATATAACTATTTTTAGTAACACTAGTTTCTTACTTGGAAGTTCTCTAGGAGCTTGGTGGTTCCCAGAATTAACAATATGGTTCTTCTTAGTTGCAGTTGTTATTGGTATGGTTTCTGGATTGTCAGAAAAAGAAATAGTTAACTCATTTATAGCTGGTTGTTCAGATATGATGGGAGTTGCTTTGGTTATCGGAATATCAAGAGGTGTTTCTTTCATGATGGCAAACACAGGACTAGACTTATTAATACTTGATAAAGCTTGTGGTGTATTAAATAATGTATCTGGATTATTATTTGCTAATTTAGCATACATAATATACATAGGTTTATCATTCTTAATTCCATCTACTTCTGGTCTTGCATCAGTATCTATGCCTATATTCGCGCCACTAGCTGCTAAATTAGGTATGTCACCTGAAGTTATGGTATCAGCATTTTCAGCAGGATCAGGTATCGTAAACTTAATTACACCAACATCTGGAGTAGTTATGGGTGGTATTGCTATATCTAGAGTTGAATATTCAACATGGGTAAAATTTGTTGGAAAACTTTTAGGAATTATATTTATAGCTACTATTATAATCTTAAGTATCGTGCCTTTAGTTTTAGGATTATAATATAGTAAACGTAAGATTATATAAATATTAGTAATTTGGAGGAATTTATTTTGAGTTTAGCTACTTTTTTAGCAAGTATATACTTTTTAATAACAGTTGTATTGTGGTTCAAAAGGGACTATTTCGGAAAGTCTTTTATATTGCATGGTTCTTTGAGCTTATTGTTTGTACTTACATATCCAATGATAGTGTTAGTACCGGCAAGTGTGCAGTACTTGATGATGTTTATTGTATTTTCACTTATGATTTTTAATTTTGGAATTACTTTTTGGACTTTAATGAAATTGTTAAAAAGAAGTGATAGAAACTCTACAATTGTAGCTATTATGGCCTCTATTTCATTAATATTATTTTTGTTCAAGATTAAAGTATGTATAGGTTATTTGTATATACCAGTGTTATTGTATAAAATTTGTGATTTGTTAAATAAACAGGTAAATGTTAATTGTAAAAAAATATAAAAAAATAATATAGTTTGTTATACAGGGCGCCTTTTTAAAAGGCGCTTTTTTTAACATTAGCACATTTTTGTACTGAATTTAAAGTTAAAATAAGATATAATATATTATGTTGTTCTTAAAAGAGTTACGTTGTACTTTAGTTTTGATAGATAACTAGGATTTACCTATGAGAAAGGGCGATAGCATGAATTTAATAACCTTAGAAAATATAAATAAAAGCTATGGAGAAAAGATATTACTAAAAGATGTATCTTTAGGTATAAATGAAGGAGAAAAAATAGGCTTAATAGGAATAAATGGAACTGGAAAATCTACTCTTTTAAAAATAATATATGGAATAGAGAATTATGATTCAGGAAACGTAATAAAGGCTAATAAACTTATAGTAGAGTATTTATATCAAACTATGGAATTTCAAGAGGATTTAACAGTTCTTGAGCAGATATTTAAAGGTGATTCACCAGTAATGAAGGCTTTAAGAGAATATGAGGATATAATAGATAAAATAGAAAATAATCCAGAGGATTTAAAACTTCAAAGTAAGCTTATGGAACTTACAAGTAAAATAGATGCTCTTAATGCTTGGAACTTAGAAAGTAATGCCAAAATTATACTTACGAAACTTGGAATTAAGGATTTTAGTTCTAAGGTGGGAAAACTATCTGGAGGTCAGCGAAAAAGAATAGCTCTAGCAGGATCACTTATAAGACCTTGCGATCTTTTAATACTAGATGAGCCTACAAATCATTTAGATAACGAGACTATAAAATGGCTTGAAGAGTATTTAAATACGCGTAGAGGTTCACTTATAATGATTACCCATGACAGATATTTTTTGGATAGGGTTACAAATAGAATTTTAGAACTGGATAAGGGAAATTTATATAGCTATGATGGAAATTACAGCCTCTACTTAAAATCTAAAGTTGAGAGAGAAGAACTAGAAAAATCTCTAGAGCAAAAAAACAAAACCTTTTTAGAAGAGAACTAGCTTGGATAAGAAGGGGTGTTAAAGCAAGAGGAACTAAACAAAAGGCCAGAGTAGATAGATTTAAAGAACTTTCGGAAAGCGAAGGCTATGTTGAAAATGAAAATGTAGATATTTGTGTAGGAAGTACTAGACTTGGCAAAAAGGTAATAGTTGCTGAGAATGTAAAAAAAGTTTTAAGGACAAGACAATAATTGATGATTTTAATTTTATATTAAGTAAGGATGACAGAGTGGGAATTATAGGAAAAAATGGTCTTGGAAAGTCAACACTTTTAAATGTTTTATGGGGAAATCTAGAAAAAGATGCTGGAAATATAGAAATAGGTGAAACAGTTCAAATAGGGTATTTTTCTCAAGAACATAAAAATATGGATGGAAACCTGAGAGCTATTGAATATATTAAGGAAGCTGGAGAGTTTATACAAACAGCGGAAGGACACTCTATAAGCGCTTCTCAGATGATGGAAAGATTTCTTTTTCAGGGGATTTACAGTATGCACCTATATCCAAATTGTCTGGTGGAGAAAAAGAAGACTTCAGCTTTTAAGGGTTTTAATGAAAGCACCTAATGTGCTATTTCTAGATGAACCTACAAATGATTTAGATATAGAAACCTTAAATATCTTAGAAACCTATATTGAAAATTTTGAGGGTGCAGTAGTTACTGTTTCTCATGATAGATATTTTTTAGATAAAATAGCAAGCAAAATATTGGCTTTCAGAGGAAATGGTGAAATATTAGAACATACGGGAAATTATTCAGACTATATAAATTTTAATGCAGAAAAAGAAAAACAAGAACAAGTAAAAATTGAGCATAAAGCAAAAGAAGATAAAACTATAAAAAATAGAAACAAAACTTCTAAGTTAAAATTTTCTTATAAAGAACAAAAGGAATACGAGGAAATTGATTCTGTTATAGAAAAAGTAGAAATGGAAATCAGTGAGGTAGAGGACAAAATTAATTTAGCTAGCAGTGATTTTGTTCTTTTACAGGAGCTAACAGAGAAAAAAGAGAAATTAGATATTAAACTTTCGGAGCTTATGGAAAGATGGGAATATTTAAATGAATTAGCTGAAAAAATAGAAAACCAGTAGTTTGACATAAAGATAGTATTTTTAGGTTAATTAGTATATTAATTTAAGAAGATAAACTTAAATATAAATAACATAAGTTTAAAGGAGATGAATACATGAGCATATTAACAGTAAAGAATGTAAATCATGGTTTTGGAGCTAGGGGGATTTTTGAGGATGTATCTTTTAGACTCTTAAAAGGTGAACATGTAGCATTAATTGGCGCCAATGGTGAGGGTAAGTCTACATTTATGAATATAATAACGGGAAAAATTGCTCCAGACGAGGGAACTGTAGAATGGGCAAGTAGAGTAAGAGTTGGATACATGGATCAGCACACAGTTCTTGAAAGAGGTAAAACCATAAAAGATATTCTAAGGGAAAGTTTTAAGTATTTGTTTGATTTAGAAAAAGAGATGATGGATATTACAGAAAAGATGGCAGAAGCCTCTGAAGAAGAGCTTACAAAATTATTAGAGGATATGGGAACAATCCAGGATCTACTAGATAATAATGGATTCTATGTAATAGATGCGAAAATAGAAGAAGTTGCAGGAGGACTTGGACTTAGAGATATAGGTCTTCACCGAGATGTATCTGAATTAAGTGGAGGTCAAAGAACAAAGGTGCTTCTAGCAAAACTGCTTTTAGAAACTCCAGATATACTCCTTTTAGATGAGCCTACAAACTATTTAGATGAAAAACATATTGAGTGGCTAAAAAGATATCTAGAAAACTATGAAAATGCTTTTATTTTAATATCTCATGATATTCCTTTTTTAAATAGTGTTATAAATCTTATTTATCATGTGGATAATAAAAAGCTTTATAGATATGTTGGAGATTATGAGACTTTTAAAACTCAAAGAGAGGCAAAAATTAAGCAAATAGAAGCGGCTTATGAAAGGCAGCAACAAGAAATCAGAGGTCTTAAAGATTTTATATCTAGAAACAAAGCAAGAGTTGCAACAACTAATATGGCAAAGTCAAGACAGAAAAAACTAGATAAGATGGATATAATAGAGCTTCCAAAGGAAAAAATTAAACCTGAATTTAATTTTATGCAAGGGAGAACCTCTGGAAAACTGATTTTTGAAACTAAGGATTTAGTTATAGGATATGATGAGCCACTTTCAAAGCCATTAAATCTTACTATGGAAAGAGGCCAAAAGATTGCTTTAGTTGGAGCTAATGGTATTGGAAAAACAACTCTTTTAAGAAGTTTAATAGGGGAAATAAAACCACTAGTTGGAAATATAGAACTTGGAGATTATCAGCTTATAGGATATTTTAAACAAGAAGAAAAAGAAGCAAACTACAAAACTTGTATAGAAGAATTTTGGACGGAATTTCCAGGATTTACACAGTATGAGGTAAGATCTGCTCTTGCAAAATGTGGGCTTACTACAGAGCATATAGAAAGCCAAATAGTAGTTTTATCCGGTGGAGAAAAGGCAAAGGTTAGACTTTGTAAGCTTATAAATAAGGAAACCAATATACTAATCCTAGACGAACCTACAAATCACTTAGATGTAGAGGCTAAGGAAGAACTAAAAAGGGCTCTAAAGGAGTATAAAGGTTCTATACTTATGGTTTGCCACGAACCGGAATTCTACAATGATGTTGTAACTGAAGTTTGGAACTGTGAGGAGTGGACGACGAAGATAATATAACGACAACCTGGTTGATAGTTAATATAAATAGCTTAGACAGTAGCTGGACTGGGTATAAAACATTAACTTGTTATTTTGTTAATCATAGGGTTAACGCTTCAAATGAATATGAATATGATGTTGTTTTTCATGGAATTTTAAGTGATGATAATGCTGTAAAAGATAATAAAGCTCCTTTTGCAAAAATTAAGGAGATTGCAGATGTAAAAGAAAAGGAAGTTATAAACTTTAGTAGTGGTGAGTCCTATGATGAAGATGGAGAAATAGTTTCTTATTTGTGGGATTTTGGTGATAATGAAACTAGTAATGAAGAAAATCCTTCTCATATTTACCAAAATAGTGGAAAATATACCGTTAAACTAACAGTAACCGATAACAAGAATGTTTCTAGCAGTTATTCAATTGATTTAGTAGTAAAAAAAGAGCCTGAAAAGCCAACAGTTGAAGGGATTTCTGAAGAAAAAGAGCAGAATGATGATTTTGCTACTGCAAACAATATAGAGGTAAATACTTTAGTTAACTGCTCTTTTGATGAAAGTGATAGCTGTGATGTTTTTTCTTTTGATGTAGCTAGTAAGGGCAGTTTTGAAATTGTTATAAATACAGATGAAGGGTGTGGTATAAACTGGCTACTTTATAAAGCTACTGACTTAAATAACTATATAGGTTTTCCTAAAACTAGGGGCGCAGAGTTAAAGGAAAGTGAAGTTTTAGAAGAAGGAAAATATTATATAAGAATTTATAAGTATTCAGGGTCATCTGGAAATTACAAAGTGAAAGTAAATAGTTTAACTAATAAAAGCTAGTTTAGTGATTAATTAGTCCTACTGTTTGTAAAATATCATATGAAATAAAAAAATAATATATTGCTAAAAACAAATTAGTTTTAAAGCAATATATTATTTTTTATTATAAGTTTTTGTGGTTAGTTCCCTTCGTTTAGCCCATCTATGTTAAATTCTTTTATTCTGTACAATAAATTTAGTAGTTCATGTACATGGTAATTAAAGGCTATATCTAAAGAAGATTCTAAAGATTTAGGGGGTATACTTATAGTTTCATTAAATAATTCTTTGTATTTAGCACTTACATTTTTATCCAGATTGCAGCTTGAGCTTAAGTGTTTTATGGTTATTAAATGAGTGTAAGCTTCATTGCAGATTTTAAGCAAAGTAGTTATGGTTTCAACTTCAGTATTGTCAGATTTTTTTAATCTGAATTCATTTAAATAAAGATTTAAAGAAGATTCTAAGTTTGTTATTCTCTTTTCTAATTTTTCAATGTTAACATTTTCTGGACTTTCCACAGCGGTTTTTGATATTAGAAACATGTCATGGATTAAGGACTTACAATCTGAGTATATTTGGTTTAAGTAATTTGGCGGAAATACTAAGTAGTTAACAATAACTGCTATAGCTATTCCAACGAAGGTTTCTAACAGTCTTGTTGTGCTGTATTTAAAAGGATCTTGTCCTTTTAAGTTTGTCATAATTGCCAGAAAAACTATACAGCCAATTGTAATAGAGTTTTTCTTGTTAAGTAAATTGCATAAATAAATTACAATTATTATACCAATACCTGTTAAAATAGAACTTTCTGGACTTAAAAGAGCGAGAATTAAACCAATTAAGGCACCGATAGATGTTCCTATCATTCTATTTTTCCCTACCTTAAAAGAATTGAATACAGAGCTTTGCATGCAAATAACTGCAGCTATGCAAGCATAAAATGGGTAAGGCATTTTCATAACATGCAGTGTTACTATACATAGAAATACTGACAATGCAGTTTTTAGATTACGCATTCCTATTTTTGACATAAAAATTCGTTCCTTTCTAATGGTTATTATATAAAAAAGTATATCAAATTTTGTAAATAAAACAAATGTTTAAATATGCAAAATAACGTATACATACCTTTTTAAATAAAAAAATTGATAATTTTAAAAACTTTTAGTAATATGTGTATATAATAATATTTTTGAGGTGTGTTAATATGAGATATTTATGTTTTTTGTATTAGTTTTTGTTTTAGTGTATTTACTTATTCCTTTATTAATAAGGCTAGCCCATAATATAGATTTTTGCGATAAACCAACAAATAGAAAAAAGCAGAAAGAGCCAATGCCTTTATTAGGTGGTGTTGGAATCTATATTGGCTTTTTTATTACATATTTATTGTTTATAAAAACAATTGATAAAAAGAGCTTTTGCATCTTAATTTCCTCTTTTTTAATACTGATTATAGGAATATTTGATGACTGGTATAAGACTAAGGGAAAAGAATTCTCTGTAATGCCAAGGGTGGTTGTACAGTTTATAGCTATCCTAATTGTATATTTTTCAGGAATTACTTTTAATGGTTTTACTAATCCTTTTACTTATTCATATATTGAGTTACCAGAAATAATTAGTTTTCTCTTAACATTTACTTGGATATTTGGCTTAACAACGGTAATAAATTGGTCTGATGGTGTAGATGGTCTTGCAGGCACATTAACTGCTATTGCAGGAACTACTTTATTTATAGTTGCATTGGCAAAAAATCAAAATGAGTCGGCGATTATGGCAATTTTAATTGTAGGTGCAGTAATTGGATTTTTAAAATATAATAAATATCCTGCAAAAATCTATATGGGGGATTCAGGAGCTAATTTTTTAGGCTTTATGTTAGCTATAATTTCTCTTGATGGTGCCTTTAAACAGGCTACAATAATGTCTATAAGTATACCTATTATAGTTCTTGGGGTTCCTATATTTGATAACATATATGTTATTATTAAAAGAATACTAAGAGGTAGACCTATCTATAAAGCTGATTCAACACAAATTCACCATAGATTATTATCTTATGGATTTACTCCTAGAGAAGTTGTGCAGGTTATATCTGTAATTAGTGTGGGACTTAGTTCAGTTGCAATTATTATATTTTTACTAAATATTTAGTATGTTTTTGGATTGCAAGTCCTAATAAAAAATTTTATATGTAAACAAATAGCTATTAATATTTTGAATTTGATTAATATTTTGAAATATACTAAAATAAACCGTGGAATAGTATAAATAAAGATAGATTTTATATTAAAAATAGTTTGAATTCAGTATATTATGATGTGAAATTTATAGATTGAATTGATTGCTTTGGAGGTATTCATGATGGATAAAGAAGAATTATTTAAAAAAATAAGTGATGCAGTAGTTGAAATGGATGAGGATTTAGTTGGGGAGCTATGTAAAGAATCTTTAAATATGAACATAAAAGCCTATGAGACTATAACATATGGTCTTATAAAAGGAATGGATATTGTTGGCAAATTATATGACGAAGAGGAGTATTTTTTACCTGAGGTTCTGATTGCATCAGATGCTATGAATGAAGGATTAGATATATTAAGACCCTATTTAGATAGAAAGCTAATGGATACACCAATAAAAGTTGTAATTGGGGTTGTCGAAGGGGATACACATGATGTAGGAAAAAATCTCGTAAAAATTATGATGGAGGCTGCGGGCTTTGAAGTTTATGATTTAGGAAGAGACGTTCCTTTGGGTAACTTTATTGCTAAGGCAGAGGAAATTAAGGCGGATATAATATGCATGTCCACCCTTATGACTACTACAATGCCAGGAATGAAAAGGGTAATAGACAAATTGACTGAAAAAGATTTAAGACATAAATATAAGGTGATGATTGGAGGAGGGCCGGTTTCAAAGAAATTTGCAGATAAAATAGGAGCGGATTTATATACAAAAGATGCTAACGAAGCTGTTAGAGAGGCGAAAAAATTGTTTTCAATAAGTGATTAGATAAATATTTATATGTAAAATAAGCTTTATGAGAAATTACAGATTTTAATAATTTCACATTTCAATGAGGGGGAGAATTTATGGATGAGAAGGAAAGGTTAATTAGAATTTTAAAAGGAGAAAGTGTAGATAGACCACCTGTAATTTGCCCTGGTGGCATGATGAATGCAGCAGTTACAGAAGTGGTAAAGAATATAAGGGGCAATCATAATCTGGAAGTTGATTCTATGGTTGAGGCTTCGAAAAAGGTGCAGGAACTTACAGGATTTGAAAACTATGGAGTGCCATTTTGTATGACTGTAGAAGCAGAACCTATGGGGGTAGAAGTGGATTTTGGTGATAAAAATGTTGAACCTAGAATAACCAAGTATAATGATGATGATATAGAGGAAATAATGGCCAGATATAAAGCTAATCCTTTAAAAGATGGAAGAATGCCTGTAGTGTTAGAGGCAATCAGAAGACTAAAAAATGACAGGATACCAGTAATAGGAAATTTAACTGGCCCTATGAGTACAGCAACCTCAATAATAGATCCACTTATACTTATGAAAATGCTTAGAAAAGATCCAGAAAAAGCATATAAATTTCTAAAATATGTGACAGAATACTCTGTTAATTATGTAGAAGAAATGATAATTTCTGGAGCGGATGTAATAGCCATGTCAGATCCTACGGCAACAGGAGAAATACTTGGTAAGAAAAATTTCGAAAAATTTATAATCCCAATGTATGTAGAAATAGTAAAGGCTGTACATTCTAAGGGGAAGAACATAATTATACATATATGTGGAGATACAAAAAACATACTTGAGAGTCTTAATAACATAGGAGCGGATGCTTTAAGTTTTGATTCTATAGTAAGTATGAAATATGCAAGGAATATAATAACAACAAGGCTTATGGGAAATGTAAGTACACAGTTACTGCAAGATGGTATTAAAGAAAAAATAGAGGCTATAACGGAAAATTGTATTGATTCTGGTGCTGATATAGTGTCACCTGCTTGTGGTCTTGGAATGTCAACATCTATAGATAACTTGAAGGCTATGACCTATTTGGTGAAGGGAAGAAAATATGATGTTTAAAGTTGAATTTAATAAAATAGGAAAAGAAATAGAAGTAGAAGCTAATACCACTTTGTTAGAATGTATAAGAAACGCAGGGTTAAAACTTGAAACACCTTGTAATGCTATGGGTGTATGCGGAAAATGTAAAGTTTTGGCATGGGGTGAATTAAGTGAAGTTACAAAGGAAGAAAAAAATTTATAAATGAGGAGAAGAATGAGAGATTAGCCTGTTTAACAAAAGTTATTGGAAATGCAACAATAGAATTAATTAATGAGAAAAAGAAATTGAAAACTATAAATTCTGGCACATCAAAAGAGGTTGAAGTTAATAGTGTAGTTAAAGAAGTTAAAATGAATCCTATTGAAAAAGATTTTGGAAATCCTTATGTAGATAGTGTAAAGTATACTGTTAATGACTGTGAAATATATGAAAAAATTGGACTTTTAGAATTTAAAGCTTCTAGAGATATTTATGGAGTGATTTATAATGATGAAATTATAGATATAAGTGATAAAGAAAAAGATATATTTGGAGTTGCTTTGGATATAGGCACTACTGGCATATCTAGCTATCTTGTAGATTTAAAAACTGGAGAGGTTTTAAACAAAGTATCTTCATTGAATCCCCAAACTGAGTTTGGAGGTGACGTACTTACAAGAATAACTTATTGCATGGATAATGAAAAGGGTTCCTTAGAGCTTAAAACCGTTATACTTAAAGAGATTAATAACCTTATTTATAAATTGGTAGATAAAAACTTTAAATTAGATGAGGTTTATCACATAGCTATTGCAGCAAACACAACAATGCTTCATCTTCTTTTAGGGGTTAACACTACGATTATGGCAAGAAGTCCCTATAGACCTGTGTTTTTAAACAGCATGGATATTAGAGCTAAAGATTTAAATATTGATGTAAATAAAGGAGCATATATTACACTTATTCCCTCAGCCTCTTCTTATGTTGGTGCTGATATAATATCTGGAATAGTGGCTTGCGATTTTCAAAATAAAAAACATTCATCAATATTTGTAGATATAGGAACAAATGGCGAGATGGTAGCTATACATAAAGGAAAATTAGCAGCCACCTCTACAGCTGCTGGACCTGCACTTGAAGGCATGAATATTGCTTGTGGATGCAGAGCTCAGGAAGGAGCTATAGAATCTTTAGAAATAGATGAAAATTTTAATATTAGTTATTCTACTATAGGAAACACAGAAGCTCTTGGCATATGTGGAAGCGGACTTATAGACATAGCTGCAGCTTTAGTTCATAGAAAGATAGTTTTAAAAAGTGGAAGATTTAATAAGGATTTACCTCCAAAATTGAAACACAGACTTAAAGATAAAAAATTCTATATAACAGATAATGTATACATATCTCAAAAGGATATAAGGCAAATTCAGTTAGCTAAAGGTGCTATAGCAGCTGGAATTATAATGCTTTTAAAGAGTATAGGGGTAAATATAGATGAAATAGAAGAGACTGTTATAGCAGGTGCTTTTGGTTATCATGTAAATCCAAATAGTATTAAAACTATAGGACTTATACCAAAAGGTTTTAATGGAAAAGTTACTTTCGCAGGTAATACTTCAGTAGAAGGAGCAAGACTTGCTTTAATAAACAAAGAATGTTTTTTAGAAATGAAGAAAATAAGAAAAAATATAAATGTTTTAGAGCTTTCAACAGATGATAAATTTCAGGAGCATTTTATGAAAGAACTCAATTTTTAGATATTTCTGTACTAATATTCAGAAAAAAGCTAAGGGTGTGATTTTGTGAAAGAGTATAATATATTTAAATGTACTAGCAATGAAAATGTTGAAATACAAGAGAAAATCATAAAAAAATATAAAATAGAATTTCCTAAAGCATATGTGAATTCAGAAGAAATGGCGCGGTTATCTAAAAGCTTAAAAATCTACAATAATGATGTGATTTGTAAGGTACCCTTTTGCAGCACAGTGGAAGCAGAAGCTTATGGTGCATTGGTAAGGTTGGGGGATGAAAAATCTGGGCCTAGGATAAGTGGATACATAATTAATGATTTTGAAGATTTAAAAAAAATAAATAATATTGATTTTAATAAAGGAAGGATTAAAGAAGTTTTGAAGGCTTTGGACATTTTAACTAAAGAAAAGGAATTTGTTTGTTTAGCTGTAGAGGGTCCTATTACAATAGCTACATCTTTGATGGATAGCAAATTATTTTATAGATTGCTTAGAAAAGAAAAGAATGAAATGGATAAGTTTCTTGGAACTATAGAAAATAACATAGTAGAGTATATATTGAAAGGTGTAAGAAAAGGTGCAAAAATAATATCCTATGCAGATCCTGTAGGTACAATTGATATGATTGGACCTAAACTGTATGGAGAAGTAAGCGGAAAAATCACATATAATATACTGAAAAGATTAGAAGGAAGACTGGAGAAATCTTGTTTACATTTATGTGGTAAGACTTCTACTTCTTTGGAGAGCTTGGACTTTATAAAAGTAACTCCTTTGGTTTTACAAAACAGTGGAATATATGGGCAGCAAATAAAAGATTTTATGGTAAAGTATCCTGATAATAAATTCATAGGACATTGGTGCATTAAAAGAAGCTGGAGCTACAAAAAAGATAATATTATTTGGAGCATAGAGTTAAATTAAAAATTGACAGGGATTAATACAAAATATGTATTAGTCTCTGTCAATTTCTTTCTTTATTATTCTTGGTTTAAATCAAGTTTTAAATTATCTTCTTCATAATATGTTTCCTCATTTAGTTCACCTTCTGTTTTAGCTACCCACATAGTTACTATGGCATCTCCTGAAACATTTACAACAGTTCTACACATATCTAGGATACGATCTACACCAATTATTAAAGCTATGGCCTCTATAGGAAGTCCTATAGATTGAAGAACCATGGTTAAAGTAATCATGCCAACACCTGGCACCCCTGCAGTACCTATAGAAGCTAAGGTAGCTGTAAGTACTACAGTTAATATTTGATATAAAGATAAGTCAATATTAAATAATTGAGCAACAAATATGGTAGCAACTCCTTGCATTATAGCGGTACCATCCATATTTACGGTAGCACCAAGAGGCAATGTAAAACTTAAAATGCTTTTATGAACTCCTAGTTTTTTCTCAACTACTTCCATAGTTATAGGTAGTGTAGCATTGGAACTTGAAGTACTAAAAGCTACAGTCATAACAGACCAAAACTTTTTAAAAAATATTATAGGATTTAATCTAGCAAGTAGAGATAAAATTCCTGTATAAACAATTAAAAGATGCAAAAATAGAGCAATCAATATAGTAAACATGTACAAAGCTAGATTAACAATTGAGTTTAATCCTAAAGTAGCCATTACTTTTAGTATAAGGCTAAATACTCCTATTGGAGCCATGTATAACATTATGAAATCTATTATTTTAAGTATACAATCATTAAGAGCTTCAAATAATTCTAATATGACCTTTGATTTTTCTTTTTTTATACTGGTTATAGAGGCTCCAAGGAACACACTAAACACAATAACCTGTAGCATGTTTCCATCTACCATGGATTTAAAAGGGTTAGAAGGGAACATATCAACAATAATGTCTATAAATGAAGTAGAAGCAGGGGCTTTATAAGACAAACCTCCTGTAGCTAAGTTACTATTAAGTCCAGGGTGAATAAATATTGCTAAGATGATTCCCATGGTAATTGCAAGTGCTGTTGTAATCAAATACATACCAAGGGTTTTACTACCTACTCTGCCTAGTTTTTTTAGATCTCCTATTTGAGCAACACCGTTAATTAGTGATACAAATACCATTGGAACTACTAGCATTTTTATTGAATTAATAAATATTTTTCCTACTGGTGAAAATATATAGGTTTCAAGAAAGGTATAAAGGCTAGCTGGAAGTATAGATATATCTTTATTAAATAGTATTCCTATTATTCCTCCAAGAAGCATTGAAATTAATATTTTTGAGGATAAATTTAGTTTCTTATTTTTCATCTTTTGTGAACCTCCTTATAAATTGGCTAATAATTAATCATTGCTTTATTTTACATAAAAGTTTAATTAAAGAAAGCCTTTAAAGTTTTTTTATCATTTGTATAAAATGTAGTATATCAGAATAAAAAAATCAGTCAATAAATTTTCAGAAAAAAGAAGTGAAAATAAAAATAATGCATGTAAAAATAAAATGTTTGGACTTTTTACAATTTAAAGCATTAGCAAGTGCTTACAAAATAGCAGAATAACACATAATAAAATGGACTTCTAACTTTTTAAAGAAACAAAAAATGACGGATTAAATGTTTCACATGTCATTTTTGTCATAAAAAGAATGAAAGAGTGGCTTTTTAAAAATATATTTTAAAATTAAATAGTTGAACTATATCTTATTTTAAAATAAAATATTTAATTGTGTGGCAATATAATAAGGTTAAGGAAAAGGTGATATGTAATGTTTAAAGATATAGATTATGAAGAATTGGAGAATGGTTTTAATAAAGAAGAAGTACTTTTTGTAGATGTCAGAAGTCCTAAAGAATTTGAGGAGTACACAATTCCAGGCGCTATAAATATGCCAATTTTAAATGATGAAGAGAGAGAAGAAATTGGAACAATTTATGTACATGAAAGTGTAGAAAAAGCAAAAAGAATGGGCCTAGAGGTTGCGTCAAAAAAATTGCTTTATATATATGATAAAATTAAAGAATTAGAAAAGAGTTATAAGCATATTGTTTTGTTTTGTGCAAGAGGTGGACTTAGAAGCTCTGTGATTACTATGATGTTATTTAGTTTGGGAGCAAAAGTGTATAAATTAAAAGGGGGATATAAAGGTTATAGAGCCTTTGTAAATAAAAAATTACCTTTAGTCAATGAAGAGGCTAATTATGTGGTGTTACAAGGAAATACAGGGGTTGGGAAAACTAAAATTTTAAAAGAACTAAAAAAAGGGGATATAATATTCTAGACCTAGAAGGATGTGCAAATCATAGAGGTTCTCTTTTAGGTAGTGTTGGAATAGGCAAAGGAAATAGGCAAAAAAGTTTGAGTCTTTGATTTATGAGGAGCTTAAAAATTCAAAAGGAAATTTATTTTTTGTTGAGGGAGAGAGCAAGAGGATTGGAAATGCAATAATTCCAGATTGTATTTATAATAAAATGAGAGTTAGTAAGCGCATACTTGTAAAAGCAGACATTGATTATAGAGCTAAAGTTATAATGGAGGAGTATACGAAAAGGGAAAATTATAAAGAAGAAATATCCAGTGCTTTAAATTCGTTAGAAAAATACATTAAAAGAGAGAATATTGATAGATATCTAAAAATGGTAAGTGAGGATAATTGCATTGAAGTCGCAAAGGAGTTAATGCTAAAATATTATGATCCCATGTATGAAAATGGGGAGAAAAAATATGAGTATGTCCTAGAACTTATAGATAGTGATGTAAATAGAATTTGTGATAAAATTGAGGAGAATATAAATAGGATAACTATATAGTATTATAAAAAATAAAATAGGCAGTCTAATTAGACTGCCTATTTGCTTAGATGAATTTTTCTATATATAAATCTTTTTCTTTTGAAAGATCTAAAAACTCAGAATCAACTAGAAGTAATGGCTTTGTAATATTATTTGAGTCCATTTTTAGTATTTTTCCAGAAGAACCATTATTTAAAAGCACAGTTTCACCTGTGTAATAGTCCATAATGTAATTTAAAAATATTGAACAATATTTTGGGTCTAATTTTGAAAAGGATAAATTCCAAATATCTTCTAAAACGTAAAGAGAACATCTATTTTTTCCGTCATGTGTTAAGGTGTCAAAAGTATCTGCAACTGCTATTATTTTTGAAAAATCATGGATTTTATTCTCCTTTAATTTAAAAGGATATCCACTTCCATCAAGTCTTTCGTGGTGCATTAATACGCCATATTTAACTGATGAGTCAATATATGTTACATCTTCCAATAATTTATAACCACGAACAGAGTGTGTTTTAAAAAGTACTTCTTCTTCAGGTGTAAAACCTGAAATTTTATGGGCTATTTCTTTAGGTAGTTTAGTTTTCCCTATATCGTGCAAAATAGCTGAATACGTTAATAGTGTCAAATCTCTTGAGTTTAAGTTTAGCCATTTTCCAATCATGGTACTTAATAGAGTTACGTTAACCGAATGTCTGTATAAGACTTCATCAATTTTAGAATAATCTATTATGTTTTTAATTATGACACCATAATCTTTCATTTGGGTGATGATTTTTTCTGATATATTTCTTAACTTGTTAATATCCGGCTTTAAATTATGGTTTACTTGTTTAAACATATCTTCTGTTTGAGTTTCTAATTGTGATAAATTCTTTTCTACATTTTTACATATTTCCTCATAGGATTTATTTTCCTCTTCTTCGCCTTGTATGTCTTTGGAATTTTGAACAGATACTAAAGAATAAGGATAGAGTTCTAGTATTTTTTTTATATTATTTTCAGTTAATGAAGAATTTTTATTTATAAGCTTTACGCCGTTATAAGTCAAATCTTCAGCAAGAATCATTCCGGGTTTTAAATTATGTGTAAGAATGGTAGAAATTTTAGTGTTCATTGTAATTACTCCTTTTGTAGTTATTGATATAACATATACAAATTATACCTTATATATGTGTTATCGTAAATAATTACTAAAGTTGTATATAAAAAATAAATATTTTATTAAATTTAATAAAATATTTAATAAAATAATAAAAACTCATCCTTAAGCTTTGTTAATTTAATGAAAATCACCCTAGCATATAAAGCAAAGTATATTGTAATTTAACTGTTTAAAGATTTTCATTTTTATATTGATATGTTAATATTAGACTAGAGTTAAAATATTGATTAAGGATTTTTTCATTTTCACAAAGGAGGATTTTATTTTGGAAAATTCATTGAAAAAATTAATTAATGGTAATGACGTAAGAGGTGTCGCAATAGAAGGCGTAAAAGATGAAGCTGTGAATTTAACACCAAAAGTAGCTTTAAAATTAGGTTTGGGGTTTTCAAGGTGGCTTTCAGATAAGACTAGTAAAGATATAAAAGATTTAAAAATTGCAATTGGAAGAGATTCTAGAATTTCAGGGGATAACCTTAAAGATTCTTTAAGTAAAGGTATACTATCTATGGGTGCTGAGATTTTTGATTGCAGTTTAGCGTCCACTCCTGCTATGTTTATGACTACGGTATTAGAAGGTTATAATTTTGATGGAGCTATAATGGTAACTGCAAGTCATCTTCCTTTTAATCGAAATGGATTTAAGTTCTTTACAAAAGATGGAGGCATAGAAAAAGAGGATTTAAAACAAATAGTTGCTTTGGCTGCAGAAGAAATAAATCTAGTATCACTTGCTAAAGGTGAGCTTAAAGAGATAGATTTTATATCAGAGTATTCTAAAGTTTTAGTTGAAAAAATACGTGAGGGTGTAGATAGCAAAATTAATAAAGATGAACCTTTAAAAGGTTTCAAAGTTATTTTGGATGCAGGCAATGGTGCTGGAGGATTCTTTTCTGATAAAGTTTTAAAGCCATTAGGAGCTGATACTAAGGGAAGTCAGTTTTTAAATCCAGATGGTAGATTTCCAAATCATATTCCAAATCCAGAAAATAAAGAGGCTATGGATTCAATAAGAAAAGTAGTTCTTCAGAATAAAGCAGATTTAGGCATTATTTTTGATACGGATGTAGATAGAGCTGCAGTTGTAGATAGTCTAGGAAATGAAATAAATAGAAATAAGCTTATTGCACTTATTTCTTCAATTATATTAGAGGAGCATCCAGGTACTACAGTTGTAACGGATTCTATAACTTCAGAGGGATTAAAAGAGTTTATTGAAAAGAAATGTTGTGGAAAACATCACAGGTTTAAGAGAGGGTATAAAAACGTTATAAATGAAGCTATAAGGCTAAATAGCGAGGGAGAGGAAAGCTGTATTGCCATAGAGACCTCAGGGCATGCAGCCTTAAAGGAAAATTATTTTTTAGATGATGGAGCTTATTTGGTTGCGAAAATTTTGATTAAAATGGCTAGAATGAAAGAAGAAAGTGGAAAGAATTTATCTGAATTAATAGAGGATTTAAAAGAAGCTAAAGTCAGCACAGAGTATAGAATGAAAATTAAATGTGAAAATTTTAAAGAATATGGAAATGACATATTAGAGGATTTAAAAAAATACTGCGAATTAAAGAAGGGATGGAGCTTTGAAGTCCCTAATTATGAAGGCGTAAGAGTAAAATGTGATGGTGAGAACGGTGGAGGGTGGTTTCTAGTTAGGCTATCTCTTCATGACCCTGTAATTCCTATAAATATTGAAACGGATACAAAAGAAGGGGAAAATTTTATTGTTTCAAAGTTATATGATTTGTTTAAAAAATATGACTGTTTAGACATAGATGCTTTGCAGAAATAAATCAGGTTTATTGATTTAAGTTAGGTGAAATGAAATCCAAATTCCATTGAATAAAATTAGCAAAAATTATGTATTAATATTAGCGAAGTTACAGCATCTATTAATATATAATTTTTGCTTGCATTAATAATAGACAGTAGTAACTATTTTATTTTTTAAATAGATAAATTAAAATTATTTAATGAGAGGTTTTACACTACTCGTTTTTATGTTTTTTTGTATAGGCTTCAAGTACCTTGTTAAATTCAGTACCTGCACCTATTGATAAGTATTCAATTTCTTTTCCTTTTGGCATTGCTCTATATGCATGGGCATTTTCGGAATCCTTCGAAGAAACTATAACATAGTGGGCATTTTCAATTGCTAAAACGTCGATAACTTCTAAACTTTTGTTATTGCCATTTTCATCTAAAACCTGAATGGTTTTATTCATAAAAATCACTCCTTAAATTAAATTCATCAATTAATTTTAGTCCTTGTTTTATGCTAAATTTGGCCATTAATAAATTAACTAGCTTATATTAGTTTTCGTTATAATATCAATTATTTTAGGATATCTCCCCTGAGCTTTATTTCTCAATTCATTAGTTATCTTTTTACCTGTTGGATTTCCTTTAGCGGTTTCTCTAGTTATAGGAGTTTGAAAATTACATTTTTTCATTCTATCTATTTTATTATCAGGTTGACTATCTTTTGACATAGAAATCTCCTTTCTAATTTAATAATTTTGAGCTAGCTAGTATTATTGTGTTCATTTTAAAATTAATTATAACTTTACTTTGTATATAAAATAAGCTGCTTTTAAAGATAACACAAGTAAGAATTTTAAAACCTACCACTTCTAAGTAAAATAGCATTAAAGTGGTTCTTTATCTGCAGCAAAAGAAAAACTATAATAAATAACATAGTAAGAGTTTTAAAATTAAAAGGAGGAATAATAAATGCAAGTTGGAGTTATAATGGGTGGAGTATCTTCTGAAAGAGATATTTCTATGCTTTCTGGAAAATATATTATAGATAATTTAGATAGAAAAAAATATGAGGTTTTACCAATTCCTATAAACACTCAGTATGAGTTAATAGATAGGGTTAAATGTGTGCAATTTGCTTTTATTGCTCTTCATGGAGAATTTGGTGAAGACGGAACAGTTCAAGCTATGTTAAAAAGCATGGATGTGCCCTTTTCTGGAAGCAATGTTATGTCTAGTGCTCTTTGTATGGATAAAGATGCAACAAAAAATGTTGGTGGGTTTAAAGGTCCCTACACCTAAATGGATAATGGTTAAAAAAGGAAAAGAATTTAAAATTGAAGATATAGAAAAAATTCCTTACCCTTTAGTAGTAAAGCCTAATAATGGAGGTTCTAGTATCGGTGTAAATATAGTTTCTAATAGAGAAGGTTTGATTGAAGCTTTAAAAACTGCTTTTGAATTTGATGAAGAAATTATAATAGAGGAATTTATAGGAGGAGAAGAGGTAACTTGTTGTATATTAGATGGTAAATTGTTGCCTGTATTGTCTATTAAACCCAAAAAGGATGCTTGGTTTGATTATAAATCTAAATATGAAGATAAAGGAGCAGAGGAGATAGTAGTTAAATTGGATAAAGAGGTTGAAGATGAAATAAAAAAAATGACAAAGGTTTGCTGGGAAAATTTAAAGTTAAAGGTTTATGCAAGAATTGACGTTATTATAAAAGACAAAAAGCCCTATGTGCTTGAAATAAACACTTTACCTGGAATGACTCAAAACAGTTTGTTCCCTAAAAGTGCAAAAGCTGCTGGGATATCTTTCCCTAAGTTGTTAGACGAAATTATAAAACTATCTCTTAGATAAGCTCCTTATTTAGAATTTAAAATAAAGTAGAATCTATTATTTCTACTTTATTTTTTTAAAAATTTAAAATATAAATACTATAAGTTGAATGGTTATAAAATTCTGTGGTATAGTGAAATAATAAATGCTTTAATAAATCAAGAGGTGAAATATGTCTTTTAATATAAAATTTAATTCAAGTGAAGAAAAATACATTCAGATATATAGATATATAAAAGAAATAATAGAAAATGGGATGTTACCTTATCTTAGTAAACTTCCTTCTACAAGGGAAATGTCAAATATTATTAAAGTTAGCAGAAGCACTGTTTTAAGAGCGTACAACATGCTTGAAGATGAAAATCTTTTGTTTACAGTAAAGGGCAAAGGTACTTTTGTAGCTAAAGTGGAAATAGACGAAAACAAAGATTGGACAATTAATTGGTGTGATAGGCTAAATATATATGCAAAAAAAGCAGAAGAAATGGATATTATTAAAAAAGAAAAAACATATAAAAAGGGCATGATTTCTTTTAAGAGTATTGCGCCAAATGAAAAATTATTTGATATTGAAGAGCTAAAGAGGGGTTTTTGAACTTAATATCTTTAGAGGGTGGTAAAATATTAAATTATGGATATGCCAAAGGTTATAAACCTTTTTTGTTGTTTTTAAAAGAGTATATGGAGCAAAAAGGTGTGGATTTAAAAAATAAAGATATTTTGGTGACTAATGGTTTTACAGAAGCTTTTGATATTATTCTTTCTACAATTACCAAACCAAAAGATAATATACTTTGTGAAAATCCTACTCATAATACTGCAATTAAGTTGATGAAGCTTCATAATCTAAATATAATAGGAGTCCCTATGAATAAGGATGGTATGGAGGTAAAGGAGCTTAAAAAAACTTTGGAAAAAAAGCAGATTAAAATATCTTATTTAATACCATCTTATCATAATCCTACAGGTATAGTAATGTCCTATGAAAGAAGAAGGGAAATCTATGAAATATTAAAAAGCTATAAAGTTCCTATAATTGAAGACGGATTTAATGAGGAACTTCAACATTTAGGAGGGCATATATCTCCTATTGCAACAATTTCTGGAGAGGAAAATTCTGTGATTTACTTAGGCAGTTTATCAAAAATTCTTTTTCCGGGCATTAGAATAGGCTGGATATGTGCAGATAAAAAGCTTATTTCTGTAATGGAAAGTGTGAAAAGGAGCAGAAATATTCATACATCTTCCTTAGACCAGGGCATTTTGTATGAATATATGAGAAATGGAAGCTTTAATAAATATCTTAAAAAAATTAAAATTTCCTACAGAGAGAAATATGAACTTGCTTTAAAGTTAGCTAAAAAATATATACCTAATCAATATATTTGGGGGGATGGAGGCCTTTATATTTTCGTAAAATTAAAAGGAGTAAATTCTAGAGAATTATTAGATAGATGTTATAAAAAAGGTGTTATATTCATGCCTGGGGATGTGTTTTTTACAGATGGAAAAGGAGAGGATACTTTTAGATTGGCTTTTTCAAGAACAACTCTTTTGAATTTGGAAAAGGGTATGAAAATAATAGGCAAGGAAATAAAAAAGCTATAGAAATTTTGAATTTTCTATAGCTGAAATTTTAAATTAATTTATAAATAAGTTCGGATTATTTACAAGTCATTATGTCAAGTATAAGCTTGTCTGTTTCACACATTCCTTTTGTACCAATAGTTGCTAGGTTTTTTATGGTTTTTTCAACGTCGTCGTCTATTATTCCATCATTACTAGATATTTCAATATTTTCAATAGCAAGTAAAGAAGATTGGATTGCTGCACTTACTCCTGTAGATACTTTTAAAGCACAACCAGTTTTAGCTCCGTCACAGATCATTCCAGCTATGTTTCCAGACATATTCTTAATTGAATAAATTACATTATTTAAGTTTCCGCCTAGAAGGTAAGTGATACCACAGCTGGCACCAGAGGCAGCAACTACACAACCACATAATGCTGAAAGTCTACCTAAATAAGATTTAATGTGTATAGCGATTAAATTTGCTAGGACTAAAGCTCTTGCTAAATGCTCATCATCTGCATTTAATTTTTCTGCAACGCCAACTACTGGCATCATAACTGTAATGCCTTGGTTTCCACTTCCTGAATTGCTCATAACAGGAAGCATACAACCAGCCATTCTGGCGTCGGATGCAGCAGCAGTTACTGCCATAGCGTAATTTTGCATATCATCGCTTAAAAGACCTTTATCTATCTTATTCATTAAAGTTTTACCAACTTTTAATCCGTAGCTGTTTTTAAGACCTTCTTTGGAAACTGCTTTGTTCATTTTAGCTCCCTTTAATATAAACTCTATATCTTTAAAATCTGATTTCAAGGCAAAATTATATATTTCTTCTACTGTAGTGTGGTCACAGTTATCTTCTTCAGAAGAAGTAGAAAGGCTAAATTATCTTCTTTTTTGTATAATAATTCATCATTTAATTGAATTGAAACTATATTTGAATGCTTTTCTTTTATTATAACTGTTGCTTTTGAATCACCGTTTATTGCAATAGCTTCTACATATAGCTTTTCTTTTACATCTTTTGCTTTAACTGTAACTCGTTTTTCAGATAAAAATGTTTTAGATTTAGCTATGTCATCTTTAGTGATATCTTTTAACACTTCTAATTCTGCATTAGGATTTCCTCCAATTGCACCTAGAGCGGCAGCAATGTGAAGTCCTACCATTCCAGTTCCAGGTATACCAACACCCATTCCGTTCTTTAAAATATTACCGCTTACGTATACTTCTATATATTCAGGATCTTTTTTTAAAACTTCAGCGGCTTTACTTGCAGCTAAGGCTACTGCTATTGGCTCTGTACAACCTAGAGCAGGAACTACTTCATTTTTTAATAATTTTATGAAATATTCTTTAGTTTTTGTAGTCATAGTGTATCATCCTCTCCAAAATAATATAAAATATTATTAGCAATTAGCGTGCCAAATAATATTAAAATTAATAAATTGATTAATTAAGTCAAAGTGGGTTTTTAAAGTATTTTAGTTTATTATACATATATAAGTTTAAACCTAAATCGCTGATTAATAAAGAAAAAAATGTTATAAAATTATATTATTTGTAAAAATAACTAGTGAGGATTGTAATATAAAATATGAAATCTATAGGAGTAGTGACGGATAGAAACTCAAGAGTTGCTAGATTTATAAAAGACAATTTAATAGAAGTTCTAGGAAATAAACTTCAAATTAATAATTATTATTTAAATGAACTTGGCAAGGATGATATCATTGAAGATCCAGTAGTGCTTTTTATGATTAAAGAAAGGGCTATTAACATAAAAAAGCAATTAAACTGTGACAGTAAAATTATAATTATAAGGAGAACTTTTCTTGAAAACAGGTTATACAAATTGTTTACTATTCATGAGGGAGCCAATACTTTAGTTGTAAACGATAATAGAGAAACTACATTAGAAACGATGTCTTTATTCTATGAACTTGGAATAAATCATTTAAACTTTATTCCTTATGATGAAAATAAAACCTATGAAGACATAAATGTTGCAGTAACACCTGGGGAAGGCATTAGAGTGCCTAAAAATATTGAAAAAATAATTGATCTTGGAGACAGGTATTTAGATGTATCTACCTTTATTGAAATAATAAGTGCTTTGTCCTTGGAAGATAGAGAAATTAGTAAAAATCTTATTAAGTATTCAGAAAAAATAGTTACTATAGATGGTGGTATAAGAGATAAATATAGAGAATTGTTATTAAAATGCGAGGAACTAGATACTGTAATAGATTTGTCAAAAGATGGTATAGTTTCCGTTAACAATAAAGGTATTATAAATGTATGCAACAAGAGTTTTAAGGAAATATTTGATATAAAAGAAAAAGTAGAAGGCAGAAACATTAAAGATATATTTAAAGGGGAATTAAACAAAATCCTCAGTTTAGGAGATGTTGAAGATGAGGTTTTTGATTATAAAAACAGGTATTTAAATATTAATAAAACTAATATATATGACTTTGGAGAAAAAATAGGAACTTATTTTAATATTCAGGAGATTACGTATATAAGGCAGTTAGAACAGAATTTAAGCAAAAAATTAGAGAAAAAGGTCAAATTGCAAGATATACTTTTGAAAACATAAAAACAAATTCTAAAGTAATGCTTGAATGCATTGAACTTGCAAAAAAGATATCAAGATCAGATTTGACTGTTCTTATAATAGGTGAAAGTGGTACTGGAAAGGAGCTTATGGCTCAATCCATACATAATGAATCAAATAGAAGTAAACAACCATTTATTGCAGTAAATTGTGCGGCTATGCCAGAAAATTTATTGGAAAGTGAACTGTTTGGATATGAAGGAGGAGCTTTTACAGGTGCGTTAAAAGAGGAAAAAAGGTTTTATTTGAGCAAGCAAATAATGGAAGCATTTTTTTAGATGAAATAGGTGATATGCCAGTGTTTTTGCAAACTAAATTATTAAGAGTGCTTCAAGAAAGACAAGTAATGAGAATCGGTTCTAAAAAAATTATGGATATAGATGTAAGAGTAATTGCCGCAACAAATTGAAACTTACCTGATATGATAAAAGAGGGAAAGTTCAGAGAAGATTTATATTATAGGTTAAATGTTCTACCTATAAACATTCCCCCTCTTAGGGAGAGAAGAGAAGACATAATAGACCTTATTAAGTACTTTGTAGGAAGAGATTGTACTTTAGATGAGAAAGTTAAAAGTAAAATCAAAGAGTATTACTGGCCTGGAAATATAAGAGAGCTTCAAAACACTGCTTCATATATATCCCTTATGTGCAGTGGAACAGTTACTGTTGAAAATTTACCTTTTAATTTAAATAAGAAGGTAGTGGTTGAGAAAAAGATAATAGAAGTGACCTTCAAGATTTGATGCAGATAATTAAGAGTAAGTACAGCATTGATGTAGTTGTGGAAATATTAAAAATAATATATAGATTTAATAAATCCAGCAAAAACATAGGGAGAAACAATATATATAAATTATTAAATGAAAATTGGATTATAATAAATGAAGGTGGAGTTAGAAGGATACTATGCCTTTTAAATGAAACTCAGCTTGTTCACTCTGGGCTAGGAAGAAAAGGCAGTAGTATAAGCGAAAAAGGTATAGAATTATTAGAGTACCTAGAAAAAGATTAAAATTAATAATTATACTAAACTTAAAAAGATGTCAAAATAATAATAGGTTAAATAATAGGCTGAAATAGGTTGAAATGTGTATATTCAACCTACTTTTTTATAGAGGAATATTTTTTTATTTAAAGTAAGCATAAGAATATATTTAAAATATAAAATTTTGCAACAATTTTAATAATAAAAAAATTTAGCTTAATTCAGAGTTTTGCTGGGATTTATTCATATAGAATTAATAAAGTTAATTAATTTTTAATAATTTGGCATAGCAATTGCTTTAATAAAAAAGTGTAAACAAATGTAAGTATAGGAGGCAGACACATATGAGTAAGAAACCGATTATAGGTATTACAGGAAGTGTTTTAGTGGATGAAGGAGGTATGTTCCCTGGATATGAAAGAGCATATGTAAACGATGACTATGTTCAAGCAGTAGTTAAGGCAGGAGCAATACCAGTGGTTATACCTATGGTATATGATGAAAAGGTTATAAGAAAACAATTAGAGTCAGTTGATGCGTTAATTATGTCAGGAGGACATGACGTTAATCCTCTTTTATATGGAGAAGAACCTTCCCAAAAATTAGGAAGCATTCTTCCGAAGAGAGACGATTTTGATTTATGTGTAATAAAAATCGCAATGGAAATGAAGATTCCAATGCTTGGAATTTGTAGAGGACATCAGATGATTAATGTTGCTAATGGGGGAACTTTATATCAGGATTTATCCTTAATTGAAGGTTGCTATGTGAAACACAACCAAGGTTTTTTAAGTAATGTACCTACACGTAGTGTAGATATTAAAGAAAATACAAAACTATATGAAATATTTGGAAAGCAGGTAACAACAAATAGTTTCCACCATTTAGCAGTAAAAGATGTAGCACCAGGATTTAAAAAAGCAGCTGTTGCTAAAGATGGTGTTGTTGAGGCAATTGAAAAAGAGGGAGATTATTTTGTTTTAGGAATTCAGTGGCATCCAGAAATGATGGCGAAAAACAATGAGAAAATGCTAAACATATTTAAAATGCTAGTAAAAGAGGCTTTGAAATAAAGAAAAATTATTAAAAATGATTTCAATAGTGTATTAAAAAACATTTAAAAAATAAAATTTAGGAGGAATCTCACTATGTCGGATAAAAAGAAGTTCGGTTTTTGGAGTATTGTTCTTTTAGGAATTAATGCAATTATAGGTTCAGGAATATTTTTGTTACCAAATCAAGCTATGAAATTAATTGAACCTTTAAGTTTAGGCGTAATAGTATTTGATATGTTATTGGTTATAAGTATAGCTATGTGTTTTGCAGAAGTAGGTGGAATGTTTAAGAAAAATGGTGGACCCTATGTGTATGCAAGAGAGGCTTTTGGCGATTTTATAGGTTTTGAAGTAGGATTTATGAAATGGGCTATTAGTATAATTGCATGGGCTGCTATGGCAGTTGCCTTTGCTACAGCACTTGGAAAATTGTGGCCAGCAGCACTTTTGATATTTTATGCATTTACAGGGTTTGAATCCATAGCTGTTGCAGCAGAAGATATGGAAAGTCCAGATAAAAATATACCAAAAGAAATTATAACAGTCATGATAATAGTATCTTTATTCTATTTATTAATACAAGCAATATCTATAGGCGTTTTAGGAACAAAACTTGCTGAAACTGCAACACCTGTAGCAGATGCAGCAACAATATTTTTAGGACCAGTTGGAGGAGCGATAGTTACTGCAGGTACATTAGTTTCAATAGGTGGAATAAACATAGCGGCTTCATTTATAACACCAAGAAGTGGAGTTGCACTTGCAGAAGACGGATTACTTCCAAAGGTAATAGCAAAACAAAGTTCAAAAGGTACACCATATGTAGCAATAATTATAACAGTATTATTAGAAATCCAATAGCACTATCTGGTAGTTTTACAAAACTTGCGGCAATAAGTGTTGTTTCTAGATTTGCACAGTATGTTCCAACTTGTTTAGCTGTAATTGTTTTAAGAAAGAAAAGACCAGAACTTAATAGTTCTTTCAGAGTTCCTTTTGGACCTGTTATACCAATAATAGCTGTAGTTGTTAGTGGTTGGTTATTAGTTCAATCTTCCTTAGAGAAAATATTATGGGGACTTGGAGGATTAGTTGTAGCAGTTCCAATATATTTAATTATGAAGAAAACTAGAGAGACTTCTAAGTAGAAAGATAGGAATATAGATTAAAATTTATAATAGTGTAAAAGGTATTTAAAGAGCATAAGAGCTTTTTAAATACCTTTTTTATGTAGATATTTTAAATACTAGAATATATGTAATTAACATAGTATAATCATATTTGAAAGATTCTATAATATAATAAGAAGTTTTTACATGTAAGGGGGATGACATATGAATATAAATGTTTTTGAAGTGCCCTTTAGTAGATATGGTTCCTATTTGACTATATCGCCTTTGGAGGATAAAAATATAAAAAGGGGACTTTACTTAAGAAGTGTTAGAGGTGGAGATGAGGATTTAGGAGAGGTATTTAGGATAGAAACTGTTTTAAATGGAAAGCCAGTTCCTTATGAAACTCATTGTAGTGAAGTTCTTATGGAGCTAAAAATTAAAAATGGAGGTATAAAACTTTGTATATCAGAGCCGAATTTACTAAGAATTAGATCTGAAAAGGTGAATTTAAGGCTTATTATGAAAAAAAGATCTTATGATAATATTATAAGAGCCTCAGAAAATTCTTTTGAGGTAAACTGTTCTTCAAAACGAGTTAAATTTATGATTTCCTTAATTAAAGGGAAGGCTTTTATATACAGAAATTTAGAAGGTTATGATGGTGAAATTGTTGTAGATTTATTAGATGATAATGGTATTATGGAAGCTGCAATTGAAGATTACAAAACTGTTTGGAAGGAGAGAGAATTTGAAAGCTTTGATGCTTCTTTAGAAACTGTAGAGAAGGATTATAAAAGTTGGTATAATAATTCACTAAATGTACCTGAAAAATACTTAAAAGGTAAAGAGCTAGCTTCTTACATAACTTGGTCCTGTGTAGTTAATCCAGAAGGTATTTTACGAAGAAGAGCCATGTACATGTCTAAGAACTGGATGACAAATATTTGGAGCTGGGATCACTGCTTTAATGCTATGGCTTTAACTAAGAACAATCCAGAATTGGCCTTTGATCAGTATGTAACTTTTATGGATGTTCAAGATGAAAGTGGCGCTTTTCCAGATTTTATCAATGATACTTATGCTCTATGGAATTACTGCAAACCTCCAATACACGGTTGGACTTTAAAATGGATGATGGAAAGAACTGATTATATAAATGAAGATAGATTAAAGGAAGTTTACGAGCCTTTGTGTAAGTGGACTAACTGGTGGCTTAAATATAGGGATTATGATAAAGATGGAATTCCTAATTATAATCATGGCAATGATTCTGGCTGGGATAATTCAACCATATTTAAAGAGGGAATGGCTGTTGAAAGTCCTGACTTATCTTCTTTTCTAATAATCCAGATGGATGTTTTATCCGAGCTTTCAAAAAGATTAAATAAAAAAGAAGAAGCTTTAAACTGGAAATGTAAGGCGGATAAACTTTTAAACAAAATGATTGACCATTTTTGGCGTGAAGATCATTTTGTGGCAGTGGATAGCTATACTCATAAAGATATTCAATCTAACAGTTTAATATTATACTTACCTTTAATCCTTGGGAAAAGATTGAGAGAGGATATAAGAAAAAAACTTATAAGTAAATTAAAGAAAAAAGGAGAGTTTTTAACTGAGTTTGGATTTGCTACGGAAAATATAAATAGCGCCTATTATGAGGCTGATGGATATTGGCGAGGACCTATATGGGCTCCATCAACTATGTTATTTGTATATGCTTTAAAAGAATGCGGTGAGGAAGAGTTTTCCAAAGAGGTGGCAAAAAAATTTTGCGTTATGGCAAATGAAAATGGTATGTCAGAGAATTATAATGCTTTAACTGGAAAAACCTTAAGAGATAAGGCTTTCACTTGGACCTCTAGTGTATTTTTGGTTTTAGCAAAGGAGTATATTTGTTAAAAAAGTTAAGTATAGTATTTAAATGGGGATTAAAGTAATTTGATGGAAATATAACTTTCTTAAGTTTTGAATTCAAGTAATTAAGAGGGTTCGGCAAATAATAAATTAAGTTTACAAATATATTACATTTCATATCTGATGTTTTTAACTCATTTGTAACTTTTCTTTTATATATGTGGTATTATAATAAGGGTACAAGGTGTAAATAATATTGGAAAGGAAAGAATTTATGAGCAGAAGAGAAACTAAAAGAAGAACTAAGAAAAGTATCAAAGAAAAAGTATTTATGGTAGTAGGAATTATAGCTATTGTTACAGTTATTGCTGCTCTTTCAGTTAGGCACTATATATATTCATATTGTGAAAAATATGATTTTCTTATATATCCTGGTGCAAAAGTGGGTAGCGTAGATATTTCACTTAAAACAAAAGAGGAGGCAATTGACCTATTAAATGAGAAATATGGTAAGGTAATGCTGAATAAAGATGTTGTAATAAAAACCCCTAGTAAGGAATATAAGATAAATTATAAGCAATTAAATGCTAAGTATAATATATTAGAAGTGGTAAATGATGCTTTCGCTTATGGAAAAGACAAAACTATATTAGAAAAGTATAAGCTTATAAAGAAATCAGAAGGTAATGACTATGATTTGAAATTTAATTACGATGGTAAATATATAGATGTATTATTACAGCAAGTTAAAAATGACGTTAATAAAGATTCTAAGGATGCCAAGATAACTAAAGTTGGTGGTACTACTTTTGATGTAACACAAAGTACAGAAGGTAAGGCTTTAAATATAGACAAGCTAAAAAAAGATATTAATGATAATATAAACGGTGAGATAAATAAAGACTCTGTAGCAATAAATGCCGAAATTGATGTTGTAAAGCCCAAGGTTAGCTCAGAAGAGTTAAAAAAGGTAAACGCACAGATATCTTCATTTAGCACCAAATTTAATAATTCTTCTTCAAGTCAAAACAGGGCATACAATATACTGCTTGCATCAAAAGCTATAGATAAAGTCTTATTAATGCCTGGAGAAACTTTTAGTTTTAATGGGGTTGTAGGAGAAAGATCTAAAGCTAAAGGCTATAAGGAAGCTCCTGTAATAATTGGAAACAAAGTAGAGAGTGGACTTGGTGGGGGAGTTTGTCAAGTTTCTACCACCTTGTATAATGCAGTTTTAAAAGCAAACATGGCTTCTGTTGAAAGATCTCATCATACACTGCCTTCTCATTATGTAGATAAAGGTTTAGATGCTACTGTAAGTTATGGAAGTTTGGACTATAAGTTTAAAAATACACTTAAGTATCCAGTATATTTAGAGTCCTATGTTAAAGGAGATACTTTATATTGCAGTGTTTATTCAAATAGTGAACTTACAAGCGAAAAATATGATTTAGTTAGTGAAGTAACTGAAACTGTTGAACCTAAAACTACTTATGTAACAGATTCTTCTTTACCTAAAGGCACTCAAGTTATAGATGTGCAAGCGAAATCTGGTTATAGAGTAAATGTATACAAGGTTACAACTAAAAATGGACAGCAAATATCTAAGACACTTTTATATAAAGATTATTATAAGCCAGTAAATGGGGTAATAAAAAAAGGTGCTAATTAGGAAGGCTATTTATAGCTTTCCTTTTTTATATAAAAATTTAACTGTGTTAAGGTGGGGATAATATGAAAAAACGTATTAGAGATTACGGAGTGAAAATAGGAAGCTTAAAAACTGGGAAAAATAATTTGATAACAGATGTGTTAGGAGTAAAAGTTGGAAATTTAACGTTGAAAATGGGAGATATAAACACAGGAGTAACAGCTATAGTACCTCATGATGAAAACATTTTTAAAGATAAGCTTATAGCAGCTAGTCACGTAATAAATGGCTTTGGTAAAAGTGTAGGGACAATTCAAATAGAGGAGCTTGGTACTCTAGAAACTCCTATATTGCTTACAAATACTTTAAATGTAGGTAAGGTAAGTGATGCTTTAATTGAGTATATGTTAAGAAAGAATGAAGATATAGGAATCACAACGGGAACGGTTAATCCTGTGGTGTTTGAATGTAATGACGGATATTTAAATAGAATAAGAGAAAGAAAAATAGGTTTTAAAGAGGTTGAAAATTGCATAAAAAATGCTAAAAGTATATTTGAAGAAGGAGCAGTAGGTGCAGGAACAGGTATGAGTTTGTATGGCTTTAAGGGTGGTATTGGGTCTTCGTCAAGAGTAATTGAGCTAAATGAAAAAGAGTATAATTTAGGAACATTAGTATTAACTAATTTTGGCTTACAAAAGGATTTGGTTATAAATGGAATCAACATAGGAAGGGATATTTCTAAGGATAAATTAGAGGAAAGTTTGGATAAAGGTTCTTGCATAATTATTATAGCTACTGATATTCCTATGAGTTATAGGCAGTTAAAGAGGATTAGCAAAAGGGCATCAGTTGGAATGGCAAGAACAGGATCTTATATTGGTAACGGAAGTGGAGAAATAGTAATAGCTTTTAGTACCGCAAACAAAATAAGACATTATGAAAAAGAGGATTTTTTAAACATTAAAATTATTAATGAAAATAAAATAGATAGGGTTTTTAGAGCTGTAGCGGAATCAGTAGAGGAGTCAATTTTAAATGCACTTGTAAGGGCGGAAACACTTGTTGGTAGAGATGGCAATATTAGATATGGTTTTATAGAAACTTTAAATAGTTTAAATTTAAATATTAAAAGTGAATAAAAAGATATAAAACAGAATTCCATTTTTAAAAAATAAAATAGAAATTCTGTTTTATATAAAAAAAGAGTTTATATAAAGAAATTAATTTAATTTGTTCATGATATTTAAATTCAGTATGAAATTGTAAAGTCCACTATGTCTTTGAGCATCTTGTAAGATTTCAAATATAACATTTGTATAGCTTTCATTGTAAAGGCTTTGTATAACCAAGGAGTACATTTGCGTAAATAGTTTAATGTTTTCCTCATTATCTAAAAAGGCTGCTTTTAGGTTTTCTAGATAATCTTCCGAAGCTATAAATAAAATATTCTCTTTAGGTATTTCTTTCCCCGCAAAATAGGTGTAAAAATTTTGCATAAATTTTTGGTGCTTGTCTAAATCTTTTCTGATAGAAGCTAAAATAGTTATTTCTTCTTTGGTTTTGGCGGTTTTAATTAAGTAAGAGTTTAGTTTTTGGTGATATTTTTCTTTTTTGAATATAAGAGGGCTAGATTTACCGCATCAACTAGTGAATTAAGCTGTACATTGTAAATAGGTGGCATGGGTTCACACATTGTATTTCACCTCCAAAGAGTAACAGGGTAGTGCCCATTAAAGACTAAATTAAATTTGTTTAATTATAAATTTAATAGGAAAGAGTATATAATATATTATGAGTGTAATAGGAATTTGTTAAAATAAATATAATATATTTATTATTATGTGAATTATATGATAAAATCTATTTATAATATAAAAATGTTAAGGGGTGTTTTAAATGATAACTGAAAATACAAATGATTTGTCCATGGAAGATATGATGGCTCAAGTAGATGCTTCTATGAAAAGAATTCACAAAGGAGATATTATAAAGGGAAGAATAATATCTGTTTCAGATAATGAGATAATGGTTAATATAGGATATATAACTGATGGTATAGTTTCAAAAAATGAAGTGGATGAAGATGTAGATTTATTAGAGAAATTTAAGGAAGGCCAAGAATTATTAGTATATGTTTTAGATATAAACGATGGTGAAGGAAATGTGGTTTTATCTAAAAAAAGAGCAGATAAAGTTAAACTTTGGGATGATGTTGAAAAAATCTATAGCTCTTTTGAAGAAGTGATGGTTACTGTAAGTGAAGTAGTTAAAGGTGGGGTTGTGGCTAAGCTTAATGGGTTAAGAGCATTTATACCTGCATCACAAATTTCAGCACACTATGTTAAAGATTTAAATGTTTTTCTTGGTAAAAATCTTAAAGCAAAGATAATAGAATTTGATAAGAGTAAAGGTAAAATAGTTTTATCTTCAAAAGAAATAGAAAAAGCTGAACTTAAGAAAAAAAGAGATGAGGTATTAAATAGCATCGAAAAAGGACAAAAGAGAAGTGGAGTTGTTAAAAAAATAGTTAAGTTTGGCGCTTTTGTAGATATAGGTGAAGGGGTAGAAGGTTTAGTTCATATATCAGATTTATCATGGAAAAGAGTGGTTTCTCCAGAAGATGTAGTTTCTGTAGGAGATACTGTGGAGGTTTATGTTTTAGAGTTTGACAAAACTAAGGAAAGATTGTCTTTAGCAATAAAGGATATATTTAAAGAGCCTTGGTCAGAGGTAGAAAATAAATTTAAAGTTAATGATGTAGTAGAGGGAACAGTTGTAAAATTCACTAGTTTTGGTGCCTTTGTAGAAGTAGCTTCAGGAGTAGAGGGACTTTTACATATTTCTGAAATTTGTGAAGAAAATATAGCTAAGGCTTCAGATAAACTAAGTATTGGAGACAAGGTAAAAGTTAAAATATTATCATTTAATATAAAAGATAAAAAAATGAGTCTAAGCATAAAAGAAGCTATAGAGAAGCCTGTTGAGGATTATGCAAAATACTTAGACAAAGAAGAAGAAGTAACTTTGGGAGATTTGTTTAAAGATAAATTAAAAGATTTAATATAAAGATTTTGCTTTGCAAAATCTTTTTTTGTAAACTTTTTTATATTTATTAATATAATATTTAGTGTGTAATACTTATTATTTTGGAGGGAAAATTTTATATGTTATGCCAGAATTGGGGTATGATCTATTATATGAAAGCCTTTAATAAATCTGTTGATATTATTAAGCGTGCAATTGAAGGAGAAAAAGAGGATGAGGCATTTTATAATACACTTATAGAGATGGCGCCTACAAAAGAACAAAAGGAGATTATTGAGTCTATAAGAGATGACGAAATACGTCACAATATTATGTTTAAAAAAATGTATGCTGAGCTTGCAGGAATGCAAAATAGGCATAAATACGAAGTATGCACTAGAAAATCAATGCCTTATATTGATGGAATTAAAAAGGCTTTGTTTGGCGAAATGAAGGCTGTAGAAGAGTATAGAGAAATATTAAAAGGACTACCTAATATGTGTTACAGGGACATTGTTTTTGATATCATTACAGATGAGATAAAACACGGGATTAAATATAATTATATTTTGTACTTAAATTGCTTAGAAAACAAGAGAGAAGATAAAAGCCATGGTAATCTTGAAGAAATGTATAGAAATGCAGATTGCTTGATGTGCCAAAATATACCAGAAGAATTCATTCTTTAAATTTAAATAATCTGTGTATGTTTTCTTAAATAATCTTTGGATTTTTAAAAGAACTATACACAGATTATTTATTAAAGATAAGGACTAAAAAAATAAAATAGCTGTATTTGCATGAATTAGTCTATTTTTTCTCCTTGGAAATTTTCAAATTTTGAAGGGTTTTTTTGAGCTTTTTTCTTTATCAGGGGGTTTAATACCATCGTGTTTGCCGCTCTTTTTATGAGTTTCAAATAATTTTTTTGACATGTGTTTCTCCTTTTAATTTAAATTATTTAGTCTTTATTTTTACCAAATATAGTTCTAGAACTTTCTTGCTCTCCATGTTTTATATTTTTCTTTTTAAAAATACCATCTTTTTTTGTGTTATTTGTTTTTTTAAGTTTATTATCCATAATTTCTTCACCTCAAAACTTAGTATGTACATATTTGGATTTTATATGTGTTGAAAAACCAGTGCAGTTTGAATAAAATTCATAAAATTAAAAGTAACAATTTGGTTAAAATTTACAATCAAGATATTAATTTCTAAAATTAATGTTATAATTATTTATAATAATATTAGAAAATCTTTAAATATCAATTAGTAAATTAAATTACTAAACAAATAAAATAGTTACGAATTGGAGGCTTAATATGAAAGGTGGAATAATATATTTTTCAGGTACTGGCAATACAAAATATGTTGCTAGTGAGTTTAAAAAGGCATTAAATAAAAACGATGTAAACTGTGATTTAATCGATATAGTTAAAACAAAAGAATTAAAAGATTATTATAATTTCTATGTACTTGGATGTCCAATATATGCTGAAATGTTTCCATACTATTTTATGAATTGGGTGAAAGATAATTTAGATAATGGGAATGGAAGAAAAGTTATAATATTTTCAACTCAAGCCTCAAATAGGGGAACTGGAACAGAAGAATTAAGAGTTGTTTTGGAAAAACGAGGATTCAAAGTTACTATAAACCAGCCTATAAAAATGCCAAATAATTATTATGTAGTGGGATTTAATAGAACTACAGAAAATGAGAATAATGCTATGTGTAAAAATGCCAGTGAAAAGGTAAATGACATAGTAAAAAAATTTTTACTTGGAGAAACCTCAATCTCAAGTATTTCAACTTTTGATTTAAAAATAGGAAAAATTGCATATAAGTTTTTTGATAAATATTCTAAAAAATGGGCAAAAAAAACAATTTCCGTTGATTATACTAAATGTTTAAAATGTAAAAAGTGTCAAGATAATTGCCCAACAAATAATATTATTGTTAATGAAAAAATAGAATTTAAATCTAATTGTATAAGCTGTCAAAGGTGTATTCACATTTGTCCTTCCAATGCATTTCTATATAAAGGTAAACATTTTGATCAGTATAAATTAAATGATATTTTGTAGTATACATATTTTTTTCGAATTTGTTAATACTACTAACAGGTATAGAATATTGCCAAATTACTTTTAATAATAGGGGTAGCATAAAAATATTGTATATTATAGTTAATAACTAGGCTGGAATTAGAAAATCAATGGTATAGTTACTCTAAAAGTAACTTAGTTTAAAATATAAAGACAAAAATAGTTGAAATTTGATTTTGGCTATGTTAAAATACAAGAGAAAACAAAATAAACCTTTAAGAACAATCCAGAGAGATTGTGAAGGGGAGCTAAGAGTGCAAAAAGTGTTTAGTAAACAGTTTGTACTATTTATGATACAAATTTTAGTTAATTATGCGTATTTATGCCTTCCCTTTAGGAGAGGCATTTTTTATTACCTTTAAAAAGTAGTTCAGTGAGACTAAAAAGGAGGAAAATATTATGTTAAATGGCAGAAATTTAATTGATCCAATGGATTTTACAACAGAAGAATTAGAGGAGGTTTTTGAAAGGGCAGATGATATAATTGAGAACCCTAAAGACTATGCTCATGTCTGTGATGGAAAACTTCTAGGAACTCTTTTCTTCGAACCAAGTACAAGAACAAGATTGAGTTTTGAGGCAGCAATGCTTAGACTTGGAGGATCCGTGCTTGGATTTTCTGAAGCTAAGTCAAGTTCAGTATCTAAGGGTGAAAGCGTAATGGATACTGTTAAAACAGTTAGTTGTTATGCAGATATCATAACAATGAGACATCCTAAAGAAGGTGCTCCTTTAGTTGGAGCAAGAGGCTGCGATGTTCCAGTAATAAATGCTGGAGATGGCGGACATCAACATCCAACTCAAACTTTAACAGACTTATTAACTATGAGATGTACAAAAGGTACCCTATCTAATTTAACTATCGGTGTGTGTGGAGATTTAAAATTTGGAAGAACAGTACATTCGCTGATAAAAGCCATGTCTAGATATAAAAATAATAAATTCATATTAATTTCCCCAAATGAATTAAGTATTCCAGATTATATAAAAACAGAGATATTACAGAAAAATAACATAGAATTTTTGGAAGTTGAAAAATTAGAAGATGTAATGGATAAACTGGATATACTATATATGACAAGAGTTCAAAAGGAGAGATTCTTTAACGAAGAAGATTATATAAGACTTAAGGATAGCTATATATTAGATGAAGAGAAAATGAGCAAAGCTAAAAAAGATATGATTGTTATGCATCCTTTGCCTAGAGTTAATGAGATATCCTATGAAGTTGATAAAGACCCTAGAGCATGTTATTTTAAGCAAGCAAAATACGGTATGTATGTGAGAATGGCTTTAATAACAAAACTTTTGGGGGTGAATAAATAATGTTAAAGGTAGATAGCTTAAAAAAAGGTATAGTTATAGATCATATTAAGGCTGGCATGGGTATGAAAATATTTAATAGTCTTGGACTTCATAAAGTAGAAGGTGCCGTAGCTTTAATTATGAATGTAGTAAGTGAAAAAATGGGAAGAAAAGATATTATAAAAATAGATAATGTGATTGATATGGATTTCACCATTATAGGGCTTATGGATCCAAATGCAACTGTTAATGTTATAGAAAATGAAAGTATAAAGGAAAAGATAAAGCTTAGTTTACCTGAAGAGGTAGAAAATTTAATAAAATGTAAGAACCCAAGATGTATAACTTCAGTTGAAAAATATGTACCTCATGTGTTCTACTTAGTTGATAAAGAAAAAGGTCAATATAGATGTAAGTATTGTGATGAGGCTTATGATCTAGAGTTATAAAATAAAAGGTTCTGGGTATTTGAAGTTTTACTTCAAGTGTCCAGAACCTAATGAATGTATTCAAAAATTATTTTATATTTATAATTAGAATTAAATGTATGAAATATTATAATTAAAGGTGGTGCCTTATATGGAGCTTCTTATTAAAAATGCTATTATAGTAGATTCATCTCAAAATTTTAAAGGTGATGTATATATTAAAGATGGAATTATAAGAGAAATAGGTATGGATTTATGTAAGGATTGCGATTCTATAGATGCAAAAGGTAATGCACTGCTTCCAGCTTTTGTGGATTTACATGCACATTTTAGAGACCCTGGATATACATACAAAGAAGATATAGAAACAGGTAGTATGGCTGCTGTTAAGGGCGGATATACCATGGTGAATTTAATGGCAAATACTAATCCTGTATGTAGCGATATGAATACTGTAGATTATGTAAAGTCAAGAGCAAAGGATATAAACCTTATAGATGTAAACCAGGTGATATCAATTACGGATAGGTTTAATGGTGTGGATATTGGACACCTAGAGGATATAGATAATAGCGTAAAGTTTATTTCAGATGATGGAAATGGAGTTCAAAATAGCAAAGTAATGTTAGAGGCTATGATAAAGGCAAAAGAAAAGGGAATTACTGTTTTAGCTCATGAAGAAAATGATGATATAAAAGATGAGGATACAAGACTTGCAGAGAATTTAATGACCTGGAGAGATTTAACTTTGTGTAAGGTAACAGGATGCAAACTTCATGTAACACATGTAAGCACTAAAGAAGCTTTAAAAGATATTATAGAGGCAAAAAAAGTGGTGCTAAGGTAACTTGCGATGTAACTCCTCACCATATTACACTTTTAAAAGATGAAAATTATAAAGTAAATCCTCCTTTAAGAGAAAAAGAGGATATGGAATTCTTAATTGAATCTATAAAAAAGAATTATGTAGATGTTATAGCAACGGATCATGCACCTCATAGTAAAGAGGATAAGATAAAAGGTGCTAATGGAATATCAGGGATAGAGACGGCGTTCTCAGTTTGCTATACAAAATTAGTTAAAGAAAGTAACATAAGTTTGAATAAATTGACAGAAATTATGAGTAGAAATCCAGCGAGAATATTGGGTGTAAACAAGGGAGAAATAAAAATAGGCTTTGAGGGAGATTTAGTCCTAGTGAATCTTAATGAAAGTTATAAAATAGATTCCAGTGAGTTCCTTTCAAAGGGCAAAAACTCACCTTTCCATGGGAAAAATGTGTATGGAAAGATACTAAAAACATTTAAAGGTGGAGAATTAGTATATGATAATAGATAAATTATATGAAAATGTGAAAAATAATGGACCTGTATGTGTAGGCTTAGATACATCAATTGAATACATACCTAAGGATTTTTTAAATAAATACAATTCTATAGAGGATGCTATAACAAGCTTTAACGAAAGATTAATAGATGCAACTATTGATAATGCTGCATGTTTTAAAGTGCAGATTGCTTATTATGAAGCTTTAGGACTTTTAGGGCTTAGGGCTTATAAAAGAACTTTAGATTATATTAGAAAAAAGAGTGGAATTATTGTAGCCGATATAAAAAGAGGGGATATATCAAAAACCGCTGAAATGTATGCTAAAGCACATTTTGAAGGTGATTTTGAAAGTGATTTCATCACTCTTAATCCCTATATGGGATTAGATACAATAGGACCTTATTTAAAATATGTGGATAATAGTGAAAAAGGCTTGTTTATACTACTAAGAACTTCAAACGAAGGGGCTAAAGATATTCAGTATATATCAGCTAAGAGTGATAGAAAGATTTATAACATAGTAGGAGAAAAAATACAGGATTTAGGTGAAAAACATAAAGGAAAATGTGGATATAGTAGTATAGGAGCAGTGGTTGGATGTACTCATGGTGAAGAAGCTGAGAAAATTAGAGAGGATTTAGATAAAACCTTCTTTCTAATACCAGGTTATGGAGCTCAAGGCGGTGCTGCTTTAGATGTAGCAAGATATATGAAAAATGGCAATGGTGGAGTTGTAAATTCATCAAGAGGAATACTTCTTGCATATAAAAAGCAGGAAAATGGCGAAAAAGAATTTGATAGATGGGCAAGAGAAGAAGTTATTAACATGAGAAGAACAATAGAAAAAGCTTGTAAAAGTAAATAGTTATTATTGGATTTATGGAGGACAAAATATATGATATGTTCCATAGAAAAAGTTTTAGAAAATATTGAAGTTTGTGAAGAAATATATAAAATTAGTATAGAGGGAAATTTTGAAGGTAAGCCAGGACAATTCTATATGTTAAAGGTTCCTTACAAGGAACCCCTTCTTCCAAGACCTATAAGTATATATAGTATAGATGAAAATAAAATTGAATTTCTGTATAAGGTAGTGGGTCAAGGAACAAAATTATTATCAAAACTTCAGGTAGGAGAAGAAATTCAAATACTTGGACCTCTTGGAAATTGCTTTGATTTGTCGGAAAATAAAGGAAAAATAGCAATGGTGTCTGGTGGAATCGGAGTTGCACCACTATTATTCTTAACAAAAGGACTTGAAAATGTATCTGTAGACTTTTATGCAGGATTCTACCAAGAAGTTTATGCTGTAGATAATGTGGAAAAAAATGTTAATAACTTCTATATTTCCACTGAAAAAGAGTGTATAAGGAATAAAATACAGAAATTTACACAGGAAAATAATGTAAAAGTTGTGGATAACTCCTATGTTACTGATATTTTTAATCCAGAGAAGTATGAAATTGTATATTGCTGTGGCCCTAAAATAATGATGGAAAAAGTCGTAAAAATGTGCAAAGAAAAAAACGTGCCGGTATATGTCTCTATGGAAAACAGGATGGCTTGCGGTGTTGGTGCTTGCCTTGGATGTACTTGTGACACAAAAAATGGTTTTAAAAGGGTTTGTAGCGATGGACCTGTGTTTAATGGAGAAGATGTTGTCTTTTAATGAAGTTTTTAAAAAGTGAGAGGAATGGGTGTATATATGAGTAATGTAGATACTTCTGTAGATATTTGTGGTGTAGAATTTAAGAATCCTGTAATTGCAGCTTCAGGGACTTTTGGTTTTGGACAGGAATTTAATAGTATTTACCCTGTAAAGGAATTAGGAGGAATATGTACTAAGGGCCTTACTTTTCACAAAAAAATGGTAATAATGGTGTAAGGATTCATGAAACAAGAGCTGGAATGATGAATAGTGTGGGACTTCAGAATCCGGGAATAGATGAGTTTATAAATGTGGAGTTTCCCAAAATGAAAAAACTTGGTACAAATATAATTGCAAATTTAGGTGGAAATAACTTAGAAGATTACATTGAAGGTGTAAAAAAACTTAATAAAATAGATGTAGATATTGTGGAATTAAACATATCTTGTCCTAATGTAAAAGAAGGTGGCATGGCTTTTGGAATAAAATCAGAAACTGCATATAAGGTGGTTTCAGAGGTAAGAAAGTGCTGCGAAAAACCTCTTTTAGTTAAGTTATCTCCTAATGCTGAAGATATAGTGGATATGGCTTTAAAATGTGAAAAAGCAGGGGCAGATGGATTATCTTTAGTAAATACTTTTAAAGCCATGGCTATAGATATAAGAAGCGCAAAACCAGTTTTTGACAATGTATTTGCAGGACTTTCAGGTCCTTGTATAAAACCTATTGCATTGAGAATGGTATATGAAGTTTGTAAAAATGTATCCATTCCGGTTATAGGTATGGGGGGCATTGAAAACTATGAAGATGCAATAGAATTTTTGATGGCAGGGGCTACTGCAATTCAGGTTGGGACTTCTAATTTTTCAAATCCCTATGCCTGCCTAGATATAATTAAAGACATTGAGAAATATATGATTAAAAATAAAATAGGTTCATTAAAAGAGATAAAACTAAATGCTTAATTAGCGGGAGGAAATATTATGAATAGTATGGTAATAGATGTATTAAAAGAATGTAACGCACTTTTAGAAGGACATTTTCTATTGTCTAGTGGAAAGCATAGCAATAGATATGTTCAATGTGCTAAATTACTTCAATATCCAGAAAAAGCAGAAAAGGTGTTAAAAGTTGTAGTTGATAAGATAAAGGACTTGGATTTTGACATAGTAGTAGGCCCTGCAATGGGTGGAGTTATAGTTGCTTATGAAATCGGAAGACAAGCGGGAAAACCAGCAATATTTACTGAGAGAGTTGATGGAAATATGGCTTTAAGAAGAGGATTTGAAATAAGCGAAGGTCAGAAAATACTAATTACAGAAGATGTTGTGACTACTGGAAAATCATCTCTTGAAACTGCAAGGTTATTAGAAGGATTAGGGGGAAAGGTAATTGGAATTTGTTGCATAGCCGACAGAGGAGAAAGCAATATGCCTTATCCAGTATATAGCGCTACTAAAATTGAGGTAAAAAGTTATGAAAAGGAAAATTGTCCTTTATGTGAAAAAAATATTCCTTATATAAAGCCAGGAAGCAGAAATATAAAATAATTTAGATAAAAAAAGTTCTAGGTTACAAATTTAAAGTAACCTAGATTTTTTTAAGGCAATTGTTTATAGGTAATGCCACAATATTTTAAAAGAGCTTGATTAAATAATTTAATATGAACTTTTTCATCTAATATAATTCTTTTTAATATTTTCTTTATATAAGGATCATTAATCATAAAAATATGCTTCTCATATTCTTCTATGGCTCTATATTCGGAGTCTATATCACCTTTTAATCTATCACAGGTTGTCATGCCATAATAGACAAAACTTCCATTCCAAAAAGTACCATAGGTGCTATAGGATCCTGCTATTATAGGATTCCCTCCTAGTTTTTTTATCAAATCTGCTAATATTTCCAGATGCCACATTTCAACTATAGATACATTTTCTAAAAGCTTACCTAAATATTCACTTATTTCTTCAAAGAAAAAATGATGATAAAGGTATTGATTGATGGCAGTAAACTCACTAACTGCACCTGCATAATCATCCATTAATAGTGATGCATAATACAAATTAGGACCAGTTACTTTTATTTGTGGATAATCAGAAGGATCCGAATATATACCTTTAAGGTGTTCTTTGTGGTTATTATCCATTGATATAATCCCCCATATATAAATTCTATATTATTATATATTTATATATTAGAAAAATTATGATTAAATTATTTAAGATTTGAAGCTTCTAGGTATTCATCGTAAGTCATTTTTTTGTCTACTAATCCATCTGGTTTTATTTCAATTATTCTGTTAGCTATTGTTTCAACAAACTGATGGTCATGAGAGGTAAAAAGAATGTTGCTTTTATAGTCTTTTAAACCATTGTTTAATGCAGTTATTGACTCAAGGTCTAAATGATTAGTAGGCTGATCTAGTATTAACAAGTTGGCACTAGAAAGCATCATTTTTGAAAGCATGCACCTAACTTTTTCGCCACCTGATAATACATTTGCATTTTTTAAGGCTTCTTCACCAGAGAAAAGCATTTTTCCTAAAAATCCTCTTAAATAACTTTCGGATTTCTCTTCAGAAAATTGACGTAACCAATCTACAAGGGATAAATCAACATCATTGAAGAATTCAGAGTTATCTTTTGGAAAATATGATGTAGAGATAGTAACACCCCATTTATAGAATCCACTATCTGGTTCTAATTCACCCTTTAGTATTTTAAATAGTGTAGTATTTGCAATTTCATTATCTCCAACAAAGGCAATTTTATCTCCTTTAGCTACAATGAAACTGACATTATCAAGAACTTTAACACCGTCTATGGTTTTGGTTATTCCATCTACTGTAAGTATATCATTTCCAACTTCTCTCTCAGGTTTGAATCCTACATAAGGATATCTTCTTGTAGATGGTTTAATATCATCTAAAGAGATTTTATCTAAAAGTTTTTTACGAGAAGTGGCTTGTTTTGATTTAGAGGCATTAGCACTAAATCTTGCAATAAAATCTTGTAGTTCTTTAATTTTTTCTTCCTTCTTTTTATTTTGCTCTTTTGACATTTGAAGAGCTAGTTGACTTGATTCATACCAAAAATCGTAGTTTCCAAGGAATAATTTAATTTTTCCAAAGTCTACGTCTGCCATGTGTGTACATACTTTATTTAAAAAATGTCTGTCATGAGATACTACAATAATTGTGCCTTCAAAATTAATTAAAAATTCTTCTAGCCAGTTTATTGATTTTATGTCTAAGTGGTTTGTAGGTTCGTCAAGAATAAGAATTTGAGGATTTCCAAATAAAGCCTGTGCAAGAAGTACTTTTACTTTTTCACTACCAGACAAGTCTGCAACTTTTTGTAATGAAGATCTGTATCTATTCCTAGTCCCTGAAGTAGAGAAGAGGCTTCAGATTCAGCTTCCCATCCGTTTAAGTCTGCAAATTCACATTCTAATTCAGAAGCTTTAATACCGTCTTCATCGCTGAATTCAGGTTTTGCATAAAGTTTTTCTTTTTCTTTAATTATTTCATATAATCTAGCATTTCCCATAATGACTGTTTCTAGAACTTCGAATTCATCGTATTTAAAATGATCTTGTCTTAGAACAGACATACGGCTTCCAGGAGCTATAGAAATTTCTCCAGTGTTTGCCTCTATTTCTCCTGATATAATCTTTAGAAATGTACTCTTTCCTGCACCATTTGCACCAATTACTCCATAGCAGTTTCCAGGAGTAAATTTTAAATTTACATCTTCAAATAGTTTTCTTTCTCCATACCTTAAGCTTACGTTTGAAATATTTATCACATTAGTTCCATCCTTTACATAAAATTTCGCATTCAATTCCACATTATAACATAAAACGTCTATTTTTTCACTAGGAAATAATATAGAATTGTAGTTATGATTTACATTATATTCACTTTGAATTAAAAGAGAAAAATACAACTAAAACATAAATTATAGCTTATGAATATTTTTAAATAAAAAAACTGCCGCAAAATAAAATTATATTTTGCGACAGAGGTTTTTGATTATTTAAATACATAAATAATAGTTTACATTACTCTACCTGGTATTATTGCATCTATTATGCCTATTACTACCGCTGCAATTAAGGCACCTATTATAGATATATTCATAGTAGGAACCACAAATTGAGTTAAATATAGTATTAAAGCTGCAATTAAAAAGCCTTTTACACCTTTTCCAAAAGGTGAAGCATCAATTTTCATGACTTTTTCAACTATATAATCCAAAGCTGTTATAATTAGTGCAGCTAGTAGAAGTGGCCACATGCCGCTTATAGTAAAGCCAGGGGTTAAAAATGCTGTAATGCTTAATACTACAGCAGTTACAACTAGTCTTATTAAATAAGAAATTATACCAGACTTTTCATTTTCATTTCTTTTTTCACTCATCTCAATCACTCCTTGTATGATGAATTTATTGAGGTTATTTTATGGTTTTAATATGGTCAATATATATTTTGCACAAAAAGATAAAAATTATGTTTATTGCAGGTAGAAGTATATTTTTAATTTATAATTAAATATGTAGTATAATGAAAGTATAAGAAGATTTAAGGAGAGAAACTATGAGACGTGAGTATGTAAATTATATGACGGAGATACCTATAAATATTTCTATGGTAAATATAAACAATTATCCCATACACTGGCATGATAGCATTGAAATATTATTTGTATTACAAGGAAGCATAAAAGTAACTATAGAAACTGAGGAGTATGAAGTTGAAGAAGGAGAAATGGAAATAATCAATTGTGATGAAGCACATAGTATTAAAGATATAGGAAAAGGAAACAAAGTACTTTTACTTCATATAGATCCAAATTTCTTTGAAAAGTATTTTAATGACATAAGAAATATATTTTTTTACACTAATTCCTCAGAGGAAGGAGCACAAGTTGGAGAAAAGTACGATGTCCTTAGAAAGTATTTGTCTATAATAGTTTGTGAGGTAATTCAAAAAGCGGATAAATATGAAGATAGTGTTGAGGACACCTTAGTTAATATTTTATATCATCTTATAAATAATTTTCATCAGCTTATGTATGAAAGAGAAAATTTAAAAGATAACGAAGAACAATTTAAAAGATACGATAGAATTGTAAGGTACATATACAGTAATTATAAAGATAAAATAAGCCTTCAAGATATAGCAAAAAAAGAATTTTTAAGTTCAGATTATTTATCTCATGAAATTAAGAATACTGTAGGTTACAGTTTTAAAGATTTTTTGAATTTAACAAGGGTTGAAGAATCAATTAAGTTACTATTAGATTCAGATATGACGGTATCTGAGATTTCAGAAGAATTAGGATTCTCTCATATAAGGTATTTTAATAAGCATTTTAAAAAACACTATAAATGTACACCTCTACAGTATAGAAAAAAATACAAGGTAGATGAAGAAAAATTAGAGACTTTAAGAAATACTGAAGTTTTAAATATAAAAGACAGTCTTTTTTATGTTTCGGTTTATTTAGAGGATTACGATAGGTTTAATTATGAGAACAAAATAATAAAAGTTAATATAAACCCACTAGTTGAAAAAGGCGAGTTTAATCATGATTTTAGAAATTGTATTAATATTGGGGAAGCTAAGGAACTTTTAAAGGAAACTTCAAAAAAATTTATAATAGAATTACAAAAAGATGTTGAATTTTTGTATGCAGCTATACATGACGTGTTTTCAGACGACATGGGTGTTGGCATTTGTAATGATGTTTTTTTCAATTGGAATGAAGTTAAAAAGGTTATAGACTTTTTATTGTCAATAAGATTAAGACCTATTTTTATTATAGACTTAAAACTAGAAGGGGATAAACTTAAAAACTTATTTGACAGTTTTTTAAGTTATTTTAAAGAAGAATATGGGGATTATGAACTTTCAAAGTGGAAAATTAAGTTTATATATAGAGAAGAAAAAGAGTATAAGAAAATTATTGAAGATATTAAAGGAAACATAGATGTTGAAGAGTTTTCTGAGAAATCTTTTAATAGAGATTTTATTTATGATACTTGTTATATGACGCCTTACGTAATAGAAAATGCCATAGAGGGAAGAAATCTTTATTTCAAAGCCTTTGATTCTATGGAGTCAGGAGTTCATATAACTAATGAATTGTTCCTTGGAGACTCTGGGCTTATTAACCAACAAGGTTTAAAGAAACCCTCTTATTTTGCTTATTATTTTCTATCTAAATTAGGGGACACATTAATAGATGAAGGGGAAGGATATATAGTAACTAAAAAGGGTGATGATATTCAAATCCTTCTTTGCAGTTACAGTGATGAAATAACAAAACTTATAATGGCAGAGGACATGCTAAAAAAAGAGGAATAAAAAACACAGCAGAAAGAAATTTTTCCTTGAATATTGTGAATTTGCCCTATGAATACAACATTATAAAATATGAGATAAATGAAAAGCAAGGATCAGTTTATGATTATTGGATTAATATGGGTAAGCCTAAAAGACTTAAAGAAGAGGAAGTTGAGCTTTTAAAAAATGCCTCCTTCCCAAAAATATCTTTTGGATTTGCAAAAAAAAGTACAGTTTATAACATTGTCCCAAAAATAAATGGTTATGGAGCCATACTTATAATTCTTAAAAAAGTACAAAAGCACCTTTATTAAGGTGCTTTTTTGCTTATTACCATAAAACAACATTTCTGATACTAAGCAGATTTATACTTTATTATAAGCATATAAGTGAATGTGAAAAGTTTCAATTTAAATTATAATATGTATATGGAGATTAAATGATTTAAAAGTTAATGTTATTATGTTTAGTTTTAAAATAATTATAGAAGGGTTGTGAAATTATAAAGCTTAAACAAAAAAATAATATAACAAGGAAAGAAAGGTGAAAAATATGGCAGCACACGCGAAGTGCATTGCTGATCAAAAAAAGATTTTTCTACAGGAAAAGTCAGCAAAGTGCTTTTAAGATTTGCCATACCGGCCATAATATCCTTACTTGTTGCAGAGCTTTATAACATGGTGGATACTATATTTGTGGGTATAGCTATAGGACCTAGGGCTATAGGAGCATTAACTATAGCATTTCCGGTTCAAAGACTTGTAAGTTCCATAGGGCTATTAATTGCTGTAGGAGCTTCAACTATAGTTGCTAGAAAGCTTGGAGAAGGAGAATCTCAAAGAGTAGGCAGTGTAATTGTAAATGCGATTTTTATTATGGTAGTTATTATTTTATCTTTAGTTTTTATTATATATGTTTTTAAAGGTAAAATAATAAAAGGTTTAGGTGCAACAGAAAATATATTTCCTTATGCTAAGGAATATATTAGTTTAGTAATTTTAGGAGCAATATTTCAATGCTTTACTATATTAATGGGATATATAATGATTTCTTTAGGAAATGCCAAGATTAACTTAATAGCGACTTCCATGGGAGCTATGTGCAATATATTAGTTGATTACTTATTAGTAATTGTCATTCCTTTAGGAGTTACAGGAGCTGCCGTTGCTACTGTAACGTCTCAGATTATTTCTGCTTTTTATGTTTTATATCATTTCTTAAGGGTTAAAAATAAATTGAAATTATCTTTAAACTTTAGTATGAATAAAAATATAATTTTAACCATATTGGCAGTAGGATTTTCTACATTCATAGTTGAAATATCAGATGCAGTGGTTTCTGTGGTTTTGAATAATTTATTAGTACCCTATGGGGATACGCCTATTATAATATTAGGGATTATATCTAAAATATCTATGTTTATGTACGTGACTATAATAGGAATTAGTTCTGCAATGCAACCTATTGTTGCCTTTAATTATGGTGCTTTAAATTATAAAAGGGTAAATGACACAGTAAAAGTTGCAATCAAAGCTGTAGGAATAAGTTCTATAGTACTTTGGGGAGTTATGATGATTTTTGCACCTTATATAGTTGGAAGTTTTGTAAGTGAAAAAGATATTTTACTTGAGGCTGTTAAGGCTTTTAGAATAGTAATTCTAATTTTTCCTTGCATAGGTACTTATTTTGTAACCATATACTATTATCAAGCTATAGAGGAAGCTAGAATTTCACTTATATTGTCTATATACAGACAACTTTTAATATTTATACCTATAGCATTGATTCTTGGAAAATACCTAGGAATGATTGGTATATGGATTGCTTATCCAATTTCAGATGGAATTTCAGCCATTACAGCAATATATTATAAGAAGAAAGCAATGGAAATCCAGAGCTTCCATGATGAATCCATGGCTGGAGAGGAAAAAGTTAATAAATCTTATAAAAATAGAATAGGATCTTATAGAGAAGCATAGACTAAATTGAGGGGTTTATTTAAGTAAAACTTGAGTAGGCTCCTTATTTTAGTGTAAAATTATATTGAGCTTTTGAGTATATTAAATATATAATTAAATTTATAATACAAAACAAGAGCACCGTTTAAAATAAATTCTAAAGAAGATATTCATAAATGTATACAAAATTTATAATATGGAGTTGATTTCTATGCAGATGTGTTCGATTTGTCATAAAAATATAGCAACTATATATACGGCTAAAATGGAAAATGGGAAACAGGAAGTCGTTGGAATATGTATCCAATGTGCAAAAAAATGGGGTATCCAATAGTTGATCAGGTTATGAAACAGGCTGGAATAACCCCAGAAGATTTGGAAAATTTATCAGAGCAGATGGGTGGACTATTAGAAAATATTGATGTTGATAATAGTGGAGCTAAGGATATATTGTCTGATTTATTTAAGACTCCTATGGAAGAAGATGAAGCTTCTAATGAGGATTCTGAAAGTGAGATTGAAGATATAGAGAAAGAAAAACTGGATTCTAAAGGTTCCTTGAAATTAAAGAATAAAAGGTTTAAAAAGAAAAGAAAGAATCTAAATACCTATGGCATTAACTTAACTGAAAAGGCAAAGAATGGTGAAGTAGACAAAGTTATAGGAAGGAATAGAGAAATAGATAGAGCTATACAAATTTTAAACAGGAGAAGTAAAAACAATCCTGTATTAATTGGAGAGCCTGGAGTTGGTAAAACAGCTATAGCAGAGGGTCTAGCCGTTAGAATTGTAGAAAAAGAAGTTCCTGAAAAACTATTTAACTCAGAGGTTTACTTATTAGATTTAACTGCAGTTGTATCAGGAACACAGTTTAGAGGTCAATTCGAGGCTCGTATGAAATCCATAATACAAGAAGCTAAAGAGGATGGAAACATAATTCTAGTAATAGATGAACTTCATAATATAATTGGTGCAGGAGAGGCTCAAGGTGGTGCTATAAATGCAGCTAACATTTTAAAACCAGCTCTTGCAAGAGGTGAAATCCAGGTAATAGGAGCTACAACTTTAGAGGAATATAGAAAACATATTGAGAAAGATTCAGCTTTGGAGAGAAGATTTCAGCCTATATTAGTTAAGGAGCCTTCGGCTAAAGAATCTATTGAAATTTTAAAAGGTATAAAACATTATTATGAGGAGTATCATAAAGTTAAAATATCTGATGAGGTTATAGAAAAAGCTGTAAATTTATCGAAAAGATATATAACTGATAGATTTCTTCCAGATAAAGCTATAGATGTAATTGATGAAGCTAGTTCTAGAGCCAATTTAAAGAATAAAGGTCTTGTAGAATTGAAAGCATTGAAAGAAGAGGCAAAAAGTATAAAAAATACTATGGAAAATGCAGCAGATTCAAATGATTATGAAAAAGCTGCTGATTGTAAGGTGGAATTATGCAAAGTTGAAGATAAAGTAAAAGACATGGAAAAGAAGTCTTTAGTAGTAGAATTAAAAGAGGAAGATATAGCCTATATCATAGAAGCTTGGACTAGAATCCCTGTAAAAGAAATAACAGAAGAAGAAACAGAAAAATTATTAAATCTTGAAAGTAGACTTCATAAAAGGGTTGTAGGTCAAGATAAGGCTATTGAAGCTCTTTCTAAGGCTGTAAGACGAAGTAGACTTGGGTTTAGAAAAAAGAAAAAACCTTCTTCTTTTATATTTGTAGGGCCAACAGGAGTTGGAAAAACAGAACTTGTTAAAGCTCTTTCTTGTGATTTATTTGGAAGTGAAGATTCCCTTATAAGAGTTGATATGTCAGAGTATATGGAAAAACACACAGCATCAAAACTTATAGGAGCTCCTCCTGGATATATAGGATATGATGAAGGTGGGCAGCTTACAGAAAAAGTAAGAAGAAAACCTTATTCTGTAATTCTTTTAGATGAGATTGAAAAAGCACATCCAGATGTATTTAATATGCTTCTTCAGATTTTAGAGGATGGAAGATTAACAGATAATGGAGGAAGAACTGTTAATTTTGAAAATACAGTGATTATTATGACTTCAAATGCTGGGACAGATTTTAAATTTGGAAGCATAGGATTCAATAAAGATAACTATGAGGCTTTGGAAAACAAAGTTAGAGGGGCACTTAAAGAGACATTTAAACCTGAATTTTTAAATAGAATCGATGAAATAATTGTGTTTTCAAATTTGACAAAAGAGGAACAATTCAAAATTTTGGACTTAATGCTAAAAGAAGTTGAGGAAGAGATAAAGGAAAAGGGCATGACGCTGGATATATCTCATGAGGTTAAGAAATATATTTTAGAAAAGGGATATGATCCAAAATATGGAGCAAGACCTCTAAGAAGAGCTGTCCAAAGGTATATTGAGGATGAAATAGCGGAGGAATATCTTCAAAAGAGAATATTAAAGGGATCACATATTACAGTAACTTTAGAAAATGAAAGTTTGAAATTCAAATAAAAATCTATTGATTTTTTTGTTTAAGTTATGTATAATAATGTCGAACAATAAATTGAATATGATTTCTGAAATATTTGTGAGCTCTTATTTTGAACCTACAGTGCGTATAAGGGAATTCAATATTTAGGTGAAGAATTGAGCTATAAGTCCTATTGGGGCCAGTTCATAGAAACATCTGTGAGAATACCCACCTATCAGTAGATAGGTGTCAAAATTAGAGTAGCGGTATTTTGGATTTTATAAAAAGTTAAATATGTTTATTTTAAGCAGAGGCTTGGCCTCTGCTTTTTATTTGTTATATATTATTTAATCGCTTTAAAGATATATTAACAATGTTAAATAATAATAAAGTTGCAGCCATATTTATTATGCAGGCTGGCAAAACTACAGTTATGAATAAAACTGAAAATGGTGCAGGAAGAGAAAACAAAAGTAAGGCAATGCCTAAAAACAAAGATCCACTTATAAGTGTACCAACTATACTAGTAAATCCCATTACTATATGAGAAGACATTCTATTTTTGTAAGCTTAAAAAAACATATATAAAGTTACAGGTAATTATTTTATCAATTAAATTTGGAATTTGTCCACCAGGGAATGTAGTAGTTGCAGCAGTTAGGATGCCTGAGATAATTCCAATTGTGATTGAGGATTTAAAATCTTCCGTAATGTAAATGGATATAAACATCATTGAAAGAAGAAAATCAGGTCTCATTCCTAAGAACAGTGGCGGTGAAACCTCATGTAATATAAATCCCATGGCAAGAAGTAAAGAGCTTATAATCAATTTTTTTATATTCATAATTTGTGTACCCCTCTCAAAATATAATTTATCATAATAATTTCATAAATAATCTTTGGTTATGTGATTATACATAGAATTTCATAACATAGAAATCACCTCCTAAAAAATAAAAAACCCCCGTCCCACTATAGGACGAAGGTTAAATTCGCGTTGCCACCTAAATTACATTTAATACAATAAATTAAACATCACTTTTTCAGATACAAACATATCCTATCTCTTTTAACGGTGAGCGCCCGGTAAATGCTACTTTCTATTAAATAGATTTCGTTTTACTTCTAAAAGGTCCATTCTCTAAGATTAGTAATGTTAAGATTTCACCATACTTAACTCTCTTTAAATACATCATCATAGATACTCTTCCTTATCAAAGAATTTATCAAAATAATATTATTACAATTTTAGCATCTAGTTTAAAAAAGTAAATAGATTTTTTACATAAAGTTAAAATATTATTAAAAAAATCTATTGACGTTTACCTTACGTAATGTAGTATAATTATTTTTAAAAGAGGTGGTAAATATGGAAGAAAAGCCTCTACAGCTCATAAATATAGGTGCTTTTGCAAAGAAGTCAGGGGTAACTTTAAGAACATTAAGGTATTATGACAACATAGACCTTTTAAAACCTTCTAGCTATAACAATAAAGGTGAAAGGTTTTATGATAGAAGGGATTTTGCAAAACTACAAAAGATATTGACCTTAAAATTTATAGGATTTTCTTTAGATGAAATTAAAAAAATAATTATGTACGATATGAATGACAAAGATTTTAAGAAGTCATTAGAAATTCAAAGAAATATTGTGGAAAGAAAGATACAGCACACTTGTATGGTAGCAAAGGCAATAGATGACACCTTAGAGATGCTAAATTATAATAAAGAGGTAAACTGGGATAAGTTTACAAATATTATAAATGTGCTAAATATGGATAATAAGTTATTAGAACAATATGAAAATGCATCAAATTTAAGGGCTAGAATCAGAATACATGATGAGCTAAGTGAAAATAAATATGGATGGATGAAATGGTATTTTGACAGGCTTTTGACTATACCTAAAGAAGTCAAGATTCTTGAACTTGGATGTGGCGATGCAAGTTTATGGGTTAAAAATTTGGGTAGAATACCTAGTGAGTGGGATATTACCCTTACGGATTTTTCCAAAGGCATGCTAGATGATGCGAAAATAAATTTAAAGAGGAGTTCTAAAAAATTTAAGTTTAAGATTGTGGATGTTCAAAATATACCTTTTGAAGATAGTAGCTTTGATGTAATTATTGCAAACCACATGTTATATCACGTAGAAGATATTGAAAGAGCTTTTTCCGAGATGAATAGGGTGCTTAAAAGTAAAGGCTATTTTTATGCATCTACAGTAGGTGAAAATCATATGTCAGCTTTAAGGGATCTTATGTTAGAATTTGGGTCTGAAAAAATCAATTCAAATAGCTGGGATAATACATCAAAATTTCAACTGGAGAATGGTTTTGACATTATTAATAGATATTTTAAGGATTCAAAACTTGAAAAATATAAAGATAGTTTAAAAATAACTAAAGCAGAACCACTTGTTGATTATATATTTTCAATGCCTGGTAATGTTAGAGAAAAGTTTGATGAGAAAAGCCTTAAAGAACTTTTAAGTTTTTTAAATAAAAAAATAAAACAAGAGAAGGGAATTCACATTTTGAAAGATACAGGGCTTTTTATTGGAAGAAAATATTGATCAAAATGTAACCTTAGAATTAAAAGAAGGGAAGTAATTTATATGAAAAATATATCTTTTTCACCACCAGATATAACTCAAAATGAAATAGATTTAGTAGTTGAAGTTTTAAAATCAGGTTGGATTACTACAGGACCAAAAACTTATGAATTCGAAGATAAAATAGCAGATTTTTGTCAGTGCAAAAATGCAGTTACAGTTTCAAGCGCTACAGCTGGTATGGAACTTATACTAAAGGTTTTTGATATTAAAGAGGGGGATGAAATAATATCCACACCTTATACTTACACTGCAACTTCTAGTGTTGCACTGCATAGAGGTATAAAACCAATTTATGTAGATGTAAAAAAAGATAGTTTCTTAATAGATGAAGAAAAACTAATAAAGGCAGTTACACCTAAAACAAAGGCTATAATAACAGTAGATGTAGCTGGCGTTCCAGTTGATTATGATAAAATAAGAAAAATGCTAAAAGACATTGGAAGAGAGGATATTTTATTTATCTCTGATTCAGCTCATGCCTTTGGAGCTAAATATAAAGGAAAAAGAGTGGGATCTCAAGCAGATTTTCATGTATTTTCCTTTCATGCAGTTAAAAATTTAACTACAGCTGAAGGTGGAGCTATTACTTTTGATAATGACTTTGGAAAAGAAGATTTGAAAAAAGAATTAAAAATAACATCTATTCATGGTCAGTCTAAAGATGCCTTGTCAAAAATGAAAGCTGGAGCTTGGAAATACGACATAATAACTGATGGATTCAAATGTAATATGACTGATATAAATGCGGCTATAGGTCTTGGACAGTTAAGTAGATATGATAAGATGCTTGAAAGAAGAGAAAAAATAGTTGAGATATATAGTAATGCTCTTAAAGATAAGGATTGGGCTATAATTCCATTTCAAAAGGATGATAGTAGAGAAACATCCTATCATTTATATTTGCTAAGAATTAAAGATTTTACAGAGGAAATGAGAAATGCTGCAATTCAAGACATGGCAGAAAAAGGTATAGCTACAAATGTACATTATATGCCATTGCCACTTTTAACTGTTTATAAAAAATTAGGATACGAAATGAAGGATTATCCAAATGCATTTAATCAATATGTAAATGAAATTTCTCTTCCAGTTTATTCAACACTAGAACTAGAAGATGCTAAGTATTTAGTAGAAGAGTTAATAAAAACTATAGAGAAAATAAAGTAGGATATTATAAATTAAAAGGAGGCATACAATTATGAAAGTAAATTTTTTTACTTCTAAAAGAGAATATGAGGATAAAAAAATGAATTTGATAGTGCTATTAAAAATGTTATAGAAGGTGGAGTTTCAACTCTTGGTGCTGAAGTTAAAGACTTTGAAAAAGCAGTAGAAGAGTATACTGGGGCTAAACATGCAATAGGGGTAGCTTCTGGTACAGATGCTTTAGTTATCGCATCTGACATACTTGGTTTTAAAGATGGAAAAGAAGTAATTACATCACCATTTACTTTTTTAGCTTCAACTTCATGTATAGCAAGACATAAAGGTAGACCTGTTTTTGTAGATATTGATGAAGAAACTTTTGATATAGATGTAAATAAAATAGAAGAAAAAATAACAGAAAATACAGTGGGAATACTTCCTATACATTTATTTTGCCAAATGGCTAATATGGATAAAATAATGGATATAGCAAAAAAACACGATTTAAGAGTCTTAGAAGATGCAGCAGAAGCTTTTGGCATGAGATGGAAGGGAAATGGAGATAATCTAAGACACTCAGGTACTATTGGTGATATGGGTATATTCTCATTCTTCCCTACAAAAACCTTAGGTGGATATGGGGATGGAGGAATGATTGTAACTAATGATGATAAATTGGCAGAACTTGCAAGAATGTATAGAGTTCATGGAGCTTCAAGAAAATATCATTATGATTATTTAGGATATAATTCAAGACTAGATACATTACAAGCTGCTGTTTTAGGAGTTAAATTGAAACACATAGATAATGCCATAGAAAAAAGAGAGCATATAGCTAAATTATATATGGAAAGATTATCTAGTTGTAAATCAATTGAAATTCCAAAAGTAAAAGGAGAACAAAAAAACGTATATTATGTGTTTAACATATTAGCAGAAAAAAGAGATGAACTTGCAGCATATTTAAAAGAAAATGGCATAGGAAACAGTATTTATTATCCAGTGCCACTACATCTTCAAAAATGCTTTAGTTATTTAGGATATAAAAAAGGAGATTTTCCTGTAGCTGAAAGAATTGCAGAAAAAATATTAGCTCTTCCTATATATCCAGAAATAACTGAAGAGGAAGTAGAGTTCGTTTGTGAGACTATAAACAAATTTTATAACAAATAAAAGTTTTGAGGTGAAGGTGAGGATATAAATGAATTCATTAGCTCAAAGTTTAATTGAAAAAATACAAAATAAAACAGCTACAGTAGGAGTAGTAGGCCTTGGTTATGTTGGACTTCCTCTTGCAGTTGAAAAAGCAAAAGCTGGGTATAAAGTTATAGGATTTGATGTTCAAGATAAAAAAGTTGAACTTGTAAATGCTGGACATAATTATATTGGAGATATAATAGATGAGCAGCTCTCAGAGTTAGTTAAAAAAGGAGCACTTAAGGCAACCACTGATTTTTCATTTGTTAAAGAAGTTGACTGTGTAGCTATTGCAGTGCCAACACCCCTTGATAAATTTAAGCAGCCAGATGTTTCTTATATAGTAAGTTCAACTGAGGATGTTTCAAAATACTTACACAAGGGTATGCTTGTTGTATTAGAAAGTACTACTTATCCTGGTACTACTGAAGAAATAGTAAAGCCAATATTAGAAAAATCTGGACTTAAATGTGGAGAAGACTTCTTCTTGGCATTTTCACCAGAGAGAGTTGACCCAGGTAATAAAAAATTCAAAACTAAAAATACTCCAAAGGTAGTTGGAGGATGTACAGAAGATTGTACTAAAGTTGCTGCAATGCTTTATAGAAACGTATTAGAAGGAGAAATCTTTGAAGTATCATCACCAGCAGTAGCTGAAATGGAAAAAATATTAGAAAATACATTTAGACATATAAACATTGGTCTTGCTAATGAAATGGCTATTTTATGTAAAAAAATGGGCATAGACATATGGGAAGTAATAGAGGCAGCTAAAACTAAGCCTTACGGTTTTATGCCCTTTTATCCAGGCCCAGGACTTGGCGGACATTGTATTCCTTTAGATCCCTTCTATTTAACTTATAAGGCTAGAGAGTATGATTATCATACAAGGCTTATAGAAACAGCTGGAGAAATAAATGATTTTATGCCAGAGTTTGTAGTGGATAACGCTATGAGATTATTAAACGAACATAAAAAATCATTAAATGGTTCAAAAGTTCTTTTGTTAGGTGTTGCATATAAAAATGATATTGATGATATGAGAGAATCCCCAGCTTTAAAAGTTATTGAACATTTAGAGAAAAATGGAGCAAAAGTAGTATACAATGATCCATATATTAAAAGTTTTAAACATGGGGGAAAAGAATATACTTCAGTAAATTGGGAAGATGCTATTAAAGATGCAGATATTGTAGTAATAACTACAGCTCATAGCGATTATGATTATGAAAAAATTGTAAAAGAAGCTGCACTTTTATATGATACAAGAAATGCTACAAAATCAGTAAAAAACAATAGAAACAAAATAAATAAATTATAATTAAAAATATGTTATAATATAAAGGAAGATGTGTCTTATACATCTTCCTTTTATAAATATAGTGTTTTAGATGAGGTGAAAAATAATGAAGAAAAAAATAAAAGAAATATTTAAATATGTTATTATGTTTTCTTTAATAATTTCAGTAAAATGCATTGTAGTTGATGTAGCTAATGTACAAGGGATTTCTATGAAGCCTACATTAAACAACAATAGTCCATCAGATAGGGTTATTATGCTAAGAACAAGTAAAATTACTAAGGATTATAAAAGAGGAGAAATTGTAGTTTTTAAACCTTATGAAAGTAGTAAAGAACTTTATATTAAAAGAATTATTGCTTTGCCTTTGGATAAGGTTGAAATAAGTAATGGAAAAGTATATGTAAATAATAATTTATTAAATGAAAATTATTTGTCCGAGTTCACAGTAACAGAACCCCAAATGAAATTAGTAGTGCCTAAGGGAGAATTGTTTGTTTTAGGAGATAACAGGGAAAATAGTAAGGATAGCAGAAGTATAGGAACTATTAGTAAAAATAAAATAATAGGAGAGGCAGTTTTTAGATTCAATTTATTTAAGCTGTCTTTAAATAAATTAGAAAATTGAGAAAAAACCTCTGTAGCATTATGTAAAAACATATCTACATAAAAACTACATATTTTTGGTATAATCGATGATAGGTATAATAGATAAGTGCTAAGGAGGAATATAATGATAGGTATTAGAAAGATTGCAGCAATAGCTACAGTTACAGTGCTATTAACTAACATTACAACTTTTGCATTACCACAAAATAGTACATATACTAAAAATATAAGTGAGCTGGAAAAAGAAAAAAGTAAAATAGAAATTCAGGTAGAAAAACTGGACAATAGCATAGAAAATATTATGATTGAAATTGACAAGAATAAGAAGGACTTAAATAAAATAAAAAGTGATGCAAAAAAGATTGAAGAAACTATAATAAATACTGAAAAAGATGTACAAGCTATGGACAGCCTTTTTAGACAAAGGGCTAGAGTTATGTATATAAACGGAATTAATGGCTATATAGAAATACTTGCAGAGTCTAAAGGTATTATGGACTTTATATCAAGGTTAGATATGATAAAATTAGTTGTTAATTCTGATTCTAAAGTTATAAATGGTTTAAAAGACAAAAAAGTTGCTTTGGAAGAAAGTAAAAAGAATTTAGAAGAAAAAAGTAAAAAAATCATAGCAATTACTTCTCAAAATGAAAAACAACTAACTAAAATGAAAAAAGATAAGGCAAAGGAAATGGAGCTTGTAGCTAAAATAAATAGAAATCAAGTTTCTATAAGAAGCCAGGTAGCGATTAATACTTCAGCTCCTGTTACAAAGACCCTTAGAGCTTCAAGGGGAGGAATGTATTCTTCTAGTGGCACTGCTTCGAATTCAAACGTTTTATCTTATGCCTATAAATTTTTAGGAGTTCCTTATTTATGGGGTGGGACATCTCCTTCTGGATTTGATTGTTCGGGTTTCACTCAGTATGTGTATTCTAATTTTGGAGTAAGTCTAGGGAGAACTACATATACCCAAATAAACAACGGAGCGGCAGTTCCAAGATCTCAATTACAACCTGGAGATTTAGTATTTTTGGATCAGCAAGTAGTCCTCATCATGTAGGAATATATGTTGGTAATAATTCTTATATACATGCTCCTAGAACAGGAGATGTAGTAAAAGTATCATCTCTTACAAGAAGTGATTTTGCAGGTGGAAGAAGAGTTAAGTAGATTATTAGTAAATACCTTAGGGATAATATCCTTGAGGTATTTTTTATATTAGGATATAATAAACTAAAAATATATTTAAATTAATCCATGAATAATTTTGCGAAAATTTCAAAAATTATATATAGTAGCACCATTTTTAAAAAATTTTTAATACGGAGTGAAATCATGAAAAATATATTAATTCTAGGTAATGAATTGGAACTGGCTAAAATAGTGAAAGTGTATTTAAAGTCCAATGGATATAAAGTACATTCCACAAAAAACATAAAAAAGTCAATTCAATTATTAAAAAAATATATTGTTCAGCTAGTTATTATAGACGCATTATCTCTTAATATTAGCAGTTTAGAAGTTTGCAAACTATTAAGAAAAAGTTCTGATGTGTATATATATGTATATTGCGAGTCTATAGAAGAGGGAATTGAATGTCTTAAAGCTGGGGCTGATGATTATTTTTGAAGCCAATTAATGAAAGAGAGATTATAGGGAAAGTAAATGCCTTGTATAGAAGATTAAATTCAGGCTATGAAAATGCTTTGAGTTTGAATGATGGTAAATTAAAAATTTATCATGAAAAGAGGAAGGTAGTACTAGAGAATAAAGAAATAAATCTTACACCAAATGAATTTGATATATTATCTATATTAGCTTTAAACAGGGGTAAAGCTTTTTCAAGAGAAGAACTCATAAGTAAAATATTTGGACATGATTATGAAGGTTTTGACAGGGTTATTGATGTTCATATAAAAAACTTAAGGAAAAAAATAGAAGAGGATAGTAAAAAACCAAGATATATTAAAACTATAAACAGAGTTGGCTATAAATTTGAGGAAAGTGAATATTAAAAAAATACAAAATGTCCATGTCTTTTTATAAAAGTTATCAAGTTCTTAAAATACAGGAGGAGTATATGAAAAATAAAGATAATATTTATATACTAGGTGCTGGATTTAATCAATGTATAAAGGGATGTGGTGGAGTTAATCCGCCTCTTTCTAAAAACTTCTTTAGCACTATATTAAAAAGCTCTAGATATTTAGATGAAGATTATGCTTATAAGTTTGATTCTGTTTTTAGATATATAAATAAATATTGGAAGATTGATTTAAATAGACTAAAAGAGGATTATTTAGATGTAGAAGAGTGTTTTACCTTTTTGCAGCTTCAAATTATTGAAGCTATAGAAAATAAAGATAAAGAAGTGGTTTATAATTTATTAAAAATTAATAATTTATTAAAGATAATGTTTATAGAATTTTTGTACGGATTTCAAGATTATATAAAATACTCTGATACAATGAAGGAATTTGGAAAGTTTGTTTATAATGAGAAGGCAACTGTAATTACATTTAATTATGACTGTAATTTAGAAAAGGCCATTAAGTGTTCTACTGGAGTTTGCGTAGAAACACCTTTGATTTATGATGTGTTTTTTAATAAGACAGGAAACTTAAATAGGTTAAAAAATACAAAATCAGAAATAGATTTTAGAATATTAAAAATGCATGGTTCTTTAAATTGGTTTAAGAAAATATACAAGGAAAACAATTTTCAAGATCAGTTGGGATTTAAGGAAGAGGTGATATTATCTAGTGAAGAATGGTGGATAAAATATCTAGATTCCTCTAAAGAAAAATATCTTTTGGATCCTATTATAATTCCCCCAGTTCTTTATAAAAATTATAATCAAAAACCTATAAAGGAAATATGGAATAGTTCAAGAAAAAAATTAACCGAATGTAAAAACCTGGTTATAATTGGGTATTCTCTTTCCTTCACGGACTTTGCTTGTAAAAAACTCCTTTTAGAAGCTTTTAAGGAAAACAAGCTTAATAAGTTAGTGGTTGTAAATCCTAATGGGAATTTGCTCTTGGATTTTAAAAAGGCAACTCATTACAATATGCCTATAACAGTTTGTAGCAACTTGGAGGAATTTATTGAAAATAAAGATAGTGTTTTAGGTTAGGGAAGAAATAAATAATTATAGGCAAAAATTAAGAGAAAAGATTAAAGACTTTTCTCTTAATTTTTGTTTGCAAAAGGATCTATAAGCTTTTGAAGCTCCTTACAAAGATTTTTGTCCATGGGTGGAAGATCCTTTAGTTTATATTCAATCCCTAATTTTTTATACTTATCGATGCCTAGAGTATGATAGGGAAGAAGCTCAATTTTTTCTACCTTTTGAATATTATTTTTTATAAATTCACCTAATTTTAGTATGTGTTCTTTTGAATCTGTTATGCCAGGAACTACAACATGTCTTATCCAAACTTTTGCGGTACTTTTGTTTAATGCTTTAGTAAATTCCAAAAATTTATCGTTTCCTTGGCCAGTTAGTTTATTATAGTCATCTTTTTCTATATGCTTTACATCTAATAAAACTAAATCTGTATATTTTAAAATTTCGTCATATTCACCAAAGCCGTGTCCAGCTGTATCAATAGCTGTATCAATACCTTTTTGTTTGCAAAGTTTTAATGTTTCAAGTAGAAAATCAGGTTGAAGTAATGGGTCTCCTCCAGAGAAAGTGACTCCTCCACCAGATTTTACAAAATAAGTCTTAAATCTTAATAATTTATCTACAAGTTCTTTGGGTGTAATTTCTTTACCTTCAGATAGATTCCATGTATCTGGGTTGTGGCAATAAGCACATCTAAGTGCACAGCCTTGTAGAAAAACAACAGTTCTAATTCCAGGACCATCTACAAGTCCCATACTTTCCATAGAATGAAATTTTCCTGTAATCATAAGTTCCTCCTTTTGTAAGTTAATCCCTGAATTTAATGGAAATTAGTACTGTGTAATTATCCAATAAATCCAGGGATCACTTATATTATAGAATATTTGTGTGTATTTTTAAATTAATTAATTAAATTTGTTCGTGGAATGTTCTCATTATAACTTCTTTTTGTTGTTCTTTTGTCAATCTGTTAAAGTGAACAGCGTATCCAGAAACCCTTATTGTAAGAGTAGGATATTTATCAGGGTTTTCCATAGCGTCAATTAATGTCTCTCTGTTAAAGACATTTACATTTAAATGGAATGCGTGTCTACCAAAATATCCATCGAGTAAAGAAGCTAAGTTATTTATTCTAGAATCTTCATCTTTTCCTAAAGCATCAGGTACTATTGAGAAAGTATTAGATATACCATCTTGACACCATTCTCTATAAGGTATTTTTGATACTGAGTTTAAAGATGCAAGAGCACCATTTTCATCTCTTCCGTGCATTGGGTTTGCTCCTGGTGCTAAAGGCTCTCCAACTTTTCTTCCATCAGGTGTTGAACCAGTCTTTTTACCGTATACTACATTTGAAGTAATAGTTAATGCTGATAAAGTGTGTTCTGCATTTCTATAAGTTGGATATTTCTTAAGTTCTGATGAGAATTTTTTAATTAATTCTACTGCAAAATCATCAGCTCTATCATCGTCGTTTCCGTATTTAGGGAAATCTCCTTGGATTTCAAAATCAACAGCGATTCCATCTTCGTTTCTTATTGGCTTAACTTTAGCGTATTTAATAGCACTTAATGAATCAGCAGCAACAGATAAACCAGCTACACCAAAGGCCATGAATCTGTGGAAGCTTGTATCGTGAAGAGCCATTTGTCCTGCTTCATAGGCATATTTGTCATGCATGAAGTGGATGGTGTTCATAGTGTTTACATAAAGCTTAGCAACATATTCAATAACTTTCCAGTAACTTTCTTTTACTTTTTTATAATCAAGAACTTCATCATTCATTTTTGCTATACCAGGTATAACTTTGATTAAATCACCAGTTTTAGTTTTCTTTTTTTCATCAATACCACCGTTTATAGCATATAAAAGTGATTTTGCAAGATTAGCTCTAGCTCCGAAGAACTGCATTTGCTTACCAATTTGCATTGCAGATACGCAGCAAGCTATAGCGTAGTCATCGCCATAAATGTTTCTCATTAAGTCATCATTTTCATATTGTATAGAGTCAGTTTTTATTGACATTTCTGCACAATATTTTTTGAAGTTTTCAGGTAATCTTTCAGACCATAAAATAGTCATATTAGGTTCTGGCGCAGGTCCTAAATTAGTTAAAGTGTGTAAAAATCTATAAGAAGTCTTTGTAACAAAAGATTCACCATTTAAGCTTATACCACCAATAGATTCAGTTATCCAGTTAGGGTCTCCAGCAAATAAATCATTGTACTCAGGTGTTCTTAAGTGTCTGACTAATCTTAACTTCATAACTAGTTGGTCAATAAGTTCTTGGGCTTCAGCTTCAGTTATAAGTCTTTGTTCTAAATCTTTTTCTATAAATATGTCAAGGAAAGCAGTGTTTCTTCCAAGAGACATTGCAGCACCGTTGTTCTCTTTTACAGCGGCAAGATAGCCTAAGTATAGAAACTGAACAGCCTCTCTAGCATTTTTTGCAGGTTCACTAATATCTATATTGTATTTAGCTGCCATATTTTTTATTTTAACCATTGCTCTAATTTGTTCAGAAACTTCTTCTCTATCTCTGATTATTTCTTCAGTTGCAAATCCTTTTATATTTTTTAAATCTTGTTTCTTTTGTTCAATTAAGTAATCCATACCATATAAAGCAATTCTTCTATAATCACCTATTATTCTACCTCTGCCATAAGCATCAGGAAGACCGGTTAATAATCCAACAGTTCTAGCTGTTCTAGTTTCTTTTGTATAAGCGTCAAAAACACCTTGGTTGTGAGTTTTTCTATATTCGCTAAAAGATTCTTCAAGACCATCTTTCATTTTAAAGTTATATGCGTCTAATGATTGTTCTACCATTCTAAGTCCGCCATAAGGGTTCATTATTCTTTTTAGTGGGGCATCTGTTTGTAGTCCTACTATAACTTCATTATCTTTATCAATGTAGCCAGCTTCAAAGTTATCTATACCTGAGAATTTTGAAGTTTCTACATCAATTATTCCCTCTTTCATTTCTTTTATTATAAGTTCATAACATTCGTTCCATAATTTTTTAGTTTTTTCAGTAGTGCCTACTAAGAAGTTTTTGTCGCCTTCATATAATTTATAGTTCTTTTGTATAAAGTCTCGTACATCTATTTCTTCTGTCCAATGTCCTAAATTAAAACCTTCCCATTGTTTAAACATTACAAAACCTCCAAATCGTTATAACAATACTTATAAAAATGTTTTGCAGAATTGTTATAAGCTATATTTTAAACTGTATCAATTTAAAATTAAAACAGTTTTAATTTCCTTATGTGCTGATTATAGCATATGTATAGTAGATAAAGCAATATGTATTATTTAATTTTTAGAACTGTTTCAAAAAATATTAATTTAAATTAAAACATTAAAAAAATGATACAGTAGTTAAAACAGAATATAACAGTGAACGACATTGCTGATTTTATTGGGACTAAGTTGCTTTTAATACTCAAATTAAATATATAAATTTTATATATTTACAAAAATATTTTATTTAATTTTTATTTGAGTTATAATATATAATGAATTACAAATAAGGAGGTGGATTTACAGTTGCCAAAGCCAAGTATTTTTAGTAAGAATTATGAAAAAAACATGAAAATGAGAAGAAAGAAGAAAGCGATAGTAATAGTTTTCGTAGCTATTCTTATTTTTGCTATATATATTATTTTAGCTACAAGTGGAAAGAATCAGTTTATGAATAATATAGTTAAAAAAATTAATTGGGTTCAAAATAAAGAAAATGCTGAAGACAAGAAAATTAAAAAGACTATAGATGATGAGAAAAAAATAAAAGAAGTAAGCAAAGATAAAGAAAAAGAAGAAAAAAAGAATAAAGAAGAATATATTAATTTAAGTATTACTGAGAGCTTAAGTTTAAAACTGTTTTATAGTGAGGTTAACGGAAAGAAAACATATACCAATGTAGAGAATAATAACTTAAATAATGATGTGGATTTTGATATAAATCCATCTAAAAGTTCTGTTCTTATATATGAAAAACTAAATCAAAAGATTTTTTAGTTGATAATTTAGGTAAAGTTACTGATATATCAAAAGAAAAACTTACAACATCTAAAGGATATATTTACGAGAGATATAAAGTAATTCAATTAAATAAAAATTATGTATGGTGTTCAAATCCAAGATTTATTGATGACAATAATATTGTGTTTATTAGTGAGCTCCCATACATTAAGAATGGCAGCAATAAATTTATTTGGTATGGAAATGTAGCGAATAAAACATATAAATACATTAGAAGTTTAAAAGGAATGAACTTGGAATTTCAAAATATAACTGATAATGGAATTGCAGTTAAAATTGATGACAAGATATATTTTATTAATGCAGAAGGAAGAGTTGTTAAAGCGTAGAATATAATATTATAAGTAAAATATCTTAATTCTAATTGAAAAAAACACAGGGTTTAGTATATAATGAATATTACGATATGTTTATAAATTTAATTTAAAATTTGATAAAATTACATATTATATGCTATAATGTTAAAGTTGAATTAGAATTGACGGTGAGTAGGAGGAATATATAATGAACACTAAGGTAGAAAAAATAGAAAATAATGTTGTGAAATTAGAGATAACTGTTGATGTTGCTGAATTTAGCAAGGCGCTAGAGAAAGCATACAAAAAAACGTTAAGAAATTTAACGTTCCAGGTTTTAGAAAAGGTAAGGTTCCAATGTCTATAGTAAAAAGATATTATGGAGAAGGAATACTTTACGAAGATGCTATAAATTTCTGTTGTGATGCTACATATCCAAAAGCAATAGAAGAAAACAGCATTAAACCTGTAGATTATCCTGAAGTTGATGTTATACAAATAGGTTCTGATAAAGAATTTATATATACAGCTAAGGTTACAGTTACTCCAGAAGTTGAACTTGGAGATTATAAAAATCTTGAAGTTAAAGAAGTAAAATATGAAGTTAAAGAAGAAGAAGTAGAAAATCAATTAAAAACTATGCAACAAAAAAATGCAAGAGTAGAAGTAAAACTTGAAGGTTCTGTTGAAAAAGGCGACATAGCAGTTATAGATTTCAAAGGTTTTGTAGATGGAGAGACTTTTGAAGGTGGAGAAGGAACTGATTATGAGCTTGAAATTGGTTCAGGTACATTTATAGATAACTTTGAAGAACAATTAGTAGGACTAAAAAAAGGTGATAAAAAAGATGTTTTAGTTAAGTTCCCAGAAGAATATGGCAATGAAAGCTTAAATGGCAAGGATGCAAAATTTGAAGTAGCTATTAAAGAAATAAAAAATAAAGAATTACCAGCATTAGACGATGAATTTGCTAAAGAAATTTCTGAGTTCGATACTTTAAAAGAAGTAAAAGATGATATCAGAAAGAAATTAGAGGAATCTAATGAATTAAGAGCAAAAAAAGAATATGAAGAAGCTGTTATAAACTTAGTATGTGATAATGCAAAAGTTGATATTCCAGAAGTTATGATTAAGAAAGAAACAGACATGATGTTGAAAGATCTTGAAATGAGATTAAAATATCAAGGATTAGACTTAGACACTTATTATAAATATACAAATAATACAGAAGAAAAAGTTAAAGAATACATGAAAGAAACAGCAGAAAAAAGAGTTAAGACAAATTTAGTCTTAGATGAAATTGCAAAAGCTGAAGAAGTTAAAGCAGAAGAAGAAGAACTAATGGAAAAAGCTAAGGAAATGGCTAAGCAATACGGTGGTAAAGACTTAGAAAAAACAGCTAAATTATTAATGGATGCTCAAAAATCTTTATTAGAAACTGAAATTGTTACAGAAAAAGTTATTGAAATGTTGGTTAAAAATAGCAAAACTGTAGCATAATATAGTGTATATGATAATTGCCAGAATTTTTCTGGCAATTAATTTTAGGGTTTTAAGGAGGTATTTATATGAGTTTAGTTCCTATGGTAGTAGAACAAACAGGAAGAGGAGAAAGATCTTACGATATTTATTCTAGGTTATTAAAAGATAGAATAGTATTTTTAGGAGAAGAAGTAAATGATGCTAGTGCAAGTTTAGTTGTTGCTCAGCTACTATTTTTAGAGGCAGAAGATCCAGACAAAGATATATTTCTATACATAAATAGTCCAGGTGGATCTATTACAGCAGGAATGGCTATTTATGATACGATGCAGTATATAAAACCTGATGTTAGCACTATATGTATAGGTATGGCAGCCTCAATGGGATCTTTTTTACTTACAGCTGGAGCTAAGGGAAAAAGATTTGCTCTTCCAAACAGTGAAATAATGATACATCAGCCACTTGGAGGTTTTCAAGGTCAGGCTACAGATATAGGTATACATGCTAAGAGAATACTTCAGATTAAAGATAAGTTGAATTCTATTCTTAGCGAAAGAACTGGTCAGCCTATTGAAAAGATTAAACAAGATGTGGAGAGAGATTATTTTATGTCAGCAGAAGAAGCTAAAGAATATGGTTTAATTGATGAGGTTATTGTAAAGAATAAAAGGTAGAAATATTAATAAAACCTTAGAGAGGTGTAGATATGGCTAAATTCGATGACAAGAAACAATTAAAATGTTCATTTTGTGGCAAAGATCAAGATCAAGTTAGAAGACTTATAGCAGGTCCAGGGGTTTATATTTGTGATGAATGTATAGAACTATGTTCTGAAATCATAACAGATGAATTTGATGAAGAAGTTGAAATAGACTTAACAAATTTATCAAAACCTAAAGAAATAAAGAGTCATTTAGACCAATATGTAATAGGTCAAGATGAGGCGAAAAAATCTTTAGCAGTAGCGGTTTATAATCATTACAAAAGAATAAATTCTGCTGTAAATGTTTCAGATGTAGAACTACAAAAAAGTAATATTTTACTTTTAGGTCCTACAGGATCAGGAAAAACTTTACTTGCGCAGACTTTAGCTAAATTCTTAAATGTTCCTTTTGCTATTGCAGATGCTACTACATTGACGGAAGCTGGATATGTAGGTGAGGATGTAGAAAATATTCTATTAAAGTTGATACAAAATGCTGATTATGATATTGAAAAGGCTGAAAAAGGAATAATATACATTGATGAAATAGATAAAATAGCAAGAAAGTCAGAAAATCCATCTATAACTAGAGATGTCTCTGGAGAAGGGGTGCAGCAAGCACTATTAAAAATATTAGAAGGGACGGTAGCTTCAGTTCCACCTCAAGGGGAAGGAAGCATCCACATCAAGAGTTTATACAAATTGATACATCTAATATATTATTTATATGTGGTGGAGCTTTTGATGGTATAGATAAAATTATAGAAAAAGAACTAGAAAAAGTTCTTTAGGATTTGGAGCTCAAATTCAATCCAAAAAAGAAAAAGACATTGGAGAATTGTTTAAAGAAATAATGCCTGGTGATTTATTGAAGTTTGGATTAATTCCTGAATTTGTAGGAAGAGTACCTATAGTAGTTACTCTACAGTCTTTAGATAGGGAAGCTTTAATTAATATACTTAAAGAGCCTAAAAATTCTTTGGTAAAACAGTATAGTAAATTGTTTGAAATAGATAATGTTGAGCTGGATTTTAATGATGAAGCTCTGGCTGAGATTGCTGATGAAGCTATAGATAGAAAGACAGGCGCTAGAGGATTAAGGTCTATAATAGAAGAAGTAATGAGGGATATTATGTTTGATATACCTTCAGATGAACGTATACAGAAGGTTATTATAAATAAGAACACTGTAAAAACTAAAAAGCCTGAAATTGTCTTAGCGGAAAATGGAAAAAGACAAGTGATTAAGGCAAGTAAAAAAAGTTTAGTTAAAAAAAATAATAGCGAATCTGCTTCTTAAAAATTGGCATATATATGCCAATTTTTTTGTTATAAAATATAAATTTCTATAATTTAATAGGGAATATAATTTATTTATATGCTAATAATACTAATAAGTATATAATTTGGAAGTTAGTTTGTAAAACTTATCTTTTTATGGAGGAAGATTATGACTACCAACAATTTATTGTTATTAGAAATTTTTATTAGTGCGTCAATTGGCATATATCTAATTAGTACGTTAAAAACAAATAATAATAACAAAGTTTATGTAAATAAAAATGGGGATAAAGAGTTTGAGAAATTACAGAAACTAAAGGATATTAGGCTTACAGAACCATTTACTGAGAAGAGTAGGCCTCAAAGCTTTGAAGAAATATTTGGGCAGGAAAAGGCAATTAAAGCTTTAAAGGCTGCTATTTGTAGTCCTAACCCACAAAATGTAATTATATATGGACCACCTGGAGTTGGTAAAACTGCAGCAGCAAGGCTTGTTCTAAAGGACGCTAAAACAAAAAATATTCCCCCTTTAAATCTGATGCTAAGTTTGTAGAGATAGATGCAACAACGGTTAGATTTGATGAAAGAGGCATAGCAGATCCTCTTATAGGTTCAGTACATGATCCTATATATCAAGGAGCAGGACCTTTAGGAGTTGCTGGAATACCACAACCTAAGCCCGGAGCTGTAACTAAAGCTCACGGAGGAATACTTTTTATTGACGAAATTGGAGAATTACATTCTATTGAAATGAATAAATTATTGAAGGTTTTAGAAGATAGAAAAGTATTTCTTGATAGTGCATATTATAATTCTCTAGATAATAACGTTCCTGAGTATATAAGAGATATTTTTGACAATGGGCTTCCCGCCGATTTTAGGTTAATAGGAGCAACAACTAGAAGTCCTGAAGAGATATGTCCTGCCTTAAGATCTAGGTGTGTAGAGATATTTTTTAGAGCACTATTTCCTGAAGAAATTAAATTACTTGCTAAAAGTTCAGTGAAAAAAATTAAGATGGAAATAGAAAATGAGGCCGTAGATTTAATAAGCGAATACGCAACAAATGGAAGGGATACTGTTAACTTGATACAATTAAGTGCTGGAATTTCCATTAATGAAGATAGAAATATTATTACGAAAAAACATGTACAATGGGTTATAGAAAATGGGCAGTACATAAAAAGAATACATAGGAAAATACATGTAAAACCAGAGATTGGTTCTGTAAATGGGCTTGCTGTGTATGGAGCAAATATTGGCACAATAATGGAGATAGAAGCTACAGCGCACCTAATTGATAGGGGTAAAGGCCAGTTAAAAATTACTGGTATAGTAGAGAAAGAAGAAATAACAAGTGGAAATAAAAAACTTATAAAAAGCAGTACTGCAAAGTGTTCAGTGGAAAATGTAATAACAGTTTTAGAGAACCTTTTAAGATACCTTGTAGTAAATATAACATTCATGTAAATTTTCCAAGTGGTATGCCTGTAGATGGACCTTCAGCAGGCATAAGTATTGCTACTGCAATATATAGTGCAATAAAAAATGTATATATTAATAATGAAATTGCTATGACAGGTGAATTGTCCATAAATGGTAGGGTTAAAGCTGTTGGAGGTATAAGTGCAAAGATTCAAGCAGCTAAAAAAGCTGGTGCTAAAAAGGTAATAATACCTAAAGAAAACTGGGAAGAAAAATTTCAATTTATTAATGACATTGAAATAATTACTTCGGAGACTTTAGATGAAGTAATTAATTTTTCAATAATGGATGATGTTGAAGATAGCAAAGTAGAATCAAATAGAATTTTATCTGCAAAAGCTTTAGATTAGTATTTAAGTCTCCTCTTTTTGCAATATATTAATAAGATATTTATTTTTTATGTGTTTTTTAAGTATTTAAAATTGAAAAAAACATTTTTATAGGTATAATATATTAGTCTAGGTATATATGGTCATATTTTCGAAAAATAAATATAGAAAGAGGGGGAGAAAAGATGGCAGATAAAATTACTACTCTTCCTTTAATACCTTTAAGAGGAATGGTTATTTTCCCAGAAATGATAATACATTTTGATGTAGGAAGAAGTAAATCAATTGCGGCTCTTGAAGAAGCTATGTTAAAGGAGCAAAAAATATTTTTATCAGCTCAAAAGGATATTGAAACAGAAGAGCCTATTAAAGAAGATATTAGTTTGATAGGTACTATATGTAATATAAAACAAATATTAAGATTACCAGGAAACACAATTAGAGTTTTAGTTGAAGGAGAAATAAGGGGTAAAATAGAAAAATACACTAAAGAAGAACCATATTATGAAGTTGATATAAAAGAATTAGAAGATGAAGATATAGAGGATAAAAAAACTGAAGCTTTAATGAGAAATGTTAAAAAAACTTTTGAAGAATACGTGAAGTTATCAGAAGCTATTCCTACTGAGGCCTTAATGAGCTTGGAAGATATTGAAAATATAGGTAAATTAACAGATATTATTATATCCTATTTGCCGTTAAAGCAGAATAAAAAGCAGGAATTATTGGAAACTTATGAATTAAACCAAAGACTACAAAAATTACTATATTTATTAAATAATGAATTAGAAATTGTTAGAGTTGAAAAGAAAATCGGCACTAAAGTTAAGAAGAATATTGATAAGGGCCAGAAAGAATATTATTTAAGAGAGCAATTAAAAGTTATTCAAGAGGAACTTGGAGAAGATGATGAGCTTAATAAAGAAATAAAAAGTTATAAAAATAAAATAAGCAAAGCAAAATTACCTAAAGAAGTTAAAGAAAAAGCTCTTTATGAACTTAAAAAATTAGGCCGAAGTGGTAATTATTCTGCAGAAAGTAGTGTAATTAGCAATTATTTAGATTGGATTTTAGAACTTCCATGGAACAAAAAAACTAGCGATAATATAGATATAAAAAAGGCCAGGGAGATACTAGATAAGGAACACTATGGTTTAGATGAAGTAAAAGATAGGATAATAGAGTATTTAGCAGTTAAAAAAGTCAGCAACTCAATAAAAGGCCCTATATTGTGCTTAGTAGGCCCTCCAGGTGTTGGAAAAACTTCTATTGCAAGATCAGTATCTCATGCTGTAAATAGAAATTTTGTCAGAATGTCCTTAGGTGGAGTTAGGGATGAGGCTGAAATTAGAGGGCATAGGAAGACTTATATAGGAGCTATACCAGGAAGAATAATTTATGGTATGAAAAAAGCAAAGTCCAAAAATCCTTTATTTTTGTTAGATGAAATTGACAAAATGAGTAATGATTTTAAAGGTGACCCAGCCGATGCTTTACTGGAAGTATTAGATGATGAACAGAATAATACTTTTAGGGATCATTATTTGGAGCTGGATTTTGATTTATCTCAAGTTTTATTTTTAACCACAGCAAATAGGTTAGATACTATACCAAGGCCTTTACTAGATAGAATGGAAATAATAGAGGTGTCTGGATATACTTCTGAAGAAAAGTTTCATATAGCAAAAGACCATTTAATACCAAAGATATTGGGAGAGCACAATGTATCTTCTAAAGATATAACTTTTTCTGAGGGTGCTATATATAGTATAATAGATGGTTACACTAGAGAATCTGGTGTCAGAGAACTTGAGAGAAAGATTTCTGCGGTTATAAGAAAATCTATAACAGAAATGCTTAAAAAAGATAAAAAATTGATTAATATAACAGTAAATAGTGTAACTAAATATTTAGGAACAGAGATTTTTACATACGATGAGATTGATAAAAGAGATAAAGTTGGGGTTGTAACTGGACTAGCTTGGACAGGTTACGGTGGAGATACTTTACCTATAGAAGTCAGTGTCATGGAAGGTAGTGGAAAACTTGAGCTAACAGGTCAACTTGGAGATGTAATGGTTGAATCTGCTAAAGCAGCATATAGTTATGTAAGAGCCAACGCCTCTAGTTATGGAATAGATTCAAAGTTTTATAAAAACAAAGATATGCATATTCATGTACCTGAAGGTGCAGTACCAAAAGATGGGCCTTCAGCTGGTGTTACTATTACTACTGCTATAGTATCTTCCTTAAGTGGTAAAAAAGTAAAGCATAATGTAGCTATGACTGGAGAAATAACATTAACGGGAATAGTGTTACCTATAGGGGGACTTAAAGAAAAGAGTTTAGCTGCTTATAGAATGGGAATTGATACGATTATTATACCAAAGAAAAATGAAAAAGATATTAAAAAGATACCAAAAACAGTAAAGAATAAAATAAAATTTATATTAGCGGATAAAATCGATGTAGTATTAAAAAATGCACTAATTGGAGATGTGAAAAATGGAAATAAAAAAGCTGACTTTGTGATTTCAGCAGTTAAACCAGAACAGTATCCGGATGATAAAAGACTTGAGATAGCATTTGTAGGTAGATCTAATGCGGGTAAGTCATCACTTATTAATACCTTAACTAATAGAAAAAAATTAGCTAAAACCAGTAGTACACCGGGAAAGACAAGGCTGGTAAACTTTTTTATTATAAATGATGATTTTTATTTTGTGGATTTACCTGGATATGGTTACGCAAAGGTTTCTAAAGCTGAAAAATCAAATTGGTCAAAAGTAATAGAAAGTTATTTAGTAGACAGAGAGCCACTAAGAAAAGTAGTTTTGCTAGTTGATTGTAGGCATAAACCAACACAAGATGATGTTAGCATGTATAAATGGATAAAGCACTATTCTTATGAACCCATAGTTGTTGCAACTAAGATAGATAAAATAAGTAATAACGAAATTAGTAAGAATTTAAAAGTAATAAAGGAGAACTTTGGGTATGGATAGTGGAGAAAAGATAATGAAATTTTCATCACTTAAAAAGCGAGGCATAGAGGAACTATTAGAGGCTATGTTTTAATACAATTAAATATTATTATTTTTAGAGTAAAGAAGCACATAACTAGAACTTTCGGTTTAGTTATGTGCTTTCTTATTATATGAAAAAAATTAAAAAAATATTACATTTTTAGTGTCAACTTAAAAGAAACTGAATAGTATATAGTATAAACCAAAGATGTAAGGTGATAAATTTTTAGGGAAAGGAGGAGTATGCTTGGATTTTAATAAAGTATTTGAACAAATGTTTAATAATCAAAATAATAGTAGTGGTGGTACCAATTTTAATCCCATGCAATATGCAGATGTTCTAAAAGGACTTGGGTCAGGAGCAGGAAATGGAATATGGTTAATATTATTACTATTGCTTTTATGTTTCTGTGGATGCGGTGGTTTCGGTGGATTTGGTAATTCAGGTGGCAGTTCTTGTTGCAATAATCAATGTTACGAAGTATGTTGTAGAAGAAAAAATAGATGTTGTAAAAAATTTAAAAACTATGAATGTTATTTAAATCCTTGCGCTTGCAATAATTGTTGCAATAATTCAGGAGGCTGTGGATGCAGTTGGATATGGGTAATAATTCTAATCGTATTGTTTTGTGGGTTTAGAAAAGGAGGAACTCCTAAAAGTTCTAGCTCAGGACGCGCTAGTAACATTATCAACGTAGATACAGCAGAATAAAAATAGAAAACAAATAATACCATTGCCCAGAAAGGGGGTAGATTATGTCAAAAAGATGTTGTTGTTGCTGTAATGCACCAGTAAGTTGTCAGAATAGTAGTGGATGTTTTGGTAATATATGTAATCCTTTCTGCTTAGTAGTTTTACTAATAGCTCTTAAAAAGGGAGAAGTTATCAAAGATCAATCCACAATTGAAGCATTATTCTTTATATTCTTACTTTTATGTTGTTGCAATAACAAGGGAGCTGGATTTGGATGCGGAGCATCTAACTCATGCTGCAACCCTTGCTGTAAACCATGTTGCTGCTAACAGTAAAAGTAATGGGGGAAGTACGTTCCCTCCCTAGTGTGATAAAAGGGGTGATTTAGTGTCAAAGCGTAAACATAGAAATTATACTCCAGATAGTAAAGAAGAAAATAGAAATTCAAAGGATAATAACAATACATCAAATAATAATATTAATAACGGAGCAAATAATTTTAATCCCTTTAATAACAATTTTGACAATAGTCCATTAGGACAAATATCTAGAATGATGGGTAATATTGATATAAATAAATTAGCTCAAATGCTATATGCTTTTGGCGTTCAAGATAACAATGAGGTAAATGTAGATGATAACAAAAACAATGTAGAAAATACAAGCACAGTTAATGAAAGAAGTAATGTTCAAGATAAAACTGAAACCAAGACTGATGAGGCATATAATGATAGTAGTGATGTAGTTAATAATGATGTTATAATAGAGGAATTTAGTGCAAATAAAAAAGAAAAATAATACAATTGTTGAAATCCATAGGAGATATTTTGGACAAATCAGAAAGAGATGAAATTTATAGAATAATAGACATATATATGAATAACTAAAATACTTAAAATTTTTTTATGTATAAAATAATTTAAAAGTGGCAATATTATTAATGTAAACAAATTAAAGTTAATTTTACATGAGATATGTAAAATTTTAAGTTGTTTTATGCCCCAAACCCCCATCCCCCTTGGACCGCATTGTGCGGTCCATTTCATTTTACTTCAAGTAAAGATATTTTTGATATTTTGTATTTTAAGTTTTTATTCTTATTTTCACTTTTATTTAGTAGTAACGAAAAAGTATAATTTCTAAGGTCCTTATCTTCATTTGACCTACCTTTAAAATTTAAAATCCAGGTTATTTCTGTAGCATTGCCCTTTTCGTCATATTTTGAGTCCTTAAAAAAAGCATCTTGAAAGGACAAATCACAGACTCTTTCGTTTATTTCAAATAAAAATTTTGATATTGGTAAATTATTTGATTTTACAGTGAACTTATCAATTGTATCTTTTTTTGATTTTAAATTTTGGGACAAGTTTTCTGTGAACTTTATAAAATTTCCCATTGAATCTTTTCCTATATAATCTTTTTTATATTTATAATCAAATTTTTTTAGATTATTTCCTATGAGAATATAGTTATTTAAATTAAATTCTCCTTTATCAAAATTTCCTGAAATTAATTTTGGATTTTTATTATTTGTAAAATCTATAAAACCTAAAATATTGTTGTTACTACAATAGATATCTTTAAATTCATTTATATGCCATTTAAAAACATGTTGGATGGGTTTATTGTTTTGTGAACTTTGAATGAAAATTTCAGGTATATTATCCATATTTATATCTTTTAAATTAAGTCTCATTGGCCAGTATTTATAATAATATCCAAGGGTACCTAATTTTTTAATGGGCTCTAAAAATAAAGATTTACCATAGTTGGTGTTTAGTTGAAGGTAATACTTTTGTTTTTCAGTTTTAATATACAAATAATCCTCTTTAGCATCACCAGTTAAATCGGTTTTTAATATTTTATCTTTGGACATAATATTAAATGTAGAAATAGAAATTTTATTTTTAAAATTTAAAATAAATAGGCATAATAATATAACAAGAAAGATCATTAATGTAAAATAAAAATATTTTCTTTTCAATATTACAATTTTTAATTTCATATACTTCACCTCTTAATAGAGTATATGCTGAAAAAATTAGTTAATTAGTTCTATGAAAGTATTTTCTAAAAAGGAGGAATAGTTTTGAATAAAAAGAAGCTTATTTCAATTTTTATGGTGATATTTATAATATCAAATTTATGTGGATGTAAAAGTGAAAGTAAAGAAAATGCAGGTCAAAAGGAGATAAATATATGCATAAATATTCAAGATAGAGATGCAGAAACTTTGTTAAACTATATTAAAAACGAATATGAAAAAAAGTATCCAATGAATAAAATAAACATAAATACAGCTATGAACTTAGATGATATTTCAGAAGGTTTTAATAAAGAAAAATATGATATGGCACTAACTGAAAGAACTAGTATTATTGAGTTAAGCAGAAATGGGCTTATATGTGATATATCACAAATCATTGAAAATAATAAAATAGAAGATAGATATTTTAATTCCCTTGTTTATTGTGGAATATATGGAAACAAAAACTATGGATTAGGAATAGTACCATTTCCTGTTGAAATAGTATATAATAAAAAGTTGTTAGATAAAATGGATATTAAAGAACCGAAAAACATAGAAGAATTTTATAAGATTGTAGAAAAATTAAATTTCCAAGGTAAAAAAATTCCAGTTATATTACCTGAGTATCTAGATATATACAGTATTTTATTTACCTCAATTTTTAATAATATGTATTATCTTAACAATTTTGCAGAGTACTATGATAGTAAAAACAAGTATCTAGATTTTTCTAATGAAATTCAGAAAAATTTTAACTATATAAATGAGTTATATAGAAAAAAATCATAAAAAAGGATACATTTTTCAATATAAGCGTTGAACAATTGCAGGATTTAAATTATAATGAAACACCTATTATGATAGCCACATTTAACAAAAGGCAAACACAAGATAGCGAATTAATAAAAGATTATGAGGTTTTTGATTTTGGAAATAGTTTTAGGAATGTAATTATGTATAATCCTTTAATATGTGTTGGGAACAATAGCTTAGAAAAAGATGAAATAAAGAATTTTATAAAATATATTTATAGTGATGAGTTTCAAAAGAAATTATGCCAGCAAAAATACTATACAGCGAATGTAAAGTTAAATAAAGAATTTGGCTCCTCATATAAAAAAATTGTTCTAAATCATATAGCGTATGCTAATAAAAGAAATCTAAATTTATACTGTAACATTCCTTCAAAATTAAGCAAAGAAATTAAATTAAAAATTTATGATATTTTAGATGGAAAGTATAATGGGCTAGAATGGAAAAACGCTATTAGAAGTGTTTACAAATAAAAGCATAAGTAGTAATCTACTTATGCTTGCAATTAGAACATAAACCATAAAAATAAACTTTGTTGCTTAATATTTCATAGTCAGTATATCTTTCAGCTTCCTCACTTAGTGTAGGAAAGATTAGACCATCAATGTCATCAACTTTTCCGCATTTTATGCACTGTATGTGTGGATGTGAAATGACATTTGCATCATATCTAAAACTTCCCTCGCCAACATTTAGCTCCTGAATTAGATTTACTTCTACTAGAGTTTTTAAGGCTTTATAAACAGTTGCTAAACTCATAGTAGGATAGCTTTCCTGTAAAGCTTTATATACTGTTTCAGCAGAAGGATGTTCTTTTGTTGACTTTAGATATTTGTAAACAGCAATTCTTTGAGGAGTTAATTTTAAGTTTTTTTCTTTAAAAGTGGAAGTTATATTATCCATATTCATCATCCTTTATCGTTTAATTAATATTATTATATAATAAAAATTATTATATGTAAAGATATAATTGTTTATATTTGTAAAAATTAATTAAAGAGATAAAAAACATTTTAAAAAGTTTATTTTTAAATGAAAATATATTATAATTTAAGTGTTAGTTTTGTTTTGGTTGTAAATTTACTGTTGGAGGAATTTTAGTGGATAATAAAAGTGGAAATAATAAACAGAAAATAAGTAAGCGGAAAAAATTATAATTACTATATTTGTAATATTAATAGGGATTTGTTTAGCTGGCGCTAGATATTTAAAATATAATTTATCAAAAATATCAGTAGCGGATAAAAATCAAAGTAAGGTTAAAAAAGAAGAAGTAACATCAAAAAATAAGGAAGAATTCAATACTAGTAATAGATATTTAAACATATTGCTTTTAGGAGTAGATGGAGCTCCAGGGGATGCTAGTAAATATAATACAAATTCGGATGTAATGGTTTTTGCAAATTACAATAGGGAAACTAAGAAAATAAAAATGATTTCTATTCCGAGAGATACTTATGTAGATACCCTTACAACACCAATACCTAAGATAAATTCAGCTCATGCAAAAGGTGGATGTGAATTATCTAAAGAAGTAGTAGGAGATCTTTTAAAAACAAAAGTAGATTACTTTGTGAAAATAAACTATGAAGGATTCCATAAATTTATAGATGCTATAGGTGGAGTAGATGTTGTAATACCTAGAAATATGTATTATGACGATGCCTCTCAAAATTTACATATACATTTTAATAAAGGTGAAAAAGTTCACTTAGATGGTCAGAAAGCAGAAGAATATATTAGGTGGAGAAAAAACAACGATAATACTGGCTTTGATGATAGAGATTTAGGCAGAATTAAGAAAATGCAAGATTTTATGGAAGCTGTTATGGAAAAAGTAAAATCACCACTGATTATAACAAAATTAAATGATATCATGAATGTAGTTACGGAATCTATAAAAACTGATATGCCTGTAAATGATATTTTAAAATATGGTTTAGAGGTAACGAAAATAGATAAAGAAAATATTGATATGGAAGTTTTACCTGGGGAATTTAATAAAATTTATAATGAATATGCTAAAACTAAATTAGATTTTTACATAGTGGACAGGGATAAACTTGGTAAAATACTAGAAGAAGATAGTGAAGTTAAAAGTAGTAAAAAGTAAATAATATAAGGGTAGTATGCTGATAGAAATTTAATTTATTAGTATATTACCCTTTTCATTTATTTAGTTGTTATACTATGAAGTTTTTTAAAATAATATTATATTAATAGAAGTTTATTATTTAATTAAGTTTTTGAATAAATATAGTAGTTAAAATATTAAATAGGGGGTGAAAACGTTGATGTTAAATATGTCAACGGAAATATATTGAGAAGGACTTATGTTTTAGATACCAATGTGCTTTTATATTCACCAGGAGCTATTCTTACTTTTGAAGATAATGATGTAGTTATACCTGAGATAGTTCTTGAGGAATTAGACAGTTTTAAAAAGGATAAATCAGATTTAGGAGCTAATGCAAGATATGCGGCTAGATTAATAGATGAGTTTAGAAAAAAAGGAAGATTAAATGAAGGAATTGATCTTCCAGGTGGTGGAAACTTAAGGGTAGAGATGAACTGCTATAATACAGAGCTTCCAAGGGCTTGGGATATAAATAAACCCGATAACAGAATAATTCAAGTATGTAAGGCACTAAAATCTAAGGGTGAAGATGTATATTTAATTACAAAAGATATATTTCAGCGCATTAAAGCTGATATAGTAGATATAAATGTGGAAAATTTCCATGAAAAAGTTGTTCCTGAATATGAAAGTCAATACACAGGAAGAATAGAAGTTTATCTTTCCTCAGAAAAATTAAATGAATTTTATACAAATAAGAATATAAATACTGAGGGACTTTTATGTTATTGTATGGAAAGTAATAAATATTTTGAACCAAAGCTGGTTGTAAATGAATTCCTTCTAATGCATGCTATTGATAATACTAGAAAAACCGCTCTAGGAAGATATGACGGTAAAAATATTGTGCCCTTGTATCATAAAGAAGTTAAGCCTCTAAACATAGTTCCAAGAAATATAGGACAGAAATTTATGTTAGAAGCACTTTGTATGGATGCGGATAAGGCTCCCCTTGTTATAATTAAAGGTCCTGCAGGTACGGCAAAAACTTTGTTTTCTTTGGCTGTTGGTTTGCATAAAATAATAGGTTATGAAGAAAAACAGTATAGGAGGGTGCTAGTTTGTAGACCTAATGTTACTATGGATGAAGAAATTGGCTTTCTTCCTGGTTCCGAAGAAGAAAAAATAGCACCATTTATGAGACCTATATTTGATAATTTAGAAATATTAATGGACTCCAATAATGGTGGAAAACATAAAAATGATATAGAATTTAGTGATGGAATAACAGAATTGTTTAATAAAAGGATTATAACAACAGAGGCGGTAGCCTATTTGAGAGGAAGATCTATAGTTAACAATTGGGTTATAATAGATGAAGCACAAAACTTATCTCCAAAACAAGTAAAAGCTATAATTACAAGAGCTGGAGCGGGGACTAAGTTGGTTTTAATAGGAGACCCAGAGCAAATTGATCAGCCTTTTTTAGATTCTAGGTCAAATGGCCTTTGTTATGCCTCGGAGAAAATGAAAGGCAGTGAATTTTGTTATCAAGTTACACTAAGATATGATGAGTGTGAGAGATCGGCTTTAGCTTATGAGGGATCAAAGAGATTATAAATAATATATGGATTCTTAGAGAGAAATTCCGTTTTAAGGTTTCTCTCTTTTCTTTAATACTAATTGCCTTGAGTAATAAATGAGTAAATGATACAATATTCTAAAAGAATGTAAATAAGACAAATTGAAGTATTTTAGGTAAGGTGATGATTTGAAAGATAAGATTAGGCTAAAATCTGTGGTAAAAATATTAGTTTTTCAGGTAATTATTATTGCAATTACAGTACCTATTTTTGTGTTTTATGGTCCTTTCTATAATGTAAAAAAACATGTAGTTGAATCTTCTATGACTTCGTTATCACATAAATACATAGCAAAGTTCTTTTTATCTCAGCATGAAATTGAAAAATTACTTAATAGTAATGAAATAGTTATAGATGAGCAAAAAAATCTAGAAGAGATTGCAAGAAATATTAAGAATAATTCTTATGATAATTTGCATATAGAAAAATATGAAATAAAAAGTGAAAGATTTATAGGATACATTTTAAAGATAAATAGTCCTAAAAAAATAAGGGTTGGATATAGCAGTAGTCATTTTAAAAATGGAGAGACTACGAGTAAAATAGCAGATAGAAAAAAAGCAGTAGCAGCTATTAATGCTGGTGGTTTTCAATATAAAAAGCAAAATAATGCTTGGATTAGTAAAGGAACCAATCCTATTGGAATCATAATATCAAAGAGTAAAATAATTAATCCTGTGCAAAATGAAGAGGAAAAAAATGATACTATTGCATTTACAGAAGAAGGAGTTCTTTTGGTGGGAAAATATAGTTTAAAAGAGTTAACTAAAAAAAGACTTCTGAAGCTGTTTCTTTTGGACCTGCACTGGTTGTAAATGGAAAGGGTACTATAATAAAAGGCGATGGTGGATGGGGAATAGCACCGAGAACTGCTATTGGTCAGAAAAAGGACGGCAGTGTATTGTTTTTAGTTATAGATGGACGTCAAACTAATAGTTATGGTGCTACACTTAAAGATATCCAGAATGTAATGATAAAATTTGGAGCTTATAGTGGGGCAAATTTAGATGGTGGATCTTCATCTACTATGTTTTATAAAGGAAAAACAATTAATAATCCAAGTTCACCTTTAGGAGAAAGGACAGTTCCATCAATAATATATGTAGAAAACTAAGCTTAATGAGGTAAATATATGAGTAGATTTAAAAATATGTTTTTCATAGGTGCAATTACAGTTTTTATTGAGTTAGTAGTATTGGGGTATATGAATAAATTTACTTTTTGGATTCAGTTGATGTTACTATTAACAAAATTAAAGAGGAAAAGGCAGAAAATTCAAAAGAAGCTATAGTAATGCCGACTATAGTTAAAGATTTTAATATTTCATTTGATGGAAGCTATATATCTTATTGCCTAGGAAATAAGATATATGTTATTAATACAAAAAGTGGTTTTAAAAGAGAAATCACCCTTGATAAAAATACTTTTGTAAATAAATATTTATGGCTTAAAGATCGTAACAGATTGATAATAGGTGAAAAAAATAGAGAATTCATCTAGTGAGTTTAGTTTGTCCTATTATGATGCCGATAAGAATATTAAAGATAATATAACTCATCTGTCCTGGGAGAGCAAAGGGTATAATATTACAGATATATCACTAGCTTCTTCATTAGATATTGTTTATACGAAAATATCAAATGAAAAAAAATCTAAGATATACAGTGTTGATCTAGTAAAAAATTTAAGCGAAATAGATTTAAAAAGTGAAATTCTAGGAGCTATGCAAGCTAGTGAATCGAGGGATGAGCTTTTTTATGAGGATTTAAAAAGCAATAAACTTATTAGTAATTTTAAGGGGGTTAACAAGGAAAGACTGGACTTAAAGGACATGAGATTTCTATATTTTGATAGGGAGGAAAATTATTATTTTTATATTGAGAAGGAAGGGGTAGTGCATAAAGTTATTATAATGAAATCATTAAATTATAATAGTATAAAACAAATAGAATTAAAACATCCAGTTACAAAAACATATATATATAACTTCAAAGGGATATATATATGCCAATGAAGAAGAAAACAAGACCGTATTAAATCTTTTAACAAATAAGGAAACAAAATATTATGGTAGATTTATAGGATTTTATGATGAAGGATTTATATATGAAAAAGATAAACTGTATAAAAAAATTTTAATATTAATGTAAAATAAAAAATATATTATTAATCAAGCTAGATATTATGTTTGATATAGGAGGAAAATATGTTTAGTGACAAATATATTATATTAGAAAAAATACTTATGATACCGGCAATATTAATAGCTTTTACTGTACATGAATATGCCCATGGTATTGTTTCAGATAAACTTGGAGATAAAACTGCAAGACTTCAGGGAAGACTTACCCTAAATCCAATAAAGCATATAGACTTTATGGGCTTTATTATGATACTAATTTTAGGCTTTGGATGGGCAAAACCTATTGAAACTAATCCATCTTCTTATAAGAATTACTATAAAGATGATTTAAAGGTATCTTTTGCAGGTCCTATAGCTAATTTAATTACTGCAGCATTTTTTGCTTTAATTTATGGAGTTTTAAATAATCATTTATATAATTTAGTTGACAGTGAAAAGGGAAGTAAAGTTTTATTTTTCTTATTGTATATTGTAACAAAAACAGTAATTATTAATTCTATGTTGTTTTTGTTTAACCTATTACCTGTGCCTGGATTTGATGGATTCCATATTATAAGAGATTTATTTCCAAGAGTCATAAATAAGTTTGGTGGGAATTTCTATACATACCAAATGGTTTTTTAGCTATTTTATTAATTCCGCTACCAATAATCAAAACTTCAATTGTATCTTATATTGTTGGAATACCATCCTACTACATAGCTGAACTTTTTCTTAAGATAGGGAGTGCTATATAATAGTGCAAAGTTACAGAATTATATTAGATTTTTCCATAATGCTATATTGTATTATTACTGGTACAAAGGATAATAGCGTTAGTTTTGACAAATTAATAGTTTATTTACTTATATACATTAATTTAAAGATGCTGGTATATTTATTTAGTGAAAAGAAGACAAAACTTGTTTTAAGTTTTTTTGCTTAATATTTATATGCATTGTATCAAAGGAAGTTAATGAAATTTTTATTTTAATGATTCCACCTATTACCTGTTTAATATTTGAAAAAATAAGAAAAAGCAATTTTTTACTTATAATTTTCTTGTCTTGCTTTATATTCATAATTTCTAGTGAATTTATTAATATATTTGTTTTTGTTAGTATTATTAGTATGCTTATATACTCTATGAGTTTTAATGAGGATAAAAAAATTAAAGAACTTATTTTAGAAAATGATTCCCTAAGACAAGATAATTTTGAACTTATAAACAAAATTTATAAAGAGAAAGCATACATTAAAGAAGTTAACTATTCAGCTATTTTAGAGGAGAGAAATAAAATAGCTCAAAAAATTCATGACAATATTGGACACACTATAGCAGGAAGTTTAATGCATCTTGAGGCAGCTAAGCTAATTATAAGTGATAGTAGCCCTAAAGCTATGATAGAGAATACCATAAATAATTTAAGAGAAGGTATGAATGATATAAGGTGTACATTAAAAAATATAAAACCTACCGAAGAGGAAGTGGGGATAAATAAAATTAAGTTGGAACTTAATAAATTTACAAGTTCTACAAATATTAAATCTAAATTTATTTTTGATTGCGATTTAGATGATATTTCTTTTAGCAAGTGGAGGATTATAAATGAGAATCTAAAAGAAGCTTTGACCAATACTCTTAAATATGCTAAAGCCTCTGAAGTTTCTGTAAAAATAAAGAAGTTTAATAAGTTTATAAGAGTGGAATTTAAAGATAACGGGCTAGGCGTAGGTAATATAAAGAAAGGCATGGGTTTAAGGGGAATTGAAGAAAGAACTGAAAGCATTGGTGGGAAAATTATTTTAAGCAAAGAGGATGGATTTTCAATAATTATGATTTTACCACTGTAAAAGGGGGACAATATATGCAAAAAATTCAAGTGCTTATAGCTGATGATGATTCACTTATAAGAGAGGGTTTGAAAATAATACTTGATATGGATGAAAGATTTCATGTAGTTGATACTGTAGATAACGGGTTAAAAGCTATAGAATCTTGCAAAAACAAACCTATAGATGTAGCACTTTTAGATATGAGAATGCCAGTTATGAATGGAGTTGAAGCTATTAAATATATATCAAATAGCAGTAAGGTGAAAATATTAGTATTAACTACTTTTGATGAGGATGATTATATTAAAGAAGCACTTAAATACGGGGCTAAGGGGTACATACTTAAAAATAACACCCCAGATGCAATTAAAAATGCAATAATATCTGTTTATCATGGTTCTAATGTTATAGAAGATGTTATTATGGAAAAATTGAAACAGGGTTTTGTGGATACGGATGATAATAAAATTGATATTAATAAATTTACAAAACGGGAAATCGAAGTTATCAAGTATATTTCTAAAGGTTTATCAAATAAAGAAATTAGTGAGAAGCTTTTTCTTTCAGAAGGAACTGTGAAAAATTATATAACAAACATTCTTAATAAAACAGAGCTTAAACACAGAACTCAAATAGCTATATACTATATAAATGGGAAAATAGAGTAATGTTATGACTTTAGTCATATATAAAAATGACTTTTTCTAGTAAAGGAAAGGTCTTTTTTTGTAAAATATTAATATAGAGATAAGGATTAATGAAAGAGAGTATATCTTATTTAAATTTCAAAAAGGAGGAATATTAAATGAAAATAATAGAGATTAAAAATCTTAGAAAAAAGTTTAAAGATAATGTAGCAGTAGATGGAATAAATTTATCCGTAGAAGAGGGAGAGATTTATGGATTTTTAGGGCCAAATGGAGCTGGTAAAAGCACAACAATAAACATATTAACGGGAATTTTATCTATGGATGAGGGAGAAATAAAGATATTCCAAAAAGATATAATAAAAAATTCAGATTATGTAAAGAGAAATATAGGAATAGTTCCACAGGATATATCAATATATGAGGATTTAACGGCTTATGAAAATGTGAATTTTTTTGCAGGCCTATATGGATTAAGGGGAGAAATACTAAAAAATAAAGTTAAAGAAGCCCTAGAATTTGTTGGACTAACTGAATATCAAAAAAGTTTTGCAAAAAATTTTTCAGGCGGTATGAAAAGAAGACTAAATATAGCCTGTGCAATAGCTCATAATCCTAAGATAATCATAATGGATGAACCAACAGTTGGTATTGACCCACAGTCAAGAAATCATATATTAGAATCAGTTAAGAAGTTAAACAAAAAGGGATGTACCATAATATACACAAGTCATTACATGGAGGAAGTAGAGCAGATATGTACTAAGGTTGCAATAATAGATCATGGTAAAATAATAGCTGAAGGAGATAAAGAAGAACTTAAAAGTTTAATCACAGATAAGAATATGGTGAATATAAAAATTTCTTCTGTAGAAGACATAAAATTAGAAGAGTTAAAAGAAATTGAGGGTATTTGTAATATAGAAATCAAAGACAATGTAATTAGAATTGAAAGTCTTAAAGAAATAAACAATTTAGATAAGATAATTATGTATTTTGTTAAAAATAAAATTCACATTAGTACCATAGAGAGTAAGGAGCCTGATTTAGAAACTGTCTTCTTAACATTGACAGGAAGAAAATTAAGAGATTAAAGGAAAGGAGAAATAAATTTGAATATATTTAATGTTTTAATGAAAGAATTGAAAATTCAATTTAGAGACAAAAAAGCAATGAGTATTATGACGATATTTCCTATAATTTTAATAGTAATATTAGGAACTGCTTTTTCAGGTTCATTTAAGAATACAACCATTATTTCTGATGTAAAGGTAGGTTACTTTATTGAAGATAAGGGCCAATTAACTTCGGCTATGAGTAAATTTACTGAAGAATTTCATAACTTAGACATTAAGTTTAATAAGATAGAAAGCAAAGAAGAGGGTATAAATAATGTAAAAAACTGCAAATATGATGTCTTTATAAATGTAAATTCTAAGAATAAAAAAATAGAGTTATATAAAAATGAAAGGTATAATCTTACGGCTGGTTTGATTGAAAACATAATGGATATTTTTGTAGATAAGTGTAATTTAAACATGGAATTATATAGAATTAATCCAGTAGAAGCAGGTAAAATCATAAGTGAAAAAGAAAAAGAACCTTCTTTTATTTCACTTAAAACTTTGAATGGCAAAAATTCGCCAAGAGCTAAAGATTATTATTCTATAACTATGATAAGTTTAATAATATTATATAGCTCATTAGCTGGAACATTTTCAATAAAGGCTGAGAGTTATAACAATACGAAAAATAGATTGTTTTATGCACCAGTAAAGAAATTTGAAGTGTTTATCGGAAAGACTATGGGACTTACTATTATTACTTTTTTCAAATTTTGCTTGTATTTCTTTTCAGTAAATATATTTTAAAAACCTACTGGGGCGAACATATTTTACTAGAGTTAATCATATTTTTAACTTTAATAATAATGTCTTTAAGTATTGGAATGGCAGTAGCATTTTTGTTTAAAAGTGATGAAGCTAGTTCAGCAGGGTTAAATTCTATAATACCAATATTTGCTTTTTTAGGTGGAGCTTATGCACCTATTAATTTTAAAGAAGGAAGTATTTTTATGAATATATGTAAAATATCACCTCTTAAGTGGACCAATGATGGGCTCTTAAAGCTAATATATGCTAATGACACTTCATATGTAGGTATAGCTATTGCTATAAATTTAACTATAGCTGTAATTTTACTAATATTTTCTTCTTTAATGTTTAGAAAGGAGGAAGCTTAGAATGAGTAATTTGCTTCTGATAGCATTAAATACCTTAAAAATAACTTTTAGAAAAAAATCCTTCTTTGTACTCCTTCTTATGCCTATTGCTATGGTTATATTGGCTATATTTGTAAATGGTAATGTTTCAAAAGGAAATATAAAAATAGGGGTATATAATAAAGAAAATAGTTATATTACAAAAGATATGGTGGCTAATATAGATAAAAACGAAAAGTTTAAAGTAATTGTGTTTAAGGATGAAAAAGAGCTAAAAAACAAAATTTCTGAAGGTAAGTTAACTTGTGGATTTATAATACCAAATGATTTTTCAAGTAAACTATGTAAAGGAAAAATGGAAAATATAGATATTCTTTCTTTAAAAGGAGAGGATTCAACCATTTGGATTAAAAATTATTTGAATTATTATATAGATAATTTAGTAGATATAAATAAAATATCTAAAGGAAATAAAGAAATTTTTATTAAAGTTTATAATGAGTACAAGAGAAAAAATATTAAATTAGAGGTTAATAAAGTTAAAGATGAGATTTCTGGAAAAAATATTACAACTCAAAGTACAGGATTCTTAGTATTATTTATGCTTATGGGAGCTAGTTCAATTTCAGCATTGATACTTGCAGATAAAAGGAGAAGAACTTATAGCAGAATTATAACTGCACCAGTTAATGCCAAAAAATATTTAGCTTCGAATGCCCTAGCAAGTCTATTTATAATGGCAATTCAGTGCTTAATTGTAGTTATATCTATGGATAAAATATTTAAAGTAAAAACTTATATGCCAAATTATCAGCTTTTTATTCTTCTAATGTGTTTTGGACTAGTTGCAACTGGATTTGGAATGCTTATAGTAGCTTTTTCAGAAACTACTTATCAAGCAAGTAATTTATCTACTTTATTAATAACGCCTACCTGTATGTTGTCAGGTTGTTTTTGGCCAATGAGTATAATGCCAGATGTTTTTAAAAAACTATCTAATGCGTTTCCACAAAGATGGTTAATAAAGGCAATAGAAACAGTTCAAAGTGAACAGAATTTTAAAAGTGGTATAAAATATATATTTGTGTTACTGCTATTTGCTTTAGTATTTTTCTTAATTAGTGCTTTTAAATTCAAAAGTAAAAATAATTCTACTAAATTCATATAAGTATTTTATAAGAAACTAGATTATCTAGTTTCTTATGTTGTATATATTGGAAAATATAAAATATAATGTTATAATAAGAACAAATATCATAATGAATTTGAGGGATAAATATGAGGCAGTTATTTTATATTTGTTTTGTTACTGGGATTTTGTATACACTCATTTCCGTGTTACTTGGGGGGATTTTTGATGTATGTAACATTGGAGTAGATCTTGATTTTAATTTTGAATTTCCTTTTTTATCTTTTCTAAAACCTGTTATAATAATGACATTTTTAATAGTTTTTGGAGGTATTGGACTTTTAGGGTTAAATAAAGGGTGGAAACATATTTTTCTAATAGCTTTTATTTTGGGTTTTGTTACTGCATTTTTAATGTGGAGGTTAGTTATAGTGAATCTCATGAAGGCTCAAAATACTAGTTGTGTAAATAGAAAAGAGTTAATAGGATTGACAGCTACTGTTATAGAAACTATAAGGCAAAATGGTATAGGAGCAATTAGTTACTCTGTAAATGGAAACAAGTATTCTTCACCTGCCAAAAATTCAGAAGATTATGAAATATCAAGAGGTAAGAAAGTAATAATAGTAAAGATTAATCAAAATATTTTTTATGTTAATCCCTTAGATGAATTAAAAGATTAAAATTTTTATAATTAAAAGATTCTAAAGTTAAGATTTTTGGGGCTTAGAAAAAGAAAATAAAAGGGGCGAGGTAGGATATGGAAAATTATATAGTGCCTATAATTATATTAGTAGTTTTGCTACTTATTATAAGTATATTAATGTCAATGTGGAAAAAGTTCCTCAAGACAAGGCGGTAGTTGTAACAGGACTTAAAAAAAGGGTTATATCTGGTGGAGGAGGAATTGTAATTCCTATTCTAGAGAGGACAGATAAAATATCTTTAGAAAATATGAAAATTGAAGTTAAGATAGGCAATGCCCTTACGGAACAAGGTGTTGGAATAAATGCTGATGGAGTTGCTGTTATTAAAGTTAAATCTGATGTGGAATCAGTACTTGCAGCTGTTGAACAATTTAATACTGGAAATGAGCAAAGAACAATAGCTATTATTAAGGATACATCAAAGGATGTACTTGAAGGAAAATTAAGAGAAATTGTTTCAAAAATGACAGTAGAAGAGATATATAAGGATAGAGAGATGTTTGCATCAAGAGTACAAGAGGTAGCTGCAATTGATTTAGATCAAATGGGTCTTGAGATAAAAGCATTTACCATAAGAGATATAGCTGATGAAAATGGATATTTAAAGGCTTTGGGAAAAGGAAGGATAGCTGAGGTAAAAAGGGATGCTGAAATAGCAGAAGCTGAAGCTGAAAAGGAAACTAAAATAAAGACATCAGAAGCTTATAGACAAGGTGAGGCTGCTAAACTTGTAGCAGAAACCTTAGTTTCAGAATCTTTAAAAGATAAGGAATTAAAAGTGCAATCCTACAGAAAAGAACAGGAAACAGCCAAAGCAGTGGCTGATTTAGCCTATGAAATAGAGGCAAATAAAGTTAAAAAAGAAGTTACTGAAACAGAAATGATGGTTCAAATTACAAAGAAAGAGAAAGAAATAAAACTTGCAGAGCAGGAATCCTTAAGAAAAGAAAGAGAATTAGAGGCTACTGTAAAAAAAGAATCAGAAGCTGAAAAGTATCAGTCAATACAAGAAGCGCAGGCAAAGGCAGAGAGTATAAAGCTTGAAGGACAGGCAAGAGCTGAGGCTATGAAGCTTGAAGGTATGGCAAAGGTTGAAATTATAAGAGAAACAGGTAAAGCTGAAGCTGAGGCTATGCTTAAAAAAGCTGAAGCTTTCAAACAATACAATGATGCTGCAGTAGTTCAAATGATAATAGAAAAACTTCCAGATTTAGCTAAGAATATTTCAGAACCCCTTTCTAAGACAGAAAAGATAGTAATAATAGATAGCGGAAAAGGAGAGGGGCAAGGAGCTTCTAAGGTTACTGATTATGTTACTAGCATAATGACGAAATTACCTGAGACAGTTAAGGCTACAACAGGAATAGATCTTGTTGATAAGCTTAAAAGTCTGGGAAATAAAAAAGAGGAGTCTAATTTAATAAGTGAAAAAATAGAGGATAAAAGTAAAGAGTTAGCATAAGTAATAAGGGAAGATCGAACTTTTGAAATAGTAAAGCTTAGAACTTCCCTTTGTTTTCAGGTTTAATTTAAAATTGAAAGTAATAACCTTGATATTTAAATTGCTGTTATCTATAATAAAAATATGTAGTTTAAAGCTATATTTAAGTAAATCAGCTTTTTAAGCAAACTAACACTTTTTTTAAAAGTGGGATTTTGGTTTTCTAGTTGAATTTAAAAGTTAATGGGAGTGGTAATATGAATATATATAAAAGTGCATTGGATCTTGTAGGAAATACTCCTTTGTTAGAGCTTTCTAATTTAAAGGACAAATATAAATTGAACTGTAGCTTACTTGGCAAGGTAGAGTATTTTAATCCAGGTGGAAGTGTAAAGGATAGAGTTGCTTTATCTATGATTGAAGATGCTGAAAATAAAGGCTTAATAAAAAAGGGTGATACTATAATTGAGCCAACAAGTGGCAATACGGGAATAGGACTTGCTTTTGTTTCGGCAATTAAAGGTTATAAATTAATACTTACTATGCCAGAGTCTATGAGTATAGAAAGAAGAAAATTACTTAAAGCTTACGGGGCAACTCTTGTTTTAACGGAAGCTAGAAAGGGAATGAGAGGTGCTATTGAAAAAGCTGAAGAGTTAAAAAGTAATATAGAGAATTCTTTTATACCCCAACAGTTTGGAAATTTGGCCAATCCTAAAGCACATATAAAAACCACTGGGGAAGAAATATGGAGAGATACAGAGGGAAAAGTAGATATATTTGTAGCTTGTGTAGGTACTGGAGGTACAATAACAGGTGTAGGCAAAGCTCTAAAAGAAAAAAATCCAAGTGTAAAAATTGTAGCTATAGAACCTAGTAAATCTGCTGTTTTGTCTGGAGAAAAACCAGGAAGTCATAATATTCAAGGAATAGGAGCTGGTTTTGTACCAGATATATTAGATACAAATATTATTGATGAGGTTATAAAGGTAAGTGATGAGGATGCTTTTAAAATTACAAAAGAACTTCCTTTACTAGATGGTATTTTAGTTGGAATATCTTCTGGAGCTGCTTTATATGGAGCAATTGAACTTGGAAATAGAGAAGAAAATAAAGGCAAAAATATTGTAGTTTTATTACCGGATACTGGGGAAAGATACTTATCTACGCCAATATTTGATTAAATCTCCTAGGACTTTTATATATTGTTTTGTAAGTTATCTTTGTGTTAAAATCATAAGGTGTGATTTATAAAATATATGAAAAATTATTATAAAGTTAGTAACATAAATAATATACACTAGAGGAGATAAAAGATGAGATTAAGGAAAAAATGGTGGGCTAGACCAGAACTAGAAAAAAGCACTGCTTTTATATCAGAAGCTAAAAGTATGAAAGGTAAATGGCAGGAAGAATTCAAAAATAGCAATGATATTTATTTGGAATTAGGTTGTGGCCGCGGTGGCTTTGTATCTAAGGCAGCGTTAAAGTATCCTGATAAGAATTTTGTGGCAGTTGATCTTAAAGATGAAGTTTTAATCTATGTTCTTAAAAAAATTCAAGAGGAAGAACTAGAAAACATAAGAATTACTGCAATGAATATAATGGGTATATCTGAAGTTTTTGATAAGGGAGAAGTAAAGAGGATTTACATTAATTTTTGTAATCCTTGGCCAAAAGATAGACATAAAAAAAGAAGGCTTACTCATACCAAATTTTTAAGTTATTACAAAGAATTCATAGAAAAAGGCACTGAGATATGGTTTAAAACCGATGATGATGAGCTTTTTGAAGAATCATTGGACTACTTTAGAGAAAGTGGCTTTGCTTTAAAATATTTAACTAGGGATTTACAAAGTGAGGACTTTAAAGAAAATATAGTTACAGAATATGAAGCTAAATTTAAAGCGGAGGGAGTTAAAATTAAGTTTCTAGTAGCAGAGCTTATAGAGCCTAAAGAATAAAATACATATATATTATTGAAATGGATAAAATACATATAAACATAATGAAAAGAGGGGTTATATGTATAATATAGTTGAAGTTATGAAAGATAATAAAGGTGAAATTGTCTCTTACAAATTAGATAGTGGAACTGTGCTAGATAAAAGTCAGGCAGTTTGTATGGCAAAAGAAGGTAAGATAGCAGGAGTTACAGTTTCTGTTTCTAAGTATGGAGAGGAGTACCTAAAAAGTATTCCAGATGGAGATAAGAAAAACAATTTAGATAATATGACCGAAATGTAAAAAAATGCACCAAAAGGTGCATTTTTTTACTTTACTTTACTAAAAATAAAATAATATGGTACTATAAATATGTTGTTGTATTAAAAAATAGTTTAAAATGACCTAGAATATGGGGGGATATTGTATGAAAATATTAGAAAAAACCCTTAATAGTATTGAGCCTTTAAGTGATGAAGCAATGAAAATAGCTTGGAATAGAATTGACAACTTAACTAAACCTATAGGGAGTTTAGGAAGGTTAGAAGAGATAGCGGCAAAAATTGCTGGTATTACAGGAAAAGTATTTCCAGTTATAAAAAATAAAAATATAATAATAATGTGTTCAGACAATGGAGTAGTTGAAGAAAATGTAACTAATAATTCACAAAAAATAACTCAGATAGTTACAAATAATTTTACAAAGGACATAACAGGGGTAAGTGCTCTTTGTAAGTTTACCGGTTCCACTATGACTGTTGTAGATATTGGAGTTAATTACGATTTTAGTAATTCACTTATTATAAATAGAAAAATATCTTATGGTACTAAAAATATAGTAAAAGGACCTGCAATGGATAGAGAACAAGCAATAAAAGCAATAGAAATAGGAATTGAAATTGTAGATAAACTAGCAAAAGAAGGGGTAGATATTCTTGGAACTGGAGAAATGGGAGTTGGTAATACTACAACAAGTGCTGCGGTTTTAAGTGTACTTTGTAGTCTTTCCCCTGAAATAAGTTGTGGAAGAGGTTCTGGCATTACAGATGCTCAGCTTAAATGTAAGATAGAGGCTATAGAAAAAGCAATAAAAGTGAATAATCCAAACAAAAATGATGTAATTGATGTTCTATCAAAAGTAGGGGGATACGATATAGCAGGTTTATGTGGATGCTTTTTAGGTGCTTCTAAAAATAGAATTCCAATTGTTATTGATGGATTTATAGCTTCTTCAGCGGCTTTATGTGCATATAAATTAAATCCTTTATGTAAAGATTACATGTTTGCTTCTCATTTATCAGCAGAACCAGCGGCTATACATATGCTTAAAGAAATCAATTTAAAGCCGTTATTAAATCTAAATATGAGATTAGGTGAAGGGTCTGGTTGTCCCTTGGCCTTTAATATAATTGAGGCAGCAATTTTTACAATGGAAAATATGGGAACTTTTGAGACCGCAAAGCTAGATAAAAGAGAATACATAGATATTAGAAAAGATACTAATTAAACTAAGTTTTATATAGGTTGGTGGTATAATGAATATTTATTTTATAAGACATGGTGAGACTTTGGAAAATGAAAAAAGCACCTATTATGGAAATCTAAATGTGGGATTAAATAAAAAAGGAGTAAGTCAAATAACAAAATGGGCTACTTTTTTGAAAATAAAACCATTAACAAGGTTTATATAAGTGATACTAAAAGAGCTAGAGAAACTTCAGCTATTATATTAAAAAAGCAAAGTGATTTAGTTTTTACAGATGTTAGGTTAAATGAGAGAAATTTTGGAGATTTTGAAGGAAAGACTTATGAAGATATTCTGAAATTTTATCCTGAGAAAGCCAAGGATTGGAAAAACGATTGGAAAAATTTTAGGCCACCTAATGGGGAAACTTTCATGGAGATGTACAAAAGAGTTTGTGATTTTATGGAAGATTTAAAAAAAGCGAATTACAATAATGTCTTAATTATTACACATTCTGGAGTAATAAAAGGGGCTCTTTGTTATATTATGGACAATAATCCGGATTTGTTTTGGAAGTTCTCCTGTAAAAATGGAGATAGAATTTTAGTAAAATTAGAATATGATAATTTATTTTTAGATTCTATAACTCATGTAGATTAAAAAAGCTGTTTTAATACAAAAAGAAGAATAAGGAGTGGTTGGTTTATGGACAAGACTGTTTTAGTTACAGGAGGCAGTAGAAGTGGTAAAAGTAGGTTTGCTGAAAATTTACTGAAAGAAACGGATGATGTTTTATATATAGCAACAGCTATAGTTACAGATAAAGAGATGGAAGACAGGATAACAAAGCATAGATTAAATAGAAATAGAAAATGGGAAACTTATGAGGGGTTTATTGATTTAGAAGATGTTGTAGAGAAATGCAAGCACAAAAATATAATGTTAGATTGTGTTACAGTTATGATAACAAACTTAATGTTTAATAAAAAAATTGATTTTGATAATATGACAATGGAAGAAGTAGATGAGCTTTTAACATATATTGAAAGTCAGTTTGAAAAATTTATATTAAAATCAAAGGAAAAAGGCATTAATTTGGTTATGGTAACTAATGAAGTTGGAAGTGGACTTGTTCCCGAATATAAATTAAGTAGGATATTTAGGGATATTGCAGGGCTTACAAATCAGTTTATTGCAAAGCTTTGTGATGAGGTTTATTTAATATCCTGTGGACTTCCCTTAAAATTAAAATAAATGGAGATGAATGGCGTGAAGGAGTATTTAAGTGAGTTTATGCTTTATGTTCAATTTTTAACTAGAATTCCTATAAATAGAAATCTACCTTGCGAAATGAGTAATTTTAAAAGAGGAATCATGTTTTTTCCAGTAATCGGTATTATAATTGGTTCTATCCAGTGGATAATATATTTTTTACTTTCTAAGATAATGCCTATAAATATAGTTCCAGTTTTTATTATAGTGGCTTCATTACTCCTAACAGGAGCACTGCATGTAGACGGTTTTGGAGATGTATTTGACGGCTTTTTTTCCTTTAAAGGTGGAAAAGAAAAAATTATAGAAGTAATGAAAGATAGTAGAATAGGGACATATTCTTGTATAGCCATTGTAATCAACATTCTTTTGAAATATATAGGATATTTTAATCTAATAGTTAAAGGCAAAGCTATATGGATAATAATTATACCAGTAATTGCAAAAGTTTGTGTAGTTACTATATGTTATTTTGGAAAAAAGCTAAGCTTACTGGCTCTGGAAATGTATTTATAGAAAATGTAGGCCTTAGGGGGTTGATTTTAAGTTTTATTGTAGGTGTAGCTGTTGTCTTACCAGTAACTGGGGCCAAATACTTTTCTATTTTAGCTATCTTGAATTTGTTTTTGACCTTTTTAATTAATAAGTTTTGCAATCATTATATAGGGGGACATACAGGGGATACTTTAGGATTTACTAGTGAGTCTATAGAAATATTTACCTTGATTATTATGTCAGCAATCTAGAAAACTAGTATTTTTGTTAAATAATTTAATAAAAAGTTATGCAAAAGGGAGATGCTTTTTATGGATAAAGGATATGTTCATGTTTACACAGGAAATGGAAAGGGAAAGACTACTGCAGCATTTGGACTTGCTATAAGAGCTGCTATGGCTGGTAAAAAAGTATATATTGGTCAATTTATTAAAGGTATGAAATATAACGAAACAAAGATACAAAACTTTGTTAAGAATATCACCATAGAACAATTAGGAAGAGACTGTTTTATAAATAAAAAACCTGATGAAGAGGATTTGCGTTTAGCAAAAGATGGACTTGAAAAGTGTGGGAGAATATTAAAGTCAGGGGAATGGAATCTTGTTATATTAGATGAATTAACTATTGCTTTGTATTTTAAATTAATTAGTATTGATAGGGTAGTTGAAGTTATAAAAAACAGAAATCCATCTGTAGAAGTTGTTATTACAGGAAGATATGCTAAAGAGGAACTTTTGGATATTGCAGATTTAGTTACAGATATGGAGGAGGTAAAACACTATTATACTAAGGGGGTTTTGTCTAGGGACGGAATAGATCACTAAATAATATGAAGATTTAGTAATTAATTTTTGTAATAAAATATTACAAAAATAGTTTTAAATTATAAAAAGGAGATTATATATATGAGTTTTGGTGGAAAAATAGCAGTTGTTACAGGGGCTTCTAGAGGTATAGGCAGAAGCATAGCAATAGAACTTGCTAAAGAAGGAGCAAATGTTATTATAAACTATAGTAAGGATCAGAAAGGTGCTGAAGAAACCGTTAAACTAATAAAAGATTTTGGAGGAAGGGCCTTTCTTTATAAAGGAGATATAAGTGAGTATTCTTTTTGCAATTTTATGATAAAAGATGTTATTGAGAAGTTTTCAAAAATTGATATATTAATAAATAATGCGGGTATTTCAAAAGTAGGATTGTTTATGGATTTAACTGAAGAAGATTTTGACAACATTATGAATGTTAATTTTAAAGGGGCATTTAATTGTTGCCATAATGTGGTGCGTCATATGATAGAAAGGAAACAAGGTGTTATTGTGAATATTTCATCTATATGGGGAAATGTTGGCGCTTCCTGTGAAGTATTGTATTCTGCTTCTAAGGGGGCTATAAATGGTTTCACAAGAGCATTAGCAAAAGAATTAGCTCCTTCCAATATAAGAGTAAATGCCATAGCCCCAGGAGTAATAGATACGGATATGAATAAATGTTTCTCAGAGGAAGAGATAAAAAATCTAGAAGAAGAAATACCTATGATGAGAATGGGTAAAGGGGAGGAAGTTGCAGACCTTGTATCTTATTTATGTAGCGAAAAATCTAAATATATAACAGGACAAGTTATAACTGTTGATGGGGGTTTTCTTTAAGCTGCATTTTAAACCTTTTTCATATTATTATATCATTGTTAATATTGTTAATAATAATTTAAACCTGTAATTAATTGCAGGTTTTTTTAATATAATATAGAACACTAATAGTATTTAAGTTCATAGATTGGTTGGTGATTTTTATGTATTATAATGTATCCAATTTAATAGATGCAAATAACCAATTTGACAAGTGTAGTGAAATACATGAAAGCAATAAGAAATTAATTTACAGGTATAAGGTATATAATGATATTTTAGCCAAGGAAAAATTAATAGTGAACAATGTTAATTTAGTTAGAAAAATAGCTTATAAAAAAGCGAAATTATCCTGTTTTACCTATGAAGATTTAGTTCAAGAAGGAATAATAGGGTTAATAAAGGGAATTGAAAAATTTGATATAAGAAGGGGAACTGAGTTTTCAACTTATGCTTATTATTGGATAAATCAAAGCATTGATAGAGCTATATATGATAGAGGATTTGTTGTAAGGATACCTGTTCATATTATAGAAAAAATAAACAAAATAAGTAAGGTTGAGAAAGAACAGATGGCAAATTTAGGCGAAATTGATAAGAAAAAATTATGCGAGGTGTTTGGAATTTCAGAGAAAGAATATGAGGATTTAAAACTATACGATGCTGAAATGAAAAAAATGGTTTCTCTCAATCAAAGTATTAATTCTGAAGAAGGTAGTGAGGATAGTGAGCTTTTAGATGTTATTCCCGCATCGTATAAGTTATACAGTGTTAGTGATGATGAAAATAATGTAGAGGGACTTGTGCATTGTCGTTTCTTAAAAAAAGATATAAGGAAGATGTTAAACACGCTATCTCCAAGAGAAGAGGAAATTTTAACTCAAAGATTTGGACTTGATGAGGGTAAGCCAAAAACCTTGGAAGAAATCGGAAAAGAATACAATTTAACAAGAGAGCGAATAAGGCAAATAGAAGCAAGAGCTATAAGAAAACTAAAACATCCAAGTAGAGCAAGATGCCTAAAAGATTACCTGCCATGAAATTAAAAATTTAAATAATAAAAAAATGCTACAAAACTTTTGGAAAACAAAAGTTTTGTAGCATTTTTGCTTAATCAAAATAGGTTTAAAAAAATATGTATGGATATAATTACAAAAAGATATTAGAATTGGAGGTAATTAAATGAATAAAATTCTTTTAATTGGTAGATTAGTTAGAGACCCTGAAGTAATAAAAACTAATGAAGGAAAGATGTTTTCAAAGTTTACAATTGCAATTAATAACTATAAAGGAAGTAAGGAAAAAACAGTAGATTATGTACCTGTAATAACTTTTTCAAAAACCTCAGAGTATGCTTCAAAGTATTTAAAAAAAGGTATGCTAGTTAGTTTGGTAGGAAGAATTAGTACAGGAAATTATGAAACTAAAGATGGAGAAAAAAAGTACTATATTGATGTAATTGCAAATGAAGTTCAAATATTAAGTTCAGCTAGCAAAAAAGAAATAAAAGAAGCTTAATCAGAATAGAAAAATTAGCTATGCTTTAAGAGAATATATTAATTACTTAAAGCATAGCTAAAAATTATGCTTTTTCATTCCCTCTTAGAAGCTTTTTTCTTGAAAAATACAAATCTAGTTGTTATTTTAATTAATAATAGTTAATATAATAAGTATGAAGTTATTTATAACATATTGAGAAAAAGGGAGGAGTTCTATGGCAATGTTACTTGGAATTATTGCTGCGTTCCTAGTGCTTTTAATTCTTGCTGTAGTTTTTGGGGTTATTTTACTGCCTTTAGTAGGTTTATTTATAGTAATTGCTGCAATAATTGCTATTATCTTAGGAGCTATTAAGGCTTTTTTTATTATTCCTTGGATTATTATTATATTAGGACTTATATACTATTTTTATAAAAAAATAATTAAAAGATCTGCCTTAGGGACAGATTTTTTAGTTTTACCAAATAATTCTATTAGGAATATAAACTGGGGGTAAAGCTATGGATAAAGAAGCTATAATAAAAATTTCTGTTCGAAATTTAATAGAATATGTTATGAGAAGTGGAGATTTAATATCTAGTTTTAAAGGTGTTTCAAGAAATATGGATGCTATAAAAATTCACAATAAATTACAAAAAAAGGGGGAAAAGAATATAACAAAGAATACTATTTATGCTTTACAACGGAAATTCAGGGCACAAAAATACAAATAAGCGGTAGGGCAGATGGAGTTATAATAAAAGAAAATGAAATTATAATAGATGAAATAAAAACTACAACCCAGCCGCTTAGTGATATAAGTAAGGATATGAATCCCATGCATTTTGCACAGGCCAAAGTTTACGCATACATATATGCAAAAGATAATAATCTTGATTCAATAAAGGTTCAACTTACCTATTATAGCTTTTTAGAAAGGGAAACTAAAGTGTTTCTTGAAGAGTATAAAATTTTAGAACTTGAAACTTTCTTTTATGATTTAATTGGTACTTACATGAAATATGCAAAGCTTATAAAATCATGGAGAGAAGAAAGAAATAAATCTATTGAGTTAATTAAGTTCCCCTTTGCAAGTTATAGAAAAGGGCAAAGAGAATTTGCAGTAGCTGTATACAAAACTATGAAGCTTGGTAAGACCCTGTTTGTAGAAGCACCTACAGGAATAGGTAAAACTATGGCAAGTTTATTTCCAGTAATTAAAGGTATGGGAGAAGAAATCATAAGTAAAATGTTTTATCTAACGGCTAAGACAATTAATAGAATAGCTGTAGAAAAGGCTATAAATAATATGATGATTTCTGGATTGAAATTGAAGACAGTAAACATAACCGCTAAAGAAAAAATTTGTTTTGAAGATAAAAACTGTGATCCAATGGTTTGTAGCTTTGCTAAGGGCCATTACAGTAGAGTAAATGAAGCACTTAATGAGATATTTAAAAATGAGGATTTTTTTACTAAAGAGATAATTGAAAAATATGCTAAGAAATATCATGTATGTCCTTTTGAATTTTCCTTAGATTTATGTGATTTTGCAGATTTAATAGTTTGTGATTATAATTATGTTTTTGATCCTAGAGTGCATCTTAGACGTTTCTTTGATTCTTATGAGGATTATGCACTTTTAATTGATGAGGCTCATAATTTACCTGATAGAGCAAGAGAAATGTATTCTTCTGAATTAAATAAGAAGTCCATATTAAAACTTAGAAAAAATGTAAAAAATAAAATTCCTGAATTATACAAGAATCTTGGAAAAATTAATTCTTATTTTATTAAAATGAAAAAATCTATGGAAGGAGAGTATCTTGTAGCTAAGGTTTCTCCAAAAGATTTATATGAATTACTTAGAAAATTTCTAGTAATAGCTGATATATGGCTTAGTAAAGATGAAGAAGATGTGATTAAAGAGGAACTTTTAGAAAATTATTTTAGCATACTTGGTTTTTGTAAAACTTTTGAATTGTATTCTGAAAAGTATATTACTTATTTTCTAAAAAGTAAAGATGACTTAATTATAAAATTGTTTTGCCAAGACCCTTCAGACTTTATTGAAAGCACATTAAAGAATGTTAAAGCTAGTATTTTCTTTTCTGCAACTCTAACACCTATGGATTATTTTATAGATATTCTGTGTAAAAGTAAGGATTGCTACAAAATAAAGCTTAAGTCACCTTTTAAAGAAGAAAATATGTGCCTAATTATAGATGATAAGGTTTCAACTAAGTACAAAGATAGAAAGTATACTTATGATTATGTAGTTGAGGATATATGGCAACTTGTAAAAGGCAGAAAGGGAAATTATATTATCTTCTCTCCCTCCTATACATATATGGAAACTATATATAGTAAATTTAAGGATTTACATGGAGAAGAGGACTATATTATAATTAAACAGCAGTGTAATATGGATGAAAAAATGAAAGAGGAATTTTTAGATAGTTTTAAATGTAACGAAAATAAGGGGCTTATTGCTTTTTCAGTTATAGGTGGAATGTTTGGAGAAGGAATAGACCTTACAGGTGATAGATTAATAGGAGTAGTTGTTATAGGTGTTGGGATGCCGCAAATTTGTTTAGAGAGAAATTTTATTAAAGATTATTACGATAGTATTGAAAATAAAGGCTTCCTATATTCTTATGTATATCCTGGTATGAACAAAGTAATGCAGGCGGCAGGAAGAGTTATAAGAACTAATGAGGATAGAGGAATTGTAATGCTAATTGACAGTAGATATAATAATTATACGTATAAAAATTTAATGCCTACTCATTGGAATCCAATATTAAAGTCTAGAGATTCAAAGAACTTAGAAGACAATATCAGATCATTTTGGAAAGTTAAGAAATAAATCAGACTTCCCATAATAAAGCTATAGGGAAACATTTTTATTATAGGAAAAATAAACTATCTTATTGGAATATATATATTAATTATACATTCTTCATGATTTTCACAATTGTAGTATTCTCCTATATATTCCTCAATATCAGGAAGTGTACTGTGTTCATAACCAGAATTAGGAAGCCATACTCCATAGATGTATCCATAAGTTTGACCTAAACTGTTTAAGGAACCTTTGTGGGAGAACACTGCATATTGAGAACATGGAATGATTTTGGAAACCATTTCTTTTGGTATGCATTCTGTATTTTTGACTATAACTGAAGCTATGTATGAAAATTTAGAACTGCCTGAAAATAGCTGACATATACCATAGTATTTTGATCCTTCAATTTTATTTTGAATTTCCTCTTTCCGGTTATAAAACTGATTCCATAATGCTTTTATTTCGTCCTTCTGATTTTTTCCAAAATATTTCATACCTATTATTTTAAAGGCACTTTTTTTTACTATAGTAGGTTTAGTTAAATGCATACTAGTCTCCTCCCAATATTATATACAATAGATTATAGCATAAATTTTCACTTAATATACATATAACTTAGGTAAATAATTAAAAAATGTTTTTGATGGATTTTTTAAAGAGAAAATTGTAAATCTTATGGAAAATAAACTATTGTTATATAATATAATTTAATTATTTGAAATGTTAAAAAAATTTACTTTCGATAAATTTTGAGTAATCTATTGAAAAAAGCCATGAATTTTGATATATATATATATGTTTTTTAAATTATTTTTAAAAACTTATAATTATATTAAAACAGATAAAAATTTAATGAACAAATAGAAAAATATGCATTTATGCATAAAAAAAGGTGGAGAATATATGAATAAAAGAACTAAAGATCCAATAATAATTGGGCTTGCTTTGTTTGCAATCTTTTTGGAGCTGGAAACTTGATATTTCCACCAGCTTTAGGACTTAAGGCTGGTTTGAATTTTAAATTCACTTTAGGGGGATTTTTATTGACAGGTGTTGGAATGCCCCTTTTTGGAATAATGGCAGTGGCAAAAGCCGGTGGAAGCTTAGAAAAATTATGTTGTAAAATTAATCATAGTTTTGGAAAAGTTATAGGCACAATAATTATTATAGCAATAGGGCCTTTACTAGCAATTCCAAGAACTGGAGCTACAACTTTTGAAATGGGAATAAAGCCACTTTTACCAAACTCAAATCCTATAATAATATCAGTTATATTCTTTCTTTTAACCTTGCTATTTTCAATTAAACCTTCAAAAGTAATAGATAATGTAGGAAAGATATTAACACCTATTTTGCTCTTAGTATTAGCAATAATAATATTTAAAGGGATAAAATTTCCTATAGGACAACCTATAAGCACTAATATTACTAATTCTTTTTCTTATGGATTTTTAGGAGGATACCAAACTATGGATGCAATAGGATCTATAGTTATGGCAGGATTGGTTTTAAACACTATAATTGACAAAGGATATAAAGATATTAAAGATCAGATTTCTGTAGCATTAAAATCTTCTTTAGTTGCAGGATTAGGACTTGGACTAGTTTATGGAGGACTATTATACCTAGGAGCTACAGGAAGTTCTGTATTTAATGGGGATATAGAAAAAACGCTTCTTTTAATCTCTATAACCAAAAACATATTAGGGAGTTTTGGTACTATAGCTTTGGCAATTTGTGTAACTTTAGCATGTTTAACTACTTCTGTTGGACTTACAGCAACTGTAGGCAACTATTTTAATGACCTTAGTAAAGGAAAGGTAAGTTACAAGGTAATAGTCATTACTACAACAATTTTTAGTGGGATTCTAGCAAATATTGGAGTGGAAAATATAATAAAGATTTCAGTTCCTATACTTGGGGTTTTATATCCTGTAGTTATTGTGTTAATAATAATGAATTTATTTGACGATTTGATTATTAATAAAAAAGCCTATATTGGAGCAGTTTATGGTGCACTAATTATCAGTTTTTTAAATGTGCTAAAAGATATTAGAGTTAGAATTTATATAGTAGAAAAGTTTATAAATCTTTTGCCTTTTTCAGCACAAGGATTTAGCTGGCTAGTGCCATCTATAGTAGGTGGATTAATATTTGGTTTTTTTGTAAAAAATAAAAAATAAAAGTATTATATTAAAAAAGCTATTACACTACTTATAGTAGTGTAATAGCTTTTTTTGATAGTTTAAAATTCAGCTTACTAAACTAAAATGGGCAGTTGTATAAAAATAATAGCTTATAGATTTAAATAAATAATTATGGAAAAAATTATATTATAAGATGTTATAATAGATAAGATGAATAAAGAACAGTGCACCTAAATATAAGTAAATTCAAAGAAAATTAAGCCTTATTTTGTAGGAGGTATAAAATAATGAGCCTTAGATTTATATATGGAAGAGCTGGTAGTGGAAAAAGCAATTTTTGTTATGATGGAATCAAAAGAGAATTAAATAAAAACATTAATCAGATTTTATTAGTTCCAGAGCAATTTTCTTTTCAGTCAGAGAAAAATTTAATTAAAAAGATAAGTTCAACTGGAATATTAAACGCGCAAGTGCTTAGTTTTAAAAGATTAGCGTATAAAGTATTTAGTGAAGTTGGAGGGCTTACCCATAACCATATGAACTCATCTGGAAAATGCATGCTTGTTTATAAAATAATGAAGGATTTAAAGGAAGAATTGGGAGTTTTTAATACTTCTGCAAAGCAGGAAGGCTTTTCCAAAATAATAAGTGATTTAATAAGTGAATTTAAAAATTATAATGTAACGCCTTTAGATATATCAAATGCAATTTTAGATATAGAGGAGGATGAATATTTAACAAAGAAATTACAAGATATTAGTCTTATTTATGGAGAATATGAAAAAAACTTCATGAGAACTATATAGATTCCGAAGATGATCTTGGTATATTATGTGAAAAAATAGATGAAAGCAAATATTTAGAGGGAACAGAAGTATGGATAGATGAATTTAATTCTTTTACACCAAAGCAGTATAGCATTATAGAAAAATTATTAAAAAAAGCAAAGCGTGTAAATGTAACAATAAACATGAGTACATCTTATGAAAAAAATAAAGATGAAGATATATTTTTTGTAACAATAAATACCGAAAATAAACTTAAAAAAATAGCAGAGGACAACAATATTAGTATAGAAAAATCTATTGAATTATGGAAAAAACCTTATCCAAGATTTAAAACTAGTGAAGAACTTTCATATTTAGAGGAAAATATTTTTAATTATACTTGTGAAAAGTACAAACTTAAAACTAAAGACATAAGTATTTTTAAAGCTAATAATTCTTATGAAGAGATTGAAAATCTAAGTGAGAATATAATAAAACTTTGCAAAGAAAAAGGTTATAGATATAAAGATATAGCAGTTATAACTAGGGATTTATCAATTTACGAAAGTATAATTAAAGCTATTTTTGAGGAGTATGAAATTCCATGCTTTATAGATAAGAAAAAAGAAATTGATCAAAATCCCTTAATCATTTTGATTAGATCATCTATGGAGATTTTTACAAGAAATTGGTCTTACGAAGCTGTTTTTAGGTATGTAAAAAGCGGGCTATTGACATTTAATAGCTACGATGTAGACATTTTAGAAAATTATGTTTTAGCTTCAGGAATAAAAGGCAAAAAGAAATGGACCAGTAGTGAAAAGTGGGATACATATATACAATATGGTTTTGAAAAAATCGAAGATGAAGAAAAAAGAAGCTTTGTTAGAGAGAATAAATGAAATTAGATATAAAATAACAGAGCCTTTAGTTGATTTTTATAAAAATATTAATGAAGCCAAAAACGCAAAAGAATTTTGTGAAGCAGCTTTTAATTTCTTATGCAAATTAAAAATTCCAGAAACTACAGAAAATTGGATAGAGAGTTTCAAAAAACAGGGTAATCAAGAAAAAGCTCTAGAGTATAGTGGAATATGGAATCTTGTTGTTGAAATTTTAGATCAAGTTGTAGAGGTAATGGGAAATGAAAAGCTTTTTTTAGATGAGTTTATTAAGATAATTACTATTGGATTTTCTCAAAATAAAATGGGTATTATACCACCTGCTCTTGATCAAGTGCTTGTAAGTAGTGTTGATAGACTTAAGAGTCATGAGGTGAAAGCAGTGTTTATTATTGGGGTGAATGAGGGAGTATTTCCAATGGGAAATACAGAGGAAGGTATATTTACTGATGGAGATAGATTCATTTTACAAAATGCTAATGTTAAGCTTGGAAATGATACTAAAACAAAAGCCTTAGAAGAACAATTTTTAGTGTATTCAACTCTTAGCATGGCAAAATCATATATAAGGATAAGTTACCCAATAGCAGATCATGAAGGAAGAACTTTAAGACCTTCTGTAATTATATCAAGGCTTAGAAATATATTTCCAAACATACTAAATGAAGAGGATATATTAAATGAAGAGGTAGGTTCTATGGAAAAAATAATAAAACCTATACCAACATTTAATAGATTAATTCTTAAGATGAGAGAAAAAAGGATATATCTTCTTTAGATCCAATATGGAAACAGGTTTATTTATGGTATTCGAGTCAAGAAGATTGGAAGAATATTTCCTTAAAAGTCTTTCAAGGTTTTACTTACAGTAATAAAGTTAATAAGATTGGAAAAGATAGGATCAATAAGCTTTATGGTGGAAACGTAAAGGTTTCTGTTTCTAGAATGGAGAGATATGTAAGATGTCCTTTTGCTTATTATGTGCAGTATGGATTAAAGGCAAAGGATAGAAAGATATTTAAGCTGAGTTCTCCGGATGTTGGAACCTTTATGCACAAGGTTATAGATGATTTTTCTCATAAGGTAAAAAGTAGCAATATGCATTGGGGTGAGCTTAGTAAAAGTTGGTGTGAAGAAAATGTAAATAATTCCGTAAGCAAAGTAATAAATGAAACTACAGGTCTCTATACTTACGAGTTCTCCTAGGTATTTATATTTTACAAAAAGACTTACAAAGGTTATTTTAAGATCTATATGGTTAATAGTAATGCATATGCAAAAAGCAATTTTGAGCCTTTAGGTTATGAAATGACATTTGAAGAAGGGGGAGACTTTCCACCAATAGAGATAACACTTAAAAATAATTTAAAAGTGAAATTAATAGGTAGAATAGATAGAATAGATAAATTGGTTTGTGAAGAGGGAGTTTTTTACAGAATTATAGATTATAAATCTGGTAGCAAGGATTTTAAACTTTCAGATGTTTATTATGGTCTTCAAATACAGCTTATGACTTATTTAGATGCAATAATAAAAGGCTATGAAGTTTCTAAAAAGGAAAAAGCTTTACCAGCTGGAGTATTATATTTTAAATTAGACAATCCAATTATTAAGGAAAACAAAAACATATCTGAAAAAGAAATAGAAGAAGCTATAATGAAAGAACTAAAAATGAGGGGGTTAGTCTTAGCAGATACTAATATAGTTAAGGCTATGGATAAAGATATAGAACTTCAGGGTACTTCTCTAATTATACCTGCAGAGCTTAAGAAAAAAGATGGAAGCCTAAGTGCAAGATCATCTATAGCTACGGTTGAACAGTTTTATAGCTTAAGAGAGCATGTTCGTAAAAACTTAATTGAAACCTGTGAAAAGATGTTAGAAGGTGAAATTAGTATAAGACCCTTTAGAAAAAAAGATAGTATACCTTGTACCTATTGTACATTTTCTTCACTATGCCGTTTTGATACTTCTTTAGAAAGCAGTAAGTACAATATCATACAGGAGTTAAAAGATAATGAAGTGTGGGATAAATTAGAAGAAAGAATTGTTCCCAAAAAGAGGAGGAGAATTAATGAAAGCCGTAAGTTGGACTGAAGAACAAAAAAAGCAATAAATACTAGAAATTGTAACCTTTTAGTGGCGGCAGCTGCTGGTTCTGGCAAAACTGCGGTATTAGTTGAAAGAATAATTAGAATTATAACAAGTGTAGATAATCCTATAGATATTGATAAGCTTTTAGTAGTAACTTTTACTAACGCTGCAGCCTCTGAAATGAGAGAGAGAATAGCAAAAGCACTAATTAGAAAATTAGAAAGTGAACCGGGATCTTCAAGGTTACAAAGGCAATTAGCACTTTTACCTAAATCTAGTATAACAACACTGCATTCATTTTGCTTAGAAGTAATAAGAAATAACTTTCATATACTAGGTCTAAATCCTGATTTTAGAATTAGTGATGATACTGAAAATATACTTTTGAAGCAGGAAAGTATTGATGAGTTATTTGAAGAAAAGTATAACGATGAAGCAAATGAAGAATTTCTAGGCCTTGTTGAATTTTACTGTAATAGCAAAGAAGATGTAATTCTTCAAGATATGGTTTTGGATTTATATAATTCTTGTATTAGCTTTCCAGCACCAGAATATTGGCTTAGAAAATCTGCTGAGATGTTTAATCTAAAGGGTAAGGATATAAAAGATTTAGATTATCTAAATAATTATATAGATAATGTATTATATCAAATGGGAAATATAGAAAAGTGTTCAGCTAAGGCGATTAATATAATAGATTCAGAGGATACATTAGAGCCTTATAAAGAAGCTTACCTAGAGGATTTATATGCAATTAAAAATTTAATTTCCAAAGGTAGGGTGTCCTTTGATGATTTTATTGAAGGTATAAATGAATTTGATTTTGTAAAATTAAAAAGGTGTAAAAAGGATGTAAATAAAGACAAACAAGAAAGAGTAAAATCACTAAGAGATGATATTAAGAAGCAATTAAACAATATTAAGTCTGAAGTAGCACAGCTAAAATCTGAATCTATTGTTTTGGATTTCAATAATTTATACCCAGTTATGAGAACCTTATGCAATTTAGTTATAGAATTTAAGGAACATTTTGAAAGAAAAAAAGAGATAGGTCAATTATTGATTTTAATGATTTCGAGCATATGTGTCTTAAGATTTTAAGTAGAACTAAAGGCGAAGGTGAGATTTACCCATCAGAAATTGCAATAGAGCTTAAGAAAAAGTATGAAGAAATTTTTATAGATGAATATCAAGATACAAATTCTATTCAAGATAAGATAATAAATCTAATAAGTAGGGGAACCTCTTTTAATAAAAACGGAGAGAAAGAGATTCCAAATGTATTTATGGTAGGAGATATTAAGCAAAGTATATATAAGTTTAGACAGGCAAAACCAGAATTATTTCTTCAAAAATATAATAATTATAAAGAAGATGAAAGCAGATTTAGAAAAATAATGTTGTATAAAAACTTTAGAAGTAGAGAAAAAGTAATTAATGGAGTTAATTTTATATTCAAACAAATTATGAGTGAAAAAGTTGGAGAGCTAGAATATAATGATGGGGAAATGCTAAATCTTGGAGCTGATTTTAAGAAAACTGAAAATCAAAGTGATAAAGTTGGAGGAGCGGTAGAACTACATCTAATAGAAAACAATTTAGATAATGAAATTGAAGAGGATAATCCAGATTCTATACAATTAGAGGCCCGTATGGTTTCTAGTAGAATAAAATCTTTACTTGATTCAAAAGATGGAGAATTTAAAGTTTATGACAAAGAACTAAATGAATATAGAAAGGTTACTTATAAGGATATTGTAATACTACTTAGAAGTACTCAAAAGTGGGCACCAATTTTTATGGATGAATTAAAGAATTATGATATACCTTCTTATGCAGATGCAGGTACTGGTTATTTTGATGCTGTAGAGATAAAGGTTATGCTAAGCCTGCTTCAGATAATTGACAATCCTATGCAAGATATACCTCTACTTTCAGTTATGACATCTATAATAGGGGGATTTACTCAAGAAGATATTATTGATATAAAAGCAGCTTCAAAGGAAGATAGCTACTATGAGAAGTTAATGGATATTTTAGAAAATTCCTTCGTAAGTAAGGAAAAAGATGAATTATATGATAATAATGAATTGGATTTAGGAAAAGAGATAATAGAAAAGACTCAAGGGTTTTTAAAATTACTTGAAGAATGGAGAAATAGATCGTCCTACATGCCTTTAGATGAGTTTATATGGTATTTATATAAGACCACAGGTTATTATGGATATGTTGGTGCTATGCCTTTAGGAGAGCAAAGACAGGCTAATTTGAAAATATTATTTCAAAGAGCTAAGCAGTATGAAAGAACTAGTTACAAAGGTTTATTTAATTTTATTAATTTTATTGATAAATTAAAGAAAAATAATACGGATTTAGGTAGTGCCAAAATTGCTAGTGAGAATCAAAATGTAGTTAGAATAATGAGCATACATAAGAGTAAGGGATTAGAGTTTCCTGTTGTTATATTAAGTGGCCTTGGAAAAAAATTCAATCTCATGGATATTAATAAAAAGCTTTTGTTTCATGAAAATTTAGGTCTTGGTCCTGATGCTGTTGATTTAAAAAGAAGAATAGCTTATCCTTCTTTAATGAAAACAGTAATAAGGAAGAAAACAAAGTTAGAAATCTTGTCAGAGGAAATGAGAATTTTATATGTAGCACTTACAAGAGCTAAAGAAAAGTTAATATTAACAGGCCTTTCTAAAGATTTGGAAAAATCCTCTGAAAGATGGGCAATGGGTATTGAAAAAGGAAGTACTAAACTATCGAGCTTTTCTATTGAAAATGCAAATAATTACTTAGATTGGATTGGTCCTTGCGTTATGAGGAGCAATGCTTCAGAGGTTCTTTTAGCAAAAACTCAGGTGGAATATATTGAAAAGCTTGAAAGCCAAAGTGAATTTGAAGTAAAATTATGGCAAAGAAGTGAACTTTTAAAGGAAAATACCATAGAAGAAAAAGAAGACATTGTAAATTCTAATGTGGAAGAATTTACAATTACAAAAGAATATGAAAAGATAGATAATATATTGAGTTCTAAATATGCTTTTGAAAAGTCTTCAAAAATCCCCACAATAATTACAGTTACTGAGTTAAAAAGAAAGTTTAATGATGGCATTATTTCAGAATATGCAAATAATTTGTTTGTGCCAAAGCTTATAAAAGTTCCTAGATTTTTAGAAGAAACAAAAAAATTATCAGCATCACAAAAGGGAACAGCTATGCATGCTGTAATGCAAAGACTTGATTTAAGTAATGTTTTAAGTGAAGAAGATATAAAAATACAAATTGAAAATATGGTGTTTAAAGAATTTATAACTAAGGAAGAAGCTCAAACTGTAAATGTAAAGAAAATAATAAACTTTTTTAAGTCAGATTTAGGAAAAAGAATGATAAGTTCAACTGAAGTAAAAGGGAGATTCCTTTTCATTTGGAGATAAAAAGTACAGAAGTGTATAAAAATTTACCTAAAGAGATATACGAAAATGAAAAATTAATGCTTCAAGGAATTATTGATTGCTATTTTATAGAGGGAGACAATATTATCTTAATTGACTATAAAACAGATTACGTTGAAAGTGTTTTTGATATAAAAGAAAAATATAAAATTCAAGTAGAATACTATTCAAAAGTCCTTGAAAAGATTACAGGTATGAAGGTAAGTGAAAAATATTTGTATTTGTTTTATAATAATAGTAGTGTGTTAATATAAATATAAAGTAATTGAAGTAATAGTAGGGAGAGATTTTTTATGAACATAGAAAATAAAAGTATAAATGAATTTGAAGCTGGAAACAAAATTGAAGGATTCTTTTTAATAAAATCTGTTGAATGTAAATCCTCTAGTAACAATAAAAAATATTTGGACCTTACCTTAGGAGATAAAACTGGTGAGATAAATGCCAAACTTTGGAACGTTACTGAAGAAGAAGAAAATTATAAAATTAATATGCTTATTAAAGTTAGAGGTATGGTTACAGAATGGCAAAGCTCTCTTCAATTTAAAATTGAAAAAATTAGAAAAGCTGATAAGGATGATGGGGTAGATATAACTGATTTTGTTCCTGTTGCGCCATACACTTCTGAAGAAATGTATAATCTAATTTTAATGTTCGTTTCAAAAATTAGTAATAAAGATATTAAAAATATAGTTGAGTGTATTTTAAATGAAAGTAAGGAAGAAATGATGTATTACCCTGCAGCTAAAAGCAATCACCATTCAGTAAGAGGAGGGTTACTATACCACACAACTACTATGCTAAGGGCAGGAGAAAAGTTATGTGAAGTATATGATTATATAAATACGGATCTACTTTATGCAGGAGTAATTCTTCATGATATAGCTAAAATCGAAGAAATGGCTTCAAGTGAGCTTGGAATAGTAAGTGAATACACTATAGAAGGTCAACTTTTGGGCCATATAATAATGGGGGTAAAGAAAATTGAGATAGCCGCTGAAAAGGTTAAGGCAGACAAAGAGATAAAAATGCTATTAGAGCATATGATACTTACTCATCATTACGAGCCAGAATATGGTAGCCCTAAAAAGCCTATGATACCTGAGGCAGAAATGCTTCATAGATTAGATGATTTAGATGCAAAAATGTATGATATGAGAAAAGCTTTAGAAGATGTAAAACCAGGCAATATGTCGGATAAAGTATGGTCTTTAGAGAAAAGAGCTATATACAAATCAGAAATATAAAAAAAGAGGTGTATTTTTATGAAATTGATTCATACCTCTGATTGGCATTTAGGTAAAATGCTAGAAGGTAATAGTAGATTAGATGAGCAAGAACAGTTTATAGATGAATTTACTAAAATCGTAGATGAAGAGAATGCAGATATGGTAGTAATTGCTGGGGATATTTATGATAGTAGCAACCCACAAGCTAAAGCTGAGAGGTTGTTTTATAAAGCATTGAAAGCTTTAAGCTCTAATGGAAAGAGAGTAATAGTTGTTATATCTGGAAATCATGATAATCCAGATAGACTAGAAGCTGCATCACCTATTTTGTATGAACAAGGAATTATAATATTAGGAACCCCTAGAAGTGTAGCAAAAGTTGGAAAATGCGGTGAGGCTAGTATTATAAAATCAGGGGAAGGATATTTTGAAATAGACATTAAGGGGAGAGAGCTATTGTTCTAGCTCTCCCTTATCCTAGTGAAAAAAGATTAAATGAAATAATATCAGATGAATTATCTGAAGAGGAAAGACAAAAAGATTATTCAGAAAAAATTGGAGATATATTTCTTAAGCTTTCAGAAAATTTTAGAGAAGACAGTATAAATTTAGCTGTATCACATCTATTTACTTTAGGAGGGGAAAGTTCTGATTCAGAAAGGCCAATTCAGCTTGGTGGAAGTCTTACAGTAAATTCAAAGAAGCTTCCTTTAGAAGCCAGCTACATTGCTTTAGGACATCTTCACAAGCCCCAAAAAGTTAAGGGAACTAATGGAAAAGCTAGGTATTCAGGTGCTCCAATACAGTATAGTAAAAGTGAGAGAGGTAATGTAAACTGTGTATACTCAGTTGAAATGAGCCCCTTTGAGGAAGCTAAAATAAAAGAAATATATTTAAGAAACTATAAACCTATAGAGCTTTGGAAATCACACAGTATAGAGGATGCTATAAAAAAGTGCAAAGAAAATCAAGATAAAAATTGCTGGGTATATTTAGAAGTTTCAACAGATAGAGTGATTTTACAGGAAGAAATTAAAGAAATGAAAAAATATAAAAAAGATATAGTAGAAATAAGGCCTATATTAAAGGAAAATAGTGAAGATGAAGTTAATTATGAGAATTTAGCTGAAAAAAGTATAGATAAAGTTTTTATTGAGTTTTATAAGCATGAAAGAAATATAGAACCTGAAAAAGAAATATTAGATTTGTTTCTAAAGATAGCAAATGGGGAAGAAGGTGAAAATAATGAAACCAATACTTCTCAAAATTAAAGGACTAAATAGCTTTTGTAATGCTCAAACTATAGACTTTAGTAAGCTAATTGAAAAAGGTTTTTTGGAATTTTTGGACCAACGGGCAGTGGAAAGTCAACTATACTAGATGCTATAACGGTAGCTTTATATGGAAAGGTAACTAGAGACACTAAGGGGTTTATTAATACAGATAGTGATAGTTTAGAGGTCAGCTATGAATTCTCAATAGGATCTTTAAAAGAAGAATTTATGTCTGTGAAAGATGTATTAAAGTGGACAAAAATGGTGGATATAAGACTACAATGGCAAGAATTTATGAAAAATTAGATACATCTAAAGTAGAAATTTTAGCTGAAGGTGCTTCTAATGTAAAAAATTCAGTTGAAGACATAATAGGACTGTCTTGTGAGGATTTTACAAGATCTGTTGTACTTCCCCAAGGTAAATTCAGTGAATTTCTAAGTTTAACAGGGCTTCAAAGAAGAAATATGCTTGAGAGAATATTTAAATTAGAGAAATTCGGAATGGGTTTAAGGGATAGAATAAAAAAATACAAGGATAAAAGAGAAAAATTAATTATAGAGTTAAATGGTAAGTTAAGTAGATACGGTGATGTGTCAGAGGATAAAGTAAAAGAAGTAAAAGAAGACTTAAAGACATTTGAAAAAAGAGTTTCGGATTTAAAAAAGAACAAGGAAGATATATTAGAAAAGTATGATAAATACAAAATGCTTTGGGATATAAAGGAAGAACTTGAAAAATTCATTGATAGTTACAACAAATTAATTACAGATGAAGGTAGAATAAATGAAGCTAGAATGAGATTAAATTATTCAAAAAATGCTAATCAAATTAAACCACTTATAGATGAAAAAAAATCTACTGAAAAAAATATTAATAAAATAGAAAGAGATTTAAAGGATAGAAGTGAGGAAATAAAAGGATTAAACCTTAAATTAGCTAAATTGGAAAAAGACTATGATGTGGCTTTAAAGGACCAAAAAGAAAATATACCTAAGTTGATAAGAAAATCTACTGAATTAAATCAGGCTATAGAGATAAAATGCGAAATTGAAAGCTTAAAAAAAGAAAAAGAGGAGCTAGCTAAAAAATATAGAGAGATTTTATTAAATACGAAAAAAATTGATGACCAATTAAAAAGCATAGATATTGAAGAGATAGAGCTAAAAGATAACCTTTTAAAAATAGAAAAAGAGATTAGTTTAAAATCAATTTCTCCAGAGTACAGAGCTTTAATTTCTGATGCTCATAATAAATATTTAAAATATATAGAATTAGAAAAAAATGCAGTTAATATTGATACTAAGTATAGTGAAGCTACAAAAAAATTAAAATATAATAAAGTTGAATTTGAAAAACTAAAAAAATTGAAATTAGAAAGTGAATCAAAATTAGAAGAATTAATTAACATAAAAAAAGATCATTTTGAAAATTGTCCTGGAGATAAAGAAGTCCTTTTAGGGTTTCAAGAAAAAAGAAATAATGCACTTAAAAAATACGAAGAGATTTTAAAAGATTTAGAAAATAAAAATGAATTGATGAAAAAAAGCTTGAGATTGCAGAGGAAAAAAGTGAGATTCAAAATAAAGTAGAAAAACTTAATTTAAATTACGAAAATGAAAAAAATAAGCTTATTGATTTAAACAAGGTTATAGAAGAGAAACAAAACGAAAACATGGCTGCAATTCTTTCAAAAGCTTTAGAAGAGGGAAAACCTTGCCCTGTATGTGGAGCAGTACATCACATTAAAATGACAAGATGTAAGGAAGATAATTTTTTAATAAAATTAAAAGCAGAAAAAGAAGAGGAAGAAAAAGAAATAGAAGGGCTTAAAAAGGATATAGAAAAGTATAATATTAAGTTAACGTTGATAACTAGTGATGAAAAGTATTGTTTAAATGAATTAACTGTTTTAAATGATAGGATAAAAGATGAGACTTTAGAATCTATTTTAAAAGATAAGAATGCTATTGAAAGAGATTTTTGTAATTTAAAAGAAAGCATAGATCTTTGGGATAAGAGGGCAAAGAATATAGAAGAAGAATTAGAAAAGGTAAGGGCTAAAAAAGAAAACTCTGATAAGTTATATATAACAATGCATGAGAAGATTTCAAATGAGGAGGTTAATCTTAATAATTTACAGAAGGAACTGAATAATATAAGGGAAGAGTTACAAAAAGCTTTTAATGAATACAATGTATTAGTTAAAGATTTAGTTATAGAAAATATTTTAGATGAAGATGAAAAGATAAAAAAATGGGACGTAGATACTAATAGATTAAGAAATTTAGAAAAGGGTTTTAGAAATAAAAAAGATGAGATTCACGCTTTAAAAGAAGAGCTTCAAAGAAAATTATCTAGTTTAGGAAGTGCAAAAGCTAAAATAGAACAGAGTGGAAAAGAAAAGAAGGATATTATTGAGGGATTTATTGTGAAATTAAAAGCTATATGTGGTATAGAAAATCCAAGAGATATGCTTAAAATAACTAATAAAAATATAAATGACATAAATGAATTAGAAGATTATTTAAAAAAAGCTTTGGAAAACATGAAAGACAAAAAAGATATGATTGAGAAGGAAATTAATAGTCTACAAAAAAATTTAGAGATGCTCCATGGCATTTTAAAAGACCAAAATCTTAAAGTAAGCTTTAAACTTAAGGAGTATAGCTTTAAAAGCGAAGAAGAGGTTTTCAGATATATTATTACTGAAAAAGATATGGATGAATTAGAAAAAGATATTAACTACTTTGATGAGACTAAAAAGACCTTAGAAACCAATATAAATAGGCTGAAAGGTAAAATTAGTGAAGATAAAATATCAAAAGAAGATTGGACTCAAATTAGAGAAGAAAAGGATAATATAGAGGAAGAATTAAATAAAAGCATAGAAATAATGGCACAAAAAGAAAAGAATTGAAGGATTTTCAAAGAGATCTAGAAGAGTCTTTAGGTCTTTTAAAATTAAAGAAGGAATATGAGCATATATATAGCTTATGTGAAGAAATAGATAACTTAGTTAAGGGAAATAAGTTTGTTGAGTTTGTAGCTATGAATGAATTAAAGTATATTGCCCTTGAGGCCTCAAAAAGACTTAAAAATATTACAAGAGGAAGATATGCTTTAGAAATAGATGAAGATGGTAATTTTATTATGAGAGATGATTTTAATGGTGGCAGGAGAAGACCTACAAGTACTTTGTCGGGAGGAGAAACATTTTTGACATCGTTGTCTTTAGCCTTAGCATTATCTTCTAAAATTCAATTAAAAGGTAGTGCTCCTTTAGAGTTTTTCTTTTTAGATGAAGGTTTTGGAAGCTTAGATAGTGAACTTCTAGATGTTGTTATGACCTCTCTTGAAAATTTAAGAGAAGAAAATTTGTGCGTTGGTATAATAAGTCATGTAGAGGAGCTGAAAAATAGAGTTCCAATAAAGCTTATTGTCACACCTTATAATTTAGAAAACAACGGTTCTAAAGTGGACATTGAGTACAGTTAAGGTTAAATTAATGAAGGGAAGCCTTAAGCTTCCCTTATATATACAATTAGTAGCGTCCGCATAAAGCAAGAAGGATTATTATCCATAACAAGCCTCCGCCACAGCCGCATCCACAGTTGTTATTGCAACAGGAATTTCTTGATCCAAAGAATGGAAGTAATCCTGAATTACAGGAGTTGCCTCCTCCACATGGATTGCAACAACAAGATGGTTTGCAGCTACAACAACTATTGCAAGAACATGGGTTACAACAACTGTTGCAAGAGCATGGATTGCAGCAGCAATCGCAGCAATCATCATGATGTTTGTGACTCATAGTATCCCTCCTTCACATAGAAAAAATATTATTCTATGTACGCAAAACTTTGGATACTGTCACTAATTTATTATATGCATAGAAAAACAATGTGTGAAAAACTATTTTACTATTTAAGTAATTTTTCACACATTGTTTTATTTATATATATTTACTTGTTTAAAAGATATTTTCCTGATATTCCAGGCTCAGTCATAGAGATTGGATCTAATATGACATTAAGCTCTTTTTCATTTAAGATTGCTTCTTTCATTACAAGTTTTCTAACAGATTCACCAGTTTTTATAGCATTTTTAGCAATTGCAGCAGCTTTTTTATAGCCTATATGAGGGCAAATTGCTGTAATAACACCAACGCTATTGTCTACTAAGTCTTTACATCTTTTTTCATTTGCTGTAATTCCTTCAATACAGTTTCTAACAAGAGTATCCACTCCATTAGTTAATGTATCAATAGATTGGAATAAATTGTAGAATATAACGGGCTCAAAAGCATTTAATTCAAGTTGTCCTGCTTCAGAAGCCATAGTTATAGTAACATCATTTCCGATAATGTTAAATGCAATTTGGTTTATAACTTCTGGAATGACTGGATTAACTTTTCCTGGCATTATAGAAGAACCGTTTTGTTTTGGTGGAAGATTAATTTCTCCAAATCCTGTTCTTGGACCAGAAGACATAAGTCTTAAATCATTTGCCATTTTTGATAAGTTAACTGCACAAGTTTTTATTGCACCGGAAACTGCTACAAAGTTATCTAAATTTTGAGTAGAGTCAATTAAGTCCTCAGCGTGAACTAAGTCCATTTTTGAAATGCTATTTAGATTTGGAACTATTTTATTTAAATATTCTTTATCAGCGTTAATACCAGTTCCTATAGCAGTACCACCTATATTTATTACTTTTAGATTATCCGTAACTTTAGATAGTCTAGCAATGTCTCTTTTAACTGCAGAACTATAAGCTTTAAATTCTTGACCAAGCCTTATTGGAACTGCATCTTGCATTTGAGTTCTTCCCATTTTTATTACATCATTAAACTCAATTGATTTTTTTTCTAAAGCACTATTTAAGTTTTCAAGTTGCATAGATAATTTTTTTAGAAGTTTTAAAGTAGTCATTTTTCCTGCAGTAGGAATAACATCATTAGTTGATTGTCCCATATTTACGTGATCATTAGGGTGAACAATAGAGTAATCTCCTTTTTCTCCACCTAAAATTTCAATGGCTCTATTTGCAATTACTTCGTTAGCGTTCATATTAGCAGAAGTACCTGCACCACCTTGAATAGAATCAACTATAAATTCATCATGTAATTTACCTGCAATAATTTCGTCACAAGCTTTGGTTATTCCATTTAAGATTTTTTTATCTAAAAGATTACATTCATTATTTGTTACTGCTGCTGCATATTTAATTTCAGCAAGACTTGTTATGAAGTCAGGATGCATTTTGTGTCCTGTTATCTTAAAGTTTTCATTTCCCCTTAGACTCTGAACTCCGTAGTATGCTTCTTTAGGCACTTCCCTTGAACCTATTGAGTCACTTTCAATTCTATATGTCATAGAACATTCCCCCTATTTGTAAAAATAATATCAAATTCTTAATTTTATTATAATACTAAGACAGAAAAATACAAGTACTTTTGCATTATTTCCTTCAAAAAATATATCAAAATGAAATTTTAGCATATTTCATTTAAATTTCTGATAATTAAAATTCATTTTATTGTGTATTATAATATTTGTGTAGCAGTTGATAATTACTATCAAAACATATATAATAAATACAAAATTATATTTTGGCATATAATGAATAATGCAAAGATTAATTTTATAAAGCATATTTTTACAATTTTTTTTGCATAGCACTTGACAAAACTTTTGTTCTGGTAATATAATTTATTATGGAATTGAATAAATAAATTCTATGAAGAGGAGAGTACTTTTGTATTGTTTTGTTAGCGAATAGAGGAGGGTGGGAGCTCTATAAAACAAGAAAAAGGAAAAGAACCTTGGAGAAGCTACTTGAAAAGATAGTATGTAGTATTGTCTAAGTAAGGTTTGCCGCATAATGCGTTAATATATTAAGTGGACTTTTGTCAAATAGAGTGGTACCGCGGGATTTATCCGTCTCTACATTATGTAGAGACGGATTTATTATATTTATAAATAATATTTATGAAATTTGGAGGTGCAAAAATTGGATTATAAAGCGTATATAGCAGAAAAAATAAAAGCCAATGTAGACATGGATTTAGAAGAAATAATGGAGCTTATTGAAATACCACCAAAAGCAGATATGGGAGACTATGCTTTTCCTTGTTTCAAATTAGCAAAAGTATTTAGAAAGGCTCCAAATAGTATAGCAGAAGAATTAAAAACAAAGATAAACAGTGAAGGTTTAGAGAGAATAGAAAACTTAGGACCATATCTTAATTTCTTTTTAGACAAATCAGTAGTTGCAAAAGAGATTATAGAGAAAGTTTTAAAAGAAGGAGACAAATATGGATCAGATACTACTGGAAATGGTAAAAAAGTAGTAGTAGAATATTCTTCTCCCAATATAGCAAAGCCTTTTCATATAGGACATTTGTCTACTACAGTTATTGGCCATTCCTTATATAAAATATTAAATTTTGAAGGTTATGATGTAGTTAGAATTAATCACTTAGGTGATTGGGGTACTCAATTTGGAAAATTGATTTCTGCATATAAGAGATGGGGAAATGAAGAAGCACTGCATAGTGAACCTATAAATGAGCTTTTAAGAATATATGTTAAATTCCACGAAGAGGCAGAAAAAGATTCTTCTTTAGATGATGAAGCTAGAATGCACTTTAAAAAATTAGAAGATGGATGCGAAGAAGAAACTGCTCTATGGGATAGATTTAGAAGTTTAAGTTTAAAGGAATTTAGTAAAGTTTATAATATGCTTGGTGTTGACTTTGATTACTACACTGGAGAAAGCTTTTACAATGACAAAATGGATGCAATTATAGATGATATAGATAAAAAAGGTTTATTAGAAGAGAGCAATGGCGCTAGAGTTGTTATGCTTGATAAATATAATATGCCACCATGTTTAGTTAAAAAATCTGATGGAGCTACAATATATGCTACAAGGGATTTAGCAGCAGCAACTTACAGAAAGAAAACCTATGATTTCTATAAAAACATTTATGTAGTTGGAACTCCTCAAGCACTTCATTTTAAACAAATATTCAAAACATTAGAACTAATGGGAAATGAATGGGCAAAGGACTGTGTTCATGTTGGTTTTGGTCTTGTTAAGTTCCAAGATAGAAGCTTATCTACAAGAAAAGGAGAAGTATTATTCCTTGAAGATTTACTTAATCAAGCAGTTGCAAAAACTCTTGAGGTAATTAATGAAAAGAATCCAGATCTTGAAGACAAAGAAGATGTAGCTAAAAAAATAGGAATTGGTGCTGTGGTATTTGCATACTTAAAGAACAATAGAGAAAGAGATATAATATTTGATTGGAAAGATATGCTAAATTTTGATGGAGAAACAGGTCCATATGTTCAGTACACATATGCAAGAGGAAAGAGCATATTAAGAAAACTAGGCTATGGTGGAGAAAAGATTGATTACTCTAAGCTAAATTCAAAAGAAGAGTTTGAGTTAATAAAATTATTGGGAGCATTCAAAGATGCTATAGAGTCAGCTATAGACAAATATGAACCATCAATAATTACAAGATACGTATTGGAAGTTGCAAAAGCATTTAATAAATTCTATAATTCTTACAGCATTGCAAATTGTGAAGATGAAGAAACTAAAAATGCAAGACTAAAAATGGTAGAAGCTACTTGTGATGTGGTAAAGAATGCTTTAGATTTAATTGGAGTAAATGTTGTTGAAAAAATGTAAATAATTAAAACCATATATTGTTAATGCTTTGGAGTTAACAATATATGGTTTTTTAAATTTTTTAAGTTATGGGTGGATAGGATGTATATAAATGAAACTATTAATGAGATAAATATGGACAAAGCTTTAATAGAAAAATACAATATGAAGGAAATATGCTATTTTGATATTGAGACAACTGGATTTGATAAAGATCAGGATGAAATTATACTGATATCAATGGGGTATTTAATAAGTGAAAAGAAAATTTGTATTAAGCAGTATTTTTCTGAAAGTAAAAAAGAAGAAAAAGAAATACTAAAAGAGTTTAATAGAGATGTAAAAGCTTTTAGTAAGTGTTGTTCTTATAATGGTATTGCCTTTGATGAACCTTTTATATTAAATAGGATGAACAAGTATAAACTTGAATGTGGATTTCCAATAAAACATATAGACTTATATAGGATAATAAGGCCTTACTATAAAGAGATGGGGCTTCATAGATGTAATTTAAAAACCGTAGAGAAGTTTATAGGTATAAATAGAAAAGATCAAATAGATGGAGGAGAAAGCATAGAGCTATATAAAAGATATTTGGAGCTTAAAGATGAAGAGGTTAAAAACACTATTCTTCTTCATAACTATGAGGATGTTTTAGATTTGCCTTACATTTTTAAATTAGTTAATAAGATTGATTTAGATGAAAATTTAATTAGAGAAAACAGAATAAGCATAAAACAGATAAAATACATAAGATATCTTTTAAGTACAAAAGGAATTAATGTAGATACAAATTTAGAAAGAATGAGCAAAAAAATGCACATAAGATAATTAATTTGATGTTAAAAGAAGACATGGACAAAAAAAGCATATATCATATATTGTATAATACATATTAAAGCCTTTTCAAATTAAGAGACTTTAATATGAAAAGGCTTTATAGTATCTATAGTATCTATAGTATTTATAATAAATTTATTATTTAAGCTTATCTTTGCTTTTATTTTTTGTAATTTGGGCAGTGACTAGAACAGGAGCTACAATCACATTTGCCAGAGGCTTTGTTTTTTATGTTTTTATACAAAAAATAACTAGCTGCAAGTATTATAATTAATGTTATAATTATTTCCATTTTATAACACACTTCCTTTTTAAAAATCTATCTATAAAAATAATTTTCCTATGTTATACACTAAAAAAGAAACTATCCAGGCTAAAAGAACTTGATATACAACCGAAAATACAGCCATTTTTTTCCCGTATTCTTTTCTCATAACAACTACAGTAGATATACAAGGTGTATACAAAAGCACAAAAACTAAAAAGCTAAGGGCAGATAAACTGCTAAAATAAGTAGGCAAAATTCCATTTAAATTATTACCAAATATTATGCCCATACTGCTTATTATAACTTCTTTAGCCATTAACCCAGAAAGTATTGAAACAGAAGTTTGCCAGTTACCAAATCCTAAAGGCTTAAATACTGGTGCAAGTAATTTACCAATTCCAGCTAGAAAACTTTCGTTCATACTTGTTAAACCATTTAGATTAAAATTTGATAAAAACCAAATAAGCACAGATACTGAAAATATTATTGTACCAGCTTTTTTCAAAAATCCCTTTCCTTTATCCCAGGTATGAAGAAGTAGATTTTTTATATCTGGCATTTTATACTCAGGCAATTCTATTAGAAAAGGTTCTTCATCTTTTTTAAATAGAGTGTTTTTAAATAATAATCCTATTAAAAATGCTATTAATATACCTAAACCATAAAGTGAGAAAGCAACTAGGCTTTCTTTACCAGGAAAGAAAATAGAAGCAATAAGTGCATAAACTGGTAGCCTTGCATTACAAGACATTAAGGGCACTAAAAGGGCAGTTAATTTTCTGTCTTTTTCACTTTCTAAAGTTCTTGCAGACATTATTCCTGGAACAGAACAACCGAAACCAACTATTAATGGGATAAATGCTTTACCAGATAAGCCCATAGTCCTCATTAGTTTGTCCATAATAAAGGCTGCTCTTGCCATATAACCGCTATCTTCCAAAAATGAAATTCCAATAAACAAAGCAAGTATAACCGGTAAAAATACAACTACAGATCCTACTCCTTTTACAATTCCACTTAATAAAAGTGATTTGAACCATAAACTAGAATTTCCTAGAAGAAAATCTAAATTAGGAATTATAGTATTTTCCAAACAACTTCTTAAAGTATCTGATAAGGGTTGACCAACCCAGCTAAAGGTAAATTTAAAGATAAGAAAAAAATAAGTAGAAATATAGGATAAGATAAAAATCTATTAAGTAGAATTTTGTCAATTTTTTCTGTTATATTATTATTATTTGAATTCTTGGTTTTAACACAGTTATTTAAGATATCATCTATATAAGAATAAGCATCTTTTTCACTTTCAAATTGAAAACCTTTTGAATTACGTGATTCGGTATTTGTTTTATAGGATTTATTAAAAAGAATATTTTTAAGTTCAGTAAGACCATCATTTTTAGAAGCAGATATAGGTAAAATAATAAGACCAAGTTCTTTTGAGAGTTTTTCAAAATCAATTTCAAGACCTCTAGCCTTAGCTACATCTATCATGTTAATAACTAAAATTATGGGGATTTTGAACTGCTTCAGTTGAGTTGTTAAATATAGATTTCTGCTTAAATTAGAAGCATCAACAATATTAATAATAACGTCCACATTGCCTTTTAATAAAAATTCCTTTGATACTTTTTCTTCATTTGAAAAGGTATCCATAGCATAAATACCTGGTAAGTCAACAATTTTAAAATCTTTATTTAAAAAACCTTCTTTTTTTCTACTGTAACTCCTGCCCAATTACCAACGTATTGATTTGATCCTGTCAGTGCATTGAAGAGCGTAGTTTTTCCTACATTGGGATTTCCAACTAAAGCGGCAGTAAACATCTAGCAATTAAACCTCCTTTAATAATATGCTTTTAGCATCTTTTTTTCTTATTGCTAAATCAAAACCTTTAAAGTTAATTATTAAAGGATCTCCTAAAGGAGCAACTCGTTTCAACAAAACAGGAGTACCTTCGATACAACCTAGTGCTAAAAGTCTTTTAGTTAGTTTTTTATTTCCTAATATATAATCAACAAGTGCCTTATCACCGGGTTTTAAATCTACTATACTCATAATCATTCCTCCTAACTTATACAAATGAAAACAATTATCACTATCATAATATCATTATCTTTATTTTTTGTCAATATGGTACTATAATATAATAAGTAAGGTATGTGGGGATTTAGGAGTGAGATGTATGTATTCTTATGGAAAATGTTTGCAACAATTATCTGAAAAAAGAAAGTCAATTAGAGTTGATTTTTCTTTAAAATTATATTATCCTCTTATTAATAATAAGAGCATTTATAAAGACTATGATGGGAAGAGACCTATATTAGAGGCTATAAATATATCTGATACAGGAATTTGCTTTAAAAGTATAGCTAAGGCGGATAAAGGAGATTTTATATCATTTTTATTAAAAGTGGATGATAAGAATCCATCTTTTTGGACATTATGTGAAGTAAAGTGGAGTAAACATATTGAGGATGATTTATACATATTGGGGTGTGAATTTTACCTTTTAACTTTAAATCAATTGTCAATAATAAGAAAATACATAAAAAATACAAATAAAAACATATAACTACTTGAAAGGTAAATTTCAAGATGAAACTAATTTATAGAAGGAGATAAACATATGAAAAATATAGCTGCTTTTTTTGATATAGATGGAACATTATATAGAGAAGGATTAATAGCTGAGGTATTTAAAAAACTTGTAAAATGTGAAATTATACCTTCTGAAAAATGGTATAAAGATGTAAGACCAGAGTATTTAAAATGGGATACAAGAAAAGGTGATTATGATAATTATTTAATTAAAATGGCAGAAATTTTTGTTGAAGCTATTAAAGGAATTCATGAGTCACAAATTGAATTTATTGCGAAGAAAGTTGTAGAGCAAAAAGGTGATAGGGTATATACTTTTACAAGAGATAGAATAAAATGGCATAAGGAGCAAGGACATAAGATTATTACAATATCAGGAAGCCCCGTAGAACTTGTAAAAGAAATGGCACATAAATATGGATTTGACGATTATAAAGGAGCTGTATACGTTAAGAAGAATGCTGTGTATACAGGAGAAGTTATTCCTATGTGGGATAGCCAAAGTAAGAAGGAAGCTATAATGGAATTTACTAAAAAATACGATATTGATTTAAAGCGTTCTTATGCTTATGGCGATACATCTGGGGATTTGTCTATGTTTCAGTTAGTTTCAAAACCTATTTGCATAAATCCAAATAAGGAACTAATTACAAAAGTATTAAGTGATGATGAGGTAAAAAATAAAATAAGTATAATAGTTGAGAGAAAAGATGTTGTTTATAATATCACTTCTGATAATATCCATATAGTAGAAAGTGTGAAGGAATGATTTTAAAAGAGAGTGTTCATAAAATTTCTTTAGATGATTTAAGTTATAGTTTGCTTTTTTCTTTAGATGATGAATTTTTTAAACAGGCACTTTATTTTGACTTAGAACATTACGTCAATAAAAAACCAATTTGTGTAGGTGTATTTGGATGCAGTTATTATGATGAAAATATTAAGAGCTTAGTGACTACTCAGTATATGATTGAAAACCAGGAAGATTCAAAAGAGGTGCTTTATAAAGCTGAAGAATATTTTATAACTATGAGGGATAAATTTAAAAAGAAATACATTGTTACTTTTGCAGGAAATAATGATTTTTCAGTTATAAACTATCTTTTTAAAAAGAATGAGATCAGTCTTAATGTAAGAGATACTTTTAAGGAAATTGACCTGCAAAAAGAGTATGAAAAAAAGACAGGAGGCTCTATAGGGCTAAAAAATTTGGAGAAAATATTTAATATTAAGAGAGAGACAGAAATTATAAAGGGACAAAATCTAGCAAAGACCTTTAAAAAGATAATGAAAGATAGGGACTATATAAATAGGATGCCTAAAGAGAAAAAAGAGAGAATACTTTTTTATAATGAGCAGGATGTTATTAGCTTGTTTTATATCTCCTTATATTGGAATAAGTATATAAAGGACTTATAAAAAAGCAGTTAGGTTCAAAAGAGGGACTATTAGTAAAAAAATACTAATAGTCCTTTTATATTTTAATTTAGGGATATTAAATTTATTTAGTTAAAATTGGTATATAAAATAAATATAATGGCAATAAGATAATATGATGGCTTAAAAGAAAAATACATCTTTAATTAAACAAGGAGGGATCAATTTGAAAATTAAGAAACAATTAATGTTTAAAACAAAAGAAAAAAATGGATTTACATTAATTGAACTTGTAATCGTGGTGGCAATTATTGGAATACTAACCTTAGTTTCTATACCTAAAGTAGGCAAAGCACATTTAAAAGCTAAACAAAATGCAGATATGGCCAATGCCAAAACTATTGCAAATGCAGCTAATATGGCAGTAGTTCAAGATGGAACCTTAAGTAAAACCAATATAGTAAATAATTTGCAGAGCGTACCAAGTCCTAAATCAAAGGGATCCAATTTTGTTGTAGAACAAATTAATGAAATTATCAGTATCTACGTTAAAGATGGAAATGATTACTATCTTTTATATCCAGCAAAAACATACCCCACTGATAAAGCAATAAAGAGTAGTGGTTATGAAATAATACTAGATTAAGTAATGTGAAAATTTTAGTTAAAAATATTAAGAAGGTGAAACATATGCTTTATATTATATTTTTTCTTGGATTAATTATTGGAAGTTTTTTGAACGTATGTATATATAGAATTCCAAGGGAAGAGTCCATAGTAGTGCCTCATTCCCACTGCATAAAATGTAATCATAAAATAAAGTTTTATGACTTAATACCACTTATAAGTTATGCTTTTTTAAAAGGAAAATGCAGAAATTGTAAAGAAAAAATTTCATTGATTTATCCTTTAGTTGAGGTAATTACAGCAATATCCTGGACTTTAATTTATAAAAATTATGGTTATAGTGTATACTTTTTTAAATACATATTTTTAATAGATTTAATGATAGTTATTTCGTTTATTGACTATAAATTTCAAGAGGTATATTTTTCTACTTTTTTAATTGGGTTAATTGGGGGAAGTATTTTTATTATACTTGAGATGGTAACTTACAATAATTTCCCGTACATATTTAAAAACTATCTGCTTGGAGGAGTGGTTTTGGCAGTATTATTATCTATTATAATTATTTTAACTAAAGGTATGGGCTGGGGAGATGCAGAAATAGTATTTTTGGTGGGATTTTTTTAGGTCTTAAAAAGTCCATTCTTTTGTTGTTCCTGTCTTTTATAATAGGTGGAATTTATGGAGTAATAGCTCTTAGATTGAAAAGAAAAAATCTTAAGGATTTTCTAGCTTTTGTACCATTTATAGCCATTAGTACTTTTATTAGTATAATTTGGGGTGACAATATTATTAAATTGTATTTAAATTATATTATTTAATTTATAAGTAATTAAAATGTAAAATACAACCATATCTTTCACGATGGATTTTTCTTAAGTTTATAAATAAAAGAGGATTTTATTTTTCGGCGTAGAATAAATAACTATGTATAAATTGAGGAGGTACAATTATGAATAATACAGCAGCTAGATTTAGTAGTTTACTAGAAAAGCAAGGATTCCCTATGGCAATAATAAAAGTTGAAGACAGAGGGGAGAAGGATACTGTTTTTGCTTTCGGGCAATTAATAAAAAATAATCAAGTCAACATAGTGATTGATTTTGATGAAGAAAGCACTTGTATAGATTTTAATATATTTAGTTTAGCAAAATTAAAACCTGAAACAAATAGGATAAAAGTTTTTGAACTATTAAATAGATACAACAGTTCTTTTAGATTTCCAAAATTTTATATAGATAAAGAAGATGAAGTTGTAGCTCAAATAACTATACCTTATGAAAAAGAAGTTAGCGAAGAAATGATGTTTGATATGCTTCGTTCAATGTTATCATTTTGTCATAAGGTATCAGATGAGATATCAGATACTTTAGAATAAATAAAAAGGGATTTAAGCCAAAGTGGTTTAAATCCCTTTTTTACTACTTGTTTATTAGGCTATCAATAAGTTTATCATCAGCTATATATGGAATTGTAATGTGATTTTCCCCTAAAGTCTTTTCGTTATACTCTATAGTAGTTTCTACAGCGTGTTCATTTCTTGCCCAAGAACGTCTAGCAACTCCACTCATAACATCCCAGGCCATAGCAGATTTTATTATATCATCAACTTTAGAACTTCCATCTAAAACTAAACCAAATCCTCCGTTTACAGATTTACCAATACCAACACCTCCACCGTTGTGAAGTGCAACTAAACTCATACCCCTTGCAGCATTTCCAGCAAAGCATTGTACTGCCATATCGCAGGTTATATTACTACCATCTTTTATATTAGAGGTTTCTCTAAATGGTGAATCAGTACCACTTACATCATGGTGATCTCTTCCTAGCATAATAGGACCGACTTCCCCATTTCTAACCATTTCATTAAATTTAAGGGCAATCTTCATTCTTCCCTTTGCATCTTGGTATAAAATTCTCGCTTCTGTACCAACAACAAGTTTGTTTTTTTCAGCATCTCTTATCCAAATATAATTATCTCTGTCTTGACCTCGTCTGTTTTTATCTATACAATTCATAGCAGCATTATCTGTTTTTATTAGGTCTTCGTGTTTGCCACTTAAGCAAACCCATCTAAATGGTCCATATCCATAATCAAATAACATAGGTCCCATTATATCTTCAACATAGGAAGGAAATATGAAACCATCTTTTTCATCTACACCGTTTTTGGCTATTTCTTTTGCACCAGCATCATAAATTGCTTTCATAAATGAGTTACCATAGTCAAAGAAATAAGTACCTCTAGAAACTAATATTTTAATCATTTCAAAATGCTTTATTAAGCTTTCATCTACTAACTTTTTAAAAGTTTCTCTATCATTTTTTAGAAGTTCTGTCCTTTCATCAAAACTAATACCTTGTGGACAATAGCCTCCATCATAAGCAGCATGGCAGGAAGTCTGGTCAGATAGTAAAGGAATATTTATGTTTTTTTCTACAGCATAGGCTAGTAAATCTACAATGTTTCCGTGGTAGGCAATAGAAAGAGTAGTCTTACTATTTATAGCTTCATTAGCCCAATTGAAAACTTCATCTAGGTTTGAAGAGACTTTTTTAACCCAGCCTTGTTCAAGTCTTGTTTGTATTCTAGAGTAATCCACTTCCGCAATTATTCCAACACCGTTAGCTATTTCAACGGCTTTTGGCTGAGCACCACTCATTCCACCAAGACCAGAAGATACAAATAAGTATCCTTTTAAATCGTCATCATGAGGGATTCCAAGTTTTAATCTGCCAGCATTTAATAAAGTATTAAAAGTTCCATGAACGATTCCTTGAGGTCCTATGTACATCCATCCTCCAGCTGTCATTTGACCATAATTTGATACACCTAATTGCATAGCACTATGCCAGTTGTCTTGATCGTCAAACATACCAATTAATAGTCCGTTTGTAATTATAACTCTTGGAGCATTTGGATTTGATTTAAAAAGACCTAGGGGATGACCTGATTCTATAACTAAAGTTTGGTCACATCTAAGTTCCTCTAAATATTTCTTTATAAGTCCATACTGCATCCAGTTTTGACATACTTGACCTGTTTCACCATAAGTAACAAGTTCATAAGGGTAGAGTGCCACATTAAAATCAAGGTTATTATCTATCATTACTTGAAAAGCTTTACCTTCAATACAGTTTCCTTTATATTCATCTATGGATTTACCAAATATTCTTCCTTCAGGTCTAAATCTGTATCCATAAATTCTTCCTCTTGTTAAAAGTTCATTTAAAAATTCAGGAGCTAACTTTTCATGAAATTTTTCCGGAATATATCTTAAAGCGTTTTTTAAAGCTAGCTTTGTTTGATCTTTTGTAAGTGAGAATCCTCGATTTGGAGCACGCCTTATACCCTCAATAAAATTAGGCATTTCAGGAAGACTCTCTTCTAATTTAATTGTCATAGATTTTGAAATATCAATGTTATTAATCAAAATGTTTCCCTCCAGTATATAAATTATTATGATAAATTAATTTGAAAAATATCTTAATATGTAATATATTCACTATAAGTTATCGTAATCCTTTTAAAATTTTGAAAATTTTATAAAATCTAAAAATAACAAGCCATTAGATTGCAAAAAAAAGAAAATGACCACTTAAAAATTGAAAAGCGTCATTTTCTTATTAATGTTACTACAAAATCTATAGAATAATTACATTTTTACATCCGTTTTTCTTAGCTAAAGAGCTTAAAGAATTCATTAAATCCATAGATGGAACAGTAGAATTTATTAAGTTTTCCCTTACCCCTAAAGGTCTATATTTAATCAATTTATAAATAATATTATTATCAATAGAAGAAATTAGTTTACTTGTCATGTCTACAGTGTGCCTGTTATTTAATAAATCTGGAACTATTACAGTTCTTATCTCGTATAATTTGTTAAGAGAAGCTAGGATTTTTATGTTCCTAAGAACTGTTTCATTGCTCATGCCGGTAAGTGAGAGATGCTCGGCATTATCATATGCTTTTAAATCAATCATTGCCTTATCTAGAACTTTTAATAATTCTTGATTATTATAAATTGGTGTTGAAGCATTTGTATCCATAAAACAAGTAATTCCAAGCTTTTTAACTTCAGCAAATAGTTCTACTAAAAAATCACTTTGAAGACTGCATTCTCCTCCAGAAACAGTAATTCCAGAAATAAAAGGGAGAACAGATTTAATTTTTTCTATAATCTCATTTACTGTCATTAAAGTGGTTTTTGGAGAAGCATTATGTGTACAGATTTTTATGCATTCATCACATTTAATGCAAAGTGAACTATTCCAAAGAACCTTATTTCCTTCCAAGTACAAAGCTCCAGTAGGACAACTTTTAACACAATCCTTGCAATTAACACATCTATTTATAGTCTCAGGATTATGACAATAAAGACAATTAAAATTACATCCTTGTAGAAACAAGGAAAGCCTATTTCCAGGTCCATCTACAGAACTAAAGGGTATAATTTTATTTACTAGGGCTTTATTCATATTTTGTGACCTTTCTTTCTAAAACCTTTTGATTTTTTACAGCTCCAAGTCCTAAAACCACTGTATCTTGAAGAGCTTGCTCTCCTTTATTCAATTTCTCTATGTCAGATTTCTTTACTAAATATCCAGTAATCCTTATAACATCAGAATCTGAAGCATATAATGAGAAATATCTCATATTAAGCTTAAAAGCGCCATTAATAATATCTAAAACAAATTTAGGGTTCTTTTTAGCTGTTGTTTCAAAAGGAAAAATATCGCCTATACCTGATGGAAAATATTTGTGGAATGGAGCAGATTTTATTATATGCTGAGGTAGTTCTGGTTCCTCACCAATAGGTATTCTGCAGCCAGGAGTTATTCCTTTATCACTATCTATTCCAACTTGAGAGTGGAGAATATAGCAGTTATTACTTGCCTCACAGTATGGTGCTTTGTGCTTTTTAACCTCTTCTTCTAGTTTAGCTATTATTTTTAAGCCAAGAGAATTAGCTTCGTTACTATGTCCAAATCTATCTTTTTCTTCTTTAGCATTTAAAAGGTAGTTTACACAGTCCGCAAGTCCAAACATGCCAAACATTGCAGAAAATTTGTCTCTTGAAATTAGACCTTCTTTTACTAAAAAACTAGTTTCAAAGAATCCACTTTGTTCAACTAGAAATTTAACTCTTTCATCCATGTATTTTGCCATTCTAACTACTGCATCTGGTAAAACTTTATTTATAAAATCCTCTATATTCTTAGCTTTTTTCCCTAAAAATGCAAAATTCAATCTGCATAAAGTATAGCTTCCACCACCAGTATAAAGACCATTGTAACAGCTTACTATGTTGTAGTTTTCTCCAAATTCACTAGAAAACATCTCGTGATTTGCAAAACTTGGTTTAGCAGTTACAAGGGCAGTATTTACGCAGTCAATAGCAAAACTTTCAGAAGTATCCTTACTATATTTTAAAGTGATGTTTGGTATTGCAGCTTGAAGTTCCCTTTGAGCTTTTAAAATTAATCTTCCTGCTTTTGTATCAAAAGGACCAATATTTGCATGACAAAAGGAATCTGTTATAGTTCTATCTATATGAAGTAAGAATAATTTTATAGCTCTAAAAGCTTCTTCTTCATCATTTACGTAAGGCTCTAAAAGTGTATCTATATTTCCTAAAGATACAGGAAAAGAAGTAATGGATGGAACATGTCTGTAGAGAATTAATAAATTATTAGTAGCTTCCCAAATATCTTTTGCAGGTTTTAAGCCTAAAAATGCACTTCCATTTTTCATGAATTTATCATAGTCAGGTACAATATATCTAGGTCTATAAGGTGCATGTCCTTCTCCTAAATCGCAGATTATACCTTCGCTTAAATATTCCTTTGAATCATCATCTATTTTTAAAACATTAATACTATTTTCAGCAGCCCTTGCAAGAGTTAAAACTTTTTGTTCATAGGTTAGGCTGGAGTCTTTAATAATTTGTAATACTTCGTTCATTTTTTTCGACCTCCTGTGAGTTTTTTGATATGTAAGTGTTTACATATTTTCTTAAAACTATATTTAGCTCTATTTTATAATTATTTTAAACAAATATCAAACAGATTATTTTAATTTTAGCAAATTAAAGATGTATACCTTTTTGCTTAATCATAAATAAGTCGAAAAAACTGTGAAAGAAAAACATAATTATGATATAATTCTAATATATATAATTAATGACTTAATTTTTCCAGAAGTTTACGTTAGAAAAGGAAGTGTATCTATGAAAAAAATATTATATTTGTTATTGTGTATGGCTATAATTTTTAATTTTGTAGCTTGTGGAAGTAAATTAAATGGATCAAATGATGCAAAAACAAAAAAAGTTAGTTTAGAGTCAGATAAAATCAAAGATGATTCAAAAGAGAACGCAAAAACTGATAATACTGAGGAAAGCAAAGAACAAAATAACGATGAAGGTAGTAAGGAAGAGAAAATGGCAGAGTTATATTTTAGTGATGAGCAAGCCATGTACTTAAATAAAGAAGAAGTTAAGTGCTCAGAAATCACAGCTGAATTTCTGATAAAGAAATTGCAAGAAGGACCAAAGAATTCAAAAACGTCTCTACAATTCCAAGTGATCTTAAAATTTCTTTAGAAGTAAAAGACAGTACTGCTTATGTAGACTTAGATGCAGAGGTTGCTAAAAAGCTAAATGGAGGATCTTCTAGTGAAAGTATGCTTGTATATTCTATAGTAGATACTTTAGTACTTAATAAAGAGTTAGGTATAGAAAAAGTTCAATTTCTTGTAGATGGAAAAATCCAAGAATCCATAAACGGACATTTGGATATTAGTGGTGCTATAAAACCTGATTTGTCTATGATTCAAAGTAAATAACAGTAACAAGCTACCAATTTTTATTTATGACAATGTAAAAATTGGTAGCTTGTTTTTTTATTTTGTTTTTATTATATAGTTTAAGGCATTTACTAAAACATCAATTTCTCTATAGTTATTATATAATCCAAAGCTAATTCTCACAATTCCACGTTTGTTTGCGGAAGGGTTTTTAATCATTTTTTCTAATTCATCTTCTGAAACATCTAATAATCTTTCTACATAAGGGTGAGCACAAAAACAGCCATTTCTAACTGCGATTCCAAAATAATCTGAAAGAAGACTTGCTGTCACCTCGTGTGGGATACCTTTAATATTAAAAGGTATTATTCCAACACCAGGGTTTAAATTATCTAATTTGCTATATATTTCTATATCCTTAATTAAACTCATTTTTTCTATAGTGTATTTTTTAAGTGAATTTTCATAGCTGTCTATTTTTTTCATCCCAATCAAATTTAAAGTGTTAATAGCTTCGCAAAGTGCAATAACTCCAATTAAATTAGGTGTACCTGCTTCTTGATTTTCTGGAGATTCATCCCATATTACTTTATTTGGGGTTACAATTTTTACAGTACCACCGCCAGTTTGTTCTGAAATAGTATTTTTAAAAAGGGCCTTTGGACCTATTAATACTCCAGCACCAAAAGGAGCATACATTTTGTGGGCTGAAAAGGCTAAGAAATCAATATTACAATTTATAGAAGAAGGATTCATATCTAAACCTCTATGAGGAATTAACTGGGCTCCATCAATTAAAATTTTACTTCCGTACTTATGAGTTAGTTCTGCCATTTCATATATAGGATTAACATAACCCGTTACATTTGAGGCACCGGTAACTGTTACAAGTTTTATTCTGCCTTCATATTTCTTTAGTTTATCTTCAAAGTCAGTTAAAGATATTCTACCATTTTTATCTAAATCTATATATATAACTGTGAACTTATCTCTCCAAGGTAAGTCGTTTGAGTGATGTTCCATAGCACTGCAAAGGATAATATCTTTATTATCATCATTTTTCAATAAATAAGAAAGTTTATTAATAGCTTCAGTGGTGTTTTTTACAAAGATTACATCTTGTGTTTGTAAATCTGCATTTACAAATTGAGCAACTACTTTCCTACAGAATTCATATATTTGGGTGGAGAATTTTGATTTGTATCCAGTACCTCTGTGTATAGAAGAGTACCAAGGAGCAAATTCATTTATTTTTTTCATTACAGATATAAAAGGAGGGGTAGTTGCTGCATTATCAAAATTAATTTGAGTAGTCATATATCCATTTTTTAAAGGCACTTTCGTATCTACACCTAGTATAAAATGCCTTAAGTCTAAAATATTATACATTTATTCCACCTCAATTTTACTGGAACATATAAATTTACTTACCCATTATTATTATATTATTTTAAATTATTTTCGTGATTTTAATATAAAGAGAGTATTTTAAGAATATATTTTAAAATCATGGTTAAAATACCACTTGTAACATGAAAAGGGGTGAAAACATGAGCAAAAAGGGAATGAAAAGACCTTCTAAGGAGGAGACTCAAAGACCACAAAATAAAAATAACAAAAATAAATCTGAAGAAAAATAGAAGGGCCTTAGAAGATAACAAAGATTTAAACTTAAAAATTTTAGAAGGAGAATTTAAGGATGCATAGAGAAGATAAAAAGCAAAAAAAAGTAGAAAATAAAAAGTCTGGAAAACCAGAAGTTATGGAAGAAAGTGAATTTAGAAAAAATCCCAAAAAGGGAGCTATAGAATAACAATTTTAAAAGGTTTATGTAAAGATATGAATATTTTACATAAACCTTTTTTATATTTAATTTATAGGTTTTGTAAATAACAAGGAAAGACTAAAATCAAGCTGGTTCCCAAAAGTCAATGAAATTGTAAAGCTTTTTTTATAGTGTATAATTTTAAACACAAAGAACATAGTTAAGTAAATTATATAAAAGTGATTGATAAGTAGAAATAATTTATTCTATTATTATAAATTAACTTATATGTTTAGTTTCAGTGAGAAGGAAGGAGTAATTTATTTGAAAAAATGGTTCGTTAAAAATAAAAAGACTGATTACAAGAAATTAGCTTTGAAATATGGTATTAGTGAAGTAGTAGCTAAGATTCTTGTAAATAGAGATATTATAGAGGAAGAGTCTATAAAAAGTTTTTTAAATCCCTGCTATGAGAATCTTCATAATCCTCGTGACATGAAAGATTTAGTAAAAGCTGTCTTGATTATGAAGCAAAAGATAGAAGAAGGTAAGAAAATCATGGTTGTAGGTGATTACGATGTAGGTGCGACACGTTCCTAGTTGAAAAGACTGGGCATGTGAATCAAAGTAAAAAGGAACTAGGTTCTTGATTGAAATGATGCACAGAGAACTGTTTAAACGAAGAGTGGAATGATTGGGTAACGCCTTGAAACACTCTCACTGATACTTCGGCTAGCAACTCATAGAGTTAAACGTTGAGTGGTTAGAAGCCCGATAAAGTCGGCAGAAGCAATCCTAAGTGTAAGTATATATGTGAAGTAAGATTGGTTTAAAAGAGACTAGAGTCCGCCTGTTCGAAAAACATTTAGAAAACATATGGATTATGATATGTCGGGTGTCCTATAAAATACCTATGACTAGAATGGTGGGATAATGCCTACTGACGAACCTTCGAATGTACGGGACTATACGTAGACCTTGGGGAAACGCAAGGGACTCCAACTTTAAGGAGTGAACATGAGGTAAAGTAAGAATCTGACGTTATGAAATACCTTACGGTGTTACAGGCATCGTCCAGTGTTCAGGACCATAGAAGGGGTCTAAGGGTATATAGAATGGATAGTTTAAACGGAACGTGGAAAGTTTGTTACATGGAGATTTTTAACTAATCTGTGAAGTGGTTGAGATATAAATGAGAAAATACGAAATTGTAGTTTCTCTATTAAACTCACTTGAACAAATGATAGTGATGCCATTGTACCTATGAAACAGTGATAATAAACTGCGGAGGGAAGGGCATTAGTCGGATTGAAAATTAGTTTAAGTAATATAGTTAAACAATAGGTTCTAATGAGACTAAAAGAATCTAATCTAAAGAGTAATCTTTGGAGGTGATGACTATGACCGAAAAACTTCTAAAAGCAAATAAAATACGAAACGCTGAATACTATGATATGGTTGAAGTTTTCGACAGACTGTATGCTAACAGCAAAAACGGAAAAAAGTTCACGAAGTTATTGAAAATCATACAATCGGAGGATAACATCAAACTTGCTTATAGAAATATGAGAAAAAATGATGGTGGTAAAACTCCAGGTGTCGATGGACTTACAATAAAAGACATCAATTCAATAACAGAACAAGAGTTTATAAGAATTGTTCAAAACAAAATGAAGAATTATCACCCCAAAAAGGTTAAAAGAGTAGAGATACCCAAACCCAATGGGAAGGTAAGACCATTAGGAATCCCAACAATTTGGGACAGAATAATTCAACAATGTTTTCTACAAGTTCTAGAGCCGATTTGTGAAGCAAAATTTCACGAAAGAAGTAATGGATTTAGACCAAATAGGTCAGTAGAAAACGCAATGGCTCAATGTTACAAGATGATGCAAATGTACAAACTGCATTATGTAGTGGACTTTGATATAAAAGGCTTCTTTGATAATGTAGACCATGGCAAACTGATTAAACAGTTATGGACTATTGGTATACAAGATAAAAGAGCTTTAGCCATGATTTCCAAAATGCTAAAGGCAAAAGTTGTACTACCAAATAAAACAACCACTTCCAATGACAAAGGAACACCTCAAGGTGGTATATTGTCGCCTTAGTTGGCAAATGTAGTTCTCAATGAACTTGACTGGTGGATAACCAGTCAATGGGAAGAATTTCCTGCTAAAGATTTCGTTTTGAAGGAAAGAGCCGACAATAAGGGAACGAACGTATCTTATAAATATAGGCTACTTGAAAAAAGTACTCTGAAGAAATGCTTTATCGTAAGATATGCAGATGACTTCAAGATTTTCACAGACAACTATGATGATGCTAAAAGGGTATTTATTGCCACGAAGAATTTTCTCAAGAATAGATTACACCTTGAAATTAGTGAGGAAAAATCTAATATCATTAACTTGAGGAAAAAGTATTCGGAATTCTTAGGGGTTAAAATGAAAGTATACAAAAAGGGAGACAAATGGAAAGTTATTTCCTTCATGTCAGATAAAGCCCTTAAACGTACTAAGAAGGAACTCAAAGATGCTCTAGAAGTCATTAAAGATACGGAAGGTAGTGCAAACACTAAAAGAGCAATTGATGCGTATAACTCAAAAGTAATTGGAATACATCAATATTTCAGAAATGCTACAATGATTTCTAAAGATGTATCAAATATATCATATGAGATACAACACAAAATGAAATCACGAAGGCTTAGTAGACGTATCAAGAAAACAGGAAAACAAATATCAAAATATATCAAAGAAGAATATGGCGTGAGTAACCAAATAAGATTTATCAATAACATGGCTCTCGTTCCTATTGGATATTGCAAACATAAAAATCCAATGTATAAGAGGAAAAAGGTAAACAAATACACTCCAGAGGGTCGTGAGTTGATACACAAGATGCTTAGAGTGGACACTGGAGCAATTCAGTACATGCTAAGAAATCCAGTAGAAGATAGAAGCATTGAATATAATGACAACCGCATATCATTATACGTAGGACAGCGAGGTAAATGTTCAATAACTGAAAAACCTTTAGATGTAGGTACGATGCACTGTCATCATAAATTGCCGATTTCAATGGGAGGAACAGATGAATATAAAAACCTAATGCTTGTAGATGAAAATATTCATATACTTATACATGCTTCAGATAATGAACTAATTAAAACGTTGGTTTTCAATCTGAAACTGGATGATAAATCGTTAAACAAATTAAATGCTCTTAGAAAGAAATGTGATAGAAATATCATAGAAAGGTAAAGACTATATTTTCTATAAAACTAATTAGAAAATTTCGATGGAACGCCGTATGAGGTGAAAGTCTCACGTACGGTGTGAAGTGGGGGAAAATCTGGAGATAACCTCAAAGGATTACCTATCACTATATGGAGTTATAAGTTTATTCGAATTATATACAGCCCTTAAAAGATGTGGTGCTAATGTGGTTTATGATATTCCAGACAGAATTAAAGACGGTTATGGAATAAACACTAACATTATTGACAAAGCTTATAATATAGGGGTGGATACAATAATCACGTGTGATAACGGGGCTTCAGCGATTTTAGCTATAGAGTATAGCAAAAAATTAGGGATAACTATTATAGTTACTGATCATCATGATATTCCTTTTATAGAAAATGAAAATGGAGAAAGAGAATTTGTAAGATCTATTGCTGATGCCATAATAAATCCTAAACAAAAAGACTGTAAATATAAATTTAAAGCCTTATGTGGTGCAGGAGTAGTTTTTAAATTCATTGAAGTTCTGTATGAAGAAATGGGCATAGATAAAAGTGAAGCATATAAATTAATTGAATATGTTGCTATTGCAACAGTATGTGATGTTGTGGATTTAGTAGATGAGAATAGAATATTTGTAAAAAATGGCTTAAAACTATTAAATGAAACATCTAATCTTGGTTTAACTGAATTAATAAAAGTAGCTGGCATTGAAAATAAGGAAATATCAGCCTATCATTTAGGTTTTGTTATAGGACCTTGTATAAATGCTTCGGGTAGACTTGATAATGCTAAAAAAGGAGTAAAACTACTTCTAGCAGATAACCATACTGATGCAAAGAGCTTAGCTACAGAGTTACATGAACTTAATAAGAAGAGAAAAGATATGACCAAAGAAGGTATAGAGAAAGCAATTTTGAGTATTGAATCTAATAATATGTCAAAGGATAAAGTATTGGTAGTCTATACTCCAAATACTCACGAAAGTATAGTAGGTATTGTAGCAGGTAGAATTAGAGAGCATTATAATGTTCCAACAATTGTTCTTACACGAACTGATGAATGTGTTAAGGGCTCTGGAAGATCAATTGAAGGTTACAATATGTTTGAAGAATTAAACAAGTGTAAAGAACTCTTAGGACGTTTTGGTGGACATCCTATGGCAGCAGGATTATCTTTAGAAGAATGTAATATAGAAAAACTAAGAAAAAAATTAAATGAGCAGACAACTTTAACTGATGAAGACATAATTCCTAAGATATACCTTGATATGCAACTTCCTTTAGAAAAAATAGATTTTGATATAATAAGTGACTTAAAGATATTAGAACCATTTGGAAAAAATAATCCCAAACCATTGTTTGGTGAGAAGAAAGTTACTGTAGTAAAAGGAAGAATACTTGGAAAAAATAAAAATGTATTAAAATTAAATATGATAATGAGAAATGGAAGATACATTGAGGGTATATATTTTGGTGATATTGAAGAATTTGAGAAAATCATTATAGATAAATACGGAGATAATGCATTAGATAAATTATATTTTGGACAAACTCCTATGACTGTTGATTTAGCATTTTATCCAAGTATTAATGAATTCAATGGGAAAGTAAGTATACAATTAGTAATAGAAAACTTCAGATAACTGAATGTGTTTAAATAAAAAATACTAGAATACTAATATTTGAAACTGAATTATTAATTATTCAGTGACTAATTTTAGCATCTAGTATTTTTTATTATTTTAAGTTTATTTTCTTATTAAATTTTATAAAGTATTTTCGTATTGTTGAACCATTCTTTTAACCATTTCTCCACCAACAGAACCGCATTGTTTAGATGTCAAATTTCCATTATAGTCAGTAAATGGAACGCCTAATTCACCAGCAACCTCCATTTTAAATTTGTTTAATCCCTGTTTAGCTTCTGGTACTAAGTTTTTCATTTGAACAACCTCCTTTTTTATTGGTGTACTATTATTGTTTACAGATTTCAATTTAATATTTTAGTTTGTTAGAGGATACTTATGAATATAGTAGATGTTTTAGAAAAGTAATTTATATTTTCCAAATTTAATAAGAATCAATACAGTGACCTTAAAAAATGCAGTTTGATATATAATATAATGTTGTTATATAATAATGATGTATATATAGTATACCAATAATTGTATATTTTATACATAAAATCCAATTTTTATTTTATGGAAATAATTAAAGATATAGAAAGGAAGAAATTTAAAATGAAAATAATAATGACTGGTGGCGGTTCTGCAGGCCATGTAACTCCAAATTTAGCATTAGTGCCAAAATTAAAGGAGTTAGGTTATGAAATAGAATATATAGGTAGCGAAAATGGAATAGAGAGAAGCATAATTGAAAAAGAGGGAATAAAATATTATCCTATATCCACTGGAAAACTTAGAAGATATGTAAATATTAAAAATTTATCTGATCCCTTTAAAGTTTTAAAAGGCATATATGATGCTGCAAAGATAATAAAAAGGGAGAAACCAAATGTTATTTTTTCAAAAGGTGGATTTGTTTCTGTACCAGTAGTAATAGGGGCGTATTTTAACAAAATACCAGTTGTGGCTCATGAGTCTGATATGACACCAGGACTTGCAAATAAAATATCCTTACCCTATTGTACAAAAATTTGTGTTACTTTCCCAGAAACTTTAAAACATATAAAAAACGGAAAAGGTGTTTTAAGCGGAACACCTATAAGAAAAGAATTGTTTGAAGGAAGTAAAATTAAAGCACTGCGTATATGTGAATTTGAAGGCGAAAAAGAGATTTTACTTGCAATAGGAGGTAGTTTAGGTTCCAAATTTATAAATGATTTAATAAGAAATAATTTAGATAAGTTGTTATATAAATATGATATCCTTCATGTATGTGGAAAAAATAATTTGGATGACAGTTTAGTTAATAGAAAAGGATATAAACAATACGAATATGTAAGCGAAGAGTTAAAGCATTTTATTAACGCTTCTGATATAGTAGTGTCAAGGGCTGGAGCTAATGTGATATTTGAACTTTTAGCCCTTAATAAACCCAATATATTAATACCTCTTTCTGCAAAAGTTAGCAGAGGAGATCAAATATTAAATGCCAACTCTTTTAAGGAAAGAAATTTTAGTATTGTGCTTGAAGAAGAAAAAACTAATAATGAAATTTTTATGGATTCGCTAAGAAAACTTGATAGTGAAAAGAGTAAATACATTAAAACCATGAAAGAAAGTGGATTTAAAAATGGGGCAGACATAATAGTAGATACAATTAATAAATGTTCTAAAAGATAAAATAAACTTGAATATAATTTGGCCTAAAGAAAAATAATAAAAGAGGTGTGTTAAAGATAGTGTAAAAAACTTTACACTAAGGTATTAAAAAAGGGGGCTATTATATGGAAATTGAATTTTATGGTGCAGCAGGTTGTGTTACAGGATCTTGTCATATGTTAAAGATTAGAGATAAAAGAATTCTTTTAGACTGTGGTATGTATCAGGGGAAAGATGAAAAAGAAAGAGGAAATGAAATATTTCCATTTAATCCAAAAGATATAGATTATATAATATTATCTCATGGGCATATAGACCATAGCGGAAGAATTCCCCTTATGTATAAGCTTGGATTTAAAGGAGAGGTAATATGTACGGAAGGCACTATGGATCTTTGCAGTGCTATGCTAAGAGATAGTGGTTACATTCAAGAAATGGAAATAGAATGGAAAAACAGAAAAAGAATGAGACAAGGACTGGAGCCCTTGGAGCCTTTATACACCTCTAAAATTGCTGAACTTAGTATGTATCTATTTAGGGGTTACGCCTATGAAAAGAGTATAGAACTTTTTAGTGGACTTACAATAAGGTTTAAAGATGCTGGGCATTTACTTGGTTCTTCTATAATTGAGCTTTTTATAGATGAAAATGGAAAAGAAGTTAAACTAGTTTATAGTGGCGATTTAGGAAATACTAATGTTCCTATATTAAGAGATCCAAGTAAAATTGATTATGCGGACTATTTAATAATGGAGACTACTTATGGAAATAGGTATCATGGAAATATTAATAATCAGCTTGAAAAGCTTTCAGAAATAATAAAAAATACTGTAAAAAGAGGTGGAAACGTAATAATTCCATCTTTTGCTGTAGGTCGAACTCAAGAAGTTTTGTATGTTTTAAATCATTATGTAGAAAAAAATATGCTTCAGGATATTAGCTTTTATGTTGATAGTCCACTGGCAGCTGAGACTACTGAAATTTTTAATAAATATCAAAAATACTATGACGAAGAGGCAAAAAAATAATTAATAAGGGAGATAATCCACTTAATTTCAAAGGATTAACCTTTGTGAAATCTTCTGAGGAATCAATGAAAGTTAACAAGATACAAAGAGGAGCTGTTATTATATCTGCAAGTGGCATGTGTGAAGCTGGAAGGATAAGACACCATTTAAAGCATAATTTATGGAGAAAAGAAAGTTCAATAGTTTTTGTTGGATATCAAGCTGAAGGTACTCTTGGCTATGAAATTCTAAGCGGCAAGAGGAAAGTTAAGCTATTTGGAGAGGAAATTGCTGTTAATGCAGAAATTCACAATTTAGAAGGACTTTCAGGACACGCAGATAGAAATGGACTTATAAAATGGGTTGAAGATTTTAAGGCTAAGCCTAAAAAAATATTACTTGTACATGGAGATTCAGAGGCTCAAAAGAGTTTTAAAGAACTTCTAAATTCTAAAGGCTTCAATTCTAAAATAGTACAAATAAATGAAATTTTTAAGGACAATATTAAGGAAGATGAAATGAAGCTATCTTATAAAGAGGAACTTGTAAACTATATAGAGTCAATAGATAACTTAGACAATTATGATAGAGAGGCTTTTATTAAAAACATTGAGAAGATATTAAATAAAAATAAACAATAGCTAAGAGAAAATATTCCATATATAAAATAGCGTTAAGAAAAGAAAGCTATTTATAAAAGAGTGAAATAGTAAAGCACATTAGAATATTGAGAAAATATAGTCATTTTTCAAAGCATATGAATTATTATATTCTTGAATTATTTTTTTAATGCTATATAATTATAAGTGTATTCAATTAGCAATTTAAATTTATTTTGATAAAAAAGCAAAATAATTGCAATTGTATGCTGTTATATTTAACAGTTTTTTCATAAAACTATTTAAGTGAATAATACAATAAATGTCTAGAGAAAGGAATGATTATAATGTGTCCAGTTCAAAGAAAATGGAAAACAATGGATGGTAATACTGCCGCAGCTCATGTAGCTTATGCTTATACTGATGTAGCAGCAATTTACCCAATAACACCTTCATCACCTATGGCAGAGCACGTAGATGAATGGACAACTCAAGGCAGAAAAAATATTTTTGGACAAACTGTAAAAGTTATGGAGATGCAATCTGAAGCAGGAGCTTCAGGAGCAGTTCATGGTTCTTTACAAGCAGGTGCTTTAACAAGTACATTTACTGCATCACAAGGTCTATTATTAATGATACCTAATATGTATAAAATAGCAGGAGAATTATTACCTGGTGTATTCCATGTAAGTGCTAGAGCTTTAGCTACACATGCTTTATCAATATTTGGAGACCATGGAGATGTAATGGCAGCTAGACAAACTGGTTTTGCTTTACTAGCTTCAGGTGGAGTTCAAGAAGTTATGGACCTTTCTCCTATTGCACATCTTGCATCTATAGAGGGAAAAGTTCCATTCTTAAATTTCTTCGATGGATTTAGAACATCTCATGAAGTTCAAAAAATTCAAATGTGGGATTATGATGATCTTGCAAAAATGATTGATATGGATAAGGTTGAAGAGTTTAGAAAGAACGCTTTAAATCCAGAACATCCAGTAACTAGAGGTACTGCTCAAAACCCAGATATATACTTCCAAGGAAGAGAAGCTTCTAATAAATATTACAATGAGCTTCCAGCCATAGTAGAAAAATATATGGGTAAAATAAATGAAATGTTAGATACTGATTATCATTTATTTAATTACCATGGTGCAAAAGATGCTGAAAGAATTATAATTGCTATGGGTTCAGTATGTGACACTATAGAAGAAACTATAGATTATTTGTTATCAAAAGGTGAAAAAGTTGGTGTTCTTAAGGTTCATTTATATAGACCATTCTCATTAGAACATTTCTTTAAATATATACCAGAAACTGTTAAAAAAATATCCGTTCTTGATAGAACAAAAGAACCAGGTTCTGATGGAGAGCCATTATACCTAGATGTAAGAAATGCATTTTATGAAAAAGATAAAAATGTAACTATAGTTGGCGGAAGATATGGTCTTGGTTCAAAAGATACAACTCCTTCACAAATTTTAGCAGTATTTGAAAACTTAAAAGAAGATAAACCTAAGAAGGGATTCACTATAGGAATAGTAGATGATGTAACTAACACATCATTAGTAGAAAAAGAAACTATAGTAACAGTTCCAGAAGGAACTACAGAATGTAAATTCTGGGGACTTGGATCAGATGGTACTGTTGGTGCAAACAAGAGTGCTATAAAGATCATAGGTGACCATACAGATATGTATGCTCAAGGATATTTTGCATACGATTCTAAAAAATCTGGTGGAGTTACAATTTCTCACTTAAGATTTGGTAAAAAACCAATTAAATCAACTTATTTAATAAGTTCAGCAAACTATGTAGCTTGTCATAACCAAGCTTATGTTTATAAATATGATGTATTATCAGGTATAAAAGATGGTGGAATATTCTTATTAAATACTATCTGGAACCAAGATGAATTGGACAAGAACTTACCAGCTTCAATGAAAAAATACATTGCTGAGCATAATGTTAATTTCTATACTATAGATGCAGTTAAGATTGCTAGAGGAATTGGCCTTGGTGGAAGAATTAACATGATAATGCAATCTGCTTTCTTTAAGTTAGCTAATATAGTACCTGTTGAAGATGCTATAAACTACTTGAAAAATGCTGTTGTACAAATGTATGGCAAAAAAGGCGAAAAAGTTGTTAATATGAACCATTCTGCTATAGATGCTGGAGCTAAGGAAATTGTTAAAGTTAATGTTCCAGAGTCTTGGAAAAACGCTGAAGAAGAATGTAACTGTTCTTCAACAAAGGAAAGACCGGACTTTATAAAAAATGTTGTAGATGTAATGAACAGACAAGAAGGAGATAAACTTCCTGTAAGTGCATTTATGGATAATGTAGATGGTACTTTAGAACCAGGTACTGCAGCATACGAAAAAAGAGGAGTAGCTGTAAGCGTACCAGAATGGCAAATGGATAAGTGTATTCAATGTAATCAATGTGCATTTGTTTGTCCACACGCTGTAATAAGACCAGCACTTTTAACTGATGAAGAAGTTAAAAATGCTCCTGAAGGATTTAAAGTTGTTAAGGCTAATGGTGGCAAGAACTTTGAAGGATTAAACTTTGCAATGGTAGTAAGCGTAATGGATTGTACAGGATGTGGAAGCTGTGCTGAAGTTTGTCCAGCTAAAGAAAAAGCTCTTGTTATGAAACCTCTTGGAGAACAATTACATGAACAAGAAAGCTTTGATTTCGCTGCTAAGTTACCAAAGAAAAACCCAATAGGAACTAAAAATGTAAAAGGTAGCCAATTTGAGCAACCATTACTTGAATTCAGTGGTGCTTGTGGCGGATGTGGAGAGACTCCATATGCAAAACTTGTAACTCAATTATTTGGTGATAGAATGATGGTAGCAAACGCTACAGGATGTTCATCAATTTGGGGCGGATCTTCTCCAGCATCTCCATATACTATAAATGAAAAAGGACATGGACCTGCATGGGCTAATTCATTATTTGAAGATAACGCTGAATATGGTCTTGGAATGTATCTTGGAGTAAAAGCTATAAGAGAATCTCTTTTGGATACAGTTAAAGAAGCTATAGAAAGCAATATAAGTGCTGAATTAAAAGAAGCTTTAAATCAGTGGCTAACTGTTGTAGACAAGGGAGAAGAATCTAAGGATGCAACTGATAAAATAGTAGAACTTCTTGAAAATGAGAAGGATACAAATGAATTAACTAAGGCAATGTATGAAAGAAAAGAATTCTTTACTAAAAAATCTCAATGGATATTTGGTGGAGACGGTTGGGCTTATGACATCGGTTATGGTGGACTTGACCACGTACTAGCATCTGGAGAAGATGTTAATGTTCTTGTATTTGATACAGAAGTTTATTCTAATACTGGCGGACAATCTTCTAAATCTACACCAACAGCAGCTATAGCTAAATTTGCAGCTGGTGGAAAGAGAACTAAGAAAAAAGATTTAGGAATGATGGCTATGAGCTATGGTTATGTATATGTTGCTCAAATAGCTATGGGAGCTGATAAAAATCAAACTCTTAAAGCTATAAAAGAAGCAGAAGCATACAAAGGACCATCATTAATAATCGCTTATGCACCATGTATAAACCACGGATTGAAATCAGGTATGGGCAAGAGTCAATTAGAGGAGAAGAAAGCCGTTGAATGTGGATACTGGGCTTTATATAGATATAATCCAGTTCTTTTAGAAGATGGCAAAAACCCATTCTCATTAGATTCTAAGGAACCAACTGGAGACTTTAAGGCATTCTTATTAGGTGAAGTAAGATATGCTTCATTACAGAAGGTATTCCCAGAAGAAGCTAATTCATTATATGAATTAAACGAAAAACAAGCTAAAGAGAGAATAGCTACTTATAAAAATCTTTCTTCAAAATAGATATTAGTGTTTTGAAACTATAAAAGGAAGGCTTAAAGCTAATTTAAAAAAGCTTTAAGCACTCCTTTTTTTATACCTTTCCAAATGTTTTATAGTTTATTTTAAGGAACATAGAGCAGAATATATAGTGAAAGGAGAGGATATTATATGATTATGAATAGAATGTTTAGAAAAATGAAAATGAAGAGGACATTAAATAATATGGAAAAAAAGATGAAAAGGCTAGGTAGGATAACAAAAAATAAATTTTAAAATCTAAATTTTTATAATTTAATAAAATTGTGAGATAAAATTAATAAAAATTACAAAAACCCCTTTTAAAATTCATGGATTAAGGGTAAAATTATACCATAACCTATTAAGGGAGGTATAATAATGAATAAAGAAGAATTAAATAAATGTGGTTGTGAAGAAAATCATGACCATGAGTGTGGATGCGAAAGCCATGATCATGAATGTGGTTGTGGATGTGATTGCGGTTGTGGAGAGCACGAACCTATGATTGTAGAACTAGAAGACGAAAATGGCAAAATAGTTAAATGCGAAGTAGTTGATGGTTTTGCTTATAAAGAAAATGAATATGCTATAGTTCAAAATCCAGAAGATGATTCAGTATATTTATTTAAAGTAGTAGGAGAAGATGAAACAGCAGAGCTTGTAATACCAGATGATGACGAATTTGATGAAGTTAAAGATTATTATGAAAGTTTACTAGAAGACTAGTGATTTAAAGAGTCGTTGCTCTGGCAACGACTCTTTATTTTAATTTACATATTAGGAGGAAAATTAAATATGGATAAATTAGCAATATTTGATGTAGACTATACTTTGACAAAAAGAGAAACAGCTATGGAATTTATGTTTTTTATGATGAAAAAATATCCTAAATTTCTTTTGCATTTTCCAAAAAGCGTTATTTCGGCTTTACTTTACGCTATAGGGATATATAAAGCAGGAACTGCAAAAGAAAAATTCCTAGGATTTATCGATGGAATAGAAGAAGAAAGAATGAAAAAATTAGCTAAGGAGTTTTATGCCAAAAGATTGAGCAAAATTCTATATAAAGATGCTATAGACACAATTAGAAAACTCAAATCTGAGGGTTATAGGATAATACTAATTTCTGCTTCTGCGGAATTCTATTTAAATGAACTTTATAATATAAAAGAAGTAGATTATGTAATGGGTACCAGATTTGAAATTAAAGATGGAGTTCATAGAAGAAAAATAATTGGAGAGAATTGTAAAGGTGAGGAAAAAGTAAAAAGATTGGAAGAATACACAAAAAAGAAGGAATTGAGGTAGATTTTAAGAATTCTTATATGTTCTCTGATTCTTTATCGGATTTGCCACTTTTTAAATTAGTTGGCCATCCTTATCTAATAAATGCTAGAAAGAAAAAGGACAATATAGAAGTACTTAATTGGAAATAGATATAAGGAGGAGTTTATGATGGAGTGTGTGGAAGATTATTTTATTTTTAATGGTGAAATAAAATCTACTTTGGAATTTGACGATAAATATGTAAAAGTAGGGGAAGTTTTATATGAGGTTATAAGGGTTATTAAGGGTGAACCACTATATTTAGAAGAGCATTTAAGAAGATTAGATAATACAGCTAAAATAACAAATCGCAATTTATGGTTAAATTCTTCTCAGATAGAGGCAGCTATTTATAAATTAATAAATAAAAGTAAAGTAGATTATGGAAATATTAAAATAATTTTTAATTTCAATGATATGAATAATTTTTTAATATATTTTTTAGAGCATAGTTATCCAACTCCTAATATGTATAAAGATGGTGTACACACAATTATATATAAAGGGGAAAGAACAAATCCTAATGCAAAAGTTGTAGATTTAACATTTAGATCTATTGTGAATGAGGAGATAAAAAGAAGCAATGCTTTTGAAGCAATACTTGTTGACAGAAATGGATTTGTCACTGAGGGAAGTAAATCTAATATATTCATGATAAAAGGAGATAAAGTTATTACTTCACCTACTAAGGATGTACTTCCTGGGGTAACAAGGGAAGTTATACTAGATATCTTAAGGAAACTTAAAATTGAAATTTGTGAAGAAAAAGTGCATTACAATGATATTAAAAATCTAGATGCACTTTTTATATCAGGTACTTCACCTAAGGTACTGCCAATAAAATCAGTAGGTAAAGATGAGTTTTTATCTTCTAGTAATAAAATCTTAAAACTAATAATGGATAAGTATAATAGTGATGTAGAAAAATACATTTATGAAAAATCTAGGTGTAATATTAAAGATTAAGCTTAAATATACGATAAAAGTAACATGGTGTATATTTTTATCATATAATATATGGCGATATGCTAAATGAGGGGTAGATATGAGAGAAGAAAAATTTACGTGTAAATCCGTGGATGAATGTGTACAAATGGCCTGTAAAAAATTCAATGTACCTAAAGAAGAATTACAATATAAAATTATTAAAGAGAAAAGTGGATTCTTTACGAAAAAATCTAGCATAATTGTTACAATAGAAGATGTATTAGAAGATGAAAAAGATGAGGGTGTAGTTGTAAAAAAGAAAGAAGATAAAAAAATATTCAAGGAAAGGTATCAGTAAAAGAAGGAAAGATAATAGTTACGGATCCAATGATAGAGGAAGGGGAGCCTGCTTCCATTATTCCACCTAAAAATATCAAGATTATCATAGATGGAAAAGAGATTGAAGGAGAAACAAAGGTATTAAAAAAGAACAGTATTCAAATTCAAAATTGTTTTGAAGAGCCAAAGAGATATTTGAACATAAGTACAGACAATAAAAAAACAAAAGCTTATATAACCATAAAATATTTACCAAAAAATATATATGAATTGAAGGACTTAGATGGGTCAAATACTTTAAAACTAGAGGAATATAAAAAGAATTCTGTTTATCCTCCTTTGTATACAAAAAAGAACTGGAAGAGGAGCTTATTAAAAATAAGATAACTTATGGTATTATCCAAGAAAATTTGGATAAATGCTTAGGAAAAGATGGAATAGAAAATATACTAATAGCTGAAGGTAGTGCTCCTATAAATGGAGAAAATGATAAGCTTGAGATTAAATTTAAAGTAAGTACTCAAAGTAAATCTATTGATGAAAGTATTCAAAAAGTAGATTTTAGGGACTTGAATTCTATAAATCAAATAAAAAAAGGTGAAGTGCTTGCGATAAAGCATAAAGGTAAAGATGGACAAGACGGTGTGGATATTACTGGTAAGGTTATAAAATGTAAATCCGGCAAGAAGATTTCCCTAAAAGTGAGAGATGGGTGTAAGATCGAGGGAAGCACTGTAGTTTCGGAGATAGTTGGAAAACCTGATTATAAAAATGGGACTTTTTATGTCTTTCCAATTTACGAGGTTACTAAAGATGTGGACATTAAAACAGGGAATATTGATTTTATTGGTGAGGTTTTAATAGTAGGAAATGTAAAGGAAGGCATGAAGATTAAAGCTCAAGGTAATATTACTGTTGAAAAGAACGTGGTGTCATCTAATCTTCAAAGTAAAGGGGATATTAATGTCAAGAAAAATTTAATACTTTCAAATATTATAGCTGGCGGAGAAGACATATATTTGTTGAAAGAGATTAACTATTTAAATGAGATGAAAAGTAACGTAGTTGAGCTTCAAACTGCTGTTGAACAAATTCAAAAATTAAGCAAGAACTCAAAAATTGGTGAAATTATAAAAGTTTTAATAGAAAACAAGTTTAGAGCAATACCAAAGCTTTATTTTAAATTGCTTGGATGTAAAAATTATGAAGACGGAAATCAAATTCTAGATTTAATTAAAAACAATTTAATTGGGTTTGCGCCAATAAACATAAAAAGTACATCCCAAATTAAGGATTTATTAGATTCTATGGAAAATAGATTGAATTTATTAAAAGGTGAGGTAGTAGTTCCCGTTAATATAATAGTTAATTATTCTCAAGATAGTGAGATAGTAAGTTCAGGAAATATTTATATAACAGGAAAAGGGGAATATGTATCTAAACTTTCAGCCAATGATAGTGTTTATTTCACAGGTAATAATTCTATAGCTAGAGGTGGAGCTATTAAGGCTAAGAATGTAATAGAATGTAACACTGTTGGAAGTGAAGGGGGAGTTATTACAAAACTACAAGTAGAAAAAGGCGGACATATCAATGTTAAAACTGCTTATCAAAATACTACTTTTTCAATTGGCAGTAGAGAATATATACTTGATAGTTATAGTAAACATATTCATGTTTATGCAGATTCTGATGGAGAATTATGCGTAGACAAGATAAAGGGATAGGAGGATTAGAAAATGACTAGCAGTGAACTGAAAGTATTGATTTTTAGTGTAAATGACGAACATTATGCTGCAAATATTATGGATATAGAAAGAATATTAGGATATAAGGAGCCTACGGAGCTACCTGATTCACCAGATTTTGTAGAAGGAGTTATAGATTATGAAGGAAAGGTACTTCCTATAATATCCTTAGCAAAGAAATTTAATTTGCCTTCAAGAGAAAAATCAAATGAATGTAAAATAATAGTAGCTAAAAGTGGAAGTGAGAAAATAGGAATTATAGTAGATGTAGTTTTAGAAGTCAAAGACATAAGAAATGAGGATGTAGAAAATACCCCAGGTATTGCCTCTACTTTAGCTAAAAGATATATTAAGGGACTTATTAAACTAAAAGGAGAAATAATAATATATTTGAACTTACTTAAGATATTAACAGAAGAAGAAAAAGAAGATATTATAAAGTAAATAAAAATCGCAGAGGGGATAGAGTATGGAACCACTAGATATTAGAATAGGGATAGCAGATTTAAATGTTACCTCTTCTCCTAATAAATTAATTACAGTAGGATTAGGTTCTTGTATAGGTATAGCATTGTATGATAATATTACTAAAATAGGAGGACTTGCTCATATAATGCTTCCAGACAGCACACAATTTTCAAAAGTAACTAATCCTGCTAAATTTGCTGATTTAGCTATTCCTATTTTAATTAAAAACATGGAGGCTAAAGGTGTAAAAAAAGAAATTTAAAAGCTAAAATTGCTGGAGGAGCTTCTATGTTTAATTTTTCTGATAAGAGTATGATAATGGATGTAGGAAAAAGAAACAGCGATTCAGTACTAAATGTGCTTAAAAGTTTATCAATACCTGTTATTTCTGAAGGATACAGGTGGAAACAAAGGAAGAACCATGATATTTTACGTTTCTAATGGTACCGTAGAAATAAAGACGGTTGGATTAGGGGTAAGGCAAATATAAACATACATTGGAGTGATTTTTTTGAGTGTAAAGAAAGTAATGGTAGTTGATGATTCGGCTTTAATGAGAAAAATTATTTCAGATATGATTAACAATGAAGAAGACATGGAAGTAGTTGCTGTAGCAAAAAATGGAGAAGAACTTTTAGAAAAATTAGAAGCTATTAAACCACAGGTAATTACGTTAGATGTAGAAATGCCTAAAATGGATGGAATTACAGCACTTAAGGAAATGAAAAAAGAAATTTAGATATTCCAGTTATTATGTTAAGCAGTATTTCAAATCAGGGTGCTCGGCAAACAATAGATTGTTTGGAAAAAGGAGCTTTTGACTTTTTGGCAAAACCATCAGGTACTATATCTTTAGATATAGAAAAAGTCAAAAATGATCTTATAGAAAAAATAAGAGCAGCTTATGATTCAAATTATGAATTGAAAAAAATAATGAAAATATATACAAGCCCTATATAAAAAAGATAACATCTGCCTCTAAAAATATAAAGGCTGTTGCAATTGGCGCTTCAACTGGAGGACCTAAGGCTCTATATAGTATTATTACTAAGTTACCTCCTGATTTAGATGTTCCTGTTTTTGTAGTTCAGCATATGCCAGTTGGGTTTACTAAAGCTTTTGCAGAAAGGCTTAATAAGAACAGTAAATTAAAGGTAATAGAAGCAGAAGAAAACCAAAGCGTAGAAAACAATACGGTTTATATAGCACCCGGTGGATTTCACATGATAGTTACAAAAGAAAGAAAAATACATTTGTCTACAGAGCCGGCTATATGGGGCGTCAGACCAGCTGTTGATAAATTATTTTTTTCTGTAGCTAATGTATATGGACCTAATCTTTTAAGTGTTGTCTTAACTGGCATGGGGAAAGACGGGGCTAAGGGATCTCAGTATATAAAGGAGCATGGCGGAACTACTTTTTCAGAGGATGAGTGTACTTGTACGATTTATGGTATGCCAAAAGCAGCCTATGAAACTGGAAAAATAGATTTAGTATTGCCATTATATGAAATAGCTGAAGAAATAGTAAAGGTTGTTAGAAGTAAGGGGAGATAGTTATGGATTTACTAGAATTTGAAAAATGGGCATTAAGAGAATTTGGTATAGATTTATCTGCTTATAAATCGAACCAGTTACACAGAAGAATTCAAAGTCTTATGTCAAGAGTTGGTGCAAATACTGTAGATGAGTATGTTAAAATGCTAAAAAGCGACATAAAGCAAAGAGAAAAATTTGTAGATTTTATAACTATAAATGTAACTGAATTTTTTAGAAATCCAGATATATTTCAGGAACTAAGTAAAATATTAAAGAAAGAGCTTTCACAAAATAGAAGACCTTTGAAAGTATGGAGTGCCGCCTGTTCTACAGGAGCTGAGCCTTATTCTCTTGCTATGACATTAAACGAAATAGCACCAGGCTTAAATCATAAAATTCTAGCTACAGATTTAGATAAGAATATTTTAGAGAAAGCTAAAAAGGGAGAATATGGCGAAACAGAAATAAAAAATATAAAAAATGATTATTTAGATAAATATTTTTCAAAGATTGACGATAAATATGTTGTAGATAAGAAGCTAAGAAATATGATTACATTTAAAAAGCATGATTTAATTATTGAAGGTTATGAAAGTGGCTTTGATTTAATTGTATGCAGGAATGTTGTAATATATTTTAAACCTGAAATTAAAGATTCAATATATAGTAAGTTTAGTAAGTCTTTAAAACAGGGAGGATTTTTATTTGTTGGGGCTACAGAAAGTATATATAATTATAAAGAATTTGGATTTGATAAATCTTCCACTTTCATATATAAGAAAATATAGGAGGTAATAAAATGGATACTTCTCAATATATGTCTATGTTTTTAGAAGAATCTATGGATAATCTTCAAGTTTTGAATGATTCATTATTAAAATTGGAACAGAACCCAGAGGATGTTGATAGATTAAATGAGATTTTTAGGGTAGCCCATACTCTAAAAGGAATGGCTGCAACTATGGGATTTAGCAATATAGCAGATTTAACTCATAAGATGGAAGATGTCCTTACCCAATTTAGAGATGGAGAGTTAAAGGTTAATCAAAATGTAGTCACAATACTTTTTAAGTGCCTAGACACTTTAGAGCGTATGATTAACAATATCTCTGAGGATATAGATGAAGATGTAGATATAAAAGACATAATTGAAGATTTGGAAAAACTTGTAAATGAGCATGAAGACAATAAAGAAAAGAAAAAGGAAGAAAGCAAAACTGAAGTTAATAATTGTAATAACAATGAATCAGCAGATGGAAATCTTTCTATAGATTTAAATGAATATGACGTAAATGTGATAAAACAAGCTGGTTATTCAGGATTTAATGCTTATGAGATTTTTGTTTTTTTAAGCGAAAATACTTTGCTAAAATCAGCAAGAGCGTTTTTGATATTTAAAGATTTAGAGGAATATGGTGAAATAATAAAATCAATACCTGGAACTGAGGATATAGAAAGCGAAAATTTTGATTTCACAATTAATCTTGTTTATTTAACAAAGAAGGATAAGGAAGATATATATAATGTTCTTATAAATATAGCTGAGGTAGAAAAGGTTGTAATAACAGAAGTTAACTTAGATGGTATAGCTGAAACAGGAAAAGAAATTGGGGAAGAGCCTGTAAAAGCAAAAGAGGTTAAAGCAGAAGTAAAAGACAATCATAATACTAAAGCTAAAGCTAGACAAGAAAAATCTTCAAATAAGGAAAATGGTACTCATAAGAAATCTCATCAATCAGTAAGAGTTGACCTTGAAAGATTAGACAAGTTTATGAACATGGTATCTGAGCTTGTAATACACAGAACTAAATTAGAGCAGATTAGTCAAAAAGCAAAACTAATGGAGTTAAATGAAACTTTAGAACAGGTTGCAAGGACTACTTCTGATCTTCAAGATTTAGTTATGAAAATAAGAATGCTTCCAGTAGAGGTGGTTTTCAATAGATTTCCAAGGATGATAAGGGATTTATCCGTAGAACTATGCAAGGATATGGAACTTATAATACAAGGAAAAGAAACTGAACTTGATAGAACAGTTATTGATGAAATAGGCGATCCGCTACTTCATCTATTAAGGAATTCAGCAGATCATGGTATAGAATCAAAAGAAGAAAGAATAAAAAGTGGTAAGGATCCAGTAGGTAAAATAAAATTAACTGCTTATCAAGAAGGAACAAAGGCAGTTATAAAGGTTTCCGATGATGGGGCGGGAATTGATCCTGAAAAAGTAAGAGCTAAAGCGGAAGAAATGGGTATAAATACTGAAGGTATGAGTGAAGCTGATATTAAAAACTTGATTCTATTACAGGGCTTTAGTACTAATAAAGAAGTTACAGATATTTCAGGAAGAGGAGTTGGAATGGACGTAGTTAAGACTAAGGTTACTTCCCTTGGAGGAACTTTAGATCTTATAAGTGAAGTTGGTAAGGGAACAACATTTATAATAACACTTCCATTAACACTTCAAATTATTCAAGCTCTTTTGGTTAAAGTAGGTAGTGAAACTATGGCTATTTCCTTAGGATATATAGATAGAGTTATTGATTATAATAAGGATAGAATAAAGAAAACCAATAACAAAGAAGTTATCCTATACGGTGATAGAGTAATACCACTAGTTAGAGTAAATGAGAAACTGGAAATAGAAACTGAGGATAGTGGTAAAAAATATATTATAATAGTAAAAGTAGGAGAAAAAACAGTAGGACTTCTAGTAGATTCTCTACTAGGACAACAAGAGATAGTAATAAAACCTTTAGGAAAAACCCTTCATTCATTAAAAGAATATATTGGAGCAACTATTTTAGGCGGAACTGTTACTTTGATTCTTGATGTTTCAGCTTTAGTATAGTGAGGAGGCTATCATGGGTTATTTGGATTTAAATGATTTACAATTAGATGCCTTGAAGGAAATAGCAAATATTGGTACTGGAAATGCTGCTACTGCTTTATCTCAACTTCTAAATTTAAAAGTTGAGATGACAGTACCGTCTCTTAATGTGGTGCCTTTTGATGAAATTTTCGGAGAAGGTGGGGGTGAAAGAGTAGCTATAGGCGTTTTAGTTAGGGTACTTGGAGATACTCCTGGTAATATACTATTTGTTATGGAAAAAGATGTGGCTTTGAATATAGTAAATAAGATACTTGGCAATAATGAAAAGGAAATTAGCGAAATGGGAAATTCGGTGCTATGTGAAATTGGAAATATAATGTGTGGTGCATATATGAATGCCATTGCTAAATTTACAAATTTAGTTATAATGCCGTCAGTGCCTGCTGTAGCCTATGATATGCTAGGGGCAATACTTTCTACAACTTTCATAGAGTCAGGACAATATGATGAATATGTTTTAGATATAGAAACATTATTTGGCAAGTATGATGAAAATATAAGTGGGCATTTTTATTATGTACCTATGCCCGGTTCACTAGAAAAAATATTAAGTTCAATAGGAATATAAACGGTGGAGGTAAAAAAATGAGTAAAGTATTAATAGTTGATGACGCTGCTTTTATGAGAATGATGATTAAGGATATATTAGAAAAGAATGGTTTTGAAGTAGTTGGAGAAGCAAATAATGGATTGAAAGCTGTGGAAATATACACACAAGAAAAACCAGATGTAGTTACTATGGATATTACTATGCCAGACATGGATGGAATTGAAGCAGTAAAGGCCATAAAGAAAATCGATTCTAGTGCGAAAATAATAATGTGTAGTGCTATGGGTCAGCAAAGCATGGTTATGGATGCTATAAAAGCCGGAGCAAAAGATTTTATAGTTAAGCCATTCCAAGCGGACAGAGTACTTGAAGCTATTAGAAAAGTAATAGGCTAGGAGGTGGATATATGCAAGTTGTAATTTTTAAACTTAATGATGAACAATTTGCAGTAGAGACTGCTAAAGTTCAAAGTATAAGTGATATGATGGAAGTTACAAAAGTTCCTAAGGCACCAAAATCAATAAAAGGAATTATAAATCTAAGAGGAAACATTATTCCTCTATTAAATCTAAATCTTCTATTGAATATAGATAAACTTCATGATGGTGTTCAGCAAAATATAATAATAGTTTCTCTTGAAGAAGAATCTGTTGGTATAAGCGTTGATCAAGTTGATGAGGTTCTAGAAGTAGAAGAGAATATGATTGAAACAATAAATGATAAAGACAAAAAAGCCTATATAAGAGGAATAATTAATTTTAAAGACAGAATTGTAACTTTAATTGATATAGATAAGCTAATGTTAAATTAGAAAGAAATGAGGTATCAATATGGCAGAGGTTTTAACTCAAGGTGAAATAGATGCCCTTTTGTCTGCCTTATCATCTGGGGAGCTTGAGCCAGAACAGTTAGCTAAGCAGGAAGAGCATAAAGTTAAAAAATATGACTTTAGAAGCCCTCAAAAGTTTTCTAAAGATCATATAAGAACTTTAGAATTGGTGCATGATAATTATTCTAGAATAATATCTAGCTATTTATCTGCACAGCTTAGAACTAATATTAAGGTTAAGATAATGTCAGTCCAACAAATAACCTATGAGGAATTTGTTCATTCTATGCCTAATCCAACTATATTAACCATATTTAGAATGCAACCTTTAAGTGGATCAATATTGTATGAGTGTAATCCTGAATTTGTATTTAGGGTTTTGGATATACTTTTAGGTGGCACTGGTATGAAAGAATTTAAAATGAGAGAGTTTACAGATATTGATAAAAACATCATAAAAAAGGTAACTGAAGGATTAATATCTCATTTAAAGTTGGCTTGGGAAGAAATATTAGATGTAATGGACCCGGAGATAGAGGCACTAGAGACAAATCCAGCGCTTAATCAAACTTTGGCTCCAAATGAACCAGTAGCACTCATAACTTTTTCTGTAGAAATAGGCACCAGTAATTCTTTTATTAACATTTGTATACCTTATTTAAGTATAGAAAAAGTCCTAGATAAATTGGTAGTTCAGTATTGGTTTAAAGAAAGCAATGAAGAAATACTAAAAGAATCTAGGGACAAGTTAAAAAACAGGCTAAATGTTGTGGATGTTGAACTTTTAGCAAAACTTGGTAAAGTGGATCTGACTGTAGATGATTTCTTAAAATTAACTGTAGGGGACATAATTACTTTAGATCGTAAAATTGATGAACCTATAGATATATTAGTAGGTGAAAATACTTATTATTATGCCAAGGCAGGCATTGTTGGTAAAAACAGAGGTATACAAATTATAGATATTAGAGAAAAGGATGTGGAAAAATATGAGTAATGATTTCCTTTCGCAAGAAGAAATAGATTCTCTTTTGAACGGTGGGAATGAAGAGGCTACTAGTGACAATAGTGAAGATAATAAAGAAGCACTAAGTGACACTGAAAAAGATCTTCTTGGAGAAATAGGTAATATTTCTATGGGATCTGCTTCTACTGCACTTTCTACTATATTAAATCAAACAGTAAACATAACCACTCCACAGGTTACAACTACTACACTAAGAAAATTAAGAGATACTTTTGCAGTACCAAATATATGTCTAGAAGTTCAGTACACTAGTGGAATAATGGGAGAGAACCTTTTAGTTATGAAGGTTTCAGATGCAGCTGTCATAGCAAGTCTTATGATGGGTGGAGATGGAAGTAGCGTCGAGAGCAGTGGAAGCCTATCTGAGATAGAGGAGAGCGCAGTTGCTGAGGCTATGAATCAAATGATAGGTTCTGCTGCAACTTCTATGGCAACAATGTTTTCAAGGGAAGTAAATATATCACCACCAAAATCTAGAATATGGAGTGATAACTCTGAGGTTTTAGCAGAGGGAATAGATGAAGATGAAACTATTATAAAAGTTGCATTTAAGTTAAACATAGGAACTTTGGTAGATAGTGAGATAATGCAGATTCTTCCTATAAATACAGGTAAGAAGATTGTAAATATAATGATGGGAAACGAAGAACCAAAAGAAGAAGTGCCTGAAGTTTTAAATAATGAGCCTCAAATTGAAACAAAAGAAGAGTTCATAAAGGAAAAACCAATAGAAACTAAAAAAGCTCCTGTAAGTAAGCAAGTAGAAGTTCAAAAGGCTGCTTTTGAACCATTAAGAGAAGTTGCTGCTAATGCAGCACTACCTAGTAATATTGATTTAATATTAGATGTTCCACTTCAAATATCCGTAGTTCTTGGAAGAACTAAGATGAGCATTAAGGATATATTAAACCTTGGAACAGGATCTTTGGTAGAACTTGATAAACTAGCAGAAGAGCCAGTTGAGATTCTTGTTAATGGTAAAATAGTAGCTTATGGAGAAGTTGTTGTTATAGATGAAAATTTTGGAGTAAGACTAACTAGTATAGTAAGTAGTAAAGATCGTGTGAAAAGTTTAGGAAAATAGTTTAACTTTTGAAGTAAAATAATAAATTAGGAGTCGTATGATTCCTAATTTTTCTTTGTATTCAAATTGAAAATAGTTTTTTTATATAAGTATAAACTTTCTATTTATTATTTCGATAAATAGTTTAAGAAGGTAGTTCAAGGAGTGTATAATATGAAAGTTAATGGAGTAAATCCTAGTAAAATTATTAACTTATATTCTATAAGAAATAAAAGTAGTGTACAAGAAAAAAGTAGTATAAAAAATCAAGACAAAATAGAGATTTCCGACATAGGAAAGAGTTTAAGTTATTTCTCTGACTTAGAGGAGTTAATACCTGATGAAAAAAAGTGCAAGATATAAAAATGCAAATTAAAAATGGAAGTTATAAACTAGAATCAAGAAAAGTTGCAGAAGCCTTAATGAAATTCGTTAGAGGAAAGGGAATATAGTTATGCAAGAAAAATTAAATGGATTAATTTCTGCAGAGATAGAATCACTAAGCAGTTTATTAGAACTTCTAGAGGAACAACATGGTTATATTACGAAAGAAGAAGTCTTTAATATGGAAGCTATAATACCAAAAATAAAGGAAATAAGCGTAGAAGTTGCTAGAATTGAAGTGGAAAGAAGAAATCTAACAGGAGATAGGCCTATAAGTGAAATAGTTATTGGGAGTAGCAAACCTGAACTTGAAGAAAATTACAGGAAAATAAGAAAGCTTTTACATTCTGTAACTCTTCAGAAGGATACAAATGAGCTTTTAATTAAACAAGGGTTAAGCTATACAAATAAGATGCTTGAGATAATAAATCCTTCAAGACCTACTGCCAGAACTTATGGTGCTTCAGGAAAAGTTAGAAAATAAGATATATGTTTGTTCTATAACTATAGGATTTAAAGAAAGGGTGAATAGTATTGTCAGGATTGTTTGGTACTTTTAATGTAGCAAAAAGAGGTCTTTTGTACAACAAAAGGCTATAGATGTTACATCTCACAATATAGCAAATGCAAATACAGAAGGATATTCAAGGCAAAGGGCTATGATGGAGACTACAACTCCATTTCCAATGCCATCAATAAATAATGCAGCGGGTCCAGGACAGCTTGGAACTGGAGCTCAAATATCTATTATTCAAAGGGTGAGAGATGAATTTTTAGACTTTCAAGTAAGAAATGAAAGTAGTACTATGGGTATGTATGAAGCAAGGGATAGATTTTTAAGTGAGATAGAAAGTGTATACAATGAGCCTTCAGATACGGGTCTATCCACTTCTTTTGGAAAGTTCTTTGATGCTTGGCAGGAGTTTACTAAGCAATCGGAAACTTCTAATGCCAGAACTGTTGTGGCTCAGCAGGCTAAAGCTCTTACAAATGATTTGAATCATACCTACAATCAGCTTCAAAAGGTAAAAACAAATGCTCAAAACATTATAAAAGATACAGTTTATCAAGTAAATAATATGTTAAATCAAATAGATACTTTAAATCAGCAAATTATGAAGGTAAAGGTTTCAGGATTAGAACCAAATGATTTAATGGACAAAAGAGATTTACTTATGGATAAATTAAGTAGCGAATTAAACATAGATTTAAAAAATAGAAATTTCGCAACTCAGGACTTAAGACCTGGAGACATAGAAAACGTTCCTGATGGAGGAGAACCTTTATTAGTTAGGAAAGAACCAAATTATGCTGTAAGCAGGTTCTCTTATGTAAGTAATATTGAAGAGGTAAAGAATAGTAAAGGTGATGTTACTTCTTTAAAAATCAATTACTTTAAAAAAGGGGATAATAATAAAACTGGTACTATTGAAGTGATTAAATCTCCTAAGGGATCAGTTTTTAATAAAAACGAAGTTAATAGCATAAAAAGAAACATTGAAGAATGTAAAGTTATTTGGGCAAGTGAAGATGGTACAGCGTATTCAGATGGTGTAATTGCTATAAGTAATGTTTCTGAAATTGACCAAAAACTAGGACTATTTAAGCCAAGTAGTGGTGCTCTTCAAGGATACATGTCAGTTCAAAAGGATGTAGATGACTATGTAGATAGAATAGATAAGCTAGCAAAAGCCCTAACTTTTGCAGTAAATGCTATTCACACAGGAAGCACTGATGGAACTAAAAACCCTGAAGTAGAAAATACGAATTTCTTTGTAAATTCAGAGGATTCTACAGATGAAGCCTCAATTACTGCAGGTAACATATCAGTTAATAAAGATATTTTAGATAATGTTATGAAAATAAACGCTGGAGCAACAAAAGATTCAGGAGAAAATGATTCTAAAAGGGCAATTGCAATTGCAATGCTAAGAGATGCTTTATTTAAAGTTCAAGATATAGATTTAGAAAATGCAAATAGAAAGTCTTTTATTGATAATTTAACAGGAGGATTTTCACTTAATACAGAACTTGGAATAAAGACAATTCAAAGTAATGTTGGTGGTATGACTTTAGATAACTACTTTAAAGATATGGTAGATACTCTTGGAATACAGGAAGAGGAAGCAAAGAGAATAGTTAAAAATCAAGATAAGCTTTTAAGCGATTTTGATCAAAGAAGGACATCAGTATCAGGAGTTTCCATGGATGAGGAAATGGCTAATTTAATTCAATTTCAACATGCTTATGGAGCAAATGCCAAGATAATTTCTACAGTAGATGAACTTTTAGATGTAGTAGTTAATGGGCTAAAACGCTAAAGAATATTGGGGTGATAAAAAATGCGTGTAACAAATAAGATGCTTTCGAACAATTTTTTAAGGGATATGAATGTAAATTTACAAAATTTAAAGACTCTTCAAGAGCAAATGACATCTGGAAAAGAAATTAGAAGGCCTTCAGATAATCCTTTTAAGGTAGCAAGATCTATGCAGCTTCATACTCAGATTAATTCCAATAAGCAGTACAATGAAAACATTAAGGATACTATAAACTGGTTAGATGTTACAGATACATCTCTAGACCAAATGGGTGAGGTCTTTAAAAGAGTAAAAGAGCTTTTGGTATCAGCTGGAAATGGTGGCTATGGAGAAAATGAATTAGCGGCTATAAAAGATGAAATTAATGAAAAGGTATCTGAGTTTTCACAGATATTAAATACTAACTTTGATGGTAAATATATATTTGGTGGAACTAGGGCTACAACTAAACCAACTATGATACAAGGTGGTAGCAGTTTTTCTGGTGCAGTTGAAACTAATTCTCTAGATTTTTCAGGAGAAGAAAGTTTAGTTGAAAGTGATGGAAAGTTAAAAGAAGATATAAATTTTGAATTACAGTTTGATGTAGATAGAAATGGAACTATTAGTGCAACTGAGAAAGAGACTATTACGCTTTCAAAGGGAACAAAAATTTCTAATATACAAGATCTAGCAAATAAACTTAATAATAAGATAGACACTTCGTCAAAAACATGGCTTAAAGACAAAGTCAGAATAGATGTATCTAATAATAGATTAAAAGTAGTAAATGAAAATGACAATGGAAACTTAAACAAGTTTATAGTAAAATCTAAAGAACTTTTAATTGATGGAGAGGCAACTTCTATAAATGAACCTTCTAGTAAAGTTATAAATGTATCCACTTTAGGTAGTTTAAGTGGTGATTTAGACATAGAACTAGGCTTTAATGTAAATACAAAAAAGATTACTCTTCATAATACAGAGAATATTAAAAACCTAAGTGATTTAGCAGGAAAGATTAACGATGAAATTAATACTTCCTCTGAGGATTGGTTAAGAGGAAAAGTAAAAGTTGTAACAGATCTTGCAAATAATAATTTAAAGTTTGTAAATATCAGTGATAGTGCTACAACTTTTAAAGTTAAGGCAGATAAACTTGGGATAAAGCAAGAGAGTGACATCACGTATAGCCCTAATAATTCTCAAAACACTAGGATTATGTACAATAAAAAAGGTGATGGAGAATTAGTAGATGGAAATGAATTAAATCAAATTGGAGAAAAGCTTAAAGTTGAGATCTCTCAAGGAGTAATTATAGATTATAACGTAACTGCTAGAGATGTTATGGAGTATAATGGAAAAGATTTAAGAAATGTTCTAAATGACATAGTAAATCATTTGGATTATAAAAAAGAAGATGGAGTTACAGAAGACAAAGATTCTGTAAAGAAGTTAATAAATGATGATTTAGTAAATATTGAAGATGCACTAAAAAACATATTAAAAATTAGATCAGAGGTAGGTGCAAAGCAAAATAGCATGGATAGTGCTAAATCAAAAAATGAAGATCAGAATTTTAATATGAAAGAAATATTGTCTAAAACTGAGGATATAGATATAACAGAAAAAACTATGGAGTTTGCAACAGCCCAGACGGTATATATATCTTCTTTAACAACTAGTGCTAAAGTTCTTCAGCCAACCTTAATAGATTATATTAGATAGGAGACAGAAAGTTGGAATTAAAAACAAAATATCATGGAATTCATAAATATGAAAAAGAAGATGTAATAGAGTTTGAAAATGGCATTCCAGGATTTGAAAATTTAAAAAGATATATTCTATTTCCTATAGATGGAAATGAAGCTTTTAAAGTACTTCATTCTATTGAAGACAGTGAAATTGGAATTGTAGTGATATCTCCTTTTGAAGTTTTAAAAGATTATGAATTAAAATTATCGAATAGTTTATTAAATAAGCTTAGGATAAATTCTTATGAAGAGGTACTTGTTTTAACTACTGTCAACTTAAACTCAAACTATAGAAATATTACTACTAACTTAAGAGCTCCTATAATTATTAATATAAAAGAAAAAATAGGGGAACAAATAATATTAAATACAGAGAAATATTTAATCAAACATCCTGTGTTTAAGGAGGAAAGTTAATGTTAGTAGTAAAAAGGAAAAAAGGAGAATCAATAGTTATAGGGGACAATATTGAGATAAGTATTGTAGAAGTAGATGGAGGTTCAGTTAAAATAGCCATAGATGCTCCAAGGGATGTTACTATTCTAAGAAAAGAACTAATTATGCAAGTAGAAGAGGAAAACAAAAAGCCGTAAGATTAAATTTAGAGGTACTTAAAAGTTTAAAAAAATAATAGCATATAGATAAAGTCATAAAGTATACTCTGTTAGCTATTAGTACTCTAATAAGTGAGGTGCATTGGTATGGAAATCAATTCTATTGGTCAAGGAAGACAAAATAGTAGTGACACAGTAAATACTACAGTAAAAGTATTAAAGGAAACGTCAAAAGCTGAAAATACAGTGAATAAATCTTCCGATAATTATGATAAACATAGAGAAGATGGAGATTTAAAAGAAAAAGACATTAAGGATATGGTGGATGGTTTAAATAAACTTATTGATGGGGCTTCTACTCATGTAGAATACGAAAAACATGATAAATTTAATCAGTATGTTATTAAAATAATAGACAATGACACAAAAGAAGTAATAAAAGAGATTCCCCCTAAAAAGATATTAGATATGGTAGCTAAAATGTGTGAAATGGTAGGAATAATAGTAGATAAAAAGGCTTAACGCTATAAAATATAAAAGTTACTGTGGTTTTTTAATTCTTTTAATTAAAAATAAGAGGTGATTTTTATGGAATTTAGATTAAATAAAATAGACACTGAGCTTAGGCAAAAAATAAAAGATACCACAAAGCCTGGAAAAATTCATAGAAAAAACGAGATAAAAGTTAGTGACGATAAAAATAAAAAGTTTTCTAGAGATAAAGATTTTGCATATAAGCTAAAAAAAGCTAAAGATAATAAGAAAAAAGTGGTTGTAGAAGGATATAAAGCAGATAATTTAGATGTAGAAGCTTTTAAAGATGGAATCCAGTATGAAGGAGAAAATAGAGGAATATTTATAGATACGAAAAAGTAGGAGGTAATTTTTATGTATGGTGGAAATGCAAATGCATATAATGCATATAAAAATAACAGTGTAAACTATGCTTCAAAAGATCAACTTTTACTTATGCTAGTTGATGGTGCCTTAAAATTTGCCAAAATAGCAAGACAAGCTATGCTGGATAAAAATATAATAAAGGCTCATGAAAATATTGTGAAAACAGAAGATATATATTATGAGTTAATGGCAACCTTAGATGTAAGTAAAGGTGGAGATTGGGCAAAAAAATTGCAATCCATATACCAGTTTATAATAGATAGACTAGTACAGGCAAATCTAAAAAAAGATGTTAAGATAATGGACGAGGTTATACCTCTTATTGAGGACATAAAAAATACTTGGGATGAAGCGTATAAAATATCTAAAGGAGTAAGATAGCTATTAATCTACGAAAGGAGATGGATAGGTTATGAATATAACGCCAACAAGGGTAACAGGTCTTGCCACAGGTATGGATACTGATGCTATGGTAAAGCAGATGATGCAGCCTTATAATTTAAAACTTGATAAAATGCAGCAAGATAGACAGCTTATTTTATGGAGACAAGAAATGTATAGAGATATCATTGGAGATATCAATACATTTAAGAATGGTTATTTTGATGTTTTGAAAGGTGATAGCTATATGCTATCAGAGAACACATTTTCACAGTTTAGTATAGATGGGATTTCAGGAAGCGATGTTAAAGTACAAGGAACTTCTGGAGCTATAAGTGGAAAGTACACACTTAGTGTTAGCCAAATTGCTGAAAAAGCAAAGGCTCAGGGAACAACTGCTATTAATAAAATAGTAGGTGCTGCCTCAAACGCAGAAATTAAAATTGATAATAACAACAATAGTATTTCTTTAAAACTTTCAGATGGAACTACTGCAAATTTAGACATACCAATAGATTCTGTAAAAGGCTATAATAGGTATGGCAGTGTAGATGATTTAGTTAAAGCTATAAATACTGAAGCTTCTAAGGTTACTGTAGGAACAGACAAGCTTTCAGATAGGGTAAAGGCAGTTAACAAAAATGGAGAAGTTCAGTTTGAGGATGTAACAAAAATACTTAACGATAATAAAATAACTTTTGCATATGGCGGTAAAGACTATGAAGTAAGTGTAGATGAAGGAAATTATACTGGAGAAGAACTTGCATCGAAGATAAATTCTAAGCTTCAAGATTTAAAATCAAAAGATGGAACAAGCACTTTCCCAAAGGATATTTCCGTAGAAGCTGAAACTACAACTTCTGGTACCAGTTTTAAATTTAGCGATGGAGCTATAGCTAATATAAAAAACAATGATAAAAGTATAGATTTAGGTTTTATTAGTATTAATTCCATAGAATCGGGAGATGCAAATGATACTGGGATTAGTTCAGGAACTTTAACTAATTCTTTTAAGGTTAATCCCAAAATAATAGAGGGATTTAATGACTCTTTAACTGTTAGAGTGGGAAATGAAATTAAAAGCGTAAAATTACCTTCTGGAATTGCACCTACGGATAGTGATTTTATAGATAAATTGAACTCTTCGCTAGTGTCAGCTGGAATTTCAGGAGATGATTTAACTTTAAGTCTTGTAGATGGAAAAATTGGATTTACATCAACTTCAGGTAAGCAAATAAGTCTCTTTGGAAATGCTTCAAAGGTTTTTGGAGCTTATGACAATTTTGAAGTAAACATGAGCTTTAATGAAAAAATGTCAAATTTAATTAATTCAAAAGTAAAATTTAGAATTAATGATTCTGTTTTTGAATATGACTTTGGAAGTGATTATTCAGAAACTAATCCTACAGGAGCTAAAGATAAAACCATAAGTAGTATACTTTATGATATTAAATCAAAAACTGGAGTGGATATAACCTACAGTGAAAGTTCTAAAAAGTTTACTTTAACATCAAAGGATACAGGACTAAGTTCTAGTATTTATATTGAAGATTCAGAAGGAAGCTTTTTTAAAACCATACTTGGAGATAAAGCCTTTAGTGACACTGATCCTACCGCTAATAGCAAGACATTTAGTGGAAAAGATGCAGAGTTTACCTTAGAAAATCCAAATGGAGATACTACTACTTATTCTAAGGATAAAAATAGCTTTACTATAGATGGAGTTAATTATACTTTAAATAGTAAACCTGCTTCAGATGTAAGTTTTACAATTAACTCCGATACTGAAGGATCTTTTAAGAAGATAAAAGACTTCATTGGTAAATATAATGAACTAATTGATAAAATAAATACCAAAATTACGGAGAAAAGAAATTATAGCTACTCCCCACTTACTAGTGCTCAAAAGAAAGATATGAGTGATGATGAAATAGAAAAGTGGGAAACTAAAGTTAAAGCAGGTTTAGTTAGAAATGATTCGGATTTAGAGAATATGTTATCTCAGCTTAGAGGTGCTTTCTTTCCTAAAGTAGATGGAGTAGATATAAATCTTAGAGATATAGGTCTAAATACCTCTAGTGACTATACTCAAAAGGGTAAAATAGTAATTAACGAAAGTAAATTAAAGGAAGCTTTAAAAAATAGAGGAGACGAGGTGTCTAAGTTTTTTGCAAAGAAATCTATTTCCTATTCAAGATATAGTAGTAGTTTAACTGCTTCTGACAGAAAAACCAGATATAACGAGGAAGGAATATTCCAAAGATTAAATGATGTAATTCAAGACTTTACAAGAACTACAGGTGGAAAAGGAATACTGCTTCAAAAGTCAGGTATTTCTGGTGATTTTACTGATATTAATAATACTCTTTCAAAATACCTTAAAGATAAGGACAAAGCAATAAAAGAAATGCAGAAAAAATTATTTGATAGAGAAAACAAATATTATACTCAGTTTGCTGCTTTAGAGAAAGCTATGAATCAGCTTAATTCACAAAGTAATTGGCTTATGCAGCAGTTTAGCCAAGGACAGTAAATTGTACCATAACTAAGTAATATTTATTCAATTTTTATGAAAATAATTGCTACTGGAAATCATATATTTCACAGAAACTATTCACTTCAGTAACAAGTTCTAAGCTTTACTTCAATTGAAAAAAGATTATTTAATTAATATTCCTTCGGAATCTAAAATTAAATAATAACTTTTTTCATCTACGTAAAGCTAAGAACTTGTAGGATTTGTTCAAATGTTTCTTATGTAATATATGATTTTCCTTTACAATTTTTATAGGAGAAAACTATGCTAAGAGATCTATTAGAGAGTTATAAAAAAATTACTGTAAACATGATTTCTGCAATAGAAAAAGACGATATGGAGTCCTTTCAAAAATTATTAGAATTAAGAGAAAATGTTATAAGCAAAGTAAAGAGTGAAGAGTACTCTAGATTAGATATTGAAAAAATTTTAAAAGATTTGTGTTTAAAAGAGCTAGAGGAGAAATTAAATGAAAGGGTTTTATCTAAAAAAGAGTATTACAAAACAAAGCTTAAAACTGTTAAACTACAAAAGAGTGCTCATAACACTTATAATAAAGCTTTTTTAGGAGATCCTCATTTTTTAAAAAAAGAATATAATTTTTTTAAAAACTGTAAAGTTATATTTAAGGTTAACGATACTATGAATATGAGGGATGAAAAGCATGTCTCATAAAATAAAAAATAGTGTGCAAGGAAGTACACTTAAAATATCAGGGAGGAATTTATTATGATAATTAATCACAATATGAACGCTATGAACGCTCATAGAAATATGGGAATCAACACTGCTAATGCTGGAAAAGCAATGGAAAAATTAAGCTCAGGTTTAAGAATAAACAGAGCTGGAGACGATGCTGCAGGACTTGCAATATCAGAAAAAATGAGAGGACAAATTAGAGGACTTGATCAAGCTTCAAGAAACTCTCAAGATGCTATCTCTTTAATTCAAACTGGTGAAGGTGCTTTAACTGAAACTCACAGCATTCTTCAAAGAATGAGAGAACTTGCAGTACAAGCTTCTAACGACACAAACGTTAGTGAAGATAGAACTGCTATAAAAACTGAAATAACTGAGTTAAAAACTGAAATCGACAGAATATCTAGCCAAACTGAATTTAATACTCAAAAATTATTAAATGGAGACTTCTCTAATAAGACATTCCAAATCGGTGCTAATAATGGACAAACTTTAACATTATCAATAAACAAAATGGATTCTGCTGCATTAACAGTAGATGCATTAACTGTTGCTACAGCTACTGATGCAACAGCAGCAATTAAAACAATTGATACAGCAATAACAACAGTATCAACTGAAAGAGCAAAACTTGGTGCTAACCAAAACAGATTAGAGCACACAATAAACAACCTAAATACATCTTCTGAAAACTTACAAGCAGCAGAAAGCAGAGTTAGAGATGTTGATATGGCAAAAGAAATGATGAATTTCTCAAAGAACAACATATTACAACAAGCTGCTCAAGCAATGCTTGCACAAGCAAACCAAGCTCCTCAAGGAGTACTTCAATTATTAAGATAGTTATTAAGGATTTTAAAAGCTTCTTCTTTAATTTTAAAGAAGAAGTTTTTTTTATAAAGAAAACATGAAAAATGTCGATAATTATAGTGAATAAATTTAGAAAATAGGAGTAGAAAGAATGAAACTTAGTGTTGCAATGATTGTTAAAAACGAAGAAAAGAATATAGAAAGAACGCTACTAGCTTTAAAAAAATTGAAAATTACATTTCTTTAGAGATAGTTATTGTAGATACTGGATCTTACGATAACACAGTAGAGATTGCTAAAAAGTACACTGATAAAGTATATTCTCATAAATGGAATAATGATTTTTCCTCTATGAGAAACTTGTCAATTGGCTACTGTAAAGGAGAATGGATCTTAATTGTAGATGCTGATGAAGTTTTATATGACGTAAGAGAATTAGTAAATTTATTTAATAATAAAAATATTAATAACTTTAATGCTGGATATATAAAAATATTTGGTTTTTATAAAACCGTAGATAATTCCATAAAAGAGGGCAATGTTTGTCCTATGCTACGCTTATTTAAAAATAATACAATAAAGTATAGTGGCACTATTCATGAACAGCCAATTTGCAAAGGACCATTATTAAGTACAAATGTTAGATTTGTTCATTATGGTTACAATAATGATGATTCCCAGTTAATGGAGTATAAATTTAAGAGGAATATTGACCTTCTTATGAAGGAATATGCAAATGACTCTGAAAATATATACATTATATATCAAATTGCGGTATCTTATAATATGCACAAAGATTTAGCAAATGCATTAAAATATATAAAAATTGCTTATGAAAAATGTAAAGATGAAATTTATAAGTATATTTATGTTATAAATTTGTATTGTGTTATTTTAAATCGTAGGGGAGAATATGATTTACTTTTTGAAAAAGCCAAAGAAGGTTTGAAAAATGAGAGCTTTATAGATTTTTATTTTTACTGTGCTGAGTCTTTGAATAATTTAAATAGATGTAGTGAAGCCATAGAATATTATAAAAACTATTTGATGGAATGTAGAAGAATTGAAAGCAATGAATTAGATTTTAATGGTATGTTAATAGTGAATACTAAAGGCTGTAAAAATACTATTTTGTGGAATTTATCTTATTGCTATTACAAAGAAGGTTTGTATGAAAAAGCATTAGAAAATATATTTAAAATAGATGATAAAATTCTTTTAGGAAATAAAGCCTTGCATATATTTAAAATCATAATTGATGGCAAATGCTGGTGCAAAATTTCCTCTTTAAATTGCTTAGTTGATAAGTACAATTATGAAGATATATTAAACTATCTTTATAGGGATGTTTTATATGAGGATATATTAAATATAAATGAAAATATATTAAAAGGATTATTAAAAGAAATAATAGTTATAATAAAGAGTTTAAAGAAAGATCAAGAAATACATAAAGATTTAATCAAAGATATAATATCAGATAATAAAGTACTATATGAAGTATATACATATTATTTATTAAAAAATGATATTAATGAAATTAAGGAATTACTTTTGTATGGAAATGAAAAAATTCAGAATGTCTTAATTAATTTGTGCAAAAAGTATTATGATTTTAATGCAGTTCTTATAAAAGAGAAAGAAAATTTTACACAGACAGAATTTGAAGATATAGAAGTAAAAGCTATGTTTGAGAAAGCATTATTATTAGGTGGTAATTTATCAGAAGATTTAAAACAGAAAATTTTTCTAGATTTTATAGCTCATAGATATTATGTCATAAATAAAATTTATGATATTACTTTTATTGATAAGAGAAAATGGATGCTTTCTGAGGAAGATAATTTTGTCATTCAAGTTAAGGAGGCTCTTTCATATAAGTATAAAGATATTTCTCAGTATATAAAAGGAATAAAACAAGGTTTAGATTTAAATAAACTTTATGCTAGTTATTTAAAATTGCTTTTAAATGATATAGAAGATCCAATTAGTAGAGAAATAAAGGAGCTAATTCCAGGTTTATGTGAGAATATTAATGATTTATTAAATAAAGAATTATATCAAGAAGCCTATGATACAACTGAAGAAGGACTTAAATTAGTTAAATTTGATTTGGATTTAATGACTATAAAATATAAATTGCTTGTAAAGTTCAATTATGAAAAAGAAGCTGGTGAATGCTTAAAAGAGATTATTTTATTTGGGTACAGCGAAAAAGTAAATAAATTAATTTTAGAAATATAATATTAAATTAATAAGGGGATAGTGGCTTATGAATACAATTGGAGCTATAGCTCAATATATTGATCAGGATAAAATTGAAGAAGCTTTAAATCTTATAATAAAAAATGAAAAAGAATTATTTCATGAACCGGAATTTTGGAATTTAAAAGCAATACTATGTATAAAAACTGGTGAATATAAAACTGCTATTGGTTGTTTAAATAATGTATTAAAATTAGATAATGAAAATGCTGATGCCTATTACAATTTAGCTTACATTTATGAAAGCTTAAATATATTTAGTGATTCAGCTATCTATTATGGCTTTGCTGAAAAATACACTAATAATGAAGAGCTTAAAAAAGAATTAGAAAGTGTATATTCAGATAAGGAAGCTTTGCTTACCATAAAAAATTGTGCGAAAAATACAACAAAAAAACCTTTATTATTTTATCTTCATGTGGATTTACTGGAATATTGCAGAGAATGCATCATATTGCAAAGGCTCTAGTAAAGCTTGGTAATGAAGTGTTATATGTAAGTTCATCTATAGAATATAATCTAAAAAATGCATATGATACTAATACTATAATTAAATATATAAATGAAAATGTAAAGGTAGTGGATGGAGTTAAAATATATCAACCTTTAAATGTAAGTTATACTAATGAAAATACATACTATAGCTATTTTGATTTAGTACAATATTTACTAGATAAAAGTAAAAATGACGTTGAAATAATTCCTTATTTGCCTTCACAGGTAAATGTTATAAAAGCTTTAAAAGGTGATTTTAAAGTTATATATGAATGTGTAGATGATAATACGGATTTACAGTATGCCTTTTGGGGAAACAAAAATAATGTAGTATGGGAACAAGAGTTAATGGATGTTTCAGAAGCTATTACAACAACTGCAACATCCTTATACCTTCAAAGAACAAGTATTGAAAAAAGAAAAAATGTTTACATGTCTAGAAATGCAGTTAATGAGGCTGATTTTATAGTTAAAGATGAGAAAATTCCAGAAGATTTAAAAAATATACCAGAGCCTAGAATAGTATATACCGGTGCCATATTTGATTGGTTTGATAAAGAACTTTTTTATGATGTTGTAAAATCAAATCCAGATAAGTCATTTGTAATAATAGGCTTTGGTGAAGATGAAATTTTAAATGAAAAATGCAATAATGTATATATGATAGGTCCGAAAAAGCACAGTGAATTAAAAAATTATTTAAGAAATTGTCAAATAGGGATAATTCCATTTAGAGATAATTTAGATTTGATTGTAAATTGTGATCCTATAAAGCAATATGAGTATATAGCATGTGGATTGCCTGTTATAACAACTTGTATGCCTGAGTCAGCTATGAATAAAAAATACACATTTTTGGCAAATACAAAGGAAAATTTTAATAAAGCTATAGAAAAATGCCTTAACTTAAAAGTAGATTTACAAGAAATAAAAGATTTTATAGCTGAAAATTCATGGAATGCTAGAGCTGCTTTAATTTGTAATATTGCTGATGGAAAAATAAATGAGGAATATAGAAGAAGAGATTTAAAAAAATTGGGGAAAATTTAAATAATATTTCTAATAAGTACAATTCACCAATTTTTGAAACCTTAAAAGGCTTGTATTTAAATTTTAAAGATAGCAAGGAATTTGAAAAATGTGTTAAAAAAGCATATCAAGAAAATCAATGTAATTTTATTGAAAAGAAATACCTTGAAGCTTTATATGAAAATAATAATATAATTGATTTTATAAATGTGGTTTCTGAATCAAAAAATATAAGTAAAGAACTAAAAGGAGAATTAAATAATTTAGAGAATAGGACTAATGCAAATTTATTAAAAATCAATCAATGTTTATGTTTAAGAAGAATAAAAAAAGCTTTAGAGTTAATAGATAGTCTTAAAGATATGCATTATAAAATTTTATATAATACTTATTTAGAGTGTATCTTTGATGAAAATATAAAACCGTATGAAGTGGAATATATATCTATGAATTTGAAAGGCTCTAGTTTGTATAATTTTATTAAAGAAAAATATGATCTTAGTCAGAATTCTCAGTACTATTTAATAGATATGTATAATGATATCAACGAAGAATTTGTTAGTATGTTATTATATAAAGGTATTAATATAAAAGCTATATGTAATAATAAAAGGGATTTTAAATATGGTATAAATACTATATCATTAAATGCACTAGTTGAAATGCAGTCTATTGAAAAAATAAATATTTTAGTGCCATATGATTTAAATTACATAAATCAAGTTATATGTATTGCTGAAAAAGGTGTAATCAATTGTGATATTGTAGTAATAAATAATAACAAACTACAATTAATTAATATTGATAAAGATTTAATGAATAGTATAAGAACAAAAAAATATAATAATACAGTTACTTTTAATGAATTCAATGCAGCTGATGGAAATGTACATGCATTGATAAAGTATGCTCCTGATAAAATTAAAAATAAATATAATTTTAACATTATTAAGGGAAAAGAAGTATGGTCTATAGAAAATATTGTTAAGGTGCCATTGATATCAAAAATTACTGTTTCAGGATTTGCTACATTTCTTTATAACTATCCTAAATTTACTTATAATATAGAAGTAGGTCATGGTGGAGTAACGCTTAAAGCATGTGGATTAATGGATAAAACGTTTAAAAATTCAGGTGCAACGCCTGATATATATAAAAAAGTAGATACTGTTTGTGTTGATTCTCAGTTAGACATGGTAGTTCTAAGTTCTTTCTATGCAATTCCGGAAAATATATATAGAATAACTGGATTACCAAGATATGATATGTTAAAACTTGAAAATAGCAGAAAAAATTTGGAAGATTTATTAGGTGCTGATTTATCGCAGAAAAAAATAATATTCAATATGCCTACTTTTCACATATTTGATGATTGTAATAGAGTTGAAGGGTCAGTGAATTTAGATGCTAATTTTAAAATTAAAGATTTTAACTATCAACAATTTGATGAATTTTTGGAAAGCAATAATGCTATCTGTGTTTCAAAAGTACATCATGGTGAGGAAAAATCAACATTAAAAAAACAAGCAAACATAAAATACAAGAATTTATTTTTTATAAATAATAATGATTTAGATAATAAAGGTTATAATTTGTATGAAATATTAGGTTCAGGGGATTTGCTTATAACAGATTATTCAACTGTATATAATGATTTTCTTTATATGGATAAGCCTGCAATTTTTGTTACTGCTGATATTGATCAATATCGTAAAAATAGAGGCTTATCATTAGAACCATATGATTTTTGGACAGCTGGACCTAAAGTACAGACACAGCTGGAATTAGAAAAGAAAATCAAGGAATGTTTTTAAATTCTAATTTTTATGATAAAGAAAGAAAAAATTTGTCAAAAGCGTTTTTTAAGTATAATGATAAAAGTTCAACTTCTAGAGTTTGGAGTGTTATAGATAGGGCTTTCAAAAAGAGTTAATTTACTTGATTGTTTAAAACGTTATATTAAAAGTGAAAATAAAATATGCAAAATTATTAAAACATCATAAAAATATTTTAGTATTTCTATGATAAAAAACCCCATGGTATGGGCTTATTGGTAAAATCAATAAGGGATATGATCCTTTAGCTAAAAATAAAAAAGGAATAGCAAATAAAATATATAAAAATATAGATGGAACATGTGGTAAAAAAATATATAAAGATATTAAAGATTTACTTATACAAAAAATAACTAAGGAAAGGAGTTAATCAATGCAAGCAATTATATTAGCAGCAGGAATGGGAAAACGTCTAAAAGAATTGACAAACGATAACACAAAATGCATGGTAAAAGTTAATGGTGTTACCATGATTGAAAGGATGTTATCTCAACTTGATAAACTAAATTTGTCAAGTATAACAATGGTAGTTGGATATAAAGGTGAAGAATTACAGAAATTCGTAAATGATTTAAATATACATACTCCAATTAATTACGTAAATAATGAAATATATTATAAAACTAATAATATATATTCACTTTATTTAGCAAGAAATTATTTGTTGCAGGAAGATACATTATTACTAGAGTCAGATTTAATATTTGAGGATTCAGTATTAAATAAAATAGTTAAAGACTCATATCCTAGTTTAGCTTTAGTAGCAAAGTATGAAAGCTGGATGGATGGTACAGTTGTTACTTTAGATGAAAACAATAATATTAAGGAATTTTTGGATAAAAAACACTTTAAATTCTGTGATATAAATAATTATTATAAAACAGTTAACATTTATAAATTTAGCAAAGAATTTTCTAATAGTCACTATGTACCTTTCTTAGAGGCATATAGTAAGGCACTTGGTGATAATGAGTACTATGAGCAAGTGTTAAAAGTCATAACATTGTTGGACAAACCTGAAATAAAGGCTACAACTTTAAATAATGAATCTTGGTATGAGATAGATGACGTTCAAGATTTAGATATAGCTGAGTCCATTTTTACAAATTCTCCAGAAGATAGATTAACAAAAATTCAAAATAGGTACGGTGGATATTGGAGATACCCTGGGTTAATAGATTTTTGTTATTTGGTAAATCCATTTTATCCAACTCCAAAATTATTAGATGAAATTAAAGCTAATTTTGAGCGGTTAATTTGTGATTACCCATCAGGTATGGATGTAAATAGTCTATTGGCTGCTAAATATTTTGGAATAGATAAGAATGAAATTGTAGTTGGAAATGGTGCAGCTGAACTTATAAAATCCTTAATGGAAAAACTTCAGGGCAAAATTGGTATAGTTATACCCCCTATGTTAAGATAGTTGTCGTAGGAGATAATGTATGATATTCTCGAACAAAGAGGAGAGATGTACCTATGACAAAAGGCAATGGTATAAATAAGAGATATAGTAAATTGGAAAAAGAAAAGTTAATAGCAAGAATGTTACCACCTGAAAACATATCAGTTTCAGATTTATCAAAAGAAACAGGTGTAAGCAAATCTACATTACAAACATGGAAAACAAAAGCTAGGAACCCTAAAAATACTGAGAATAACACTGGTAAAAGAGTTGTAACCCCTAAAGATAAATTTTTAACAGTTATGGAGACGTATTTACTCTCAGAAGCAGAATTAGCAAGATATTGCAGAGAGAAAGGCTTATTCGTAGAAGATGTTAAAAAGTGGCACAATGCCTGTTTAAATAGTACCATCGGCAACGTCGATAGTGAAGAGGTTAAAGAATTAAAATTAAAAAAGCAAGAAGATGCTAAGAGAATAAAAGCTCTAGAGAAAGATTTGCGTTTTAAAGAAAAGGCACTAGCAGAAACGGCAGCATTACTAGTTCTTAGAAAAAAGTTACAAGCGATCTTAGTGGACAACGTGGAAGATTAATAGACCACTCAGATCGCATAGCAATAGTTAATTTAATAGATGAAGCTAGAGAAAAAGGTGCTCGATTAGAAGTAGCCTGTAAAACAGTAGGGATAAGCTCTAGGACTTATGAGAGATGGTGCGAAGGACAGGAAATACGGAGGGACATGAGACCTATTATTAAGAGAAATTCTCCAAGTAACAAGCTCACTGATGCTGAATATAAAAGTGTCCTAAAGACCGTTAAACTTCCAGAATACGCTGATTTACCACCATCACAGATAGTTCCAGCACTAGTTGACAGAGGGATATATATTGCCTCTGAATCTACTATGTATCGTATTCTAAAAAAGGAGAAAATGCAGACTCATAGAGGGTATGCGAGAGCCCCTAAAAAGAAAAAAGAACCTGAAACTCATATAGCAAATAAGCCTAATCAAGTTTGGACTTGGGATATAACGTACTTATCCACAGTTGTAGTAGGTCGATATTTTAAGCTATATATGATTGTGGATATATTCAGCCGAAAAATAGTAGGCTGGGAAGTTTGGGAAACGGAGACAGGAGAATTTGCTTCAATATTAGTTGAAAAAGCTATAATGAATGAAAAAATTAAGGGGAAACCACTTATATTACATTCAGATAATGGGGGACCTATGAAGTCATATACATTAAAGGCTAAATTAGAGGAATTAGGAGTCATGTCCTCATTTTCAAGACCAAGAGTAAGTAATGATAATCCTTATTCAGAAGCTTTATTTAGAACCTGCAAATATAGACCTGGTTATCCGCAAGAAGGCTTTAAAACTATCGCTGACGCTAGAGAATGGGTTCTTGACTTTGTTGATTGGTATAATAATAAACACTATCACAGTGGATTAAATTTTGTAACTCCAAATTCTAGACACAATGGACTATCAGAGAAAATAATTAAGAAAAGAATAAAAGTATATGAAGCTGCTAGAGAGCTTCATCCTCAAAGATTTAATAGGGGCATAAGAAAATGGGAGCTACCTAAAACGGTATCTTTGAATCCAAGAAAAGATATGGATAAAGCCTTGTAATCTATGATAATAAACACATATGTACAGAATAATTTCCAGTTAATATATGGTATATATGTGTTTGAAATCAGAAAATACACACTGTGAAAATTTACAAACTAATACTAGAGAATTTCGAACAGAAAATTTCATGCGACAACATGCTTGACAAACACCGATACCTACCTTCGAAGAATACCCTAATAGGAAAAGAAATGAAGACTTAATAGCATATAATCCTGACAATAAGGATTATACATATTCGGCTGATGATTTAATTAGTTTTTATGATGATAAAAATATCTCAACATTATTATTAATTAACCCTGATAATCCATCAGGAAATTATATATTGAAAAATGATGTTTTTAAGATTGCTAAGTGGGCTGAAAAAAGAAAAATAAGGTTGATTGTTGATGAATCATTTGTAGACTTTGTAGACAAAGAGGAATGCCCAACACTTATAAATGAAGATATAATAAATGACTATCCACAATTAATAGTTATAAAAAGTATTTCAAAGTCTTTTGGAGTCCCAGGTCTTCGACTAGGGGTTATGGTTTGTAATGATTTAGATATTATTAATTATATTAAAAAGGATGTTTCAATATGGAATATTAATTCTTTTGCTGAATTTTATATGCAAATATTTGAAAAATACAAAGGTGACTATGAAGATGGAATAAAAAAATTTAAAGAAATTAGAAAAAAATATATTGTTGAACTTTCAGAAATTAAGAGTTTAAGAGTGGTACCAACACAAGCAAATTACGTATTATGTGAGATCTTAGATAAGTATACAGCTAGGGAATTAACCAGGATTTTACTAGATGAATATAATATATTTATTAAAGATCTGTCAACTAAGAAAGGCTTTAAAGGTCAGTTTGTTAGGCTAGCTATTAAAAGACCAGAGGAAAATGATAAGTTAATTAAAGCTTTGGAGACTATACTTAAATGAAATTAATAGAAAATTATTGGAGATCTATAAATAATAAAATTAGAATATGTATTTTAGGTGGTGGAAATATTGGTACATTGCTGCTTGGGCATATAGGAAAACAAAACAATATAGAGGTAAATTTGTACACTTCAAAACCAGATAAATGGAATAATGAAATTGAAATTTATGATATTAATAATGTTGTAAAGTGTAGAGGACAGGTTAATGGTATATCAGACAAGCCTGAAGAGGTACTGAAAGATTCAGATATCATTATTTCTACTCTACCATCGCATATTTTTCCAAATGTTCTTAGAAAAATAAGCCCATTTATTAAAGATAAAGCCTGGATAGGGGTTATGCCAGGAAGTGGTGGAGTTGAATTTTTATGTAAAGATCTCATAAGAAAAGGATGTACATTATTTGGATTTCAAAGAGTATTTGGGATTTCAAGAGTAAAAGAATATGGAAAATCTGTATTTGATCTTGGCAGAAAAGATGAACTTTTTATAGCATCAATACCAATAGAAAAAACTGTGAAAGTATGTATGGTTATGCAGAGCATATTAAACATAAAATGCAGACCTTTGAAAAATTTTTTAAATGTTACACTTACACCATCTAATCCAATTTTGCATACTACAAGATTGTATTCAATGTTTCATTCCTACAAGAAAGGTATGAGCTGGAATAGTAAAATAAACTTTTATGAAGATTGGACGGATAAATCTTCAGATATTTTGATTGCTTGTGACGATGAATTGCAAAAATGTGTCACAGAATTAATGGATTAGATTTACGAGGAGTTAGATCTTTAAAAAACCATTATGAATCAGAAACTTCAGAAAAGATGACCCAAAAATAAGCAGCATCTTAGCTTTTAAAGGGATAAAAACACCAATGAAAAAAACAAAAGATGGATATATTCCTGATTTTAAATCAAGATATTTTTTAGAGGATTTTCCTTATGGGCTATGTATAATAAAGGGCTTTTGCGATATCTTAGGGTTAGATACACCTAATATAGATAAAGTTCTTAAGTGGTTTGAAAAAATAGCTGGTGTGGAGTATTACATTGATGGTACATTTAAAGGAAAAGATTTAGAAGAATTGCCTTTGCCAAAGAATTATGGAGTAAATTCAATAGAAGATATTGTTAACTATTATAGATAAAACTATTAAAATTTTAGAATTAAATTTTTTAGGAATTATATAAAGAAAGTAGGTGTTTTTATGGATATAGGATTATTGTCAATGTCTATGAACCAATGTAAATTACAGCAAGATGTTGGTATAGCCTTAATGAAAATGGCAATGAATAAAGGAAAAGAAACAGCTTCTGGAATGACAGAGATGCTTGAAGGTATGGCAGTAGATCCAAATTTAGGACAAAATTTTGATTCTAGAGCATAAAAATGTATATATGAATATTGTTTTATTTAAATTTTAAATTGTAAGGTTATAAAATATTTTAAAAAGGATATAAAATTATGAAATTATCTTTATGTATGATAGTAAAAGATGAAAAGGAAAATTTAGAAGGTTGTCTTTCAAAGATTGCTTCTTTTGTAGATGAAATTGTAATTGTAGATACAGGTTCTAAGGACTGTACAAAAGATATTGCAAAAAAATATACAAATAAGATTTATGATTTTAACTGGTGCAATGACTTTTCAAAAGCTCGTAATTATTCTATTGAGAAAGCTTCAAATGATTGGGTTCTTGTTTTAGATGCTGATGAGTATATTGAAGAGTTTAATAAAAGTGCTATAGAAGATAGCATTAAAAAGGACTTTAATAATACAAAAGTTGGAAGAATAAAAAGAATAAATGTAATTGAAGATAGTAACGGGGATAAAAAGTATATTGAATACGTAAATAGGCTTTTTAATAAGAAATATTTCCATTATGAAGGAATGATTCATGAGCAAATAGTGTCTCTTCAAGATAAAACTTATGATACTTTTAAATTAAGGATTACTGCTAATCATATTGGTTATACAAAAGAGGTCTTAAGTAGGACAAATAAACTTAAAAGAAATATTGATATGTTAAGAGAAGCTATAAGAGAAAATCCTAAGGATCCCTATTTGTATTTCCAGTTAGGTAAATCCTATTTTATGAAGAAAGATTACATAAAGTCAGCTTGCAATTTTGAAAAAGCTTTATCATTTAAACTTGATTTTAGGTTAGAGTATGTTTCAGACCTTGTTGAGAGCTACGGGTATTCTCTTATAAATAGCAATGATTTTAGTAAAGCCCTAACATTAGAGAAATTTAGAGAACTTTATGCAAATCAGCCAGATTTTCATTTTCTTTTAGGTCTAATTTATATGAATAATGCAAAATTTACTGAGGCTGTTGAAAGTTTTTGAAATGTACTGAATTTACTGAAGGTAAAGTTGAAGGCATAACTAGTTTTTTACCAAATTACAATATAGGGGTTATCTTTGACATATTAGGTTATAAAGAAGAAGCCTTTGGTTTTTATAAAAAATGTGGTGATTACAAGCCAGCAGTTAATAATATCAATGCAATTTTAAATAAAAAATAAAAAAATTTATAAAATCTAAAAAAAAGAATCTAGTGAGTATATATAACTAGATTCTTTTTTTAAAGATAAAGCTGTAATAAACGATAATTAATAATAGTTAACTATTATTAGAACGTTAAAAATATTAATTATAACTAAGGAGGAAAAATATGTATAAAGAAGGTCTTATATACACTATAGAACAGCGTTGTGTTGGATGTAATCGTTGTATTAGATATTGTCCAGTATTTGAAGCTAATACGGCATATTTGGTAGAAGGTAAAAGCAAGGTTAGAATAAATCCTGACAAATGTATACATTGTGGAAAATGTATAGAGGTTTGTGAACACAAGGCAAGAGATTATAAAGATGATACTGAAAGATTCTTTAAAGATTTAAAAAATGGTAAAAAAATATCTGTTTTAGCAGCTCCTGCTATAAGGACAAATTTCTCAAATTATAATAATTTATTTGGATATTTAAAATCTCTTGGGGTAAAAGAATTTTATGATGTTTCTTTTGGAGCAGATATAACTGTATGGGCTTATTTAGAATATATTAAGAAAAATAAAAATAAAGATATTATTGCACAGCCTTGTCCAGCAATAGTAAATTACATAGAAAAGAGTAACCCTAAGCTTATAACAAATTTAGTTCCTGTTCAAAGTCCTCTTATTTGTGCTGCTATATATGCTAAGAAATATGAAGATTGTAGTGAGGATTTAGCTTTTTTATCACCTTGCATAGCAAAAAAAGATGAAATTGAAGACAAAAATACTAAAGGATATGTTAAATATAATATAACTTATAAAAAGTTAAAAGAATATATAGAAGATAATCATGTTGATTTAAATTCCTATGATGAAGTGAATTTTTACGATAAATGTGGTTTTGGATTTTTGTTTAGTAGACCTGGTGGGCTTAAAGAAAACATAAAAGTTTATGATGAAAATCTTTGGATAAGACAAATAGAAGGACAAGCTACTGTTTATAATTATCTAGACAAGTATGAAAATAGAATTCAAAAGAATGAAGTAGTTCCAAAGGTTATTGATGCTTTAAATTGCGAATTTGGATGCAATCTAGGAACTGGAACAAAAAAGGACAGGGTTTTTATTGATGATGTAGACTATAAATTTAATACTATGAAAAAGGATCTAAATGCTAAAAAAATAGCTAAAAGGTATAAATTGTTTTCTAAAAAATTACATATTGAAGATTTTTATAGAAAGTATAATACTTTTAATACATCAAAATCAAAAGAGCCTAGTGAGGGAAAATATAATAGTACATTTATGGAAATGTTAAAAGAAGATAAACCCCAAAGGGATATTAACTGTTCTGCTTGTGGTTACAGTACTTGTAAGCACATGGTAAAGGCTATCTATAATAACTTGAATGTTAAAGAAAATTGTATGGATTACAATAAGAGTTTAATATTAAAGGAGAAAAATAAAGTTGAAGAAAAAAATTTAGAAGTAAAAAAAGCATTTAATGAAGTGAAAATTTTAAGTGAAAAAAGGTTGAGGCAGGGAGAAATTTTAAAGAAAAGTGTAGATGAAATAATAAAATCTATTGAAGAAATTTCAAATGGAAATGTTGAAAATCTAAATCAAGTTGAAAATATAACTTTAGAAGTAGAAAGAATGAATAAAGTAGCAATAGACCTAGAAAAGGATGTTTCTTCTATGAAAAAAGGTAGAAGAATTTGTGAATTCTTCTAATGAAATTGTAAATATATCTTCACAAACAAATTTACTTTCACTAAATGCTTCTATTGAAGCTGCTAGAGCTGGAGAAGCTGGGAAAGGATTTTCCGTAGTAGCCTCTGAGGTGAAAAAATTATCAGAGCTAAGTAGCGTTGTTGCAACCAATACTGTTAATGGTCAAAAATCTATGATTAATATGATAAATGGAATAGGAAAAATTTCAGATCAGTTAAAACTTAGAAGTGAGAATTTAAGAGAATCTATTGATAATATATCTGCTGTAATTGAAGAAACTACAGCAAAAGAGCAGGAAATTTCCTCCACAGCTATGAGAATTTTAAAAGAATAAATTCTCAAGTTTTAATTTAATTTTACGATAAAATATTTAGGCAGGTGATGCCTAGATAATGGGAAAGGATTCCTAGAAAATTTACAGGGAGGTGAGTTTGTGATAGTAAGTAGTAACATAACTTTGTTAAATTCTTTTAATAAAGTTACTAAAAATAAAACTGCAAAGAATGAATTTACAGAAAAGATATCTTCTGGAAAGAGAATAAATAGAGCTTCAGATGATGCAGCTGGACTTTCTATTAGTGAAAGCATGAAATCTCAAATTAGGAGCTTATCTATGAACCAAAGAAATGTTCAAGATGGAGTTTCTATGTTACAACTAGCAGATGGAGCATTGAATGAAGTTACTGAAAGTCTTCATAGGATGAAGGAACTTTCTGTACAGGCTTCTAATGGTGACTTAACTGACGAGGATAGGAAGGCTTTAGAAGATGAATTAATTCAAATAAAAGATAGTATTGACAAAATTTCAGAGCAAACAGAATTTAATGGAATAAAGATACTAGATAAGGACAAATCTATTAGTATTCAAACCAAAGACAAACCTTATACTTGTTATGAGCTCAAATTGTTTAATACAGATGCAAGGGCATTAGATTTAAATAATGCAAGTTTAACAAGTACTACTAAAGCTGAGGAAACTAATTTAAAAGTTGATAAAGCTTTAAATAAAATTAATAACATCAGAATGAATATAGGAACAGACTCAAACAATCTTAAAAGTTCCCTTAATGAGGCGGGAAATTCTGAGATAAGTTTAACTTTTGCTTTATCTGGTGTTGAAGACATAAATATGGCAACAGCGCTTATGAGATCTGTAAAGCAAAACGTAATAGTAGATTGCAATAAGTCAATGCTGGTTGCAGCAAGGCAAGACAATGACAGGGTAAGCGTGGTTTTAAATAATTGGCTTAAATAAAGTGATAAAAAAAGGAGTCCTTTGATTAACAAAGGGCTCTTTTTCTTATAAATTAAAGTGCTTGTTATAATTTTTGTAGCAACATATCTCCATATTTTATATATCCCTTTTTTCTCATATATTCTGAAATGAAAAAGGAAATTAAGGCCGGTAAAATGAAGTGTAAAAGTAGCATATTTATAAGCACTGTAGGTTTTATGCTCATTGTGCTTATTGTTGCAAATTGTCCAACAAGACCGCTAGTTCCCATACCTGCACCAATTTTATTACATTCCATTTTGAAAACTGTAGTGGATAGGGGACCTAGGATTACGGAGCTAATTATAGGTGGAAGCCATATTCTTGGGTTTTTTATTATATTTGGGATTTGTATCATAGAAGTACCTAAGCCTTGAGCTATAAATCCACCTACACCATTTTCTCTAAATGAGGAAACGGCAAAACCTATCATTTGAGCTGAACACCCAACAACACTAGCACCAGCTGCAATACCGCTTAAACCGAGAGAAATTGCAATTGCGGCACTACTTATAGGTAAAGTTAAGGCTATGCCCATAAATAAGGAAACTAGTATTCCCATTGGTATTGGTCTAAGCTCAGTTGCTAGATTTATTAAATCACCTATGTAAGTCATAAAATTACTTACATAAGGTGAGATGAAGTAACCGCATAATCCTCCTACTATAATTGTAACTAAAGGAACTAGAATTATATCTAATTTTGTCTTGCCATAGATAAGCTTTGAAATTTCAGCTCCCAAAAGAGAAGCTACAAAAGCGCCCATAGGCTCTCCAATTAAAATGGTTGCCGTTTGTCCTTTAAGACTTATTGTTCCCGCACCAATAGCTCCAGTTATAATTGATGCAAAAATAGCTAGGGAGAAGCGCCTACGCTGTAGGCAACTCCAGCACCAATTGCAGGCCCCATCATATACTGTGCGTATCTACCAAAGTTAATTATAATTTCTAAATTAAATAAAGTGCCAATTTGTTTGATTATAAGTCCTATGATTAGAGATGCAAAGAGACCTAAAGCCATACCATTTAAGACTTTTATAAAATAATCTTGTATTTTTTCTTTTCTTTGTTTTGGTATTTCATAAAATATCACCTCAAATAAAAATGTAAATACAGATGTCTTGTCATCTATATTTACAAAGTATATCATTTACTGAGCCATGAAGCAATATATTTTTAAACTAAAAAGCCATTTTCCTTAAGTGCAGTTTTTATTTTTAAAAATATTTCTTCATCTTTTACTTCAATGGAATGTAGGTGTATGCCATTAGTTAAAGTTGAAAGGGGTTCTGCTTTTGTGTTTTTTAAATTATCTAAGAAATTTTCAATATCAAGTCTTGAGTTTATCATAAGTGGACTTTTGATTTCTCCATACACTGGGTGCTCTACAATTACATCGAGTACTTTTCCACCCATATCCACAATACATGAAAGTTCAGCTTTTATAGCTTCATAACCTAAATGTCTACAGACAATAGTCTTTACTAAATTATTATTTTTATCCGAATTTAGAACCATATATCCTTGAGGGGTTGAAATTATATCTTTACCTTTAGCTCTTAAAAGGGCAATGTCTTGAACAATTACTTGTCTGCTAACTTGAAATTCTTTTGCAAGGTCTACTCCTTTTATGGGATGATTTTTGGAGTTTAACAAATTTAATATTTGAGTTCTTCTTTTTTCTGAGTCCATAGGTAACCTCCTTATATAAGTTTAACTTCTAATAATTATTATACACAAATAAAAATAAATTGCACGTTTAATGACTAACACTTTACCAATTGCATAATTTTTCGAATAATGATATAAAAAAGTATAAAAAAATCAAAAAAAAGAATATTTTTTATTTTTTAAGAAGGAATTTTATAAAATTTATAGAATTATTTTAATATAATACATACAACTTTCATATATATAAATATAAACCTATTTGGGGCTTAGAAAATTGTGTAATACTAAAAATGGGTAAATAATATTATGTATGTATAAAATATGGGGGTGCTTTTATGAATAAGAAAAAAATATTGTCAGTAATGGTGGCAGCTGCGCTCGTATCTTCTACAGCGTTAATTGGTTGCGGGGATAAAAAAACTAATGGTAATGCTACAAAAGATGGTGATAAGGAAAAAGAAACTGTAAAAATGGATAAGGAACAGTACATGAATTTAAATTTAGGTACAGATCCTAAGACTTTAGACCCATCTATTGCTACAGATGTTTATTCATCATTTTTGTTAACTGAAACTATGGAATGTCTTACAAGACTTGAACAAGACAAAACAGGTAAAGATGTAATTCAACCTGGAGCAGCAGAAAAATGGGAGCACAATGAAGAAGGTACAAAGTGGACATTTCATTTAAGAGATTTAAAATGGTCTGATGGTAAACCTGTAACAGCAGGAGATTTTGTATATTCAGTTCAAAGAACATTGAATCCAAAAACTGGTGCAGGATATGCTAATATATTGTACACAATTAAAAATGGTAAGGCCGTTAATGAAGGAAAGGCTGCACCAGAGACTGTAGGTATTAAAGCTATAGATGATAAGACTTTGGAAATAACTTTAGAGGCACCATGCCCATATTTCTTCCAACTTACTTATAACAAAACTTTAGTTCCTCAAAGAAAGGATATTGTTGAAAAATATGGTGCTAAACATGGTGCAGATGCCGGAACAATGGTATACTGTGGACCATTTGTTTTAAATAGCTGGACACATAATAGTGAAATTGTTCTTGAGAAAAACAAAGACTATTGGGATAAAGATTCTGTAAATTTAGAAAAAGTTAATTGTAAGATTATAAAAGACGAGCAGGCTGCATATAATTCACTTTATAATGGATCTTTGGATTACGCCGGAGCCTCTAAAAAGGAATGGATAGATAAATTTGATCAAACAGGAAAGTTTAATAAAGTACAGGGCTATAAGCCAGCTGGAAGTTATACATTCTTTAATACAAAGGACAAATTGTTCAGTAATGTTAATGTAAGAAAAGCTTTTTCAGTAGGTATAGATAGAAAGGATTTATGTAACGTAATATTTAAAGGACGTCAAGAGCCTGCAGTAGGTTGGATTCCACCAACAGTTTTGGTAGGAGATAAGGAATTTAGAAAGGTTGCAGGTAAGCCAATTGATGAATTAGTTAATGAAAACCCAGATCCTAAAGCACTACTTGTAAAGGGCTTAAAAGAGCTTGGAATGGATGAAGATCCAACTAAATTAACAGTAACTTTTTTACAAGCTGGTACAGATCAATGGTTTAGAACTTATGCAGAGTATTTACAGCAGATGTATAAAAGGACTTTAGGTGTAAATGTTAAAGCCGAATATGTTGACTGGGGTGTATTCTTAAAGAGGACAGATGAAGGAAAATATTCTCTTGCAAGTATGAGTATGTCAGGAGACTATAATGATCCTAATACTTTCCTTGATGGATTTATTTCAGCTACAGCTTATGTACCAACATTTTGGAAAAATGAAGAATATGATAAGCTAACTATAGAGGCTCAAAATATTATGGATTCAGAGAAGAGACTTGAGAATTATAAAAAAGCTGAAGAAATATTATTAAGAGATGAAGCTGTTGTAGCACCAACTGGTTTCCCAACTAGGAATACTTACGTATACAAATATGTTAAAGGTTTAATGCTACCTCTATTTGGAAGTGCTGAACTTAAACATGCTTATACAGATGGAAGAACAAAATAGATTAATAGAGATAAAATAGATAAAGAAAAGGCAGGAATTATTCGTATTCCTGCCTTTTTTAAAAATCAATTTTATATTTTTAATCCGTTTCCAAAAGGAGGGCAATTATGCCTAAAAATATTAATATAAAAAAGTTTTTAATTATAATTTTTATAGTAACTGGATTGGTTCCTATAGTATTATTAACATCTTTGTGTCTTACAAACGCTATAGAAGCTATTAAGAAATTCGAATACTCAATTTGACAAAGAAGTAGTAGATATTCTTATTCATCTATATGAAAATCAACAAAAAATTTAATGATTTTTATATATAAAACAAAAATAACTAGGCTTACAACTATAATTATGAAAAAACGAGCATAAAATTATTCAAATATGAAAAAAATTATTTTTTTGAAGGAATTTAGAAAAAAGAGTAGAATTATTATAAATATAAATAAATCTATATATAAATACTTATAAAAAGCATTTGTTTTAAGTAGATTTCTTAAAATAAAAACGATTTATAAAGTATAAAGAAAACATGGGGGTGTTTTTATGAACAAGAAAAAAATTTTGTCAATGGTTACAGTAGCAACATTAATGACTTCAACTGCACTAATTGGATGTGGAACTAAAAATGAAAGCGCTAGCAAAGATAGTGCTTCAAAATCTGGTGTAAAGATGGACAAGGACCAATACCTAAATATTAATTTAGGAACAGAAGTTAAAACACTAGACCCTTCTATTGCTACAGATACATATGGTTCATTTATTTTAACAGAAACAATGGAAGGACTTACAAGACTAGAACAGGATGAAAACGGTAAAGATGTTGTTAAACCTGCAGGTGCAGAAAAGTGGGAACATAATGAAGATGGAACAGTTTGGACTTTCCATTTAAGAAACTACAAGTGGTCTGATGGTAAGCCTGTTACTGCAGGAGATTTTGTATATTCAATGCAAAGAACATTAACACCAGAAACTGGTGCAGGATATGCAAATCTACTTTATACAATTAAAAATGGTAAGGCTATAAATGAGGGAAAAGCAAAGCCAGAGACTTTAGGTGCTAAAGCCATAGATGATAAAACTCTAGAGCTTACACTTGAAGAACCATGTCCATACTTCTTCCAAATTACTTATAATAAAACACTTATGCCTCAAAGAAAAGATATAGTTGAGAAAAACGGAAGTAAATACGGGACAGAAGCAAATACAATGGTATATTGTGGACCTTTTACTTTAAAAGGCTGGACACACAACAGTGAAATGGCTCTTGAAAAAAATAAAGAATATTGGGATAAAGACAATGTGAAACTAGATAAAGTTACTTGTAAAATAATAAAAGACGAAGTTGCTGCATACAATTCTCTATATAGTGGTGCTCTAGATTTAGGCGGAGCATCCAAAAAAGAGTGGATACAAAAATTTGATCAAACAGGAAAATATAATAAAATTCAAGGCTATAGACCAGGAGCAGATTATGTATTTTTTAATACAAAAAATGAGGTTTTTAAAAATGCTAACGTTAGAAAGGCTTTTTCAATAGGCATAGATAGAAAAGATTTATGTGAAGTTATATTTAAGGGACGTGAAAATCCAGCTACAGGATGGGTACCTCCAACTGTAGCAGTTAATGATAAGGAATTCAGAAAAGAAGCAGGAAGTCCCGTTGATGATTTAATAAAAGATAATCCAGATCCAAAAGCATTATTGTCAAAAGGATTAAAAGAATTGGGAATGGATGAAGACCCTTCAAAATTAACAGTAACCTTCTTACAATCAGGAACATCTCAGTGGAATAGGACATATGCTGAATATTTACAACAAATGTACAAAAGGACATTAGGCGTAAATATTAAGGCTGAATATGTAGATTGGCCTGTATTCCAAAAGAAAACAGATGAAGGAGATTACGCTATAGCAAGCCAGTTTATGTCTGGGGACTATAATGATCCTAATACATTTGTAGATGGATTTATATCAGCATCAGCATATATACCAACATTCTGGAAAAATGATGAATACGATAAGTTAACTACAGAAGCTCAAAAGATTATGGACCCTCAGAAAAGACTTGAAAACTATAAAAAGGCTGAAAGAATTTTGGTCTATGATGATGCTGCAGTAGCACCAACAGCTTTTCCAACTAGAAACACTTATGTATACAAATATGTTAAAGGCCTAATGACTCCATTATTTGGATCAAACGAGTTAAAATATGTGTATACTGATGGAAGAAACTAGACATTTGATAAATTAACAATTTGTTAAAAATGAAATTTGATTCCTAATCTTTATTGTATTAATGATAAAGATTAGGAATTTTTTATAGGAAATTTTTTATTTATGTGATATATTTGTTAAGGTAGTAATATAATTCTACTGCGTGCAAATAAAATATAGATGCTATATATAATCTAGAAAGTGGTGAAATAAAATGTTTAGAAGAAATAAAAGATTAATGACTTTAGTTATTGCAAGTGCATTAGTAAGCTGTAATTTTACATCTGTAAAAGCTGTAGACAATAGTGTAGCTTCAAAGTTTAAAAGAATATATGGGCAAACGAGATATGAAACTTCTATTCAAATATCAAAGAGCCAATGGGAAAGTTCGGAGTGTGTAATTATCGCTAGTGGTAAGGATTTTTCTGATGCACTTTGCTCAGGACCTTTAGCAAAAAAATGAAGGCTCCTATTCTTTTATGTGATGGGGAAAATTTAACAGAAGGACTTAAAGGCGAAATAAAAAGACTTGGTGCTAAAAAAGCATATATCATTGGTGGACAAGGTGTTATTTTGCCCAAAATAGAAAAAGAGTTAACTGATAACAGTTTAGAATGCACAAGAATAGGTGGAAAAGATAGATATGAGACTTCTTTAAAGATTGCTGAAATGGTTGGAATGGAAAAGGGAGCTGTTATTGCATCAGCCATAGATTTTCCAGATTCAATGTCAATAGCGCCAATTGCTTGTAATAAACTAATTCCTATTTTATTAACTAGTAAAAATTCAATTAATGATAGAATTGAAAAGACTATTTCTGAAAATACAAAAGCTACCTATTATATAGTAGGTGGACAAGGTGTTATTTCAAAAGAAGTTGAAAATAAAGTTCCTAATGCAATTAGGTTAGGAGGTAAAAATAGATATGAGACAAATGTTCAGGTAATAAAAAAATTTATGGAAGAACTTTCTTTTGATAAAGTTTATTTATCAGTAGGTAATAAATTTCCAGATGCTCTTTGCTCATCCGTTGTGGCAGCAAATACAAAATCCCCATTAATTCTTGTAGAAGAATATGGAGCATACGAAACTAAGGACTTTGTAAAAGAAAAAGCCATTAAGGAAGAAAATATTGTTCTCATAGGTAGTGAAAAGACAATGTCAAATACTATTTTAGAGAAAAAGCAAAGACCTGCACCACCAAAACCACCTGTTATAAAACCAGTGCCGTCTACAGATACAAAAAAAATTGAAGAGCAGAAATATAATAGAGTGCAAGCTATGGTGAAGTCTGGAGTAGCTTACGGTACATTAAGAAAAAATGTAGGTCCTTTTAAAAAAGGTGAAAGGGTTCAAATTGTAAAAGATATAGGAAATGGAAAGTCTTATAGAGTTTATAACGCTGGAAAAAGTGGAACTGTAAATAGAGCGGATATAAGCATAGCTGGAGATCCAGCAACGGATAAAACTAGATTAAACAAAAGTGAACTTGAACTTTTTGTAAATAAAAAGGGCTTTGCAAGTGGAACAAAATATTTTATATGGGTTGATGTAAATAGGCAAATGGTTAATGTATTTTCTGGTTCTAAAGGCCATTGGAATCTTTCAAGATCCTTTAGCTGTGCCTCAGGCAAAAATGTTACACCTACTGTAAGGGGAAATTTCGTTTTACAACAAAGAGGAGACAGCTTTTTTAATAGTTTAGGAATAGGGGCTTTATATTGGGTAAGGTTTGACGGTAACTATTTATTTCACTCCATATTAGTTAATAGAAAAAAACAAGTAGTTGATTCAACACTAGGAAAAAGGGCTTCTCATGGATGCATTAGAGTTGGTCTTGATAACATAAAGTGGATATATAATACTCTTCCTGATAATACTGCAGTTTGGATAAATTAATAAAATTATAATACAGATAGGTATAAACTTTATAAGTATTATGACGAATATTTAACTATAGTGGTGATTGGGGGAGAGACTTTTGGATAATAAGCTTGGGGTTAGCAAAGAGTATATGGAAAAATTGAGAAAAAGATTAGATGCTTTAAGCAGAGTATGTCAAGAAAAATATGTAAGAGAAGAGCTTAAAGATATTGTAAATAATATAGATTTTGATGTTTTAAATTATAATGAAAATATAGAAGAAATATGCGAAGTAATAGCTTCAGAAATGAAAAGATTGAAGTTTATAGATGAAGATTTACATTTAAAGCTTTATATATTAGAACAAGATTTACTTAAAGGCAAAATTACCATTGATAAAGCTTTGGAGTTTTTGAAAAATTACACAAGTGCTGGAGAAGAACTTAGCGATAGATTAAACAAAGGAAATAAGGGAGGGATGTTTCTATGAGACTTATGCATAATTTAGCAGCGTTAAACATATATCGAAATTATTCAAGAACTATAGAAACTCAAGGAGCTTCTATAGAAAAAATATCTTCTGGCTATAAAATTAATAAGGCTAAAGAAGATGCAAATGCTCTTGCAAAAAGTGAAAAAATGAGAATGCAAATTAGAGGATTAAACATGGCTCAAAGAAATGTTCAAGATGGTGTTAGCATGCTTCAAACTCTTGAAGGAGGAATTGACAATTTAACCTCTATATTAATAAGGATGAAAGAACTTACAACAAAATATGCTAGTGGAACAAATACTGAAAGCGATAAGACCATAATGCAAAATGAGATGGATCAGCTTATTAAGGGCTATGATGATATATGTAGTAACACAGCATTTAATGAAAAAAACTTTTAAAAGAGGATAAAACAATTGAAATAGCAATAGGAACAGAAAAAGGAGAAGTAATAAAGTTTGATTTTTATAATGCATCTAGTGATAATGTTAAAGTTAATTTAGAAAATGGCAGACAAAATGTAACTTTATCTTCATTAAAGGATATGGATAAGAATTCTATAGAACCAGGCGAAGCTATAGAAATTATCGATAAGTCTATGAGCTTTTTAATTAAATCAAGAACTAAATGTGGTGCAGTAGAAAATAAATTAGAAAGTACCATGACAAGACTTGAAAGTATTGGAGATAAAATAACTGGTGCAGAAAGTAAAATTAGAGATGTAGATATAGCAGAGGAGTCTTTGAGTTTTGTCAGAGATAATTTGTTGGTTGCGTCTTCTAATGCTATGATGGTTCAGGCAAACAAATTTCCACAAGATGTTTTAAAGATATTAGAAAATGTAAGAAGTAGATAACCTTTGCATATTGCAAAGGTTTTTTATTTGGTTGTATTTATTTGTATATTATTATATAATTTTGTAATTATTTATTATTTTACATAAAGAAATAAAATTTGAAAATGTGACATAATATATGGTAAAATATAAATGTTAAATGAGCTTTAATATTTTCTTAAATGATATTGAATAAATTTTTATAAAATTCAGTAAAATTTATTTTATTTAATATTTTTGAAGGATTTTTTACGATTATGTATAATTAATATTAATATGTAAATTTAGGAGGAAAGATGTTATGAGATTGTCAAATAATAACAGCTATAGTTTGCTAAAAAATGCTTTAGATGCGTCTTATTTGCAAGGGAAAACTATAGCAAATAATATATCTAATGTTAACACTAAAGGATACAAAAGAAGATATGTGACTTTTGATGAAGCGCTTAATGATGCTGAAAGTAGCATTGAAATGAAAAAAAGCAGCGATAAACATATGAATTTTGATGACAATAGCACTGGGATAAAAGTAAATGTGGATGAAAGCAGTTCTATGAAAGAAGATGGAAATAATGTAGATATAGAGAGTGAAATAGTTAGTCAAGTTTCAAATTCTCTTATGTATGATTCTCTTATATCAGAGATAAATAGTAGAATATTAATGAGAAGAAGTGTAATAAAAGGAGGAAGATAATCTATGAACAATGCATTTTCGACAATGAGGATAAGTGCAAGTGGACTTTCAGCAGAAAGACTTAGAATGGACACTATAGCTTCTAATATATCAAACTTCCAAACTACAAGAAATAGTAAGGGAGAAAAAGAAGCCTATAGGAGAAAAGTTGCTGTTTTTCAGGAAAATTTAAATAAGAGTATTGAGAATTCTAATGGAAAAAGTGGAGACAAGCTTTTAGGAGTAAAGTCCATAGGAATAAAAGAGGATGAATCTCCATTAAGAAAAGTGTATGATCCTACTCATCCAGATGCTGATGAGAATGGTTATGTTGAAATGCCAAATGTAAATATATTAAATGAAATGGCAGATATGATAGCATCCTATAGGGCTTACGAGGCAAATATTTCTGCTATTGATGCTGAAAAAAGTATGTTTTCAAAAGCATTACAAATTGGAAGGTAGGGGTTATTATGAAAATAAATGGGTTTACGCCAAATAGTGATATTTTTTTAGATGCAAATAAGAGTAAAAATACTAAAACTAGTGCTGAAAGTTTTAGCGATTTTATAAAGGAAAAATTAGAGAGCATAAATGACAAACAGATAAGAGCAGACGAGACTACAGACAGCTTTATAAAAGGAAATGAAAAGAATATACATAATGTAATGCTAGCTACTCAAGAGGCTAGAATGTCTTTAGATATGGCAATAGAGGTTAGAAATAAAATGGTTGAAGCATATCAAGAAATAAATAGAATGCAGATATAATCAAATTGCTAATTGTGAGGAGTACTTGGAATGAATAAACTAAAAGAATTAAAAAATAAAGCAGGAGATAAATGGAAAGCTTTAGGGAAAGGCAAAAAGTAGCTTTTACTATAATCCCAATAGGTATAATATGTGCAATTATAGTTTTTTTAATGTCTGCAAATAGTAATAAGTATGGTGTGCTCTTTTCTAATATGGATGACAAAGATCTTGGCACTATACTTGCAAAATTAAAAGAGGAAAAAGTAGAGTACAAAGTAGAAGGAAAAGCTATTAAGGTTCCTAAAGATGAAGTGGATACACTTAGGCTTGAAATGGCCTCAGAAGTTAAACTTACTAATGGTAGTGTAGGTTTTGAAATATTTGATGAGGGGAAATTTGGAGCTACTGATGAAGAAATGAAGATAAAATATAAAAGAGCTTTAGAGGGAGAACTTGAAAGAACAGTAAAGAGTCTTCCGGAAGTTGATGATGCTAGAGTTAGTTTAGTTTTGTCAGATGATAGTGTATTTGTTAAAGAAGCAACTCAAGCTAGCGCCTCGTTAACTATAAAGCTAAAGCCTGATAAAGAGATGAAAAAGGAACAAGTTAAAGCAATACTTGAGCTTTTTAGGGCAAGTGTAAAAAATCTTGATAAAAAGAATATAGAAATTATAGCTTCAAGTAATGGAACCACTACTTTGCTAACAACAAAAGATTTGGTTGGTTCTGAAGGCAACAACTATTTGACAGATACAGAAGATAGGGAGAAGGTAAAAGAAAAAGTTGAAACTCAGTTAGAAGAAAAAGTACAAGCAATGCTTGAAAAAGTATATGGTAAAAACAATGTGGTAGTTAAAGTTAATGCTGCATTAAATTTTGATGCGGTGGAGGAAAACAAAACTGAGGTAGCACCAAAAGGTACAGTTGTTAGTGAACAATTAGTTTCAGATACGAGTAATGATGGAGCTGCTGATAAATCAAATAGCCCAGTTGATAATAATATGGTTTCAAGAGAAGAAGAAACAAATAATAATACTAGTTCAAGTCACAAAGAAGAAAAGAAAAACTATGAAATTTCCAAAAGTGAGAAGAAAACAATTAAATCTCCAGGAGATGTTGTTAAAATCAGTACTTCAGTGCTTTTGAACGGAGAAATAGATGAAGTTACCCGCTCCTCAATTAACAATCTTGTAGTAGGTGCTATAGGATATGATAAGAAACGTGGAGATACTATAACAGTTGAAGGTTTAAATTTTGATAGTTCAATCCAGGATAAGGCTAAAAAAGACTTAGCTGAAATGGAGAAAATTAAAGAAAAAGAAAAAAGACAGAGATTAATTACTTATATTGCAATTGGAGCTGCAGTATTTATAGCTGCACTAATAGCACTAATTGTAATTATAAGAAGGAAAAAGAAAGCTAATGAGGAAGTTGAAGAAGATGAAAATAGATTAGATGTTACTTTAGATGATGCTATCGAACCTAAAGAATCCTTTAAGCCTATTGACTTTGAAACTGAAAATGAGCATGAGCATATGGAAAAAGAAATTAAAAACTATGCAAATAATAAACCAGAACAGGTGGCAGACATTATAAAATCATGGCTGGCAGAAGATGAGAGGTGATTTTAATTGGCTAAAAGTAATGATAAGCTTACAGGAGTTCAAAAGGCAGCGATACTTTTTATTACTTTAGGACCTGATGCGTCCTCAAAGATAATAAAAAAGTTACCAGAAACTGATATACAGAAAATAACTTATGAAATAGCAAATATTACAGCTGTAAAGTCAGAGCAGAGAAAAGATATTTTGAATGAATTTATTGAGATAAATAAGGCTAGGGATTATTTAAAAGAAGGTGGAATTGAATATGCAAGAGATGTGCTTTCAAAGGCATTAGGCCCTCAAAGGGCTATGGAAATACTTGAGAAGGTTACAGAGGCAACCCAGCAATATAGACCTTTTGCAATAGCTAGAAAAGCTGATGCACATCAGCTTTTGAATGTGATTTGTAATGAGCACCCACAGACCATAGCACTAATACTTTGTTATATGCAGCCGGAAAAAGCAGGGCAAATTATGTCTGCCCTACCTGAAGAACTGCAAAGTGAAGTAGCTTTTAGAATAGCTAATTTAAGTAATATATCACCTATGGTAATAAAAGAAATTGAGAAAGTTTTAGATAGTAAATTGTCTATGGTAGTTCGTGCGGATACAACAATTATAGGAGGAATACAAACTCTTGTAGATATTTTAAATAGAGTTGATAGAACTACTGAAAAGAATATAACTGAAGGATTAGAAAGAGAAGATGAGGAACTTGCAGAAAAGATAAGACAATCAATGTTCGTATTCGAAGACATTATTTCTTTAGACGATATATCAATACAAAGAGTTTTAAGAGAAGTAGAGACAAAGGATTTAGCTTTAGCATTAAAGGGTGTATCAGAGGAAGTTGCTACTGCTATATTTAGAAATCAATCTAAGAGAGCTGCGGCTTCACTAAAAGAAGACATAGAATTCTTAGGACCTGTAAGACTTATGGATGTTGAAAAATCTCAGCAGAAAATTGTTGGGGTTATAAGGAGATTGGATGAAACAGGTGAAATAGTAATTTCAAGAGGTGGAGAAGATGCTATCATCGTCTAATGTTATAAAAAATGGCAATGTAAAAGCTTCCGGAGAGAAAAAGATTACTGTGAATTATGACATTGATTATAAATGCGATAAAAATAGTAATTCCGGTGCTTATGAGAGGCTAGCTGATAATATAATTCAAAACGCAAGAAATAAAAGTGAGAAACTTATAGCTTCGGCCTATGAAGAGGCAATTGTGGTTCAAAAAAATGCTGAAGAAAATGGGTATTCAATTGGATATAAAAGTGGTAGCGAATTAGGATATAAAGAAGGTTATGATAAAGGACTTGAAGAAGGAAGACAAAAAGCAGAGCTTATTATTCAAAAAGCTGAGGATATATTTAAAAATGCCAAGAGTGAATATGAGAACTATTTAGAGGATAAGGCAAATGAAATAAAGGATTTAATAATAAATACAATTTCTGAGATCCTAAAAAAAGCAGTTGAGGATCCGAAGAATGTAATAGATGTTATATATGAAGGACTTAAACAATCTAAAAATACTAAAGTATTTATTATAAAATGCAATGATTCCTATAAAGAAGAGTTAGAAAGAAAGGTTATTTCTTGGAAACAATCTCTTGGCTTTAAAGGAGATATATTTATACTACCGGATAACACTATGGAAAAAGGAAAAATTGAAATAAATAAAGATAATGGAAAAATAGAAATTGATATAAACTCATCTTTAGAAAAAGTTAAGGAGATAATAAAAAATTCTTAAAAATTAAAATAGCATTGAGAATTTTTATTAGAGTTAAAATCATGGTAGTTCCTGAAAGGAATGAAGGATTAGTGATATCTATAGATTTTAAAAAAATAGAAAAAAATATAAGAGAGACAAATTTTAGTTATGAAGAGGGTATAGTAAAAGAGGTCATAGGATTAACTATAGAAGTTCAAGGCATAAAGGCTTTTATAGGAGAAGTCTGTTCAATTTACAATGAGAAAAAGGAAGCAATAAAGTGTGAAGTCGTTGGATTTAAAGAAGATAATATTATACTTATGCCACTTGGAGAAATAGTAGGTATTTCTTCTGGTTGTAGAGTTGTTCCAGAAAGAAGACCCTTAAGTGCAATATGTTCTGAAGATTTACTTGGGAAAATCCTAGATGGCCTTGGCAATCCTTTAAATGGTGACAGTATAAAAGAAGGGGAAATCTACCCTCTAGATAGAGAACCACCAGATCCTTTAAAAAGAAGAAGAATAAAGGAAATACTTCCTACAGGTATTAGAGCTATAGATGGCTTTTTAACCTGTGGAGAAGGACAAAGAATAGGAATATTTGCAGGTAGTGGAGTTGGTAAAAGTACTACTCTTGGTATGATAGCAAGAGAGGCAAAAGCTGATGTTAATGTTATTGCACTTATTGGTGAGAGAGGCAGAGAGGTTTTAGATTTTGTAGAAAAAGATTTAGGAGAAGAAGGACTAAAAAAACAGTTGTTGTATGCGCAACTTCTGATAAGCCTGCTTTAGTAAGGTTAAAGGGCGCTTTTACAGCTACTGCTATAGCAGAGTACTTTAGAGATAAGGGAAAAAAAGTTGTTTTGATGATGGATTCTGTAACTAGATTTGCTATGGCTCAAAGAGAAATTGGGTTAGCGGTAGGGGAGCCCCTGCAACCAAAGGTTATACTCCTTCAGTTTTTGCAAAGCTTCCAAGACTTATGGAAAGATCAGGAATGTCAGATAAAGGATCTATTACAGCATTTTATACAGTGCTTGTAGATGGAGATGATTTTAACGAACCTATAGCTGATGCTGTAAGGGGAATTTTGGATGGGCATATTATTCTTTCAAGGGCGCTTGCTTCCAAAAACCATTACCCAGCTATTGATATATTAAACAGTGTCAGTAGACTTATGCCGGAGATTTCTACTAAGGAGCATAAAAAGGCGGCATCTATAGGAAGAGATATGCTTGCAACTTATAATGAATCAGAGGATCTTATTAATATAGGAGCATATGTTAAGGGCTCTAATCCAAAAATAGATAAGGCCATTGAGTATCACGATATACTTCTAGATTATCTAAAGCAGGGAATTGACGAAAAATCTCCAATTGAAACAAGTATTGATGTTTTAGAGAAAATTTTTCTCTAAATAGGTGGTGATTTTTAGATGGCTAAATATAAGTTTAAGCTTCAGAAACTTTTAGATATAAGAGTGGATGAGGAAGAAAAGTGTAAAATGGAATTTAAAAATATACAAAGTGAAAAAAATTACTTGAAGATAAGCTTTGTCATCTTAATGAAAATTATAAAAAGTATAATTTTTCAACTTATAGTAAGAATAATGTTGAAAATATAATTAGACAAAATTATTTAAAACTAATAAATTCAAGTATAGCACAAACACAGAGTTTGATTTTAGATAAAGATAAAGAAATAGAAGTTAAAAGAAAAGAACTTAAAGAAAAGCAAGTTAGTAAAAAAGTGGTTGAAGTACTGAAAGATAAGGATTTTGACAAATATATAAAAGAGCAGAATATGATTGAACAGAAGAGTAATGATGAGTTTGCTCTTTATGGCTTTATGAGAAATTCTCTTCAAAGGAGGTGATTAGTTAATAATTAATTTATAGGAGGTGAAAAATTGATTAACTTAAATTCTATAAAGGTAAATGAACCAAATATCAGTAAAAATTTATCCAAGGATACGAAAAGTAAAGATTTATTTGCATTTAAACAGAAATTAGAGGATAAGATTAATGCGAAAACTTGTGATAAGGAGAAAGTTTCTACTGAAGATGGTAATTGCAATGATATTAATAAGAGTTTAAAAAATGATAGTAATGCTACTGATACAAAGAATGAAGACAAGCTATCAAAAGTGGATAGTGAAGAAAATCAAATTGATGACAAAAAAGATTCAAAAGATGTAGAAGATACAAATGATTCATTAAAAGAGCTTTTACTTTCTCTTTTAAATGCACTAAAATCAAAAGAAGAACTTATGGAAGATAAGAATTCTGATTTAAATAAAAATGGAGCATTAAACTCTTTTGAAGGATTAATTAAAGAACTGATTTTAAGATTATCAATGGATGGAACAAGCAAAACTGAAAAAGAAAACTTCAGCAGTTCAAAAATAGGTAACACTAAAGTGGAGTTATTGCAAAATTTAATTGAAAGTAAAGATATTAATTTAGATAAGTTTATAAAGGTATTTAATAATGAATTTGGTCAATTGCTTAAAAATAACGGCACTGGTTTAAATCAAAACAGTATTTTAAATAGTGAAGTTTTAGGTGAAAAACTCATAAAAGTACTAGAAGAAACTAGAATTGGTACACAAAGAAAAACTTTTGCGAATGAATTAACAAATCTTCTAAAATCAGTAGCTGAAGAAGGTGCAACTAAAGAGACTTTAAAAGTAGCTGAAAGTCCAATAAAAAGTACAAGTATAAATGAAACTGCAGATAAAAGCAGTATTTATAAAGAAGATAGTTTTTTAAAGAACTTAATTTCAAAGGACAGTGATAAAGGAGAGGTTAATTCTAAGATTTTAAGGACTAGTAACGTTTTTATGGGCCTTAAGGATTTATCTCAAATTAAAGATGGTGTAGTTTCAGAAACTAATAGTCAACTTGTAGTTAATAAAGAAAACTTGGTTGCAGATACAATAAAGGCTGTTAAGTATATGGAGATTAATAATTTAAAAAATCTAACAGTTAAAGTAATGCCAAAGGAACTAGGGGAAATAGTTATTAAATTATCTATGGAATCAGGAAAAATGAAACTTGCTTTTAATTCTTTTAATAAGGAAACTTGCAATTTATTAAACAATAATGTAAGTGACCTAGTTGAAAAATTAAATTCACAAAACTTAAAGATAGAGCCTGCAAATATAAACATATACAATGGTGATACTACATTTTTTAGTAATGAATTTGGTGGACAAACTTCACAAAATAGTAGAGATAATTCTTTGAAGTATACAAAGGTTAAAGAGGATGATAGTTCTGATGATAATTCAAAGGAAGTGGAAGAAATAATTGAGAGCAATGTAAATACTGTAGTATAAATGTTTTATATTAATGCAGTTTTAAACTAATATAGTATAAATTCACAACTATGTGTTTAGGAGGAAGTATATGTCAAATACAGTAAGCCAAACAGAAAGAGGAACTGAGATTTACAATGGAATTTCAGGTGCTTATGAAACTTCAAGAGCTACAGATAGAGGTACTAGGATAGTAAAAAAAGGCAGTGATCTTGATAAAAATGCATTTTTAAAAATATTAACAGCAGAACTATCTAATCAAGACCCAACAAATGCAAAGGACTCTACGCAATTTGTATCACAATTAGCTCAGTTTTCATCTTTGGAGCAAATGACTAATTTAAATACTAATATGTCTTTTTCAAGCTCTCAATCACTAGTTGGAAAATTAGTGGCTCTAAACTCTTATGATGATAGAGGAGTGCAATATGGTGGTATTGTACAGAGTGTTGAAAAAAATGGTGATGATATTAAGGTTAATGTTCAGGTATCAGATAAAGGCAAGAGTGTTATAAAAGAGTTTAAACTATCAGATGTGAAAGATGTAATAAATGTTCAAGATAATAGACTTGATTATATTAATGGCAATATGGGATTTATATTAGCTTCGAATATGATGAATAAAAAAATTGAGGCAATATTGTACTCTAAAGATGATAGTGGAAAGTCTATAGAGAATAAATACTCCGGTATTGTTAAGGGGATAACTAGGGAACAAGATGGAATAAAATTAAGAGTTCCTGTAGAAGTAAATGGCAAAATTGAAGATAAATTTATTCCTTATGATGCTGTTGTAAAAGTAGAATTGCCAGAGGACACAAAAGTAAATAGCAATGAAATCAAAGAAGATTCAGCTCTAACAGGAAATAGTATAATATAGATTTAAAGTTATGGGCTATAGAGTAGTTAATGGAAAATTGTATCCTGTAGGCAATTTACCTGAAATAAATAAAATAAGTAAATCTGAGAAGTCTGAGAAAGACCTGAACTTTAAAGAAATATATGAAAAAGCCATAAGAAGAGATAGCTTTCTTGTATCAAAGCATGCAGCTGAAAGGCTAAGAGATAGAGATATAGTTTTTTCAAAAGAAGATATGGAAACTATAAACAAAGCTATAAATAAGGCAGAGGAAAAGGGAGCGCGGGAATGTTTAATATTATATAAAGACACTGCGCTTATAACAAATATTAAAAATAGAACTATAATAACTGCAGTTTCAAAAGGTGAAGATATGAAGGTTTTTACAAATGTAGATACAGTAGTTTTGGTTTAATAAGAAAATAAAAGAGCTGGACCGAAAGGAAGCTCATTTTCACAGAATGACAGATGTGAAATGTAATAAAGTTTGGAGGGATATATATTATGTTAAGGTCAATGTATTCAGGAATAAGTGGAATGAGAGCTAATCAAACCAAATTAGATGTAAGTGGAAATAACATTGCTAACGTTGGAACTACGGCATTTAAAGGTTCTAGAGTTAGATTTCAAGATATGCTAAGTCAAAATATGTCAGAAGCTATAGGACCTGGTAGAAACCAAGGTGGTGTAAACCCTAAGCAAGTTGGATTAGGAGTGCAGGTAGCAGGTATTGATACTTTAATGACACAAGGTATGATGCAGCCAACAGGAAGAAATCTTGATGTTGGAATAGATGGTGAGGGTTACTTTATAGTATCAAGAGGACCTGTTCCACAAAACAATGCTTCAGGAGTTAATGTAGATGCAGCTTCTCATACTATGAGCGGTGGAGATGGAATTCAAAAAAGTTTTACAAGAGATGGTTCTTTTACTTTAGATCATGCAGGAAATTTATTAACTTCCGATGGATATAGAATTATGGGATATCCTATAAATTACACTGATGGAAGTGGTGAGGATAGCATAGATTATGGTGCAAATGGTGTATGTAATTTTGTAGATGTTGATTCAGAAAAAGGAATTAAAGCTCAAGATTCACTAGTACCTCTTAGAGTTCCAGGATCTGTATATGTAAAAGCGTCAAATATAAAAGATACAGACCATGTTTCTATGGGGTATACAGGCACTGGTAAAATTGATGGACTTGCAACTCCAATAACTCAACCTGAAATATCAACTAATGGCGAATTTAAAGGTGGTCAAGATTTAAGAATAGACGTTAAATGGGTAGAAGATGCAACAACACCTACTAATAGCAAATTTCATGTGTTTGTAAATGGTAAAGATACAAAAAAAGAACCAGGTGCAATAACAGTAAAAGTAAAAGATATAGCTGATGCACTTAATCTTAAAGATCCAACGGATCCTACTAAAACAAAATTAGACATAGATAAATGTAATTCTATGCTAGGAACTTCTAATGAAGGAGATACTATAGTTACTCTTACAGGAGTGGGTAATCCTCCACAGGGTGATGAAGAAAAGTATTCTTGGTCATATACACTTTCAGCAAGTGGTATGAAAAAAGTTACAAGTTTTTCTATTGAAAAAGATGGTATATTAAAGGCTACTTTAGAGGATGGTAAGGTTTCAGCTCTTGGACAAATTGCTACAGCAAGCTTTAATAATACTTCTGGTTTAAAAAAGATAGGGAAAAACATGTATTTAAATACAGCAAATTCTGGTGCACCTAATGTTAGAAGCGGAATTGGTGCAGATCCAGCAACAGATAATAGTGATGGATTTGGCGATTTAGCCCAGGGAATGCTTGAAATGTCAAATGTAGATTTAGCAGAACAGTTCACAGATATGATTGTTGCAAGTAGGGCCTTTCAGGCTAGTGGAAAAATGATATCTACTGGAGATGAAATACTTCAAGATATAATTAATTTAAAAAGATAAAATTTAATTTCTGGGACTAATTTGTATAAAATTTATATCTAACACATAATTACATGAACTCAGTGCCTAAAATTTATAGTATTTAATTTTAGGTGCTGAGATAATATAAAGGTGGTGTTTTCATGATTGAACTTACAAAAATGACTCATAAAAAATTTATATTAAATGCAGAGATTATAGAGTCCATAGAGGAAGTCCCTGAGACGTTGATTACACTTACTAATGGTAAAAAATATATTGTTTTAGAAAGTGTAAATAATGTTATTAATGAAGTAATGCAATATAAGAAAAAGATATTTTCAGGTAATTTATAGGAGGAACTATTATGAAAAAGCATGACATAATGACAACTGTGGGACTTTCAGTAGGTGTAATATGTGTTATTTACGGTATCATGGTTGGTGGACAAGGAGATATAGCACAGAAACTTAAAATATTTTTCGATTTAAGTTCCATTTTTATAACTGTAGGTGGCTCGATTTGTGCTCTTTTAATAAATTATCCGTTATCAGAATTGAAGAAAATATTCAAAGTTAGTATGGCAGCATTTAAAGAAGACAGCATGAATAGTGCTGATATAATTAGTAAGTTTATAAATTTGTCAAGAAAAGCTAGACGAGAGGGACTTTTATCATTAGAAGATAGCATTGCTGAATTACAAGATGATTTTCTAAAAAAAGGTCTTCAAATGGTTGTTGACGGAATAGAACCAGAAACTATAAAAGAAGTTATGGAACTTGAAATGGACGAAATGGAAAGAAGACATAGAAAGGCAGCAGATGTTTTTAAAGCTTGGGCTGCTTATGCACCAGCTTTTGGTATGATAGGTACACTTATTGGTCTTGTTCAGATGCTTGCTAATCTATCAGATTCAGCTAACTTAGCCTCTGGTATGGCAAAGGCACTTATTACAACTTTTTATGGTTCTTTAATTGCGAATTTGTATTGTAATCCAATGGCTGCAAATTTGAATTATAAAACTGATATTGAAGTTTCAAATAAAGAAATGATGTTAGAGGGAATTTTAGCTATACAATCTGGAGTTAACCCAAGAATAGTACAAGAAAAATTAATTTCATATTTGTCACCTGAAGATAGAAAGCATTTAAATGAACTACAAGCAGAGGGAGAAGAGGTAGTTGAAAATGTCTAGGAAGAAAAAGAGTGGAGGCTCAGGATTATCAGGGGAAGAGTGGTTAACTACATATTCAGATACTATAACTCTTTTGCTTACTTTTTTGTTCTTTTGTATTCAATGTCAACTGTTAATGCTACTAAGTTTCAGCAATTAGCATCATCTCTTCAAAGTGTACTTTCAGGAAGTGGTGCTACATCTATTGTAGATTTTAATGAATCTAATGGAGAAGTGCCTGTTGTAGGTGAAGCTGTTAAAACTGATAGCAAAAATGGTACTGCTGTGACTAAGTCTATGTATGAGGAAATAGCTTCATATGTAAATAAAAGCAAGATAAAAGGAAAAGTTGAGGTCTTAAAAGATTCAAGAGGGGTGGTACTAAGACTTAAGGACAATGTACTTTTTGATGTTGGAAAGGCAGATATAAAAGAGGCAAGTTCGCCTATTTTAAATATGATATCTGAAATACTTAAGAAATTTTCAGATACCAGTGTAATTGTTGAGGGACATACAGATAATGTTCCAATTAGTAATTACAGATATCCAAGTAACTGGGAGTTATCAACTTCTAGAGCAGTTAATGTACTAAAGTATTTTGTGGAAATAAATAAAATGACACCAGCAAGATTTACTGCAGCAGGTTATGGAGAATATAGGCCAATAGTATCTAATGATAATGACTTAAACAGATCTAAAAATAGAAGAGTTAATATAATACTGGTTGAGCCAGTTTCAAAACAAGGAAAAGGAGAGGCAAAGTAAATGAAAGAAAAACAGACAGAAAAAAAGGGTAAAAGTAAAAAAATAATAATTATTCTACTTGTTATAGTTTTAGCAGGAGGATGTGGCTTTGGAGGATATTATTTTGCAACAAGGAAGGCATCAGATAGTGGAGTTAAATCAGCTGTAAATATGCAAGGAAATGTAGAAAAAACCACTTATGAATTAGGAGAGTTTTTAATTAACCTTGCAGATCAAGATGAAAAGAGATATTTTAAGGCAAACATTTATTTAGGCTTTCCTAAGAAAGATAAAAAACTTGCAAAGGAATTGGAAGAAAATAAATCTATAATAAGAGATACCATTAATTTATCCTTAATATCAAAAAAGGCAGCGGAATTGGAGAATATTAAAGGGTTGGATGCATTTAAGAAAGACATATTAACTAAAATCAACAGCAAATTAACTGAGGGACAAGTAATGGATATTTATTTTGATTCAATTATAGTTCAGTAGGAAAAAAGAAATGGATAGAGAATTTTTTTATACGCTTTTGAAATTATTAATATTTTTACCCTTTATTTTGATTTGTATTTACATGGTTTTGAAATATGGAGGTAACAAAATTCAAGATCTTCAAAATAGCAAGTATATTAAGGTGTTTGAAAGAGTACAGTTATCTAAAGATAATAGCATTTTAGTTGTTAAAATAGGTGAAAAAGGATATGTTATTACAAATAGCAATAAGGGAATTGAGATTCTTATGTCTGTTAGTAATGAGGAACTTACAGAAATAGAAAAATCAAAAAAATACCTCAATATGATAGTCTAAATGAGATTTACCAAAGATTTAAGAAGAGGAAAGATTGATATGAAGAAAAGTTTTAAAATTATATTATCTATAGCTTTTGTAGTTTTTGCGTTTATGTATTTTACCGATAATGCTTATGCAACTGCTAATAATTCAGTTCCTTTACCAAAAGTAAATATTTCAGTAGATGGGGCCAATACTCCTAAAGAATATGTGGACAATATAAAAATACTAATTATGTTTACCATTCTTACTTTGCTTCCTTCTTTTGTAATAATGATGACAAGCTTTGTTAGAATAGTTGTTGTTTTTTCATTCTTAAAAGGTGCCTTAGGTGCACAGCAGTCAATTCCAAGTCAGGTTCTTATAGGCCTTGCCTTGTTTTTAACGGTATTTATAATGGCCCCAACGGCAACAAAAATAAATAATGAGGCTGTAAAACCTTATTTAAATAGCCAAATTACACAGGAGCAAGCACTTTTGAAGGGTGAAAAGCCTTTAAGAGATTTTATGCTTAAGCAGACCAGAAAAAAGATTTGGAACTTTTTAAGGAAACTGCTAAATTGGACAAAAATATTAAATTAGAGAATATGCCATTACATACAATAATTCCAGCTTTTATGATAAGCGAGCTTAAGAGAGCTTTTGAAATAGGTTTCTTGCTTTACATACCATTTTTGATAATAGATCTAGTAGTAGCAAGTATTCTTATGTCTATGGGTATGTTTATGTTACCGCCAGTTATGATTTCTTTACCATTTAAACTTTTGCTTTTTGTTATGGTGGATGGCTGGTATTTAATAGTAAAATCTCTTATATTAAGTTTTAAATGAGGTGATTTAGTTGACGGAAACTATGGTTATTGCAGTACTTAAAGATGCAATTCAAACGGCTCTTTTGCTATCGGGACCTATTTTATTAATTGGTATATTAGTAGGCTTATTTATAAGTATTTTACAGGCAACAACACAAATTCAAGAGCAAACTTTGACTTTTGTTCCAAAACTTATAGCTGTAGCTCTGGTAGGATTAATTACGGCACCTTGGATGATTCATGTTATGAATAATTTTACTAATAGAATTTTTGAGCTTATAGCAAATTTAGTTCAGTAGGTGATATATATTGATAAATACAGTGTATTATATAGGATTTTTATTAGTTTTTTTAAGAATTATATCTATATTTATAGTATCACCAGTTTTTTTCCCAAAGTCTACACCTAAAATGGTTATAATAGCTTTTTGCGGTATCTTATCTTTTATTATTTTACCTTCAATAGATTATTCTAACATTAGTAAGCTAGATAATGGATTTAGGCTTATTATTTACTGCTTTAATGAAATAGCAACAGGAATAATTATTGGCTACATAATAAGATTTTGCTTTTTTATGGTGAGCTTTGCAGGTCAACTTGTTGATATTCAAATTGGATTTGCTATGATAAATATGTTTGACCCTCAGACAGGTACTAATGTGACGATTTTAAGTAATTTAATGTACTGGATATCTGTTGTAATACTGTTAATCGTAGATGGACATCACGTGCTCATAAAGTCGTTTATTGAGAGCTTTTCAACAGCTCATTTGGGACAATTAGTGCTTACAAAAGGTACATCTATGCTTGTTATAAAAGCATTTATAGATTTTTTTGCTATAGGTTTTAAAATAGCTGTTCCTTTAATACTTGTAATAATTATAACGGATTTAGTTTTAGCATTAGTAGGAAGAACAGTGCCACAACTAAATGTAATGATACTGGGTCTACCTATAAAAATAATAGTTGGGCTTTTAACAATTAGTTTAGCGCTACCTATAATTATTAAATTAATTGTTTTGAATTTTTCCGAACTACCAAATATAATAAGAGGAATTTTATGTATATTTCCAGTGTTTATTGTGTTTAATTCTGAAGATAAAACTGAGGAGGCAACTCCAAAGAAGAAAAGTGATGCTAGAAAAAAAGGGCAAATAGCTAGAAGTAAAGAAGTGGGCCTTGCAGCGACTTTATTGGCCTCTACTATTGTATTAGTAGCTTTAGGAGAATACATAGTAGAGAGCTTACGAAAAATATTAGTGGCTTTTCTAAATAACTATATTAACATGCCGCTAGATAGTAATACTTTAAGATACGTTATGGTAACAATTATTTTAAAGATTGCAATTATTATTTTACCAGTTGCAATACCTATAATGTTATTTGGCGTTGCTGCGAATTTAGCTCAGGTAGGATTTTTACATACAAATGAACCCTTAAAACCAGATTTGAAAAAATTAAATCCAATAAGTGGTTTTAAGAAAATATTTTCAATAAGATCTTTAATTGAGCTTGTTAAAGATTTAAGTATAGTTTCTGTAGTTTCTTTCGTTGGGTATAAGTATTTAAAGTCAAATTACATAAAAATATTAGGGTTTAGTAGTTTAAAGATTAATTTTATTCCAAGTGCTATAAAAGAGTTAGTGGTTGGAGCTTTCTTTAAAGTAACCTTAATAATGATAGTTATATCTATATTCGATTATGTTTTTCAAAGAAAACAACATAACAAAGAGCTTAGAATGTCAAAACAAGAAATCAAAGAAGAATTTAAACAGGATGAAGGTGATCCTCAGATAAAAGGAAAAATTAAGCAAATGCAAAGGCAAATGGCATCAAAAAGGATGATGCAAAGCATTCCTGATGCTACAGTGGTTATTACAAACCCTACACATATATCTATTGCAATAAAGTATAGTGAAGGGGAAAACGCACCTATTGTGGTAGCTAAAGGACAGGGAGAGATTGCTTTAAAGATCAAAGAAATAGCAAAAGAACATGATGTACCAATTATAGAAAATAAACCTCTTGCAAGGCTAATTTACAAAGAGGTTGATATAGATTCAGAAATTCCTGCTGAAATGTACGAAGCTGTAGCTGAAATTTTGGCAGTAGTTTTCAAATTAAAAGGAAAGAAAAGGCTTTGAATTTATTGATTATATGGTAAAGGGTGGTTGTTTTGGAGCAAAGGAAAGCACTTGGTGCAAAATTAAAGAAAAGAGCAGATATAATAGTAGCTTTTGGGGTAATGGCTATTGTACTTATGATGATAATACCTCTTCCTACATGGCTTTTAGATATATTAATTGCAATTAATATTACTATTGCTACTATGATTATACTTTTAACTATGTTTACGACAGAAGTTCTACAGTTTTCTGCATTTCCAACAATGCTACTTATTACTACTCTATTTAGATTAGGATTAAATATATCCTCAACTAGATTGATATTAAGAGAGGCAAATGCAGGTAAAATTATAGAAGCTTTTGGAAATTTCGTAACAGGCAATAACTATATAGTTGGAATAACTATATTCTTAATATTGATAATAATTCAGTTTGTCGTAATTACAAATGGTGCAGGTAGAGTATCTGAAGTATCAGCAAGATTTACACTAGATGCAATGCCAGGAAAGCAGATGAGTATAGACGCAGATTTAAATTCAGGACTTATAACAGAAACGGATGCTAGAGAAAGAAGAAAAAAGCTTCAGATGGAAGCAGATTTTTATGGAGCTATGGATGGTGCTTCTAAGTTTGTAAAGGGAGATGCCATTGCAGGAATTATAATTACATTAATTAATATAATAGTAGGTATAATTGTTGGTACTGTAAGTATGGGAATGCCAATAGCTGAATCTGCAAAGACTTATGTTACTCTTACCGTTGGTGATGGTCTTGTAAGTCAAATTCCTTCAATACTAATATCAACGGCTTCAGGAATACTAGTCACTCGTTCTGCTGGTGAAGAAAATTTTGGTTCTATTGTTACTTCTCAGCTTACAAGATTTCCAAAAGTTTTAGCAATAGCAGCTTCAATATTATTGCTTCTTTCTTTTGTACCGGGACTTCCAAAGCCTGTGTTTATTATTCTTGCAATTACAGTAGGCTCAAGTGCATATTTTATGTATAAAGACGATAAGGATAAGGTTATTAAACAGATTGAAACTGAGCAGCAAGAAAATATAGAAATTGAAAACAAGGAACCTGAAAATGTTGCTAGCTTAATTCAGGTAGAGCCTATGGAAATAGAAATTGGTTATGGACTTATACCTCTTGCAGATGAAGCTTCAGGTGGAGATTTACTTCAAAGAATTGCATCAGTTAGAAGGCAGTGTGCAATAGAAATGGGGATTATAGTTCAGCCAATAAGAATAAGAGACAATCTTCAACTTAACACTAATGAATATCAAGTTAAGATCAGAGGAACTGTGGTCTCAAAAGGTGATGTTATGCCTAGTATGCTCCTTTGCATGAATCCAACTGGTGAGGAACTTGATATTCAAGGTATAAAAACTATAGAACCTACTTTTGGGCTTCCAGCACTTTGGATTAACAAAGATGAAAAAGAAGATGCTGAGATAAAAGGGTTTACCGTTGTAGATCCAACAACTGTTATGGTTACACATTTAACGGAAACAATTAAATCTCATGCTTTTGAATTACTTGGAAGACAAGAAACAAAAATAATTATAGATTCAGTAAAGGAAAAATATAATACAGTAGTTGAAGAACTAATACCTGATTTAATGACAATTGGAGAAGTTCAAAAGGTACTCCAAAACCTTTTGAGAGAAAAAGTTTCCATAAGAGACATGGTAACAATATTAGAAACTTTAGCAGATTACTCTACAAACACAAAGGATTTAGAGATTTTGACTGAATATGTAAGAATGTCACTATCTAGAAGCATATGTAATTCTTTATTAGATGTGAATAGATCTATTGTGGTTGCAACACTAGATCCAAGCATTGAAGAACTGATTGGAAACAGTATTCAAAAATCAATTCAAGGTTCTTTTCCTGCTGTGGATCCTGATACTACTCAAAAGATATTTAATTCTATGAAAAATATTATTGATACGGTTTATTTTAATGACAATCAGCCAGTATTTCTTGTTTCACCAAGAATAAGGCCATCTTTTAGAAAACTTACAGAACTGGTTTATCCTGGCATAATAGTTTTGTCATTAAATGAAATACCTAATGATGTGGAAATCAGAACAGAAGGAGTAGTGAGTTTGCAATGAAGATAAAAAAGTATGTTGTAAAAGATATGAATGAAGCTTTTTCTAAAATAAGGTATGAACTAGGAGAAAACGCCGTAATAATAAATCAGAAAAAAATAAAAAAGCCAGGAATTATGGGTTTTTTTTCAAAAAAATTAATTGAGGTTACAGCAGCTTCTGAGGAAAGTACTGAGAAAAAACCTGAGAATAATAAAATTCTCGAAGATAGTTTAAAAGCTATAAGAAATGTTGTAAATACTTCTATGAATTTAGATAAAAATAACAAATATAGTGAAATAAAGACTTCTACAAAGAAAAATGGAATATTAGATGAAAATAATATGAAATTGAAAAATAATGGACAACATGATAAAATTAAGGAAGAAGTACAGTCTACGGGCACAGAAAATTTAATGAAAGAAATGCTAGAAATGAAAAAAATATTAAATGGCTTAGCTAAAGTAGATAATGCTTCACAGAATAATGATGATGATATAAGAATTAAACTTAGAAAATTAGATATTGAGGATGAAATAATTGATTATATAATTGAAAAAATGGATTCTATTAAAGAAGATATTTCAATTGATGAAAAAATTCAAAAAATAGTAGAAGATGTTTTAAAAGTGTCCTCTAAAGAGATGCAAGGAAAAATAGTATTTGTAGGTCCTACAGGAGTTGGAAAGACAACTACAATTGCAAAGTTAGCGGGAAGACTTTCTCTTATGGATAATAAAAGTGTAGGACTTATAACTATAGACACTTATAGAATAGGTGCAGTAGAGCAATTAAAAACCTATGCAGATATTATGAATTTACCTTTTAAGGTTGTTTTTAATATAGCAGATATGGAACAAGCTGTAAAAGATATGGAAGCCTGTGATGTGGTGTTAATTGATACTACGGGCAGAAGTAGTAAGAATTTTATGCAGATTTCTGAACTTAGAGCTTTTATTGAAAAAGTGGACACTAAAGACATTAATTTGGTTGTCAGTTCTACTACAAAGAATAAAGATATAATTCCTATAATAAATGGATACAAAAATTAAATTTTAGTAGTGTTATAGTTACAAAATTAGATGAAACAACTACTTATGGTTCAATACTAAATATAGGGTATTATTCAGATAAAAAAATTAGATTTATAACTACAGGACAAAATGTACCAGAGGACATAAAGTTTATGGATTCATATAAGTTATGTAAAGTGGTTTTGGGAGAGGATAATCTATGTTAGATCAAGCTCAAAAGCTTAGGCAACTTGCATTAAAAAAGAATATCTGTAATTCAAGTAAAACTTATGAAGAGAGTAGCGATAAAGCGAGAATAATTACCGTTACTTCGGGCAAAGGTGGGGTTGGAAAGAGTAATATTGTTGTTAATTTGTCTATTGAGCTTCAAAGAATGGGGTATAAAGTGCTTTTGTTTGATGCAGATATTGGCATGGGAAATGACGATATACTAATGGGTTTTTTACCTAGACACACTGTCTTTGATATTATATCTAATAATATGAGTGTTGAAGATATACTTATTGAAGGTGAGTATGGATTAAAACTTTTACCAGGGGTACTGGTATGTCAAGGGTAGACGATCTTACCAGTAAAGAAAGAGAGGAGTTTTTAAACAAAATAAGCAATTTAAATGGTTTTGATTATATAATAATGGATACAGGTGCGGGAATAAATAAAAATGTACTGGGATTTGTTGCAGCTAGTGAGGAACTTATAATTATAACTACTCCAGAACCTACTTCTTTAACTGACGCTTATAGTTTAATAAAAGCCATAGATAAATTTAAGTTAAAAAAAGGCAAATATTATAATTAACAGGGCTATAACAATAAAAGAAGCTGAGGTTACCTATGGAAAATTTAAAAATGCAGTAAATAAATTTTTAAATATGGAAGTAAATTATCTTGGTAAGATAGCAGAAGATAAATTTATAACTCAAGCTGTTAGGGAGCAGAGACCTTTTATATTAAGCCATCCTAATAGTGAAGTTTCAATAGATGTAAAAGATATAGCACTGAAACTTTCAGGCCTAAAATCAAATGAAAAGCCTACGGGAATTCAAGGGCTATTTAGAAAATTGTTCAAGATTTTTTCATAGATATGGAGGTTTGCCTTATGAAAAAGCAACTATTTAAATTAAATAATAAATTAAAGATTATATACAATGAAGAAGAATATTCTAGTAATATTCAAGATGTAACAGATGAATATATTTTTATTAGTATACCGGTTTTAAATAATTCCTATCTTTCTTTAAAGGAAGACGAGGAAATTGAGGTTGTGTATTATGATGATAATGAATTGTATGAGTTTTTTACAGTGGTTGCAGGAAGAGAAAAAAGTCTATGCCACTTATTATTTTAGAACAACCAACAAGATTAAAAAAGATTCAAAGAAGAAAATTTGTAAGAGTTAACCACTTTGTGGATGGATTTTACAAGAAAGTAAATTTGGAATCAATTAATATTAAAAGTAAAGATGAAGAATCTGAAGAGGGGTTTAAGGCTATTTCTATTATTGATTTAAGTGGTGGAGGATGTAGAATAAAAACTGAGGATAAACTTTCATTGAATGATACCATAAAATTAAGGTTTTTTATTGAAGAAGAATCATTGAACTTATTTTGTAAGATTATTAGAGTTGATAGGACACAAGAGGGAAAGTATGAGTGCGGAGTTTTATTTTTAGACATTACAGAGCAAATAAGAGAAAAAATAATAAGATATATTTTTGAACTAATGAGAAAGCAGAGGAAAAGAGGATTCAAATGTTAAAAGAGGAAAAAGTAGTAACTGCATCCTCTAAATATAGAGAGGAGATAATAAAAAAGTACATTCCCTTAGTTAAATATATAGCTTCTAGAGTTATAATAGGAAAAAGTAAATATATTGATTATGAAGATCTTATCAGTTATGGAATGATAGGCCTTATTGATGCTATGAATAAATTCGATAAAAGTAAAGGAATGAAGTTTTCTACCTATTCTTCAATTAGGATACGTGGGGCTATGATAGATGAAATTAGAAAAAATAGCCCCATATCAAAGGGTGCTATGGATAAGCTTAATAGATACAATGCTGCGGTTGAGAAACTTCAAAAACTTCTATGTAGACAACCTAGCAAAGAGGAAGTATCTAAGGAACTTGGGATATCCGTAAAGGAGCTTAGTGATATTGAAACTTATGTTAATTATATTTCTGTAGCTTCTCTTGAGGATTTAATTTTTTCAAAAGAGGATGATATTCCTCTAAAAAATGCTATAGAAGATGAAAATAGCCCAAATCCATTGGATGTATTTGAAAAAAAGAACAAGTGGATTATTTAGAAAAGGCCATAGATTTACTTAACGAAAAAGACAAAATAGTTGTTTCTTTATATTATTATGAGAGGCTTACTCTAAAGCAAATAGGTGAAATATTAGGAGTATCTGAGTCAAGGGTTTGTCAGCTTCATAGTAGAGCAATTGTCCATATTAGGATTATGCTAAAGAAACTTAAATATTTTACATAAGAAATGAAATTATTGAATTTGTGAGGTTTTATAGATGGGAATATTTCTTGTTGTTATTGGACTTTTATTAATTGTGATAAATATTGGTGCTATTAAAAAAGAAAAACCAAATTTTAAAGATACTTTTCATAATAAAAAAGAAGGTATAAGTGATTATAATGTAGAAATATTTAAGCTGAGAAGAGAGTTTTCAGAAACTATTCTTGAGCTGCAAAAAGAAATTAAGGATATAAAAAAAGAAGTAAAAGAATTAAAAAAAATAGAAGAAGTAGAAGAAGAAAATAATCTAAATGCCAAGAAGTTTTCAGAAGAAAATATAAAAGATATGGTTGAAGAAAAGACTGTACTTACAGCTAATACAGCTAATAGAGCTAATGGAGTAAAAGTTTTAGAGGTGAATAAGCTTTTAGAAGAAGGCTTAAGCATAGATGAAATTGCTGTTAAAATGAACATTAGTAAGGGGGAAGCATTATTAATAAAGGAATTATACATAAAATAAAAAAAGTGTTCTTTTTTTATCTGATAGAAAACTGCTTATAGGTATAGGCATCGGTATGATAATTTCTTCTACTATTATGTTTGGAGTTAAAGTGAACTCAGCTCAAAGTAAAGCAGAAATTGAAAAGAAAGCAAGAAATATGGGAATGGAATATAAAGATGAAATGAGAGTATTACAGAAAGGGAACATGGAGGATTAAAAATGATTAGAGGATTATATACAGCGGTATCAGGACTAATATCTCAAGAAGCAAAACAGCAAACTATTACAAGTAATCTAGCTAATGCAAATACAGCTGGTTACAAAAAGGATGATCTTAGATTTAAAGATTTTAGAGAGGCTATGCTAGTTAACTATGATAAAGTTATGAATGGTAAAAATTATAGGACAAAACTTGGTGAAATATCAATGGGAACAAAAATTGATGATGTTGTTACTAAATATACTCAAGGTCCTATAGTTGAGACTGGTAATAAAACGGATTTTGCTATAGATGGAAAAGGTTTTTTTACTGTTATGGATGATAAAGGAAACAAATATTATACAAGGGATGGAAATTTTAAGACTAATATTGAAGGAGATTTAGTTAATTCTTCAGGACATAAAGTCCTTGGATACAAAAATGGAAGTGGCAATTTAGAACCAATCCAAGTTGGAAATGGAAAGATTCAATGTGATGTTTTAGGGAATGTATCTATAAACAATGTTAAAAAATATAAATTTGCTATTTCTGGGTTTGAGGAGGGACAAGTTAAAAAGTTAGGTGATAATTTATATACCTCTACTGCAAATCCGAAGAAAGAAAATTCTTATGTAAAGCAAGGCTATATTGAAAAGTCAAATGTCAATATAGTAAATGAAATGGTAGATATGATGACTACAATGAGAAATTTTGAATCTAACCAAAAGGCTGTACAGATGATTGATGAGAGTCTTGGAAAGTTAATAAATGGAGCAGGTTCAGTTAAATAGACATAGGAGGTTAGGGGTATGTTACGAAGCTTTTGGAATTCAAAGACTGCTATGAACGCATTTCAGGATAAATTAGAAATGATATCAAATAATATGAACAATGTAAATACTGTTGGATATAAAAAAGTAGACATGGGGTTTCAGGATTTACTTCAAGAATCATTAGATAGAAATGGGTATCCTGTTTCAAGAAACCAAGGTAAAAATTTGCAGACTGGAACTGGTGTTAAAACTACAAGTATATCCAGAAATCAAAATCAAGGTTTTTTGAGAGAGACGGGTCGTAATACCGATTTTGCAATAGATGGTGAGGGTATGTTTAAGATTTACCTTTCAGATGGAACTGAGGCCTATACAAGAAGTGGAAACTTTAATATAAATACTAATGGTAAATTAGTAGATGCCAGTGGTTACAGAGTTAGTATTACTGATGATAATGGAAATGAAATTAGTGATACTATAAAGCTTAATAGAGACAATTTCAATGTAGATGAAAAAGGCAATATATGCCAAAACAAGGGAGTAAATAGCGTAAAAATAGGTAATATTGGGGTATATACTTCTTTAGGTAATGGTGATTTTATGTCTGTTGGAAAGAGTTTATATAAGCCAGTAAATAATCAAGTTAAGGTGTTTAAAAGCAATGATTTTAGTTTGATTCAGAATTTTGAAGAACTATCTAATGTTAAGCTAGAAGAAGAGATGAGTGAACTTATTATGACTCAAAGAGCCTTCCAAATTAATTCTCAGGCCCTTAAAACTGCAGACGAGATGTGGGGAATGTCAAATAATCTTAGAAGATAGTATGTTAATTAAGGGAACATTATATTATTATAATGTTCCCTTAATTTTTGTATATAACACTTTTTAAAACTATAAATCTATTTACTCATTATTTCTATGCGTTTATTGCTGTAGTTATAGGTGGAATAATCTGTTTTTTTCTAGACACTACATCTGGAAGATATACATATGGTTCAGTAAGCTTAATGTTAAAAGCTTTTTCTACTATTTCTTTATCATTACCAGAAACTAAAAGTTCAGATCCACCATTTAATATGTCAGTTACCATTAGCATAAGTATATTAAACTTCTGCTCTTTACAGATTGTGTCCATTAGTTTTAACATGGATTCTTTTATTGGTAAAAAGCTTTCTATGTACATAGTACCTACCTGAGATACACCTATTTTATAGTCATTTATAGTAAAGCATTTAAAGTCTTGGTTAAATATTTCCTCAGGAGTTTTTCCTTCTAATGAAGTACCAGCTTTAAACATCTGTTTAGCAAATTCTTCAACATTTATGTTAGCAATTTCTTTTAATCTATTTAACATGAACTTGTCTATTTCTGTTGAAGTAGGTGATTTAAAAAGTAAAGTGTCAGATATTATAGCTGCAGATAAAAGTCCCGCTATTTTTCTTGAAGGTCTTATGCCATTTTCAAAAAACATTGTTGCAACTATTGTAGCAGTACTTCCTACAGGTTCATTTCTAAAATACACAGGAAGTCCTGTCTGAATATCTGCAATTCTGTGATGATCTATGATTTCCAAAAGCTCAGCATCTTCAAGTCCGTGAACTGATTGAGATGTTTCATTGTGATCAACTAAAATGACCTTTTTTCTGTTTTCAGATATTAAATGATATCTTGAAATAGATCCAACTACTTTATTCTCTTTATCAGTTACTGGGTAACTCCTGTATCTTGTTTCAAGCATTATCTCTTTTATATCTTCAACGAAGTCTTCAGTGTTAAAACCTACTACATTGTTTTTTGTCATAACATACTTTACTGGTATACTTTGTATTAAAAGTCTTGATGCTGTAAATGTGTCGTGAGGTGTTGTAATTATTGAACAAGAGTTGGCTTTAGCAAGTTCTATTATATTTTCCTTTACAGAATGGTTCCCAGTTATTATTAAAATAGATGCTTTATTCTCTATAGCAGTAATTTGTGAATCTTCTCTGTTTCCACAAATAACCATATCATCTTTATCAACGGAATTTTTTACTTCATTAGGTGCTAGTGCTGCAATTATAATTTTACCTTTTAATTTAGGATCTTTTTCGTTCATATAAAGAGGTTTTGCTGATAAAGTGTCTATTATGTTTTCCATCTTTGTACCACTTTTAGATAGAATATAATTATCCCAAATATCCATATAATTAGAAGTTAAGTTTGATAAGGATACAACGCCAAGAAGAGAATCATTTTCATCTACAACTGGTAGTGTTTTTACTCCATGCTTTTTCATAATCGTCCAAGCAGATTTAACAGATATATTTGGGCTGATTGGCACTGTATTATCTATATTTAAATCAGAAACTTGTGTTTTTACAGTTTCAATTAATTGAGGAGCCTCTACCTTAAAATAGTCTAAGATAAACTGAGTTTCTCTATTAATTGCTCCTAATCTTATTGGTATAGTTTTTAGATTGCTAGTTTTATTCTTTAGTTCAGAATAAGCTATAGCAGAACAAATAGAATCGCTATCTGGATTTTTATGCCCAGTTATGTATACAAAATCTTTCATAATTTTGTATGTCACCTCCATAGTTAGTTTTCGTAATTTGCTTCATCGTATAAAACATATAATAAAGAACTACATTTTTTAGTATAAATATATAACAATCAAAATGTTAAAGTATTTATGCACATATTCATTATATTATACATAATGTGTATCAATTGTCAATTGATAAATTTAGAAATTTGCATGGCTCTATGAATTTTAATTGCTTTTACTTTTTAGTTTTATAATATATAGATTTTCATATTATATGTAAGTGTTCTATAAATTTTTTAAAATTCATATATTACTATGTACAAATAAGTTAAAACTTTAAAGCAATATGAAAAATTTGGAGGGATAAAATGGTTAAAGACGAAGGGATAATTTCAGGGCTTACCTATGACGAAGCGAATAGAAGAATAAAGAAACACGGATATAATAGATTAAATAAGGGTAAAAAAATTTCAGCTGCAAAAATATTTTTAGAACAGTTTAATGATTTTATAATTTGGGTGCTTATTGGAGCTACATTAATTTCAGGATTTATGAATGAAAAAGCCGATGCTATTACTATAGTAATAATAATAATTATGAATGCAATTTTAGGGTTTATTCAAGAATATAAAACAGAGAAGTCACTTGAGGCATTGAAAAAATTAGCAGCACCTACGGCAAAGGTTATGAGAAATGGTAAAATTACAGTGTTAAATGCAGAGCTTTTGGTACCAGGAGATGTAATTATACTGGAAAGCGGAGATAGAATTCCAGCAGATGGTGAGATAATAAAATCAAATAATTTAATGATAGATGAGTCACTTTTAACAGGGGAATCAATGGGTGTTGAAAAAAATAAAGAGAACAAAAGTGTTTATATGGGTACTATAGTTTTAACAGGTAAGGCTATGGCAATGATATTATTTACAGGTATGAATACCGAAATGGGGAAAATAGCTAATATGCTTGAGGATATACAAAGTGATACCTCTCCTTTAAAAAAGAAATTAGCTAATTTAGGAAAAATACTAGTAGTAATGTGTCTTGTTGTATGTACTTTAGTAACTTTAATGGGCGTTTGGAGAGGCAAAAACGTTTATGAAATGTTTTTGCTAGGTGTAAGTCTTGCAGTAGCTGCAATACCAGAGGGATTACCAGCTATAGTTACAGTAGCTTTAGCTTTAGGCGTATCAAGAATGTTAAAAAGAAACGCATTAATAAGAAAACTTCCTGCTGTAGAGACTTTAGGATGTACTTCAATAATATGTAGTGATAAAACAGGAACTTTGACTGAAAACAAGATGACTGTAAAAGCCCTTTTTTCAATGAAAAGTTATATAATTTGGATAAAGATAAGTTGCCAGAAAATATAATGTTAAAAAAGCTTTTACATATTGCAATGATTGCAATTTTGATTTTAAAGGTAGTAGCTTTAAAGAAGCTGTTTTAGGAAGTCCAACAGAGAAAGCTCTTATTGAAGCCTATTTTAAAAATGTTAAAGATATAAAGGGTTTCCTTGAGTCTAGAGAAGTTGTAGAAGAAATACCTTTTAATTCTGAGAGGAAAATGATGTCAGTTACAGTAAGAGAGGGAATATATACTAATGCCTATGTAAAAGGTGCTCCTGAAAGGATAATTGAAAGATGTAGATACATACTTATAAATGGAGATGTAAAGATATTTACTTCTAGTTATAAGGAAAAGGTAAACAAGGCTGTAGATGATATGTCTTTTAATGCTCTAAGATGTGTTGCTGGTGCGTATAAAGAAAGAGTTAATTCAAGAAGTGATATGGAAAAAGACTTAGTTTTTGTAGGAGTAGCAGGAATCATAGACCCGCCAAGGAAAGAAATTAAAGATGCAGTTTTAAAATGTAAAATTGCAGGAATTAAACCTGTGATGATTACAGGAGACCACAAAAATACTGCCTTTGCTATAGGAAAACAGGTGGATATCTGTAAAAATATAAGTGAGGTAATTACAGGAAAAGAATTGGATTTAATGAAGGATGAGTATTTAGAAAAAAATATAAATCAATATTCAATATTTGCAAGAGTTAGCCCTAAACATAAATTTAGAATAGTAAAAGCCTTTAAAAAGAAGGGACATATTGTAGCTATGACTGGTGATGGGGTAAACGATGCACCGGCAGTTAAAGAAGCGGATATAGGTATATCTATGGGAATTTCTGGTACAGATGTTACAAAACAGGCATCTTCTATGATATTATTAGATGATAATTTTGCAACTATAGTGTCAGCAGTGGAAGAGGGAAGGGTAATCTACAATAATATAAGAAAATTTATAAGGTATTTATTATCCTGTAATTTAGGAGAAGTACTTACTATGTTTTTATCATCGCTTTTATATTTAGAAAATCCTCTTTTGCCAATACAAATTTTATTTGTTAATTTAGCAACAGATGGTTTACCTGCAATTGCACTAGGAGTGGATCCTAAAGATGAAGATATAATGTATGAGAAACCGCGTAAAAAAGATGAAAGCATATTTTCAAGAGGATTAAGCGAAAAGATTATTATAAGAGGATCATTAATTGGAGTTTGCACTGTGCTTTCTTTTATGTTAGGAAAACATTATAATATGGATTTAATTATATGCAGGACAATAGCCCTAAGTACTCTAATTATATCCCAATTAATTCATGTATTTGAATGTAGATCAGAAAACCATTCTATTTTTGAGATTAAAATATTAACAAATAAATATTTAGTTGCCTCCGTAGCTATTTCTGTTTTGATGCTATTTAGCATAATTTATATACCTTTTTTACAAAGGGTATTTCATACTGGTTCATTGCATATTGGACAGTGGGCAATTATAATATTTTTTTCAGGCATAATTTCTTTTATTAATAGTGTTTATATATTTATAAAAAACATTAAAAAGTAAAATTTTATTCAATAAAAAATGAAATAAGTAAGCATAAAGCTTACTTATTTCATTCTATTTGTTTTTCTTATTTTTTGAACTTTCGGTATTCCACCTTCAATAGGCATAAGAGTTTGTTTTGTAGACATGTTTAATATGTTAACAACTTGAATACTTTCACGGTTTTCTTTACCTTTTTTACCTTTTAGCCCTTGAACCACAAGAGAATTCCCTTGTGAAATTTTCATAAATTCTGGTTTTTTAAACCAACGACTTTTTTTATAATCACATTTTGCAACAGATCTGCTGCCCTCTGGCTTTATAACTAAAGAAACTGTAAGTTTATGAAAAATCCATAATATACTTTTTTCATGTATTTTAATTGAAAGTACATTACCTTGGACCTGTGTAAGTCTGTCCCCATATTTTTTTAAATAAGCTTCACTATAATATTTAGCAAATTTTTCTTTGAAACTCATGATATATTTCTCCTTTTCAAAATATTATTATACTATGATTAACATAAAGTATCATATGCTTAAAATAGTAATATTATTTACAATAAGAAAATAAATGCAACTAACTTCATTATAAATTATAATATTAAAAAGCATTTTTGTATAGGTTTATTTGAAAAAAGCTATGATTTGGTGTACAAAATAATCTTTAAATCATATTAACATAATCATACTGTTGATTGCTACACTAAAATATAAAAAGGGAGGGTATTTTTATACATAATAAATTTTTATGCAAAATTGTTCCTAAAATACTTTATTAAGAATACTATTATAATAGAGAACTTAATGTGGGGGAAAGATATGTATAGAAAATTGACTCCAAAGGAAGCTATATATGATATAGATATAGAAGATATAAACATAAGAGATAACAATGTAAACAAAGAATATATAGAGGTTTTAAGTGCGGTAAGAACTGCTTTAAGTATAAATAAGGAAGGATATAATATTTATATTATAGATGATTGTGCAAAGGAAAAAATAGAAAAATTAATTAATTATGTACAGTATATTTATAAAGGTAAAAAAGGTCCAAAGGATATATGTTACGTTTCTGATAATAATTTAAAACACCCTAAGGTGATTTTTTTGTATAGGGGTTATGGAAGTCTATTTAAAAAATTAATAGAGGAAGTAAAGGAGTTATATCTTGATATAACTTTCGATTTTTATAATAATTCTGTGAGCAAGGAAAAAGAGGAGATATTAGATACTTTAGGTGAAAAGCGAGATGAATATATTGATGAATTAATAGATATTGCTAAGGATAAGGGATTTTATATGAAGGCTATTCACAATGGTTTTACTTTTATACCTATAAAAGATGGAAAAGAAATGACTGAAAGTGAATATGACGATTTAGGCGATGATAATAAAAAGGATATTTTAAACAAAATATCTGACTTGAAAACTATGTCAAAGAAAATTTTAGAGGAATTAAAAGTTGAGGAAGAAACAGAGTCCGAGAAAATTAAAGGTATATTAAAAGATTATTATGAAGAAAAAGTTTTGGGTATGAAGAACAAGTATAGAATTCTACTAGAAAATAATTTAGAAGCTATTAATTTTTTAAATGACGTGTGTGAAGGTATTGAAAAAGACATTATAGATAATTACACTATGAATTACGATGATGATGAAAATAATATCAATACTATAATTGATAGTTACAAGGTAAATGTTTTGGTAGATAATACTTCGAATAACTCACCTGTTTGCATTTTTGAAGAAGATCCTAGTGTTTACAATCTTATAGGAAGCATTGAGTATGAAAATAGAAATGGAGTTTATTCTACTGATGTAAATTTAATAAGAAGTGGAGCATTATTAAGGGCAAATGAAGGATGCCTAATATTAAGGGTTAGTAGTCTTCTTACAAATGCATCTTCATATTATTATTTAAAAAAGACTTTATTGACAGGAAAAATAGATTTTAATTATAATAGAGGATATTTAGAATTGTTATCTTTAAGCGGACTTAAGCCAGAATCTATTCCAGTTAATGTAAAGATCATTCTAATTGGAGATTATCAAACCTTTGATGCACTATATAGATATGATGAAGATTTTAAAAAGTTATTTAGAATTAAAGAAGAGTATTATCCAATAAAAGATATAAATGATGAAGTGATTTCTTTGGTAATTCAAGAAATAGATAGTATATCTAAAAAAGAAGAGGTAAATAAGCTTAAGCCGGAGGCAATTAAAGAAGTATTAAAATATTTATCTAGAATCATAGATAGTAAGAACAAAATGTATCATGAAAGCAATGAATTAAATAGAATTATAACACTAGCAGATGTTAGATCTAAAGCAGAAAATAGAGAATATATAGAAGATAGGGATATAAAAGAAGTATGTTATAAAGAAGACATGCTTGAAAAGAAAAATTTGAAAAGTTATAAGGAAAAAAACAGTTCATATCTTTAAAGGGAAGGCAAGTGGGCCAGGTAAATGGACTTTCTGTAATTGACGGTGAGTATTTTAAATTTGGAAAACCTATAAGAATTACTTGTTCCTGTTATAGTGGTAGTGGAAATGTTTTCGATGTTCAAAAGGAAAGTAATTTAAGTGGAAATATTCATGGAAAATCAGTAAACATTTTAAAGGGTTTTATAAGTAGTTTATTTGGTGGCTATGATGGATTACCTGTGGATTTTCATTTGAGTTTTGAGCAGCTATATGGGTATCTTGAGGGAGATAGCGCCTCTATTGCTGAAGTTGTGGCTATGATTTCTTCTTTGTCTAAAATTCCTATAAAGCAAAATATAGCGGTAACGGGTTCGATAGATCAGTTAGGAAGAGTTCAACCAATTGGTGGGGTAAATGAGAAAATAGAAGGATTTTTTAAAGTATGTAAAGAGTTAGATGAGATAAAGGATAAAGGGGTAATAATACCAGAATCTAACATGGATAATTTAGTTTTATGTTCTGATGTTGAAAAAGCTATATTAGAAGAAGAATTTTCTATATATACTGTAGAAAATATTTTCGATGTACTTCAAATTCTATTAGAAAAAGATGAAGAGGAAATTTCTTTCGTTATAGAAAAAGAGTTTAAAAAATATACAAAGGGTAAAAAGACGAAATAAATATCTTTTAAAAAGAAAAAAATCCCTAAAACCCGAAGTAATTTCAAAATCTCAAATGCAAGGGAGTTTTTGAAAATTCTATTTAAGGCTTTAGGGATTGTAAAAATTATACGTTGAATCTAAATTCTACAACGTCCCCATCTTTCATTACATAATCTTTTCCTTCCAATCTGTAAAAGCCTTTTTCTTTAGCTACAGATTCAGAACCACATTCAACTAATTTGTCAAAAGATACTATTTCAGCTCGAATAAAGCCTCTTTCTATGTCTGAGTGTATTTTACCAGCAGCTTTTGGAGCTTTTGTTCCTTCTGTTATTGTCCATGCTCTAACTTCTTTTTCTCCAGCAGTTAAAAAACTAATAAGTCCTAATAATTTATAGCTTGCATGAATTAACTTGTTAAGACCTGGTTCTTCAAGTCCATATTCTTTAAGCATTTCTGCTTTTTCTTCATCGCTTAATGTTGAAAGCTCTTCTTCTAATTTTGCACATACTGTTATTACTTCAGAATTTTCTTCTGCTGCATACTCTTTGACTTTTTTTACAAGGGCATTTTCAGTATTGCCATCCATTAAGTCATCTTCACATATATTTGCAGCATACAAGACTGGTTTTGAAGTTAATAAAAATAAATCATCTACAAACTCTTTTTCATCTTCATTAAGCTCTAAAGTCCTAACAGGTTTATTATTTTCTAAATGAGATTTGATTTTTTCCATTAATGATAAATCAGATTTTGCTTTTTTATCTCCAGAACGGGCTAATTTTACTACTTTTTCTAATCTTCTTTCAAGAACTTCAAGATCAGAAAAAATAAGTTCGAGGTTAATAGTTTCAATATCTCTTATTGGATCTACAGAACCATCAACGTGAACTATGTTACTGTCTTCAAAGCATCTTACAACATGTACAATAGAAGATACTTCTCTAATATGAGATAAAAATTTATTTCCTAAACCTTCGCCTTTACTAGCACCACGTACTAAACCGGCTATATCATAAAATTCAATAGATGTATAAACTTTTTTCTTAGCATTGTACATTTTTTCTAAAACATCAATCCTTTTATCAGGTACGGACACTACTCCAACATTTGGTTCTATAGTGCAAAAAGGATAGTTTGCGGATTCAGCCCCTGCTTTAGTTATAGCATTAAACAAAGTACTTTTACCTACATTCGGTAAACCTACAATTCCTAATTTCATATATTTTAACAGTCCTTTCTTAGTAATTTATACTGATAAATATCATTGCTACTTTAATTTTAACATATTTATTATGATGAAAATGCCAATTAGGTAGCAAACCAACTAAATTATACTCTACAATTAATATCATTTCAAGAAATTAAGGACAACTAGTAAAATTTATAGTATAGAATTTAAAAGGATTTTAATTTAAAAATAATTTGCTTTTGTTTAATTTGTAGTGCAATTTGACAGAGTTTTACTTTAATTTTAAATAATAATTTGAAATTTGTTGTAAAAAATAATTTAATAGATTTAAAAAAAATTAAAAATAAAATATGGTTGAAGGAATTTTAATTTTTATATAGAATAAAATAATCAGTGGTTAATAGTGGTTGAAAGTGGAGCAAAATAGTTTATAGGGGTGTTTATTATGTTCATGGGGGAGTACCAGCATGCTATCGATAGTAAAAATAGAATGATAATTCCCTCTAAATTTAGAGAGAATCTAGGAAATACCTTTGTATTAACTAAGGGATTAGATGGATGTTTGTATTGTTATCCTATGGATGAATGGACAAGATTAGAGATTAAACTAAAAGAATTACCACTTACAAATAAGAATGCTAGGGCTTTTGTTAGATTTTTCTTTTCAGGGGCCAATGAAGTTTCACTGGACAAGCAAGGTAGAACTTTAATACCTCAAAGTTTATGTGAATATGCAAATATAATTAAGGAAATAGTAAGCATAGGAGTTGCAACTAGGATAGAAATTTGGAGTAAAGAAAAGTGGGAGGAATATAATAATTCAAATGTGGATTTTGATTCCATAGCAGAGCAAATGAGTGAACTTGGTATATAAAATAAACCTTAAAGGAGATATAAGAATGAATTTTAAACACGTGTCTGTATTATTAGATGAAGTAATAGATGGATTAAATATTAAGGAAGATGGTATCTACGTAGATTGTACTTTAGGAGGCGGAGGACATTCGTTAGAAATATTAAAAAGATTGTCTAGTAAAGGTAAACTCATTGGAATAGATCAGGATAGAGATGCTTTAAAAGCAGCAAGTGAAAGATTAAAAGATTTTACTAATGTAGAATATGTACATGATAATTTTTACAATATAGAAGACATTTTGAAAAACTTGAATATATCAAAGGTGGATGGAATACTTGCTGATTTAGGAGTATCATCTTATCAATTAGATGAAGCTGAGCGAGGATTTAGCTATATGAAGGATGCACCTTTAGATATGAGAATGGATAGAGATAGAAATTTTACAGCTTTTAATGTAATTAATGATTATGATGAAAAAAATTTATATAAGGTTATAAAGGAATATGGAGAAGAAAAATTTGCATCTAGAATTGCTTCAAATATAGTAAGAGCAAGGGAAAACAAAAAATAGAATCTACTTTTGAATTAGTGGATATTATAAAAGCTTCAATACCTGCAAGGTTTAGAAGAGAGGGATCACATCCAGCTAAAAGAACTTTTCAGGCTATACGTATAGAGGTAAATAAAGAACTTGCTATACTAAATAAAACTATTGAAGATGGTATAGATAGGCTTAATGTTGATGGTAGAATGGCTATAATAACCTTTCATTCGTTAGAAGATAGAATAGTTAAGGTAAAATTTAATGAACTTGAAAACCCATGTACCTGTCCAAAAGATTTCCCAATATGTATATGTGGCAAAAAACCAAAAGTTAAAGTTATAAACAAAAAACCTATTATTGCAACAGAAGAGGAGCTTTTAAATAATTCAAGAAGTAGAAGTGCAAAACTAAGGATTGCAAAGAGAGTATAGTTCTAAAAGTAGACAGGAGTGAATAAAGTGATAATGATGGATAAGAATAGTATAAGAGGCAATACTGTATTAAAGCCAAGCAAGAACAATGAAACTTCTGATGAAAGTTATAAAGAGCTTTTAAAAAAACAAAAAGAGTTACTTCATAAAAACAGAAAAAAAGTATTGATGAAAAAAATGAAAATTATTAGAAATATAGGAGTGACATTTTTAGTTGCGATGCTACTTTTAGTTAGATTTGCTGTTATATGCAATTTGAAGCAAAATGTTGCAAATACAGAAAAAAACATTACGAAAATATCTAAAGAAAACGAAAATTTAAAAGTGGAATTATTGAAGTATGACAATATACAATATATAGAAAAAATAGCGGCGAAAAAATTAAATATGGAAAAAGCAACTTTGAATAATGCGCTTTATTGTAATTTAGAGAAAAACCATGTAACTAAGGAAATAGAAAATAAAAATAAACCTAAGAAAAATTCTGTTATGCAGTATTTGATCAGCAAGTTATTTTAATGGAGGTAGTAATTTGTCAAAAAAAGTTTACAAGGATAAGACAATAATGCGATCTAGAATGATGATAGTTTTCTTTCTGTTTTTCTTGGTGTTTTTAGGGCTATCCATTAGACTCGGGTATATCATGGTAGTGAAGTCTTCAGAATATAAAAAGAAAGCTATAAATCAATGGACTAGTGTAGTTAGAATTGACCCTAAGAGAGGGAATATACTGGATAGATATGGAAATGAATTAGCTATAAGTGCTAATGTCTACAGGGTAGATTTAGATTTAAATACTCTAAGAGATTATATGACAAAGAAAAAAATATCAGATAAAGAGGTGGCATCAAAGCTTGCATCAGCCTTAGCTTTAGATGAAAAAGAAATATTAAATAAAATAAATAAAACTATTAATGGCAAAAAAATTGCAGCTTCAATTCTAGTTAGGAGAATTGAAAAGGATAAAGCTGATAAGGTAAGAGACTTAAATATAGATGGAGTGGTAATTTCTGGAGATTCTAAGAGATATTATCCTAATGGAAACTTTTTAGCTCATGTGCTTGGACATACAAATTCTGATGGTAAGGGACTTACGGGAGTTGAACTTGTTTATGATGAGTATTTAAAGGGGAAATCAGGAAAAAAATTTCTGAAACGGATAGTAAGAGAAAAGATTTACCTTATTCTATTTCGAAATATGAATCTCCTATAGATGGTTATGACATAGTTTTAACTGTGGACCAGATGATACAGCATTTTGCAGAAAAAGCGGCAGACCAAGCATTAAAGGATAATAAAGCAAAAGCAGTTACTATAATGATAATGGATCCTAATAATGGAGAAATTTTGGCTTTAGTAAATAAACCAGATTATGATCCAAATAATCCTTGGGAAGAGGATCTAACTTATGATGAATTGCAGCAAAAGTGGCGAAATAGAGCTGTAAGTGACACCTTTGAGCCTGGATCTATTTTTAAAGTAGTTACTGCAACAGCAGCAATAAGCGAAAAAGTAGTAGTTCCAAGTAAATATAGAATTGTTTGTAATGGGGCTAAAAAAGTAGCTAATAGGATTATACATTGTTGGAAGAGAACTGGGCATGGTTCAGAAGACTTTGTAGATATTTTAAAGAATTCATGTAACGTTGGATTTATGGACCTTGGTGAAAAATTAGGGGCTGAAAAATTAAATAAATATATAAGCAAATTTGGATTTGGCAAAAAAACTGGTATAGACTTGAATGGAGAGGCTGGAGGTATTATAAAACCAACAAAGACTATAACAGTATCAGATTTAGCCACTATATCTTTTGGACAAACAAATACGGTTTCTTGTATTCAGTATCTTACTGCATTTAATACTATTGCTAATGGTGGTAAGTGGATAAGACCACATGTTATGAAAAAAGTGGTAAGAAACCTAGAGGGTAAAGAGATACTTTATAAAGAATACGATAAAAAAGATGAAACTCAAGTTATAGACAAAGGGGTTGCCGATGAATTAAGGGGATATTTAGAAAAGGTAATATCTGAAGGCGGAGGAAGAAAAGCCTTTATAGATGGCTATCACATAGCTGGAAAGACTGGAACAGCACAAAAAGTTATAGATGGTAAATATGCTCCTGCAAAATACATATCATCTTTTGCAGGAATGGCACCGGCTAGTAATCCTAAGATTTCTGTTATGATTTCTATTGATGAGCCAGACCCTTCAAATTACTATGCAGGCCAAATTGCCACAGTTGTTGCAAAACAGGTATTTTATGATGTCTTTAATTATATGGCATTAAAACCTGATGCTAGTGGTGAAGAAATAGCTAAAAGTTTATTAAAAGATGTAGTTGTGCCTGAGATTAGGGGAATGAAAAAAGAGGAAGCCCTTAAAATATTAAAAGATAGCAATGTAACAGCTGAGATTGAAGGTAGCGGGGCTATAATTAAGGATGTTAGTCCTAAACCTGGGTATACTGTAAAAGAAAATTCTAAAATTATACTTTACACTGGAAGTGACGGAAACTATAATAAGGAAGTAGTAGTTCCAAACTTAGTAGGCTGTACTAAAGAAAATGCAATAAAAATCTTAAAGGATTTAGGCCTTAAAGTGCAGTTTACAGGTCAAGGATTAGTTTCAGAGCAAAGCATAGACCCTGGTAAAAAAGTGTATAAAGGAGCTATTATAAATTTAGAACTAAGTGTTATAGGTGATTAAAAATGGCTGTTGACAGAATAATTTATTCTGTCAACAGCATTTATCATGCATATTTTAATAGGAGTGATTTTATGATTTTAAAAGAGCTATTACATAATTTAGACTACACATTGCTAAAAGGCAGTGAAGATATTGATATAAACAATATTCAATATGATTCAAGAAAAATAAAAAAGGGAGACGTGTTTTTTGCATTAAGGGTTATTCTGTAGATGGACATGATTATATAAAGTCTGCTTTAGATAATGGAGCATCAGCTATAATCTGTGAAAAAGAAATTGGCGAAGTGCAAGTTTCTGCACTTATAAGAGTAGAAGACAGCAGAAAAGCTTTAGCTTCTGCTGCAGCAAATTTTTATGATACTCCTTCAAGAAAAATGAAAATAATTGGAATTACAGGTACAAATGGTAAAACCACTTCAGCTTTTATGATTAAAAGCATTTTAGAAGAGGCTGGTTACAAAGTAGGATTGATTGGGACAATAGCAAACTATATTGGAGATAAAAAAATACATTCAGAAAGAACTACACCGGAGTCACTAGAACTTCAAAAATTATTTAATGATATGGTAGAAGCCAAGGTTGAGTATTGTGTAATGGAAGTTTCATCCCATTCTTTAAGTTTAGATAGAGTATATGGAATAAATTTTTCAGAAGCTATATTTACTAATTTGACTCAAGATCACCTGGATTTTCATAAGACTTTTGATAATTATTATAATGCTAAATTAAAGTTATTTAAAAATACTGAGGATTCTATTATAAATATAGATGATGGCTATGGTAATAGAGTATTTAAAGATGCTAAAGGTAAAAAGACAACTTACGGATTAAATAAAAATGCAGATGTTTTTGCAAGTAAGATAAATCTTCATCCAAGAGGTGTAGATTTTAAAGTAAACTATGAGGATAGTAATGAACTTATTGACCTTAAAATACCGGGAAAATATAATGTCTATAATGCATTAGGATGTATTGCTTCTTGTCTAAATCAAAAAATAACTATAAAGGATATAAAGGCTGGCTTAGAAAAAGTTCAAGTCCCTGGAAGATGTGAACTTGTAACTAAGAAGTATAATTTAGATTTTGATGTAATAGTAGATTATGCACATACACCAGATAGCTTAGATAATATATTAAAAACAGCAAGAGAATTTACTGAAGGAAGACTAATATGTGTATTTGGATGTGGTGGAGATAGAGATAAAACTAAACGTCCAATTATGGGCAAAATAGGAACAGATTTAAGTGACATTGCTATAATTACTTCTGACAATCCAAGAACTGAGGAACCTTCAAAAATTCTTCAAGATATAATTAGTGGTTTAGATAGTGATAACTATGTGGTAATTGAAGATAGAAGAGAAGCTATTAAAGAAGCTATCAAAATAGCTAAAGCCAAAGATGTTATAGTAATAGCTGGAAAAGGTCATGAAGATTATCAGGTACTAAAAGATAGAACTATACATTTTGATGAAAGAGAAGTAGTAGGGGACCTAGTAAAGGAGTTGTTTTAGATGGAAAAACTTACAATAGATGAAATAGTAAATGCAGTGAAAGGCGACCTTGTAGTAAAAGGTGAGAGCACTAACTTTTTAAATGTAAATACTGACACAAGAAAATTAAAAAATGGTGATGTGTTTTTAGCTTTGAAAGGAGAAAATTTTAATGCAAATGACTTTGTAGAAGAAGCAAGTCATAAGAAAGCTAGTATTTGTGTTGTTAGCGAGATTAAATATAATATTGATAATTTAGCTAAAGAAACTTCAGTTATTTTAGTAGAAGACACTAATAAAGCACTATTGGATTTAGCTGAATACTATAGGACAAAGCTTAATTTAAAGATAATAGCAATTACTGGATCTACTGGAAAAACCTCTACTAAGGATTTAGTAGCAGCTTCTTTAAGTGAAAAATACAAGGTCTTTAAGACTAAAGGAAATTTTAATAATGAAATAGGTATGCCTCTTATGCTTTTGTCTTTAGACAATTCTTACGATGTTGCAGTTTTAGAGATGGGCATGAGTAATCTTTTAGAAATTCATAGATTAGCCAAAACTGCCAAACCAGATATGGCCATAATTACAAACATTGGAATATCACATATAGAGAATTTAAAGACTAAAGAGAATATTTTAAAAGCAAAAATGGAAGTTACTGATTTTTTTAGTAAAAATAATTGTCTTATTATAAATAATGATGATGAGTATTTAAATAGCATAAAGGATGAAGAGTTTCAAGTTATAAAAATTGGTATAGATAGTAATAGTAATTACAAGGCAAAGAATATAATACTAAAAGAGAATGGTTTAGAGTATGACTTGTATTGTAGTGAAAATAAAATGAATAGCAAAGTTAAAATAAATATGCTAGGAAGACATAATGTTTATAATTCACTTTTAGCAGTTGCTTGTGCAAAAGAACTTGGACTTCAATATGATGAAATCTTAAGGGGATTAAACAATATTGAAGCAACTTCAATGAGACTTGATATTATTAAAGGAAAATTTACTATTGTAAATGACTGCTATAACGCAAGTCCTGATTCAATGAAAGCCGCTATTGATGTAATTTCAAATATTAAGATGGGTAGAAAAATTGCAATTTTAGGGACTATGAGAGAACTTGGGCATATGTCTTATAAAGCACATTTAGATGTAGCAAAATATGCTAAATTGAAGAAAATAGATGGATTATACACATTAGGAGAATATAACGAAGCCTTTAATGAAGGTTTTGGAGAAGAAAATTATAAGGCTTTTGAAAGCCAAGAGCAATTAGTTGACTATGTTAAAGACGTAATAAAGTCTGAAGATGTAGTTTTAGTTAAAGCTTCAAGATATATGAAATTCGAAAATATAGTTGAAAATCTAAAAAAATAAATAATTAGAGAAGGTGAAAACATGAATAGAATGATTTATTCTTTATTAATATCTTTCGTTGTTGCTTTGATTTTGGGACCGATTTTAATTCCTATGCTTAGAAGACTTAAATTTGGTCAAAGTATTAGGGAGGAGGGTCCAAAGAGCCATATTAAAAAAACGGGAACACCAGTTATGGGCGGATTTATATTTATATTATCAACTTTTATTACTATGTTTATAGTCATAAAAAACCCTAGTGATAAATCCATGATACCTTTGTATGCATTTTTAGCTTTTGGTTCAGTAGGGTTTTTAGATGATATTCTAAAAATATTACATAAGAAGAATTTAGGATTAAGAGCTTATCAAAAGATGCTACTACTTCTAATAGTTTCTGTAAGTTTAAGCTATTATGGAGCTAAAAGTTCTGAAGTAGGAACTAGTATACTTGTCCCATTTTTAAAATCTAGTTGGAATTTAGGAAAATGGTATATACCTCTAGCAATAGTTTATTTCGCAGCTACAACTAATGCTGTAAATCTTACTGATGGACTTGATGGTCTTGCTTCTTGCGTTACAATCTTAGTAATGACTTTTTTGCTTTAGTAAGTTTTTCTATGGGAGAATACACAATAGCAATATTTTGTTCAATTGTAGTTGGTGGGCTCTTAGGATTTTTAAAATACAATGCTTTTCCAGCTCAAACTTTCATGGGGGATACTGGTTCTCTAGCTTTAGGAGGAGCAGTTGCAACTGTTGCTATGATGTTAAAACTTCCATTAATAGTAATAATAGTTGGAGGGATTTATGTAATTGAAGCTTTGTCAGTTATTATTCAAGTAACTTCTTTTAAGCTAACTGGAAAAAGAGTCTTTAAGATGAGTCCTATTCACCATCATTTTGAATTAAGCGGATGGCATGAGACAAAAGTTGTTGTTATGTTTTCAATAATTACTACTATTTTATGCTTAATTGCCTTTTTATCATTACCGAAGTTATAAGCAATATACGGGAGGATATAGTATGAATAGACCCAAAATTAGAATGGGGAAAATTGATTTTACTTTGTTTGCAAGTATTATGCTTCTTTTATCACTTGGGATTGTGTTAGTTGGAAGTGCAAGTTATAATAGTGCACTATGGCTTCAGAAGGATGGCTTCTTCTTTTTAAAAAGACAGATTTTATGGTCGGTACTTGGCATAATGTTTATGATGATTTCCTTAAATGTAGATTATCATAAATTAAAAAAATATAGTAGTCTTATTATGCTTATTACCTTAATACTGTTACTTGCTGTATTTGCTTTTCCGGCACAAAATGGAGCTAGAAGGTGGATACGTATAGGCGGTGGTATTAGCTTTCAGCCTTCTGAAATAGCAAAATATACTGTGGTTTTGTATATGGCAAAAGCTGTTGAAAAAAAGGTGAAAGAATAAAGAGTTTTTTTATGGAGTAATGCCATTTTTAATTATATCGGGATTTTATGCGGCCTTAATTTTGCTAGAAAAAAATCTTAGTATAGCGTCTGTAATAATGCTAGTTACTGTTGCAATTTTAATATGTGCTGGTGCAAAGTCTAGTCATATAATGGGGTTAATTGTTCTTTTAATTATAGCAGCTGTAGTTTTTACAATTACTGAACCTTATAGGATGGATAGGCTTATGAGCTTTAGAAATCCCTGGGCAAATCCTAAAACTACGGGATATCAGTTAATTCAGTCCTTGCTTTCCCTTGGATCAGGAGGAATACTAGGTGTTGGCTTTACAAAATCAAGGCAAAAGAATTTTATGCCAGAGCCTCATAATGATTTCATATTTTCTGTTATTGGTGAGGAGCTTGGACTAATTGGTTGCTTAATTATAATAATCTTGTTTTTGATCTTCATTTGGAGGGGAATAAAAACTGCGATTAAAGCAAAGGATGTTTATGGGAGCATTTTAGCCATTGGTATAACATCTGTAATAGGAGTTCAAGCTATTATAAATATAGCAGTTGCTACAGGTTCTATGCCTGTAACAGGAGTACCACTTCCATTTATAAGTTATGGAGGATCTTCATTAGTTTTTAATATGTTTGCTATGGGAACACTTCTAAATGTTTCTAGACAAACTAATACAAATTAGCATACTGTACTGGTATGCTAATTTGTATTATGGTAAACTATCTATGTATAGATAAATTATTTTAAATTTAATCTAATATACCAAAATAAGTTCATTGAACTTACATTAAATTGAAATTATATTTAAGTTATAAAAGCTTCTTAATTTATTAAAATTAAAAAAGGTACTTGTATTTTGAATTTGAGAAAGAGGGCTATTATGGTTACTGGTGATAAAAAGGATAACATAACATATTTAAATGAAAGTAAATATATTATTGACAATAGAAAAGAGTTGATTGAAAAAAGAAAAAGAAAAAAGTATTTAATTAGAATATTTTTTCTGAGTTCTGTGCTTTTAGTGATATTTTTGACTTTATTATTTAAACTTCCTTATTTTAGTATAAAAGAAGTGAATGTAATTAATAATAATAATATAAAAAAAGAAGAAATAATTAGACTATCTCAAATTGAAAAAGATACCAATATATTTAAAATAAGCTTAAAGAATTCTTCAAAGAAAATACTTACAAATCCATATGTTTTGGAGGCAGATGTAAAAAGAAAGCTACCTAACAAAATAATAATTGATGTTAAGGAGAGAAAGGCGGCTTTTTACGTTATAAGTGATTCGAAGTATTACATTGTAGATAAAAATTCCGTGGTATTAGAGAAAAAGGATAATATAAATTCCATGAAATTAATAAGATGTGTTGGCGTAGATGAAGGAAATTTTGAACTTGGACAAGTCTTACCATTTAATGACAAAGCCAAAGCGGAGGCAATTAAAGAGGTTACAGAATTGTTTTTATCAACTTCAAATAATATACAAATGAGTATACTAGATGTAAGTAAAACTTACGATATTAAAGCTTATTATGGTAATATGTGTGTTAAAATAGGAGATAGTACGGATTTGAAAAATAAATTTAATAAAGCGTTATCCATAATGGAAATTAAAAATTTAAATGGAAAAAAAGGATATATTGATGTAAGCTTTAAAGGAAATCCTGTGTTTTTTATAGAAAATTAGGAGGTAGTTATGAAAAAATTAAAAGCTCAACTTTCTATAGGTATAGTTTGTTGTTTACTTGGATTTATGATTACGTACCAGTTTAAAATTATTAATAAAAAGCAACAAAGCTTGGATGTTAAGAAAAACAATCCTGAAATAGTAGTTGAAATAGAGCAGTTAAAAAAAGAAAAAAAGGATATGGAAAGTAAGATAAATGAACTCCAAGAAAAATTAAGGCAGTATGAAAATGAAACTGTTGGAAGAGATGAAAACACACAAAAACTCAAAGAAGAATTAGACAATACTAGAGTTATTTTAGGAGAAACTGACCTTGAGGGTGAAGGAATTATAATATACATAACTCCAAGAAGTGATTTTTTCAATATGTCATACGAGACTCTTCCAATAAATGACAGAGACCTTTTATATGTCATAAACGAATTGTATTCAAATGGAGCAGAGGTAGTATCAATAAATGACATTAGAATAACAGGTAGCACTGGCATTAGAAATGCTGGAAATGCAATTAGAATAGATAATGAGAAGATATCACCATTAAAAAGAGTGACTATAAAAGCTATAGGGAATAAAGTCGCACTAGAGGCTGCGGTAATATTCCCAGGTAATATACCAAGTACACTTACAGAGGGCTGTGATGTAAAGTGGAATACTGAAAAAAATTTAACAATAAAGAAAACCAATAAAATTATTAAATATAAATATGCTAAAAATGTCAAAAATAAATAGGAGGATGCCATATGTTAGCAATAATAGGGCTGATTATAGGTATAATAATTGGTGCTGTTTTTAATATAAATATTCCAGATAAGTTTTCACCATATATGTCCGTAGCAATATTTGCCTGCTTAGATTCAGTTTTTGGAGCTATTAAAGCAAGTCTTGCAAAACAGTTTAGAGTTGATATATTTATATCAGGATTTTTTGGAAATGCAGTACTTGCTGCAGCTTTAGCCTATTTAGGAGATAAATTAGGAGTACCAATATATTTAGCTGCTGTAATAGTTTTTGGCGGAAGAATATTTGACAATTTTGCCACTATAAGAAGAGTGCTTATTGAGAAAGCTAAATCTCATCAATGAGGGTGATTAAATGAGAACTAATGAATCACATGTTTTTCTTTTCATATCATGTATTATAATAGGAATTTTGATTTCTTTAAACATTGACTTGAAGAAAGATGGGAAAAATAATTTTCTAAATGCTTCGCAGTATCAAGATGCTTATAATGAAAGAAGTAAATTATATAATGAGATAAGTGATTTGCAAAAACAATATAATAGATACAATTCTAAATTTTTAAAATACAATAGTAGCGAGAAAAATAAATATGAAATAGTAGCAGAAATAGAAAGTGAGCTTAAAGAAAATAAAACTAAGCTTGGAATGGAAGATGTAGAAGGTGAAGGAATAGTAATAACTATAAATGATGCTGTAGACCAGTATAACGCCACAGGTAATGAGGATTATCTAGTACATTTTTACGATTTGATTTTCCTAATAAATGATTTGAAAAATTCAGGAGCAGAGGCAATATCAGTAAATGGCCAAAGAGTTATTGATGGGACTTATGATTATTGTGGTGGAAGTAATATTAACCTTAATGGAGTTAAAATAGTGGCACCGTTTTATATAAGTGTAATAGGAAATAAAGAAGTAATTAAGCAGTATATGCTCATGAACGAAAACTATCTTAAATATTTAATGATAGTTAGAAAAATAAGTGCGGAGATTAAGGTTGAAGAGGAATTAAAGATTGACGCCTACATTGGCACTAAGAAATATAAATATGCAAAACTTAAAATTAACAAGTAAAAATTAAATTAAATTTAAAATATAATTAATTATAGAGGATTTTTGTTTTTTTGAAGAATACTATAAATAAAAATTACGACATATTTTTATAGTTGGGGAGAGATAGAATTGTCTATAAAAGATAATATTCAAAAGATTTTACCTAAAATTAATAAGGATGTTACCCTTATAGCAGTGTCAAAAACTAGATCTGTTGAAGAAATGGAGATTGCATATAGGGAAGGCCTTAGAGATTTTGGAGAAAATAAAGTACAAGAGTTAGTAAATAAAAGCGAAGAATTTCATAAAGATGTTCGATGGCATTTGATTGGACATTTACAAACAAATAAAGTTAAATACATTGTTGGCAAGGTGCATTTAATACAATCTTTAGATAGTGAAAAACTTTTGCATGAAATTGAAAAAAGGTATTCACAAAAAATCTAATAGCCAATGTGTTAATAGAAGTCAATATAGGGAAAGAGGAGAGCAAATCTGGTATTGATTTGGTTGACCTTGATTCTCTTCTTGAAAAATGTGAGACATGTAAAAATGTGAGAGTAAAAGGGCTTATGTGCATAATACCAAAAGGTAGTGATAAGGAGAATAGAGCTTATTTTAAAAAAATGAAAATTATATTTGAGAATTTAAAAACTAAGAAATTTAATAACGTAAGTATGGATATTTTATCAATGGGAATGTCAGGTGATTACGAGTTAGCTCTAGAAGAAGGATCAAACATGGTAAGAATTGGCCAAGGAATATTTGGACCGAGAAATTATGAAAGAGAGGTAAAGTAAATGGCAGGTAAAGTATTAAATAAGTTCATGGGTTTGTTTGGTTTAGAGGATGATTACGAGGAAATTGATGAAAAAATGGATGATGAAAATGAAAATGAAGATGAAGATGAAGAGTTAGAATGCTCAGATTTTAGTGATAAAAACAAACAAGGAAAAGTTGTAAACATACATACTGCAAGTTCTGTAAAAGTCATTATAGTAAAACCTGAAACTTTCGATGAAGCTGCAGATATTTGTGATAATTTGAAGAATAGAAAAATTGTTGTTATAAACACAGTTGCACTAGAAAATAGAATTGCTCAGAGACTATTAGATTTTATTGGTGGAGCTAGTTATTCATTAGGTGGATCGCTTCAAGAAATTGAAAAAAGTGTTTACTTGGTATCGCCTTCTAATGTAGCTGTTACAAATGATCTTAAAAATGAGTTATCAAGTAAGGGAATATTTAGTTTTAGTAAATAAGGTGGAGGAACAAATGATTATACGTTTTTTTGATTTACTTTTTACGTTTTTAGAATATGCAATATTTTTAGATGTAATATTATCTTGGGTTGCAAGAGGCCGTGATAATAAATTTACTGAGATAATTCACATTATTACAGAGCCGTTTTTAATGCCTGGCAGAATTTTACAAGAAAGACTGGTTCCAGGTCTTATGATAGATTTTTCACCAATAGTAGCTTTTTTAATTATAGGATTTTTAAAAAAGTTAGTTATAATTATTTTATCATTTATTTAGGTGAGAAAATTGGGCAAGAAAAATTTTACAGATAAAACATATGGTGAAAACGAAGCAGTTGTTTCGAATATTTATGATAAAATTCAAAGGGCTTATTTAACAAATAGTATAGTATTTACAAATGAATTTTGTAGTCCTAAAATTAGTTCTGTAGCAAAAAATTTATGCTCTAAAATTGGCGTGAATTTTTGTGCCTATGGTGTTTTTCAGGATGCAGAAAGGTGTATGCTTTCATTCTCTTTATGTGAAGTTGAAAACTCAAAGTATCCTATAGATTTTTTAAAGATAAGTGTCAAATCTAAATTTTGTAGCTTAGATCATAAAGATTTTTTAGGTTCTATAATGTCTCTTGGAATAAAAAGGGAGAAGTATGGAGACTTAATATTAGAAAATGATAGCTGTTATGTACCTGTTAGTATAGATATTTCTGATTATGTAAAATCAAATCTTTTGAAGATAAAAAGGGAAAGTTGTAGCATTAAAAGTATAGACATACTAGAGGATTATGTGCCTAACTTTAAATTTCAGGATATCTTAGTTATTGTAACTTCAGATAGGCTTGATAGTTTTGTAGCTTCTATATGTAAAATTTCAAGAAACAAAAGTGCTGATTTTATAAAATCCGGGAATGTACAATTGAATTATTCAGAGATTTATGAAAAAGATTTTAAGGTTTCAGAAAATGACATACTTACTATAAGAAGGTATGGAAAATATAAGATTTATAGTTTTTGGGCTATACTCAAAAAGATAGAATTAAAATTTTAATTAAAAAATTTGCATAAAATTAAATTGAGGTGATATTTTTGTTAACTCCTGTAGAGATAAACAATAAAGAGTTTAAAAAAGGTTTTAGAGGTTATGATATTGATGAAGTTGATGAATTTCTAGACACAGTAGTTGAAGACTATGAAAGAATTTATAAAGAGAATGTGTCCTTAAAGGAAAAAGTCCAAGTAATGAATGAGAAAATGGAACATTATTCAAAGATAGAAAGTACTATACAAAATACCCTTATATTAGCACAAAATGCTGCAGAACAAGCAAAAAAATCTGCACAGAAAGAATCCGAATTGATTATAAAAAATGCTAATGATTCAGCTCAGAGAATAATTGATAAAGCTCATAATGATGTAGTTAAAATTAACGATGATTATGATAGAATTAAGCAAGAATTTGCAAAATTCACAAGCAAATTTAGAAACTTTATGAAGAGCCAATTGGATATGTTTGAAAGTCTTGAGAAGGATTTTATCAAAAATTATAGTATTGGAAAGTCTTTGGATAGTATTAAAGAAAAAGAAATTGAGAGCATGAATACATGTAACGATAGAGATGTTGAGTTTAATATAGAGGATATTAAAGATAAAAATTTAAAACAAGAAGAACTAAATGAAATAAAAAGTTTTTTTGTAAAAGAAGATTAAAAAAATTGTGACAATAAGTGCTTCTTATGAAGATACATTGTCACATTTTTATTTAAGGCTTACAATAAGCAATGGCTTTTGTATGCTATTAATCGTAAAATAGAAACAAAAGTTAAAATAAGTAATAATATGAGAGGGGTATATAATATATGATAATTGGAATTATAGGTGCTATGGATGAGGAGATAGAAATACTTTTAGATAAATTAAATTTAAGGAAAAAGGATTTAAAGGGGAACATGGAGTTTAATTGCGGTAAACTTTTTTCTAAAGAAGTAGTTTTAGTTAGAAGTGGCATTGGAAAAGTAAATGCAGCAATTTGTTCTCAAATACTTATAGATGATTATAATGTGGATATAATAATAAATGTTGGTGTTGCAGGTGGTGTAAGATTCGATATATACCCAGGAGATATTGTTATTGGAAATAATTTAGTTCAATATGATATGGATACTTCAGCTTTTGGAGATAAAATAGGACAGGTTCCAAGGCTTGATACTTATGATTTTAAATGTGATGAGAAGTTAATCGATATAGCAAAAAAAGCCTGTGCTTTTTTAGAGGGTCATAATTATTTTGTTGGTAGAATAGTTTCTGGGGATCAATTTATTAATGATGTAGATAAAATAAAGTGGTTTAATGATGAGTTTAAAGCCTATGCTTGTGAAATGGAAGGAGCCAGTATAGCACAAGTTTGTTATTTGAATAAGGTGCCTTTTGTAGTAATACGTTCTATATCAGATAATGCAAGTAATGGAGCTCATATAGATTATGAAAAATTTAAAATTATAGCAGTACAAAATTCCTGTAATATCCTAAAAAATATGCTAGAGATTATGTAGGTGAATTTAAAAATGAAACATTTGTTAGTAGAAAAGAGTTCAGGTGAAAATATAAAAATTCAAATTGGGGATATATTAGTTGGGGGAAATAAAAAAGTAATAATATCAGGACCCTGTGCAGTTGAAGATTATGAAAGTACATTAGGTATTGCAAGGAAGTTAAAAAATATTGGTGTACATATGTTAAGAGGTGGAGTATTTAAGCCAAGAACTTCTCCTTATGATTTTCAAGGACTTGGGTTTAGAGGATTAGAAATATTAAGTAAAGTTAAAGGTGAGGTAGGAATTCCTATAGTTACAGAAATAATGGATGCAAGAGATTTAGAGAAAGCTGTGCCTTATTTAGATGTTATTCAAGTTGGTTCAAGAAATATGTATAATTACTCTTTATTAAAAGAGCTTGGGAAAATTAACAAACCTGTTCTTTTAAAAAGAGGGATGAGTGCTACTATATCTGAGTGGCTGTATGCCGCAGAATACATAATGCAAGGTGGAAATCATAATGTAATTTTGTGTGAGAGAGGAATAAGGACCTTTGAAGACTATACAAGAAATACTCTGGATTTGAATGCAGTTGCAGTAATAAAACAAAAATATAGATTGCCAATAATAGTAGACCCAAGTCATGGAACTGGTATAAGAGAATTAGTTCTTCCAATGTCTTTAGCTGCAATAGCTGCAGGAAGTGATGGGCTTATAATTGAAAGCCATATTAATCCTGATAAATCAATTTCAGATGCGAGACAGACGGTATCAATGGACACATTAAATACTATAGTAAACAAGGTGAATACTTTTGAGAATACTTTTTCAATGTAGAAATTATTATTATAAAAATATATCTTGTATAATATCTACATCTAAAGGAGTTTAAAACTTTAAAGAATAAAAATAATTTCTTTTGAAAAACTAACTAAAAACAGTATAGTTTTAAAAGGAGTTGTTAGTATGGATTGTAGTTCTCTTGATTATTTTAAAAATAAACTGCTTAAACAAAAGAAAGATGTGGAGTCTTTTTGAGGAAGGCTAAGGAAGATAACCTTGCAGGAACTAATAGGGATATGGAAAATGAATTATCTAATTATGATAATCATCCAGCAGATGCAGCTGGTAATCTTTACGATAAAGAAAGGGGTCTTGCAATAAAAGATCACGAAATTTCTTTGATGAATAAAATAGATGAAGCCCTAGAAGATATACAAAAGGGAGTATATGGAAAATGTAAGATGTGTGGAAAAGAAATAATAAAAGATAGATTAGAGTTTATTCCTTACGCTAAGTATTGTGCTTTATGTCAAAAACAAATAAGTAGCAAAATTCCTAGCCAAAATATAGGCACCTCAGAAGAAGATGGATTACTAAATAAACCTTTTGGGTATGGTTATAATGACTTTAAGGATAAAGTTGAATTTGATGCTGAAGATAGTTATCAGAGTGTTGAAAGATTTAATAGGATTAAAAACATGAATGAAAACTATTATGAAGATGATGATGAGTATGTTGAATTTGTTGAAAGAATAAGCAATGAACAGTATAAAAATCAGCTTCCTGACTAGGAGGAATGGGGGATAGGTGTGGAAATAATTATTATATTTTTAGGGGTTTTAATAGATAGATTAACTAAAATTTGGAGTATAAACACTTTATCAAAAATAAATGAAATAAAGATTGTAGATAATTATTTTAGTTTTTATTATCTAGAAAATAAAGGGGCAGCTTTTGGTATTTTAAGAAACAAATTAATTTTTTTAAGTGTTGTTACCTTAATGGTTTTGATTGGATTAACTTTTTATTTATTCTTTAAAAAGCCCAAATCTAGTATATTAAGAGTGTCTTTGGCTTTAATAATATCAGGGGCTATTGGTAATTTAATAGATAGGTTTTACTATAAATTTGTTATTGACTTTATACTTCTTCATTATAAAGATGTATATTATTACCCTGTTTTTAATATAGCAGATATACTAGTTTGTATAGGTACAGTTTTGCTTATAATTTATTTAATAAAGGAAGATAAACATGAATGATTTATATGTATTTAAAGTTTGTAGTGAATGTCAAGATATGAGACTGGATGTATTTCTTTCTTTGGAGTTTAAAGATAAATCAAGGTCTTATATTCAAAAAATTATTAAAGATGGAAATGCAAAAGTGAATGCTAAAGTGAAAAAGAGTAATTACAAACTTAAAACTAATGAGGAAGTAACTGTTAAGATACCAGAGGCTATAGAGTTAAATATTATTCCTCAGAATATACCTTTAGATATACTTTATGAGGATAAGGACGTCATAGTTGTAAATAAATCTCAAGGTATGGTGGTACACCCCGCACCGGGACTATATACGGACACTTTAGTAAATGCGCTTTTGTATCATTGCAAAGATTTATCTGGTATAAATGGAGTGACAAGACCTGGAATTGTACATAGGATTGATAAAGATACATCCGGGGTATTAGTGGTTGCTAAAAATGATTTCTCTCACAATAAGCTTGCAGAGCAGTTAAAAGATCATTCCATGACTAGAGAATACATTGCCCTTACGGAAGGGGTATTAAAAAATAATTTTGGAACCATTAATGCTCCATTAGATAGGCATCCCTCAGAGAGAATAAAGATGGCTGTGGTAACTGGTGGTAGAGAAGCGATTACACATTATGAAGTGATGAAACTTTTTAAGCAGAATTCTTTGATTAAGTGTATATTAGAAACCGGGAGAACTCATCAAATAAGAGTGCATATGTCATATATTGGGCATCCTCTTGTTGGAGATCCGGTGTATGGATATAAGAAGCAAAGGTTTAATTTAAATGGTCAAATGCTGCACGCTCATAAATTAGGATTTATACATCCAACTAAAGGAGAATACATGGAGTTTTCAACTCCACTTCCAGATTATTTTAGTAATTTAGTTGAAAAGTTAAAAAATAATCTGTAAAATGATAGTATATGTTGTAAGTTCGCGTTTAGATCCGAGATCTAGACGTTTTTTCTATTATTTATTTATAAAATATACAAGTTAAAGATTGGAGGATAATATTAATGCAGCTAAAAGCTTTAATTTTAGATGAAAAAGCTATGAAAAGAACTATGACAAGAATAGCTCACGAAATTATAGAGAAAAACAAAGGTGTAAAAAATATTATATTGATTGGTATAAGAAGAAGAGGGTACCCTTTAGCTGAGAGAATAGCAAGTTTAATTGAGATAATTGAAGGAGAAAAAGTAGAAGTAGGTCATGTTGATATTACCCTATATAGGGATGATTTAACGGCGTTAAGTGAACAACCAGTAATTAATAGTGGTGATTTAGGCTTAGATGTTAAAGATAAAGTAGTAGTTTTAGTTGATGATGTACTCTATACAGGAAGAACAGTAAGAGCAGCCTTAGAGGCAATTATAGATCATGGAAGACCTGAGAGGATACAACTAGCTGTACTTGTTGATAGAGGGCATAGAGAACTTCCTATAAGGGCTGATTACGTAGGAAAGAATATACCAACATCAAGAAAAGAGGTAGTTTCGGTAAGAGTAAAAGAATTAGACGAAGAAGATTCAGTTAAAATATATGAGTAAAACAAAAAATGTTTTTGCCATAAAGATGTTTATAGGAGATGAATATGATGTATGAATTGATAGCTACAGCTACTTTTGGTCTTGAATCTATAGTAGCAAAAGAATTAAAAAAATTAGGTTATGATAATTTAAAAGTTGAAAATGCAAGAATTACATTTGAGGGAGATGAATATGATATTGCTCTTTGCAATATGTGGCTTAGATGTGCAGATAGAGTTTTAATTAAAATGGCGGAGTTTAAGGCGGAATCTTTTGAAGAATTATACCAAGGAACTTTAAATGTAAATTGGGGAGATATTATTCCTGAAAATGGATTCATGCACGTTGTTGGAAAATCTGTTAAATCAAAACTTCATAGTGTACCAGATTGCCAGAGTATAGTAAAAAAAGCTGTTGTAGAATCTATGAAGAAAAAATATGAGAAGGATTGGTTCCAAGAAGATGGACCTGAGTACAAAATTGAGGTAGCAATTTTAAAGGATGTAGTTACCTTAACTCTTGATACAACAGGTCAAGGCTTACATAAAAGAGGATATAGAAAAAGAGCTGGTGATGCACCAATGAAAGAAACACTAGCAGCTGCTATGGTTTATTTGAGCAATTGGAATAATGAGAAGATATTAATAGACCCTTGCTGTGGATCTGGTACTATAGCAATAGAAGCAGCTTTAATAGGCAAAAACATAGCACCTGGAATAAATAGAAATTTTGTTTCTGAATCATGGCCACAAATCCCTAAAGAAATATGGGATGAAACAAGAGAATTTGCTAGAAATAGAATAAATGATGATGAGATAAAACTTATGGCAACGGATATAAATAGAGGTGTATTAAAACTTGCTAGGGAGAATGCTAAATCAGCTGGTGTTGCTGAGTACATACACTTTCAAGAAATACCAATTCAAGAGTTTTTATGCAAGAAAAAATATGTTACCTTAATATCCAATCCTCCTTATGGAGAAAGGATTGGAGAGAAGGAAGAAATAGAAGATATTTATAAAACTTTAGGTAAACTCTATAGAGAAAATGATACATGGTCTTTATATATAATTACTTCTAATGAACAATTTCAAAGAAATTTTGGTAGAAAAGCAGATAAAAATAGAAAATTATATAATGGAAGACTTCAATGTTACTACTATCAGTATATAAGATAAAAACCACAATCTTGGAGATTTTAGTTTTCTCTCCAAGATTGTGGTTTTCTTATTTTGAATTAATATTTTTAGGTTCTATTATTATTGTTTTATAGGTATAATAAATAACCATTCCAGGTTTAGCCCCTGAAGGCTTTTTTACATTCTTAACTTCAGTGTAATCTACAGCAACTTTAGTAGAATTTTTGCCTTTACTATAATAAGCAGCTAGGGAAGCGGCTTCTTCAAGTGTTTTATCTGAAACATTGGCTCCTTCATTTTTTATAATAACATGAGAACCATGGACTTCTTTTGTGTGAAGCCAAATATCATTTTTTTGGCAAATTTTAAAGTTAAATAATCATTTTGTAAATTATTTTTTCCTACATAGATGTCAGCCCCATCACTAGATACAAAGTGAAGAGGTTTGCTCTCTTTTTCTTTTTTTCTTGTAGGAGGTTTTAAATTTAATATAGCCCGTTTCAATCAATTCATTTTTTATATCGCCTATTTCATCGTAATTATCTGCGTTATCAATATTTGTTACTACAGATAACAAGTAATCTAGTTCTTCTTTTGTACTTTTTAGTTGAATTATACCCATTTCTTCAGAAGTTTTTAATTTATTATATTTTTTAAAATAAAACTGTACGTTTTCTGAAGGTGTTTTATTAGGATTCAAGGTTATATTTATGAATTCTTCAGTTTGGCTATAGTAATTAAGTAGGGATATTTTAGTGTCTCCTTTTTTAAGTTTATATATATTTGCAGTTAATAATTCTCCATATAATCTAAAGTCATCTTTGTGAGTACATTTTTCTAATGTATCATTTAAAATTGCTATTTTTTTATTACATCTTTCTATGTTAATATGCAAAAGTTTTTTTAAATCAGCGCTTTTATTTTTAAGCCTATCTAATTTATCCTTTTCAAAATAAAAATCTTCTAATAGATTTGAAGGAGATAAATATTTTTTCGAGTTGCAGTTACTTTTTAATTTTAATAATTCTACACAATGAAAATCTTTTAAATTCCCTAACTCATCTAGGTAGTAAGAAAAAACAAATTCTGAATTCTTTATTTTATTAAAAAAGTCTAAAGAAAAGTCATATACTGAGTTTGTTGATAAATTTTCCTTGGATTTTGTTAATTCATAGTAAAGTTCCTTTGAAAGACCTGAACTAATACCTGTAAATATTTTGGAAAATAATGTTTCTGAGGACAAAATTTCTTGATTTTTTATATAATCATTTAATTCTTCAAAATTAAAATTTAATGGATTTAACTTTTCTGATTTTGGAGGGAAAACATATTTTAATCCTGGATAAATACTTCTGTAAGTGTTTATATCTGAAGTTATATGCTTTATGCTATCCATTATTATATTGTCTCTTTCTCTAATTAAAGTTATATTACTGTGTCTTCCCATAATTTCAATAATTAGAGCGTATTTGCTATCAAATCCTAATTCATCAACATTTTCGAAATCTATTTTCATAATTCTATCAAAATCCAGCTGGTTAATTTCTATTATTTTTGCAGAACTTAAGTATTTTCTAAGTATCATGCAAAACATTGGGGCTTTTAAAGGATTTTGTTTGCTGTTATTAGTGAAGTGAACTCTAGGGTAATTAGCACTGGCGCTTATTAATAATTTTCTAGTGGTTTTATTACCTCTTATTGTTAAAATAACTTCATCTTTTTCTGGTTGATTTATTTTATCAACTTTGCAGCCAATAAGTGACTGAAGTTCTTCTTTTATGCTGTATAAAAATAATCCATCTAATGCCATATTATTCATCCTTTCCAAAAATAGTAAATCAGTAAAATTGTGGATATTTATAAAATTAAATAATAATTATTAATGTACAATTAATAATATAATTCAAATTTTATATAAATATATTAAAAGTTTACTTATTTTTTGTTGATTATTTATGAAAACCTTCGTATACTTTAGTATAGCATTATTGTTAAATAAATAAAATATTATATGGTAGTATTGTTCTGTAAATATTATTTTGGTTTCACAGTAAATATGGAAAGATATTTTACAGTCAATTACTTATGAAATATTTTATGTTAAAATGTAAGTATATTCATTGGAAAGGTGAGTTGAAATATGAAAATTAAATTTACTAAAATGCAAGGTTGTGGAAATGATTTTATAATGATTGATGATATTAATGAAAAATTAAATAACATAAATGAAATAGTTCCAAAGTTATGTGATAGACATTTTTCAATAGGAGCAGATGGTGTTATTCTTGTAAGAAAAAGTACAGTTGGAGACATAAAAATGGTTATAATAAATTCAGATGGATCTTTAGCTGGTATGTGTGGTAATGGAATTAGATGTTTTTCAAAATACATTTGGGAGAAAGATATAGTAAAAAAGGAGGAAATAAGTGTAGAAACTGGAGATGGAATAAAGATAGCAAAGTTAGTTTCTCATGAAGATAAAGTAATTTCAGTATCTATAAATATGGGTTACCCTAAGTTTGAGCCAAAATTAATACCAGCTAATTGTGATGAAAGTATAATAAATAAAAATGTTTGTGTTGAAGGTAAAAAATATAGTATTACTAGTTTACTTATGGGTGTGCCACATACAGTTTTGTTTGGAAAACTATGTGAATTTGACGTTAATGAAGGAAAATACATCGAAAAAAATGAGCTTTTTCCACAAGGTACAAATGTTGATTTTGCAGAGATCGTTAATAGAAATGAAGTCAATGTAGTAACATGGGAAAGAGGTGCAGGAGCTACTTTGGCTTGTGGTACAGGATGCACTGCTACGGTTGCTGCTGGAAATAAATTAAATTTACTCGATAATATTGTTAAAGTTAATGTTCCAGGTGGAGAACTTTTGGTAGAAATAAAAGATGGACTTGCGTTTATGACTGGTTCAGCAGAGATTTCATTTGAAGGGGTATGTGAAGTATAAAATGAGGTCTAAAAATAAAGTATTAACAGGAGTAGCTCTAGTATTGTTACTAAACATTGTGGCTTGTAACAAAAGCAATAAAGTACAGGTTAGAAATGTTGAAAAGGATAAGGAAGAGTTTAGCTTGGAAAATATTAAGTTACCTAAAATAATAGTAATAAGTGATAAAGATAAATCAAATGAACTTTACAAATTAGATAATTTATCTTTGAATAAAATAGGGGATTTTAAAGATGTTAATTTATTAGATTTTCACTATGATATTGAAAAAAAGTATATGTTGCCTTAGTGAATAATGTTAAAGATAGTGGGCAAAAAAGTAGTGAAGTAGAAATTAAAACAATAGATAAGAACTATACTTTGAAAAATTCAGCAGTGTACTGTGATATAAAAATTTCCCCTGATTCAAAAAGGATAGCTTTTAGAAGTTTTAAGGATAAAAATTTAACTGAGCCTGAAGGACTAAGAGTATACGATATCAACAGTCAAAGTGAAGTAAAGTTAAATAGTAAGGTTTTGGTTTCAGGAAGCGTTTATGAATGGTTAGATGAAAATAATGTTATATATTATGGTATTATTCCTGAGGAAAAAAATTCTAATAAAATATATAAATATAATATTTTAACTAAAGAAGAATCCGTTTATTTTGATAAATTAAATGGTTATTGTTTAAATGCTTTGCCAATTAAAAGTGAAGGAATTTTACTTCTTGAAAATTGTGATGAGGATTATAAGCTTTCTTATTATAATGAAAAAACAAAAGAAAAAAATTTAATAAGCGAAAATTTAAGTCAAATTGGTAAAGCGGTACTTGATGAAAATAACAATATTGTGTATTTTGTTGGCAAAAATGTGTCTACAGATAATTTTTCGCTTTTTTCAGTAAATCTATGTACTTTTGAGATCTCTCAATTAACCTATGATTTACCTAAAAATGTTGATATTAATTCTGGGATTGCATTAGATAAAAATAATAATGTTTTATTTTGTGGAAAAGATTCTATAAATAATAATGATGTTTACTTCTATGATGTAAAAAATAAATCTACAAATTTGATTACAGAGGTTACAAAGGAATATAAAATATTTAAAGACAATTGAAGGATAAAAAGTCTTTTTTATCTGACAAGTTTAACTAATGAAAACTAGTAAATATAAATAGCTATTGTAATGGTGTTTTTAAAGAAGATACTTTAAAAACTCATCATTACAATAGCTGTTTTTTGTTAATTATATAAAATTTTATAAAATATGTTTAAAGTAATAAAAAAAGGCTATAAATATAATAATAGAATATTTATTTAAAGGAAGTAAGTATGTTGGATAATAATGAAAAAAATTAGGTTATTTTAAAATTGATGAAAGCATAGTGTATAAAATGTCACCAGATATGGCTTATAAGTTTTATATTTTTCCTTTCAAAATTTCAGAGAATAAAGTCCATATAATAAGTGTTAATGAATTAGATAATACAGTTGAAACTTATATTAAATTTATTTATAAAAAAGACATTGTGAAATTATATATATGGGATAAGCAGGATGTATATGTAATTTTAAGTAAGTATTATAAAAAAATTAATTGACAATGCAATGGAACAATTCAATAAAGAGGATAAAGAAAATTTATATTTTACAGTACAAGAAAATAATAAGAATGTTGATGAGGCACCTGCTGTAAAGATAGTAAGTTTTTTAATAGATCAAGGTATAAACATGAATGCAAGTGATATACATATTGAACCTTATGAAAAAATGGTTTTAATAAGATTTAGAATTGATGGAATATTGAATAAGTATTTGCAATTACCAAATAGCATATATAATTCTCTTTCTGCGAGAATAAAAATTATGGCTAATATGGATATTTCAAAGAAGTTTATTCCATTAGATGGTAAGATATCCTATACATTAGGAAAAGATAAATACGATTTAAGAATATCAACCTTACCAACGCTATATGGTGAAAAAATTGTCATAAGAATTTTATACAAGAATTATGAAAATGTTTATATAGAGGAATTAGGTTTTAGTGATAGTGATTATAAAAATATTAAAAAATTAATTTGTTCAAAAGGTGGAATGATTTTGGTTACTGGACCAACTGGAAGTGGTAAGACAACCACCTTATATTCATTATTGAATGCTATGGATAAAAGCAAAAATAACATAATGACTATAGAAGATCCTGTAGAATATAATATGTGTTACATAAATCAGGTTAATGTAAATAATAAAAGTGGTTTAACTTTTGCGTATGGGCTTAGAAGCCTTTTGAGGCAAGACCCAGATATTATCCTAATTGGAGAAATAAGAGATAATGAAACAGCAGAAATTGCTATTAAAGCTGCACTTACAGGACATTTGGTTTTATCAACTCTACATACTAAAGATGCTGCAAGTGCAGTTACTAGGTTAATGGATATGAAAATTGAAAATTATTTACTGGCAGATACTCTACTTGGTGTAGTATCTCAAAGACTAGTTAGAAAAATATGTAACAACTGTAAAGAATCTGTTTTGCCATTAGAAGAAGAAAAAAGAAAATTGAATTTAAATGAGGGGGAAGTTATATATAGGGGAAGGGGGTGTAATAAATGCAATGGCACTGGATATTTTTCTAGGACAGTAATATGTGAGGTTATGGAAATAAATGATTACAGAAGGGAGACTATTAGAAAAACCAATATTTACAATAGAGAGAAGAATTTGAAAGAAAATATGAAATTACTAAAACAAAGTGCCATTGAATTAGTAAAGGAAGGCATTACAACCTATGAAGAAGTTTTAAAATATATTGTTTAAAGGGGATTATTTTGAGAAAGTTTTATTATAAAGCTATTAATTTAAAAGCAAATAAAATAAAAGGTAGATGTGAATGTGATAGTTCTAACAAACTTAGGCAAATTTTAAGAGAAAAAGAGTATTACATACTAAGCTTTAGAGAAATTAAAAATTATAGGGCAAAGAAAAAATTTACTCTTAAAGAAAATGCTATGTTTTGTAAGAAATTATACGATTTACTAAGCTCCGGGATTAGTTTGATTAATGCATTAAATATAATGGGTTCACAAAGTGAGGATGATTTTTCAAAAGCTGTTTTTTTACAACTAGTTGAGGATGTGTCAAAAGGTAAGAGCTTAAATGGAAGCATTAAAAATTCTAATAATATTTTTCCTAATTTTACTGTGTTCCTAACGAAGATTGGTGAGGATAGCGGAAATTTAGAAAAGATATTTAATATGCTTTATAAACATTACTATAGTAGATATATGCTTAAAAATAAAATAGAAAAAGCTCTTATTTATCCCAGTATAACTGTTTTGCTTTTTTTATAACAGTTATATTTATGAGAATTAAAGTACTGCCTGTATTTCTTTCTATGATTAAGGAATTAGGGGGATATTCCTATTTCCACTAAAATATTTTTGTGGAGTATAGACAATATATGGATAGTTATTGTTTTTTTCCTTATTGTTATATTTACAAGTATAATAAAAAATAAAAGTTTTCTACAGTCTATAAAGTTTAAAATGCCTTATATAAAAAAGTATTTAATAATGTGGGAACAAATTAAATTTATAGAAAGTCTTAATGTATTAATAACTAGTGGTGTAAGCATTATTGATGCTATTACTTTAATTCTGGAGTCTACTTCTAATATCTATATTAAGGATAAATATAAAATGGTATTAGAAGAAATAAATAAAGGCGAAAATCTATTTAAAGCCCTAGAAGCTACAGAATTATTTTCTAAGCAGGTTGTTTCGATGTTTTATATTGCAGAGACAAGCGGAAAGATGGATAGTTGTACAGAAAATTTGGTGAAAATTTTAAATGATGATTTTACACTTAAATTAGATAAATTAGTTAAGATGATAGAACCGTTTACTATACTTATAATATCGATTTTTATAGGATTCATGCTTTTAGGGGTATTAATGCCAATTATGAATATTACCTCAAGTTTATCTGTGTAATTTAAGTGTAGGTGTCTATAAGGAAAGGAGAATGTGATTTATGGTTAAAAAAAGGGCTTTACTTTAATTGAATTGACTGTGGTGATTTCAATAATTGCCATTATCAGTCTAATTTCAGTTCCGAATTATATTAAACATATAAATTATGCAAGAAGAGAAGAAGCTATAAATCTAGGAAGACAAATAAATTTAGAAGTAATAGATTTTGAGTATAATGAAAATGAACAAAATAATAACTACAGAAAAATTGAAAACTATATTAAAGAGAATTTAGGAATTGAGGTTATTTGTAAATATGCAAAAGATGAAGAGGGAGAAGGATTAATTTCTGTTTTGTATAAGTCAAATGACAGCGATTTTGAATGTGTTATGAATGTGAAAAAAATAATTATGAAATTTTTAATGGTAACAAAGTATTATTGTATAAGAGTTTTAAATAAGGCATAGGGTTTAAATTAATAATTAGGTAATGGTTAAAAATAATTACTGATTTAACATAAATATTTATCATACAAGAGGTAATGTAAATGGAGGAAGTATGAAAAAAAGCACATAGTCTTTTAGAAATAATGATATGCTTAGGCTTAAGTGTTTCTATATTTTGTGGAGGCTTATACAGTTTAAATGGACTTAAAAGATTTTATGAAAATATTGAAATTAGACACTTTTCAAAAGCTTTAATTAGCTATATATATGATTGCAAGTCCTATTGTAAAGCTAATAATATTGAAGGGAATTTATGTATTCAGCATAATAAAGATTTAAAGTTATATTGTGGTATGCAAGCTGTATCTACTTTAAATGTTCCTAAAAATATTAAAATTAATAGTAACTCAAAAATTAATATAGACAAAAAAGGATTTACAAGTAGTTCATGCACAATTTATTTAACAAATAAAAGAAAGGGAAAGAAGATAACTATAACTGTAGCAACAGGTGCTTTAAATGAAAAAAATAATTAGACAAAGAAGTAAAGGGTTTTGTATTACAGAGGTTATGTGTAGCATAGCTATTTTTTCTATTATAGTTATTATTGTCTTTAATACACATATAGTTTTAAGAAAAAATATGTGCAAAGATAAAAAATTAAGAGAGTATAGCTGCATTTCTAGTGGTGTGAAATATAGCATATTAAAAAACTGTAGTTATGAAAGTATAAAAGAGATTAAAGCAAAGGGCAATATTTATCTAGAGGATGAAAACTTAAATCCAGACAGAATTATAGAAAAAAATATTTTGGACTTGTTAAAAACAAGTCCACCAAAAGAAAAGCCATTTGTTGAACTAAAGATTAAAGAGGATGAAAACGCATATAACGATACAGTCATAGTTATCAAAATTATATTACACTACAGTATTGAAGATAGACAATATGATATAAGTAGTGAATTTCTGAAAGGAAAGTATTGATGAAGTTAAAAGGGCATACTTTAGTTGAATTAATGGTTTATGTATGTTTAATTGGAATCTTATGTTCATTTCAAATAGGGTTTATAACAAGGGAATTTAAAAAGTATATTAATAATTCTGAGGATATTAAAAGTAATTTGGTCATAAACGATTCTTTAAATGTAATTGAAAAGTATATAGATGAATATTCTGGTTTTCAATTACAAGATAATACAATTTTTCTTTCTGATTACAAAAATACAAATATAAAAAAGATTTTATTAGATGATGATAAGATTTATATTATAAGTTATGAAAATGGCACAAAATGGATTAAAAAAGCTTCTAATGTGCTGTTAAAAGGAGTAAAAAATTGCAAAATACAAAGAAAGAATTCAATTATTTTAATCACATTAGAAGATAAGAAAGGCAAGGTGACCAAGAGATTTATACCGGTAGAAAAATAAAGGAAAAAGGATTTGTATTAATTTATACTATAATTATTGGAAGTATAGTTTTAGTTTTATGTGCATATACTTTTGAGCTTACAGTTGTAAATAAGAAGGTAAGCAGTTATGTAGCAAAATATTCTATTGGAGAAAATCAAAGAGAAAATAGCTGCGAGTATCTTTTATCTCAATTAAAATATTATCTTGAGCATGAAATTACTAATTTAAATTATGATAGTATAAAGAAACTATATCCAAATGGAAAAATTTTTCACAAAAGCTATAAAAATTCATATATAGAGAGAATTTATAATAAAAAATTACCTTTGGAAAATATATATTTTAATATAGTTACTGTTTATGATTCAAGGAGTAGGGAAGATGATGTTTATCAATGTATAATTGTAGAAAATAAGATTGTGTTTAAGCACTTAAATTTGAAATAAAATGGAGGGTAGCACTTTGTTTATAAAAAATAATATTATATTGAAGCTAGGGGAAAATAGTATTCTTGTATGGGAAGGTAATAAATTTAATGGGGTTGAAAATTTAAATAGTAAGCTAAAGGGGAAAAATCTCTATTTGATTTTAGAGGGAGAGAGGATATATGTTAAATATGTAAATATTCCTAAAGTTTCTAGTAGAAAGCTATATGATATTATTCAATTTGAACTTAAGTACTATTTTCATAGCATTGAAGATATTTTATTTGACTATGTTATAGTTGAAAACTTAAAAACTAGTTACAAAATATTAGTATTTTGCATTAACTCAAAAAAATAGATAGTTTAAAAGTTAATGTTTCAAAAGGGGTTAATATAAAGAAGGTTAATTTACTACAATTTGTAGTTTTAAATTTTATAAAAAATCAGATAAAAAATAATAATTATCTTTTAGTGTTTAATTATAACAATAATCTGTATTTTTTATTAGTTAAGGATGGCAATTTATTGGATAACTCTGTACTTGAAAATTTTGAAGGCAAAGTTGATAAGTTTTATAATGAAATTTACCATTTATTTGGGTTATATGAAATAAAAGATATAGCTATTTATTTTTTATGGTTTGATTATGAAAACATAATTGGTGATATAAAATTAAGCTATAACTGTGAAGTAATAGATTGCGATAAAATAAAGATAATTGAAAGTATAACAAGAAATAAGGTGTTTACAAATTGGAAAAGTTAAATTTTTTACCTAAATGGTATCTTACTAAAAAAGAGAAAAAAGGAATAGATTTTTTATTGGATCATTATTAATAATTGTATGTCTTGTTGTTTTTCAATTTGGTATTTTTTTCATAATAAAGAAGTACTAAGAGAAATCAAATCAAGTATTGTTGAAGAGCAAGAAACAAATTTAAAGAAGAAAGAAAATAATGTATTTAACTTCGAAAAGCTAAAAGAATTTTCAAATATATATATATTCATAAATTCAAAAGCAAAAGTTGAAAGCTTAGAGATTAATAAAAATATTCTTGATATTAGGGCAGAGGTTAATAATTTAAAGGACTATCTTAGTCTTTTGGATTATATTGAAAACAGTAATAAATATAAAATTTTAGAAATAAACAAAATAAGTAAAAAGGAGAGCTCTTTTTACTTCAATATTAAATTGGAAGTGATTTATTGAAAAAGATATATATTTTGATAGGCTTTATTTTAACAGTTAGCTTATTCTACATGAATTATGATTTAAGTAAAATAATATCAGAAAATAAAAACTATTTTATAAACCTGCAGTTGAAAAATAAAGGCAGAAACAAAACGCTAGCAAACAGGTCCTATAAGTGTATTTTAAAGGATTTATATAATGTTCCTTTTACTGAAATAGAGGACATTAATTTAAATAATAAGGATAGATGCTTAAATATTAGAATAAAACATAAAGATTCTCTAGATAATTTTATAAAATATGAAGCAATTAAAAATACATTTAGTAATAGTAATAATTACAGAATAGAAAAACTAGTAGTCTCTAATGAAGGAATTTTTATGGATATTATGTTTCAAATAAATCCATAATCTAAATTTTTATAAAGGTTTATATATCCAAAAATAAACAAGTACAGCTTACATATACGTTATGGAAAAAATGAATGTAAAAGAAATATTTGCAAATGTTATTTAGTTTTGATAAAATATCATTGTTCAATGTAAAGTGTAAATTTTAATTTTATACATATGAAATATTAAAAGACTGTATTAATTACTTTTAAAAGGTTATAATAATAAGTGAATTTTATGTTTTGGAGGGATACTTAATGATTTCAGCAGGAGATTTAAGAAAAGGAACAACTTTTGAATATGATGGACAAGTTTTTACGGTAGTAGATTTTTTACATGTAAAACCTGGTAAAGGTGCCGCTTTCGTAAGAGCTACTATAAAAAATGTTATATCTGGAGGAGTTGTTGAAAGAACATTCAATCCAACTGAGAAGCTTCAAGAAGCTGTTATAGAAAGAAAGGAAATGCAATATTTATATTCTGATGGTGAATTATATTATTTCATGGATCAAGAAACTTTTGAGCAAATTCCTTTAAACTATGATAAGGTAGAAAATGCAATCAAATTCTTAAAAGAAAATATGTTTGCAGTTATTAAATTTTTCAAAGGAGAAGCTTTTTCAGTAGAAGCTCCAAACTTTGTTGAATTACAAATAGCAGAAACTGAACCTAGTGTAAAAGGTAATACTGCAACTAATGTTACAAAATCAGCTAAGCTTGAGACTGGCGCTTCAATTCAAGTTCCTTTATTTATTGAAGAGGGACAAATGATAAGAATTGATACAAGAACAGGCGAATATATGGCAAGAGTTTAGGAAATAATAAAGATACAATAAACTCTTTACAGGGAAGTGGTTATATGAATTCAGTTAATGAAAAAGTATCATATTTAAAAGGTTTAGTCCATGGATTGAATATAAACGAAAATACAAATGAAGGTAAGGCAATAGTTGAAATTGTTAAGATTTTAGATGCAATTTCAGATGAATTAAATGAAACTAAAAAGTCCTATGTTGATTTGAAAGAGTACATAGAGCAGATTGATAGTGATTTAACAAATGTAGAAGATGAAATTTATGGCTTAAGCGATGAACTTCTAGATGAGGGCTCTGAATATGACGAGGAAAACTTTGAGGAAGTTAAGTGCCCTAGTTGTGATGAATCTGTATATATAGATAAATCTTTATTTGGCAGTAGTGAACATATTGAATGTCCAAATTGCAGATACGGTATAGTGCTAAATTCTAGCAGCTCAGTTAAAACTGAATAATATTTATATTCCACATTGAATGTTAAAAAGCATGCTTAAAAAGCATGCTTTTTTTCACGTAGAATTATAATTTAAAATTTTATAATAATTAAGTAATAAATTCTCTAGTAAATAAATAATAATTTACTAGAGAGGAGGAAAAAGTAATGTACGTATATGGTATAGAAAAATTTTTAAGTAATAATATTATGAAAAAAACTTTAGAATTACCAGATTTGGATAAACTACAAGAGATTAGAATTAGGGTAGAGAAGCCTGTAATATTTCAAATTCAAAACAAAGAAATTATTACAGATTATAAGGCGCAGGAAGAGGATTTAAAAACTATGTTACAAAGATTTAGTAATTATTCTATTTATGCTTTTGAAGAAGAAATCAAACAAGGGTATATGACTATAAAAGGTGGACATAGAATAGGTATATGTGGAAATTGTGTTTTAGAAAGTAACACTGTTAAGACAATAAAAAATATAAGTTCTATTAACATAAGAATTTGCAGAGAAGTTAAAGGTTGTGCAAATAATTTGATGACCAAAATCATAGAAAATAATGACTTGTTAAATACTATTATAATTTCACCACCAAAGTGTGGAAAAACCACATTAATAAGAGATATTGCAAGAAATATATCAAACGGTATTAGAAACTATAGTTTTACTGGTAAAAAGGTATGCATTGTGGACGAAAGAAGCGAGATTGCAGGATGTTATTCTGGAGTACCTCAAATGGATGTTGGTATTAGAACAGATGTTTTAGATAATTGCCCTAAAAATCAAGGAATATTAATGGCTATAAGAAGTATGGGCCCTGAGGTAATAGTTTGTGATGAAATTGGAACTTACAAAGATGTAGAAAACATAGTTTTAGCTTTGAATTCAGGAGTTAAAGTGGTTACTACAATTCATGGTTATAATGAAGAAGATTTATTTCGAAGGAGTGTGTTTAAAGAAATAATAAATAATAAAGTTTTTTCAAAAGCTGTGGTTTTAAGTAATCGAAAGGGTGTAGGTACTATTGAATATATATACGATTTTAATAAAAACGTAAAAATTCAATGTTAATTAGGGGTAAAAATATGTTTAAATTAATAGGCTCATTAATTATAATTTTATCTTGTTCTTATTTAGGATTTTCAATAGGAAGTGGAATTAGAAAAAGATTAATTCAATTAAAAGAATTGGAAAAAAATGTTTATTTACTCAAAAATGAAATGTTTTACACATACACGAGTTTACCTGAGGCTTTTTCAAAAGTAGGCTTAAAATCTAAAGGTGTGATAAAGAATATTTTTGTAACTATTTCAGATCTTCTATATTCAAATGAGGTTTCAGATGTATATGAAGCAGTGAATAAAAGTATAAAAAAATATAATATTGATTTAAAACTTATAGATGAGGATATAGATATAGTTTTAAATTTAGCAAAGTCTTTAGGAAATTGTGACTTAGAAGGTCAAAAATCAATTTTTGAACTGACAATTAGTAATTTAAAAAAACAAATTTTAGTAGCAGAAGATTCTTTGGATAAAAATGTGAAAATGTATAGATGTCTAGGGGTTTCTATAGGGGCCATGATAGTTATTATGTTGATATAGGGGGTAATTATGTTAGATGTAGGTTTAATATTTAAGATAGGTGCAGTAGGTATTTTAATAATTATATTGGATAAGGTTTTAAAAAGTGGAGGAAGAGAGGAGTATGCAGTTATTAGTAACTTGACTGGCATAATAATAATATTAATGCTGGTTTTAAATTTAGTAAATAAATTGTTTACCAGTGTAAAGACTTTATTTCAGCTATAGGAGGAGGAAATGGATATTGTAAAAATTTGCGCTTTTGCTTTTGTGGCTTTATTTGTTATGAGTTTATTCAAAGGTAGCAAAAATCAAATAACTATGGCAATAAGTATGGTATGTGGAATTATTATACTTATGGCCATGATAGATAAGCTAAGTGTAATAATAAAATTTCTTCAAAATTTAGCTGTTAAAGCAAATATAGATTTTGTATATTTAAATGTGGTTTTTAAGGTTCTAGGAATAGCTTTTTTAGCAACTTTTGTAGTGAGATCTGTAAAGATGCAGGAGAAAATAGCATTGCTTCAAAAGTTGAGTTTAGTGGAAAAATATTTATATTAGTGCTATCTATACCAATTTTAATGGCTGTTTTAGATGCAATTTTAAAAATTATGTAAATTTACAAGTGGGGTAATTATGAAAAAAATAATATGTCTTTTGTTTATAATTTGTATTTTAATGGGCTTTAGTACTAATGTACAAGCTTATAGCTTAGATAAGACTGAAGAGATTAATATAGAAAATGAAAGGCAGGTGGAGGGACTTTATAAATATATAACAGATATAAAGAATAAATATGAAATACTTCAAGATTTAAATCCTAAAGAATATGTTAAAAACATAATGAAGACTGGAGATGGAAAAATAAATATAAAAAATGTCAAGAGTCTTTTAACTAAATATATTTTTAAAGAAGTTATAAACTGCTCAAAAATTATGGCTATGCTTATAGTTATTGGTATAATAAGTGCTTTATTAAAAAATCTTGAAAATGCTTTCAGTAGTGAAAATGTTACTAATATAGCTTATTTTGCTTGCTATTCTCTTCTTATAATAATAATAGTTAAAAGTTTTAAAATTGGACTTAGTTTAACCATAACAACTATAAATGGTATGGTGAATTTTATGAACTCTTTAATTCCTCTACTCCTTGTTTTAATTGCAAGTGTAGGGGGATTGCAGAAGCTTCTGTAATGAATCCTTTGATAATTGCTATGCTTAACATATGTTCAAAAATATATGTTGATTTTATTATCCCAATTATACTAATGAGTTTTATGCTTATGTTTGTAAACAACATATCTAAAGACTATAAAATAAGCAATTTATCTAATTTATTCAATAAGGTTGCATTGTGGTCTCAGGGTATACTTATGACTATATTTGTAGGAGTAATAAGTATAAGAGGTATAACCTGTAAAACTTTTGATGTAGTTACAGCAAAAACTGCCAAGTATGCAGTAGATAACTTTGTACCGATAGTTGGTAAATGTTTGTCAGATGCATTATCTGCAGTTGCTGGATATTCAATATTGCTTAAAAATGCCTTAAGTGTTTTAGGATTAGTAGTTATTATTTCTATTGTTGCTTTTCCAATAATTAAAATGCTTATTATAGTCTTAATATACAAAACTACTGCAGCTCTATTAGAACCTATTTGTGATGAGAGGATAGTAAACTGTGTAAATGGTACAGGAGATTCATTAACTCTTATTACTTCAACGCTTATAAGCGTTTCAATAATGTTTTTTATAATGATTTCTATATTATTTGCTGCAGGTACAGGTGTACTGGGAGGTTAGATTATGATTGAGTTTATGAAAGTTTGGGTAGTAAACATAAGTATAGGGGTGTTTTTTATCTTAGCAATTGAAATGATTATGCCATCTAATAGTTTAAAAAAATATGTTAAATTTATATTGGGATTAATACTTATGGTTATAATAATAAATCCAATAGTAAAATTGTTTAATGGGGATATAGATATTAATGCTCTGATTCAAAAAAACAGTTATGTAGATAAAAATGAGTATAAAAATTCCTATAATGAATATAAATATAAAAACATAGAAAATACAAGTCAAGTATTTCAATATAATTTGCAAAATAAAATTATGGACAAATTAAAGAGTAAATATAAAGATAACAAATTTGATGTGAAAGCAAAGATCAAATATGATGAGTTGACAAATTCATTCTTAATAATAAATTTGGATATAGGTGTAAAAAAAGATGCTCTAATAAAAAAATAGAAATAAATAAAAAAGAAGATATAAAAAAAGAAAAAATACCTAAATGATAATTTTTCAAGAGATATTAAAAATTATATTTTGTTGGAATTTGACATACCAATAAAAAGTGTAAATATATATCTAATTTAAGGAGGAGAATATGGATCTAAAAGAAACTTTAGTTAAAATAAAAAATTCTCTTTTAAAGGAAGGCAATGGTAAAAAGAATCTACCGGTGTTTATAATTTTAATTATGATAGGCATTTTGCTTATACTTATAAGTAATAGTTTTAAAGGTACAAGCGGTACAACATCAGTATCTGCAGTTAATGTAAAGGAAAATGAGGAAAAAGTTATAGAAACAACAGATGAAGATTATGAATTACTTCTACAAAAAGAATTGGAGCACAAACTAGAAAAAATTGAAGGCGTAGGAACAGTTGAAGTAATGATTTATTTTGAAAGTGGGGAAGAAAAGGTACCTGCTGTAAATATAACAAATTCTAATAGCGTAACAAATGAAGAGGATACTTCTGGAGGAAAAAGGAAAGTTTCTCAAAACAATAATGATAAAAATGTGGTAGTTACAAACGATGATGGAGATAATAAACCTCTTATTCTAAAGAAAAATAAACCGAAAGTAACGGGGGTTTTAATAGTAGCAAAAGGAGCTGAAAATAAAATAACAGAACTTAGGATAACAAAAGCTGTAAGTGCTTTATTTAATTTGTCTAGGGAAAAAGTTAATGTATATCCTATGGAAAAATAGCATATAATTCAATGTAAGAAAAAATGGGGGTAAAAAATGAATAAAAAACAAGCTGTTATTATTGTAACATTACTAGTACTTATTGTATGTGTAGGTATGATTGGTCTTAAGGTAAATGGTCCTTTGATTTCCAAAAATGGTGGAGGCTCAAAAGATAAGAGCGCTATTTCAACGAATAGTAATGAAAGTAGTGAGGCAAATGCTAATTACTTTACTGAAGCTAAAATGGTTAAACAAGAAGAAACTGTTAAAGTATTGCAACAGTTAAAAGAAGTAATTAATAATGAAAACATAGATAAAGATCAAAAAGCTAAAGTTATTGATGAATTTAATACTATTTCTGTTAACTCAGATAAGGAAAACAAAGTAGAGTTAGCATTAAAGGGAAAAGGCTATGAAGATGTAGTTTGTACTATAGAAAATTCTAACAAAGTTAGAGTCGTAATAAAATCAAGCGAAAAGCCAACTGAAAAGCAAATAAAAGAGATTCACGATGTTGTTATGAGTATTACTCAGCTAAGTGATGTGGAAATTGAAAATAGGGAATAACAATTGTAAATATAAAGTATATTTGATATAATGTACGTAAGGGTAAAGAGGTTTATTTAAGGGACTTAAGGAGGTAACGAAATGGATGAAAATATAAAAGAAACTTCATCAATTGGAGTAGTTAAGATTTCTGACGAAGTAGTAAGTGTAGTTGCTGGTTTAGCTGCTGATGAAATTGAAGGAATAGAGGGAATGAATTCAGGAATTACTTCAGGTATATCACAGATATTAGGTGGTAAGAAAAATCCATCAAAAGGTGTCAAAGTTACAGTGACAGAAGATAATGCTTCTATTGATTTATATGTAGTAGTAAGATATGGTGTGAAAATACCAGAAGTATGTGAAAAAGTTCAAAAAATGTTATGAAAACCGTAGAAACTATTACAGGATTAAAAGTTTCAACTGTTAACATATACGTTCAAAATGTGGTAATCTATAAAAGTGAATCTAAAGAAAATACAGAACAAAGAGAAAATTAACAAACACCCTCTGAATTCAGAGGGTGTTTCCATGTTCGTAAATTATGAAAAGAATTAGTATATTTGCTAATTTTTTGATAATACTTTATATATAAGAGTTTGAGAGGAGAATATACATGAACAGAAGAAAGTCAAGAGAACTAGCTATGAAATTAATCTATGAAATCAATGCAAGCAAAAGTGATTATATTGATGTAATATCAAATTATAAGGAAAATACAGATGAAGATTTAAGTAATATAGACTTTTCCTATATAACAAAAATGATTAAAGGTATTAAAGACAATGGAAAATACATAGATGATATCATAGAAGAACATTCAAGTAATTGGAAGATAAATAGAATATCTAAGGTTAACCTTTCTATTTTAAGACTAGCAATATATGAAATAAAGTTTTTAGAGGATGTGCCAGATAAAGTTGCAGTAAACGAGGCAATAGAGCTTGCCAAAAAATATTCTGAAGATAAAGCTTCAAGTTTTATAAATGGGATATTAGGAAATCTAATAAAAAAATAATTTATTTCGAATTGAAAGGAAGCACCTTAAAATATGTATATTAAAACTTTAACTGTAGGTAAACTAAACAACTACATAAAGAAAATAATGGATAATGATTTTATACTTAAAAACATTTATGTAAAAGGTGAAATTTCCAATTTTAAGAAGCATACTAGCGGACATATGTATTTTTCTTTAAAAGACCAAGATGGAAAAATAAATTGTGTTATGTTTAGAGAAGATGCAAAAAATCTAACATTTGATATGGAAAATGGAATGAATGTTTTAGTTACAGGAAGAGTTTCATTGTATGTAAAGGAAGGTAATTATCAATTATATTGTAATAACATAGAAATAGAAGGTTTAGGAGAATTACATATTGCTTTTGAAAATTTGAAAAAGAAGTTATTAAATGAAGGAATATTTGATGAGGGTAATAAGAGAGAATTACCGAAATTTCCTAAAAAAATAGGAGTTATAACTTCACCTACAGGGGCGGCTATAAAAGACATTATAAATGTTACGTTTAGAAGAAACCCAATGATGAATATAACGGTATACTCTGCCTTAGTTCAAGGAGATAGAGCTAGTTTTGAAATAATTGAAGGATTAAAATACTTTGAAAATGATCCATCAATTGATGTGATAATTGTAGCTAGAGGTGGAGGGTCTATTGAGGAATTATGGGCGTTTAATGATGAAAATTTAGCTTATAGTATCTACGAGTGCAAAAACCTGTTGTATCGGGAGTAGGTCATGAAACGGATTTTACAATAGTAGATTTTGTAAGTGATAGGAGGGCTCCTACTCCCTCTGCTGCAGCAGAAATTGTAGTGCCTGATCTTCAAAACGAACAAAGAAAGTTACAGGATTTAAAGAATAATTTGGAAAGTAGTATAGAGGACATTATAGAAGGTAAATATATAACACTTGATTTACAAAGAAAGAACTTACAATTAAATAGTCCCTTAAATAATATAGTTAATTCATATAGTGTTTTAGAAAACTATAAAAATATCATATTAAATAAAATAAATATAAAAATGTCACTTGAAAAAGAAAAGCTGACTAGGTATAGAATTTTGTTAGATTTAAACAATCCAATAAAATTATTAGATAAAGGATATTCTATTATTTTAGATGAAAAACGAAGGTTAATTAAATCTACAGATGAATTAAAGAAAACGCAAATTGTAAACATACGTTTAAAGGATGGAGAAGGTAAATTTAAAATAAAATATATGGAGGATAACAATGGCTAAGCAAAAATCTTACGAAGAAATGATGAAGGAATTAGAAAACATTGTTAGACTTATGGAGGAAGACTTATCTTTAGAAAGTTCTATGAAGAACTACGAAAACGGAATAAAAATTTATCATAAGATGTATAAAATTTTAAACGAAGCTGAAGGAAAAATAAAAATAATAAAAGATAAGGAAGAAAAAGATTTTTGGAAAAGAGTGAATAAATATGAATGTTGAGAATTTAAAGAAGGATACAGAGCATTGGATAAAGAATTATTTCAAAAACAAAGGAAGTTACAATAAAGCAATATACGACTCTATGTATTATAGTATATCAGTTGGAGGAAAGAGAATTAGACCAATATTGATGCTTTTAACTTATAGCATGTATAAAGAGGATTATAAAGATATTTTACCAGTGGCCTGTGCGGTTGAAATGATTCATACTTATTCACTTATACATGATGATCTTCCTTGTATGGATAATGACGATTTAAGAAGAGGTAAACCAACTAATCACAAAGTTTATGGTGAAGCTATGGCTACTCTTTCTGGAGACGGACTTTTAAATGAAGCTATGAGTATCATGTTTAAATATGTTATAGAGAATAAAAGAGGCTTAGAAGCATGCTATAGTATATCGGTGGCTTCTGGGGTTGAAGGAATGATAGCAGGACAGGTTGTTGATATTTTAGGAGAAGGAAAGAAACTATCAAAAGAAGAACTAAATTATATGCATAAGAAAAAGACTGGAGAATTAATTAAAGCACCTATAGTTGCAGGGGCATTGCTAGGAGCAGCACCTAAAGAAGACGTTGAAAAACTAAGTTTATTTGGTGAAAAGTTAGGGCTAGCATTTCAGATAAAGGATGATATATTAGATGTAATTGGAGATGTTAATTCTCTTGGTAAAAATACAAAAAGTGATGCCGAAAAAAATAAAGCTACTTTTGTTTCACAATGTGGGTTACAAGAATCTATAGATTTTTCAAAAAAAGTAACTTCAGAATGTATAGAAATTTTACATAAAATTAATGGAAATACTCAAGATTTAGAGAGTTTAACCTTATTTCTATTGAATCGAAATAATTGATGTATATTAGTGCTTAAAGGAACTAAATATTTTTGAATAATTTTGAATAATATTGTTGACTGTGATATAATAACGACTACAAGGTGTTAAATAATATTAATAATATTTTAAGTTAAAAGAATTAAAATTGCTTATGAGTAAGATAATATTTCACTGCATAGGTCGAACGCTACTAAGGAGTTAACAAATTAGTAGCTATTTTAATATAATAACATATTTTAAAATATGTAAATGAGAAGGAAAGTATACAATGAACAGAATTTTAGAAAATTACAAAGATATATACGACGTTAAAAAAATGAGTTATGAAGAATTAGATGAATTTTCAAGGGAAATAAGAAATTTTTTGATAGAAAAGGTCTCTAATACCGGAGGACATCTTGCTTCTAATTTGGGAGTTGTAGAACTAACGTTAAGTTTGTATAAAGTTTTTGATTTTAATAAAGATAAATTAGTATGGGATGTTGGGCATCAATCCTATATACATAAAATATTAACTGGAAGAAAGGATTCTTTTGATTCCTTAAGGCAATACAATGGAATTAGTGGGTTTCCAAAACGCAAAGAGAGTATATATGATACTTTCGATGTGGGTCATAGCAGTACTTCAATATCTGCAGCTTTAGGTATGGCTCGGGCTAGAGATTTGATGGGAGAAAAAAATGAAGTTATTGCTGTTATAGGTGATGGTGCGTTAACTGGTGGAATGGCACTAGAAGCCCTTAATGATTTGGGATATTCTAAAAATAAGGTAATAATAATATTAAATGATAATCAGATGTCCATAGATAAGAATGTAGGAGGGGTTTCTACATATTTAAGCACTATAAGGACAGATCCAAAATACAATAAATTTAAAAATGATTTCAATAACACCTTAAGGAAAATACCACTAGGAGAAGGTGTTGCAAATTCAATACAAAGGATAAAAGATGGTATTAAGCAAATGCTAGTACCTGGAATGCTTTTTGAAGACATGGGAATTAAATATTTAGGACCAATAGATGGACATAACATTAAGTACCTCTCAAGAATACTTACTATGTGTAAAAACATAGATTATCCAGTATTGATTCATGTAGTAACCAAAAAGGGAAAAGGGTATAAATATGCGGAATTGAGTCCAAATAAATTTCACGGTATAGGACCTTTTAACTTAGAAAATGGAGAAGTTGTGTCTTCTTCAAAAGTAACTTATTCAAAAGTATTTGGCGAAGAAATGGTTAAAATTGGAGAAAGAAATCCTAAGGTAGTTGCAATAACTGCTGCCATGCCAGATGGCACTGGTTTAAAAGAATTTTCAAAAAATATCCTAAAAGGTATTTCGATGTAGGAATAGCTGAGCAACATGCAGTTACTATGGCAGCGGGACTTGCAGTATCAGGTTTTAGACCTGTTTTTGCAGTTTATTCCACCTTCCTTCAAAGAGCCTATGATCAAATTTTACATGATGTTTGCATTCAAAATTTACCAGTTGTTTTCGCTATTGATAGAGCAGGGATAGTTGGTAATGATGGAGAAACCCATCAAGGAGTTTTTGATATTTCATATTTGTCACATATACCTAACCTATGCATAGTTAGTCCTAAGAATACAGATGAACTAAGACCTTTACTGAATTGGGCAGTGAGTCAAGATTTTCCTGTGGCAATAAGATATCCTAGGGGTGGAGATTGTGATAATCTGAATTTAAACTCCATAAAGTCTGTTGTAAGAGGGAAATGGGAAATTATTTCAGATGAAGGAGATATTGCTATAATAGCAGTTGGTCATATGGTTCAAAAGGCTGTATTAGCTATGGAAAAACTAAATAAATTAGGTGTTAAAGTTTCAGTTATAAATGCATGCTTTATTAAACCTATAGATACAGAGTTATTAGATAATTTATTTAAGAGTAAATCTAATATCTTTACTATAGAGGACAATGTTATTAAAGGTGGATTTGGAACTAATGTTATTGAGTATACAAATTCCATTAAAGGCAGTTGTAAAGTTGTAAATTTGGGATTTAAAGATAAATTTATACCACATGGTGATGTACAAACGTTATTTAAAGTTAATAATTTAGATGTTCAGGGTATAGTTGAAACTATCTTATCAAATATTAAGTAAAGGTGAAGGCGTATGTGTGATACAAAAGAAAGACTAGATGTTGAATTAGTAAAGAGAGAATTATTTTTATCTAGAGAAAAAGCGAGAGAGAGTATTTCAAAAGGAGAGATTTATGTAAACGGAGTTTGCATAATAAAGCCTTCAAAGAAAGTAGGAAAAGAAGATAAACTTGAATTTAGAGGAAAAATACTTCCCTATGTAAGTAGGGGAGGATTAAAATTAGAAAAAGCAATAAAAGAATTTAACATAGATCTTAAAGCAAAGGTATGCTTTGATATTGGAGCCTCTACTGGTGGATTCAGCGATTGCATGCTTCAAAATGATGCTTTTAAGGTTTTTGCTATTGATGTTGGAACAGGTCAATTGCATGAAAAGATAAAAGAAGATAAAAGAGTTGTAAATTTAGAAAAAACTAATATAAGATATTTAAACTATGATAAAGTAGGAGAATATGGAGATTTTGCAAGTATAGATGTCTCTTTTATATCACTTACAAAAGTTATACCTTCAGTAGTAGCACTTTTAAAGGAAAAAGGAGAGGTTGTTGCCCTTATAAAGCCACAGTTTGAAGCTGGAAAAGGCAAAATTGGAAAGCACGGCGTAGTAAAAAAACAACAAGTTCATGTTGAAGTAATAAATAATATATGTAACTTTCTTATATTGCATAAATTATCCATTCTAAACCTAAGTTATTCACCTATAAAGGGACCGGAAGGTAATATTGAGTATTTAATATATTTTACTAAAGATGAATTGGATTCTAAAATTGTTTTGAAAGAAAAAATATTAACTACAGTAAAAAATGCGCATAATGATTTGAGGTAGATTTAATATGAAAAATATAGGAATTAACATAAATTCAGAGAAAGACCCGGAAAATAAAATATTAAACGATATTCTTAAAATATTAGGCAATGAATGCAAGATTTTTGTGTTTAATGATTGTAGGGGGATTCCTGAAAAAAGTTCACAATTAGATATGATTTTATCAATAGGAGGAGATGGAACAACATTAAGAACAGCAAGAAGTGTTGTGAAGAATGCAGTACCTATTTTATCAGTGAATTTCGAAATTTAGGGTTTCTTACTACTGCAGAAGGAACTAATTTAGAGAGCACTTTAAATAAGGTTCTTAATAACCAGTACTATATTGAAGATAGAATGATGTTAGAATGCGATTTTAAAGGCGGAAATAGCAGGGATAAATTATTTTCACTAAATGATATAGTTCTTTGTAAAGGAACTTTATCTAGGGTGGTAAACTATGAACTTTCTATTGATGATAAAATTTATAATAGTTTAGTGGCTGATGGAATTATAATATCTACGCCTACAGGATCTACTGCGTATTCTTTATCTGCAGGAGGACCAATTATATATCCAACATTAGATGTTATTTCTATAACCCCAATATGCCCTTTGTTTTTAAATATGAGAAGCTTTATTTTAAATTCTGATAATAATATTAGTTTGAAAATTTCCGATACTAATGAGCCAGTTTTTTTAACTATTGATGGACAGGAGGCTTTTGAATTATGTAATGATAATAAAATTAATATCAGAAAATCAAAATATAAAACAAAACTCATAAAGACCTATGATTATGATTATTTTAGTACATTAAGGAAAAAAATAATTTCTAGAATAAAGGAATGAGAAGGTGAAGATTATGAAAATAAATCGTCATGCAAAAATAATTGAAATAATAAGTGCAAAGGAAGTTGAAACCCAGGAAGATTTAGCTGAGGAACTTAGAAAAATAGGAATTGAAGTAACTCAAGCTACGGTGTCTAGAGATATAAAGGAATTAAAATTAATTAAGGTTTTAGGAAGCAAGGGAAATTACAAATACGCTGCAATTTCTCCTACAGAGAGCTTTTTGTCTGATAAATTAATATCTATTTTTTCTCAAACGGTTATTTGTATAGAGAATGTTTCTAATTTTATTGTTGTAAAGACCATAGCAGGATCAGCATCTGCTGCTGCAGAAGCAATTGACTCGATGAACTTTGATGGGATTGCAGGTACTATTGCAGGTGATAATACAATTTTTTGCTTATTAGAAACGAAGAAAAAGCTATAGATATAATTCAAAAATTGAAAAGAATATTAAACGAATAGGAGGAATATTATGCTCCTACAATTATCAATAAGGAATTTTGCTTTAATTGAAAATATAACTGTAAATTTTGAGCAGGGATTTAATGTTTTACTAGGAGAAACTGGAGCTGGTAAATCTATATTGATAGATGCAATAAATTATGTATTAGGTGGTAAGTTTGAAAAAAATTTAATTCGTATAGGTGAAGAAAAAACCTATGTAGAAGCTGTTTTTACTATTGAAAACCTTAACACAAAAGAAATGTTAAGTGGTTTTGATATAGATTATGATGATGATGTTATCATAATTAGCAGAGAAACCTTTAAATCAGGTAAAAATATTGCAAAGGTAAATGGAAAAAGCTTGATAGTTTCCCAGTTAAAAATGCTTGCTTCAACTTTGTTAGATATACATGGACAACATAAAAATCAAAATCTACTAGATGAAAGTAATTATATTTCATATATAGATTCATTTGGTAAAGAAAGAGTAGAGGATAAATTACATACATATAGTAAATACTATAATGAAATTAAGGAAATTGATAAACAAATTAAGTATCTTAGAGGAAATGAAGAGGATAAAGATAAGATTGCTGATTTTATAAAATATCAAATAGATGAAATTAATAAAGCCAATTTAAAGCTAGATGAAGATGTTATACTAGAAGAGTCATTTAAAAAGTTATCAAATTATGAAAAATTAAATAATTCCATAAGCCAATCTTATGAGTTGATAAATAGTAGTGAAGACAACAATTTAGGCATATTTGACGGCATAGGTTTAGTAGTTAAAAATTTACGTGAAGTAGAATTTTCATCGGAAAAAATAAAAAAATTAGCAGATTCACTTGAGGAAATATATTACAATATCGAGAATATTTCTCATGACATAAGAGATATTGGCGAGGATTTGTATTATGATAAGGATGAGCTAGAGGATATAAATAAAAGAATGTATGAAATTGATAACTATAAAAGAAAATATGGAAAGACTATAATAGATATATTAGATTATAGGGATAAACTTATAGAAAAGTATGATGAAATCATAAATCTTCAAGAAAATATCGATAAATTGTTTAAAGATAAAGAAAAAATAATTGGTAAAATGGATATCATTGCAAGCAATCTTCATGATATTAGGTGCGGGGTCGCAAAAGAACTAGAAAGCAAAGTGATGAGTGAATTATCCTATGTTGGTCTAGAAAAAGCTAACTTTAAAATACAAGTTAACTATTCAGGAGAATACGGAGAAAAAGGTAAGGATTCTATAGAATTTTTGATATCAACAAATCCTGGTCAACCCCTTAAAGAGCTATTTAAAATTGTTTCAGGTGGAGAATTGTCAAGGATAATGCTTTCTTTAAAAGCTGTGTTTATTGATAAAGATAAAATTCCCTCTGTTATATTTGATGAAATAGATACAGGTATTAGTGGTAGAATAGCAGAAAGTGTGGGAGAAAAGATGTATAAAGTTTCAAGCAAACATCAAGTGTTTTGTATTACTCATTTACCACAAATTGCTGTTATGTCAGATCATCATTATTTAGTTAAAAAAAATGTAGTAGAGAATAAAACTTTTTCTTCAATAACCAAGATTACTGAAAATCAAAAAGTAGAAGAAATTGCTAAGATGTTAAGCGGAGCTAATTTAACAAAGTCAGCTCTGGAGAATTCAAGAGAATTAATAGGAAATGCAAATAAAAAAAGTTTATGGTGTGTAAAAATTAAGTCTACATGGAAATGTAGACTTGATTTTTATTAAAATTTCTAAGATATTATAAATTATATTTATTTATTTCATAAATTACTTTTAAATAAATCATTTACTTTTAATGAATATAAATTATAGCATAATAGTACAAATAAAAGGGTAACTTAAAATTAAATAAAAAGACAGGAGGCGAGAAGATGGAGAAGACATTTCGCAAATCAATTATTATATTGTTGACTCCTTTCTTTATTTTAATTTTAAGTTTACAATATAGAGCCTGCAATGGATATTTAAATACAATTACAGTTCAAGCAAAACCCAATATACAAGTGTATCCTGGTGGTCAGCCCATAGGTGTTAAACTAAATACTAAAGGTGTTTTAATAATTGGTTTATCAAGTGTAGAGGATAAAGATAAAAGATCTGTAAGTCCCAGTAATGAAATTGGTTTGAAATCAGGAGATATAATTTTAAGTATAAATAATAAAGAAATAAACACTTGTGAAGAAGTTTCAGAAATAGTATCAAATTGTGAAGGAAATGCTTTAGATTTATTAATACAAAGAAAAGATGAATTAATTCATAAAAAAATAATTCCAGTGAAGTGTGAAAAAGAAAATAGATATAAAATTGGATTGTGGGTAAGAGATTCTACAGCTGGCATTGGAACATTAACATTTTACGATGATCAAACAAAAAGTTTTGGTGCATTAGGTCATGCAATAACAGATATGGACACTGGAGATATTTTAAAAGTTAGAGAAGGTAAAATTATACCCTCTTCTATTGTGTCGGTAAAAAAAGGCGTAAGAGGACAGCCTGGTGAATTAAAAGGCATATTTACTGATGAAAATAATATTTTAGGAGAGATAAACTCAAATACAGATTGCGGAATTTTTGGAAAAGGAAATAAAAAATTAATAAATACTGATTATAATAAGCCTTTAGATGTGGGCTTTAGAAATGAAGTGAAAAAGGGTAAAGCTTATATATTAACTACTATAGATGAGGGAGAACCTAAGCTATACGAGATAGAAATACAAGAATTATTAATTCAGAATGAACCTAGCCCCAAAAGTATGGTTATAAAGATTACTGATAAGAGACTAATTGATAAAACTGGAGGTATAATTCAAGGAATGAGTGGAAGTCCTATAATTCAAGATAACAAGATTATAGGTGCTGTGACTCATGTACTTGTAAGTAAACCTGATGTTGGATATGGTGTATATATTGAATGGATGCTAAAAGACGCAAATATATTAAAAACAAGTAGATAAAAAACAAAAAATAGTAAAATAAGAGTAAAAGTGTAATGAATTATATTTTTTACTCTTATTTTATTATATATTTTTCTAAAAAGAAGGGAATAATTTTTATTTGTCGAATATTTATTGTTAACATATGGGAATTTAAAGTTAAGGGAGTGTGTAAAATGGAAGAATCAAGGATTAATGTTGTAATAGCAGATGATAATAAAGAATTCTGCAATATTTTAAATGATTATCTAATGAGTCAAAGGGACATAATCGTAACTGGAATAGCTAAAGATGGAGTAGAGGCGTTAAAATTAATTGAGCAAAAACCGGATTTAGTAATTTTGGATATTATTATGCCTCATCTAGACGGTCTTGGTGTTTTAGAAAAGATAAATAGTATGAGTGTAGATCCAATGCCAAGGATTATAGTGTTATCAGCTGTTGGTCAAGATAAGATAACTCAGCGAGCAATTACCCTAGGAGCAGATTATTATGTAGTTAAACCTTTTGATATGGATGTATTTATAAAAAGAATAAGACAGATGTTTAATAATACTTTATCTAGTAGTTCTATTATAAGAAATGATATTTCCATGGATAGAAATGAACAGATGATATCAGTTCAACCTTCAAGTATGGATTTAGAAACTGAGATAACAGGTATTATACATGAGATAGGTGTTCCAGCTCATATTAAAGGATATATGTATTTAAGAGAAGCTATTACTATGGTTGTCAATGATATTGAGCTGCTTTCTGCTGTAACTAAAGAACTTTATCCATCAATTGCAAAAAAATATAATACTACAGCAAGCAGGGTAGAAAGAGCAATTAGACATGCAATTGAAGTTGCTTGGAGTAGAGGACAAATTGATACCATTAATAAGTTATTTGGATATACAATACACAATGACAAGGGCAAGCCAACTAATTCTGAATTTATTGCTATGGTAGCAGATAAATTGAGACTTAAGAATAAAGTTTCTTAGATTTAAAAAGTTTTTTCTTAAAGAGTTATGTCTAGAAATTTATAATAACCTTTAGAAAATTAAAAAAATAAAAAAATAATCTTTATTTTTAAAAGTGTAAAGTAAAGCTTTACACTTTTGCTATTAAATTCTAAGGCATAAAAGCTCTCAGTTTTTCATAAGTATATTATGACTATAAACTGAGGGAGGGATTATTTGTGTTCAAAAACGTAGAGATTGGATTGAATAGGCATTTAAAAGAAAATGTTTGGTTATATATACTGAGTATATCCTGTATGTTTATAGGTATGCTAGTTGGCGTTTTTTATGTAAAGCATATGGCAGAAACTGATAAGGGAGCAATTTATGAATACCTTTCTAATTTTACAAGTAATTTGTCTAGTTTAAGTATAGATAATAAAAAATTTTTTTCAAGCCATGAAAAATATTTTACCTTTGGTGATTGCCATATGGTTTTTAGGTTTTACTATTATTGGCATACCTATTATTGCATTTCTAGATTTTATTAAAGGTTTTACTTTAGGATTTAGCATATGTTCTCTAATAAATAGTTTAGGTGGAAAGGGAATATGGATGAGTGTTTTCGGTATAATACCTCAAAATGTAATATATTTGCCTTGTATAGTTTTTATTTCTGTATTAGCTATGGAACTATCCTTATCTACTTTTAGAAATAGATTAGAGAAGCAATGGACAACTAATGTTGTAAATACAATAGGATCATATTCTTTAGTAATTTTCATTATAATTATATTTAGTTTTTTAGGTTTTTTTATTGAAGGATACTTTACTCCACATATGGTAAAATTAATTGTATAAATTTAAATCTGCTAAAGTAAATTCAACGCTTAATATTTATAGAATATATAAAACATATTGAAAAAACGCTAAAAATAGTTTACTATAAATAGGTGTAGAATTGGAGAATTGTCATGAAAGATAGATTTTTAGTTGAATATATGGAAAAAATGAAAAACGAAATGTTAAGTAAAAATACTATTGAATCATATCTTAGGGATATTGAAAGATTCTTAGAGTTTTTAAATTGTAAAAAAATTAGTTTGTTTTCTTCAAATATAGATACAATAATGGCCTACGTTCAAGAACTTAATGAAAGGTCTATGGCTAATAGTTCTATAGTTAGAAACGTTATTTCTGTAAGAGGATTTTTTAAATATTTAGTTGAAAGAGGATTTATGGAAGAAGACCCCACCTATAATTTTGATATACCAAAGGTAAAACGAGATTTTCCTGAGATACTTACAGTTGAAGAAGTGGACAAGCTTCTTAATACACCAGATTTAGATACAAAAAAAGGACTTAGAGATAAGGCTATGCTTGAAGTTATGTATGCAACTGGTATGCGTGTTACAGAGCTTATTAGTTTGGAAGTCTTTGATCTTAATTTAAAGTTAGCATATATAAGGTGTATTGGGCCTAAAAAAGAGAAAGGTTAATACCCATAGGTACGTATGCTATAAGGTGTCTAGAAAATTATTTAAATATTAGGCAGGAAGTAAATAAAAATAATTTAAATTATTTATTTGTTAACAATCATGGAAATAGATTATCTAGACAGGGCTTTTGGAAAATTATAAAAACTTATACTAAAGAAGCTGGAATAGAGAAAAATATAAATGCCTATACCTTGAGGCATTCTTTTGCAGTACATCTGTTACAAAATGGAGCTGATATAAGGATGGTTCAGGAGTTACTAGGTCATACTAGCGTACTAGCTACACAGATCTATAGTGGAGTGTGTAAAAAAGTAAAATTGTAGATATGTATAAGAAGACTCATCCAAGGGCTTAGATTTGTAATTTGTTTTGAATTAATTAATTTTATTTACATAAAATAATTGATATAAAGCAGTAACTAATTTAAGGAGGTTTATAGATGCAAATTTCAAAATTAAAGGAAAGTGTAAAGTACATAAAGGATATTATTGATTTCGACCCTGAAGTTGGAGTTGTCTTAGGCTCGGGTTTAGGTGATTTGGCCGACGAAGTTCAAGAAAAGGTAATTGTAAAATATGCAGATGTTCCTAATATGCCAAGTTCTACTGTAAAAGGTCATGCAGGACAGTTTGTTTTTGGAAAACTAAAGGGTAAAAATGTTGTAATGATGCAAGGAAGATTTCATTATTATGAAGGTAATTCTATGAGTACCCTTTCTTTACCAATATATATAATGAAAGAATTAGGAGTCACTAAATTAATAGTAACAAATGCAGCAGGTGGTGTAAAAACTGATTTTGTACCAGGAGATTTAATGATTATAAACGATCACATAAATTTTGCTTGCAACAATCCATTAATCGGAAAAAATGAAGAAGAAATAGGACCTAGATTTCCTGATATGTCTGAAGCATATAATAGAGAACTTATTAAAGTAGCAAAAGATGTTTCTAAGGATTTAGGCATTGAAGTTAAAGAAGGCGTTTATTTTATGATGACTGGTCCAACTTATGAAACACCAGCAGAAATAAGAATGGTAAGAGCTCTAGGTGGTGATGCAGTTGGTATGTCAACAGTACCAGAGGTTATAGCTGCAAATCATGCAGGAATAAAAGTTTTAGGGATTTCTTGCATCACTAATATGGCGGCAGGAATATTAGATCAACCTTTAAATCATTTAGAAGTAATTGAAACATCTAATAGGGTAAAAAAAGAGTTTGTTGATTTAGTAAAAGGAATAATAAAAAACATCTAAAATATTTTAATCTAATAAATTTTAGTTGAATTTATATGGAAGCGGTTACTTAAAAAAACCTCACATCTTAAGCATGTGAGGTTTTTTTAAGTAAAATAAAACTATGTTTTATAAGTTAAATTACAAATGTTACCTTGATTTAATATAATTTAATTGATATTTTGGCGAATTAAAGTATAATTCAGTATAATCTAATATGGTGCCATCCTCAAAGTATGTAGTGTTTCCTATTTTTATAATAGGAGTCTGCTTATCAATGTTAAATAATTTAGCAATTTTATCTGGTGGCAAAATAGGAGAGGTTTGATGATAACTATATCCTATTTTTAATTTCTTTACTTTTTCTATATAATTATACTTTGATTCCTCTAATATTTTTATCGAAAGTTCAGGATTAGATTCCACTGACATGTAGGTTTTTTCAAAAGCTAAGGGCTCATTATTTCCATATCTAATTCTTTCAATAAAATAAATCATACTGTCGCTTTCTAAATTTAATTTTCGTGCGATTTTATCATCTGCTTTTTTTATGGAAAAAGTACATACTTTAGTACTAGGTTTAATTCCTAGTTCAATCATTTCTTGAGTAAAACTCTTTAACTTTGCTATTTTTTGAGTAGCTGGATTTCTGCTGACGAAGGTTCCAACACCAGGAGTTCTTGTTAAGATTCCTTTAGCTACAAGATTATCAGTTGCTCTTCTCACAGTTACTCTTGAGACATTATATGTTTTAGATAATTCTAGCTCTGTTGGAATTGAGTCATCTTTTTTGTAATAACCGGTAGATATTTTATCTAAAATATCATTTTGTATTTGTTTGTATTGAGCAATTTTTGGAACTGTATTACTCATGAAATCACTCCTTTAGTTACGTGTTATATGAGCATTATACAATATATTTAAAATATATTGCAAATATAAATACAAACTGTTTGTATTTTAATTATAACTTATTATAAAGATCAATAGAATTATAACCAAATAAGTTATGAAATAATAAAGAATATGTCTGAAGCAAATGTATTGACATTTAAATTAAATGTATTTATAATTAAGTTAACAAATTTAAAGGGGGAAAAATATGAACTATAAATACTTGTTTACTGATTTTCATACTAATATACATCATGAGCAAATGGAAGAGTTAAGTGAATGGTATGAACAGGCAAAAGAAATGTTGGATTTTTGGCCTATTGCATATTACCCATATTATGTTAGAAAAGATAAAAGTGGGATTCGCCTAGAGGACATCCATTCAGTTGAAGAAGTGAAAGAAGATTGGAAAAAAATAAATGATTTTGTATTAGAAAAAAACAAAGAAAATAAGAACTTTCCGATTTTTAATGGATATGAATGGCAAGGGGCTTGCTTGGATGGTGATCATAATGTATTTTTTAAAGATCAAGGACCTTTGGTAACACCAATGAGATATCAGGATTTATACAATAATTTAAAAGATATTGAAGCTATAGCGATACCTCATCATTTGGCTTATAGTTTGTACAATAGAGGCAAAAATTGGAACACTCATATAGAAAAATTTTCTCCCTTTGCTGAGATATATTCTTCTCATGGAAGTTCAGAAAGTGGAGATACAGACATAGAGATGTCGAGACATATACATATGGGACCAAGAACAGGTGGAACTTCTGTTTTTGATGGACTTAAGATGGGACATAAGATCGGAATAATTGCATCTGGAGATAATCATTTAGTATCTGCCCAATATGGACATGGCTTTGCAGGAGTTTTAGCTGAGGATAATACAAAAGATAAAATATGGGATGCATTATTAAAAAGAAGAGTATATGGAATGACAAAAGGAAGAGTTAAACTTTTTTATGAGATAAATGAAAACGTTATGGGTAGTGAGTTCGAAACAAATGATGAATATTTAGAACATCATATAAGTGTTGAAACTCAAAATTCCATTGATCGCTTTATTATTTATAGAAATGGTATTCCAAACTACACCTATAACCATAGTGAAAATTGGATGGAGAAAGAATTAGATGGAGAGATAACTTTTAAGTTTAAGATTGAATTTGGATGGGGACCAGATTTAAAACTATATCCAGATATTAAAGAGAAGATATGGAAGGGAAAATTAAAAACAGAAGGTAAGGTTAAATCTATAGAAAAGTGTTGGACTTCAAGAGGACAAAATATAGATAAAGTAAACGATTCATGCTATGAGTTTGAGCTAACTACAAGAAAAACTACACAGTCTGGAAAATGGATGGGACCATCACCAGTGACAACAGAGGGATTTGTTTTTGAAATAGAAGCAAATATAAATTCCAAAATAACACTTGAAATAGATAATAAAATATATGTAAAAACTGTAAGAGAGCTATTAGAAAATACTGATCTTATCGTTTTCCTTGATGAAGCTAAAGCTTTAGCAAAAGAAAGATTTAATTTTGATGAATATTATAGAAGTGATCCTTTTTATCAAAATGCTTATAAGGTAAGGTTAATGAAGGCCAAACCTGAAATCTCATATAAGATAGATAAAAAAATTAAAACAAAATTTGATAAAGATGCTTTTTATTTAGTAAAAGTCTATGAAACTGATGGATCAGTGTCTTGGTCCTCACCTATATGGGTAAATAAAAAATAACATATAAAAAAACAAATTATGAGGAGGAGAAATATGAGTATTAAGGAAAATGCCTTAGCTAACAAGTCATTTGGGGTAGCACAAAAGCTAGGTAAATCAATTTTATTGCCGATTGCTATTTTGCCAGTTACAGGTTTGTTTTTGGGAATTGCGGCAGCTTTGACTAACAAAGCAGTTCTTAAAGCTTATCCAATTCTAGCGTCTTCAGGACTACAAATTTTCTTGCAGATTTTAAATGCTATAGGAAAAAGTGTATTTGACGCATTACCTTTAATTTTTGCTGTAGGTATTGCAGTAGGTCTTGCCAAAGCTGATAAAGGTACATCAGGTTTAGCAGCAGTTGTAGGATATTTTGTATTAATTACAACAATTAACGTACTTTTAAAAGTTACCAATCAATTACCTGGAGAAGGAGTTGACCCTAAGTCTTTAGGACAGGGGATGCAATTTGGAATTATGACACTTCAAATGGGTGTATTTGGTGGCGTTCTAGCAGGGTTATATACTGCCTGGGTTCACAATAGGTTTTATAAATTAAAGTTGCCAGAAGTATTAGCTTTCTTTGGAGGTTCAAGAAGTGTACCTATTATAACTACAGTTGTTGGAGCAGCTTTTGGTGTTCTCATGTTCTTTGTATGGCCAGTTATTGGCCATTTAATTGGATCATTTGGTGAGCTTGCTTCCAAACTAGGAGTATTTGGATCATTTATTTATGGATTAATGCTTAGGACTTTATACATTTGTGGATTACATCATGTGTTTTATTTACCGTTTTGGACAACTGCAGCAGGTGGTGTTACTGAAGTTGCAGGAAAAGTTACAGAAGGTTGGCAGAATATATTCTTAGCTCAGTTAGCAGATCCTTCTACAATTCATTTTTATAAAAATATTGCACTTTACAACTCAGGTCGTTACATACACATGTTATTTACATTACCTGCAGTGTGTCTTGCAATGTACCACTCAATACCAGATAAGAAGAAAAGAAAAAGGACTTTTGGATTTATATTATCAATTGCATTAACTTGTTTTATTACGGGAGTTACTGAACCGATTTCATTTGCGTTATTATTTGCAAGTCCAATACTATTTATTGTTGAGGCGTTATTATTTGCATTAGGATTTGTTGCCTGTGCATTAACAGGAGTCACTATTGGTTCAACATTCTCAGCTGGATTAATAGAATTCTTATTGTTTGGTGTTTTTCAAGGCAACTCAAAAACAGGTTATGTTTGGATATTAATTTTGGGTATTCCATTTGCTATAGGGACTTATTTTATATACAGATTTTTGATTGCAAAATTAAATGCTAAAACACCAGGTCGTGAAGAAGATAATGAAGACTCAGAAAATTCTTTGAAATCTGGTTATGTAAGTGGAAAAGCTAAAGATATAATTGAAGCTTTAGGTGGTATGAAAAATATAGAAGATATAGATAATTGTGCAACAAGATTAAGAGTTACAATTAAGAAAATTGCGGATGTTGATATGGAAGGTTTAAAAAAGACAGGTGCCCATAACACTTTAGTAAGAGGAAAAAATCTTCAAGTTATTTATGGACCTACAGTAAATATTGTAAGAGTGGAAATTGATGAATATATAGAATCATTAAATAATTAAATTAAAGGGGGATGTATATTAAAGAATAAATATACAATTGATTTTGAATTTTAAAGTTTGAGAGTCATAATTGTATATATTCTTTTTTAGGACATCCCCTTATTACAAGGAGGAATTATGTTTTCGATATTTAAAAAAAGTAAATTAAAATTTGTATCACCAGTAAAGGGAAAATTAAAAGATTTGTGTAATGTATGCGATGAGGCAATTGCAAGTAGAACCTTAGGTGATGGTTTTGCTGTTGAACCTTTAGATATAAAGATAGTTTCACCTATAGATGGAAAGGTTACATTAGTATTTAAAACACTCCATGCCATTATACTTGAAAATGATGAAGGTGAGAGCTTTTTAATTCATATAGGATTAGACACAGTTAATTTAAAGGGAGAAGGATTTAAGTGTTTCTGTGAAGTTGGAAAAAAGTGAAAAAAGGTGAATTACTTATGGATGTGGATTTTCCCTCAATAAAAGATAAAGTAACTTCATGTGATGTAATAGTTTTAGCTCAAGATAATTCAAAGTTTAAATTGCTAAAAGAAAATTCGACAATTGAGGCTTGCGAGAAAGAAATAGTTCAGATTTTATAGGGAGAAAGGAGAGTATGATGAATATTTTATATATACATACTCATGATTCAGGTAGAATAATATCTCCTTATGGTTATGCAGTACCAACGCCAAATATGAAAAAGTTTGCAAGTGATGCTACTATTTTCACAGAAAGTTATTGTGCAGCACCAACATGTTCACCTTCAAGGGCAGCACTTCTTACAAGTACATATCCTCATCAAAATGGAATGCTTGGTCTTGCTCAACGTGGATTCTCAATAGACTATAATAAACACATAGTGAATTATTTAAATAACAATGGGTTTCACACGGTTCTATGCGGAATTCAACATGAAGCGGGATGGTATCTAGATAATAGTAAAGGACCAGAAAAAATAGGTTACAAAGAAAACTTAACCTCTAGTAGTGATGGTTATGAGCAAGAAGAGTTGATTTATTGGGATAAAAAAAATGCAGATAGTCTGGTTAATTGGATAGAGAATTATGATAAAAAGAAGCCTTTTTTTATTTCTTATGGTATGTATTCAACTCATAGAAGGTATCCAAAGCATATTGATGAAGAGATAAATGAAAATATGATAAGGCCTCCGCATCCACTTCCTAATAACTCAGAAACTAGAAAAGACCATGCAAGATATATGACAAGTGTTAAAAGTGCAGATCAGTGTTTTGAAAAAGTAATTGAGAGTTTAAAGAAAAGTAATTTTTATGAAGATACAATAATAATATTTACAACAGATCATGGACTTGCCAATCCCTTTTGTAAATGTACACTTTTTGATAGCGGTATTGGTGTGAGTTTAATAATAAGAGTTCCAAATTCAAAATCAAAAGGGAAGGTTGTAGAAAATTTAGTTTCACACATAGATGTATTTCCAACACTTTGTGATTTATTAAAGCTAGAAAAACCTGATTATTTAGAAGGGACTTCTTTTGCTAAATCTTTTGAGGACAATAAAGCAAAAACCAGAGAGGAAGTTTTTGCAGAAGTAACTTTTCACACTTCCTATGAACCAATTAGGTGCATTAGAACAGAAAGATATAAGTACATAAGATATTATGATTATAACTATCTAAAAATCAACAAGTCTAATATAGATGAGTCATTATCTAAAAATTATTTTTTAGATAATGATTTGGAAAATCAAGTTAAATATGAAGAAGCATTATATGATTTGTATTATGATGTTGGTGAAAGAAATAATCTTATCGATAATTCAAAATATGAATCTGTAAAACTAAAACTTAGAGAGAGGCTTGATAAACACTTAGTTGATACTAAAGACGAAATATTAAATGGAGATATTCCCATAAAAAATGAATGGAAAGTAAATAAGAAGGAATGTACTATAGCAAGCTCTAAAGATAAGAATGATTATGTAAATTTAGGAAAATAGTGTAAATGGAGTACTAAACATTAAGTACTCCATTTGCTTTATTAAATAAATTGCGGAGGAGAAAAAATGATTGAAGTTTATTTTCTTATTGCATTATTGGCAACAACAGTTGGTTCTATGGCAGGACTTGGGGGTGGAGTAATAATAAAACCAGCATTGGATTTTTGGGGGACTATAATTTAAATGTAATAAGTATATTATCATCTATTACAGTATTTTCTATGTCAGTAGTATCTATAATAAAACAAATTAAATATGGCATTAACATAAATTATAAAAGGACAATACTTATTGCCTTAGGATCAATTCTAGGAGGTTTATTAGGTGAGAAAATTTTAAAAGCTGTGTTATGTTTTGCTGATAAAAAAGTTATAGTTGTAATACAAAATTCCATACTAGCAGTTTTGCTTTTCAGTATATACATATATATGAATAATAGAAAAAAGTTTAAAAGTTATAGTTTTAGTAATTTAATGTTTTGTATCCTTATCGGTGGTTTTTTGGGTATGATAGCTTCATTTTTAAGCATTGGAGGTGGACCGATTAATGTTTGCTTTTTTACACTTTTTTTCAATGGCGCCTAAGGAAGCAGCTGTAAATTCAATAATTACCATATTATTTTCTCAAGGTTCAAAAATAACTACGATATATTTAACTTCAAGATTTAGTAATCTAGATTTATCTATGCTTCCATTTATGATTATAGGTGGAATTTTAGGAGGAGTTATTGGTTCTAAGTTTAATAATATTTTTAATAATAAAGCTGTATTATCGGTTTTCAATGTAGTTCTCATTGCATTAGTATTTTTAAATGCTTATAATATTTTATCAATGTCTATGTTGTAAGGAGTGATAGAATTGAAAAGAAATTTAAATATAATGATAAAGCCGTCTTCTAGTAAGTGCAATTTACAGTGCAAATACTGTTTTTATAATTCCATTTCCAATATTAGATATTGTAAAGATTATGGTTTTATGAAAGAGGAAACAATAAGAACTATAGTGAAAAAAGCTAAAGAGTATTGTAATGGTGGAATCTGTACCATTGGATTTCAAGGAGGAGAACCTCTTTTAATAGGAATGAAATTTTATTACAATTTAGTCGGTGAAATCGAAAATAATAATAATGGTACAAAATTCAATTTAAATATTCAAACAAATGGGACTTTATTAGATGAAAAATGGGCTGAGTTTTTTAAAGATTACAACTTTCTAGTAGGTATTTCCTTAGATGGGATAAAAGAAATAAATGATATATACAGGATAGATCTACAATGTAAAAGCACTTTTTATAAGGTAATTAAAGGAATAGATTATTTAAAAAAATACAATGTGGAATTTAATATTTTAACTGTTGTAACTGATGAATTACTTAGCAAAGTTGAAGATGTATATAAATTCTATAAGAAAAATAATTTTAAATACCTTCAATTTATTCCTTATTTACCGCCCTTAAAAAATGATAACAGAAAACACATTAAAAATTTATTAACTGCAGATGTTTATGCCAAGTTTCTTATAAAACTCTTTGATATGTGGTATGAGGATTTCAAAGATAACGATTATGTTAGTATAAAGCTATATGATAATATTCTAAGGCTTTTTTTAGGGTACGACTATGAAGCTTGTGAGATGAGAGGAATGTGTTCATGCCAAAATATTATTGAAAGTGATGGAACTTTATTCCCCTGTGATTTTTATACTTATGAAAAATATGTTATAGGTAATATCTTAAATGAAAGCTTTGAAGATATAGTACATAGTAATACTACTAAAGATTTTATAAATGAATCACTTTATTTAAATAATAAGTGTTATGAGTGTAAATATAATATAGTATGCAGGGGCGGTTGCAAAATATATAGAAATAAAGATGGTCTAAATAGTTTATGTGAGTCATATTATAAATTTTATGATTATTCTCTAGATAAATTTAAAGAATTATCAACGTTACTTAATAAAAATATTTGAAATAAGATTTAAAATTATGAATATGCACTTAAAAGTATTTGAAATCTATATAATTAAATTTTATTTTTTGTGATAATATTTTGAACTATTGGTAAAAATAAAAAAGTAGAATTATATGAGAGGAAGGATACATATGAAAAAACTAAATAGAACCCTTTTAAGTGCAATTTTAGTTCTATGTTTTTTAGTGCAAAATACAGTAACTATTAAAGCATTAGAACCTAGTAATACTAATACTGATATTAAAGTAGAGGCAAAATCAGCTATTTTAATGGAACCTACTACAGGAAAGATAATATATGAGAAAAATAGTCATGAAAAGTTTGCACCAGCCTCTGTAACAAAAATTATGACTATGCTAATCACTATGGAAGCTATCGATAGCGGTAAGATAAAATTGGGTGACAAAGTTACAGCAAGTGAAAATGCCAAAAAAATGGGTCAAGGTGGTAATAGCAGTATGCTGTTAGATACAGGAGAGATAAGAACTGTTGAAGAACTATTAAAAGGGGTAGCGATAGCTTCTGGTAATGATGCGGCAGTTGCTTTAGCCGAATATATAGGTGGTAGCGAGGAAAATTTTGTTAACATAATGAATAAAAGAGCTAGTGAACTTGGAATGAAGGATACTAGTTTCAAAAATTGTCATGGAATATCAGCTGAGGGACATTTAATGACTGCATATGATATTTCAATTATGTCTAGGGAATTGTTAAAACATCCTAAGATATTAAAATACACAGGAACATATATGGAGACTATTTCTGAGGGAAGAAAAAGTCCTATAGGACTAGTCAATCATAATAAATTAGTTAGATTTTTTAAGGGTTGTGATGGACTTAAAACTGGTTTTACAAATGAGGCAAAATATTGCATTTCTGCAACTGCAAGTAGGGATGGTGTAAGGATGCTTTCTATAATCATGGGAGCTCCTACTTATAAAGTCAGAAATAGAGATGCAAGCATGTTATTAAATTATGGATTTTCAAAATACGAATTAAAAAAAGTAATAGCTAAAGACGATAAACTTGAAAAAATAAAACTCAATAAAAAAGGAGATAAATTTTTTATTGCAGAAAGCAAACAAGACCTTAATTTAATAATTGAAAAAGGTAGTAACAATAAAATTACTAAGAAAATTATAATTGACAAAAATAAAAAAGAATACAAAAAAGGACAAAAAGTAGGATACTGTGAAATATATTTAGGAGGAAAATTATATTCAAAAATTGAGTTATACAGCGACAGGGATATAAGAGCCTATAGTATACTTGATAATATTAAATATAATTTCCAAAAATATTTGATAATGCTATATAAAGTATTGTATTATTATAATGAAGTCGACAAAGGAACTAATTCTTTTGTCGACTTGTTTTAATAAAATTTAGGAGGTAAAAAGTTTTATGGGTATATTTAATTTATTAAGCAAAGATGAAAAAGAAACCCTTGAAATACTTATAAAATTTTTTAGAATAAATGGTATACGAGCTTATTTAATTGGTGGAGCTGTTAGAGATGGAATGCTTAATGTAAAACCAAAAGATATAGATATCTGTGTAGAGGTTGAATTAATAGATTTTATAAAAAATATACCAAATGTAAAGAATATAAAATATTACTCAAAATTTGGTACCTCTACTTTGGAATTCTATAATGGTATTAAAATTGATATAATAAGATGTAGAAAAGAAAAATACGAATATTATGGAGCATTACCTATTGTTAAGCCATCTAATATAGTTGATGATATACTAAGAAGGGACTTTACAATAAATTCTTTAGCTTATGATTTAATTGAGGACAAGTTGTTAGACATTTGTGGCGGAATGAAAGATATAGACAATAAATGTATTAGAACGTTAACATCCTTTTCTTATTTTGAAGATCCTACTAGGATATTTAGAGCGGTGAGATATTCTGGTAGATATAAATTTACTATTATTGGAGAAGAACAAATAAGGAATTGTCTTAGAAAAGGTGTACTTTCTAGTTTAAGCAATGATAGAATAATAAAGGAAATGTTATTGATATCAAAGGAAGACAATTGGGTTGAAATGTGTAAAATTTGTAATAGAATTGATTTGATTAAATTTAACTTAAATTTTTTAGGAAGAAGTAATTATTTATACAATTATGATAATGTTGATTTAAGAATTTGTAACATTTATTTGAGTACTGAAGATTTAAGGTTAAAAGAAGCTATTGAAAATAATTCGGTTTTACCAAGGGAAATAAAAGAAGGGTTAAAAAAATTTAAACCTTTTGCAGAAAAACTAAGTAAATGTGATTCCAATTACCAGATATACGATTTGTTAAAGAATTTAAATGAAATTTATTTTATGGTATTCGCTTGGGATAGAAAACTCATATATAAGGTAATTAATTATAAAAACATGCAAAATTTAAAAATGAATATAAAAGCTAAGGATATAATGGATAAAGGATTTAAAGAAGGAAAAATCATAGGATATGTGTTAAATTATATAAAGAAAGTAGGATTAAACATGAATATGCCCTTAAGCAATAATTATTTTATCAACAATATAGGAGAGATATTACATGGTATTGAAAATAAAAATAAATAATTTTGAAGGACCGTTTGATTTATTGCTTCATTTAATTAAAAAAATGAAATGGATATTTGTAATATCAAGATTTATGAAATAACAGAGCAGTATATGGAGTATTTAAAAGATATGAAAGAAATGGATTTGGAAATAACTTCTGAATTTATAGTAATAGCTGCAACTTTACTTGAGATAAAATCTAAATTATTACTTCCAAAGGTTGAAAATGAAGATAATAAGGAAGAAGAAGATCTGAGAGAACAGTTGGTAAAAAAATTATTAGAATATAATAAATTTAAAAAGGTATCTAGCTTTTTAAAAGATAGGGAAGTAATAGCAGGCATGGTTTTTTCTAAGAGCCCTGATATTATAGAAGATAAAAAAGAGGTAAGTTGTAAGGAATTTTTAAAGAATGTAACGATGCTAGATTTGTTTAATTTGTACAATAATTTAATTGATAGGTACTTTAATAAGTTAAATAAAAATAATTTAATTCAAGAAAATATATTAATTGACAATTATAAACTTGAAGATAAAATGGCACTTTTACGTTATAAAATAAGCAAAACAAAAAAATTAAGTTTACAAATATTATTAATGAATGTGAAAGGAAAATGGAAGTTGTAGTAACTTTTTTAGCTTTGCTAGAGTTAATGAGATTAAAAGTAATTAAAGCTTTCCAAGAAAATAATTTTCAAGAAATATATATTGAAAGAATAGAGGGGAATGAAGATATAAATGGAACAAATTGAAATGAGTGTTGTATCTAGAAAGAATAAAATGTTTTCAATAATCGAATCCTTATTATTTGCAAGTGGTGAACCATTGAAAATTAAGCACATATCGAATATATTGGGGAGTAATGTAAATCTTATAGGTGATGTGCTTGAGGATATGAATAAATTATATGAAGATGAAGCTAGAGGAATAAAATTAATAAAAATAGAGGATTCATATCAATTAGTAACTAAGCCTGATAATAGCCAGTATTTGCAAAAACTTTTAAATGTAAATTCAAAACATTCATTATCCCAAGCCGCGCTAGAGACACTGTCAATAATTGCATATAAACAACCTGTAACTAGAATTGAAATTGAAGAAATAAGAGGGGTTAAATGTGATAAAGCTGTTACAAATTTAATAGAAAAAGATTTAATCAAAGAATGTGGAAGAAAAGATGTTCCTGGTAGACCAATATTGTATGCAACAAGTGATGAGTTCTTAAAGCATTTTGGTTTAGAAAGTTTGGATAAATTGCCTAATTTAGATAAGTTTACTGCTGAATTAGAAGATTCATATGAAAAAGAGGAGATTTAATTATATCTCCTCTTTTTCATCCTCTTTATTTTTTTGCTTTTTAAATTTGACATATCTTTTAAGGTATCCATAAATTGCGGCATGGAATCAATAAGTTTCTCATAGATGTTCTTTTGGTCTAAAGACAAAAGACGTAGTGAGTTTTCTCTAAGTACAAGAAAAGCCACAGGTTTGACTGTAACTCCAGCTCCAGAACCTCCGCCAAAAGGGTGATCTTTTGCATCACCATTATTTTTTGATGGCGAAAACTGGCTTCCACCAGTTACAAATCCGAAGGAAACTTTTGATATTGGTAAAACTAAAGAGCCATCTTTTGATTCTATCGGTGTACCTACTATTGTGTTTACATCTACCATATCTTTTATATTTTCCATTGTTGTTTTCATAAAATCTTCTATAGGATTGTTTTCCATTTTACCACTCCTTATATAATTATTTATTTTTAAGTTATAAGATTAAATATTTAATATTTAGAGCTTTTAATTTTATTAAATAATTTAATTGCCATATATATAATTTTCACTATATTTACATAAATTATACTGTCAATTTTAAAATGAATTAACTCCTCATTGAAACATGGATAGATATTATACTTAATTTTTTTAAAATTAAAGAAATTAAGTAGTAGTTTATTAATAAATGGTATAAAGGACTGTATTACTCCATAAAAAAGAGCAGTATTATGTGCTTCTTCAAAACCGTATTGCAAAAAAATTCTATCTTCAGATTGGGTTTTAGAAAAGTATTTAAATTTAAATTGTTAAATAAGGTTAAATATTTTGTAAAACCCTTTCTTTTCCTTTTATAGTTTTTCTTTTTTTTGTTTTTAATTTTGTTTAAAGATATTTCTTTTTTAAAAATATAAATTTTTAAATTACCGTTAAGATATTCCAAGCTAAATTTAATAGGAAAAGGGCATAATATGATAATGGGAACAAAAATTAAGATAAACATAAGCATAAATAAATCCTCCAAATACATCTATTGTATATTTTAACCAATGTGTACAAATATATAAGTAAATAAATTAAATTTATCCAATAAAAAAATTATTTTAACATAAATTAAATTATGTAAACAAAATATAATGTAAACCACAATTATAAAAAAGGAAGGTAAAAAAATGAAAAAAATATGTAAAAATCTAATATTATTTATTCTGCCAATAATGATATTTAATAATAACGTAGCAAAAGCATATAATTTAAATTATATTAATCCAAATAAAAACCTTGAAAAAAAATTAATATTAACGCAAGAAATGCCATAGCTATTGATATGAATACTAAAGAAGTATTATTTGAAAAGAATGCTTACGATGTGACTGCAATAGCAAGTACCACTAAGATAATGACAGCTCTTGTAGCTTTAAATTACGGAAATATAAAAAATAAAATAAATATTTCAAATAATTCAGCAAGTATTCGTGGATCTACTGTAGGTTATAAAAAAGGGGAACAAATTGCCATGGAAGAATTATTATATGGACTTATGCTAAGGTCAGGAAATGATGCAGCTATAGCCATAGCAGAAGGTATAGCTGGATCAATAGATAAATTTTGTGAAATTATGAATGAGTATGCATATTCAATAGGAGCTACAAATTCACATTTTGAATCCCCACATGGTTTAGATAGTAATTATCATTATTCAACTGCTTATGATTTAGCCTTAATAACTTGTAAAGCTAAAGAGATAAAAGAATTTAATGAGATAGTAAGTTGCAAAAGTATCAGTTCAAAAGATAAAGATTTTACAAGAAGTTATAATAATATAAATAAAATATTATGGAGGATACCTGAAGCTAATGGTGTTAAAACTGGATATACTGGAAATGCAGGGAAGTGCCTAGTAACATCATTGAGAATAGATGACAGGGAAATAGTAATTGTGGTTATCAATTCGCCTACAAGGTGGGAAGAAACCCAGAAAATTTATTCTTTTATAAAAGAAAATTATAATTATACGAAAATAGCAAATAAAAATGAAATTTTAAAGACAACAATAATAGATAATAAACAAACTCTAAATTTAGTGGCAGATAAAGATATAATAATACCAATAAAGAAAGATGTAAAATTTAAAAAGCATATTATAATTAATAAGGATTTAAATGATAAATCAATAAAGAAAGGTGATAGTATTGGTAGGCTAATTTTACTAGATGAAGATGGGAAAATACTATATAAAACCATATTAGTTTCAGATAGAAATTATACTTATAGGACTAAAAGTATTCCTAAAAGACTTCTTAAGTATTTTAAGAATAAATAAGTTAAGTATTTAATATTAAAATTTATATAAAGCATTAGAGCAATATGTATAGAGAAGTAGTATTAAAGATGCTCTAATGCTTTGCTTTATAAAAGACATAGTTAAAATTATGTAAATAAATAAAAAAGTAAACTAACTGTAACAATTTACTACTATCATAAATATTCTAATATTAGAACATTTATGGAGGTCAAATAATGAACTATGAAATAGTGGATTGTATTGATGCAGGTAGTGAGTTTTGTCCTTGTCATTTAGCAGAATCTGATGAATGTATTATATGTTCACAAATGTGCGGAAAAAAATTTTGTGATTGTATAAATTGGAAGGGTGTTTGTATTTACCAGGAATATTGTTGGAATGGAAACAAAGCTAAAGAAGGAAGAAAGGAATATTTATGTAAAATAATTAATAAAGTATTACTTCAAGAAAATGTAATTGAGTTTAGCATATTAGTGTCTCATAAGTTATGCTTAGATCTTTGTCATCCAGGTAGTTTTGTATTTTTAAAAATACCAAATGTAAATGAATTCTATAACACACCAATATCAATTATGGAGGCTGATACTCAAGAAAATTTAATAAAAGTAATAATAGAAATAAAGGGTATTAAAACAAAAAAAATTAATCAGCTTAAAGAAGGAGATGATATCTCTATAAAAGGACCTTATTGGAATGGAGTTCAAGGTATCAAAAACATTGGAATTAGCAAAGAAAAAACCTCTTTAATTATAATGAATGGTATAGGTCAGGCACCAGCTATCCCTGTAATAAAAAAACTATACTCTAATGGAAATAAAATAATTTGTATAGTAGATAAGGGTGGCTATGAGGATGTATATGTGAAAAAGTATCTTGAAATGTACAATTGCGATGTTGTTTTTGCAAAATACTTAAAAATGGTGAATTAACTGAAAGTGTTATAAATATAATTTCTAAAATATTAAAAAGTAATGATGTAAATATTATTCATATAGCTGCACAAGATATAATGATTTATTCTATAATCAATTATTTTAAAGATGAAAAGATAAACTTCTCTTGTTGTAATAATGCTAAAATGTGTTGTGGAGAGGGAATTTGTGGTTGCTGTACTGCTAGATATAAAGGTCATAAGCTAAAGAGATTGTGTAAAACTCAGACAGATCCTAGAAATTTATTTGAAGGGAGAAGGTTTATATGAAGGTTATTGTTATAGGGGGAGGCTGGTCTGGTGCAGCTGCAGCAATTACAGCCAAAAAAGCTGGCGCAGAAGTTTCGTTATATGAAAAAACTGATATGTTATTAGGCCTTGGGAACATAGGTGGAATAATGAGGAATAATGGTAGATTTACTGCAGCTGAAGAAATAATAGCTTTAGGTGCTGGAGATTTAATTCGTTTAACAGATGAAAATTCAACCCATAAAAATATTAATTTTCCTGGACATGAACATGCATGGCTATATAATGTAAACAAAATAGAACCTGCAGTTAAAAACTATTTGTTAGATATAGGAATAGAGTTAAATTTAATTTCTAGAGTTATAGATGTAAAAAAAGAAGATAGTAATATAAAGGGCATTTACTTAGCCGATGGTTCTTATGTAGAAGGTGATATTTTTATTGAAACTACAGGGTCTACTGGACCTATGGGAAATTGTTTAAGGTATGGAAATGGTTGTTCTATGTGTGTTTTAAGGTGCCCAGCCTTTGGACCAAGAGTAAGTCTAAGCTCTAGAGCAGGAGTGGAAGATTTACAAGGAGAAAGAGAAGATGATGTTTTAGGAGCTTTTAGTGGATCTTGCAAATTATGCAAGGAAAGTATTTCAAAGGATATAGTAGATGAATTAGAAGATAAAGGTGTTGTTGTATTAAAAATTCCAAAGGAAGATATAAATTTGGATAAATTAAAAATAAAAGTATGCCAACAGTATGCTTTAAAAGAGTTTGCTGAAAATGTAGTTTTGCTAGATACTGGGCATGTAAAACTAATGACTTCATATTATCCTTTAGATAAATTGAGAAAAATTAAAGGATTAGAAAATGCTAAATATATAGACCCATATGCAGGAGGCAAAGGAAATTCTATAAGGTACCTTTCTGTAGCTCCAAGAACTGATGATATGAGAGTTAAAGGTATAGATAATTTATATTGTGCTGGGGAAAAATCAGGTCTTTTTGTGGGGCATACAGAAGCTATATGCACTGGAAGTTTAGCAGGTCACAACGCAGTAAGATATGCCCTTGGAATGCCATCTTTAATTTTGCCTAAGACTACGGCTATTGGAGACATAATTGCTTTTGCAAATTATAAACTAACAACTAAAGAAGGAAGACGTAATAGATATACCTTTGCAGGTGCAGAATATTTTAAGAGGATGAAAGAATTAGGTCTTTATACAACTGATATAGAAAAAATAAAAAAAGAATAGATAAATTAAATTTAAGCAATATACTTGCAGAAAAATTATTTTAAATAAAAGTATTATCGCACTAAAAAATTAGTGCGATAGTTTTTTTACAGAATAATATTTTCATATTTGTGTTATAATTTTAAAAAAATAGCAAAAGAACTTTTATATATTAAATCTTTAGACAGACTAGAAAGAAATAAACAAACAAATGTTATTAGATAAACGTTATTTTAAACTACAACAACACTTATCAAGATATAAGAAAACTATTTGAAAGTCTAAATCTTAAGTAACTTTATCTACTATTGAGAAAAAGTTGAAAAATAACGGAAAATAGAGTATTATAATTGTGTAAACGGTTATAAAATTTGCTTATAATGGAGGCACAAAATAATGAATATAAATATGGATAAGTACAAAGATGATTTAATTAAAGATTTGAAGAGATTAGTTTCTATAAATTCTGTTATAGATGAACCACAAACTAAGGCTCCTTTTGGTATAGGAATAAAAAATGCAGTTGAAGAATGTTTAGAAATTGCAAAATCTTTAGGATATAGAACCTATATGGATCCAGAAGGTTATTATGGATATGCAGAAATAGGTGAAGGAGAATCGCTATTTGGTATATTAGGACACTTAGATGTAGTTCCTGTGGCTGCAGATGATTGGATTTATCCACCATTTGAACCAACTTTAGTTGATGGAAAGCTTTATGGAAGAGGAACTCAGGATGATAAAGGCCCTATAATTGCAGCTATGTATGGAATGAAAGCATTATTAGATAATAATATAAAGATTAATAAGAGAGTTCGTTTTATATTTGGAACTGATGAGGAGACTCTTTGGAGAGGCATAAATAAATATATGGAGAAAGAAGAAAAACCTGATTTTGGATTTTCTCCAGATTCTCAATTCCCATTAACAAATGCAGAAAAGGGATTATTGCAGCTTAAGCTTGTAGGAAAAGGTGATAGCAATTTAAATATAAAAGCTGGTAATGCTTTTAATGCAGTACCTGATAAAGCAACCTTCACTGTAAAAGACATTGATAAAGCAAAAGAAATAATGAATAAGAATAATTTTGAATATAAAATAGATGGAAACACAGTTACTTTATTAGGAAAAGCAGCTCATGCAGCAAAACCTGAGGAAGGCATTAATGCAATATCTAGAATGGCGGTTGTTCTTAATGAACTAGGAATAGAAAATGATAGCTTAAAATTCATAAGCGATATTATAAATTCTACTTGCAATGGAGAAAACATAGTAAACAATTGGGAGGATGTTTCAGGTAAGTTAACAGTAAATGTTGGAAAGCTTGAGATATCATCTTTGGAACAAGTGGTTTATGTTGACGTTAGAATTCCTGTAACCTTTAAAAAGAATGAATTTGTGTCAAAATTAACTGAAGTTGCTTTGAAGTATAATTTAAAATATGAAGAATTTGATTATCTTGATTCTATATATATACCTGAAGATACTGAATTAGTAGTAAAACTAAGAAAAGTAATAGAGGATCATACGGATATGGATTCTACACCATTAAGTTCAGGAGGAGCTACTTATGCGAGAGCAATGGATAATTGTGTAGCATTTGGAGCAATATTTGAAGGACAGGAAAAGACAGAACATCAGGCTAATGAATATATTGATATTTGTTATTTACTAAAAAGTGCTGAAATTTACGCATATGCAATAAATCAATTATTAAAGTAGAGATAAAATAGTATAAAGCATTAAATCTAATCCATTGAGAGTTAAAATTCTTAATGGATTTTTTAAAATTAATTATGCAGAAAATTTAATTGTTTACGAATTTTTAAATATCTAGAAAACAATTATTAAGATTTTTAATATAAAATAGTTACATAGGAATATTCTTTTTTTTATAAATATCTAAATTATAATAAGAGATGTGTTTGTGTATGAAAAAGATTACTGTAATTAAATTAGCACTAGATTTAGTAATGGCAATATTATTTTCATTGTTGTTTAACAAAAGTGTTTTTAGTGGACTTAATTTTCATGAACTAATTGGATTAATTATAGGATTTGTGGTATTGATGCATATTATATTAAACATAAAATGGATTAGAAAAGTAAGTGTATCAATATTCACAAAAAAATAGTATTAAAAACAAGAATCGAATATATATTAAATATTCTACTATTAATAGATATTGCTATAATAATAATAAGTGGAATGGCAATTTCAAAAGTGTTAATTCCTGGACTTGGCTTTAAAAATAGTTTATTAAACCAAAGTACACATATTGGAGCTGCCTACTTAGCATTGGCTTTAATTGGAATTCATGTAGGACTTCATTGGTCCTTCATAATAAATACATTTAAATACAAATTTAGGATTACTAAAAAAATAAATATATCAAATATATATCAAAATGTTTAGCTGTGTTAATATTAGTTTTTGGGATTTATAATATAGTAAAAGTTAATTATTTCTCCAAAACAGCTCAATTATTTAATATATCTTCTGAAAAGAATCATGAACATGGTTTTAATGGTACTCCAAAAATTGATGGAACTCCAAAAAGCACTGAATATGTTAATGGTGAGAATAAAGTAGAAAATGGAAACAATGAGTATAGAAGTATTCCAAAGGAATTTCATGACACTTCAAAAGGTATTTACATGAAAAAAGTAAATTTCGTAGAAATAATATTAAAATATATGTCTATTATGGCTGTATTTGTGATACCTATATACTATATTGGCTATTTTTATAAAAATATAATTCAAAATAAATCTAGATATAGATATAAATAAAGTTGAAAAGGATGTACGGATACAATGGATATAATTAAAAGATTTTTTATATTTTATTTTTTTATTTTAAATCTAATTGGTTTTCTATCTATGTTTATGGACAAAGAAAAAGCAAAAAAGGCAAATGGAGAATAAGAGAGTCTACGTTGCTTCTACTTTCAGTAATGGGAGGCAGTATTGGTTCTTATTTAGGAATGATGTTTTTTAGGCATAAGACTAAGCATAATAAGTTTAAATATGGAATTCCAATTATAATATTAATTCAATTAATATTTGTTTTATATTTATTAAATTGCTAAGTGGTGAAATATTAAATAGTTTGATCTTTTAGAAAGTTACTTTCTCTGCATTTGTAATTTATATATAATTTAAATCAAATTTGTTAACTCATAGAATTCATTATTATATATTATATAGGTTTACACATTAAATTTAAAATGGTAAAATATAGTAATAAATGGTAATTAAGGGGGTATATAAATGAACAAAGATGAGTTAACTAATATGGGATTTGCAACTAGAGCAATTCATGGTGGACATACAAAAATTCTGTAGGGGCATTAGCTACACCTATATATCAAACATCTACTTTTACATTTGAATCTGCAGAACAAGGAGGAAGAAGATTTAAAGGTGATGAGGATGGATATATTTATACTAGGTTAGGAAATCCAACTAATACAAGCGTAGAAGAAAAAGTTGCATTATTAGAAGGCGCAGAAGCTTGTGTTTCTACATCCTCAGGAATTGGCGCTGTAGCATCTACTATATGGTCAGCAATTCAAGGCGGAGACCATATTATAGCTTCTAAAACATTATATGGTTGTACTTTTGCTTTTCTAAGCCATGGCATAACCCGATTTAATGTTGAAGTTACTTTTGTAGATGCTACTGATCCGTTAAATATAAAAAGGGCTATGAAAAAAATACAAAAGTTGTTTATTTAGAAACACCAGCTAATCCAACTTTACAAATCAGTGATATAGAAAAAATATCAGATATAGCACATGAGAATCCTGAATGTATGGTAATAGTTGATAATACATTTTCTACTCCATATGTGCAAAGGCCATTAGAATTAGGTGCAGATGTAGTAATACACTCTGCTACAAAATTTTTAAATGGCCATGGAGATGTTATAGCAGGGTTTGTAGCTGGTAAAAAAGATTTTATTGATACTGTACGTTTATTTGGTGTAAAAGATATGACGGGAGCTTGCTTAAGCCCATTTGATGCTTTCTTAATTGGTAGAGGTATGAAAACTCTAGACATAAGGATAGAAAAGCATTGCAGAAATGCTTTAAAAGTGGCTGAATTTCTAGAAAATCATGAGGCTGTTGAAAAAGTATATTATCCAGGTCTTAAGAGTTTTCCTCAATATGATTTATTTAAAAAGCAAATGAAACTTCCAGGTGCAATGATAGCTTTTGAGTTAAAAGGTGGATATGAGGCTGGAATAAAAGTTATAAATAACACTAAACTATGTTCTATTGCAGTAAGTTTAGGAGACGCTGAAACATTAATTCAACATCCAGCATCTATGACACATTCTCCATATTCAAAAGAAGAAAGAGAGAAAGCTGGAATTAGTGATGGACTTGTAAGGTTAGCAGTTGGACTTGAAGATGCAGATGATATTATTTTTGACTTAAAAAATGCATTAAAAGCACAGTAACTTACAAAATATGTAATATATTTCCAATATTCAATTGAATTCTTTCTTTAATAAAAATTTTAGTAACAAATATTTACATAAATGATATTTTAGTGTATAATTCATAATGTAATATTTGAGAAACCAAATTGACATTTAGGAAGGATTATGGTTAGTAATGGAGGAGATAAAAGAAATTTTGAACAAACTAGTTAAAGAGGACAAGGCATCTTTATGTAAAGGGGAAATCCTAAAAATAAGTCAACAACTAGACAAACTTATTTTAAATTATTATCTAAGTAAAAATAGTTAAAATAGGTTAGGATTATGTTTGTAATCCTAACCTATTTTTTTATAAATAATAAGCTAAAAACTTTTGTAACTATAGTTTAGTATTGGCATATTTAGATTGCTTAAGACTTTTTCTAAGAGTATGCCTTCTCTATTTGGATAATCGAATTCATTGCTTACTTTTAGGCTTTGATTTATAAATTCTGTACTTTTATTTAAAGCTACAGGTAAGCTTGAGCCATTAAGAATTGAGCCAATTAATACACTAGTAAAAGTGTCTCCGGTACCAGGATAAAATGCATTTAAATATTTAGAAGTGATTTTCCAAAAATTTTGATTTTCTTTATCGTAAGCAACTACATCTATAGTTTTTGGATTGTTTTCATTTAGGACACTTGTTATTATTACTATATTAGGGCCCATATCTGCTAGTCTATAAAGCCAATCCTTAATAATTTTTTTGTCTATAGGTTTTTGATAGTCAATTTTTTCGTTTAAAATATAAGCAGCCTCAGTTATATTTGGCGTTATTATATTAGCTTTTTTTATTAAATTTCTCATATTTTCAACTATAGTAATATCCATTGTGTCGTATAATAATCCATTGTCAGCCATTACAGGATCTATTACTACTAACGTATTTTCTCTTTTAAACTTATCTATAAAATCAGATACTATGTTAATTTGCTTTGTAGAACCTAAAAAACCGCTATATATACAGTCAAAATCTAGATTAAGCTTATACCAGTGATTTATATAAGACTCCATTGAGTCAGTTAAATCTACAAAACTAAATTCTTTAAATCCCCCAGAATGTGTAGATAATATAGCTGTTGGAAGAGGGCAAACTTGTATACCCATAGTAGATAAAATAGGAATAATTGTGGTTAGTGAAGCTCTTCCAAAACCAGATAAATCATGAATTGCTGCAACTCTTTTAATAGGCTTTGTCATAAATTAATGTCACTCCTTGTTACATGATAGCTCTATAAGTAAAGTATCCCTTAAACTCTAAAGCCTCAACATTTTTATCGTCTTTTAATTTATTGTATATATTGCTGATATCATTGTTTTCGCAATTTCTAGATTTTAAAAAAACTTTCAACTCATGCTGATTCATGGGATGTCTTTTTATAATACTTAATATAGCTTCATAATTATCTTTAATTTCACTATAAAAGCCACCTTCTTTTAGCGCATCTATAGATACACCACCTAAAATATTTACTGCCATATTTATAGCATCTTTAGAAGCTTTCTTAACCCATGGCTCAGCAGGAGGTCTTACAACAGTATTAATATAAATTTTTGTATATTTGATTTTGCTTATTATATCTTTAATTTTGATAATTGATTTTGCATCATCATTTAGTTCATCTAGTAGCATTATTTCTAACCAGATTTGCCCTTTAAAAATATGCGAAAAATCAATTAGTCCTTGTATAGTATCTTCATAATGTATTTTCCCATAGGGCCTATGAATTTTTCTAAAACTATCAATGTCATAAGCATCCAGTGAAGGAAGTAATATATCAATATCTTCAAGATCTTTTTGCACATCAATGTTATTTAATAATGAACCGTTGGTTATTAATGCAATAGGTTTTGATGTGATTTTTTTAATTCCTAGAGTTAGTTCTTTTAAATTTGAATATAAAGTAGGCTCTCCTTCACCAACTAAAGTAACTACATCAAATTTAGGACTTTTTTTATGTAATTTTTAAATTCATCAAGGATATCTAGTACTGAGTAAAATTCTTTTCTATCATTAGTCAAATGGGATGTTCTACCTAATTGACAATAAACACATGAATAATTGCAGTATTTTTGTGGTATGGTACTTACACCTAAAGACAATCCTAATCTTCTTGATGGGATAGGACCGAATATATATTTATATTTTTCCAATGTTATTCCCCCTTTAAGTGTCATTATTTCATAAATAAAATAAAATATCAAATGTATTAATACATTCGGTATTTTATTTGCAAAATTAGGTTTATTATTATTTAAAGGATAATAAAAAAATAAAGGAAAAAATAAGCTAGTTGTTGAATTAATTTATTAAAAATCAATGAAAGAAGAAAGTCAGGTGAGTATGCTGTGAAAAACGAAGAAAAGAAAATAAGAAATATATTTATTATTTTGCTGATTTTTGCTTTATTTATTACTATTTTTACTATAGAAAATTCATCAATAATAACAATAAAATTTATTACTTGGAAGTTTAATATTTCTCTTGCTCTAATTATTTTACTTTGCGTAATTGTTGGAGCTTCAATTACTTTGCTTTTAAGTTTAAAAAAAGAGTTGTATTTAAAAAAAGAAAATAAAAAATTACTAGATAATATATCTGTTTTAGAGTCTAAAATACAAGAAGTGACTTCAGTCAAAAAATAAAAAAGGGGCGATTATTACCCCTTTTTTATTTATAAACATTAAATTATTTTAAGCCATTTTCGTAGTTTTGAACCATTCTTTTTACCATTTCTCCACCAACAGAGCCGTTTTGTTTAGAAGTAAGCTCTCCATTGTAGTCACTTAGAGGTACATTTAATTCATTAGCTACCTCCATTTTGAATTTGTTTAAACCACCTTTAGCTTCTGGAACTAAATTTTTATTATTTCTGTATGCCATTTTTAATTACCTCCTTTTATATTGTATTGTAATTATATATTGTGCAAATATGATTAATATATGTTAGTAGGTGCATGGAGTTAAAGTAAAATTATAGTTTTAAAATTAAAAACTTCAAATATAAGATAAGAAAAGTAAGTCTTTAAAATATTCAATCCATTGACATTTGATACAAAAAATGTAATTATATATAAGAGGAGTGATATTATGAATGAGGAAAAGGAAAAAAAGGTTGTTGAAGATACTCGACGTTCTTATTCAAGCATAATTTCATTAACAAACAATTTTCTAAGACCAAATAAAATATCCAATAAAAAAATATATATGAAAAAAGCAAAAGTACTAAAAATAGATTTATTTCAGCTTTAATTTCAATTTCAATAATAGTCGGCTCTATTGGAATATTAATATTAATATTTTTCTTAATAAATTTAATCTCAAAATAAATATCCACTTAATGTGGATATTTATTTTTACTTTTTACTTTTATTTATTATTTCTTTTGAATCGTACAACTTGGAAGTTGCAAAAACTATTATATTGGTAAAAGTAGATAGGATTACATCAACTACTTTTTCATTTTCTTTAAATACAAAAATTACGATAGTTAGAATAATCAAAAGGCAGACTATAATAATATGCTCAAATTTTAAATCTCTTACATATTTCATCAAAATCACTTCTTATTTATTTTTTAAAATAAAGAATTAAACTAATATTATTTAAAGTAAAAATATGCCTTAACTATATTATATTATTTTAATTATTATTTGGTTAAAAATCAAAGATTTTAATTAAGTCTTGATTGAAATAGGAAAAATAATTTATAATTAATGTTATGAATAAAAATAGTAGATATAAGGGTGATAAAAATGATTGAAAGACTTCAAAAATATATGGCTTCTTGCGGAATTGCATCTAGAAGAAAATGTGAAGAATTTATAAGAGAAGGAAAAGTCGAAGTAAATGGAATTAAAGTAAAAGAATTAGGATTTAAAATAGATTCATCAATAGATAAAGTGAATTATTTGGGTAAAGAAATAAACCCAGAAGTTAATAAATTATACATAATGTTAAATAAACCAACAGGAATTATAAGTTCAGCAAAAGATGAAAAAGGAAGAAAAACCGTAGTAGATTTAGTGGATGTTACTGAGAGAATCTATCCTGTTGGTAGATTAGATTACGATACTTCAGGACTTATAATTTTAACTAATGATGGTGACATATATAATAAATTAATACATCCAAGAGAAGAGATAAAAAAAGTATATGAAGGTACGATAAAGGGGATAGTTTCTCAAGATGAAATAAATAAATTTTGCAATGGTATTGACATAGGAGGATATATAACTTCTAATGCGGAATTTAAATTATTAGATGTTATAAGTGGAAATTCTAAAGTAGAAATGGCAATTCATGAGGGAAAAAATCGACAAATCAGAAAAATGTGTAGTTCTATAGGCCATGAAGTAATAACGCTTAAAAGAAAATCTATTGCAAAAATAACTTTGGGTAGTTTAAAAGAAGGCTGCTGGAGATATTTAACCAAAAGTGAACTTGAGTATATAGAAAATTTATAAAAAATAAGGAGTGACTATATGTTTGAATATGCAAATAGTGTAAGTGAACTTGCGCAATTTATTATTAAAAATTACTGTAGAAATTTTAATTTTGCAGTTGATGCAACTTTGGGGAATGGACATGATACTGATTTTTTATCTACATTATTTTCAAAAGTATATTCCTTTGATATTCAAAAATGTGCTATTGATAATTATAAAAAAAGCAATAAAAATAATGTTAAATTAATAAATGATTCCCATGAATATATTGATAAATACATAGAGGAAAAGATAGATTGTTTTATCTACAATTTAGGTTATTTACCAGGAGGTGATAAAAGCATCACAACAAAAGCAAATAGTACTTTAAACAGTATAATAAAAGCTACTAAGATAATAAATAATAATGGAATTATTGCAATTTGCATGTATGTAGGTCATCAAGAAGGTGAAAAAGAAAAAAACTGCATTTTAAATTTTGTTCAAGAATTATCAAAAAAGAATTTTAATGTAACTTTACATAAATATATTAATAGAACTAATAATCCTCCGATGTTACTTATCATAGAGAAAAATAGTTAAATAGCTTTAAAATAATATTAAAAACGTTATTTTATTTAGATTTTCTTTTTAATACAGTTAGAATAATTAACAGTTTATAAGAATCTATGATTTGTTAAATAAATGGCAAACAAATGAAAGAAATATTGAAAATTTCTTCAATAGATGTTAAAATGAAATATATAATTCACAAATAAACAAATGTTGAAGAAAGGATTGAAGGATATGGTTGAAACTAGACAAGACTTAATGAGAACTATTCAAATAAAATTCCCGAGGTTAAGTAAGGGGCAGAAATTAATTGCAGAGTATATATTGAAGCATTATGATAAAGCTGCATTTATGACTGCTGCAAAACTTGGTATAAGTGTAGGAGTTAGTGAATCTACCGTTGTGAGATTTGCAAATGAACTAGGATTTTCAGGCTATCCAAAACTTCAAAAGGCATTGCAAGAGTTAATAAAAAATAAATTAACAACAGTTCAAAGGATAGAGCTATCTAATGATTTGATTACAGAACATAATGCATTAAAAGGTGTTTTAAAATCTGACATAGAAAATATCAGATCGACATTAGAAAAAATTAACCATAAAAGTTTTGAAGAAGTTGTTGACTTACTTTTCAAATCAAAGAAAATATATATTATTGGTTTAAGAAGTTCTACAGCTTTAGCAGAATTTTTAGGATTTTATTTAAATTTAATTTTGGATAACGTAAAAGTAGTGGGCTATGGAATGAGTGATATATTTGAACAAATGCTTGGACTCACTGAGGATGATTTAGTTATAGGAATAGGGTTTCCAAGATACGCTACTAGAACTATAGAAGCATTAAATTTTGCACAAAGCAGAAATGCAAAAGTAGTAGCTATAACAGATAGCTTGCTATCACCTTTAGCAGCAAGAGCAGATTATTCTTTAATTGCCCAAAGTAATATGGCTTCTTTTGTTGATTCTTTAGTAGCTCCTTTAAGTGTGATAAATGCTTTAATTATTGCTGTTGGACTTAGAGAAAAAGAAAACATATCTAGTACTTTTTCTCAACTAGAAGATATTTGGCAAGAGTATCAGGTTTATTCTTATAAAAATAAAGATGCGGATTAATTTATAATGTAGATATAAACTAGTATGTAATAAATAGTTTTGTCTACATTTTTCTTTTTTAAAATATTTTTAATTTTCAAAAATAAATAAAAAAAGAAGGATTACGTGAAAATGTATAGAATATATTAACTTGTGAGAAATATGAAATTAAGAAGTGAATAATTAGGCACAATGCAATATAACATTCATATTAGGGGGTATTAAAATGACAAAGGAAACTTTAAATCCATTGGTAAATGCACAAAAACAAGTTAAAGAAGCATGTGAAAAATTAGGTATGGAGGCTTCTGTTTATGAACTTTTGAAAGAACCATTAAGAGTTATTGAAGTATCAATACCTGTAAAGATGGATAATGGTTCTGTAAAGGTTTTCAAAGGTTTTAGGTCTCAACATAATGATGCTGTAGGTCCAACAAAAGGTGGGGTTAGATTTCATCCGAATGTAAGTATTGATGAAGTTAAAGCGTTATCTATATGGATGACTTTTAAATGTTCAGTTACTGGAATCCCTTATGGCGGTGGAAAAGGTGGTATAATTGTTGACCCTAGAGAATTATCTAAAGGAGAACTTGAAAGATTATGCAGGGGTTACATTGATGCAATATATAAATTGATTGGTGAAAGAGTAGACGTTCCAGCACCAGATGTAAACACTAATGGACAAATTATGTCTTGGTTTGTTGATGAATACAATAAGCTTGTTGGACATAGTGCTATGGGTACATTCACTGGTAAACCAGTAGAATTTGGTGGTTCAAAAGGAAGAAATGAGGCTACTGGATTTGGTGTTGCCGTAACTGCTAGGGAAGCTGCAAAAAAATTGGGTATTGATATGAAGAAGTCATGTATAGCAGTTCAAGGTTTTGGTAATGTTGGAAAGTATACAGTTAAAAATTGTATTAAATTAGGTGCTAAGGTAGTTGCTGTTGCAGAATGGTGCAGAGAAGTTGGAACTTATGTAATTTATAATGAGAACGGACTTGATTTTCAAGCAATGAGCGAGTATATGGAAAAAAATCATAATTTAGTTGAGTTTGAAGGCGCTAAAAAATTATCTATGGAAGAATTCTGGGGATTAGATGTAGATATATTAATACCTGCTGCTCTTGAAAATGCAATTACTGCTAAAGAAGCTAAATTAATAAAAGCTAAGTTAATTTGCGAGGCTGCAAATGGTCCTACAACTCCAGAAGCAGATGACATTATAAATGAAAAAGGAATTACACTTACTCCTGATATATTAACTAATGCTGGTGGAGTTACAGTTTCTTATTTTGAATGGGTTCAAAATTTATATGGATATTATTGGAGTGAAAAGGAAGTAGAAGAAAAAGAAGAAAGAGCTATGGTGGATGCATTTAATTCAATATGGTCAATCAAAGAAGAATATAATGTACCAGTAAGAAAAGCTGCTTATATGCATTCTATTAAGAAAGTCTCCACAGCTATGAAATTAAGAGGATGGTATTAATTTTATAAAATAAAAGTAAAATAAATATTAAGCAGAAAAGAGTGTTAATTTTAAATAAGGATTAATGCTCTTTTTTTATAATCATAAATATAATAAAGTTCTATTGAATAAATCCTTATCTTGTATTAAATTATATATAGTAAGTATTACAATGTAGTAAATACAATCTTAATAAGTAGGTGATGATTTGTCAAAGGTTATAGTAATAGGTGGTGGCCCTGCAGGCATGATGGCTGCTATTACTGCTTCTAAACAAAAAAACAATAAAGTAGTTATATTAGAGAAAAATAATAAGCTTGGTAAAAAATTATTTATTACAGGGAAAGGTCGATGCAATGTTACAAATAACAAGGAAATAAGTGAATTTTTTGAGTTTATCCATACAAATTCAAATTTTCTTTATAGTGCATTATATACCTATACTAATTTAGATACTATAAATTTTTTCGAAAACAATGGTTTAAAGCTAAAAGTAGAAAGAGGGGATAGGATTTTCCCCGATTCAGATAAATCTTCTGATATAATAAAAATTTTCGAAAAAGAATTATATAAAAACCATGTAGAGGTTAAACTTGAAAGTGAAGTAAATAAATTTAACATAAAAAATAGTGCCATTGAAAGTGTAGAATTAAAAAATGGAAATGTAATTAAGGGCGATAGTTTTATTCTTTGTACAGGTGGAAAGTCATATCCTCAAACAGGATCAGATGGCTATGGTTATAGTTTATCAAAAAGTATAGGGCATAATGTGATTATTCCGAAGCCTGCTTTAGTTCCATTAGAATTAAAAGAAGAATATGTTAAAGAACTTCAAGGAATATCATTAAAAAACGTTGAAGTTAAAATTACTGATAATAAAAAGATTTTATACAGCAATTTTGGTGAAATGATCTTTACTCATTTCGGAGTTTCAGGTCCTATAATTCTAACTGGAAGTTCTGTTGTTAATGGAAGAGAAAACTTAAAATTGCATATAAATTTAAAACCAGCTCTAAATTTTTGTGAATTAGATAAAAGGATTCAAAAAGATTTCAAAAAATATTCTAATAAAGATTTTAAAAATTCTTTAGATGATCTTTTGCCTAAAAGACTTATAGAGGTTATAATTCATTTAAGTAATATTGATCCATATAAAAAAGTAAATTTAATTACCAAAGAAGAAAGAAAAATATTGGTAGAATTACTACAAGATTTAACCTTGGATATTAAGGGCACTAGACCTATTGATGAAGCAATTATAACTTCAGGTGGTATTGACGTTAAAGAAATAGATCCATCTACAATGTGTTCTAAATTAATAAGCAATCTATATTTTGCAGGAGAAATAATTGATGTAGATGCAACTACTGGTGGTTTTAATATTCAAATCGCTTTGTCTACAGGATATTTATCTGGTCTTAATGCTTAAGTTAATTTATATAAAATGTTTTTCAAAGTAGAAAGGGGATAGAAAATTGCAAATATCAATAGCTATCGATGGACCTGCAGGTGCTGGAAAAAGTACTATAGCTAAACTACTAGCTGATAAGTATAATCTAATGTATATAAATACTGGGGCAATGTATAGAGTTGTTACATTAAAAGCCATGGAAAACAAAATTTCACCAGAAAATGAGGGTGATCTAATTGAATTAATAAAAAACTTAAATATGTATTTCAATGAAGATAGAATAATTGTTAATGAAGAGGATTTAACAGATAAAATTTATATGCCTATAATAAGCAAAAACGTATCCTATTACTCTTCAATTAAAGAAGTTAGAAAACTTTTAGTGTATTTGCAAAGAAGTATTTCTGATAAGTATAGTGTTATAATGGATGGAAGAGATATAGGAACTGTAGTATTAAAAAATGCCTCTTTAAAAATATTTCTAACAGCTAGCCCTGATACAAGAGCTAAACGTAGATACAAAGAGTTGGCTGAGAAAGGTCTTGATGTAAAGTATCAAGAAATACTAGATGATATAAAAAAAGAGACTATTTAGATTCAAATAGAGAGGTAAGTCCTTTAACTAAAGCAAAAGACGCTATAGAAATAGATGGATCTAATTTGAACATTCATGAAGTAGTAGCTTTAATTTCTAAATACATTGATAGCATTATTTTAAGTGGGGAAAAACAATGAGGAATATAATATTGGCAGATAAATCTGGTTTTTGCTTTGGGGTTAAACGTGCAGTTGATTTGGTTTTGAAAACTCAGCAAAAATATAAAAAGCCCATATACACACTAGGACCTTTAATACATAATAATGATGTTATAGAGTTTCTTAAGTCAAAAGATATTTATTCTATAGACATAGAAGAAATTGAAAACTTAAAAAAAGATGATGTGGTTATAATAAGATCTCATGGCATACCTTTATGTATATTTGAAAGATTAAGAATTAAAGAATTAAAAATAATTGATGCAACCTGCCCTTATGTATCAAATATACATAAGAAGGTAAAAAAGTATCATGAATTAGGGTACCAAATTGTTATTGTTGGAGATAAAGATCATCCTGAAGTAACTGGGATAAATGGATGGTGTGAAAATTCTGCTATCATTGGCAAAGATGAAGAGTCTTTAAATAATATCAATAACAAAGTGTGTGTAGTATCACAAACTACTGAGAAAGAAATTAACTGGCAAAAAGCACTTAATTATATAATAAAAAATAGCAAAGAAATCGTAGCTTTCAATACTATTTGTAGTGCAACAGATATAAGACAAAAATCTGCGGAGAATCTTTCTAAAATTGTTGATACCATGATAGTAATTGGAGGGAAGCATAGTTCAAATACTACTAAACTATATGAGATATGCAAAAATAATTGCAAATATACAGTTCATATTGAAAATAAAAAAGAACTTCCTACACTTTTACTAGAAAATAAAGATATTAATACTATAGGAATTACTGCAGGAGCTTCAACTCCAGATTGGATTATTCAAGAAGTAGTAAATTGTTTAAAATAACAATTTAAATTTAGTTACTTACATAGTATATCTTACAAATAAGAAAAAGCATCTCAAAATGAGATGCTTTTTCTTAAGTGGTCTCGTAATTATAGACGAAAGTTTATTTTCATAAACATCATAATGCAATTTGAGACATGAAAAAAAGACCTAACCGTTCATTGACGAAAAATTAGGTCTTTGTGGTGGAGGAGGACGGATTCGAACCATCGAAGCGAAAACGCAACAGATTTACAGTCTGCCCCCTTTGGCCGCTCGGGAACTCCTCCAAATTTTATGGTGGACCTTCAGGGACTCGAACCCCGGACCAACCGGTTATGAGCCGGTTGCTCTAACCAACTGAGCTAAAGATCCATATCAATTTTACAAAATTTATTATATATTAAAAAAGAATCCTTGTCAACAAAATGAGTAATATTTTTTAGGCTTCATAATATACTTTATTAGCGGCATATTATTTTAAAAAACAAATTCACAATAATTTTCATGTGTTTTGTTTGTAAAATCGAAATGAGGTGTGGTGTTATGTATAGTTCATCAAAATACAATAATGAAATTAATGATAAAGAACAACATTTCATTACTAAAATAATGAGAAATTATAATTTAAATGTAGAAAATATACAAAAAAGAGAAGCGTTTATAAAATTAAAACTCAAATTGGAAATGTATGCTTAAAAAAGATTTCTAGAAATAGACATAAAGTTACAAATGGATATAACTTAGTAAATATGTTATATAACCAAGATTTTATCTATACACCTAAATATATAAAAACTGTTAAAAAGGAATTAATCATAAAATACAAAAATCAAATTTTTATTTAACTGAGTGGATAGATGGTGAAGAATGCAACATGAGTGATATGAAGGATATGCTAAATAGTATTAAACTCTTGGGGCAATTTCATGTGAAATGTAAAAATATTGATGTAAAAAGCCTAAAACTTAAAAATAACTTAAAAGATTGGAGTAAAGATTTTAATAAAAAAATATTTGATTTGCAAAGATTTTTTAATTTTATTGAATATAAAAAAATAAAATATGAATTTGACAACAAATATTATGAATATATGAATAACTTCAGTAGTAGAGCGCTAAGCTCATTAAACCTTTTAAATTCTTCAAATTATTATAAATTATGTAGTGATGCAAAATCATATACTACTATTTGTCATAACAGTTTTTACTATCAAAATGTCATAAAAAAAGAAAATAATTATTATTTGATTGACTTAAATAGTATTATTATTGATTTACAAATAAGCGACTTGGGTAAATTTATAAGGAGATTAATGTTTAAAAAAATTACAAATGGGATTTTAATATAGCAAAATCAATAATAAATGAATACAATAGTGTAAATAAACTATCAAAAGATGAGCTTGAAGTAATGTTATCGTTAATTATCTTTCCTTATAAGTTTTGGAAACTTGGCAATAAAAGATATATAAAGCATAAAAATTGGAATGAAGCCAAATATATGCATAAACTAAAAAAAATAATAGAATGTGATGAATTACAGCAGAAATTTTTGGAAGATTTTTTAAAGTATATAAATAGTTATTATTGACTATAGCTTATATTTATTACTATAATAATTTTATTAGGATATTGTTTACCAAAAATAAACTTATATTAAGGGGTAAAGATGTTTATATTTAGAAAAGCAAAAAATACTGATATAAAAAAATTAAGGAGGTTAAATTTAGAAAAAAATAGTTTTAATAATTTAAATAAAGATTTTTTTAGTTACTATGATAAAGTAAATATTTTTGAGAAAATATTTATATTAAAAGAATTAATTTTATTGCAAGATACTCTTGAAAAACGTATAATTGGTTATTTATGGATTCACAAACTAGATATTAATAACTACAAAATAAAATCTATATATATTGAGAAGGAGTATGTAGAAAACAATAAAATCTACGATGAGTTTAAAAAAGCATTAATATCTAATAGTTCCTATGTTTATACCTGTGAAAAGAATTCTTTTAATAACCGAGTGCTAGAAATAATTGGCTTTATAAAGCAAGAGGGCTTTTACGAGATGTCTTTAGATATGAAAAATATTATGCCTATAAAGGATGTTCCATATATTTCCTTTGAAAAATTCACAGTAAAAAAAGACGAAAAAATAAGGTGCTGTATTCAAAATGCCATATTTGAAAATGCTAACAGAATACCATTAACTGTAGAGGATATTTATTACGAAGAGCAGGAAGATTATTTTTATAAAGATGGATGTTTTTTTATAAAATATAAAGATACTTATATAGGGTATGGTCAAATTATTTTTGAAGATTTAAATGAGCCCTATATTGTTAATTTTGGTATAATTCCGGAATTTCGCAATAGAGGATATGCAAAACAATTGCTTAACTTTATAGTAAATACTTTATATAATGAAGGGTTTACTAAATCATATATTAAAGTTTCCTGTGATAATGATAGGGCCCTTAGTTTATATAAAAAAATGAATTTTTTAATTACTAAGGAAAACTATATCTGGAAACTTACATCATAAAAATGCTTTAAAGTAAAGTAACTTTAAAGCATTTTTATTTTTAATACATTAATTTATACTTTTCTAAAGCTCGTTTTAACAAATCCATGGCGTCTATTAAAGCATCTTTGTTTAAACAATAGGAAATGCGTATCTCATCTTTGCCAAGTTCTTTGTTTGCATAGAATCCTTCTGCAGGAGCCACCATAACAGTTTTGTTTTTGTAACTAAAGTCTGTTAAAAGCCATTTTGCAAAATCTTCTGCATTTTTCACAGGCAATTTTGCTATAACATAAAAAGCTCCGGCAGGTTTTCTGCAGATTACACCTGGTATACTAGAAAGATATTCATATAAAATATTTCTTCTTTCTTCATATTCTTTTTTTACTCCATTGAAATATTCTTTAGGTGTATTTATTAGATTAGTTGCTGCTAGTTGTTCTATAGTTGGAACACAAAGTCTTGTTTGACCAAATTTAAGAATTTGTTTCATTAAATGTTTGTTTTTTGAAGCTACTAATCCTATTCTAGCCCCACAAGCACTATAACGTTTTGATATACTGTCAATTAGTATAATTCTATCTAAGGAATCTTTCATATATAAAGCTGATGTATACTTTAAGTTATCGTAAACAAATTCCCTATATACTTCATCTGCTATTAAATATATATCTTTTTCTTTAGCAATATCAGAGAGCAATTTTATTTCTTCAAAAGAGTATACAACTCCAGTTGGGTTCCCAGGGTTAGATATTAAAATGGCTCTTGTTTTATCTGAAATCATACTTATTATATCTTCTTTCTTAGGTAAATGGAAACCATCTTCTGCTTTTGTTGAAAAAGATATTATATTAACTCCTGCAACTTCAGAAAAGCCATTATAATTTGTGTAAAAAGGCTCGGGTATTATTATTTCATCACCAGAATCGCATATTGCCATAAGAGCAAACATTATGGCCTCACTGCCTCCATTTGTGATCATAATCTCATCTTTTTCAAATTCAATGTCCCATTGTTTGTAATATTTAATAAAGCTATTAATTAATTCTTCTATTCCTTGAGAACTTGTGTATTTTAGCACGCAGTCATGAAAATTTTTCATACCTTCAAAAAAAGTAGAAGGTGTTTCTATATCTGGCTGACCAATGTTTAAGTGATATACGTTAACTCCATTTGCTTTGGCCATTTCTCCATAGGGAACTAATTTTCGAATAGGTGAAAACTCCATTTTTGAACCCGATTTGATAACTTCATTTTTAACCCCCGATTTGCATTAAAAAAATTTAATTATATTTTAATAAAAGATAGTGTCATTAGGTACTGTATACGTTTTTTTGTAAGTTAAACTATATGCTACTTCATTTTTAAAATACCCTCTTTTGCTCATACAATCAAACCTTAGTTGCTTGTTTAATGTATTTTCATCTTCATTTTTTTGCATCATACATACCAAATCACCTCTCATACTTATGCTATGAAGAAGTGATTTGAATTATTCATCTAAAGTAAGATATTAATAATATTGTTTTATTACATTTCCTAAACGTTTAATTCCTTCAAGGATTCTTTCTTCATTCATATTTGAATAGTTAAGTCTAAAATGGTTTAAATTTCCACCATTTGGATAAAAAGATGCACCTGGTACAAAAGCCACATTTTGCTTTAATGCCTGAACATTCACATCTATTGAATCTATATCTTCTCTTAAATTAACCCAAGTAAAAAGACCGCCTTTTGGATAAGTAAAAGTAACTTCTTTTGGAAAATATTTTTCCATGCTATCAAGCATTATATCTCTGCGTTTTTTGTATACCGATATAATTTTTTCAATATGTTCATCTAAGCTATATTCCTGCATAAACTTTGCTGCTATCATTTGAGTGAGAGTGTTGGATTGTAAATCAGAACCTTGTTTTAATAAAATATACTTCTTTAATATTTCTTCATGGGCACAAATCCAACCTAATCTTAAACCTGGACAAAAAGTCTTTGAAAAAGTTCCAAGAGTAATAACATAACCATCTTTATCAAAACTTTTTATACAAGGATAGGGACTTCCTTCGAAAATCAGTTCTCCATAAGGGCTATCTTCAATTACAGGTATTTTGTATTTTGAAGACAATTCAGCAATTCTCTTTCTTCTTTCTACTGACATGGTTTTACCACTTGGATTTTGAAAATCTGGTATGGTATAGATCATTTTAACATTATTATGATTTTTTAATGCTTCTTCAAGTTCATCCATATTCATTCCATCATCATCCATGGATATTTCAAGGAATGTAGGTTCATAGGCTTTAAAAGCATTCAGAGCACCTAAATAGCTTGGACTTTCACAAATAATAATGTCTCCTTTATTAACAAAGAGCTTGGCTGAAAAATCAAGGGCTTGCTGAGAACCATTAACAATTAAAATATTTTGAATTGCAGTTTTAACTCCGCTTTTATTCATTCTTTCTTTAACAATTATTTCTCTCAAAGGATTGTATCCTTCAGTAGTGCTATATTGCAGTGCTTGCCTACCTTGTTCATTTAAAACTTTTGTGGTTATTAAATTAATCTTTTCTATTGGAAAAAGTTCAGGTGCAGGAAGTCCGCCTGCAAAGGATATTACTTCTGGTCTTTGAGTAAGTTTTAACAGTTCTCTTATTTCAGAAGCTTTTAGTCCTAAACTTCTATGAGAAAACTCTATATCCACATAAACACCTCCATTAAAATTATTTTGTACCCATAACACTATAATTATATTCTATAAATATTTTTATAATCCTTTATAAAATGAATAATTTAATATTTAAGTTTCAGTTTTTTTAATTTTTGTTTTTTCTAAATATAAGATATTATTTTAATATAATTATTCATAGAAATCAATATATAATTTAATAATATATAAAAAACTTTTAAATTTTTTAATTTTTTTATATAATATACTAAGTAGATTAATTTAAAAGGAAATTGTAAAGGAGCTAGAATATGAAGGATAATAAAAATAAGACATATTTCATTGAAACTTGGGGTTGTCAGATGAATGAAGAAGATTCAGAAAAAATATCCGGAATGCTAAAAAATATGGGATATGTCAGAACAATAATAAGAGAAGAAGCTGATGTAATAATTTTTAACACTTGTTGTGTAAGAGAAAATGCTGAGCAAAAGGTTTTTGGAAATATAGGCGCCATTAAAGCACTTAAAAGAAAAAATCCAAAACTAATTATAGTAGTATCTGGGTGTATGATTCAACAAAAGGGTATGGCAGAAACTATTGTCAAGAAATTCCCTTTTGTTGACATATTGATAGGAACACATAATTCATATAAATTTCCAGAATATCTAAATAGAATTAAAAATGGCGAAAAACAAATTATAGATATTTGGAAGCAAGAAGGAGAAATCGTTGAAGGTCTTCCTATAGATAGATTAAGTAGTGTTAAAGCTTTTGTTACAATTATGTACGGTTGCAATAATTTTTGTACATATTGTATTGTTCCTTACGTAAGAGGCAGGGAGAGAAGTAGAAAACCTGAAGATATAGAAAAAGAAATTAAAGAATTAGTTGCGAAAGGATATAAAGAAGTAACTTTGCTTGGTCAAAATGTAAATTCATACGGAAAAGGTCTTGAGCCAAAGATAAATTTTGCAGATTTATTGAGAAGAATAGATAAAATTGAAGGATTAGAAAGAATAAAATTCATGACTTCTCACCCTAAAGATTTATCAGAAGAAGTTATAGACGTAATTTCAAAGGGAAGAGCCCTATGTGAACAAATTCACCTGCCAGTCCAATCTGGTTCATCAAAAATGTTAAAAAATATGAATAGGCATTATACAAAAGACCAATATCTTGATTTAATAAAAAAAATCAAAGAAAAAATACCAAATGCCTCAATATCTACAGACATAATTGTAGGTTTTCCAGGAGAAACAGAAGAAGACTTTATGGAAACATTGGAACTGGTTAAAACAGTAGAATATGATTCAGCATTTACCTTTTTATATTCTAAAAGGAAAGGAACTCCAGCTTTTGAATATGAAAATCAAGTAGATGAAAAGACAAAACACGATAGATTTAATAGATTAGTTGAAACAATTAATTCCATTGTAATTAAGAAAAATCAAACTTTTGAAGGTAGAAATGTTGAGGTTTTGGTTGAAGGCATAAGTAAAAATGATGAAAATAAATTGACAGGAAGAACAAGAGATGGTAGACTAGTCAATTTTGAAGGAAATATAAATTCTATAGGAAAATTAGTTAATGTTAGGATTATAAGATCCCAAGGCTTTTCTCTACTAGGTGAGGCTATTTGTGATAACTAAAAAGCTCTTTTAAGAGCTTTTTAAATTTAAAAAATACTTAATAAATTTAAACTGTAGTGTAAAATACAAGGAGGTGTATAGAATGCCATTAACACCTATGATGACTCAATATATGTTGGTTAAAGAAAAATGTCAAGACTGCATTTTGTTTTTTAGATTAGGAGATTTTTATGAAATGTTTTTTGAAGATGCAGAAATTGCCTCTAAGGAGTTAGAACTAGTTTTAACTGGAAGAGACTGTGGACTTGAACATAGAGCACCGATGTGCGGAATACCATTTCATGCTGCAAATAATTATATTACTAGATTAGTTAATAAAGGATTTAAAATTGCTATATGTGAACAGATGGAAGATCCTTCTCTTGCTAAAGGATTGGTAAAAAGAGATATAATTAAAATTATAACACCTGGTACATATACAGATTCAGCTTTTTTAAAGGATAGCGAAAATAATTATATAATGAGTTTATTTATTTGTAATAACACAAATAAAGTAGGATTATGTGTTGCAGATATTTCTACAGGAGAATTTAATTCTACTAGTTTTGAATACAATTTATCAAATGTAATGAATGAAATATGTAAATTTGGCCCAAAGGAAATATTAGTTTCAAAGGATACGAGTAAGGACATAATCAAAAGCATCAAAGATAAATCTAATATTCCTATCACAAATATTTCCTCTGATGATTTTATTGAAAACCATATTAATAATTTTGAAAAACAATTTAAATCAATAAAATTATCTGAAATTGATGATAGCCTTATGTATGCTGTAAATGGATTATTAAACTATATAAATCATACTCAAAAATTAGCTTGTCAAATATAAATGAATTGAATGTATACAGCATTCAGAATTATTTAAGTATAGATTCAAATTCCAGGAGAAACCTAGAGTTAGTAGAAACTTTAAGGGATAGAAGTAAAAAAGGTTCTTTACTTTGGACTATAGATAAAACAAGTACTGTTATGGGAGCTAGGGAATTAAGAAAATGGGTAGAGCATCCTTTAATTAACAAGGATAAAATAGAAAAAAGACTAAATTCGGTAGAAGAACTCGTAAATAATCTTCCTATTCACGAAGATATAAAATATGCACTAAAGGATATATACGATATTGAGAGATTAGCAGGTAAAATTTCTACTCAAAGTATTAATGCAAAGGAAATGTTAGTACTAAAAAATTCTATTGGAAATATTCCAAATTTAAAACAATTAATAAATAAATTAAAAGGTCCCTTATTTAAAAGTATGTCAAATAATTTAGATGAACTTAAGGATATATATGAGATTATTGATGAATCTATAAGTGAAAATCCTTCTTTGTCAATAAAAGAAGGTGGCATAATAAAAAAAGGCTATAATAATGAAATTGATTATCTAAAAAACGTAAAATCTAATGGTAAAGAGTGGATAGCAAAATTAGAATCCACTGAAAAAGAGTTAACTGGAATTAAATCATTAAAAATAGCATACAACAAAGTATTTGGATATTATATTGAAGTTAGAAAATCTAATCTAGAATTAGTTCCAAAAGAAAGATATATAAGAAAACAAACCTTAGCTAATACAGAAAGATATATTACTGAAGAATTAAAGGAAATGGAAGAAAAATTGTTAGGTGCCGAAGAAAAGTTAATTGAACTAGAATACAGTTTATTTGTAAAGATAAGAGAACATGTTGAAAAACAGATTAGTAGATTAAAAACATCAGCAAAAATTATATGTGAAATTGATTGTTTATCTTCATTAGCTACAGTTGCACTTGAAAACAATTATCAAAAACCATTAATTAATTCAAATAATTACATTAGTATTAAATCAGGAAGGCACCCAGTGGTAGAAAAAATGCTTTCTGATGGAGAGTTCATAGATAATGATACTTTAATGGATGGTAATACTAATCAATTATTATTAATAACGGGACCTAATATGGCAGGTAAGTCTACTTATATGCGTCAAGTAGCGTTAATTGTGCTTATGGCACAAATTGGTTCTTTCGTACCAGCAAAAGAAGCAGATATTAGTATTTGTGATAAAATCTTTACTAGGATTGGTGCTTCTGATGATTTAGCTTCTGGAAAAAGCACTTTCATGGTTGAAATGTCAGAGGTTTCTAATATAATTAACAATGCTACTAAAAACAGTTTAGTACTTATGGATGAAGTTGGAAGGGGAACCAGCACTTATGATGGACTTAGCATAGCATGGTCTGTAATTGAATACTTGTGCAAAAATGAAAATCTTAAGTGTAAAACTTTATTTGCTACACATTATCATGAATTAACAAAATTACAAGGATCTCTTGTAGGTTTAAAGAATTATTCAGTTTCAGTAAAAAAACATGGACATGATATTGTATTCCTTCGTAAAATAATTGAAGGTGGAGCAGATCAATCTTACGGAATTGAAGTTGCAAAATTAGCTGGAATTCCAGAAAAGGTATTAAAAAGAGCAAGAGAAATATTAACTGATTTAGAAACAAAGGATAAAACTATTGAAAATAAAGAAGCTGCAATATCAAGCATAAATAGTAAAAAGAAAACAAGTGTTTCTACTACTAAAACTACAAACAAAGAAGTTAATGCAATACAATTAGACTTTTCTTATGTAGAAAAAGAAAATATTATAAAAAATTTAAAAGACATAGACATCCTTAACTTAACTCCTATGGAAGGTTTTAATAAATTATACGAAATTATAAAAAAAGCTAAGTCTATTATGTAAATGTAGAAGGTGATAAATTGAATAGAATAAATTTATTAGATGAACATACATGGAATAAAATAGCAGCTGGTGAAGTTATAGAAAGGCCTTATTCTGTAGTTAAGGAATTACTAGAAAATAGTATTGATGCAAATTCAAAAAATATTACCATAGAAATTGAAGAAGGTGGAGAAAAAAGCATTAAAATTTTAGATGATGGATATGGAATTTATGCTGAAGATATAGAGAAAGCTTTTTTACCTCATGCAACAAGTAAAATTAAAGACTCAGAGGATATTTTCAAAATAAGCACTTTAGGCTTTAGAGGAGAAGCTCTTGCAAGTATTGCATCCGTTTCTAAGACAATTTTAAAGTCCAGGACTATTTCCTCCCCTATGGGCAGGGAAATATGCATAGAGGGTGGAACAAAATCTTATATCAAAGATGTGGGCTGTAATATCGGAACATCTATTGAAGTAAAAGATTTATTTTATAATGTTCCAGCAAGGCAAAAATTTTTAAAATCAAAGCAAAGAGAAACTTCTTTTATCTCGGATATAACCTCAAGATTAGCTTTGGTGAATTCTATGGTATCTTTTAAACTAATTAATAATGGCAAAAAAGTTATGCATACCTATGGAACTGGAAATTGTTTAGACGTTATCCGGGCTTTATACGGAAAAGATACAGTGGATAATTTAAATTATTTTGAGCATCACAGTGATACTTCATCAGTTTATGGCTATATAGGTAATGCAGACATAAGTAAAAAGAGCAGAAATAGACAAAGCATATTTGTAAATAAACGATATGTAAAAAGTAGTTTAATTACTGCAGCGGTAGAAAATGCATTTAAATCATTTTTAACTATAAATAAATTTCCATTTTTTATTCTGTTTTTGGATATATATCCTGAATATATAGATGTAAATGTTCATCCTGCGAAATCAGAAATTAAATTTAGTAATGACAGAGAAATTTTCAAGCTGGTTTTTGGTGCGGTTCATGATTCTATAAAAAGCGTCGTTAAAGAATCTTTATTTACAAACTTAGAAGAAAAATCTTACGAAAATGAAGACCCTATTAAAAAAGTTGAAGAAAAAGAAGTAACGCAAATAACGATGCCACTAGATTTTGATAATAATTTTGAAAAAGAAAAAGAATCCCTATCAAAAAGTTATAGTGATTATGATAATGTCAATACTAGTAATAATAGTGTAAATGATTTAAATGAAGAAAATAAATATAATGTAGATGTTTTTTATTCTTATAATAAAGAAACTGAGGATATCAAAGTTTCAAAAATCAAAGAAAAAGTACTGTTTCCGGAACTAAATATAATAGGTCAATTTAATAATTCTTATATTTTAGCTGAATATAATAAAGAATTATACATTATAGATCAACATGCTGCACATGAAAAAGTGCTGTTTGAAAAATATAAAGAAGAAATAAGGAATAACAAAGTAGTAATTCAGGGGCTTTTAACACCAATATTAATTGAATTAACTAATGATGAATTTATATATTATAAGGAAAATCAAGACTTGTTTAAAAAAACAGGATTTATTTCTGAAGAATTTGGAGATAACAGTGTTTGCTTAAGAGAAGTACCATTAATTTTAGATGATAAAAACATTAAATCCTTGTTTTTTGATATACTTAATAATTTGAAAAACCTAGGTTCTGGTGAAATTGTTGATGTTAAATACAACAAAATAGCAAGTTTGGCATGTAAAGCAGCTGTAAAGGCAAATAATAAGTTATCGACTATAGAGATGAAATCTCTTGTTAAAGATCTTAAGGCATTAAATGAACCATTTAATTGTCCACATGGAAGACCTACCATAATAAAAATAACATTAAACGAACTTGAAAAGAGATTTAAAAGAATTCAATAAAGGGGGAGACAGCAATTAATAATTTACTTATAATAGCGGGACCCACCGCTGTTGGGAAAACAAATATATCAATTAAATTAGCTAAAAAATTAAATGGAGAAATTGTATCAGCAGACTCAATGCAGATTTACAAATATATGGATATAGGTTCTGCTAAGATTACAGAGGATGAAATGGAGAATGTAAAACACTACATGATTGATGAAGTAGACCCTAAGGAAGAATTTAGTGTAGCAGAATTTAAACAAAGGGCAGAAAAGTACATTATAGATATTCAATCGAAAAATAAATTTCCTTTATTAGTTGGTGGAACTGGTCTTTATATAAATTCTTTAATTTATAATTATACTTTTACTCTTACAAATAAAGATATAGAGTATAGAGAATATATTAATAATTTAGCTGTAGAAAAAGGCAAAGAATATGTTCATTCTTTACTTAAGGATATAGATATCGAATCTTATAATAGATTATATCCAAATGACCTTAAAAGGGTATCAAGAGCTTTAGAAGTATTTAAAAATACAGGAAAAACAATAAGTGAATTTACAAAAGAGCAAGAAAAAAACTTATATGATATTCCTTATAATGTGAAATATTTTGTACTAAATATGGATAGAGAAAAATTATATGAGAGAATAAACTTAAGAGTAGATACTATGATGGAAAAGGGATTAATAGATGAGGTTATAAAACTTAAAGATATGGGATATAATTCAAGTATGCAGTCTATGAAAGGAATAGGTTATAAAGAGATTTTATATTATCTCGAAAAGAAGATTTCTTTAGATGAAGCTATTTATTTAATAAAAAAGGGAAGTAGAAACTATGCCAAAAGGCAATTAACTTGGTTTAGAAAAGACCCAAGAGCAATTTGGATAAACAAAGATGAGTTCACAAATGACATGGAAATAGTGGATTCTATTATAAATACTATAAAATAAACCACAAATTAAAGGATTTTAGTTTTATTTATAGAATGTTTATTATTAAAACGTTTGGAGGGTGAAAATTTATGAGCAAAGCAGTAAATAATTTACAAGATGTTTTTTTAAACAATGCTAGGAAAAATAAAATACCAGTTACAGTATATTTAACTAATGGTTTTCAACTAAAAGGAAACGTAAAAGGTTTTGATAGTTTTATAGTAGTTTTAACTTGCGATGGGAAACAAATGATGATTTATAAACATGCTATTTCAACAATTACACCTTTAAAACCTATTTTGTTTTCTCAAGAAGAGGAAGTATATTAGAAGCATAAAAAGAATAGGGTATAATTTGCCTATTCTTTTTTTATGTGCTAATATAATTAAGGATTTTATTTAATAGGAGGAAGCAGGATATGAATGAGACTACTAAAGAGTTTTTAAAGAAAAACTACAATATAAATGACAAAATAATTAAATTATATGAAAAAGCTATTATAGATGTAGAACCTTTACTAAGAGAGTTAGATGACATAAGAGAATATAATCAGCTTAAAGTATTAAACGCAATGCAAGAGGAAAGAATAAGTGAAAGCCATTTTACAAATAGCACAGGTTATGGTTATGGAGATATAGGAAGAGATAGCTTAGACAAGGTATATGCAAGGGTTTTTAATACAGAAAGTGCACTAGTAAGACCCCATTTTGTAAATGGAACTCATGCCCTTGGAGCTGCGCTGTTTGGTAATTTAAGGCCAAATGATACTATGCTTAGTATTTGTGGTACACCTTATGACACATTACATAATATTATAGGTATTAATGGTAAGAAAAACATGGGCTCACTTAAAGATTATGGCGTTAAGTATAAACAAATTGATTTATTAAGTAATGGTAAGCTCGACATAGAATCTATTGAAAAAGCTATAAAAGAAGATGCCAGCATAAAACTTATACATATTCAAAGATCTACAGGGTATGGATGGAGAAATGCACTTCTTGTAGAAGATATAGGTAAAATTATAAGTAAAATTAAATCCATAAGACCTGAAGTAATTTGTTTTGTTGATAATTGTTATGGTGAATTCATAGATACAAAAGAGCCTACTGATGTAGGCGCTGATTTAATGGCAGGATCATTAATTAAAAATATTGGTGGTGGAATAGCTCCAACCGGAGGATATATTGTTGGTAAAAAAGAATATGTAGAGAATGCTTCATATAGGTTAACAACTCCGGGCATTGGAGGAGAATGTGGTTCAACTTTTGGAGTTATGAGACTTTTATACCAAGGACTTTTTATGGCTCCTCATGTTTCTATTGAAGCCTTGAAAGGTGCTATTTTATGTGCCAGATTAATGGAGCTTTCAGGATTTGAAGTACTTCCAAAATATAACGATAAAAGAAGCGATATAATTCAATCTATCAAATTTAATGATAAAGAAAAATTAATTAATTTTTGTAAGGGCATTCAAAAGGGTTCTCCAATAGATTCTTTTGTTGAATGTGAGCCATGGGATATGCCAGGATATGAAGATCAAGTTATAATGGCAGCTGGTGCTTTTGTACAAGGAGCATCTATAGAGTTATCCGCAGATGCACCAATAAGGGAACCATTTATAGCATATTTGCAAGGTGGATTAACTTTTGAGCATGTAAAAATAGCTTTATTTATAGCATTGTCAAAAGTTCTAAATTAGTTTATTTATGTAAAAAAGCGATTCGAATGAATCGCTTTTTTAATATCTTCTGTATATTCCAACTAATTTTCCAATAACAGTGCAACTACTCACTATTATAGGTTCCATAGTTTTATTTTCTGGTTGCAAGCGTATGTGCCCATCTTCTTTAAAAAATCTTTTTATTGTAGCTTCTTTATCTATTAATGCTACAACTATTTCACCATTTTCAGCGGTACTTACTTTCTCTATTATTGCAAAATCCTGATTTAATATTCCTGCATCTATCATGCTTTCACCTTGAACTCTTAAAATGAATAAATCTTTATTGCTTTTAACAAAACTAATAGGTAGAGAAAAGTAATCTTCTACGTTTTCAACGGCTAAAATAGGCAGTCCTGCAGTTACCTTTCCTATTATTGGAATGCTAACCATTTCTCTTTTCAAAATCGAGTTTTCCATTATTTCAATAGCTCTTGGTTTCGTAGGATCTCTTTTTATAAGACCTTTCTTTTCTAAATTAGACAAATGACTATGAACTGTTGAAGTGGATTTTAAACCTACCGCTTCACAAATCTCTCTAACTGATGGTGGATAGCCTCGTTCTAATAAAGATCTTTTTAAATATTCATATATCTCTTGCTGTTTATTTGAAACTCTCATCATAATCACTCCTCAAATATATATGAATTATACCATATCAGAAGGTAAATATCAAACTTATGTTCTAAAAAGAAAAATATGTCTTAGTTCAATATCTTTCATAAATATTTTATTTATATCTTTGAAACTATTGATGAAATAGCATATATATGTTCTTTTAAAGACGTTATTTCTTCAGGATTAAGATTTGATAATTTTTCCGACAAAGAAATTTTCATTATTTCTTCCTGCTTTTTTATGAAGTTATGGGCTTTATCAGTTAATTTTACTCTTATTATTCTTCTATCTTTAGTATCTTCATATCTAATAACTAGACCTTCAGAAATTAAATTATCGATTATAGGTGTCATATTAGGTTTAGATATTATAAGTTCTTTTGCTATTTCTGAAATTGATGTTGAATCTTTATGATTAAGATAGAAGATAACCATTACATTAGAAGGTGGTAAGGTAAAAGTTTTTCTGATTTCAATTGGATTAAAAATCTTTCTATGTAAGGTAAGAAGTAAATTACATAAATCCGTAGCCATAATACTAGATGTATTATCTTTCATGGTAAACCTCCTAAGAATATTATTACAACTTTAAGTATTATTATATAGCATTTATCCTTATTATACAAATTAATTGATTATTGACTTATAATAATTACAATTATATAATAGTTATAAATTCATAATTAAATTAAAGAGTATAAATATATATTACTTATAAAAAGAAATGGAGTGATAAAATAAATGCTAAAGTTAGTAAAATATTTAAAACCTTTTATTGGTTCCGTTATAATAATAATAGCTTTATTGTTTGTGCAAGCTATGTGTGATTTAGCACTTCCTGACTATATGTCTAATATTGTTAATATCGGAATTCAACAAAATGGTATAGACAATGCTGTACCAAACGTAATTCGAAAAAGTGAATTAGATAAGATTATGTATTTTGTTAGTGAAAATGATAAAAAGCTAATAGAAGGTAGTTATAAAGTTTTAGATAAAGAAAATCTTTCTGAGAAAGAGTATAAGGATTATATTGCAAAATATCCTTATTTAGAAAAAGCACCAATATACAAGCTAAATATAAATGATAAAAACTCAATAAGTAAGCTTAATGACACATTAGGCAAATCAATTGCGATACTTAAAATTGCTGAAGAAAAAGGGATCACAGATAAAATTCTTACCACTCCAAAATCAAAAATAGATAGTTTTAAAGGTAATCTAGAAGAGAAGGTTAACACATTACCTGACAATATGATTACGCAATCTTATGCTATGTATATTAAAGGGGAATATAAGCAAATAGGGATAAATACTGATAAAGTTCAATCAAACTATATACTTTTATCTGGCTTAAAAATGCTATTGTTAGCTTTACTTAGCGTGATTACTACTGTAATAGTTGGACTTCTTGCAGCAAAAGTAGCTGCAGGTCTTGGTAAGAACCTTAGAAAAAATATATTTAAAAAGGTTACTAGCTTTTCCAGTGCTGAATTTGATAAATTTTCAACTGCTTCATTGATTACTAGAAGTACTAACGATATTCAGCAAATTCAAACTCTAATGGTAATGTTACTTAGAGTAGTATTTTATGCTCCGATTTTAGGAGTAGGTGGTATTCTTAAAGTAATAAGCACCGACACTTCAATGGCATGGATTATAGCAGTAGCAGTTATGTCAATTTTGACTTTAGTAATTGTGTTATTTGGAGTTGCTATTCCTAAATTTAAAAGTGTTCAAAAATTAGTAGATAGACTTAACTTAATTACCAGAGAATCTTTATCAGGAATTCTTGTAATTAGAGCATTTAACACTGAAAAGTTTGAAGAGAAAAAATTTAAAAAAGCAAATATGGATTTAACTAAAACAAATTTATTTATAAGTAGGATTATGACAATGATGATGCCTATGATGATGCTTGTTATGAATCTTATAACAGTGTTAATTGTATGGGTAGGTGCTCACAGAATTGATGGTGGTACAATGCAAGTAGGGAACATGATGGCGTTTTTACAGTATACCATGCAAATAATAATGGCATTTTTAATGATTTCTATGGTCTCACTTATACTTCCAAGAGCGTCAGTATCAGCTCAACGTGTATATGAGGTTTTGAATACTAAAAATTCAATAAATGATTCAGAAGATAACTTCAAAATTTCGTCTTTAGATGTGACTGAAAAAGGAACTATAGAATTTAAAAATGTTTCTTTTAAATATAATGGAGCTGAAGATAATGCTCTATCTAATATTTCTTTTAAAGCTAAACCTGGAGAAACAACTGCATTTATTGGTAGTACCGGAAGTGGAAAGTCTACTTTAATTAATTTAATTCCACGTTTTTATGATGTTACTGAGGGGGAAATACTAGTAGATGGTGTAAATGTTAAAGATTTACTTCAAAATAAATTAAGAGAAAAAATAGGATATGTTCCACAGAAAGGAATGTTATTTTCAGGGACAATTGATAGTAATATAAAATACGGAAATAAAAACGCTTCTAAAGAGGAGGTAATTGAAGCTGCTAATATAGCTCAAGCTTCGGAATTCATAAATTTAAAACCTGAAGGATTTGAAGCGAAAATTTCACAAGGGGGCAATAATGTTTCTGGTGGGCAAAAACAGAGACTTTCTATAGCAAGAGCATTAATTAAAAAACCTGAGATATTTATATTTGATGATAGTTTTTCTGCCCTTGATTTTAAAACTGATGCAAAGCTTCGAAAAGCTATAAATAAAACTATTACTAAAAGTACCATACTTATTGTAGCGCAAAGAATTAGTTCTATTATGAATGCGAATAAAATTATTGTTCTTGATGATGGAAAAATAGTTGGAATTGGTAGTCATAAAGAACTTATGATTAACTGTGATGTATATAAGCAAATTGCACTATCACAGCTTTCAAAGGAGGAACTCCATCATGAATAAAGAAAAATTAAATAATAAATCTCAAAATAACTTGGGCGGACATGGTCCTATGGGTGGAATGAAAAAAATTGAGAAAGCTAAAGATTTTAAAGGTACTATGAGAACTTTGTTAACATATTTAAAACCCTATAGAATTGCAATAATTACTGTAATTATTTTTGCAATAGGAAGTGCTGCTTTTTCAATAGTTGGCCCTAAAATTTTAGGTAAAGCTACTACAAAAATTTTTGAGGGCTTAGTAAGCAGAGTTATGGGATCAAAAGATGCTTCTATGGATTTTACTTATATAAAAAATATATCAATTTTACTTTTGATTTTATATATTATTAGTGCATTATTTTCTTTTGTTCAAGGATATATTATGTCAGGTATAGCTCAAAGAATATCCTACAAATTCAGAAAGGAAATATCAGAAAAAATAAACCGAATGCCTCTTAAATATTTTGATAACAAAAACCACGGTGAAGTTTTATCAATAGTTACAAATGACGTAGATACAATTAGTCAAACTTTAAATCAAAGTATGTCCCAAATTATAACATCAATTATTACTATTGTAGGAGTATTAATTATGATGTTATCAATAAGCTATAAAATGACTATAGCAGCTCTTTTGATATTACCTTTATCTATGTTATTAGTAACTTTTATAGTAAAAAAATCGCAAAAATATTTTATAGATCAACAAAAATTTCTAGGTAATATAAACGGACATGTTGAAGAAGTTTTTAGTGGTCACTGTATTATGAAAGCTTTTAATATGGAAGATGATGCAATTGGAAAATTTAATGAAATTAATAATACTCTATATAAATCCGCTTGGAAATCACAATTTTTATCTGGCATGATGATGCCTATTATGACTTTCATTGGAAATATAGGCTATGTATGTGTGTCTATTTTAGGCGGGTGGCTAGCAATAAAGAAAACCATAGAAGTAGGTGACATACTATCTTTTATCCAGTATATAAGATCATTTACTCAGCCTATATCTCAAGTAGCCCAAATTGCTAATGTTCTTCAATCAACAGCAGCGGCAGCAGAAAGAGTATTTGAATTTTTAGAGGAAGATGAAGAAAGAGATGAATTTATAGATGCTATAAAAATTAATGAAATTCAAGGTAAAGTAGAATTTAAAAATGTACACTTTGGATATAATAAGGATAAAATTATAATAAACAATTTCTCGGCAAAAATTAAGCCTGGAGAAAAAGTTGCTATAGTTGGTCCCACTGGAGCTGGTAAGACAACTATAATAAAGCTCTTAATGCGTTTTTATGATATAAATAGCGGAAATCTATACATTGATGGATTGGATACTAAAGAGTTAAGAAAAGAAGATTTACGAAATTTATTTGGAATGGTACTACAAGACACCTGGTTATTTAATGGGTCTATTATGGAAAATATACGATATGGTAATTTGAATGCTTCAGATGAAGAAGTTATAGAAGCTTCTAAATTAGCTCATGTTCATCATTTTGTAAAAGCTTTGCCAAAAGGATATGATATGGAATTAAATGAGGAAACAAATAATATATCCCAAGGTCAAAAACAACTTTTAACTATAGCTCGTGCTATTCTAAAAGACCCTAAAATACTAATACTAGACGAAGCTACAAGTTCAGTGGATACACGTACTGAAATACTTATACAAAAAGCTATGGAAAATTTAATGAAGGGGAGAACTAGTTTTATTATTGCTCATAGATTGTCTACTATACGAGATGCAGATTTAATTCTAGTAATGCAAGATGGAAATATTATAGAACAAGGGAAACACAGTGAATTATTAAAAGCTAATGGCTTCTATGCTTCTTTATATAATAGCCAATTTGAAATAGGTTAATATCAAATTTACAAGTTGAATATAGTAATTTTGTTTGATATAATATACCAATGAAAATATTTTATTTGCAAAGAGGGGTATAAATGATAAAAAAATGCATATTTGATAAGAATAAAGTTTGTAACCAATGCGGAGAATGCGATAGATGTGATCTTAATCCAAAAAAGTCTGCAATAATTGTGGTAAATGTATGAGAGAAGAAGGCTATGATTTAAAATCAATAAAAATTGATGAGGTTTTAGATATGCCTGATGAAATTGAAGAATTTGAAGAAACAAGTAGTCCTATAGAAAAATTATATGAAGAGGATAATTATAACACTGAAGGTATAGATCAAGATGAAGAATCCGCAGATTTTATAGAAGATCATGAAGATGTGAGAGAAATATTAGATGATGAAGATAAATTTAACCAAATGGCCGATGAAGTATTTCCTGGACTAATAAAAATAGGTAAAAACAAATAAAAAAACGCTATTATTACTTTTAAAAGTAATAATAGCGTTTTTTTATTTGCATGTGATTTTAAATATCTACAAAAAAATAGTTAACTATAAAATACTAGGTTAACTAAGTTAACCTAGTATTTTATTCTTTTGACAAAGGATTAGATTTTATAGCTTCTCTAAGTTTTTCATTATCTACGTGAGTGTATATCTGGGTTGTTGATACATTTTCATGACCTAGTATCTCTTGAAGACTTCTAATATCAACCCCTCCATATTTATACATAAGTGTTGCAGCAGTATGCCTTAATTTATGTGGGGTGTATTTAGTTGAATCCAAATTTGCTTTGATAATATATTTTTTTACCATCATTTCTATGCCACGTTTGCTAAATCTTGTGTAATTCTTGCTAAGAAACAAGGTATCCTTATCTTGCATTGGTATCTTCCCAAGGACTAAATTTCTCACATTTAGATAGGATTCTATGGCTTCTAAACAAGCTTTGTTTAGATATACTGTTCTTTCTTTATTGCCTTTGCCTATTACTGTTAGGACATCACCTTTTATTCGAGATATGTCAATACCACAAAGTTCGGATATTCTAAGGCCGCAGTTTAAAAATAAAGTTATTATGCAAAAATCGCGTTCTTTATATGTGCCATCTATAGTTTTTAATAATTTCTTGCTTTCACTTAGAGTTAAATAAACTGGATTTCTTTTATCAATTTTTGGGGTCTCCAATTCTAAAGCAATATTTTCGTCTACAATCTTAGCTTTTCCATGTAAGTATTTAAAGAAAGATTTCAAAGTGGCTACTTTTCTCGCTCTTGCATAAGCACTATTGTTTCTTTGCTTTTCTGTAAAGGACATAAAAGCATAAAGATCAGACAAATTTATATCTTTTAAAATAGGATTTTGAATATCATTTATCGGTATATCACTAAAACCCATTGAATTCGATATTTCGCCATAATTTTTGTAAATTTTAATAAACCTAAAAAACATGGTTAAATCTATTTTATAACCTTCTATAGTGTTCGGGGATTTGCCTTTAATTACCTCTAGGTAATTTAAAAAATCTCTTACACATATAGGCATATCAATATTTTTGCCTCTAATTTTATCAAAGTCTAATTTCATATAAGCCTCCTTAAAACCATTGTTCATTACATCTGTTGTAGCTTATATATTGATGATACTACAATTATATTATACTATATTGGTATTTTTACATCAATATCAACTTCGCTAAATATACATTTAGCGAAGTTGATTAAAAATAGGCCACTAGAGGGCTCTTCCTGTCAAAAAATTAAGTCAAAGTTTTAATGTCTACTTAGAATTATACTTTTGAACAAAAGTACATTCTAATATTTTGTACAGTTTTGAAAGCTTCCGAGGCTAGTAATTATACATTAGTAAGCCAAAATATTCTTTTAATAAAGAATAAAAAACACTATTTCAAGTCTCAATTTATTTTCATGAGTATTTCCCGAATTCCAAAGAAGGGCGGTTCATATTAAGTTTACATAATGCGTAATATGTAAACTTAATAGATACCTAACTAGTATTTTAATTTATGTATACATAGTTAACCAAGTTAACCTAAGCATTATTTAAGTTAACTAAAACACCTGGTAAAAAAACACCCTAAAACTAATTAGTTTTAGGGTGTTTTTTATAATTAATAAGTTATATCTTCCTACACACTATAATATATCTATGCTCTGTACTTTCAAAATACGATTCTTTTTTCAACTCTTCATAAATTTTACACAATTCTTCAAAGCAATTATCTACTGTAAAATTTGAAAACTCACATTTTATTACTTTAGCAAAATATACAATTGCACCAACATCATAAAATCGTAAATATGGGAAATATTCATTTTTATATAATATTTCAATTTAATTTATACTATTTTCTCAAAAACAAATCTTTTCTTTTTAACCCATTTGATCTAATTGCTTTCCTCCATGCCATTTCTGCAGCAAGTTTATATAAAATTCTCGGAAAATTTGCCGTAATAAAAATATCTTCTTCTGAAGTACATTTTAATATATTAGTTGATAACAATTTAAATGCTTTTTCTAAATTTTTCTTTGGACCATGCCCAATTTTAACATTTTTTATACTTGGAATCATTCCTCCTGCTCCAATTCCAACTCCCTGTCCCCACTTAAGACCTGATTTAACGCACCAATTTTTCATAATTTCAATTGCTATATGATTTTGTCTTCCTTCATAAAATCCACAATTAACTAAAGCATAAACAGTTATGTCATTCTTTTTTAAGCCTCTAAAGAACTTTTCTAATTCAATAAGGCAGTTTAATAAGTGAGAAGGAATAGCATCTACATATAAAGGAAAGGCAAATATTAAAACATTACATTCTGACAAAGATTGCATTTCGTCTATATTTATTTTGGGTTTGTTTAAAGAGTAGTCATATATTTTGGTGTCATCTTTAGATAAAAAAGGCTTTAGTTCTTGCAAAATACAATGTGAAGCACTGTTTTTTATTTTTGGGCTACAATTTACCAATGCAATTTTCACTTTATATTTACCTCCATTTCATTAATACTATCAAAGAATTCAACAGGGCTAAAAGTACAGTCTAAATTATAAGAATTTGCTTTAACTAAAGCATTAGCAGTTTGCTTTTCTTCTTCTGTCATATTTTTTCCGTAAAACCAAACTTTCATATTGAATTTATTGTTATAGCGTCTTCTGTGATGCATTTCTCCGTTTCTTATTACAAAATAAGGGTGTATATAAGAAATACTTCTGTCTAATATATTTTTAATAAAGGGACTATAGCTACCATAAATGCATTTGCTTATAATAATAACTTCTTCACATTTTGAGAAAAGTTCACCCATATCCTTATAATCGTCATCTATAATACAGTTACCAGGGGTTTTTATCCAGCATCCAAAGCAACCAATACAATGATGAATTTTTCCCCTATCTGAAATAATTATGTTATCATGACGTTTATTTGGAAATAATTTCTGAAAATTTCTTTCTTCTAAATCATGTATAAACAATTTCATTTTTATTTTCCCTTTCATTCTTCTACTTATTATAGTTTCAATTATATCATTGAAACTGCTTTGATTTTTTAGTTAATAAAGATTTAACTTTCTTTAGTTTTGAGAGCTAGAATTTTCATATTGTTGTTTTTCTAAATAAACCTTGTCCTTTGTATATAGTACATACATCATTACAGATGCTACTAAAGATAAACTACCTATTAATAGCCACAAATTTCTTATGCTACTGTGTTTTATATAGCCTCCAGCCATAATTGGGCCTAACATAAAGCCTAACCTCCTTATTATAGGAAAAATAGAATTAAACCTGCCTCTATGTGTAATAGGCGTATGTTCTGCAATATAAACATTAGTATTAGTTGAAACTAATATTTCACCTATGGTCCAAATTATAGTAGAAATAATAAACATATATAATTCATCTATAAAAAAAATCATACCAAAGCCGAAGACATACAATAGTCCTCCAAGGGCTATACTAAGTGAAGCTTTTATATTTCTTACAGCTGAGGTTATGAATACTGTAATTGTACTACATAGGACTGCATTTACAGTCATAAGTACACCAAAAATCTTAGCTCCATTTTTATTAAAGGTATCTCCAACTTGGAGAGAAAGCCCAAAGTTAAATTGTGAAAATACTATAAAATATAGCACCATAATAAGAGAAAATATTAATAATACTGGCCTTTTTATAAGTGCTGATAACAAGCTTCCACTTTCTGCGCTTTCAAAAGTTTTTTCTTTGGTCTTATTAAACTCACTTTTAGTTGGCAAAGTTTCAGGAACAAAGATAAATACAAGATATACAGATATAAGTGTGGTAATAGCATCACCTAAGAAAAGCCACATTAAATAATTTTCGTATAAAAATCCTGCTAAAAGTGGGCCTACAGAAAAGCCTATATTTATAGCCATATATTGAAGTGAAAAACCTGCTTTCCTAGCTTCTCCTTCAGTTATATCTGTAATTATAGTACTGTATACAGGCTGAGAAAATCCTCCTAAAAAACTTGAAACCATTAATAATGATGTAATAACAAAGGGCATCTTTACAAAAGCACATATTATATATCCTATAGCAGATGCAGTTCTAAATATTATAAGAATTTTTTTCCTACCAATAGTATCTATAAGTTTGCCACCTATCATTGCTCCAATCATTCCAAGGGCTGAGTTTGCAGCAACTATAAAACCAACTAAAGAAACACTTATGCCTATTTTGTAGGTTAAAAATAAAGTTAAAAAAGGTCCTACAAGATTCCCCATACTATTAACAATAGAAGCAAAGAAAATTACATATATACTTCTAGGTAGGCCTTTATAGGGTTTAATGTAGTTTTCTATTTTCTCCATTAAATTTTCCTCCAATTACAAATTTAATCAAGTGAATTCTCAAAATATACTTTTATAACCACTTTGAAGACTTTTCAAAGTGGTTACTTATAACATTTTTATGAAATTATCTTATATAACTTATAACATTTTCTTTTCTTCTAGGAGCCTTTGGTTCAAGGCTTCCTTTATATCCAAGGGCAATTCCATAATATGGCTTATAGCCTTCTTTGATATTTAATCTTCCAGCTACTTCTTCCTCATTGAAAGAAAGTCCTATAAGTCCTATCCAAAGTGAACCTATATCTAAGCTTTCGGCTGCAAGAAGCATATTTTGTATAGCTGCTGAGCAATCAGTTAATGGTGAATAGGCTTCTTGTTTTCCAGACACCACTATTAATGTAGGTGCCCCATGAGTTAAGTCTAAATTCTCATTATTAGCCATATTTCTAAAACCTTCATCTGAAGAATTCTTTAGCTTATCTTTTGCAACGCTACTCATAAGATTAATAAGATCCCTATCTTGAATAACAGTAAAATGCCAAGGCTGAGCATTACAACCAGATGGAGCATAGGTAGCAGCTTCTAGTATAGCTTGCAATTCTTCTTCTCTTATTTGTTCTTTTTTATAATCTCTTATGCTTCTTCTATTCTTAATATTTTCTATAATTTTATTCAAATCTAATCCTCCTTTTAAAACTAATTTTTTTATTCTTATATTCTATATATTCTATTTTATCTTATTTCATCATACCAAGTGTCTTTACTCATATCTTGTCTTATAAAATGCTCGTTTAAAGATTCACTTAACATAACATCTAACATTTTATTAAATCCTTCTGCTAAATCTAATGTATAAATAGATTTTTTATCTACCCAGTATACCTCCCTTCTTCTCCATTTTCTAATAGCCTTCCAAAAAACTTATGTGTTTTAAAAAGAAAAACTATATACCTTTTGTTGCTACTTCTAGTATACCAATTTTTTATTCCACATAGTTTAACATCATCAATATCTAAATTAGTTTCTTCTTTTACTTCTCTTAAGACAGATTCCACTATGGATTCACCTTTTTCAATATGACCACCAGGAAAAGCAATACCCTTCCAGCTTTCATTTACACGATTTTGCACTAATACCTTTCCTTTTATAGTATCCTCTATCATACACATATTAGTAAGTTCGATATTTTCCATTTTATACTTCCTTTCCTGTTTTTATTCTGTTAATTCTATTATCTTTCACTTCCGATTTTCAATTACAACACCACTTATAAGTTATTTAATGCTTTGAAATAAATAGTCCAATATTCTTTAATTTTTCTGTAGCTAGCAAATATGCTACATCTACGGAAAAACTTCTCTTACTTTTACATTTGATTATACCATTATTTACCTATAGTGTCTATTTATAAGCTATATAATATATATAATTTAATTGTATTATAAAAAAATTTCTTCCTATAAATAATTTGTTTAATCAAATTATTTAAGAAGAAATCTTATTTATCATATTAATCTATAATTATAATAATACTTAAACTTATATTTACTAATTCTACAAAACTTTAGACAAAAATTCTTTTGTTCTTGAATGCTTTGGATTTTGAAAAAATTCTTCTGGATTGTTTTCTTCAATTATTACCCCACCATCCATAAAAACAACTCTATCACCAACTTCTTTTGCAAATCCCATTTCATGAGTTACAACTACCATAGTCATGCCCTTGGAAGCTAGTTTTTTCATTACTTCTAAAACTTCTCCAACCATTTCAGGATCTAGTGCTGATGTAGGTTCATCAAATAACATTACATCTGGATTCATAGCTACAGCTCGTGCTATGGCTATTCTTTGCTTTTGTCCTCCTGAGAGCTGTGACGGAAAACTATTTGCCTTTTCCTCAAGTCCTACAGTTTTCAAAAGATCTTTTGCAGTTTTATTAGCTTCTTCCAAGGTCATAATTTTTAACTTTGTAGGCGCCACAGTTATGTTATCAACAACAGATAAATTAGGAAACAAATTAAACTGCTGAAATACCATACCCATTTTTTGTCTGATTTTATTTATATCCTCTTTTTTACCCAAGATAGACTTGTCCTTAAAAATAATATCTCCTTTAGTAGGCCTTTCTAATAAATTTAAACATCTTAAGAAAGTACTTTTCCCTGATCCGCTGGGTCCTATTACTACAACTACTTCACCTTTTTTAATCTCTATATTTATACCTTTAAGAACTTCTAAATTATTAAACTGTTTATGTAAATCAATTACTTTAATCAACTGTTTTCAATCTCCTTTCAAACTTGCCAATTAATTTTGATAATGAAAATGTTAGTATAAAATACATTACTGCTGCTACAATTAATGGTTCAAAAGGTTTAAATATATTTCCTCTTACAGTATCTGCATTATACATAAGTTCATGTATACCTATTATTGAAGCTGTTGAGGATTCTTTAATAACAACTATGAATTCATTACCTAAAGCAGGTAAAATATTTTTTATTGCTTGAGGTATAATAATAAGTTTCATAGCCACATTGGAGGGCATGCCTAAAGATCTAGCAGCTTCCATTTGCCCTTTATCTACAGCTTGAATACCTGCCCTTATAATTTCTGATATATATGCAGAACTATTTATTGACAAAGCCACTATACCAGCTAACATATCTGGTAAATTTATTCCTAAATTAGGAAGTCCAAAATACACTATATATAATTGAACTAAAAGAGGAGTTCCTCTTATAAATTCTACATAGCAAGTAGCAAATGCTCTTAATATTTTACTACTTGATAATCTCATTATAGATAGAACTAATCCTAAAATAAATCCAAATATAACTGTAAATAAAGCTAAAATTATTGTATACTTAACTCCTTGCAAAAAAACAAGTAATATTTCGATAAAAAACTAAAATCCAAAAAAACTCCCCTAACAGTATAAAACTAAATTTTTATTATATACAAAATGTTAGACGCTAATGCGTTTAACAAAAACTATTTTCTATTTAATACTATTGTTCTGATAATTTAGTTGCTTCTGTAATAAATTTATCAATAAGCTTATCTTTCTTTAATTTTTCTAAAGTTTCGTTAACTATTTTAACTAAATCTGAATTTCCCTTTTTTATTGCAACTGCAGAACCAGACTCTTCGTTTACTACTTTTATATCGGATATGCATAAATCTTTATTAGCTTTAACATAAGAAGTAGCAACAGGTAATTCTATTATAGCTGCATCTATTCTATTGCTATTAAGAGCTATAATTAAATCTGAAATTTTACCTAAAGCTACAGTTTCTGAATCTTTGAACTGATTCTTAGCTATTTCTTCTTGTATAGCTCCTTTTTGCACTCCTAGCTTTTTGTTTTTTAGATCAACATTTTCTTTATATTTATTTTTATCAGAATTTCTAACAACTACTGTTTGAACAGATTTATAGTATATTTCTGAAAAATCTACATTTTTCCTTCTTTCTTCTGTAGGAGTCATTCCTGAAATAACTAAATCCACTTTTCCTTGATTAAGTGCTGCAAGTAATCCATCAAATTTCATATCTTTTACTTCAAGCTCTACTCCTAAATCCTTAGCAATTTTTTTAGCGATTTCTAAATCAAATCCAACTATTGTATCTTTCCCATTTACTTCTTTGTGAAACTCATAGGGTGGAAAATCTGCGCTTGTCCCAAGTACAAGCTTTCCATTTTTCTTTAATTTTTCTATAGATGAGACTTCTGAACCACAACCTACAAATGAAAGTGTAATTATAACTACTATTACTATTGACATAAATTTTTTAAAATTTTTAAATATCATTTTCATTCCTCCTAAGTATAAAATATAAATAATTTCTTTGCATAATTATATAACGTATTATATAATTATGCAATAACTTTTTACAATTATATATTTTTAGAATAAATTTTCCTTCATTTATCAGTACATATGCAGATTTTAAGGCTTTTATATCTATATAGCATTTCACAAAACATGCATATTCATGAATATATATACATAAAAAGGCATTGAAATTTTATAAATGATTTCAATGCCTTTAAAACATTTAGAAATAAGTTTATACAAATGTCTCTAAATGATATTTTAATTTATTTACTATTTTAATCCTTTAACTATAAAAACAGGCAATCCCATTACACTCATATCTTCATATAATTTCTTAGGGTTTTTTTCAAAATAATTTAATCTAGTTTGGAAAAAAGTTATTACTTTGTTGCCTTCTTCTTCTGATAAATCTTTAACTTGAGAAATTTGTTTTTTAATCCTATTGAAATTTAATCTCATGTCATTTAGTTTATCATCAATAGATATTAAATCCAAGGTTTTATACTCTATACCGCCCCAAAACCAACTAATCATATCTATTGATTTTAAACCTACTTCATTTAAAAAATGAGGAAGCATAGGCCCAAGTCCAAAGTCTCTACCATCTCTTGCTAATTTTAAAATCAAATTTCTTGTGCTTTTATCAGTGTATTCATAATATTCAATACTAGACTGATAAAAAGGCTCTATACACACAACCTTACCTCCAGTTTTACATACTCTTTTCATTTCTCTGAGTGGTATCGATATATCATTAAAACATTCTAACATAATATCACATATAACAATATCAAAAGTATTATCTTTATACTGAATATTTGTAATATCACCAATTTCATATTTAATATTCAAAGAATTTTCTTTAGAAATCTTATTTGCTCCTTTAAGAAGTTCTTGATTTATATCTATACCCGTAATTTCTGCATTGGTTTCCTTAGCAATTATTCTAGTAAAAAATCCAGTTCCGCAACCTAAATCTAATATTTTAAAATTATCTTTAAGCCCAAGAAACTCCCTTAATAGTAATCCAAATATTTTTTTAGGTCTGAACCCTTTAGCCCTACTTTTTCCAATGTTTCTACCGTATAACCCATCATATCCCCTCCTTATTTATTAAAGCGTTAATAACTTAATATTGCCATAAAAAGATTTAATTGTTAATTAATTCAAGCAATATTTTATATACCTTTTATTTTGATTACAATGAATAATATAAACAAAGAGATTAATATAAAAAAACAGTAACTTTAAGCTACTGTTTTTTATTAATTCATTTTTTTGCCTTCATATATTCCGTATGTTATACAGTTATTTCAGCTTCAACTCCTAAAGCTTTTTTGTTGTTTAAAAGTAACGGCTTAACGTATTCATCTACAAATTCAACTACCTGCATTGGTGCTCTTCCTGTAAACTTAACAGGATCTATAGCCTCTTTTATTTCATCTTCACTCATATTAAAGGATTTATCATTAATTATTAATTCAATAAGATTATTTTCTAATCCTTCTTCTTTAACCCTCTTAGCGGCTTCCATAGAATGAACTCTTATTTTTTCGTGTAGTTCCTGTCTATCTCCTCCACGTTTAACAGCTTCCATAAGTATATTTTCTGTGGCCATAAATGGAAGTTCACGATTTACATGAGAAGCTATTACTTTTGGATATACAACTAAGTTACTAGAAACATTTAAGTACAAATTCAATACTCCATCTAAAGCTAAAAAGCTTTCAGATACTGCAATTCTCTTGTTGGCTGAATCATCTAATGTTCTTTCAAACCATTGAGTTGATGCAGTTATAGCTGGATTTAGTGAATTTACAATTATATATCTTGAAAGAGCTCCTATTCTTTCTGATCTCATAGGGTTTCTCTTATATGCCATTGCAGAAGATCCTACTTGATTTTTTTCGAAAGGTTCTTCCATTTCTTTCATATTTTGTAATAATCTTAAATCGTTGCTAAATTTATAAGCACTTTGTGCTACTTGAGCTAAAGCACTTAAAACAATGTAATCTAGCTTTCTAGTATAGGTTTGGCCTGTTACTGGAAATATCTTTTCAAATCCCATTTTATTAGCTACAGTAATATCAAGCTTTTTAACTTTTTCTCCATTACCCTCAAATAACTCCATAAAACTTGCCTGAGTTCCAGTAGTTCCTTTTACCCCTCTAAATCTACAATGTTCTATAGCAAAATCTATGCTTTGGACATCCATTAAAAGTTCTTCTATCCATAGTGTAGTTCTCTTTCCAACCGTAGTTAACTGAGCCGGTTGTAAATGAGTAAATCCTAAAGTAGGCATATCCTTGTAATTCAGAGCAAACCCGCTTAAGGCGTTTATTACATTTATCAATTTAACTCTAATTATATTTAGTGCTTCTTTCATTATTATTAAATCTGTATTATCACCTACATAACAACTAGTAGCACCTAAATGTATTATTCCTTTAGCTTTAGGACATTGAACACCATAAGCATATACATGACTCATAACATCATGTCTTATTTCTTTTTCTTTAGCTTTAGCTATATCATAGTTTATATCCTCTATGTGAGACTTTAATTCACTTATTTGGTCCTCTGTTATATTAAGACCCAACTCTTTTTCGCTTTCAGCAAGAGCTACCCATAATTTTCTCCAAGTTTTAAATTTTTTATCCTGAGAAAACAAATAGGACATTTCTTTAGATGCATACCTTTCTCCTAATGGTGATGTATAACTATCTCTCATGTTAATAACCTCCAATATGTACAAAAATATTGTATTCTTATTATAATTCATATTATAACATACTATTCGTGATTTTGCATGGATATTGTTCGTATTTCAACCTAAAAATTAAAACAACTGCATTTAATTTAGTAATTACTATAAAAGCTAAAAAAGCCAAGCATTAAGAATAACGATATTCTTAATGCTTAACTTTCTTGAAACACTTTATATAATGAGTTAAATTATTCTTCTATCGTCTCTATTAATTTAACCATTTCTTCTAGTGCTAAAGTCTCATCGTCGCCAGAAGCAATAACCTTTACATTAGCTCCACTAGTAACGCCTAAAGACAATACTCCTATTAAGCTCTTAACGTTTGCTTTCTTTCCATTATACTCGATACTTACATCTGATTTAAAAGAAGATGCCTTCTTAACTATTAAGGTTGCAGGTCTAGCATGCAATCCTGTTGAACTTTTAACTACTACTTCTTTAGTTACCATACAAAATTCACCCCTAGTTAATTTTAATTTTTATATATAGCTTCTTCATTATATCATAAGAAAAGATCTATTACAATAAATTATTTACACCCCATATATAGCTGAGCTTTCATAAGTATAGATTCTTTTTCAAAAGCATTATAATTTATATCTAGTGCTTTTATTATTTCTGTATTTATAATAACTACAGGTATAGTTATTTCATTTCCATTGTTTAAATTAATTTTATCAAATGTTAATAGTTTGTCTCCCCTTTTTACTTTATCGCCAGTTTTTATAAAAGATTTTATTTTTAATTTTTCTAAATTTGTGGTATTTAATCCTAAGTGAATTAGAATCTTAAGCCCTTCCACAGTTTTGAGTAAAATAGCATGTTTTGTATTATAAACTAACTCTATTTCACCATCTACTGGTGAGAATATGACATTATCTTTTGGTTTTATGACTACACCTTCTCCTAATATCTTTCTTCTAAAAAGGTAATCTTCAACATTTGTTAAAGACAATATATCACCCATAATTGGCAAATACAAGTCTACTCCTTTTATCATAATAAATACCACCTATCTTAAAAACTCTAAGTAATAAAATATAAAGTTTCCTAAGTACTAACTAAATTTATAGCATTTAAATTAATCTAACAAAGAAACAAATTTTTTAATTCTTTTTAATCCCTCAACAATATTATTCATAGAAGTTGCATAAGATAGCCTTACATATTCATCAGCTCCAAAGGCTATTCCTGGAATTACTGCAACTTTTTCTTCTTCTAATAATAAATTAGCAAAATCTAAGGAATTTTTTATATTTTTACCATTAATAGTTTTATTTATAACACCAGATATGTTAAGCATAACATAAAAAGCACCTGCTGGTTTAATGCAACTTAAATTATTAATTTCATTTATAGCATCAACCATATAATCTCTTCTCTTCTTAAATTCTACTATCATCTTTTTGACATCTTCTTGATTTCCTTCTAAGGCTTCTACAGCTGCATACTGTGCTATAGAATTAGGATTAGATGTCATATGGCTTTGTACATTTGTCATTAACTTTATGATTTCTTTACTAGCTGCAGCATAACCGATTCTCCAACCCGTCATAGCATAGGACTTAGAGACACCATTAATAACAATTGTTCTGTCATAAGCATCTTTACTTAAACTGCCTATACTAATGTGTTTATCATTGCCATAAATTAATTTTTCATATATTTCATCTGCAATTATAATAAGATCATGTTTTTTTGAAAAATCAGCTAACATTTGTAGTTCTTCTTTTGTATAAACAGTTCCAGTGGGATTATTGGGACTGTTTATTATTATTGCTTTAGTTTTACTTGTTACCGCTCTATTAAGATCTTCTAAAGTATATTTAAATTTATTCTTTTCATTAGTCTTTATAAATACAGGTTTGCCGTCAGCTAATTTAACAAGTTCAGGATAACTTACCCAATAGGGTACTGGTATTAAAACCTCATCCTCTGGATTTAGAATTGCCTGAAATGCATTAGCCAAACATTGCTTAGCTCCTGTAGATACTATTATTTGGTCTTGATTATAAAATAGATTATTCTCTTTTACAAATTTATCCTTAATGGCATTTTTTAATTCTGTAATTCCTGAAACTGCTGTATATTTTGTTTTTCCATCTTTTATTGCCTTTATTGCTTCCATTTGTATATTATCTGGTGTATTGAAATCTGGTTCCCCAGCACCAAAACCTATTATATCAATTCCTTCAGATTTCATTTTTTTAGCTTTAGCTGTTATTTCTAAAGTTAAAGAGGGTGCTATTTGTTTGGCTTTTTTTGATAAATCCATTATTATACCTCCACATCAACTTTTATTATTAAATAATGAAAAGTATCTTAGACATTTATTTTAATATAACACTTTTACATAATGCTGTAAATATAAGTATTTTCATTTAAATCTTGAAACATTTTATTTAACTTCTAGCGATTAATATAACTCCAACAATAATAAATGCAGTACCGGCTATTCGCATAAAACTAATATTTTCTTTAAAAAAGAAATATGAAAATATCATTACAATAACATATCCAAGACTCACCATAGGATAAGCATAGCTTAACTCAACTTTGCTTAAAACTTTTATCCATAATAAAAAGCTAAGTCCATAGGATATTATTCCCATCATAACAGGTAGATTTTTAATGATATCTAGAATACTATAGAATATATTTATTCCAGAAAAATTAAGCTGTAGATTGGGAGCTCCAATTTTCACAAGTATTTGACCAAAGGCTCCTAAAAATACAGAAATTAATATAAGAGTTATCATTTTATTTACTCCTTTTACACTTTTTTGGTTTATCCTAAATTTAATTAAATTTATAAAATTATAAAAGCTATAACTAAAAACAAATATTATTGGAAATGAATATCTAGATTGTCCTTCAGTTACAAAATATACACAACTAAGCATATAAAAAAGCATACAAAAATACACTGTGATTTTATTTAATTTATCAAGTTCTCTTTTTACTATGCAAAATAGAATATAGACACTATATAATAAAATATAAATAATTGAGGAAAATACAAATATACCTCTTATAGTTCCATAAACGTAATATAAAGTATACTTGTTCTTTTCACTTAGGTTAACTCCATTTAAACTATATGCTAAGTCATCCCCTATAAAATAAGTATTTCCAAGTCTTTTAAGGCCTAATACAATAAATTCCTTAGGATGAGCTTTTATCCAAGTTTTGGCAGCACTTTCTAATAGTTTATTTTTTGTAGTCATATCAGCATTCTTATATTCACTTGTATTTGCAATAGAGTTATTTATATCTTTTATAGGCATCCATCGTCCCCACTTATTTTGTGAATTGTTGTTAATATAAAGGACTATTCCTCCATTATTTGATACAAATGTGAATTTCTTATTGTATTTTGTATTTCTGTAAACCCATGGAGATAATGTAATTAGGGCTATTAGCAATACTAGCAGCGAATATTTTAATGCATTTATAATACCTTCTTTAAAAATAAGTTTAAACAAGAATATAGCAAAAAATATACTATAAAAAATGGCTTAACCATTGTATTAATACCAACTAATATACCTATATAAACGTATTTAAATCTAATTTCTTCATTAAACAACAGATAGGATGATAATAATAATAAAAATGTAAATAATACTTCACTACACAAAATACTGTTATAAAAAATTGTACTTGGAAAAAATACAAATATTATAAAAATAATAAATTTATTCTTTTCACGTATAGGTGCAAAATTTAGTATTTTCTTAAATAAAATTATAGATAGAATACTTAAAGCTAAGTTAACTAACTTAGCTACTATTATCTTCGCTCCAAATAATTTATAAAAAGCTGCCAAAAATATAGAATAGCCAACAGAAGTATAAGTATTTCCCCAGACTCCACCTAAGGCTATTTGTTTTGCAAGTTCGTGATAATATGAAAAGTCCGAAAAAGGCTGAGTATTTACGATTAATATGTATGCAATACTAATAAGCATAAATACTCCTACTGCTAAATAATATTTTTTATTTATATCATAACCGTTTGTTTTATTAATTTTCATTTCTAACTCCTTAACACTTCTTAAACTAATTTTATTTTTATAGCTTAAAGTATATAATTATAAGTACAGTAGTAATCCATAGTATTATATTAATTAAAAATGGTTTATCTTTGGCAAATACTGCTTCTGGTTTAGAGCCAATATTTAATTTTTCCATAAGATATTGATATCTAAAAACGCCGTACAAAACATAGACTATAGTTATCATCATAGTTTTACTCTGTACTGAACTAAAAGTATATAAGCAATAAGATATAAATATTGATGGAGTTACTATATTTAACATACTGTCAATAAATTCTATAGAGTATTCTTTTAATATTGCTCTATGTTTTTCACTATCTTTTTTAGCATCTTTATTTCTCCTTTTCTTTTGTTTAAAGCTAGAAATAAAGATAAAAGCACTGTACATAAAATAAGCCATGGAGATAGCTCTACTTTAGTTGCCATACTACCACTTTCCACTCTTAGTACAAACCCAAAAGTAATAATCATAACATCAATTATAACTACATTTTTCAATTTGAAAGTATATAGTATATTCATTATTATATATATTAAACATATAATGAATATTTTATAATTTAAATTTAAAGATAAAATAATTACTAATAATACTAATATTATATTTAACACAACTCCTTGAAGGATTGTAACCTTTCCACTAGCTAAAGGTCTATTTTTCTTTTCTGGATGACACTTATCCTTATCTATATCAACTATATCATTTAAAACATAAATAGAAGATGAGGTTAAACAAAATATAATAAAAGTTATTATATTGCCTTTAAGTAAATCAATATCCATAAATTTGCCCGAAAAGACTATAGCAGCAAATATAAAAAAGTTTTTTATCCACTGTTTTGGTCTAGTTAATTTAACAATTTCTTTAATGTTTAATTTCATAACTTTCTCCCTTCAAAAGATTAAATAAGCACACATAGTAATTTTAATATATTTTTTAATAAATTAAAAGGACTTGTTTTTAAAAATAAAAAAACAAGTCCTAAGAAAACATTTTCAAAAATTTTTATAAATTACCTAGGTTGAACCATAAACTTTATTGCAGTCTTTTTTCCCCCTCTATTTCAACATCTGAAAAAGCTGGTATGCAGACAATATCCATACCACTTGGAGCTACAAATCCTCTTGTAATAGCTATAGATTTAACTGCTTGATTAATTGCAGCGGCACCGATTGCTTGGATCTCTGCTACACCTTTTTCTCTTAAAACGCCTGCTAGCGCACCTGCTACTTTGTTTGGCATTGATTTAGCTGAAACCTTTAATACTTCCATAATATGACCTCCTAAGGCAAAACTTTTAGTGTGTCTAATATCCCCACCTTTAAGTATTCTACACAAATAAAAAAACCCTCTTTATCTGAATTCTTAAAATCAAATAGAAAAGGGTTTTCTTTTAAAGATTATTTTGCATATTCAATAGCTCTTGTTTCTCTTATAACATTAATTTTTATTTGGCCTGGGTATTCTAGTTCATCTTCAACTCGTTTTGCCAAATTTCTAGCTACTTCAACAGTTTCTACATCATCAATTTCATCAGGCTTAACCATTATTCTTATTTCTCTACCAGCTTGAATTGCAAAAGACTTTTCCACTCCTTCGCATTCATTAGCTATTTGTTCTAACTTCTCTAATCTCTTAATGTATGCCTCTAAAGTTTCTCTTCTTGCACCTGGTCTTGCAGCAGATATAGCATCAGCCGCTTGAACAAGAACAGCTTCTAAAGACTGAGGCTCTACATCGCCATGATGAGCTTCTATTGCATTTACAACTATTGAAGATTCCTTATACTTCTTAGCAACTTCTGCGCCTATAGCAGCATGTGGACCTTCTATTTCATGGTCTACAGCTTTTCCTATATCATGCAATAAACCCGCTCTTTTTGCTAAAGATGGATCAATTCCAAGTTCTGACGCCATTAAACCTGCTAAGTAAGCTACTTCCATAGAATGTTTTAAAACATTTTGTCCGTAACTTGTTCTGTACTTTAATCTACCAAGTAATCTTATAAGTTCAGAATGAAGACCATGTATACCTGTTTCAAATGTAGCTTGTTCTCCCTCTTCCCTTATTATGTTTTCTACTTCTTTCTTGGCTTTTTCTACCATTTCTTCTATTCTAGCAGGATGAATTCTACCATCAACAATCAACTTTTCAAGAGCAATTCTTGCAACTTCACGCCTTATAGGATCAAAAGCAGAAAGTATTACAGCTTCTGGAGTATCATCTATAATCAAATCAACTCCTGTAAGAGTTTCTAAAGTCCTTATATTTCTACCCTCTCTACCGATTATTCTTCCCTTCATTTCATCATTTGGAAGTGAAACCACATGAACTGTAGTTTCTGCAACATGGTCTGCTGCACATCTTTGAATAGCATAGGCTATAATTTCTCTAGATTTTTTATTTGATTCTTCTTTTATCCTTGTTTCTTCTTCCTTAACCATTAAAGCTAAATCATGTCTAACTTCTTTTCTTGTTTCATCTAATAAAATTTCCTTAGCTTCCTCAGAAGTTAAACTAGAAATTTTTTCTAACTCTTGTCTTTGTTCTGCGTATAAATTTTGAATATCTTGCTCTGTCTTGTCAAGTTCTTGTTGCTTTTTATTAATACCTTCTTCTTTCTTTTCTAACACTTCACCTTTTTTGTCAAGTGCTTCTTCTCTTTGTATATTTCTTCTTTCTAATCTTTGGATTTCATTTCGTCTTTCTCTTGATTCTTTTTCTAAATCATTTCTTAACTTGTGGACCTCTTCTTTTGCTTCTAAAATAGCTTCTTTCTTAGCAGATTCAGCATCTTTTTTTGCTTCTTCTACTATTTTTTTGCCTTCTCTTCAGATTTTGCAACATTAGCATTTGAAATATTTTTTCTAATATAAACTATAGTTGTAAATAGAAGAAGTAAGAAAGCAATTATTATCATAACTGTATAATATATAGGCATTTCAACACCTCCCTTGCTTATTCTGTATGCGTCAAAAGGAGCAAAACAAAAGCTATTAAAGGTGCTTATCTAATTTAATTACCCTATATGATAAACCAGTATTTGTATATATTTTATATTAATTTTAATTTAATGTCAAGAATCCAAATCTAAATAATATGAATTTACATGCAAAAGTAGCTAATAATATTAAAATTTATTTTTAAAATTTAGTAAAAACGTATTAACCTACTTATCAGTTTTGTCAGTAGCTTTCATTTCTTTATCTTTAGTGCTATCTTCTTTTTTTATTTCTTTAACTTGTGGCAATTCATATTTAGTTCTAATTTGATTTTCTATGTCTGTTAATAATGATGGATTATCTTTTAAATACTGCTTAGCATTTTCTCTTCCTTGTCCAAGTCTAACGTCTTTATAAGAAAACCATGCACCGCTTTTGTTTACAATATCTTCACTTACTCCAACATCTAATACATTTCCTTCTCTTGAAATTCCTTGACCATACATTATATCAAATTCAGCTTGTTTAAATGGCGGTGCCACTTTATTTTTAACGACTTTTACTCTGGTTCTATTCCCTAGTATTTGTTCAGCTTGTTTAATATTATCAATTTTCCTTACATCCATTCTAACTGAAGCGTAAAATTTTAACGCTCTTCCACCTGGAGTTGTTTCTGGATTTCCAAACATTATGCCTACTTTTTCTCTTAACTGATTAATAAATACAGTTATACAATTTGATTTATTTATAGCCCCAGTAAGTTTTCTAAGTGCTTGAGACATAAGCCTTGCTTGAAGTCCTACATGAGAGTCTCCCATTTCTCCTTCTATTTCTGCTCTTGGAACAAGGGCAGCTACTGAGTCAACTACAACTACGTCTATTGCACCGGATCTAACTAAAGCTTCCGCTATTTCTAAAGCTTGTTCCCCTGTATCTGGTTGAGAAACTATAAGGTTTTCTATGTCAACACCTAATGCATGTGCATAATTTGGATCTAGAGCATGTTCTGCATCTATAAAAGCTGCTGTACCGCCTTTTTTTGTGCCTCAGCAATTATATGTAATGCAACTGTTGTTTTACCAGAAGATTCAGGTCCATATATTTCCACTATTCTTCCTTTTGGAACTCCACCAATACCTAAAGCTATATCTAAGCTCAAACATCCAGTAGAAATACAATCTAACTTTGGAATTTCACGTTCTCCTAATTTCATTGCAGCCCCTTTACCAAATTGTTTTTGAATTTGACTTAAGGCCATATCTAAAGCTTTTAATTTTTCATTATTCATAATATATCCCCTTATGGGTTCACCATCCTTCCGAACATCTGTTCTTATTATACAATATAAACTTAAATGGGTCAATATATTAAAAGCTCCTACTTAAAAATGTAGGAACCTTTATATAAATTATTAACATATCTTATTATAAATAATCATTTATCAAAATTTAATACATTTTTATTTTTGATAAAATAGTCCACTCCTGATACTATTGTGGCAATAACGGCTAAGCCTATAGTTACCTTAGATAAAACTATAAAAAATTCAGTAGGATAACTTTTGCCGATTAAAGAAATAATTATAGCAACCATCTGAGTTGCAGTTTTAATTTTCCCCCACCAACTTGCAGCTAAAATTATTCCATCTGAAGCTGCAATAGTTCTTAGTCCTGTTACCGCAAATTCTCTAGCTATTATTATGACTGCTACCCAGCTGCTTATAATATGGAATTCCACTAAAGAAACTAAAGCTGCAGTAACTAGTAATTTATCTGCTAAAGGATCCATGAATTTTCCAAAGCGTGTTATTTGATTTCTACTTCTTGCAATATATCCATCTAATTTATCAGTTAAAGATGCACCAATAAATATGGCAGTTGCTATGGTAGTTCCATAGGGTATATCTTTAATTGTGATAAAAACAAGAAAAATCGGTATTAAAAAAATTCTAATTAAAGTTAACTTATTAGCAAGATTCATGACATACAACTCCTATTAAATCATATTCTAAAGCTTCTATAATTTTTATATTTATAAACTCTCCTACTTTTAATATTCTATCACATTTAAACCATATTAATCCATCAATTTCAGGAATCATTTCATAATTTCTTCCATACCAATAACCATCTTTAAATCCTTCGATTAAAACTTCATATGTTCTTCCTATTTTACCTTTGTTAATAGATTGTGATATCTTTTGCTGCTCAGTCATTAATTCTTCAAGCCTTGCTTCTTTTATTATATCATCAACTTGGTTATCCATTTTTGAGGCTAAAGTACCTTCTTCTTTAGAATATTTAAACACTCCTAATTTATCAAACTTTGTATCTTTTATAAATTCTTTTAACTCAATAAAATCCTCTTGAGTCTCTCCTGGAAAGCCTACTATTATTGAAGTTCGAAGTACTATATTAGGTATTTCGTTCCTAATCAGTTGTATTGTATTAATTATTTCTTCTTTTCTTGTCCTACGCTTCATATTTTTAAGCACATTATTGCTTATATGCTGAAGTGGAATATCAAGATAATTACATACTTTTGCATTATTAGCCATTTCTTTTATAAGATCTATTTTTATTTGTTCAGGATAGCAATATAATATTTTTATCCATTTAATATTTTCTATTTTTGAAATTTTATTAACTAGTTCATGTATTTTATTTTCTCCGTAAATATCCACTCCATATTTTGTAGTATCTTGTGCTACTAAAATTAATTCCCTAACTCCACTTTGAGATAATCTCTCGGCTTCTTTAAGAATATTATCCATATTTCTGCTTCTATAATTTCCTCTTATGTATGGAATAATGCAATAGGAACAATAATTACTACACCCTTCTGCAATTCTTAAGTATGCTGTATGCTTTGGAGTAGTTAAAACTCTTTCACCTTCATTTATTATTGAATTACTATATTCGCAGTAACAATGTTTTTCCTTGTTACGTAAAAATTCATCTATTGATTCAATTAAATTGTCATAATTATTTACACCAAATATTAAATCAATTTCAGGAATTAAATCAATTAAATCTTTTCCATATCTTTGAGTTAAACAACCAGTAGCCACTAACACTTTACAGTTACAATCCTTATATTTGGACATTTCTAGTATAGTGTTTATAGCTTCCTGTTTTGCTTCTTCAATAAATCCACAGGTATTAACAATTATTATGTCAGCCAACTTAGGATCATTTACAATTTCATATTTACTACTTAATTTTTTTAACATAATTTCCGAATCAATTCTGTTTTTATCGCAGCCTAAGCTAACTAAGCCAACTTTATACTCTGTCACAATAGTTCCTCCCTATTCAAAATATTTCCATGGAAATATTTTCTATTTATCTTTGCTAATTAAAACTTGCCTTGGCTTACTACCATTTCTAGAAGAAATTACTCCTTTATCCTCTAGTTCCTCAATTATTCTAGCAGCTCTATTATATCCTATTTTTAATTTCCTTTGCAATAGTGATGTAGATGCTTGTCCTTCAAGTAATACTATATCTACAGCCTCATCAAATAATTCATCTTGATCACTTTCACTCTTATCTACACTTGAATTAATTTGATTTATTATCTCCTCCTTATAATCTAAATCCTTTTGCTGAGATTTAATAAATTCTACTACATTTTCAACCTCTTCTTCTGAAATAAATGCTCCTTGTATTCTTAAAGGTTTTGACTCACCAACAGGATAAAAAAGCATATCACCTTTTCCTAGCAATTTTTCAGCACCTGAAGAATCTAAAATTGTTCTAGAATCAATTTGGCTGGAAACTGCAAAAGAAATTCTAGAAGGTATGTTGGCCTTAATTACTCCTGTTATTACGTTTACTGAAGGCCTTTGAGTTGCAATAACTAAATGCATGCCTGCAGCCCTAGCCATTTGGGCTAATCTACCTATATAGTCCTCTACTTCTCCGGGACACACCATCATAAGATCCGCTAACTCATCTATAATTATTACTACAGAAGGAAGTTTTTCATCTACAATTCCCTTAGCATGAAGATCATTATAACCATCTATATTTCTAACAGCATTTTCAGCAAATAATTTATATCTTCTGGTCATTTCATTTACGGCCCAATTTAAGGCTCCAGCAGCTTTCTTGGGTTCTGTTACAACTGGTATTAAAAGATGCGGTATTCCATTATATACGCTTAATTCAACTACTTTAGGGTCAATTAAAAGTAACCTTACATCCCTTGAAGAGTATTTATATAGTAAACTTATGATTAAAGTGTTAATACACACACTCTTTCCTGAACCAGTAGCCCCAGCTACCAATAAATGTGGCATTTTACTTAAATCTGCTACAACACATTTCCCTGCAATATCCTTGCCAAGGCAAAATGATATTGACTTATTTGAATTTTGAAATTCCTCGCTTTCAACTACTTCTCTTATATAAACAGGTGTTAATTCTTTATTGGGAACCTCAATACCAACTGCCGATTTACCCGGTATTGGTGCTTCTATTCTCACTCCTGAAGCAGCTAAATTAAGCGCTATGTCATCAGATAAGTTAACTATTTTGCTTACCTTAACTCCGGCTTCTGGTTGCAACTCATATCTTGTAACTGAAGGACCTTTAGTGACTTGTAATACTTTTGCTTCTACGCCAAAACTGCTTAAAGTTTCTTCTAATTTGTTTGCACTACTTATTAAGCCTTTTTTATCGCCCTTTTTTAATTTTAATTTATCGTTAATGTTAAGAAGATCTATACTAGGTAAATTATACTCCAATTCATCTTCTTCTGAACTTTTTCTCATTACTTCAGATAATTGCTCATTAATATTTTCATTACTTAATTCATCATTATCCCTGTTTGTATCTTTAATTTCCTCGTCTACTGCAATATTATCACTAACTTCATCTTTTCCATCATAATTAGTATTTTTTAAAAAATCTATAATTTTAATCTTATCTTTTGGGTTATTCTGCTCTTGAATTTCAATTTTAGGTTCCAATTCTTTATGTTCTAAATTGTCAAATTTATTTGCAAGTCCCTGTTTTTTTATTTTTATAAATCTATTCCTTGCATTACACATTAAATTGTTTAAAGAGAAATTCATTATTATTATAGAGCAAATTATATATATAGAAAAAAATATTATATAACTTCCCAGTTTACCAAATAATTTATATAATTGCACATCAAAAATATACGCAAATATGCCGCCATGCACAACACTTTGTGAAGTAAATATTTTTTTAACACCTTCAAATAAATTTCCATTGTAGTAATCGTCCATAACTACCATACTAATAAAAAATAGTGTATTTATATAAAATATAAAAAAAGCATAAAATTTAGCATTTACCTTTATATTTCCCTTAGTGTATATATATATTATTCCTATGATTATTATAATAAAAGGTAAAATATACATACCTACTCCGAAAGTAAAAATAAATATATCTCTTATGAATTTTCCAATTATTCCAGATGAATTAGATGCATAGATACTAAAAATTGAAAGCAATCCAAAAGTTATAAAAACAACCCCTTTGACTTCATTATGTCTGTCCGATTCATTTTTTTGGTTACTCTTTTTTGCCCAACACATTCACCTCCAAAAAAGTATTTCTACAAAGCTTTTAAATTTCCTCTAAGATTATAAATAAAATATAACCATAGGATAAATTTACCTATGGTCTTGCGATTTATTAATCATATTATTTAGCTTAGATAAAGCGTTACTTATTCCACCAACCTCATCAATAAGTCCATATTCTACTGCTTGTTTTCCAATCAATATAGTCCCCATATCATTTAAAAGTTCATCTGTAGCTAACATAAGTTTATTTAATGTGTCTTTTTTTATTTTTGAGGTTCTAATTATAAATTCTGATATTCGCTCCTGCATTTTATTGAAGTATTCAAAAGTTTGAGGAACTCCTATAACTAACCCATTCATTCTAATAGGATGAATTATCATAGTAGCTGAAGGCGATATAAAAGAATACTTTGCCGATGTAGCTAAAGGAACTCCAATTGAGTGGCCTCCACCAATAACTAAAGATACAGTAGGTTTAGAAAGACTCCTTATCATTTCAGAAATTGCAAGTCCAGCCTCAACATCGCCACCAACTGTATTTAATATAATTAGTATTCCCTCTGTATTTTTATCTCTTTCAGCGTCAATTAATTGTGGTATTACATGTTCATACTTAGTAGCCTTGGTTTGAGGTGGTAACATCATATGCCCCTCAATTTGACCAATAATGGGCAATATCTTTATATGATCTAATTGCTCGGAAATTTTAGATACACCAAATTCCTTAATATTTTCTCGCTCATTATTTATTTCTTTTTTCTTTTCCTCATTACACATATACACTCCTCCTAGCAAATCTATTTTGCACAAGAAAGAATATATATATTCATTTATCCTAATTTAAATTCTTTATGAAGAGCATTTATAGCTTTTATACAATTTTTACTTTCTACAAGACACCAAATTGTCATATGAGAATCCGCTGTTTGTAAAACTTCTATATCTTCTTTAGTTAATGCTTTTAATATTCTTGCCATTACTCCAGGCATTCCCTTCATTCTAGATCCTATAATAGCAATTTTACTACAAGCCTCAACGTATTCACAAGTTAATTTAAAGGCATTCATAATTTCATCAAATTTTATTCTATCTTCTTTGTCAATTGTGAATATAGTTTCCTTTGGAAATATGTTTATAAGATCAATGCTTATTGAATTATGAGCTAAGACACTAAATATATCATTATAATTATTTTCTCTATTAATTCTAACTTTAACTTGAACCCTGTTATCAAGAGAAGTAATTCCAGTAATAACATTCTCTCCTTGCATACTACCTAGATTATCTATTATTGTTCCTTCACTATCACTTAAAGTATTTTTTATTACTAAAGGTATATTACCTTTCATTGCAACTTCTACTGCCCTTGGGTGTATAACTTTAGCTCCTTGATCTGCAAATTGGAATACCTCATTATAACTTATTTGCTTAATCAATGAAGCTTTTGAAACCATTCTAGGATCTGCTGTCATAATACCATCAACATCCGTGTATATTTCAACTTTCTCAGCATTTAAAGCTACACCTAAAATAGCTGCAGTTAAATCACTTGCACCTCTACCTAAAGTTGTAATATATCCTTTTTCACTTAAGCCTTGAAATCCCGCTACAATAGGAATTTTTCCTTCTTTTAATATATCCATTAGGTTTTGAATTTTAGTTTCTTTCAACTCTGCATTTCCAAAGTTATTGTCCGTAATAATTCCTGCTTGGCCACCTGTCAATGGAACAGATAAAATATTTTTATTGTTTAATTCATTACTCATAACTACAGTGCTTATAATTTCACCACAGCTCATAAGTAAATCTGCAGCTTGAGGATTTTCAATTTTAAAATCTTTATCAATTAATGAAATCAATGTATCTGTAGCATAAGGTTCACCTTTTCTACCCATAGCAGACACCACAACAACTGGTAAATATCCTTGTTTTTTAGCTTTTACTATTTTTTCTATAACTAACATTCTTTTTTCATGAGTAGATACAGAAGTACCTCCAAATTTTTGAACTATTATATTCATATTACTCGTCCCCCATTATATGCTAGTCTTTTTAACTAATGAATCATCTACATCTATTATTATTGTCCTAGAGCCAATTTTTTTACATAATCCCAGGGAATTTCGCTAAAAGTAGTTCCTCCGAAAATAGAAAATTTGCTTTTACTTTCATTTAGTATTAACACTTTAAATTCCCCATTTTCATCAATAACTAAGTCATTATTAACTAAATATCCATGTTTATCTCCATCATTTATGTTTATAATTTCAAAGTGTTCCATTTCACTATATAGTCTTATATTTGACTCCTCCATATAAACACCTCCCATAATGTATTCTATAAAATACTATGAAATGAGCTGTGTCAATATTACAGTATCAAAAAATAAAAAGGCAATCACGCCCTTTCATTTTTACTCTTCTTTGTTTTCAGACTCTTTTATTGCATCTTTTCTTGAAAGATTAACTCTGCCTTGCTTATCTATCTCTGTAACTTTTACTAAAATTTCATCACCAACAGATACTATATCTTCTACCTTATTTACACGTTTAAAATCTAGTTGAGAAATATGTACTAGACCTTCTTTTCCTGGTAGTATTTCAACAAATGCTCCGAAATTAGTAATTTTAGTTACTTTTCCTAAATATATCTCTCCAACTACAACGTCTTTTGTGACATCTTCAATCATTTTAATAGCCATATCAGCACTTTCCTTGTCGGTAGATAGTATAAATACAGTTCCATCATCTTTTATATCTATCTTAACTGAAGTTTCAGCTATTATCTTGTTTATAGTCTCTCCACCTTTACCTATAACATCCCTTATTTTATCAGGATTTATAGTGATAGTATAAGCCCTAGGAGCATATTTTGATAAATCTTCTCTTGGTGCGTTTATACAAGCATTCATTTTACTTAATATAAATAGTCTAGCTTTTTTAGCACCCTCTATAGCTTCTCTTATGCAGTTATTAGAAAGTCCTTTAATCTTTGTATCAACTTGTATAGCAGTTATACCTTTTTCTGTACCTGCTACTTTGAAATCCATATCTCCAAAGAAATCTTCTAATCCTTGAATGTCAGTAAGAATTTTTTCTTTTGATAAATCCTCACTAGTTATAAGACCCATTGCTATGCCTGCTGCTGGTCTTTTAATAGGCACCCCTGCATCTAAAAGTGCTAGTGTACTTCCACACACACTTGCCTGAGATGTTGATCCATTAGAGCTTAATACTTCTGAAACTAATCTTATAGTATATGGGAATTCTTCTTCCGAAGGTATTAATGGTTCAAGAGCTTTTTCAGCTAAAGCACCATGACCTATTTCTCTTCTTCCAGGTCCTCTTAAAGGTCCAACTTCACCTACACTATAAGAAGGGAAATTATAATGATGCATATATCTTTTAGACTCTTCCTCACCTAATCCATCAATGATTTGAACCTCAGCCAAAGCTCCTAAAGTAGCAACTGTCATTACTTGAGTCAATCCTCTTGTAAATAAGCCAGTACCGTGAGTTCTTGGTAGTAAGCCTACTTCACAGCTTATTGGTCTTATTTGATCAAATTTTCTATTGTCAGGTCTTCTATCTTCATTTAGTAGCATATTTCTAACTACTTCTTTTTGCATTCTATAAACTACATCAGCTATTTGAAGTCCATCATCAGGATATTTTTCATCAAATTCAGTACTGATTTTTTCTTTGATTACATCAATTTTAGAATTCCTTTCATCCTTATCAGTAATATACATAGCTTCTTTTATCATGCTAAAGGCAAAATCTCTGATTTCTTTTTCAATAGTTTCATCTACTTTAAAACATACAGCTTCTTTCTTCTCTTTTCCTATTTCAGCCATCATATCAACTTGAAACTTAGCTATTTTCTTACATTCTTCAAATCCAAAAGTTATTGCATCACACATAACATCTTCTGGTATTTCATCACCACCGGCTTCTATCATCATGACTCTGTTTCTAGTAGCACAAACAGTTAAATTTAAAGAGCTTTCTTCTCTTTCTTTTACAGTAGGATTTATAACAAAAGTATCATTTACTAATCCTACAGATACAGTTCCAACAGGCTCTGTATAAGGGATACTAGATAGGCATAATGCAATAGATGCTGCATTTGTAGCTAGTATTTCTGGTAAATTATCTTGTTCTACAGAAAGCACTGTGCAAACCACCTGCACATCATTTCTATAGCCTTTTGGGAACAAGGGTCTTAAAGGTCTATCTATAGCACGAGCTGTAAGTATTGCCTTGTCTGAAGGCTTACCTTCCCTTTTAATAAAACCTCCTGGTATTTTTCCTACTGAATACAATCTTTCTTGATATTCTACACTAAAAGGTAAAAAATCAATTCCTTCTCTTGGTTTATCTGAAGAATTAGCATTAACTAAAATTACAGTATCACCATATTTAACCATACATGCCGCATCTGATAACATGCCAACTTTACCAAACTCCACTGTTAATGGTCTTCCTGCAACTATAGTCTTACATACATTATTCATATTATGTACCTCCTTTCAATATTTAGTAATACTATTTACAAATCTTATGATTTTATTTTTAAACTATATAAATAGAGCGGATAAAACCGCTCTAAATTATTTTCTTAAGTTTAATTCAGCAATTACTTTACGATATCTTTCAATGTCGTTATCCTTTAAATAACCTAAAAGACCTTTTCTTTTACCAACCATCATTAGAAGACCTCTTCTAGAATGGTGATCTTTCTTGTGAGTCTTTAAATGTTCATTTAAGTGATTAATTCTCTCAGTTAATAATGCTACTTGCACTTCTGGAGAACCAGTATCTCCTTCATGAGAACCAAATTTTGTTATTATTTCTAATTTTCTTGCCTTATCCATCTCGTACACCTCCGTATTGTTAATCCCCGGTATTCCATGAATAAGTTGGCAATTCTATATTCATAGAACACGGTTCACTATGTAATTATAACAAATAACTTAATAGTTGTAAATGCAATTTTTAACATTTTTTATTGTTCATTAATTGCAAAAGATTTATCTCTGTCTAACTGTTCTTTAAGTTCATTTAAAGAAGCAAATTTATGCTCGTCTCTAATTCTTTTAATGAAATATAATCTAAGATCTTCACCATATATCATTTTATTAAAATTTAAAATGTTTGTTTCTACAGTAAAATGTTTGCCATCTACTGTAGGACTATAGCCTATGTTAGTTATTCCTTTATAGATTTGTTTATTATATTTTACTTTTGTATAATAAACACCAGTCTTTGGAACTATCATATTGGAACTGAAATTTAAATTTGCTGTAGGAAAACCCATCTGTCTTCCAAATCTTTTTCCACCAACAATATTACCTTTTAAAGAAAAGCAGGTATATAAAAGACTATTTGCTTTTTCTATTTCTCCAATTTCAATCAGCTCTCTTATAAATGTGCTACTTACTATTTCATTTTCTCTCTTTATTGGTCCAATTACATGAAGTTTAAAAGAAAATTTGTTTTGAAGCTCTTTTAACAGCTCTACATTTCCTTTATTTTCTTTACCAAATTTAAAATTAAATCCAACTGTAATTTCCTTTGCACCGTACTCTTTTATAAGTTGTTTTACAAAAGTTTCTGGATTTATATTCATAAAGCTATTGTCAAAAGGTATCAAACTTAAAATATCCACACCCAATTTAGAAAGGCAATTAATTTTATTTTCATTGTCCATAAGTAATTTAGGACAAATATTTTTATTAAGCACAGTTATTGGATGGTTTTTAAAAGTATATACCATGGACTTATATCCTTTTTTTCTAGAATTTTTAATGGTTTCATTTATAAGCTCCATATGTCCTAGATGCAATCCGTCAAAACTTCCCAAAGTTATGTGCGTCTCATAAGGAAAATTTGATTTTCTTCTATCTTCTATGATAATCATAAATATTACCCCTATTTTGCTTTTTGTTAAATCAATAATTTTAGTAATTTAAATCCCCCATAAGTTCTAATGCCTATTCCTATAAACTTTTCTTCATCATATGCTCTTAAAATTTTATCGAAAGGGATATGGTCTATAAAGTATGGGTTCTTTATTTCAACACCATTTGTCAACAATTTAATTGCATCTTTACAGAATTGAACCTTATCGTATTTTGATAATGCATCTTCCATAGTAATAATATGCTGTGAAATATTTTCACGAGTCAATTCAGAAAGAGCAACTGAGTTTTGTTTGACAAAAGACCCTGTGCCCGCTCTTTCAAGTTCCCACATAGTCGCTCCACAGCCTAGTAAATTTCCAATATCATAACATAAGCTTCTTATATATGTTCCTTTTGAGCATACTACTTTTAGGTCTATATAAGGCATATCAATATTTAAAATTTCTAATTCGTGTATGGTAATTTTTCTTGCTTCTCTTTCGATTTCAATACCTTTTCTAGCGAGTTCATACAATTTCTTTCCATTAACTTTTAATGCAGAATACATAGGTGGTATTTGTTCTATTACACCTCTAAAATTATTCATCACATTTTCTATATCATGTTTGTCAATATTATCGTAATTTTTTTCTTTTAAAATTATACCTTCTTTATCATAAGTATCAGTAATAATACCTAATTTTAATTTAGTCATATAGGTTTTTTCATTTTTCATTATATAATCTATTATCTTAGTACTTTTACCAATACAAACGGGAAGTACTCCACAAGCTAGTGGATCCAATGTTCCGGCATGGCCAACTTTTTTCGCCAGCAATTTTCCTTATCTCACGTACTACATCAAAGGAAGTAATTCCTTTGGGTTTATATATATTTAGAACTCCATTCATAACTATATCAACTCTTCTTTTATAGCATTTATTATAATTTCTCTAGATTTTTCAACATTAAAATCTAATAGCATTCCAGAGGCCCTAGTGTGTCCACCACCATTAAATTTTTCAGCTATCTTTCTAACATCAAAATTTGATTTAGATCTTAAACTTACTTTAGTTCCACTTTTCCACTCTTTAAGTAGTACTGTAACCTCTACCGTATCTATTTGAGTACCTAAGGATATAACATCACCTGTATCTTCATTTTCCATATTTAACTTTTTAGTCATTTCTTCAGTAAGCTTCATAATACAAACCTTTCCATCTAAAACAACTTCTATACAATTAATAACCTCTCCATACAGTAAAACTTTATTTAAAGGCTTGTTATCAAAGACCATTCTGTGAATTTTTGTAAAATCGATTCCTGTATTTATTAATTGTCCTGCGATATTATGGGTTCTTAAGCTTGTGCCTTGATATTTAAAAGAACCGCTATCTGTAATTATTGAAGTGTATAAACATTCTGCCATGTCTTTATCTATTTCTATATCCATTGATTTTAAAATGTCATAAATTATTTCTGCTACAGCTATAGCACTAGTATCTACAAAATTATAATCTCCATAGTATTCATTGCTTAAATGATGATCAATGTTCAATAGGGTATATGTTTTACTAGTTAAACATATACCCTTAGCATTAATCCTTTTTACATCACCACAATCCACTACTATAACGCAATCTGTATTGGCTGGTATTTCATTGCTATATCCATTTATTTCTATGGAAAAAGGTAAAAAAGACAAATATTTTGGCACTGATTCCTTAGAAATAATTTGAACATTCTTGTGTAATTTTTTTAATCCTTGCATTAGCGCTAAAGAGCTTCCTATAGAATCTCCATCTGGAGATTCATGAAAAGTTATGACTATATTTTTACTATTTTTAATTGTATAAATTATATCTTCCATCATAACTATCTCTCCTTAATTCTATTTAACAACGAATCAATATGCATTCCTCTTTCTATACTGCTATCCAATTCTATTATTATTTCAGGAGTGAATCTTAAATTTACTCTTCTCCCAACTTCTTTTCTAATAAAGCCAGCTGAACTTCTTAGAATACTTATTGTTTCTTCTTTTTTATCTTCTTTGCCATAGATGCTTACATAAACTTTAGCATATCTCAAATCCTTAGTAACATTAACATCTGTTACACTAATCATTGAATCTATTCTTGGGTCCTTTATATCACTTCTAATTATAGAACTTATTTCTCTTTTTAATTCTTCGTTAATTCTTCCGCCTCTATATTTTCCCATTTCAATCTCTCCTTCACAACAAGAAAATGCTATAGCGATTTAGGTTTTATTTCTTCAATTGTATAAGCCTCAAATAAATCTCCGTCTTTAATATCATTAAAGTTTTCTATAGTGATACCACATTCATATCCTGTAGCCGCTTCTTTTACATCATCTTTAAATCTTTTTAATGATCCAATCTCGGATTCTAAAACAACTATTCCATCTCTTATTATTCTTACCTTGCTATTTCTAGTTATCTTTCCATTAAGTACATAACATCCAGCTATAGTCCCAACATTAGAAATTTTATATGTCTGTCTAACTTCTGCAGTTCCAAGAACTACCTCTCTATGCTCAGGCTCTAATAGACCTACCATTGCATTTTTTATATCTTCTATAGCATCATAGATTACCCTGTAAGTTTTTATGTCTACATTTTCTTTTTCAGCAATATCTGAAGATTTAGAATCAGGTCTTACGTTAAAACCAATTATTATAGCATTAGATGCAGTTGCCAAAATTACATCTGTTTCATTAATTGCACCAACGCCACCATGTATAACTCTTACCTTTACAGAATCGGTAGATAGTTTTTCAAAGGATTGTTTTACAGCTTCTACTGATCCTTGAACGTCAGCCTTAACTATTATATCTAGTTCTTTTACTTTTCCTTCTTGTATTTGACTGTATAAGTCCTCTAATGAAACTTTATGAGAAGACTGAAGTCTTTTTTCTCTTAATTTTTCACTTCTTTTTTCAGCCATATTTCTAGCAGTTTTTTCATCTTTTACTACATTAAATCTGTCACCTGCTTCTGGCACTTCAGATAATCCTAGTATTTCTACCGGAATAGATGGACCTGCTTTTTTTATTTTATTTCCCTTATCATCAAACATGGCTCTTATTCTACCATATGTAGTTCCAGCAATAATAGAATCACCAGTTTTTAATGTTCCATTTTGAACTAATAATGTAGCAACCGAACCTCTGCCTTTATCAAGTTTTGCTTCTACAACAGTTCCTTTACCACTTCTAGTAGAATCGGCTTTTAATTCTAACATTTCAGAAGTTAATATTACCATTTCTAATAGTTCACTTATTCCTTCTTTAGTATGAGCTGAAACAGGAACACATACAGTGCTTCCACCCCAGTCTTCTGGTATTAATTCATACTCAGTTAATTCTTGTTTAACTCTATCTGGGTTTGCTCCAACTTTATCCATTTTATTTATAGCTACAATTATTGGAACACCAGCTGCTTTACAGTGACTTATAGCTTCTTTTGTTTGAGGCATTATTCCATCATCTGCTGCAACTACAAGGATAACTATATCAGTAATTTGTGCACCTCTAGCTCTCATTGCTGTAAAAGCTTCATGTCCTGGGGTATCCAAAAGCATACTTTTTCTCCATTAACTTGAACAGTATAAGCACCAATATGTTGAGTAATACCACCTGCTTCAGTATTAGTAACACTTGTTTTTCTTATAGCATCTAATAAAGAAGTTTTACCATGGTCTACGTGTCCCATTACTGTAACGATAGGTGGTCTTTTTTCTTCTCCCACATCTTCGTTTTCTTCTTCCTCAATATCATCTACTTCCTCAAGGGCATCTTTATCAACATCTTCTTCTTTTCTTGCAACTAAAGCACCAAATTTTTCTGCTACTTTTTCAGCTGTATTAAAATCAATTTCTTGATTTAATGAAGCCATAACTCCGCTAAATATTAACTGTTTTATAACCTCAGTAGAAGGTTTTTGTAATTTTTCTGCTAATTCTTTAACAGTTATAGTTTCTTCCATCTCTATGACAATTTCATCATTGTCTTGAGAAGTTGAAGTTTCTGTTTTTGCAGCCTTATTTTTTACCTTTTTACTGCCTTTAGATAAAACATCATCTTTTTCTTCTTCAGTATCTTCTTCTGATTTTTTGTTCTTCATACAATTCTTTTATTAATTCCGCATCTTCATCTTCAATAACGCTCATATGATTTTTAGCTTTAATCCCGAACTCTTCAAAAAGAACACTGATTAATTCTTTACTAGAAATACCTAATTCTTTTGCTAATTCATAAATTCTGACTTTTGCCATTAATATTCACCCCCGAATTATACTAACTAAACTCTTTATGTAAAGAATTTAATTTATCGCTCATGGCCTTGTTTGTAATTCCAATTAACTTTATTTCTTTATTGCCTAAAATTCTACCTAACTCATCTTTGGACATATCTTTCATAAGAAGAAAACCATATTTATGCGAATAAGTTTCAAATTTATCCTTAGTATTTTGAGAGCACTCTTTAGTAAGCACTACTAAAGAAATCTTGTTTTTCTTTATTGCTTCTTCGCATTTATTGTATCCTTCCAGCAAATTGCCTGATTTTTTTACTATACCTAGAAATTGTATAAACCCATTATTCATTTTCTATCTCTTCTCTTAGTTTATCATAAATTTCTTCTACTATTTTAATATTTAGATTTTTTTCTAATTTCTTTGTTTTAAAAGCTTTTTCTAAGCAATTAACATTTTTGCAAATATAAGCTCCTCTACCAGGTTTTTTTCCTGTTACATCAACAGAAATTTCGCCTTGTTCATTTTTTACAACTCTAATTAATTCTTTTTGGGTTTCATTTCCATGCATCCCGTACACATTCTTTGAGGTATCTTTCTAGTTTTCATAAACTAACCCCTATTCTTCGCTTTCTGATAAATTGTCACTTTCATTAGCTTGAGATTCGCTTTTAATATCAATTTTCCATCCTGTCAATTTAGCTGCCAATCTAACATTCTGACCTTCTTTTCCAATAGCTAAAGAAAGTTGATCGTCTTTTACAACAACTTTTGCTGATTTTGAATTTTCATCTACATAAACACTTAAAACCTTAGCAGGACTTAAGGAATTCGAAATGTACTCTTCTGGAGCTTTATTCCATTTAATTATGTCAATTTTCTCATTATTTAATTCATTTACTATGTTTTGAACTCTAATTCCTTTTGGTCCAACACAAGCTCCCATAGCATCTATGTTTTCATCATTTGAATGAACTGCAATTTTAGTTCTAGAACCTGCTTCTCTTGCAATGCTTTTAACTTCCACAATACCTTCATAGATTTCAGGAACCTCTAATTCAAATAATCTTTTTACAAGACCAGGATGAGTTCTAGAAACTACTACTTGAGCTCCCTTAGTTGTGTTTTTAACTTCAACTATATATAATTTTAATTTATCATTAAAGTTATAATATTCTCCAGATATCTGTTCATTAGGAGTAAGTATAGCTTCTATTTTTCCTAAATTTATAAATACATTGCCTCTATCTTTTCTAATAACTGTACCAGTTATTATATCAAATTCTTTAGTGATAAACTCATTGTACACTATATTTCTTTCCGCTTCTTTAATCCTTTGTATAACAACTTGTTTTGCTGATTGAGCCGCAACCCTTCCAAATTTCTTGGGTGTAACTTCTATTTCAACAATATCACTTATTTCATATCTAGGATCTATATTTTTTGCATCTCCTAATGAAATTTCATATAGCTCATCTTCTACATTTTCTACAACGTTTTTTTGGCCATATACATGTATATCTCCAGTAGTCCTATTCATTTCTACTCGTACATTAGTATTATTGCTACCATAATTTTTCTTATATGCTAGTACAAGAGCATCTTCTATTGTAGAGAAAATCAAATTCTCATCTATGCCCTTTTCTTTTACTATTTCTTTTAATGATTCTATGAATTCTTCATTCATTTTATTTACCCTCCTTATATATCCCCATTTAAAGTTATTGTTTTAATTCTATCTCTAGGAATTATGATTTCATTTCCTTCTTCCTGAATTTTAACTTCTAAATCATTAAAAAATATTAATATACCTGACATTTTTTCTTCCCACTAAAAAGCTTATGTAGCTTTATAATTACCTTGCTACCTATATATCTTTTTAAATGTTCATCTGTGTGTAAAACTCTTTCTATACCTGGAGAAGATACTTCTAAATAATAACTATCAGATATAGGATCTTCTACATCTAGTATATCACTTATTTTTCTACTTACTTTTTCACAATCTTCTAATCCTATACCCTTTTCATTATCTATGTATATTCTTAAAAAATTCTCTCCGTCTTCTTTTACAAATTCAATATGATAAAATTCATATCCACTATCTATAACTACAGGTTTTACAAGTTCAGTAATTTTATTCACTAATAGATCTCGCTTTGTCATATTACATCCCTCCTTGCAACGCTTATTACTATTTTCTCTAATTTTTATTTAAAATATTAGTAAAACGCAACAATAGTTGCGTTTTACAAAAGAAAGAGCGGGCAATCAGCCCACTCTATATTTACAAGAGAACCATAAACTTTAATTACACCATTTTTATTCTATCATATAGCCATTTTTATTTCAAGTAATTATTAATATTAAGGCAATTTGTAATAATGGCATTGCAGATAAAATAAAAATACACAGCTATTAAATAATCTTTAATTAAAACTTAGAAAATAACTTATAATTTTAATGGATATAAGATATCTTTTACAGTAACTACTACTGCCAAAGATATTAATAAAACGAAACCTGCATAAGTAACCTTTGCTACTTTTTCTTCATTTAACTTTTTGCCTATTATCATTTCTACAATAGATATTAATATCCACCCACCGTCTAAAGCCGGTATTGGTAAAAGATTGAAAATAGCTAATTGTACACTTATATAAGCACTTATATTAACTAAAGTTAAAATTCCTGCTTTAGCAGCTTTCGTAGATATTCTCATAACACTTATAGGTCCACCCACTCCACTCATAGATACTTTCTTTTTGAAAAGATTACCAAGAAATTTAAATGTTTCTTTTGTTAACATATTAACTTCACTTATTCCATGAACCACACCTTGAGATAAGCCTATTTTTTTAATAGATGGACTTACACCTATTATATATCTATTTTCTTTTTCTAATTTTAAAGGTGTAATTCTTTTACTAATTAAAGTATTACCTCTATTTAAAGTTAAGTTAATAGTCCCACCATTTTTCTCATTTATTGCTTGAATGAATGAATTCCAATTAGATATTTTTTCGCCGTTAACTTCAGTTATTTTATCACCTGCTAAAACTCCTGCATTATAAGCCGGAGAGTTATTTTCTATTTTACTAATTACTGATGTAGGTACACCATTAACACATCCTATTATGGCAAAAAACACTATTGCTAATATAAAATTCATAATTGGGCCTGCCAATGCTATGCTCATTCTTTGAATAGGTTTTTTATTGCTAAAGGCCCTAGGATCTTTAGAGTCCTCTCCCTGTTCTCCTAACATTTTAACAAATCCACCGATAGGTATTGCCCTTAGACAGTATTCTGTCTCTTTTTTCTTTATTCCAAAAATCTTAGGGCCCATTCCTACTGAAAATTCTTCTACCATGACGTTGTTTAGTTTTGCTACTACAAAATGGCCTAGTTCATGACCAATAATTAAAATACTAAAGGCTAAAAAGGCTAATAAAAGATAAATTATATTCACAAAAATTCCCCCTTTACTAATAAGTACTTCTTATGTATTCTCTAACATCTTTATCAACTTCTATAATATTTTCAACAGTAGGTTTCTGAATATTATTATATTTATTCAAACATTTCTCTATTATTCTCTCTATAGATAGATATGAAATCTTACCATTTAGAAATAAATCCACTGCAACTTCATTTGCACTATTTAACACAGTTGGCATTATTCCACCTGATTTTCCAGCCTCATAAGCTAATTTCAAGCACCTAAAAGTATCCATGTCTGGTTTATCAAAATGAAGCTGACTTATACTATAAAAATCTAAAGGTTTTATTCTACTATTTTTTCTTTCAGGATAATTTATTGCATACTGGATAGGTAACCTCATATCCGGGCTTGCAAGCTGTGCTATAATACTTCCATCTTTATATTCCACCATAGAATGAACTATGCTTTCTGGATGAACAATTACTTTTATCTTGTCATAATCAACACCAAATAACCAATGAGCTTCTATTACCTCTAGTCCTTTATTCATAAGAGTGGAGGAATCTATAGAAATTTTTTTACCCATATTCCATTTTGGATGTTTAAGCGCCTCATTAGGTGTAATATTTACTAAATCTTCTTTACTTTTTCCTCTAAATGGGCCTCCAGATGCGGTTAATAATATTTTATTTATATCTTCATACTTATTTCCTTGCAAACACTGAAAAATAGCTCCGTGTTCAGAATCCACAGGAAGAATTTTTATATTATTTTTCTTAGCTTCATAGGTTACAATTTCACCACCAACCACCAAGGTTTCTTTGTTAGCAAGTGCAATATCTTTAGATGCTTTTATAGCTTCTAAAGTTGGAACTAATCCTATCATACCAACAACAGCAGTTACCACAATATCAACTGAATCCATAGTTGCTATGTAAATTAGTCCTTCCATACCATATAATACTTTTGTAGATTTATTATTCACTAAACAGTAGCTTTTAACAACTTCATAGCTTTTTGGGGCCATCATAACTACATATTCAACATTAAATTCTTCAATAATTTCTATAATCTTCTCTGAATTTGTATTTGCAGATACTCCTTTTAAAGACAAATGATCTTTTTCACTTCTAATAACATCTAATGTTTGAGTTCCAATTGAGCCAGTGGCTCCTAAAATGCTTATATTCTTCATATCTTTCACCTCTCTATTTTAAGATAATACTATTTCTTTAACTGTAATAATATATAAGGGAGCCATAAACATCCCTATTATTCCGAAAAATTTCATTCCTATATAAAATCCTATTATAGCTACCAAAGGGTGTATTTTAAACTTGCTGCTCATAAATTTTGCCTCCATTATTTGTCTGCTTACTGCTAGAAATATAAATAGTAGAATAAGTCCTAAAGCAACTATATATTTCTTTGAATAAAATTTATAGAATATCAGTGGTACAAATACAACTATAGTTCCTATATAAGGAATAATATCTAAAATTCCACACAGTATTCCTAAAAGTAAAAAATGTGTTAAATTCAATATCCAAAATCCAAATATAGTCTCTAAAGTTGTTATGCAAACTAAAAACAGTTCAACTCTTATAATTTTATTCATAATATTTATTTTATCTTTTAAAAAGATGTAATTATTTTCTGTAATCAATTTTTGCATATACATAGCTATTTTATTTTTATCTATCAATATAAAATAAACTATTATATTACCTATAAAATAAGCTATTACACCTTCAGTAGTGTGAAATGCACTTTTTTTACAAATTGATTGCTATATAAATTATTTATAATAACTTTTACATCTCTAATAAAATTATCTAAATCGAAAGTGCTCCATATCTTATTGAAACTGTTTTTATACTGAGTTATTTCATCATATCCCATAAATACATTGATTTTCGCAAACAAAAATTTCCTACTAATATTATAAAAAGAAATATAAATAAGTTAACAAACATGATACTAATTATTGCACTTATTTTATTTTTAAAAATTCTATTATTACACAAAAACATATATAGGATTAGAAAAATGAAATATCAGTATAATTGTTAAAAAAGGTTTAAAATACCTTTGAATTAATAGTGTAATTATTATAAATGCAGCTAATATCAATATACATTGGATTAACTTTTTATAATTTTTCATTAATATACTCCATTAATAAATGCTATATATTAATATATTCACCTTTTTTATTATATATTAGTATTTAAATTATCACAACTTCATGGTGTAATTTATTTTGTTTACATTATTGTTTAATTTACATAATAAAATTTATGTAATTTCTTGTGCTACAATAGAGTAGGAGCTAAATAATTATTTTATTTAGCATCCTCTCACACCACTGTACGTACCGTTCGGTATACAGCGGTTCATTAAGAATTATGTATTAATTGATATCTTTTAGATATGCTTTTATAATTGATGCTTTCAAGATATTTATTATTTAGAGTTCTGTGAAGTATTGGGCTGTTGGATATTCTCCAATAGCCTTTTCTTGTATTTGCATATTCCCATGCTTTATAGGTCGGTAGACCTAGATTTGTTAAATTTCTTTTTCTGGTTTTAATCTTTTTCCATTGTTTCCAAATACAAGTTCTTAGCCTTCTTCTTATCCACTTATCTAACTGTTTTATTTTGGCGTCAGCCTTTGCTACTCCAAAGTAGTTAATCCATCCAACTGTTAACTGATTAAGTTTAATGATTCTATATTCCATACTTATTCCATTGTTACGATTGGTTAGATTTCTTACTTTGTCTTTAAATCTTTTATATGATTTTTCATGTATTCTTATATTGGCTCCGCCTTTTGCAAAATAAAATGAAAATCCTAAGAATTTCCTTCTTGTTACATAATCTACTCCACTTTTATTTTCATTAACTTTAAGTTTTAGACGACCTTCAAGTAGCTTTCGCATATTTTTCATAACTCTTATTCCTGCCTTTTTACTTTTGACGTATATATTACAATCATCTGCAAAACGACAGAATCTATGTCCTCTTTTTCAAGTTCTTTATCTACTTCATCAAGCATAATATTGGCAAGTAATGGACTTAGTGGTTATATGGAGAATAAAAATTAATAGTATTTTAAGTATCCTACGTTTATTCCATTTATCATTATTCCAGATTTAAGATATCCTCTGATTAATTTAAGTATTCTTTTATCTCTTATTCTTCTTGAAAGTCTTTCCATCAATATGTCATGGTTAACTTTATCAAAGAATTTTTCTAAATCCATAGCTACTATCTGAAAAACTAGGGTCATAAATTTTATTGAGTTCTTGAGCCATTGCTTGTTGTATCAATCTATCAAGTGCAGTAGGAATTCCAAGCAATCTAATTCCACCTCACAATGGACACCCTTGTCATTGGCTAACGCCTATATCACCTTCAGCGCTCGGGACTTTCACCCTATAGATTGCGCTCATGCTGGGCGCACATATAAAAAACAAGTGCAAATAATTATATTTTGCACTTGTTTTTTATATATTAAAATATAATTTTAAATTCCAATTATCAAAGTAATATAAATATAAACAACAACTGAAGAAAATAATATACTGTCAAATCTATCTAATATTCCTCCGTGTCCAGGTATTATATTTCCATAGTCTTTCACATTAATATATCTTTTTATAGATGAGGCTACTAAATCTCCAAATTGTGAGAATATACCAGATAAAAAACCTATTGCAGCAAAATTATAAATAGAAATTCCCACTCCTTTAGAAATTAGATAATTTCCAAATATAATGCAAGCTACTGTGCTTCCCATCAAGCCCCCTACAGCCCCCTCAATAGTCTTATTTGGACTTACTCTAGAATTTAATTTATGCTTACCTAAAAATCTTCCAGAATAATATGCTGTAGTGTCACATAGCCAAGAAGATAAAAACACTAACCAAATTAAATAATTTCCATTTGATTTCAAATTTATTATATATATAAAGCTAAAAAATACTGGTATATATATATAACCAAATAATGTTAGTGCAACATCAATAAAATTATACTTAGATGTTAAAACAGGTATACATAAGCCTACAAAAGCTAACATTACAAGACTCAATGCAATTAATTTATAATCTACAGACTTATTTATAAGAATATAATAAAAAGTGCAAGCAATATAAGCTATCGAAGCAATAGGCTTTATATTTTTTTCCTTAATAACTTTGAAGAACTCATACATTCCCATAAGAGACAATACAAGCAATAAATATCTTAAAAATTCTCCACCTAGAAACAAAAATATTACAAGAGGTGCTAATAATATAGCACCTAAATAACGCTTATTTTTCATGATATCCTCCCTACTTTACATCCCCAAATCTTCTTTCTCTTTTTTGATAATCATATATAGCTCTAATGAGATCTTCCTTTTTAAAATCCGGCCAGTTTATATTAGAATACCAAAACTCAGAATATGCACATTGCCATAATAAAAAATTACTTAACCTTTGCTCTCCACTAGGTCTTATAATAATATCTGGATCAGGCATGCCTGCTGTATAAAGATATTTTTCTATAAGCTCACTATTAATACTATCTTTATTTAATTTTCTGTTTTGTAAATCCTCATACATATCCTTAAATGCCTTTATTATCTCATCTCTTCCACCATAATTTAAAGCCAAATTCAGAACTAAACCAGTATTGTTTTTTGTGTTATTATACGCATCATTAAGTTCTTTTTGGCAAACATCAGGTAGCTTAGATATATCACCTATATGATTTATAATCACATTATTATCATTTAATTCTTCAAATTCTTTTTTTAAGTATTCAACTAATAATTTCATAAGTGAATTCACTTCTTCTTTAGGTCTTTTCCAATTTTCTGTTGAAAAAGCATATAAAGTAAGATAGTGAACACCTAGATTATTACAAGCTTTCACTATATTTCTTATAGTTTCAACTCCAGCTTTATGTCCTAAAGCCCTTGGCAATTTTCTCTCTTTTGCCCATCTTCCGTTTCCATCCATTATTATGGCAATATGTTTAGGTATATTACTCATATCAATGTCATTAACTATGTCATTGTCTTTCGCAACCTTTTTAGAGTTTAAAAAAAGTTTCTCATAGTCTCCTCCTTTTTATATGCAATTGAACCTGCGCTAAGGCAGGTTCAATGTATATATTATAAAGACATCAAATCATTTTCTTTCTTTTTAACTATCTCTTCAATATTTTTAATAAATTTATCTGTTTCTTTTTGAACTTTATTTTCTAGTTCCTTAGATTCGTCTTCAGTAATCGTAGAATCCTTCTTTGCTTTTTTTATTTTATCGTTGGTATCTCTTCTTAAGTTTCTAATAACTATTTTAGTATCTTCTCCTAATTTTTTTACCGTTTTAACTAATTTTTTTCTTGTTTCCTCTGTTAGTTCAGGAACAAGTAATCTAATAGCTACACCATCATTAGAAGGATTAATTCCAATGTCGGACATTAAAATAGCTTTTTCTATATCTTTAATAGTATTCCTATCCCAAGGTTGTATCAATAAAACTCTTGGTTCCGGTGCTGATACGTTAGCCATTTGATTTATTAGTGTCATAGTGCCATAATAGTCCACAAATATTCTATCTAGCATAGAAGGGTTTGCTTTTCCAGCTTTTAGAGAAGCTAACTCTCTTTGTAGTGACTCTATAGTTTTATGCATTTTCTCATCTAGATTATTAACTAATTCTTTTACCATAAAAATCCTCCTTTTTATTTAGATACCACTGTACCTATTTTTTCTCCAAATACAACTTTTTTTATATTATCAGGATTATCTAACCCAAAAACTATTATAGGTATATTGTTGTCCATACACAAAGAAGTAGCTGTAGAATCCATAACCTGAAGTCCTTTTTCTAAAACATCAATATACTTAAGTTCATCATATTTTTTTGCACCTTCATATTTGTAAGGATCTTTGTCATAAACACCGTCTACCTTCTTAGCAAGCAATATAGCTTCAGCTTCAATTTCTGCAGCTCTTAATGCCGCTGTAGTGTCAGTGGAAAAATACGGGTTTCCTGTTCCAGCTGCAAAAATTACTACTCTTCCTTTTTCTAAGTGTCTCATAGCCTTTCTTCTTATAAAAGGCTCTGCAACCTCTTTCATTTCGATAGCGGTTTGAACTCTAGTTTTAACTCCAATGTTTTCTAAGCAATCTTGTAGTGCTAAAGCGTTTATACATGTAGCTAACATGCCCATATAATCTGCAGTAGTTCTGTCCATATCGGCTCCATTTCGTCCTCTCCATATGTTACCACCGCCAACTACAGCTCCTACTTCAATTCCCATATCTACTAATTCCTTTATGGAATGAGCTATTGTCTGAGCAATTTCGAAATTAATACCATAACCTTTTTCACCTGCTAAAGCCTCTCCTGAAAGTTTTAACATAATTCTTTTATACTTTGCAGCTTTCATATACATTATACCTCCAATTTTGAAAAAATTGTATATATTTTTTATTTTAAAAAAAGAGAACACGCAGCAGTGTTCTCTTTTAATTTTTTATAAATTATAGTCCCTGCATTTGTTTCTTTACTTCTTCTGCAAAGTCTTCTTCTCTTTTTTCGATTCCTTCACCTTTTTCAAATCTAGCAAATTCATTAACAGTTATTTCAGCTCCAATTTCCTTAGCTTTTTCCTGTACATATTTAGTTATTGTATAATCAGCATTTTTAACCCATACTTGCTCAATTAAGCAATTTTCTTTATAGTATTTGCTAATTCTTCCATTAACCATTTTATCAACTATTTTTTCTGGTTTTCCTTCATTTAGAGCTTGAACTCTATATATTTCTTTTTCTTTTTCTAAAGTATCATTGTTTACTTGATCCCTATTTAAGAATAGAGGATTTATAGCAGCTACTTGCATAGCAAGATCTTTTCCAACTTGGTGAAGCACATCAGCATCTTTTTCACAACCAAGCTCAACTAAAACACCAATTCTTCCGCCACCATGTATGTAACTCTCGATCATTCCTTTTTCCACTTGCATCTTTTTAAATCTTCTTATAGACATATTCTCGCCTATTTTAGCTATTAATGCAGTAAGTCTTTCTTTTACAGTAATGCTCTCATCAAGAACATACTTTTGTTCCAATAATTCTTCAACAGTAGCCACATTTGATTTTGCAATTTGCTTTGCTAAACCATCAACAAAAGCTATAAACTCTTCATTAGCTGCAACAAAGTCTGTTTCGCAGTTAACTTCTACCATAGCAGCACTTTTGCCATCTTCAGATATATAAGTTTTTACTAATCCTTCTGCAGCTACTCTTCCTGCCTTTTTAGCAGCTGCTGCTAACCCTTTTTCCCTTAAGAATTCTACTGCTTTTTCCATGTCTCCATTAGTTTCTGTAAGAGCTTTTTTACAATCCATCATTCCAGCTCCAGTAACTTCTCTTAATTCTTTAACTTGTTTTGCTGATATCATATATACTCCTCCGTTCATATTTAATTCAAAAGGTAAATGAATTTGTTATTCATCTACCTTTGACTTAATAATTTTATTTCAAGTTTTATTCAGCTAATTGTTCGCCTTGTCTTCCTTCTATAACGGCATCAGCCATCTTAGCTACTATTAATCTAACAGCTCTTATAGCATCATCGTTACCAGGAATAACATAATCAACTTCTTCTGGATCACAGTTAGTATCAACGATACCTACAACTGGAATTCCTAAAATCTTAGCTTCTGATACTGCATTCTTTTCTTTTCTTGGATCTACTACAAATAGAGCTCCTATGTTGCTAGTATCCATGTTTTTTATACCGCCAAGGTTCTTTTGAAGCTTCTCTTCTTCATGTTTTAAGTTTGTAACTTCTTTTTTAGGAAGAACATCAAATATTCCGTCTTCAGCCATTTGTCCTAATTCTTCTAATCTTGCGATTCTTTGTTTTATTGTTTTAAAGTTAGTTAACATTCCACCTAACCATCTGTTGTTAACAAAGTGCATGCTACATCTAACAGCTTCATCAGCTATAGCTTCTTGAGCTTGCTTCTTAGTTCCTACAAACAATACGTCTTTTCCTTCTTCTGATACACTTCTTATGAAATCATAAGCTTCATCTACTTTTTTTACAGTTTTTTGTAAATCGATGATGTATATTCCGTTTCTTTCTGTAAATATGTATGGAGCCATTTTAGGATTCCATCTTCTTGTTTGATGTCCAAAATGAACACCTGCTTCTAATAATTGTTTCATTGATATTACTGCCATTATAAATTACCTCCTATTGGTTAACCCTCCATTACCTTCATACTCGCAAAATACCCTAAGGCACCATTTTGTGAATTAGATAATGTGTGTATTTTATCCTTAAGTAGTATACCATATGTAAAAGATGTATTCAATAATAATTTTTATTTTATTTTATGAAATTTTTCTAAAAGCCATAGATATTAAACTACTATATTTTTATTCTTTACACAAAAAATGTGAGATATACATTATCTCACATTTTTAAATTATTTTATTTTCTTTAATTCATCTAGTAATTTCTCATTTAATATTTTGATATGAGTGCCCTTCATACCTAAAGATCTAGATTCAATTACTCCAGCACTTTCAAATTTTCTTAGTGCATTTACGATTACAGACCTAGTTATACCAACTTTATCAGCAATCTTAGAAGCTACAAGTAAACCTTCATTTCCATCTAATTCATTAAAGATATGCTCTACAGCTTCTAGCTCAGAATAAGATAATGTGCCAATTGCAAGTTGAACTACCGCTTTTTTCCTAGCCTCAGATTCAATTTCATCTTGTTTAGATCTAAGAATTTCCATACCTACAATAGTAGCACTATATTCAGCTAATACTAAATCATCATCAGTAAAGTTTTTATCAAATCGTCCTAACAATAACGTACCTAATCTTTCTCTATTTCCAACTATAGGAACTATTATATTAACTTTACTATCCATTCCACATGACTTTTCTAAATCAAATGAACAAACTCCCTCATCAGATGAAGCCGCCATTGTTTCCTTATATTCTAGTAATCTATTATTGTATTCATCTGAAAATCTGTTTTCTTTTAATATTTTTTCATTTATTACATCACATTCAAATCCACTTGAAAAATTGTGTCCTAATATTTTTCCTTTTCTGCTTATTACATAAACATTGCAGTCTAGAACTTCGCTTAAAATTTTACATATATCATCAAATGCCACAGGCTCTGTTCCTGTTTTTTGTAATATTTTATTTATCTTACGTGTTTTTTCTAGTAACGATGCCATACATCTATACCTCCTTGTAATTCATTATAATCAAATATAATCATAAATCTAATTTGCACATATTTCAGAATTGTTATTGTATTTAAAAATTTTAGAATTGTATCACCTAGTAATGATACCATATACCTAATCTTATTTCAACAACTTTTTCATTCTTTTCGACAATTTTATACTTCATTTGTTAATTCCTTGTAATTGCATTTGTCGGAAGAGCACTGATAGTAGTTTCCTTTTGACTTATTATACCTTTTTGTCATATAGCTTCCACAATTGGGGCATTTTTTATTAGTTGGTTCAAACCAACTAACAAAATCACATTCAGGATAATTACTACATCCATAAAATGTTCTTCCTTTTTTACTTTTTCTTATTAAAACTTTACCACCACATTTAGGACACTCAACATCTAACTCTTTTAGTATAGGTTTAGTATTCTTACATTCAGGATATCCAGGGCAAGCTAGAAAATCTCCGAATCGTCCATGTTTTATAACCATATATTTTCCGCATTTATCACATTTAACATCTGTAACTTTATCTTCTATAGTAATTTTGGCTATTTCTTTTTCTGCTTTATCTATAACAACTTTAAGTGGAGTGAAGAACTCATCCACAACCTTTTTCCATTCGACTTTTCCTTCTTCAATTAAATCTAGTTTTTTTTCCATTTCTGCAGTAAATTCCATATCAACAATTTGCTTAAAAAAATTACTCATAATATCATTTACTATTATACCAAGTTCTGTGGGAGTTAAAGCTTTTCCCTCTCTTTCAACATATTTTCTATCTAAAATTGTTGAAATAATAGGAGCATAAGTACTTGGTCGTCCTATGCCGTTTTCTTCTAAGTTTTTAACTAATGTTGCTTCTGAAAATCTTGCAGGAGGTTGTGTAAAATGCTGTTTACTTTCAATTTTATTCTTTTCCAAAATCTCACTTACCTCAAGATTAGGAACTTTTTTTGTATCGCTTTCTTCAATTAAATTGTAAACTCTTGTAAAACCATCGAACTCAATTGTAGAACCTGACGCTTTTAATAAATACTCTCCATTTTTTATATCTATAGACACTGTATTTAATAAACAGATTGCCATTTGGCTTGCTAGAAATCTTTGCCAAATTAATTTATATAATTTATATTGATCTCTTTTTAAACTATCTTTAATCTCATCAGGATTAAGTTCTATATAAGTAGGCCTTATCGCTTCATGGGCATCTTGAATATTTTTATTTGCTTTAACTTTATTGTTTTTACTTTCTCTTAAATACTCTTTACCATATATAGAAACAATATAATCCTCAGCTGATTTTTCAGCTTCTTTTGATATTCTTATTGAATCTGTTCTCATATAAGTGATTAAACCTATTGTGCCATGTCCTTTTACATCTATTCCCTCATATAACTGCTGAGCTAAAGACATGGTTTTTTTAGTTGAAAAATTTAATTTTTTGTAGGCTTCCTGTTGTAATGTGCTGGTAATAAATGGATTTGGTTGATTTTTCTTTTTCTTTGTTTTTCTAATATTATCCACAACATAATCATTTTGCTCAAGTTCTTCCATTATACCTTTGCACTGCATTTCATCTTTAATACTTATTTTTTTGTTTTTATGATGAGTTAATTGTACATTAACAGCTTTAGTTTTTTTATTTTTAGGTACTAATTCACATTCTATTGTCCAATATTCTTCAGACACAAACTTTTTTATTTCCTCTTCCTTGTCACAAATCATCTTTAACGCTACGGATTGAACTCTTCCTGCACTAAGCCCCCATTTTATTTTTCTCCATAATATAGGACTTATCTCATATCCAACTAGTCTATCTAATACCCTTCTTGCCTGCTGAGCATCAATTAGATCCATATCCAAAGGCCTAGGTGATTTAATTGCGTTCTTAATTGCATTTTTAGTAATTTCATTAAATTCAATTCTACAATTATCACTATTATCGATTTTTAGCACATTGGCTAAATGCCATGAAATAGCTTCTCCCTCTCTATCAGGGTCAGTAGCTAAATATATTTTTTCACTTTTTTTAGCTTCTTTTCTTAATTTATCTAAAAGTTCCCCTTTTCCCCTAATAGTAATATACTTTGGTTCATAATTGTTTTCTATATCAACTCCCAATTTACTTTTTGGAAGATCTCGCACATGTCCCATTGAAGCAGTGACTGTATATGTCTTTCCCAAATACTTTCCTATGGTCTTTGCTTTAGCTGGTGACTCAACTATTACTAATTTTTGTCCCATATTATCCCCTCCAGTATGTATTTTAAAATAATGTGTTCACCAAGCTAGGCATTATGAACTCTAACATAATAATTTCCAGATAAACACATAATTTCATTATCAAGCTGCATTTCAAATAATACATCATATAATTGTTTTATGTCAACATTACATCTTTTTTTATATCATCAATATGGATTGGTGAATCACAAATTAATCTATATAGCATGCTATGTATATCACCTTTGTTTTTATCATTATTATATTCATTACTACAAATTTTATTATATTGTTTTTTATTATATAATTCTAATCCAATTAAATCAAGAACATCAGAAATTTCTGTAAATACATAAGCTCCATCTCTAATTAATTTATTAGTACCTTTGCTTTGTTCTGAAAATATTGTCCCTGGAACAACAATTATATTCTTCCCCTGTTCAAGGGCATAATTTGCAGTAATAAGAGTTCCACTTTTTTCTCCGGCTTCTACAACTATTAACAATGCTGCTAATGCGCTAATAATTCTGTTTCTAATAGGAAAATTATAACTATAAGGTTTAGTTCCTGGCAAAAATTCAGACATAATACATCCATTTTCTATAATTGAATAATAAAGTTTTTCGTTTTCTTTTGGATAAATAACATCTATACCAGAGCCCAAAATTCCACAAGTATATTCATTATTTTTTAACGTAGTAAGGTGAGCGATACTATCTATGCCTCTTGCCATACCGCTTATTATATTTACATGGTACTTAGAAAGTTCTTTAACTATATATTTTGTAGCTTGCTCTCCGTAAAAACTATTATTTCTAGCACCTACAATTGAAACACATATATTATCATTAAGTCTTTCAATTTTACCTTTATAAAATAACATAATTGGTACATCAGAGTAGTTTTCTAAACTTTTAGGGTAATTCTTTTCCCCATATACAACAGTATTAATATTTGATTTATTTATTTTCTCTATAATCTCATATAACTTATCTTTTTCCCAAGCAGAAATAAATTTCTTTCTGGCATTTTCATTCATAGGTAATTCCCTACTCATACAATAATACCATATTTCTTCAGATTTTTTAAACTTTTTAAACAATTCTAGCTTTATTCTATTAGATACGTTTACCCTTTGAAGCCATAAATCATATATACTCAATGCATTCACCCTTTAAACTTATTTTTTTATTGCTTAAATAACAAATTTAATTAAACTATATTATTATTTACAAATCTTCTATACTGTATTGCCTCTATAACATCACTGTCTCCTATTTTTTCCTTCCCATTTAAGTCCGCAATGGTTCTAGCAACTTTAAGGATTCTTGTATAGGCTCTAGCACTTAATTGAAATTTCGAATAAACTTGTTTTAGTAACAAACTAGCCTTTAAATCTATTTTGCAATACTTATCAATATCTTCAGAATTCATCTGAGCATTACAAAATATTTTTTTCTCAGCATACCGTTTTCTTTGTATTATTCTCGCTTTTTCAACTCTTTCTCTTATATTAATTGATTTCTCACTTTTTCGCTTATTACAAATCTCATTGTAATCTAGTGGTCTTACAAAAGTAAAAATATCAACTCTATCAAGCAAAGGACCAGAAAATTTGTTCAAGTATTTATCTCTTTCATAATTTGAACACTTACATTCCCGAATTCCCGTTGCATAGTAACCACAGGGACATGGATTTAACGCTGCGACTAGCATAAAGTTAGATGGATATTTAACACTTCCATTGAATCTCGAAATTACTATTTCTTTATCCTCTATAGGTTGTCTTAACGTATTTATAATATTTTTATTAAATTCAAGTATTTCATCAAGAAAAAGCACTCCGTTATGGGCAAGTGAAATTTCGCCTGGTAAAATTTTGCTTCCTCCACCTATTATTGCTACTTTTGAAGCAGTACTATGAGGGTTTCTAAAAGGTCTTTTTTTATTATTCCTTGATTTTTTTCTAATTTTCCCGAAACACTATATATCTTAGTTACCTCTAAAGATTCTTGATAGCTCATAATCGGTAAAATACTAGGTATTCTCTTTGCCAGCATTGTTTTTCCAGAACCAGGAGGGCCAAATAAAGCTATATTATGCCCTCCTGCACATGCAACTTCTATGGCTCTTTTTGTACTTTCCTGTCCAAAAACCTCTGAAAAATCCAATTCATTTTCAAGCTTTTCTTCCCAAATATCATCATCTTCATAAGGTAATAAATCCTTATACGTAATAAATTCTGCCACCTCTTTTAGATTTTTAAAGGCATATATTTTAGCTTCCTTAATCAAACTACATTCCCTTGCATTATCATAAGGGACTATAAACTCTTCTATTTTATTGCTTATACCTTCAAGTATTAAAGATAGTGCTCCTCTTACCATTTTTAGCTCTCCGCTCAAGGATAATTCTCCTAAAAACAAAAATTGACTAGTATTACTATCTATAACCTGTTGAGTAGCCAAAAGAATTCCTATTGCTATAGGCAAATCTAGTAATGCTCCTTCTTTTTTTATGTCAGCAGGAGCTAAATTTATTGTAATTCTGCCTAATGGAAATTCATATCCAGAATTAATAATAGCAGCTCTAACCCTTTCCTTAGATTCCTTAACTGCAATATTAGGAAGACCAACTATATTAAATGAAGGTAAACCCCTTGTAATATCTATTTCAACAGAAATAATGTTTCCATTTAGTCCAGTTAGATTTGCAGTATTTATATTTATCACCAATTTTATCACCTCTAAAATCTAAAATTTCTGTTTAATACTTAAATTCTAGACAATAATTATATATATAATCATAATTTTAGAAATTTTTTAATCATATAAGAGTTTACTTGTAAAAACAAAACTATTAAAACAAGAACTTTTAAGTTGTGTATAAAGATTTTATAGAGCAATATACAAGGCTTTGTGTCAAAGGATTATATTAAAATATTATGTATAGGAGAATAATTATGCATTATCTGAATAAAAATATCGGAAACTATGGAGAGAATTTAGCTGAGGCTTATTTGAAAAAATGTGGTTATACTATATTAGATAAGAATTATTATTGCAAAATAGGGGAAATAGATTTAATAGGTATGGACACTAATATCATCTGTTTTATTGAAGTTAAAACAAGATACAGTACTTTTTATGGGTATCCTTCTGAGGCTATAATAAAGAAAAAACAATATAAAATATATAGAACAGCTCAACTTTATATTATTAAAAACAAACTTTTTGAACAAAATTTTAGATTTGACGTTGTGGAAATTCTTTTAGATGTGAATTCAAAAGAGCCATCAATTAAACTACTTAAAAATGCTTTTTATGTATAGTATCTAGAGCACTTTAAATTAGGATAAATTTAATTTAAAACTTAATTTATTTCCAAATTACAAGCAAAAGCTTAAAATGCATTTTAAGCTTTTGATAAAAAATACTAAATATAGTTGCTCTTGTTAACGTTTACATGTATATCTGCAAATTAAACTTAAAATTTGCACTAAATTTATAAAATATTCTTTAGAAAACTTAATCTATGAATATCAGTTATCCCTTTTTCATGTATAGCTTTTATATGTTCTTCGGTTCCATATCCTACATTATTTTCAAAACCATATCCAGGATATTTTTCTGCATTTTTTACCATAAGATGATCCCTGTAGACTTTTGCTAGAATGGAAGCACAGGCTATAGACGCACTTTTAGTATCGCCTTTAATGACATCTTGATTTTCAATAGAAATGCCTCTAACTTTATATCCATCTGATAAAACGATTAAAGGGTCTAGATCGATTTTATTAATACAATCTATAAATACCTTATTATTACACCAAGCAATACCCTTATCATCAATTTCTGTATTACTAACTTCACATACACTGTAAGCTACAGCTTTGCTTTTTATAACATGGCTTAGCTCTTCCCTTTTCTTTGCTGAAAGTTTTTTGAATCCTTTATACCTAATATTAAATCCTTTCTATTTTCGAAGTTTAAATCTAAGACAACAGCTGCAGCAACAATTGGACCTGCTAGAGGTCCTCTGCCAACTTCGTCTACACCAATTAAATATCCTTTATTACCAACAAAATATTTATCAAATTTATACATATTTTCCACTCTGTTTAGTTCGTTTTCCAGTTTTTCCTTGTACTTTAGTAAAGTAACGCCTAGCTTTTGAACTGTTTTTCTAGAGTCCTTTAACATCAACTCTATGTAATTCAAAACATCATTTTCACTATAATTAAAAATGTTTTTCTCTACAACTCTAAGGGACTCTCTTATTTCTCCAATATTCTTGTTTTGCATTTCATAAGTATTTATTTCTTTAAACATTTTCTCACCCTTTTCTAAGGCCTTTCTAATGAAAACTTACCAAGTTTTCCTCCACGGAATTCATCTAAAATAGCAATAGAGATTCTATTGTAATCTATATTTCCACCAGACATAACAGCCCCTCTTTTTTTGCTATCAAATCCATTATTTCAAGAGTTCCTTCTGGCAGTTCATCAATTTTATATCTATCTTTAAGTCTTTCAGGATATTGGGATTGCATAACTTTAATTAGTTCAAAAGCTAAATCTTCTACATTCATAATCTCATCTTTTATGGCACCTGTAAAAGCTAAATTTAGCCCTACTTTAGGATCATCAAACTTAGGCCACAAAACGCCTGGGGTGTCCATTAATTCCACACCTATTTTGGTTTTTATCCATTGCTTGCTTTTTGTAACTCCAGGCTTATCTCCTGTTTTTGCTCTACTTGCCTTAGCTATTTTATTTATAAATGATGATTTACCAACATTAGGTATTCCAACTACCATTACTCTTGTAACCCTATTTACTAAACCCTTACTTCTAAGACGATCCATTTTTTCTTTTAGAAGTATGTCTAAAAGAGATTTAATATTTTTCAAACCTTCCCCATTTAGACTATTCCCTTGAATTATTTTTGTATTTTCTGTTGAAAGGGTCCTTATCCATTGATTAGTAATTTTTTCATCGCTTAAATCTGCTTTATTTAAAAGTATTACTCTTGGTTTATTTTTACATATATCATCTATTTCAGGATTAGAACTTGATCTAACTATCCTTGCATCTCTTATTTCTATAACAGCATCAACAAGTTTTAGGTTTTCCTTTATTTCCCTTCTGGTTTTTGACATATGTCCAGGGAACCAATTAATTTCCATATTATCCTACCCCTTCTTATTTATTTCTTGTTACTTAATTGACTATACAATAAAAATTTACAATAAAAAAGGGACTTCTAAAGCCCCATTTTTTTTACTTTATAAGTTCTTTTACTTTAGCAGCTTTTCCTACTCTATCTCTTAAGTAGAACAATCTAGCTCTTCTTACCTTACCAGCTCTTACAACTTCTACTTTAGCAACACTTGGAGAGTTAACTGGGAATGTTCTTTCTATTCCAACACCATAAGAAACTCTTCTTACAGTGAAAGTTTCTCTTACTCCGCCATTTTGTCTTTTTATAACAGTTCCTTCAAAGACCTGGATTCTTTCTCTGTTTCCTTCTTTAATGTTAACATGTACCTTAACAGTATCTCCAACATTGAAACTTATTAAATCACTTCTTAATTGTTCTGCTTCTATTGATTTTATTATATCTAACATGTGCATTCCCTCCTTATAGTTAATTGACGTTCTTGACCAAAATTCAAAGACAGAGGACCGCCCGTACTAGCACAATTTAAATTGTAACATATTATATTTCATTTTTCAACATTAAGTAAAGCAATAAAGTTAAAATTTATTTTTTTGCTTTTTTTCATCATTATTTTGTTTATTAAGGTATTTACTATATAGATCTGGTCTTCTATCCTTAGTAATCCTTAAGGATTCCTCTTTTCTCCATTTTCTTATATTTTCATGGTGACCTGACAGTAAAACTTTAGGAACAGTTTTGCCCTCAAAACACTCAGGTCGTGTATATTGTGGATATTCAAGTAATCCATTGTAAAAAGACTCTTCCATAAAGCTCTCAGAACTTGATAACACTCCAGGAGTTAACCTAGCTAGAGAATCTATGATTGGTATACAAGCCATTTCTCCACCAGTAAGTACAAAATCACCTATAGAGATTTCTAAATCTATGTAATCATACACTCTCTCATCTATGCCTTCATAATGACCGCATAAAAAAACAAGATTTTCTTCTTTAGAAAGTTCAAGAGCTAAATTATGGCAGTATTTCCTTCCACGTGGGCCTAAATACACAATCTTTCCTCTATTGATTTCTTTTACCTTTTTTATAGCCTCTACTATAGGTTCTGGTGTCATAAGCATCCCAGCTCCACCACCATAAGGATAATCATCCACCTTTTTATGTTTATTTTTTGAATAATCACGTATATTATGTGTTCTTATACTTATAATGTTTTTATCCATAGCCCTTCCTATAATACTATATTTAAAAACATCAAACATTTCAGGAAATAAAGTAAGAATATCAATATTCATTTCTATTCCTGCCATTCCCTAATTGGCTTTATAATTATTTTTAAATTATCCATATCAACATTAACTACTACATTTTTTAAAGCAGGCACTAATACTTCCTTGTCTCCCTTAATCCAATACACGTCATTATTACCCGTTTTAATTACATCGTACATTTTTCCTATTTCAACACCCTCTGTATCAAAAACCTTGCAATTAAGTAAATCAGAAATAAAATAGGAGTTTTCTTCTAGTGGAACGGCATCCTTCCTATTTATTTCCAAATATTTGCCTTTACATCTCATGGCATCATCCATTGAATTTATTCCTTCTATTTTTAAAATAACCTTATCTTTTTGAAATTTTACAGATGTAATTGCTCTTTCTTGTCCATCCAATAAAACTCTCTTAAGATTTTTAAATCTATTTATGTCATCGGTTAGTGGGTTAACTTTAATTTCTCCCTGAATACCATGAGTATTTATTATTTGTCCAACTTTAAAATATTCTACCATTTTATCAGCACCTCCTAATTTAAAATTAAATATTAAATAAGAGTTAGGAATTCCCAACTCTTATATTATGCCTCTTATGTAGTTATATTATTTCTACAACAACTCTTTTATTTTCTTTTATAGCTGCTGCTTTAATAACTGTTCGAATAGCCTTAGCTATTCTCCCTGTTTTCCTATGACTTTTCCCATATCTTCTGGTGAAACCTTCAATTCTAAAATAATAGATTGTTCACCAGCGATTTCATTTACATTTACCATTTCTGGGTTGTCTACTAGTGATTTTGCTATAATTTCAAGCAATTGCTTCATTTAAAGCACCCCCAGTATTACTTTGTAATTTTTTCGTTGATACCAGTAACATTAAATAGTTTTTTAACTGTATCAGATGGTTGTGCACCATTGTTAACCCATTTAACTGCTTTCTCTTCATCAATCTTTACAGTGATTGGTTCTGTTGTTGGGTTGTAATATCCTATTTCATCGATGAATCTTCCATCTCTTGGACATCTAGAATCTGCAACAACAACTCTGTAGAAAGGAGCTTTTTTAGCACCCATTCTTCTTAATCTTATTTTAACTGCCATTAATTTCACCTCCTTTTAAGTGTATATATATGCTATTAGAAAGGTAACTTTCCAAATAATCCTTTTTTAAATCCCTTTTGCATGTTTTTCATCTGCTTCATCATCTTTTTACTCATTTCAAACTGTTTCAATAGTTTATTTACTTCTTGAATTCCTGTTCCAGAACCCTTAGCAATTCTCTTCTTTCTAGAAGAAGAGGAAGTAATCAAAGTAGGATTTTTTCTTTCTTTTTTAGTCATAGAATTTATAATAGCCTCTACTTTGCCCATATCTTTTTCACTTTGTTCTAAATTAATTCCCTTAAGCTGATTAGAGTTAAAACCTGGCATCATTTCCATAACTTTTGCAATTGGTCCCATCTTTTTCATTTGCTTCATGGCCTCTAAAAAGTCTTCAAAATTGAACTCGTTGCTAAGCATTCTGTTTCCAATTTCTTCAGCTTTCTTTTCATCTATAGACTGTTGTGCCTTTTCAATAAGAGACAAAACATCTCCCATGCCTAAGATTCTAGAAGCCATTCTGTCCGGGTGAAAAACTTCGATTTCATTCATTTTTTCACCTATACCTACAAATTTAATAGATTTTCCTGTAATAGCTTTAATAGAAAGTGCAGCGCCTCCCCTAGTGTCTCCATCTAGTTTAGTTAGCACAACTCCTGATACATCAAGTTTTTCGTTAAAACTTTCAGCCACATTTACAGCATCTTGGCCTGTCATAGAATCTACTACTAGAAGAATTTCATTTGGATTAACACTACTCTTTATATTTTGCAATTCCCCCATTAGTTCTTCATCTATGTGTAGTCGTCCTGCTGTATCAATGATAACCACATTATTTCCATTACTCTTAGCATGTTCAATAGATGCCTTTGCAATATCCAAAGGATTAACCTTATCGCCCATGGTAAATACAGGTATATCTATAGAATTTCCTACAACTTGAAGCTGTTTAATAGCTGCTGGTCTGTACACATCACAAGCTACCAATAAAGGTTTCTTGTTTTTCTTTTTTACCTGAAGTGCTAATTTTCCTGCCATAGTAGTTTTACCAGCACCTTGAAGACCAACAAGCATGATTACAGTAAGTCCATTAGTTGAGTAGTTTATTTTAGTTTCAGTTTTTCCCATCAAATTAGTTAACTCTTCATTAACTATTTTTACAACTTGCTGAGCTGGAGTCAAACTTTCCATTACTTCTTTTCCAAGACTCTTATCGCTTACCTTCTTTACAAAGTCTTTAACTATCTTATAATTAACATCTGCCTCTAGCAATGCAAGTTTTACTTCTCTCATAGCTTCCTTAATATCTTTTTCAGAAAGCTTTCCCTTACCTTTTAACTTTTTTAATGTTTCTTGTAATTTAGAAGCTAAACCTTCAAATGCCATTGTCGACCTCCTAAATACTAACAATATCTTCTTTTATATCAAAAAGAATTTTCTTACTATCTTCTTGTGAAATATTGTCTGCTAATTTATTTATACTACTAATTATTTTATTAATTTTTTCTCTTTTTGTATGTGCTTATTTAAAAGTAACAATTTGCTTTCATATTCTGTCAAGAGTTTATAACAACGCTTTGTAATATCATAAATTGCTTGTCTTGATGTGTTTGTAATCTCTGATATTTCAGACAGAGACAAATCATCATTATAATACAAATCCATTATATCTCTTTGTTTGCAAGTTAAAAGACTTCCATAAAAATCTAATAACATTGAAATTTCCACTCTTTTTTCCACATACATCACCAACTCACAAAACTATATTATCAAATATCTAAGTACCTGTCAAGTATTTTTACTTAACAGGTATAATTTTTTTAAAATAATGCTTCAACAAATTCTTCAGCATTGAAAGGTTGCAAGTCATCTATGCCTTCACCTACTCCAATATATTTTACAGGTATATTAAGCACATCTTTAATTGAAATTACAACCCCGCCTTTAGCAGTCCCATCTAATTTAGTAAGTATTATTCCATCTATATTACACACTTCTGTAAACAATTTTGCTTGCTGAACCCCATTTTGTCCAGTAGTTGCATCAATTACCAGTAAAGTTTCTTTATTTCCCACAGTAAATTCTTTTTCTATTATTCTGTTGATTTTTTCTAATTCATTCATTAAATTTTTCTTATTGTGAAGTCTTCCTGCAGTATCACAAATTAAAACCTCAGCATTTCTAGCTTTGGCTGCTTGAACCGCATCGAAAACTACTGCCGCAGGATCTGATCCCTCTTGATGTTTTATTATATCTACTCCCGCTCTCCTTCCCCAAATTTCTAATTGATCTATAGCCGCTGCTCTAAAAGTGTCCGCTGCCGCTATAAGTACTTTTTTCCCTTCTTTTTTAAAATTATTCGATATTTTACCAATAGAAGTTGTTTTACCAACTCCATTCACACCTATAATTAAAATAACTTTAGGATACTCTTCATTTTCTAAAGAAATTTTACCAACCAACATATCTTTTAATATTTCTTTCAAACAAGGTTTTATTAAAGCAGGATCTTTAATTCTTTCATTCTTAACCTTTTCTTTTAATGTCTCCATTATCTTTAAAGTAGTATCTACACCTATGTCTGCAGTTATCAGAATTTCTTCCAAATTTTCATATAGATCTTCATCAATTGTTACAGCTAGGTTTAACATATCCCCTACTTTATTGCTAAGTCCATCTCTAGTTTTTGCTAAACCCTCTTTTAACTTATTAAAAAATCCTCCAAACATTGCATTCACTCCTTACAACTCAAATTATTTACTTAAATTTATTGAAACTACTTTGGAAACACCTTTCTCCTGCATAGTTACACCATACATAACATCACTTGCTTCCATAGTTCCTTTTCTATGTGTAATTACTATAAATTGAACATCATTAGCAAAGGCTTTTAAGAATTCTGCATATCTTATTACATTAGCGTCATCTAGAGCAGCCTCTATCTCATCTAGAATACAAAATGGTGTAGGCTTCATTTTAAGTATAGCAAATAACAGTGCAATAGCTGATAAAACTTTTTCTCCTCCAGACATTAGGTTTATGTTTTGAAGCTTTTTTCCTGGCGGTTCAACTTTTATATCTATATTGCAATTCAGTTCGTCACCTTCGCCCAAAATCAAGTCTCCTTTTCCACCTTTAAATAATTCCATAAAAGTTTCATTAAAATAAATTCTTAATTTAGCAAAATTCTCATTAAAAATACTTCTCATCTTTTCTGTCATATGTTTTATTACTTCTATAAGCTCATTTTTTGCATTAACTAAGTCCTCTTTTTGAGCTGTCATAAATTCAAATTTTTCTTTTATTTCTTCATATTCTTCTATAGCTTTTAAATTTACAACACCTAATTTTGATATCTCAGATTTTATTTCAGATATCTCATCCTTTACTTTATTTTTATCTATAATCTCTTCTTTATAATCTAATGCTTCTGCATAAGTCATTTGGAATTCATCGTTTAACTTTGAATATAAGCTTTCCCTCTCAGTTTCATATCTCGTATAAGATAATTGATTCTTATGAACTTCTTTCTCTTTATTTGAAACAATTAAATCTATATCCTGTATTTTTCCTTTATAACTTTCAATTTTCTCTTTTATCTTTATTTTTTCCATATCTTTTTCATCAAATTCTTTTTCCATTGTATCTAAAAGTTCTAGAATATCTTTAATTTTAACTTTGTTTTTTAAAATTTCTTCTTCATTTATTTTCCTTTGAGATATGCTATCATTAATTTCTTTTTCTAAAACCTTTAAAGATTTTTCACCATATTCTATGTCTTTGACAATTCTTCCAAGCTCACTAATTTGATTATTTACGCTCTCATCAATTTGTGCTTTTTTTATTCGAAATTCAGTTAGGTCTTCCTTGTGTTTTTCTATGGATTTTAATCTATCCTTTAATTTAAGCTCTAGTTTTTTTATTTCTAAATCATTTACTTTTTCACTTGCTTTAAGTTCTTCCATAGTTTTATGAAGATTTGTTATTTCATTGTTTTTAAAACCTAACTTTTCCTCTAACCTATTAATTTCATTAGTAGATAGTTGAAGACTTTTAAAAAGTTTTTCTAATTCTTTTTCAAGTTCATCTATCTTGCCTTCAACTTTTGTCATCTCAATATTTTCATAATGTATTTCATCTTTTAAGTTTAAAAACTCATCATCTAATTTTTTTATTTTAGAAATTCCATCTTCAATGTTATCAGAGGTTTCTATTATAATTTTATTTAGTTTCTGAGTTTCAAGTTTTAATTCTTCTATTTCTCTTTTTCTGCTCATTATACTAATGTTTTTATGATATATGCTACCACCAGTTAGCGCTCCTCCTGGATTTACAACTTCTCCATCTAAAGTTACTATTTTAAACCTATAATTCACTAATTTAGCGATTTTTAGAGCTACATCTAAATTAGATGTTACTATGGTTCTACCCAAAACATACTCTATAACATTTTTAAATTCAGGATTATAATCCACAAGTTCACTTGCCACGCCAATATACCCAGTAAATTCTTTTAAATCCTTAGTTACTGTTAAAGTTTTTCCACGAATTATATTCAATGGTAAAAAAGTAGCTCTACCTAATTTGTTTTTCTTCAAATACTCAATAAGCTCTTTTGCAACATAATCATTTTTGGTAATTATATTGGAAATAGAAGCCCCTAATGCAATTTCCACTGCAGTTTCTAATTCTTTTTTTACCTCAATTACTTCTCCTAATATATTACAATCACTTTTCTGTATTTTTAAAGATTCTCTATCTATATTATTCATTAATAGTTTTACTGTTTTATTATAACCTTCATATTGTTTTTCTAAATTAATTAATATATTTTTATTTGCATCAGAAATATTGAATTTTTTATTATAAATCTTTAATTGATCTTCCATATGCTTTTTACTACTATTTAGTGCAGCAATACTTGACTTAGCATTTTTAGCTTTATCGTTATACTCTTTTATTCTATTTAGTATTTGAAGTTTTTTATCATTTAATATCGCTTTGGTATTTACGTTTATTTTTATTGAATTATCATAACCCAAACAAGAATCTTTTATATCTATAATTTTTTTATTTAATTCCTTAGTTTCACTAGTCAAAATTACTTCTTTATTTCTACATTCCGTAATTTCTCCAGCTATATCTATTTGTGAATCTTTTAGAGAATTCAGTAACTTTTCATCCTCTGAGATTTCCGAACTAAATTCCAAAAGATTTTTTTCTAAATCCAAAATTCTATCATTAAGTTCTAATTGTAACTTTTGATTTTCCTGTAACTTATCTTCTTTTTTATTTCTTTCTTCTTTATAGTTTTTTATATCTTTTTCAATTTCCTTTAATTTTAAGGAATTCTTATTTTCAATAATTTTAAAGTTATTTATTCTTTCATGTAAAATGTTAATTTTACTTAAAGCATCTTTATGATCAGACTTATTATTGTAATATTTCTTTTTTCTTCTTCTATATAGTTTTCCAGTTCTTGTAATCTGCATATAACATCTTCTTTTTCTAAATCAAACTTTTTTTACAGCTATCATTTAAGGAAATTTCATTTTCCATTTCATTTATAGTTTTTTTTAGTTCACTTAATTTCTGCTCTAACTCTTTTATACTATGAGTTACTATATTTATTTCTCTTGTTTTTAATTTTTCAGATAGCTTCAAAAATTCCTTAGCTTTATTTTTTTCAATTTCCAAAGGTATTATTCTTTCACCATAAGTAGTTAATATATCTTGAATTCTAGTTAAATTCTGCTGTGAATTTTCAAGTTTTTTCTCTGCTTCTTCCTTTCTAGTCTTAAACTTTACAATACCTGCAGCTTCTTCAAGTAATCTTCTTCTATCCTCTGGTCTCCCACTTAAAATAGCATCTATTTTTCCTTGTCCAATTATAGAATACCCTTCCTTACCTATTCCAGTATCCATAAATAATTCTTGAATATCTTTAAGTCTACATTTTGAATTATTAATACTATACTCACTTTCTCCTGATCTATATAGCCTTCTAGACACAGTTACGTAAGAGTAATTAATTGGAAGTTCATTGTCTCTATTGTCTAAAGTTAAAGAGACCTGGGATAATCCTACAGGTTTTCTATACTGAGTACCTGCAAATATCACATCTTCCATTTTCCCCCTCTAAGTGTTTTTATACTTTGCTCTCCTAAAACCCATCGAACTGCATCTGATATATTACTCTTACCACTTCCATTAGGACCAACCACCGTGGTAATTCCTTTATTAAAAATAATCTCTGTCTTGTCAGCAAAAGATTTAAAACCTCTTATCTCTAGTGATTTTAAAAACATGTTCCTTCTCTCCTATTATTTATTTTCATGCCTAACTAAAAATAGCTGGTATCAATGTAAAAATAAATATTACGATTATAACATAAACCATTATCTTGGTCATTTTCTCTCTTTTCTCTTTCTTCATTATATCACTTCCTATAATATAAATTTTACCTTACTAGTTTATAGTAAATTATAATAAATATCAACTTTTATACTAACTTTAATTTATAAAATAAGAAACGGATTATAACTACCTTAAAAAAAGTATACAATTTAAATAAGCTCTCAAGGTTCACACCACGAGAGCTTACAGAATTAAATCTACTTTTATCTAGATTCAACTATCAACTTTATTGCAGTTCTTTCTTCACCGTCAATATCAATTTGCGAAAATGCAGGTATAGTTACAAGATCTATTCCATTTGGAGCTACAAATCCTCTTGCTATAGCAATCGCTTTTACAGCTTGATTTACTGATCCTGCACCTATTGCCTGAATCTCTGCAACTTTGTTATCCCTTACAATAGCTGCTAAAGCCCCTGCCACTGATTTTGGAGAAGATTGCGCTGATACTTTTAATACTTCCATAATTATATTCCTCCCTATAAAAATAATTAATGCTCTTATAGAGATTATATTCTATATAAACATTCTATATCCTTTTTTATACTTTTTTGTACATAATTATAAAAAGACATCTTGTTACAATTATCGTCTATATTCAGTATAATATTTCCTCTTGCAAGTTTGCAATCTTGATGTATTTTAATTTTAGATGTAGAAAATTGTTTTATAATGTCGTTAAAAAATTGTTTTTTATTAGCATATAATTTAGAAATATCTCTAGGATTTACTTCTATACTTAAATTACTAAATTTCTTATTTCTAATTTCATCATAAATCATATCACTATAAATGCTTCCCTCTACAAGTTCTCTAAAAGATGGATGAAAAGGTCCTGCAACTAATTCTTTACCCACATTTATCTCGTCAGTTGGCTGAAGTCCTATTCTTATAACATTTATATTATTTCCCATAAGCATCCCGTAAACATCTTTACAAATTTCAACTGCCTGTTCCAAAGAATAAGGTTTATAGACCCCGCTTTTGCACATTTCTTCCATAGGTGTATGTTTAATTACTAATGCAGGGTATATTCTAGATATATCAGGGGCCATTTCAATTACTTTTTTTGTAGTTTCTATATCTTTTTTAAAATTATCTCCAGGAAGCCCCAACATAATTTGATGACCTAGGGTAAATCCATATTTTTTAATTAAATTAGATGCATTATATACATCTTCTACACTGTGTCCCCTTGAGGATTTTAATAAAACTTCATCGTCTAAAGATTGAACACCTAATTCAATTATATCAGCATCATATTTTTTTAAATTATCTAATATTTTTTCATCTATACAATCTGGCCTAGTTGACATTCTAATAAAGTCTATTTTACCTTCTTTTTTATATCTACTTGCAACGTCTAGTAGTTCATTCTGTCTATTTATATCAATTGCAGTAAATGATCCTCCAAAAAAGGATACTTCAACCGTTGCATTTTCAGAATTAATAGTTTTTAAATATTCTTCTATTGTCTTTTTTACAAACTCTCCATTTACATTGTTTTGAAATCCAGTAATACTTCTTTGATTACAAAACACACAGTTATGTGGACACCCTTCGTGAGGCACAAATATTGGTATAATATAATGAGTTTTTCCCATCACTCTCCTCCTATCATGCATAACGCTTCTTTTGCTGCATTTTGTTCCGCTTCTTTTTTGCTATATCCTTCACCTTTTCCAAAGGTTTTATCATTCACAAACACTTGCATAAAGAACTTTCTTCTGTGAGGTGGTCCGTCGTAGCCAATTAAATCATAAGATATATTTACTTCACCGTTTTTCTGAAGTTTTTCTTGAAGTTTAGTTTTATAATCCAAAATAATTTCATTTCTAACAGCTTTTATAATATTTTCATCTAAAATCCTTATAACAAAATTTTTAGCTTCTTCAAATCCCTTTTCTAAATAAACAGCTGCAATTATAGCCTCTACACAATCAGAAAGGATAGATACCCTAGTTCTTCCACCAGTAAGTTCCTCTCCTTTACCCATATTTATATGTTCTCCAAGTTGCCACTTTTGAGCTACACTGTGAAGAGAATTTTCACATACAATTAAAGCCCTTATTTTAGTTAATTCCCCTTCAGTTTTAGAAGGATATTTTTTAAATAGAAACTGGGATATACTAAGTTCAAGAACCGCATCCCCTAAAAATTCTAATCTTTCATTATATTTCACATTTTTCTTATGATTTGTATAAGAACTATGAGTTAAAGCAACATCTAATAAATTTTTATTTTCAAAAGCAACTCCTATCTTATCCTCTACTTCTTCTATCATTTTTTTCTTAATAATTCCATATATCTAATCTCCCTCTAAATAGAGTTTATTCTTCAATTTGCACAATACATGTAAATTCAAGAATAAACTATACTTTTTTCAGTTTTTTGTAATTTAAATAAGCTCTCAAAAATAAAATTGATAAATTATAATAAAGCATATTTAAACAAATCAAAAAACTTAAGTCCCGCATAAAACGGGACCTATAATTAATCTTCTACATGTTGCTTTATATATTCAACAACATCTCCAACAGTAGCAACTTTTTCAGCATCTTCATCTGGAATTTCAATATCGAATTCCTCTTCTAAAGCCATTATAAGTTCAACTATGTCAAGTGAATCAGCTCCCAAGTCATCTACAAAAGAAGAACCCATTGTTATCTCTTCTTGATCCAAACTAAGTTGATCAGCTATTATTTTTTTTACTCTTTCAAACATTTTATTTTCACCTCCTAAAAAAATCTACAAATAGATAATATTATATAAAATGAATATCGTCAATATAATAATATCATCAATTATAATTATTTTATTCCTATTTTTCAAATGTTTCACTTTCAATTTGAGATTTTATCTTATCAATAATAGAGTTATCATAAAATTTAATGGCTTGACCTATAGCATTTTTCATAGCTTTTGCATCTGAGCTACCATGAGCTTTTATGCATATACCATCCACTCCTAAAAAAGCTGCTCCACCATATTCTTTGTAATCAAACTTTTTCTTAAAATCTCTAAACACAGGTTTTAGTAAAAATCCCCCTAACTTTGTTAAAAACGAACCCATAATACCTTCTTTAATTGTAGATAATATAACAAAAGCAGCTCCTTCAAAAGTTTTGAGTACTGTGTTTCCAACAAAGCCATCACAAACTAATATATTAGTATCACCGCTTATTACTTCTCTAGGTTCAATATTGCCAACAAAATTTAAAGAACTTTCTTTTAAAAGTTTATGAGATTCTTTTGTAAGGGAATTTCCTTTTTCTTCTTCAGTTCCAATATTTATTAATCCTACTGTAGGATTGTTAACTTTCATTATGTTCTCAAAATAAACTTTCCCCATATAAGCAAATTGAAGCAAATTTATAGGCTTACATTCTGCATTGGCTCCACAATCTATAAGCATTGATGGTCCATTCTTACCTGGGAGTATAGGTGCTATAGCAGGTCTATCTATACCTTTAATTCTTCCAATTATAAAAAGTCCCCCAGCCATAAAAGCTCCTGTGCTACCTGCTGAAATAACAGCATCTGCTTCTTTGTCTTTAACCATCTTTAAAGCTCTGGCTAAGCTAGAATCTTTTTTCTTCTTATAGCCATAACAGGATGCTCATTATTACTTATAATCTCTTTTGCATCTACTACTTTTATTCTGTTTTTGTCATATGTATAATTACACAATTCTTCGTTAATTATACTTTGAGGTCCAGTAATAATCACTTCTAAAGAATTATATTCTTTTATAGCATTAATACACCCTTCTATTACTGAATTCGGGGCATTATCTCCACCCATTCCATCAATTACTATCTTCATAATATTTAACCTCACTTATAAATCTTATATATAGAGTTATTATATACTTTTTTATGTAAAAATAAAAGAAAGTCATGTGACTTTCTTTTATTATTTTTCAGTTGAAACAACTTCTTTATTTTTGTAATATCCACAATTTGGACATACTCTATGACTAAGTTTCATCTCATGACACTGAGGACATTCAACTATTCCTGGTGCACTTAATTTAAAAGTTTGTGCTCTTCTTGAATCTCTTTTTGATTTTGAAGTCTTTCCCTTTGGATTACCCATTTATAAACACCTCCTTAATTAGCAGAAAAAAATCTTTAAGCTTAGACAATCTAGGATCTACATCCTCTTCTTTGCAAGTACAATCTGAAAAATTCAAATTTGTTCCGCAAATCTGACATAAGCCCTTACAATCTTCTCTGCAAAGTCTCTTTATAGGTAATGATATAATAATATTATTTATAATTATATCGGTCAAATTTAATTTATTATTATCTATAAAGATGATATCATCATCTTCATTATCATACTTATCAGATAGTCTTTCTTGAAAATCCATATCAAATTGATAATTGAATTTTTCTAAGCATCTTGAGCATGTAAGCTTTAATACTCCAACTACATGTGCTTTTAAAACAAGCTGTTCATCTAGTAAACGTACAGATCCAGTTACTTTCATAGGCTCTATGACCTGAACTATCTCACCGCCATCACTAAACTCTGATAGTTTCAAAATAAAATTAAATTCTTCCCTTTCTACCCTTTTCTTTAATACATCAGATACATTTATTATCATATAAAGCACCCCATATAAATAATTACAAGAAACAACATTATTATATAAGCACCTTCAATAAAAGTCAAGTTTTATTTTAATGTTATTTAGATTCTGGACAAAAATCAAATCAATGTAATTCAATTACTTAAATATATTTTTTAATATACTAATTAATTGAAATAACAATCTTAACTGGCAATATAATTAACATTGCCAGTTAATTAAAAATTATTTATTCTTTACTAATTCTACAGTATCTCTTGCTATCATTAACTCTTCATTTGTTGGTATTACATATATCTTAACCCTAGAATCTTCAGTACTTACTTCTACTGCTTTTCCTCTTACATTGTTTTTCTCTTTGTCAAGTTTTATTCCTAAGAATTCTAATCCTTCACATATTTCTTCTCTTGAAGAGATTGAATTTTCACCTAGACCTGCTGTAAATACTAAGCAATCAATTCCACCCATTGCAGCTGCATAAGAACCAATATATTTTCTAACTCTATAGTGGAATACATCTAAAGCTAACTTAGCTCTATGATTTCCGTTTTTAGCTGCATCTTCTATATCTCTAAAATCACTACTTACTCCTGATAATCCTAAAACTCCTGACTTTTTGTTCATTAGATTATCCATCTCTTCTGGTGATAATCCTTCAGCTTTCATTATGTAAGGTACAATAGCAGGGTCCATATCTCCACATCTTGTTCCCATAACTAATCCTTCTAGTGGAGTTAATCCCATTGATGTATCTACACATTTTCCATCAACTACAGCTGAGCAGCTTGCACCATTTCCTAAATGGCAAGTTACCATTTTAATATTTTTGCATCTTTACCCATCATTTCTGCTGCTTTAAGAGAAACAAATTTATGAGAAGTACCATGAGCACCATATCTTCTTACGCTATGTTTTGTATACATTTCATATGGTAAGGCATACATATAAGCTTTTTCAGGCATAGTTTGATGAAATGCAGTATCAAATACAACTACCATTGGTGTTGTTGGCATTAAAGTTCTGCAAGCATTTATTCCAACTATATGAGCTGGGTTATGAAGTGGTGCTAATTTTATACATTCTTTTATGTTTTCAACTACTTCATCAGTAACTATTACAGATTTAGAATAAATATCTCCACCAGAAACTATTCTATGACCTACTGCAGCTATTTCACATACATCGTTAATAACTCCATGATCTTTGTTTACTAAAGCATTTAATACTAGTTCTACTGCTACCTGATGATCTTTCATAGGAGTCTCTAAAACGAATTTATCTCCTTTTCCTTTGTGAGTTAATATAGAACCTTCTATACCTATTCTCTCAACTAAACCTTTAGCTAGTACATTTTCATTTTCCATATCGATTAATTGATATTTTAATGATGAACTACCACAATTAATTACTAATACTTTCATAAAAAAATCCTCCCAATCTATTATATATAATATTTAAATATTTTAGCTATTTTATATTTTGTGCTTGAACTGCAGTAACTGCTACTACATTAACAATATCTTCTGCGCTACATCCTCTTGATAAATCGTTTATTGGCTTTGCAAATCCCTGACAAATAGGTCCTATGGCTTCTGCATTAGCAAATCTTTGAACTAATTTATATCCAATATTTCCTGCCTGTAGATCTGGAAATATTAAAACATTTGCTTCTCCAGCTACTTTGCTATTTGGTGCTTTCTGGCTAGCAACTTTTTTTACTATAGATGCATCTAGTTGTAATTCACCATCAATTTGCATATCTGGTCTCATTTTTTTTGCTATTTCTGTAGCATTTCTAACCTTATCAACTAATTCATGTGAAGCACTTCCCATAGTTGAAAAAGAAAGCATAGCAACTTTAGGTTCAACACCACATAAGTTTTTTGCTGTTTCAGCTGTAGAAATAGCAATTGAAGCTAGTTGTTCTTCATTTGGATTAGGGTTTACAGCACAATCTGAAAACAATAACATTCCAGATTCACCATATCCACAGTTTGGCACCATCATTATAAACGCACTTGAAACAACGTTTGTCCCTTTTGCAGTCTTAATAATCTGAAGTCCCGGTCTTAATAAATCCCCAGTAGTATGAACTGCACCTGAAACCATTCCATCTGCATGATTCATTTTTACCATCATAGTTCCAAAATATAGCGGATCTTTTATTATTTGAGTAGCTTTTTCAATAGTCATACCTTTTTTCTTTCTAAGCTCACAAAATTCATTTACATAAGAATCAAAGTTCTCTGATGCCTCAGGTTCTTCAATTTGAGCATTAGATATATCCACTTTTAGATCTTTCGCTTTTTCTAATATATTATTTTTGTTACCAACTAATATAACCTTAGCTAGACCTTCTTTTAATATTTTTTCTACTGCTACTATAGTTCTTTCTTCCTCGCCTTCTGGTAGAACAATAGTTTTTAAATCATTTTTTGCAAGCTTCCAAATCTTATTCATCAGTTCCATGATAACCTCTCCTTTCAAATAAAAAAATACACAATAATACTATAACCCTTTCTTCATATATTTTTCAATAGTATAATGATAATTTTTCTGCAATATGTTATATTTTTAGATGTACAAAATTCAAAAATATATAATTTTAGGGTTATATATATAAATATTACTACATAATTTATTATTATTTTTGATGTTTATATAATTTTATATTATAATTACCTTATTTAAAACATTATTAAGTGAAAGGAAGAAACAATATGAAAATCTGCGGAGTAATAGTAGAATATAATCCTTTTCATAATGGACATATTTATCATTTAAAAAAAGCCAGAGAACTTACGAATTGTGACGCTGTTTTAGCTGTAATGAGTGGAAATTTTGTTCAAAGAGGTATGCCTTCTATTATGGATAAGTGGAAAAGGGCAAAGTTAGCTTTAAATAATGGTGTAGATCTGGTTCTTGAATTACCTTCTATTTATAGCCTATCCTCTGCTGAATTTTTTGCCTTTGGCGCTGTAAGTCTTTTAAATGGTTTAAACATAGTTTCTGATCTTTGTTTCGGAAGCGAATGCGGAGATTTAAATATTTTGCATGAAATTGCAAAAATATTAAACCTTGAACCCTATGAATATACAACTATTTTAAAAAAGCATTTAAATAAAGGGTTAAGTTACCCCCTTGCAAGAAACAATGCACTTAAAGAGTTTATTTTAAGAGATACAGCAAAATCTTCAATAGATTTTGCTAGTATATTAAATAACTCAAATAATATATTAGGAATTGAATACTGCAAAAGTCTATTAAAATTAAATAGCTCAATTAACCCTATAACAATAACTAGAAAAGGGTGTAATTACAGTGATTTAATTTTATCACAAGAGTTTTCAAGTGCTTCTGCAATAAGAAATTACTTAAAAAATAAAAGTGATTTAAACCATCTTGAAAACTTTATACCAAAAGACCTATATGCTTCATTAGTTCAGCTACAAAAACAAAACTACAATTTAACTTTTGGTGAAAATATGTTCCCTTATATAAAATATAAACTACTTACAGAAAACAATTGCTTAAAAAAACTGCCTGATGTTTCTGAAGGACTAGACCATAAAATTATTAAAGAAATATATAAATCAAATTCCCTTGAAGAACTAATATTAAATATAAAAAGCAAAAGATATTCCTACACTAGAATAAATAGAATTTTAGCTCAAATATATATTGGATTTGATAATTACAATACTAAAGAGTTAAGGAAGGTTCCTTGTCCTTATGCTCGCGTTTTAGGTTTTAATAAAATCGGTCAAAGGGTTCTAAAAGAATTAAAATCAAATAGTTGCCTTCCTATTATAACTAAAATCCCTAAAAATACAAATAATACATTGAATTTGGATATTTTATCAACGAAAGCATATAGCATACTAAACCCTTCCGTCTCTCCTACTAGCGATTATATTATAAGTCCTACAATAGTCAAGTAGAAGCTTTTATATTTTATAAAAGCTTCTACTTTTACATAAGTTATTTTATAATTTATATTTAGTAATATTAGTTTATTAAAATTATATAATTATATTGTGTACTAATATAAAGAGGTTTATAATGAAAATATTTTTCTATGTTTTAATATCTGCAATTTTCCTTTTAATTTTATTACTTAGTAAAGAATATAAACTAAACAAAATAATTACCCTTATATGTTCAATACTAATTATAAAAATAGCCTACAATCCAGCATTAAGTATTATAGGCACATTAAATGGTGCAAAATTATTTTTTAATTCAGTTTTTGCTTCATTATTTCCATTTTTAATAATTACCAACATGTTAATGTATTATGATGGAATAAATATCTATTCAAAACTTTTAGGTAGCATACTATGTACTCCTTTTAATCTTCCAAAACAATGTAGTTTTCCAATTATAATCAGTGCCTTATGTGGATACCCTTTAGGAGCAAAATTTTCCTGTGATCTATATGAAGAAGGATTAATTGACGAAAAAACCTTCTATAGACTTGTGGCTATAGCTTCTAACGGAAGCCCACTTTTTATAATTGGAACTGTAGGAATTGCTATGTTGAAAAACTATACATTTGGATGTATTCTTCTTATATCAAATTATTTATCCTGCATAGCTATAGCAATACTAAGTCGCAAAAACTTTAATCAAAATTACAAAGTTAAAAAACCCTTAATAAAAAAAGATTCTAGTCAGAATTTTGGTATCGCACTAAAAAAAGTGTAGAGAACTCATTGTACACAGTTTTATCTATAGGCGGATTTATAACACTATTTTCAGTTATCATAACCTTATTACAAAATGATGAATTATTCAACTATATTATATATACATTTAGCTCACTATTAGGTATTTCAAATAAGATTTTAAATGGAATAATTCTTGGACTACTAGAAATGACAAACGGCTGCAATATTGTAAGTAGCTGTACTATGCATGCCCCGCTAAAATTAATTGTTCTTAGCTTTTTTATATCTTTTAGTGGTTTTTCTATAATATCTCAAGTTTATTCTTTTTTATATAAATTCAATTTTCCAATGAAAAAGTATATAAAATCCAAAATAATTCAAGGCTTCTTTAGCTCTATGTTTACATTAATAATATATAAAATTATGTATATAAATAAATCAATAAGTACATTTAAATACGATGGATTTAATAATATACATGAATTTAATTCTGCAGTTTTCATTTTATGCTTTATAATTTTAATTATTCCAAAACTAATAAATAGTCTAAAGAATCTATTTAATATTTCTTAACTCCATTATGTTTTCTCTTATGGTTTTGTTAGTATCTTCCATTTGTTTTGATAAATTATTCAAAGATTTCTCCACTTCACTATGAACTGCGTTTAACATTTCGTTTCCATACTTGTTTATTTGATCTTGTAAATCATTTAAAACAAAATCAGCATAATCAATAGCCCCTAGTCTAAGATCTTTAGCATTTTTTTGGGCTGAAGCTATAATAGTTTCAGCTCTCTCTTGAGCCTCTTTGGTTACACTATGTCTTTCTATCTCTTTTTTTAATAAATTCATCTTTTCTTTTTTTAATATCTCAGCTTCCTGTTGGGCTTCTCCTAAAATTCTATTTTTCTCTTCACATATCCATTTGGCTTTTTTAAATTCATCAGGCATTAAATTAATAATTCTTTCAACAATATCCATTACTTCATTCTTATTTACAACAACCCTACCAGGGACTATAAATTTAGGAGAATTATCTAATACATCTTGAAGATATTCTAATAATTCTATAACATCCATACCCCACATCTCCTATTTATAAAGATTATAAAAATTATTATCACCTATCTTATTTCTTATATCATCTATTATTATATCTGGAACAAGTCCTTTTACACAACCACCAAACATAGCAACTTGCTTTACCGAAGATGAACTAAGATATGAGTATTTAGCATTCGTCATCATGAAAAAGGTTTCGATATCAGGATTTAATTTGTTATTCATAAGGGCCATTTGAAACTCATATTCAAAATCTGAAACAGCCCTTAACCCTTTAATTATAACTTTAGAATTATTTTTTTCATAAAATTCACCAAAAGGCCATTAAAACATTCAACCTTAACTTTAGGAAACTCTTTAATGCACTTTTCAATCATCAAAACTCTCTCATTTATTTCAAACATGCCCTTTTTACTGGGATTAACTAATACTACTACTATTACTTCATCAAATATTTTTGACGCTCTTTTTATAATATCCAAATGTCCATTAGTGATAGGGTCAAAACTTCCAGGATATACAGCTTTATTCATTTTCGTCCTCCCTTTGGGCATAAAAACAAACTGTAGTATTTCCATATTTTCTTTGATCCACTAGATTAATTACTCCATTTCCTTGGTAAAGCTCCTCAATAGTATCTATTTTGCAAACTATTATTCCTTCTTTTTGAAGCATATTTTTTTCAGTTATTATATCTACTGCCTTAGGTATCATATCTTTTCTATATGGTGGATCTATAAATATTAGATCAAAAACAATTTTTTTATTTCCAAGCATTTGTAGAGCCTCGTAAGAATCCAGATTTAAGCACTTACATCTATCTTCAAATTTACAATTTTCAACATTCTTTTTGAGATTCTCAAAAGTTGCTGCATTTCTATCAACTAAATAACATTCCTTAGCTCCTCTACTTACAGCCTCCAGGCCTAAACTTCCTGTTCCTGCAAACACATCAATGGCTCTAGTTGCATAAACTTTATTTTGAATTATACTAAATATAGATTCCTTAACCCTATCTAACGTAGGTCTTGTATTCATACCTTCTGGAGATAATAGCTTTCTTCCCTTAGCTTCTCCTGCGATTATTCTCATAAAACGTCCTCCTAGCTTACAATGTAAAATCTTACAAATATCTTATAATAATATATTTTAGCATATAAATTATCTTTGTACAAAAATTTTATTTTAATATAATTAATATATCCTCTATTCATAAATAAAAATTAGTTAAAACATATAAATTTTGTATTTACCTTCATTTCCTCTTTAACTCGTATTTTAAAATTAATATCCTCTTTTTCTCTACTTTTACAAATATTTTTTGCTTCAAAGGCTGCATTTTTTAACATATCTGCATCAATAAATATATCGCTTAATAAAAATCCATTATCTCCATGCTGTCTATAACCAAAGACTTCTCCTGCTCCTCTTAGCTTCAAATCTTCCTCTGCAATATAAAAACCATCATTGCTGTTTTTAATAATCTCCATTCTTTTTTTAGTTTTTTCACTGTTATTATAAGAGATTAATATACAAAATGATTTGTTTTCACCTCTGCCAACTCTTCCTCTTAGCTGGTGAAGCTGTGCAAGTCCAAATCTTTCCGAATTTTCTATTATCATTAGGGTTGCATTTGGCACATTTACTCCAACTTCAACTACTGTTGTGCATACTAAAGCCTTTATTTCACCAGAATTAAATCTATTCATTACATCTTCTTTTTCATTGTTACTCATTTTACCATGTAATATTTCAATATTGATATCCCTAAAATAGTTGCTTTTTAACTCATCATATATTTCTTCAACTGAACAAAGACTTAGTTTTTCATTTACTTCCACTAAGGGACATACTATATACACTTGTCTTCCCTCTTCTATTTGCTTTATAGCGAAGTTATATACTCTTTCTCTATAGCCCTTATTTACCCAGTAAGTATCAATTAGCTTTCTTCCCGGTGGAAGTTCATCAATGGTTGATATATCCAAATCACCATATATTGCTAAATTCAGTGTCCTTGGTATTGGTGTTGCACTCATTACTAATGTGTCTATGTTACTACCTTTATTATTTAACTTGTTTCGCTGCATAACTCCAAACCTATGCTGTTCATCCGTAACAGCTAATCCAATATTTTTAAAATTAATACCTTCTTCAATTAACGCATGGGTGCCAATTAATATATCAATGTCTTGATTTACAAGTTTTTCTTTAATTATTTCCTTATTCTTTTTTGTAACACTACTTGTTAAAAGTTCTATTCTTACATTAAAATCCTTTAATAAACTGCAAACTTCTTTGTAATGTTGTTTGGCTAGTATTTCAGTTGGTGCCATAAGAACTGATTGATATCCATTATCTACAACATTAAACATAGCTATTATAGCAATTACTGTTTTGCCACTTCCTACATCACCTTGAACCAACCTATTCATTGAAATACCTTTTCTCTGATCTTCTAATATTTCATTGATAACCCTATTTTGAGCTTTGGTTAAATTAAATGGTAATTTCTCTTTTAGTAGTTCAATTTTATCAGATAATTTAAAAGCTATCCCTTTTTTGCTATTATTTAAATATTCTTTTAACATATTTATTTTCAAGCAGTACATAAAAAGTTCTTGAAATTTTAATCTTCTAATAGAATCCTCTAAACTGTCATAGTCTTTTGGTCTATGTATATTTTTTATGGCAAAATTCAAATCTACAAGCTTATATTTATTTAATATTTTATTTGGAAGGTTCTCTTTTATATTAATGCTATTTAATATACTTGATATAGTTTTTATAAATATATTATTAGTTATATCTCCTTTTAAGGCATATATAGACCTGATACATTGAATTTCTTTATCAGTATTTATAATTTTCCCATTTATAATATAGTATCTATTATTAAACAAATCTATTTTTCCCTCTAATAGATATTCCTTTCCAAGAATAAATCTTCGCTTAATATAAGATTGATTAAACCATTTACCAGTAATTGTAAGATTTCTTTCTCTAAATTCAATTGTAGTTATGAGTTTGCCATTTTTTCTTATGTCTTTATATATATTTTTAACTGTAACTTTCAGTATATTTATCTCATTAATTGCCAAATTATTCAAAGAAGCATTGTTTATATTTTCATATTCTCTTGGAAAATATAAAACTAAATCTAGCACTGTATTTATACCACATTTATTAAACATTTCTTTTGTTTTGTTTCCAACGCCTTTAATTGAAGTTATATCATCAAATATATTCATACTACCTTCACTCCATTTATACAAGCATTATTTGTGTTTTTAGGCACAATAAAAAAAGCCTTAAGGCTTCTTTTATTATTCCGCAGAAACTATAAAATAAAACAATGGCTGCTTTCCACTATAACTTTGCACATCTGCATCAGGATATTTATTTTCTATATTTTGTATTAATTTTTCAACTTGTTTCTCATCACAATCTTTACCATACAAAACAGTTAAAAGTTCCTTATCTTTATCCATGATCTCAGAAATTACATCTTCACATACATCGTAAACATCATTACCTACTTGTGTAATCTTTTCTTCCACTAAGCCAAGTATGTCACCTTGCTTTATAGTCTTTCCATCATTCTCTGTGTCTCTAACTGCATAAGTTACTTTACCTGTTGAAACATTATCTATGACTTCTTTCATAGAACTTAAATTCTCTTCGGCACTTAATTCATTATTAAACATAGCTAGTGCTGATATTCCTTGAGGAATTGTCTTAGTTGGTAAAATGAATACATTTTTATCAGATAACTCTGCTGCTTGATTAGATGACATTATTATATTTTTGTTATTTGGTAACACAAATATATTCTCTGCATTTACTTTGTCTATGCAGCTTAATATGTCTTGTGTACTAGGATTCATAGTCTGACCGCCTTCAATTACAAAATCAACACCTAAATCCTTAAAAATATTAGCTATGCCTTCTCCCATAACAACAGAAATAAAAGCATTTTTTTCTTCTCTTTATTTTTTACAATTGGTTTAACTGTATTTTCAGCTAACTCTTTGTCACTAACTAAGATATTCCTATGCTGTTCTCTCATATTCTCTATTTTTATTTTTGACAATTCTCCAAGCTTTACAGCTTTAGATAGTATAAGACCTGGATCGTTAGTATGAATATGTACTTTAACTACATCCTCCAAACCTACTACTACCATAGAATCACCATGCAATGACAATTCTTCTTTAAATTTTTCTACATCAACATCATTTCCTAATACAAAAAACTCAGTACAATATCCATATTTTATATTTTTAGTATCAATATTACCTAATGCTGATTTTTTTCTTTTTTCTCATAAGATTCTTTATTTAGAGAATACTCATTGTTTGTTTCTAGAGCTTCTTTCATAGCTTTTAGAATTATAAGAAGTCCCATACCTCCGGCATCTACTACCTTAGCTTCTTTAAGTGCTGGGAGCATATCTGGTGTTTTATTTAATACTTCTTCACTATAATCACAAACTTCTTTTAAAAGTTTAACTATATCTTTTTCATTTGAATTCGTAGCCTTTTCAGAAGCAGCTCTTATTATAGTTAATATAGTACCTTCTGTTGGTCTCATTACTGCTTTATAAGCAAATTTTGATCCTTCTAAAATACTATTTGCAAATTCTTTTGAGGTTATTTCCTTTTTTCCTCCATGCCCTTAGAAATTCCTCTAACTATTTGTGAAAATATTACTCCAGAATTTCCTCTAGCTCCCATTAATGCACCTTTAGATAACTTCCTAGCTATGACTTCTAAAGAACTGTCCTTTAAATTCTCTATTTCTGAAACTGCTGTTTTTAAAGTCATAGACATATTTGTACCTGTATCCCCATCCGGAACTGGGAAAACATTTAAAGAATTTACGTAATCCTTATTTTCCTCTAATTTATTAGATGCATTAACTATCATATTATAAAATTTATGTCCATCTATAACTAAATGCTCCAACTTAAGTACCTCCTCTTAGACTCTTACACCCTGTACATTTACTGTTATACTGGTAATATTTAGACCAGTGAATTTTTCCACATTATACTTAATTTTTGTATAATATTATTGGCAATAACCGATATTTTCGTTCCATACTCAACTATAATATATAGTTCTATAGAAATTTGTTCTTCTTTTGCATTGATTTTTACACCTCTGCTTAAATTTTCTCTCTTTAATAATTCCCATAAACCATCTGTTGAGTTCTTAGAAGCCATACCTACCACACCATAACATTCCATAGTTGATAATCCAATTATATTTGATAAGACTTCATCAGAATAAAAAATATTTCCGTTTTTATTGGTAATGCTTCCTTTCATCTAAATTCCTCCTTACTTAATTCCATATAACTTATTTTATATTAAATAACAATTTTATTCAAGAACCTAATCAATTTATTATTTTTTACTTGAAATATTTATATCAATTATGGTAAAATGGTTTATGTTCCATTGAGTCAAAATAGGATATTATCTTTTTACATATAGGGAGGTGTATTTAATGTCAAGAAAATGTGAAATATGTGAAAAAGGTGTTACTTCTGGAGTACAATATAGCCATTCTCATCGTCAATCAAAGAGAACTTGGGCGCCAAATGTTAAGAAAATAAGAGCAATTGTAAATGGCACTCCAAAAACTGTAACAGTTTGCACTAGATGTTTACGTTCAGGTAAAGTTCAACGTGCTATTTAGTTTATCATTATGTTAAATAATAAATAAAACAAAAATGCAGTTGTTTTTCAATTGCATTTTTATTTTTTGATAAATAATTTTATAATTCTAGATATAAATTTTGGAAGTTTAACCACTATTATTTTCATTATCTTTCCTCCTAACAATTTCTAGTTAAAAACCATCCACAACCTACAAGTCCAGCACCTACTAAAAGTAGCCATCCCCATATAGGAACAATAACTGCAAGTAAAATTCCTAAACCAATACACCCCACTACAAGTCCGATATTTTTTTAATCCTCCTAATAAGCACAATTATTATCCCTCCACAGTGTTCCATTAATATTATATGTAAAATACTTGCCTTTGTTGATTAAACAATCCCAGATTTTAAATTTATTTTGTAAGCTAAAAAACTCTATAAAAATAAAAAAGACCAGAGATATCTCTAGTCTTTAGAAAATATTACTAATATTTTTCCTGATTTAAAGTTTATTTCAACATCACCTTTTAAAAATTCATTAGAAATTGTTATAGGCTGTCCTAATTTTAAATCATAATTTACTAATGGATATTTAGCTCCTTTTATTGTTAACCCCTTTACCTCTTCGCAATATGCTTGAATAGAAAATATTCTCTTGTTCAAGGAAGATAACTTTAAAGGCTTGTCTGATAAAAAGATAATATTATTATCATCTTTAATTGTTGCTTTTATACCCTTTAATAAGCAAAGGTTTAAAAGTCCCAAATTTCCAAGCAAGTGATCAACCCTAGTTCCGGTAAACCCCAAAAGCACTAAAGAACTTGCACCTAATTCCATGGCTTTTCTTATAGCAAGTTCACTATCAGTAAAATCCTTTTCTTTTGGAAAAGTTACTATATTACAATTCTCCTTTTTAAAATACTCTAGTGTATCATTATTAATAGAATCAAAATCTCCAAGTAATAGGTTAGGACGTATATCTGCTTCTTTAACAGCATTAGCTCCACTATCAGCACAAATTATATAATCGCTATTTGAAGCTTCTATTTTAAGTAGAGCTTTTGAAGGCTTTTTGCCCCCAGAAACTATCAATACCTTCATAATTAAATTAATTCTTCCAATTCTTTTATATTTTCAGTAATCTTACCATCTTTAAAAACAGCAGATCCTGCAACAATCACGTTAGCCCCAGCATTAACGACTTTAGCGATAGTATTGCAATTTATTCCACCATCAACTTCTATCATTAAATCTGGATTTACACTTAAGCTCATCTCTTTAACTTCACTTATTTTTTCTGAGGCATATTCTATATACTTTTGTCCACCATAGCCTGGATTTACCGACATTATTAAAACCATATCCAAAAGACCAATTATATTCTTTAATACACTTACTGGTGTTGCAGGGTTTATAGCCACACCTGCTTTAACGCCAAAACTCTTTATATAATTCAAAGTTCTATCTATATGCTTATCTGACTCATAATGAACAGTAATTATATCTGCTCCGCTTTTAACAAACTCTTCAATGTATCTTGAAGGATTTTCAATCATTAAATGTACATCAAAAATCATTTTAGTAAGAGGTCTTATACTTTTGATTATTGGTACCCCAAAAGATATGTTTGGTACAAACATTCCGTCCATAATATCTATGTGGACTATTTTTATATTGCTGTTATCTAATTTTCTTATATCCTCACCTAACTTTGAAAAATCTGCAGATAAAATAGATGGTGCTAAATTTATCATTTTTTATTCCTCCTGCTACTTAATATTTCTTCTAAAGTTTTCACATAAAAATCATATCTTTCTTGAGATATTTTTCCTTCTATTAATGCTTTCTTAACAGCACATTGGGGTTCTTTATTATGAAGACAATCTGAAAACTTACAATCTAAACTATAGTTATGGAATTCAATGAAGCTATCTAATAGCATTTGTTTATCCAAAAATTTCATATCTAAAGAGGAAAACCCCGGTGTGTCTACCAAAAAGCCTTCATTTACTTCTATTAATTCACTATGCCTAGTTGTATGTTTTCCTCTTTTAGATTTTAAGCTTATTTCTCCAGTTTCCATAATTTTTCGTCCGCTTATAGCATTCAATATTGTTGATTTTCCGACTCCAGATGGTCCACAAAATACCGTTACCTCGTTGCTAAGTTTCCCTTTTAGCACTTCTATCCCAATATTTTTTTAGCATTTAAAAGTGCCACTTCATAACCAGCTTTTTTAATAATATTTATTGCTTTTATGCTCTCTTCATCTTTATCATCAACTAAGTCCATTTTATTAAAACAAACTGTTATTTTTAATTTTTTACATTCACATAAAACCAAAAACTATTTAACAAATTAAAATTCAGTTTTGGATTTTTAAGAGTCACAATTATAAACGCTTGAGTTACATTTGCAACAAAAGGTCTAATTAGATCGTTATGTCTTTCATAAATTGTGTCTATAAGCCCTTCTCCTTTTTCCAAAACTACATTTACCTTATCACCAACCATAGGTGTAAGATCATCGAATCTAAATTTTCCTCTAGCCTTACACTTTATTAATTCTTCATGAGTTTTTACATAATAATTTCCACCTATACCTTTAACAATAATACCTTCCATTTTTCCTCCTAATGTTTAAAATCTATGGCAATACATTTTCTTTGTATTTAAAATAACTAATATTTATTTCTGTTTCCTTTGGGACTTTACTGTTGGGAGATATAGATTGATTATATATTTTTCCATCTTTTTCTTTATCATTAGTATTAATCTCTGCAGTTTTACCTATTCTTAATTTGAAACTTTCTAACACTGCTTTTGCTTCTTCTAAGGTTTTATTTGTTAAATCTGGAACCAAAACTTCTTTTTCACTGCTTCCATTTACTACCAAATCTACTTTTTCACCAGCTTTAACCTCTTCATCTGCCTTTGGTGATTGTTTAGTAACTTCATTTTTTTCGTAATCTGAATTATCCTTAAAAACAATTTCTCCAACATTTAAATTATTTTTAGTAATAAGTTCTTTTGCTTCTTCAAGGTCTAAGCCAACAACATTAGGTACAATCTCACTATCATTACCTGCACTAATAACAACTTTAACCTCTGAGCCCTTTTTAACCTTTACACCTTCCATAGGAAAAGACTCTAAAACCTCACCCTTAGGTTTGTCACTACGTTCTTGGGATTTAATTTTAAATTCTAGCCCCTTACTTTCTAGGGATTTTTTAGCTTCATCTTTATCCATACCTATTATATTAGGAATAACTACGCTTTTATTTGAAAAACCACCTTTAAGATACATATTTGCAACTATTCCAATAAGAGCTACGAAAACTACCACAGACAAAATAATTATAGGTATCTTTTTATTTTTAATAATTTTATTTTTCTTTTTTGGTTTCTTAACTTCTTCTTCCTCTTCATGATCCTCATCGTCTTCATCAAGGCCATCTTTATTTCCATATAAATCTTTGTTATGTAATAAACTATCTTGTATAGTCTTAACATCTACTGGATCCATAACTCTAGTATATTCATTACTATAATTATTAAAATTAATATCTGCATCTTTATTGTATTTAATGGCTTTTAAATCTTTTATAAGGGTAGCTGCATTTTGATATCTTCTTACAGGTTCTTTTTCTATGCACTTTAAAATTAAATTATTTAAATTTTCTGGGACATTTTTATTTAAATTTATAGGTGGTACCACATCTTCTTGTATATGCTTTAATGCTATACTAACGGGAGTATCTGCATCATAGGGAACTTTACCAGTTACCATTTCATATAATATTATTCCTAAAGAATATAAATCACTTCTACAATCTACAATAGAACCCTTAGCTTGCTCAGGAGAAAAATAGTGAGCTGAGCCAACAACTTTGGAAGTATTAGTAATAGTACTAAAATTAGACATTCTAGCGATTCCAAAATCAGTAACTTTTACGTTTCCCTGTTCAGTTATCATAATATTATGAGGTTTTATATCCCTGTGAATTATATTATTTTTATGAGCACATTCTAAAGCCTTAGCTATTTGTATTCCTATTTCTATAGCAGTACTAAATTCTAATGTTCCATACTCTTTTATAACCTCTTTAAGTGTTTTCCCTGCAATATATTCCATTACAATGTAATTTACATTTTCCTCGCTACCAACATCATATATATTTACAATATGATTATCTGATAAACTTCCTGCTGCTTTAGCCTCAGCTTGAAATTTACTCACAAAATCTTTACTATTTATAAATTCTTTCTTTAGTATTTTTATGGCTACAAATCTGTTAAGTATATGGCATTTAGCTTTGTATACTTCTGCCATGCCTCCTTCACCGATTTTTTCTATTAACTCATATCTATTGCCTAACATAGCTCCTACCATCACTTACACTCTCCTTCAAAAACAATAACAGAAATGTTATCACTTGCTTCCTTTTTTTGCATTCATCAATTAATACTCTGCATATGGTATTATTCTCACTATGTGCACTAATTACTCTCTGTATTTCCACATCTGTAAGTTCCTTTGTCAACCCATCTGTACATAACAAAACTTTATCAATACCTTTAAGACTCAAATTAAAAATATCTACTTTTACAGAATACTTTATTCCAAGAGCTCTAGTAATTATATTTCTATTTGGATGGTTGATTGCCTGTTCATTGCTTATTGCTCCATTATCAACTAATTGTTGTACTAAAGAATGATCTTTAGTAACTTTATTTAATTTTCCTTTTTTTACAATATATCCTCTGCTATCTCCTACGTTAGCCATAATTAGTCTTCCTTTAAATAATAAACAAGTAGTAACTGTAGTTCCCATACCAGCATATGCATCTTTATTAGAAGATAGATGAAAAATTCTATCATTAGCATGCTTAATAGCTTCCTCTATTACCTTTTCAGGATTACTAATATTGTTACTATCTTTAATGTATTCTAATATGCTTTCTACAGCTAATTTACTAGCCACTTCTCCTGCATTATGTCCACCCATTCCGTCAGCTACCACATAAACATTTTTTTCTTTATCATTGTAATACCCTACATAATCTTGATTATTATCTCTTTTATTACCTATATCCGATATGATTCCCAACATATAATCACCCCAATTAACTTTTTAAGTAACTTCTTCTTAGCTGCCCACATGCTGCATTAATATCTGATCCCATTTCTCTTCTAATAGTAGTTTCTATGCCATTTTTTATCAATATATTCCTAAATTTTGATATATTTTCTAAAGAAGACTTCTTTAATTCATTTTCTTTTATCTCGTTTACTGGTATCAAATTAACATGACATAATAGTCCATGTAAAGCCCCACTTAACTCTTCAGCTAATTGTGAACTATCATTAAAATCTTTAACTAAAGCATATTCGAAGGTTACTCTTCTGTTGGTTTTTTCTATGTATTCCTTGCAAGCTCCTAAAAGTTCCTTTATAGAATATTTATTAGCTATAGGCATAACTTGTTTTCTTAAAAAATCATTAGGTGCGTGTAGTGACACTGCTAAAGTTATTTGAAAATCTTCTTTTGCTAACTCATTAATTTTAGGAACTATCCCGCAGGTAGACAAAGTTATATGTCTCATTCCTATATTTAAGCCATTTTTCATATTTATACATCTAATGAACTTAATAACATTGTCATAATTATCAAGTGGTTCTCCACTACCCATAAGAACCACATTAGAAATTCTTTCGCCTACTTCATTTTGTGCTTTTAAAATCTGAGCTAATATTTCACCTGAAGTAAGGTTTCTAATCATTCCCTCTATAGTAGATGCACAAAATTTACATCCCATTCTACAACCAACTTGAGTGGAAACACATATAGTATTTCCATGTTTATATTTCATTACTACTGATTCTATTAAATTTCCATCTTCATAGGCAAATAAGAACTTATATGTATCATCATCCTTAGATTGTAATTTTGCTACAGTCCTTGGCAAACCTAATCTAAAGCTCTTTTCTAATGTACTAAGTAGATTTTTAGGTATATTATTCATTTCACTAAACTCAAAAACTCCGTTATATATCCAATCAAATATTTGTTTAGCTCTAAAAGCCTTTTCTCCATTTTGAACCATCCATGCTTTTAATTGGTCCAAATTCATATCTAAAATATTTTGCATATATTACACCTACCATTGTTTTTTTATTTTCGCCATAAAGAACCCATCCATACCTTCATTAGGAATTACCGTCAAAGTCTCATTATCATTGTAAATTATATTATCTACTTTTCCAAAATATATTTTTTCCATTTTGAAATTACTATTGTTTTTTATAAACCAATCTATATTTTTTTCATTTTCTTCTTTATTTAATGTACATGTCGAATATATTAGCATTCCACCAGGTTTAACATACCTTGAAGCGGTAAGCATTATATTCCTTTGTATTTGAATTAATTCTTTTAACTCATTTATATTTTTATTCCACTTGATTTCAGGTTTTTTTCTTATAATTCCAAGTCCAGAACAAGGCACATCAATAAGAACCCTATCTGCAATCTCATTTAGTTCTTCCTTATATTTAGTTGCATCTAATAAATCACACTTAATATTTATAAGACCTAACCTTGAAGCGTTATCCTGAATTAACTTCAATTTATGCTCATGAATATCAAAGGCCAGTACTTCTCCAGTATTCTCCATAATTTCAGCAATATGCGTAGTTTTTCCACCTGGTGCACTACATAAATCAAGAACCTTCATATGCTTTTTTAAGTCCATTATGGTTGCAACTAACATAGCACTTTCATCTTGTACAGTTACAAGCCCATCTTTAAATAGCGGATTCTTTTCTATACTTTTTCCTTTTAATATTCTAAGAGCCTCTGGACATATTACCCCTTCTTTAAAAGTATATCCAAGATTTTCTAGATCACTTATTACTTCATCATATGTAATTTTTATGTTATTAACTCTGACTGTTACATCTGGAATCTCATTTAGACCATTAAATATTTTTTCTGAAGTTTCCTTTCCATACTGTTTTAAAAACATCTTTACCATCCATTTAGGAAATGAATAACGAAATGCCAACTTGTCTTCTAAAGAAGCACTAGAATCTTCAAAGTCTTTATTTCGCAAATAATTCCTTAAAACACCGTTTACAAATTTAGATACTTTAGGTGAAACATACTTTTTGCTTAAATTTACAGCTTCATTAACCACTGCAAAATCTGGTATTCTTTGAAGATACCTAATTTGATAAATAGCACTTCGAAGAATGTTTAAAACTGTAGGATCAACACTTTTAGTTCCTTTTTTAATAAATTTATTTAATATAAAATCAATTGTATATTTATATCTCACTGTTCCATATACAACCTCTGTTATAAGCCCTATATCTTTGGAATTTAAATCATATTTTTTTAAATTACTATCTAAAGCTATATTTGAATAAGCTTTATTTATCAATACTTCATTTAATATCTTAACTACAATCTCTCTACTATTCATATTCTACCTCTTATTAATCTTCATTTCTACTTAAAATTAGTAATCTAATTAGTTGTGACACAGCCATTAACGTAGCTGCAACATAGGTCATAGCAGCTGCCTTTAAAACTTTCTTAGCACCTTTATTTTCATCACCATATAAAATTCCTCTATCTTCTATAATTTTTAAAGCTCTATTTGATGCATCAAATTCTACCGGTAATGTAATTACATGAAAAAGAACAACTATACTAAACATTATTATACCAAAATTAATTAATGGCTTTAATTTAAATATCATTCCTGCAACAAAGAGAATCCATGATGCATTAGAGCCAATATTTGCAGCTGGTACAATAGAATTTCTTAAAATTAAAGGGAAATATCTTAATCTATGTTGTATTGCATGACCTGTCTCGTGAGCTGCAACACCTATTGCGGCCACAGAAGAACCATAATATACATCATTTGAAAGCCTCATAACTCTGTTTCTAGGATCATAATGGTCCGAAAGCTTACCACCTGTAATTTCTACTGGTATATCATAAAGTCCATTAGAATCTAAAAGCATTCTAGCTACTTTTGCTCCAGTATATCCATTTATACTATTCACTCTAGAGTACTTTGAAAAAGTTGAATTAACTTTAGTTTGTGCCCAAAAGGAAATTATCATTGCAGGTATAATAAGCATGATTGTATTATCGTACCAAAACATAAAATTCACCCCTTAATATATATTTACCATTGTTTAATTTTTAGCACATCAAGGTACCTACTTCAACAGTATTTCCTTTTATAAATTCTTTTACTTCCAAAGGTTTTTTGCCAGGAATTTGTACTTTTGTTACTAATAAAGTATTTTCTAAACAAGCTACTTCTATACCTTCTTTAGAAACATTTAGTATAGTTCCTGGTTTATTATTTACATTTTTCTCTAAAACTTTTGCTTCATAAATTTTCATAACTATATTGTTATATTCTGTACGAGCAATTGGATGAGGATTTAATCCTCTTATTAGATTATTTATTTCTTTGGCGGTCATTTCCCAGTTAATTCTAGCCATTTCCTTTGATATCATTGATGCATAAGAGCTAAGTGAATCTTCTTGCTTTTTATGTTCAATACTATTGAAATTCTTTATAGTCTTAACTAGTAGTGTAGCTCCATTTTTACTTAGAATATCATGTAACTGTCCGTAGGTCATGTTCTCTGTTATTTCTACTTCTTCTCTAAGAAGCATATCCCCGGTGTCAATGCCCTCTGCCATCATCATAGTAGTATTTCCAGTTTTAGTTTCTCCATTTATCAATGCAAAATTTATAGGTGCTGCTCCTCTGTATTTTGGAAGAAGTGAAGCATGAAGATTTATACAACCATACTTTGGTATATCCAGTATTTCTTTAGGTAGGATTTGACCAAAGGCAACTACAACAATAAAATCTGGCTTTATGTTAACTAATTCCTTTATTAGATTTTCATCTTTTCTTATTCTTAGTGGTTGGTAAACTGGAATATTATGCTCCACTGCCACATTTTTTATAGGAGGCATAATTATTTTTTTACCTCTACCCTTAGGTCTATCAGGCTGAGTAACTACTGCTTTTACATTAAATTTTTCTATCATCAAATTTAAAGAAGGAACTGAAAATTCTGGAGTCCCCATAAAGACTATATTAAACATACTATTCTCCACCTTCTATAACTTTATCAATAAACAATATTCCATCTAAATGATCTATTTCATGACAAAAAGCTCTTGCTAAAAGCCCCTTACCTTTTAATATTACTTCCTCTCCCTTTTCATTTTGAGCTTTTACTTTAACCTCATCTGGTCTTTCTACTTTCCCTTGTGAACCTGGAATGCTTAAACATCCTTCAATATCTACAGCCTTTCCCTTAGTTTCAATTATTTCTGGATTTATAATTACTATAGGTCCTTCTCCTACGTCGATAACGGCTATTCTCTTCAATATACCAATTTGTGGTGCTGCAAGTCCTACTCCATCAGCTTTATACATAGTTTCTTTCATATCCTCAATTAATGTAATTATCCTATGGTCTATGTTCTCAACTTTTCTACATTTTTTCTTAAAATTTCGTCTCCATTAACTCTTATATTTCTTAAAGCCATTAAAAAAACTCCCTTCTATTTTTAAAGCATATTAATCGGATTTATATCCATACTAACTCTTATACTATTATAATCTTCTTTAATTAATTCATAAACGATATTTTTGATTTTTTTGCATATTCCAAATTTATTTGTCCTTTTAATATAATCTGCCATCTAAAACTGTTTTTGATTTTAGAAATACTGCAAGGGCAAGGCCCTAACATATCGATTTTATCACAAGATTCTATAAAACTTTTTAAATATATACCAACTTTCTGTATATTTTTTATTAAAACATCCTCATATTCACTATTCATATTTATACATAGCATATCTAAAAAGGGGGATAGTTCATATCTTTTCTTATGGATATTTCCCTATTGTAGAATCCTTCATAATCATTTAAAGCAGCGCACTTTATGCTATAGCTATCTGGGCTATAAGTCTGAATTACAACTTTTCCTTTATTTTTTCCCCTACCTGCTCTTCCCGAAACCTGAGTTATAAGTTGAAATGTCCTTTCAGAAGCCCTAAAATCAGGTAAATTTAAAGATAAGTCCGCTGCAATAATACCTACTAAAGTAACATTTGGAAAATCTAACCCCTTAGCTATCATCTGAGTACCAATTAATATATCTGCTTTATGATTTTTAAAGCTTTCATACATATATTCATAAGAATGTTTTTTTCTTGTTGTATCAAAATCCATTCTTATGGTTTTTGCTTTAGGGAAGTACTTATGTACATCCTTTTCCACTCTTTCGGTACCTATTCCAAAATATTTTACATACTTACTCCCACATTGTGGGCAGCTCTTTGGCACAATATTCTTAGTGCCACAATAATGACAGCTTAAGCATTCACTATCATTATGATAAGTAAGGGATATGTCACAATTCTTACATTTAAACACATAACCACATTGTCTACAAGAAACAAAAGTAGAAAATCCTCTTCTATTTAAGAACAAAATACATTGTTGCTTTTTATTTAATGCATTATCTATACTTTTGAATAGCTCCTCACTAAATATAGTTCTATTATTTTTTAACAGTTCTTCTCTCATATCAACAATTTTTACTTCAGGCAAATAGGAGCCATCAACTCTGTTCTTTATAGATAATAAATTTATACTTCCTTCTTTTGCATTGTAATAGGTCTCTATACTTGGGGTAGCTGATCCTAAAATTACTTTACATCCCTCTATTTTACTTCTCATTACAGCTATTTCGTAAGCACTATATTTAGGTGAACTTTCAGATTTATAACTTCCCTCATGTTCTTCATCTATTACAATCAGTCCTAAATTTGAAAAAGGCAAAAATATAGCCGACCTAGCACCTACTGCAAGTTTAACCTTATTGTTTTTAACCCTTAGCCACTCATCAAATCTTTCACCATCAGATAGTTTGCTATGAAATACTGCAATATCCTTTCCAAATCTACCCTTAAATCTTTCTACCATTTGAGGTGTTAAAGCTATTTCTGGAACTAATATTATAGATTCCATATCTTTTTTCATCATTATGCTTACCAAATGCATATATATTTCAGTTTTTCCACTTCCAGTTATTCCATGAATCAATGATATAGTTTTATTACTGTTCATTATAGAATCAACTACTCTTCTTTGATCATCATTTAAAACTTTTTCCTTGTACTCTTTATATATTCTTTGATCGAATCTATTTACTACAACTTCGTTTTCAACAAAAAAGCCATGTTTAATTAAAGTGTTTATTGAAGAAATAGACACATTATACTTTTTACTTATTGCGCTTTTACTCAAAGACCCATTATGTTCTTTTACTAATTCATAAATTATAATATATGGTTCTTTAACATACTTTCCTTCAAGAGGGCTTTTAAGAGATATAACCTTACTCATTTTTGCCCCCATACCCTTTTGTACAGAGCTTGGAACTATACATTTTATGCAATCTAAATAGGTACATAAGTATTTTCTTTTCATTAATTTTATAAGTTCTATATCTCTATTATCTAAAAGTGGATACCCCTCATTTAAATATTTTATAAATTTAATATTTTTAATATTTTTATCTAATTTATCAAACAATTCAACTACGTAAGCTACTATTACTCTATTCCCTTTTCCAAAGGGAACCTTAACCTTAGAACCTACTTTAATGCTACTTTTAAATTTATCAGGTACTTCATAAGTAAAAATTCTATCTACTTGCTCCGATTCATTTTCTACTATAACACCAGCATATTTACACACATTATCACCCTTTTTTGAGCATAATGAAAAAAGCGCATCAGCGCTTTCCATTTATTAAATTAAATAATTCTCTTGCAATCATACGTTTAGGCATTTTTTCTAATAATATCTTTTGTCCATCTTTACATAAAACAGTTACTTTATTATAGGATGAAGCAAATCCAGTATCCTTAGAAGTTATATCATTTGCCACTATGTAATCTAAATTCTTTTTTGTAATTTTATTTCAGCATTTTTTATTAATTCCTGACTTTCAGCAGCAAAACCAACTAATATTTGTTTTTCTTTAATATCACCTAGCTTTTTTAATATATCGCTGTCTTTTATTAAATTTAAAGTTAGTTTTCCATCTATTTTTTTATCTTTTCGCTGGAATATGACTGAGGCTTATAATCAGCTACAGCTGCAGATTTAACAACTACATCTTGATCTTTATAGTTATCTAAAACTGCATTCAACATCTCACTATTTGTATTTACTGAAATAAATTTAACCCCAAAAGGCCTTCTTAAACTACTAGGTCCAGATATTAAAGTAACATCAGCTCCTCTATCCCTAGCTTCCTCAGCTATAGAATATCCCATTTTTCCACTAGATCTATTTGTAATATACCTAACCGGATCAATAGGTGCTATAGTCGGCCCTGCTGTTACTAAGACTTTTTTGCCTTTCATATCTTTAGGACAATCTAACATACCAATTATAGTATCAGAAATAACATCTGTAGGGGCTAATTTTCCCTCACCTACATCACCACAAGCTAATCTTCCAGTATCAGGTAGAATAAATTCATAACCCAAACCTTTAAGTCTACTTATATTTTCTTGAACTATAGCATTAGTATACATATTAGTATTCATAGCTGGAGCAAAAACCACTTTTGATTTTGTCGCCATAATAGTAGTGGAAAGCATGTCATCCGCTATACCATTTGAAACCTTTCCAATAATATTGGCAGTAGCCGGAATAATGGCAATCAAATCAGCTTTTTTGCCAAAGAAATATGTTGTATTTCCCAGTGTTTCGGTTCATCAAACATATCATTAATAACCATATTTTGACTTAGTGCTTGAAAGCTTAGGGGATTTACAAACTCACAAGCAGATTTTGTCATTATAACATGGACTTCTATACCTTGTTTTTTTAATCTACTAACAACATCTAAAGCCTTGTATACAGCTATTCCTCCCGTTACTCCTAATACTACAGTTTTTACTTTACACATATTATTTTATTCCTTCTTTCCCCTCTTCTATGCAAAGTAATCCTCTATTTATTTCGTTTATAGCTATAGTAACTGGCTTAGTCGAATCAGTTTCAGTAAGTGGTTTTTCACCTTCTATAATTTGTCTTGCTCTTTTTGACGCAACGATAATCAACGAATATCTATTATCCACCTTACCTAATAGATCCATAAGAGGTGGTTCTATCATTGCTATTCCTTTTTTACTCACAAAAATCACTCCTTTAATTATTTAAAAACTCATTATCAATATCTTCTTTTACTTTATCTATTTTACACTTTTCTGATATTATTATGCTTTCTATCTTATTAACAGCATTTTCTACTGTATCATTAACTACTACATAATTGTACTTCTTTGAACACTTTATTTCACTCTTAGCTGAATTAAGTCTTATTCTTAAAGACTCCTCTGTTTCTGTCCCTCTGTTTATTATTCTATTTGTAAGTTCATCAATAGAAGGTGGAATAATAAATATTAGTATTGCCTCATCATAAGCTTTCTTAACTTCAAGACCACCTTGAATATCTATCTCTAATATTACATCTTTGCCTTTTTCAAGCTTTTCTAAAACCTCTGATTTAGGAGTTCCATAGTAATTTTCGTATACTTTAGCATACTCTAAAAAATCCTTTGAACTTATTCTTCTTTCAAACTCATCTTTATCTAAAAAATAATACTCTCTACCATGTTGTTCACCTTTTCTAGGTGTTCTAGTTGTAGCGGAAATTGAAAGCCAAAAATCATTTCTATTTAATAGTGCCTTACAAATTGTACCTTTTCCTGTGCCAGATGGCCCAGAAATCACTATCAATAAGCCTTTTGAGCCCATTACTCTTCAACCTCTTCTACTTCATCTTCATCTTTTACAGATAATCTATGAGCTACAGTTTCTGGTTGAACTGCAGATAAAATAATATGATCACTATCAGTTATTATAACCGCTCTTGTTCTTCTTCCATAAGTTGCGTCTATAAGCATTCCTCTATCTCTTGCTTCTTGAATAATTCTCTTAATTGGAGCTGATTCTGGACTAACTATGGCAACTAGCCTATTTGCTGATACTATATTTCCAAATCCTATGTTTATAAGTTTTATATTCATATAAATCCTCCTAAAATTTATTCTACATTTTGTATTTGTTCTCTTATTTTTTCTATTTCACTTTTTAAACTTAATACTAAATTTGTTATATCTATATCATTAGCTTTTGATCCTATAGTGTTAGCCTCTCTATTCATCTCTTGAATTATAAAGTCAAGCTTTCTACCAATAGGTTCGCTTAAATTCATAGTCTGCTTCATTTGGTTTATGTGACTATTTAATCTTACAATTTCCTCATCTACACAAGCTTTATCAGAAAAAAGAGCAACCTCCATAGCAAGTCTGTTTTCATCTACAATACAGCCCTCTAATAATTCTTTTAATCTTTGATTTAATTTTTGCTTATACTCTAAAGGAACTAAAGGTGCTCTTTTTTTAATGGCACTTACCATTCCAGTTATCTTATCACATCTAGATATTACATCTTCGTATAGTTTTTGTCCCTCTTTTGCTCTCATATTTATCAATAAATCAATTGCTGAATTTATTGGGTCTTTTAAATCATACCACATCTTGTCAAGGTCTTCTTCTTCATATTTTAAAGAAACTACATCTGGAAACCTTGCAACAAGGGATACTGAAATGTCATCTCTTACTTCATATTCATCTTTTATTTCTCTTAGACATTTCAAATAACTATCTGCTAAATTCTTATTTAATACTGCTTGTATCTCTTGATTGTTAAATGAATCTTGCGTTATAAAGACATCAACTTTTCCTCTTTTTATTTTTTCTCCAATTAATTTTCTGATTTTATCCTCTAAAGGCAATAGTACTTTAGGTAATCTAATGTTTATATCTAAATACCTATGATTAACTGTCTTTATTTCAACTTGGAAGTTCCTTAGCTTACCTTCAGAAAAAGCTCTTCCAAAACCAGTCATACTTTTAATCATTTTATTCATCCTTCCGGTCTTATTGAATTCATACTAATTATTATACATAAAGATATCTCTAAATTTCAAGAGAAAAATGTCATTAGTGTGCAGTTATTTAATATTTTTTAAATTCTCTAAAACCTTTTTAATAATATCCGCTTCTTTTGTAAGAGCAATTCTAAAATAATTATACCCAAGTCTTCCAAAAGTATATCCAGGAGTTACTATTAATCCACACTTATAAATTAGCTCTTTACAATACTCGTCTGTTGTAAATCCTTTTGGCGTTTTACACCATAAATAAAAAGTGGATTCTGAGTCAAAATACTTTATTTTATATTTATCAAGTATTCCTTTTGCAATTCTACGTCTTATATCATATATGTCTCTAGTTTTATTTATATACTCTCTATCTAACTTTAACGCTTCTACTGCAGCTTCTTGTACTGGAACATACTGTCCAGAATCAGTAATTGTTTTAACCTTTAATATTTCTTTTAAAACCGTTGCATTTCCAACTACATAACCTATTCTAAAACCTGTCATATTATAAGTTTTAGATAAAGTACCAAACTCTACACATTGTTTTTTATAATCAAAGGAAAGTAAGCTTAAAGGCTTTTTGCCTGACTGTATAATTTCTCCATAAGCATTATCATTACATAATACTATATTATTACTATAACACATATTAATTATATTCTTATAAAAGTCTTCATTTGCACTAGCCCCTGTTGGATTATTTGGATAATTGATAAGAAATAGTTTACTTTTAGACATAATCTTCTCTGGGATATTATCTAAATTCGGAATATACCCATCCTCTTCATTTAATGGCAAAGTATAAGGAACTGCTCCCCACAAATATGCATTGTTTATATACACTGGATAAGCCGGATCTGGTACTATCATGTAATCTCCGATATCACAAACTGCTGGTATTATTTTGCTTATGCCTTCTTTGGAACCAATTAAAACTAGCACCTCATCTTTTTTTAAATCAACTGAATATACTTCTTTATAATATTTTATTATCTGGTTTTTAAGTTTTTCAATTCCCTCATAAGGTGGATACTTATTTGAACCAATCTTATATGCGTTTTCAGTTAAAGCTTTAAGTATATTCTCCTGAATTTCCAAATCCGGATCTCCAATGGATAAATCAATAATTTCTTTTCCTTCCCTTATAAACTTTTCTTTTAAATCACCCAATGCTTTAAATTCATAGTCTCCAATTTTATACATTCTATTATTTATTTTCATTTTATTCCTCCATAAAAAATCTTTTAATTATTCTATTCATAACTATTCATAACTGTTACAAAACTAAGGAATAAAAGAACAATAAAAAAATTTATAGGGACTATTTTTTCTCTAATTAATATAATCCATTTTCAAAAATATTTCTGACCTTATTTATATCTTTAGTCTTACCTAATGCTAATATAAGTTTAATCCTAGCCTTTTGACCTGGTAAATCGTCGCCAAATATAACCCCCATATTTCTTAGCATTTTACCTCCACCTGGGTATCCGTAAGAATCCATTACTCTACCTCTAAAACATCTAGACACTAGCACAACAACTACATGATTTTTAATTGCTTTTTCAACACTCTCAGCCATTTTAGGAGGTATATTACCTCTCCCCATACCTTCTATAACTATCCCTTTACATCCTTCTTTAACGCAAAAGTCAATTAGCTTTCCATCCATTCCTGCTACAGCTTTTATCAAATCAACTCTTGGTTCAATTTCATCTGTATCTATGTATTGCTTCTTTAAAGCATCTCTATAAAAAATTACTTTATTGCTATCTATTATGGCAATAGGTCCAAAATCTGGAGTCTGAAAAGTATTTAAATGCATGGTATGGGATTTAGTAACTTCACTTGCGGAATGTAACTCATCATTTAAACAAACCATAACTCCTTTGTTTTTTGCTTCCTCACTTATGGCTGTACAAATGGATGCTGCTAAATTTGCAGGACCATCATATCCAAGTTCAGAACTATTTCTCATAGAGCCTGTTACTATTACAGGTTTTTCACTTTTAATTGTCAAATCCAAAAATAAGCTGTTTCTTCTAATGTATCTGTACCATGAGTTACAACTACACCACAAATATCATCTCTTTTTAATAAATCTTTAACATAATTTGAAAGTTTCATCATAATTTCAGGTGTCATATGAGGTCCAGGAAAACTTGAGAAATTATAAGACTCAACATCTGCATATTCCTCAATTCCGGTAACCATGTGAAGAATCTCATTTCCACTAAGCGTAGGAACTGCTGCCTGAATCCTTGGATCTACCTTCATTGATATAGTACCCCCATTAAATACAACTGCAACTTTTTTCACAACTATCTCCCCCATAAATATATATTTTTTAATCAAATAACTTTTTGAAAGAAATCTTTCCATACAAATTTATTTTACAATATTTTTCTCATAATTACATCATAAAATAAATAAATTATATACTTTATATTTTAATTATATACTTTTATATAAAAAAACTGCAAAGTTAGCACACTTTTTATTCTAACTTTGCAGCTTTAAGCCTACAAACTTACTTATTTTTTTCATTTTCATTGGAACTATTCTCTGTTTTATCGTCTAAATAGCCTTTATTATTAGTATTAGGATTACTTAGTATTCCAGCTAGAACTAAAATTCCTAATAAAGAATTTATTATTTCATTATAATTTTCAGGCAATATTTTCACTCCAAATCCTTCTAGCACTAAAGGAATAAAAGCAAAAATCGACACCCAGAGTCCGTAGTTCTTAAATCTTTCCACTATATAACATCTCCCAAAAGCACTTTAATTTATTATATTATCTAAATTATCTATGTGTTACAAAATTGAGCTATTAAATTTTTTTGACTACACTAATTTGGTTATAATTATGAAGCCTTCTGTGCTTTTTTAACTTTTATATTTTTATGTTATAATGGTAGCAACGAAATTTAACCTTAACTATAAAGGAGATATGTATTATGGCTGATGTTACCTTTGGCGTAAAAGTAAATCAAGAACTAAAAGAAAAATTAACTAGTTTGATGAGAACTTCTGGTTTGCAAGGAAAAGATTTTATGCAAAACTTAATTAATATATATGAAACAGAAAAATTAAAAGATTCAGTTCCTGAAGTAGCACAAGATATTAATGAACTTCAATACTTAACTTCTAGAATTAATTCTATATATATTAATCTAGCACACAGAATTGATAATATTAAAGATTCAAATAAAGAATCCTATGAAAACATATTACAAGAAAGGAATAGCGCTCTTCAAAATTTTGAAATAGCTTTAAAGGACCTAAAGGCGAAAAACGAATTGCTCTCAAAAATTTAACTGAATTTAAAAATGAAAATAAAGATTTAAAATCTGAGCTTTCCCAAATTCAAGACACTAATTCCAGCAACAAGCTTCTCATAAAAGAATATAATGAAAAAATATTTGAATTTTCAAGTAAGCTAAATGAGTTGAAAAAGCACACTGAAGAGAACATTAAAATCAAAAAGAGTTTAGAAGAATATAAATTAAAAATCGATTCCAAGGACTCTATGTTAAAAGATAAAATAGCTGAAATAGAAAACAAAGAAAAAATTATAGAAAATCTTAAGAACTCATTAGAATTAGTTAAAAAGAGCAAAGAATCCTTAAGCAAAGATTTAAGGGACAAACTAACCTTAGAAAAGGATAAATCTATACTAGAGCTTAAAATAAGCTATCAGGATAAAATAAATGATTTAAATACTGAATATAACGATAAAATCAAAAATTTATTATTGGAACTCGAAAGACCAAAAAATATAAATAAAGATACAAATCCTAGTAACATAAATGATACCTCAGACGTAAAATATTAATGAGGAAACTTTTTTCTCTCTTTATTCCATATATTTTACTATGAGGGGAGAGTATTTTATGTTTGCATGTGGATTTGGATGTTACTGTTTGTGTTATGTGATTTTTATAATAATTATTTTAGCTCTATTATTTCTTTGGTGCTAAATATATATATGAATTTAACAGGCTGGTTGTAAAATCAGCCTGTAATTAATGATTATAGTATTATACATATCAAATTTCCATTACCTTCGTTTATGATTTTCTCTAAAGTTTTTTGAAGTTTCATCTGTATATCTTCAGGCATTTTATACAATTTCTTTTGAAGACCATCCTTAACTAAAACCTCTAGGGATTTCCCAAACATATTACTTTGCCATATTTTAGAAGGATCATTTTCAAATTGATCCAAAATTGATTTTACTAATTCCTCGCTCTGTTTTTCCGTACCCATTATTGGCGATATTTCAGTATTTATATCTGCCTTAATAAAATGCAATGATGGTGCGCTAGCTTTTAATTTAACTCCATATCTTCCACCTTGTTGTACTATTACTGGCTCTTCTAATTTCATTTCATTTAATTGTGGTGCTACAAGACCATATCCTGTTTCTTTTACATCTTTTAGTGCTTGTGCTACTTTATCATATTCTATCTTTGCTTTGTATAAATTTTCCACAATCTCTAAAAGTTCATTCTCACTTTTAATATCATTGTTACACTTCTCTCCTAGTATTCTTAAGAAAAGATCTTTTTTAGGTTTTAATTCTAATCTTGCAGTACCTTCTCCCATATTTATTTCTACTAAGTTATAATTGTCTAAGAATTCAATCTTACTCAAATTTAATACGGATTTTTTTATATCTCTTATCTTATACACATTTTTACACATATCTTTTATTAAACTCATAAAATTAGTTTTCAACCAATGAGTACATTTTAGTTTTTCTATCCACTCAGGGATATCCACATTAATTTCTTTAATTGGAAATTCCTTTAGAACCCTTTCAAATATATTTGTTATATCTTCTTCTTTCATGTTTAATACATCTACTAATTGAACTGGTACATCATACTTAATCTCTAATTCATTTCTAAGTTCAATAGTTTTTTGGTCATCTATGTTTTTGCTATTCAAGACTACTATAAATGGCTTGTTAATGGACTTTAGCTCATTTATAACTCTTTCTTCTGCCTTTATATAATCATCTCTTGTAATATCTGTAATGGAACCATCAGTAGTTACTACTAGTCCTATAGTAGAATGTTCATTTATAACTTTTTTAGTACCTATCTCAGCTGCCTCTTCAAAAGGTATTTCATAATCATACCAAGGAGTAGTTACCATCTTAGGTGTTTCTTCCTCTTTATAACCTATTGCTCCATTCACTATATAACCTACACAATCCACCATTCTTACCTTAAATTTTGTGTTTTCATTTATGTTAATATCTATAGCTTCATTGGGAACAAATTTAGGTTCCATAGTATGAATAGATTTACCTGAGCCACTTTGAGGCAGCTCGTCTTTAGCCCTTTCTTTTTTATGAGGATTTTCAATGTTTGGTAAAACCATAAGCTCCATGAATTTCTTAATAAATGTTGATTTACCTGTTCTAACTGGTCCTACTACGCCTACATATATGTCTCCTTGCGTTCTTTCTGCAATATCATTATATATATTGAAGTTTTCCAAGTTATAACCTCCCATTATTCACATATTAACATTATATATATATTAATATTAATTGAAAATATTACAAAAAATCTATGTAATTTACATTACATAGATTAAAGATTCTATACTTCATCTTTTTTATCTCTTGTCATTAAATCATAGACTCCATACTTAGGATCAAGTCCATTAAATAACACTTTATAAAGAGCCTCTGTAATTGGCATAGAAACTTCTAGCTTGCTACTTAAATTATAGAAGGCCCTACAGGCCTTTACACCTTCAACAACCATGCCTATCTCTTTGCAAGCTTCATCTGTAGCTACACCTTTACCAATTAATATACCAGCTCTTCTATTTCTACTGTGCATACTTGTACAAGTAACTATTAAATCACCCATACCAGTAAGACCATAAAAAGTTTCTCTTCTACCGCCTATCTTCATGCCTATTCTAACAATTTCACTCATTCCCCTTGTCATAAGTGCAGCTTTTGTATTGTCACCATAACCAATTCCATCAGAAATACCCGCTGCTAACGCTATTATGTTTTTTACAGCACCACCTATTTCAACACCGATTATATCATCATTTGTATACACTCTGAATTTGTTGGTCATAAATAAATCTTGTACCTCTTTAGCATATTCCATGTGCTTTGAACTTACAACTACAGTGGTTGGGATATCTAAAGCCACTTCTTCTGCATGACTTGGCCCTGATAACACTGCAACCCCTGATATTTGTAAAGTTTCTTCTATAACCTCAGATAATCTTTTTTCTGATACTTCATCTATACCTTTAGCAATGCTTATTACTATTTTATCCTCTGTTATAAACTCTTTTATGCTGTTACAAATGTCTTTTATTGCATGAGATGGAACTGATAATACAATATATTTATTATCTTTTATAACTTTATTCAAATCACTTAGTGCCTTTACGTTTGAAGGTATTATAATGTTTGGTAAGTATTTTATATTTTCTCTTTTAACATTAATATCTTCTATGACTTCTTCTTTTCTGTCCCATATGTCTACATTTGCTCCTTTTTTAGCTAGCATCACAGCTAATGCAGTTCCAAAACTTCCTGCCCCCAAAAAGCAATGCCTCCCATGTTATTCCTTCCTTTCTCTAAATACCAATTTTATGCCGGTACCTTTAAAATTAAAGCTTTCTCTTAATTTATTTTCTAAATATCTTTGATAAGAAAAGTGCATTGTACTTGTATCATTTATAAAGAATACAAAAGTAGGGGGTTTTACACTAACCTGAGTTGCATAATAAATTTTTAATCTTCTTCCTGCAACTATAGGTGGTTCCTGCATCAATACTGCCCTACTTACCACTTCATTTAATATACCTGTGGAAATTCTTTGACAGTAGTTTACATAGCAATCCTTTGCCATGCTTAAAACTTTATGGACTCTCTGTCCTGTTTTGGCAGAAATAAATAAATATGGAGCATAACTCATAAATGATAATTTAACACCAAAATCTCTCTTGAATTTATCTAGAGTTTTATCATCTTTTTCAATTAAATCCCATTTATTAACTATTACCATAATAGCCTTGTTCATTTCATGAGCATAGCCTATTATTTTTTCGTCTTGGTCACTTACTCCTTCTTCTGCATCTATCATAAGTATACAAACATCCGCTTTTTCTACAGAAGTCAATGTTCTTATAACGCTATACCTCTCAATTTCTTCTTTAACTTTACTTTTTCTTCTAAGTCCTGCTGTATCAACTAATATGAACTTACCTTCTTTTGTTTCAATATAGCTGTCTACAGAATCTCTTGTAGTTCCTGGTATATCACTTACAATATTTCTTTCTTCCCCTAATATCTTGTTTATCAAAGAGGATTTTCCTACATTAGGTTTTCCTACAAAAGAAATTCTAATGTATTCATCTTCTTTCTCTTCTGCTTCTGAATCATCAAAGTGTTTTATAACCTCATCTAGCATATCACCAAGTCCTAAACCTTGAGCAGCTGATATAACATTAGGGTCACCTAATCCTAAATTATAAAATTCATACTTATTGTCTTCATCTTTTAGTTTATCAATCTTATTTACTACTAAAACTACTGGTTTTTTACTTTTTCTAAGCAATTGAGCAACTTCATAGTCTGCTCCTGTTAATCCTTCTTTACCATCTACAATAAACATAATTACATCACAAGTCTCCATTGCAATTTGAGCTTGCCTTCTCATTTGTGAAACAATTATGTCTTCATTTTGAGGTTCAATTCCCCCAGTATCAATTATTGTAAATTTGTGATTAAGCCATTCAGACTGGGCATATATTCTATCCCTAGTAACTCCTGGTCTATCATCTACAATAGAAATCCTCTCTCCTGCTAACTTATTAAATAAAGTTGATTTACCTACATTAGGTCTTCCAACTATGGCTACAATAGACTTTGTCATAGTTTATTGTTCCTCCTTACTATATGTATTTATTATATCTATTAAATCTTCCCCTGTATAATCACATAGCAATACTTTTCTTTTAAAACTATTCTCTAAGTCTTCTACAGTTACATCGTCTAATAGAATTTTATCTGAGTTTTGTTCTAATTCATATCCTCTTCTAATCATATTATTTGGTAAAATTATATATTCGTTCAAATCCTCTAAACTAGTTTGTTTTATTATATCCTGTCCAGTCAATAAACCGGCTACCGTTATTGTTTCCCCAAAAAATGATTAATTACCTTTTTGACTTTTATATCAATTTTGTTATTTTTTATCATTATACTTTGTGCTACTTTAAACAACTCATTATATGCAGAAACTCCAGTTATTATAGTAAAGCTTCCTTTTGCCTTAGTGTTTAGATTTTTCAGCTTTTCACTTATAGTCTCTCTAAGGAGTCTTATCATGCCAATACCATCTTCTAATTGCCCATATCCTTCATAAAATTCCTTATTTGGTACGTCTAAACCAGCCATTATATAAAATTCGTCCGCAAGTCTTACAAAAGCACTACCTATTTCCTTAAGGTATTTATTTTGAAGGCGAGATATATTTTCAATTTCTTTTCCAGCTAAAACTTTATCATAAAGTTTTAGACTATGCAATCCCTCTCTAAATCTAGTAACTCCTATAGGCACTACAGCTACACTTTTTACTGAAGGATAAAGTCTATATAAATCTTCAATAGTATTCTCTAATTCCTTACCATTATTAATACTAGGACAAGAAACTATTTGGCAATTCATTTCTATATAATTTAAAGCCATCTTTTTCATTATATCATAAAGCCTACCTGCAAATCTATTATTAAGCATTTTAACTCTTAATTCAGGGTTAGTTGTATGGACAGATATATTTATAGGACTAATCTTATAGTTTATTATCCTATCGATTTCTTCATCTTTCATATTAGTTAATGTTACAAAATTCCCCTGAAAAAAAGACAATCTAGAATCGTCATCTTTAAAATATAGGGTTTTTCGCATACCTTTTGGTAACTGATCTATAAAACAAAATATGCATTTGTTACTACAACTTCGAGGCCTATCTAAGATAAAATCTTTAAATTCTATACCTAATTCTTCATCGTAGGCTTTATCTATCTCTATATCCCATATTTCTCCACTTGGCTTTTCTACTTCTAAATCTATATATTCATCAGTTATTAAAAATTTATAATCTATAATATCTTTAACTTTATTACCATTAATGCTTAATAATTTATCCTTTACTTCAATTCCTACTTCTTCTGCAATGCTTCCTTGATACACTTTTAATATTTCATTTTTGTCCATTTAAGTTTAATGTCCTCCCAACATGTAGTTTAATTCACACCTATTAAGTAATGATACATTAATTAAAACACTACGTCAACGGAATTATTTTTTTAATCCAATAAGCTCATTACACCCAAATTACTTTACACTAATATACTATTCTTTTAAAATAATAACTTAAAATTCTAAAAAATATAATTGAAGAAAGCCATAAGAAATATTTTTATAAAATTTAAGTTTACTATTCTATAGCTTCAAATATAATTTCAATGTTTAATTATTATATTTATGTGTATTAACTAAAAAAGCCCTTATAGTAGAGCTTTTGGGGATTCGGTTAATTTATAGTTACTTAGGAATTTTTATCTACACAATATTTTTTTATTATATTCTTTCCATTATCACTTTTTACATAAATTATAAATTCATTTAAGGAACTACTTAGCTCATCACCATAATACATATAAATTGGCACTACCATTTCATACAAACCATTTTTTATGTTATTTTTATTTAACATAACTCCATTTAAATTCAAAGTCTTTTCTTCTGTGCCCAAATGCATCATAGGGATGAATGCTAAAGTTTCTTCATTATTTTTTACCTTTTTCTTTATGGCTTCTATATCATTTAAATGAACAAATTCATTTTTAAAATTGCTGTCAATTTTAGAATCTACTTTATCTTTTACATAACTTTCTACAAATGAGTATATTCCATTATATAAAACTATATCTAAATTTAAACTTTCACCGTTTAATTCAGTCCATCTCCTTATAACTCCTGAGTATATATCATTTAATTTATCTGTATTTATATTACTTATTTTTTTGTTTTTATTAACAACCATGGCTATTCCATCTGTACCAAGTTCCACCTTATTTTTGCTTGTAATTTTACTGTTTTTGTAACTAATTATAATCTCTTCATTTTTAATTTTACTTTTAAAATTATCTAAACTATCTACTAATTTTAATTCCACACTTTCTTTAGTGTTAACATTGTAATTTTCTACTAATTCATTAACTAGTGGATATATTGATCTATCACAAACAATATAGTTTCCTTTTGTGACTTTATTATTTACATCGCTATTCTTCTTACAACCATATAAAAATAAAAAGCAAAAACCATTAATAATATTACAAATTTTTTCATAATTCACTGCTCCCATAATTTTATAATATACACTAATAGTTTTTGCATTTTTTATTATTTTATTCATTTAAATCAACTTGTTCACCAGTAACCAAATATATAGTCCATTCACATATATTTGTAATATGATCTGCTATTCTCTCTAAAAATTTACATATAAACAAAAACTGTGTGGATTGATTAATTGTTTTTGTATCTTCAACCATTAATACTAAAAGTTCACTAAATACTTGTTTATAAATAGCATCAACTTTATCATCCATTTTACAAACTTCATAAGCCCTATCAACATTCTCATCTATATATGCATCTAAAGAATTTTTTAACATTTTCTCAACCATTTCGCACATTCTTGGTATATCAATTAATTCTTTTATATAAACTTCATTTTTTAACCTTATAGCAATTTTAGATATATCTACAGCATGATCTGCTATTCTTTCAATATCTGTTACAATCTTTGCTGTAGTAAAAATATATCTTAAATCCGAAGCCAAGGGCTGCTGCATGGCTATAAGCTTAATACACTTATCTTCAATATTTCTTTGCATATCATCTACTATGTCATCATTATTTATTACCTCAAGAGCTAATTTTTCATCTTGATTAACAAGTGCTTTCATACATAAAGATATTTGCTTTTCAGTTACACTCACCATTCTTAATAGTTCTGCATGAAGCTCTTTAAGTTTGTTTTCAAATACTTCCCTTACCAATAAAATCACCTCTTATTTATATTTTTATATTTATTTTAACCAAATCTACCAGTAATATAATCTTCCGTTCTCTTATCTCTTGGTCTATAAAATATATCCTCAGTTCCTCCGCATTCCACTATTTCACCATTTAAGAAGAAAATCGTGTTATCAGAAATTCTACCTGCTTGTTGCATATTATGCGTTACAATTATAACTGTATAATCTTTCTTTAAAACTGACATTAGTTCTTCTATTTTCAAAGTAGAAATTGGATCTAAAGCAGAGGTTGGTTCATCCATTAGTATAACATCTGGCTCTACTGCTAAAGTTCTTGCTATACACAATCTTTGCTGCTGCCCACCTGATAATCCTAGTGCATTTTTATTTAATCTATCCTTTACTTCATCCCAAAGTGCAGCACCTTTTAAACTTTTTTCTACTATTTCACTTAATTTATATTTATCCTTTATTCCATGTATTCTAGGACCATAGGCTATATTGTCAAAAATACTCATAGGAAAAGGATTGGGTTTTTGAAATACCATACCTATTTTTTTCTTAATTCTATTGTATCCCACTTTCCTGAATAAATATTCTTATCTTCGTAAATTACTTCCCCTGTTATTTTTACTCCTTCAACTAAATCATTCATTCTATTTATTGTTCTTAAAAATGTAGATTTTCCACAACCTGATGGTCCAATAAGTGCGGTTACTGAATTCTTTTTGAACTGTAAGTTTATGTCTTTTAAAGCTTGGTGATCTCCATAAAATAAATTTAAGCTTTTAGTTTCTAGTATGTTCATAAAAAACCTCCTATTTAGTACCTGTATACTTTTCTTGAATTTTTTTACCTAAAATTCTTGCTAAAATATTAAATATTAACACCATTATTATTAATACAGCAGAAGACTTGTTTGCTATTGATGTTGCATCTGGCACCATTCCTTCTGAATTAAGCTTCCATATGTGTACAGATAATGTTTCTGCAGGCCTAAATATATTAAAAGGGGAATTAGAGCTAAATATACTCTTAGCAGAAAAATCTAAAGTAGGAGCACTCATACCTGAAGTATACAAAAGTGCAGCTGCTTCTCCAAAAATTCTTCCTGATATTAGTATTATACCTGTAATAATCTGAGACAAAGCTGCAGGTAAAACCACCCTCCATATTGTCTGAAATTTTGTTGCTCCAAGTGCAATACTTCCTTCTTTTATGGTTTTAGAAACTGAACTTATTGCATTTTCACTAACCCTTGTAATAGTAGGTAAATTTAATATTGCTACAGCTAAAGCTCCTGAAAACAAAGTAAATCCCCATTTTGTTAAGTTTACAAAGACTAAAAGTCCAAAGAGTCCAACTACTATAGAAGGCAGTGATGATATTGCTTCTATACTTAACCTAATTATATTTAAGAAAACACCCTCTTTTGCATATTCTGCTAGATATACTCCTGCCCCCACTCCAATAGGTACAGTAATTAAAAGTGACACAACAAGCATATAAAAAGAATTAAAAAGTTGTGGTCCTATACCACTACCAACTTCAACTATTTTAGGTTCTCCAAACAGGAAACTTGGATTCAAGAAACCCCTACCCTGATAGAATATATATCCTACCATAAGTACAAGTAAAAGCACTACAGATATTGATATTGCATATAATGTTCTGGTCCAGATTTTGTCTTTTACTTTAGAATCAATCATAAATTCGCACCTCTTCTAGCTATAAATCTAATTACTAAAATAAAAATAAAAGATATGATTAATAAAAATAAAGCCATAGCCCAAAGAGCATCATTCCAGATTGTTCCAGATAAAGTATTAGCCATATCCATTGTTAATATACTTGTCAATGTACTGGTAGGTTTAAGTACCCCATTAACCACTTTTATAGTATTTCCTATTACCATCTGTACTGCTAAGGCTTCTCCAAAAGCTCTAGCTAGGCCAAGAACAATTCCTGTCATTATGCCCGTTTTACAAGCAGGTACAATAACCTTTGTTATAGTTTGCCACCTAGTAGCACCTAATCCATATGAGGCTTCTAAATATTCACTTGGAACTGTACTTAATGCATCATAAGATATACTTGTTATAGTAGGCAAAATCATTATACTTAAAACTAAAATTCCAGCAAGCAAACTAAAGCCTATGCCTCCAAAATTATTTTTTATAAAAGGCACTAGAATACTTACTCCAACCCAACCATACACAACTGAAGGAATTCCAACAAATAACTCCATAGAAGGTTGCAATATTTTTTTGCCTAATTTAGGCGATATATATCTCATAAAAACAGCTAAGGCTAAAGCAATAGGAGTGCTTATTAATACTGCTCCTAAAGACACACTTATTGAACCTATTATAAATATTAGTATTCCAAAACTATGCTTTTCCGCATCAGGAAGCCATTTAGTTGAAAATAGAAACTCAGAAATAGAATACTTCTGCACAGTAAAAATTCTAATTCCTTTTGAAGCAATAAAAAATATAATAGATAATGTCAATATAACTATTAAAATTCCACTAATTACAGTAAACCCTTGCCCAAAATATTCATTTTTAATCTTGTCCCAAGTAATTTTTTTATTCATTATTTTATACCTCTATAAGTAATATTTTAAAAGAGGATAAATCCCCTTTTTTATAATTATTTATTCATATCTGATACAGGAATATATCCTAACTTTTCAACTAAACTTTTATTTTCATCACTTACCATATATTCTAAAAATGCTTTTGATACACCTTTTGGAGCTCCTTTAGTATACATATGTTCATAAGACCAGAATGTATATTTATTGGAAACTATATTTTCTTTATTAGCTTCAATTCCTTCTAATTTTAATACTTTTAAATCTTTTTTTACATCTTCAGTAATATAAGATAAGGCTAAATAACTTATAGCTCCTTCTGTTTGTTTAATAGCTGTTCTAACGCTACCACTTGAATCCTGAATTGTTCCTAAACTTTCTTTTTCGCTTTTACCTTCCATAACAGTCTTAACAAAAGTTGCTCTAGTACCTGATGATTTTCCTCTATTTATTATGTTTATTTTCTTATCGTCTCCACCAACTTCTTTCCAATTAGTAATTTCTCCAGCAAAAATCTTTTGTATTTGTTCTTTTGTAAGAGAATCTATTTTTACATCATTACTAGTAACCATAGCAAAACCAATAGCACACACCTTATGATCTACTAAATCTTTAGCTAAATTTTTATCTTCAAGTTTATCACTTGCCTCAACATCTGAGTTTCCTATATCAACACTTCCAGAAGCTACTTGATTTATTCCAGCTCCACTTCCTCCACCTTGAACATTTATTTTAGCATTTGCATATTTAGAAGTAAAATTACTAGCTGATTGTTCTACCAAAGGTTGAAGTGCTGTAGATCCCAAAGATGTTATAGTACCAGAAATCTCTGTAGTACCTGTCTTACTTTCTTCTTTCGCTGAGTCTTTTCCACATCCTATAGCAAGTGTACTCACCATCGTAATAATTAAACCCACGGTTACCATCTTGAATTTGAAATTCTTCATTTTTAAAATTCCTCCTCAAATAAGCTTATAATTTTTCTACATCACCTATAATATACCCTTAAAGTTAAAAAACTATTATATCCATGTTAATTAAAATTAACATAGAAATTATATTTATGTATAAATATTAAAATAAAAAGAAACTGTTAAAAACAGTTTCTTTTTATTTTAATAGGGTATATTTATAATAAACTTACTTCCCTTATTTAATTGACTTTCTACCTTAATAGTTCCATTAAAGCTTAGAACTATATGTTTAACTATAGCAAGTCCAAGACCGGTTCCTCCATTTCTTCTTGATCTTGCCTTATCAACTCTATAAAATCTTTCAAACAACCTAGGGATACTATCTTTTGGTATACCAACACCTGTATCCTCTACCCACAATTTAATAAAACCATTTTGTTTTTTCGTTCCAACGTAAACTTTATCTCCATTTTCTGAATACTTAATAGCATTATCCACTAAATTGATCATCATTTGCTTAAATCTATCTTTATTTCCGTAGATACAGGGAACTTCTGATCCTAGGATGCTTACTTCAATTTCTTTACTCTTTGCATAATTCTTCATTAAGCTCTCAACATCATCTATTATCATATTCACATCTATATTTTCTTTTTTTACATTTTTGGTTTGTTCAATGTCTGATAAAGTTAAAATGTCACTTATTAGCCTTGTAAGTCTATCAGTTTCATCGTTAATTATATTTAAAAATTTCTCTCTTGTTTTATCATCATCTACATACCTAAGTGTCTCTGAAAAACCTTTTATAGATGTTAAAGGCGTTTTTAACTCATGGGAAACATTAGCTACAAATTCACTTCTCATGTTTTCAAGTCTTCTAATATCTGTTATATCTTGAAGGACAGCAACTCTACCAATATGTTCGCTTCTATTTATTATATCTGCAATTTTTATTCTTAGAATTCTATCATGAGGAGTAACTGTCTTTATCTCAAAATCATCACATGTACTACTTTTAAACACCTTTTCAATGTCATAATTTCTAATTTCCTCAATAAGACCTTTACCTATAACTTCACTAGAAACATTAAAAATACTTTCAGCATAAGGATTAATCATTATAATATTAAAATTTCTATCTATAGCAATTACCCCGCTATCCATACTTTTCATAATAGCTTCTAGTTTTGTTTGTTTTTCAAAAGAATCATTTATATTGTCTTCAAGTTTATCCGCCATTTTATTAAAATTTTTTCCAAGCTCACCTATTTCATCACCTGATGAAATATCAACTCTTCTATCTAACTCTCCTTTGGCTATTCTTGAAGTTACAAAATCTAAATCCTTAACAGGCTTAGTTATTATATATGATAATCTATTACAAATTGTTAAACTTATAAAAAACACCACAAAAACTCCAAGAAAATAATACTTTAGGTACTCCCTATTAAATTGTTTAATAACCTCCACTGACATTGAGCTTCTAATTATTGTTTCATCATTTAATTTAGTTGCGCAATATATATTTCTTCTTCCTGTAGTTGCACTTACTCTAACATCGTATGCATTCTCTTTTTTTCTAGCGCTTGTCACTTCTTTTCTTTCATTATGATTTTCAAGTTTATCCTTACCTGCATAAGAATCATAAATAACATTTCCATCTTTATCAATATATGTAACTCTAATATTAGAGGTTTTAAATCCATGTGTTAAAAATGTTACTTTACTGTTCTCACTTTCTCCTTCAAAATAGTTTTTAATTATATCATTATTGCTCCTAAGCTGTTTTTTTACATTACTTTCATACTGAAAATTAACTATAGCTATAAATAGGACAGTAACTACAAGCAAAGTAATAGAAATTGAAAAACTAATATAAATCATCAATTTTTTTCATATTTACTCACCCAAATTAAACTTATATCCTATGCCTCTAATGGTTTGGATATATTTTGGATTCTTATCATCCTTCTCTATTTTTTTCTTAAATGTCTTATATGAACATCCACTGTTCTAGTTTCCCCAATATACTCATATCCCCAAATTCTATCTAGTAGCACTTCTCTTGTCATAACTTTACCTTGATTTTTAATTAATATTTGCAAAAGCTCAAATTCCTTCAAGGTAAGATCCACTTCCTCATTGTTTTTTAACACTAAATGTTTTTGAAAATCTACTGTTAAATCTCCAAAACTAGTTACAGTACTTGAAGGTTCAATATTTGCTCTTCTAAGTAGAGCTTTAACTCTTGCAACTAGCTCTCTAACAGAAAATGGCTTGGTTATGTAATCATCTGCTCCTAATTCTAAGCCTAAAATCTTATCTATTTCTTCTCCTTTTGCAGTAATCATTATTATTGGCACGTCTCTAAGTTTTCTGTCGGATCTAATGTTTTTACAAACATCATAACCGTCCATTCCAGGTAACATTATATCTAATAAAATAAGTTTTGGTTTTTCATTTTTTATGTATTTTAAACACTCTTGGCCATTTTCAAGGCACTCTACTTTATATCCATTTTTAACAAGATTAAATTTAATTAATTCTCTTATATGCTCCTCATCATCTACAACAATTATTTTTTCTTCCAATTTCGTCACCACCTCTAATTTCTAATTACAATAAAGGAAAACATTCTATTGCTTGTTTTATCTCTTCTATAAGAAAAATATTCTTCATTACAACAGTACGTACATTTATCTTCCGTAATTATATTTTCTAAATCCACACCTAATTTTATACATTGTTTCTTTATACATAAAGTTAAATTTAAATTATTGCCCTCTACAACTTCATCTCCAAAGACTTTATTTTCTGTAAACTTATTTGAAAGGTCTCTATCAACCTCATAACAGCATAAACCTATATGCGGTCCTATATAAACCATAAGGTCTTTTACATTACTATTATAGTCACTTATCATTTTCTTAATTGTTTTAAATACTATAAGACTATACGTACCCTTCCAGCCACTATGAATAGATGCTACTACTTTATTTTTTTTATCATATACAAAAACAGGCACACAATCTGCCGTAAACACTCCAAGGGCCACATTTACTTCTTTAGTAATTAATGCGTCCCCATCCATTTTAATAAAATTATCATGACTAAATTTATTATAAACCTTTATTTCATCACTATGTATTTGATTCAAATATATTACTTTCTCCACATTAAACCAAGCTTTAAGATTATCTAAATTTTCTAATCCTGAGGAAGAATTCTTATTAAAATTAAGATTTCCCTTTGCGCATGAAAATACAACCTCAATATCTTTTAGAGATTCTTCTATAAACTCATAATTATCTATATTTTTTACTTTCATATTTCACCTCATAAAATCTCACAAGCTTATTTATTACACATCAAGCTTTTAATTTCTTCCATAAAAGTATTTATATCCTTAAACTGTCTGTAAACAGAAGCAAATCTTACATAAGCAACTTCATCTATGTTCTTTAGCTTCTTCATAATAATCTCTCCAATAGCATCAGATCTAATTTCGCTTATCATTTGATTACTTAAATTTTTTTCCACATCTTCAGCTATATTCTCAATTTGCGCTCTTGAAATAGGCCTTTTTTGACAGGCTTTAATAAGTCCTGCAATAATTTTGTTCCTATCAAAATACTCCCTACTAGCATCTTTTTTTACAACTAAAATAGGAATGTCTTCTACTTTTTCATAAGTAGTATATCTTTTTCCACACTTAGAGCATTCCCTTCTTCTTCTTATGGCTGTACTATCTTCTGTAGATCTCGAATCTACTACCTTACTCTCTTCGTATCCACAATACGGACATTTCACGATTTCACGCCCTCCTTGTTATGTTATATCTCTTATTATACACTATTTTGTTGAAATTTCTACTCCTCCTCTCCTAAGACTTCTCTATCTATATCAACTAATATTACATCCACACCAATTTTTCTTATGCTTTCCCAAGGTATTTCTATATCTTTACTTTTACCAAACCAAGACTGGCTTTGACTTGGTAAAAGTATTGATTCAACTTTATATTTTTCACAATCTATTTTTAAATCTTTAATAAATCCTAATTTAGTACCCGTATTTAAATCAATGACTTCCATCATTTTTATATTATTTATAGAAAACATTTTTATTTCCTCCCAGCATAAATTTTAAAATACTATTTATATTTAGCTCTAGCAAAATAATACTTAACTAAGGATTTTTAATAATACTTATGACTTAAATTAACAATATATTCCCAAATAAATAATGGGATATTTCGTTTTGAATAAAAAAATCTCAAAATCTATGTTTTAATTAATATTATATTAATTAAAATAAAGATTTTGAGATATTAACTTTCATTTAAACATACTTTCTCATATGTTTTAAGGCAGTCTTTTCAAGTCTCGAAACTTGAGCCTGAGAAATACCTATTTCATCTGCAACTTCCATTTGAGTTCTGCCGTCAAAAAACCTTAAAGAGAGAATTAATTTTTCTCTACTATTTAGCTTTTTCATAGCTTCTTTTATTGATATATCTTCAAGCCAGCTTTCATCATAATTTTTATTATCACTAATCTGATCCATTACATATATGGCATCTCCACCATCATGATATATAGGTTCGAATAAAGATACAGGATCTTGAATAGCATCTAGTGCAAATACAACTTCTTCTCTTGGTATTTTTAATTCTTCAGATATTTGACTTATTGTTGGCTCCTTATTATTTTTTGCAATTAATCTATCCCTAACCTGTAAAGCTTTATATGCAATATCCCTTAAAGACCTACTAACTCTTATAGAATTATTATCTCTTAAATATCTTCTTATCTCGCCAATTATCATTGGCACTGCATAAGTAGAAAATTTTACATTTTGACTTAAGTCAAAATTATCTATAGATTTTATAAGACCTATACATCCTACTTGAAATAGGTCATCTACATTTTCTCCCCTATTATTGAATCTTTGAATTACACTTAAAACTAATCTTAAATTTCCTCTTATGAATTTTTCCCTTGATTCATTATCACCGTCTTTCATTTTAATTAGTAATTCTTTTACTTCTTTCCCTTTAAGTACTGGTAATTTAGCCGTATTTACTCCGCAAATTTCTACTTTATTGATCATCATAATACTCTCGCCCCTTTATCGTACTTGCATTTTAATTATTTCCTTAAGAGGCGTTTTTTATACTAATGGACAATCTAGAATCTAAATCATCCTGCTAATTTCTTTTTTAGTTTTCTAATAATCCTTTTTTCCAGTCTTGAGATATAGGACTGAGATATCCCAAGTAAATCAGCTACTTCTTTTTGAGTTTTTTCTTTCTTTCCATTAAGACCAAATCTCATTTTCACTATTTCCTTTTCTCTATTATTAAGTCTTTTCATAGCTAGTAGCAACAGTTGTTTATCAATTTCATCTTCAATATATTCATACACTTCATCAGTATCTGTACCAAGTATATCTGATAATAATAATTCATTTCCATCCCAGTCGATGTTTAATGGCTCATAAAAAGATATTTCAGCTTTTATTTTACTATTTCTTCTTAAATACATTAATATCTCATTTTCTATACACCTTGAAGCATAAGTAGCTAATTTTATATTTTTACTTGGATCAAAAGTATTTACTGCTTTTATAAGCCCTATAGTACCAACTGAAATTAAATCCTCAATATTTATACCTGTATTTTCAAACTTCCTTGCTATATACACTACTAATCTTAAATTTCTCTCAATTAATATGCTTCTTACACTTTCATCACCTAAGAATAATTTGTTTACTAATTGATCCTCCTCACTTTTAGTAAGAGGTGGAGGTAGTGCATCATTTCCCCCTATGTAATAAACTTTCCTAGCCCAAAATTTAAATTTAGTTATTAAATGATTTAATAGAATTTTTATCTTTAACATATTAAACCTCCATTATTCAAATATTCCTCTTGACAATAATGCATTATAATCATTTTCCTTACTTAGCTTTCCATCACATAGAGCTATAACAACTTGTTTTTTTGAATATTGTTTTTGTCTTCATATATATTGATATACAAGGGTTTAAAAGCTTCTAGTTTTCCGTTTTCTCCATTTACCGCATTGTAGGGTATATATAACTTGTCTTTATTCTTTATATTTAAAGGGAACTCACTCTTTTCTACAACTATTACAGGTAAATTAGTAATCGGTTCTCTAAGCTCATTACCTGTATCTAAAAAACAATTTACTACTTTTCTATATTTATCTGTAACAATCTCAACTTTATAAATCAAACTTCTTAAACTTCTTCTTTCCCTTATATAAATAACCAATCTATTAACAAAAATATAAATAATCATTATGGCTATAAACAAATTTTTATTGGAGAAATCTTTAAATTCAATTTTATTTATATAATAACCTCCTGTTTCACTTATTTGGAAAAATAAACATGCTCCCGCTAAAACCATGGAATAAAATATAAATATAAATAAAGCCTTCAAATTACATATTATACTTTTTTGTCTATAAGCTATTCTAACCATTAGTAAAGCCATAGCTATCTTAATTGGTAGTTTTGTTAAAAAATCATATTTAAAATACAATAAAATTATCACATATACTGCTCCTATAAATGCAGCAAATATTATTTTTTTAAATCAATTTTTAATTTAATAGTCTGTGCAGTAATATATAAAAAGAACAAGTTTATTATGAAATTTTGAATAAACACCACATCAACAAAAATAATCAAAAAATCACCCCTAAAAATATTATATAACTTTATCGAATAAAATTTTGTCATTTTTTAACATTTATATTTTTTTGTAATACTAATTTAGACATTTTCTTATGTTTGATTTAATCCATGAGTCATATTTTTCTTTACATTGGTAACATTCTTAATAAACTAAAAAAGCTATCTATGTATATACATAAATAGCTTTTTTTAATAATATTTAATTAATATTTCTTATCTATTTCTCCTTAAAAAAGCAGGTATTTCTAAATCATCTTCATTATAATCCTTTGTCATAGCGGCTTCACCTACATTAGCATTTGCCTTTTTCTTATTGTCCAAATTTGAAAAAATATCAAAATCCTTATCTTTATTTATTGAGGATGAATTTTTATCTGAAGACATTCTATCCTGTTCAAATCCAGTAGCAATAACTGTGATTCTTAATTCGTCTTTTAAATTTTCATCAATAACCGCACCAAAAATTATATTCGCTTCAGGATCTGCTGCATCCTGAACTATCTCTGCTGCCTCATTTATCTCAAGAAGACCTAAATCAGACCCACCTGTAATATTTAATAAAACTCCAGTAGCACCTACTATAGAAGTCTCAAGTAAGGGACTTGAAATAGCTTGTTTTGCAGCTTCCTGAGCTCTATTATCACCAGTTCCTCTTCCAACACCCATATGAGCAAGACCTCTATCTAGCATTATGGTTCTAACGTCAGCAAAGTCTAAATTTATAAGACCAGGTATAGTAATCAAATCTGAAATACCTTGTACACCTTGCTTTAATACATCGTCAGCCAACTTAAAAGACTCCATTAAAGAAACTTTCTTGTCAACCATATTTAGTAATCTCTCATTAGGTATAGTTACTAATGTATCTACTCTCTCTTTTAAATTCTTAGTTCCAACTTCAGCGTGGAGCATTCTTCTTCTTCCTTCAAAAGGAAAAGGCTTAGTTACAACTCCTACTGTTAATATGCCCATAGATTTAGCAATTTCAGCAACTACAGGTGCTGCTCCTGTTCCTGTTCCTCCACCCATTCCAGCTGTTATGAAAACCATATCAGCCCCTTTAATGGCTTGAGAAATTTCATCTTTACTTTCTTCAGCGGCTTTTTGACCAATTTCAGGATTAGCCCCTGCCCCAAGTCCTTTAGTTAGTTTATCTCCAATTTGTATCTTTTGAGATGCTTGGGATAGCATCAAAGCCTGTTTATCAGTATTTATAGCTATAAATTCTACATTCTTTAATCCTTCTTTTATCATTCGGTTAACAGCATTGTTTCCTCCTCCACCGCAACCAATTACCTTTATCTGAGCAAACTGTTGAACATCTACATCGAAATCTAGCACAATAATACCTCCTCATTAAAAGAAATCCGTTAAAAATTCATGTATTTTCGATAAAAAACCTTTATTATTATTCTCATCTTTTTTATTTTTCTTACTTTTTTTACTTTCTTCAATTTCTTCTCTGTAAAAACTACTCTTATCCTTTAAACTATAAGCTACATCATTAATAATACCAACTACAGTTGCATATGTAGGATTATTTGCCCCAATAAAATCTGGAATACCAATTTTTGTAGGCTTTCCTAGAACAACTCTAGATGATTTTTCAACTCCCTTGATTAAAGAAATACCACCACCTACTAAAACAATTTCGTTAATCTCATCATATTTATCTGTTTCTATAAGTCTTTTTTTACAAAACATAGAATTTCTTCAACTCTAGCTTTTATTATTTTATTTAACATAATAAAATCAAGTTCTTGGATACTTCCATCTTGAAAGTGAACATTTAATTTTTCCATACCATTTTCAAAATCTTCTGTATCTAAATCTGAATATTTAAGTTTTATTCGTTCAGCTTCAGAATATGGCATTTTCAAACATAATGATATATCATTAGTTATGTTATTACCTCCCAAAGGAACCACAGTGCTTTCTATTAAATTATTATTTTTAAAAATAGATACATCAGAAGTCTCAGAGCCAATATCAAGCAGTACACTGCCCATTTCTAATTGATCTTTACTTAAAACTATACCACACATAGCTAAAGGTTGTAACACCATACCCAAAACATTTAAATTAGCTTTGTTTAAACTTTTTAAAAGGTTGTTTATAATAGTAGTTTTTGTAACTATAACCTGTGCCTCAACTTCAAGCTTTAAAGCACTCATACCTATAGGGTCTTTAATGCTTTCATAGCCATCTACTATATATTGCATTGGCACAACTCCTACTATTTCTTTATCGGAAGATATATTTATAAGTTTAGCAGCTTCTAAAGCCCTGTTTACATCATTTTTTGTAATTTCTCTATCATCCGAAGATATAGCAATAACCCCTTTATTGTAAATAAGCTCACTTATTTCTGAAGGCAATGAAATGTAAACATCTTTTATATCGATATCTATCATCCTATTTAGCTGATCTATACACTCCCTTATTGAAGAAGCAGTATTGTCTATATCAACAACTATAGATTTTCTCAATCCATTACATTTAACCGAGGTTATACCTATTATTTGAACTTGTCCATAAACATCTAACTTTCCTACCGCTGCACAAACTTTTGAGGAACCTATATCTAATCCAACTAAGTATTCACCCATATATGTCTCTTCCCTCCTTAATGATAGTTTGTTACAATTTATATATTCAACGTAAGAAGTTTATTTCCTCTTATGTACAAATATTTTTTTATGTTATAATTTACATTTTAAATTATATCACAAAAAATAAATATTATTTATTTTTTAAATAAAAATTTAAATGTAATTTAAATTTTTATGGACTAAGTTAGAAATATTCTATTTTAGTTATACTCACTTCTAATTTTTACGTAATCGTAATGTTTTACAGTATTATAGGTTATTATATAAAAAAGAGAAAAGCATTTAACTTTTCTCTTAATTAGCCTTTTCTAAATCAGTTATTTTTACACTTCTAGTATGTACCGTATGCGACCACTCTTTATTGTTTTTATTTATTATACCAAGCACAGATATAGGAAGCCAAGTTACAGTGTAAAAAGGATAAATTACGTAATACCAAAATATCTTTAGGTCTAATTTCTTATCTAGTATAAGTATAAATGGAGTATACACAAATTCTAATATAGCAAGTAACACTGCACCTACTGTAATCATATTAAAATTAATTGAATACACAACTTCGTTGAAATTCGTTATAACACTATATGCACCCATTATATACTTAGCACCAGAAAGCACCATGGATATACCTACTAAAATTATAACTATTGGTTGTATGCTATAAAGCGCACAATCTAAAGCCTTAAAATCAAACTTCGTAATAGCTCTTTTAATAAGTTTAGTAAAATACCTACTAGACACATCTGCAAATCCTTGCATCCACCTTTTTCTTTGATTCCAAGACTGCTTCAAAGTCAATGGTTTTTCATCATAAATTCTTGCATCATGAGCCCAGCCAACTTTATAGCCGTTTAAAACTAATTTACAACTAAATTCCAAATCTTCGGTCAGACAGGTAGCTCCCCAGCCAAGATCTCTTAGTACTTCTGTGTCAATACAAAAGCCAGTACCACCTAACTGATTAGATAATCCTAAATTGCTTCTAGATAATTGAAACATTCTATTAGATGTCCAAAAAGAAATTGAATAGCTTCCAGTTATCCATGTATCTTTAGGATTTTTACTATCTAAATACCCCTGTACAACTTTATAGCCTTTACATAACTGCTTATTCATTTCTTTTAGAAAGTTTCTTGAAGCTAGGTTATCTGCATCAAATACAGCCACTGCATCGTATTTATTACCCATTTTAAAAATTATATTAAACATCCACTCCAATGCATAGCCTTTTCCTCTTTTTTCTTTATCAAATCTTTCGTATACTACAGCTCCCGCTTTTCTAGCTCTATGGGCAGTTTTATCTTGACAATTGTCTGCTATGACAAACACATCATACAATTCTTTTGGATAATCAAGCATTTTTAAACTTACCACAATATCTTGAATAACAACTTCTTCATTATGAGCTGCAACGATTAATGCAAATTTTTTTTCGGTTCTATATCCTTATGTTCTTTTTTCTCCAGATACCAAAAAACGATATACACAAATAATACATGGAAATCATAAATACTAAATACGTAAATATTCGTGAAATAATGCTTATGATTGATTTTAAAATAATCACAAGAAATCCCCCTAGTTCAACAGTTATTTTAGCACAAATTCGTGGTAATTACTATAGTAATTTTATCAATTTATTTTAACACATCTAAATTTTCTTTAGCTTACTTATTGATATTTTATGCAAAATCACATAATTTATTTGCTTTTTAATGTATAATCTTTAATTTAAACAAAATTTATAATTATTAATTAAATTAAAAAAAGACCCATAAGGTCTTTATTAAATCGAGAGCATTCTTGATAATATTTCACAATCCATAGCATAATTCATTGCAGTATCATAATTTATATCTTTGTTTTTCAATAATTTAACAAGAGACATATCCATTGTTTTCATACCATACTTAGCTCCAGTTTGCATAGAAGACTGTATTTGATATGTTTTACCTTCCCTTATAAGATTTTGTATTGCAGGAGTTGCTATCATGATTTCCAATGCTACCATTCTCCCAGTTTCATCTGCTTTTGGAACTAATTGCTGTGAAACTATTCCTTTCATAACCCCAGCTAGCTGAATTCTAACTTGTTGCTGCTGATATGGAGGAAATACATCTACTATTCTATCTATAGTTTTAGCCGCTCCTATAGTATGTAAAGTAGATAGCACTAAATGCCCCGTTTCAGCTGCTGTTAATGCAATTGAAATTGTTTCTAAATCCCTCATTTCCCCAACCAAAATAACATCAGGATCTTCTCTTAAAACTGCTTTAAGTGCTTTCCCATAATTTTCAGTATCTTTACCTATTTCTCTTTGGTTAATAATGGATTTGTTATGCTTGTGTAGATATTCAATAGGTTCCTCTAAAGTTATTACGTGAGCTGACCTACTTATATTAATTTCATTTATCATAGCAGCAAGTGTAGTACTTTTTCCGCTTCCCGTAGGACCTGTTACTAATACTAATCCTCGTTTTTTTTCTGTAAGGTCTTTTAAAACTTTTGGCATATGAAGCTCATTTAGAGTGGGAATTTTTAATGAAACTACTCTAATAGCTATAGCTGTGCTTCCTCTTTGCTTGTATATATTAGTTCTAAATCTCCCTATACCAGAAATAGAATAGGAAATATCATAGTCACAAGCATCTTCGTAATCCTTATAGTTGTCTTTTAAAATTTCCCTTGCAAATTGCTCTGTATCTTTTGGGGTTAATTTTTCACATTCTATTGGCACCAGTTTACCATTAATCCTCATAGTTGGAGCAATTCCCACTGTAAGGTGTAAATCTGAAGAATTATTTTTAACCGTATAGTCTAGTAATTCATTTAAAGATATCAATTTTTTCTCCCTTCTAACGTCAAAATTAACTTTCGTTCATAAATTATTTATTTGTATAGTCCACTATTATATTTATTCGTATGTATTTTCTAAAACTTTCACTATTTTTAAAAAGTTTTAAACATACTATATTTTTACGAACTATAGTATTTCAATTCTTTGTATAATTTTTTTAATGCTCTCTTTTCTAATCTTGACACATAGGATCTTGAAATGCCAAGTTCTCTAGCTATTTCCCTTTGGGTTTTAGGTTTTCCATCAACAAGGCCATATCTCATTTTAATGATATACTTTTCTCTTCCTTGAAGTATCTCTTCAATTTTGTTATATAATTTTTTAATTTGAATTTTGCTTTCAACTATTTCAATAATTGAATCTTCATCACTTTTAAGTACATCCATTAAGGAGATTTCATTCCCCTCTTTATCTATTCCTATAGGATCCTGAAGATAAACCTCTGACCTATTCTTTTTATTATTTCTAATTAACATTAATATCTCATTTTCTATACATCTTGCAGCATAGGTTGCAAGTCTCGTTCCTTTACTACTATCAAAAGAATCAATTGCTTTAATTAAACCTATTGTCCCTATAGATATTAAATCATCAACTTCTTTACTAGGATAAGAATATTTTTTTACTATGTGAGCTACAAGTCTTAAATTCCTTTCTATAAGAACATTTTTTGCTAATATATCCCCTTCCTTTAATTTATCCAAATAGTATTTTTCTTCTTTTTTGTTTAAAGGTTTAGGGAATGTATTATTAGTAATGTACGCTACTAAAAAGGTTATACTGCTAAAAATGTCCATAAAATAATTCATGGAAATCACATCAAATTCCCCCAATAATGCTTATTACTATATTATGAATCTATTCTTTAAAAAGTGCATGTACACATATTTAAATAAAAAAATAAAAGCACCTATTTATAAAATTAGGTACTTTAAAACTAATTAATACTCATTATTTAAAAGTTGTTTAATTTTAGCTGTTATTATGTCTATAGCTACTTTGTTATGTCCACCTTCTGGAATTATTAAATCAGCATATCTTTTAGTAGGTTCAGTAAACTGCATATGCATAGGTCTTACTACATTTAAATATTGATCTATAACAGAATCAACTGTTCTTCCTCTTTCACTTATGTCTCTTGTAAGCCTTCTAATTATTCTTACATCAGCATCGGTGTCAACATAAATCTTAATATCTAACATATTTCTAAGTTCTGGATCTTGAAAAACAAGTATTCCTTCAACTATTACTATGTCTCTTGGTTCAACCTTTACAATTTCTTTTTTTCTAGTATGTAGTTCAAAATCATATATAGGTTTTTCTACACTTTCACCCATTGATAGCTTATATAATTGTTTAATTAATAAAGAAGTATCAAAAGCATCTGGATGATCATAATTAGTTTTTATCCTATCTTCCATTGATAAATAACTTTGATCTTTGTAATAGGAATCTTGCTCTATCATGGCTATACACTGTTCGCCAAATTTTCTATATATTTCATTTGCAATAGTGCTTTTACCTGAACCTGTTCCACCAGATATTCCAATTAAAACTGGACTTTTCATCGAGCTTCCCCCTTAGATTTTATTATCATGGAATTTACTTCTATGCTATTAGGAGTTTTAATTGTAAAAAGCATTTGAGCACAAGGAGCTGATTCTAGCTTATTTCCCTTAGTATCTCTCATATCATTTAAATATATAATCTCATTATCTCCATGAGGTTTTAATATCTCAACTTTATCTCCATCATAAGCTTTATTTCTTTGCTCTATAACAGCAATACCTTCATCTTCTTTATATTCTCTTACAACTCCAACTATATCATATTCTCTAATATAAGATGAAGACTCATATATCTGTTTATTAGGATCACCCATATAAAATCCTGTATAATACTGTCTATGACTAGGTTTCATCAACATATCAAGCCATTTTTCATTAAAACTATATTCCTCAGGATCATTAAAATACTCATCTAAGGCCTGTCTGTATGCTTTAACAACTGACGCTACGTAAAAAGCACTTTTCATCCTACCTTCTATTTTTAAAGAACTAGCCCCTGTTTGAACTAATTCTGGTATATGCTCTATCATACATAAATCTTTTGAATTCATTATGTAGGTTCCTTTTTCATCTTCCTTTATCTCATACAATTCATCAGATCTTTTTTCTTCTCTTAAAAAATATTTGTATCTGCAAGGCTGAGCACATTGTCCTCTATTTGAATCTCTTCCAGTCAAATAATTTGAAAGTAAACACCTGCCTGAATACGCCATGCACATAGAACCATGAATAAATACTTCAAGTTCGCAGTCCTTTGGAAGTTTGTTTCTCATATCTTCAATTTCTTCAAAAGATAGTTCTCTTGCTAGCACCAATCTTTTAACCCCTTGCTTATACCAAAACAAACCTGATTTCCAGTTTACATTATTTGCTTGAGTGCTAAGATGTATTTCTAAATTAGGTACAACTTCTCTAGCAGTCATTATAATCCCTGGATCTGAAACAATAATGGCATCTACACCTATTTTATATAATTCCTTTAAATATTCTTCTAATCCATTTAAATCCTCATTGTGAGGAAATACATTTAAAGTAACATAAACTCTTTTTCCTTTTTTATGTGCGTACTCTATTCCAGATTTTAAATCTTCATTGTCAAAATTATCAGCAAATGCCCTTAAGTTTAATTTACTTCCACCTAAATATACAGCATCTGCTCCAAAATCTATTGCAGCTTTTAGCTTTTCAATATTCCCCGCAGGTGCTAATATCTCTGGTTTATTCATTTTCATTCCTCCTTACAGTCACTGCTATGCCATCGCCCATAGGTATTGTAGAAGTCAGAAATTCTTTATCATTTATCATATTTAAATATTCTCTCATTCTCTTTACGATTGTAATTTTTCTTCTCTTAACTAATTCATCTGAAGCTACCATTCCTCTAAATAAGACATTGTCAGCTACTATAACGCCTTCTTTATTAAGCATCCTCAAGCAATGTGGTAAAAAATGATTGTAATGGCCTTTTCCCGCATCAATAAAAATAAAATCAAAAGTGTCTTTCATATTAGAAAGTGCATCTAAGCACTCTCCTTTTATGATTTCAATGTTGTTATCTAGTTTATACTTTTGAATATTTTCTTTTGCAAGTTCAATCATTTTTTCATCACGTTCCACTGTAGTGATCTTTGCCTGCATATTGGAACTTAAACACATCAATATAGATGAATATCCTATAGCTGTACCTAGCTCTAAAATTCTCTTAGGCTTCTTCATATTAATCATAAGCTCTAAAAACTGAGCAGTCTCTTTTTGAACTATAGGAACAGCATTATTATGTGCAAATTCTTCTAATTCTTTCAATACACCTTGTTTTTCAGGAATTAGTTTTCTTAAATAAGTTTCCATATATTCATAAGTTACACCGCTCATTGAAATTCCTCCAAACTATATATAGCCTCAATTTTTCACGTTATCCAAACTAATATCCATATTTCTTCATTGCTTTTTTAAAATCTTCATAATCCTCAGTAAAATAATGCTGCTTAGTTTCATCTTTTTTATATAAATAAAAAAGATAATTTGTTCTTTCCGGATTCATTGCAGCTACGATGGACTCTCTGCCTGGATTACATATTGGGCCAAGAGGCAATCCGTTTATATAATAGGTATTGTATGGGGACTTTATCTTCGTGTCTTTTATAGTAACCACATCTTTATGATGCCCTAAAGCGTATAGTACAGTAGCATCAATTTGAAGCTTCATTTTTTTATCTAGTCTATTGTAGATTACTGATGATATCTTCGCTCTATCTGCTTTTACCTTTGCTTCTTTCTCAATTAAAGATGCTATTTTTATAATTTCATCAAGGTTATAATCTTTTTTCTCTTTAATTTCATTCTTAACGCCAGTCCAAGTATCTTCAAAGTTTTTTAACATTTCTTTTATAATTTCTTCCCCAGAAGAATTTTTCTTAAAGGTATATGTATTTGGAAATAAGTATCCTTCCAAAGAGTATGAAATCTTGGGATTATTTTTTATAAAACCAGGCAATCTATATTCCTTACAGGCCATAATAAAATCTTTTTTCTCTATAATTTTATTTTTATCAAGTAAACTACCTATCTCTTCAATAGTATATCCTTCTGGAATACTTACTTTTATCAAATTATTTTTATTACCTTTAGTTAGCATGTTTATAAAACTAATTAACGAAGTATCTTTTTCAACTGTGTACTGGCCAGGTTTAACATTAAAATTAAACTTTTTAATTTTTAAATATGCCTTAATTACATGAGAATTCGAAATTATGCTTTCTCTCTCAAGCTTATTTAATAATGTATAGAAATTATCCCCTGATTCTACATTTAACACATACTTATTATCTACTCTGAAGGGTTTATCTATAAATTTGCCTTTTGAAAGAACTAAAGTTACTACGAGACTCAAAATAATAAATATAATAAAAAATTTCTTTTTCATTAAATCGCCCCCACCTAAATAATACCTGTACTAATTTCTATTTCTAGATATTAATTTCTTTCTTTGAGCACTGTCAAGTATTCTTTTTCTTATTCTAACATTTTTAGGAGTAATTTCTACAATTTCATCTGAAGAAACAAATTCTATACACTGCTCCAAAGACATTTGTCTTGGAGGTACTAGTCTAAGGGATTCATCTGAGCCTGAAGATCTAGTGTTTGATAAATGTTTTTTCTTACATACATTTACGTCTATATCTTCTGCTCTTGAACATTCTCCAACTACCATACCTTCATAAACAGGAACTGCTGGTCCTATAAACAAGATTCCCCTTTCTTGGGCATTGAATAGTCCGTAAGTTATAGATTCTCCTTCTCCAAATGCTACTAAAGATCCTCTACTTCTTTCAGGAATTTCTCCTTTATATGGTTCAAAAGCATCAAAAACATGATTCATTATTCCATTTCCCTTTGTATCTGTCATAAAATCATTTCTAAATCCAATTAGTCCTCTAGCTGGTATTCTAAACTCTAATCTAGTATATCCATTTACAGCAGATGTCATATTAACTAATTCAGCTTTTCTTGGTCCAAGTTTTTCCATTACTACGCCCATAAATTCTTCTGGTACATCTATAGTCAAATATTCTATTGGCTCAACTTTTTTCCCATTCATTTCTTTAAAAATAACGCTTGGTTTAGATACTTGGAACTCATAGCCTTCTCTTCTCATAGTTTCTATTAATATTGATAGATGAAGTTCTCCTCTTCCACTTACCTTTAAACACTCTGGAGTCTCCGTCTCTTCAACTTTTAAGCTTACATTTGTTTCTAATTCTTTAAATAATCTATCTCTTAAATGTCTTGAAGTTACGAAATCTCCATCTTGTCCTGCAAATGGTGAATCATTAACCATAAAATTCATGTTTAAAGTAGGTTCATCTATATCTACAAAAGGAAGAGCTTCTGGATCACTTGGATCTGCTAGTGTTTCTCCTATATTAATTGTAGGTATACCAGATACTGCAACTATATCACCTAATAATGCTTCTTCTACTTCTTGTCTATTTAGTCCATTATAAACATAAACATTGGTTACTTTAACATTTTCTACTTTTCCATCTCTTCTTACTAAAGATAGTTGTTGATTCTTTCTTATTTTTCCTCTTTCGATTTTACCTATAGCTATTTTACCTACATATTCATTGTAGTCAATAGTTGTTACTAACATTTGAAGTGGCTTGTCTAAATAACCTTCTGGAGCCTTAACACTCTTTATTATTATGTCAAATAAAGGTCCCATGTTATCAGACTCATCTTCAAGATTTTTCTTAGCCATTCCTTGTTTTGCAGAACAATAAATGATTGGGAAATCTAGCTGTTCATCATCTGCTCCTAATTCTACAAATAAATCAAAAACTTCGTCAATAACTTCCTCAGATCTTGCATCTTTTTTATCGATTTTATTGATAACTACTATAGGTCTTAGGTTTAATTCTAATGCTTTTTTCAAAACGAATTTTGTCTGTGGCATAGGTCCTTCATAAGCATCAACTACCAAAAGAACACTGTCAACCATTTTAAGTACACGTTCTACTTCTCCTCCAAAATCAGCATGTCCAGGAGTATCTACTATATTAATCTTAACACCATTGTGCATAATTGCAGTGTTCTTGGCTAATATAGTTATTCCTCTTTCTTTTTCTAAATCATTAGAATCCATAACTCTTTCTTCAACTTTTTCATTAACTCTAAATACGTGACTTTGCTTTAACATAGCATCTACAATTGTAGTCTTGCCATGGTCAACATGGGCAATAATTGCTATATTCCTTATATCATTTCTAGTAAATAACTCCATAGTGATTCCTCCAATATATATAACTTATATTTATTCTTCGCATTAAAAAATTGGATACACCTTAGTATCCAATTCTCATAACATATCAAATTCTATTCTAATATTATAAAAGTGAAAAGTCAACTAACATATTATACATATTTTTTAACACACTTATAAATTAACTAAACATTTGATGTCATGACAGTAAATTTAGGCAAATAAAATATCTTTTTAATAAATCATATTTCCATTATTATTGGCAATATCATTGGTTTTCTCTTTGTCTTTTCATATAAAAATAATCTTAAAGATTCTTTTATTTTTGATTTAATAGTAGCCCACTCAGTTATGTGGTATTTTTCACACTCTAAAAGCTGCTCTTTAACTAAGTTTTTTGCTTCTTCCATTAGATCTTCTGACTCCCTTACATAGACAAACCCACGAGATATTATATCAGGACCTGCTATAACAGAACCAGATTCTTTTTCTATAGTGACAACTACAGTTAATATTCCATCCTGAGATAAATGCTTTCTATCTCTTAAAACTATATTTCCTACGTCACCAACACCAAGGCCATCCACAAAAACTTGACCTGAAACTACTGAACCATTTTTTCTTATGTTATTTCTAGTAACTTCAATTACATCTCCGTTTTGACCTATTATAATATTCTCTTCAGGTAAACCTAATTTAGCTGCTAACTCTGCATGTTGTTTTAAATGTCTATATTCTCCATGAGCTGGTATAAAGAATTTAGGTTTAACTAAAGTATGCATTAATTTCAATTCCTCTTGGCAAGCGTGTCCTGATACATGTACATCTGCCAATTTTTCATAAATAACCTCTGCTCCCTTTCTAAACAACCTGTTTATTACTTTAGACACTAATTTTTCATTTCCAGGTATAGGAGTTGCAGAAATTATAACCATATCACCTTTAATTATATCTACTTTTCTGTGTTCTGAAACTGCCATCCTAGAAAGAGCTGACATAGGTTCTCCTTGACTGCCTGTAGTTATTATAGTTATTTTATCATTAGGATATCTAACTATATCGTCAATATTTATTAGGGTTTCTTCAATGTATTTTAAATACCCAAGCTCACTTGCAACCCCTACTATATTTTCCATACTTCTCCCTGAAACAGCCACTTTTCTTCCATACTTATAGGATGCAGATATTATCTGTTGAATCCTATGTACATTTGATGCAAAAGTCGCTACTATTATTCTTCCTTTTGCTGTTGAAAAAATATTCGTAAAAGTCTCTCCAACCGTACTCTCTGACATAGTATATCCTGGTCTTTCAACATTAGTACTGTCAGCTAGCATGGCAATGACTCCTCGCTTTCCAAGCTCAGCAAATCTAGTTAAATCAGCTACACTTCCATCAATTGGAGTATAATCAATCTTGAAATCCCCTGTATGAAGTATTGTTCCCAATGGAGTATGTATAGCTATAGCTACAGAATCAGGAATACTATGACTGGTTCTTATAAATTCTATAGATATTTTTTCTAATTTCACCACATCTTTAGGTTTGACCTCTATAAGTTCTACAGTGCTTAGAAGTCCGTGCTCTTTTAGCTTGGTTCCAACTATTGCTAAAGTTAGCTTTGTTCCATACACAGGTACATTAAGTTGTTTTAAAACATATGGAAGTGCTCCGATATGGTCTTCATGTCCATGAGTCAAAAATATTCCTTTGACTTTATCTTTGTTTTTCAGCAAATATGTTACATCAGGTATAACAACATCTATGCCAAACATTTCCTCGTCAGGAAATAACATTCCACAGTCTATGACTATTATCTCATTTTTGTACTCAATTACTGTTAAGTTTTTTCCTATTTCGTTCAATCCACCTAAAGGTATGATTTTTACTTTATCACTTTCTCTTCTCAAAGTGCTACCCTCCTTTTTTAAATATAATTATTTATTTTATTTATTATTTATTGTTTTTCTTGCATTTTTCACATAGTCCATAAAACTTTAAACTATGATTATATATTTTAAAATTATACATTTTTTCTATACTGCTTTCCAAATCTTCTAACAAATCATCTTTTACCTCAATAACCCTGCCACATTTAGTACAAATCAAATGGTGATGAGTGTGATTCTCATCTTTATGCACCAATTCATATCTACTACAGCCATCATCTAGTTCTAGTTTACTAACTACACCAAACTGTTCTAACAATTGAACTGTTCTATAGACTGTTGCAAGACCTATCTCTGGGCACTGGTCTTTTACCAAATCGTATAGTTCTTCCACTGTCAAATGTTTTCCTTCGTTATTAATCATTGTAGACAGAATTGCTCTTCTTTGAGGCGTGAGTTTACAGCCTTTATCTTTTAAACTCTCTTTAAGATTATCTATAATATTAGGAAATAATTCACCCATAACATTACCTCTCTAAATAAATATTTGCCATATGCAATTTAATATATAAATAGCATATTTTTAGTTTAATATTTATTTTTAGTATTGTCAATTGATAATATTACTAATTAATATCACTTATCAATATTCTACATATAATCTCAATAAGTTATTCTTCTTCAAATAAAATTTCATATGCCTCAGAAACACGGTCAAACTCTTCCTCATCTTCAATAGTTATTAAAACTTCTTCTCCATCTTCGTTTTTTTGAATTTTTAAAGCTACAGCCTCATCCTCTTCACTGCCTTTTGGGACTACTATAACATATTCATCCTCTTCTATATCAAGTTTTGTAACTACTTCAAACTCAATATCCTTTCCATCTTCATCTTTTAATACTATTGTTTCAATATTGTTATCCATTTTCTCACCTTTTCCTTCTATTTTTTATTTTATACTATCTAAATATCCTTGCAATATGTAGGTTGCTGCAATCTTATCTACCAATTTTTTTCGCTTAGCGCGAGATAAATCCGCCTCTAACATAGCCCTATGTGCAGCAACTGTTGTTAATCTTTCATCCCACATTTTAATTGGTATATTTAATTTTAATTTTATCTTTTCACAAAAATCCATAACCTTTTCACTTTGAGGTCCTAAAGTTCCGTTCATATTTTTAGGAAGACCTGATACTATAAGTTCTGGATTATATTCATCACAAATTTTTTTAATTCCTCTAAATCAAAATCTTCTTTTTTCTTCTTATGGTTGTTATCCCTTGCGCAGTCCATCCAAGTGGATCACTAACTGCAACTCCAATAGTTCTATCTCCAATATCAAGACCTATTATTCTCATAAATTTCTCCTTTTAGTATATGTAATGTTAAAATAAAAATGCCTATGAAGGCATTTTTATTTTATGTCCAAATAAACTTTTAATACTTCTTCAAGTATTTCGTCTCTTTCTAACTTTCTAATAAGAGCCCTTGCTCCATTATAGTTAGTAACATAAGTAGGATCTCCAGATATCAAGTATCCAACTAACTGATTAACTGGGTTATATCCTTTTTCTTTTAGCGCATTATAAACCTCTGTTAAAATGCTCCTTGTAAGCTCTTTATTATCTTTAGGAAGATCAAACTGTATAGTTCTCTCATCAATTCCCATATTAATTCACCTCTTCTTTATGGTTAATAGGAACGGACTAACTCTCTCGCTTATTATTATAAAACAAATTCATCAAAAAGTATACTACTTAACAGATTCCTCTATTATAGAATTTACAAATTCAATTGCTTCTTGAACTTTTTCTGGAAGCTTTCCACCAGCTTGAGCCATATCCGGTCTTCCGCCGCCGCCACCGCCAGCTATTTTTGCAATTTGTTTTATTATATTTCCGCAGTGAATACCTTTATTTACTGCACTTTTAGATGACATTGCTACAAACTGTACTTTATCCATAGCAACTGATGCAAGTACTACAACTCCATTAGTTAATTCCTCTCTAATTTCTTCTGCAAGTTCTCTTAAAGCACCAGCATCTACATCCCTAAGTATTCCTGTAGCTACCTTAATTCCTTTTAATTCCTGAACTTTATTTATTATTTCATCTTTTGCACTACCTGCTAATTTATTTTTAAGTGAATTTAACTCTTTTTCTTTTTCCTTTAATTCTAAAATCTGGCTTTCCAATCTTGTTATAATATCTTTATCTGAACATTTTAGTACACTAGCTACATTTTTTATCAAATCATTTTTTTCTTCCACATATTCAATAGTTTTAAAGGATGTGATAGCTTCTATTCTTCTTATACCTGAGGCAACTCCAGTTTCAGTTAATATTTTGAAAAGTCCAATTTTGCCAGTGTTATCGATATGAGTTCCACCGCATAATTCCTTACTAAAATCTCCTACTGATACAACTCTAACTTCCTTAGAATATTTATCATCAAATAGTGCCATAGCACCTTTAGCTTTAGCTTCATCTATAGACATAACCTCAGTATTTACTTCCATAGCTTTCATAACTTTTTCATTTACTATTTTCTCTACTTTTCTTAGTTCTTCTTCAGATAAAGCAGAAAAATGTGTAAAGTCGAATCTCAATTTATCAGCATCAACAAAAGATCCTGACTGATGCACGTGTTCACCTAAAACTTCCCTTAGTGCTTCATGAAGCATATGTGTAGCAGTATGATTTTTACATATGCTTTCTCTTATACTTGAATTTACCTTCAAGGTAACTCTTTCTCCGACTGCAACTTCACCTGATACAGTTTTTACAAAATGTAGTATCTTACCATTTATACTTTTCTTACAATCAACTACTTCTGCCTTAAATTTATCATTGAATATGCATCCCTTGTCTCCTATTTGTCCACCCATTTCAGCATAAAATGGAGTGGTATCAGTTACTATTATTCCTTCTCCTTTAAATTTATCTACAAATTTTTCATCAGAAACAATCAAGCTAACTTTTGAGTCAAGTTCAGTATTATTGTAACCATCAAATTGAGTTTCTATTTCTGATGGAATCTTATTTAAAATACTATCATCTGCTCCCATATAATTTGATTTTTCTCTTGCATTTCTAGCTCTTTCTCTTTGCTTTTTCATCTCTTCATCAAATCCATCTAAATCTACAGACATATTTTCATCTTCTAATATTTCCATTGTAAGTTCCTTTGGAAATCCATATGTGTCATATAATTTAAAAGCACTACTTCCTTTTAAAACCTTCACATTTTTTTCTTTCATCTCAGAAATATATGATTTTAATATATCCATTCCAGAATCTATAGTTTCATCAAATTTTTCCTCTTCAAGTTTTATTACTTTTTTAATATAATCTTTCTTTTCTTCTAATTCAGGATAAGCAAATTTAGAATTATTTATAACATTCTCGCAAAGTTTAAACAAAAATGTTTCTTCTATTCCTAAAAGTCTTCCATGTCTTGAAGCTCTTCTTAAAAGTCTTCTAAGTACATATCCTCTTCCTTCATTAGATGGAAGAATACCATCGCTTATCATGAAAGTAACGCTTCTTACATGGTCAGTTATTATCCTCAAAGAAACATCATTTTTATAATTTTCTCCATATTTAACTTTTGCATTTTTACAAACTTCATGTAAAATGCTTTTAATAGTATCTACTTCAAATATGCTATTTACTCCTTGCATAATAGTTGCAATTCTCTCAAGTCCCATACCAGTATCTATGTTAGGGGAATCTAGTCTGTTGTATTCTCCATCTTCATCCTTGTCAAATTGAGTGAATACAAGGTTCCAAAATTCTACAATTCTGTCCTCATCTGCTGCTTTTAAAAATTCTTCTACAGTTTCTACCTTTTCATTTCCTCTATCGAAATGTATTTCAGAACATGGTCCACAAGGTCCTTGACCTATTTCCCAAAAATTATCTTCTTTTCCAAGTTTAAATATCCTCTTTGGATCTATATTAGTCTTCTTTGTCCATATATCATAAGCTTCATCATCATCTAAATATATAGTTACATATAATTTTTCTTTTGGAATTTCTAAAACTTCAGTTATAAACTCCCATGCCCAAGGGATAACTTCGTTTTTAAAATAATCTCCAAAAGAAAAATTTCCAAGCATCTCAAAAAAAGTACCATGTCTTAATGTTTTACCTACGTTTTCAATATCTCCAGTTCTTATGCATTTTTGACAAGTAGTTACTCTAGACTTTGGAGGCTTTTGAAGTCCTGTAAAATAAGGCTTTAATGGAGCCATACCTGCATTAATTAGCAGTAAACTTTTATCACTTTTAGGAACTAGTGGAAAGCTCTTCAACCTCAAATGCCCTTTACTTTCAAAAAACTCAAATAAGCTTCTCTTAACTCATTTAATCCCATGCTTTTCATAAATATCTCCTCCATATAATTAATTACATAAATAATATTATAAACAAAAATAAACCAACTCTCGCCTCTTCAAGGGACGAAAGTTGATTCCGCGTTACCACCCTAATTATACAATAAAAACTTTACTGTATCGCTCATAACCATAGCTCAAAGATAGCTTCAGTATAGTTTTCCAAGAAGCTTTCACCTACCGCTTCCTCTCTGCATGGCTAGTTTATACCTACTAGTTCTTATCATAGCTAATTATTGAATTTTTATCCGATTTTTTCTACATTATAGCAAAAATCAATTGCTCAGTCAAGAATTAATTTTCTTCCTTAAAATCATCTTTCCAAGGACATAGCCCCTTAGACGCCCTATAGTTATTTATAGCTTTATGTATTGTCTGCTCTGCTAAAACCGAGCAGTGTATTTTTGAAGCAGGCAATCCTTCTAAAGCTTCAATTACGGATTTATTTGTTATATTCCAAGCATCTTCAAGGTTCTTACCTTTTATAAGTTCTGTAGCTATACTAGCTGAAGCTATAGCAGAACCGCAACCAAAGGCTTTAAACTTAACATCATCTATAACATTATTATTTATTATAAAATAAAATTTCATAACATCTCCACATTGTGGACTTCCGTATTCACCAACTGCATCTGCATTAGGTAAAACGCCTACGTTCCTTGGGGCATAAAAATGCTCTAAGACTTTATCACTGTATTCCATAATAACACCCCCATCTAAAGCTAATTTAGGATATGAAAGCATCATACCCTAAATATGTTATAATATCTTTTCTATAATTCCCCCACCTATTACTAAATCGCCTTTATAAAAGACAACTGATTGGCCTCTTGTTATAGCCCTTTGCTTTTCTTCAAATTCAACCTTTACTTTTCCTTTTTCTAAAGGTATAATTTTTGCTTTACAAGGTTTTGATGAATATCTTATCTTAGCTTCGACTTCCATTTCTTCATTTAAGTTATCAAAAGGAATAAAATTAAGCTTTGAAGCTATAAGTTCCGTTTTAAAAATATCTTTTTCATCCCCTATTACAACTTCATTACTATAAGGGTTTATGTCTACTACAAATACAGGTCTTCCAAGAGCTAAATTTAACCCCTTGCGTTGCCCTATAGTATAATAAACTATGCCTTTATGCCTACCAAGAACATTTCCATTCTTATCGACAAAATTGCCTTCTTTTAACTTCTCACCTGTATATTTTTCTATAAATTTTCCATGGTCATTATCTGGAATAAAACAGATCTCCTGACTATCCTTTTTATTATATACTTTAAGCCCAATTTTCAAAGCAATTTCTCTAATTTCTTCTTTAGAATATTTTGAACAGGGCATAAGAGTATGTGCTAGTTGTTCTTGTGTTAAACCATATAAAACATAGCTTTGGTCTTTTTTAGTATCTGCTGCTTTTTTTAAAAGATACCTATCTCCTACTTTTTCTATTCTAGCATAATGTCCTGTAGCTACATAATCAGCACCTATTGCTTTTGATTTTCTAAGAAAGGAATCAAACTTAATATGCTTATTGCAAGCAATACATGGATTTGGAGTTCTTCCTTTCATGTACTCACTTACAAAATATTTTATAACATCGTTGTTAAATTCTTCCTTAAAATTCATGACATAAAAAGGGATTTCAAGTGTATCTGCAACCTTTCTTGCATCATCTACTGCAGAAAGACTACAACAACTAGTCTCACATTCCTCATATTCTTTAACATCTGGGGCTAATCTCATCATTATACCAGTTACTTCATATCCTTGTTTTTTTAATAAATACGCAGCAACTGAACTATCTACTCCTCCGCTCATGCCTATAACTACTTTTTTATTCATATGTTATCACCTTTTCAACATTAACGTTATTCTTCATGTCCATGTGGGTCTTTTTCTTCATAGTCTAAAACATCTAAACCATTGTTCTTTCTGTAATCATTTATAGCTTTGTGTATAGCTTCTTCTGCAAGAACAGAGCAGTGCATTTTAACTGGTGGTAGTCCATCTAAAGCTTCAGCCACTGCTTTATTCGTAAGTTCCCAAGCTTCATCGATGCTTTTCCCCTTAATTAATTCTGTTGCCATACTAGAAGATGCTATAGCTGAACCGCATCCAAAAGTCTTGAATTTAACATCTTTAATAATATTATCTTCTACTTTCAAATATATTTTCATTATATCTCCACATTTTGGATTACCAACTTCACCTATACCATTGGCGTCGCAAATCTCTCCTACATTTCTTGGATTGTTAAAATGATCCATAACTTTTTCACTATATATCATAATTAGTTATCTCCCTTCTTTAAAAAGTCATCCCATAATGGTGACATATCTCTTAATCTTTTTACTACCTTAGGAACTACTTCTAAAACATAGTCTACATCTTCTTCAGTAGTACTTGCTCCTAAAGTTAATCTTAATGATCCATGAGCTATTTCATGAGGAAGTCCTATAGCTAAAAGTACATGTGATGGATCTAAAGATCCAGATGTACAAGCGCTTCCACTTGATGCACAAATTCCATTTGAATCTAAAAGAAGAAGTATTGACTCTCCCTCGATGAATCTAAAACATATATTTACGTTTCCTGCAAGTCTATCTTTGTTTAAAGGTCCATTCAATCTAGAATATGGCACTTTTAAAAGGCCTTCTATTAGTTTGTCTCTTAATTTTGTTAATCTTATACGCTCACTTTCAAGATCTGAATTTGCAAGCTCTATAGCCTTTCCTATTCCTACAATACCTGCAATATTTTCAGTTCCTGCTCTTCTTCCTCTTTCTTGACCACCACCGTGAACTAAGTTGTCAAGTCTAACTCCTTTTCTTATATACAATGCTCCTACGCCCTTTGGTCCGTAAAATTTATGTCCTGCCATAGAAAGTAAATCAATATTCATTTCTTTAACATCTATTGCTTCATGCCCTACAGCTTGAACTGCATCTGTGTGAAAATATATCTTTTTCTCTCTACAAATCTCACCTATTTCTTTTATAGGCTGAATTGTTCCAATTTCATTATTTGCAAACATAACTGACACTAATATAGTTTTATCAGTTATAGCATTTTTAAGATCCTCTATGCTAATTCTTCCTTCTTTATCTACAGGAAGATATGTAATTTCAAATCCATTCTTTTTTAAGAACTCACAGGTGTGAAGAATTGCATGATGTTCTATTTTTGTAGTAATTATATGATTTCCTCTTTTTTATTTGCAAAGGCAACCCCTTTTAAAGCCCAGTTGTCTGCTTCTGAACCTCCACCTGTAAAAAACACTTCCGAAGCATCAGCATTTATTGCCTTTGACACCCTTTCTCTTGCTAAATCAATAGCCCTTTTAATACCTCTTGATAAGGAATATATAGAAGATGGGTTACCAAACTCCTCAGTAAAATATGGAAGCATTTCACTTAAAACCTCAGGTTTAGTATATGTAGTTGCTGCATAATCCATATATATTCTTTTTTGTTTTCCATTGCTATCACTCCTTGTTTAAATCTTGTTTATTCTTTTATAATCATCTATCATATCTTGTAATGTTATTGAAGTTGTAACACTATCTATGCTTTGCTTTATCTTTTTCCACAAAAGTCTTGTAGCACAGCAATCAATATTATTGCAAGAATTTTTATCCACACAGTCTGAAATTTCTACTGGACCTTCTAATACTTCCATTATATCTGCAATAGTAATATCTTGCGGTGTTCTATTTAGAACATATCCACCTTGGGCTCCTCTAATGCTTTTAATTAATCCTGATTTTCTAAGAGGAGAAAAAAGCTGTTCTAAATAATACTCTGATACACTTTGTCTTTCTGAAATAGATCTTATTGATACAGGTTTATCACCATAATGTACAGCCAAATCTACCATAGCCTTTACACCGTATCTTCCTTTTGTAGATAATTTCATTAAATCACCTCTTAATGCCGAGTTATTTACTCAACTTTATATTTAGATATTATCAAATCCGAGTAATATTGTCAACAATGAAAATAGCAAAAAAACTCAAAATGTTTATTTTAAATTAATTTTTTTAATTTTATTCCAATATTCCTTTGCACTTTGCTCTATTTTATTATCCCCATACTCATAGTAAATTTTATCTTTTATACTTTCAGGCATGTATCTCTGCTTTACATAATGATTCTCGTAATCATGAGGATACTTATAATTTTTCATTCTTCCAAAATTTTCAGCACCCTCATAGTGTCCATCTCTAATATTTGCAGGAATTTCACTTATATATATACTATCGATATCCTTAAGTGCTTTATCTATTGCCTTAATAGTAGAATTTGACTTTGGCGAAGTTGCAAGTAATATGACAGCCTCTGCCAAAGGAATTTTAGCTTCAGGAAAACCAACTCTAAAAGCAGCTTCAACACAGGAATTAACTATGGCAATTGCATTAGGATAAGCAAGTCCAATATCTTCACTTGCAATAACTAAAAGTCTTCTGCAAATAGAAGGCAAATCACCAGCCTTTATGAGCCGTGCTAAATAATGCAAAGATGCATCTACGTCACTTCCTCTAATTGATTTTTGAAAAGCGCTTAGAATATCATAGTGACTATCGCCATTGTTATCATAACTAAATATCTTACACTGAGTACATTCCCTTATATCCTCTTGCGTTATCACAATTTTGGCATTTTCATCAGCATTTGTAGAATAAAAACTTAATTCCAAAATATTAAGTGCCCTTCTCAAATCTCCGTCGCTAATTTCAGATATATAGTCTATAACTTTATCTTCAATAGAGATTTTAATATTAGAATAATCCTTTTTTATTATCTCTAAAGCTCTTCTTAACCCTTTTACTATATCTTGTTTTTTTAAAGGTTTGAACTCGAAAACTACAGCCCTACTTAAAATAGCTTTATATACATAATGGTATGGATTTTCTGTTGTACTTGCAATTAATGTTATTTTTCCATTTTCCATATATTCAAGTAAGGATTGCTGCTGTTTTTTATTAAAATTTTGAATCTCGTCTAGATATAAAAGAACCCCCTTAACATTCATAAGATTATCTAATTCATCTATGATAGCTTTTATATCGCTTAGGGAAGCATTGGTTGCATTTAATTTGTAGAAGCTTTTATTAGTTGCTTTTGCAATTAAATTTGCAATTGTGGTTTTCCCAACACCACAAGGTCCATAAAATATCATATTATTTATAACTTTTGATTCTATGACTCTATTTAGTATTTTTCCCTTTCCAATTAAATGTTCCTGACCTACTACTTCTTCTATAGATGTAGGTCTTATTCTGTCTGCTAAGGGCTTCATTTTGTGACCTCCATTCTATATTAAAGGCTTTATAACCTTTTTTACACTCTCTACCATTAATTTATGTCCCTCGTAATTTGGATGTATTCCATCTAAATAGTATTTTTCTAATTCATCTACAGCAACACTTTCCAATAAGTCACCATAAAAGTCTATATATTTGTATAATTTATCATCACAGTATTTAATTATATTCTGTCTGTATTTCTCTATATTTTTATTTATTTTGAAGTAATCTAATTTATCTGCCCAATTTTTTTTAGCTAAAGATCCGACTACAGGCATTTGTATTGCTATTATTGGTTTTATTTCGTGTACGTCACATTCCTTTACAAGTTCTATAATATTTTGTTCCACCATTTTTGAATCATAAAAAGAGAGAAAATCATTTGTACCTCCCATAATTATAGCAACATCAGGATAATTTAATATTATATCTTCATAGGATCTTGAGAGCATTCCTGAAGTGGTATCTCCATTTATGCCTCTATTTACAAACTCTACATTTTCAAATAAGTTCCCACACATCTCTACCCATCTTTGATTTTTCAAAACTCCAAACCCATATGTTAAGCTATCACCAATACAAACTATTTTCATACAAAACACCTTTCATTAATTATTTACTATAATATTAAAAAATAAAATAACCACTTTCTAAAGATCATTCCTTATCTTTTAAAATTTCATTATAAATAAGTATTTCCTCATCAATAATATTAAAACTATCATTATAATTATCATCTAGCATAAAGCTATAGTAAAATTTTCCACCCATAAGATTTTTTACTACAGCCTCCTTACTATAACCATCTTTTCTTTTATTTATTTTTGAGACTAAGGACTTTGCTTGTTTTGGATTGATGGATAAAATACTCTTTAACTCATTTAAATCATAGAAGTCTTTTCCTAAAAGACTTAATAATTTACGCTGCATATTAAGCTTATATTCTATATCAATTTTTCTATTCTTATGTGGTCCATTTTTGCCTCTATGATGCTTTGGACATAAATAAATATAATTAAACGGGAAATCAAATCCCCCTTGATTTTTAAATACAATGTGATGTCTCTCTCCAATATCTCCACACACAATGCATTCTCCCATTTACTTATCACCCCTTACTATTTTACCATTTTTTATTTTTAATTAAAATCTTATAATTTAGGATATTAGTTAAGATGTTTTTTAGGAATTCAAGCTATTAAATATATCTTATCCACAAAAGCAATTATAAATTTATTTATAATAAAATAATAAGCAAAAAGGAACCAGCTTTTAAACTGATTCCTAAAACTATAAACTATTATCTACTTCTATTGTCTTGTTTTCTAGCTTTTCTGCATTCAGGACATCTCTTTGGTTCGTTTTCGAATCCTTTTTCTTTATAAAAAGCTTGCTCTCCTTCTGTGAAAACAAACTCCTTTCCACAATCTTTACATACTAAATTTTTATCTGCCATTAAAAGCACCTCCTAATATGGGATTTAACACTTTAAGAACTAGATTATCCCAACTAGGACCAGTTTTCTTAAAAAAGTTAAATCACTATGTTTTACATAATAAATTATATCATTTTTAATAAATATATTCAATATAATTTGTATCAAATATTAGAAAATTCATTATTTTATGCAAATATTTTTTCTATCAATTTACATATATATAGCTATTGGTATGGTTTCTATGAAATCATAATTATCTATATATTCACTTTTAGCCATTCTGTTTTTGTTCAATGCTAAGGGAACCTTTTTCTCTAAAGAGCTGAAGCTATTTGAGTCCATAAAATCAAAGCAAGTTCCACTCTTTAATGCAAAGTCTTTGTCATAATTATCCTCATATGTGTTAATAACTTTTGCAAATATACTTACTTCATTATTCATAAGATAATCAATATCCCCTTGGAGATACTCCATTTTAAGAGGAAGTATTATTCTATTACTACTGCCAAAAATATCATCAGAAATATATTTTACACATTTAGTTTTTTTATACTCCTCTATATAATTTTTCATAGAATATAAAAGCTCTGATGAAGTAGTTTCCTTATCATTTTCATTTTTATTCAACCCCAAAACTTCTTGATACTGCATAGCAGAAACTATATCATTAATACGACTCAAGGTTGGGAATTCACTAATTTTGGAAGAAAATACAATAAAATCATTTTTTTCAATTTTGCTTATTTCTTCTCTACTGTTTATATACTTTAAAACCCCTTTTTCCTGTAATATGTCCATTATATTCATGAATATTTCTATAACCATGGAAACTCTTTCATCTATCCTTTCTCTTGAACACTCATCTAAGACCTGCACGGATAAGTCGCCTTGGAGGTAATGCCCTGGAGATATATTACTTAAAGGAGTGTTTAAATTAACTATACATTGCTTTCTTTTATTTATGCTTTTTATTTTTACATATTTTTGTATTACAACAGAATATAAACTATTTATAACCTTTTCATTTAAGTAAAAAGGAATAATTACGTTTTCCTTCAATTTCAACTCTCCCTTAAATTAGTAAAAAGTAATAATAATTCATCTTATATATATTTTATATATAAGAATTCAATTTTAGAACAAAAAGCATTAAGAAAAGCCCAACTGGAATTACCCAATTAGGCTTTTAAATTTATTTATTTATATAGCAATTTGTTATCTCACCATAATAAACCCTATGCATATCTCCTGATTTATACCATTTTTCTTTTGTTTCATCTTTTATATTCTCAGCTTCCACTACATGTTTATAAACTATTTTACACTCATAAACCATTCCGCAATTATCTATAACCGGTGATTTAGTTGTTTTTCCTTCTATAGCTTTTAAATTACATTCATTAAATTTATTGAAGTTTTTTCCTGATTTACTACCACAAAAAGCTAGTGCACTTTTTAAATCATCATCAAGAGGTACAGATACAGTGAAATCCTCTGCATTTTCTATAAGTTCATAAGTATATCTGCTTTCTCTTACAAGAACTGAAAATACAGGTTTTCCCCAATCATATCCAATATTTCCCCATCCAATTGTCATAGTGTTAACTTTGCCATCTTTATCTTTTACAGTTAAAAATGCGCCTCTTTTTTGCAAGCTTTTCAATACCTCAACTAAATTTTCAGTATAATCAAATTCCATAATATCACTCCTATATAATCATAATTATTTATTTTTTACTTTTAAAAAAATCATCACAAAATTTGTTCCACTTTTGCTCATATTCCTTATGAGAAATTAAAGATAAATCAAAAGGAGAATAAACGTGTCTTTTTCTAGCCTCTGCTACAAAGTCTTCTAAATAATCACCTGGTTCTGAAAAATAAGCCCTTACCCTAGAATATTTCTTTGTAACTGCATAATAAAGTCTAGTATGTCCATCTAAAGACACAAAATAACCCTCTAGCTTGAATACAGGTATACATATTTCTTCCTCATTACCAATAAAAGTTTCTACAGCTTTAACCTTATCTTTATCAACATAAAACTGTGAAGGTTGAATATCCTTTATGTTAATATAAAATGTTTTAATAGGTTGAAATGCCTTTATTAGTTTCATGTTTTTATCATAATAATTAATAATATGTTCTGAATAAAATCTAAATTCATCTATTAACTCTAATACATCAATCTCCCTATCAAAAAACACCATACTAGAATCCTTATTTATTATTCTAAAACTACATTTGTATTTTCCGTCAATGACAAAAGCTCCGTGTTGTTTTAAAATATCTTTTTCAAATCTATCATCCTCATAGGTATTAATTCTTTGTATTTTACTACACATTTTAACACTTCCTAACTAATAAAACAATTACTCTTAGAAATATACCTTAGTTTGTATATCACCTAAATGTACCAAAAACTATTTAAGAAATAATATAACTATAGGTATTGTTATTACTGACAATAAAGTAGTAATAAAAACTCCTTTTGAAGCAAATTCTGGATTTTTGTCATAGCTTTCTGCAAATATAGAGCATATGGCTGCAGCTGGCATAGCTTCTACTATTACAGCAATGTTAATTAATAATTTATCAGCCTTAATTAAGCTAAGAATTATATATGTTATTGCCGGTATTAAAAAAAGTCTTACAAAAGAAACATAATATATAGACTTTTCTCTAAAAACTTCTTTAATCTTAACTTCCGCTAGCATACTGCCAATTATAATCATTGAAATAGGTACAGTAATAGAACCTACAAGTTCTAAGGAATTCTGAATAACATAAGGCAATTTTATGGAAAATGTGAAAAAAATATTCCAATAAATACAGAAATTATTCCAGGATTTGTAATAATTTTTTTATATTTTTAGAATTATCGCTCTTTGTAAAAAGCATCAATCCAAAGGTCCAACTCAATATGTTAAAGGGAATATTAAATATAGATGCATAAAGAATACCTACTTTGCCATAAAGACTTCCAAGTACTGGGTATCCCATAAATCCTGAATTTGAAAAAACAGTTATAAATCTTAATATATCTTTTTTATCATTGTCTTTTGGGTATTTATAGTAGAAAACTTTACTTAATGGAATTAAAACCATATGAATAATAAGTGAATAAATAAAAATTTTTTTATATTATGTAATAATTCCGGTGAAAATTTATAGTTAAATGAAGCTATTATCATAAATGGAAGTGTTACTCTCAAAAGCAAATTGGATAGTCCTTTATTAATTTCTTTATTCAGTATTCCTCGCTTTCTAGAGTAATACCCTAGGATAATTATAATAAATAAGATAATAACTTGATTTATAACACTATTGTTTTCCATAAAACTAATACCACCCTCTCGATATACTATATTTTTAGCAAATAGTTAATAACCCTCTTACTTTATAAATAAGTAGCATAAAAACAGATTATGTTTTTAAATTAACTAAACAACTATAATTCTAACATATAAAAGTATTTAATATAACAAAAATAAAGTCGACAACTTAAATTATTCGACTTTATTTTATATAAAGAATGTTACTTATAATATTTTTTTATATATGGAGATGTCATAGCCTGAAGTAAACATCCGTAATCAACATTAAATTCTAACACGTCACCTAATTTATATAATTTAGTACTTTTTGTTATATCTATTATTAAATGATCACTACTTCCCCCTAGAATCTTAATATTAGTATCTTTGGGAATAGCACCTTCTATTTTTATATCCTGTCTTCCCATAGCTATTATGGCTCTTTTAATTATTCCTCTATCCTCAAATTTTGGTTTTTCACCAAAAGCATCTAAACCAAGTTTTCCATTTGGTACAGAAGGTTTATCTTTAATTTCAACTATTTCACCTTTTAAAGTAAAGCAATCATTATAAGCATTTTCAATTACATTTCCAAAAGCAGTCTCTTTTCCAAGTAAAATTCCCTCACCAATTCTAAGCTGGTTTATACCTTTTGGTATGGTATTATTTAAAGTCAAATAAATAGTGCTAGAATTTCCTCCTGAAATTATTGGCAATGATAAGTTTAATTGATTTTTTAAAGTATCTCTAATAGATATTAACTTACCTAAATTAGTACTATCTGGTATCACACCTCCATAACAAGTTAAATTTGTTCCTATTCCACTTAATTTAATATTAGGTAACTTTAATATATCTTTAACTACATTTAAAACATCTTCTTCAAGTACGCCTTCTCTTAAATCTCCAACATCTATCATGAGAATCACTGCATGAATTTTATTTATTTTCTTTGCTGCCTTGGATAAAAGTTTTATAGTTTCAATTTCTGAATTAAGGCTAATATCAGAGTACTTTACTACACTTTTAACATTACTTTCCATTGGAATCCTTAGAAGCATTTTTCTGCAATTGAAATCTTTTAATTTTATTAAATTTGCTATTCTTGAATCACCAACTAGTTCAATTCCATTATTTAGCATAGTTTCTACTATAGGCTTTTCTGCACAAAAACCTTTGTAACACCAACTACATGAATTCCATGTTTTTTACACATTTCAACTATTAGCTTAGTATTATGAGCTATTTTATTTAAGTTTATTTCTATGCAAGGATATCTTTTTACCATGAGAATCCCCTCTTTTAAATAGTTTTATAAGCCCAAACTCTTTTTTAATAAAACAAGTGCATAGTCTTCATTTTCTTTACTCAAAACCCCTGCACAAGCCATAATATACATATTGTCTATGAGTATTTTTGCTTCTTTTCTTGGGTACATAGTTAAATCATCTTTAATATACCTGGTATTTTCTAGTATTTCGGTTCCTCCTTTTAATCTTGTAAGGGCTCCTCCCGTTCCTACTATATACTTAATTTTTGATAAGTCTTTTCCATAAGCCACAAATTTATTTTTAGATCCATAAACCCTCTTAATATAACCAATATGCCTATTTATGGCTAATTCAGTAGCTTTTTTAGTTAATATTAAGCTACATGCTTTTTCTTCATTACTATAAGGTATGGCTCTTATATGATTTTTTATATATTCTTTATCTAAATTTTCTAACTCTCTATTCTCTAAGAGATTTATTAAATTTATACTGTTTATATATACACCAAGGTCACCTTCTACAGTTCTTTTAGCTTTTGGTTCAGGACTTATTAATATATCTTGAATTTCAGTTGAACCCTCTGTTACTGAATGTACATCCGTAGTAGCCCCTCCAACATCTATAACCAAAACATCGCCAAGATTTTTATATAATAATTTTGCACTTTCCATAACCGCCCCTGGAGTAGGCATAATAATACCGTCTACTACTTCTTTTATTCTATCCATACCAGGAGCCTTAATAATATTTTTCTCAAAAGCCTTTTGTATTACCTCTCTTGCAGGCTCCACATTTAACTCATCAATTCTTGGATAAACATTGTCTACTATATAAAGTTCTTTTCCTTTAAATATCTCTTTAACATCTTCCACATTAGCTTTATTGCCACAATATATTATTGGAATACCTAAGTTTTCTTTACTTAAAACTTCACAGTTATATATTGCTGTATCTCTTTCGCCAAAATCAGTTCCACCTGCTATCATAATTAAATTAGGTTTAATATTTTTTATTTTCTTTATATCACTTCTGTATAATTTTGAAGATGTAACCATTTTAATAATGCCACCTGCACCTAATGCTGCTTCTCTCGCCGCTTTAACTGTCATATCCTCAACAAGTCCGTGAACAGTTATTTTTAATCCTCCAGCTGCACTACTAGTAGCTAACATTTTGTTCCAAGTAATTCTTTCACCAAAGCCTTTTTCCATATCAGCAATTGCATTTTTAAGACCAATGGTTACATCTCCCTGAAGAACGGTAGTATAGTATTTCCCTTGAGCTATTAGTATTTTATTGTCACTAAATTTTAGAGCGTTAACAACTGTTGTTGTACTTCCGATTTCAGCAATCAAATAGTCAACCTTCATAAAATCAATCCTCTACTTTTCTTTTAGTTTCTTTAAAATAGTTTCAACTATAAAAGAAGCAACATTATTTCCATGAGAGCCTCTACCAAAACCAACATCCATTCCATTAGACTTTGCTATCTCATCTGTAACTTGAGTTCCGCCTGAAACAAGTATGAGTTTATCTCTAACACCTTTTTCTATGCACAAATCACTAAGTTTTTTCATGTTTTTAATGTGAACGTCATTATGAGTGATAATTGTGCTTGCAAGGATAGCTTGAGCCTTTGTTTCGATTGCTGCATCAATAAGCTTTTCAACTGGACAGGAAGTTCCTAAATACACACATTCTATCCCATATTTCTCTATGCCTCCGTGTTTTATATCTATAATCTCTCTTAACCCAACAGAATGCTCATCTTCTCCTACTGTAGCTGCAACTACTTTTATTGGATGATTCTTTACGAACTCTCTCATGTAATCATCACTTAAAAGCTCTTTCTTTTTGGCACTTTTAACTTGCTCTTATCTATTATAAAATTAACTTTTCCTTTTACCTCTAAATAAGTTCCCTCTGCATCTTGCATAACCTGCTTATGAATAATTTCAGGTTCTAATAAATTCATATTTTTTGCTATATCTAAAGCTGCCGCTTCACTTATAGATTCATTTTCAGGTATAAACATGTTTATTGTAACAACACCATCTTTACTCCACTCTACTTCAGGTTTTAAATATCCATCTTCCTTCACTTCTTCCATACGTCTTTCTACATTGTCATTAGGATCTAGTTCATCAATATACTGTATCTTTTCATGTTTACAAAAAGTACAACCCTCTATTAAATGGCAATGTTTTTTACCCTTATATTCTTCTGGAATATTATTATATCCAAAATGAGCACAAACCGGAGCATAGTAACTCTTACTTCTTGGAACTACAGAATCCGTTGCAACTCCCTTGTCTATTTTTCTTACTATTCCATCTTCATTTCTCTCTGGATATTCACCAGAATCCACAAAAAATCCTTTTTCAACAGCTTTAAAATAGCCTCCAACTTCTATAATTTCTTCTAAAAATAAAACTGCTCTTTCTTTAAGTTCTCTTACTTTTTCCACTAAATATCCAGTATCCTTAAGTTCAACTAAATCTTGAAGACCATCCATTCCAATAAGGGCTTGTTTTGCTGTATTAATTGCATGCATACTATTATAATGCCATGGAACATTTCTTCCTTCATCTGGAGTAATGGTACTTTGAATATCTGCTGAAGTAAGCTTTGATATTAAAATATTTAATACATGAGTAACTGTGGCTTCTCTAGTACAGGACTCCATATACTTAGTATTCATCTGAGCTCTCATTTTATATCCCTTAAATAACTGTCTAAGTGCCACTGCATAAGGCAAATCTATCTTTAATGAAGGTGCAGGTGGAGCTGTTGGTGGTACTGTAGATAAAGAAATATTTTCTTTTTTCATTCCAGCCATTTCTGAAAATTTAGCATTAATTGCATGTTGAACCATAAGCTCTGGCATTACTTTATAGCCTTTCATTGCAGTTGCATTAGCATTATGTGCACCATCAATTTGTAGCATGTTAGCATAAGCCATTATGTTTTTAGCAACTGCAGCATCTACAAAAGATCGTACCATGTTTATATTCCTATATAGAACGTTATACTGTGGATCTTGATGTGCTCCATTAACTCCTTCTTCTGCAAACATTACAGCTATATCAGGTCCTGCTACACCAGAAACATAGGAGTGAAAATTAATTTCCCTTCCAACCTCTTCTTCAATAATATCTAAAGCTTTTCTTGTAGCTCTAACTTCTTTTCTTGTAATAGGAACTCCCCCTACCCCCTCTGGAGTTCCTTCTATAAGCCCGTCATAATGACTTTGTCCTGCAGTTCTAATTACCATTATATGATCTGCTCCATGCCAGGCTGCCATTCTCATTCTTCTAATGTCATCTTCAAATCTACCTGATGCAATTTCAGAAGTTATAACTTGAATTGGTTGAGGATCAATATTTTGAAAACTTCTAGCTGCAGGCAATGGTTTACTGTTTTTTAGAGGTTTTGATATATCACTATATTCAAATTCTCCTAGAGGTTCTGTATACTTCTCTCTCCAATGCCACCCTCTTCTTTTAGGTTCATATTTATCTAAATCCTTAAGAATATTTTTTACATCTATCTTTTCATTTTTATTTAAAGAGTCTTTTTTATTTTTCATTTACTTCACCACCTATTATTTTGCTTATTTCCTCCCATCCCTTTCCTTCACTTAGCTCTTTCCCAGCTTCTAAGTAATTTATTTTTCTATATTTTGCATAATCCAAAACTACATGCCCCATGCCTTCTCCTAACAAACTCCATTTAATTCCTTCCTTTACAATTGATGAAGCTTCAATACTTGAAAAACCCATTCTCAATAATACCGAACGTTCTATAGCAGGTGATGTGTTGGTATAAGCTAAATCTATCAAAGGTCTTACTATTTCTTCAGTTAAATTCCAAAATTTTTCATATAACTCTTTATCAGTTAGGTCTTTTATATGCTCTCTTCTTTTTTCAAAATCATCTTCTCTTTTCATATACACCCCACCTTTATAATAATTTAACTATATTCATTACTTCATTTATGCTTAATTTTGTTTCCTCTGACAAAAATTCTATATCCTCTTTTAACAAATCTTTCTTTTTAATATTTTTTAAATTGTTCTTAATTAATGATTTCCTGTAAGTATTTAAATTTTGCTCTTTCAATATTAGTTTTGATGGATGCTCAGGTATAATTATACTTTCACCTGGTATTTCGTCTATTGGATCTCCAATTCTAACTTCTACGCCATTTTCTTTTGCAAAAGTAAGCTGGGGATATATATGTTTTCCAGCTCCAGTATACTCAGTTTCTTGAACAACTATAATATCATCATTATCCATTTCCTGGGAAATCATAAAGGCTGCCATTAACGAAGTATTTCCTGCAGGTCCTCTTTCCATCCCCTCAATTTGGGCTAGTAACTCTGTCATATAAAAGACTTCTCCTTGAGTTACAGTTACATATCTATCCATGTATCTTAATGGTCTTGCTGCACTTCTTGGTACATCTGATCTATCTGGCCAAGTCATAAAAGGTATTCCAAATCCTGTATGTCCAGTTGTAAAGGATTTTTTATTAAAGTCTAAGTCAGAAGCCATATGAAGCCCACTTAAATCTACAGAAGCACCTATGATTTTAGTATTTATCCCCCCTGCTTTCTCAATACCTCTAGCAGTACCTGTTAAATTTCCTCCACCTGCATGAGTTATAACTACTGCAGAAGGATCTTTTTTATATCTAGCTCTACATTCATTAACTATTTCATAACCTAAACTTTCTATTCCAAGAATCCCACTTGGAGAGTATAAAGAAGCATTATAGTAACCTGTTTCTTCTAAAATTTTCAAAAAGTATAAAATAATTCCGGTCCAACAGTTAGCTGAATTACTTCGGCTCCAAAACACTCACATTTTCTTCCTTTTTCTAGTATTTCTGGTTGCCCAACTTTTCTTGAATCAAAACATTCCTGTACAATTATACAATCTAATCCTCTCATAGCAGCTTGGGATGCAACTGCTGCTCCATAATTGCCAGAGGTTGCAGAAACTACTCCTTTAAAACCTTTTCTTTTGGCATCATATAAAGATAATGCAGCTCTCCTATCCTTAAAGCTTCCTGAGGGATTTGCACTCTCATCTTTAACTAGTATCCTAGCTGCTTTGCCACTTTTAGAAACTATTCTTGCAAGCTTAGTTAGATTTCTAAGTTCTAATAAAGGTGTATTATAAACTCCTGTTTCCTTTTGAATTTTTATTACATCATCTAAACTATAACCTGTATCACTAAGCATTTTTTCATAATTAAAAGCTATGTTTTTCCTTTCATACTTTGAATAATCTATGCCTACAGATTTTAGCATTATTTCATTTTTTCTCTTCATCATTTCCTCATACTTATTCATAGTTAAACCTCCTACTCACATTCTTTTAGTAATTTTCTTGCCTGCATACCTATTAAAGATGTTTCTTTAATATATTTACCAAAATTATGAGTATATGCCGGTTCTATATCTGTAATAACACCCTTTTCAGTCCTTCCAGTAATAGTTTCTATTTCAACCTCATCTCCAAGATTACAGGATTTTTTACAAAAACCCTTTACCCACATTACAAGAGGAGTTTTTTTAGTGTCCTCTGGAATATTATTCGACCTTTCCTCTGGAGTTAAAACAATTCTCCTTATTTCCACAAAAGTGCCTTTTTCAATCATACTATTCACCTCTATAATATTTTATTTGTTCTACAAAACTATTTTCTATAGCATGAGGTATTGGCAAATCTATCATAGTCTTAAGTCCAGCACTACTTGATATTACTAAAGGAATCATATTAACTGCCATTGCCATAGTACCAATTCCACCTGGAGTTTCTGGATTTATGCAAAGGTGCATATCAGCATCTCCCAATATATCAATGTAATCACCAGTTTCAACTCCTTCGCTCTGAGGATTAATTTGCTGAGGATGTTCTAAGGTAATAAGGTTTTTACCATTTTTCCTGCCATAAGCTACATGACAACATCCTGCTACCATACCAGGTTCAACTTTTACACAACTAGTCTCCCTATAGGTATTTGAGAATAATTGGTTCTCTAGTCTCTATAATTTCATCTATATCCAAACCTAGAGCTTTTGCTATCATAGGTATTGACTGTCTAAAACCTATATGACCTACTATAGTTCCATCTTTAATTCCCTTATCAAATTCTTCTAGAGTAGTTCCAACTCCCTGAGTTTTCATAACAGTACTTCCAAATGGAGATAAATCGTTTATCCTAGCTGCCTTTATAGACTTTACATTTCTGCAAACAGCAGATAAAGTTATAATAAGTGTATCTAAAACAAATCCTGGATTCACTCCTGTGCCTAGTATTGTTACTTGATTTTCTTTTGCTAAATTATTTATTTTTTCTGATAAGTCTTTGTTTACCTCATAAGGATAGGCCATTTCCTCAGCAATAGTTATACAATTTTTTTGCTCTCTAAAATCTCTTTTATACAGGGAAACACGTTTTTAATAAATGAATCAATGGCTAATATAACTATTTCAGCATCCACATCTTTAACATTACTAAATTTGTCTTGCACCTTTACATTCAAATATCCTTCACATCCCAAAATCTCACCTAAATCTTTTCCAATTTTTGAAGGTGCACTATCTATAGCACCTACAATTTCAACATCTTTTTTTGTTAATAGCATCTTTGCCATTCCGCTTCCCATAGCACCAAGTCCCCAACATATAACTTTAACCTTATCCATATTTTAATCTCCTTTTTAATATATTTAGTATATTTTATAGCAACTTTCATGCCAATTTATTGTTTTTTTACTTATAATTACATTATTGATTTAAATTTTTTAACTTTTTATCTTAATTAAATATTAAAATTTTTAAATAAAAAAAGAGAATAGCTGCTTTTTTAATAAATTAGCATCTTTTCTCTATCCAAATTATAATTGTATGCAAAATATTTTTCACCTTTGTGATTTATATCCAAATATTTACAAGCAATATTCTTGTAAAATGTTTACTAATGCAAACTTATTTGCATTAAAATGCCATATTTTGGGCATTTATTTTTTAATCCATATTTTTTTATCTTGTATTGAAGATTTTGTCTTGAAATTTTTAATTTATCTGAAGTTTTACTAATATTATAGTTTTGCCTTTCCAATTCATATTTTATGACATTTCGTTCTATATCTTCTAGATAAGTATTTAATGAAACTTGTTTTATATTGTAATCTTTAATATACTTTTTATCTTCAACTCCAAGTATTTTTCCTTCAAAACATTCTTTACCAAGATATTTTTCTACATCCACCATGTTCATTGCAGCTTCTATTACATTTTTCAATTCTCTAACATTACCAGGCCAATTATAATTGACAAATCTTTCAGCTACATTATTTTTTATTCCTACAACTGTCTTCCCAAGTAGTTTATTATAATAATCTATAAAATGATTAGCAAGAGGCATTATATCCTCTTTTCTATTTCTTAAAGGTGCTATATCTATTCTCATTACACTTAGTCTATAATAAAAATCTTCTCTTAAAATCCCCCTTTTAATTAATTCCTTAGGTTCTTTATTTAGAGTTGCTATAACTCTAACATCAACTTCTATTGTTTTACTGCTACCAATTGGTCTTATACATCCGTCTTGAAGTACTCTCAATAGTTTAGATTGAAGATAGGTATCCATGGAATTTATTTCATCTAAAAGTATAGTTCCTCTATGGGCAAGTTCAAATAAACCTTTTTTGTTTTCAGCCCCTGTAAAACTACCTCTAGTAGTTCCGAATAGCATCCCCTCTAATAGATTACTAGGAATTGCTGCACAATTTATTGGTATAAATGGTCTATTTGACCTTATACCATTATAGTGTATACTTTGTGCAAATACCTCTTTTCCGCACCCAGTCTCTGCATATATAAGTACAGATGAATTGGAAAGTCCCGCTTTCATAGCCTTATTAATAGAATTTTTTATTGAATCACTATTTCCTATTATATCCTTAAATCCATAATGTTCCTGATTAGCTTTTATAACTGATTGAAGTTTGCATAACTTATCATTTAATTCCGTAAATTGAGTCATATCCTGAGATATTTCTAGTGAAGCCACAACCTTACCTTCTTTTATTACTGGAACTGTGGTATTAATTGTAATTATTTTTTTACCTCTGTTACTGCTATATCTTTGAATTATATCTTTAAATTTTTCTCCACTTTTAATACATCTCATTATAGTTGAGCTTTGATCGTCTACCCCTTCTAAATATTCACTTACTAGTTTTCCTAAGACTTGATTTTTCTTTAGTCCCTCTATTGCCCCCATAGCTTCGTTGTAATATATTGTTTTTCCCTCATCATTTACAATATGTATCCCTACATCCAAATTATCTATTAAACTTTTTAAAATATCATCAGCTAAGAGCATTTTAACCCCTCCCAATATTATTTAAATTATTTCATTTATGTAAATTATAGTATATTATATGCTTATTTATAGTATATTTTAAATTAAATTTTAATAAATATCTAGAATTATTATTAAAGTTTAGTTATAATATGTTAGGCTTAAATTTTATGAAAGGAGTACGTCATGAACACTAATGAACTTATCAAAGTAGCTGCAGAGGCTGGAAAAATAATTTTAGAAAATGGCGGTGAAACCTACAGAGTAGAAGAAACAATATCAAGAATATGCAAAGCTTACGGTGAAAAATCTATTGAAAGTTTTGTAACACCTACAGGTATTGTACTTTCTATAAGCACAGCCACTAAAAACTTATCTATTGTTAAAAGAATAAAAAGTCGCACAGTAGACCTTGAAAAAATTAACAGAGTTAATGATTTATCTAGAAAAGTTTGCGCAAACTGGATACCTTTAGATCAACTAAGAGAAGAGTTAAGAAAAATAAATGATACACCAAGATATAAAGAATCAACTTCTCTTTTATTTGCTTCACTAGCAGCTTCTTCTTTTACACTGCTATTTGGTGGAAATATTATGGATGCTATACCTTCCTTCTTCATAGGTTTTTTAATCTACAAGGTATCCTCCATATTGAATAGATTAAATGTCAATCCATTTTTTGTGAACATAATAGGAGGTACAATATCAGCAGCAGTTGCTGCAATTAGCACCTTTATAGGTATTGGTTCAAATATGGATAAAATCATAATTGGCTCTATAATGCTACTAGTACCTGGTCTTGCAATTACAAATGCAATTAGAGATACTATAGCAGGAGATTTAGTTTCAGGTATTACAAGAGCTGTTGAAGCTTTTCTCGTAGCTGTTGGCATAGCAGTTGGAACTGGTATAGTGCTTAAATTCTTATATAAATTTGGAGGAATATAAAATGGTTATGAAATTACTTCTAAATTGTTTTTATGCTTTTATTGGTTCTCTTGGCTTTGCAGTATTATTTAATATTAGACATAAAAATTTATTTTTTACATCTTTAGGTGGAGGTTTATCTTGGTTTGTATATCTAATATGCACTAATAATAATTGTTCTGTTACTTTTTCTCTTTTCCTAGCTTCTATTATAATAGGAATTTATTCTGAGATATTTGCAAGAATTATGAAAACTCCTGTGACAATATATGCAATATGTTCTATGATTCCACTGGTTCCAGGAAGTGGAATGTACTATACTATGGCAGAATCTGTTAAAGGAAATGCCTCAGCCTCATTATCTGTTGGACTTTCGACTATTGTAAGTGCAGGTTCTATAGCAGTAGGCATTGTTCTTACTTCATCTCTTAGCAAATTAATTATTTTATTGAAAACAAGAAATAAAAGCATTCATAAATCCGCTTAAAAAAGAAATTCTAGCAATAGTAAAATATATTACTAGAATTTCTTTTTTTATGTTTACAAATTTATTTCAAAAACATATTAACAGTCTTAATCAACTGTTCTATATTATCTTTATTAGAATCCCCTTCAAAGTCATAGGAAAAACATTTCTCAGCATAGTTTTGAAGCATAAGGCTCCCAACTTTATTTATTGCCGCCCTTACTGCTGCTACTTGAACTAACATATCTTTACAGCAAGCGTCATTTTCTATCATCTTTTCTATTCCTTTAACTTGACCTTCTATTTTTCTCATTCTTATCTGTATGTCTTTTTTAGGATCTTTTTTCTCTTCCATTTTCTCAACTCCTAATAAACAAAGCCTACTGGCTGTAACCAAATTTAATCAATTTTTCAATATTAAATTTAGTAATAACACAGTAGGCTATTTAAAATAATGTTTTATAAACTAAGTAATAGAATCAATATTTATTTTTCGTCATGGTTGTTTACATTAATTCCTAAATCAAATAATTGTTTTGTATCAACTAGATTTGGTGCTTCAGTTAATGGACAAAAAGCATTTTGATTTTTGGAAAAGCTATTACATCTTTAATATTATCTGTTCCTGACAAGAACATTATAAGTCTATCAAAACCAAATGCTAATCCGCCATGTGGTGGTGGTCCAAATTTAAATGCTTCTAATAGGAATCCAAATCTTTCCCAAGCATCCTCTTCACTAAATCCTAAAACTTCAAACATTTTTGTTGAAGAGAAGTATTGTGTATTCTAATACTACCCCTCCTAGTTCCTCACCATTTAATACTAAATCATAGGCCTTAGCTCTTACTCTTGAAGGATCTGTGTCTAGATATTCTATATCTTCATCCATTGGCATAGTAAATGGATGATGCTCAGCTTGATATCTTTGCTCTTCTTCATTATAAGATAGTAGTGGGAATTCAGTTACCCAAGTAAAATTAAATTCTTTACTATCCTTTAATATTTCTAGCTGCTTTGCAAGTTCCAATCTAAGCGCTCCTAAAGTTTGTAGAACTACACTGTTTTTAGAATCCGCAATTATTAATATTAAGTCTCCCTTTCTTGCATCCATTTCTTTTAATATGCCATTCATTTCCTCTTCTTTTAGGAATTTAGCAATAGGAGATTTGATTTCTTCCTCTTTGTAAGCTATCCAAGCAAGGCCCTTTGCCTTATATGTCTTTACGAATTCTCCTAATTTGTCTATTTTCTTTCTACCCATATCCGCAGAGTTTTCTACTTTAATTGCCCTTACACTTCCTGAGCCTTCTATTGCTTTCTTAAACACTGCAAAGTCACAATTTTCAACTACAGAAGTTATGTCATGTATCTCCATACCAAATCTTAAATCTGGTTTATCACTTCCGTATTTATTCATAGCCTCACTATACGGCATTCTACTTATTGGTAGAGCTACATCTACATCTAGTATTTCTTTAAATACTTTTTTAATCAATTCTTCATTTACTTCAATTACATCATCTTCTTCAACAAAAGACATTTCTAAATCTACCTGAGTAAATTCAGGTTGTCTATTTGCTCTTAAATCCTCATCTCTAAAACATTTTGCAATTTGAAAATATCTATCAAATCCTGAAACCATTAGTAGTTGCTTAAATATTTGTGGAGATTGTGGTAGTGCATAAAACATTCCTGGATAATTTCTGCTTGGAACTAAATAATCTCTAGCTCCTTCTGGAGTGCTTTTAGTCATAATAGGTGTATCTACTTCTATAAAACCATTATCATTTAAAAACTCTCGCACTACCTTTGCAGTTTTACTTCTTATCATAAAAATTTTCTGCATATCAGGTCTTCTTAAATCCAAATATCTATATTTTAATCTAATGTTTTCTGCTGCATCTAAATCCTCTTTTATATATATTGGAGGAGTTTCTGACTCTGATAATATTTTTATATCCAATCCTTTAAGTTCTACCATACCTGTTGGAAGATTTGGATTAGGAGATTGTCTTCTAACTAACTCCCCTGTTATTGCTACACAATATTCTGATTTAACCAAATCCGCTTTAGCAAAAGCTTCTTTGTTTATTTCCTCCCCAAAAACTGCCTGAAGTATACCTGTTCTATCTCTTAAATCGACAAAAACAAGACCTCCTAAATTTCTTTTTCTTTGCACCCAGCCCATTACTGTAATGCTTTCTCCAATATTTTTTTCGTTAAACTCTCCACACATATGTGTTCTTTTTAGGCCTCTAAGCGATTCTCCCATTTCATTTCCTCCCTGTTAAGTCATCAAATATTTTTTGCAAAATAAAATTTACTTTATGAATTTATAATTTCTATAAATTTTTCAATGTTATCTAGTTTAATATGGAATTTTTCTCCATCGCTCATTCTCTTTAAATCTGCCTCATTACTTTCAACTTCACTTTCTCCAATAATTAAAGTATATAAAGCTTCTATTTTGTTTGAGTGTCTCATCTGAGCTTTAACTTTTCTATCCATATGATCACATTCACACTTTATTCCTTTTGTTCTCAATAAATTTGATAATTTAAAAGCCTCTAACTTGCCTTCATCACCCATAGAACCTATGTATAGATCCATATAAGTTGGTTTTGGTATTTCTATTCCATTCTCTTCTAAAGTCATTATAAGTCTTTCGATACCCATTCCAAAACCTACAGCTGGCATTTCAGGACCACCTATTTCTTTAATCAAATAGTCATACCTTCCACCACCACATACAGTTATATCATTATTTATTATTTCAAAAACTGTTTTACTATAATAGTCTAAACCTCTTACTATCTGAGGGTCTACGTTATATTCTATATTTAAAGCCTGAAGATAAGACTTTAGCTTTTCAAAATGTCCTCTACATTCATCACAAACGTAATCAAGTATAACAGGTGCATGTTTAACTATTTCTTTACATTTTGATTCTTTGCAATCTAATATTCTCATAGGATTTTTTTCAAATCTCGTTTTACAAGTAGAACATAAATTATCATAGTTATCTCTTAAATATGCTTTTAATGCTTCATTATATGTCTTTCTACATGTAGGGCAGCCAATATTATTTATATTTAAAGTTAAATTCTTAACTCCTAATTCCTTATAAACTCTCATAGCTATATGAATTACCTCAGCATCAATAGAGGCGTCCATAGAACCAAACATCTCAACTCCTAATTGATGATGTTCTCTTAATCTTCCCTTTTGAACATTTTCATATCTAAAAACTGGTGTGAAATAAAACATTTTTGTTGGCTGTGCATCTGAATATAAGCCATTTTGTATAAACGCCCTTACAGCTGGAGAAGTACCTTCTGGTTTTAGGGTAATACTCCTTCCTCCTTTGTCATTAAAAGTATACATTTCCTTTTGAACTACATCTGTTGTATCACCAACACCTCTTTCAAATAGTTCAGTTGCCTCAAAAGCAGGGGTTCTGACTTCCCTACATCCATAGGTTGCTACGATCTCTCTGAATTTATTTTCTACATATTGCCATTTATACGAATCCTGTGGTAACAAATCTTTAGTACCCTTAGGTGCTTGAATCATTATAATTTCCTCCTTTTAATATAAAGTATCTAGCAAATCTAACTTACCTTTTATTTTTTCATCTATTCTATCTATGTATTCCCTTACATCTTTAATATTTGCAAACCTTTCTAGTCTATTTTCATTTAAAAATACTACTTTTGAAACTGCATCCGCTCCTAATGCAATTATAGTTTGCTTTTCTTCTATCATTTGTATATTATATATGCTTTCCTTTTTGTCTTTGCAATATCCTACATTTTCCATATTACCTACCATATTTTTTTGTCTATACATATAGTAGGGCTTCATATCCATTTTTTCTGACGCTTTAAAACTTTCTTCAAACATAAGATTAAGCTCTTTTTGATTGGCAATTTCATAATTCTCGTTATTTATAATATTTTCATGAAGCCTAGAGCCTCTTTTTACTGAAAGTCCATGTACTGTAAGACTTTCTGGGTCTAATCTACTTATTACATCACAGGTATTTATAATGTCTTTTAATTTTTCACCAGGAAGTCCAACTATCATATCCATATTAATGTTATTAAAGCCCATTTCTCTCGCCATATTAAACTTTTCTATAACATCTCTTGAAGTATGATTTCTCCCTATTAATTTTAATGTCTTATCAGTCATAGTTTGTGGATTTATACTTATTCTAGTAGCATTAAACTTCTTCATAGATTTTAATTTATCTAAAGTTATACTATCTGCTCTTCCACATTCTACAGTAAATTCCTCTACATCAAAACCTTTTATGAAATACTTATGTATGTTTTCTATAACTTTCCTAAATTTATTATCATCAATAGCTGTTGGAGTGCCACCTCCGAAATAAACACATTGAATGTTTAAACCCTTTGACTTTATATAATCGCTCATTTTAACCATTTCATACTCTAAGGTTTCTAAATATTTATCAACTACACTACCACAACTTTTTACAGAGTTAGAAGCAAAAGAGCAGTATAGGCATCTAGTTGGACAAAATGGCATTCCAATATAAACACTTATGTTTTTAATATATTTATTCACAAAAATTTCTTCTTTATTAGCAACTCTTATACAAAGTTCAGCCTTGTCCTTATTTGTACAGTAATTTAATTTGAAATAGTCTATAATTTCATTTTCATTTTTCCCTGCATTAATAAGTTCTAAAGCTATTTTAGATGGTCTTATTCCAGTTAATGTTCCCCAAGGCATTAGCTTTCCAGTAACTTCAGTCAAAAAACAAAAACCGACTTTTTTACAAAGTCTTTAAACTTTACTAATTTATTAAAATCAAAACACTTTTCTAAATCCTCATTATGACAAATTACTTTATCTTCAAATACATTGATTTTTATATTATAACTTTCTCCATCAACAAACTCTATGTTTTCACCAGAATAAAATATATTTATCATCTGGTATACATCATATCTATAATCAAGATCATTTAATTTTACTTTCAATTCATATGACTCCTTTTATTTAAAAAATGGATTACTTGCCTTTTCTTTTCCTATAGAAGTTCCCATACTATGTCCTGGATACACTACAGTATCCTGAGGTAAAACAAATAATTTTTCCCTTATGCTATTTATTATATCCTCATAATTTCCACCAATTAAATCAGTTCTTCCAATGGACATAGCAAATAAAGTATCTCCTGTAAATACTGAATCATTTATTAAGAAGCTCATTCCACCAGGTGTATGTCCTGGAGTCTCAATACATTCAATTGATGTATTCCCAAATTTGAATATATCCCCATTTTTCAAATGAATGTCAGCTTTATTTTCTTTAAACATACCATACATATATTCATTCTTCTTAACCATTTCTTCGTCTTTTTGATTTATACCTATAGGTGCCTTTACAATAGATTTTAATTCATCAGCACCATCCATATGATCTCTATGACCATGAGTTAATAATATATATTTAACTTTTAAATCTTTTGATTTTATAAATGCATATATATCATCCACATCTCCACCTGGATCTAAAACCACTGCTTCTTTTGTTTCATCCCATATAATGTAGCAATTAGCTGCATAAATACCTGCCACTATTCTTTTTACTTCCATTATACCACCCCTTTAAAAAGTTTTTTTACTATCTATAAGTAAAGTAACTGGGCCGTCGTTTTCTATATACACCTGCATGTCTGCGCCAAATACCCCACACTCTACCTTACACACTTGTTTTTGCACTCCTCTAAGAACTTCAAATAAAATTTTTCTGCATTATCTCCTGACAATGCATTCATAAAATTAGGTCTTCTACCTTTTCTGCAATCTCCAAGCAAAGTAAATTGGGAAACTACAATAAGTTCCCCATTAATATCAAGAAGTGACTTATTCATTTTTCCATTTTCATCTTCAAATATTCTTAAATTTAAAATCTTATCTTTTAAATATAATAAATCTTCAAAAGTATCCTCTTTTTCTACACCTAGTAGCAAATTTAATCCTCTAGATATACTTCCTACAACTACTCCATCCACTTTAACATTTGATGACAATACTCTTTGAACTACCGCTCTCATGCAATTCACCTCTTAACCACTTATTTTTTAACCCTATAAACATCCATTACACCTTTAAACTTCTTAATACTTTTCATAAAAGTATCTAGCTGTTCTTTACTATTAATTCTCACTTTTACATTTATTAATGCAATATTGTCTCTCATGCTTTTAGCGTTCACAGCATATAAATTTAATTGGCTCTTGGTTATGTTTTCCATAATCTCAGATAAAATTCCCTGCCTATTATCCGCTTTCACTTGTATTTCAGCTATATAATATGCTCCTTCAGCAGTTCCCCAAGTTACAGTTACTACTTTCTCTGCATCATTTTTTATAAGCTCTATTAGATTTTTACAATCTTTTCTATGTACTGAAACTCCTCTTCCTTTTGTAATATAGCCTACGATACTATCTCCAGGAACTGGATTACAGCACTTTGCAAACCTCACAAGCAAATTACTAATACCCTTAACCACTACTCCCGGGTGGTCTCTTTTTATAGAATTTTGGTTATCATTATTGTATTTCATATTGTTCTCATCTATTGGTTTGGCCTGTTCTACTTTATGTCCTTCATTTTCATGGTACTCAACTAATTTTGTTACAACCACTGAGGATATAGTTGCCCCAGCCCCTACAGAAGCATATAAATCTTCTATTAATTTCATATGATATTTTGTAAGAAGCTTTTCTATAGTCTTCCCCTTTGCATACTCTTTAAAGTTAAAACCTTGGCGTTTAGCTTCTTTTTCAAGTAACTCTTTTCCTTTGCCTATAAACTCCTCACGTTTTACTTTTCTAAACCAAGCCCTAATTTTACTCTTTGCCTGATTACTCTTTGTCATATTAAGCCAATCAGTACTAGGTCCTTTTGGAATTGGAGATGCTAATATCTCAATTATTTCCCCAGTACTTAACTGATAATCTAAAGGAACCATTTTTCCATTTACTTTGGCGCCAATACATCTATGTCCAACATCTGTATGAATTTTATATGCAAAATCAATAGGAGTTGCTTCATAAGGTAAATTAATAACCTCACCTTTAGGTGTAAATACAAAAACCTCATCAGAAAATAAATCTATTTTAAACCTTTCCATAAATTCTTCCGCATCTGAGGTTTCACTTTGCCATTCAAGAATTTCCCTAAGCCAAGTTAATTTAGAGTCTAAATCCTCTTGATCTGTACAAGTGTTTCCTTCTTTATACTTCCAGTGTGCAGCTATACCATACTCAGCTGTCCTATGCATTTCATAAGTTCTAATTTGGATTTCAAAAGGCTTTCCTTGAGGTCCTATTACTGTAGTGTGAAGAGATTGATACATATTTGGTTTGGGCATTGCTATATAATCCTTAAACCTTCCTGGCATAGGTTTATACATTGTATGTACTATACCTAAAGTAGCATAACAATCTCTTACATTGTCTACTAAAATTCTTATTGCAGTTAAATCAAATATTTCATCTATATTTTTGCTTTTCTTTACCATTTTTCTATATATACTGTAAAAATGCTTTGGGCGACCATCAATATCAGCTATAATTTGTGATTTTTCAAGTTTATCTTTTAATTCTTCAATTATCTTCTGTATGTATTCTTCTCTTTCAGCTCTTTTTTCTGATATCTTTCTAACTAAAGTGTAATACTCATTGGCATTTAAATACCTAAAAGAAAGATCCTCAAGCTCCCATTTAATTTTAGACATTCCAAGTCTATGTGCTAAAGGTGCATATATATCTAGTGTTTCTTTAGCTTTTTGTTTTTGTTTATCTATTGACATATACTTAAGGGTTCGCATATTGTGAAGTCTATCTGCTAGCTTTATAAGTATAACCCTTATGTCTTTGGCCATAGACAAAAGCATTTTTCTAACATTATCTGCCTGTTGTTCTTCTTTAGTCTTATAGGTTATCTTGTCTAATTTAGTAACACCTTCAACTAGCCTTGCAATTTCTTCATTAAATTCCTTAGAAACAAACTCATAACCATACTCAGTATCCTCTATAACATCATGAAGCAATCCAGCTGCTATTGTATTAGTATCTAATCCCATCTCTGCTAAAATGCATGCAACTTCCACAGGGTGAATAATATAAGGCTCCCCAGATTCACGTTTCTGCTCTATGTGAGCACTGCACGCAAAATCATATACTTTTTTTATAAATTTTTTATCAACGTGACTACAGTTCTCATCAATCTTATCCATTAGTTTTTCAAGCATTGGATTACTCTCCTAAAATCAAAGGCTGGTCAATGCCAGCCAGTTATTTTACTATTATTATATAATAATACATTAAATTTTTCAATTTAAAATTAATATAACTTTAATTGCAATTTATTCTTAATTTAAACTACAATTTATATACACTAGTATACTTAAATACTAAATATTATACTCAACTAATGAATTAACATCATAGTTTTTAAGTTTGTCTCTGCCATTTAAGTCTGTAAGTTCAATTACAAAGCCTACAGATTCAACCTTTCCACCTGCTTGTTCTACAAGTTTTGCAACAGAATTTATTGTTCCTCCTGTAGCTAATAAATCATCTATAATAGCTACCTTTTGACCAGGTTTTATAGCATCTGAATGTATTTCAAGCTCATCACTTCCATATTCTAAATCATATTTTGCACTTATTGTTTTAAATGGAAGTTTTCCTTTTTTCTAACTGGTATAAACCCTACACCAAGAGCATAGGCAACAGGAACACCAAACAAAAATCCTCTTGCCTCAGGTCCAACAACTAAATCTATATCTTTATCCTTAAGACTATCTACAAATTTATCTATAGTGTATTTTAAAGCCTCACCATCTTGCAATATAGTAGTAATATCCTTAAAACTGATACCTTCTTTTGGAAAGTCTTCAATTACCCTTATTTTATCCTTTAATTCCATAAATATTCCTCCTAGCATTAATTGGAACTCAAAATCTAGCGATTTTGAACACCATAACATTATATATTATAAATCAAAATAATTGCAAGGTTTTGCTAAAATTTCTTAGCCTAGAAACTTCTTTTTTATATTCTAAGTCTCTATGATTAGTGCTCTCCACCTGTTTCTTTAAATATTTTGCTATTTGCTCTGCTCTATATGCATTTGATGTAGTAAATAACTCAACTACTATTCTAGCATTATCCATTCTGCCTATAGGGTTAACAGTAGGTATAGCTGTAGAAACTAATTTGTATATTGTATTCACGTCTATATTAGATATTTTATGCACTTTCATAAGTGCTTTTATTCCATAATTATTAGTTACTCTAAGTTTATTAATTCCTTCTACAATGTATTTTTCATTTTCACCAACTAAAGGCACATTTTTTGATATTGTGCCAAGCATTACCAAATCCATATACTTATTTACACATTTTATTTTATAATATTTTGCTATTTCCCTAGCAAGCTTAAAAACCAATCCTACAGAAGTTAAATTATTAAAATAGGAATCCTGTAATTGAGCATAATTTATAATACAAGCATCAGGGGTATGTGTCTTCTGGAGTCTAAAATCTGTTATTATAACATCCATTCCTAATTTTTGACATTCTTTCACTGCACTACAGCTATTAATTCCACAACCTACAGTTATAAGGAGATTTGCTCCCAAAAATTTAATATGATTTTCAACTGCTTTTTGATCTATTTCATAATTATCCTCTATTTCACTTGGAATATAATACTCTACATCTGCATTTAAATAGCGTAAAATTAATATCAATAAAGATACACCAGTAATACAATCTAAGTCATAATGGCCATAAATTATGATTTTCTCTCTGCCATTAACTGCATTAACTATCCTGTTAAGTGCAATTTTCATATTTTTATGTATAAAGTTTTCTTTAACACAGCTATTTTTAAAAAATTTGTCCTTATCTTTATTCATATTAATTCCTCCAACTCTTTAGAAAACAAATATATTATAAAATATATTTAGCTTTTTTACAAATACATTTTTAGAGGAATAGACAAAAAAAGCCTCAGATTTACATATCTGGGCTTTTTGTATTATGCTCTAGCTCTTTTACTTCTATTTTTAAATATTACCCAAAGAGGGCTTGCTATAAATATTGAAGAATAGCATCCACATGCAATACCTATTATTAAAGGCTGAGAAAATTCTCTTACAGAAGGAACAAAAATATTAACGGAAACAATAGTAATTAAAGTTGTAATTACAGTATTTATAGATCTTGTCATTGTTTCATTTATGCTCTTATCTGCAATTTCTGAAACCTTCTTGCCTCTTAATTTTCTCTGATTTTCTCTAATTCTATCAAACACAACAATAGTATCGTTTATTGAATAACCTAAAATAGTAAGTATCGCCGCAATAAATGGTGAGTTAACAGGTACTTGGAAGATAGCATATACACTTATTGTAACTAAAATATCATGAAGTAGTGCAATTACAGCTGCAAGTCCAAATCTAAACTCAAACCTAAAGCCTATGTATATAAGCATAGCAATTATGGCAAGTATACTAGAGGTAAAAGCCTTCTTTTTTAATTCATTACCAACGGAGGCTCCCATAACTTCTTGGCTTTTTAGTTCTGCTTTTTTATATTTCGCTTTTATATCTTTAAACACTTTGTCAATTCCATTATTATCAAGAGAATTGCTTTTTATTTCAAGTTCAATTTTTCCTTCTGAAAAAGCTTTATTAGTTTGGAATTCTTTTGTGTATTTTTTTATTATTTCATCTACATCAGGTTTATTAAACTCTTGATTCATAGCTATTTGTACAATAGTACCACCTTTAAAATCAATACCAAAGTTTAAACCTTTTGTAAAAAGCATAAACATACCTATTATTATAACCACAAGAGATATTGAAAACCATATTTTAAACTTACCTACAAATTTAAACATGTTCACTACCTCCTTTCACTCCAAAATGAGATAATTTACTTAACATTCCCATATCAATAGTAAGTTTTAGTAAAAATCTAGTTATAGTAAGAGCTGTAAATATACTTATTACTATACCTATAACTAATGTTAAAGCGAATCCCTTTACACTACCAGATCCAAGCATGTATAGTATAACTCCTGCTATAATTGTTGTTATATTAGAATCCAGTATAGAACTTAAAGCCCTATGGAATCCTGAATCAACTGAAGATATTACAGACTTTCCAGTTTTAAGCTCTTCCTTAATTCTTTCAAATATAAGGACATTGGCATCTACTGCCATACCAACTGTCAATAAAAATCCTGCGATACCTGATAAAGTCAAAGTTGCACCTATTGCAACAAAAGCTAATAAAACTAAAATTATATAAATAATTAAAGCTATATCTGCAACTATTCCAGGCACTCTATAATAAAGAAGCATAAATATTAACACAAGACCTATACCTATAGCCCCTGCCTTTACACTTTTAGGTAGTGCTGATGCACCTAATGTTGAACCAACGGTTTTTGCTGTTACAGTTTTCAAAGTAACTGGAAGAGCACCTGAATTTATAATATTAGCTTGTTTAGTAGCTTCTTCCATGCTTTTACTTCCTTCAATAATAGCTTTGCCACCATTTATTACACTATTTACTTTTGGATTAGTCAATTCCTCACCATCCATAGTTATAGCTATCTTTTGGCCTAAAAATTTCTTTGTTGCCTCTGCAAATTTTTTGATCCCTCTTGATTTAATTCAAGTCCTATTATTGGTGCATTATTTTCGTTTAAATAAGCTGTTGCTTTTTTTACATCTTTACCAGTAAGAACTGTAGTTTTATCAGGTCCTACAAATTTAAGTTCTCCTGTTTTTATAACGCTATCTATAATTTCTTTAGCATCAAATTTTCCTGGAATTTCAATTCTAATTCTATTTCTTCCTTCTTTAGACACAACAGTCTCACTTACACCCATTTTATTTACCCTCATAGATATAAGTTCTATTGCTTTGTCCATAGTCTTTTGATCTACTTTTCCTTGAATTTCTTCAACTACAGAAACCCCTCCTTGAAGATCCAATCCCTTGTTTATTCCTTGAGAAATTGGCACTATTTCATATCCGAATAATTTTAATCCATTTATACTTACAAATGCAGCAAAAAAACTATAGCTACACTTAATATAAATAGAAAGATACTTTTCTTCCTATTTTTCTTCATGTTTATCCCCCTTTACTAAGTGATAATATTTTTAATTATAGTACCTTATTACTATTTAGTCAATATAGTAAATTATAGATTATTCTTCCATCATGCTTTCAGCCTTCAAGGCTATAGCACATTCTATTCTTTTCTTTTGCATTTTACAGCCTAATTCATATGGCTTATGAATATCACCATTAAAATTATAGTTATTTGCTTGACATCCACCACTACAATAAAATCTTGCCCAGCAGTCTTTACATTTTGGTTTATTATATATATGAGCTTCACGGAATTTTTTGGCTATATCCATATTCATATCATCTTCGTATATAGTTCCCAATTTAAAATCTTCGTTTCCTACGAACTGATGGCATGGATACACATCTCCAGTTGGTGTTATAGCTACATATTCATGTCCTGCACCACAACCTGAAATTCTTTTATATACACAAGGTCCTCCATTTAAATTAATATTAAAATGATAGAAATTAAAGGAGTTTCCTTCTTTTTGCCTCTTAGACATTTCCCTATAGAGTTTATCGTACTGCTCAAATATAACCGGTAAATCCTCTTCTCTTAATGATAAAGGACTTTCTTCTGGAAGCACTACAGGCTCTACTGATATTTCCTTAAATCCTAAGTCAACAAAATGTTTAATATCATTATAAAAATCAGTGTTTTCACGAGTAAAAGTTCCCCTTACATAGTGCTGCTTTTTAGGATCTCTTTTTTCAACCATTTCTTTTATTTTCGGTAAAATGGTATCATAACTTCCTTTTCCCTCAGCATCAAATCTTACTCTATCGTTGACTTCTTTTCTTCCATCTATACTAAGCACTATGTTAACCATGTTCTCATTTAAATAATTCATTATCTCATCATTTAATAAAGTACAATTTGTAGTCATGGTAAATCTAATGCTTTTATTGTACCTCTTTTCAAGTTCTCTTCCATAATTAACTATTTCTTTAATGTTTTCAAAAGCAAGTAATGGTTCTCCTCCAAACAAATCGACCTCAATATTTTTTCTAGGTCCTGAATGTTTTACTACAAAATCTAAGGACTTTTTACCAACTTCAACAGACATAATTTGACTTTGTCCATGATATTTTCCCTCATCAGCAAAACAGTATTTACATCTTAAATTGCATGCATGAGTAACATTTAAACACAAGGCTTTTATATATGAAGCTCCTTCTGTGCTTTTTTTAGCTATATCTTCATACAAATCTTTTGTGTAAATAAGACCCTCTTTTATTAATTCTTCTATTTCCTTATGAGCTTCTCTTATATCTGCATCTGAGTATTTACATTTATACTCTTTTATTAGTTCCTCTACAGATTTTAATCTATCATCATCTAATAAGTCATATACTAATTCATCTACAATATGTACAGAACCTGTATTTACATCTAGAACGTAATAGGTATCCTCTTGTTTAAATTTATGAATGTTTGCCACTTTTTTTGCCTCCCTATTAAAATTTAAGACAGTAACATAAAGTTACTGTCTCTAAATTATATCAGCATACACTAATTTTCACAAGCTAAATTAGCAACTGTGCAAGAAGTCTTACATGCTGATTGGCATGAGTTTGCACACTCTTTGCATCCTGGTTTCTTTAAACTTTCTTTTATGTTTGCTTTGTTTATAGTTTTTATATGTTTCATGTAAATTCCTCCAATCGTTATTTTTACTAACTCTACTTCCATAAACTCGTTATAAATTATATCACAGATTGCTGATTAAATAAAGATTTTCTACATATTAATTCCTAGCATACCTGACAATACACCTACAATTAAAGCTAAAGAAATTCTAATTAAATCCCTAAAATTCAAAGCAATATCTCTTCCTGCAAATACAGAGACAATATACAAAATAAGCATATACAAAAAGCCAAGATAAGACCTAACATCCAGCCTCTTTGCCCTGATTTTCTTGCAGAATAGAAAGCTCCATACATTATGCTTATTAATGTAAGTATTAAAATAAATACTCCCTTTATAGCTTCTACACTTGGTAAGAAGAAACTAATTATTGAAAAAATCACCATAGCAGCTATAGTTACTATAAAAGCCTTTATTAACCCATCTAAAACACAATGAAATCTTTTTTTATTCAAAACATAACACCTCCTATTTATCTAATAAAATATATGATACTAGAAGGTGTTTAATGCCTTTATTATTTTTCTTCAGTGTTATTTATAATACTACCTATAGCATTTTTGAAAATTTAATTCTTGCTTTATCTGGTCCTGTTTGAAGTATAACATAATCTTCTTTCATAGAAGTAATTATACCTATTACTCCCCCTCTTGTCATAACCTCATCATTCACTTTTAATTCCTGAAGCATATTATTATATTTTTTCTTCTTTTCTTTTCAGGAATTATTAGTATCAAATAAAGAAATGCAAAACTAACAACAAGTGTTAAAATAGGAATTAGTCTTTCCATTTTTATTCCTCCTCTTTATATAATTTTAAGCTCTGCCATTCCAATGAACTAATTTCTCTTCTTTAAATTCTTTAAAATAATCACCATCTATAGCATTTCTAATATCCTCCATTAATTTGTTGTAAAAGTGCAAATTATGAAGGACACATAGTCTCATAGCAAGCATTTCCTTTGCTTTAAACAAGTGTCTTATATATGCTCTTGTATAATGAGTACAAGTAGGACAAGTACAACCCTCATCTATAGGAGCTGAATCTAATTCAAATTTTGCGTTCATAAGATTAATCTTACCATTCTTAGTAAACACATGTCCATGCCTTCCATTTCTAGCCGGTAGCACACAATCAAAAAAATCTACACCTCTATCAACTGCCTCTAAAATATTACTAGGAAGTCCTACTCCCATTAAATATATAGGTTTTTCTTGAGGTAAATAAGGAACAACTGCATCTATTATTCTATACATTTCTTCATGACTTTCTCCTACAGCTAGACCACCTATAGCATATCCATCTAAATTCATTTTAGATATTGTTTTTGCATGTTCAATTCTTATATCTTCATAAACCCCACCCTGATTTATACCAAATAACATCTGTTTATTGTTAACTGTATCAGGAAGAGAATTTAATCTGTCCATTTCAATTTTACATCTTTCAAGCCATCTAGTTGTCCTATTAACTGATTGAGTAACATAATCTCTTGTTGAAGGATTGTGTATGCATTCATCAAAAGCCATAGCTATAGTTGAGCCTAAATTACTTTGTATTTGCATGCTTTCCTCAGGGCCCATGAATATTTTTCTTCCATCAATATGAGAATTAAAATATACTCCTTCTTCCTTTATTTTTCTAATACTAGATAATGAAAATACTTGAAATCCGCCTGAATCTGTAAGTATTGGTCTGTCCCAATTCATAAATTTATGTAGGCCTCCCATTTTTCTTACAACATCATCTCCTGGTCTTAAATGCAAATGATAAGTATTTGAAAGTTCTACCTGGCAGCCAATATCTTTTAAATCCATTGAGGAAACTGCTCCCTTTATGGCTGCAAGGGTTCCAACATTCATAAATACTGGAGTCTTTATAGTTCCATGTACTGTTTCAAATTTTCCTCTTCTAATTTTACCACTTTTCTTAAGTAGTGTATATTTTCCCATTTATTCACTTCCTTAGTTCATTATTTTATAAACATAGCATCTCCAAAGCTAAAAAATCTATATCTTTCTTTAACAGCTGTATTATATGCATTCATTATACTATCTCTACCTGCTAAAGCACTTACAAGCATTATTAAAGTAGATTCAGGTAAATGAAAATTAGTAATTAATGCATCAACTATTTTTAATTTACATCCTGGATATATAAATATATCCGTCCAACCTGATTGTTCTCTTGCTATACCATCTTTTTTACCTATAGTTTCTAAAGTTCTACAAGAAGTTGTACCAACAGCAACTACTCTACCGCCTTTTTTCTTAGTTTCGTTAATAACTTCCGCAGTTTCTTTAGACATAGTATAGTATTCAGAATGCATATGATGATCTTCTATTTTTTCTACCTTTACAGGTCTAAAAGTACCTAGCCCTACATGAAGGGTTACAAAAGCTAACTTAATTCCCTTGTCTTGTATTTTTTTAAGAAGTTCTTTAGTAAAATGAAGCCCAGCTGTAGGTGCTGCTGCAGAACCCACTTCCTTAGAATATACAGTTTGGTATCTTTCCTTATCTTTAAGCTTTTCTGTAATATAAGGTGGCAGTGGCATTTGTCCTAATTTATCAAGAACTTCTTCAAATATACCCTGATATTCAAATTCCACTATTCTACTACCTTCTTCTCCCATACCTAAAACCTTTGCTTTTAATTCACCATTTCCAAAAATAAATTCGGCACCAATTTTTGCTTTTTTCCCAGGTTTCACTAAGGTTTCCCAGGTATTATTTCCAGTTCTCTTAAGTAGTAAAAACTCCATTTTTCCACCAGTAGCTACCTTACTTCCAATGAGTCTTGCTGGAAGTACTCTAGTGTTGTTTAATATCAAGCAGTCTTCAGGATTCAAATAATCTATAATGTCTTTGAAATGCTTGTGCTCTATATCCCCATTTATTTTATCTAGAACCATTAATCTAGATTCATCTCTTTTCTCAGTAGGATGCTGAGCTATTAGTTCTTCTGGTAATTCAAAGTAAAAATCTTTTACATCCATACATATCCTTCCTTCTTATGTTATTTACCTTTAAAACATAGAAACTTGATTTGAATTTCTATAATCCTTAGGCATATCCTTTTTTAAATGTCTAAATGCTTTTTCAGTGGCCAATCTTCCTCTTGGTGTTCTTATTACAAATCCTTTTTGCATTAAATAAGGTTCATATACATCCTCTATAGTATCAAGTTCTTCACCTATAAAATAAGCCAAGGTTTCAAGTCCTACAGGACCTCCTTTAAAGTTTTCAACTATGGCCTTTAGTATCTTATTATCTATTGTATCAAAGCCTTCTTGGTCAACATCCAATAAATTCAGTGCAAGCTTTGCTATTTCAAGGTCTATAAAGCCATTCCCTTTAACCAAAGAATAATCCCTTACTCTTTTTAATATTCTGTTTGCTATTCTAGGTGTGCCTCGAGAACGCCTAGCAATTTCAATAGCAGCCTCTTTATCTATCTTTAGATTTAATATCTTAGAGGATCTTAGAATTATATCTGTAAGCTCATCTACCTCGTAAAATTCCATAGGACATAAGACTCCAAATCTATCTCTAAGAGGAGATGTTAATAACCCTACTCTAGTGGTTGCCCCAATTAAAGTAAACTTAGATAAATCAAGTCTTATTGATTTTGCAGCAGCACCCTTTCCTATGACTATATCCAAAGCAAAATCCTCCATAGCAGGATATAATATCTCCTCTACAGCCCTATTTAGCCTGTGAATTTCATCTATAAAAAGAACATCATAAGTATTTAAACTTGTAAGTATAGCAGCTAAATCTCCAGCTCTTTCAATAGCAGGACCAGAAGTTATTTTTAAACTTCCTCCCATTTCTTTTGCTATTATATTTGCCAAAGTAGTTTTACCAAGCCCTGGGGGGCCATATAAAAGCACATGGTCTAGAGGTTCCTCCATCTTTATTGCAGCCTTTACAAATATATCTAGTTTCTCTTTTACCTTTTTCTGTCCTATATATTCATTAAAGCTTTGAGGTCTTAGAGAATACTCATTTTCCAAATCTCCATCTAAACTAGAAGCAGTAATAAATCTATCCTCCATTAACATCACCTCAATTCATTAAATATTTTAAGGAGTTTTTAATTAAATCCTCCACAGTGTCACCTTCTACGGATTTTAAAGCTTTATTTGCTTCTTTCTCATTATAACCTAAAGAAATTAAAGCTTGAACTGTTTCCATACATATTTTGTCATTTATAGAATTATTTTTCATACTTTCAATTTCATCAATAGATTCTTCTTCTATTAAAATCTTATCTTTCAGCTCTAATATTATCCTCTGAGCAGTTTTTTTACCTATTCCAGGAGCTTTTGTAATAAGCACTTCATCTTTAAGAACTACAGCTTTCTTTAAGCCATCAACACTACTTATTGAAAGTAATGAAAGTGCTGCTTTTGGTCCAACTCCATTTACTTTTAAAAACAAGTTAAATAGCTCAAGCTCTTCCCTTGTCATAAATCCATATATGCCTATAAAATCTTCTCTTACAATTTGCATTGTATATATTGTAATTTCATCATTTATATTAGGTACTGTTGTCATTGTAGTTCCTGAAGTGAATATTTTATATCCTATGCCATGATTTTCTACAATTATATAATCTTCATTAATTCCTTTATAAACGCCTTTTATATACTCGTACACCTATATCCACCCCTTCCAACAGAAAATTACATTAGCGACTATATAATACTTTACCACCTTACTTAATTTTATTCAAGAAAAAAGAGCATATACTTTCAGCAAACTAGCTAAAATTATACGCTCAAATTTAATTTATGAATCATAATTTGTAATCATTTCCATCGCCTCATGGCGACTACCAAATTGAAAATTCTTGTCACCTTCTCTTAAAATGTCTATGTCCATTTTTCCCAGCATATCTATTTTAAAATCTGTTATATCCTCATCTGATTCAATATACATATTTCCTTTATCATCAGTTTTAAATATAGCTAAAACTTCGCAGTTCTGTAGTTTTTTAATGCCTACTACATATTTATTTGGTGAATAGTTTCCAATTTTTCTAGTTAAAACCACTTCTTTACTGTTCATGCCTTCTAGTTTATAGCTATCCTTTTCAAAATATCTTACTAATTTTTCCCTATTAAAACCAATAATATCTCCATAGGCTTTTCCAGCTATCTTTTCTTCTATTACTTCTTCCCCACTTTTAGCATACAGAGTTTTAAAAATAAGTTTTGTATTGCTATTTACAGTATTTTCAAATTTAAACTCACTCATTACAGAGTTGCTATTTTCATAAATTTCACTATTGTGTTTATAACTTTTACTATATCTTAAATATCCATAAAATGAACTAGCAAACATAAGAGACATAACTATAACAATCATTATAAGGTATTTCTTTTTCTTAAACATAATATCCCTCCTCTAGCAGGTATTATGCCCATTTTTTTCATTTTTATACAACTTAACTATGATACTGCAAGAACTTTTATTATTTTAACTTTATGTTTTTTATAACATAGCAAAAACACCTTATTAAACTTCTACATAAGCTTAATAAGGTGTTTTTACATATTTTTATTATTCTTCAAATCCTTCTGGGAACTCTGCATTGTGATAAACGTCTTGAACGTCATCATCATCTTCAAGTTGATCAAGCATTTTTTGGAATTTTGTTGCAGTGCTTTCATCAATAGCAGTAAGAGTATCTGGAATCATTTTTATCTCTGCTTCTAAAAATTCTAATTCATTAGATTCTAAAGCTTCTCTAACGGAACCAAAATCTTCAGGTTCAGTTGTAACTACATATACCTCATCCTCTGCTTCAAAATCCTCAGCACCTGAATCCAATACCATCATCATAAGCTCATCTTCATCCAAACCATCTTTTTTTTCAATGACAATTTGGCCCTTCTTTTGGAACATAAAAGAAACGCATCCAGTTGATCCCATGTTTCCACCGTGCTTTGTAAATGCATGTCTTACATTACCGGCACTTCTATTTTTGTTATCAGTTAATACATTAACTATAACAGCTATGCCAGCTGGACCATATCCTTCATAAACTATTTCATCAAAATTGGCATCTCCCAATTCTCCAGAAGCCTTTTTAATTGATCTAGTTATTGTATCATTAGGCATATTACTAGCCTTAGCTTTTGCAACAACATCTCTTAATCTTGGATTTGCATCTAAATTAGCTCCTCCAGTTTTAACTGCAACCATTATTTCTTTACCTATTTTTGTGAAAATTTTTCCTCTTTTCGCATCTGTTTTACCTTTTTTGGCTTGAATATTATGCCATTTTGAATGTCCTGACATCGGTAATTTCCCCCTAACTTTATCTATAGTAAATTGTACTTTCATAATATTTTATTATACCATACAATTTTATATAACTTAGTTTATACAAACACACTAATTATAGCACAAACCCTTCTATAATTTCAAATATATCCTTCAATTAAACTATATAATTTCATATATACACATAACTAATTTTTATAATTTCTTTAATAATACTATTTTCTACATTCTAGTTATTATTTACTTTTGTAATACTGAAGATTACACATTTTTCCTAAATAATTGTATTTAAGAACTACTTTATCCTCTTGCTTTTCAAATACCTTAACGAAGCCTTTGGCTTTTCCACTGTTAAGCGTCCCTTTTGACCCCTGAAATTCTTCTATTTCCTTATAACAAAGTCTTATCATATTATCTTTCTTATCAATAAACTTTACCTCTAACTTGCTTTTTTCATCTTCTGCCTCTAAGTTAAATTCTATAACATCATCTTTCTCAATGCATTGAATTTTTGTTATAGATGATTTCTTATAAACAAAATTTAAATCTTTATCATTATCATTTTTTAAATTCAAGTTAACTAATACTTCATCACTTAATTTTTTTCCAAAAACTACAGGACAATAATTTAATACACTTATACTTCCACTTTTTCTATCTCCATTTTGATTTTCTAAATTTAAGCATGTTACTTTATTCCAGAAATCAAAACTAGCATTTGCATATATTTTATATTCATAGCCAGAACACTCCTCTGGAATAACCTTATACTCTTCTTCGTTGTATTTTATATATCCACTATACTTAGTATCAAATTCATCAATTTTTAAAGCCACATTTAAATGATTGTTTAGTAGAGAATTGGCATATCTACTTTCTTTTTTAAATTCCAATTAAAACTACCTGATTGACACATAAACTCTTTGTGCATTTTTGATGAGTTGCTTCCAAGATATACATCGCCCTTTAAATAATTATCGCAAACTATACAGTGTCCTATAGCTATCTCTTTTTCTTTATAATCTAATACATTAAAATAATCTCCACCATAGAAATTACTTACCTGAGCTTTGTCCTCTCCCCAAGTACCTGCTCTTACCATAGCATAAGAAGGTTCTGTAAACTTTGGATTTAAAGAAGATTCCTTTGGATTTACTGCGTAATATTGAATAAAGAAAGATTTCTTTTCTCCAGTTTTCGAATTAATCCCTACAAAAAAATGCCACCAGTATTTATATTTACTAAATTCTAATTTCCATTTTAATTTATTTATAGTTTTCGTTAGCTCCATACAACCTTCTCTCCTTTATTTTAATTATATATTATTTATTTTAAATGTATAATTCTATATTATTACATTAATCCCTACTATTTCATAAAAATTTAACATATTGTTCATTAAAAAAATCCAGCATTGACTCCTAAAAGAAATTCTTTTAGAATGATTCAATACTGGATTTTCCTTTGATTTAACTATTAAGCTCTAGCTTTTTCCTTAGCTTCTTCAAGCATACTTTTAACTTTCATAAGCCTTGTTAAGTTTCCTCTTTCATTTTCATCCAATTTCATTTGAATGTATTTAATAGTTTCTTGAAGTTGAGGTATTGTCATATACTCAAGTGCATTAACTCTTCTTCTAGTCTTTTCTATTTCATCAGACATAAGCTGACAAGATTTCTCTACTTCTGCAAGTTCTAAAAGCTTTGGAAGTATATCGCATAACTTTTCTAAAGCTCCATCTAATTCTGCGGAAGTATTTGCAAATCCATAAGGGTATATGCTTCCTTCATCTTCTCCAAGTTCTCTTTTAAAATTCATAACAGGAACATTAACACTCATTATGTTTTTCTTAGTTACCTCAACAGATATGTTCTCTTTTGGATAAGATATAGCTTCTTCCAAAAATTCTGAAGACATAAGTGCTCTTGCTATAACGAATTTCTTTAGTGAAGATCCTAATTCTTCCTCAACACTTTTTCTTAATTGATTATTGTGTTTAATTAAATCTATGAATCTTCTCATAAGCTCATCCTGTTTATCTTTCAATAACTTATGACCTCTAGTTGCAGTTACTAGCCTTTTTTTGAGCTGAGTTAGCTCCATTCGAGTAGGATTTACATTTAGCCTTGCCATGGCTAATCATCCTTTCTTTCTTCAAGATATTTCTCTAAATACTCATCTCTAATTCTCTTAAGCTCAGTTTTTGGAAGTATTTTCAATAACTTCCACCCAAGGTTTAAGGTTTCTTCTACTGTTCTATTTGTTCCAAATCCTTGAGCTACATACTCTTTCTCAAAGCTCTCAGCAAATTCTGCATACTTCTTATCAATGTCTGACAAAGCAGACTCTCCAAGTATTGCAGCTAGTTCTTTCGCTTGCTTACCTTGAGCATAGGCTGAAAACAATTGATTCATAGTATCTGCATGATCTTCTCTTGTTTTTCCCTTTCCTATTCCTTTATCCTTAAGTCTTGATAGGGAAGGCAATACGTCTATTGGAGGCATAATTCCTTTTTTATAAAGTTCTCTTGATAGAATTATCTGGCCTTCTGTTATATATCCAGTTAAATCTGGAATTGGATGAGTCTTATCATCTTCTGGCATTGTAAGAATTGGAATCTGTGTTATTGACCCCTCTTTGCCTCTTATTCTTCCAGCTCTTTCATATATAGTAGAAAGATCTGTATACAAATAGCCTGGATATCCTCTTCTTCCTGGAACTTCTTTTCTAGCTGCAGAAACTTCACGAAGAGCCTCACAGTAGTTAGTTATATCAGTTAAAATTACAAGAACATGCATTCCTTTTTCGTAAGCTAAATACTCAGCAGTAGTTAAAGCCATTCTTGGAGTTGCTATTCTTTCTATAGCTGGGTCTGAAGCTAAATTCATGAATAAAACAGATCTATCAATAGCACCAGTTTTTGTGAATTCTTCTACGAAGAATTCTGCTTCTTCAAAAGTTATTCCAATAGCTGCGAATACAACAGCAAATTTAGAACTAGAATTCAAAACTTTCGCCTGTCTTGCTATTTGCGCTGCAAGCTCAGCATGTGGAAGTCCTGATCCAGAAAACACTGGCAATTTTTGACCTCTTACTAGAGTGTTAAGTCCATCTATAGCAGAAATACCAGTTTGTATAAACTCTGAAGGGAAATCTCTAGCTACTGGATTAATAGCTTCACCGTTTATGTCTAATCTTTTTTCAGGAATTATCTTAGGACCGTGATCTTTTGGTTTTCCCATACCATCAAAAACTCTTCCCAACATATCTTCTGATACACCAATCTCTAGTGGTCTTCCTAGAAACTTAGCTTTTGTACCTTTTAAATTTATTCCTGATGAACCTTCAAACAACTGAACCATAGCCTTATCCCCATCAATTTCAAGGACTTTTCCTCTTCTTAGCTCTCCTGTTTGTATTTCAATTTCAACTAGTTCATCGTATTTAACACCCTCAACACCTTCTACAATCATTAAAGGGCCAACTATCTCTTTAACTGTCCTGTACTCCTTAAGCATCTAGAACCCCTCCTTCACTGATGAGACTATTCATTTGGTTCTTTAGCTCACTATATACTCCTTCAATCTTATCTATTTCATCTTCTGGAGTATACTTACTTCTTGCTATTTTATCTCTTACAGGTAGTTTCAATATTTTATCTAAATAAACTCCTGCTTTTAAAGCTTTTTCTGCTTCTAATTTAAATTCAATTATTAATTTCAACATTTTATATTGCTTATCCAAAGATGCATAAGTATCTATTTCATGGAAAGCATTCTGCTGTAAATAATCTTCTCTTATAGATTTAGCTACTTCTAATTTAAGTCTATCTTTTTCAGATAAAGCGTCAATACCTACTAGTCTAACTATTTCTTCAAGTTTTGCTTCTTCTTGAAGTAAAACCATAGCTTCTCTTGTATACTTAGACCAATCTGAAGCAACTTTCTTATCCATCCAAGAACCCATCTTTTCTGAATACAAAGAGTAAGAGTTTAACCAGTTAATTGATGGGAAGTGTCTTCTATATGCAAGCTGAGCATCTAGTCCCCAGAACACTTTAACTATTCTTAGTGTAGCCTGAGTAACTGGTTCAGATAAATCTCCACCTGGAGGAGATACTGCTCCTATAGCTGTAACTGCTCCTTGTCTTTCCTCACCACCAAGGCATACAACTTTACCTGCTCTTTCATAGTAATCTGCAAGTCTTGAACCTAAATATGCTGGGTATCCTTCATCACCTGGCATTTCTTCAAGTCTTCCGGACATCTCTCTTAAAGCTTCTGCCCAACGAGAAGTTGAATCAGCCATTATTGAAACTGAATAACCCATATCTCTAAAGTACTCTGCTATAGTTATACCTGTATATATTGATGCTTCTCTTGCTGCAACTGGCATATTTGATGTATTTGCAATAAGAACTGTTCTCTTCATCAAACTTTCACCAGTTCTTGGATCTTTAAGTTCAGGGAACTCGTTAAGAACATCTGTCATTTCATTACCACGTTCTCCGCATCCAACATATACAACTATCTCTGCATCTCCCCATTTAGCTATCTGGTGCTGAACAACAGTTTTACCAGCTCCAAAAGGTCCTGGTACTGCAGCTGCTCCTCCCTTTGCTACTGGGAAAAATGTATCTATAACTCTTTGTCCTGTAATCATAGGCTCAACTGGGTTTAATTTTCTTGAATATGGTCTTCCTTTTCTTACAGGCCATTTTTGTAGAAGGCTTAATTCTCTATCACCTTTTTCTGTATCTAAAACACAAACTATTTCTTCGATAGTAAAATCACCTTGTTTTATTTCTTTAATTTTTCCTTTTACTCCAAATGGAACCATTATCTTGTGAAGTACAACTGGAGTTTCTTGTATAGTACCAATAACGTCTCCTGCTTCTACCTCATCTCCAGCTTTTAAAATTGGATTAAAACTCCATTTTTTCTCTCTATCAAGTGCTAAAACCGAAACACCTTTTGTCAAGAAAGAACTTTGTGATTTTTTCATAAAAGCATCTAGAGGCCTTTGTATACCGTCAAACATTGATTCAATAAGTCCAGGTCCAAGTTCAACACTTAGAGGTTCTCCAGTAGTAACTACTGGGTCCCCAGGTCCTATGCCAGATGTTTCTTCATATACCTGAATTGAAGCCTTATCTTCTCTCATTTCTATAATTTCACCAATAAGGCCCTTATCTCCAACTCTTACAACATCATATATATTAGCTTCATCCATATTTTCAGCAACTACCAATGGACCTGAAACTTTTATAATTTTTCCAGTTTTCAAGTTACCAACCTACCTTCCTATAAAATATTAACACCAACAGCTTTTTCCACATTATCGCTGATTTTTTGTATTCCTATGTTCAATGTTCCCTGATTGCTTGGAATTAATATTACAGCAGGAAGTGTTTTTTTATTGTATCTTTCTATAGTATCCTCTATATCCTTTGCAACCTGTTCTGTTACAAATATAACTGCGTAATCTGTCATAGCTAATTTATCGACAATTTTTCTTGCTTCTTCTTCATTTACTACTGGAAATACATCAAGTCCAATAGCCTTAAAAGCCAAAACAGAATCTTTGTCTCCAACAACTCCTATCTTCTTATACATAAGCATCACGCAGCCTTTCTCTTATTACTTCCGCAGCAATATTATTGAGCTTGCCAACCATTATTATTCTTATTAACTTTATCTCAGTTTCCTTTGCATATATATACGCAATTACCGGTTCAAGACCAAAACTTACATATTTAGCTTCTTTCATAAACTTCATTATATAATCATCACTTAATTTTTCAAGTAAAGTAACTGAACCAGTTTTAGAATAATCTTCCACTCCTAGTTTAAGAATTTCACTATAATCAGTATGTGAAAATTTACTTGATATGTTATCAACTGATTCGTTTAATAAAGCAACTAGTTTATCTTTTGAAATTGAACCTCCAGGTAACATTACAGATAGGAAGAATTCTCTTCCCTTATTCTGCTTTTTAACCCTTAACAAAGTTTTTATATTAGTTAAATCTGAAAGAATTTCTATATACCTGTTCAAGAACTTATCATCTATTTCTTTAGCTATATCGATCATTTCTTTAAACATGTATTTATCAAAAATAACATCTATTCTTTGAGGATCCTTTGAGCTTTCAAAATCCTCAATTACTTCTTCTACTGCAGTTCTCATATTTTTATCTAAATCTCTATAATACTCATTATCAACAGCATATTTCAATTTAGATGGCTCTACTTTTCCAATAGGAACTATCAAATTAGAAAAATCTTTGTCAAGGATATCACCCTTAATTAGAACTTTCAAATTATGAAAGTCATATTTAATGCTCATCACATCTACTACTGATTTAAAAGGACTTATCTTATAAACTAAATCATAAACTCTCTTAAGTTCACAGCTTAACATTAGCTCATAATCCTCAGCCTTTTTTACATCGCTCATTACATTGGCATACTCTGTTTCCTGAAGCACTTTTAAAGCACCTTGAGCAGATTCAGCATCTATCATTCTCTCAATTTTGGCTTTATCAAGGAGTCTAGTCTCTAATACCCTTAATCTAGGTATAGCTTGAGTAAATTGCATTACATCCATCATATATCCTCCTTAACTAAATAATACCGTTGCCACTTCGTACTCCAACTCATCTTTCATAGCACTTACTAAAGCTTCAAAAGTATTATTAATTTCTATGCCATTCTTTTCTAAAATAAATCCGCCTTTAAAATTTCTAGTTTGGCTATTTAATTTAATGCTTCCTTTTTTACCTTCATTTAATAATTTCTTGTTTATGTCTTCAACAAAATTCTCTGATACAATTTCTTTGCCTTTACTGTTTAATATTAAACTTTCATCACCGCAAATATCTAAAGAAAGTATTTTTGTCTCTACATATTTTAAGAAATCTTCTTTTGGTAAATCAGCTAGTTTCTCTACAGCTTCTTCAAAAACTTTTTCAATCATTTTTTGCTTTGCTTCTAGTTTTTCATTTCTTACTTTAAGCTGAGAACTAGAAACTATTCTCTCTTTCTTAGAAATAGCCTCCATTTCAGCTTTCTCAAGCATCTCTGCTTTCTTTGTTTCAGCTTTTTGAATTCTTTCTTTTATTATTCCTTGTTCTTCATTTTTGGCATTAGCTAAGATTTCATTTTTCTTATTTTCGGATTCTTCTATTATTTTACCTACTAAATTATCTATATTAGCCATTACGCTTCACTCCAAACTATTTTACAAATAAAATCATAAATAATGATGCAACGAAACCTAAAACTGCATAAGTTTCAACCATAACAGCGTATATAATACCCTTCATTACATCATTTGGTCTCTTAGCTAAAATTTGAATTCCTGATGCTGCAACTCTACCTTGAGCTATACCTGATTTTAAACCTGCTAATGCAACTGGTAAACAAGCCATAAAGTATTTAAGTCCTAAATCAAAACCTGGTGCTTTTCCACCAAATATACCTATTTTTGTAAATAATATTAAGGCTATAACGAATCCATAAAGACCTTGTGTACCTGGAAGTGCAACTAATAAGAAAGTTTTACCAAACTTTTCAGGCTCTTCAGTCATAAGACCACAAGCAGCCTCTCCTACTGTTCCAATACCTTTTGCAGAACCTATACCTGCTAAACCTACTGCTAATGCAGCACCTAATAATGCAAAAACCATACCACCGTTATTGTTTAGAAAGAAATTTATCCATGTCATATTTTCCATTACTTAAATCCTCCTTGTTATTTTGTAATCTTTATATATTCTTCTGAAAGCTTAAATGGGGTAAATTTTTTACCTCCGCCTTCATAAAATTTCCCGAAAAACTCTAAATATTGTAATCTAGCTGCGTGAACATATGATCCCAAAGCGTTGATTACAAGATTAAATGTATGCAAGCCAACAAATAATATTGGTGCCAATACATATTTTATTGGTGCTGGGAAAAGGCTTACCATTAAATTTAAAGCATTAGCTATAAATCCTGTTGCAAGTCCTAAAGCTAAAAGTCTTGAATAAGATACTATGTCTCCTAAGTATCCTGTAATTCCATAAACTCCATAAAAGCCTCCACCAATTTTACCAGCTAAAGTAGGAGCAGTTCTTCCTTGTGTTAACAAAAGTCCTACTAGTCCAATTATTAGTAAATACTTGCCTAAACTGCCACCAACACCTACTATCATAAGAATAGCACCTATTATAGTAGCATACCATGTAAATACATCATATAAAGCATCAAGAAATTTGCCAGCCCTTATTAAAATATAAGCCTTTATTCCAAGACCAACAAATATGTGTATTACTCCAAAGGCAAGGGATAGAATAAATATCTGTGTAATTCCACCTGTAGGATCAATTAGTTTAGGTGGAGTTATACCGAAGTAACTAAATAAATCTCCAAACCATCCTCCATAAATTGCTCCCCATATCATAGTTGATATTCCGGCGAATAAAAATAGCTTAAATGATTTTCTTCTTTCCTTGTCTTTAACCTTACTCATTGCAAAAATAGATGCTAAAACCATAATTAACCCATAACCTGCATCAGATAGCATCATACCGAAAAAAATAAAATAAAATACAGATAGTATTGGTGTTGGATCAACTTCAGAATATTGAGGTAAGCTATACATTTCAACTAAGCCCTCAAAAGCAGAAGAAAATCCACCGTTAGTAAGTTTTATTGGAACATTTTCTATTTCATTTTCTTCAATTCCATTAAACTCCAAGAAATAGTCTTTTCCAACTGCTTTCTCAACTGTCTTTTGAAGTTTAGAATTATTGTTTAAAACATTCCATCCGCAAATCGTTGTTATCTTCTCTGTTCTTAAAAAATTCTTAGATGCATGACTTCTAATTACTAAATTGTTAAAATACTCAAAAGCCATTTCTAGTTCTTCTAATTTGCAACTAAAGCCTTTGATTTCTTCAATTAAGATTTTTTCTTCAGAGTTAATACTCTTAATTTTGCTACTGAAATTCTCAATTAAAGTAGATGGTTCTTCCTCATAATTTAAAGAAAGATTGCTAAAGCCGTAATTTTTAAGTAGTTCTTCAGCTTTAATAGCTTCACTTTCATGAACCATAGAAAAAATGTATATATCTTGACTTTGACTATTCAAGATTTCTAAATTTCCACATTTAATCTCTTCTTGGAATTTTGTTGTAAGCTCAAGCTCATACTGTTTTGCTAAAGTTCCCATAAAACATTTAACCCTATTAAATTCTTTTAAAGATTTAAAAGGTGCATCGAACTTCTTCCAAAGCTCTAAATTTTTAATTTCAGTTTCATATTTAGTTTTAAGATTATTTAATTTGCTTAATTTAGATTCTTTCTCTTTTAATTCATCGCAAATCCCATTCCAGGTATTTTCTTTCATGATGTCATTTAACCCCTCATAAGATACCTGTTTTTTATCTTCTAAGAAAGCTTTTATACCTGATTTTTGAGGGGTGTAACCTTGAAGGAAGTTCAAAGCAAATCTTAATTTAGATAAATTTTCTTCATACTCTGTACACTTTGAATCTACTTCATCACTTATTAACTCCTTAAGCTCATCAGTCTCGCCTTTTAATTGCTCCTCTTGAAGGTCTATGAATTGTACACCTTCAAAATTCTGAAGTGCTTCTAAGAGCTTTGCTTTTTGTGATTCAAAGGTTAAAAGAGTAAATTTATTCATTTTAACTATTGCCATGAATATTCACGATCCTCTCAATCACTAATTTAATCCCACTCTCTATTACTGCATTTGGAATACTCAATATTTTTTCAACATCTTTTTTCCCTTGTTCAATAATAGGACTAGCCTCTTTGTTCCCTTCCTCCACTGCTTTATTAAACATTTCCTTGGATTTTGATTCTGCACTATTAATAATGTCATTGTACTGCCTATCTGCTTCTAAAGAAGCATTTTTAACTATATCCTTCTTTTGTGCTTCGGCTTTTTTAATAAGTGCATCTGCCTTGTCTTCGGCTTTTTTAACTTCTAAAATAGCTTCTAATGCCAAAATATCACCACCTTTATGTGTAAAGATTAAGATTTAAAGTAATATTTAATGCCTAGTATTCTATGCATTGATAATACTTTATATAGTATTCATTACAACTTAATTATACTTTTTTTACAACTTAATTTCAACATTTTTTGAGGAGATTATACCCGTTTATGGCTTTATATTATTAATTAAGTTTATTTATGCACAATTTTTTAAATATTTTCATTAGTATTTAATTTTTCTATAACATCGTTTATCTTTTTAAATTGGTTCTCCCTTTGAGTATCAAACGCGAAGTAAACTGCTTCATTTGATACTTTATTGCTTTCTAAAACCTCTATTGGATTTATCTTAAACTCCTCTATATGGAAATCTTTATACTCCACTTCATTGCTTTCTTTTAAATAATCCCTCAAAATCTTGTTTTTATCTTTATCAGAAGTTCTATCTAAGAATGGGGGAACCCATTTCTTTTTATTATGTAACAAATAATCAAATTTTATAATTTCATTTAGAATTGTATTGTTTTCCTCTAAAACCTCATGATTAAACTCTAAAAATACTTCATAATATTTTACTTGTGATATATTTCTATCAAAATAACCCTTTGCCCTACAAAACTCTGCTAACTTACTAAAAAAATCATAGGGCTTTGAATAGCACTTCTCGAAATACTTTAGAATATTATTAAATTTATTAGTATTATAATACTTATCTACAACTTTTTCTACATCTTTTAGATATGATATTTCATCATAACTCATTTCATTAGTTTTTAGAATTTCATAGGGAGGATAAGGTGAATATACCATTCCCCATTTATCTGCTTCCTCTAACATAGGCGAACCCTTTAATAATTTTAAAAAACCTAATTGTATTTCCTCTGGTTTCATAGAATAAACATCATTAAAAGATTTTTTAAAGGATTCTATTTTCTCTCCTGGAAGTCCTGCTATTAGATCTAAATGCTGTTTTATATTTTTCAGTTTACGTACTTCCAAAACCTTAAATCTTATGCTTTCAAAATTTACATGTCTATTTATATTTCTTAATATATTATTATTTGTAGTTTGAACCCCTACCTCAAACTGTATTCTTTCTTTAGGACATTTCTTTAATAATTCTATCTGATCTTCTTTAAGTAAATCTGCAGAAATTTCAAAATGAAAAGTAGTCTTTACACTTTCATCTTGTTCAATTATAAATTTCCATATTTCTTTAGCCCAATCTGGTTTGCAGTTAAACGTTCTGTCTACGAATTTTACCAAAGTAACCTTCTTATCCAAAAAACTGTAACTCTTTTTTAACTCTATTTAAATCTAAGGTTCTAACTTTTCTATCTACTGAAGATAGGCAATATTTACATCCAAAAGGACACCCCCTTGAAGCTTCATAGTATACAATTTTATTTTCTAAGTTATCTTCATATCCATAGGGAAATTTTATATTATTTATATCCATAACATTTCTCTGACCACCATAAAAAATTTCACCATCTATTTTTGAATGCAAACCTTTTATATCTTTTATGCTTTTCACTAATTCAACTTTATCTTTTGTAGAATTATATTTTAAAGCACATTTAATAAATTCTCTATAAGTTTCCTCTCCTTCACCTTCAATAACATAATCCATAGAGGTATTACTCAAAACATCTTTGCCGTTAAAAGATACTTCGGGCCCACCTCCAAAGATTTTAATATCTTTATTTATAAGTTTTATAAGTCTTGAGATTTCACTTACATATTCTGTATTCCATATATAAGTTGAAAATCCTACAATATCTGGTTTATAATTTATAATTTTATTTAATATTTTTTCTTTCAAATCGTTAATTGAAAACTCCATTATATCGCAGCTATATTCTAAATCTGACGTATATGATTTTAAATATCTTACTGCTAGATTACTGTGAATAAATTTTGAATTAATACCTACTAATAAAACTTTCATGTTTAACATCCCTTCTTTTTGCTCTTATGTAAAAAATATCATCATTATAGTCAAAATCAATTATATCAAATTTTGGTGCTAAAAGTTTTATTATTTTTTCTTTAGAATTATCATTTAAAAAATTAAAGTCTCTTATTTTTATTATTTTTGTGTTTTCTTCTGAAATTTGAACTTTTATATTGTAATTGAATACCTCTCTAGGTCCTTTATCCACATCCCACAAATATAGTTCCCCATTTTCATCTAAAACATTATATATAAAACAAATCAATTGTTCCTTCATAAAATCAAGCCATAAATTTTTAAAAGAAAAATATAATACGCATATGTCATATTTTTTTCTTCAATTTCTTTACAGCTGCCGTTAAAATATTCCACATTCATATCACTGTGGTCTCTTTTGCATAAATTATATCCTATACCATAATCCCTATAACCAATATCAAGCACATTTCCCTTTAATTTATATTTCCTTAAATCCAAAAACTTATCTACCATAAAAATTCCTCCTCTCAGAATTATTTTAATTTCATTATAATATAAAATTAGGACTTATTCCATCATTTGGAATAAGTCCTAATATATTCATTATAATAATCTAGTAAAAAACCCGCTGTAGTCATTTGAGCCTCAGAAATAATTTTATTTGATATTTTCATATATTTTTCTTCCATATCATCTATATTTTGATACTCTCTGTACACATTATCCGCCATAATGGCATTGTTTTTTATATATTCTTCTAAAGAATCATACCTTTTTATTTTCTTTGCCTCTTCAAAAGAATAATCACTCATAAGCTTACTTATAATCCATATCTCGAATTTTCTATGACTTTTTAAAAGCTTATTATTTACATGTTGAGGCACTGTAGCATCTTGGACCAAATGGCAAGCCCCACCTAAAAAAAACATTGATTTTTTTATATCTTTTTCAATTAAATATTGACAAGATCTATTATAATACTTTCTGCATTCAGTAAGTGCATCTGAAAAACCATATAATCCTTTTCCTTTTATTACATGATAAAAATGATTTGAACTTTTAAAATCTTGATCAGCCCATGCTACGCCCTCGTTTATGAATCTAACATAAGTTTTAAAAAAATTATATTCCTTACTATAATCATTATTTTTAAGTATGTCTATGGCCTTTAGATTTATAAATTTATGCACAGTACAGTGTGTCTTTAACACCTTTTTTTAATTGGATTCAATGCAAACATTAAACCTTTTAAAGTACTTCCATAAGTTTTTTCAATTTTCCTTTTCATCTTTATTCCTCAGTCCTTTAAATTTTATTTTTATTATAAAATATTTTCTTCAATTTTATACAAATTATTATAAAGAATAATGCACTTACTAAGGAAATTACGTATATATAAGTTAGTTTTTTGTTGTTTTTATAATTAAAAGTTTTTTCTAATTTACTACATTTATATAAAACACCTTTATTTGAATCTAAAAACATCATATTATAAGGTGTAATCTGCAAGGAGTTAATCTTATCACTACTGCTAAATTGTATTAATTCTTTTACTTCTCCAACCCTATTTATAGTAAATATTTTATTTTCCTTTTTATCATAGACAAATATAGCATCTTTTTTACCAAAAATTCCTTTTTTGTCAATAGAAACACAAAGAAGTGAATTTAAATTATTATCTTTATATATTGGGAGTTGTATCTTTGTAGAAGGATGCTTATCTAATATAAAATTTACTTTATCCCCATTTAATCCTTTAAACCTTTTATCATTTACAGGATATCCTCCCGAGTAATCAGGCCACCCATACCACTCATCTTTTTCTATGCTGTAAACATAATCTGTATCGCCTTTAATAGGCCTTAATCCTCTGTTTTCCATACCACCTACAATAGCTATTAATTTTCCTTTACTGCTGAAATCCATATCTGCAACACATCTTATACCATACGCATAGTTTTTTAATAAATGTGAATCCAAATCAAAGGTAACTATGGATGCGTTTCCAGGAACATGAGCTGGAATTATTTGCCCCCTAATATTTGAAGTACCATAGGGAACAAACGCCCCAGTCTTCTCTCTTCCAAAATTAGTTCCTTTTATTATTAAGGTTTTTGGAGTTAAATCGCAGTTATAAGCACTATTCTTCGTCCAAAGATTATCAGGACCTACTATTCCTGAATTTGTTGCACTTCCTATAGATATATATAAATGATTTTCATATTTATTTATTGCAATTTTCTTGTAATCGCCATAATTTGGTATATTATTTATTATACATTTGCTTGTTTTATCTTCACAATTATACTGATAAACTTTATTATTGGAAGAATAAAATATTACTTTTCCATCTATAACTGCATCCATAATATCTAAATCATTATCTTTAAATAAGTCGTAGCTTTTCCCACTATTTTCTATTTTCTGAATTCTATCCTTAAATACCACATAACAATTTCCATATAAATCACATTTAAAGGTAATAGCACCCTTAAGTCCCCTATATAAAGGTGTAACCCTTAAATCACCTTGAAATACTTTAAATTTTACACTATTTTGCTTAAAGAAATTATTTAAATAATAACTACAAATAACTAATGACATTATTATAATAAATATTTTAAAGAATTTCTTCATTTAACCTCACCATATAAATTATTCTATTAATATATATTTTTAGATGTAACTTATTATGATTACTTTTATTACCTTGAAATTAAAGGTATCTCTCCTCCATACGTACATGATCAGATTCTATCTCTGATAACACATTAAAAATCTCAGTAACAATTTTATGATTTATATTCTTTGCATGATTTTTATAATATTTAGATGCATGTAGTTCTCTTTTTCTCGCCTCTTCTATCATATCTTTATCAGGGTCATCCTTTATATATTTTCTATAATCTAATTTTATCAAATTTGGCAAATTAGGAAAACCGCCTAATCTTTGATGTACTCTTGCATGCATAATTTCAATTTTACTAAGGTCTTCAAAAATTTTTTTACTTCCACACTATTTACAAGTTTTGAAGCTTGTAAATAAAAATCGCCATTAAATATTTCTAGTTTCATGGCACTATCTAATATTTTAATTGTATCCTTATCCATAAGCTCATTATCTTCTTTAATTATTTTATCATTATTTTCTTCTAAAAATTCATACTTTGCTCCACAAAAAGGACAATATTTTAAGTTCTCTAAAGTATTTTCCTTTGGAATTCCATTTTTATTGAACATAAAATTTTTATCATTAATAATCATTCCACATATTTTGCATCTTAACTCTATCATACTAATATCTCCTCTATGCTAAATTATACTTATTTTTTAAATTTATTTTCTCTATAAATAGTATAGCCCATATTTGATATCATTTGAATACTACAAAAGAAATTACCATTTTAGATAATTTATTTGCCTTATAAATAATATGTTTTACTTTTTTTAATTTTATATTATATATATCCACTAAAATTATAATATAGTCATTTTCCCTGTTAAATACTAAACAAATTTATAATTATATATATTATAATTTATACATAAAAAAATACACCTTTAGGAGGATACACTATGAAAGCAAAAAAATTATATCTTTAAGTCTAATTTTACTACTTGCAAACTCTCCTTTAGCATATGCTACAACTCAAAACTACACTGTAAAAAGTGGAGACACTATTTTTAAAATAGCCAATTATTTTAATACATCTACTTCATCAATTATTCAATTAAATAAATTATCAAATCCTGATATTATTTTTGTTGGACAAACATTGAAAATTGAAAGCGCTAAAAACATAGAAAATGTTAAAGTAAGTACTATAAATTACACTGTTAAATCTGGGGACAACCTATGGTCAATTGCAAAAACTTACAACACTAGCATGGATACTATATTTAAAAGTAATCTTTTATCTAGTTACACAATAATGCCTGGCCAAATTTTAACAATACCAATAAACTCTACCATTCCTGTAAAACCTATAGGTATATCCATTTATTCTAAAAGAATAAATAATTCTTTTGGTGATATATATACCTTTGAAAATGCTAGAAGGCTCTTCACTGTGGATACAATAGGTACCCTAAAAGATCTAAGCACAGGAATAAGCTTTGATATTAAATATTATGGTGGCTCAAATCATGCTGATATAGTACCTTTAACAAAAATCGATACGAATAATATGAAAAAAGTCTTTGGCTCTTGGTCTTGGAACAACAAAAAACCAATGATTTTATATTTTAAACAAGGCGAAACCTACTACCAGCTATCAGTAAGCGTTACAGGAATGCCACATTCCACAACTAATATATATGATAATGGCATTTCAGGACATTTTGATATGTATTTTTATAATAGTACAAGCCATGTCAATAACAGTCTAGACTCTACTCATCAAGCCAATATTTTAAAAGCTAGTGGCAGATAAAATAATAGAATATAATTACTTTTCCTCACATAATTATTAATATTATTAATTTATGTGGGGATTTTTTATGATAAAAGATAATTTTTTTAGGAATTCACTTATATTAACCTCTTCTAATTTCATAACAGGTGTACTTAAATTTTTATTTGCAATAATCCTCTCTCATAAACTTGGAGATGCAGGTATAGGACTATATTCATTGATAATGCCAATTTATGACTTCTTTGCAGTTATTGTCTGTGGCGGAATGATCACAGCTATTTCTAAGGAATGTTCTTATTATTTTAATAAAAATGATATTGGAAATCTACATAAATCCGTAAAAGTTTCCTTAGTTTTTGATCTTATTTGGTCCGTAATAATGGCTTTAATTCTTTTTTCTTTTTCACCTTTTATATGCAAGTTTATAATTAAAGATATGAGAGCAATGTATTCACTTTGGTTTATATGCCCCGCAATAATATTTGTAGCACTATCCGCTATACTAAAAGGTTATTTTTATGGCATTTCTAAAGTACTAACACCTTCAGTTATAGACATTTTCGAAAAAGCCATGAGAATGATAGTTATATTATTAATTATATCTATCTTAAACTTAAAGGAAACCACAAAAACTGTATCTGTAACTTATTTAGCATTGTCCTTAGGAGAACTCTGCAGCTTTATACTTCTTTTCCTTTTTTATAAATATAATAAAAAACATTTTAGCAAACCCTATTCTATACTACAAAGCGGAAGAAATCTTTTATATTCCATATTAAAGATCTCTTTGCCTCTTTGCATTAACGGCGTTTTAACTACCGGACTATTTACAGCCTCAACCTTAATGCTTCCGCAAAGATTAGTTTACAGTGGTATATCTCATGAAAATGCCCTCGCACTTATAGGTAAATTTTCAGGTATGTCAATGACTATAATTTTTTTCCCATTTATTGCAGTTACATCTATGTCAACTATGCTTATACCACACATATCTGAAAACATAGCTAAAAAAACTACGTTCTTCTAAAAGAAAGGTTTTTAGAAGTAATAAATATATCCTTTATATTAGGCACTGCAACAATGTTTATTTGTCTTAGCATAGGTCAAAACTTAGGTCAACTTTTTTTAAAAGAGCAGATCTAGCTCCTTTTATTAAATTTGCATCTTTGTGCGCACCTTTTATATACACTTCCACTAGTACTTTTGGTATATTAAACGGCCTTGGAAAGCAAAAATTGTACTTAGAAATTCTTTAATTTCTGCTTTTTTGGAATTACTGCTTATATACCTTCTTGCAGCTATACCTAAATTAAATATCTACGGGTATGGTATAAGTCTAATTTTAACCTCTATAACAACACTTATATTGAACCTTTATGAAATAAGGAAAAACTACTATATTCACATATCTTTTTATAAAATTGTAATTTATTTGCTTTTAGGTCTATTGACTTATTTAAGCTTAAACATTCTAAACACATTGCTTCATAATGTAAACTTCTATTATAAAAACTTTTTACTAGTTATTTTAGGTTTTTCTATGTATATATTTTTATCGTCTTTACTAAATAGTAGTAAAAAAATGCAGCAAAACTATAGGTTTTGCTGCATTTTAAATTACTTTATCATTTCTATCATTTTATTTGGCATTAAGTTCAATATCCTTCTTGGAATTAAATTCAAATCTTCCTTAGTTATACCTCTAAAAACTATTAGTGCATAAAAATATACTAGCCCGCCAGTAATAATTGCACAAACAGTAGATATGGCATTATTAACATAGCCTTTAACAATATATGAAAGTAGAGAAGTTAACCCCAAGTATATTCCCATAACCATAAGTCCCATAATTAAAGAAGATATAAAGGGTTTTTTAAAGCTTTTATATAAATTAACTTTTATGTGAAGTATTCTATTTATTGTAATATAATTAAGTATCAAAGGTATTAAAAAACAAACTACATTTCCAGCAACAGCTCCCATAATGTTTACACTCTTTATTCCTACCAAAAAGTAATTAGTTATAATTTTAGCTACAAGACCTAAGATAGAATAAAATGTAACAATATATAGCTTTCCTATTCCTTGAAGTATAGTTGTTTGTATTTGAACTGTAGACATTAAGATTATAACTACAGCTCCAAATAGCATTAACCTATAACCTCCTCTTATGTGTAACAGTCCATATATTGGTTTACTTAAAATAGCAAGCCCTATATAGGATGGAACTGAAATTAAAAAGCATAGTCTAAAAGCATAATTAATTTTTCTCTCAACCTCCGACTTATCATTTAAAGCTACTGCTCCAGAAATTGCTGGTAATATTGCTGCTGCGAGGCAAGAGATAATTCCAATAGGCACCCCAACAAAACTATTGTACTTTGTAAGCCACCCAAATAGACTATCTTTTGAACTTTGAAATCCAGCAACCACAAGTCTAGATTTAACATTTGCAAGATCCACTAATGCCCCTGCATTCTGTAGTCCTATGCAAACAGTCATAGGTATTGAGTAATTTAGTATCTTTTTTAACAATCTTTTATTGCTATACCTTTTTATTCTTTTATGTTCATGCCCTTTATTAACTTTTATGTGTTTATTTCTATTGTATACCATAATCAAATATATTACAGCTACAAGAGCTCCTAAGGATGTGCCTATAGTACCCCCTGCTGCCCCAACCTCAGGACCTTTTTTAATTAATACCGCCGCAAAAGTTAAGCTAAATACTAAATTTATTATCTGTTCTAAAACCTGAGATACTGCAGTAGGCGTCATATTCCTTCTACCTTGAAAATACCCCCTGTAAGCAGTTAATACAGAAGTGAAAAGTATAGTAGGAGTTAAGGCTTTTATAGCTAAAGTAGCATTTTTAGAACTAGTAAAGCCTGCTAGAAAATCCGCTGAAACATACATAAGCATAGACATAAAAATTCCAAGTGCCAAAAGTAATGCTCTTGCTATCTTGAAACTTTTTATAGCATCTTTATAATTTTCTAAGGCGATAAATTCAGACATTATCTTAGATATAGCAACAGGTATACCTGAATTTGTAAGAACATAAATAAAATTTGAAACTATATAAGCAGAGGCATATATTCCATATCCCTTATCTCCTAATATGTTTATTAAAAAAGGTAAATACAATATGGATAAAACTCTGCACATAATTTGCGCACTTGATAGCACTGCAAAACTTTTACCGGTTGTTTGTTTTTTCATAACAGCACCCTCTTAAAACTTAAATACATCCTTTTTGATTTTTTTAAACATAGGCGGCAAACTTTCCACTATAGTTTTATTTTCCATATAGCTTAAATCCTCTTCACAATTCTTAAATACTAGCTTATATGCATATAAGAATTGAAATGCTAAACCATATTTATTTTCGAAATAACTGTTGATTTTCTTATCACCATATTTAGGATCTCCAACAATAGCATTTCCTAAATGACTTAAATGTGCTCTTAGCTGATGACTTCTTCCCGTAATCAACTCTATTTCTATAAACGTATAAATGCCAACACTTTGCAAAACATTAACCTGCATTGCTATTTCTTTGCTGTTTTCTACTGGTTTATCATATACCTTAGAAAGATTATTATTCTCTTGCTTTACTATATATGCTTTATATAAACCATCTGTAATTCTACCCCTAACCAAAGCAACATAATATTTTTTTATAGTTCTCTCTCTTATCATTTCATTAAGACTTTTAAGAGCACTATGATTTTTTCCAAAAACAACTATTCCTGAAGTATTTCTATCTAATCTATTACAAGAAGCAGGAGTAAAAGTTATTTCTTTTTCAGGAGAATAATCACCTTTGTCATATAAATATGATAAAACGTAATCTGTTAAGGTAGGATCTCCGTTTTTGCTATTTGCATGAACTAGCACCCCTGGCCACTTTTCCACAACTAGAAAATTCTCATCTTCATATGTTATCTTAAGAAATCCATTATCTACTCTATTAAAAACTTTGTCAGCTTTTTGTGTTTCTATATCATTTAAAACTAACACATCTCCTTCTAATAGAGAATAATTTTGTTTGCATTTCTTACCGTTTACTTTAACCTCACCTGTTCTTATTGACTTAAATATCTTTCCCAAAGGCACATCTTTAAGTAATTTTCTTAAAAATTTATCTAGTCTTTGGCCTTTCTCATTTGGTCCTATATCTATTCTCATATTTATCACTCCTACTATTAACTATTCCTTTGCTTATAAATTTAATTATTTAAATACTCTAATACCAATCCGCAGTGCATAGCAATACCATAAGGTATACAGTCTTCATCAATGTCAAATAAACTACTGTGTGCTGGGTTTTTTATGCCTTTTTTATCATTTCCGCAACCTAAATAATAAAAGACAGACTTCCTCTCTAAAGAGAAATATGCAAAGCTCTCCACTCCCATACTAGGAGCATCCAAAATTTCTAGCGCGTTTTCGCCCAAATTTTTCAAAACTGTTTTCTTGCATACTTCAAATAGCATATCATCATTATATAGATTAGGATAGCTTTCTTCAATATCTATTTTACAGCTTCCCCTCATAGAAGTTACTATTCCTTCTACTATCTCCTTAAATCTCTTTATTACATAGGCTCTTTGTTCTTTTTTCATGGTTCTCATTATACCACTTATTTCAACTTCCTCAGGTATTATATTTTGTGCCGTACCTCCATGTATACTTCCTATTGTAATAACCCCAGGATCTGTTGGAGAAATTTCTCTACTTATAATTGTCTGCAGTGCATTAATTACATTTGCACTTATAACAATTGGATCAACAGTATAGTTAGGACTTGCCCCATGTCCACCTTTTCCAATAATTTTTATTGTAAATGGATTAGAAGCTGCATTAACCACTCCTTTTTTTATTCCAATCTTTCCTTTTGGTAACCATTCTTCTACATGTAATCCTATTACTGCATCTACATGAGGATTTTCTAGCACCCCTTCTTTTATCATTACTTTAGCACCGCCAGTAGTTTCCTCTGCAGGTTCAAATAATATTTTTACATTTCCCTTTAATTCATCTTTCATAGAATTTAAGATTTTAGCAGCACCCATAGCTATAGCCATGTGCGCATCATGCCCGCAAGCGTGCATTTTACCCTCTATTTTTGAAGCATAATCGCATAGCTTTTTATCCTGTATTGGAAGTGCATCCATATCTGTTCTTATGGCTATAGTTTTTTCACCATTTCCTCTTATTATGGCACATAGTCCATTTTTAGCAGTTTTACTGTATTCTATGCCTTCTCTATCTAGAAATGTTTTTATAACGTTAAATGTTCTAGGTAAATCGAAATCTAGCTCTGGATACATATGAAATTCTCTTCTAAATTGAATTATTTCATCTTTTATTTCTAAAACTTTTTCAAATAAACTCATATTTTCCTCCAATTTCTATATTACTCCCATCTAATTGTAACTACATCTCCTTCTGAAAGTTCATCATAATATCCTGCCTTCTTATCATTTAAAAGCAAAATAATATTTCCCTTAGGAGAAGATAAATCAAAATCTATACAATTAAATATATCAATAAATATATATTTATCTTTACCTTTAAGTTTAATTTTGCTACCATTTACTATTATATTCATAAACTTATCTTTTGACTCATTTAAGCTATTATTTTCCTTGGATTCCTCAAAATCACTTAGTTTACTGTCATTTTCTAATTTATCCTTAACTTCTTCTTTTATAGCTTCACCTAAATCCAAAGCCTCTTCATCTGTATTTTTTTATTATTCTATCACATTCTTTAATAATATAATCATTTCCTATGGCCTTATCATTTATACTACAAGTAAAATCATCTATTTCAAAATACCTCTTGTATTCACCTAAGGTTTTAGGAAATATTATATTTACATTGTCATCTTCCTTTATAATAGCCTCAATGCTTGACCTATTTTCATTTATAAAAATCACAGGTTCAAGATTTTGAAGTTTACCATCAAAATAAAAACTAGTAGAATTGATATTTTTGAAATAATCGCAAACTCTTGGAGTTGCATTTTCTCCATTTTTTGCAAAATTTATTTTAATGTTGTCACCTTCTCTAACCTCAGAATCCAAATTTCCCTGTACAGCATTTATAGTTATATAAGCTCCTTTAGCTAACTTTCCAAAAGCCACTCTTTTTGTGCCATTTAAAGTAAATCTGATATTTTTACCGTTTTTTGATATCAATACTCCAGGATTTATTCCAGCCTGAAGCATAACATCTTTAACTGTATGTTTATAGGCATTAAACAAACTAATTACCTTTTCATTTACTGTAACATCAATAAAATCATGACCTGACTTTTTTATAGAAACTAAAGCTATTCCTAAAACAGTAACTCCAATTGTTTCTAATTTTTCATCAGAATTTACTACATTTTGAACCTCTTTTCTTCCCTTTATAGCTATTCTTTGCAAGGGAAGATTCAATTTTTCGCTTAAATTTTGTGAAAAACTAGGAGTATAGGCTCCACCTCCTACAAGAAAAACTGCACTTGGGGTTTTACCACCATTTAAATCCATTATTTTATTTGAAACTTCTGTTGTTATTTTTTCTACTATTGGAACTATAAGTTTTATTACCTCCCTGCTTTCAACTTCGTTTTCCATACCAAGTACATCTCTATACTTTACCTTTTCTTGTACTGAGCAAGATTTCTTTATATTCTCTGCAGTATTAAAATCCACAAGAAAATATTTGGCAATAACTTCTGTAACCTCATCTCCAGCTAAAGGGACCATACCATAAGCACTAACCGTGTCATTACTACAAATCGCAACATCAGAAGTTCCAGCACCAATGTCAACAAGTGCAATATTTAAAAGTCTAAAATTTTGAGGAACGACAGCTTCCATAGCAGCTATTGGCTCTAAAGTTAAACTAGTAACCTTTAAATTAACCCTTTTCATTACGGAATATAAGCTGTCTACAACTGACCTAGGTAGGAATGTAGCAATTATTTCTACTCCTGCCTTTTCACCCTTATGTGACAGTAAATTAGAAATAACATATTCATTTAAATAATAATTTTTCACGCTATATCCAACGCAGTAAAGTCTATTTTGAACCCCTTTTGAAATTTTATCTTCAGCCTCCTTAACAGCAGTAAGTTCAAGGCTTCTAACAATATCCTTGTCTATTTCTTTTTCCTCATCTAATTTGATTTCTATTTTTAGTTCAGAAGTTTTTAAAAATCTTCCTGCTGCTGCAATTGCAACCTGATTTAATTCAAAGCCCAAATCCTCTTCTAAAAATTTTTTTATTTCTTTTACTTCATTAGAAACTACATTTATATCATGAATTTGTCCGTCTATCATAGCTCTTTCTTTATGTTCTATATACTTTTCGCCAATAACATTAAACTTTTTATCTTTAACTATACCTACAGTACCTATAACAGAACGAGTGCCTATGTCTAAAGAAAAAACTATATCCTTCGGATTAACATTAATCATCCCCATATTTTTACCTCTTTTAAAACAATTTTAAAGCTCATATTCTTAGAATATGAGCTTTATAATTTCTATAAGTAATTATATACTATTAAATTCAAACATTCAATAATACTATTTCATTAATCTTAATGTATTGCTATCATGAGCTACATAAGGAAGTGATTGTACTATATCATAAACGTATTTCTGCGTATATCTCTCATCACATACCAATTCTTCTCTTGATACAGCATCATTACATAGCATCTTACACCAAAAATCTATAAAATCATTTTTATTCACAAAATAATTTTCCCCATCCTGTTCAACTATAAAACCATCATCGTAAGTTTCCACAATATGTATAACATCTTCCGAAATTTTATTTTGCAAAATCATATTTGAAACATCCTGCCACATTGTTTTGAACCCTATCATTTAATTATACCCTCCTACACATTTGGCTTTTAAGTTACACTATTTAATATTAGTATAACATATTAAATTAAAAAATCAATAAATTTATTGTTAATTTTTTAATAATATATCATATTAACATGATTTTAAAGTTATTAGCCCATTATTCATACTAATTAATCCATCAAATTTTCTTTTGATGCCATCCTTAAAAAGAATTGATATGTAGTTTTCCTTAACATCTATTACTTTACCCTCACCAAAGACTTTATGAATTACAATTTTATTTTTCTCTATGCTATTAAATCTAGATACCTGAACTAAATTGCATTCTTTAACAAACCTAGATATATCTTTAGCTTTTCCTTTTACTATTTCAGTTGTACTTATCCATAAATTATCAATAGCTCTTGTAATTGCAACATAAAAAAGTCTTCTTTCCTCTTCTAGATTTATTTTATTATCCATACTATTTTCATGAGGTATTATTCCCTCATCACAGTTTATTATAAACACATTTTTGAATTCCATTCCCTTTACTCCGTGAATTGTGCTCAAAATAACACCTTTACTTTCTTGATTTTTGTAACTATCAATACTTTCTTGAACCTCTTTTACATGACATAAAAATTCTAGTATTCCATTATAGCCTTTTATTGCTTCTCTAAATTCTTCAACAATTTGTTCTAGTTCATCTAAAGGGGTTTTAAATTTATCACTATATTCTTTTAAGTATTTATTATATCCAATAGACACCATAATACTACTAACTGCACTATCTAAAGATGTGTAATTCAAATAATTCACATCTCTTTGAAGCTCATCTATAATCTTAAGCTGAAAAACAGGAACCTCTTTTATGCTTTTTAAGGATTCAAAGCAATTCTCCTTATTTAAATTATTATTTATTTTATTTAAATTTATTTTACCTATATATCTAAAAGGCTTATTAATTATTCTTAAGAAACTTTCTTTGTCAGAGTTATCTAAACTTAATTTAAGGTAGGCTATAATATCCCTGCATATAAAATGATTAAAAAAATTATATTGTTTATCAAGTAATTTAAAAGGAATTTTTTTCTTATAAATTCATCAATAAAACTTCTGCTTTCAACATTGGTTCTATAAAGAATAGCGTTTTCTTCATATTTGTAGCTGTTACTTTTAGTCATCTTTTCAATTATATTTCCAATTCTAAAAGCTTGATTATTTTCATCTTTTGCATTAATTACTTCTAATATTTTTTCTTCTTCCCTATAGCCATGGATTTCCTTTCGATTTCTCATTTTATTATTTTCAATTAAATTAAATGATAAATCTACTATATTTATAGGGCATCTATAATTCATACTTAAGTATATTTTTCTACCATCTAAAAAATTTTGTGAGAAATTAACCATGTAATCTGGTCTTGCACCTCTAAATCCATAAATGCATTGATCCTCATCCCCTACAGCAAATATAGAATTATTTTCGCCATTTAATAGCTTTAATATATTTACCTGAATACTATCACAATCTTGAAATTCATCTATTAAAACATTTTTAAAAAGTTTTCTATACCCATTTAGTATATTATTATTTTCTAACAGTATTTTTTCACATTTTATTTCTAAATCATCAAAGTCAAAAACTTTATTTTCCTTCTTATAGCTTTCATATTCATCATAGCATTCCTTAAATATATTTTTATCAATGTTAGAATTAAATTCATCTAAACTTAAAGATGAAGTTTTAAATCTAGATATATCATTTATAGTTTCTTTTATTCTTTCTTCTGGTACTTCATCAAAATATTTTTTTAATATACTAAATATTAATTTATAAGATATATCACTTTTTATTATTTCAATAGAACCATAATAATTTTTTAAAATTTTATAAAAAAGGCCATGTAAAGTTCCAAAGAAAGGTGCGGTTACACTTTTAACTCCAAACTCACCTAAAAGATTTAAGTATCTTTTTTTCATACTCATTGCAGCTGCCTTTGTAAAAGTTATTACTATTATATTATCCGGATTTATATGTCTATTATTTATTAGGTAAAATACCCTATTAATTATTACTGTAGTTTTTCCTGATCCTGGTGCTGCAACTATTAGTGAATTTCTATTATCAGTGTACACTGCATCCTTTTGATATTTATCTAACTTTATTATCAAGATTATTTACCTCCTAAAACTAATGCTTCTAAACTCAAATCTACTAAAATTCTTAAAGTATATTATTTAAATTTGCAACAGCAAATACTAAATAACAGTTGTAATAAACCAATATAAGTATTAAAATAACTATTATTAACAATAATATTGCACTTTTATGTATATGTCCAATTTTAACTATTATATACTGTATTATTTTATACATTTTAAGTTTACTTCTTTACTTTAACAAGTATTTTTTAAAAATAATATAATAAAGATAGTTGCATAAAACTTACTTAACTTAATACAAAATACGCTTTTTATTAAACAACATGGTATCTAAGCTATTTTCACAAAATTTATGCAATTAGCTAAACATAATAAACAAGAAGGGGAAAACAATGATAAAGCAAAAATTTTTGATGTGAAAAATAACAGAAATCTAACCATGCTAGTTGATTTTTATGAATTAACTATGTGTAATGGGTACTTAAACAACAATGTAGGCAACAAAATAGCATATTTTGATATGTTTTTTAGAAAAGTTCCTGACAATGGTGGTTATTGTATAATGGCTGGAGTTCAACAATTAATAGAATACTTGTCTTGCATAAAATTCACAAAAGATGACATTGAATATTTAGAGTCTAAAAAATGTTTTACAAAGGATTTTATTGACTATCTGAAAAATTTTGAATTTTCTTGTGACGTTTGGACAATACCTGAAGGTACCCCAGTGTTTCCAGGTGAACCTCTTGTAACAGTTCGAGGTCCTATAATTCAAGCTCAATTCGTAGAAACCATGATACTTTTAACAATAAATCATCAGACTTTAATTGCAACCAAATCTAGTAGAATTTGTAGAAGTGCAGAATATAGGCCAGTAATGGAATTCGGATCTAGACGTGCTCAAGGTTATGACGGAGCAATCTACGGTGCAAGAGCTGCAATTATAGGTGGCTGTAACGCTACTGCTTGCACTATATCTGAAGAAATGTTTGGAATACCTGCAGTTGGAACTATGGCACACAGTTGGATTCAATTATTTGATACTGAATATGAAGCTTTTGAAGCTTGGTCAAAAACTTTTCCTGATAATTGTGTACTTTTAATTGATACTTATAATGTATTAAAATCTGGATTGCCTAATGCAATAAAAGTCTTTGATGAAGTATTAACTCCTATGGGTTATAGACCAAAGGGAGTTAGAATTGATAGTGGAGATATAACTTATTTATCGAAGAAAGTAAGAAAGGCACTAGATGATGCTGGTTACAATGATGTGAAAATAGTCGCGTCTAATTCCCTTGATGAATATATTATAAGAGATATATTACGCCAAGGTGCTGAAATAGACAGCTTTGGTGTTGGAGAAAGATTGATAACTGCTAAATCAGAACCAGTATTTGGCGGAGTATATAAACTTGTTGCAGTTGAAGCTAATGGTGAAATAGTCCCTAAAATAAAAATAAGTGAAAACCCTGAAAAGATTACAAATCCAGCTTTCAAAAAATATATAGAATATTTGATAAAAAATCAAATAAAGCTATAGCTGATTTAATAACCTTAAATAATGAGGCCATAGATGAAAATGAACCACTAGAAATTTTTAATCCAGTCCATACTTGGAAAAAGAGAAAAATTAAAAACTACTACGTAAAAAACCTATCTATACAAATATTTAAAGAAGGTAAAGTAGTTTATAAAAGTCCTAGTGTAATGGAAATTAAAGAATACGCAAAAATCAATTAAATACGTTATGGTCCGAAGTTCTACGACTAGAAAATCCACACACATATTATGTAGACCTTTCAACAAAACTTTGGAATTTAAAACAAGATTTATTGAATAAATTCTCCTCATCCTACGAAGAATAAAAAATAATATAAACCCCAAGAGCTAATAAAATTAAAACTACTCATGTTTTAAAATATTTAGCTCTTGGGGATTTATTTTTAATACCCCTGCACTTTTGAATAAATCTCATGTATATAATTACTTTTATCGATTTCTTCATCATCTGTATAACTTTCATCATAAAAAACTTTATAATTACTACGCTTTACAATATTTTTAAATGGACACATGCCTTCATTCATCTCATATTCATAAAAAGTGCATTCTTTAAAGCACTCCACTTTTTCTTTATCAGTTGTTAAAAAAGGACATAACATATTGACCCCTCCCTGTTTCTTCTCTCATAATCATATTACCATTATAAGGCAATATTCTCTATAATTAAAGAACTTTTTAATATTTTGAATATTATATTTGATTTTGGTTAAAATATACGGCAACTGATATTTTAGCATATCATTTTATGCAATTATATTATAAAAGGAGTGTTAATATGTATATTACAAGTATATCTCTTTCCTATATATTTTTAGCCATAGGCGTACTTTCTTTTATTTTCTTTTTATATTTCAGAATAATCCTAATGAAATCTTCTAATAAAAAATCAAATACAAAAATTCTAGGGAAAACAAAAAATCCAGAAATTTGGAGAAACAAAAATAACAGAATGTCTTATATTTCTTTTTTTGGTTTGCATTATCCGTAGGCTTCTTTGTATATTTTAAATTCTTTTTTACATCAAATTTATTATCTATATCCTACCTATTTATTTACATTGCCTTAATTACAGTTACAATGTTTGCAGTAATGCTTCCAAAAATGCAAAATAAGAAATATTAGCAAAAGTTTTCATATATAATTATCCATATAAATTATTTATGAAAAAACTATGACTTTAAAAATAGATTTCTAAAATATACCGCATTTTAATGGGAATATTTTAAAATTATTTCTTTAAAGCCATAGTTTTTTGTTTTATTTATATATGTTATAGGATATAAACATTTCTTCATAAGTTTTTTCTACTGCGCTTCTGCTCTTAAAGATACTAAATACCATTATTAATAGTATTATGGAAAGCACAACCACTATAAATTTATAAAGCCTTTTCTTTCTTATTAATATAATCATATGCATCACCCTCAAGATAATTATATTAATAAAAAATTGCTTTATTACATTTTTATAAAAAAAGCACTATTTTAAAATTTGAGTTTTTTAGGCTAAAATTAAATTAAATTATATCCAACCTAAATATTAAAATTCTATGAAGCTAATATATGACCTTGTACTATATAAAATAAAATGTTATATTATTAACTGTGAAATTTATATAATTTTAAATAATAGGAGAGATGCACTGTGAAGCATAAAAAACTTTCTTTAATTTTTACTATAATATTTATGGTGTCTTCATGCAATTCAGTTTTTGCAAAAACTAATGATGCCCCACCAAGTATAAATGGTTCTGCGGCAATAACTTTAGATGTTAATACCGGTGAAATTATATATACAAAAGATATTGACGGAACTAACTACAAAAAAGCAAATAGCACTAAGGGAATGTACCCTGCTAGCACTACAAAGCTTATGACTGCTTTGGTATTTTCTAAAAACAAAAACAAATTAAGTTCCGACATACTAAAATACAATAAGTCCGCAATAGAACAGCCAAAATACTCTCTATATACGGATTATAAAAGTGCCAATTTAAAAGTAGGTAATTCTATACCATCTCAAGATGTTATGAACGCACTTCTTTTATATTCAGCTAATGATATGGCTTATGTAGTTGCTGGAAATGTCGGTAAAACTTCCACTGATGACGAAAACTCTAAAAAAGCGGTTAACAATTTTATTGACATGATGAATAAGGAAGCTGAAGAACTGCATATGAAAAATACACATTTTGTCACAGCCAATGGTCTTCATGATGTTAACCATTATACTACACCTTATGATTTATCACTTTTAGGTAGAGCTGCTGCAAAGGATAAATGGGTTTCAGAGACAATTATAAAGAAGAAATCCGATATGCATATTAACAATGTAACAATTCCTTTAGAAAATAGGAATAAACTTTTGGAAGAAAATATTAATGGCGCAGTTTGTATTGGCGGTAAAACCGGTTATACCTCAGATGCCGGAAGATGTTTAGTTGCTATTTTTAATAAAAATGGTCACAAAATTATTGGTGTTGTAATGAATTCTATATATGATGCTAAAGATAGTTTTGTATTTGAAGATATGAAAAAAATCATAGATTGGAGTTACAAAGCTTCAAAAGTTAACTATTTAAAAAAAGACTCAAAAGTTAAAACTGTATCTTTAAAATACAAACCTTTATTATTTGTAGGACCTGAAAAAACCTTACAAGTTCCTCTTCTTTTAAAGGAAAATGTAGATTATTATAAAAATACTGTAAACACTAAAGAAATAAAAACTACCATAAATACTGACAAACTAACTTTAAATAATTTATCTACAAATAAACCTGTAGCACAAATTACTGTATCAGAAAGAGAAGCAGTTAAAAGCTATGATTTATATACAAATGTTTCCAAATCACAAATTTTAAAAGATAACATACTTTTGTATTCACTTGTAGCATTATCTTTTATCGCAGTATGTGCATTATTAATATTTATATCAATATATATAAATAAAATAAAAAGAAGACACAGTAGAAGAAAAAATAAATACTGGAGTTAATATAATAAAAGTTGTGTACTTAAGAAAACATATTCTAATACACAACTTTTTATTACTTCAAATTAAGCTTTAATATTATTTTCCTTACTACAGAATATAAACTAGATTCATTTTTTATAATATAGTCACTGTATTCTTTGTACAAATGAATTCTTTCTTCGTAAATCTTAATCAAATTTGTTTTTCTATTTTTAATTAAGGGCCTTTTTTCAGTGTCAATATCCTCTAATATATTTGAAAGGTTTCTATCTATAAAAATTATTTTTCCCTTTTCTTTTAGATGTATAATATTTTCTTTTCTCCCTACTACTCCACCTCCAGTAGATATAACAGCATATTCCTTATTTGAAATTTCATTTACAATATCGCTTTCAATATTTCTAAAATATTCTTCTCCCTTTTTAAATAACTCTAAAATTGATTTATTCATAGTTTTTTCAATTTCCTCGTCTATATCGTAAAAACTAAGTCCTGTTTCCTTTGATAACATTTTCCCTATAGTACTTTTACCACATCCTGGCATTCCTATTAAAACTACATTGCTTTTCATAAAAATTCACCTTCATAATAATCCCATTTAATATAACTATTTTTATAATTCATACATATCTTTTAATAATTCACTATAAATTTCATCTATAATTTTCACATCAAATTTTACGTTATTCCATAATTCCTCAGCTTTTATCGCTTGACCCACTAACATATATAGCCCATTAATGGAAACATTTCCAAAGCTTCTAGCCTCTTTTAGAAATACTGTTTCAAAAGGATTGTATATAAGATCTATACACACATTAAATTTCCTTAAAACTTCCTTTTCTACTATACAGTCCAAAACATTTGGATACATACCAACAGGTGTACAATTTATAATAATTTCTGAGCTATTTAAGCCTTTCAAATCATTATACTGCATAACTTTACAGTTATGGAATTTAGACCTTGCCTCTTCTTCATTTCTAGTAACGATTATAATCTCTTTTGCCTCATTGTCCTTTAAATATTGAAAGACTGCTTTAGACGCCCCTCCACTTCCTAAAATCACAAAAGATTTGCTTTTTATACTTATATTGAACTTTTTCATCATAATTCCAAAGCCATAATAATCTGTATTATATCCTAAAAATTTATCATCTTTTATAACTATAGTATTTATTGCACCTATTTTTTCAGCTTCTTCTGAAATCTCATCTAAATAAGGCATGACTTTAACTTTATAGGGTATAGTAACATTTACACCTTTTACATTCAGTGCCTTAAGACCATTAACTGCATCATTAAGCCTATCTTTCTTCACTTCAAACAAATTATAAGAAGCTTTTATACCTAATTTTCTAAGTATTAATTCATGTATATCTGGGGATAGACTATGTCCTAGTTTTTCTCCTATTAAGCCATAAGTATACAAAATTACCCCTCCAAATTTTATCTACAATTCTTATCATTAATATATTGGCCCACTATTTTAAAGTACTTGCTGTTATATTTAATTAAGTCTAAAGCATTTAATATACTTTTATCTTTAATGTTTCCTTCAAAATCTATATAAAAGAAATACGTCCAGTTTTCATCTCCTGTAGGTCTTGACTCAATTTTTAAAAGATTAATATCATTGTCCGCAAAATACCTAAGTACATTAAATAAAGTTCCTGCTTTATGCTCTAAAGAAAATAATACGCTTATTTTATTATTATCCTCTGAATTATCAAGTTCTCTTGCTACTATGATAAATCTTGTATGATTATTTTTTTATTGTTAATATTTTTCTTCAGAATCTGAAGCTTATAAATTTCTGAAGCCCTTCTACTACCTATGGCAGCCTTTGTTATGTCATTTTGATTTTTTATATACTTAGCACTTATAGCTGTATTATAATATGGAATCAATTTTACCTTATTATAATCCTTTAAAAAATGACTACTTTGTTTAAACCCTTGGGGATGAGAGTAAATTTCTTTTATATTTTTAATATCAGCATCTTTTAAAGCAAGCAAATTTTGCTCTATTTTTATGCACTTTTCTCCAATTACGTAAAGCTCATATTTTCGAAGCAAATCATATACCTCAGATATAGCACCAGTAGAAGAGTTTTCAAGAGGTAATATAGCGTAGTCTAACACTTTATTATTTAGATTTAAAAAAACCTCATCAAAAGTTTCAAAACTTATTGAATCCACTTTTTCTCCGAAATAACTAGTTAAGGCATCTTCACTAAAAGAACCTTTAACACCTTGAAATCCCACTTTAATCATTTTATCAAAAGTTAACGGCTTAACTTCAAAATTTTTCTTGTTATTTTCTTTAAAATTTTCAATATTATCTTGAAATATTTTATAAGATTGATACTTTCTACTTACTGCCATGGTATTTTTAAAAAATTCCTCAGCATATACTTTTAAATTTTTATTTTTTAATCTATTTAAATTTTTTTGATAACTTCTTTTTCTCTTTCTTCATTAAAAACAGGAATATTATTTTCTTTCTTATATTCAGCTACACATAATACTGCCTTCATTCTCTTTTCAAATAGTTCTACTAATTTCTCATCTATATCATCTATTTCATTTCTTAAATTCTTTAATCTTTCCTTATTCATAAAAACACCTACTTTTATTCTAATTTAAATAAAAATCTAATAAAGAAATTGCAGCTACTGACTCTACAACTGGAACTGCTCTTTGGACTATACAAGGATCATGTCTACCCTCTACACTAAAGCTAACATTTTCTTTTTTGCTTATATCTATAGTATTCTGAACTTTACCTATAGAAGGTGTTGGCTTAATTGCACATCTAAAAACAAGAGGTCTCCCATTTGTTATGCCTCCTAGTATACCACCATTGTTATTACTATAGGTTTTTACTCTATTATTATCATAGTAAAATTCATCATTAGCCTCAGAGCCAAACATTTCAGTTATGGAAAATCCAGATCCAAATTCTACTGCTTTTACTGCAGGTATTGAAAATAGGAGATGAGATAAAGAGCTTTCAACGGAATCAAAAAAGGTTCTCCAAGTCCTGTATCTAAATTAATTGCTGCACATTCAATTACTCCACCTACAGAATCCATATTCTTCTTTGCTTTTAATATTAACTCTTTCATTTTTTCATTCACAGATTGGTCAATTGTTGGGAACTCTTGAAGCCTTAATTTTTTTAGCACTTTTTCTTCTATATTATTATAATCAAAACTCTCATCCTTTAAATCTTTAATAGACTTAATATGACTCCCTATTATTACTCCCCTTGATTCTAATAATTGTCTACAAACTGCCCCTGCAAAAACTAAAGCTGCAGTTATTCTGCCTGAAAAATGTCCACCACCTCTATAATCATTAAAACCACCATACTTAATTGCACCTGTATAATCTGCATGACCTGGCCGCATTATATTTTCAATCTTAGAATAATCTTTTGATTTTTTATCTTGATTTTTTATCATAGCACAAAGTGGTGTTCCCGTGGTCTTTCCATTAAAATACCCACTTAATATCTTAAAATTATCCTCTTCTTTTCTAGAAGTTGAAATAGTATTTCTACCCGGTGCTCTTCTTGACATTTCATAATTTATGTAATCTAAATTCAAATCAAATCCGCTAGATAATCCATCTATAATAACTCCTATAGCTTCTCCATGAGATTCTCCAAAAATAGATAATTTTATATTATTCCCCCATATGGCACTCATATATTTTACCTCCAAGCATACTAAAGTCTTTCCAAAAATCCGGATAAGATTTTTCAACTGAATTTGCATCCTTAATTACAACAGATTCGCTGCACCTTATTGAAGCTACTGCAAGAGCCATAGCTATCCTATGATCATTCCAGCTTTTTACCTCACCGCCCTTTAAACTTTCCTTACCTTTAATAATAAGGCCATCGGAAAACTCTTCAATATCAGCTCCAAGGACTTTAAGCTCTGTTGCCATAGCTTTTAGCCTATCACATTCTTTAATTCTAAGCCTCTTTGCCTTTATTATCTTTGTTGTGCCATTACTTAAAGCTGCTACTACAGAAAGAATTGGTATTAAATCTGGACACTGAGATACATCTATCTCAATTCCCTTTGTTTTAGATTTAAAGGCTTTTACCGTATTTTCGGTTACTTCTATTTTAGCACCCATATTTTTAAGTATTTCTAAAATAGCCTTATCCCCTTGAAGAGATTTTTCCCACAAATTAGTACATGTTATATTTCCTCCAAGTATCCCAGCTACTAAAAAGAAAGCTCCCTGTGAAAAATCACCTTCCACCTTGTAATCCTTACTTTTGTATCTTTGATTTCCTTTTATGTAGAATTCCTTATAATCTTTATTATCTATATAAACACCAAATTTTTTAAGCATATCAATAGTAAGATCCACATAAGCTTTGGATTCAAGCTCTGTTGTTACAATTATCCTAGAATCTTTATATAATAAGGGTAGTGCAAATAATAATCCAGTTATAAACTGAGAACTTACATCTCCTCTAACTTTAAATACACCAGCATCAAGTGGCCCCTTAAGTGTTAATGGAAGTTTACCTTTTTCATTTTTATATGATATTTTCTTTTCGTTAAAAATATTATAATAAACCTGTAGAGGCCTTTCTACTAATTTTCCTTCTCCATAAAATGTAACCTCTTTATCTTGAGTTAAGGAAATAGGGATTAAAAATCTTATAGTTGAACCAGACTCATTACAATTAATCTTATTATTTATAACATTAATTGTACCAATTCCCTTTATTATAATTTTCCCCTTTTCTTTATCACACTTAATGTTTGCTCCAAAAGACCTCATAGCTTCAATACTTGCTATAATATCCTTTGAAAAAATAATATCTTTAATTTCAGTTTCATCTTCACTTAGACTTGCACAAATAATAGCTCTATGACTCATACTCTTTGATGGTGGAATTTTTATATCACCACTTAAATTACAAGGTTCTATTCTTATATCACTCATAAATTTCACCTATTTCCTTCAATAAATTAATCTAAGATTTATAAAATTTTAATTATCAGTTATGTAATTAAAAACCTGATCTTTTTTAATTTTCTTTATATAGCTTTCTCCTATATTCCTAATTAATATAATATTTATACTGTTTTCTATACATTTTTTATCTAAACTAATAGTTTGCACAATTTTATTTGTATCAATTTTTTCAAAAGTATAAGGCAAATTATATTTAATCAATAAATTTTTAATTTTATCAGAAGTTCCTTTTTCAGTTTCCTTATTCCTCTCGGAATTCTTTGTAATTAAATACATTCCTATAGCCACTGCTTCTCCGTGGGTATACTTTGAATAATTAAAATAGGTTTCTATTGCATGTCCTATTGTATGTCCAAAATTTAAAATCATTCTCTTTCCCGTATCTTTTTCATCTTCTTCTACAAATTCTTTCTTTATAGTACAGCATTTATAAATAACATAATCTATATCCTCATAAAGTTCTTTATCTGACTTATAATTTTCAAGCTTTAAAAAAGCTCCTTGCTTTTTATACATCCATACTTAATACACTCTGAAAGGCCATCATTAAAAACCCTTTTCTCTAAGGACATTAAAACCTCTGGATCAACAAAAACTGCCTTAGGATGATAAAAACTACCTATTAGATTTTTCCCTCTTTCAAGATCAATTCCTACTTTTCCACCAATACTACTATCAATTTGAGAAAGCAAGGTAGTTGGAATTTGAATAAAAGGAATCCCTCTTAAAAATGTTGCAGCGGCAAATCCACCTAAATCTCCTACAACTCCACCACCAAAAGTTAAAATAATATCCTTTCTTGTAAGGTTAAAATCTAAAAAACCACTATATATGTCTTGAAGCACATTAATATTTTTACTTTTTTCTCCATTTTTTATAATAATAAATTTTACCAAATAACCACTATCTATAAGGTTTTTTTCATTCTGTCTCCATAAATTCTATAAACCTTATCATCAGTAACTACTGCTATCTTTTTTCCTTTATAAATATTTCTTATATTAAGACCTATTTGTTCAAATAAACCTTTTTGAATAAAAATTTCATAATTTTTCCCCGGTAAATCAATACTTAACTTCCTCACTTAAATCATATCCTCTCTAATTTCTCTCACTTCATCAAAGATTCTATTTAAATTACATACATCACCTTTTTGTACAAATCTCTTTATAATTTCAAGTTCATCAATTAATTTATTCATTTCATTTACAACATTTTCTTTATTTTCTGCTAAAAGTTCGCTCCACAAACGAGAGTTTATATTTGATACCCTTGTAATATCCCTAAAACTTCCCCCAAAGCACAGATTGTCCTTAAAAAATCTTCTATTTTTAATAAAAGCAGCAGCTAATACATGGGGTAATTGACTTACATAAGCTATCATCTCATCGTGTTCTTTGGAATTCATCTCCACAATTTTTCTTATATTTATCTTATTTAAAATTTCTTTAAGTATTTTAATATTCTCAAGTTTATTATTAGCAGTAATTAAGATATAATCTGAACCTTCAAATATTTTTTCAGATGATATATCAAAGCCTTTACTTTCTTTTCCTGCCATTGGATGTCCTGGTATAAAATCTAGGTCTTTTGGCATTATTCTTTGAATTTCTGAAATCATACTTTCCTTAACTCCAGTTACATCTGTTACTATACATCCTTTTTTTAGATATTTCACATTATCCTTTAAAAATTTCACTTCTAGTTCTGGATATAAACACATTATAACAATATCCGATTTACTTAATGGAATTTTTGAATCCATAAACCCTTTATCTATTATACCCAATTTCTCAGCTTTTTTTAAACTATTTTCATTTACATCTAAAGCCCATATATTTTTGAAACCACACTTTCTTAAAGCCTTGGCAAAAGAACCTCCTATAAGACCTAATCCTACAATTGACAAATTAAATTTTGAGAAATCCATATTAAATTTCTCTGCCTACTGCCATAGCAATAGGTTTTAGATCCTTCATTAATTTTTCAAATCTTTTGGGTTTTATGGACTGTCCTCCATCACATTTGGCATTTTCAGGATCATTATGTACCTCTACAATTATTCCATCCGCACCAACAGCTATAGCCGCTTTAGTGAGAGGTTCTACCATCCACCATAACCCAGCTGCATGACTTGGATCAACAATTACAGGTAAATGACTTAATTTTTTTATCGCCGGAATTGCACTTAAATCCAATGTATTTCTTGTATAATTCTCAAAAGTTCTGATTCCTCTTTCACAAAGTATTATATTCTCGTTACCCTCTGCCATTATGTATTCAGCTGACATTAATAATTCTTCGATGGTAGCACTTAATCCTCTTTTTAAAAGTATGGGCTTTTTAATTCTTCCAAGCTCCTTAAGTAAATCAAAATTTTGCATATTTCTTGCTCCTACCTGAATAATATCTACATCCTCTTGAAATTTTTCAACTAATTTTGAAGACATAATTTCTGTAACTATAGGGAGTCCTATTTCTTTCCTTGCAATTTTTAAAAGTTCTAATCCTTCACTTTTTAGCCCTTGAAAACTATAAGGAGAGGTTCTTGGTTTGTATGCTCCACCTCTTAAAAAAGATGCCCCTGAAGCTTTAACATCTTTTGCTATTTTAACAATTTGTTCTTCACTTTCAACTGAACAAGGTCCTGCTATAATCGCTAATTTCTTCCCTCCTATCTTATTTCCAAGTACATCTATAATAGTATCCTTAGGATTAAACATTCTATTTGCTTTTTTATATGGCTGCTGCACATGAACGACTTTTTCAACCCCTGGCATACAATTTATTTCTTTTTCGTCTAAAGTACTTGTATCCCCAATAAGCCCCAGTATAGAATAATTTTCTCCCTTACACTCTGTTATTTCTACATTGCATAATTTTTCAATCTTAATTTTAATATTTTCTAATTCTTTTTTTGCTAAGTTATTATCAAGTACTACTACCATTTTAACATCTCCTTCTTTTGTAAAAAAAAGAGCCTCATAATGAGACTCTTTTAGTAATTTCTTATTTTAATATCAAACTAAAAACTTTAATGGTCTGAAATTTAAAATATTCTCATTAGAAAAGTATTGAACTATTTTTTGTAAGACAAAACTCCAGCGCTAAAATAAAAGCCCCAGCTAAAATAAAAGTTTTTAAATTCTAATTGTCCTACATTAACTTTTCCAAAATTTGATTTCATAACCATCCTCCAAAATGTATTTATTTTGCATTGATTTTTTATTTATTTCTATTAATTTTATCAGAAATATAAATAAAGTCAATATATAATTTTATTTTTTTCTGATCTTCTGATCCATTTTTGATAATGTCTTATTATACCACACGTGATTATGTCCCAATTATTAAAAAAATACAGTATAATAAACCTCATGAATTAATGTGAGGTGCTTAAATGAGAAAGGTAGATTTAACTATGGAAGAAATGACTAAATATAACGTAATAAAAAAACTAATAGAAACTAATGGTAATAAGAAAAGAGCAGCTATAACTTTAGGATGCACTGTTAGACATATCAATAGAATGATTAAGGGATACAAAGAATCAGGTAAAGAATGTTTTGTTCATGGTAATAAAGGAAGGAAACCCATACATTCACTAGAGGACTCCACTAAAGAATTGATCGTAGATCTTTATCGTACAAAATATGAAGGTTCAAATTTAACACATTACTCAGAGCTTTTGGCAAAATTTGAAGATATTAATGTTTCTCCATCTACGATTAGAAACATATTAGCTCAAGAATTTATTCTTTCGCCGAAGGCCAAAAAGCAACGAAAAAGAAGTTAAATCAGCATTTGAAAGAACTGAAAAAAGAAGCTAAAACAAAAAAAGAAATAGCTTTTATTCAAAATTCTATTATTGATATTGAAGCTGCACATCCAAGACGTCCTAGATGTGCTTACGCTGGTGAAATGCTTCAAATGGATGCCTCTGTACATAATTGGTTCGGTAACACTAAAACTCAATTGCACATAGCCGTAGATGATGCTACTGGTACAATTATGGGGGCTTATTTTGATAACCAAGAAACTTTAAATGGATATTATCATGTGTTACACCAAGTGCTATCTACCTACGGTATTCCTTATAAGTTTTTAACTGATAAAAGAACTGTATTTGAATATACGAAAAAAAGTCCTCTTCTATTGAAGAGGATACTTTTACTCAATTCGGATATGCCTGCAAGCAGCTTGGAATTGAGATTCAGACCAGCAGTATTGCTCAAGCAAAAGGAAGAGTTGAGCGTATGTTTCAAACTCTACAATCACGACTTCCAATTGAAATGCGCTTAGCTGAGGTAAACTCAATGGAGCACGCAAATGAATTCTTAAACTCCTACATAAAAGAATTCAATACTCGATTTGCTTTACCTGCTCATAATATCAAATCTGTCTTTGAAAAGCAACCAGATATTGTAAAAATCAGGCTCACCGCCAAAAAAGCGTAGCTTAAACCATAACTTAATAAATAACATGCTTTTTTAGAAATACTATTTTCTAAGGTGTTTTTAGTGTACCCAAAAATTCACTTACAAGACACTTAAAAAAAATTAGCACCAGTTTATACTGGTGCTACTAATTAAAAATTTTTAGGACATTTTCAAAAACGCTTGACATATATAATTTTATTTTTTAGTTCCAAAAATAGCCACATATTGACTCTGTAACACAAATTTATTGTCTTCCCAAGTTATAATATTTTGGATATAGCCCAAAGAATCTGCATTATATCTTCCTGCTATCTTCTGAAATGCCATCAATTCATATATCTTATTTCCATCAAAATCTACTGGATAAAGCCCACTTATAGGATTAACAAAACCGGAAATAGGCTTTTTTAATCTTCCTTTATTGTCATATATCTCATTTAAGTATTGATTGCCTTTATAACTAATATCTAGCATATATTTAGAATTATTATTTAAGCTTATAACTTCAACTTTATAATAGTCTCTATACTTTACTTCGTATTTATACTCATTATTATAGTTATTATAATCAAAGAGCAATTTAATCTTATTATTGGCAAAAGAGTAAATATAATAGATCATTATGCCACCACTACCACCTGTAGAAATTCCAATCAAAATATCATCAAACCCATAACCTGAAAAATCACGCAAAGTTAGAGCTGGATTATATCCTGTGTTATCCTTAAGGGGAACAGTAGTAACTTTTCCATTTGTTCCATTTTGTATTACAAGAGTTATATTTTTAATAAAGGGACTGTTTAAAGTTTTTTCCCCAGTTAAGTACACATTGTCAAGGACCCTGTCCCCGTTTACATCTCCTCTAGCATAAGCTACGATACCTTTAATAACCATATTTTCCTGAAAATCAAAATTATCCAATATAGTTTCCTCCACATATACTACTACATAATATTTTATTAAATCAAAGTTATATATGTTACTATATAATATAATTTAGTTATTTTTATTTTTAGCAAAGGTACTTAGTCCCTTGCATTTTTAATTATTTTGTCTCCAAAACTAACTAAGAATACCCCCATAATTATTATGCTGCATCCAATTATTTGCCATTTTGTAATTTCTTCATTTATTATTAACCCTGCTGATATTAAGCTCACTATAGGTTGTAAATTAATATAAGTTGTTATTACTGTAGGTCCTAAATTTTTTAGACAAAATATATATATAATAATTCCTAAACAAGAGCATAAAACAGACAAAAATAATATATTTAAAATTACCTTTGTAGATGGAATAGATAATTTTGAAAAAAATAAAGATGGACTTAAAAATAAGCAACCCCAAAAGGTTTGATATAAAGAAATAGTAGCACTGCTATAATTGCCTTTGAATTTATTTGTGAAAATATTATATAAAATCCAAGATATAACTGCACCAAGCACCATAAAATCCCCTATGCTTCCCTTAGAAAATAAACTTACCCTCTCTTTAGATACTATAATAACTACGATACCTATTAAACTAAAAAAAGCCCCAAAAACTTTTTGCCAAGTTATTTTTTCCTTATAAACTATTCCCTGTATGAATAATGTAAATACGGGAATTGTAGAAATTAAAATAGCTACATTTGATGCAGAGGTAAAATAAACAGAATAATTCTCAAAGAAAAAATAAAGAGCAATTCCAAATAATCCTCCCATAGCTAATCTAATTTTATCTTCTTTTAACACTTTCTCATTAGAATATTTAGTCTTATAAACTATAAATAAAATTACCAAAGATACTAAAAATCTATAAAGTGCAGATAATGTCGGTTCCACTTCTTTAACTATTACCTTTATGCTTAAATAAGATAACCCCCAAATTATCATAAGTGCAATAGCTAAAAAATGTGATAAAATTTTTTTATTCATAAGCATCCTCCAATAAAACCATTCTGTGACTAAAACTTATTATAAAACTAAACATACCAATTAACAACAAAATCTTATAAAATAATTTACATTTCTTCCACCTAGGTTTAATCTAGAATTGAAATATAAGAAAGTGTATAATTGATATGTGTTAACTTTGATATATTATTTCTTAAAGGAGTTTAAATATGATAGATGAAGAAAAAATAAAAAAAGCTGTAACCATGATTATAGAAGCTATTGGTGAGAACCCTAATAGAGAAGGTCTTAAAGAAACCCCTGAAAGAATTGCCAAAATGTATAAAGAAATTTTTTCAGGCCTTAATGAAAGTCCAGAAAATCATCTTAATAAAGTTTTTACAGTACAAGGAGAAGGTATTGTTTTAGAAAAAAACATACAGTTCTATTCTATGTGTGAACATCATTTTCTTCCTTTCTTTGGAAAAATTCACATAGCTTACTTACCTTCAGATAAAGTAGTAGGTCTTAGCAAACTTGCTAGAACCGTTGAAGTTTTTGCAAAAAGACCTCAGCTCCAAGAAAGGTTGACCTCTCAAATAGCTGAGGCTTTAATGAAAACCTTAAACTGTAAAGGCTCTATGGTAGTAATTGAAGCTGAGCACCTATGCATGAGCATGAGAGGTGTAAAAAAATGGGGATCTACAACTACAACTTTAAGTACTAAAGGTGTTTTTGAAGGAAATTTTCCACTTCAAAATCAGGTTTTAAATATGATTAAACTTTAAAGCGAGGAAAGTAATGAATAGAATTAATAAAATTTTAAATAACAAAGATTACATAAAACACTGCAATTCCATAAAGGAACTGGAGATCAATAGAGTATTTTGTAGACATAATCTTGAGCATTTTATTGATACCTCAAGAATTATGCATTTAATAAATTTAGAAAAAAACTTGGGCTATAACAAAGATATAGTTTATGCCTGTGGTCTTCTCCATGACATAGGAAGATGCAAAGAATATAAGGACAATACTCCTCATGAGCTTGCATCTTTCCTTATAGCTAAAGGTATTTTATCTAAATGTGATTTTGAAAAGGAAGAGATTGTAAATATTTTGAATGCCATTAAAAACCATAGAAATCCAAGCAATAAAAGTGGCTCTTTAGAGGATCTTTTATATAAAAGTGATAAACTATCTAGAGCCTGTTTTAATTGTTCTGCAAAAGACAAATGTAACTGGCCCGTAGAAAAGAGGACTCAAACTTTAAACTATTAAAAAATTTATAAAGGGGGATTTTCTTTGAATAATTTTATTGAAATAGGTTCAAAAATCTTTGATTTAAAAAAGCAAACTTATATAATGGGAATTTTAAATATTACTCCAGATTCTTTTTCAGATGGAGGAAATTTTAATACTATAGAAAAAGCTGTAAAACACGCCAAAGAAATGATAAAAGAAGGAGCTCATATTATTGATATAGGAGGAGAATCTACAAGGCCAAATCACACTTCTGTAAGTGAGGAAGAAGAAATTAAAAGAGTAATTCCAATAGTTGAAGCTTTAAGAAAAGAGATAGATGTTCCTATATCTATTGATACATATAAAAGCAGAGTTGCAGAACTTGCACTAAATAGTGGAGCTTCACTTATAAATGACATTTGGGGATTTAAAAAAGACAAAAATATGGCAAAAGTAGCTGCAAAATATAATGCTGCTTGTTGTCTTATGCATAATAGAGATAATAAAAACTACACTGATTTTATTGAAGATCTTATAAAAGATTTAAAAGAAAGCATTGATATTGCCTTAAAAGCTGGAGTAAAAAAGGAAAAAATAATACTTGATCCTGGTTTTGGATTTGCTAAAACACCAGAACTTAACTTAAAAATACTTAACAAATTAGAAAGCTTAAACAAACTTGACTGTCCTATACTTTTAGGTACTTCAAGAAAATCCACTCTAGGTCTTGTACTAGATTTGCCTGTAAACGAAAGAGTTGAAGGAACCGTTGCCACCACTGTTATTGGTATAACAAAAGGCTGTAATTTTATAAGGGTTCATGATGTTAAAGAAAACTCAAGAGCTTCACTTATGACCGATGCAATTTTAAGAGCATAAATTTTAAAAAAGGTGGTGAAATTTTTGGATAAAATTTTTATAAAAGATTTAGAAGTCTTTGCGAATCACGGTGTGTATTTAGAGGAAAAAAACTTGGTCAAAAATTTTTAATCTCAGCAGAAGTTTTTTTAGATTTACAAGAAGCTGGCATAAGTGATAACTTAAATGAAACCGTAAATTATGGACAGCTTTGCTATGAAATTGAAAATACCTTTAGACAAGACACTTTCGATTTAATTGAAAAAGCTGCTGAAAAAACAGCTGCATATATTCTTTTAAAATACCCCCTAATAACTAGATTAAAATTAAAAGTAAAAAAACCTTTTGCTCCAATAGGAAAGTCTTTAAAATATGCTGCTATAGAAATAGATAGAAGCAAGCATAAAGCTTATATTGGCCTTGGTTCAAATCTTGGTGATAAAGAATATAATTTAAATAAAGCTATTGAATATATAAATAATTCACCTTATACAAAAGTTATAAAAGTTTCAAGTTTTTATATTACAAAGCCCTATGGCTATCTTGACCAAGAGGATTTTTTAAATTGTGCCCTAGCTGTAGAAACTCTACTTAATCCTGAAAAACTTATGGACATTCTTTTAAACATTGAAAAGGAATTAAAAAGAGAGCGTTTAATTAAATGGGGTCCTAGAACTATAGATTTAGATATTTTGTTATATGATGACTTAGTTATATCTAAAGAAAAAATAGTAGTACCTCATCCTTTTATGCAAGACAGAATGTTTGTACTAGAACCTTTAACTGAAATTGCACCTTATGCAATTCATCCACTGCTAAATAAAAGAATATACCAATTAAAAAAAGAGCTAGAGTGTGAGAATTAATAATTTTACCCCAATAAAGTAAACTTTATTGGGGTAAAATCATTACCTAAACTAGCTCTTTTTAAATCTAATCTAACTTTATTGGAAATTTCCCATAAGTTTTTCCCGCTTCCATAAACATTTCAATCTTTTCTATTGGTGTATCCATAGGAATTTGACACCCAGTACTTAAAATATACCCTTTTCTTGAATCATGAGCTTTCTTTATGCATTCTTTAACTGATGAGTATATATCCTCTTTACTACCTAAATGAACTGCATCCACAGGAGGCACATTTCCTATAATAACTACCTTGTCTCCAATTGCTTTCTTTGCTTCTTCCAAATCCTCTACGTTATCTATACTAAAACTTGAAACACCAGCATCTACTACATCCCCCCAAATATCTTTGCTCTTTCCACAAATATGTATACCTGGTGCTTTACCTGTAGTTTCTCGTATTTTATCAATATTATTTTTAAGTGCTGGCAAGGAAAACTCCCTAAACTGTTTTGGACTTATAAGACTTGTAGAGGAAACCGGATCTGCAAAACCAATAGATACTCCAAGCTTTGCAACCTCTTCTATATATCTATTATTAGCCTCTGCTATTATTTGCATTAAAGTATGAATTTTTTTAGGGTACTTAATCATCCATTTTAAAAGATTTTCTGTACCAACTACAGAAGCTGCCACACTAAAAGGTCCTGACATAGAGGCACTAACATCTACTTCACTAAAAAGAGCATCTTTTGTAAGCTTTATAGCCTTTATTAAGGTTGGTAAGTTTCCATCCTTTAATGGATCTGGAATCTTCAAATACTCAATTTCATCTAAGGATTTCACAGCTGGTTCAATTAAGTAAGATATCCCATGCTCCGGATAACCTACCTTAGATCCCATAGCCTCTGCAACTCCTCTAAGACTTGTAGATATACCTGTTCCATCATGTCTAAGTCTTTTAAACAAGGCTATTTCAAGATTTGCCATCATCTCAGCTGAATGATAATACTCTCTTGCAGAGACTCCAATAAAAGGCACCATAGTCACTCCCATATCAGGAACACAGATTAATCTATCGATTTCTTCTCCTTTAGAAAAAGCTTCTACCCTTTCTTTTGGAGTCATTTCTTCTTTAAACATTAAAACACTCCCCTCGTCATTAAGTAAATTTTTTCTTATATCCCCAGTTTTGTATTTTAACATTTAATTTAATTTATTTCTATAAAAATGCTTTTTTATCATAGACTAGAAGCCTTCTATAAGATTTTAATATACTACTTTATAATCTCTTATTTATAATTTTTAAATTTATTTTTATAATAATTAAATTCATACCACTTATCATAATCTCCCACAAGATCTATTCTATGAGTTTCAAAATAACCCATTACTTCAGTTTTTATAGTTTTGTCATTCATATCCAACAATTTCGCCATTTCAAAATAAGAATCATAAGAAAGTTTATTTATATAACTAATATCTAATTTTCCTTCAACTTTATACCTCTCTACGTTTTTTGCACAATTATTCTATCAATATTAGCATAGTTTAAAACTACATATACTGAAAATGTTATAATGGTAATATACTTTACAATAGGAAAGGATTTTTTCCATATTCTAAATAGAACTACAATTAATATAATAGTAAGTAAAAAAATAAATGCTTCAACCAAAACCCTAAGTCTAGTATAACCAAATTTAGATTCATAAAGGTTCATTCTATAGTAAGCAGAAAATAGAATATTATACGTAAATCCAATCATAATTGTATACAAAACATTACAAAATCTTTCTGTTTTTTTAGTTTGTCCTTCTGTGAAGAATTTACAGCACAAAACTATTAAAAAATTAATTAAAGTAATAAGTATTAATTCAAAAAATCCTTTTCTAGCATATTCTGCGTAGGAAACTCCTAGAGGTAATTCTCCATTTCCGCCCCCATATAAATAGGAAAATTGAACAATTGAAAAAGACAAATAAACTAAGTTTATTCCAATTATTATTGTTGCAACCGTTATATAATTCCACTTTATAGTCTCCTTTTTATCGGTAGAGCTTTCAAAATATTCTGTATATTTTTCATGCTTAATTCTAAAGAATAAAGCAAATAGATAAATGGCAACCATAAAAACAACAAATACATGACCTACTATTTTTTTATTCTCACATCATAGAAATCTTGTAAAAGTTTATAAAAAAACTTTTCAAACAGCATATCTGAAGAACACAATAAAAACATTATTATAAATAACATTGGCATTAATAATAAAATTCCTCGAATAATATATTTATAATTGCTATTTTTTTTAATATCCTCCTCTTTTATCTTAAATTTATTAGACTTTAAAAAAATTGGTAGTGATTTTATAATCGTTCCAAAAATTTTATTATATACATTTTTTATAAAACTTAAATTTATACTGATTTCATCAGATTTTATACACATAATATAGGATATCAATAAAAAAGGAAGTAATAGAAGATTTAAAAATCGAAAAACCTCATTAGTATAAATTGAATAACTTAACGACAAAAGTAAATATGGAATTAAAAAAATATAACTTAATTTATTTTTGAAATTAACACAAGGATATATAATCACAATAAGCACTGCAAGCATAGCAAAATTAAATAAAGTTAGGTTAATTCCAAAAGAATCCCATATAAAAAAATAATCAAATAAAATTCCAAAAGCAAAGGAGTAAATTAACATTTCTCTTTTAATCTTATCTTTATTAAAACCCTCTTTGGGATCATCCAATTTTAACAAATCATTTTTTCTCTTATCATCTTTTTTTAATAAACTACCATCCATAATACTTCCTCCAAATAAATTCTTGAAATTTTTTCAACTATTTTTCTTCACTAATATATTCTAATATATCCCCTGGTTGACATTCTAATATATCACATATAGCCTCTAAAGTTGTAAATCTTACCGCTTTAGCTTTATTATTTTTAAGTATTGATAAGTTAGCGTTAGTTATTCCTACCTTTTGTGCTAAATCTGACAGGGATACCTTTCTCTTAGCCATCATCACATCCAAATTAACAATAATAGGCATCTTCATCCTCCTTAAATTGTAAAATCATTTTCTTCCTTGACTTCTACAGCTTTTTCAAAAACTTTATATAGTACTAAAATAAAACTTCCTGCAAAAAAGAAAATTAGAAACTCCATATCAGTATGAATCCCTGATTTATCTATAAATATAAAGTTATACTTTCCATATTTTATATTCATAAAAAAATTAATTAGATAGCAATTTGCAATTATAAAGCAAGATATAGATATAGTTTTTAAACTTTTTACATTCTGCTTTATAAATGGATTACTGTCAACTACTGATTTCATTATCCTTCTTAAATTAATAATTACTAACATTAAAGCTATACTTCCTAGGATAAACATAAAACATATAACCATTTTTTTATAGAATTCTAAATTATTAAATCCTTTACTTAATGTTTCAACAGATACCCACACAAACAAAATAGTTCCAATAAAAAGTAAGATATCTAATAAAACCTTTAAAAAACTAGCTAAGGATCTTTTTCCATAATATTTCATAAAATCCCTCCTATATTGATATAAATATAGTATACAGTATATTTGAATGTTTTTCAATATTTTTTTATTGTAAAACGATAAAAATATTAATACACTTAATATTATTTCAAAAATAAAAAATGCCCAGAAGCTTTGAACAGCCCCCTGTCAAGTATACAGAGGGCTGTTTTCTTTGCTTCTGGGTATTTATTTTAATTTTCCATTAATACTTTTGGCTTACTTCTAACTCCCTTTATTCCAAACCTACCATAAATCTCACTTACAGTTCCTGCAGTAATAAAAGCATCAATTTCCTGTTTTTTTATAAATTCCATTAAATAAGAAAATTCATTTTTAGTCATTAGGCTCTCTATTTCAAATTTATCTTCACAACCAAGTCCGCCTTTTACAGGATACAATGTTGCTCCACGATTCATATCTTCTACAATAAACTTACGTATTAACATGTAATCTTTAGAAATAATGCAAACTCTTTTTCTAGCATTAAATCCTATCATAAAGTGATCTAATACCAATCCATTTAAGTAAGTTCCAATCAGTCCTACTATTACTGTTCTCACATCATAAACCAAAATTGCAGTACAACAAATAATCGCTCCTGCTATTGAAACTGAAGTACCTAAATCCATATGGCAGTATTTGTTTACGATTTTTGCTATAATATCAAGTCCTCCTGTTGATGCATTATGTCTAAATAAAATAGTTTGTGAAAAACTTAAAATTAGTACAAAACATAAAAGATCAAGCCATTGATCCCCCATTAAAGACTGTTTTAATGGACATATCTTTCCAAGCAAAGCAATCATAGGTGATAAAATTAGTGCCGAGTATACAGTTTTAACACCAAATTCCTTTCCTATTAGAAAATATGATAGTACCAATAAAAACGCATTTATAATAAAAATTAATACAGACAACGGTATTGATGTAAGCAAATTAATAACTATTGATAGACCTGTAATTGATCCTATAATTAATTTACTTGGAATTAAAAAGAAATGTACTGATATAGCTCCAATAAACATACCCAATGTTAATATTGGTAAATCTTTAATAAAAGATTTCATTGTTTCACCCATTTTTATCCCTCCTAAACCTAAAAACAACCTAATAATTAATAAACAAATTCCCAAAATTCTTAAAACTAACATGCTTAAATCACTGCAATTCCCCCTAACATTAACAGCACTAATATGTATGTTCTTTGATTTTTAAAAAATAAAAAATATTATAACAATTGTTGTGATACAAATACGGAAATCGTTTACGTGATTAATTTTACCACAAATGTTTAGAATTTTAAACGCTAAAATTTAACTTTTTTAAACAAATTTTTAAAATGTTTTTTATTAAGTGAAAATTTTGTAAAATATACATTTACATCTTATATAAACATTTAATACACCTCTTGGTTAAAACATATAAATAAAGACTATGCTTTAAAAAACACTAAATTTAAGTATTTTTTAAAGCGTAGTCCTTAAAGATCTAAAAGAAATCTTTTAGCTATAAATTTATTTTTTAATGATGCTTTCACCTTTTTTATTTATATAATTCATAGAGTTTTTTTCTTTAACCATGGCTATTCCATCTACAAATCCTGACACCTCTTTATAAATTGGATCTATAACAAAATTAGAAGTATCATCGATAAATCCCCATTTACCTTCAATTTCTACTGAAATTAATCCTTCACTAATATCATCAACATTATCAAATTTTAATGGGATTACTTCTTTGCCACTCCTATCGATTAAACCATATTTATCTCCCATAGCAACTACCGCATATCCTTCATAGAAATCATCTGCCCAATCATATTTAAAATCTATTTCTAATTTACCTTCTTTGTTTATAAAACCATATCTTTCATTATTTTCAACAAGTCCTAACCCATCACTAAAACAGTTAGCTGTATAATATTTAGGTTTTATAACTACTTCACCTTCTTTGTTTATATAGCCAAATTTATCACCTATCATAACTGCAGCTAAGCCTTCACTAAAACCATAAGCATAATTATACTTAGGAGATATTTTCATAATTCCTTCTTTATCTATATATCCAAGTTTTCCACCAGACTGAACAAGAGCTAGCCCTTCACTAAAATCGTAGGCATCTAAAAAATCAGGTTCAATTACAATCTTACCTTTTTTATCTATGTAACCCCACTTATAACCTATTCTAATGGCAGCAAGTCCTTCTGAAAAATCCATAGCTTCATCGAACTTACAAGGAATAATAAGTTTACCTTCAGTATCTACATAGCCTCTCTTTCCTTCAAGCTCTACTGTAGCCAAACCTTCACTAAATTCAAAAACTTCATCATACTTAGGGCTAACTACTAATGTGCCTTCTTTGTCTATAAAACCATATTTGTCATTTATAGTTATTATAGCTAAATTATCCTGAAATTCCTCTGCATAATCATATTTAGGTTCTAAAATAATTTCACCTAAATTATTTATATAACCATATTTTCCTTTTATATTAATTGGATAAAGCATATTTTTCATACTCATATCGCATCTCCTTAAACAATTAGCTTGTTGTAATATTTTAATATAATTATTTATCAAATACTCCACCAGTTTTTTTACTTATCCTAGCTTTTCTCGTTCCTCCAATATTTTTTTAGGTCTTCCTATTGATCCCTGCTGAGAAGATTTTTTCTTTTTTCTTCTATTAATTTTTTCATCATTTCTATAGTTTTATCTTCCATTCTTTTCTCCTTTTATGTAATATAATATTTAATTTATACAATCTATTATACATTATACTATCTAATATCTTGCTATTCCATAATAAATTTAACTTCTATCTCTATATTATGGCATTAATTCTCTTGACAAAAACTAATACTAACTATAAAATTAAGTTTTACGTATGTAATAGGATGATATTTTCAAACTAAAATATAGATACTTGAGAAAATGATACATTATATTTAATTTAATTTTACTTTTTTAAATTGTTTTTAAATAATACTTCATTTTACTCATACATTTACTTATTGCTTTGAAAGTTAACTAATTAAAAAAAGGAGAATATTATGTCACATTCATTTGATACATTAAATTTAGATACAAAGCTTATAGACGCTCTAAAAAAAGAAGGAATAATAAATCCAACTGATATTCAAACTAAAGCAATTCCCTTAGCTTTAGAAAATAAAGATATAATAGGTGAATCACAGACTGGAAGTGGAAAAACTCTAGCCTATCTACTTCCCATATTTCAGAAAATAAATACTGAAAAGAAAGAAATGCAAGCCATAATCTTAGCACCAACCCACGAATTAGTTATGCAAATAAATAAAGAAATTCAACTTCTTTCTAAAAACTCTTTGTTAGAAGTAACCTCAACACCTATTATGGGAGAAATTAATATAAAAAGACAAATTGAAAAACTAAAAGACAAGCCCCACATAATAGTAGGTTCTGCTGGTAGAATCCATGAACTTATAAAAATGAAAAAAATAAAAGCCCATACTGTTAAAACTATTGTAATTGATGAAGGGGATAAGCTTTTAGATAACAACAACCTAAATTCAGTAAAAGATGTTATAAAAACCACTATGAAAGATAGACAATTAATGGTGTTTTCTGCAACCATTAATCAAAAAACCTTGGATGTTGCTAAAAGCATAATGAAAGAACCTGCAATAATAAAAATCAAAGAGGAAAATATATCAAATCCTAACATTACTCATATGTATTTAGTCTCTGAAAAAAGAGAAAAAATAGAAGTTTTAAGAAAGTTAGTTGCTTCCATAAAGCCTAAAAGAGCTATTGTATTTATAAATAAAAGTGAAGAAATCGAACTTACAACTCTAAAGCTTCAATATCATCACTTAAATGCTTATGGGTTATACGGAAGTGCCTCAAAAGAAGAACGCAAAAAAGCTTTAGAAGACTTTAGAACAGGAAAAATTAATCTTTTAGTAGCTTCTGATTTAGCTGCAAGAGGCCTTGATGTAAAAGATGTTACTCACATATTTAATTTAGATTTATCCAAAGACCCGAAAGAGTACCTTCATAGAACCGGAAGAACAGGAAGAGCAGGGAAAACAGGAACTGCTATTTCCATACTTACAATTAACGAAACTAGCTTAATAAAAAAATATTCTAGAAGTTTTAATTTTAAATTAGAAGAAAAAGAAATATTTAAAGGTAATATAGTAGATCCTCGTAAAAATAAAAATTCTAATGTAAATCAAACTAAAAAAACTTTTAAATCAAAAACAAAAAAGACTTATAAAAAATCTAAATAATTAAAAATTATTAGGGTGAGATATTGTATTTACATTTGAAATATAATATCTCACCCTAATTTTATAAACAAGGTTATAATGTTCTCATATAATTTATTTAGACTTAATATTTTTTAGTTTAAAATCAAAGCCCGCTTTTATAGCATTTTCTGGGCACTTTTTCACACATTCCCCACATCTTATACATTCTAAATCATTCGGTTTATTGTATACCTGTATTTTAAGTTTACATTTTCTCTCACAAACTTTGCAATTAGTACATTTGTCTTTGTTGATTTTTAATTTATAAAAACTTATAGGATTAAATAATGAGTAAAAGGCTCCTAAAGGACATATATGTCTACAAAAGGGTCTATACACAATTATAGATAATAAAACCGTAACTACAAGAATAGTCATCTTCCATTTAAATAAAAAACCAACAGTATCCCTTAAAGGCTCGTTCATTAGGACTAAAGGAATACCTCCCTCTAAAGTTCCCGCTGGACAAATATATTTACAAAAATACGGATCACTTATACCAATATCATTAACTAAAAACATTGGAAGTAGGATTACGAATACCAGCAAAATAATGTATTTTAGATATTTTAGATAATTATTAACCCTTCTATTAACCTTAATTTTTGGACTTTTTATTTTATACAATAAATCTTGAATTAATCCAAAAGGACATAACCATCCACATATAAACCGCCCAAATACAATTCCCATTAAAGACATAAAGCCAAGAACATAAAAAGAAAAATCATATTTTATGCTTCCAATAACTGCTTGAAAAGCTCCTATTGGGCAAGACCCCATGGCTCCAGGGCAAGAATAACAATTAAGTCCAGGCACACACATTCTCTTTGATATACCTTTATATATTTTTCCTTGAAAAAAGCCTTTGAAATTACTATTTGTAATAATAGCTGCTATAATTTGAGTTGTTCTTCGCTTATCCAATTCCAATACACTCCAAACATATATTAATTGCTTTTTTAAAACAGTAGAAACTTCACCTCTATACACTCCTCTTAATATAAAAACTAAGCTAAAAAAAGAATTCCATAGGTTAAAAAAACTTTTTTTCACAAAACAACCTCCTTTTTAGTCAGCAAAGGCTTTTAAAACTTTTCTTTAGAAAATATTACTATTAAATTTTGTATTTTTTAACACCTATAAACTTGGTTCTATAACCTGAATTGATGGATTGTTTAAAACCTTATTTATTGTATCAATTATAAGAGATTCATCCACCTCTTCTATTCCATCAATTTGCTTATATAAACTTTCTGCATCTTTATACATAATTCCATAAACAGCTAAATTCAAACTAAGCCTTATAGATTTTTCTAAAGCTAAGGAACGCTTTAATTTTATGCTTTTGCTTAGTTTATTTATTTTGTTTTTGTAAATACACCTTTAGATTTCTTTATTTCACATATTTGTTCATTTATTAACCTTATTGTCTCTGTTATTTTATCTTTTGAAGTTCCAGCATAAATTGTAAACAATTTTATTCCACTTTCATTCTTAATGTTACTTGCTATTTCATATGCTAATCCATTTTGCGTCCTTACTTTATCATATAAAAGGCTGCTGGTTCCTTCTCCAAAATAAGCATTAAAAATTCTTAATGCCTGAACTTCTTTTTCATTTAATTCATGTATTGGAAATATATACTGTATTCTTGCAGTTTCTATATCCTTCTTTAACTTAACAAAACTTCCCAATCTATTCTCTTCATATAAATTAGTTAGGGGATTTATGCAAATCTCATCTGAACATGTCCACATTGAAAATATATCTTCAAGCATATCCTTAACTTTATTTAGTCCTAAAGAGGAAACTACACTTATTACACAATTTTTAGGCTTATAATAATCCTTATAAAACCTAACTACATCTTCCCTTTTGAAACTTCTCACACTTTTCTCTGTACCGATTATTAAATCTTTTATTCTCCTATTTTCAAAACTATTAAAAAAAGCTCATCTTCACAAAACTGAGATATATCGTCCCTCCATTCCCTAAGCTCTTGACAAATCACATCTATTTCTTCTTTAAATCCTTCAATCTTAAATGTAGGATTTTTTATTATATCTCCATATAAAGAACAAGCTTTATAAAAATCTTCCGATAAACACGTACCATAATATACAACATATGGATAATTCGTCATAGCATTGTTAAATCCAAAATATTCATCACATAATTTATTTATTTCTGCTTCATTTTTAGTATTTGTACCTTTAAAAATCATGTGTTCCACTACATGAGAAAGACCTAATTCATCTTTTACTTCCCTAATTGCACCTGCATCAAAAGCCACTGAAAAAGAAGTTATATCTCCTTTTATTTTTTCATATACAACATTTATTCCATTATTCATTTGATATTTTTCCATATTATTCACCATCCTAAATAATATTATACTATATAAAGCATGTTATACCTTCTAAAAACTTAATGAACTATATTTTAATTTATTAATTCTTTAAATTTCACTGGAATATTTTTGAATATATGATATACTTAATTTGATAACTAAAATAACAATACTAATTAAGGCAGGATTTAAATATGAATAAAAATCGCACTTTAAACAATTTATTTCAGTTTATAACCTATGCATTAATAGGTGGCAGTAATGAACTTATAAATTTAGGAATCTTAAACTTCCTTGCTTATATAACTCATATATATTCAAATAAATTAGCACTTTTTCTGTTTGAATTTATTGCTTTTATAGCCTACTCCATAAATGGATATATTTTGAATAGAAAATTTACATTTAAAAGCATTAATAGTTCATACTTAAAATATGCTGCTGTCCTTGGAAGTTCAGCAATATTTAATACTTTATTATTTATAACCCTTAACTCTAAAAATAAATTTAATATTTCACCTGAGCTTTGGCTTAATATATCAAAGTTAATAGCCTCAATAACCATTGGAATTATTACGTTTTTAATTAATAAATTTTACGTTTTTAAAAATAAAGCTTTGTAGAAACCGTAAGTTTCAACAAAGCTTTATTTAATTAGATGTGTTATTTAATTTTATTAATATATTCCACTTTGTTTAAAATTTCATCCATACCTACTAATATTGCATTTTTTCCTCTTCCTGCTCTATTTTGTGATTTAACATCATTTAAATCTATCTCATTTATATTATTTTTGTTAGTGGTTATTATTATTTTCCCTTGATTTTCCTTTGAGGAAACTGCTATTTCATTTAAACAATTTTCTTTATCCCCATTATAATCTAAAATTAAAGATGCAAATATTACACTATCATCTTCTTTTAAACTTATACCTGTAACTCCTGAGGCTACTTTTCCCATATAATTTATAGTATTAGTATTAAACCTTATAATCATAGCCTTTTCTGTAACAATAACAACATCTTCACTTATATGGCTTTTGGATTCCTCTACGTTTACAAGTGTATCTCCTTCATTTCTAAATTTATAAGCTAAAGTAGAAACATAATTTCCATCAAAATCTTTTAAGCTGGTCTTCTTAACATATCCGTTTTCACTGAAAAAATATATATCTAAACTCTCTTCAAAACTCTCAACTAGTAGTACATTTAATATTATAGAATCTTTATTAAAATTCTCTAATATATTTTTTAAATTAAATTTATCCTTACCTATGTTTTGTAGCATATATGAAGGTATTTTGTGCACCATACCTTTATTATCAAATATAAGTATTACTCCTCTTTCTGAAACCTTAAAACTTCCTCTTAATTTCTTATCTGTAGCCTTAATATCTCCGTTTTTACTAATTTTTATATAAACTTCTTTTTTAATATATTCTTCTTTAAATTCTACCAAGCTTATTTTATCTTTAGAACCTAATTGCACTAATAGGGTTCCTTTTATGTTTCTGTCACCCTCTTCTATTTTAGGTTCCTCTATAGTAAAATCTAACTTTGTTTCTGTTATAATTCTAATAAATTTTTCATTGTTATTACTAGAAGATAATCTTGCAGATAATAACCTTTCATCTTTTTTCATACTTAAGGCTTGTATTTTAGAATAACTAGTGTCAAATCTATTTAAATTAGATTTTTTTATAAAACCACAATCTGTTATAAAGACAAATTTTCTATCATCTTTAAAGCTATCTATGGAATAAACATCCACTATATTTTCCTTTTCTAAATTCAATCCCTTAATTATGGAGTCAATTTTTTCTCCTTTTTCTTTCCATTTTAACTCAGGAAAAGCTATAACTTTAGTTTGATACATATTCCCTTTATCTGTGAAAATAAGTAAAGTATTTTTTGTATTAGTTTCAATAAAGTACTTATTAAAATCTCCCTCTCTATACTCTATATCTTCAACTCCTAAATTAGTTCTAATATAAGATTTATTAGAAATTCTCTTTGCATAACCTTCATTTGAAATTGTTATTATATTATCCTCTTCAATTATTATTTCATCTATTTCTATTTTTGCTTCATTGTCATCTTTTATTATTTCAGATCTTCTTTTATCATTAAATTTATTTTTTACTTCTAATAACTCTTTTTTAATTACTTTATATAATTCTATTTCACTAGATAGTATTTTTTCAAATACCACAATTTTCTTTTCTAATTCTTTGTATTCTTTTTCAAATACTTTAATTTCTAATCCTGTAAGTTTATATAGCATAAGTTCAACTATAGCTTCAGCTTGAATTTTTGTAAAACCATATTCTTTTTCAAGATTATTTTCAGAATCGCTTTTAGACTTAGATGCTCTTATAGTTGCTATAATCTCATCCATTATATCTATAGCTTTAATAAATCCTTCTACTATGTGAAATCTCTTTTTAGCAATTTCTAATTGCTTTAAAGTTCTCCTTGTTATAACTTCTTCTTGATGCTTTACATAATACCTTAATATATCCTTAAGAGTCATAGTTTGAGGTTTTCCATCTGACAAAGCCACCATATTAAAATTCAAATTACATTGAAGATCTGTCTTTTTTAATAAATATTTCAATACCTTTTGAACTATATCTTTTTCTATGGATTTTTTAAATTCAATAACAGCTCTAATACCATTTCTATCGGACTCGTCCCTAATATCTGTAATAGAATCTAAGGTTCTTTGATGCTTTTTATCTGCAGTCATTTCAGAAATACTTTGTAAGATTTTAGCTTTATTTTTCCTATAAGGGAATTCCCAAATTACTATGCCATATCTTCCATTTTCAAGCTTTTCTATGGAGGTTTTAGCTCTAAGAGTTACCTTTCCCTCTCCAGTTTCATAACTAGATAGTATTGAGTTTTTTCCAATTAAAACTCCACCTGTAGGTAAATCTGGCCCCTTAATATAATTCATAAGTTCTTTTATTGATATATCTTTATTTTCCATATAAGCTATTGTTCCATCAATAACTTCACCTAAATTATGAGGTGGTATATTTGTAGAAAGTCCAACTGCTATTCCAAAGGTACCATTAACTAGTAAATTGGGGTATCTCCCAGGAAGAACTTTAGGCTCCTTTTCAGTTTCAGAATAATTATCTACCATATCTACAACATCTTTATCTATATCTTTTAACATTTCCATAGAAATAGGAGTAAGCCTTGCCTCAGTGTAACGCATAGCAGCCGCTCCATCTCCATCTACACTACCCCAGTTTCCGTGTCCATCTATCAAGGGATATCTAGTTGAGAAATTCTGTGCCAATATTACTAACGCATCATATACTGAAGTATCTCCATGAGGATGAAATTTTCCAAGAATATCTCCAACTATTCTAGCTGATTTAAAATAAGGCTTATCCGGAAAAGCCTTTAACATATATGCACCATAGAGTATTCTTCTATGAACCGGCTTAAGTCCATCTCTAACATCAGGAAGAGCTCTGTCTTTTGCAACTTCTACTGCATAGGGTAAATAATTTTCCGGCATGGCATCCTCTATAGGTATTTCTATTATATTATTATCTCTAGGTATATCTATTTTTTTAGCCATTTTCTCATTCCTTTCCAAGCTAAACTACAAAAAGCCCTTCACTTAAACCTTAATGTGAAGGCATTTACTTTTAGAATTGTGCATACTTATACATATAATTTCTCCTCGGTTCCACAACTTCTCCCATTAAAAGTGACACCATTTTTTCTGCTTTTGCTGCATCTTCAATAGTCACCTTTTGAAGTATTCTAGTTCGTGGGTCTAATGTAGTTTCCCAAAGCTGCTCTGGATTCATTTCACCAAGACCTTTATATCTCTGTATCATTGAACCTTTACCAATGTATTTCTTGGATTCCTCTAAATTTTCATCGCTATAGGCATATTTTTCAACAACTCCATTTTTACTGTTTTTATAAACTCTATATAAAGGAGGCAATGCTATATACAAATGTCCATTTGCAATTAGCTGTCTCATATACCTATATATATATGTCATCCATAAAGTTCTAATATGGTATCCATCTACATCTGCATCACTTAAAATTATTATTTTATCATATTTTAATTCTTCTTCTTTATAGTTGTCTAATATTCCTGTGCCTACAGCTGTATTAAATATCTTTAACTCCTCACTTGCAAGTACATTTTCTAACTTTTGCTTTTCTGTATTCATTATCTTTCCCTTAGATGGCATTATAGTCTGAAACCTTCTGTCTCTTGCCATCTTTGCACTTCCTCCTGCGGAATCTCCTTCCACAATTATAAACTCTCTAAATTCAGTTTCCTTCAAAGTACATACAGCTATTTTACCAGCTAGTGGCGCAGCACCTTTCCCAACTTTCTTCTTCTCAGCATCATTAATTTTTTTAATCTTATCTCTCCTAGCTGCGGCCGCCACAGCATTAGATATTATTCCTCCTGCTATATCCTTATTGTCTTCTATCCATGCACACAAACTATTATAAGTAATCTCATTTAGAACGGTATATGCCTCATTATTGCCTAACTTAGTCTTAGTTTGTCCTTCAAATATAGGATTAGTAATTCTCACCTTTAATATAGCAGTTAATCCTTCTCTTAAATCTGTTCCTTCAAAATCTTCCTTATCTTTCATAAGTCCTAGTTTTTTTGCCATATCTTTAAAAGCTCTTGTCATACCGGTTTTAAATCCAGTTTCATGAGTACCTGCCTCTGTTGTAGGTATATTGTTTACATAACTTGCTATATACTCTGTAGTAGAATCTGTAAACTGTATACATACCTCTGCATATACTGAATCCTCTTTAACTTTTTTTCATCTGAAAACAAAATAGGATCTTTATGGATAGAGGTTTTGCTTTCATTTAAATAATCCATAAAATCTAAAAGTCCTCTATCTGAATGGTATTTCTTTTCTACCTGTTCATCCCCTCTTTTGTCAATAAATAAAAGGGTTATACCTTTGTTTTGAAATGCTAGCTCCTGAAGCCTTTCATCAATAATATCATACTTAAATTCTAAGGTACTAAAAACTCTATTGTCTGGCATAAAAGTTACTTTAGTACCTGTTTTATCTGAACTGCCTATTTTATTTAAGGTGGTTACTGGAGTTCCGGGCATATCTCTTTTAAGTTCTTTGTCATAAGCATATTCAAATCTCTGTTTATAAACATTTCCATTTTGATGTACTTCTACTTCAACCCACTTAGAAAGCGCATTTACAACTGCTGCTCCTACTCCATGAAGTCCACCTGAAGTTTTATAGTTTTTATTATTAAATTTTCCACCAGTATGGAGCTCGGTAAATACCATCTCAACCCCTGATTTTTTCTTTATAGGATGAATCCCTGTGGGGATACCTCTGCCATTGTCACTTATAGTAACGCTCTTATCTTTATTTAAAATTATTTTTGCTATATCTCCAAATCCATTAGTTATTTCATCTATAGCATTGTCTAATATCTCCCATAGACAATGATGAAGTCCTCTTGATCCTGTTGAACCTATATACATACCAGGTCTAACTCTAACAGGTTCTAATTTTTCTAAAGATGTTAAATCTGTCACATCATAATGCGATAAACTAGTATTCAAACCTTTGTTTCCTCCAATCAAATAAGCTTTGCAAACGTACGTTCTTATTGCAATCATAAATTTATAATAACTTAATTTGTACTTTAAATGCAAGTATTTTTATCATAAATAATAAAACTCTTAATTTGATTTTCCTATATTTTACATATACATTTACACAAATTAGTATAAACTGAATTTGTATAAATGTCAAAACCTTAGAATTATTAAGCTTTCTGATAATTTTTAGAGTTATTTCATGTTTTATTAACAAAATATTAATGTGAAATAATAATATTAATATTATAATATAAGTATAGGACTATGTTGCTTATTTAGATTTAAACATTTTAAATTTGTTTTAATCTTTATTATACAGCTTCAGTTATTAATATAATATTTAGATTAAAGGATGGATATATATGAATATAGCTTTTTTTCTTACACCGAAAAACGATGTGGTTTTTTTAAATATAAATTCTACTATGAGGCAAGCTCTTGAAAGAATGGAATATCACAGATATTCAGCGGTGCCTTTAATCGATGATAGCGGAAAATATGTGGGCACCCTTACAGAGGGAGATTTGCTTTGGAAAATTAAGAACTTTGATTCTTGGGATTTTACACATACCAATGAGGTTACTCTAAAAGAAATTTCAAGAAGAGTAAAAAACAAACCCGTATCTATTAATTCAGATATGAACAATTTGATTACCTTAGCCAAAGATCAAAACTTTGTACCTGTAGTAGATGACCAAGGCATATTTATTGGAATAATAAAAAGAAGTGATATAATTAATCATTGTCAAAACATAATACTAGGAAAACAGTATGCATAAATAAATATATAATGCCTAAATTCTAATCCTTTTAGGTTTAAAATTTAGGCATTACTTTATAATAAATTTTATTTTATGTCTAATTCAAGATATTTTTTTATTCTATAATCCCAAAGCTCATAAAACTCTGGTTCTTCTTCTTTAACCACACTTAAAAACTCATCTAAAACATTTATTTTACTTAATCCCTTCATTAAATGTCTTGGATATGCAACTTCCTTGCTATAGTTATTTTTAGGGTCTATAACCATTATGGATAGATCTTCTTGAACATATAAATCTTTACACCTTATATCAAGCCTTGTAAATCCTAATTTTTTAAATTCTTTTATTAACTTTATTAAGTTAGAACTAATTTTTCTATCTAGTCCATGTTTTTTTATATAAGAATCTAATCTTTTTCCTTTAACATAATCCCTTATTATATAATATTTTCCATAAGAATGTACTTTGGGAAAATACTTGCTCTTATAAGCTTTTTTCAATATAAAATACTCATCATCACATACTTTAGGATCTATGAATATCTTTATTATTTTTCCATCAGGTAACATGTAAATTATTCCATTATGCCCTTTCCCTATGTACTTCGCTTTTTTTAACATGCACTCTACTTTTTCATCAAGGTCTATATAATACTCCTTTATTTTACTCATATTTTACCCCTCTTTTATGCTCTTCAATAATAATATGCAAGAATATTATTGTTTATTCTAAAAATAACTTCTTTTTTAAATAATTTTTATGAATCCTTACGAATCCTTATAAAAATTTAAAGGATTAATTATACTTTTATTGAATTTATTATCTATAACATATTTAGAAGGGAGACTTTTTAATGTCTGAGTTACTTGCAATTCAGTGGGATGATAAAGATGAAATCCTCACCCTACTTGATCAAAGAAAACTACCAAATCATATAGAGTACATAAAATATAAAGATGGCGATAGTATATACTCTGCCATTAAAGATATGATTGTTAGAGGTGCTCCTGCCATAGGAGTTACTGCAGCTTACGGATTATACCTAGGAATAAAAGATGCTCCTTTGGAAAAAACAGCTTTTTTTAAAGTTCTTAAAGAAAAAGCAAATTATATAAATAGCAGTAGACCTACTGCTGTAAATTTATCTTGGGCATTAAAAAGAATGATAAAAAAGCAGAAGAATTCAAAGACAAATCTCCTAAAGAAATAAAATTAATTTTAAAAGAAGAGGCAAGAAAAATACACTTAGAAGATATAGAGATTTGTAAAAACATTGGTGAAAATCTATTAACTCTTTTAAAAGATGGTATGGGAATTTTAACTCACTGTAATGCTGGGCAACTGGCCACCTCAAAATACGGCACTGCAACTGCACCTATGTATTTGGCAAAAGAAAAAGGTTGGAGTTTTAAAGTGTACTCAGATGAAACACGTCCAAGACTTCAAGGCTCAACATTAACAGCCCTTGAGCTTAATATGGCAAATATAGATGTAACCACTATAACAGATAATATGGCAGCAGTAGTTATGAGGGAAGGAAAAATAAATGCAGTTATTGTTGGCTGCGATAGAATTGCAGCTAATGGTGATACCGCAAACAAAATAGGCACCTTTGGAGTTTCCATTTTAGCAAAATATTTTAATATACCTATGTATATTGCAGCTCCAACTCCAAGTATAGATATGTCTACCAAAGAAGGGAAATACATCCCTATAGAAGAAAGGGATTCAAAAGAGGTTACTTGTAGGTTTGGAGTATGGACAGCTCCTAAAAATGTTAAAGTATACAATCCTTCCTTTGATGTAACTCCTAGTGAAAATATAACTGCTATAGTTACAGAAAAAGGAATTGTTTACCCTCCTTTTAAAGAAAACTTAAAAAAGCTTTTTATTGAAAAATAAATATATGATAAAACTAAACTAATATAAATAAAGAGAGATTTTTGCTTCATATTTCTGCAAAAATCTCTCTTATATTATGAAAATAGTATACTATCGCTAACAGAATTTCCTGATTGCTGAAATTTCTTAAGCAAGATATCTGAGGTTAGATTTTTCTTTTCTTCACCACTTATATCCATAGCAATCTTTCCTTTATGAATCATAATAAGCCTATTTCCAGTTTTTATTGCATTTTTTAAATTGTGGGTAACCATTAAAGTAGTTATTTCATTTTTATCTACTACATCACAAGTTAAATCATTAATTACCTCTGAGGTTTTTGGATCTAATGCTGCTGTGTGTTCGTCTAAAAGCAAAAGCTTTGGCTTTGTCATAACTGCCATTAAAAGCGATAAAGCTTGTCTTTGCCCCCAGATAAAAGCCCAGCTTTTGTGTATAATTTATCTTCTAACCCCATATCTACTTTTTTAAGCTTTTCTTTAAATATATCAATATAACTTTTCTTAAGTGCAAAAGTTAATCCAAATTTATTTCCTTTGTTATAGGCTATAGACATATTCTCTAATATTGTCATATTAGGTGACACGCCAAAAGATGGATTTTGAAATACTCTTCCTATATATCTTGTACGCTTATATTCAGGCAGCTTTAAAAGCTCTAGATTACTTAAATTTATCTTACCTCCATCTGACAATAAACTTCCCGATATTATATTTAAAAGAGAGGATTTTCCTGCTCCATTGCTTCCTATTATGCTAACAAATTCCCCTTTTTTAACTTCTAAATTAAAATCCTCAAAAAGAATATTTTCATTTATAGTATTTTTATTAAATACTTTGTACAGATTTTTTATTTGAAGCAATTCTGTCACCACCCTTTTTTAAGCATAGTTTTCCCTTTAAATTAAATTTTTTGTTACTAAGTGATAGTGAAATAACAACAATAACTGCTGTTATAAGTTTTAAATCTGTAGCAGGAAGTCCCAGCCTTAAAGCTATTGCAATAGATCCTTTATACAAAATAGCTCCAAATAATGCCATAGTACTACCCTTCACAAAACTTAATTGTCCTAAAAGAGATTCCCCCATAATAACCGCTGCAAGTCCCATAACTACAATTCCTGTCCCCATACCTACATCAGCAAATCCTTGATACTGGGAAAAAATTGCTCCAGAAAAAGCTACCAAAGCATTTGAAAACATAAGCCCTATTATCTTTATAACATTCTTATTTACCCCAAGAGAAGTTACTAACTGTTCATTGTCTCCTGTAACTCTTAATATAAAACCCATTTTAGTTTTTAAAAATAGGTCCAATAGTATTTTTGTACTCAAAGCTAATATTAAAATTATAATTATAGGGGATACTGATGTATTAAACATAGAATTCACATTAAATAAGGGTATATTTGACTTCCCCATTATTCTTAAATTCACAGAATATAGAGCTATCATTACAAGTATAGAGGATAAAAGATTTGAAATTTTAAATTTAACATTTAAAACTCCAGTAACTAAACCTGCTATTGAACCTCCAATTAAAGCTATAATACATGCAAATATTGGATTAATATTATTAACAAGACATACTGCTGCAAGAGACGCTCCTAGAGGAAAGGTCCCATCTACAGAAAGATCAGGAAAATCTAATATCTTATAGGTTATATAAACTCCCATAGAGGTTATGGAGAAGATTAAACCTTGTTCTAAAACATTAATTATAAAATCCATTACTGAACACCTCCAGTAACCTTCTTAGCCTTATTTTCAATATCTTTAGGCATATCTATATTTAATTTTTTTACAGCATCTTCATTTATAACAATAGACATATCTTTTGAAGTCTCTATAGGCATGTCCTCTACTTTTTTTCCGTTTATAACCTCTACTGCCATAATTCCTGTTTGAAAACCTAATTTGTAATAGTCTATCCCATTAGTAGCTACAGCTCCTGCTTTAACATGAGCGCTTTCTGCACCTATTACTGGAATTTTTCTTTTATAACATTCATTTATAACTAAAGGCATAGAAGAAGCCATAGTATTATCTGTTGGAACATATAATACATCTATTTTTCCAAATAAAGAATTTAAAGATTGGGAAACTTCATTTACATTTGTTACTCCAGCTTCTTTTACTGTAAATCCCATTTTACTTCCTTCTTCTTTTGCCATTTTCACCTGAAGTTCTGAATTTTTTTCACTGGTATTGTATACAATTCCTATATTTTTAGCTTTTGGAATTAAGTTTTTAATAAGTTCAAATTGCTTATCTATAGGTACATTATCTGAAGTACCTGTTACATTAGTTTCTGGTTTTTCAAGAGATTTTACTAAACCTGACTTTAAAGGATCTGTTACTGCAGTTATTAATATTGGTGTTTTTTTGCTACATTAAATGCCGCTTGTGCTGAGGGAGTTGCAATTGCAAAAATCAAATCTTGCCTTGAAGATGCAAAATTTTGAGCTATAGTTTGAGTATTTGCCATATCTCCTTGAGCATTTTGAAAATCAATTTTAATATTTTTGTTTTCTTCATATCCCTTAGATTTTAAGGCGTCAATAAATCCTTTTCTCGCTGAATCCAAGGCAGGATGCTCCACAAACTGTGAAATTCCAATATTAATTACTTTTTTGTCCTTTAAAATAGTTTTAGATTGAGAATCTGTTAAATTTTTACATCCTCCCAAAAAAGATAGACTCATAAAAAGAGCCATAAGACATGAAACTTTTTTCTTTCCTACCATGCTACCATCCTCCAATATATAATTTTAAAATAAAAAGCTCTCCTAAAGGAGAGCTAAATTAACTGAAAAAATCTACAAAAATCTCCTACTATCCTACTGCATTAATAACATATTATTAATGCTCTACATATATCCTTCAAAATCCTACAATACTTTCTACCTTGGCATAAAATTAAAAACTAAATTTTTAAAAATATGTGTAAAATGATACAGTATATTCTTAGTTTTGTCAATTAACTTTTATAAAAAATACCTATTCTTTTGGAACAGCTCTATGTCCAAGTCCAATAACAACTTCATTTAAATGTAGAAGACCAATGCTCATGAAAATACTTACACATAAGTGTTCTCCACTTCTTGATATGCCTATTTTCCCTCCTGCATTTAAACCACTAGCCTTTTCTACTACCTGAATCAAAGCTTCCTTTGTAGCACCTATAACTGCACCATCATAAACATGAGAATTATCAGGTATAAGCCTTCCTTTTTTGAAGCTACTAAAGCTCTTTCTATAATCTTTGGCATAGAATTATTTATGTTTCCCCCTATATTTACAGCAACGGTAACTAATCCTTTTTTTTATAATTTGCTTGTAGTTCTTCTTCTTCCTCTCTTTTAGATATACTCATTTCAATAGCAGCCTTTGCTACATCTATACTATCTAAATTCATCATTAACACCTCTTAATCCTTAATTTATGTTTTTATTAAATCTTATATATATTATAATAAACATTTATCAAATAATCTATTTACTTTTATATTGACCATGTATTTCTATTGCTTTAGATTGTATCTTTCTTACTAGAAAGCAAAGAAGCACTCTAGGGGTAATTTTAGATAAGAAAACTAATAATTTATTTAAAACACCTGGAACACTTATTCTTTTCCCCTTTATTAGATCTTTATAGGCAATTTCTGCAACTTTTTTAGCCTCCATAGCATTTTTTAAATCTCCCTTACCTGCATTTTGAGAGAATTCTGTTTTAGTAGTTCCAGGACATAAAGTAGTAACTGTTATATTATATGGCTTAAGCTCATTTCTAATTGCTTCTGAAAAAGATAACACATAAGCTTTTGATGCATAATATACTGAAATTAGAGGCCCTGGCTGATATGCTCCAGTAGATGCTACATTGAGTATTTTACCTTTTCTGTTTTTAATCATGTGTTCTACTGCATATTTTGTTAATTTTGTTAAAGCTATTATATTAAGCTTTATTATGTTCATCTCTTTATCAATATCTATTTCATGAAAAAATCCACAATAGCCTATACCTGCATTATTAATAAGTATATCTACTTTAATAGAAAGCTTATCTAATTCATTAAAAATTTCCTCTGAAGCTTTTTCTTCAATTAAATCTTTAGCTATTATCTTTATTTGAACCCCATAAATTTTACGAAGCTTTTCACTAATTTCACTGAGCAAATCTTCTCTTCGTGAAATAAGTATAAGATTATATCCTTCTTTAGCAAACTTTTCTGCCAAAGCAAAACCTATTCCTGAAGAAGCCCCGGTAATAAGTACCCTTGCTTCAATTTTTTTGCCAAATATTTTCACCAACTTCCCATAAAATAAATTAATTTCTTATTTTATTATAAAATAAGAAAACTAATTGTGAAATCTATACTATATATATTACAATATTTTTAAAGAAAACTTTAAAGTTTTATCAATTTAATAAAGAAATAGCTTTTATGTTCGAAATATTCTATAAGGGAACTACTACATGCAACAAAGAAAGGGGTAAAATTATGAATAATAATATATTATTAGAATCCGGCACAGGTGAAGTAGAATTACTAGAATTTGTAGTAAATGAAAATCACTATGTAATTAATGTTATAAAAGTAAAAGAAGTATTAAACATAGATAATATTACAAAACTTCCTCAAACTCATCCTGCTGTAGCTGGACTAATTTTATTTAGAGAAGAAATTCTTACACTCATTGATTTAAAATACGTTCTAGATAACGAAAAACAAGATTTGAAAAAGCATCCTAAAACTATAATTTGTGAGTTTAACAAAATCAAGGTAGCATTTAACATAGATGATATAGTAGGGGTTCATCGTATTAAATGGACAGAAATAATGAAACCTGATGAAATTTCAGCAAATTCTTTAGTTATAGGAAATATATTTTTAAACAATCAAATACTATTACTACTGGATTTCGAAAAAATTGTAACAGACATAAGTCCAAACACGGGAATTAGCGAAGATAAACTTATACAAGTTGATTTTAAAGATAGATCTAATATAAATATTCTTTTAGCTGATGATTCTGCTTTAATAAGAAAACTCTTAAAGGACACCTTAACCGCAGCTGGTTTTACAAATCTTACGATTGTAGATGATGGAAAACAAGCATTTGATTACCTAAAAAATCTTGAAGATAAAAAAGGTAGTAATTTCACTGAAGATATTCAAATGCTCATAACAGATATTGAAATGCCTCAAATGGATGGTCATACTTTAACAAGAAAAATTAAAGAAGACCCAATTTTAAGAAAGTTACCAGTAATCATATTCTCTTCTTTAATAACTAACAATTTAAGGCATAAGGGAGAGGCTGTAGGTGCAGACGCCCAGTTAAGTAAACCTGAGGTTGGTAATTTAGTAAATCTAATTGATAAATTCGCAGATTCTCTTAATAAGTAAAAAAATGCTACTGATTAGCGTATTTTTATGCTATGCCAGTAGCCCTTTTTTAGTTACTGCTTTCTTAAACTTTTTTCAACAAACCTAACTAGCATATCCTTCTTTAAACTTTCTACCACAGTATCTTCTGCTAAATTTTCTAAAATCTTAAATGAAAAATACATAGCTGTTGCAGGCCCTCTGCTTGTTATAATATTTTCATCTTGAACAACAATATCCTCAGCATATTTACTTTTCGAAAGCTCTTTTTCAAAACCAGGGTAAGACGTTACTTTAACCCCATCTAAAATTCCAGCTTTAGAAAAAACTATAGGTCCAGCACAAATTGCAGCTAATATTTTATTTTCCTTTTGAAATTTCTTCACAAGTTCTATTACTTTTTCATCATCTCTTAAATTTATAGCCCCAGGCATACCACCAGGAATTATTAAGGCATCATATTTATCTACTTCTGTGTTTTCTAGTGTATTATTAGCTTTTATTAAAATACTGTGCGTTCCTAAAACTTCTTTATCTTCATTTATAGATAGGGTTACACAATTAACTCCGCCCCTTCTCAAAACATCTACTACTGTTAAAGCTTCAACTTCTTCAAATCCTCTAGCTAATAAGACAATTGCCTTTTTCACATTATCATCCCTTTCTTTTTTCTTATTTCTACAATAAATTTCAATATAATTACATATTTATTATAACACCTTATAGTTATTATAAATAAAAATTTCACTAAAATACTAAAAATGCGAAAAACCTTTAGGCTTTTCGCATTTTTTATATATTTAAATATCATGGAACTCTATAATTGTAATATTCTCATACTATTTTCCGTAAGCATTTGTGTACATTTGTTTTATTTCGCTTATTAATGGATATCTTGGATTAGCTCCAGTACATTGATCATCAAAAGCTTGTTCTGATAAATTGTCTAAATTAGCAAAGAACTTTTCTTCTGGCACTCCTGCTTCTTTTATAGACATTGGTATATTGATTTTTTTCTTTAATTCATCTATTGCTTTTATCAATGATTCAATTTTTTCATCTTCAGTTTTTCCGCCTAATCCTAAGTAACTAGCTACTCTTGCATATCTTTCTTTAACATCAGGATATTTGTATTGAGGGAATGCAACTTGCTTCGTTGGATTCTCAGCTGCATTAAATCTTATAACTTCGTTTATAAGTAATGCGTTTGCAATACCATGAGGTATATGATATGCAGAACCTAATTTATGAGCCATTGAGTGACATACTCCAAGGAAAGCATTAGCAAATGCCATTCCTGCCATAGCTGAAGCATGAGCCATCTTTTCTCTTGCTTCTACATTAGTTGTTCCTTCTGTATAACAAAGAGGTAAGTATTCAAATATTAATCTTGCAGCCTCTAGTGCTATACCATTAGTATAATCTGATGCTAAAGCTGAAGCGTATGCTTCAAGAGCGTGAGTCAAGGCATCTATTCCTGATGCAGCTGTTAAACCTCTTGGCATATTCATCATAAGTTCTGCATCAACAATAGCCATATCTGGAGTTAACTCATAATCAGCTAATGGATATTTTATACCTGTTTTTTCGTCAGTTATAACTGCAAATGGTGTTACTTCTGAACCAGTACCTGCTGAAGTTGCAACACATATAAGCATAGCTTTTTCACCCATAACTGGGAATTTATATATTCTTTTTCTTATATCCATGAATCTCATAGCAAGATCCTCAAATTGTACTTCTGGATGCTCATACATTACCCACATAATCTTAGCTGCGTCCATTGCTGAACCACCACCAAGAGCAATTATAGTGTCTGGTTTGTAACTCTTCATTTGTTCTGCACCTTCTTTAGCACAAGCTAAAGTTGGATCTGGTTCTACATCAGTGAATATTTTAAAATCTACTCCACTTTCTCTAAGCACTGTTGTAATTTTATCTACATAACCTAACTCATAAAGTACCTTATCTGTTACAATAAATGCCTTCTTTTTATTTAAATCTTTTAATTCTTTTAAGGCAACTCCAAGACAACCATATTTAAAATAAACTTTTTCTGGTACTCTAAACCAAAGCATATTTTCTCTCCTCTCAGCTACATTCTTAATGTTTAATAGATGTTTAGGTCCAACATTTTCAGAAACAGAGTTTCCTCCCCAAGAACCGCAACCTAAAGTTAAAGATGGAGCTAATTTGAAGTTGTATATATCACCTATAGCTCCTTGAGCTGATGGCATATTAATTATTGTTCTTCCAGTTTTCATAGTATGACTAAACTTCTTAACTTTTTCTTTTTCTTTTATACTATCAACATATAATACAGAAGTGTGGCCAAATCCACCTAGTTCAACAAGTCTTTCTGCTTTCTTAAGTGCGTCTTCGTAATTTTTTGATTTATACATTGCAAGAACTGGTGATAATTTTTCATGTGAAAATGGTTCATCAAGTTCAACAGATTCTACTTCACCTATAAGAACTTTAGCTTTTTCAGGTACTTTTACTCCTGCTAATTTAGCAATTGTATAAGCTGATTGACCAACTATCTTTGCATTTATATTTCCATTTACAAGTATAATATTTCTAACTTTATCAAGTTCAGTTCCTTTAAGTAAATATGCTCCTCTATCTTCAAATTCTTTTCTAACCCTACTATATACAGATGAAGCTACTACCACTGATTGTTCTGAAGCACATATTACTCCATTGTCAAATGTTTTAGAAAGAAGTATAGAATTTACTGCCATTTGAATATCTGCAGTTTCATCTATTATAGCTGGGGTATTTCCTGCTCCAACACCAATTGCTGGTTTTCCTGATGAATATGCAGCTCTAACCATTCCAGGACCACCTGTTGCTAAAGTTATATCTGCTTCTTTCATAATTATTTGTGAAAGTTCAATTGATGGTTCATCTATCCAGCCAATAATATCTTTTGGAGCACCTGCTTTAACTGCTGCATCTAATACTATTTTAGCTGCCATTATAGTTGATTTTTTTGCTCTTGGATGTGGTGAAAAAATTATACCATTTCTTGTTTTTAAAGAAATTAATGCTTTAAATATAGCTGTAGATGTTGGATTTGTTGTTGGAACTACTGCTGCAACAACTCCTATTGGTTCTGCTATTTTGCATATTCCAAAAGCATCATCTTTTTCTATAACACCACAAGTTTTATCATCTTTGAATTTGTTATATATATATTCTGAAGCAAAGTGATTTTTTATAACTTTGTCTTCTACAATTCCCATTCCTGTTTCTTCTACAGCCATTTTAGCAAGATAAATTCTATGGCTATTTGCAGCTATTGCTGCTTGTCTAAATATTTCATCAACCTGTTCTTCTGTGTACTTTGAAAATTCTTTTTGAGCATTTCTTACTTCTTCTAATTTTTTCATTAACTCTTCTACATTTGTCACTTTCATAAAAAACACCTCTCTCAAAAACTTTTTAATATTTTAACCTTAAAGGGTTTATTTCTTTGTTATTTTCTTCACAATTCAATTATGCAACATTGTTTGTTAAATGTCAATCATAGTTTTTAATTTTTTTATATATTTTTCTTTATTTTTTTCATTTTAAGGCAATATATCTGTATTTTCATATTTTTATGCGTTAAATTTTTAACTATTAATCCTTTTTTCAATTTTTCAAATTCTGATTTGCTAAAATTATTTAATTTATATGCAAAATCTATAATCTCACAGGCTTATTATAACCACAAATCAAAAAACTATTTACTATACTCTGCTATTTATAAAAAGTCAAAAAGAAACTGCAAACAAAATTTGTCTGCAGTTTCTTTATAATGCACTTTCAATTAAATCATGAAGGTTATCGCTTAAATTTTTCTTTTCCAATTCAGTTAGACTATCTAAGTAAATAGGTTTATGCACAACCATTTTTATTTTATGTCCTGTAACCTTATTTCCTACTTCTAAAACCCTATAAGTTCCATCTAATGTAATAGGTACAATAGGAACTTTTGCTTTAGTGGCTAATTTCATGCTTCCTCTTTTGAATTCGCCCATTTTAGAGCTCAAGCTCCTTGTGCCCTCTGGAAAAATAACTAAAGAATATCCATCTTTTATATTTTGTACACCTTGATTTATTGCTTTCATTCCCTCTCTTATATTATTTCTATCTATAAATACCGAATGAATAGCACTAAGCCAGCTTCTTATAAGAGGAAGCTTTGTTATTTCTTTTTTAGCAATAAATCCCGTCAACTTATTAATATTTGAAATCAATACAAACCCATCAAAAATAGCTTGGTGATTGCATACAAAAACGCAAGGTTCTTTAGGTATATTGCAAAGACCAATAGCTTCAACTTTTGTTTGGGATTTTTTCAAAATATGATCAGAAAAATGTTTAATGCTTTTATAGATATACTCATCTGCCAATTTTTGTGATTTTCTCATCAAAATTTTGTGTTTAACTTTAACAATTACGCTGTTAAAAATAAGAAATACTAAAAAATATCCATACCATAATAATTTATTCATAATAATAACTCCTGTTCCTTATAAGCATTCTAATATATTATACTATTAAAATCATTCCTTTTCCATACACTCGTTATAATATATGTTACTTCAATTATTAAAGTAGTATTTAATTTAATATATAAAAAGTTGTTACACTGAATAAGTAGTGTAACAACTTTTATATACATTTAAATTAATTTCATATTATTAAAGGAAGGAAGTAAAAGGTACGTCAGTTTCTTTTACAAAACAATCATCAAATCCGCGTGGATAGTGATATTCACGTTTATCTTTATCTACTGGGAATATAAACTTTCCTCCAACTTGCCATATATAAGGTGCAAATTTATACTGCAGCCTATCTTTTCTCATATCATAAAGTACATTTATTTCAGAAGGATCCGCTTGAAAATTTGACCATATATCGTGATGGAAAGGAATAATAACTTTAGTGTTTAAAGCTTCCCCCATTCTTAGAATATCTGAAGCAGTCATCTTATCTGTAATACCTCTAGGATTTTCTCCGTAAGAACCTAATGCTACATCAATATCATATTCATTGCCATGCTTTGCATAGAAATTTGAATAATGGGAATCTCCACTGTGATAAATAGTTCCACCTGGAGTTTTTATAACATAGTTTACAGCTCTTTCATCCATATTATCTGGCAATTTTCCTTCTAAAGTAACTCCCTTAGGTGCAGTAATAAGTGCAGTACGATCAAAAGATTCAAGTGCTATAATTTCAATATCTTTTACCTTAACTACATCTCCTGGTTTTACTGAAATGCAGCGTTCCTTTGGAACTCCCCAGCTAACCCAAAGATCTACACAGGCCTTTGGTCCTATAAAAGGAACTGAATCATCACAATTTTGAATTACTGATGCTGCTACATTTACATCAATATGATCATTATGATCATGTGTAGCAAGTATAGCATCTACCTTTTTAATTGCAAAAGGATCTATAACAAAAGGCGATACTCTAAGATTTGGCTGAAGTTTTTTACATCCACACATTCTTGTCATCTGATGTTCTGGTTTTATATATGGATTTTGCTTTGTCTTTTTACCTGTTCCACACCATAAATCAATGCAAACATTAGCATTCCCTTCACTCTTAACCCATATACCAGTGCATCCAAGCCACCACATTGCAAAAGTTCCCTTTTCAACTACTTCTTCTTCAATTTCTTCGTTAAGCCAAGTCCCCCATTGTGGGAAAGTATTTAATATCCAAGACTCTCTTGTAATTTCATTTACTTTACTCATTTTTTCACCTTAACCTTTCTTCTAATAAGAAGTATAATTCTTCATCTACTAATGGATTTAGTATTTTACATTAGCAGTAAAATATTTTGTTCATCTTTTGTGCAATTGTTCATTTTAAAACTAATATTGCATTTATTTTTGAAATTTTTATGATTTTTTTTCAAAATATTGAACATATAATTTAATAGTTTTTTAACTTAGTTCCTTATTTTTATTATATTTCTTCTTAATAAGTTCTTCAAGAGTTTTCTTCAATTCAGGAAGTATTGCACATTTGTTCATTAAAAGAAAAAATAGCAAAAAAATAATCTTAAGCAAAAAAAGTAAGCTAATAATTATAGCTTACCCAAGAAATTGATATAAAATCAATATTTCATTATAATAATTAAAAGCAGAAAATTCCAGTACTTATATACTGAAATTTTTCTACTATCTATTAATTTACTTCATTATTTTACATATATTATTTGTAAACTCAACTGGATCATTTATTGGCAGTCCCTCGATAAGTAAAGCCTCATTATATAATAAATTTGTATATAAACTTAACTTGTCTTTATCATTATCAAATGCAACCTTAAGTGAATTGAATATTTCATGATCCATGTTAATTTCCAAAATCTTATCAGCTTTAACATTTGGATTATTTGGCATTGTGTTTAGTATTTTCTCCATTTCAATTGAAATATCTCCATCATTTGAAAAGCAAACTGGATGCTGTTTTAACCTTCTAGAAGCCTTAACATCTTTTACTTTGCCTTTTAATACTTCTTTCATAAATTCAAAAATTTCTTTTCCTTCTTTTTCTTTTTCCTTTTCTTCTTTATCTTTTTCGCTAGTATCTATACCTAAATCATTACTTGAAACAGATCTAAATTCTTTTTCTTTATACTTCATCAACATTTTAATTGCAAATTCATCTACATCATCTGTAAAATAAAGTATCTCATATCCTTTATCTGCAACTAATTCTGTTTGTGGAAGTTTTTTAATTCTATCATTAGATTGACCTACTGCATAATAAATGTACTTTTGATCCTCAGGCATCCTAGATACATATTCCTCTAAAGTTACTAATTTCTCTTCTTTAGATGAGTAAAATAGTAATAAATCCTGAAGCATCTCTTTGTTACTTCCAAAATCACTATAAATGCCATATTTTAATTGTCTACCAAAGGAGTTGTAAAACTCTTCATATTTCTCTCTTTCATTTTTTAATAAACTTAGAAGTTCATTTTTAACTTTATTTTTAATATTTTTCGCAATTAATTTTAGTTGTCTATCATGTTGTAACATTTCCCTTGAAATGTTAAGGGATAAATCTTCAGAATCTACCATTCCTTTGACAAAGCTAAAATAATCCGGTAGTAAATCCGAACATTTATTCATGATAAGTACTCCTCTTGAATAAAGTTCTAATCCTTTTTCATACTCTTTTGTATAATAATCAAAAGGTGTTTTTTCTGGAATAAATAAAATAGCATTATAACTTACAAGACCATCTGCAGCTATATGAATATACTTAACTGGTTTGTCATATCCATAATGTTTCTCAGAATAAAATTTCTCGTAATCCTCTTTTTTTAACTCATTTTTATTCTTTCTCCACATTGGTACCATACTGTTTACAGTGTTTTCTTCTATTTTTTCTTCATATTCATTTTCAGAGCCTTCTTTTAATTTTTTCGATGTAACATCCATCTTTATAGGATATCTTATAAAATCAGAATATTTTTTTACAAGTTCTTTTAATGCAAATTCTTCTAAATATTCATCATAGTTTTCATCTTCACTATTTTCTTTTATATTTAATATAATTTCTGTACCTACTGAATTTTTATCACAAGGTCTCTATAGTATATCCATCCGCACCTTCAGACTCCCATTTATATGCTTTTTCGCTACCTAAAGCCTTACTTATAACAGTAACTTTATCTGCAACCATAAAAGCAGAATAAAATCCTACCCCAAATTGCCCAATAATGTCCACTCCATCTTTACTTTCATTTTCCTTTTTAAAAGCTAAAGATCCACTTTCAGCTATAACTCCAAGATTGTTTTCAAGGTCTTCTTTGCTCATTCCTATACCAGTATCAATTATTTTTAAAAGTCTTGTTTCTTTGTTTGGAATTATTTTTATGTAATAGCTATTTTTATCAAAACTAAGATTTTCATCTGTTAACGCTTTATAATAAATTTTATCAATAGCATCACTTGCATTAGAAATAAGTTCTCTTAAAAAAATCTCCTTTTCAGTGTAAATCGAGTTAATCATTAGATCTAAAATTCTTTTTGATTCTGCTTTAAATTGTTTTTTCTCCAAGTTAATCGCTCCTCTCAAAATTATAAATTCACAATAAAAAAATAATTTAATTTACCTATAAAACATAAAGTTTTGTTAGCACTTTAAGTTATTGAGTGCTAACCCATACTTTTTATATATCACTTTTTGTTTGTGATGTCAATATTTCTGTCAATTTTATTGTATTTTCTTACAATTACACTTAATTATAGCATTTAAATCTTCTTATTGAAAAATTTTATTTATATTTAATTCATTGGCCTTGTTTATATAAAAATAATTTCTAAATTTTTTGAAAGGAGTATTTTCATGAAAGAAACCCTTCTAATAGTTGATGATGAGGAAAGAATTCTAGATCTTATATCCATTTACTTAAAAAAAGAAAATTATAATGTAATTAAGGCTTTTAATGGTTTGGAAGCTATTAAAATATTTAATAATGAAAAAATAGATTTAATAATATTAGATGTAATGATGCCTATTATGGATGGATGGGATGTATGTAAAGAAATCAGAAAGAACTCTGATGTACCTATAATAATGCTTACAGCCAAAGCTGAAGAAGATGACGAACTAATTGGCTTCCAACTTGGCATAGATCACTATGTAACAAAACCTTTTTCTCCAAAAACTCTTATTGCAAGAGTCAAAGCAATAATTAGGCGAACCAATTCTAGTACAAGTACCTCTGACAACACAAAGGATTTAAATAATATTAACGGTATTTGTATAGATAAACTATGTCATAAAGTGAGCATAGACAATATAGAAATTAATTTATCCCCTAAGGAATTTGAACTTCTCCATTATCTAATTCTCAATAAAGGCATAGTTTTAACAAGGGAAAAAATATTAGATACTTTATGGGGAATAGATTATTTAGGGGATTTAAGAACTGTAGACACTGCCATAAAAAGATTAAGAGAAAAAATTGGAAGTAAATCTTATCTAATATCAACTATAAGAGGAGTTGGATATAGATTTGAGGTGAAAAATGAAAAATAGAAAAAATATTACAAAAAAACTTTTTATAATTACTTTTGTAATTTTTATAGTATTTATTACTAGTAATTTCATAATACAGTCTTTATTTTTCCAAGAATTTTATATAAAATGGAAAAAAGATAATCTAAAAAACAATCTAGTTAAATTTAAAAATCAATATAAAAATCTTAAGGATACTGATAATATTACTGATTTAATACTAAGATTTGAAGAAAACAATAATTATAAAATAATAATTGAAGATAGTGTTGGCAATTTTAAATACATTGATAAAGTAAGAAATGGTAATATAGATCCATTGAAAAAAGAATTCTACACGAAATTTTAAATAATCATATATATGACATTAACTTAATAAATGCCTCAAAAGAAAAAAATGAGCCTATTGTTTTAATTGCAAATAAAAAAACAACTCCTACAACAAGAAACGCTCTTGGAGTAATTTATGAAAGTTCTAAAAAAGAGACAATTTACATTGTTTCATCTCTTCAAACTGTTGAGGAAGCATCTTCAGTAATGAAAGAATTTTATTTTTACTTTTATATAGGTGCTCTTTTTATAGTTTTAATACTTTCTTTAATTTATTCTAATATGATAACAAAGCCTTTAATCAAAATAACAAATATAGCCTTTAAAATGGCAAACTTAAATTTTACGGAAAAATGTGAAATAAAAAGCAATGATGAAATAGGTAACTTAGCAGCTTCTTTAAACTCTCTATCTTTTAATCTAAATAATGCACTAACTTCAATGAAAAAAGCCAATGAAAAGTTAGAATTTGACATAGAAAGAGAAAAAAATTATCAGAAATTAGAAGAGATTTTGTAGCTGCTGTATCCCATGAATTAAAAACACCTATAACCCTTATAGAAGGATATGCTGAAGCTTTAAATGATAATATACTTGAAGAAGCTGAAAAAATAAATTCTATTCATATCATTTTAGATGAAACAAAGAAAATGAACAGCCTAGTTTGTGATATGCTTGATTTATCACAATTGGAATCTGGAAATTTTAAATTAATAAAAGAAGTTTTTTATATAGATGGTTTAATAAATTCTTCAGTAAAAAAGTTTAATTCAATTATACAAGAAAAAAATATAACTTTAAAATTAAATTTAATTGATAAAATCAAAATAAGTGGAGACTGGAATAGACTAGATCAGGTTATAACAAATTATTTAACAAATGCTCTAAGACATACCTATGAAAATGGTACAATAACCATAAATACTATAGATGAAGGAAACCACGTAAAAGTTGAGGTAATAAATGAAGGAAAACACATACCTAAAGAATACCTTGATAGAATATGGGAGAATTTTTATAAAATAGATAAATCAAGAAATAGATCCCTTGGAGGAACAGGCATTGGTCTGTCCATAGTAAAAAACATCATAGAACTACCCAAAGGTAATTATGGTGTTGAAAACATAGAAGAAGGAGTAAGCTTCTATTTTTCTATAAAAAAATATGAAAGTTTATAAAACAGGGCATAATTTCATGCCCTGTTTTATATTTTAAAATTACAATATTTAAGTAAAATAAAAAAACAAAGAAATATTCATTTCGACCTCATTCTACATCTATATCTGACTTTAACCTATACTCATTTGGTGTACAACCTTCTATTTTTTTAAATATACTTCCAAAATAGCTTAACTGTTTATACCCAACCATAGCACTTATATCGGATATTTTCATATCTGTATGCTCTAAGTATTTTTGGAATTGATAACATATACTTCAAATATACCATCGAAACGTTAAAAAAATAGTAAATTTTTTACACTAGACTATCTTTAACTCATTTTAGTTACCTTTTTTAAATTTTTTACCAACATTTAAATATATAATTGTAGATACAGTTATAATAAAAATTGCTATAAAAACACATTGGCGTAAAGTATCCATATTTAAAACATCACTTAATATGCTGAGAAACAAACAAAAAGCAATACTAAACATTAGATTACCCATAGCTTTACAAATAGCTTTCTCGTTATATTTATCTTTTTCTACTTGAGACATCATATTATATCCTGATATCAAAAAAGACCATTTTCCTAAAGATAACATTATACCAAAGAGAATAAATAAAGCAATAAGAAATACTGCTGTACCTATAAACATAAAAAACCTCCTAATTTTCGTATTTATTTTCAAAAAATATTCTTCTTATATATATTTTTTTATCATGTGAAATAATAAATATTATTGTATAATTACTTATTCTATTCAAATAATTGTATAAATGTAACTATTCAGTCAATCTAAATAATTACTATTTCTAACAAACTTGTTAATATAAATATATCACAATATATACCATATTGATATTAAAATATAAACTATAGAACGCCAAGCAAATGCTCCAATAATCGAAGCTGCAAAAGGATTAGCTACTGCAGGTCCTATAGAATTAGCTGAAGTAAATATGGCATTAGCTGTTGCTCTCTCTTTATTAGGAAACCAATTACTGTTTAGTTTAAAAGCACAAGGTGGTTGCACCCCTTCTCCAAAACCAAATAAAACTCTTACTATATAAAGCTGAGTAAAAGAACGAGTAAACCCAGTCATAATAGTTAAAAATGCCCATAATAAAACTAACCATCTCTTTCTCATAATTATCTCCTTTCAATGCTGTAATTATTATTTGTTAAAACATCTACAATTTCTAAATAAAATTATAATATCTTTTTCTATTAAAATGTTACTTGATATAATTCCAATTAGTTTTATTATTATTAAAATATTAATATTTTATGTTAATATTTTAACATTTCTATAATTTAATATTATTTGCTATAACTTCTTAATTGAGATTTATTTGCATTTACATGAAGATTTAATTATGATATTCTTATGGTGAATTTTATTTTAAAAGTTAGGAGCTTTCGTATGTTTACTCAAAAATTAAACAATAATAAAAAATTTATAATAGTATCTCTACTCTTATCCTTAATATTAATATTTACATATTTATCTTATAACCTTATACAAAAAATAATGAAAAAAACTTGGCTAAAATTACATCTATAAATGAAAAAATATCCGTTGTTCAAGGTGTACATGGTAAAAACGAAACTATAAAAAATCAAAATATAAAAGCCCTTATTATAAAAGGGAAATATAAAAATAAAAGTATAAGTTTAAATAATAAAACTTCATATTCTAAAATCAATGATTCAGAATACAAAATTGGTGATAAGATTTTTATTTCTCTAAAGGATGATTTAAAGAATGGCACCATAATTAGTTTTAAAAGAGACAATTACATACTATATATTACTTTAGTTTTTATATTTTTAATTCTAGTAATAGGAATGTATAAAGGTACTTTGTCCTTAATTAGCTTATTTATTAATATTCTTATTTTTTCTATATTAATTAAAACTTTTTAGAAAGCGGGCATCTTATAATTATATCTATTATTTCAAGTATATTATTTGTTGTTTTATCTATAACCATAGTATGTGGTATATCGAAAAAATCCCTAGCTTCAATAGTGAGCACACTAATTTCAACTTTAATATCTGTTATTATCTTTTTAATAGTAGTCAAAATAAATAGCTGGCAAGGCATACATTTTGAAAGCATGGAATTTTTGACTCATTCTCCAATTGAAATATTTATAGTTGAAATCATTATTGGAACACTTGGGGCTGTAATGGACATATCCATATCTATATCATCTTCCTTAAAAGAAATACATGACTTAACCCCTGAAATAGAAGTAAAAAGCCTTATAAAATCAGGTATAGACATAGGAAAAGATATTATGGGAACTATGGCAAATACTTTACTATTTGCTTATATAAGCGGAAGCATTCCTATGATAATATTACTTTTAAAAAATGACTATTCCATTTATTATATTCTAAATATAAACCTTTCCTTGGAATTTATAAGAGCACTTACTGGAAGTATTGGTGTAGTTTTATGTATACCTATTTCAATTTACATATCAGTCTTTTTTATAAAAAATTTACGATTGGAGAAGCTTAGATAATGAATACTGCTTTAATACTATTAATAATTCTTTTTCTTTTAATGTTTATAGTAGGTGGAAAATTAGGTCTAAGATCATTTTTTACCTTGATTTTTAATTTTATAAGTTTAATTCTCATGACAATATTAATTAGTATAAATTTTAGTCCCATAAAAATCACTTTGATTTTTTGCACTATAATTAGCATAATAACTTTGTTTTATATAAATGGAATAAACAAAAAAAGCCTATCAGCTTTAATCTCTGTACTTATAGTGGTTGTTTTGACTTTGTTAATAACTTATAAAATAGGAAGTAATGCAAAAATTCAAGGCTTTGGAAATGAACACGCTGAAGATCTTGCTTTTCTATCCTTATACATTAATATAGATTTTAGCAAGATAATTTTTTGTGAAATTCTAATTGGTCTTTTAGGAGCAATAATAGATGTTTCAATCTCTATTTCATCATCTTTATATGAAATACATAAAAACAATAAATTCATATCAAAATACAATTTGTTTATGTCAGGAATGAACATTGGTAGTGATATATTAGGTTCTATGACAAATACATTGTTTTTTGCATATATAGCTGGTTTTATGACCTTAATAATATATTTTAATGAACTAAATTATTCTTTAACTTCAATTTTAAATTCAAAGGTTTTTGTACTGAAATATTTCAATCCCTTTGTGGTGGCATTGGCGTTATTTTAATTATACCTATAACATCTTTTGTAACTTCTGAAATTTTAAACTCAAACTTTGTTATTAAATTTTCTAGAAAAATTAACCTTTGATTCATATACTATTATATAAAAAAAGACTTTTGGATAATAGAAATCTCTTATCCAAAAGTCTTTTAAATTATCTTCTATTCGTTGCAGTGACCTTCATTTGCATGTTCTCTACAAATACTTCCTGTAGATTTAAGTCCACCTTCTACATATTGTTTAGCTGCATCTAAAGCTAAACCTTCAGCTCCAACTACCACTTCAATATTATTCTCATTAAAAAGATTTTGTGCTGTTTCTCCCATTCCCCCTGATATTATAACATTTACATTTAATTCACTTAAGAATACTGGTAAATACCCTGGTTTATGGCCTGGATTATTTGTAAAGTTTACGTTTAATATTTTACCTTCTTCTACCTCATATATTGTAAATCCTTCACAATGTCCGAAATGTCCACTTACGTTCTTTCCATTACTTGCAACTGCTATTTTCATTGTATATTCCTCCTTAAAATTTATATTTTTAATTTATTTTTTATATTAAGCCACATGTCTTCTATGGCTTTTTTTGCCTGACTCTCATTATAATTTGTTATAGGATTTAATTCATTAATGGATCTTCTAACCATATCGTCATAAGGAATTCTACCTGCCAAAAATAAGTTCTTATTTAAAACATATTCTTCAATTTCACTGCTAATTTCTAGATTTATGTCATATTTATTAATACAAACCATTGTAAGCACACCAAAATGTTCACATAATGACAGTACCCTCTTTAAATCTTCTAGTCCTGATTTTGTAGGCTCAGCAACAATTAAAACCGCATTTGTTCCTGTTATAGAAGCAATAACCGGGCAACCAATTCCAGGAGAACCATCAATTATAATAATTTTTTCATTATCACTAAATTTTTTTGCATTTTTTCTAAGACTTGTTATAAGTTTTCCTGACCCATCGCTTCCAACCATCATTTCTGCCCTTGATATAATTCCTTTTTCTAAGGAAGTTATGACTGTGTCTGCTGTTTTTTCACTAATTAACTTTATAGCATTATTTTCGCAAACTATTACACAAGCCCCGCAGCCTTCGCAGCTAAATGAATTTACCTTATAATTATCTATTGCGTCAAATTTACATATACTTTTACATTTGCCACACATTATGCAAAAAGCCTTATCTATGTAAGCTTTTTGCCCCCGAAAAACGCCTCTCTTTCTTTATCTTTTCCCCTATAAAATAGATAAAGATTAGGTGCATCTACATCACAATCAATTCTCATAGAGCCCTTAGAAAGTTCCGATAAAGCTATGGCTATAGTTGTTTTACCCGTGCCACCTTTTCCACTTAAGACTGCAAGTTCCAAGACAGCACCTCCTTTACTTTAAAAGAAAATTTATTAAACATTTCTTTATAATCTTCATTATCATAAAGTATTTCCCCTTTAGAATAAAGAATAGCTGTTTCTTTACTATAAGGTATCTCTCCAATTAGTTCTATATTTTCTTTTTGCAATATTTTTTTACTATATTCTCTTTTCCATTATCCTTATTTATAATTATTCCAAAGGGTATGTTATACATTTTCACAAGTTTTACCGCCATTTTTAAATCATGAAGGCCAAATTCAGTAGGTTCCGTAACAAGTATTGCCCCCTTTACAAACTTTAGTACGTTTACAACATTACATGATGTGCCTGGAGGACAATCAATTAAATTAATTTCCTTTGAATCTAATGAATTTCTCAATAATTCTCTTATAACTGGCACTGCCATAGGTTCGCCTATATCTAAAATCCCTCTATTACAACTTAAACCTCTAATATTTCCTCTTTCAATTACACCTATTCTTCTTTTTTAAAACTTATAGCATTGTTCTTACATGCAATTTCACAAGCACCACAACTATGACATAATTTTTGAAAAAGCATAATATCCTCTTTTACCTTTGCAAGTGCATTAAATTCACAAATATTAACACACCTTCCGCAGTTATTGCATACTGCATCCTCTACAATTGGGTACTCAACCATAACTTCTTTAATTTCCTCAATTTTAGGTTTTAAAAACAAAAAGCCATTGGGTTCTTCCACATCACAATCTATATAATTTGACTTTAATGCTAGAGCTAAATTCGTAGATACTGTAGTTTTACCTGTTCCACCCTTACCACTAAGTATGGCTATATTCACTCTCTACTCATCTCCAATCTTACGATTTTATCCTTGATGTGAAGGACCTGCCATTTTTATTTCTTTAAGCTCTCCCTTATTGTAATATTCCATAACTTTAATTATTTTAAGGGAATCACAACTATAAGCTTTAATCCCTTCTTTATCAATAATATCAAAAGCATTTGGTCCTAGTTTTCCTGTAACAACCACATTTACCTTTTCTTCTATCAATTGATTAGCAGCAGCTATTCCCGCCCCACCGCTTGCATTTAGACCTTTATTTTCTAGAATTATTATTTCTTTATTCTCAGTATTGTAAATTTGAAAGTACTCACATCTTCCAAATCTTATATCAAGTAAATCTTCTTTAGTTTTTCCCATTGATGAAATTGCTATTTTCATAAATCTCCCCTCCAATTATCTTCTTATTTATTTTAATACTTTTATTAATATTGGCATTTGCTATTTATATATTACCTCTATTTTTTGTTATTGTCAAATGCCAATAATACTTCAAAAATAGATTTGAATCTATGAATTTAAAGTATCTATTGTTATTACTGTAAAAATATGATAATTTTATGGTACAAGCTAAACTTTATTTTAATTACTATATCTTATTGATACTAATTTATTACTATATAAAAGGTATTTCTTTGGCTCTATTTTATGTTTAAGAGAGGATACAGGTATGAATAATTACTACAAGCAAAATTTAAATTCCCAAAAATTATATCAAGTTTACGAAACCAAAATTCCACCTATAAAACAGTATTTAGACGCAGAAATTGATTTTGTAAAAGACAGTCTATCAAATACTCAAAGAGTTTTAGAAATAGGCGCAGGCTACGGAAGAATCATGAAAGAACTAGCACCTTACTGTGAGTTTATATTGGGGATAGATATATCAAAAGAAAACGTTTTATTTAGCAAGGATTACTTAAAAGCTACAAAAACGCTAGCATAATTACTATGGATGTTTTTAACATGGCCTTTTCTGAATCTTTTGATATAATTTTATGCCTACAAAACGGCTTATCTTCTATGAATATTGATTACACAATGATTCAGAATACACTAAAATCATTGAAAGAGGGTGGAAAGGCTTATTTCAGTAGTTACAGTTCAAATTTTTGGAATTTTGTCTAAAATGGTTTGAAGAACAAGCCTCAAAAGGGCTTTTGGGGAAATCGACTATGAAAAAACAAAAAATGGGATTATTGTCTGTAAAGATGGATTTAAAGCCACTACTAATTCCCCTGAGGCTTTAGAAAGAATCGGCAAGGAATCAGGATATCCTTATAAAATACAAGAAATAGATGAATCTAGCCTATTTCTAATACTTGAAAAAGTCACTAAATAATATTAAATACTACTGTATATATAAGAAGCTTAAGCATTAATATATGCCAAAGCTCCTTTTTTAAATTTCTATTATGCTGTACTTTAATTTGCTCTTATACTTTTTTTATAAGTTTATTTAATATTTGCATCCTCCTTTACAGTTTGAGCAGTTACCGCTGCAACAATTTCCACTTTTTTATCCTTATAAACTTTATATCCTGCAAAAGCAAAAGCTAATAATACCAATGTACCTATTAAAAATGTTCCCATATTATCACTCCTTCTATGCACTTACATTTCCAAATTCATTAACTTGATTTTCATCTAAATTTTTTCTATAAGGTCTAACTATTAAATATATAAATCCTAAAAATAAGATAATAGCTAAAACTGTTGCAATACTAAAGCCATTTCCAGCTATAACTAAACCAAATTGATAAACTACAAAAGATGATACATAAGCTAATCCTGTTTGATAAAGTACTGCAAACCAAGTCCATTTAGCAGTGCCCATCTCTCTTCTTATGGCACCGATTGCTGCAAAACATGGTGCACATAATAAATTAAATATCAAGAAAGAATATGCTGATAATTGTGTAAAAGCTATTCTTAAATTACTCCAAATCTCAGCTCCATTTTCAGCAACTTCTGGTCTACCATATAAAATTCCAAAAGTTGAAACAACATTCTCTTTTGCAATTAAGCCTGAAATTGTTGCAACTGTCGCCTTCCAATCGCCCCAACCTAAAGGCTTAAATATAGGTGCTATAAAGCTTCCTAAGGAAGATAATATAGAATCTGGAGTTTCTACCATATTTAGCCACCAATCAAAGCTTCCTAAGAACCAAATAAGACCAGAAGCAAGGAAAATTACAGTTCCAGCTTTTCTTATAAATGATTTTCCTCTGTCCCACATATGAATAAGCACACCTTTTATACTTGGAATGTGGTATTTAGGGAGTTCCATAACAAAGGGAGCTGGATCTCCTGCAAAGCCTTTTGATTTTTTCAAAATAATACCTGAACATATAATAGCGGCTATACCAATAAAATAAGCTGAAGGTGCAACTAAAACAGACCCTTTAAATAATGCTCCTGCAATTAATGCTATTATTGGAAGTTTAGCAGAACAAGGAACAAAAGTTGTTGTAATAATTGTCATTTTTCTATCAGATTCATTTTCTATGGTTCTTGATGCCATAATGCCAGGCACACCACATCCAGTTCCAATAAGCATAGGTATAAAAGATTTTCCTGAAAGTCCAAATCTTCTAAATATCCTATCCATGATAAATGCTATACGGGACATATAACCACAATCTTCCAAAATAGAAAGGCACAAGAATAAAACTAACATTTGAGGTAAGAAACCAAGTACTGCTCCAACTCCTCCTATAATTCCATCATTTATTAAAGCTTTTAACCACTCTTGTGTACCTAAACTTGTTAAAAATCCATTTACTGCAGGTGGAATAATATCACCGAATAATACATCATTTACCCAATCAGTCCCTTTTGTTCCAATGGTCGAAATAGACAAATAATAAACTAGAAACATTACTGATGCAAAAATTGGAAGGCCTAAAATTCTATTTGTAACAACTTTATCAATTCTATCTGAAGTTGTTAAACTTGATTTATTTTTCTTAACTATACATTTATCTATAATTTTACTTATGTAATTGTATCTCTCATGGGTTATAATACTCTCTCCATCATCATCTACTTTATCTTCATATTTTTTAACAATGTCTTTAATATTATCTTCCGATCTTTTCAAAATGTTTATTTTCTCTATGGCTTTTTCATCATTTTCAAATAACTTCACAGCATACCAACGTAAATACTCTTTCGTCACTTGGTTTTGAATTTCATTCTCAATGCAATGCAATACTTCTTCCAAGTCTTTTGCAAAAGCATGCTTTATCTCAGGTTTAACCTTAGATTCACCTATTTCAATTGCCTTATGAACTAACTCTTTACATCCTTCACCTTTTAAAGCTGAAGTTTCCATTACAACACAACCAAGATATTTTGATAAATTTTCTTTATCAACTATGTCTCCATTTTTTTTAAGGATATCTACCATATTTAAGGCTATAATAACTGGAATCCCAAGTTCGATTACTTGAGTTGACAAATACAAATTTCTCTCAATATTTGTACTATCCACTATATCAATAATTACATCTGGTTTTTCTTCAATAAGATAATTTCTAGTAATTACTTCTTCTAGAGTATATGGCGAAAGGGAATATATCCCCGGTAAATCTATTATCTTAATATTTTTATCCCCTTTAAATTTTCCTTCTTTTTTTCTACTGTTACCCCAGGCCAGTTTCCCACATACTGTGAACTACCAGTTAAAAAGTTAAACATAGTTGTCTTTCCACAATTGGGATTTCCAACAAGAGCAATTCTTAAATTCTCCATTAATCTGCCTCCTATATGATATTATTATTTTACTTCAATCATCTGCGCATCTTTTTTACGAATAGTTAATTCATAATTTCTAATATTAACTTCAATTGGATCTCCTAAAGGCGCAAGTTTACGAACAAATATTTCAATTCCTCTAGTTATTCCCATATCCATAATTCTTCTTTTAACTGCCCCTTCTCCATGAAGTTTCACAACAGTAGACTTTTCACCACATTTTAGATCTTTTAATGTTTTCATATAAATTGCCTCCTAAATTAGAATTCTATTTGCCATGCTTTTATCAATAGCAATCCTGGAATCTTTTATATTTATTATCATATTCCCGGATAATTTTGATACTACAGTTACACTTTCTCCCTCTACAAACCCTAATTTGCCTAAAAAATTACGGACATTATCTCTTCCAGTTATTTTTTTATTATGTTTTTCTTACCTTCCTCTGCCATTATTAACGTCATATTAGTCCTCCTTTCATTTAATTCCTATGTATTTATAAGGCTATTTATAAAAATATAAAGCTTATTAATTTATTAATTCATTTGATACTGATTATTGTTATCAATTAAATTGTAATACCCATTATTATAATTGTCAATATGTATATGTAAAATAATGCTCCATTATATAAATTTACTGTCCTTTACTTTTCATACTGGACATTTAAGAATAATTTAAAAAGCCAGCATTTTCTGCTGGCCAGATTTTATAGTTTTATATCTATTAAATTAATTCTAATTTTGAAAAATCAATATTACCATTATCGTCCACTATTTCTTTATTTGCATGTACATATTCAACCTTACCTACAAACATTTCGTGAGATCCTGTTAGTATAGAATCCACAACCTTACACTCAATGTTAACTGGACACTCCCCTATTAAAGGTACATTTACTTTTATACCTTCCTCTACTTTAATATTAAGCTTTGCAAATTTATCCTCATCTCTTCCACTATGACTTCCCATATAATCAAATATATCCTTTTGATCTTCCGTAACAATATTTACTGCAAAAGCGCCAGTCTCTTTTATAATATTATAGGAATATCTAGAAGGAGTAATTCCCACCATAATCATAGGGGGATTGTAGCTACAATTACAGCAATATGCTACTGCTAAAGCATTATTTTTACCATTAGCTCCTCTACAAGAAACTAAAATATTAGGCTTTGGCTGTAAACATGACTTCTTATTTCCTTGAACTTTTTCCATAATTATCTCTCCTCTTATTAAAAAGTCTTTACGGTGAACTTTTATAAAAATTAAAATCATCTAACTATTCTTAACTGATTTTCATGTTACTATCATTTTAATTTATTGTCAAATGCCAATTAATTAAAGCAAAAGTGTAATATCCTTTTGCTTTAATTCAGACTTTTAATAACCTTTCAATTAAGTTATAGAAAATTCAGTGGGCTTATATCCCTTAAGCATACTTTCAATAAAGGAATGCTTAAAAAAATCATATTTACTAAAAATAGCTTTAGCTTTTTCTTCATCATGATATACTTTCCAGTAACCTACCATCTTACATTTCCTATTAGGGCAATCCACAAAAGTTATAACATCCTCTACTGGATAGCCTAAAAAAATTCCTATTTCGTGTGGGCATGCAATTTCATATCTTTTACTTAAAAGATTAAAGTAGTCATTCATACTCATTTCATAGTTATATCCAAATCTTTCTAAAAATAGAATATTTGATTTATTTTTTAAGTTCTTCTATAACATTTTTTTATTGTAAAATAACACAACAGTACTATTTTTATTGGTCTTTAGTTCGACAAATAAAACCTTGAGTTTTTCTTTAACTTTGTCTTTGTATCTTTTCCAGATAGAATTTGAATTTCTATTATCTACACCAAAAGTAATTAAAGAAGCAGTTTTTGCTTTTTTAAAGTTGGCGCAGCATTACATATTATTATAGATAACAAGTACTCAAAATCCTCATAGCCACTTATAATACTATAAAATTTAGTTAACTTTTCCTTGCTCATAAAAAAGTCTCCTCAACAAATATTAAATCTAAAATTTTGCTAAATTTTCTCCATATTCTATGCATTCTTCTAACTGAGATTCATCAGGTTCACCATTTATTATAAGCCCCTTGGCTAACAGCTTAGCTCCATATTCTTCCATTCTATCTTTGAAATTTACCATCCATTCTCCATCTCCCCAGCCATAAGAACCAAAGAGAGCTATTTTCTTCCCTTTTAATAAACTTGAAATTGATTCTATAAAAGGCTCCATTATAGTTTCTTCAAGTTCTTCTGCCCCCATAGCAGGGCAACCAAGACAAACAATATCCGAGTTTATAACATCATCAATATTTGCTTTCTCAACATTAAGAAGTCTAACCTTTGTATTTGATGTTTTAGCACCTTCAAATATTTTTATTGCCATAGCTTCAGTATTACCACTGCCACTCCAAAAATTACTGATATATTTTTCATAATATCTCCTCCCAAATAATTAAAAATTATTTATTTTCTTGTTTTGAATAAACTTATTTACGATATTTGCCCTATTTAAAACACATTCAACTATTATAGGGTCAAACATCAAAGCTTTATTAACCTCTAATTCTCTTAAACAACTACTTAAATCCATAGCTTTCCTATAAGGTCTATCTGAAGTCATAGCATCTATAGCATCACTTACTGCAATGATTCTAGACCCTATAGGTATTGATAATCCAGAAATACCTTCTGGATATCCTTTACCATCCCATCTTTCATGATGATAAAGCACTATTTTACTTATGTTTTTAAGTGTTCTTGATTTGCTTAAAATATCAAACCCTATTCTTGGATGCATTTTTATATATTCCAACTCATGTGGATTTAGCCTTCCTTTTTTATTTAGAACCTTATCTGGAACTCCTATTTTTCCTATATCATGTAGGTGTGCTGCAATATGTATTTGTTCCAAAGATACCCCTTTAATTCCGAGTTTTTTGGAAATTTCATAGCTCATATCAGCTACCCTATCAGAATGTCCTTTAGTATAAATATCTTTAGCTTCAAGGGCTGCTACTAAACTTTCTATTACATCATGATATAATTTTCTCTCTTTAAATTTAAACAGCAATTTATCAAGCATTTATTCTCCCCTTATTATTTTTTTGATGATTATTTTCTTTAGTTGATAAAAAGTAATCGCAAAATTATCTATTGATTATCATTATCATGTAAGTATTAAAAAAATTTATTAAGCTTTTCAGTCTGGGGAATTAACTATTTCAAAATTTCAATATTAATTATCATTATCATCTATAAATGATAACACCACTATATCTTTAAATTGTCTACATAAAATTATAATATTGTTCTATATTTACTCCTTAGGCAAATTATTTTTACACCATTTTTTGCAAAGAGAATTTTTTTACCACAAATCACCTTATTAGAACCACAATTTGGACATACATGCTTATCCTGCTCATAGTTAATTTCATATATGTTTCCGCATTCAAAACATTTAAATTTACAGTATTTGGTTCTATAGCTTCCCCTCCTATTTTTATTGCATTTCCTTCTGTAAGCGCAATAGCAACTTTTTTCTGGCACTATCTATAATGTTTTGAAAAGTCTGTCTAGATACTTGCATACTTTCCGCACATTCCTCTTGATTTAACTCCTCTATATCCTTTAGCCTCATAGCCTCAAGCTCTTCTACCTTCAAAATTACGTCTTTTATTTCACAACTTGGTTTTTCAAAAGGAATAAAATATGTGTTTTTAGGGAAAAAATCTACTTTTCTAAACTTAGTTGGTCGAACCATTTCTATGCCTCCAAAATCTTAAATAATTTATACAAAAGTGTTAATAACTTTTTCTTCATAATGTATTTTAACTCATCTTCTTAGTAAATTATACTATTTTATCTTTAATATTAAAATGTTTTTATCATTTTAGTATTAAAATACCTTTTAATTTAATTGCATATCATTTTATATTCTTACTGCTATATGTGAAAATTAGAGAATCATTGAAAAATTCTAAAGATTCTTGACGATTATTGTAAAACTATGTATAATAATTTTAAATATGTTGCAATATAATAGTTGTTTTACATATTAAATAATATGGTCAAAAAATTTAACGTTGTAAAGTTTAGAAGTGTACATCAATAAAAATTTTAACTATTAACAGGAGGAGAAATATGTTAGAGAAAAAATATGGGCTTTGGACCACAATTGCCATGGTTATTGGTATAGTAATTGGTTCTGGAGTGTTTTTTAAGGCAGACAATGTACTTGAGGCTTCAGGTGGAAGTGTAAAAATAGCCTTGCTAGCTTGGTTAACAGGAGCAATTTCCATGATTTTTGGTGCCTTAGTTTTTGCGGAATGTTCCAATAGATTTGAAAAATCAAATGGCATAGTAGACTATGCGGAAAGTATTATTTCAGAAAAATTTGCCTATTTAATTGGGTGGTTTAATGCCATAATTTATTACCCTGCACTAGCAGCAGTATTAGCTTGGGTTGCTGCAAATTATACTTGTATTTTACTAAATAAAAAAGGGGATTTTCTTTGGATATTAGCAATCATTTATATACTTGGAATATATTTAATTAACTATCTGTCTCCTATTCTTTCAGGTAAGTTTCAGATATTTTCAACAGTAATAAAATTAATTCCATTAATTTTAATTGCTTTTTTAGGTTTACTTAAAGGTATGACCAGTGGAGTTCTTGTAAATAATTTTTATGAAGTAACTAAAAAACTAGCAACAGGAAATAATTTTGCTGCTGCTGTTTTAAGCACTGCTTTTGCTTATGAAGGCTGGATTATAGCAACAACAATTAATAGTGAAATTAAAGACTCAAAAAAGACTTTACCAAAAGCCCTTGTACTTGGTTCTTTATCTGTAGTTATTATATACATTCTATATTTTCTTGGTATAGTTGGTATAATCCCAACTCAAACAATACTTAAACAAGGTGATACTGCAGTTAGCCTAGCCGCTAGCACTATATTTGGAAATTTTGGTGCATCTCTTCTTACCGCTTTTATCGTAATATCTTGTTTGGGCACCTTAAATGGTCTTATACTTGGCGGATCAAGAGGTTTTTATTCTCTAGCTATGCGTGGTCAGGGATTAAAGCCTAACTTTTTTCAAAAATACACAAGAAAACCAATATGCCAACAAATTCTGCTATGGCAAATTTATTTTTAGTTTTTGTTTTTTTATTGGTTTGGTATATGAATTTTCAAGGATTATTCCCAAATAAATTATTTATTGATATTTCAGAATTACCTATAGCTTTAATTTATGGAATATATATTATTATTTACATTAAATATATGTTCGTAATGAAAGATCTTTCCATTACAAAAAGATTTGTAATTCCTTTCCTTGCATTTATTGGTGCTATAATAGTAGTTTATGGTGGTCTTTCTAAGCCTTCTGTTATAATAGACTTTGGTATATCCATCTTTATATTTCTATCAGGATTACTTTTTTATAAAAAGAACTAAAATAACTAGGATGTATTGTATCAAACAATACATCCTAGTTATTTTATCATAGTTAATTACAACTTATATTTGTCCTGTTATAAACTGTACTATTATACTAACTATTGCTACATTAAACCAAACTATTAATCCTAATATTATTGGCCTTATTCCGGATTTAACCATTTTTCTAAAATCAGAACTCAAACCTATAGCAGAAAGAGCCATTACAATCATGAATTTTCCTAGTATATTAATATAATGAATGCTACCTCCTTTAAATACCCCCATGGTATTTAAAACTGATGCCACCAAAAACCAAAGAATAAACCAAGGAAATATCTTAGAAAATTTGTAGTTTACCTCTTTATTTTGCTCTGCTTCTTTTTTCTTTTTATACGCCATAATAGCCGTAAATATTAAAGATATAGGTATTATCATAGTAGCTCTTGTTAACTTTACAATTGTAGCATATTCCCCTGCTTTATTGCTAAAAGCGTAACCTGCAGCTACCACAGATGAAGTATCATTTATAGCAGTACCTGCCCAAAGTCCAAAAGCTTTATCTGTAAAACCTATAAGATGACCAAGTGGAGGAAAAATAAGTACTGCAATAATATTAAATAAAAATATAGTGGATATTGAATAAGCTATGTCCATATCATCAGCTTCTATAATTGGAGATATAGCAGCTATAGCAGATCCTCCGCAAATTGCCGTACCAACCCCTATAAGTGTCTTCAAATCTCCTTTAACCTTAAGTAATTTTCCAAAAACATAGGCTGTAAGAAATGCTGTTGAAATTGTAAAAACAGTAACTGCTAAAGACTCTACTCCAGTAGTTTTAACCTGATTAAAACTTAAACCTGCACCTAAAACTATAATCGCCCACTGAAGTATTTTTTTGAAGTAAATGTAACTCCTTCGTCTAAAAGCTTAGGCTTTTTCATAGAGTTATTTATTATTATACCTATTACTATTCCAAATACCGGTCCACCAATTATAGGCATAATCTCCCCTAATTTTGTAGCAATTAAAGCAATGACAAATGCTATTATAATTCCCGGTAATAATTTTTTAATACTCTTCATTTCTGCTCTCTCCCTTAAAAATCAATTTTAAATGTAATTTCCTTATTCATTTTAAGGTTAGAACATTAAAAAGTAAAATATTATTATTTTATAATATGCATAATCATTTAGTTATGTATTCTTTGGCAAAGTTTACAAAAGTCCTAATTAATTTTGAAATATACTTATCTTTATGATCAATAAGGTAAAGATTCCTTATAATCCTTAAATCATCTATTTTAGCAACTACCAATTTACCATAATTAACTTCATCTTTAACACATCTTTTTGATATGCAGGAAACACCAATTCCTGCTTCTACAGCCTTTTTTATTGCTTCTGTATGCCCAAGTTCCATGAAAATTTTAAAATCTATATCTCTTTTCTTCAAAGCATCTACAAATACCTCTCTTGTACCACTACCTTTTTCACGTATTATTATTTTCTCTTTCAGAATATCTTCCTTTACTATTTTTTTATCCCTTGTCCAAGGGTGATCACTATTGGTTATAAAAACCAATTCATCTTCACAAAATTTTTCAAGTCTAATTTCATCAGAATGAACCGGTCCTTCAACGAAAGCTATATCAAGCTTATTTTCCTCTATAAGCTTTACAATATTTTCTGTGTTTTCTACTATTATAGATATATCTATATCAGGATATTTCTTAGAAAATTTTCCAATAACATCTGGCATTATGTATATTCCAATAGTAGTACTAGCCCCTATAATAAGTTTACCTCCTTTTAAACTATTAATATCCTTCATAACTCTAGACGCCTCATCATAGATATTTAATATTCTTCTAACATATTTAAGTAAAACTTCTCCATAATAAGTTAAATATATCTTTTTACCTATTCTTTCAAATAATTTAACATCTAATTCTCTTTCTAAATCATTTATAGCTTGACTAATAGATGGCTGACTTACATATAGTTTTTCAGCTACCTTTGTCATATTGAGTTCCTTACTTACCTCATAAAAAATTCTTAGTTTTCTTTCATTCATATCTATTTCTCCCTTTAAAGCAAACTATATTATCTTATTATATAATTTTAACCTATTTTTATAAATCCTATTTTGCATAATATATTTACATTTCATTTTAAATTTAATTATATATATCAAAAAATATAAAAATAATGTTGAAGGTAATTCGAATATATAGTAGAATGAAAATGTATTTATTGTAATTTGATAATAAAAATATTTAAATATTTATTTTGCGTGTTACTGATTCGATTAGGCATGAACAAAATTGTTAAAGCTATCTATGTATTTACTGTTGTTCTTTTGGTAAATATATATATACATTTAATGATATTGCTCGTGCCTTTTATTTTGGTAACCCGAAAGGAGAAAATTAAATGATAAAAAAATCTTTTGGTGTTTTGCAACAAATTGGTAAAGCATTAATGTTGCCTGTTGCCTTACTTCCTGTTGCCGGTATACTTCTAGCACTAGGCTCTATGTTTCAAGAGACTCAGTTTCTAAACATAATACCAGCTTTAAATGCAGGATGGTTTCAAGCTTTAGCCAAAGTTATGGCTCAATCAGGAGGAATTATATTTAGTAATCTTTCTTTAATCTTTGCTGTTGGAGTTGCTGTAGGTCTTGCAGGTGGTGAAGGCGTTGCTGGCCTTGCAGCTATAGTTGGTTTCCTTATTATGAATGTTACTATGGGTCTTGTTGCAGGAGTAACTTCAGATATTGTAGCTAATAATCCAGCTTATGCAAATGTACTTGGAATACCTACCCTTCAAACGGGAGTATTTGGTGGTATTATAATTGGTATTGCCGCAGCTCAAATATACAAGAAATTTCATAATATTGAGTTTCCAGCTTACCTAGGTTTCTTTGCAGGAAAAAGATTTGTTCCAATAGTAACTGCAGTATTTGCTCTTTTCATAGGGATAATTATGACCTTTGCATGGCCACCTATTCAAGATGGCTTAAATATATTTTCACATAGCATGATTGATGCAAACAAAACTTTTGCCGCCTTCGTATTTGGAGTTATAGAAAGAAGTCTTATTCCTTTTGGATTACATCATATTTTCTATAATCCATTTTGGTTCCAATTTGGAGAATATACAACAAAAGCTGGAGAAATCGTTCGTGGTGATAATTTAATATTCTTTGCACAGCTTAAAGATCATGTTACTTTAACAGCTGGTACATTTATGACTGGTAAGTTTCCATTTATGATGTTTGGACTTCCCGCAGCAGCTTATGCTATGTACAAAGAAGCTAAACCTGAAAATAGAAAATTAGTTGGAGGTTTATTGTTTTCAGCAGCCTTAACATCTTTCTTAACAGGTATAACGGAACCCATTGAATTCTCATTCTTATTCGTTGCACCAATACTATTTGCAATTCACTGTGTATTTGCTGGTTTATCCTTCATGACAATGCAAATATTAAAAGTTAAAATAGGTATGACGTTTTCAGGTGGATTAATTGACTTCTTACTATTTGGTGTTTTTCCAAATAGAACTAGTTGGTGGTTAGTTATTGTAGTAGGCCTGTTTTTTGCAGTAATTTACTACTTTGGATTTAGATTTGCCATTAGAAAATTTAATTTAAAAACTCCTGGAAGAGAAGAAGAAGGAAAAGAAAAAGTAATAGTAAATGTTAAAGGATTCGAACTTGCTACAGCAGTACTTGCTGCCCTGGGAGGAAAATCAAATATAAAAAACCTAGATGCTTGTATAACTCGCCTTCGTGTATCTGTTAACGACATTAAAAAAGTTGACAAAAATCAATTAAAAAGCCTTGGTGCTGCAGGTGTTATGGAAGTTGGAAACAATATTCAAGCAATATTTGGACCAAAATCCGACCAATTAAAAAGCCAAATTAAAAACATCATTGATGGGAAAATTATTACTTATGCTTCAAAAGAATCAGTAGACAAGAACTCTTTAGTTAAAAAAGAAGAGGATAACTTATTTGTTTCTCCTATTGAAGGAAAAATTCTTTCTATTGCAGAAGTTCCAGATGAAGTTTTTTCTCAAAAAATGATGGGTGATGGTTTTGCTATAGAGCCTTCAAAGGATCTAGGAGAAGTAGTTTCTCCTGTAAACGGAACTGTAATGACAGTATTTCCAACAAAACACGCTATAGCGATAATGTCAGATAACGGTAATGAAATACTAATCCACATAGGTATTGATTCTGTAAATCTTAAAGGAGAAGGTTTTGAAGTTTTAGCTAAAGAAGGAGATAAGATAACTGCTGGTCAGTTATTACTAAAAGTAAATTTTGGAGAAATAAAAACTAAAATTCCATCTATAATTACACCTATTATCTTCACTAACCTACCTGAAGATAAAAAAGTTTCAGTTAAAAATGGTGATAAAGTAACTGTGGGACAGAAAAATATAATTACAATAATTTAATATTGTTATTCAGAAAATTTTACTTTAAAAACAACATAAAATAAGAAAAATAGTAGAAGTGATCTTCCTTCTGCTATTTTTCTTATTTATTAACTACATTGACATATCAATTTATTTTGATCTAATATTATTTTTTAATAATATTTTTACATTTGAAAATTTTGTAACTAATCCTTAAATCAATCATAATATATAGTGGAACAATTAAGTTAATCTTTGAAAGAAGGTTAAAAAATAATGAGGAGTATCAAATCAAAAATCATTCTGGTATTTACTATATTTATGAGCCTTATTCTTATAATTACATCAAATATAAATTATAAAATTGCTAAAAATAGGTTAACAGAACAATTTATTAGAGATGAGAATAATAACGTACAGAAAATATCAGTTGAAATAAATACCAGAGTAAGTAATGCTGAAAATATAAGTAATGTAATTTCTGAGATAAGTGAAAATCTTGATTATAATGCTAAAAATTATAAATATATAAAAGTATATCTTACAGAGTGTCTATCAAATATTTTAAAAAGCAACCCTGATTTGGAGACAAGCTACACTTTTTATAATAAAGATTTTCAAATAGAAAAAGAAATGCCTTATGTTTGCATTTTAAAAGATACAGAAAAAGGATGTATAACTTTTGAGGAAGAAAATATTGATGGATTTAAATACTGGGAACAAGATTGGTATAAAACTGCTATATCTGCGAAAGATTTTGTTTGGACTGAACCCTATTTCGAAGAAGCTACCGGTAGAAAACTTATTTCTGGAGCTAAAAAACTAACAAATAATAAAGGTGATATAATAGGTGTATCTGGAATAGATCTTAATTTAAACTCCATAGAAAAAATGATGAAAAATGTTAAGCTTGAAAATAAAGGATCTGCATTTCTAGTTTCATCTAAGGGGTCATTTATTTATCATCCAAATAAAGATTATATACTGAGAAAGAATATAAAAAATGAAAGTTATTTAAATAAAATTAGTAGTGAAATATCCAATAAAGATAATGGATATAAGCTAATAAAATATAATAATGCTGATTATTATCTATTTTATAGCAAAGTTAAATCCTCAAACTGGTCACTAATATTTGCAATACCTGCTGACTATATTGAAAAACAACTTAAAAAAATTCTTATAACTAACACTGAAATACTAATTTTAGGAATGAGTGCATTTATAATTGTAACTATAATTTTTGCAAAAAAAGTTTTAAAAATATAGATATAGGCATGAATGCATCAAAGGAACTAGCTAAAGGTAATTTATCTTCTTCTTTTAAACCAAAAGGAAAAGATGAAATATCCATTTTAATTAATTCAATAAATAATTCTTCAAAATCTATACGAGATATCATTATTAAATTAGACTCTGATATCTCTAACCTAAACACTATATCAAAAAAACTAGAGGAAACAAATGATAATCTAGCCTGCTCTTCAAGCAATATTTCTGCTGAAATAAAAAATGTTCAAAATGATATTTTATTACAAAATGGAAGTATAAACGAAATAAATAATAAATTTAACCATATTGATTCATATACTAAAGAAATATATATTGCTTCTAAAGAAAATGTTAATAAAACAAATCAAAGCAACAAAGTAATTACAAGCACCACTGTTATTATTGATAAATCAATAGAACAGTTAGATAAAGTTCTAACTCTAATCTCAACAGCTACAAATGCTATAAAGAACTTAGATAAAAGAACTAACCAAATTGAAAATATTTTGAGCTTAATAAAAGACATCTCAGACCAAACCAATTTGTTAGCTCTAAATGCTAGTATTGAAGCTGCAAAAGCAGGGAAACAAGGTCAAGGTTTTGCAGTTGTTGCAGAAGAAATCAGGAAATTAGCCAATGAAACAGATAACACCCTAGATTCAATAAAATCCCTTATTTTCGAAATTAGTGACGAATCTCATAAAACTATAAATTCTATGAATTTAAATTCAGAAAATGTAATAGAGGAATTAAGTAATATAAAAGCTGCTCAAAAAACTTAGGTAATGTTGTTGAAAACATTGATAATTTTGAGCATTTCTCCAAAAAATTAAAAGATATGATAGAAGATTTAGATAAATCAAATAATTTTGTTAAGAATCTTGTAGAGGGAATAGCTAGCTCTTCAAAAGAAATTCAGACCGCAATAGACAATATAATTAAAGACACAGAAAAGCAAAACACAACAACACAAAATTTAACAAGTGGTTCTAACTCATTAAAATCTTTATCAACTTCACTAGAAAATATTATATCGAAATTTAAACTTTAGTAATATAAGAAAGCTGTTTACAGAAAACCTTTCACATTCTCAATACAATTCTAAACAACACCTAAAAATTTTAAACTAATATGAAAAAAACCTAGCAAAAGAGATTTACTAGGTTTTTTTCATGCAATTTTTCCCATTAGATTTCATTATTTTTTTAAGTTTATACATTCTGTCATCTGCTATTTTTACTAAATCAGTAAAATCATTTCCATCCTCATTATAACTTGCTATTCCATAGCTAAAACTACACACATATTTTTGTTTATCAAAAATAATAGGATTCTCATTAAAATACAAATTTAAATCATCAAAATTTGAAGTTAATTTATCTAAGCTTGTATTATAAAATACACCAATAAATTCATCTCCACCAAATCTTGCTATAATGTCATAATCATTTCCATATTTTTTTAAACCTTTTGAAAAATATCTAATAAATTCATCTCCTGATAAATGCCCATAATTATCATTGACAAATTTTAAACCATTTAAGTCAAAAATGGCAACATATAGTTTTTTACTTAATTTCATTGATTGATATACCTTTGTATAAACTAATTGCTCAAAATAACTTCTGTTGAATAACCCCGTTAATTTGTCATATCTAGATAAATATATGGTTTCTTCATAAAGTTCATGTTTTGAAATAGTAATGGCTAACTGGTATCTTACATACTCCATAAGTTCAAATTCTCTTTCTCCAAAAGAATTAAGCTCCTTACTCTCCAAATTAATAAAACCATATAGCTTGTTTTTTATAAAAATCGGTGCGCAAATCACAGATTTTATATCCCTTCCATCCTCAGGCTTTAAAATTCCATTAATATTCATTTTATCGATTTCATTAGCAATGACAGTGTTTTTTATATTTCCTTTAGTTACAATATAAGGTATTGATTTTTCTAGATTTACTGAAAAAGACTTTACTTCTTCTTCTAAATAATTTTCCGCAACTGCTACTTTTAATATATTTTCATCATCTAAAATCAAAAGAGTACCAGCACTACCTACATTTATACACTTATACACTTTTTTTAAAACCATCTTAAATAGATTATTAATATCATGCTCTTCATTGATGTAATGCCCTATCTCTATCATTACTTCTTTTAATTTTAGTAATTTTTTTATCTTATCTTGATTCTCTCTCTCTTTTGTAATATCTAGTATTACACCAACAAATCCCTTTACTTCATCATCAGTATTTACTATTGCAGCCTCATTAAATATAACGTCGTGGATAGTATCATCGCTATACTTAACTTGAGATTCATAAACTAGTTTCCCCTTATTTTTTATTAAGTTCTTCTCTATCTTCTTAAATCTATTGGTTAGTTTTTGGGGATAAATCTCATAATCACTATTTCCTATAATACTCCTTTTACTTAATCCCAAATATTCCATAAATGAAGCATTACAATGAGTGTATTTACCATTTTCATCTTTTGAAAAAATAGGGCTTGGTATAGTATCAATAAGCACTTGAAAAAAATAAACATTTTCCTTAAGTTCTTTTTCAGAACCTCTTATTGCATTTATTAAAGTTTCTAAGCGATTCTGCATTGATTCAATAGCTGAGGAAAGTTCTCCAAATTCATCATTTCTAAATGATACACTATTTGGAATCTTTCTTTTTAAATTTCCATAACTAATATAACTTAAATGCTTTTTCAAATCTAAAATTGGTTTTGAAAATCTATTTGAAAAAATATAGCCATAAACAACGCTATTATTATAAATATAAGAAGAGTTTTAAGAATGCCCATCTCAACTTTATCCACTTGTTCCAAAAACTCACTTTTTTCAATAACTGAAATTAGTTTCAACTTACTTTTTTCAGATGAATATACATTTATTAATTTTTCATTTCCATCTAATTTTACAGTAAATACACCTGATTTTACTTTCTCAATATCAAAAGGTCCATTACCTTTTAATTCTTTAAAATTCTTAAATGTTGTAGTTGAATCATTAGGATTTGCTATTATTACTCCTTTACTATTTGTTAATATAATATATCCGTTTTTTCCTATTTTCATTTTGTTAACCATACTAGTTATCTCTTGTAAATTCAAATCTATTCCTTGAACGCCAACAATTTCATTTTTACTATTTTTTATAGTCTTAACAATACTTATAACCGTTTCATTGGCACCTGGATAATAATAAGGTGAAGTTATTACCGTTTGACCTGGTTTACTTATTGCCTCTTTATACCAAGGTCTTTCCCTTGGATCATAATTTTTACTTATATATCCCTCTGGCCACTGTATAAATCCTCCATCCTTTGTTCCCATATATATGTACTTAAGAACAGAGCTATTATGACCAAACTCTGAATATAAATTATAAATTTGTTTTTCTATGCCTCTGCTTTTTGAAGGCATCATTTTAGTAATTTCATCACAATTAATATACTTAGTAATATTATTATCTACATTTGTCACCACTGTGTTATTAGATAAAAAGCTAATATTTTCTTTAATATTACCCAAATACATATTTATCAAATTATCTATTCTTACCATATCTTCTTTAGTTCGCTTAAAAAATAAATTTTCTAAATACTTATTAAACTCACTACTAACATGATTCATAATAAATATATTTGGCATTATTATTAAAAATATCATACAAATAATTAGCTTATTTCTAATACTTAAAAATCTAAATTTTTTTTATACTCATTTCATGCACCTCAAATTATAGTGATATTACTTATTATAGCATTATGTTCACTTATAGAGTATTTATTTTTTATATATATTTACCTTTTATCATTAAATTAATAAAAGTACAGAAAATTTATAATATTATTTCCGTACTTTTATTAATTCATTTAACTTATAAAAAATTTTTTAAACTACTTATTATAGCTCTCATAGATTTCTTCAATCTTTGACCAATTAATAATTTTCCATAGGTTTTTAACATATTCATTTCTTAAATTTTTATATTTTAAATAGTAAGCATGTTCCCAAACATCTATAGCAAGCAGTGGCTTTTTATTTAAACTTAAAGGGGAATCCTGATTCATAGTTTTAATAATCTGAAGCTTTCCATTTTCATCTAATACAAGCCATCCCCATCCGGATCCAAACTGCGAAATAGAAGCATTACTTAATTGAGTTTTCATTTTTTCAAAACTTCCAAAATCTCTTATAATTACCTCCATTAATTTTCCTTCTGGTTTTTGCTTTCCTTTAGATTTAGGGTGCAAAATAGAGAAGTAAAAATTATGATTAGAAACTCCCCTCCTTGATTTATAACCCCTTGTGTTATTTCCTTTGGTATATTATCAATATCTCCTAATATATCCTCTATTGTTTTTCCCTTTGTAAATTCTTCATAATCCTTTAAAATTGTATTTAAATTATTTACATAACTTTGCAAATGTTTTTCGTAATGAGTTTTCACTGTTAGTTTGTCTATATAGGGTTCTAAATCATGGTATTTGTAGGTTAATTTAATCTTTTCATACACCTTAAAACACTCTCCCTTTTTAAATTTTATATACCCTTTCTAACGGTGTTTGCAATTTCTTCTGCCTTTAAATCTTCAATTTTGTAATAATCAGCCTTTAAAGCTTTGCTAATTTCTTTAGCCATCTCTAACTTTACAAAACCTCTCTCGCAATCTATTACTATACTTTGTATGTTTTTTTCTCTTATTTTATGCGCGATATTCAAAGTTTCCTTAAAAGGTTCCTTAGAATCACCGTGATAATTAACTCTACCATCAGAGACTAAAACCATAACAGGAACAATTTCCTTATCTCTTTTTTCACAAGTTTTAAATACTTCATAAGCCTTTTGTAATCCAAATCCTATAGGAGTCTTTCCTCCTGTTGGCATGACTTCTAATTGTTTTTTTGCCATTTCAACACTTCTGGTTGCATTTAAAAGTACTTCTGCCCTATCTTTTCTAAAAGCAATCATTCCTACCTTGTCTCTTTTTTCATAGGCATCTGTTAAAAGTGACATTATTGCTCCTTTAACTTCCTTCATTCTTTTATTTGCGCCCATAGAACTGCTCGCATCTACTACAAAAAGAATAGTTGCACCAGTCCTCTTTTCCCTTACTTTTTCCTTAATATCACTTTTTCTTATATCAATAGCTAGGCTTCCTTCACAGTTTCTAAATTTTTGATAGGGTGCAGCTGCCCTTACTGTTGCATCAAAAGCTAAATCCTTAACTTTATTATTGCACTCTTTATACCTTACATATCTACCTTCTGAAACTGAAGTTTTAGTCTTAATTCTCTTACCACTACCTGATCTTTTTTTCTGTCCTTTACTTTAACACTTATTTTTTTCACCTTAAATATTTTTCCAATATCAGCTATCTCTTCTTTTAACTCCCCATTTTTCTTATCTTCTCTATTTTCATCTTTTTTCTTCTGACTTCTATCTTGATTTTCTTTGATTTCCTCTTGTATTTTGGAATTATCTATATCATTCTTTTCATTGTTGTTTGCTTTTTCACTACCTTTGCCATCATGATTTTTTTCTTCTTTACTTCCCCTACCTTCATTATTTTGCTTATTATCTTTTTCATTGCTACTACTTGAATCATCTTTACTAGAATCTGATTTCATTTCATCTTTTTTCTCATTGCTTTGCCCATTTTTTGCATCCTTCATTCTATGTGGCAGTACAAACAAAGAAGCCTCTTTTAAATCTTGTGAATTAATATAGTATCTGCCATCTAGTGCAGCTATTGCTTTAGCTGTTTCAATTAATATTATCTCTCCTCTATGGCCATCACAATTAGATGCCTTTGCCAGCTGAGCTGCAAAGTTTAAAGCTTGCTCTTTAACTTTAATTGAATTTACAATAGCTTTAGCCTTAATTATCTCATCTCTTAATATGTTTTCCTCGTATTCCCATAAAGATTCATATTTATAAGGATTTTTTTCATATTCTAGTCTTCTTTTTATTATCTCAACTCTTTGAGGTAATTTTTTACATCCTTTTACCTCTACATATAATCCAAATCTATCTAAAAATTCACTTCTTAAGGCACCTTCCTCTGGATTCATAGTTCCAACTAGAATAAATTTACACTCCTCTTTTATTGAAAGGCCTTCTCTTTCTATTACATTGATACCATTAGTTTCTAGTATACAATTAACTATATGTTCACTTAATAAATTCACTTCATCTACATAAAGAATATTACCATTAGCTTTTCTTAATATTCCTTCTTCTAATTCTTTTTTTCCTTTACTAATAGCACTTTCAATATTTATTCCACCAACAAGTCTATCTTCTGTTACATTTAAGGGCAAATCTACTACTTTTATATCCTTTAAAACTCTACTAAGTCCCCTTACTGAAGTAGATTTAGCAGTTCCTTTTTCACCACATATAAGCACTCCACCAATTTTAGGATTTATTATACTGAGAATTAGTGCTCTTTTAAGCTTTTCCTGTCCAATTATTGCCGCAAAGGGAAATACACTATTTCTAAACATAGTTTTTCCCCTATTCCTCCATAATTTTTTTAACTAAGTCAAAATCAAAAGTATTTTTTTCAAAAGGTTTCTTTCTCATTCTATGAGGTAGAACTAAAGAACTTGCCTCTATCATATCCTCTACAGTAACTTCTTCATTTCCCTTAAAAGCTGCTAGAGTTTTTGCTGTTTTTATTAAGCTAATATCTGCTCTATGGCCATCAACTTTTAGTTCTATACACAATTTAGCTACTTTAATTAATAAACTTTCCTGAACTTTTACTAAAGGCAAAATCTCTTTTGCTTTAATTATTTTATTCCTTAAAATTTCCTGATCCTTTTCTTTTTTTGTACAAAAGCTTCTCTATCCTCTTCAAATTCTAGTCTATTTTTTATAACTTCAACCCTTTTCTCAATGCTCTTCTCACCAACTACATCCACAACTAAGCCAAATCTATCTAATAATTGAGGCCTTAAATCCCCTTCCTCAGGATTCATTGTACCAATTAATACAAACCTAGCAGGATGAGAATAGGAAATTCCCTCTCTCTCAATTGTATTTATGCCCATAGCCGCTGAATCTAAAAGTATATCCACAACACTATCCTCAAGAAGATTAACTTCATCTACATATAAAATATTTCTATTAGCTTCAGCAAGTATACCAGGCTCAAATTTCTTTTTTCCATATTTTATTGCGTATTCTATGTCTAAAGTTCCAACTACCCTGTCCTCTGTAGCACTTACCGGCAAATCTATAACCTTCATTTTACCTTTTATAACTGGTAATTCTGAATTATTTTCCATTTTGTCTAAGCAATCATTACAGGCTTTAGCCTTATCTTTAGGATCACATCCAAATGAGCAGCCTTTTACTTCATCCCTTAAAGGCAATAAATCAGCTAAAGCCCTTACTGCTGTTGATTTTGCTGTGCCTTTTTCTCCTTTAATTAAAACCCCTCCTAATGCTGGGTTAGTTATATTTAAAAGCAAAGCTTTTTTCATATTTTCTTGACCAACAATAGCTGTAAAAGGATAAACAATTGTTTTTTTCATATAAACTTCCTCCTATTTGTACTATTTTATTTTCTTCATGACTATATCAAAACACACTTTTCTTAACGCACATTCTTCTCTGGATATTTTCCCATTTATTTCATTTAAAATTTCCCTAGAAGGACATATTTTTCTACACATTTTATAATAATTGCACTTCTTACATTCTTTAAACTCTAAATCCTTTAAAGACTTAAAACTGTACCTATCTAAGATATTTCCTAAATAGTATTCTTCTTTTGAAACTAAGGAACTACAAAGGTACATATCTCCATTTGGTATAACTACAGCAGCCTGTCCCATAGAAGCATAGCAATAATTACATGCCTTATAACTATTCATTATTCTAATTTTAGCATCCTCAATTTCCCTTATAAAAACCTTTTTTCCTGTTAAAGAATTCAACAATTCACTTCTCTCATAAGCCTTTTTTACGCCTTCATAAACCATACTATAAGAGGCCCTTAATCCTTCATTACCTCTTAAAAGGTCAAAACCAATAGCTTTTACATTATCAAAATAATAAGCCAAATCAACAAGTCCACTTAACTGAAAAACATTATATTTACTAATTACAGCATTTATATTGATATTAATTTTTTCTTCCTTTAAATATTCTATTCCCCTTATAACTTCCTTTGCATTACTTCTCAAACTATTATTTATTTCCGGTTTCCCATCAAAGCTTATTCCAATACCTAGATTCAGCTTTTTAAGTTCCTTTGCTATTTCTTTATTAATTAAAGTTCCATTGCTTTGCATACCAACTTTAAATTTGTATTTTTTTCTTCAATATATGAAAATATATCTTTTATTAAAGGAAAATTCATCAAAGGTTCTCCCCCTGCTAAAATTAAGGTGCCATTTTCATCTAAAATATCAATAGCCTTTTTAGCAGTTAGAAAGCTCATATCTTCATTTCCTAAATTATTTTTAGCATAGCAATAAACACAACTTAAATTGCACCTATTACTACACCATAAAACTAAATATTTTAGCTTTTTAATCTTATCTTTTTCCATAAAAATTAATTCTCCCATAGTTTAACTAATAAAAAATCATCTTATGATACTAACCTATACTAAAAATATATCTAAACATAAAATCTAGATTAATTATATATCACTTAAATCTTCTAGATCTCCTTCTGTATCCATATATATTTTTCTAAGCTCATTAAGTCTTTTTTCAGATGCATTCCACATACCTCTTTGATTAGCTTCTAAAAGCCTCTCTGTCATATTATGCATAGCCCATTTGTTTACATCATTAATCCATTCTCGTCTTTCATTGTCTAAAACATAAGCATCACAAATCTTATCATACATCCAATCTTCAACAGCCTCTGAAGTTGCATCCCATCCAAAAGCTATATCAACCATAGCTGAAATTTCTTGAGCTCCTTTATATCCATGTCTCTTTAAGCCTTGAAACCATTTTGGATTTAAAATTCTAGATCTTATTATAAATGCAGTTTGCTCATGGACATCTTTAATTTTTGTTTTAGAAACCTCGCTACTATCTCCGCAATAAGCTTTGGCAAACTCTCCTTTTGCCATTTTTACAGCAGCTATTGCCCCACCATGGTAGTTATAATAATCGTCACTTTCTAGCATATCTATTTCTTTTGAGCTTTCATTTTTTACAGTAATATCTGTTTTTTCAAGTCTTTTTATAAATGTTGACTCTAGTTTTCTACCATGAAGTTTTTTGCTATAAGCATGAGCACTCCAATTTACATAAGCATTTCCTAAATCATTACTATTTTTCCAGGACTTACTTTCAATTAATTGATTTACACCAGCCCCATAAGTTCCAGGTGGGCATCCAAAAACTCTTAATGAAGCCATTTCTTTTGCTTCTTCTAAGGATATTCCCTCTTTAATCATACTTTTCACTTCATTACTTATATTTTTCTTTATAAAATTCATGTTTTCATGCTCATCTAATTGACTTACTAAATTTACTGCTTCTTCAATTAACTCAATTAGATTAGGGAAAGTATCTCTAAACAAGCCACTTATCCTTAAAGTAACATCTATTCTAGGTCTTCCTAGCTTTTCTAAGGAAATAGCTTCAAGACCTATAACCCTATCTGTTCCTTCAAGCCAAATTGGTTTAACTCCCATTAAATTAAGAATTTCAGAGATATCATCTCCATTAGTTTTCATAGTTTCCCCTGAATAAACTATTATCATTATGTTACAAGGATATTTTCCTTCCTCTTTTATATATCTTTGTAATAAATCCTTTGCTAGGGAAGTTCCAACTATATAACTACTTCTTGAAGGCACACAATTTGGATCTATAGAATAGAAATTTCTACCACTTGGTAATATATTTATATTTCCTCTAGTAGGACAACCTGATTTACCTGGTATAACAAATTCTCCTCTGGCCCCTTTTAAAAAGTTTACAAGTTCATCTGAAGTTTTATATAACTTATTAATTATTACTTTACTTATATATTTCATTATATCTTTTATAAATTTTATATTTTCACCACTATCTAAAGGTTTTCCTTCCATAAACTCAGAAAGTACTCCTTTATGTTTACTTAATGAAACATTTAATGCTTCTTCAATTTTATCTAGCTTAAAATATCTTAAAGAGAATTGATAAATTATCTCCATGGCCATTTTATTAATATCATCTAAAATCATATAGTTAGTAACTACCTTATAATTTATCTTTGTTCCGTTTTTCTTTATATATTCAAAATCCAATCCAAAAATTTTTGCTACAGCAGAGCAAATTGAAGGTATATTTTCACTGTCAATTCTTAAAAGAGCAAAAATAAGATTGTTAAGTCTTTCATTTTCAGGACATTTTCCAAATATATGTAATCCATCTTTTATCAAATTCCCTTAAGCTCTTCTATATATCCATATAGCTTGTTCAAAAAATCTTTATAATTGTTTTCCATATAATTTTTATCTATTTTCAAATCTATATCATATTTGTTTTGTAAACATACTTTAATTATTTTCTCTTTAATAATAGGAATTTTACCTTTATCCATGGTCATGGCTTCATAGTGCTGTTTTATAAGATTATCTAATTTTGCAATATCATCATAACCTTCGCTTAAAGTCATAGATGCTATAAGATGAGATAAGATAACTCCATTAGATCTTCTTTTAACCTGCATACCTTCTCCAGTTATATTTATGCTATAAGGATATAGATGAGGTAAATCATCTATCATAATATCCGGATAACATTTTGAGCTTAAACCAACTTCTTTACCAGGAAGCCATTCTAAAGTTCCATGAGTTCCTATATGGGCAATTACATGAGCTTTAAATTCTTCTTTTATCCATTTATAAAATCCATAATATTGATGAGGAGGTACTAAATCAGTACTATGATAGGATTCCTCTGCTTTTTCTATATATCCTCTTGAAGGTTGTAATCCTATAAATACATTTCCGTTTAATATTCCAGGAATAGGTGTTTTGTCATTATAAACCATAAATTCACCAGGTGCTTTCCCCCAGTCTCTTTCCATTTCCCCTTTAACCTTATTGTCTAATTGTAGAAACCATTTTTCGTATTTATTTTTATTTACTATATCTATAGATTTTTTTAAAGCCTTATCTGGAGTCAACCACCTTTTATCATTTGAAACCCCTTCTATAATTTTACCTATTATTTCATCACCATTTTTAAAATCATAATCTAATTTAATTCCTTCTTTTTTTAAATCTTCAATAATATTAAAAACAGAAGCTGGAGTATCTAAACCAAAAGCACAACCTATCATATCATTTCTAGGTGGCATATTATGAAAAATTATGGCAACTTTTCTATCTTCTGGCTTTGTCCTTCTTAATCTAATCCAATTTTTTGCAAGCCTTACTACCTTGTTTATTCTTTCAGGTATAGGTTTATATACCATTCTATCCCCATATTCATCACTATCGAATTCAGTATAAGTAGTTGTTACACTAATTATTTGTCCATCAAATTCTGGATAATACACATTACCAGTAAGGGACATGGAATCCAAACCCTGAATGCTATTTTCCCACTGATCATAAGTTTGAAATGTAACTATAGCCTGAATTACAGGTAAGTCTAGTTTTTCAAATATACTTCTTAAAACTACTTTATTTCCATCTGTTGGACTAGATAAAATACTTGTAGACATACCTATATAATTAATGATAGTTTCAGGTAGTAACCTTCCTTTATAGGTTAATAAATTATCAAAACTCCAATTTATACCGTTTGCCCCAATGGAATCATCTTTACCAGTATGAGTAAACACAGGTAGTACATTTAGTCCTTGACTTTCCACTTCTTTAATAGTCCTATCAATATGCTTTAAATTATTTTTATGTACATAACTTCCATAAAATAAAACTCCAACAATTGGTTTATTATCACAGTATAATTTTTCTAAGAATTCTTTTTCTTTATCTTCACTTAGAACTTCATTATTATAATAAATCCCCTCCCATTTTGGATAAGCCAGCTTTCCATATTGAATTTTTATATTTGCCAATTTATTTGCAGCAAATTTTATTAAATTTTCTATATTTTCTTCTCCATCGTTAATGAGGTACCTAAGCATTCCCTTATATACAAGCTCTGTCATATTAGATTTATTCATAAGCAATTTTGCTTCATCTTCCATGCCAGAGTGCATAAAGAAAAACTTTTCATCTCCAAATTTAGTCATCATATTTGGAAAATTTCTAAAATTATTTACTCCACCATGAGCAAAATAACATACTAAATCACATTTACTTATATTTTTAAAAACCTTCTTTAAAATTTCAGGATCTTTATCCATATAATATGTAGAGTAGCTTTTAAAATCAAAAATATTTTCATATTCATTTTGTAGTTTTCTAATTACCTTATTTATTATGTAATTTGAATCGTACATAGTGGTTAAAAAAACTATTCTAAACATATTTCTCGCTCCCCGTTATAAAAGCTATTGTCCCTTGGAAACTATCTATTAAAGTTTCTATAACTTCTTCCTTATTTAAATCACTATAATTTATAATCTCATGTGCCTTTTCCGAAGATTTTTCCTCTATAAAATCCTCTCTCAAATTTTTTAATAATTTACTACATTCATAAACTATATCTTCACTTTTTAGTATATCCCAATCAAATTCATCTATTAAATGAGCATAAATAGAAGATGCTAAAACAAATTTTGAATTTTTATCAAATGTATCTAAGTTATGCATGAATTCTAACACAGTTAATTTGTTTTTGCCTTTCAAATGAGTTTCATATAAAGAATTATATTTTTCCCACAATAATTCAGAATTAATTCCAAATCTACCCATCCTTCGAAGCATACTATATTGTACTTCTGGGCATACTCCTGTTTGAAGATACAATGCTTCTTTAACTGCTTTTTTTACAGTTTTGCCTATGTACTCTCCTAACTTAGAGTGCTTTCCTGCATTAGTTAATTTTACCTTAGATTCTTTATTACAAACAATTATTGTTCCATCTGTTCCAGATCCAGTGGCAATTCCTCTAGAATACTTACTTGGAAGCATTAATTCTTCTATAGCTGCTGTTTTTGCTTCTGTACAAGTTACTAGTGCTCTTACCATAGTAGGAGCTGGTAAATTTGCATTAACTACAAGGATAATATTTATTGTCCCTTCTTTTAGGCAAAGTGCTTTACCTTGTTTTTCATGAAAAGAAGCTATATCTCCTACTCTCCCTCCATTAACCTCTATCCCTCCAGTAACTATTGCTGTTACCGAAAAATCATCAAAGCTATCAGTTTTTATAGACACATTTTCCATATTCGCTGCAGTTGATAAGCCAGCACAGTTTTCTGGATCGAGACCAATTTCCCTTGCTATTATTTTCATGTGCTCCTCATAAGTTGGAGCCTTCATCTTACAGGGAACTCCAGCTCTAACATTGCCGTCATGATTAAACACACACTGTAAATTTTCCATGTAACCTCCATTAAAAGGAGATGTACTTAAAACTGCTCTTTTACCTTTAAACTCTACTACCACATTTCTATTGTATCTATGAACTTCATCCCCAGTAGTTAGTTTGTAAATCCTCATCATAACACCCTCTCCTATTTCTTAACTTGTTTTATAATATCAGATATATTATTTTCGTAATTAACTTTTTTACTTAGTTCTCCATATATTTTTTTCCCATCTACTTCACTTCTCAAAGAAAAAACCTTTTTATTGCTTTTTATTGCTTCCTTTATTAAATCTACATTTTTAATGTTTATGTTTCCAATGTCAAACCCAGCATCTATAACAAAATCCGAATTAGAAATTTCACCTATTGCTTTTAAATAAGTTTCATTATCTATGCTTTTAAAGGCCCCCATAGTATCCATACCTATTCCTATAGTTCTACCTATTTCATAATCCACATCATTTTCATGTAAAATTCCTGAATATATCCCGATTTCTTTTTTTGTAAGAGCCCTATATAAAGGAGCCCCAGTTCCATCTCCTGCCACTACAAAAGCTTTAATACCACTCGCTTTATTTGAAAGTTCTACAGAACCCAAAAGATTATTAAAGTTCTTATCTTTTAATCCATAAAGATTATTAATAATTTTTTCATTTACAGTATCCTCAGGCTCACCATAGGCTATTACTTTGTTTTTATTTATAAGCATTACCTTGTCACAACTCTTTAAGGCAATATCTATTTCGTGAAGTGATAAAACTACTGTTATATTCTTTTTTTACTTAAGGTTTTTAAAATTTTCATAAGCTCAAGTCTATGCTTTATATCTAAATGACTGGTGGGCTCATCTAATACAATTATTTCAGGTTCTTGAACTAGGGCTCTTGCAACTAATACCTTTTGCTTTTCACCATCACTTAATTCATCAAAATATCTTTCTGCTAAATCAAAAGCATTAACAAGTTTCAAAGCTTCAAATATTTTATTTGTATCCTTATCAGTTAATTTTCCAAAAATCCTGTGTATGGATACCTTCCCATAGCCACTATGTTATACACAGTCATTAAACTTCCTTGAATCCTTTTTGTTAAAACTAAAGCCATTTTCTTTGAAAGTTCTTTTTTACTTATCTTAAGTAAATCTTCACCCTTTAACATAACCTTTCCCTCTATAGGTTTAAGAAGTCCTGATAAAGTCCTTAAAGTAGTGGTTTTTCCTGCTCCATTTGCACCTAAAAGACAAAGTATTTCCCCTTCACTTACTTTAATATTTACATTGCTTACAACAACTTTTTTACCATAACCTACAGATAAATTTTCTGTATTTAACATTATCATAGTGAAGTTTTCCTCCTTAAAATTAGAATTATAACTATAGGTGCGCCTATAAATGCTGTAATAGAACTTATTGGAAGTTCCATAGGAGCTAAAACAGTTCTACATATTAAATCACATAAACAAGAGATAATACCTCCTAAAAATATAGTTCCTGGAACTAAAATTTTATTATCTGCAGTTTTAAACAAAAGTCTTAGAAATCTGCGGTCCTGCAAGTCCAATAAATCCAATAGGTCCTGCAAATGCAGTAACTACTGCAGCAAGTAAACTTGCAATAAAAACAATTGCAATTCTAAAAAATTTTATATTAACCCCCATACTTCTTGCATATTCTTCACCTAGTAAAAAAGCATTCAAAGGTTTTACTAAAAATAAACTTAGAAATAAAGTTGGAAGTCCTATAATACAAAGAACCTTAACCTGATCCCAAGTAAAACCTCCAAAACTTCCCATAGTCCATATAGCAAATCCTTTTATTTTTTCTTTATCAGCAAAAATTGTTAATATTTTAGTAACTCCACTACATATATATCCTGTCATAAGTCCAATAACTAATAAAGTAACTACATTCTTTACTTTACTTGCAAATATAATCACTATAACCATTACAATAAGAGCTCCACAAAATGCTGCTATAAACATAGAAAAAGCTGACATACTAGTAAATCCAAGTGAAAATCCTCCAAGCATTATTAAGGCAACGCATAAAGTAGCACCAGAAGAAACACCAAGAACGTAGGGTTCTACTATAGGATTTTTAAAAAATATTTGAAGTAAAAGTCCTGCACAGGCCAAAGCACAGCCACCTATAACTGAAGCTACAGCCCTTGGAAATCTAATGTCCCATATAATAGTACTGTTAACAGAATTTCCATTAACCCCTTCAAACAATATATCTATAACCTCTTTTAAGCCTATTTTTACAGAGCCAAGAGCAATACAAAATAAGAATGCTACTATTATTGTAATAGTTAACAAAATAAAGGTTACCTTTGTTCTGAATTTCGATTTTTGAATAAAATTCATTTTACTATCTCCCTAACATTATTATTAACCTTTTATCAATCTGTAATTATGTTATATTAGGGAATACAATATAATACACCTTTTAAAAGATATAAAATTATCATATTCCCCTAATATAAATTATTTTCTAAAATCCTATATTCAATTATTTTTCCAATTTAACAAAATGTTTTATGTTTTCTCCAGTAGCTCCTGGATGTAATACTTCCATTAAATCGATAATTACTTCATCAGTTTTATCTATTGATTGCCAATAATCCTTATTAAATACCCATAGGTTTCCTTCTTTTACTGGTTTAACATCTTTTAATACAGGAGCTGCATCAAGTACAGACTTTTTATCTTTATTATACGCAATGGTTGATGAGTACATAAATATATCTGCATCTTTAGCTTTTTCGTACAATTGTTCCATACTAATTTGTCCTTCTCCAACATCCATACTATTAAATACGTTCTCTCCTCCAGCCATTTCTATCATTTTGTCAACATAAGAACCTTTCTTTGGAACATATACTACTCCCTTATAGGCTGAAGCCCATACTATTTTAGGTTTTTTGCTTAAATCTACTTTTTTAGATACTTCCTCTACTTTTTTAACTGCTTTATCTAAATGAGCACCTGCTTCTTTTTCTTTATCATAAAATGCACCTATTAGTTTTGCCCATTCCATTCTTCCATATGGATCTTCTTCTAAATATTCATTATCTACTACGTAGTTTAACTTCAACTCTTCTAGCTTAGCAATTAAATCCTGTTTTCCACTTGTACCTGTATAAACAATAGTTAAATCAGGTTTTAAAGCTGCTAGTTTTTCATAGTCTGGATTATCTCCACCAATAAACTGTATCTTGCCATCTTTTAATCCATTTTCTATTTCATCTATTTGCCATATTTTTTCTTTTGACGTAGTTGCTACAACACTATCTAATTCATCTATAGCTCTAAGGGCACAAGCCTGTGTAGTTGAAGCTATAAAAACTCTTTTATAGGAGTTTTTATTACTATTTCTTTTTTGTATTCTTCTGGAACTTCTTTACCTTCTGGAACTAGTATTAAAGTTCTCTTTTCAGCATCTACTACCTTTTTTATGCCATCTTTCAAATATTCTATACTAAATCCTTTGGCATACTTTAATTCTAATTTTTTATTTTCTTTTTCTTCAGATTTAGTTTCATTAGAACTACCTACATTTTTATTGCTTTTAGTACCACAACCAAATGCTCCTAATGAAAGCACTGTACCAATTAAAATACTTGTAGTAATTTTTTTAATAATTCCCTTAATTTTTTCACTTTCCTTACCTCCATTTTAATATGTATTTACTTCATAAATATTTTATAAGACTTTCGTCTTTATTTAGCTCTACTCTGCTTTAGTACATTTTTTAATACCTATAACATAAAACAATATAAAATATATCATTAATATTAAAATATGAATAAACATCTCTTCGAATGTTTCCCCTTTACTTCTAAGGGCAATACTAGTTTGTGACAAAGGCAATATTTTAACTATTTTTGATAACATATATGGCAATTTATCTAAAGAAAAAAATGTACCACATAAAAAAGACATAGGTGTAATAACAAAATTTGAAAATTTGCTCATATCTGTATGGGATTTAATAATAACTCCTATAGTGAACCCTAATGCTGAAAAAACTAAACAATTTATAAAAACTATAGATACAAAATAAAGAGTTATTTTTAGCTTAGCTTTAAAAATCAAACTTACAAGAACAATTAAGAATCCCGAATACATACCTATCAAAGCTCCAGCTACTATCTTTGCAAAAGCATAAGAAGACATGGTAATAGGCGCTATCATATAAGATTCAAAGGTTTTATAAAATATTCTTGAAATATTTATGGAATTTGCAGTATTGTTATAGCTAGATGTCATTGTTGTCAAAGCAATAATACCTGGAATAATAAAACTCATATAAGACCCTCCATTTACCTTAACTCTATCATTTAATCCCCATCCAAAAGCTATACAATAAAGTATTGGTGCCACTAAGGCAGAAGAGGTTATTGTAAAAAATTTTCTTCTAAATAAAACATACTCTTGCCAAAGTATACTATTTAATGTGCTCACTTAGAATCCACCTTTCTAGTTGTCAATTTTATAAATACATCCTCCAGATTAGAGGGCCTAATATTAACACTTTCTTTGAGACTCTTTGCAAATTCACTTGCTTCTTCTCTAGTTCTAAAAAATTTAGATTTAGTCTCTTTACTTTCAAAATACTCTACAGTAAAATTTCCTACATAAGAAATCAAATTTTTAGGGGTGTCTAAATTAATTAGTCTTCCCTTATCAATTAATCCTACTCTATCACAAAGTACCTCTGCTTCTTCTATATAATGTGTAGTTAATATAGCTGTTAACCCAGAACTTTTTAAAGTTCTTAGCATGTCCCACAATTTTCTTCTAGATGTAGCATCTAATCCAACTGTTGGCTCATCTAAAAGAAGCAAGCTAGGATTGTGTATAAGAGCTCTTGCAATCATTAACTTTCTTTTCATACCTCCGGAAAATCCCTTCACAATAAGATCTTTTTTATCATAAAGCTCCGTAAAATTTAATAAATCTTTAATTTTTTGCCTTCTGATATTTTTAGGAATATTATATAATCTTCCATGTAGTTCTAAATTTTCAAAGGCAGTCATCTCTACCTCTAGATTTATTCCCTGAGGCACTACTCCAATCTTTCTTTTTATTTCTGTAAGATTTCGATCCATGGAAATATCATTAATCATAATCCTCCCAGAAGTTGGAGGTGTTAAAGTACTAATCATTCTAATAGTAGTGCTTTTCCCTGCTCCATTTGGACCTAATAATCCAAAAAATTCACCTTCATTAATTTCTAAGTTTAAATTATCTACTGCTAATACTTTGTCATATTTTTTTACTAGATTTTTTATTCCAAGCAATAAATTTACCTCCCTAGTATTACTTTTAAAAAGTCCCAGCTAAAGTTCTTCCTCTATACCCTCTTCAACTTCTAAATAAATTTTCTTTATTTTATGAACCTCCTTATCTTCAGCTTTAAAATATCCTCTCTCATAATATTCTATAAATTCCTCTAGTATATCCATATAAGCATAGGAATTATTTTTTATAAGTTCACTTCTTATTTTTTCATCTTCCACATAAGTTTTATACATTTCTTTATATATAAACTGATCTACACTATTTGTTGTAGCAGCAAGGCCCATAATGTTTTTAAATCTTTTATATATGCTTTGACCTCCATGATATTTATGATTAAGCATGGCATTAATCCATTTAGGATTAAGAAGTCTAGTTCTTACTCCCCTGGCTATAGATTTATCAATTTTCTCTACAGTTAAATCACTTTTCGTAGTATCTACAATATACATTTTAACTTTACTACCTTTTATTAATTCTACTGACTTAGAAAGGCCTCCGAAAAATTCGTAATAGTGATCAAGGTCTATAATTTCATAATCATTGCTACTTCTTATTTGGGATATTAAATCTACAGTATTAAGATTTTCTTCATAAAGCCCCCTAACTTCTCTTCCTCTAAAGTTTCTATTATAGACATATTGTAGATTGTTTAAAAAAAGGCTACCTATTTCCCTTTCAGAATTCCAATTTTTATTATCAATTAAATCTGTGATTCCTGTTCCATATTCACCTTCTCTTGGTCCAAATATTCTACTTATAGAAAAGTCAAAAGCGTCTTTTTCACAGTATCCTTCTTTAATAAGTTTTTTATAAATTTTCTTTGCGTTGGCTTTAAAATAATTCTCCTCATCGTTTTCATCTAAATCATAAATTCTGTTAAAAATGTCCGTAAGATTATCAATTAAATTAGGAAACATATCCCTAAAAAATCCACAAATATTAATAGTAACATCTATTCTAGGGTGTCCTAACTCTTTTATGGGAATGATATCAAATTTAGGTTCCCATACATTAGATTCTTCAGAGATTTTCACTCCTAAATAAGACAAAATCTGGCAAAAAGTTTCTCCTTGAGTTTTAGCAGTTTCAATCCCCCATAAAATCACAGCTGTAGATAAAGGATATCTATTATTTTCATTTCTATAGGCCTCTATAGTATTTTTACAAATTTTATCTCCCCTATAATAGGCATTTTCAGTAGGCACCTTTAGCGGATCAAATTGGTATAAATTAAAACCTGTAGGCAATATATTAGGATTTCTATATATATCTCCAGAGAGTTTTGCCTCATTGTATTTCCCAGAAAGAGTTTTTAAAAGTCCATTGATTTCGTAATTATCTTTAGATTTATCATAAATTTCTCTAGTAAATTTTAAAGTTTTAATGTATTTATTTTTATTATTTTTGTTTATAAATTCACATTTTTTTAACTCATTATTATTCAAATAATAAGTTAAAATTTCTTCTGATATCTTCTCTATATTATCTAAAGTTTTATAATCTTTGCTTCCTTTAAGCTTATTGATATCTTTATCCATAGCTTCTGCCACTAAGGATTCAAGTGATGTAACACCAGAAATCTTATAACTAATAACACCTTTTACATACTCCAAGGCTTCAGTTTTTGTAAATTTATTTCCATAAGTATGAAGTCCCTTAGGTATAAGACTTAACTTCATTTTGTACAATTCATTTTCTATTTCTTCAATGTCCTGAGGCAAATTTAAATTTTTAGCTTTTAATAATATATTTTTCAAAAGTTCTCTACTAGCAGTAGGATTTATTAAAAGCCCTTGCCTATAATTATCAATAAGAGTTTTAAGCTTTGAATACTCTCCATAAAGATCACTTTGAACAAAAACCGGAGGCTGATAACCTACAAGATTTGCATAAGATCTTCTCTTTGCTATAGTTGCCTCAGAAGGATTACAACAATAATACAAATATATATGAGGTATATCTTCTAATAATATATCTGAATAGCAATCACCACTAATACCGCATTCCTTACCTTTTAAGAATTCTAAGGTGCCATGAGTCCCTACATGAACAATTGCATCAGCTTTAAACTCTTCTTTAATCCACTTATAAAAAGCTTGATATTGATAATGTGGCGGCATTGTTTTATCATGATAAGATTTTTCTATATCTTCATTACAGCCACGAGAAGGCTGAAGTCCTACAAAAATATTTTTATTTATAATTCCAGGGATAAGGAATTCTTTATTTTCATTTACCATAATAGTTCCTGGCGCTTCTCCCCAGCATTCTAAAATTTCCTCATTATCTAATCTATTTTGTAAGTCATTTTTGTATTTTTCATTATGATATTTTATTAAATTTTTCATATCACTACCATATTTTCCTGAATTAACAATACTCCCTTTAGAAAATAGTTTAATCAACTCATCTTTATCCAAAGAGTCCACACTATACCCTTTAGATTTTAATTCTTTTAATATGTTTTCTATTGAGGAAAATGTATCCAAAAAGCTCCTCCAAAAAGATTACCTTCTCCTGGAGGGTAATTATATCCAATTATAGCTATCTTTTTATCTTTGTTTTTTTCTTTCTAAGAGAAATTTGCCTTTTAATTCTAGATACTAATCTTTCAAGTCTTTCATCAATTATTTCCAAATCACAAGTCAATACATGAAAATCACTATTATATTCAGGATCTTTTATAGCACCAATAGCATAAGACTCCATAACCCCATCTATTTCTGGCAGCATAACAGAAATCATAATTTCAGATGAACCACAACCTTGTAAAGATTTTTTCCAGCTATCACAGGTAGTTCTTGTCATGAAAAACGGATGTATATAGGGCACATTCATTTCCTTTAAAAAATCAGTTCCTTCCTTAGGATCTCCTCCCATAGGACCTGCCCCTAATCTAAAAGACATGAAGTTTATAATTAAATCAATAGAATTATCAGTATCTTCACTAATAATTTCCTTTATTTTATGAATATCTTTTATAAAATTTCCTGAAACCGCTATTGGTAAAACATTTGAAAACTCTTCTAATTGTTCTTTAACCTTAGACACACATTTTGATGTGTCTACAGGATACATATGTCCATAATAAAGCATCACTACTGTAGGCCTATCTTTTTTAAAAGGGTTATCCTTTTGTAATTCTTTAAAGCTTTCATAGATCTTTCTTGTTTTAGGGTCACAAATTGCCACAGCTTTTATTTCCTTTGGGGCTTTTGGCTTTGGAACTAAAAAATCTTTCCATACTCCTTTAAAATTAAATAAAGCATATTAAGGACATTATAATTATCTGGAACTTTAAAATACTTAACTATATAAGAATAATTTCTCATATCTCTTATTTTCCCTGGAAATATTTTTCCAATTGTTTCAGCTGCACTTTGCATTTTCAAAATAGTTTCCATATTTATTTTTTTATTTTTATTTTTTGCTTCCATAGAACTCATAAAAAATTTTCCAAGTCTCATGTATTCTCTCGCTGTATTTCCGTAAGTTACTATATTACAGTTACAATCATCTAAAACTTCATATACGCTTTTCACTAAAGATACAGGACTTCCCATAAGGTCAAGAAAAATAAAATCACTATCTTTCATATCTTCTTGCATTAGCTTTACCTTATCTTCATCCATATTAAAGATGCTATTATAAAGCTTAAGGTCAAGTACTTGTCCAAATTTTAAAACTATTTCTCTTCCAGCATTAATTAAATTTTTAATGGCTGGGGTTGATACAGTTATAAATGTAATCTTCATAATATTCACCTCACATGTAAAATAAAAAACATCAACAGTAACCTACAAGCTGTTGATGTTTAAAAACGTATACATAGAATTATTTATATTTTTTATATATAAAAAATCCTTCTATAACACAAATAGAAGGATAATGAATACAAAATAACATAAAAGCGCATTCAGACACTCTCTATCGCTCGTAGAGTTTTTGTGTATAAAAAGGCAGGTATTCTGACTCAAGCATCCTCATTACTACATCCTTCCCAGTTTCCTAGTGGTTTCTTGTAGCAACTCCTCTTTTACAGCGGCGGGACCGTGTAAGAATTTCACTTACTTCCCTTTTAATCAATAAATCTATTAAATTTATCAAACCTATTTTAAATATTAAGTTTACGTGTTCATTATACACTTTAAATTAAAAATTAATCAAGTACTTTTTTTACTATTTTTCATATTTTTTCTACGATGTTTTTATTCTTTCTGCTTATTTATAGTATATCACTGAGTTTTACAGTAATATATAACGCCAAAACAAAATATACACATTTATTAAGGTGAACTTATACAAAATATTTCTCCAATGATATAATGTAATAAAAAGAAGAATGGGGGAATGATTATGAAAATTACAGAAGGCTATATGCCTTATTTAGGTTATAAAACTTATTACCGAATAGTTGGGAAATCCACTAATAACAAAAAACCTATAGTTTTATTACATGGTGGTCCAGGGTCTACCCATAATTATTTTGAATTATTAGATAAAATTTCAGAAGATGGACGCTCAGTTATTATGTATGACCAATTAGGTTGTGGATTATCTTCTACAAAGAGTCACCCTGATTTATGGTGTTCAAAAACCTGGATTGAAGAATTAATAAATCTAAGAAAGTATCTTCATTTAGATGAAATTCATTTATTAGGACAATCTTGGGGCGGCATGCAAGCTATAGAATATGCTTGCACCTATAAGCCAAAGGGAATCAAAAGTTATATTTTATCTAGTACTTTGCCTTCTGCGAAACTCTGGGAAAAAGAACAGCGAAGGAGAATTAAATATCTTCCAAAAGAAATGCAAGCTGCCATTAAGGAAGCAGAAAGAACAGGAGATTATTCGAAAAAAACTACAAAGAAGCAGAAAACGAATTTATGATACGCCACTGTATGGGACCACTAAAACCTGATTCTCCAAGCTGTCTAACTCGTAGAAAAATCTCTGGAAGAGAGTCTTATATAACTGCCTGGGGGCAAAATGAATTCAGTCCAACAGGTACTTTAAAAAATTTTGATTTTATGAAAGAAATAGAAAATATTAAAGAACCTTGCCTAATTACTAGTGGTTTAATGGATCTTTGTTCCCCACTTATAGCAAAAAACATGTATGACAAAATTCCAAATTCTAAATGGGAACTATTTGAATTTAGTCGCCATATGCCTTTTGTAGAAGAAAATGAAAAATATATAAAAGTACTTACTCAATGGTTAAATGAAAATGATTAAATAGAAAAAAGAAAATCACCTGTAAAAGCTGTATTTTTGCAAGTGATTTTCTTTTATTTTAAACATTTTTTTACCTCTTACAAATTTAGATACAACTGTAGTAAGCGGTATTGGTACAGCTCTAAAACTTCCATGAGGGTTTACTTCAATTAAAGTGCCACCTCTTTGAGTATACCTTTTTCCAATTTTAGAGTATCCTAAATAATCAATGGACATACCATAAGTCATCATAATTCCTTTATAAGTCAAAGATAGGGTATTTAAATGATCATGTCCACAAAAATCCCCTTTATTGTTTTATTTAAAAGCACCTTATTAAAAAATTCACATTCATATTTTGATATACCAAAATAATCATTACTTTCTCCAATGCTTCCAAAATTATATTCAACACTTCTATCCCCAAGTTTCATCTTTTCATAAGCTTCTTTAAATTCTGGAAGAGGCATATGAAAAAAAGCCAAAGCAAATAAATCAGGATTTTCATATTTTAACCGAGATAAGTTTTCCATACACCAATCTGTTTGATCTTTATGAATACAATCAAATCCACTGAAAAACCAACCATTTCTATACATATTCGAATCTAAAATCACAAGAGCCGTTATAATTTTGTTCTCTTCATTAACTAATTTAATTATATAATTACCAACACCTGTAAGTTTATTTAATCCCTTATTAAAAATACTGTATTTTCCTTTTATAATTATGTCAGATATTTCTTCTTTACTCCCTTTTGATCCCATTTCAATGTCATGATTACCAAATAAAAATGCATAAGGTATTTTAAAAGTATCCATAAATTCAACTAGTTTTTTAGCTTCTTTAATGTTATTTCTTGTTCCAGATTTAATTATATATGGAAATATACTATCTCCAGTTAAAATAATCAAATTCGGTTTAGATTTTTTTATTATTTTTTTCACAGCTTCCATAGCCAATTTATCTTGGTTTTTGGAAAAGATTCCGAATCCTAAATGTAGATCTGTAAGTTGCAATATTTTAAAGATTTCTTTAGTTGTTTTTAACACAAAATGTTCATCCGTATCTTTATAAAATCTAGGATTTTCATACATTAATATATTACCTCCATTTAATTATTTTAAAGGTATAAGCGCTCCAATAGCACAAACTACAGTGGATATAACCATTAATACTTGAAAAAAAGTACTTCCAAGCCTTCCAGATATTTTACTATCTCCAACCTTTTTTCTAGATTTATTATATGAAATAATAAGCATAACTGCTACAAGAACCACTACTCCAGACATTAATCTTGTTAAAAAAATAAAACCATTAACCAAGAATACTGAAAAAAGTAAAGATGGAATTGTAGCCATTAACCAACAAAGTTTATTATTCATGCCAATTTGTTCATGAAAAACATCTCTAATACTCAAGGTGTTTGTCCAAAATGTTGTAAGAAGCGCAAGTAATGAAAAAATTCCTGCAAGAAATGCTGCCCACTTTCCAATATTCTCACCTAATTGAAGGTAAGCTAGCTCTTTTTCTAAACTTCCACTAACTCCAAGTAAAACCGTTGAAGTTACAACTAAAACAAAAACTGAAGATATAGCAAACCCTATAAAAATAGACTTTCTAATTTTCTTTACATTACCCTTTAATCCCTTTACAGATTGTATAACAGCTTGATTAGCTGAGGTTGCAAAAAATATCATACTATACAAAGCTAAAATATTGTTAAAGTAAATCTTAGGTTTATGTATTTCATTTAATGGTTGCATTAAGGTACCAATTGTCATAATAGCTACAATTGCAATTAAAAAAATAACTGCATACTTTTGAGCAATTCCTACAGCCTTCATTCCCATAAATACAATAATACCTGCTAAAACATAGTAAATAATCTGAGCTACATAAAAAGGTACATCTATCCAGTTGCATATAACCTCAGCTCCTCCATTAATGTTGCCACTAATTCCCACAATAATTGCTAATCCATATACTACAAAAACACCCCAACTAAAAACTTTCTGAAATTTACCTATAAAAAGTTCTGCCTCAAAACTTTTCACTAACTGTACTCCTCCATTATTATAAGAAAGTTCGGCAATAATCAAATGTAAAATAACATTAACAATATAAGCTATTAACACCATAAAAAAAACAGTCCTAAAACTATTTTTAGTGGCTAAATAAGGTACTGCAATAATGCCTGTACCAATACTGTTTCCTACAATCATACTTATTGCCTCAAACATAGTGAATTCAGCCTCGCTATCTATCTTCACAAAGATCCCCCCTTTAGTTACACCTACTTTTCATTTTACCACAAATCCATATTTATCTATAAATTAAATATAACCCTCTTAGAATTTAATTTCTAAGAGAGTTATATTTAATATTTTTGTTTCTGAATCATATAAATAAAAACAACAACTCCAATTGACCCTAGCAATATTCCTAAAACACCTTCTCCATTGGTAATAAAAATAGGGCCTTTCTTTAAAACTTTTCCAACAAATCCTTCATATATACTTCCTAAAACAAAGGGGTTATATGAATTCCAAAAACCATGCATAATTACTAAAGGATACACTCTTTCTGAAATAAAATAACTATAAGAAAAAGCATAAGAAAATACAAAAGCTGCTCCTCCTTGAATCAGAGCTAAACCTATTGCCTTTATAATACCAAATTTTGATACATTAAGTAATATCATAACCGGAATGTGATATAGAGCCCATACAACGCCTACAATAGTACTAGCTTTAACCTTAGAATTTACCTCACAAAGTTTAGGTAACAAATATCCTCTCCATCCATACTCTTCTCCAAAGGCAAATAAAACATTAGGTGAAACCGCTGCCATTACTATAAAATATAAGATTTCTTTATAACCTAATAACTTTTTTATAAACATAGAATCAATATTTTGACTATATGCAAAAGCTCCAATAATAGCACAAGCAGCTACTATCAATATAGGATATACAATAGCGAAAGCTATAGCTTTTAAAAATTGAACTAATCCTTTAGCTTTAGGATTTTTATATAGTCCTTTGTTAAACGCCGCAAAAACAATACGCATACCAAAAGCAACTGCTGCGGGAATTAACATTATAATTGCAATACCCGCTGTTAAAGATCCAAACTAGTAAAACACAAAGGTCAATATCCAGCTAATTAAAAGCGTAGAAATAATATATATCTTAGACTCTTTATTCATACTCCACCTCTTTATAATTAATAAGTTATGTGATTGTGTTTTATATTTAACACATTATCTTCATACTTACTATATATTATGATTATATTTTAAATTCAGAGTAAATTAAAGAAATATTAAAAAAATTTAATATAGTTTGCATATTTTTATCTTTTCTTTGATAAAATATACTTTTTATAATAGAAAAAACCTAGCATGCCCCACAATACTGTAATTAGCATAGCCTCTTTACTTAACCTTGCTGGAGATTCTGGTACTATTAAAAGAAGTATAAATATTAAGCTTACTAAAGCCCCTATTAAAGATAAGGCCTTGTCTTTTCCATTTGAATTCTTATAACTTATATAACAAACATAAAAATAAGCTATTGATGCTAAAAGTGAAGACATATCAACAATATAAATTATAACGCTTCTCCCAAGCCAAGGCGCTATAAGGCTTATTAAAGCTACAAATTTAATTGCATTTGAAAAAACACCATTTTTATTTTGAGTATTGTACTTTTTAGGAATAAATTTATATTTGGCTAAAGAAGCTACTAATCTACTACTTCCAAGCATAAATCCATTTATTCCACCTGCTACAGCACCAGCCAAAGATATAATTAACAAAACAAAGCCAATAACCCCCATACTTTTAAGTACAGCGGATCCTAACGCCCACTCTTCTTTTAAAGCATTTAATGGAGTAAAGTAAAATCCAGTAATAATATTTAGAATATTATAAAAAAGCACTCCTGAAAATATAGCTAGAATTGCTATTTTAGTAGCTTTTTTAGGTTCAAAGCTTAACTCAGTAGCCACTTGAGGTATCACATCAAAGCCCACAAATAAAAAAGGAGATATAGCAAAAACCTTTAATATTTTTTAAGACTAAATTCATAATTAATTATATAGTTATTCACAATAAGATTTGGGTCTGTTTTATAAATCATAAATAAAAAGATTATAATAGTATTCGTTATCATAAATAATATTATAAAATTCTGTATTTTAGAGCTCATTTGAAGTCCTTTTATATTAATGTAAGTAAATATTATTATAATTAAACTGGCTATTATTATTTCAGATAAATAGACAGGATATCCAGCTATTTGGTACAAATATAAAAAATCTATATTTGTAATAAATTTTTTTAGTACAAGAGCAAAAGCTGTTGCATTAAGCGGAATCATACTTATATAACACAGTGTAAGAGACCACCCTACTACAAATCCATTTGTTTTCCCCATATGTTCATAAGTATAGGAAAATTCTCCTCCATCTTCATGATGTATGGCTAACATAATATGATAACCTCTTTGTATGAACATAATAGCAAAGCCGCCAAGTATTAACCCGGCAGCTGTGCTTATTATACCACTTTCATGAAGAAATTTTGAACCTGGAAGAGTGAAAGACCCAAAGCCAATTATAGACCCAAGTGCTAAGGATAATATGTCTATTTTGTTCAATTTTTTTCTCATAAAATCAACCTTTACTTAAAATTATATTCTGTAACTATTTTTTCTCTATTTGTAACTTGATCCTCATAGTATTCATAGCAGCAAATTCCAAGATAAGAACCAGATATATTTACAACATTCTTGTATCCAAGATTTTGTAATGCCATAAGAGCATTATAACTTCTTTGACTTGAACGACAATGTAAATAAACTTTTTTATCTTTAGGAATCTCATCAAGTCTATTTCTAATTTCACTTAAAGGAATATTTACTGCATTTATAAGATGTCCTTCATCAAATTCGTCTTTTTCTCTTACATCTACAATAAATTCATTATTCTCTACTAATTCTCTTACCTTTGTAACTGGAACCTGTTTAAATCTACCATACAATAAATTTAGTGCTACTAAGGCAGCGTAATTTACAACATCTTTAGCAGTTCCAAACAGTGGAGAATAACATAACTCTAATTCTTTTAAATCTTCTAGTGTCCCACCCATAGAAATCATAGCAGCAATTACATCTATTCTCTTATCTGCATTTCCTTTTCCTATAGCCTGAGCTCCTAGAATTTTCCCTGTAGGATATTCATATATTAATTTAAAATGCATTGGATTACTATCTGGCATAAGTCCAACTTTATCTCCTGGGATTATATAAACAAAATCATATTGAATTCCAGCTTTTTTTGCAGCCTTCTCATTTAATCCAGTACAAGCAGCGTTTTGCTCAAATATTTTAACAACTGAAGAACCAATAACTCCTTTGTTATTATGTGGTATATTGTACATATGATCTGCTGCAGCTCTTGCCTGTCTTTGAGCAGGTCCTGCAAGGGCAAGTCTTGAAGGTTTTTCTGTTAATCTATTATAAACTTCTATAGCATCCCCTACAGCATAAATATCTTCATCATTTGTCATATAATTATGATCAACTTTTATTCCTCCAGTTACTCCCATCTCAATACCAGCAGTTTTTGCTAGACTAGTTTCCGGAACAACTCCTATAGCCATAACTACAACCTGAGCTTTAACTTTTCTTCCTGATTGAAGTTCAATAGAGTCTTCGTTTATTTTTGTAACTCCATCACTTAATATTAAATTAACCTTGTTGTCTATCATTTCTTTATGAAGTACTTGAGCCATATCATAATCAAATGGGTTCATTATTTGATCAAGAGCTTCTACAAGACTTACATTTTTATCAGCAAGTATTAAGTTTTCAGTTACTTCAACCCCAATAAATCCTCCACCAATAACTGCAATATCTTTAATATTGTTTTCTTTTATGTAGCTGTTAAGTTTTTTTATATCTACTACATTTCTTACAGTAAATACATTTTCTCTTGTAACGCCTTCTATACTTCTTGGAAGAATAGGATTAGCTCCCGGTGATAATACCAACTTATCATAGCCTTCTTCATATTCCTCACCAGTTAATAGATTTTTTACTACTATTTTCTTTTCTTCTCTTTTTATTTTCACTACTTCAGTATTTACTCTTGCTTCAATCTTGTATTGTTTTTTAAATTGTTTAGGACACATTAAAACTAAATCATCACTATTTTCTACCATTCCACTTAAATGAAAAGGTAATGCACAGTTAGAAAAAGATACATGAGGTCCTCTTTCAAACATTATAATTTCTGCATTTTCATCTATTCTACGTGCTCTTGCTGCAACTGAAGCTCCTCCAGCTACGCCACCTACTATTAATATTTTTTTACTCATAATGAATCCTCCCAAAATCTATTAATTTACCTAAGTTAGGCAAGTTTTTTAGCAAGTTTGTTACCTATTATTCCACCTAAAACCATGAATATTAAGAACACCCATCCTGAAAGTGAAAAGTTTGCAATAGGTGTATATAATGCTCCAACATTACATCCATTTGCTAGTCTAGTACCTAATCCCATAGTTATACCACCTAAAGCAAATAGCATAATTTCTTTCAAAGATATGTGCATTTCTTCCATAAATGTTTTTGCAAATTTACCAGCAGTTAAAAGATATATTATTGTTCCTAGTATTATTCCAAAGTTTTGAACTGAAACTCCATGCTGGAAGAAAGGAGTGACATAAGCTTTAGCTGGCATCTTTGTAAAAGCAGCTAAAGAATCAGGTGTAATTCCAAATATCATTAAAAATTTACCAAACCATAATCCATAAGGAGTAGATGCTCCCCAACCTGCAGCAGTAACGCCCATTAATAAAGTAAATAATATACTTATAACTATAGCTCCTTGTGTTAATGTCCAAGGTTTATCAAAAATTCTGTTATACATATCTTCACTAAATAATTTATAATTCTTACTATCTAAAGATTTATTTTCAACTTGTATTTTCTCCATTGGATGGCCAACATATGTGTTACTATCTTTACGTTTTTTCTCATAGGCATAAGCAAGAAATATAACAATAGAACAAAATATTCCAGTTAAAATTATCGCCCCTAAATATCCATCAAGGCCATCGAATTTAAATAAATCAGGAAGAAATACTCCTCCATAAAGTTTTTCACCTACTGGTGTTGAAAACCAAGATTTCATAACCCAACTAGCTGTGTTTTGCACAGGAAATCCTAAAAATACACCTAAACTAAAAAATATCAAAGTAACAAAAGCTCTTGGAAGTCCTGTAACCAAGTCTGTAAGCACTCCTGAAGCACAACAAGATGAAAAAGACATTCCAAATCCAAATAGTATTCCACCTAAGATAAGTCCAAGGTTAATTGGATTTATCCAAAGATCATAAGTTGTTGGGTCCTTTTTAAATAAAAATGCAGTAGTCAATAATGTTGTAATGAAAAAAGCACCATAAGCGTACGCATTAATTTAGTAGAACCAGTATTAAAAGCACGATTTACACTACCTGCAAATCCTGTATAAGCTCTAGATAATGTGTATCCAAGTCCCACACCAATAACAAGTCTAAAAAATAACATGTCTGTGTTTAATAATGTTTTTCCTAAGATTAATACTAATAAAATACTAATAAATCCTAAAACTTTTTCTCTTCTATTCATAATTTCCTCCCTTTGTTAATTCTATAACAATATTATATTAAATATTATTACCCTTTTACACAAAGAAAATGTTATACAAGATAACATTTTCTTTTAACAAGATATACTTTGTAAAATTATATTTTGTTTAATTACTACGTTATTTGAAATATCCTAGTTAATCTAATCTTATACACATGTGGTTTAACTTGAAGATTTTTTTTTGGTTATAATAATTTAAGAAATGAAATAAAAATTTTTAGGATGTGACTTATATGAATCTTGAACATCTTCAATCCTTTTATATAACAGTAAAATCTAATAGTATATCAAAGGCAGCCCAAATTCTTCATCTTACTCAACCTGGTCTTAGTGGTCAGATTAAAAATTTGGAAAATGAATTAGGAGTAAGCCTTTTAAATCGAAGCAACAAAGGAGTTGAATTAACAGAGGAAGGTAAAGTAGTGTTTAATTACGCTCACACCATGCTTTCTATTCAAGGAAATATAAAAAGGGATCTTGTAAATCTTCATGAAGATTCCCCAAAGCTACTTATAGGTTCCTGTAAAAGTCTTGGTGAATACGCACTTCCCTGTAGTATATTTACTTTCAAACATCTTTATGAAGAAGTTGATATACATATGGAAGTTCTTAACTCAACGGAGGTAATACAAAACTTACAAGATCATACAGTAAACATTGGAATTGTACAATATAATCCAAAATTAAATGAAATTTCTTCTATACCAATAGTGTCTGATGAACTTATTCTAGTTGGACCTAGTGATAAATCCCCTAAAATAATTACTTTAGAGGAATTAAAAAAATACCTCTAATTTTAAGAGAGACTCAATCTGGTACTCGTAAAATCATAAAGGAAGCTTTAAATACTAAGGATATCAACTTAAAAGATTTAAACATAATATATGCTTTAAATTCTCCAGAATCAATTAAATCATCTATTCTCTCGGGAAAGGGCTTCTCTTTTCTTCCAAAATTAGCTGTTGCACAAGAATTAAAAAAACAGTCTATAAGAAAAGTAGAAGTTGAAAATCTTAATATTATATTTGAATATTATATAATATACAGAGAAAAATATGCATTTAAAAAATATGAACAGATGTTTGTGGATTTTATAATTTCAAATAAACGAGGTTTTTGTTAAAAAAACTACGTTAACATTTCTACAATTAACGTAGTTTTTACATCAAAAATTTAACCAATATTTTAACACCAACTCCTGCACCAAGAAATATAAAGACACCAAAAATCCAAGCATGTAGTGAAAAAGAAGGTATTCCACTAAAAAAAGCTCCAATATTACATCCAACGGCAAGTCTTGTACCATATCCCATCATTATTCCACCTACAAGTGCTGCAACAAATTGTTTTTTATTTTTTATTTTTTAAATTTAAACTGAGAAGATAATAATGTAGCTATTAAAGAACCTATAACAAGTCCAATATTTAAAATTGCATATTTATTTATAAATAAATTTCCTTTTGCAAAATGGGCTGATAATAGGATTTGAAATAATTAAAATATTCCAAAGCAGAAACATCTAACTTAAAAAATTTAAGTATTCCAACTCCCCAAAGTAAAAATGCACTAGTTATCTGCCAACTAATGCCTATTAGCCCCATTAAAGCTACATTTATACACCCCAATAGAATTCCACCAAACCAGCAAGGCCATGGCTTTTTTAAGTATTTTAAAATTGACTTCATCAAATCTCTCCCTTGTTATCCTTTTGGCTTCTCAATATACATTTCCCATTCACCACCGTCTTCAATACACTGAACAGGATATTTCTTTTCTTTTGCCCATCTTTCTACATCAATTGCAACACAGCTATGATCTGAATGGAGAACTAAAACATCCCCTGGTTTCATAGTTTTTAATTCCTGCATCACTTTAATAAGTGGAATAGGACATAGTTCACTTAAACAATCTAACTCTTTGACAGTCATACTTTTTCCTCCGTTATTTTACTTAAAATGATTTTTTTCGTAGTTTAAAGCAATCTTATATAAAATACCTAAAACTATTATTTGAATTATAGCAACAATCTTAATATCCAAATACTCCGAAAAATAAATGGTTTTTGCCCCCTTAATAATATGGTCATACCAAAACTTATAATCTTTTGCACCGAGTAAGGTACCAATAATAAAACCTAAAAGCACTACTAAATGTAGTATATGTCCTTCTCCAATTCTCATAAGAACTCCTGATGCACACCCTCCTGCTAGAACCATCCCAATCCCAAATATAAAAGCTCCTATCATAACATGAACTCCTACAGAACTAACCGCTCCTGGAATCAAATCATAATTTGTTCCTTTATAGTGAGTGTATCCAGATTGAATAACTGCAAAACCAACAGTGCTCACAATCATAGCTAATATTATACCCCTCATTACTCTTGTACTTCCTGATACGAAAATATCCCTAAAAGCTGCTGCAAAACAAAATCTAGAATACCTTAAAACTATTCCAATTAAAGTTCCCGCAACTAAACATACTGCATAATTATATTGATTTTTCCATAACATTATAGTAGCTATTACTATTGTAAGAATTCCACACACACCTAAAAACACTTGAATATATTTACCCTTATTATTTTGGGTAAGATTTCTCTTCTTAATTAACGCATCTATATCATTACTATTCATAGCACCATTCCTTATTTTTTATTATTAAAATGTTTTTTCAAAAGCTAATCTTTCGCTATTATCCTCTAAATATATTACACCACAGTATAAAAATCCATTTTTTAAAAGCAATTTTTTCATTGGGCTATTCTTTCTATGAGTATCTATTTTTATACTATGAATCCCATTACTGAGAGATATCTCTTTAGCTTTTTTAAAACTTCAGTTGCAATACCCCTTCCCTTATATTTATCCTGAACTGCTAATCTGTGTAAAACTGCATATTTACCTTTGCTAAGCCAATTACCTTCATAAATATTTTTATATGTCCCTTCTACATTAAAAGATAAAGAAAAAGCAGCTGCAATTGCATTATTAATTTCTATAATATAGCTAGTTTCATTTAATATATCGTTTTTTATTACATTTTCATTGGGATAATCATCTTGCCACTGATCAATACTAGCACTTTTAAAATAATACTGGGCATCTTTTATGATATCCATTATATTCTTAATATCTCCTAAGGAGGATTTTCTAAATTTCATACTATTCCTACCTCTTTTTCAATTATATTTATTTTAAACAATAAAAAATATTTAACACTACAAAAGAATATGTTCTTATTATGACGATTTTTATGAGTTTTTTCAAGATAGATTTATGAATTTTTTATTTTAAGCAATGCATATATTTCTCTGCTTCCTTCCAACTTACTTTAAATCCTTCACCTTTTGAGCAAAATATTGAAGTAGATGTATATTCCGTATCCGTCTCTTTTTTATAGGCTATTCTTTTAATAATTTCCTCTTCATTATGGCAAATATCATAACCATCATAGTTAAAAATAATCTTTCCTTTCCCCTTAGAAAATGAATTAAATTCTAGAGGATAATTCATAAAGCTAAAAACTGGACCCCTTCCAGTAATTATAATTCTATCTCTAATTGTTCTTGGAGTTTCAAATTTTCCATTTAATTTTTGTATATCTGATATAATTCTTCCCATTAAATCCAAAGGTGCTTCTATTTTAAAAGAATAATAAGGTTCAAGTAAAACCTTACTAGCTTTCTCAAGTCCTTGCCTTAAAGCTCTAAAAGTAGCTTCTCTAAAATCCCCTCCGCTAGTGTGCTTATTGTGCGTTCTTCCTGTTAAAAGGGTTACTTTTATGTCGGTTATAGGGGAACCTGTTAAAATACCATTATGATTTTTTTCAAAAATATGAGTTCTAACCAAATTTTGATTTCCCACTGTTAAATCATCTGTAGAACATAAGCTTTCAAACTCTATTCCACTATTTCTTTTTATTGGTTCCAATTTTAAATGCACCTCACAATAATGCTTTAATGGCTCAAAATGCCCATATCCTATTGTAGTACCTAAAATGGTTTCCTTATACAATATTTCGCAGGGGCCAAAATTTACTTTAAAATTAAATCTATCTTTTATAACTTCTTTTAAAACTTCTAATTGTATATTTCCCATAATACAAATATGTATTTCTTTAAGTTCTTCATTCCAAACTACATCTAAAGCAGGATCTTCACTTTGTAATATCTTAAATTTTTCTAAAACTTCTCTTAAATTTAATTCTTCACTTACTATAACTTTAGCTTTTAATGGAGAGCTCATATAAGTCTTTGATTGATTTTCATCTCCAATTCCGTAACCTGAATAGGAATGTACCAATCCTGTTGCTGCAAAAATCTGTCCTGCTTGAATTTCATCTAGGGTTTTGAATTTATTTCCATTATATACTCTTAGCTGACTTATTTTTTCATAATACTCACCTTCCAAACTTTTTAAACACACTTTATCTTTCACCCTTAATTTTCCTTTTAAAGCTTTTACAAAAGTTATTTTGTTTTCTTTATCATCATGTATTATTTTGTATATTTTTCCACTAAATTTTTCTTCATTTTGATAATCAGTAAAGGTTAAAACATCTAAGTTTTCTAAAAAATCTTCTATACCTATATCTTTTAAAGCTGATCCGAAAAAGCAAGGGAAAAATTTTCTCTCTTTTATATAATTTTTCATAAACTTTACCCATAACTCTTTATCATATTTATCTTCTAAGTACTTTTCTAAAAGCATATCGTCCTTTTGTGCAATAAATTCTATTAAATCCCTTTCAATATCTTTACCTTTTAAAGGCTTTTTAATTAGAAACACTTCCTTTGTGAACTCTAATTCTATTTCCTTTATTACTTTTTTAATATTTGCTCCATCTCTATCTATTTTATTTATAAAAAACATAGTTGGTATTTTATGTTTACTTAAAAGTTTCCATACCATCTCTGTATGTCCTTGAATTCCCTCCACAGCACTTATTAAAATTATGGCATAATCCATGACTTCAATTGCCCTTTCCATAGAAGATGAAAAATCCACATGACCAGGAGTATCTATAATATAGTAATTTGAATCTTTGTATTTAAAAAATCCAACATGTGAATATATAGTGATTCCTCTTTTTCTCTCAATTTTATCGCTGTCTAAATACGATTCTTTGTGATCAACTCTACCTATTTTTTTAATGCTTTTCATATGATACAAGATTCTATCTGAAAATGTAGTTTTACCTGTATCTACATGAGCTAATATTCCTATGGTCTTATTCATAACCTACCTCTTTTAAATTATTTTTTAATAATAAGATTATACAATGATAATGGTATCATAAAAAGCTTTGCAATTTTAAAAAATATTAACTACTAATTCTATTTTGGATGCAAATGGAGCTCTTCCATAGGCAATACATAAAAATTTAAATAAAATCTCATTAGCTTATTTTACCAAAAAGGAATTGAAGTTCTTGACAATGACAAAGGATTTTTAATGATGGTTGAAGGTGGTAAAATTGACTGAACATGTCATGCCAATGATGCTGCAAGTTCTATATACAGCACTTTAGCTTTTGACGATACTGTTAAAGAAGCAGTTAAATTTTATGATAAGCACCCTGATGAAACATTAATAGTTGTTACAGCTGACCATGAAACTGGTGGACTTACATTAGGATTTGCTGGTACTGGATATAGCAACTTCTATGACAAATTAAAATCTCAAAAAGTTTCCTACATAGCACTAGAAGCTAAAATTACTGAATATGCAAAAAGCCATTTAATAATGCTAAATTTGAAAATTTAATGGGATATAAAACATGGAATTGTTCAAACAGAAACAGAAAGTCTTAAGCTTAAGATACTTAATGGAAAATTCAAAGGAAAAGTAGCTCTTGGAATAAATCAGCTTAAAGATCAATTAGAGGATCTATGTCCTGAATTTGTATTTATACAAAACCAAGGAAATCCTCTTTTGTTTTAACTTAACCTTTACTTCTTATATTCCAAATTTTTCTATTAATTTTTCTCTGTTTCTAGGTAATACCCCTTTTATTTTGACTATAGTCAAATATCATTGGGGAATAAGGATTAAGATTTTCCAAAAGTATTTTAATTTCTGCTAACCTTTCCCTGGTAATTCTTACTTTAGGAACTCTTGTAATAACAAAAGTTGGATAATTAAATATTAAAAAAATAAACAGCATAAGTATTATTTACCTTTGCTGCTTATTTCCTTTAGCTGTAAAATTGAAAATTTATTTTATAAATATGCCCACAAGCTCCATATCTTTATTATAAGACAATGTAAAGATAACTTTTCCTTCTTTAAATTTAGCTACAGCCACAACTACAGCATAATTATCTTTTTCTTGAAAAGCAATTTTAGATATTGATTGATAATCTCCCATTTCCTTATATTTGTCCCATACCTCTTCTAATTTACTTGCTGGCAATTTATCTTTTATATCTTTACTTAGCTTATCTGTAACTTCCTCATATTTTTCATCATTTAAATCCTTTATAATTTCTTCTGATGCGGTTTTTAACTTATCTTCACTATAAGAAGCACTTAATTTTTTAGCTCCGCAGCCACAACTAAAAATCATAGCTACACACAAAATCATCATAATAACTTTAGAAAATCTTTTCATTTATTACATCCCCTTTAAAATTACTTCTTATTTTAATTGAGTAAATTAGCAATAAAACTGAGCAAACTGCAACCCATGCTTCACAAAAATACACATTAAAGCCAGCAGTCATCATAATAGCACCTCCACTGTCTATAATTCCATGAACTACTATAGCTAACAATAAATATGCCTTCTTATTTTGATTTATTCCATATAATATCATAAGAGTTAATGCTATATGGATTATAACTGTAAATATTCTTTCAACTCCACCTAATAAAATTGAAAATCCAGTAACTACTTTAAAAATCTCTGAATAATTATTCCCAGCATTTAAAAAAACCAATGCTATAAGATTTTGTAAACTTGGAATCCCTACTATAATAATTGCCTCAATTCCACCATGACCTATTCCAAAGGACAAACCACTAAACCAGGTTCTATTTTTCTTAAGGAAAAATTTAAATCCTAAAAATCTACCTATTTCTTCAAATATCCCTGCAGTTAGTCCTAAAATAATACAGTTAATTATAGGATAAGCAGCTGTAATAATATTGTAATTATCTATTTTAGGCAATATATATTTTAAAATTGGTATTCTTAAAAACACCTGAGACACTAAAAACACCAAAGCCCCTATAAAAAATGGTTTTAACATTTTCTTTTTACCTATTATTAAATAAGCAATGTAACCAAAAGGTATACTAAAACATATTATAATATTTATTGTTAAAAACATTATTAGAGCTGAATTTTCCATATGTCCACCTGCCTTTTAAATATTGTATAGTAGTATAAAACTCTGTTAATATTTCTTATACACTAAAGTTAAATCCTCAGTTACTAGGAATAACAATATTTACTTTAAAATTATTATTATCATAAGATATTCTCATATTTCCTTCATATTTTTGTAACGCCATCAATACATTAATAAGTCCAATCCCCTTATGGTCTTTTTTGTTGATTTAAATTTAGTTTTGTTTTTTATAGGCATTTCACTTAAGGGATTAGTTATATTTATTAAAATAAAATCATTAAATTTATCCATCTTAAAAACTATACACTTGTCCTTTGTTAGGCCTTTAACTCCATCTATAGAATTATCTAAAAGATTAGAAAATATAGTTGTAATATCTATATCTTCTATAAAATTTATCTCTGAATTCTTTATATTACATTGAAATTTAATACCATATCCCTCTGCTTTTTGTATTTTATCATTGAGAATTATATTTAAAACTCTATTTCTTGAATAATACTTTTGACCTAAACTTTCAAATATTACATACATATCATCTCTGTATTTCTTGGCTTTTTCATATTCGTTGATTTTATATAAGCCTTCTATAGTTTGCATGTGATTTTTTATATCATGGATAACTTTCCTAGAATTCTTATATTTATTTTCCAAGGAATTGTAATACTCATAATTTATTTCAGCTTGTTTGTTATATAAATTAAGCTGATTTTTAAGTTCATTATTTTTAGATATTGATTGAAATATATTTGTTGTAAATATATTTAATAATATTATTGAAATAATGTTAATAAGTAAAAGTATTATATCTTCCATGGCTAAATAAGTTTGAACATACATCATTAAAGTAGTAATATAAAAAATACTAAAAACAGGAAGCACCAAAAAGTTTAAATATTGTATGGAAGTTATATTTTCAACTTTTTTCTTTTTATAACAGGCTATAAATAATCTTGATGCAATAAGATTACTAAATTGCACAATAATGGATGTAGTTATAACAAATATATCTCCACTATAAAAGTTAATATTGAATTTTACACATAACAATTGAAAAATTAAAATTACTGTAAACTGGAATATAATTAAAGTAATTATATATAAGCTATAGTATAATATATATATTTTCTTATTATTGTATAAAAAATGGCCAATTATTAATGTTACTCCTATAGTTATAATAAAATTTAAAGTTTCACTGCAATAGACCTTAGACATTAAAATTATTAAATTAAATATGAAATAAGCAGTTATGTAAAAGATTTTTTTATAATATAGATTTCTTTCAAATTTACTCATAAAATCCAAAATAATATAAGTGGAAAAAAACCCTAATATAAACGTTATTATTTTACCTAAAATTGTAATAGAATTACTCATTATACCCCCCTAAAACTAAGTATTTAATATGTATTTTTCTAAATACACATTAAACTCTCCCCTACATTCCTGGGATTTTTTTGAGACAAAGGTATAACAGTTCCATCCATCATAAAAATGTCATATCCCTTTATGGATTTAACATAAAACAAATTTACAGTAAAGCTCTTATGAGGCATTTGAAATCCATATTTTTTCATATATTCCGCTATATTAGTTATTTTATCTTTTATCATATAAATATTATCTAAAGTTTTAATTTTAACTTTCCTATTTATATATTCAAAATAGCATATGTCTTTTGGAGCTAATCTTATTACTCCATCTGTGGATTTAAATTCAACGATATTTTTATCTTCCTTAGATTCTAAATAAGACACGGCCTCATCTAGCTGAGTGTATATGTCTTCTTTACAAATAGGTTTATTTAAATACCCAAATGCATGAACCTGAAAAGCTAAATTAACATAATCAGTAAAATTAGTTATATATATAATTTTTACATTCTTATCATATTTTCTTAAGTTTTCAGCAGTTTCAATACCATTTATCCCCTTCATATCAATGTCTAAAAAAATAACTTGAAATCTTTTTCTCTCAAACAAAAGCTCTTCTCCAGAACTATAAGTGTGTATACTGCATTTGTATTTATCATATTCTTCAATATATTTTTTTATTCTACTGACAATTTCTCTTTCATCATCACATATTGCAATATCAATCATTTTTATATCTCCAGCTGGTTATTTTGTACTTTTCTTTCAAGCACATTATTATTATATTATTTGAAAATAATCATTTCAACATAACTTACATAAGATACAGTTTATACTACATGAAATACATTATAACCTTAAATCTTAGAAATAAAAAAAGACAGTATCACTACTGTCTTTTTTTAGGATGCTTTAATTTCAATTTAAATAAATCATCTTAAATAATATATATTGTTATAAAACTAAACATTGTAAGTAAAATCACAAAAACATGAATCCACTTATAAAGCACCAAAATAGCTATATATTCTCGTATTATTGCACTTGGCAAAAAATATTTAGCAGTTTTACTTCCTACCCCTTGTGCCTTTAAATGAACCTTTCTTGCAAATATAGATGCCCTAAATACATGATAATTATTTGTTATAAAAACACAAGAATACTTCTTATGAAATTTCTCCATAATTGCTTTTGAAAATTTTAAATTTTCATATGTAGTAGTTGATTTATCTTCCATTATAATATTTTCATATGAAATTCCTTTAGACAAAATGTATTTTTTCATAGCAAAAGCTTCTGAAACAAGTTCATTTTCTCCTTGTCCTCCAGATACAATTATCTTTGGTTGAAATCCTCTTTCTATTTGACTTTTAAACACTTCAATACCCTTATCTAAACGACTTTGAAGTAATGGAGGTACTCTCTCACCTATAAGACCTGATCCAAGCACGATTATATAATCAATAGATTTTTTAAAAATCATCTTTTGGTATAAAAAAGAATAAACTATATAAACAAAAAACAAAAATCCAAAGTACAAAGAAAGAAATAAAATATGCAAAAGTGCTCCTGTAAATATCCTATAAATATGCATTATTGCTGAATTAGAATTGTTATTCACATAAAATGACATAACAATTGTTAGTATTACAAGTATAATTATGGAAGAAATATACACTCCTAAAAATAATGAAAGTTTGTTTGCTATTTTAGAGTTCTCCTTAATCTTCATTGTAAGTCCATTTTTAATTAACAAAATTCCAACTACAATAATTGCCAAAATACCTGCTAAAATCAAAAATATTAGTAAAAATACAGATCCTGTGGATAAAATTAAGTAAAAAAGCGTTTCTAAAAAACCAACCACCAATAAAAAGCCAACAAAAAAGCTTCTTCTTTCTTTTATAAACATCTTTCTAATGCTTTAGTTCCCTTACAATAATATAATCAAGTATTTCTGAGGCAACATAGATTATATCATTACATCCCTCTTCCTCTTTTCTGTACATAGATTTTAATCTGTCACATTTCTTTGTTTTAAGTTTTTCTTCAAATTTTTCTTGAAACTCTATTACCAATTCTTTAAGTTGGTCACTATTATGAGCTCTTTTGTCAGTAAACAGTATTCCCAAAACAGCCAAAGAACCAGTAATAGCTCCACAGGTATCCTCTGTCCACATTCCCCCACTAAATGGAGCTAGTGCTTTTAAGGTTTTTTCATCTAAATTTAAACTATATGCTTCATTAGCTGCATAAACCATAGTTTCAGAACAACTTAAATCATATTTTTCTTTATCTCTGTATTTTTTTACTATATCCTTTAACATAAAACTCACTTCCCTAAACTATATATTTAACTACAATTTTACCATATAGAAACCTTTCTTCATACATGATTTCTACACTTTCTTACCATTTATTATAGCTAACTTAAATTATTTGCTATATCATAAAAAAAGGATATAAATTTTTTATATTCTTTTTTATATAATTTGCAACCTAATTGTTTTAAATGTCGCTATATATAGTGAATTACAAAATAAACTTGAAAGGAGAAAACATGGAAGACAGTGAAATTATTGATTTATATTTAAATAGAAATGAAGATGCTATAAATGAAACAAATATGAAATATGGAAGACAAATTTATTCTATTGCTTTAAACATCCTTCAAAATTCATCAGATGCAGAAGAATGTGAAAATGATACATACATGAAATCTTGGAACTCTATTCCTCCCCATAATCCTAAAAACTATTTATTTGCGTTTTTAGCTAGAATAACGCGGCATTTATCACTAGATTTTTGTAAATATAAAAATAGACAAAAAGAAAAGCTGTGTTAGTGGAATTTTCAAAAGAACTTGAAGACTGCCTGCCTGCGCCAGACAATCAATTACCTCAATTTAGTGATACAAAATTTGGAGAGTTAATCAGTACATTTCTTAGAAAAATTGATGATGATAAAAGGAATGTGTTTATAAGGCGATATTGGTTTTTCGATTCTATTAAAATGATTGCTGAAAGATTCCAAATGAGTGACAGTAAGGTAAAATCTATGCTTTTTCATACTAGAAAAAAGCTGAAAAAATATCTTGAAAAAGAAGGTGTTGTATTATGAAAGGCAGTGATTTTTTAGATAAGATGGAATTTATAGATGATGAACTTATTCAAAATGCTGAGTTATCAGGAAAATCTCAAAAATCTAAAAGATTCTTTCAAAAATGGATGGCAGCGGCTGCGTGTATCTGCATATTAATAATAGGAGGGGCAACAGTTAATGCCTCTAGTAATGGAAAGCTTGCACAAACAATAAAACAGTGGTTTACAGGAAAAGAACTTACTGACAATATCGTGATGCATAAGGAAGAAGTTTATGCAAAACAAACTGTTTTTTGTAATGATAATATTGCAGCCTTTGCAGATGAACTGGGTATAGTTATATATGACTATAATAAAGAGAAAGTACTAGGCTCAATTAATCTTCAAAAGATACAATGTAATAATATAAATGCTGAAAATATAAAAACAAAATTTTTATCAGAAGATAAGAAGAAATTGTGGATTTATAATGAGAAAAAAGGAAAACCAGAGGGAATACTTTATGAATTTGATTTAAGCAATATTGAAGTTTCAAATAAAGATGAAGCCAAAGAAATTTTACCAGTTCTGGGTCTTAATTTAGATGATAAAAAAACTCTTTCAAAACTGAAACAATTGAAAAATAACAGTAGTTCGTACTTTGTAGATTCATTCTCAGAAATTCCCATTGTAAAAGAAAAATTCAATGACGGTAATTGGAGCTATAGTGAATTTGCATATGTATTTAAAAATAAAGATAATCAAGATACAGCTTGTATTATGGTAGTTTCCGACATAAAAAATAAAGATAAAAATACAGAAATATGCATGTATAATATGGCATCGGGTAAATATTATACAATACCCTTTAATATATCAGTGAATGAAGTAAAATCTAAAAAACTTCCATATTTTAAATATAATGGGTCAGATGAGATTATGAAAGCTGTTTGTGATTATTTATGTGCTAGGGACAAAAGCAGCAATGGAGTTAACCATTATGGAAATGCAGTATACATTCCTTACCCGGTTATCTTAAAAGTAAGAGAAAAAAATAATACAATAGAAGTATATGGCAATTTTTACTCTGGATACTATGAACTCTATGGGAATCAATTAAATGAAATGGGCGGAGGAGAAAAACCCGGCGTAATTACATTCCAGCGTAATAAAGACAACAGCTTATCCTTTAAAGAGATTAAAACTGCAGGAGATGGAGATCGTTATTCAAAAGATATTAAGAAATTCTCCAGTTGGATACCTGGATTATATCATAAATTTATGGATTATGATTATATATCAAAGCAGTTGAAAGACATTCGTATTAAAATGGTAAGAAATTATGAAGAAACAAATAATCTTGGAATAGAGTATATTAAAGATTACGGATGGGACCCTGTTAGAATTGAAACAAAAACTGAGTTTTTAAAAAAACTATCTAAATAAAATAAAAACTTGTAACTGCATTAAGGTAACTGCAATTACAAGTTTTTTTATTACAAATTTACTTTCTCGTTTTGTACCCTTTAATAATAATTTTATATTACACTGTTTCTAACTTCTTTAGTGCCTTCATAAACAGTGCCGATATAAGGGCAATAACCCCCATTATAATCCAACTCTTTTGTATATTTATATACATAAGTGCCTTTCCCATTATCATAGGACTAAAAGTATAGCCAAGCCCCATTACAAGTGGAAGTACTCCGCTCATCCTGCCTCTGTGTGAAATAGGAGTGTGATTTGCTATAAAAGGCATAATACTTATAGATAGTACTATTTCTCCTAAGGTAAATATAAAAACTGCTACCATAAAAATTGGCATAGTGCTTACAAAAGCTAGCATTCCAAATCCAACTGCATAGAAAAGTCCTCCATAAAATATACTTGTCAAATTTTCAGTATCATTTAGTATTTTTGTTATAAATGGTGTCATAAACATAACAACTATTCCATTAAAACTTGCTAAATATCCATAGTATTTAGCTCCGAAACTTCCATAGATATCTGAAACCTGCATAGGTAGCATAAATCCCCATTGGGAATAAACAAAATTATATCCGAAGGCTAAAAATGCAAAATATAAAAGTATTTTTCTATTCCATAGCACTTTAAATATTGAACCTTCTTGTATCTTTTCAGCCTCTCTTTTTTCATCTACTATATTTTCTTTAGTTAAATGAATAGTTTCTTTTACAAATAATGAAATTAAGATTAGAGATATAATAGCTGTAAGTGCATCTCCTATAAACACCCATGGTAGATTATTTTCAAATAATATTCCACCAAAAATAGGTCCTACAGCAAAGCCTATATTCCATCCCATATAATTAAGGGCATAAGCCGCATTTCTGTTTTTAGGTTCAGTTAAATCTGCAATTATAGAATCATGGGCAGGACCTGCAAAGCCCATTACAGCTGAGGCAGCCATAAGAACATATACCATAGCAACTGTAGGTTTCATCAATCCACAGATTATATATAAAACACAGGATAAACTTTCAAATATCAATATCATTTTCTTTCTTCCAATAGTATCTGCAAGTTTTCCTCCAATTAACCCTGTAGGCATATACAAAAGTCCTTGTATACTTATATATATGCCAGCAACTTCTTTTGAAAGTCCTACCTTTTGAGTTAGTATAAGTGTCATAAGTGGCCCTACAAAGCACCCCATTGCATTTATGATTTTAGATATAAATATTATATAAATTTCCTTTGGAAGGCCCCTATATGGCTCTAATAATTTTTTTATATAGTTCATAAGTAATTACCCCTCTTTTTTATAAAATTCTTTCTTAAAACTCTTGGTTTTTCATTTGATTTTCTCATAATTAATTTATCATAGTCCCCTCCTTTTAATTTTCCAGTTAAACAAAAAAATCCAGTAAGCAGTGCTTACTGGAATGTTTTATTCAAAAAATATAAAAACCGCCAAAAGTGGCGGTAGAATTTTTATATTTATTATAATTTCAAATAAAATATCATCAAAGTTTAACTAGTAATAGGATTACTTTGCGAATATATTCCACCTGCTTTTAGTATACAATTATATTTAATTTTAGACGCACTTATAGCATTAAATTTAAAATCGCCTTTTAAATTTACGTTTATATTTGTTTTATTAAATCTATCGTTTACCAAAAGTTGTAAAATCATATTCACACCTCCTAAATTTATATTATTTAACATTACACTCCTATTATACTACTTTAACATAAAATAGTAAATACACTTTAATAAATTACTTTATTTATATTTAATACTATTTTAAATATAGTTTTGTATTTAAGATTCGATGTTAATACTAATTTTCCCTTATGTTTTTCTATTATTTTTTTAGAAATTGAAAGTCCAAGTCCTGTTCCACCAGTAGTGCATCTTGATAAATCTCCTCTTGTAAAGGGCTCAAATATCTGCTTTTTTAATTCTTCATGAATTCCTATTCCATTATCCCCAATTAAAATATATATCTTATTTTTGTCTTCCTTTAACTGAATTTTCATCTTTGTATTATTTTCATTATACTTAATTCCATTAGAAATAATATTAGCTATAGCACGATTCATTTCTAATTTATCAAAATCATAGATAATTTCATATTCTGGTATTTCAACTTCTAAATCAAAAGATTTATCTTCAATTTCCTTGTAAAAATCAGCTAATATTTCTCTTAAAAATTCACATATATCTTGATTTTTCTTATTAAAAACATAGCCTTCATTATCTATTTTAGTAAGTTCATGAACATTATCTATTAATTTTGTAACTCTTTTTGACTTATCATAAATTATTTTATAATATCTTTTCTTCTTCCCTTCATCATCTACAACTTCATCATACAGTGCCTTAGAATATCCTTGTATAGACGTTACAGGAGTTTTTAAATCATGAGATATATCTAAAAGAAACTGATTTTTATATTTTTCAATTTGTTTTCGCTCAATTTCTGATGTCTGTATCTTTGAAGCCATAAAATTAAATGCATCTCTAATTTCTGCAAATTCATTGTCAGCTTTGAATTTAATTCTCGTGCTATAGTCTCCAGAGGTCATATTCTTAATTCCAAAAGAATCTTTTTTAAAGGTTTTACTATTTTTCTAGATGTAAAGAATGCATAAGTAATACCTAAAATAAATATAACAAGGAAAATACAAAGTATTAACTGTAATATTTTTAATGCTATCTTGTTTACATATTTTTCAATCACAATAGTTTTTGAACTCATGTTTTCAGGATTTATATCAATATTTACATTCATAATTTTTGATGGAACTTTTACAATACAATAATATTTTTTATTTTGCAAATTAAAAATAGCAATTGAACAGTAATATTCTTGTTTGTGATTCACCTTATTATAGCTTTCATTTAATAAATTTATCATTTCATCTTCATTATAAATTTTCTTTGAATCTTTTTTATTTCCAATAACATAAATAAGTTTCTTATCTGAATTAAGTATTTCAACCCATCCTCCAACTTTAATGGCTTTAGATGCATCAATATTTTTATAATCTTTTTTCACTATTTTAGATGCCAGATAATAGCCTTGAGTTTCTCTTGTATATTCTTCAGAATCAGTCATATTTACTATGCAATAAAAAATAAATCCTATTGAAAAACATACTAAAATACACATGATAATAGAAAATAACATGTACTGCTTAAACATAGTAAGACATACTATTTTAAATTTATTTCTAAAGTTTTTTATTATTTTAGTCATTTTATAATATACTCTCCATTTTATATCCAATTCCTCTAATGGTTTTTAAATAAAATGGATTTTTAGAATCTTTTTCAATATTATCTCTAATTTTACTTATGTGGACCATTATAGTATTAACTTCAAGAGCATTAAAGGGCTTTGATATATAATCATCTGCACCAAGTTCTAAACCAAGTATTTTATCACTATACTCACTTTTAGCTGAAAGAATTATAACTGGAATTTTATATTATTTTCTTATCATTTTTAAAAGCTTATATCCATCCATATTGGGCATCATAATGTCAATTAAAGCTATATCAGGCTTTACAGTTCTTAATAAATCTAGAGCCATAACTCCATCATAAGCTTCTATAATTTCATATCCATCTTTTTCTAAATATAATGATAAAAGTTCTATTATTTCCTTCTCATCATCTGCTATTAGTATTTTACTTGCCATATTATACTATCATCCTTTTCTAAAAATTAATTTTTACTATTAAATTTTAACACATGTATTCTATAGATAGTTAATGCTGTCATAAAATTAATAGCAGAATTTTTGTTCTTATTAATATATTTCATTGCAAATATACCTGCTATTAAAAGCAATATTAATCCAGCAGAACCCATGATATTATAATTAAAATTGTTAATACTGGATGATGATGTATCAAACAAAAAATATATTTGTGTAATTGAAATTATAAAATTATTTAAAGCATGTGCAAAAATATTTATTAATATATTTCTAGTTTTTAAATAAATTATTGACATAAATATTCCAAAAACAAATGCGCCTAAAAAGGCAATATCAGTATGCATTATTCCAAATAAGAATGATGAAACTAGTATTGAAGTTTTAACTTTCCATCTTATTTTAAGTCTATTTAATATTACTCCTCTTACAATAAATTCTTCAACAAATGGTGCTAACAATGTACCGCCTATGAAATTAACTACAAATAAATATACTGAATTAATGTCACCTGCACTATCTTCATTTAACAATTTATCAACCCTTTGAGGATTAATACTATGTATTATAAAACACAAACATAATATGAAACCTAAACTTAAAACAATATTTACAATAATTAATTTTAGAATTTCCATATAGTTAATTTTATCTCTAAAATCATTTATAAAAGTATTTATTTTTATATTGCTTTTCTTTAATTTAAATATAAAACATATAAATAATACAGCATTAGTTATCATAAGCCAAAATTGAAAATCAAGCACTGCACATTTTTTAAAACCGGCAGTTCTGAAATTCCAGCAGTTATTATCGTAATTAAAAAATATAATAATATTATTTTTCTTATTTTTATACTTTGAAAAAAATTATCCATGTAAATTTTCCCCTGTCATTTTAATATTTAGTAATGAATGTTTAATGTTACGAAAATTCTTATAAATATAAAATATATAAATTAAAAATACTGCTCCTCCAATTATTAAAAAACCTAAATTAATATTTAAATCATTATTTGCACCATTAGCTGATAATCTATTTGCATCACTAATAAAAACAATTATATTGTTAAGCATATGTAATGTAATAGAAGGAATTAATGATTTATATTTATAAGTCAATATACCTAAGCTTATTCCTAAAAATAACAATATAGGATTAGGCCTCAAATGCATTATGAAAAATATCAGAGATGAATATATAATTGATTTATTTATACCGTATTTACTATATAACCTTCTTAATAATACCCCTCTAAATATTAATTCTTCTGTTATTGGTGCAATTACAACACTTCCTATAAAGCTTAAAATTATAATTGACATTGAACTGTATTCAAGAGTTTCTTTTTTATTAATTCCGAATTGAATATACTGGAAATCTCAGGATTAATTTTATAAAAAACATATAGCATTGCCAGTATACATCCTATTCCCCCTATATATGTAACTAAAAAAGATAATGGGACTTCAAATACAAATGTTTTTCTTGACGGTCTGCCTATAAATTCTTCAATATTAATATTATTTTTCTTTAAAAACTGCAAACTAATATGAGCCATAAAGAAGATATTATAACTGCTAAAAGCTCAATATCATAGGAATTTACATCTTTTTTAAATCCCTTTGAATATATTACTAATCCTAGTATTCCTAGAACCATTACGCAAAATATTTTAATAAATAAATATCTTATCTTGGTTTTCTTGAATATGTTTAATTCCATAAAATCACTCCCTTTAATATATTTCCATTGTAGAATCTATATATTTCATATGCATTAAAGTAATCTTAAAATTACCTTAAAATATCTATATATACTCATTGAATTTTAAACCAAATAAAAAGATGACTATGATTTTAACTTCACAGCCATCTTTTTAATAAAATATTTTACTTATGTTTTAATTTTAGTACTTCTTTAGCAGCCTCTACAATATCCTTTGATGTCATATGATACTTTTCTTTTAAATAATCTAACTTTCCAACTTCTCCAAAATGATCTTTAACACCTACTGCTTTCAATGGCACAGGACATTTTTCTATTAATACTTCAGAAACAGCACTTTTTAACCCACCAATTACATTATGATTTTCACAGGTAACAACGGCTCCAGTTTTTTCAGCAGATTCAATTATTATTTTACTATCTATTGGCTTAAGGGTATGAATATTAATAACTTCTGCATCAATATTTTCTTCTTTAAGTTTTTTTGCAGCTTCTAATGCTTCTGAAACCATAATTCCAGAAGCAAACAATGTAACATCTTTTCCTTCTTTCAAATAGTCCCCCTTAAATAAATCAAATTCATAATCATTATTAAACACTATAGGTAAAACTTTTCTAAATAATCTAATATAAACAGGGCCCTTATATTCTATTAATGCAGGAAGAGATTTTTTTAATTGTACTATATCTACAGGTTCAAATATAGTAATATCAGGTATACTTCTTAGAACTCCAATATCTTCCATACTCATATGTGTACCACCATTTAACTGAGCTGCAATTCCAGGTGCTGTACCTATTATCTTAACATTCTTTTTTGCATAACATATAGATATAGCAATTTGATCGCAAATTCTTCTTGATGCAAAAGGAGTAAAACTAGTTATAAATGGAACGCATCCATAAGCCGCCATTCCAGCTGCCATTCCAGCCATATTTTGCTCTGCTATTCCAACATCAAAAGCTCTTTCTGGAAACTTTGACCTTAAACTTAATGTTCCATTAGGTTTAGCTAAATCTGCATCTATTACTATTATTCTTTGGTCCTTTTCCATTAGTTTTTCTAATTCTTCACATAAAACTTTTCTCATTTCTTCCATAACATTCACCACCTATTCTAATTCTTTTAATGCCATATTTTTTATTTCCTCACTAATCTTCATGCTATGGTTAGCAACTCCCATTTCTTCAATTATTTTTACGCCTTTTCCCTTTATTGTATTTAATATAATCATAGTTGGTTTTTCCTTTGAATCTTTAGCTTCAATAATTGAACTATAAATTTTTTCAACATCATGACCATCTATACTAATAACTTTCCATCCAAAAGCTTCCCATTTTTTATCTAAAGGGGCCACATTCATTATGTTTTCAACAGTATCATCAAGCTGAATTTTATTATAATCTACAAAGCATATTAGGTTATTAAGCTTAAATTGTGACGCTGCCATTGCAGCTTCCCAAACTTGGCCTTCTTGACTTTCTCCGTCCCCTATCATGCAGTATATGTATGCATTATCCTTCATTATTTTTGAAGCTTTTGCCATACCAACTGCACAGGATATACCTTGTCCTAAAGAACCCACCGTCATATCAATTCCTTTTGTTTTATTCATATCACAGTGACTTGGCAGATTTGTTCCTGGTTTATTTAATGTATCCAATTCTGATACATCAAAATATCCTTTATCTGCTAGAACTGCATATACTGCTGGACCTGCATGACCTTTAGACATTATGAATCTATCTCTTCCAATCATATCAGGATCTTTAGGATTTATATTCATAACTTTATAATACAAAACAACTAAGGCTTCAACTGCTGAAAGACTTCCCCCTGCATGGCCTTCACCTATTTTATATATCTCTTTAATAATAAGGCCACGTATAAATTTACTTTTATCCTCTAAATTTTTTATTTCCTTTGCATCCATGTTTTTTCCTCCTTTTTACAGTACTTAACCTAGCCAATTTAAAAATATAGGATTTGCCTAGATATCATAAGCAAATCCTTTTTAATTTTATCTATTTATTATTTACTAATTTAAATTCCTGTATTAAAATATATTTGTGTTTAAATTATTTTTCTCGGGATAGCTAATAAATCTTTAACTATCCTATTTTTTTATTAATGAATAAATAGTTTTAATATATTACCAACAAGAATACCTACTATACCAAAGTCAGCATCACTAAATGTAGTGTTTGCATATCCTAATCCTCCAAGTACAGGAAGTAGTAATAATGGCAAGAAAGTTATAAGTAACCCATGTACAAAGGCTCCTAAAAATGCACCTCTTTTACCACCTGTTGCATTACCAAACACACCTGCAGTAGCACCACAGAAGAAATGAGGTACAACTCCTGGTAATATAACTGGAGCTTTCAATGCTATTAATATAACCATACCAACTATTCCGCCAACAAAACTTGATAAAAATCCTATAAGAACAGCATTTGGTGCATATGGATAAACTACTGGACAATCTATTGCAGGTTTTGCATTAGGAACTAATGTCATAGCAATTCCTCTAAATGCTGGTATTATTTCTGCAAGTATCAATCTAACGCCTGATAATATAATGTATACGCCACCTGCAAAAGTTATTGCTTGAATAATTGAGAAGATTATATAATTTTGTCCATCGCTTAATTTTGACTCTACATAGCTTGGGCCACATGCAATTGCAACAATTACATAAAGTATACCCATTGTTAAACTTACTGCAACTGAACTATCCCTTAAAAAGGATAATCCTTTTGGAAAATTCATCTCTTCAGTAGATTTAGAACCTTTTCCAACTAATTTACCAACACCTGCTGCAACTAAGTAACCTGTAGTTCCAAAATGACCAAAGGCAACATCATCAGTACCTGTAATCTTTCTCATAACAGGCTGAGCCATTGCTGGGAAAATTGCCATTATAAGTCCTAGTAATACTGAACCTAGAATTATAAGTGGTGTTCCTTTCATTCCTCCAGCTACTAATATAGCAGCTATCATGCATGCCATATACAAAGTATGGTGTCCTGTTAAAAATATATATTTAAGTTTTGTAAATCTTGCTATTAGTATATTCGCTATCATACCAAATGCCATTATAAGTGCTGTTTGAGTACCATAAGTTTTAAGTGCTAAGGCAACTATCGCTTCATTATGTGGCACTATACCTCTAATGCCGAAACCTTGTTGAAACATAGTTCCAAAATGATTTAATGCACCTACTGCTATTGATGCACCACCACTTAATACTAAGAATCCAAGTATTGTTTTTATTGTTCCTTTTAAAATATCTGATTTTGATTTTTTGAGCAATAAGTCCTATCATAGCTATTAAACCAACTAATATTGCGGGAACACTTAGGATATCTAGCATAATCTTTAACATATTTTTCCTCCTTTTACATCTTGTATTTTATTTAATTTATAATAATATAAATTATAACAAGCCTTTATTTTTAAAGTATTCAGCCATCTTGTCTTTAAGTTCCTTTAAATCAATCATACTGTTCAAGGAAATAACTTCCCCAAGTGATACAAGCTGAGACGCTATATCTCTTGTACCAACGTAAAGGTCTGCCTTAATTCCAGCTGCAGAAGATAAATCAGAATGATCAACCTCAGCTTCAACATTCAACTCTTTTAAAACTTTATTTATATTCATCTCAATCATAAAACTACTTCCAAGTCCACTTCCACAACATACTAATATTTTCATAATAATTCCTCCTTGAATTTTATATATTATTTTTTAGAATACTTTTTAATTATTTTTAATACTTCCTCTTTGGTAGTTGATTTTAATATACTTTGTAAATCCTCATTATTCATAAATAGTTCCATAAGCTGAGATAATGCTTTAAGATGGGTATCATTATCTACTGCAGCAAGAGTAATAATTAGTTTAACAGGGTCATTTGTTTCACTTCCAAATTTCACTGGATTTTTCAAAGTCACAAGGCTCATAGATAAAGTATTTACCCCACATTCTGGTCTAGCATGTGAAAGTACTATTCCTGGAGCCACAACCATGTATGGTCCCATTTTTTCAAAATTATTCAAAATTGCCTCTTCGTAAGAATTATCAATGTATCCCTTTTCATTTAATAGAGAAGCCCCTGCTTTAATTGCATCTTTCCATGTACTACATTCTACATTAAGCTTAACCATATCATTCTTTAATAAATCGCAAAGCATATAAATGTCACCTCTTTCAAAAATATTATTTCTATCTTTCTTAAGCTCATACATAAGCTCTAGTTGAAGTTGTTGTTCATCTTTGATTTCAGCGTTGTTTTTTACAATTTCAATTATTTTATTAACTAAGTAATCATTTTCATCTCTAGGCTGATATCTAAGCTGAAGGTATTTCTTTAATTTTTCATAATCCTTAGTTAAAAGCAGTGGATTAATTTTTATATAACTTTCATTTTTCATATCATTTATATCCACTGTGCTTATTATTAAATCATAAGTTGATTTATCTATATCTTTTACAGCTCTATAAGACACTGTATTTACTATATTTACATTAAACTTTTTTGATATTTGGGATACAAGCATATTGGCCGTCCCTATCCCAGTACCACAAACAAGTACTATTCTTGCTGCCTTATATACATTTTTATTAACATTTTCAAGTGCCGCTGCAAAGTGAAGTGTAATATAGGATATCTCTTGATCATTAATCTTACATCCCATATATTCCTCTAAATGCCTAGATACATATTTTGCATTTAAAAATAATTCCTTATATTTCTTTATTAGTTCATCAAAAACTGGATTTACTAATTTTAAGCCAAATTTAATCCTATATATTGAAGGTCTTAAATGAAGTACAAGACTTTCAATTATTTTAGTTTTATCTTCTTTAAAATCTACCCTATATATTTTTTCTATTTCTTCTGTCATTAATTTTGCAGTTTCATTTAAATCATTATATTTAAAATCATCCATATCCATTATTTTGCTATTGTTTATAACCTTAGCACCTAATAAATGAAAGGTAATGTAGTGAATTTCTTCTTTTGGAACATCAATGTTATACTTACTTTCTATTTTACTCACTATATCCTTTGCTACTTTATACTCCTTATATTTACTAATCTCTTTTAAGTTATAACCAGGCAAATATATGTTCTTATTTAATTGTATTCTCTTTATCATAATTGAAAGATGAGTTATTAAATTTCCATAGGCTTCATCACTAAATTCTTTGCACAATTCTAATTCGGAATTTCTTATTAATCCATTTAAAAAATCAATATCTATGTCTGAAAATAACATCTTAAATTGCAAATTATTTATTTTTGACTTTGCTATTTTACAGTCCATATAGTTGAAAATATCAAAAGTAGATATGGTTTGTGATGCTATCTCAATTATTGCCTTTCTTTTATTTAACTCACTGCCCTCAACATATATTCCAATTTTAGGTTTCCTTATTAATTTTAAATCTTTTTCTTCCAACCATTTTCCAATATAATCTAGTCCTTTTAAAATTGTATTTCTCGATATACATAGTACATTTTCAAAATCATCTACTTTAATAGGATTATTGGATTGAAGGAGCTTTATTACAATATACCTAGTTCTCTCTTCTTTAGAAAAATCATATTTAAAAGGTGTATCAGTATTTACAAATTTATCTATAAAATTATCTAATCCCTTTTCTCTTACTAATTTGACCCCTTTAATATGATGCCTTTCTAGATATTTAAAATTATTTTTTACCAAGAACTTTTCTATCTTATCGATGTCATACCTTATTGTTCTATCTGTAACATTATATTTTAGAGATAAATCAGTTATCTTAATAAAATTTTCTTTTTGTCTCATATATTGAAGTATTTCAATACATCTTTTGTTTAAATTCATATTTATCATTCCTTTAATTTTCTTTCGGAATTATTAAATTATATAACAATTTAAAATTGTAATAATTTTTACTATGTTTTCTTTAAAATTATATTACATCTTTTCCTATAAATTATCCATACTATTTCTGTATTTAATCCTTCCAATTGTTTCGGAAAAATTCAACTATTAATAATTCTGTTTTATCATTTTCATTACTATTTTAACTTTTAGTCCTAATTTTTATCTTGTATCTATGGTTAGTGTAAAGTTATTGTAGGGAATTATTAATCAGAAAATAGAATATATTTCCATGTAGAGTTGAAAAGAAGATATCATCCTACTAAAATATAAGTTAGCAAAACAAATATAAGAAAGGATTGATATCTTCTATGTATAATAGTATACAACATTTTAACGAATTTGGGGTAAAAGAAATTGAAAAGGAAATAAAAAGTTTTATTTGTGAAAGAAAGGATATTGCTGATTTGGTTATAGATTTAAAAGAGAATCTTTTTGAACTGGGAAGAAATATACTAGTAGAAATTTTGGAGGATATGGATAATTATTTACGTAGCAGCGGGATTAGAAAGCAGTTATAGGAAAGCAGGTGAGAAGGCATCTTACGATGATAAAATAAGCAAACAAGCAGTTATGGATAAAGTACATAGTGTTGATGTAATTCAACCTGAAATTAAGAAAACTAAAAAAAGAAATATTAGAATATTGTATGTAGAAGCTGATGAAGATCATGTACATCTTCAAAATAAAAATAACAACAATGCTAAGAAAAATATGCGAAATATAGCTATGCCTAAATTAGTATATGTACATGAGGGTGTAGATCAAGATAAAAGCAGCAAGACAAGAAAAGTATTGAAAAATGTACGTTATTTTGGGGACATGTATAAAAAATCGGAAGATTTATGGCTTGAAGTAACAAACTATATTTATGATCAATATAATATTGATTTTATTGAAACAGTATATTTATCTGGTGATGGTGCTGCGTGGATACGTGAAGGAGTAAATTGGGTTCCAAAGAGTAAATTTGTGCTTGATTCTTATCATTTAAGTAAATACTTAAGAACTGCAACAGCACATTTAAATAATGAATTAATTACACAAGAATTAAAAGATGCTATAGACTGGCCAGATAAAGAAGAAACACGAAAAGTGTTCAAAAAATAATGGATTTAACTGAAAATAAAACTAAAATAGAAGCAATAAAGGAAGCTGAACGCTATGTTCTAAATAACTGGGATGGCATAGAGATAAAAGCAGATAAAGGTTATGAAATAATTGGATGTAGTGCCGAAGGTCACATTAGCCATATATTTTCTGAACGATTAAGCAGTAGACCTAAAGGATGGAGTAAACTAGGAGTATCTCAGATGTCTAAATTATTGATATATAAGAAAAATGGTGGCAAAATATATGATCTTGTGATGGCTCAAAAGATAAAGGAAAAGAGAGAAAAGAAGGAGCACATACAAGATCAAATAATCAGAGAATTAAGATGTTCAGCAAATAAAGCTAAGAGTCCATATGATAATAGCCTGACGGCTATTGAAAGAGGCGAAAAGACAGGACTATACAATGCATTAAGGTCAATAGTAGGAATATAAAGCTAAATTCTTTGGGTATTTTGAGCCTGTGAAAAAAAGTCTATTTTTACACAAAAAATAGGCAAGAATATTCTTTACTAGTGAACTACCAGCACTTATAGACGATGGGAATTTGTGGTTAATATTTCCAACAAAACAAGTTTTCCTTGACTATTAAGATCATTCCTACCTCTCTAAGCAATGTATCTTTTATTTTCAAAGCTTTCATATATCAGCTTTAACCACTTTTAGTAATTAATAATGCTTATGTATATAAAACTCGTATACAAGCTTTAAAATTAATTTTAAAGTATATTAAAGAATAACTACAAAAACATAATAATATTTTATACTTCAAGAGATTTTTCAAATCTTCTATTAATAATCAATGTTATTACTGTTCCTAAAATTATTAAAAAACCAATAATTATTAAAGCTACTATAGCATTTTTATCAAATACAAAACTTAAAGTAATAGTTAACAATCCCTCTCCTATTCCTCTTATCATTCTATATGACTCTGATTCACTCAATCTAAATTCTTTTGTTGTTAGATCTCCAAAAAGAGCAGACATAGCAGTTGTATAAAAAACACAACCTGTATTTATAAGTAAAATAGCTGCTATTATTACATATATTGAATTAATATTAGATATAATTATAACAAAACCAATAGCATTAAATAGAATACATAATAGAAATGAAATGTATTTCTTTTTATCAGCTAAAAAACCTGACGGAACCTGTAGTAAAATATTTATTATTGAAATAACAGACCACAAAATTGCTACTTGAGAATATGTAAATCCTTTATTATTTAAAAGATAAAGATTTAATATAATACTATAAAAAACTTCTAAACATGAAAATAAAATACTTGGAATAGTAATGGCTACAATATATTTATTTTTAAAATATTTTTTTAAATGATCTAAATAGTATTTATTTAATATAGACTTAATACCTAATGATTTATCAAAGTTTTCTTCATTTTTAATATTCTTATTTATGTCTTTGGGGAAATTTTTAGAAAATATAAATGAAATAGTTAGAATAATAATAGATAAAACAATAGGAATCTTAATAGAAATACTCATTAAAGCAGCTGCAATAGCAGGGCTAACAACTGTTCCTATAGCACTAATACCATCAACATAAGCACGCATTTTTCCTCTATTATATTTTTCATCAGTTTCGTCATAAACTACTTTAGAAATACTAGAATTCAGTAATCTATCAGCAAATCCTTCTATAAACTTACCAGTAGCTATAAAAACTTTATAATTAAATAAATAAAATATATAAACCATAACATTAATAAAAATACCTATACGCACACTAAGCCTCTCTCCGACCTTATTTATAAAAGTCGCTTGAGGTAAAAATATTACTATTCCTAATAATGATTGAATACCCATTATAGTTCCAATCCATGCACTTTTTCCACCCAAATTATTCAATATAGCAGGTAATATAACACATGACATTCCATTTCCTATACTATCAGCAAGCATAATTACTAATAAATTTATAAATACTAAATTAAATGTTTTTGTTTTTTTTATTTGTAATAGCATTCTTCAACATTGTATTTCTATTTCCTTTCTTTCAATATTATATAATTTCATTAATAATCTCTTGTTTCATCCATAACTCTATAAACAGTACGTTCACTTGGAATATGGACATTTTCAGGCTTTTTTAAAAGTAATGCTTGGTGCATGCGAATTCTACCGTAGGTATCATTATACTCATCTTCAGAATTGATTTTCATCATTTCTTCAGCAAGAACCTCATACTTCCAAGGTTTATCTTTGTTTACAAGATAATTATAGAAGCCTTGACGGCTAACTTTAAGCATCTTACAATAAAATGACATTTTACCCTTAGTTGTGCCGTCATCAGTCTTAATAGCTATAAATCTCATTCGCGAGTTTTTACTAACTTCTGACGGCGGTTGGCGAAAAAAGCGCTTGCTTCTTCAAGAAACTCATTTTCTTCTTTCAAACGTTTAATTTCTTTATTTTGCTCTTTAACCTGTTTTTTTAGAGTCATAAGCTCTTCTGTGATTGATAGAGCACTATCAGGAGTGTGTATTCCAATTCCTAAATCAAGTGTTCCTTCTTTGGCTGCCTTTACCCATCCATTTACAGTACTTGGGGCAACTCCTATTTCTTTAGCGGCCTTATTTATACCAATTTCTTTGGCTAGTTTAATCGCCTGAACTTTATAATCCTTACCATAACGCTTCTGTGCCATAATAAGCACCTCCTTATCCTCTTAATTATATTTTGACTTATACGAGAATAAGGTGTCAACTTTATTTATACAACATCAGTTAAATTATTGAATAATTTCAAAATATAAAAAGAAAACTATCACAACAGTTTTTATAATTTATGCGACAAATTTCTTGACAAACACAAGTGATAAACATTTACAACTACTAAAATACTGTGAGGAATATAGGAATCTATTTCAAGAACAGTATTTTAGTGAGGGGGAAATTTTCTTGATAAAGGAGATAATTCTAAAGCGTAAAAATATTATACATTTATATAAGGACTACCTTAATGATTGTAAAATTAGCATTATTATTCTTGGTATACTTAGAGGCTGTAAATATTTTTGTTAATTCAAATCTTTATTTTATCCAGGGTTATTTCTATCTTTTATTTTCCTACAGTAAATTAACTCTATCGTATCTATGCATTATGTTGACATTTTATTTGTATATACCTATAATTTTATTTGTAATACAAATAAGTACAGCTTTCCAACTTTTATGACATAATTTTGAATATATAGACGCTAGAATTAAGTTGTCTTTAGTAACTTAATTATTGCGTTTTTTATTTTAATATACATATAAAAATACACTAAAGAAGGAGAAAATTTATGGACTCAATATTACTTAACTACATTAATTCATTCCCTACTATAATCTTATTACTAATCATAGCTGTAACATTATACACTTTAGGAAAAGGTGCTGATATTCTTGTTGACAAAGCAGTTAGTTTATCCGTATCTTGGGGAATTCCAAAAGCAATTATTGGTGCAACTATTGTATCTTTAGGTACCACTCTTCCAGAAGTTACTGTATCAGTTTTAGCAGCATTAAAAGGCAATCCCGATCTAGCTCTTGGAAATGCTATCGGCTCAATTATTGCAGATACTGGTCTTATTTTAGGAATTGCTTCAATAATAGGTACACTTCCAGTAGATAAAACAACTATTGATAGGCAAGGAAAAGTTCAAATAATGGCAGGCCTATTATTGTCTTTTGTATGTCTTCCCTTTTTCTTAGATGGAAACACTAGAATTGGAAAGATCCCTCAATGGGTTGGATGGATTTTTCTTGTACTTTTAGCAATGTATTTATATAAATCTTTTAAATGGGCAAGAAATTCTTCACCAGATAAAAACAGTGAATCGGAATCAGAGGCAGCTTTAACAGAAGAAGGCAAGCCTGTTCCCATTCAAATTGTAATGATGTTTATAGGAATAGTCATTGTAATAATTTCTTCTAAAATTCTTATACCCTGCGTTGAAGTAACAGCTGTAAGAGTAGGCATACCTCAAAGTATCATAGCTGCCACTTTAGTTGCCTTTGGTACAAGCCTTCCAGAACTTATAACTGCAATTACTGCTGTTAAAAAAGGTCACGGAGAGCTTGCTGTTGGAAATATCGTTGGTGCAGATGTTTTAAATGTTTTATTTGTAATTGGAAGCTCCGCAGCAGTTACAAAAGGAGGACTTATGGTTCCTTCAAATTTTTATAAGTTACAAATTCCAACAATGTTAATTATTTTATTATCTTTTAGATATTTTTCTAAAAACAAAGGTCATGTTATAAACAAAAAGAAGGTATACTTCTAACTTTAATCTATGGAGTGTATATCCTTATATCCTATTTAGGTTAATTTATCTTGTAAGAAAAGGCTATTGATTAACATATTTTATTCTAATCAATAGCCTTGCTATTTATATTTATAAAATCTTATTCTCTATCTTTTAGAACAATAGCAAGCATTACATTTTTTAATTCACCTACTAATAATTTGTTAATGATAAAATAGAGAATTATAACCCTTACAAAAATACTTAAATATATTTTTCGTATTTCTCCCATTTTATATCCAAATATCTTAATTAATGAAATGCTAAAAGCAGATCTTTCTATCATAACCTTCCTCATTAAACACATGATAATTGAAAATATTACAGCTGACACTATAATAAGCATAATAATCATTGGCATCATTATCCTATTATTGTTCCTATGATTGCTGAAATTAAAGTTATAATTGAAGGTTTGGTATAAATGATGTCAAACAGTTTTTATTTTCTTTTAAAATTTCTTTTGTATAGCTTTTAAGTTCACCATTACTTAGGAAGAAAAAATATATATTTTTTTATTGCATTTGGAATTTTATCTTTATTAGTATCATTAAATTTTAATAACATAACTTTTTCTACTCTATTTGGAATATTATTCTTTTGTTGTTTTTGGAGTATAAAGGCAGTTTTAGAACAAGAAGAACGTGTTTTACAAGGAAGGTTCCCTAAAAACCCCAAAAGAATATATAAAAAGCAATAATAAAATAAATTAGAACTATAGATTTTATTTAATAAATATAGTAAAATAAATTCAGTAAATTTAAATTATATAAGACAGTTCGTAACCATCCTGTCTATAAACAAAACTAGGGCTTGTATGATATTTTAAGGTGCCTGGCGCCTTTTTTATATGTTCAAACTTTGTTTATAGAGCAGAAATGCTCTTTTTTGTTTTGTCTTTTTAAGTTAATTTTACAAATTTAAACAAGGAGGAATACATATGTCAAAAACTAAAAAAATAGCTATATCAGGGGTTTCAATTGCACTTTATATCATCCTTATGTATTTTACCCAAGGGGTTTCCTTTGGTCAATATCAAATACGACTAGCAACTTCATTCTATGCTCTTAGTTATATTTATCCATTTTTAATAATTCCTATGGCTATAGGTAACATGCTAAGTAACGTTCTTATGGGTGGACTTGGCGTTTTTGATATATTAGGAGGTTTTTTAGTGGGACTTATTACTACTACTAGCATATATTTTATTAAAAAAGTTAATTTAAAAGACTATTTTGTAGCTATTCCTATAATACTAGGTCCAGGTTTAATTGTACCTTTATGGCTTTCATTTATACTTAATATGCCTTATAAAGTACTTGCCTTAAGCTTATGCATAGGACAAATTATCCCTGGAATAATAGGAATTTTACTTATTAAACAATTAAAAAATAAACTATATTAAAAGGAGATAATATAATGCAAGGAAGAAAAGAAGAGGAACTAAATGGAGTAACATTACTTGGAAATCAAAACACAAAATATAATTATGATTATAACCCAGAAGTTTTGGAAACATTTGAAAATAAACATAAGGATAACGATTATTTTGTAAAATTTAATTGTCCTGAATTCACAAGTCTATGTCCTAAAACTGGGCAACCAGACTTTGGGACTGTGTATATATCCTATATTCCAAGCAAACTTATGGTAGAAAGCAAATCCTTAAAACTATATCTTTTTAGTTTTAGAAATCATGGAGATTTTCATGAGGATTGTATGAATGTAATAATGAAAGATTTAATTAAACTTTTAGATCCTAAATATATTGAAGTACTTGGTAAATTTAAACCTCGTGGAGGAATTTCTATTGACCCCTATTGTAATTATGGTAAAAAAGGTACAAAGTGGGAAAACGTAGCCGAAACTAGATTATTTAATCACGATATGTACCCTGAAAACATAGATAATAGATAAGTTACTTCAAAATTTACCTCTATGATTTAGCTACATATTTATTTTTATTATATTAAAAGTGTGGTATACTAGGTTTATTTGTATAAATAAATTTTGAAAGGTAAATTATTATGATGAAATTTAACGAATTAGGTCTTAGTAACAATTTAATAACTGCACTAAATAATCAAAGAATTAATAAACCAACCCCAATACAAGAGCAAAGCATTCCCTATCTAATTCAGGGAAAAGACGTTATAGCACAAGCTAAAACAGGTACGGGAAAAACTCTTGCATTTTTACTTCCTATGTTTGAAAACATGTCCTCAAATATAGATGAAATTCAAGGCTTAATAGTAACACCAACTAGAGAGCTTGCAATACAAATAACACAAGAAGCTGAAAAATTAAAAGAATTTAAAGATATAAATATACTAGCTGCCTATGGAGGTAAAGATATAGGATCTCAACTTAAAAAGCTGAAAAAAATATTCATCTTATAATTGCAACCCCAGGAAGACTTCTAGATCACATTAAAAGAAATACAATTAACCTTAAACATCTAAAAACATTAGTATTAGATGAAGCTGATCAACTTCTTCTTATGGGATTTAAAAATGAAATTCATGAAATTATAAGTTACACACCAAAAAGCCGTCAAACTTTGTGCTTTTCAGCAACAATGAACTCTGAAGTTAAAAAACTTGCTTATAAAAACATGCAAGACCCAAAATTAATAACAATAGAAGAGGAAGAAAAAACTCTTGATAATATAAAGCAATTCGTAATAGAAACAACTGATAGAGAAAAACAATCTTCCTTATGCAAAGTTTTAGATAAAGAGAATCCCTTTATGGCTATTATATTTTGCAGAACTAAAAGAAGAGTGGATGACCTTGAAGAGGCTCTTTATAAAAAAGGCTATAACTGCAAAAAGCTTCATGGAAGTATGGCTCAGGCAAAACGTGAAAGGGTTATGAAATCTTTTAGAAAATTAGATATTCAATACTTAATAGCAACTGATGTAGCCGCAAGAGGGCTTGACATAACTGGAGTTACTCACGTTTTTAATTATGATATTCCAGAAAATGCAGAAAGTTATATACACCGTATAGGAAGAACTGGAAGAGCTGGAGAGAAGGGCTATACATTTTTATTTGCAGCCGATAAAGATATGCATACCTTAGACCAAATAGAAAAAGACATAAGAATGAACATTCCAAGAATTCATTTATAATCAAAACTATATAAGGTTGTTACACATATTTTTCATGTAACAACCTTATAATTATTTGTTTTTAATTAAAAAATCAGTTCCCCTGGTTTATACCCTTTAGGTAGCTCGTCCTCAGTTAGAAATTTAAAACTTTCATCTCTTAATATTGGTAAAAATATTTCATAAGGTATTTTAGAAAACTCTAAAGCATAACTGCTAGCTCCAAACCATTTTCCTTCCTTACAACTTAAGTTTAAATCTCTAGCGAATTTAGTATAATTGGAGCAATCATGAACTGCTAAATCCCATTTTTCGTCATCAGCTATTTTCATAAATTTCAAAGTAAGCTCTCTACTCCAAATTGGAGAAATGTATCCCTGTCTAGAAATATACATATTCTCATCATAATAATTGCATATATTATTTTCATTTAAATGTAATTCTGCGCAATTTATAAAATCAAATCCTGTATTTAAAATTGCTTCCTTTTTGTCAAAAATTCTTTAAAAAATTCAGGAGTCATTGGAGTTTCAATTCCTACATTTTTAATATATTTTTTTGCAATAGCCATATTTTCAATAACTTTTGAGCTGCAATTTGAGCCTCCAAGGTTAAATCGTATCTCATCAAGACCTGCTTCACCTAATGCTTTTAAGTTCTCTTCTGTTGCTAATGTTCCATTAGTATATAGGTGCTGATAAACTTTTGCATCACTAAATTTCTTTACAATTTTATAATACTTTTCAATTTCCATAAACGGCTCTAGATAAACATAGGCAACACCAGTAGGTTTCTTATGTATGGAAAGAAGCAAATCTATATCTTTTTCATAAAACTTTGTACCGCCAATTTCCCACATTCCTTCTCCAATTGGAGGATTGCTGTCTAGTTCACCATAATTGTAGCAAAACTTACACTGAATATTACATTTGTTGGTTTTTCTTATTGGAGTTAACCCTGTGCCTAAAAGACAAGAACGACATCCCTTTGCAAATTTATCTTCATTTCCAACAAAAAAGTTCTGTTTTGTAAATTCTTTAGTCCCTTAATTTCTGACATTAATTTTTCATTTCTATAATCAATTGCCTCTTCAATTTGTGCAAAAGTAGCATAAATTATTTCTTGTTGTTTTGGCATAAGTTCCTGATCCTCAGGTAACATAGAAAAAAACTCAAACCATTTCAATGCATCTTTTTTAGAAATTTTCATATATATCCTCCTATAGCAAATCTTTCTACAAGCCCCTATGTATGATTACTTATGATTTTTAGGCTCACCCGTTAATTATATCACTATTTTAATTAACTTATAATTATATTTTCAATTAATTTCTTTTACATATTTAAAAGTTACTCCCCTATCTTTCGATTCATATAAAGCTTTTGCTCCCCCATTATAATCTCCATCAGACCCTTGTCCAATTAAAATATTAATGGATTCCTCTTTTTTGTAAGGCATACTTGGAAAATCAAAGGGATTATACTTTGCACCATCCGTTGAGGTTACAGTAATTTTAGGGAAACTAACTATATTAAAAGATTTGCCCCCATCCTCTGTTCTGTACAATTCAGCTCTTGTTCCTCCACTATGAGATAAACATAAAAATCCAATTTTATCATTTAAAAAAACTATTCCTGCTGCAACCCCTAGCTTTCCTTTAAATGGGTCTTCATTTATAGTATTCCAAGAAGTCCCTCCATTGTAAGTAGATTCTAATGAGTATGCTCTGCTTCCTGCTACAGCTGCAACCACTTTTAGCTGGTATCCTAATGAATTTGATAAATAAAACTGATTTTCTTCACTATTAGATTTTTTAATGTGCTCTTCACTATTAGTGTTTTTACAAGAAGCTTCTTTTTTAATATTATCTAATCCATCTTCTAAATTGTATCTAACTTTAGTATTTTTATCTTCTTTCCCTGGCACAAACACTGAAACAGTGTAACCTGTTATTTCAGAGGACAAATCAATGTTTGTATTTGTTTTTCCTTTAGAATTAATATTAACTATGCCCTCTTTATTATATCCAAAACTTCTCTTACCACAGTAAAGAATACCATACTTCTTTTCATTCCATTTGCTTACAGTATCTTTAAGGGGAATCACTTTCATTGTCTTTATTAATGGTTCTAATAATTTATCACTACTATAATTTGCATTTACATTGCCGTTTAAGTATACAATTATATTTTTATTCTTTTTATTGTCATAACTTATCAAATAACTTCTAAGTTTTCCTTTTTCATCTTTTCCATAAAGAAATGTATCAAAAGATATAATTTTTCCATTAGAATTAAAAATAAGTTTAAAACTGCTTGAAACATATAATTTTTGAGGCATATGAATCTTTTTATTAATATCCTCAAAAATACCATTGAACCCATCTTCATATATATTGTTATTTTCAAATTTCACATTTCTTTTATTCTTTAAATCTTCTATAAACCAAGAAAGTTTTCCATTATAATTTATAGCACTATTGTATATTTTCCCCCCATAGAAACAGGTTATAATAACTATACCTATTAAAGCTACAAAATTAAATTTTGATTTTACATGGAAAGTCTTTCTTTTAATCATAACTATTAAAATTACACTTAAGATTAGCAAAAATAATATGCTTACGCCTAGTATAATTTCACTATTATTTATTCTTCCAAATTTACATATAATATTTAATTCATAAAAAGCAAGCCAATATATTAGAATAAACATAGCCCAAAATATTTTTGAAAAAATTAATTGCTTTTTAGTAATTTCTTTATACTCTTTCATCTTAGATGCTCCTTATTTTCTACAAGCCTCTTTTACATGGCTTTTCCTTAGTCTTGGCATGACTTGTTTTATAAAAAGTCCACCCCCGGGTTTTTTTACTACTGGAGGTGGGCCAAAAATTAATTATACTATTAAATCTAACCTTTTTATTTATTGATATATCAACTATTTTTTATTTATGCAATATACCAGTTGATCCAAAACCACACTGGCCTCTACGAGTTTCTGTCAATTCAAAAACTTCTTCTACATCTAAAGATAAAATAGGTTTAATAACCATTTGAGCTATTTTCATGCCTTCTTCTACTTTAAACTTTTTATCGCTAAGATTAATTAATATTACTCCTATTTCTCCTCTATACCCTTCATCTATTGTACCTGGGGTATTTAAAACTGTAATACCATTCTTTAAAGCTAAACCGCTTCTTGGTCTTATTTGCGCTTCTGTATTTTTAGGCAATTGAATTTTTATTCCCGTATGTATCAATTTCCTTTCCATAGGATTTATCGTAATCTCTTCTATTGAAAATAAATCCATTCCAGCATCATCTTCATGTGCTTTAAATGGCATTATGGCTTTTTCATTTGTTCTCTCTACTAATAATTTCATTAATTTTTCTCCATTTCTTTTAAATTACTTTACAATAGAATTTATAAAACAAATTATTTAACTCTTATAGTATCACATTTATCTCATTAAATAAGTCGCTATTGTTTCTTATTTCCCTTTCACTACCAGAAACGCACATATAATTTTTTCTCGTTCCTTCTTTTACCATGTTAGCAAAAGCCTTAACATCTTCAAGCTTTGTGCTTAAAAGTTCATCCTTTTCTCTTTGTAAATCTTCATAAGTTATACCACATATATAATTCTCTACAGCCTTTTCACCTTGCTTTTCATGGGTTAAAGGTTTATATAGACTTCCGGCAGAACCAATTATAAATTTTTCCATGTCCTTTTCATCATAATTTATATCCTCTAAAAATTTATAGGCTTCATCATATACATTTATAGTCCTGGTAAGATTTGGATCACGATATGATGCAAAAGCAATGTTATTATATCTTGTCATATTCATATAGCATCCATAAGCACCACCTTGAAGTCTAACTCTAGTAAATAAATACTCATTATTTAAAATATTTTGAAGGACATGTATCTTTCCAGAATATTTACAATTTAATTTTTTCAAATCAAAAGCCTTTACTACATATTGCACATTGCTTGCAGTAACTAAGGCCTGATTTTTATTAGATGAATTAAATTTTATTTCAGCATTTTTAATTTTATCATCATTAAGCTCATCTAATACAATGTTCATACTTGATTTTACTATATTTTCTTCTTCTTTTTCTCCTGTAAATGAAATCATTAAATTGTTTTTATTAAATAGTTTTTTATATACCTTTTTTAAATTATCCGCGATTTCATCACAATTTACATCAAAATTCTTATCCAAATCACACAAGAACCTGTAATATGCTGAACCTTTTACCATATCATTATATTTATCAGCTTTTGAAAAGCATGAAAATGCTGTCATTCTAGCAAAATCATCTCCTCTATCTGTAATCTTCATTTGGAGTTTTGATTTTGCTTCTCTTAAAGCCTCTCTAATTCTTTTAGTATTAGAAAAGTTGGTTAAAGTAACTATTTCCTTTATAAGCTTAAATAAATTAGGAATGTTTTCTGAAAGCACTTTAGACTTAACAATAAACTTTGGATAATACACTTCTGTATTGTCTTTTTTACTGTAAATCTTAGTATCAAAATTTATACCGCCAGTAGTGCCATATATCTCTGCTGTAAGCTCTGAATAATCTCTTTTTTCAGTATTTATCTTTCCTAAAATATCTCTTAATAATCCTAGATATGGAATATGTTTTTGGTTAATGTTTAAAGCATCAAATAATAAGCTTACATATGCTATTTTATTGGTGTTCATATTGTGAGAAAGTACAGTTATACCATTATCTTTGTATACATTTTGTGGAATTCTTTCAGCTTTAGAATCCACCTCATTTATAGATAATCTAGGAATAGTATTCTTAGCTTCCTCAGTATCTTCTTTTATTTGAGCTTCATTTAATTTTTTATTTTCATCTTTTAAATTTTGCAAATCTTTATTAGTTAGAGAAGCTTTATATTCTTGCAATTTACTATCTAATTCTTTTGCTGTTTTCTCTTGAAGCCCTTTATTAGGATTTAAAATTACAAATGAACAGTGATTATTATTAAGCATATATTTTTCTATAAAATTTTCGAAATACTTGTCATCAGATAAAGATTTGATTTTATTAAGATTTTCTTCATATTTTAAATGCTCTAGTGGATTGCCATCATAAAGCCAGCTTCCCATTACCCTGTCCAAATAATAAAGGCCTTTATTTGCTATCTTATATGGGTCTGCTTCACGAAGTTCAAATTCAACTGTATTTATAGCTGCCTTTAAAAGATTTTTATTTATGCCATTTTTAACTAAAGATTTTAAAGTTTCAAAAATTACTTCTCTAAATTTATCTTTTTTACTCTTATCTGCATTTTTAACAGCTATAGGGAATAAGATTTTCTTTGTAGGGTCCATATTCATTTCATCAAAATCAAGCATACTCTCTCCTATGTCTTCTTTAAGTAAAGCACGTTTTATTGGAGACGCAGAAGATTCTACAAGCATATTATAAAGTATTTTTGAAGCTAAATATTCTTCACCCTTTGAATAATTACCTAAAGCAAAGTTTAAAGAAAAATAGCTTTTATTTTTTTCATCTTCTTCTATACTTATAGAATACTTAGAAGTATTCTCTTCCATCTTTTTGAATGATTTTGTCTCATCTATATGAGATGGTATTTCTATTTTGTCAAAATTAATTAAATAATTTTCATTTATAAATTTAAGACATTTATCTAAATCCTGGTCACCATATAAATAAATATAACTATTAGATGGATGATAAAATTTACTATGAAATTCTTCAAATTTATCCTGAGTTAGCTTTGGTATATCTTCAGGCGCTCCACCTGAAACAAAAGCATAAGTTGTATTTGGAAAAATGGATTTATAAATTTCTTTTGTCAAAACTTCTTCTGGAGAAGATAATGCTCCCTGCATTTCGCTGTATACAACACCTTTATAAATTAACTTGTCTGTTTTTGGAGCTATGTCATATCTCCATCCTTCTTGGCGAAGTATTTCATGATTTTTATATATGTTAGGATATAAAACTGCATCTAAATATACATCCATTAAATTCATAAAATCCTTTTGATTTCTACTGGATACAGGATAGCTTGTCTTATCTGGATAGGTCATAGCATTTAAAAAAGTATTCAATGAACTTTTATAAATATCACTAAAGGGATCTTTTGTTTTAAATTTTCTTGAACCACAAAGCACAGAATGTTCAAGTATATGGGCAACACCAGTATTGTCTTCAGGAGTTGTCCTAAAACTTATACAAAAACCTTATTATCATCATTATTTTCTAAATGTATTAGTCTTGCTCCACTTTTTACATGTTGAAACACCCTAGCTTTTGATTGAATTTCCTCAATTTTACTTTCCTCTAATAATTTAAAACCATGATACATTTCATTTACCTTAAATTTGCTCTCCACATTATAGCCCCCTTTATTAACTTTATATCCTTGTATACTTTTTGTTAATTGTAAATATTACCTTAATTAAAAACATTAGTATAAATAAGAATAAATTCACTAATTATAGTATACAGTTGAATCCTTTCAACTTCAACCTCTACGATTTCCTATACAGAATTTATTTCTTTAAAAATAATAAATCTATATCTTCTAATATTTCCTCTTCTTCAAATAACCTTGAAACAATAACATCATAATCAATTAACCTATTGCACTTCTTTATGTGTTTAAAGTATTTTTCATAATTAGAGAATATATGAATCATATAAAACCATAATTCCTTCATTTTAAATAATACATTACGGTCTCCAGACATTACATTTTTATAATCTTCATAAAGTCTTTGATGAAATTCCCTTAGCGTAGCTTTATAAGGTTTAGATTCTCCCTTAAGCTTATAAATCAAACCCGGATTAGAAATCAGTCCACGTCCAAGCATTATGGTATCAACATTTTGAAGATCCTCAGTAAACTTTTTAAAATCCCTATATGTAAAAATATCTCCATTATAACATACCTTATTACTGCTTAAATTTAGTGCATCCTTAAATACTTTCATATTAGGCTTGTTTTTATAATAATCTTTTTGCACTCTAGGATGAATAATGAGTTCTTCTATGGGATAATTATTAAAAATTTGAATAAGTTCATAAAATTCTTCAGGATCATTTATTCCAATTCTAGTTTTTACTGAAATTTTTGTTTCTGCCTTTAAAAAAATTTGCTCTAAAAATTTATTAAGCTCACCTTTCTTCGAAAGGAAACCCGCTCCTTTATTTTTGCAACTACAGTTCCTGAAGGGCATCCTAAATTTAGATTAATTTCATCATATCCAAAGGATTTTAACTGATTTGCAGTATATATAAAATCATCTGCTTTATTACTTAAAATCTGTGGAATTACAACTAAGCCTCTATTGTGTTCAGGCAAAATATCATTTAACTCCTTAGATGAAAATTTTCTATTCTGATTTGTAGCAATAAAGGGAGTAACATACTTATCCACATTACCAAAAATCCTCATATGCGTTTCGATAAATATATCCAGTTATTCCTTCTAATGGTGCAAAATAAAATTTCATAAAATAAGCTTCTCCTTTAATTTATATTTTTCATTAATTATATCATTTTCTTACATAATTGACTTAGAATAATTAACTGCAAACCACATAAAGGATACTCCTAACAATTATATGTAGAGTATCCTTCACAAAAACTTTACTTTATTTAATATTATCTTACCTATCTTTTACTACCCATTCTAGTGCTGCATCAATATTTGGAAGTAAATTCTCTTCTCCTAATTTTTCTATGAAACCAGCCTTTTTCATAACTTTATAAGGCTGTTCATTAACATGGGAAAGAACTAACTGAATTCCATTCTTTTTACATCTATTATAAATATCCTCTAATGAAATCATAGATGTAATATCCATAGCTGGTACAGAACGCATACGAATGATTAAGTTCTTAGTATAATCCTTAACTTCGATGCTAGTTAAAGTCTCTGAAGCTCCAAAAATAGTGGTCCAGATACTTCATACACCCTCACATGCTTAGGTACATCTATTAATTCATCTGGATTTTCCACATCATCCTCTTCCTTGTAACGCCATCCATTTACATTAGTCTCATCACTCATTCTCTTTATAAACATTAAACATGCAACTATCATACCAATTTCTATTGCTACTACCAAATCAAATAATACCGTTAGTGCAAATGTAAGTATAAGTACAAAAATATCACTTTTAGGAGCTTTTTGCATAAATTAACAAAAGATCTCCACTGACACATATTATAAGCGACGATAAATAGTATTGCTGCAATTGTTGGCATTGGTATCCAAGCTGCATATGTCATTAATACCAAAAGCACCAAAGTTAAACTTATAGCATGAACTATACCTGAAATTGGCGTACGTCCTCCATTTTTAATGTTTGCTGCAGTTCTAGCAATAGCCCCAGTAGCTGGGATGCCGCCGAATAATGCTGATCCTAAGTTACCAATACCTTGAGCAATAAGTTCTGTATTTGAGCGGTGTTTTGAATTTACCATGCCATCGGCAACTACACAAGATAAAAGAGACTCAATTGCAGCTAAAACTGCAATAACAAAAGCATTAGGTAGTTGATGCTGAATTAGTGAAAAACTTATTTTCGGCATACAAAAACTAGGTAACTTATTACTAATAGTATATAAGTCCCCAATGGTATTAACATGCAAATGTAAGCACTTCACCATTAAAATTCCTACTATAACTGCAATCAGAGAACTTGGTATTTTTTTACTAGCTAATGGCCAAAGAATCTGTATTGCAAGGCAAACTACACCCACTAAAACCGCCATCCAATTTATAGTATTAAAATTAGAAAAGAAAGCAGCTAACTTCTCCATAGTTTCCACAGGAGCTACACCATTTATATAAGTAATTCCAAAAAAGTCTTTAAACTGACCAATTAAAATAGTAACTGCAATTCCCGCTGTAAAACCTGTAATAATAGTAGTTGGAATAAACTTTATTAAGTTACCAAATTTAAATATACCCATAATAACCAAGATAATACCGGCCATAATGGTTGCAACTACCAATCCAGAGGTGCCACTGGTTGCTACAATACCCGCAACAATAGTTGCAAATGCAGCAGTAGGCCCTGCAATTTGCACTGTACTTCCACCAAAAGCAGAAATTAAAAAGCCAGCAACAATTGCTGTGTAAATTCCACGTTCCGGACTAACTCCTGAAGCCATCGCTAAAGCAATAGACAGTGGTAGAGCAATAATAGCTACAATAATACCTGCTATTACATCTTTTATAAATTGTTCTTTACTGTATGTCTTCATACTAGTAAAAAGCATTGGTTTAAAATTATTCATCTACATTCCTCAATTCCTCATATGTATTTTTCGAAAACCCTTTAATTATATCACAGTATTTTATATCCTTCAACATAGTAAAAATAATTGTTTAAATTAAGTCTTTTCTAAGTACTTTTATATTATTTCAATTTCAAAATTCTATTTTGTCTTTAAAATTATTTATTTCTAACTGATCTTTTTCACTTAAACCTTGTATATATTTATTTAGTTGTACTCCTGAATCTTTTTCATTTAGATTTTCCTCCATATATTTAAGTAAAAGTGCAATTTCCATTTTAGATAAGCTATTATAATAAACTTTATACTCCTCTTCAAAAAGGCAATCAGAATTCAGCATATCTACTAAATCTTCAAGACTTTTAACATTTTCTTTAATTACTTTAATCTTATCTTCTACTAAATAAGAATCTCTAATTTTTTCGCTTAATTTCTTAAACATAGAATTTGACATTTTACTATGGTCAGTATACTTAACAATCTCTCCTTCTTTTCCACTTTTAAAGGATATAAAAACTTTTTCTAATTCATTTAATTTTAAATTTTTATTTATAAGTATAGCCACTTGCCCTATTGCCTTTTTTATATATTTTATTAAATTATTGTTCTTAATATTTAATCTTTTACAGCATGTTTCCGAATAAATTAGCAGTTCTTCTTTAAGTTCCTCAAAGGACAACGTTCCTAGCTTTAATTTTATATTTTTTATATGAAAGCTATCAATGTCAAGGCTTTTTAGATCTTGATTTAAGATTATTCTTCCAAGTGAATTTATAAGCACAAGTTCAAATATATTTATAAGAAGTTCATCACAATTTTTATCATAACTCTTTAATAATTTACATATCTCCCTAATATCAAATTTACTGCAAAACTCATTTTCTAAACTTAAACTATATAAATAATTGTACATATACTCAATACCTTGGTATTTCATAGTGTCAAAATAAAGCTGATAATCTATTGAGCATGGGTTTTCCTGGGCTGCAAAATTTACATCATATTCTTTAAAAAATGGAAAAAGTCCATAATCTATAGTATCATTATACGAATAGTTATCAACTTTAAGCTTATTTTTCTTAATCTCATCATATAATTTTCTGCACTCTAATTTCTTATTTTCAATCAATTCACACCCGTTTTGCAGCATATCACTTAAGCTTTTATTTTTTAATTCACCTGCCTGCAGTTCTAAATTATCAAAAGTTTTTAAATAAATCCCTAGGGTATAATCAATTGAATGTAAAATATATTCAGCTCTTTCTACCATTATAGAACTGCTCTCATTTTTAGTATAATATTTTAATTTTAATTTTAAAAGTTCAATTCTTTCACAGTATATTTTATTTAGAATTTTATCATTTAAAAGCTTATTATTATTACAGCTTAATAAAACATATTTAAAAAAATTTTCATATATCAATTTTGTGTCAATATTACAATTATATTTTTGAATGCAGTTTTCCATAATTCATCAATCCTTTTCATTATCAAGATTTGTATAATTTTTAACACCGCTTCTTATATTATCAGCTATTTTATATAGTACTCTCCCTTCTAAAAGTTCCAATGAACCCTGACAGTAATTATCAAAATTGTCCTTCATAATTTCTATCAATTCATCATCAGTTATATAATCTAGTGTTTCATTTTTATAGTTATAAAAAATTTCTACAAGTTCATTTATTGTATCGCTGTAATTATCTTGATATATATATGGCGAATCACAAAAGGCTTTAATAATCTTATTTATTATCTGACCATTAAATTCAATTCTGCCAGTTTTCAAAAGCGATTCATTTCTTGTTTTTATAATATCTTTAATGTCTTCTTTTCTTAGTTTTAATCCATATTCCGCAGTAGCTTCGTTGCACTTTTGTATATCATCAAATACTTGTTTTTCTAAATTATTGTTTTCAAACAATTCAATAGCATTTTTCATTTTAAAAACTTCCTTTCAAAAAAGTGTTGACTTTTTGTTTAAAATATGTTATGATTAAAATATATATTGTACAATTGTATATTTTAGCACTGGCATGTTTTTTTGTCAATGCTTTTTGTGTGTCAAAAGGCTTACTACTAATTAGTAATAAGCCTTTTTCTTTATATTGCTTATATTGATTTAAAGTATTAGAATAACAAGTAAAACAAGAAGGGAAGTGGAATTACGTGAAAGGCAAAAAGGAAAATTATAAAATAGAAAAGCCTAGAATACCAGATAAATTAGATGAACTTCAATCTTTCAACAATATTATTGAAAAAGAAGATTTTATTAGTGAAAAAATAATCTTTAATTGTTCTATTGAAAATCAAACAGCAGAGCATGTAAACTTTAAGCAGGTAATCTTCAGAAACGTCACTTTTAAAAAGGTGTCCTTTAGATATATTGACTTGACTGATGTTAAATTTGAAAACTGTGATTTATCTAATGTAGATTTTTACGGTGCTATTATTTATAGAGTTGAAATGTTGAATTGTAAAATTCTTGGTATTAATTTAAGTGAATCAACTTTACAAAATGTATTGTTTGAAAATTGTACCGGTCCCTACGCTTCCTTTCCATTTTCAAACTTTAAGCAGGTAACTTTTAATCATTGCTCATTACTTAATTCTAATTTTCAAGAATCTAATTTAAATAAAATAGGTTTTCTAAATTCTAATTTAATGGAAGCTGAAATGTCTGGCACAAAATTAAAAGGAATTGATTTTACAACTTCCATAATAGAAGGAATATCTGCAGGAATTGAAGATTTATACGGAGCTATAGTTTCTCCAGTACAGGCAGTTTCTCTTTCAAAACTTATGGGACTTATAGTTAAATGACAAATATAAATCACTTAATTTTTTATGGAAATAGATTATTTAAAATGGGAACAATCTTTATTAATGGTTCCTCCTATGGGTGAATTTATCTTAATGTAAGAAACATTTCGCCTTTGTCTGAAACTTACAATATTAGACTGTATTATGAATGCATATTCTTACATAAATAAAACTTAGGAGATGGTTTTAAATCATCTCCTAAGTTTCTTATATATTATTGTAACTTTAGTAATTTACAGTTTGCAAATATTTATCCTAAAAATAATTTTAGATCTTCATTAACAGTACCTATTCCCGCTATTTTAAAATTCTCCACTAAAACTTTTGTAACATTTGGAGATAAAAATGCAGGAAGCGTTGGTCCTAAATGAATATTTTTAACACCTAAATGTAATAAAGACAATAAAACTATTACAGCCTTTTGCTCATACCAAGCTATATTATATGATATAGGAAGTTTATTTATATCCTCAAATCCAAATACTTCTTTAAGTTTTAATGCAATTACAACTAATGAATATGAATCGTTACACTGTCCAGCATCAAGAACTCTTGGAATTCCATTAATATCTCCAAGGTTCAATTTATTATATTTGTATTTTGCACACCCCGCAGTTAAAATAACTGTGTCCTTTGGAAGCTTTTCTGCAAATTCACTATAATAATTTCTTGATTTTGCTCTACCATCGCAACCAGCCATTACAAAGAATCTTCTTATAGCACCACTTTTAATTGCATCTACAATTTTATCTGAAAGAGCTATAACCTGATTATGCGCAAATCCTCCTATAATTTCTCCCTTTTCTATTTCAGTTGGAGCCTCACACTTTTTTGCTAAATCAATTAACTCTGAAAAATCTTTTTTTCCAGTTTCATCAGCTTCAATATGTTTACACCCAGGCATAGCTGTGGCTCCCGTAGTAAACAATCTATTTTTATACGAATCCTTTGGAGGTACTACACAATTAGTAGTCATAAGAATCACTCCATTAAATTTTTCAAACTCTTCTCCTTGTTTCCACCATGCGTTTCCATAATTTCCTGCAAAATGAGCATATTTCTTAAAGGCTGGATAATATTGTCCTGCTAACATTTCACTATGAGTATATACATCTACTCCTGTTCCTTCTGTTTGTTTTAATAACATATGAAGATCTTTTAAATCATGACCAGAAATTAATATTCCAGGATTATTTCTAACGCCTATATCTACCTTTGTAATTTCAGGATTTCCATAAGTTCCTGTATTTGCTTTATCAAGTAGGGACATTGCAATTACCCCATATTTTCCAGCCTCTAGTGAAAGAGAAACTAACTCCTCTCCTGATAAGGACTCATCCAAAGTAGCCTTTAAAGCTCTTGCCATAAATTCATGAACTTCTAAGTCGTTATACCCTAAGTTCATAGCATGTTTCATATAGGCTGATAACCCCTTCAGTCCATATATAATAAGCTCTCTTAAACTTCTTATATCTTCATTCTCAGTTGCAAGTACTCCCACCTTTTCAGCCTTTGCATCAAATTCCGCAATACTCTCTGCTGACCATGTTAATGCCTCCATAATACTTTTATCCATTAAAGGCATTGCAACTTTGTTTTTTAATTTATCTCTTAAATACAACGTTTCTCTTACTCTACCTAACAAAACTTCTCTATCAAAATTTGCATTAGTAATTGTAGAAAATAAGTTTTCTGTTATACATTTATCTATTTCATTGTAAGATATCCCAACTTTTCTTCCTTCATAACTTACTACACCTAAAGCTTTTGTTACATACACTAATAAATCTTGAATTTTTGCAACTTCTGAAGATTTACCACATACTCCTTTAATTGTACAGCCCTTACCCCCTGCTGCTTCTTGACATTGATAACAGTACATCATTCTATAATTCTCCTTCCTAAACTTGAAATATTGTTTATATAGTCTTTTCAAGTCTCTATGCTTATATATTATTAGAATAATAGGATTAAAGCGGTAACATTTGTTACAAAAACTAATAAAGCTTTTTGATTTATTCACTGTACAGTGATATAATATATAACCTAAAATAATTGATTTAGGAAGTGTTAGAATGAGACAATCAAGACAAATGTCAGAAACATTCCGCCTTGGTCTGATACTTGCAATATCTGGCGGTTTTATGGATGCATATTCTTACTTATTTCGTGGACATGTATTCGCAAATGCCCAGACAGGTAATATGCTACTATTAGGTGTAAATCTTTCCATGCAGAATTATGGGAACATATTACGTTATTTTAGTCCAGTGGTTGCTTTTACAATAGGGATTATTTTATCTGATATCTTTCGTCATAAGTCAAACGTAGAATGGAAATTACATTGGAGGCAGATTTCTGTACTCTTTGAAGCAATTATACTATTTATAGTTGCCTTTGTTCCTCAAAACTTAAACCTTTTAGCAAACAGCATGACTTCACTAGCTTGTGGAATTCAGGTAGAAAGTTTTCGTAAGATTCATGGAAATGGAATTGCAACTACTATGTGTATTGGTAACCTTAGAAGCGGAACACAAAATCTTTGTAATTATTTTATGAAGAAAGAAAAAATTATCTTCATACTTGCATACTTTATTATGGAATTATATTTTGCTTTATTTTAGGGGCAGTACTTGGAAGTGTTGCAATAAAATATTTACAAGCAAAATCTATTCTTATCTGCTCTATGATGTTATTTATTGTATTCTTGATAATGTTTGTTCAGAATATTTATTTAGAAAATTAATAAAGCAGTAATTACATATATGTTGATTTAGCAATAAATAACGAGCTGTAAAGTGGCCCTATACGCTACTTTCCAGCTCATTATTTATGTATAAAACAAATTTTATTTTAAATTAAAATGGTACTTCATTAGTTTCTCTATATACGTAACTCATAATATCTATTATATATTCATCTGTTGGAAGGAAGAACAAATTCTTCTGTGAACTGTTAAGATATTAAGCTGCATATTCTGTTAAATCATTTAAAAACACTAATCTAATTGTATAAGCTAGTTCCTCCATAAAGAAATCATCCTCATCATGCTTAAAATTTAATTCTTTATCCATCCTTCGTTTATTTGAAAAATACTCTTCTCTTGTAATAAATTCAGTTTCTAATGGAACATATGAAATCATATCATTAGTCACAGCATATTTATATGCTTTAGGATCTTCATCTTTTATAAAGAAACCAACCCTGTAAAATTTCAAATTTGGATTTATATCAAAATATCTTTCTGGTAACCCTTCCACATATGAAAATGATCTGACAAATGCCTGTATCTCTTCTATAATTTTTATTACTTTCAAATAAGTATTGTTTGATATATATAAATTTTGATCAAGTGCACGATAAATATTGTTAAATTTCTTCTCAAAATAATTCCATCCAGCATCAACATCATCTTTTGTTCCTGGAACATAATTATAACCATCACTTTCTTTGTACAGAAAAATAATATTTAATAAAGGATTTAATACTTCACGGATTAATAGTTCATTTTCAGTACTGAAGCTCCATTTGTTATCTGCTGGTATTAATTCTTTATTTGTATTACAAGACTCTTTTACATGGTTTTCCCTTAATCTGCACATAATTAATTTTATACCCATAAATAATTTACTTTTCTTTTCCATAAACATTCTCCTCTCTTTTTGCATAAACACTTTTTAATACAGTTTAAATTCTATTTAGTTTTCAATGTACATTGTATATCCTCTATACCTTTATTATAAATCTTCTATAGGCTGATTTTTCCACCCAAATCATGTTTTTTTAAAAAGAAAGTGCTTCCATCAACATATTTATAAGAATCATATACGCTCATTAAGATAATTCATAAACTTTTCAATTACCTATTCCAAATTTCATTAATTATATCTTCTCCTAATAACTCTTTAAGTACTTCAAATACCTCATCAAAGTTCTTATATACTCCATCATCCTTCAAAAAACTTTTTCTCTAAGTTTCACATATGCTTTTATACCTAATTTTTGTTGTAACCTTAACATTGCTATCATAAAGCAGCTTCTATTTTTAATTAATTTAACAACTTTTTCTAAAAAATGTTCCTTATTTTTAATACTATCATTATTCCTTTTTAACAATTCTATGCAATTTCCTTGATCATCAACATAACCCCACAAGAAAAAGTAATTAATATATCGATAATAATCTTTTATATTATTGCCTTTATTATTAAAATCATCTTTCCATCCCTCTTCTTTTAGATGTTTCAATGAAAAATCCCAATAATCTTGTACTTTTCCATTAATTCCTCTCCATCTATTAAAATAACTTGGAACTAAAACAAAATTTCCAATAGTATGATAGCCGTTAAAATATTGAGATAAATACTCTACTGAATTTAATGCTTTAATAAGCTGCTTTCTGCATTCTAAATCACCGTATAGCCCTAATAAATAATTAATGCTGAAATGTCCAATTTTTTTATCAAATAAATTTTTATTTTCTTGTCTATTAATAATTTCTTTTACAACATCATTTAATATATATTGTACTGAATTCATTGTATCTCCACCAAACTGACATCTAAATCCGCTGTCTTGATTATTTTCGAAAGTAGAGCTATCTTTCTTCCAACCCCACAACTTAAAATACACATCATGAATAAGACTTATATTTCCTGTGTTTCCAGAGCCATCACAGTCTCCAAGCTGATTATATTTCCCGCTATTTTGAATATCTTCAGCAAACTTTTTCCCTGTAATATAAGCACTATCAATCATAGCAGGAGCAGTTGCTTTATATGTAAAATACCTGTTTATTGAAGGCAGATTAATATACTCACCATTGTCACATTCAAATTCAAAATTATAATTTTGGGGTTTACTGCAATTTTTTAAAAAATTTTCTACATTATTATAAGACATACTTTTTCCTTCTTTCTAATTTTAAAATATATTTATCTAAATGCAATTGAAAAATTATAAGTATTTTTGAGTTAGTAACTTTACTTTTTTTACAATCTCATTTCGTACATACTCTGGTTCTAATACTTCAACTCTATTACTGTACTGCAATGCCCAGTTAACCATTCCATAAGGGCTGCAAACTACTTGTACAATATCATCATAGGGCTCAGTTTTTTCTGTTTTAATATATCTAAATGTATCTCCAAACCAATCATGCAAAAAAGTATAATCTGCTCTCACTCTCTTAATTGGATCATCTTTTGTCTTTGAACTCTTAATTCTTAACTTTATTGTTACCGGCTTATCAAAAGACATATTTAAATGTGACAACTGAAAATCATCCTTCCACTCTTGAGGCAGATTTTCAACTTTACTCTTTGGGACAGCATGAATACCTGATATCTTAAGTCTTTCATCTTTACCAGGTATATCTATATCAGTCATAAGGTCGATTCTCCAAATAGACATGTTTCTAATAATTTTATCTTCTTTATGAATTTCTCTGCATGCAATCAGATAATATCTCCCTTCGCTTGCTATAATATAATATGGACTTACAACATCTCTTTCTTCTCTTACTGGTTCTAATTTTTTTCTATAATTATACCCATTAAATTGGAAACTAATTTGGACATTATTATCTATTGCCTCTTGAATAATTAGTAAATTTTCACGCATTAAATCTCTGCCAACAAGCTGAGACTCCTGTATTTTGCATATTTTTTTAGGACCTTTTTTATAAAATTTTGTTGTAAGGTTATTTTCAATCTTATTTATCAACTTGTCAGCAGTTTTGGAATCAAGTGTTTTTGAAAAAAGTATCCCTTCAATCAAACTATTAATATCGTCATATGAAAATATATGATGATAAAATAAACCTTTAATATGCATATTTAACATATCCTTTGATTCATCATCATCATCAGAATCATCTATCTCTTCCTCATCATAACCATACTGCTTTACAAAATCATCGAAAATAATATTCCATTCATCTTCTGGCTTTTCAACTTCCCCACAATAATTCATTGCCATTGCTGCACATTTTATCATTCTATTAAAAGTCTGTTTATTCCCAATATATTCTTCAAGTTCAGGAACTTTTCTCAGTGAAGCCTGCGTTGCTGTATGTTCACTATCTGAATTTCTTTTTAAATACTGAATAATATTATATGTTCTTTCAAAATTTGATGGTTTTTCTGATTTTCTTTTAGCCATTTTTAACCTCCTAACCTTTTCTATAGTATATCATTTACAAAGTTTATTTTTTCCATCTTCTTGAAATTTTTTATGTTAAGCCAAATCTCATCTACAGTATTATCCTTAAATTTTAATTAATATTAACCATAACTACCAATAATCAACATTGTCGAATATAAAATTAACACCACAAAAATGTGGTGTTATTACAATATACAAATAATAATATTTATTAATAGCTTTTTCTAAGCCCTTTAATTATCCCAAAATTATTTTGAATATAAAAATCATCAGAACCTTCTGTTGAAAGCAAAAATTGAGCAAAATTGTTTTCACTCTGGCTTTTTACATATAAACATATTTCTCCTATTTATCAAAGTTATATATGCAAAATCATTTAAATCATGTATTCTAAACAAAACAATATTTACCATGATTATTTTATTCCTTAATTTCAGTTTGAACTAAATTAACATAACGTTATATACTAATATATATGGAAAAGAAAAAATAATAAATATGCACAAAAATTATTAAAATGAATGTTCATCATATTCATTTTTCTAAACCATTTGATATAATTTTGTGCCTGCAAAACGGATTATCTGCTATGCAGGTTGATTCTACAATCATTCATAAAATAACCTTTTTATAACCTTAATTAAATAAGATCTTAATTTTTTAATTTCATAATTAGTTGCATCATTTATAGCTTATTTAAAATTAGCACCCCTAGGGTGCTAATTATCAAAAGTTGAAGTTCTTTCTTATCATATCAAATCTATTGAAGACAGTATATTAGAGAATTTACAGCCCTTTGCGAAATTCCTCCACCAGTCCTAATTATAATATTTCCATATCTTTTGCCTAATACTGACTTTTGACTCATATTTAAATCATTATCTGATAAAACGACTGGAGCTCCATTTATTGCAGCCACAGTTCCTGCTGCGAGAGCATCTATCAGCTCATATCCCTTGGCTATATACGACTTATTTATAACATTTCCATAAAACTTATCTATAACCAAAGAGTTTGTTTCAAATCTATTCTTTCCCCCTAATCTATTAACATTAGCTGAGGTTATTGCATTAATTTTATTAAGTACATTGTCAGACACTACTCCTGTACCTCCAATAATATATGCATTTTCTAGATTTTCTAACTTTAACCAATCATAAACCATTAGTGGAATATTGTCTTTTCCCATCAAAATTATAGGCATGTTATCCCTGCCTGCCACGGAAGCAATGGATAAAGCATCTGCTTCACCATATCCATTGCTGACAACTATCTTGCTTACATCATAACAGTTTTTATCTATATATTTTGCAATTTCTAAAGATGTATCATATCTATCACTTCCACTGATTCTTTCAACAGTTAATCCTAAAGATTTCAGCTGCAATTTTACGTTGTCGCTAACTACACCGATTCCACCTACTATAATAGCCTTATTAGCTTTTAATCTCTTTATCTCATTTATAGTTGCATCTGAAAGAGATTTTGTTTCAGTCATCAGTACTGGAGCATTCTTGTATTTAGCCAAAGGTGTAGCTCCTAATCCATCTGCCTTGGCTCCTCCATTTACAATTATTATAGTATCTGCAGTACTAAATTGACTTTGGCTTAGTTTAACAGCTGTATCATATCTATTACTACCTATTAATGAAATGACTTGTACATCCCTAGCAACAACATTTACAGTTATGCTACAGTTAGCTGTATACTCTCCATCTATGGTTTTCACTTTTATTGTTGCTGTACCAGCACTTACCGCAATGACTTTTCCTGCATTATCAACTGTTGCAACTGAAGTATCACTACTTGACCATGTAACGTTCTTATTTAATGCATCTGTTGGACTTACTGTTGCTGCAAGACTTATTACTTGACCTATTTTTAAGTTTGATGTAGTTTTATCTAGACCTACTTCTGTTACTGGTTTAGCTGTCCACTTAGCATAAAGTGTTGTGTTATCTGTAACTTTGTCTATTGCGAAATTCCATGCATTTGTGCATGTAGCTTCTTTGTACCAACCACCAAATGTGTATCCTGTTCTATTTGGTGCTGTTGGTGCTGTTATTGTTGTGTTGTAATCTGTTGTTATACTACCAATACTACTTCCACTTTTGCTATCAAAGGTTACTGTATATTTGTTTGATTTTACATTAACCGCAACTGAATTACTGTTTATTGTTGTCTTCTTATTTCCTGTTGATGTATTATCAGTATTTGTGACTTTACAATAGTAATAATATTTTTCTTCTTTCGTTGTTGGAGGTGAAAAGCTACTTCCTGTTGCTCCATTAATCAATATTCCACCACTATTTGTATTTGTATTATTATTATACCATTGATAGCTTAGACTTCCTTTTGTAACTGCTGCTGTCAACGATAGAGTTACCATTCCCCCTGCATCTACAATTACATCTGTCGGCTGTGTTGTTATTGTTGGTGTTTCTGCATCAATTGGCTCGTCATATGTATATTTCATAACATTAGCCTTTGGGTAACCATCTGTAAACGCTACATATGGTATTCCATTGCTATCTATTTCTAAAGAATTATGAAATGCATTTCCAGATGAAAAACCTGGACTTCCAACACTTTCCCAATTTGTTCCATTATATTTCTTAACTGTTGTCTTTAAGCCATTTCGCCCATCCTGATAAGCTACATATGGTATATCACTGTTATCAATTGCCAATGAAGGCTCACTGGCAGAACTATCTGAAAAACCCGGTTCTCCCACAGTTTCCCAATTTGTTCCATTATACTTCATCACTGTTGCCTTATCACCATAATAATGATCCATATATGCAACATATGGTATACCAATGCTGTTTATCCTTAGTGAAACATAATCTGCTTTACCTGCTGAAAAAGCAACATTTCCCAAAGGTTCCCAACCATAAATACCTTTTCCAGAATACTTCATTACCGTTGCCTTATATCCATTTCCCCAATCTCTATAAGCCAAATAAGGTATATCCCTATTGTCTATACATAGTGAAAGATTTGATGCTCTCCCAGCTGAAAAGCTTGTACTTCCTACAGCTTCCCAACTCACTCCATTAAACTTCATAACTGTAGACCTTAAACCATATGCTAAATCATCATAGGCCACGTATAGTACTCCTTTACTGTCTATTGCAAGCGAAGGTTGAACAATTTTCCCTTCAGAAAATCCTGTACTTCCAACAGCTTCCCAATCTGTTGTTCCATTTCCACTGTACTTCATAACCGTAACCTTTTCACCGCTATTATAATCCGTATAAGATACATATAATGTACCACTATTATCAATGGCGAGAGAAGGATAATTTCCATTACCTACTGATGAACTTCTATTTCCTACTACTTCCCAACCGGTAGTTCCCATACCTGTGTACTTCATAACTTTAACCTCATTAGTTGAGTGACTTGTATATGCCACATAAGGTATACCATTCTTATCTAATATCATTGAAATATCATATGTTTTTTCTATCGAAAAACTTTCACTTCCCAAGTATGTAAAAAAGCCTTCTGCAAAAACTGTATTCCTTGGGAACATACCTAACAACATAAATATAATTATGATTACTGATATAATTTTTTTCATTTACTATCTCCCTTATTTTTTTAGTTAATGTAAAGTTTTTTGCACTATTTTTCAAATTTATGCTTCATAGACCGTTTTATTCCATATTATAATTGAATTGCTTACTAAACAGAAATAAATTCTTCTTTTTCAAGAGTAAACTATGAGCTTCTTTTAGCTTACTTTACACAGCCTTTTTTAATTTTAAATGTATATAAAACCTATTTCAATATAGAAAATTAGGAATTAACTCCAATATTTACATTTTATATAATTTAAAAAGACATATCAACATTTTCATTTGAATCGTTGATATGCCTTTTGTATTATGCATTTGCAGCTTATCATAATGGTCAGTGATTATATGTTCTATCTCAAATGGGTTCTTCGATTGCGTATTCATATAGTTGCAATAATTCGATGCAACACCTGTCTGTTCCTCAATATATCCCGTTACACGAGCTAAAATATCTTTTATATATTTTTTAGTAAAACTATTAAGACGAAATACCGTAAGTGCCTCTGCTGGGTCAAAAGCCAGATTTGCATAGGTTGCCTGCGTTATCATTGTGATTCTATTCAGTATTGTGGTAAAAAAATTGACCTCACCAGTTTTTTTAAATTGCATTAAGTATCCTCATACAAAGATCAAAGTTTCCTGTACAAAAAATAGGCATGGTTGAAATTTGTATTTCTGACGATGGCAATGGCTTTACAGAGCAGGTACTGTTTGATCCGTTTAGTCGTAAAAACATCTGTACAAAGCCAGGCACAGGGATAGGTCTTTCTATTATTAATAAAATTATAGCCATACATGGCGGTACATTGCATTTATGGAACAGTGAAAATGGTGGAGCAAAATATCATATTACATTGCCTAAATATTCGTAAGCGTAAAAGCAAAAAGAGTGTGGGATGTTTTCCACACTCTTTTTTGCTGCCATTATCCTGCCATATCTGCAACATTATTATTGCCAATCTGTTATATATACTTAAGATAATCCAATTGGTACACAAAAATAATTAGGAGGAAACACCATGTATGTTATAACAAATGCGCTAAAAAATTTAGCTTGCAACAAGGAATGAAACATTTTAATTGGCGTAATCATTTTTATTTTGATTCTGTCAACGACAGTATCATTGGTAATTAATTCAACAACTAAAGGAATTATTGACGATTATAAAAATCAAACTTAAAATTACCGGTATTTATGCAGATGGAACATGTGTAAGAAAAGTTCTTCTATATTTTTCATCTAACCTTTCAACATAAAAACCACATTCATCTCTCATGGTCTGTCTTTTCTCTTTTGTTAAAACATTTCTATTATGTATTGATATTTTTTAAGTTAGCTGCTTTTATTCGTATATGGTAAAGTAACTATAAATACAGTATAGTTATTATTACTAACACATGAAATATCACCATTGTACATCATGACAATTTTTTTACAAATTGTTAATCCAAGACCTGTGCCACCATTTTCTCCTTTTACAAATGGTTTAAAGATATTTTTTAAATTCTTTTCAGATATTTTATCACCATCATTGAAAAAGTTAAAAACAATATTATCTTCTTTAGTAGTTGCTCTTATTCTAATATTACTTTTAGCATATTTAAATGCATTAATAAGTAGATTCTCAAATAAGACTTCAATATTTTGAGGATAAACTTCACTAAATAAATTATCATTTAATTCAATTGATTTATCAATATTAGGATTTAATTTATTAAGATTATTATATACATTGTAAAAAATTTCACTTAAATTAACTACTTTTTTAGTTCCACTAGTGAAATCAGTATCCACTTTAGTAGTTAATAATAATTCATTTATTTTAGTGGACATTCGCTCTGTTTGTTTCAATATCAAATCATAGAGTGATTTATTTTGACCTTTAGGATATATTCCTTCTTTAGCCGACTCAGTATAACAATTTATAATCATAATAGGAGTTTTCATTTCATGAGAAATATATTGTAGAATTGATTCTTGAAGTTCATGTTGTTCTTTTAGTTTATTCTGCATATTTTCAAATGAATCAACTAATTCAGCCATATCTTTATTAAAAATTTTATCACGATCGATTTTAATATTTAAGTCATGAGCAGCAACTCTATTAAGGCAGTGAGTAGTTTTACGAATATTATTTAATAATTGTTTAGTTGTACTTTTAAGTAATAAATAAGTTAATCCAAAGATTGAAATAATTAAAATAATTACCATTCTTAAAATATTAGGAATTTGTTCCAAATAGATATCTTTAATAATAGAATATTTATATATTCTTTCGCCATTTTTTAAATCAACCTTTATACGATAATACAAATATTTACCATCTATTTGTTCACGATAAAATTTTGAAGCTTCAACTTGTTTCTCAGCTTTTTTTAATAATATCTCAGCTACATGGTCACCATGAATAGCTTTAACTAAGTCAATTGAATGGGCTGTAGTTCCAAGTACCCACTCATTTTTTATGCCTTTATTTAAGTAATCTTGAGTTGTACGTTCATCTATAACATAATCTTCAAAATTTTTAGCATATGTTTGATATGAATAATAATAAACCACTCCAAAACCACTTAATATAATTAAAGATAACATAATTGATGTTGTTAAAATAAGTCTTGTTGATAATGATAATTTTATCTTATTCATAGATTGCACCTATATCCAAATCCATATATTGTTTCAATATTTAAAAATGGAGCTTTATTTCTAATTTTTTTGATAAAATTATCAACAACACGATCATTTCCAATAAAATTTTCTGCCCAAACTTGATTTATAATTTGTTCTCTAGACAAGGCAATTCCTTTGTTCTCAATAAAATACATTATTAAATTATATTCTCTAGAAGTTGTATTAACTTCTTCATTATTATGTTTAATTGTTCGTTTTTTAATATCAATAGTGAAATCCTTAAATACTAAAATTTCTTTATTAATACTTTTAGTAGATAAATTCTTAATTCTATATATTAATTCTTTAGGTAAAAATGGTTTTGAAATATACTCATCACATCCCATTTCAAAACCTAATACTCGATCTATACTATCACTTCTAGCAGATATTAATATAACTGGAGTATCTAATTTAGTTTTTATATCTTTAAGCAAATCAAAACCAGAACCATCAGGAAGCATTAAATCTATTACCCAAATATTAATATTATTATGGATATTTTCATATGCTTCTTTTAGATTTAAACAAGAATAAACATTATATCCATTTTCCTTTAGATAAAAACTTAAAATATCATTTAATTCTTTTTCATCTTCTAATATGCATATATTTTTCATATTCTAATCCTCCTTATATTATTTTACCATATTTTTATAATCATATTCAAACTAAAAATGCAAACAATATTATAATAAAAGTTTTTTAGACAATTTTTTTAGTTATTAGCCTATATTTTTTAAAATACTTAACAACTCATAAATAGAAACATTTGAACACAATTAATTATAAAATATTATATTTGAAAAATAATTTAATTAAAGTTGAATTTTATAATAAAAGTAAATGAAATAATAAAATGAAAGGTGGTTCAACTATGGATAAAATGAAAAAAATTCAAAATGCCAACAGCATTCACAATTTTATTTGCTTTAATCTTCGTTGCAGCAATTTTTACTTATATCATTCCAGCTGGTACTTATGATTATGCTGATAAAATTCCAGTTCCAGGAACTTACCATTTAGTAAAGACCAATCCACAAGGATTATGGGATGTATTCCAAGCTCCCATTAAAGGATTCAAAGCAGCTCTTGACGTAGCTTTATTTATTTTAATTTTAGGAGGATTCTTAGGAATTGTATTTGAAACTAAAGCTATTGATTCAGCTCTAGGTTCCATTTTAAAGAAATTGAATGGAAAAGAAAAGTATCTAATTCCAATTTTAATGATTTTCTTTGCAATTGGTGGTACAACTTATGGAATGGCAGAAGAAACAATTGCCTTTTATCCATTAATTATCCCAATTGTATTAGCAGCAGGTTATGATTTAGTAACTGTAATTATGATCATTTTCTTAGGTTCTGGTGTTGGCGTACTTGGAGGATTAGTAGATCCATTTGCAGTAGGAATTGCATCAGAATTAGCAGGAATATCAATTGGTGAAGGAATTCAATTTAGATTGATTGCTTTAATATTAGGTGTTTCGTGGGCAATTATATTTACAATGCGTTATGCAGCTAAAGTTAAAGCCGATCCAACTAAATCAATCACATATGATATGAACCAAAAATTAATTAAGAAATTTAATAATTTTGATTCTAGTCAAGCTATTGAAATTACAAAGAAAAGAAAAATTGTATTAATTATCTTCATATTAACATTTGTAATTATGATTATATCTATTATTCCATGGCAATATAAATTTGGAATTAATTTCTTTGCAAATTTACATGCATCTCTAATTAAAATACCTGTATTTAAATTTTTTCTAGGATCAATGTTACCACTTGGAGATTGGTTCTTTGTCGAAATGTCAGTATTATTCTTAATTTCATCAATTATTATAGCAATATTCTATCGTTTTCCTGAAAATAAAATTATTGATTTATTCATGGCTGGAGCTAAAGATTTATTATCTGTAGCATTAATTCTTGGTGTAGCTAGAGGTATCTCAATTATCTTAAATGATGGGATGATTATAGGTACAATATTACATTCTGGTGAAATGGCATTAACTAATGTTAATAAAGCAGTCTTTGCAATTGGATCATATCTCTTATATATACCTTTAACATTCTTAATTCCATCAACTTCAGGTTTAGCTACAGCATCAATGCCAATTATTGCCCCATTAGCTGACTTTGCAGGAGTTGGTAGAGAAGTAGTCGTTATGGCTTTTCAATCTGGTGCTGAAACAATGAATTTCATATCACCAACACAATGTGTATTAGTGGGTGCCTTAGCAATTACAGGTGTTCCATATTCACGCTGGTTAAAAGCAATTAGACCATTCTTATTAGGTATAATTGTTATTGTATTTATAGTTCTTACATTAGCAACATATTTATAAGGCAACATATTTATAAGGGGGAAAAATAATGAAAAAAGTAACTGTAATCGGAGCTGGTAATGGTGGTATGACTGCCGCTTATCATTTCGCTAAAAAAGGATATGAAGTATGTTTATATGATTTTAAAAAATTTGATACTCAAATTAAAGCCATTGAAGCTAATGGTGGTATTGAAGCTTTAGAAGAAGCTCATGGATGTAAAATGATACTTCCGGGTTTTGAGAAAAATATTCATGCTACTACAGATGAGAAAACAGCAGCTGAATTTGCTAATATGATGGTTATGGTATGTCCATCATTTGCCCAAGAAATCTTATTTAGTGGATTACTTGAATATATTAAAGATGGTCAAGAAATCGTTATAATGCCAGGTAATTATGGTGGTTTAGTATTATCTAAATTAGTTAACGAAAAAAGACCTGAATTAGATCTAACGTTTATAGATGCAATTTCAATTCCATGGGCAACAAGGATTGAAAAACCAGGTGTACTAACAATCATGGGAATTAAAGAATTTATTCCAATGTCAATATTCCCTAAATCAAAAGCTAATCAAAGTTTGGTAAATCGTTTAAACGATGTCATGCCAATACCTGTAGAAATATTGGCTAATCCATTAATTGCTGGATTAGAAAACATTAACTTTGGTGGTCATCCTTTAATAACAACAGTTAACATTGGTCTATTAGAAAACTTTGATGGAAACTTTAATTATTACCATGATTGTTGCTCTCATGCTACTGCTAATGCATGTAAAATCTTAGATAAAGAAAGATTAGCAGTTGGTGAATCTTTTGGATATAAATTAAGAACCGAATTAGAAGCAATGAATGCTTTATATGCATCTAATTATGAAACCGTTTATGATTTCAATCGTGCTAGTGTTACACATGGAAAAGTCAACAAAGGACCTAACTCTTCTAAAGCACGTTACATTACAGAAGATATTCCATACTTATTTGTACCTTGTTATGAATTTGCAAAATTAGCTGGAATTAAAACTCCTATTATCGAATCCATTATCAATCTAGCTAATGCATATAACGAAACTAATTATTATGAATCAGGAAGAACACTTGAAAAAATGGGACTTAATGGTTTAACTATTGACGAAATTAAAAAGAGATTATCATAAAAAATAATATACTGTAGATCCTATAAAAAGATACAGAATTGTTCTAATTTCTGTATCTTTTTATAGCGTATTTTTCATTGTAGAAACACCAATTATATTTTATATAATTGGTGTTTCTGTATCTAAATTATTATACTAACACCACTTTTTTTGCTGCCATTATCCTGCCATGATATTCATCCTCCTAATATTTTATCTTATTATATCATGACCGAATGTTTTCTGTACAATTTATTATAACCGATGATAGAGTTAATTTACTGTAGGAAAATAAAATATAGAAATCACCCTGCATAAAATAAAGATTTGAATTAACAAAAATATATAATTAATCTATCTCATATTATACCATGCTTTCATATTTATGTAGTAAAATATACCCGAAGAATTTAGCTTTATATTCCTACTATTGATCTTAATGCATTGTATAGTCCTGCCTTTTCGCCTCTTTCAATAGCCGTCAGGCTGTTATCATATGAACTATTAGCTTTATTTGCTGAACATCTTAATTCTCTGATTATTTGATCTTGTATGTGCTCCTTCTTTTCTCTCTTTTCCTTTATCTTTTGAGCCATCACAAGATCATATATTTTGCCACCATTTTTCTTATATATCAATAATTTAGACATCTGAGATACTCCTAATTTACTCCATCCTTTAGGTCTACTGCTTAATCGTTCAGAAAATATATTGCTAATGTGACCTTCGGCACTACATCCAATTATTTCATAACCTTTATCTGCTTTTATCTTGATCTACACCCTCATGTACATATACTAATTTAGGCATAGCTATATTTCGCATATTTTTCTTAGCATTGTTGTTATTTTTATTTTGAAGATGTACATGATCTTCATCAGCTTCTACATACAATATTCTAATATTTCTTTTTTCAGTTTTCTTAATTTCAGGTTGAATTACATCAACACTATGTACTTTATCCATAACTGCTTGTTTGCTTATTTTATCATCGTAAGATGCCTTCTCACCTGCTTTCCTATAACTGCTTTCTAATCCCGCTGCTACGTAGATAATTATCCATATCCTCCAAAATTTCTACTAGTATATTTCTTCCCAGTTCAAAAAGATTCTCTTTTAAATCTATAACCAAATCAGCAATATCCTTTCTTTCACAAATAAAACTTTTTATTTCCTTTTCAATTTCTTTTACCCCAAATTCGTTAAAATGTTGTATGCTATTATACATAGAAGATATCAATACTTTCTAATTTTTATTTGTTTCTCAACTTATATTTTAGTAGGATGATATCTTCTTTTCAACAAGTTCTTTTGTTATAGCAAGACCAAGTCCTGTACTTTTCCCATTTAAAGTACACGGAACAGCTAAATATACTATCGCTATAGCAAAAGATGCATTAGAAAACAAGCTAAAAATATTGCTAATTCCAAAGCCTTTATAGATTTCTACTGTAAAAAAAGCAAGGAATCCAAATAACTGCATGAAAAAGCATATTTCAATTGGGGTAAATTCTTTAGAGTACTTTCTAGATAATATACTAGCTATAGATAAACATACACAGGATAAAAATATAAAGGCAATACCTTTTATGTTATTAAAGCTAAGAACATTTCCTTTCATATAAAAAATAAATATAACTCCAAATATAGAAATAATAACAGATAAGACCTGTTTAATGTTAACATTTTCTTTTAAAAATATTATACTTAAAATTAAAATAAGCACTGGAGTTAAAGCACTTATGATACCTGCTTCTGAAGAATTAATCCACTGAAGTCCTATACTTTGTAAAAGGAAAAATCCGCTTGGAAAAAATATAGATATAATAATAAGTTTTTTAATATCTTTACCTTTAAAATTTATTTTTATAATTTTAAATATAAATGCTATAAAAATAATTAAAAAAGAAATACTAAATCTCATTGCTAAAGTATCATATGGATTTGTAATAGATACTGCCTGTTTTGTAAATAAAAATGAAAGTCCTATTATAATATTGCTTAAAATAACTGATAAATAACCTAAGTTTTTATTATTTTTCAAGTAATCCCATCCTTTATAATTTATTTATAATGGTTAATCAGTAGTCATTATACATATTATCTATTTTTTCTTCAAGCTTTAAGAAATACTAATCTACATAATATATTTTTAAAAAACTCTCCTTTATTAATAGTTACTTTTATACATTTGTTCCATCAATATTTAATTGTTAACTATTTGTGAACTTCGTATAATTTATTTGAAATCATATTAAGGAGGTTACTTATGAGTAAGATAAAGAATTGTAAAGCATGTGGTAAAGAAATTGCAAAAGGAGTGAATAAATGTGTTCACTGCGGAAAAGACCAAAGGAACTTTTTTATGAAGCATAAAATTATAACTATAATTTTAGCATTAATTGTTTTAGGTGGTCTTGCTTCATCTCTAAACACTACCGAACCAACTAAAGTAGGAGAAACTTCTAGTAAAAATAGTAGTTCTAATAAATCAACTACTAGCAAGACAAAAACATTTAAAGTTGGAGATGTAGTACAATTAAAAGATTTTAAAATAACTGTTAACAAAGTTTATACTGTTTCTGGCAATGAATTTGCTAAACCTAAAGATGGAAATGAATTTATTGCTGTTGATTGCACTGTGGAAAACATATCTAAAGAAGAACAAGCTGTTTCTTCTTTAATAATGTTTAAAGTAGTAGATAAAGATGGAAGAGCCTGCGAATATTCAATGACAGGACAAACTGCAGCAAATGCAGGACAAATGGATGGCAAGGTTGGAGTAGGAAGAAAAATGACGGGAGTATATGTTGTTGAAGTACCTAAGGGTACAACAGGATTAGAACTAGAATTTGATAGTTCCTTACTTTCTAATGGTCAAGTAGTTGTTACTCTTAACTAAATAAATAGCTCTCATATAAAGATACAGTACCCTTTAGAAAGACTATAATAACAAAAGTCTACTCTAAAGGGTATTTTTTAATTAAAACTAAATTCTATTTTTATACCAAACATAAAATAGTTATATTCTACTTTTTAATCTAATAGATGAAAATTCCATGGTCATGGCAAAAGCTAGTATTAAGTAAGATATTATTCCTACTTCCTGCATATTATAATAAAAAGCTCCAGCCATAAAAAATTCGTAACCAATTCCTCCCTCACCTGTAGCTGCTCCCATAGCAACAGCATTTATAAAATTAATTTCAAACCTCATAAAAGTCCATGCTATTAAATAAATAACTGTAGATGGAAGTATTGCTTGAAACATAATATGTCCCCAATTTGCACCACTTGCTTTTAAAGCTTCAATAACCCCCATGCAAAAAATGCTAAGAAAATTGAAATTATTGCTCCAAATAATGTGGTTAAAAAGGCTATGCTTAATGTTGTAACAACACAATAAAAGCCCTAGTAATCATTACAAAGGTGGTAAAAAAAGCAAAATATCCTGTCATTACATTTTGACCAAAAGAAAATAATAAAATCATGACCCAAACAATATCTGGTATGTTTCTAAATATAGATGCTATAATTCTTGGTATTAGTCTTATAAGCTTATTGGTAATAGTTTCAACAATCTTTTTTATAATTACATGGAGTTTGCTTTAAGATTTTTCATTAGGATAAAATTTATGTATAGCCCATAAAAAAGCTTTAGGGATCAGTACAACACCTTGCAGAAAATCATACTTAATTACCCAGTTTTTTTATTAACATTGCCGCCTACTCTTTTTCTTTTTCATCATAAATAGATAACATTCCTGAAATTGTAAATTTATACCACAATCTACCATACAGCACATTGTCAAAATTTATTTTTCCTTCTGTTGCATCAATCATCCTATTTATGCACCTTAAAACAGTAGATTTACCTGCTCCCAATGGTCCTATAATTAAAGGTACTATTATCTTTATATAATAACCTTTATGAACTTAAATCTTTTGTTTATTCAATTAATGTATTTTTATATACTTATTTAAATATTAAATATTCAGTAGTTTTAGACCATCTATGCTACGACAATCTTAGCCTTATTACTTCTTGTAATTCAGAATTTTTAAAAGAAACTTTCTTTAGAATTAGTAGCTACTTATGTTCATGTACACAGCAATTATTTATGCCAACTTTTTTAAAAAATATACTGGGCAATCTCCTAATAAATATAGAAAAAATGCCACTACTGAATACCTAAAGTATTGAAACACTTAATTCTACATATATTTTTCATGAATTTATATAACAGTGCACTTATTTCCACACCATTCTAAAAACTTTTCAAAGTTTTTGTATGAAATATTAATTGTTGCAGTGTTGACATTAGGGTGAAAATTAATGCTACTTGAACCAACTAAATCTTTATCTATTATGACCTGAACAGCTTTATTAATATCATTTATTAAACCAAAAGGACTAACTGCACCCGGTTTAAGTGCTAAATAATTATATAATTTTTCTTCTGAGGCAAAAGATAGGGATTTACATCCCATTTTTTCAGCTAAACGTTTTAAATCTACCTGCTTTTTCTCATCTACAATTACGAGATAAAAGATACTACCCTTTCTGTCACGTAGAAAAAGATTTTTGCACTGCTTACCTTCTATGTATATATCCAGTTGATTTGCTTCTTCAATGGTACATACTGGTTTATGTTCATACCTAACATACTCAATTTTTAACATATTAAAAATATCATATAGTCTTTGTTCACCTTCTGTAATCAAATTTACTCCCCCAATTCAAGAATATAATTCTAAACTAATTTTAAAATTTTCTAAGCTCTGCATCTCTAATACCCTGACAAGTTATAAAATTCTTTATAACTTTTAGATATATTCTACCACAAATTCTCTATTTAAATGTAAGCGTCAAAATTTTTGCACCTTTAATATTTTTTAAAATATTGAACTCCATAAATGAATTATCTCTATATAATAAATGTGGTATATAAAAAAGATATGGAACCAGTGTCTATACTACACTATCTATTCCATATCTATAATACTTCAATTCCAAAATAACTTCATAGCAAATCATTATTTTTATGCCAATATTTTTCTTAAATCTGAGATATAAACAGCTTGCTGTTTCTTTAAATATATCCCCACAAAATATAATATTTACAAAATATTTTTCTTCATTTAAATTAAATGCCTCAACAATACTTCTTTATTAAAAAATACACTCTATTAGGCAATGCACTTGGATGATATATATACAATGTCAGAGGCGGAGCTTTCACGATATTGTAGAGAAAAAGGCTATTATGTGCAGCAAATAAAAGACTGGAGGGTAAAATGTTTAAATGCCAATGAAAGAGTGGTAGATAACATAAAGAATTTCTCTGAGGAATTAAAAGAAGAGAAGGAAAAAAACAAGGAACTATCAAAGGAGATAAGGTTAAAGCATTAGCCGAAACAATAGAGGAATAAGAAATTGGGATTTAAATGATAAAGTTGCATTGAATCCTACGAATGAAATTAAAGATAAAATCAATAAAGGAATAATTTCAAAATATAAAAAGAGAATTATCACAATAGTTTTTATAATTTATGCGACAAATCTCTTGACAAACACCGGTCGGCATACTTAAAGGCTAATCATAAAAATCCTATATAAACAAAATGCGATAACTCATTTACTGACCTATCGCATTTTACTTTTACGCCCTAAAAATTGTAACCTCTTGCCATTTTACTCTTTGCAAGCAGCTGTGATGTACCATCCCTTTCCCACTGCTCAACTTGTTCAATAGCCTCCTGAGGGGTCTTTCCTAGGCCAACAAGCACTCCTGATAGTATAAATTCCTGATATAAATGTTCTGGATTAATCCCTTCTTTAGCTTCTGCTAAAGCACGAGTTACTAATGGAGTTATATATCTAACCCAGTCATCTGGAGTAAAATTAGCTGTATCCTGTTGCATTGCACTTCTATTCATATCTGGAAAATTCATACTACTGTTTAAGGTAAACAGATAATTGTATTTTGAAGAATGTTTTATTTCATCTGTAATTATATCGAATAATACATCTCTGTATGGCCCCATTGGCAGAGCTCTTCTAATAGCTCTATATTTTTCTACTGCCTTTAACTCTCCAAATAAAGCTTTTTTAATGCCATCTATATAAGACCTTGGCATTTCAAAGGTTTCTTCACCACTAGAAGGCACTTCCATACCTGTAAAGTCTTTATAAATTTTTCTAAATAATCTATTATGTCTGCGTTCGTCATCTCTGATAGATGCTATTATTTCCTTTTCTTCTCTAGTTGGTGCTACACTAATAAGATAATCATAAAAAAGTTCATCTTCTCTTTCGCCTTGAACTGCTTCTTTTACCCATTCAAGTGCCTCTTGTAATTGAGGATTATACATCATATAATTCTCTGATCTTGGCATAATATACACTAAAAATTCCTCCTGAAATAATAATTCAATAATATATTATGTTTATATTTATATAAATGTGATTTTTGCACTCCATGTTGCTATTATGCTAATAATAATTATCTGATGGCAAAATTTAAGACCTCTTTTCTATTCAATAGTTTATTTTATCAGCTAAGTTATCTGAAGATGAACAGTTCCATAAACTTAGTGCTATTCTCTATATCCAAGAATACCTTATTATTTAAGGTCCTAAATCATTAACTTTCTGTAGCTGGCTATTTTTATTTTTCAGGGTATATATTTACCATACATTCGAATTCAAAATTGTAGCATACTAATATTGTTATTATGATTATATATAAAAAAGGAGAAAAACTATGAAAAATAAGTTAATTGCTTTAGTAACACTATTAGTAATGAGTAGTTTTATGACTAGGATAGATTGTCTCCCAGCAGATAATTCAAAGGATTATGTTAAAGTACCAACGAGTATAAAAGAGAGTCTTGAAACAGGAGTGCAAGGAGAAATTGAAAACATTGTAATGTACGAAAGATTCCTTAATCAAAATATCCCAAGTGATGTAAAGACAGTCTTCACATCATTGAAGAGTGCCTCTCAAAATCACCTGCAAGCTTTTAAAAGAGCATTACAATCCTATTAAAAACAGCTTATATATCCTAACAAACTTTGGACCGTCAACGTTGCATTAATAGGATATATAAGCTATATTTCTTTTTAACATCATTCTAATATTTATCTACCATGTTCCAATCTCTTGCCATACCCAGTTCTCCACTTTTCCAATTTGCTGGAATTGCAAGATTGGTCTTTTCGCTATATTGCAGTGCTTGAATAATTTTTATAATCTCATCAATGTTTCTTCCAACAGAAGGTAGATTTATATATATTGCTTGAATAACTCCTTTCGGATCTACTGTAAAAGTTGCTCTGTAGGTCAAACAACTGTAAAATCACGGGCATAAAAGAAAACTACCGTCCACCTCCCCTCCGCTCATATAGACATTATTCAATTACAACTTCTATCTCCGTAACATTCAGCAAGCTCACAATAATCTTCTCTCCATCAAATACTGTCATCTTCTCCACCACCCTAAAAAACAAATCCTCATCAAATTGTTTTATTGGTTTTGCATTTTTTAAAATACCAATGAACTGTTTTGCCTTATATTTTCCCAAAACATTGTCACTTTTTAAATGTTCCTCCCACTTTTCCATAAAGTAATCCTTATTTTTAATCATTGCGTTAAAAGTATCTATGAAGGCCTTATATAAAACCTTATCATCTATATGTTTATTATTACACCCTTTCTTACCTTTTTCTATATATCTTCTATTACATCTCCAAACAATTCTCCTGCGTAATTCATTTGTGGAATTCCAAACTTTTCTTCCAAAAACACTACCACAGTGTCCGCAAATAACTTTTCCTGCAAAAGGATTAGTTACTGTAGCATAATCTACTTTTACAATATCATGTTCTTTAGCAAAAATTCTTCTTCTCTCCATCTCTAGTTGTACTGCCTCCCACATTTCTTTATCTATAATTGCTGGGTGGCTTTCCTCAACATAATACTGTGGAACTTCTCCATTGCTTTCTGCCCTTTTCTTAGTAAGGAAGTCTACTGTGTAAGTTTTTTGCAGTAGTGCATCTCCCTTGTACTTTTCATTTGCTAATATTCCTCTTATAGTACTTTCATACCATTTAGCTTTTCCATTCCAACCTTTAATTCCTTCTTCTTCAAATTCTTTTGCTATTCTATTTGTACCTTTTCCATCAAGATAATCCTTATAAATTCTTCTTATAATCTTGGCTTGTTTTTCATCTATTATAAGATTGCCTTCCTCATCTTTAGTATATCCCAAAAATTTTTTATGGTTTATGTGAAGCTTTCCTTGTTCAAATCTCCTTCTTATTCCCCATGTTGAGTTTTCTGAAATTGAGCGACTTTCATCTTGAGCCAAGCTTGCGAGAGTGGAAATTAATACCTCTCCTTTAGCAATTGCCCCTACCGCTGGTAATGGTCCATCTGCTGTAGGATAAGTACAATCAGTATTGGTGGCTATAAATATTGCTCCTCTATTAATATACATAGCAGCTTTTTGAATCTCTTCAAAAGTTAATTTCTTATCCCACCCTACAATCACAGCCTCTACATTTTCATTATTATTTGTTTTGATTCCTACCAAATTCAATTCTTTTTTTAAATTTTCATTTCCTAATACAAATACATTAAAAATATTTTGATTATGTAAAAATTGTGCCGTAGCCCAACCAGAAGATATAACTTCTTCAATATAAGCCTCAACACCCAAATTATTAAGACGTCTTACCACATCTGAGCGTTTCAATTGAGGATCATTTGTTAAAATTTTATTATTTTGTTTTCTTCACGAAGTCTTTTCAATGCTTCTACTGATCCTGGTAAAGCTTCATCACCAATATAAATCACACCATCAAGATCAAATAAATATACATCAAATAAATCTACTATTGCCATTTAATCACATCCCTAAATATAACTTTTTAAAATATATATACATCCTATTTTTCATAAGAAATATACTTATTATTACTTACATTTACTTAACAAAAAATAAACCCGAGAGATAAAAAATTCAGCGTACTAAAAATACACTGAACCTTCCCCCTCGGGCATTTTATTCCAGTAGGTACCTCTTATAAAAAAGAGATGTAGCGCTTGGTCACAGCCCTTAATATTTTAAGGTGGAACCCTAGCTACCCAGTACCAGTTCAATAAAAAAATAATCTATATTTTATTTTTCTTTTTAAATTTTAACATAAAAGGGTTTAAAAGTTTAATTTAAAATTTAACAAATAATTCTCTACGATTTGCATAAATACTTTAATTATTGTTTCTTGGTGTAAATCCATTTATAATTAATTTCGGCCAATCACTATTTGTGTTTTCAATCCACTCACACTGAACATCAAGAAATTTAACCCATGCATTAATACCATAGCTTTTTTTAGTTATGTTTGGTGATTTTCTTCCGTATATTTCTTTTATCTTTTCTAATAATTCTATTTGATCTTCCTTACCTAATTCCTTATTTATTAATTCCTTTATAATTTCTATGCATTTTATATAGGCTTTTCCATCTTCTAAATAAAATTGATCAGCATATATTTGTCTTTCCTTATTTAACTCATCACTTATTTCATTGATTTCATCTTTGTTTGACAAATACTTTTTAACTCTTCTTAAAGCTTCAATATCTTTATCTAACCTATTTATTTTTCTTTCTAAATTTTCAAATTCCATTTCTATTTCTCTCTTTACATATTTATTTAGTCATTATGATTAAAATGACTATTTATTTATTATAACACTATTTGTCAATTGCGTGGAAATAAATTTTGTAGGTTTTGTGCTTTTTATGGGGACAGTTCACAACTTTAAGCTAAAAATTATTGTTTAAAGTTGTGAACCGTCCCCTATCAAACTATCATATTCTATCAAATTTTAAATTTATTAACGTTATCTATCATAGATTTACTCATATCATTTAACACATTTAATGAATGTGTTAAATTTTCTGTAGACTTATTCATTTCTTGAGTCGAAGCTACTATCTCCTCATTAGATGCAGATACTTCTTCTGCAAATGAAGATGCCGTTTCTATTTTTACAATTATACTTTTCTTATTATTATTTAAATCTTCAACTGAATTAGTAGCAACTGCTATTTTAGGTGCTATATCATCTACTGCACCTGTAATTGTTTCAAAGGATTTTATAGCTGTATCAATATTATTTTGTTGATTTTCAAGTTCATTTTTCACAATATCTGTTGTATTTACCATTAAAGTTGTATCCTTATCTATTTTAGATAGTAAGTTTGAAATATCTGATGCTGAATCTTTACTTTGTTCTGCAAGCTTTCTAATCTCATCAGCTACTACTGAAAATCCTCTTCCTTCTTCTCCTGCCCTTGCCGCTTCTATTGCAGCATTTAATGCTAATAGATTTGTTTGTTCTGATATATTATTTATTAAATTAGTTATTTCGTTTATTTTAGTTATATTATCCCCAACACCTTTTATTTTAGAAATTAATTCTTTAAAGGCATAATTAACATTTTCAACTGATTTAATTACATTATCCATATGTTTACTACTATTATAAGCCATTGTCTTTATATTATTTGTACTTAAATCTACATTTTTTATAACCCCAACCATATTATTTAATTCTGAACTAAACTTTTTCAATATACTTGTTATATCAATTAAATGTTGTGCTTGATCTGATGTTCCTTTTGCTGCTTCATTTGTAGCTACAGAAATACTTTGGCTTGATAAATTCAATCCTTCAGCTACTTCATTCAAATTATTATTTTGAATGTCTATATTAGAAGAACTTGTTTTTATATTATTCAACATACGCATCATAGACTTTCTCATATTATTTATAGATTTTGCCATTTTACCTAACTCATCTTTTCTATCTAAAAGTTCTTTTGGAATCTCTTCTCTTAAATCACCTTCTGAAATAATTTTAAGCTGTTCCATAGATATATTAATAGGATTAATAATAGTTTTTGCTATTATTAAAACACTAATAGCTCCTATTAGTATAAATGCTACAGTTGTTGTACATATGCCTATCTTTAAAATTTGTATCTCTTTTAATATCTCATTGGTCTCAATTATATTACCTATTGACCAATCAGTTCCCGCTATAGGTGCATATCCTATATATTGACTTTTCCCTTTATAAGAATACTTTCCTATTCCGTTTTCTCCTGCTACCATTTTCTTCTCAATTTGTACTAACTGTTTAAATTCAGAATCTTTTTTTAGGTTTTCAAAATCATTATTTCTATTTAATACTAAATCTTTATTATTATCAGCTATTGTTGTTCCTGATTTATTAATGATAAATGCTTGTCCAGTCTTTCCAAATTTAATATCATTGATATAATTACTTAATTCATTTCCATCTCTAGCAGCGCTTATACAACCTATTACAATACCATTGTTCTTAACAGGTATATCATATATTACTATAAGTTTTCCACCAGTTTTACTGACAATTGGATCTGATATATTACTTATTCCTTTCATCGCTTTTTTAAAACCTTCTTGATCACTAATATTAAATTTATGTCCATCTGTACTAGTTAAATTTCCTTTAGCATCAACAAAACTCATTCCTAAATACCCACTTATTTTTGCTTGTTCTGAAAGTATCTTTAATTTTTCTTCCATTGGAACACTTTTATTTTTTATTTTTTGTTTTTCTGCTAATACTTCTAAAGCATCTAATTTGATCTTTATTTTATTTTCAATTGCAAAAGACGCTTGTTTTGCAATCTCTGGCAATGTAGTATTAACTGTTTGTACTACAGCTCTTTTAGAAATATACATTGATATAAGTGAAATTCCAATACATACTGTACCTATTAATGCTATAAAACTAATTAACAACTGATTTTTCAAACTTTTAAATTTAACTTTTTTCATATTAACCCTCCAAAATCACAGTAATTACACCATATTATATCATGTTATTTTAAAAAAATACATTTTTTAGCGATTCAGGAGATATTTTGTCAAGCTTTAACAAAAAATTTATTTTTACTAAAATAATTATAAATATCTTATTATACGTAACTTATAATCATTGTTAGATAACTATTATAAATTTCCTAATTTAAAGCAAAAAGTGTAAGAAAATTATTTTCTTACAAATAACTTTCTTACACTTCTAATAATTTTACTTATTATACTTTCATGCTCATAAGGTTCATCTATTGTAATTTGTGCTAATTGTTTAATTCCTTCAAGTGAACCAGCTACTGCAATAAATCTTCCAGTATGACAGAATATTGCATCACTAACTCCTGTAACTTTTGCAAGTTCTTCATCTCTTTTACCAAGCCAAGCTTTAGGTAATTTTTTTCTATCTTCGCCATCTTTTCCTCTTACAGTTTGTATAATATAATTAGTTTTTGTTTTAAAAATTACAAACAGTATTTTCTCATCTTTATCAACTTCCTTAAGTGCTTCTATATATGGACAATATGTATCAAGTATAACAGCTTGAGGAATTTCTCTAGTTTCATAAGCTTTTATCACTTTTTCTTTAGCTTTAAGTACAGATATTTTAAAGTTTATTTTATTATTTAAAATTGATGCTGCAACTCCAACTGCTTCATTAAAATTCTCATTTTCACTATCTTTCTCATACCATACTGGATTAAATCCCGATAAAATTGAAGAAACATTCATTAATGGGATCTCTGATTTATCTATCCATACACCGTTGTCTAATGCATCTATTCCTTCAATTAAACTTCTATCAATAAAATTAAAAATATCGTTTATCTCCTCTTCACTTAAAGATCCGTCTCTAAATTTAATTATATCTTTTCCATATTTGCTCCATACAAGCCCACAAGACGAATAAGGTATGCCATCTTCTCTAAGCACTTTATCAATTCCGTGATGATCTAATTCACCTCCATTAACATCATAAACTATATCCAATTTATTTAATATTTTTTTATCTCTTGTTCTTATTAAATCTGTTATAAAAATCTGATTAAGCATAGCAGTTGCCATAACTTCATCAGCATGAAATTTTCCATCATGTGTTCCTATTTTTTTAAATTCCTTTTTCACTTAACTATCAACTACCTTTTATTTTGAATTTTATACAAATTCAATTATAACATCAAGGAACAAATTATGCTAAGCTAACAAATATAAAACTTATATCTCATATTAGATTGTCAACACTTTTTTGCACAATTTTTATTCAGTCATTTTTGCTAGGCGATATTCCACTGGTGCAATATAATTTAATGCACCATGAATACGTTTATTTTTATACCACAATACATAGCTTCTCACTTCTATTTTAAGTTCTTCCAAACTTTTGAAAATCCTGTTAAATACCAATTCTGTTTTTATAATTTTATATCCATATCAGCGCTGCTTACTTTTAAGTGACACTAGGCAATTCATAAATGCATTTTGTATATATTTTTTTAAACGTTCACATTCTTCTTCCACTAATAAATATGTTTTATCACAATCAGTTATAATACCTGTGCGAAGGCCTTGTATATAACTGCTGATAACCGTAAGAAGCGTTTTTATATCGTGTGAATAATCTTCATAGAATTTTTTTCCTTTATATCTAACTGCTTTAATGTTTGAGCCATATTATTCATTTCCTGTGCCAAATACTGAAATTCATCTTTAGTATCAATTTGTATGGTTTGGTCATATTTTTTCTGTGAAAAATTTCTGACTCCTTTTAAAATAAGTTTAAATGGACTGGTTAATTTGTTTACAACTATACTAAAGAGAATGATAATAATTATACAGGTTACCAATATTAAGATAAAAACATAAGAGGTTATTCTATGAGTAATTTGAAGAATATCCTTATCGTACATTGCTGTAGCAACAGTGTAATATTTATTATCAATTAAAATCTTACTAGTATATATCCGTTCGATCATCACCTATGATATATACCATAATATAGTTATTTATAGTTCCAGTAGGAATATTATAATCAATATTATTTACATAAGAATAATAATCTGAAATGCTTTTATTGCTTTGCTCCAGCTCTTGTTTTATTTCTTCACGTTGATAAGTTTTAATTGTATTAGTAACAGCAAATGTCAGCAATATCATAGAAATAACAGTGGTTAAGGTCCCAAATAAAATAAGCTTTTTATTCAAATTCATATTAATCACTTACCTTATATCCAAACCCCCATAATGTTTCAATTTTAAATTCACATTCATAGGGCAACATTTTTTTACGCAAACGTTTTATCATATGATCTACCTGCCGACTATCACCTGTATAATCATATCCCCATACTTTTTCTATTAAAAATTCTCTCGTAAATGCTTGATTTTTATTTTTTAAAAAACTCAAGTAGATCATATTCTTTTTTAGTAACAGAGAATTCTTGATCAGATAAAAAAGCACTTCTTTCTTCCAAATTTAATTTAAGATCTTTACAAAAAGAAAAGCATTAGAATTAACAGGCTCAACATGATATCTTTTAAGCATATTTCGAACTTTAATGGATACTTCTCTAAGAGAAAAAGGTTTTGAAATATAATCATCACTTCCAAGTTCTAGCCCTAAAACTCTATCAATTTCTTCATCTTTTGCTGAAATCATTATAATTGGAATATCACTGTTTTTCCTTATTTCTTTGCATACATCATATCCATTCATATCTGGCATCATTATATCTGTAATAACTAAATCACATTTAGCATTTTTAAAGTCATTTAGCAAATCTTTCCCATTAGAATAATAAGCAACTTGGTATCCGTCGCTCTCTAATTGACTCTTTAGAATATTACATATATTTATATCATCATCTGCAATCATAATTCTATTGCTCATAAACACCCTCCTTATGCAATGTAAATTCTTACATTAAACATATTAGGAGATAGATCAAGCATAACAAACATCAATACTATCTTCTTAAATATTTTCAATATTTCACGCTCCTTTGCATACAAAAAAGACAGTTTCAATTAAGAAACTGTCTTCTATCTTAAATTTTAAATATTTATTTTAGATAAAAATTATATAATCCAGAAATATTCTTACTACAAATAATTCTTTTTTGCACAGGATATTACATTTTCATAAACGCCTTGCTTTTGATTTGCCATATCCATCTCCATAAAAATATTCATAACAGTGTTTTAAAACGTCGTTATAAATACATAAAATTAATATTGTGTCAATAATATGATGAGAAAAAATCAATTAAAATATATTGTATACATATTAACGTTATGCTACAATATATAAGCATTTCACTTATCTATATAAAAAAATCTAACAAAAATTCACCGCGGCTAATTATCTATTCATAAGGAGGTATATATTTTGATAAAAGTTAAAGGACTTACAAAAACCTTTAAAGTCTCCAAAAGAAATAATGGACTGAAAGAAGCTATGAAATCTTTATTCAGCAGAAAGTATGAATTAGTCAGTGCTCTTAAAAATGTATCTTTTACTATTAACGAAGGAGAAACGGTTGGATATATTGGACCAAATGGAGCCGGAAAAAGTACCACTATAAAAATTATGAGTGGAATATTAAATCCAGACAGCGGACAATGTATCATAAACGGAAGGAATCCTTGGAAAGACAGAATAAATCATGTAAAAGACATAGGCGTAGTATTCGGTCAAAGATCTCAACTTTGGTGGGATGTACCAGTCATAGATTCCTTTGAACTTATAAAAGATATTTATAAAGTCCCTGAAAATCAGTACAAAAGAAACATAAATGAACTTATTGAATTACTTAACCTTTGTGAAATAATTAAAACTCCAACAAGGCAGTTAAGTTTAGGGCAAAGAATGAGATGTGAAATTGCTGCATCCCTAATTCATAATCCTAAAATTTTATTTCTAGATGAACCTACCATTGGCCTAGATGCCATATCTAAAATAGCAGTCAGAGATTTTATAAAAAGCATTAATAAAGAAAGAAAAACAACTGTTATACTCACAACCCACGATACTCAAGATATAGAAGCATTAACTAAGAGAATAATTTTAATTGGAAAAGGACAAGTTCTTTTAGATGGACAATTAGATGATTTGAAAGATAGATTTACTAAAGAAAGAACAATAACTATTAGTTATTTTGGTAATTTAAAAAATGTTTGCTATGGACTAAAAATTTTAAAGAAATATAGTGGGAGAGCCGTTATACAAATTGATACTTCAAAAATATCAGTATCAAAAAGCATAGGATTTTTATCTTCAATAGTAGAGATTAGTGATGTAGAAGTTAATAAAACAACCGTAGAAGATGTTGTGGTTGGGCTTTACAAGGAGTATAAAATATGAAATCATATTGGAGTTTCTTTAAGATAAGATTCATAAACGGACTGCAATATAGAGCAGCTGCCTATGCTGGAATAGCAACTCAACTAGCATGGGGCTTTATGTATATAATGCTTTATCACAGTTTTTATGAAAGCAATCCTTCTTCATCATCTATGAGTATTTCCCAAATTTCAAGCTACATATGGCTGCAGCAAAGTTTTTTAGCTTTATTTATGACATGGTTTTTGGATAATGAAATATTTGATTTAATCTCTAGTGGAAATATTTCTTATGAACTATGCAGACCTTTAAACCTTTATAACATGTGGTTTGTAAAAAATTGTTCAATAAGACTTTCAAAAACATTATTAAGATGTTTTCCAATACTTATAATAGCTTATTTTATGCCTGATTCTTATAAATTTAATGGACCAGCTTCATTAAGTTCTTTTATATTGTTTATAATTTCAATGTTTATTGCATTTATGGTAGTAGTTGCTTATTGCATGATTATTTATATAGTAACATTCTATACAATATCACCTATTGGTATTAGAGTTATCCTGACAATGGTTGCAGATTTCTTAGCGGGAGGATTGGTACCATTACCGCTGCTTCCAGAATGGCTCACAAAATATATTAATTTTTCTCCTTTTGCTTCAATGCAAAATGCACCATTCAGAATATACAGCGGAAATATTTCTGATAAAAGTGCAGTTATAACTATAATTTTGCAAATATTTTGGGCAGCAGCATTAATTATATTTGGAAAATTTGTAATGTCCAAAGCTATTAAAAAAGTTGTGGTACAAGGAGGGTAGATATGCGATTATATTATAAATATTTTTTGATTCACTTAAAATGTGCTATGCAGTATAAACTTTCTTTCTTTTTAACAGCACTAGGACAAGGCATGACAACATTATTCTCATTTTTATCAATGTATTTTTTGTTTGATAGATTTGGTTCTATAAAAGGATATAGTTTTAATGAAGTTTTGTTATGCTTCAGCACTATATTTATGTCTTTTTCATTAGCTGAATGTTTTGGAAGAGGATTTGATAATTTTTCAAAAACAATATCTAATGGAGAATTTGACAGAATAATGGTAAGACCAAGGAATGTAATACTTCAAGTTTTGGGAAGCAAAATTGAACTAACTAGAATTGGAAGACTTCTTCAAGCACTTACAGTTTTTATATACGCTTTGATGACCTGCGGTGTAAAATGGACACCTGAAAAAATATTAACTTTAACCCTTATGATAATAGGAGGTATATCTTTATTTGTTGGACTATTTATTATATATGCATCTATATGCTTCTTTACTATAGAAGGGTTAGAATTTATGAATATATTTACAGATGGAGGCAGAGAAATAGCACAGTATCCTTTAAATATTTACAAAGACTGGGTGCTAAAGTTTTTTACATTTTTTGTACCATTAGCCTTTGTAAACTATTATCCATTCCTATTTTTAATAGATAAAGCTCCAAATAACAAGATTCTATATATGCTTTCACCAATAGCAGCAATGTTTTTCCTTATACCATCTTATGTCTTTTGGCTAATAGGAATTAGACATTATAAATCCACTGGTTCATAAAAAAGCAGCCTTTAAGGGCTGCTCCATGTATTTATAATCCTGATAACATTTGAAGCTCGCTATCTGTTAAAAATCGATATTCTCCTTTTTTTAATGCTTCATCTAAAAATACGTTTCCAATAGAAACTCGCTTTAAATAAAAGACAAAGCAGCCTACTGCCTTTAGCATACGTTTCACTTGATGTTTGCGTCCTTCTTTAATAGTAAGATATCCTGAAACCATTGGCTGCTTATATACTTTAAAATCTTTTTCACTTATTTTCTCATTACCTATATACTGCTGAAAATCCTGGCATGTCCCAATTTTTTCTACTTTAATTTTTGCAGGCTTTGTAAGTATCTTGCCTTGTCCAATCAAAACCCCATTCTTTAGTTTATTTATATCACTATCCTCTAATGAACCTAATGCACAAAAATAATACTTCTTATCAACATGCTTATTTGGGCACATCAAACCATGCTCAAACTCACCATCATTAGTAAGAAGCAGTAGTCCCTCAGTATCTTTGTCTAACCTTCCAACATGAAAAACACCATTCATATTCTCATTTTTAAAATAATCAAACACTGTCTTTTGACTTTCATCACGCCTTGCAGTAATGCAGCCTTGAGGTTTATTAAACATATAGTAAACTTTTCCAGCATACTTAACAACTTTGTCAAGATACATAATAATATCGGTTTTCTCTTCTATTTCTACTGCCGGCTTAACAATAACTTGTCCATTAACTTTCACCATTCCATTTTGTATATAAGCTCTAATAGTTTTTCTAGTACCTATTCCTGCTTCTGCTAAAAATTTATCTAATCTCATAGTTTTTCTCTTCTTTCTCTTAAGTAAATCATTTTAACACTTCTCTAAATATTTTTACATAAAATTCAAAAGCTCTTAATTTATATTTTAATGCATTAGTCTTTCTTAGTCTACACCATCCATACTAATACCATAATATATTGCTTAAAACTATTATCATTTAATTATTTCAAAATCCAAGAAAGTTTTTCCAATATATAAATAAAATAAAAATATAGTTCAAATAGAAATTTTTATTCAAGATATATACTAATACCTTTTTGGGTTGACTTGAACATATCATTGTAATAAAATTGAGCTGCTTATTAATTTTGAAAGTGGTCTTTAATTTGTTCAATAAAAAATTCACTACATTTGTAACTTATATCTTAGTAATTGTCTGTATAACAACTACAGGTCTATCAAGTAAAGTAAATGCAACTAATATGAATCAAAAAATATTCCGCATTAAGAATTTCTGGTAAAGATAGGTTTGACACTTCTTATAACATAGCTACTAAATATAAAGAAATATCAGGGAAAGATGATATAAATGGAGTACTATTAGCCTTAGATGAAAATTTTCCAGATGCTCTTAGTGGTTCAGTATTATCTAGAATAAATAGAATGCCAATACTACTTGCTGGGAAAACACCTGGATTGTCTGATGACAATATTGTTAGATTAGGTGGAAAAGATAGATATGAAACATCAATTAAAATAGCAAAATATTTTCATTTAAATTCAGATACAGTAACATTTGCTAACGGTAATAGTTTTTCAGATGCCCTTAGTGGTTCTGCATTGTCTTCACTTAAAGATGCGCCTTTACTACTAATAAATAACGAAAATGTGTCTAAACAAAAATTATACCTGGATAGTACCAAATACACTAAAGAAATCTTTTATGATGGAAAAGGAGTAATATCAGATACAACTATTGATAAGTTATCTAAAAATTAGATAGCAAATATTTTTTCTGATATGTATATTATATCTTTAAAATAAATATAATATACATCATAGATTTTTAAGATTATTTAATATATAAATCTAAATTTTTCTACTATAACTTGCAACATAACTAATATAGTCATTTTTAAAGAATAAAGACAATAGAAATGTTACTAAAACCGTCTTTACTACATCTAATCTAAAGTAATATCTTAAATAAATTCCAAAAGGCAAAAGCAATACTACATTAAAAACAACCTGTAATAGAGCTCTTTCTTTTAATATAGATAAATAAGTTTTAGGTTCATTTAAAACCACATTAGTCTCCTTTAAAAAGTCAACAACAAAGGTAAATGGTGTAAGCTGCATATATTCAGTAATTGGCTTTTGCATTGCCGCCACACTGTGTATTTTAGGAAGAGGTAAAACAACTAAATAATATGCACTTATGAAAAATAATAATAAAGTATATAAAACTCCTATTCTTATTTTATTAATATATCCATGTTTTTTATATTGAAAAATCATAAATGGTAGTGTAAAAAGTGCTGCTATAAATGGAAATGTTATAATTGCAATTTTAATTGGTTCAAAATATCTATTCACGCTAATCACATCCTTAATAATCTAGAATACTTTATCTATACTTTTATTATAATAAATATTTATCACTCTTTCCTTTGAAGAACCTTACATATTTCTATTTTAAACTTACATTTTTGTAATTAACTTAAGTAGACAATGGTAAGATTTACTTTAAAAACTTTTTACCACAAAATAAAAGAAGCTCACCTTAGGTAAGCTTCTTTTATTTATAAATTATTCCTTAGAGCAGTTAACATGGGTATAGCCATAATGGCCGTCAGGATAAATAGAATTACATATTTCATCACCAACATGTATATACTGTTCACAATACTCACATATAGTACTCCTGGACGCAGAAAATATAACTCCACACCTTTTAGGCTTGTTATTTTGTAACTGCTGAATTTCCTCTTTATTAGCATTATATATCAATGTATTTATATAGTTAGAAAGATTACCATTACAAATTACTTTAGCCTTTTTTGCTGCCACAATAAAAACATCTTCTTGTAAACTTATAGTCTTCTTTATAGACATGCAAATTTCTCCTTATATTATTACCTACTACCATAGTATGATAATAATTGCATCTTGTGCATACACAGTATTAAAGTTAGTTTTATCCAATTTAAACAATAAGGTGTAATTTCTAATTGTATTTTCCATTTTATGAATTATTTTTGAAAAAATATCTCATCTATTTTTTCTTTTGTCGCAAGATCCTCTGAAAATGCACTTGCACTTCCAGCCGCTATTCCAAGTTTTAATGCATAATCATAATTATTTTCTTGTATAAAACCTGCTATAAAACCTGCCACCATAGAATCCCCCGCACCAACAGAATTTTTAACTTCTCCCTTTGGTGCCTTATGCTTTATTACTCCTCCATTTTCATCTAGTAAAATAGCACCTTCCCCTGCCATAGATATAAGTACATTTTTAGCCCCCATTTCTTGAAGCTTTTTACCATATTTTATTATTTCATCTTGGCTGTTTATTTTTACATTCAGCATTTCTTCTAATTCGCATTTATTGGGTTTAATCAAAAATGGTTTATATTTTAGTACATTTAACAATAGTTCTTTTGTTGCATCAACTATAAATTTAATTTTTTTATTTCCCAAGTATTTTATTATATCTTCATAAATAGTTTGTGGCAAAGTACTTGGAATACTTCCTGCCATAACTAAAATATCTCCATCCTTTATATCATCAAGCTTTTTATATAATTCTTTTATATCTTCTTCTTTGATTTCAGGACCCTTTGCATTTATCTCACTTTCTTCTTTACTTTTTAGTTTTACATTAATTCTAGATAATCCATTTTTTAATTTTATAAAATCAGCTTTACATCCTAAATCATTTAGTTTGTTTCTAATTTCATCCCCTGTAAAACCTGCCACAAATCCAAAAGCCTTATTGTTTATACCAAGTTTTGTGAGAATAACCGAAACATTAATTCCTTTTCCACCTAAAAATAGCTGTTCTTTATAAGTTCTATTAACTATTCCTGTATTAAATTCTTTAACTTTTACTACATAATCTAATGATGGATTAAATGTAATAGTATATATCATTCATTATCCGCCTCCAATATCTTTGTATATTTATTGAAACTTTTATCCTCTAATTTTGTAGTTATTAGAGATACTTTTTCAATTTTGGAAAAGGTTACAGAAGAAATATTATTAAATTTTGATTGGTCACATAAAACGTAAGGTTTCTTACTTTTTAACACTGCATCTCTTTTTACAAGTGCTTCCCTAATATCAGGAGTTGTAACCCCAGCCTCTTTATCTATCCCATTTGTTCCAAAAATCCTTTAGTAAAATTGTATTTATTAAGGCTATTTATAGCTTCAACTCCCACAATAGCCTCTGTGTCAAATTTAAGTTCTCCCCTAATATGTATACCTGACAGTTCTTTTTAATTAGCTTTTTTGCATGTTCTATACCATTTGTAATATATTTAGCTTTAGTTTCAGTTATGTAATCTATCATTAAGGAAGTTGTTGTTCCTGCATCTATATACACAAAATCATTTTCTTCTATAAGCTTTGCAGCAAATTTTGCTATTTTTATTTTTTCATCTACATGTAATGATTTTCTAATCTCTACCTTATCATCTTTAGTTTCATATTTTATATTAAGTGCCATAGCACCACCATGAACTTTTTTTAATTTATTTATTTTATCTAAATAATTTAAATCACGCCTAATTGTTGACTCTGATGTTTTTAATTCTTCAACTAGCTGAGAAACTGTTACTGTGCGTTTTTTTTCTAAAAAATTTAAAATCATCAAAAGCCTTTCTTCTGACAACATTTTCATCACCTCTTTAAAAACATAGTACACTAAGTTTCAGTCAAAATCAATAATTTTAATTCATTTTAAATCATAAATAGTCATTTTAAGTCATGTGCTTTTATTATAATAAAAATATAGAATTGTTTCCTTTCAAGAACCTTAAATATTTAGCTTCTAATCTTACATTCTTGTAATTTAATTAAATTAATAAACAAATGCCTTCTTTGCAGTGAAAATGAATCCAAGAATTTTTAGGCTGTGTTTTCACAAATACATTATTAATTAGAACTTTATATTCATTATTTTAAAAATTTCTATTTTTAACCTTTTTAATCTCTTAAGAAGGATTTATTTTAATTTTATTGAATATCAATAAAAGATACACTTTAAATTCTAAGAAATACGAAAAAACTGGGGCACTAATTAAAGTGACCCAGTTCCTTTTATAATAAGCTTTAACAGTGAAATAAACACATATTTTTGCTCTCTATTTATCTCATTAAAATTTTCAATAAACACATAATAATCCTCAGTAATTTCTATTTTCTCTGGAAAGTTTAATGTATCAGAGCTGCTGCCAGTTATATATTCCACCCTTTTGCCATGCTTTTTTCCAAAATATATGCTTACATCTTTAAAATATTTACCTACACATTTACATATAAAATCACCTATGGATTTTATGTCTTTATAATCATTTATTCCTTTTAAAATATCTTCTATCATGTTATGAAATTTATTATACATATACGTCTCTTTTACCTTCTTCAATTTGTTTAAGTCTTTCTACAACTATTTTTCTTCTATCTTCAGATAATTCACTTAAATGTTTTTGTATTGCTTTTTCTCCAGCTTTTTTAGTTTCCTCTGAAGCATAATCAAGAAGATATTCTTTAAAGGTTAATATAGCATTTGGCATACAGTAATTGTGTACTAATCCTGGTTTTGCAAGTCCCATAAATTTTTTACCTGTTCTAGCTGACCTGTAACCTGCTGTACAGAAAGAAGGAATATATCCCATATCACAGATTTCTTTTATAACTTCATCAAGAGAACGTGGGTCCCCTATTGTAAATTGTTCTTTATCAGGTATAGTCTCTTTTTCGTATTCACTGTATCCTCCAACACCTATTCTAGTTCCAGCATCTATCTGAGTTATTCCAATAGGCAATACCTCTTTTCTAACCTTAGCTGATTCTCTAGCTGTTAAAATCATACCAGTATATGGAACAGAAAGTCTTATTATAGCCACCAACTTCTTAAAGTCTTTATCAGATACTTTGTATTTTGGATTTTGTGTAAATGGAGTATCAATAGCTGGTTCTATTCTTGGGAAAGAAATGGTATGAGGACCTATTCCTCCAAATTTCTCTTCTAGATGTATTGTGTGATATAAAAGTCCCATGACTTCAAATCTCCAGTCATATAATCCAAATAATGCACCAATTCCAAGGTCATCTATTCCACCTTCCATAGCCCTGTCAAGACCATATAATCTCCAAGCATAATTACTCTTTCTATCACCCTTTGGATGTATCTTTCTGTAAGTTTCATGATGATAAGTTTCTTGGAATATCTGAAATGTTCCTATTCCAGCTTCATGAAGTTTTTTATAACCCTCTACATCTAAAGGTGCTGCATTTATATTTACTCTTCTTAATTCTCCAGTTTTTGATTTAACCCCATAAACTACTTTAATTGTTCTGGCTATAAAGTCTGCATCATAAAAAGGATGCTCACCATAAACAAGTATAGATCTCTTCTGCCCTGAATTAATCATTATTTCCACTTCATGTTTTAATTCTTCATCAGTTAAAGTCTTTCTAACTATTGATGAATTTCCCCTTCTAAAGCCACAGTAAAGACAGTTATTTTCGCATTTATTGCCTATGTAAAGAGGTGCAAAAAACACTATTCTTTTACCATAAACATCTTCTTTAATTTTATAAGCCGCCTCATACATTTCATTTAAAAGGTTTTCATCTTCAACAGATATAAGCTTTGCTGTCTCAGAAGGCTCTAATCTCTTTTTACTCAAAGACTTTTTAATAATCTCACGTATTTCTTCTTTTGATGCATTTTTTCCTTCATTTATCTCATTCCATATTTTTTCATCATCTATAAAATCCTTAAAATTAGGATCTAGGTATTTATCATCTATTTTTTCAAGCATAAAAAACACTCCCCTTTTGATTATTTTTTACTTATAGCAGATTTTACTGTAACATTTTTTATATTTCCAAGTTTTCCAGTCATAGCATTAATCTCATCTGAAGTTCCATCAACTATTACAGAAATTATTGACACACTTCTTTCTTTGTATGGCATTCCCATTCTTCCTACTATAATTTGTGAAAATTCATGTAATACTGCATTTACCCTCTGTGCGCTTTCCAAATCCTCAACTATTATTCCAACGACTCCAACTCTTTTAGACATACACCTTCCCCCTTTCTTATTAAAAATCAACTAGCCCATTAGAAAGTATGCTATCTTCAAAGATAACCCCAATTTTATATTTTTTCAATTTAAAAAGCCATCCTAAAAAAGGATGACTTTAAAAACTCAGTACAAAATAAAGTACTAGTATATAAAACCGCCTTCCTTTTTATTCAGAAAAATCTTTATAATCAGGTGCTGTAAATATTTACTTTTACATCTCTAATAAAAGATTTAACATCTAATATTAAAGATACTTTTATTATATTTTTTATTATACAGCGTGTCAAGCCTTGCAAAAACAAGTTCATTTAATTATCATACTTAACTTTTCCTCTAATAATCCTACTTAGACTTATTTCCGAAATAGCAATTACCAATAATCCCACCTATTATTAAAATAGAACCTAAAATATGATAGTACATTATTTGTTCTTTTAAAATTAAAGCACCTGCTACAATAGAAACAATTGTTGAAATATTAGCAAAAACTCCAACTTTTGATGCTTCTACTTTTGATAGAGCATAGTTATTAAGTATTGCAGTAAGCAAAGTGCATGGAATAGCTAAATATACTATTGCTATAGTAAAAGATGTATTAGAAAACAAGTTAAATCCACTTCTAATTCCAAAACCTTTATAGATTTCTAGTATAAAAAAAGCAAGAAATCCAAATAACTGCATAAAAAAGCAGATTTCAATTGGTGTAAATTCCTTTGAGTATTTTCTAGATAATACACTAGCTATAGCCACGCATACACAGGATAAAAAGATAAATATAATGCCTTTTATGTTATTAAAGTTAAGAACATTTCCTTTCATATAAAAAATAAATATAACTCCAAATATAGAGATAATAATAGATATTATCTGTTTAAAATTAACATTTTCTTTTAAAAATATTATGCTTAAAATTAAAATTAGCACTGGAGATAAAGCACTTATAATTCCTGCTTCTGAAGAATTAATAAACTGAAGTCCTATACTTTGTAAAAGGAAAAAACCACTGGGAAAAAATATAGATATAATTACAAGCTTTAAAATATTTTTACCTTTAAAATTTAATTTTATAATCTTAAATAAATATGCTAAGAGAATAACTCCAAAGGAAATAGTAAATCTCATGGCCAAGGTATCATATGGATTTGTAATTGACACTGCGGTTTTTGTAAATAAAAATGAAAGCCCTATTATAATATTGCTTAAAATAACTGCTAAATAACCAAAGTTTTTATTATTTTTCAAGTAATCCCATCCTTTATCATTTATTCATAATGGTTAATCAGTAATTATTATACATATTAACTATTTTTTCTTCAAGTTTTAAACATTAAATTAGAGTTATGGATTGTCAACACTTTTTTGCACAATTTTTATTGGGTCATTTTTGCTAATCTATATTCCACTGGAGTCATATAATTTAGTGAACTATGAATACGTTTATTGTTATACCATAACACATAACTTTTTAATTCTAGTTTAAGTTCTTCCAAGCTTTTGAAAATCCTGTTAAATGCAAATTCAGTTTTTATAATTTTATATCCTGCTTCAGCAATTGCATTATCATAAGGACATCCTTTTTTACTTAAGGAACGTTTTATATCAAAAGTTTGTAAAACCTCATCTATTATTTTGTTTTTAAATTCATTACCTCTGTCAGTATGAAATATTTTCACTTTAGTTAAATTTATATTAGTACTCATAAATGATTCATAAACTAGCTTGGTGTTAGTATAATATTGTAGACACAGAAAGCCGAACACTTTAAAATATAAATAAAAAAAGGAAGTGTTTATAATGGCAAGAGGTCAAAAACGATATACAGATGAATTTAAAAATACAATAGTAGAGCTTTATAACTCTGGAAAAAGCTTGTCAGAGTTAAGTAGCGAATATGCCGTATCAAAATCAACAATAACTGGATGGATAAAGAAAAATAAACCTGTTTCTGTGGATAAAAATACAACCATAACAGCAGAAGAATATAAAAATTTACTAAAGAAAAATACCAAACTTGAAGAGGAAATTGAAATATTAAAAAAAGCTATGGGCATATTCGCAAGGAAGTAACTACTATATTTGAGTTCATCACTAACAATAAAAAATATCATGATATTAAGCTTATGTGTAAAGTTTTAAAGGTATCTAGAAGCTCTTATTACAAGTATTTAAATAAGAAACCAAGTAAGCGAGAATTAGAAAATAAAAAGATAGAAAAAGAAATTATAAATATCTACAAAGCTAGCAAAAATCGTTATGGAGCACCTAAAATAAATGAATCACTAAAAGCAATGGGGATAACTATTAGTTTAAAGAGAACTCAGCGTTTAATGAAGAAGCTAGGAATAAAATCTATAATAATAAAAAAATTTAGACCCTCACCATCAAAACGTAAGATAGTAGAGCAGGAAAACGTTTTAAAAAGAGATTTTGAAGCAACCACTATCAATAAAAAGTGGGTAACTGATATTACCTATATTCATACAATTAAAGATAGTTGGTGCTACTTAGCTTCAGTTATGGACTTATATAGTAAGAAAATAATAGGATATGCTATGTCTAAAACTATTGATACCTCCTTGGCCCTACGGGCTGTAAAAAATGCTGTGCAGCTACAAAAAACAACTGATCCATTAATACTTCATAGTGATTTAGGCAGCCAGTATACAAGCTCCGCTTTTAAAGAATACATAGATAGTACTAAAATTATTACTCATTCCTTTAGTGCAAAGGGATGTCCCTATGATAATGCTTGCATAGAATCTTTCCATGCCTCTCTGAAAAAAGAGGAGGTCCACCTTGTCAAGTACTTTGATTTTGATACAGCAAGATTAGCAATATTTGAATATATAGAAGCCTGGTACAATAGAAAAAGGATACATAGCAGCATTGGTTATATTTCTCCACAAAAATGTGAAGATTTAGCTAGAAAAATTGCATAAAAAGTTCAACTTTTTGTGTCTAAGATATTGACATAGATCCACTAATGTCACTTACAGATTGCTGCACAGATTTTAAAGTTCTGCTTACATCAGCACTTACAAAATATTTCCCACTATAAAGGGATGTGTTTGGAGACCTTTCCATATGAAATGGTAAGACATATCTATAAACGTTATATTTTCTATCAATAAAACTATTTAAAAACACCTTCTCTAATCTATTTAAAACCTTCGCTCTCCAACCATGTACCAAAATAATATTTATATTTTCGTCTGCAACTATACTCTTGATATAGTGAAATACAGCTTCCTTATTGCTGATTCCATTATCTACTTGACTTAAGAATTTGAATTTTCCTTTTTCATAACTGTTTTCAATTTTATCTTTTTCTGAATATACTTCAGGTAAAATTGGCTTATCATAAAACTCTATAAAATCACTATTAAGTTCATAAACTTCCTCTTCTACATACTTAAAGTGATCCTTTTTACTATATTCTCTATGAAGACTATGTAATCCATAGCTATCTGCTAGATTTGATATTACTTTTCTCAAAATACCACTTTCTAAAATGAATATTATCATTAAACTGTTAATTTTGTCCGATACTATTATATTTATTCTTAATTATATATTTTAAGTTCTTAATATATAATTACTATTATGATTATATTGAACTATATTGGAGTATATTATTCAATCAGTCAAACAGTTGTAGCTGACGTAATTAAAAAAAGATAAAGCTCAAAGCATAGGATTCTTTGAGCTTTATCTTTTATTGTACAACGAATATCACAGTTTATACCTGTGGTTCAAAAAAGCTTATAGCTATGAGTAGAAAAAAATAAAACCTCCGATGTAAAATGGAATTAGGTTTGCTGACTAAAACCATTACGAAGGAGGTTCATCCAATATAGATAATAGTAGTTTAGCACATACGAAGTGGAATTGTAAATATCATATTGTTTTTGCACCAAAGTACAGAAGACAAGTAATATACGGAAAGATTAAGGTTGATATAGGGACGATACTGAGAAAATTGTGTGAACATAAAGGAGTGGAAATAATAGAAGCGAATGCCTGCAAAGATCACATACATATGTTGGTGAGTATACCACCAATAATCCTAAGAGATATAACTTCTCATGCCATCATACACACAAAAAGGCAATTATTGGTTGATTGTCCATGTTAATTTCTGCATAATGAAGTGTGTACAATTTATTCACAGTTGTAATTTTTTACGTAATATTATTCATATTAGCATCAAACTGTAGTTTGTGAAAATGATGTTTAAAAATATATTGTTTTTTATTAGAAAGATAAAATTTAGAGCTAACGAGATTAATTTGCTAATCTTGTTAGCTCATCAGTAAAAATTTAATTATGAAAGATTTTTTTAGCAGATTGAGGTATATAATTTTTGCTATTTTTACATAAACATTGTTATATAAAGCACTGTTTTAAATTGATTTTGAAAAATTTCTAATTGCTTTTTTAATTGCCTGAGCTATTTCTTTAGGAGATTCTCTTTCGTTATTGTCTATCCATTTTGATAGCACATTCCAAAGACCACCTATGTTATAAAGAACCATGTATTCTTCTTCAATATGGTTATCATAATCATGCCATTGAACTTCTGAAAATTCATTTATATCAGGTATAAATGAATTTATTTTTTCCATGATAAAATAAAATAAGTGATTTTGTTTAAGTAATTCTAATTCTTTAATATGTTTATTCCAGAATTCAAAATAATTAATAAGAGTACTAGCAAAAGAGAAATCAGTGTTTTCTTTTATAGACTTTATATAGTCTTCGAATAAATAATCCGTGTATTTACATAGTAGATCTTCTTTAATTTTAAAATTACGATAAAATGTTCTTCTTGATAATTGTGCTTTATCGGATATTTCTTTAACTGTAATAGTGGAGTATGGTTTTTCTTTCATTAAATCAAATAGGGCTTCAATTAACCATTTTTTAGATTGTTCAGCAATTCGATTTGTTTTTTGTTTCAAAGTATCCCTCCTAAAGTGTCACAATTTCTTTTATATGTAGCACTTATCTAAATAGTATTGATATTATTTATAAATGTATTATACTATATTTAAAGTTAAATGTCACACATGTGCATCAAATTCTCATGTGTGACTAAATACTAAAATTAATTTAAGGAGTTGATTTATATGAATAGTATGAATGCTATTGTTTGGCTATTTCCTATTATCTTTATGACCCACGACTTTGAAGAAATTATACTTATTTCAGCTTGGAGGAAAAAGTATAAGCATTACCTTGACACTTGCACAATGAAAAAGAAACCATTTGCAGATTTTAAAAGTACAGATTCTTTCTCAATTGGAGTAGAAATCCTATTTCTCATTTTTTCGTTTTCTGCCTTGTTTTCAATCATTTTTAATAGCTATTATATTTGGTATGGGCTTTTCTTTGCCACTACAGCTCACTTTATTACAGCTCATTTAAATTTGACAATAAAATTTAAACGTTATGTTCCAGGTATTATAACTGCAATTTTATTTTTACCTTTAAGTATCTATATTCTTTATACTGCAACATTAATATTAGCATTTAGCGTAACTGAAATAATCTTATCTTGTGTTGCTGGTTCGCTATTTGGATTTGTAATTTATGTTTTCCTTCACAGTGTAGAAAAAAATTTTGAAAACCTATTAGTTAAATTCTCAAATAAATAAAATATTATATTAGAGGTGATAATTTTATGGAGCAAAAAGTATGACAGCACTCATAAGTGCCTTTTCAAGAGCATATCATTCAATACAAAATACAGAGAAAGTATTTGATGATTACTTAGCAAAGGACATTCTAACTCAAAATGAATACGAAGAAATTGTAAGTAATATGTCAAAAGGTATCAAATTTTTTAATCCATCATTTGAGGGTACACAGGATGAAGCTTTACGCTTTATTGTTGATAATCAGTTATCTCCAACTCCAATTGGTAGAGCGGCATTTACAGAAAAGTCGCTTGAAAATGCAGTAAAAATTGGTGCAAAGCAATATTTGATTTTTGCTGCGGGGTATGATACATTCGCATATCGTCAGCCTGACTGGGCAAAAAATATTCAAATATTTGAACTTGACCATCCTTTAACTGGAATTGATAAGCAAAAGCGTATTCAATCAGTAATTACAGAAAAACCTTCCAATTTACACTATATACCTATTGATTTTACAGAAAAGACTTGGGAGAGAAATCTAATTGAATGTTTGCAGTTTGAGCAAAACAAAATAAGTTTTTGCAGTTTACTAGGAGTAAATTACTATTTGACTAAGGAAGATTTTGAACATGCAATAAATACTATTTCAAGTATTGTGCCAAAAGGCAGTAGCATTGTTTTTGATTATCAAGATGAGGATACTTATACTCCAAAGGCAGGGGAAAGAGTTAAAAAGCAAATTGCAATGACTAGTGCATCAAACGAAAAAATGCTTGCAAGTTATTCTTATTTAGAGTTGGAAAAACTATTAGCTCATAGTAATTTCTTAATTTATGAGCATTTAACACCAAATGAAATAACTGAACAGTATTTCAAAAAATATAATCAATCAAATCCAGAGCATCCTATAAAAGCGTTTGATAATGTGAATTATTGCTTGGCAGTTAAGAAATAAAAGTAAAATTGAAGAAATAAGAATAATCTTTACTTAATTAATACGTGATTTTTGGTTATTGTGTATTCGCTCTTGCACTTATCTGCATTGGAATTTCAGTAAAATTCTTTAAATAGGAATAATAGTCTGTAGATATGAGTATTTGTTTTGGTTAGACTATAAAAAAATTAAGACATAAATTTTAAAATTATGAATCAAATAAAACTCTTAAGGGCAACTCCACTTTTTCATATTGGACTTGCTCTTTTTTTATAACTTCTAAACTCTAGCAAGAAAATCCATCTTTTTTCCCTCTTCTATTTCAAAAATGCTTTCAGTTAAAATTTATCATAATCCTTGATTCTACTTACTTCAGAACTGGTTACCTTGCTAAACTGTCATCATACACACAAAAGGGAATTGTTGGTTGATTGTCCATATAAATTTCTGTATAATACAATATTTAGGAAATTGTTTACAATTATAATATAGTATGAAAAAAGTAGTATTTATATCGGGAGGAAGAAATGAATGAGAAAGTTTTAATTATATGTGAATCAATATACCATGGAAATACACATAAATTAGCTGTTGCTATGGCAAGGAAACTAAATTGTCGGCTTATAACTTGTGAACAAGCAATATCAGAAAATATTCAACAATATAAAATAATTGGACTTGGGTCTGGTATTTATTTCACCTCACATCACCCGAAACTTTTTAATATTGTATCAAGAATGGAAAATATGCAAAAAGCATTTCTGTTTTCTACACATGGCAGACCATTCCTTGGTAAATACCATGAAAGCCTTAAACTTGCTTTGTCAAAGCAAGGTGTGACTATTATAGGTGAATTTTCTTGCAGAGGTTATGATTGTACAGGACCATATATCATAGTAGGTGGTGGCAATAAAGGAAAACCAAACGAAAAAGACCAAAAAAGTAGCTAAGTTTGTTGCTCGTTTATTACCTGAATATAGTAAAAACACAGATGTTGTACAGAATGGTAACAACATTGAAATACATTATGATGAATGTATAGGATGTGGAAAATGCAAAACAATCTGCCCAATGAAAGTTTTTGATATTAAAAATAAAAAACCTATTGTAATAAATGAAAATGACTGTATTCATTGCAGTCTATGTAAAGAACAATGTCCTTCGCAAGCAATTGTTATCCAGCATTCTTGGAAAGAAGCAATTGCTATTGCAAAAAGGCACAGCAAAAAAACTCATTATAAAAATAATGAACATGATCTATAGTTAAACTAAATATAACACACTGTACTCTTAAATTACGAATTAAATAAAACCATTAAGGACAAATCCACTTTTAACACTGGACTTGTTCTTTTTTATTGATTTTACCTCTAGAAGGAAAATTCATCGTATTAATTTAATCTTAGTTATTCATTTCATCCTTCTATTTCATAATGCTATCAATTGTAATCCACCTTAATCCTTAATTTTACTTACTTCAGAACTGGTTACCTTCCCAAACTGTCATCAATGACAGCATAATTTACCATGTCATGAATATCCAATAGATAGAAATACTGGTCGGCCTAATTCTCTTGTTTTGGAAAATGCTTCCTCTGACCATGAAAACCAATCTATTGGATTATATGCATGCTGCAATAGGTATGGAGATTTTTCATGTACCAATCTATTTGCTTTTCGCTGCATATTTTCAGACATGTTATCACCTTCCTTCTTGTTGTTTTTGTATAGTTTGCCACTGGGAAAGTTGGACTATTCATAATCAATATTGTTTTTGCGCAAAAAGTTAATACTTGGTTGATTATCCAAGTAATTTTCTGTATAATACAAAAACGTAATCATTTAAAACATTGAACTATTCATTACATTTTAATGACCTATTACTACAATTTAATAAACTTAATATAATATTTTACGATATAACAAATGTAACAAAATATATAAGTATTACAAGATTGTACAAAAGGAGGTCTATATATGAATATATCTTTTTCACCACAGCAACGAATATATTCAACAAATTTTAGTTATCATTCCAATGCTAATTCACCTGAAAATGTTTTTGATGATAGAGAAAATTCTAAAAAACATGATGTTACAAATAAAAGTAATATATTTAAAAACAATGCAAATATACGTTTAGGCAAAAAGTTTAAAAAAAACAGTTTGTTAGAAACTCTAATGAAACAGAAAGAAAATTTGATGGATAATAAAAAAAGCATTATGGAAAGATCTTTGGAAAAAGGTGAAGACCCAAAGGCTATAAAAGAAAAGATAGAAAACATTGATAAACAAATCGAAGCAATTGATAAGCAGGTACATGAACTTCAGTTGGAAGAACAACATAAGGCAATTGGTACTAAGGATAAAAATAAGAAGGATAAAAACTCTAAACAGGAATTAAATAAAAATTATCCTAATGGTATTAAAATAGACCCTTCAATGAATAATATTTTAAATCTTTCCACTGATTTAAAAAAGGCTGAAGCTTTATCATCTCAAAAAAATTTAATGTCCAGTAAAGCAAGAGTCTTAGATTTTGAAATAAAAACAGATGAAAAAAGAGGTATTAATCCTGTTAGGAAGAAAAATCATCTTGCTAAAATGAAAGATAATATTGAAAAAATTACCCAGAAACTTGGTAATCACTTAAAGGATGTAAATACTAAAATTATTAATAACACACAAAGTAACTCTTCAAACGATATGGTTGACAAAAATAAACAAAGTAGTGATGCAACCATTAGCAAAAAATCAAAAGATGTAGACAGAATGGTTATAAGACAGCAGAACACTGCTCAAAATATTAAAAATTATAAAGATAACCTAAAGGATACAGTCAAAAACAGTGGTGAAATAATTAATATTATAGCTTAAACTTATATTGCTAGTGCAGCCTGTGGAGAATTTATCCACAGGCTTAATACATGTTATAATTAATTGTGAGGTGATTATATGCTTAAAGTAGCTATTTGCGACGATGAAAAGATTGAAAGAGAATCAATAGTATATATGATTAATAGATTTTTAAAACTAAACAATAAATGCTATAAAATATTTGAATTTAACAGTGGTGAACACTTGATGTCATCAATCAAAAACTTTGATATATATTTTTTAGATATAAAGATGGATAAACTCACAGGTATAGAAGCTGCCAAAAAAATCAGATTGATAAATGAAAGTGCTGTTATTATATTTATAACAGCACTAAAAGATTATGTGTTTGATGCCTTTGATGTAAACGCTTTTCATTATATTTTAAAGCCTGTTAATGAAGACAAGCTTAAAAAAATTTTATGTTCGGCTCTAAAACAGTTTGATAAAAATGATAAATATATTATTACTAAAACAATTAGGCAGTCAACTAAGATTTTGCTTAAAGATATAATGTATATAGAATCCAAGCAAAGAAAGCTAAACGTACATACTACTTATAATATTATTGCTCTTAAGCCCCTAAGAACACTTGGACAATTGCTTATAAATTATATATAATATAAAAAGTGATTGGAGGTAACTTATGAGAGGCAGAAGTTATACAAATGAATTGAAGGAATCAATAATAAATGAAGTAAAGGAAGTTGGAAATGTTTCCTTAGTTTCAAGAAAACATGGAATTTCAAAATCAACTATATTTACATGGATCAAAAATTCTAAACAAAAAAATGAAATTAAGGTGAAGCCAGGTAGAAAGGCTTTAATTGAGGGACAAAATAACTTTGAAAAAGAAATAACAGAAATAACAAAAGAAAATGATACTCTAAAAAAATATTGGGAGAAAAGGATTTAGAAATAGCCATCCTTAAAGATCTAATAAAAAAAGCGAACCCTCAATTAAAGATAAAGTAATCGTTGCTAAAAAGTATATAAATCAAGGATTCAATGCAGTTTTTGTTTTAAAAATAGTTGGATTATCAAGGTCAACATATTACTACAATTTAAGTGTAGAAGGCAAAGAGAAATATAAGCCGGTAGGCGGAAAACCCAAAGGATATTCATTAACTGAAAAAGGTAAAAAAATTTGTGATAACGAAATTAAGGAATATATTTTAAAAGCTATAGATGGTGATGCTATAAACTATGGTTATAGAAAAATAATGCATTATCTAAAGCGTGAATATGGACTTATTATAAACCATAAGAAAGCATACAGACTATGTAAAGAACTTGATATTCTAAAGAATCAAAGGGTTATAAAACCTAAAGTCAAGCGAAGCATTGCTATTAATAGATCTATAACGGGTTCCAATCAATTGTGGGAAATGAATATCAAATATGGATATGTTGAAGGAGAAGATAAATTTTTCTATATGCTTAATATTATAGATATCTTCGATAGAAGCATTGTAGATTATCATATGGGTTTTCATTGTGAAGCAAAGGATGCTACCGCATTATTAAGGAAAAGTTTAATTAGAAGACATTTGTTTGAAGAAGGTGCTAAAAGACCTGTTATAAGGACTGATAATGGTCCACAGTTTGTAAGTTATAAATTCAAGGAATGCTGTGAAGAACTTAAGTTACATCATGAAAGAATACCAGTAAAAACACCAAATAAAAATGCACATGTTGAATCTTTTCATAGAATACTTGAAGATGAATGTTTTAAAAGTAACGAATTTGAGAGCTATAAGGAAGCATATGAAACAGTAAACGATTTTATTACTTTTTATAATAATAGAAGGTTACATTCAAGTTTAGGATACAGGACTCCTAATGAATTTTACCACCTTTATTCTGGAGAGCAGCTAACTAATATTGAAATAAGGGTGTAGTTATGAGAAAAAGTGAGAATTAATTAGATATTGTCCAAAATAAAGGGGTTAATCCGATAACTGCCATTATTCATTCACCTTCTTTAATGCTTGAATTACCTCATTCCATACAACTTCAAGCTCATTTTTCACCATTTCCAAGCTATCAATATTTCTGAACTCTCCACTATTGACCGCCCTGGTTAGCTGATTGAGATTATTGCCGATACGCTTCAATTCTCCCATAAGCTCTTTGATTTCATCAATAATTACTATGTCCTTTTCTAAAATACACTTTCTCAAATATTCACTTTGCTTTAACCTAGATTTTTCTACATTCTCATGAAACTTCTCAAGCTCTGTTTCACTCAACCTAAAATTAAGCTGCTTACCTCTATTTCGATTTGTCATTACAATTTTTCACCTGCCTTCCTGGGGTGGTTTTGGAGGGGTTTCCCCTCTAAACGAGAGGTGTTTGGGTAGCCTTTGGCTATACAAACACGCATCTCGCTCTCTTTACTCTCTTTATATTGCTTTCTAAACATTTCTAGTTAAAAAGATTTCTATTTAATTTAAATAGAAATCTTTTTAACTAGAAATTATTTTTTTATTCTATTTTTACCTATTTTACCTAACCCAATAACAATATCTATAAAAACAAGTATAGAATAATTAAAAGTAATCATAGACGCTAAATACTCCTTTTTATAAATTAAATAAAAAGAAAAAATAAGCATTACTACAAATATAATACTATTAACAACAATTTCACATAATATTTTATTTTTATCCTTCATAAATTATCACCCTTTAATGCATAATAAATATCATACATTACATAATGCAATTTACCATTTATATCCATGATATCTTGCATATAATATAAACATAAGCCCTAGTAATACTACAAAACTGTCAATATATTTTTCCTTACACAACATACTAGCAACATTAATTAAAAAGACTATAAGAAAAGTAACTTCGAAAATTTTCCTTATTTTGACGATTTTTTCAATTTTCATAATCGATCAACAACTCTGAGCTACTCTAGAAGAAAGAACATCACCATTTAATGCATAGTAAGTAACATACACTTTATAATAAATTTTTCCATTAGCACCTCTAAGTTTATATCTATCCATTCTAATATTTACAGTGTCATCAAGTATACCTGAAAGGTCAGCAACCCCACCAGCTAACCTACTCGCTAAAGTAGCTTTTGCAGCACCTTTAATCAAAACTGTACCACTAAAAGAAAGAAGAAAACTCGCTACATCTACTGCTACCCCATATTTTGTAGGCTGATTTACCCCATATTTCCAAACAGTATCTTGAGCAATAATATCCTCTGTACCCGAATGAGATGAACCTGGTGTACGAAGTATTGAAGAATGTTCAGGTTTTATTTCATCAGCAAACGCAGTTTTAGTACAAATAGGACAAGTCCACAAAACACCCCCTATTAAAGATAAAGATAAAGATAAAGATATGATTTTTTTTAACATACATAATTCCCCCTTATTGAAATATTAAACCTTTTATTGTATATTTTAACACTAACATCCTAATACGAAAAAACAAATAATGTAAATTAACAAAATCTACGATTTTTCCCCCACACCATATCTTTCCTTTTCCTTATCTTTTTTTATTTTTTAATCTAAAGTATTGACTAACAACCCCAAAGGATTACACTCTTTAGGGGAACCAGGAAACGGACAGAATACGGAACTCCCTCCCTCCTAGAGCCACTTTAACAGCAACTCTAAGAAAGTGTACGGGGTTCTTACAATCCTCTTTTTCACCGAGGTATCCGTTTCAGTTCCCGTTTATTAATGCTAAAATAACATTGTACAAAGTTGCTAATATTTTTATGTACAACATTGATAAAATTTTTTATAGTATTAATGGGTGATGAATATGATTCTAAAGATAAACATTAATACTGAAATAGAAATAAAATCAGTACAAGATTTAAATAAACTAAAGATATTAGTGGAGGTTAATAACTTGGATAAACCAAATTTCAGTGAACTTGCAAGAAAATTAGGAGTTGATAGACGAACAGTTAAAAAATATTATGAAGGTAATTTAAAAAAAGAAAGAAAACGTAAAAAATCAAAGATAGATGACTATCACAAAATTATCACTTCATTGCTATCAGCAGAAAGTACGCAGATATTCTACTATAAATCACATCTGTACAGATATCTCGTTAGAGAGCATGGTCTTGAGTGCTCTAGAAGTAATTTTAACTATTTTATTTTGAACAATAGCAAATTTGCTGAGTACTTTAAACCAAAAGCTAATAGAAATGCTATAAAATCAGAAACACCTTTTGGTAAACAAGCTCAGTTTGACTGGAAAGAAAAATTAAAATTTTCATTTAAGGATGGAAGTACTATGGTCCTAAACGTAGGTAGCTTAATATTATCAGCATCTAGATTTAAAGTGTGGACTATTTATCCACCAACTAGTCAAAATCATTTATTTGATTTTTTAGTTAATGCATTTGAGACGTTAGGCGGTGTTCCATCAGAAATATTAATTGATAATGCATCAACAATGATGGATCAACCTAGAACTGAACGTTCTCCAGGAAAAATTAATAATAAATTTAAGCAATTAGCCGATGATCTTGGATTCAAGATAGTTCCATGCATTAGAGCTAGACCTAATACTAAAGCAAAGGTTGAAAATCCAATGAGAATAATTGAAGAAATAATGAACTATAATGGGATTTTAGAAAACTTAGAAGAATTGTACAAAAAGATGAGTATTATAACAGATGAGGCTAACTCAAGGATATGTCAAGCCACAGGCTTACCGCCTATATTAATATTTAAGAAAGAAAAAGAACATCTCCTACCACTACCACATGATAAAGTATGTTCTTTTTACAAAAATGTTACCACATCAGCAAAGGTAAATACAAATGCTCTATTTAAGTATAAACAAAACATGTACTCTGTTCCACCTGAGCTTATTGGTAAAACAATTATTATACAGGTTAATGAAAATAACCTGTATGTGTATTCTAGCAAAAATTAGTTACAATACACAGTATTTCTGAAAACAAAGTTAATTATCATAATCATCATCATCTTGATATGTTAGGTAGGACATTTAAAGGACAGGATGAAGAAACAGTAACCGAATATGCTAACAAACATTTTAAAGAATTGGAGAAATTTAATGAGCAATTATTAGAAATTATGTGAAAACTTAAAAGATTTGAAATTAATACAAATGAGTTTAAATTTAGATGAATATATAACCAAAGTAACTGAAGGGGAAATAAGCCTTGTAGATGCGCTCTACGAGCTTACATCAAAAGAAATTGAAGTAAAAAATTTTAATGCTACTAATGCAATGGTAAAGGTAGCAGGTTTTCCTCACTTAAAAGAACTCAAAGATTTTGATTTTAACTTTCAACCTAAAATAAATAAAAATCAATTCTTAGATTTTGAAAGTTTAAGATTTTTAGAAAGTAACAGCAATATAATTCTAATTGGAAATAGTGGTGTGGGTAAAACCCACTTAGCCACTTCAATTGGAATAGCTGCCGCTAAAAAAAGAATAAGCACATACTTCATAAAATGCCATGATTTAATTAATCAGCTTAAGAAAGCTTATTTAGAAAACAAGCTCGAAAGCAGGATAAAACATTTTAGTAAGTATAAGTTATTAATAATTGATGAAATAGGTTATTTGCCAATTGGTGAACAAGAAGCTAAAATGTTTTTTCAGTTAATCGACAAACGTTATGAAAAGAAAAGTACAATAATAACTAGTAACATAAACTTATCAGATTGGAGCCAAATATTTGTGGATAACATGATAGCTAGCGTTATTCTTGATAGACTTGTTCATCACTCTAGTATTGTAAATATACTAGGTAATTCTTATAGAACAGCGTCAGCTCTTTCTAAAATGTCTAATACAGAAAGTTAGCAAAACTGTACATAAAAATATTGGCACAATCGTACAAAATAATCTTTACATTAATACTCTAAAACACACATATAGCAAGGGTTTTATTAACTTTCTCTCAAACTTTTTCAACTGCACTAGATATTCTTTTCAATTTAAAAAGCTTATTTGTAAAACTTTTAAATACAATAAAAGCACCTACTACTTTATATTCAGTAAGTGCTTATTGCAAAACTTTCTGTAATACTTCTTTATACAATTCTCTTAAAGTTACATCTTTCAAATTTAACCCAAGTTCTTCTTCTTCATAATCAAGTAATCCTACATCTGGAAGACAATCTTTCTTATCAATTACTTCATATAATTGTTTTAATCCTTTTATTTCTATAACATCTGGAATATTCATACCTTTTCTAGAACTCATAAGAATTTCAACTTGATATGGTACTTCATATTCATCAGTGTAGGCAATATCATCACTATAATTCAATATAATGCAACTTTCCATGATACCTTCTATATCACTTTCATCAACGCTCAAACTAATTACTTTCTTTCCCATATAACTTCACCTCTCTTGACTTTATTCATGTAGTTATTTGCTTAATAATATAAAATCATTCTATCATATTTAGCAATAATTAACAAATCATCATTTCAAAATTTATACCTATACTATCTAAAGTTTATTATATTTACCTTTTTATTACCTTTAACAATTTGCATACTTTATCTTTTTACCCTCTCTTAAAAGAAACACAGCTTCATCACTACCTACTTTCTCTATATATCTTTTAACAATAACATCACAGTATTTTTCATCAAGTTCTACTGCATAACATATTCTATCTGTTTGCTCACAAGCAATTATCGTTGAACCACTTCCACCAAAAGGCTCAAGTACAATGCAATTAGTCATACTACTGTTTTGTATTGGATATGCAATAAGTGGTACTGGCTTCATTGTTGGATGAAGTTCTGATTTTGTTGGCCTATCGAAATTCCAAATAGTAGTCTGTTTCCTATCTGAATACCATCTATGTTTTCCTGTTGGTTTCCAGCCATATAAAACTGGCTCATGTTGAAATTGGTAATCACTTCTTCCTAGCACCAAACTTTGTTTTACCCAAATACATACACTTGAAAGATGAAATCCTGCTTCTTTAAATGCTTTTCTAAAATTAAAGCCTTCTGTATCAGCATGAAAAATATAAGCTCCAGCTCCATCATCTAAAACTTCAAATATATTTTTAAATGCTGAAAGCAAAAATTCATAAAAGCTTTTATCATCCATACTATCATTTTTTATAACTCTTTCATTTTCCTTACCCTCTGTATAAGCTACATTGTAAGGTGGATCTGTTACACAAAGGTTTGCTTTTTTGCCATCCATTAATTTTTCTATGTCTGAAAATTTTGTGCTATCCCCACAAAGTAATCTATGTTTTCCTAAAATCCAAATATCTCCTTGTTTTGAAACTGGCTCTTTAATATCCTCTAAAGCTTTGTCTGCATCAAAATCATCTTCTTTAACATCCTTATCATGAACCTTTGAAAATAAATCTTCTATTTCTGCAGCATCAAATCCAGTAAGTGAAACATCAAACATTGATTTATCTAAGTCGTCCAAAAGCTCTGTTAATTTTGGAATATCCCAATCACCACTAACTTTATTTAAAGCAACATTTAAAGCTTTTTCATTAGCTTCATCCATGTCCACTACAACACATTCTATTTCTGCTGCTCCTTGCTGTTTTAAAATTTTTAATCTTTGATGTCCTCCTACAACGTTACCCGTTTTTTTATTCCAAATTACAGGCTCCACATATCCAAAGGTATTAATTGATTTCTTTAATTTTTCATATTCAGGATCACCTGGTTTTAAATCTTTTCGTGGATTATATTTTGCTGGATTAAGTTTTTCTATATTAATTTTTTGAATATCCAAATATTTCACCTTCCTTTATCTGCAACAAAAAACACCTTAAAAAGCATATGTTTTAGCAATACTTTTTAAAGGTGTAACTCCTTCTAATCCCTTTAAATTCAGGGTTTTCAATTTTAAATATCTTCTAGACCCCCTCCTAGAAAATAGCGATTTTTCGCACGATTGTCCCCGCCCGGCCTTCTGCCGGAAGGTCTAGAGGAATATACTCCCCCTCCCTATGGTATTTTTAGTAAGTATATACTTTATTTTTATTTCCAAACCTTCCATCTTCCTTAGCTGTTTTTCTATCGTGACATGACTTACATAAAGCTTGCCAGTTGCTCTCATCCCAGAACAATCTTTCATCACCTTTATGTGGAACAATATGATCAACAACAGTTGCTGCTTTAATTGCTCCATGTTCTTTACATACTTCACAAAGTGGATGCTCATTTAAAAATTGTTTCCTAAGTTTTCTCCACCTACTGTTGTAGAGTTTCTTAAAAGGCCTGTTGTATTTATTGTAATTGCTGTCAATTTCTTTTTGATGTTTAATGCAATACCTGTTCTCTGTAAGCTCAGGACAACCTGGGTATCTACAAGGTTTAAGTGGCTTTCTTGGCATTAACTTTCACCTCTTTTTTATCTAAGCACTGCTTGTGTTATTCTAATTAGCTGTTCTTTATTTAGTGCTTGTAAATATTTTTGTCTTTCTTTATAACTACATTCCTCAAGAAGTTTTCTATTCTTACCTTTCACTATAAAAACACCAGATAACTTTAAATTTTCTCTTCTTGATTCTAAATAGTGCCTTCTCCAAATGTTGTAGTAACTAACTGCATCTCTTTCATTAAGTCCTCTTGAAATAAGTTTTTTAATAGCAGTAGCTCTATTATACATTTCAAATCCATTACAAAGACTATATATTTTTTCTAGATTTATCATTTTCTTTAACCTTCTTACTTTTTCTTATGCATTTTGGAAACATACAAAATATACGATTATCATCTATTTTGTCACTCCAAACACATATTCTACATTTATTCATAATTCCTCCCACAATAACAAAAGGCTCAGAACCTAAGTCTGAACCTTAATTTTTTGTATTAAAAAAGCCTCAAGATTTTTATCCCTCAAGGCTGTTCTTATCTTTTTATATCTTTCTACAGTTTACATTATAGCATTGTTTTTACAGTACTTTCAATGGACAGCTACAGTGTTTTTTCTTACTGTTGCCTAACCTTAGGCTAACCCATATTCATCATTTTTATAACCGTAACAGTTTTGTAAGATTATTCCCCATTATATTATCTAAATCCTTTTGTAGTAACACTAATTGCTTTAATCTATTTTCTATCTTCTCAATATTATCAATTCCATAAGGAGTATCCGAACCTAAAATAAGTTTTGTACTTCCAACTTCCTGAAGGGCCTTTTTAACTATTTCAATTGGATATAACTGAGGTGCCGATAAATCATAGTATATATTAGAATTTTTAGTGCCTTTATTTATTTTTTCAAAACCAATCATATGTGCAACAATAAAAGTGGTATGCTGAAAGCTATTTGTTACATTGATAAACTGCAATACTTGTCTTTCTGATAATAGATGTATAAAAACCGGAACATTTTTCTCTGTTGCCCACTTAATAATATTAATACTTTTTTCATTATAGATATCAAATTTATTCCAACATTGATGCATTTTAATCATTTTGAAGTTATACAATCGATAAAATTCATTAAGTTTTTCAATGCAATTCTTATCTAGTGGATTTGCCCAATAAGCATTTATTACTCTTTCTGGATATTTTTTTGAAATATCATATACAACTTTATTTTGCTCATCAATGTGATTAGATACCTTACTAATCTTTGTTACAAAACAAATAATCTTATTAAAAAAATACCCTAAGTTTGTACTTTTAAACACGTCCCCTAACATTGGATAAGCATAATTTTTATTACTTCCTGGTTCTCCTCCGCACAATACAACCTTATCTATTCCATGTGAGTCTAAATACTTTATTATACTTTCCCCTTTTAAATATGTGCCACAAGCATGTGCATGTCCATCTATAATCATAACTAATGTACCACCTTTTAAATGTATATAATGTATATATTGTATAAATAGCATCCTAATTTTATATTATCATACCACAATTTCACTTATAATGTAACATAAAATACTATTGATTAATTCACTAGTCCGCCCAAATCAAACATTTCTGTTATTTCATCAATACCTTTGTTCTTATATTTATTTAAAGTTTTTTCACTAATAGAGCATTTAGTACAAGTTTCATTCCATGAGCATTTTTCTATAAATATTTCTTTTATAACTGCTTTCACATGTGGTTCTAATCTATCTATACAGTAATTCAATCTTGTAATTTCAAATTCTGTAGCCTTTATCATTTTATAAATTTCTTCTCTGCTTTCTTTATTCATTCTCTTTGTGACCTCATTATAAATTAAAGCTATTTTGCAGGTTTTATCTGAAATATTACTTGTTGTAACTCTCTCATCATTTGATGAAGAAAAATTAAGAGATTCTATAACTTCATCTGATTCTATATCTTTAAAAGCTTCATACTCAAATTTTAACTGTTCTATATCCTTTAAAATTTCGTTATAATTTTTCAAAAGATACTCCACATATTCTCTGGTTTTCACTTTACCATCCCCTAATTATTAACATTATTAATTCTTGCCTTTACTGCCTTCAAAAGTGCTTCTTGTCCTACTTCTTTATTTTGAAGTGCCATCATTACATCTTCATCCATAGTTCCTTTTGCTACTAAGTGATGCACTATTACATTTTGTTTTTGACCTTGTCTATATAATCTGGCATTGGCTTGCTGATAAAGTTCTAAACTCCACGTAAGTCCAAACCACACTATTATGTTTCCTCCACCTTGAAGATTAAGTCCATGTCCTGCTGATGCTGGATGAACTAACATTATAGGAATTTCCCCTCTATTCCAAGCTCTAATATCCTTTGATGTTTTTAATTCTTTTACTTTAAAATGCTTTTGAAGTCTATCTCTATCATGCTTATATGAATAAAATATAAGTACTGGCTTTCCGTTTGCAGCTTCAATAATATCCTCTAAAGCTTTTAGTTTTTCATCATGAATTTCAAAAGTATCACCATTCTCATCATAGACAGCTCCTAGATAGGTTATAATAAATTGTACAAAAATAATTTGGTCATGATATAATAAGATAAAATATTGAGAGGATGGATATCATGGCAGGGAAAACAAAAATTATACAGAGGATTTTAAAAAGCAAATAGTAGCTCTTAAACAAAATGGAAAATCAACAGCAGATATTGCAAGAGAATATCAAATAGCGAAATCTACAGTAGTTAAGTGGGTAAATGATTATAGCAAATCTGGGTCTTTCAAGGCTAAAGATAATCGTACTGATGAGGAAAATGAACTAATGCGTCTTCGTAAAGAAAATAAACAGTTGATGATGGAAAATGATATTTGCCCTAAAGGATAAGTTCCACTAAGGCAATGAATTGCCAAGTGTCACTTAAAAGCAAGCAGCGCTGATAATGGCACGAAAATAGAAATAATTCTAGCGAATAAAGAAAAGTACAGTATCAGTGCAATGTGTAGAATCTTAAACATTCCAAGAAGTTTAGTTTATTATAAGAGGAAAACTAGAGTTTATAATACTAAACTAGAAAATGCGGTTATAAAAATTTTTAGAGAAAGTAAAAATAATTATGGTTCAAGAAAGATAAAAGTAGAATTAAAAAAGGAAAATATAATATCATCAAGAAGAAAGATAAGAGAAATTATGGACAAGTATAGACTAGTTTCTAATTACACTGTAAAACAATATAAGGTCCATAAAGCTGGTTGTAACGAAGAAAAAGTAGAGAATATAGTAAATAGAGAAATAGTGGGCTATTCAGCAGGAACTAAAAAAGATGCCAAGCTAGTTTATGAATCATTTATGAGTACTAATATAAATTTAACTAAAGTGAAAATATTTCATACTGACAGAGGTAATGAATTTAAAAACAAAATAATAGATGAGGTTTACAAACTTTTGATATAAAACGTTCCTTAAGTAAAAAAGGATGTCCTTATGATAATGCAATTGCTGAAGCAGGATATAAAATTATAAAAACTGAATTTGCATTTAACAGGATTTTCAAAAGCTTGGAAGAACTTAAACTAGAATTAAAAAGTTATGTGTTATGGTATAACAATAAACGTATTCGTAGTTCACTAAATTATATGACTCCAGTGGAATATAGATTAGCAAAAATGACCGAATAAAAATTGTGCAAAAAGTGTTGACAATCCAGTTTCATATTTATCTAAAAGATATTGCAGCTCATATTCAGCCATTTTAATACCTTCTGTTACTCCTATAGATATTTTAGCTTTATCCACAAGCAAATTAGCACGTTTAATGCCTACGGCTCTTTTTACTTGTGTTTTCCACAATTTTAGAATATCTTCAGCACTAATTTCAGCTATCTTAGATGGTGTGGATAACTTTCTTAAAGTTAACATTGCAGTCTTGCCTTCCCAAGAAGAAAATACATCATTAAATTCAGGAAAATATATGTCAAGCCATCTAACTATTCTTACTTTTGTACTATTTAATTCTTTAATTAATGTATCTCTGAAGTTCATTGATATTCTTAAATCAGCATATATGCCTTTTGGCATACTAGGCTCTGCAAATCTGCCATCTTTAACAAGCTGTGCTATAACTCTAGCATCCTTAGGATCATTCTTTGTTGGCGAGTTATCATCAAGCTCTTTGCTTTTCTTAACATGCATAGGATTGACAATGGCTATTTTAATCCCTTTTTGTTTAGGAAACTTAGCTAAGCAAAACCAATAGTGACCTGTTGGCTCCATCCCTACAATTACATTGCTTTTAGCGTGCTCCGCACATAACTTTTTAAACCAATTGTAGAACTCATTAAAACCTTTATTATTATTGTTAAATTTAAGAGTTTTACCATACTCAATTCCTCTAAAATCTTGTGCTCTTGCTACATGATGTTCTTTTGCAATATCAACACCAACAATTAAAGTTTCATAATTTATTTGCATTATTTTATTATTTTGGTTATAATTCATTTTAGGTACCTCCAATGATAGTTTTATTAATTAGGGATAAGACTTGCAAGTCCTTATACCCTGTATTCTATCAGGAGGTGCTTTTTTTATCCAGTCTTAAATTTATTCATTACAGGAATGCTCCTTAACTCAAAATTCTTAGCTAACTCTTATTTATATCTTTTTTCAAAACCTTTCCAACCTAAATAACCCATTAGAATTCCAACTAAAGGAGAAAAAATCCCAAAAACAATTAATTTAGTCTTAAATGTTTCTTTATATATAAAGTTAACAGTAAAATTATTATCTATAAAAGGAGCTAAAAACACCCATATAAGAAAGAACAGTATACCATAACAAATAAGACCTCTTTTTATTATATATGGCATCATTCCTTTACTCTTTATCTTTTCCCATTTTGCTCTATTCATTTACGCCCACCTCCAAAAATCTACTAATTTATCGTTTTATTCATATTGATAAACAATTTATAACTTTTCTTTTTTGCACCTTATCATTGTCTATCCAATTTATGCTTTCAATATTTTACCATTCTGTAGTAACCTCAAGAAATAATTTTCAAGGGAAGTCATTTAAAACTTCCCTTAATATATATTGTGTACAAAGGTATATTAAAAATTATACCGATTATTTATATTTAGTAATCTAATCTCATAATGTGCTCATTACCAAATACTTGTCCATTAAATTTAAAACCAAAACTCTCATATAATTTTACAGCAAATATACTTTCTTTATGTACCCCAAGGAAAACCTTGTTGCGAGTTTTATCTTGCTTTATAATTTCCAAAAGTTTTTCCATAGTCTTTTTACCATATCCCTTTGATTGATAGTTTTTATCAATCATCATACGATAAATCCAATATTCCCCATCATCTTCATCAACGCAATACATTAAAAAGCCTACCATTATTTCATCATCATATACTGCAAGTGGTATACACTCTAGTTGAACTTTAGACTGTCCTATTGAAACTGCGTTTGTTGTAACAAAATCGACTTGTCCCTCTTCAACAGAAAGTTCAATACACTCCCAAAAATTTTCTCTTGTAATTTCTTTAAATAATAACATTATTAATTACCTTCTTTCTTAAATAGTAATTCTTTCAGTTTCAACTATCATTTAATACACCTTATTCCCCTTTAAAATAAAATTAACATTTTCATTTATTGATGCATTATAATATTTAAATGCGATAATATTTATTTAAGAGTTCATCTAATTCTATACTTACTTTTAATAACTCTTCATCATTTGTAATAATTTCTTTAGCTACTATCAGTTTATTTAATTTAGCTCTAGTATATTCAATTTGCTTAATTAGCTCTTTCACCGTATAACACCCTTTAATTAATCAATTCCAACCAAGATAAACACTCACTATATATAGAATTTTAGCTATTTATTAATTTAAATCATAACGCTTCTGTATTTGCTTTTTCCAATAATTCTTCATTATGACTTTTCAATGTACTGAAGGGTGAAAATTATAAAATTTATAATAACTGAAATAACATTTTAAAAATACGCTTCATTATCTCAAGCAATGTATCTATATATATTGGAGTAATTCCAATAAACATGATATTTCAATATCATGTTTAATATCGCAATTTATAGCGTTATTTTTGTGATTAAGCCATATAGTTTTCATTCCCAAATCCAATGCTGGTTTAATATCACTTTCTAAATTATCACCCACCATTACTGCTTGTACTGGGCTAATTTTCATTGCTTCAATTGCAGTTTTAAAAATTTGTTTGTTTGGTTTTCCAATTCTTAATGAATAACTAAATGTAAAATTGTCAATTAAATCATAAATTTTTGCTTTTTTAAAACACTCTTTCATAACCTCATCATAATAACAAGTATTTGATATAACTCCTATTTTGTAACCCTTGATTCTTATTGCTTTTAAAGTGTCATATATACTATTTTCAAAATATACTTGTTCCCTATAATCTGTATAGAATAAATTAATTGCTTCTATGCACTGTTCTAAATTAAGGCTCAATTCATGTTTTTGAAGAAAACTATTTAGGAAATCTTCTATTGGATACTCTGTAAGTATTACTTTTCTATCTTTTATACCTTCCATCCAATTTTCATAAAATCCTTGTTTTACTTCATCAAATTCAATATTTGTATTAAATTTTTTTAGATATTCAGTTAAATATATTAACCCTTGCATATCTTTTTCATCATCTGATTTTCCATAATGAAAATGTAATAAAGTATTACCCATATCAAAGAATATTACCTTAATCCCATCCATTATTCCACCCCCATTTAAAAGAGTTTGTGATATTGATTTTTCTTATTTACTATATACAGTATTTTGATCATGAATTAACAACCAGTCTTCATCACATTTTCTAAAAATTAAATTCAAGTAATAATTCATATAAACCGGATTTCCTTTTTCATCACAATCTTTATAATTAACTGCCGTTAGCACATACGCCATTTCTGCACTTTCTTCAGTTTTTAATATTTCATAATCTAAAGCCCAATCCTCATCCATAAACCAATCTTTGTGTAACTCAACAAAATCCTCTTTGTCTCTTATTAGTGTTCCATTTGGCATGATTAACGTAATATCATCAAGTCTAACCGTTGACATAAATGCATCCAAATCCTTATTTTTTATAGAATTAAGATGAAATTCTAGTGTTTTATTAAAATCCATAATTATCCCCCTTTTATTTTGTTAGTTTCTAATATATTTACCCAAGCAAATATAACATATCAAATTTGTAATAGCTGTGAAATGGAAAAAATTATTATAGTTAATTTTTCTCACTCAGCGCTAAACTGTAGCATTCATGTAATTCTCATATTCATTATCTAAACTCTGAACATTCCTGTAATTACAATCATACTAAAACAAAACCCTCATATAATTTATTAATTACTGCGTATTTTGGCTAATAAAATTTCTTTTTTGGTTAATGCTTTATCCCTCTGGTTTATTCTATGATTTAAATAACCTACCTCCATTTTCATCTGCAAATAATTATCATATCGTTCTTTACTCAAGGTTCCATCCTGCAAAGTTTTCTTAATGGCGCACCCTATTTCCTTCTTATGGCTACAATCATTAAACTTACATTGACTTTCCATCTTCTTTATATCTTCAAATTTAGTATCTAATTCATCTTGATCAAGCCATACTTGAAATTCACGCATTCCTGGAGTATCAATTATTACCCCACCCTCTGGTAAGAGTATTAATTCTCTCCAAGTGGTAGTATGCCTACCTTTACTATCTTTTTCTCTTACCTCTCTTGTCATAAGTTTGTCACTTCTTAAAAAACAATTACTAATAGTAGATTTACCTACCCCTGAAGATCCAAATAATCCAATTGTTTTTCCATTACTAATATATTGACGTAATTCTTCAATGCCCTCATTTTTCATGGCACTAATACGATGGATATTAACTCCTACACTAATTTTCTCAATTTGGCTTAACTTTTCATTTAAATCTGTACATAAATCAATCTTATTTAAAACAATAACAGGTGTTGCTCCGCTATTCCATCCAACTGTTAAATATCTTTCCATTCTTTTTAAACTAAAATCATTATCAAGAGACATAACAAAAAACAAAACATCTATATTAGCTGCAATAACTTGCTCCTCTGTTGCCCCTCCAAAAATCATCTTCCTACCATTTATTTCTCTCACTGTTCTTCCGCCTGAAATTGGGGCTTTTCTAGTCAAACTACTCTTTCTAGATAAAACACTGTAGATTATAGCACTCTTACATTCATTTATTAGCCTTATTGCCACCCAATCCCCAACCGCTGGAAAATCAGTTATACTTTTAGCATTATATCTAAGTTTACCCGAAACCTGAGCTGTAACTTCTCCATATTCACATTGAACATGGTAACAACCTTTTTCTTGCCTAACAACTCTAGCAGGAAGGTACTCTTTGTCTTTTATTTTTTCCAATTCATTCTTAAACTTATCATCCCAACCATAATCTATTAAATTCACTAAATGTCCTCCAATAAATTCATTAAAAATTAATCAAATTCTATAAATACTATTTTATAATCACATACCTTTTGAAAATTATTTTTTTCAGCTACTCTAACTGATGGAATATTTTTCTTCCAAGAGTCCCAGTATGGAGTGATATTTGAAGCTAAACATTCATTTAAGAATTCATTTGAAATTATAGTAGCTACACCTTTTCTCTCATGTTCCTCAATGGTTTCAATGCCTATTCCACAGTAATTTTTGCTTATATATTCTGCTGTACACCAGCTAATTATATTTCCATTCATTATTGCACAATAGCCAAAACCATTTTTAATAAAATTATCTACTGAACCCCACATCCCCATTATTTCATCTATAAGACAATTAAGGTTTCCGAGTGGAGTATTCTTTAACACCTTATTATCTATCTTCTTAACTATTACATTATCATCATTTCTTACTATTGGAACATTCTTTAAATCTTGTTTAAATAAAGATCTATCATATAAATTACAGTTAAATTCCTTTAAACCTTCTAATAATTCCTTTTCCCAAGCTTCTGAATAATAATTAATCTTAACTACTCCTAGTTCCTTTCTCCTGCTTTCACTTAAACAGTTTTCTTTGAAAAAATTTATAGCTTCTTTATATTTATCTTTATCCTCTACCTCTCCACCAAAATAAACACAATGGCCCTCACATATTAAAAATATTGATGTATTCTCAACATCATCAACAAATATTTGTGCTGGTGTATTGCCTTCAACAATAGAATCAAACACAAAACTATGTGCATATGATTTATATATATCTTTCAATATAATCTTATTATTTTTTAATTCTTTCATACTTCCCCTTGCCTCCTCAAATTTAACAGGTTTATCTCTGTTAATTATAGTGTATTATATAAATTTTTATAATAACTCTAAACCTTACATTAATACTTCACCATCTGCTTCAATCTTAACTGGAGTAAATATGAAATCCATATAAAGCTGTGAAGAGTTTTCACCTCCAAACATGTCATTCATTCCTATTGCTATATGTGCAGTTCCTTTGCGTTTTTCATCTATAACAGCACAACCAGTTAGTTCTTTTACATTTTCATTTAAACCAATTCCAAATTCAGCAAGAATATCATTATCTCCTGAGAATTGTTTAATAAATTCCATTAATGCTTCTGATGAGCAATTAACTAATTTACCAACTTTAAATTCAAGAAGTACATTTGAAAGCTTTTCACCTTCTAATATAATCTGTGGAATTAATATTTCACCTTCAGCACTTTCTTCAATTGGAGCTATATATACCTCTCCACAAGGAACGTCGCCCGTACCATCATCTTTATGCCATTGTCTGTTTTATAAATTAAAGGAAAGAGTTTTGTTTTCTCCAGTATAAATAGTTATCTTATTCTTGTCACTTGTGATGTGCCTGGTACTACCTAGTCCTATTTACTGTATACAGCATTTTGATCATGAATTAACAACCAGTCTTCACCACATTTCCTAAAATTAAATTCAAGTAATAATTCATATAAACTGGATTTCCTTTTTCATCACAATCTTTATAATTAACTGCCGTTAGCACATACGCCATTTCTGCACTTTCTTCAGTTTTTAATATTTCATAATCTAAAGCCCAATCCTCATCCATAAACCAATCTTTGTGCAACTCAACAAATTCCACCTTGTCTCTGATTAGAGTCCCATTAGGCATTATTAAGGTAACATCATCAAGTCTAACCGTTGACATAAATGCAGCTAAATCCTTATTTTTCATAGAACTAAGATGAAGTTCTAGTATTTTATTAAAATCCATAGTTTTTCCCCTTTTTATTTAAATGTAGCATTCATGTAATTCTCATATTCATCTAATGTTGAAAATTCTTTAATCTCTACATTATTACTTTTTAAAACATCAACAAATATTGCTTCCAAAAGTACTACAGCCTTCTTTAATATAGAAAGGTCATCATATTGAAAATGTTCTAATAAGTCTACTAAATTGTACTTATCATATACTTTTCTAAACTCACTAAATGTATTTAATCTTGAATAACTGCACCCTTCTTCAACCATAGCTAAAAATGAAGCTATTTCATTTTGCAGCGCTACTGATGAATAAAAAGCAGTTTCATAATCATTATTATCACAAGCTGTAATTATTTTATTAAAAGTTGATTTCATTTCTTCATAGTACCCAGTAAAGGCATCTTTAAATGGATATTTTTTTACTACTGATTTTTGTTCTTGTAATATAATATTTCTCATTTCATCAATAAGAGTTGTACAATTTTCTATAATACGTTCATTATTTTCTTCCGTAATTATTGATTTTACTAATTCACCTATATTATTAGGTTTAATTTTAAAGGATAGTATCTGACTTAAGTTTTTACCCCAGCCTTTTTTAAAGTAAGTCTGATTAAGTAATGATAGAGTTTCAAATACTGTTGTTACAATATTAAAAGCTTCAACTCTAATAGACGTAATATCATTAAGTCTTTCAATGTTATATAGACTAACAAAGCATTTATTAAATTTCTCTATAGCTTTATTCATCATAACTGGTTTTTTCTCAGGACTACATAGTGATTTTATATTCTCTCTAAGGGAGTTAAATCTAGCTAAATCCTCTTCTGAGCGATAATATAATATATTACAATCTGCTAATACTGATACAATGCTTTCATTAAATGAAGCTATGCCTTCAGCACGAGTCCAGCTTATAGGAAACAAATCAATTCCTATGTCATCTAGAATAAAGCAGTCACCTAATTCTCCACCTCTATCAGTGCTTGGTATAAAGAAAATATCCAAATCTGATTTTGAATTTTGAGTTCCTTGTGCATAGGACCCATAATATGCAGCAATTGCAACATCCTCTGCATAATCCTTTTTTATTTTATCTATAAATATATCCGCCATTTTAAATAAATCTGTCATAATTATCACCTTCCTATTATATTGTTTTTACCCAAGGGTAATCTTTATCATATACTTTAAAGCCTGCTGAAGAGTAAAAGGCATATCGTTCTTCGCCATATGACTCAACATAAGCATGAGTTGCTCCAAGCTTCTTTAATCTTTTCAATCCTTCTAAAAGTATAGCTTTTCCCAGCCCCTTTCTGCCATGGTCTGGATGTGTTCCCACAGGCTCAAACATACCAATTTTATTTTGTTCATCATACCAAACAATACAAGCAGCAGCTAAAGAGCCATCTTTATATTCTGCTACAATGTCCAAATCTGTTCGATACATTGGAGCACTTATCATCTTTAAAATGCAGTTTGGTATTGTAGTTTCATATTCAGCCTCAGGATGAAATGCTTTTCTAATAACATTGTATCTTTTACACAAATCTATATCTTCAGCCATTGAACGAATAACATATCCCTCTGAAAGTTTAGGCTCATATTCACCATCTAAGCTCTGAACATTCATGTAATTACAGTCATGCCACTTCTTATAACCTTGCTCAGTTAATAATTCCTTTAGATGCTCTTCACTTTCCTTTGCCCATATAATTATTTTTTTATTTTCACTGTTTTCAACTGGTATAGCACAATTATCTTCTGCCCATTGAACCATTTCTAGTTCTAGATGGCTATAACCTGGTCGTACTTGTAAAAATACATTACAAGTATCTTCTATATGTGCTATGGCTACAATTTTATCTTCTTCTTCCCAAATTCTAATGTAATCTTCCCAGCTGGCATATCCACGTTCAATATAAAGAGGATTTACTAAATGCTCAGTATATTCCCACTTAGCTGGAAGCCAGCAATGTTGATTTTTATTTAAATGATACATCTCCTTTAGGAAAGTCATAATTTTTTCATAATCTCCATTTTTATACATTCTTGTTGTTATCATATTTATCCCACCTTTTTAGTTAAATCTTTTTGACAAAAGCTTGCTTCATAAACAACCATTGTGGTTGCGACTCCTACATTTAACGAATCTGCTACTCCAAACATAGGTATTATTACTCTTTCACATTCACATTCATATTCATTCCAAATGTCTGAAATACCATGTCTTTCATTTCCTGCAATAATAGCAATTTTTCCTTTGTAATCAGCATTATAGTAACTTTTACTAGCCTTTAGATCAGTAACAATAATTTTAAATCCATTACTTTTAAGCCACATTACAATTTCTGTTATATCACTATTTATAACTGGCAAAATAAAACTAGATCCCATGCTTGATTTTATTAATTTTTGATTTGTTTTTCTCACCTTGCTATTACAAATAACTACTCCATCTCCACCAGCACCATCAACAGACCTTATGATTGTCCCAATGTTCCCTGGCTTCTCTAATCCATCAAGTATAACTAGTAAATTGTTTTCTTTTAGTTCTATATCATCAAGCTTATACTGTGGAAAACTACACAACATAAAAAATCCTTCTCCACTATCTCTACTACTTAATCTACTACACAAATTACTTGATATTAAATATGAATCATCTGCTGCAGAAACAATAAGTCGAACCATCTTAAGCATGTCTTTATTTTTTATAAACTCTGGACAAAACACAAAATTTCTTATTCCTATATTACTTTTAATTATTTTTTCATATGCCCATAATCCTTCTATGACAAATAAATTTTCATCATCAATCTTTTTATTCTTTATTAAATCATTCATAATTCTTATTGAAGATTCCTTACTACCAACTAACTTCAAGTTAGAAAACTCTCTATATAATTGCTCAATATCTAGTTCCATTTTATCACCCCAATTTTTTCTTGAAAGAACTACTCCCATAGTTATTTTAATATAGAGATGTACTAAAATAATATGCAAAAATAATTCTGTATTATTCTTTACACAAAAACTTCCACGCCTGCATTAATTCCATTAACTCTTTTGATGATCAGTTAACTAATTTGCCAGCTTTAAATTCAATCAGTACATTTAAAACACTATTTTCTCCACAGAAATTTAGTAATACTAGAGCTCCTTTTTAAATTTCAAATCCGCTAACTATATTTGGTATAATATTTACAAAGTCCATATCCCCCTATGTTAAGATAGTTGTCGTAGGAGATAATGTATGATATTCTCGAACAAAGAGGAGAGATGTACCTATGACAAAAGGCAATGGTATAAATAAGAGATATAGTAAATTGGAAAAAGAAAAGTTAATAGCAAGAATGTTACCACCTGAAAACATATCAGTTTCAGATTTATCAAAAGAAACAGGTGTAAGCAAATCTACATTACAAACATGGAAAACAAAAGCTAGGAACCCTAAAAATACTGAGAATAACACTGGTAAAAGAGTTGTAACCCCTAAAGATAAATTTTTAACAGTTATGGAGACGTATTTACTCTCAGAAGCAGAATTAGCAAGATATTGCAGAGAGAAAGGCTTATTCGTAGAAGATGTTAAAAAGTGGCACAATGCCTGTTTAAATAGTACCATCGGCAACGTCGATAGTGAAGAGGTTAAAGAATTAAAATTAAAAAAGCAAGAAGATGCTAAGAGAATAAAAGCTCTAGAGAAAGATTTGCGTTTTAAAGAAAAGGCACTAGCAGAAACGGCAGCATTACTAGTTCTTAGAAAAAAGTTACAAGCGATCTTAGTGGACAACGTGGAAGATTAATAGACCACTCAGATCGCATAGCAATAGTTAATTTAATAGATGAAGCTAGAGAAAAAGGTGCTCGATTAGAAGTAGCCTGTAAAACAGTAGGGATAAGCTCTAGGACTTATGAGAGATGGTGCACAGGACAGGAAATACGGAGGGACATGAGACCTATTATTAAGAGAAATTCTCCAAGTAACAAGCTCACTGATGCTGAATATAAAAGTGTCCTAAAGACCGTTAAACTTCCAGAATACGCTGATTTACCACCATCACAGATAGTTCCAGCACTAGTTGACAGAGGGATATATATTGCCTCTGAATCTACTATGTATCGTATTCTAAAAAAGGAGAAAATGCAGACTCATAGAGGGTATGCGAGAGCCCCTAAAAAGAAAAAAGAACCTGAAACTCATATAGCAAATAAGCCTAATCAAGTTTGGACTTGGGATATAACGTACTTATCCACAGTTGTAGTAGGTCGATATTTTAAGCTATATATGATTGTGGATATATTCAGCCGAAAAATAGTAGGCTGGGAAGTTTGGGAAACGGAGACAGGAGAATTTGCTTCAATATTAGTTGAAAAAGCTATAATGAATGAAAAAATTAAGGGGAAACCACTTATATTACATTCAGATAATGGGGGACCTATGAAGTCATATACATTAAAGGCTAAATTAGAGGAATTAGGAGTCATGTCCTCATTTTCAAGACCAAGAGTAAGTAATGATAATCCTTATTCAGAAGCTTTATTTAGAACCTGCAAATATAGACCTGGTTATCCGCAAGAAGGCTTTAAAACTATCGCTGACGCTAGAGAATGGGTTCTTGACTTTGTTGATTGGTATAATAATAAACACTATCACAGTGGATTAAATTTTGTAACTCCAAATTCTAGACACAATGGACTATCAGAGAAAATAATTAAGAAAAGAATAAAAGTATATGAAGCTGCTAGAGAGCTTCATCCTCAAAGATTTAATAGGGGCATAAGAAAATGGGAGCTACCTAAAACGGTATCTTTGAATCCAAGAAAAGATATGGATAAAGCCTTGTAATCTATGATAATAAACACATATGTACAGAATAATTTCCAGTTAATATATGGTATATATGTGTTTGAAATCAGAAAATACACACTGTGAAAATTTACAAACTAATACTAGAGAATTTCGAACAGAAAATTTCATGCGACAACATGCTTGACAAACACCGGTAATGCTTACATTGAACTATAAATAAATTATTGGGGTCATTAGCATATCTTAAATCAATACCCTTATCTCTTCCCGACTTAAAACTCTCAATTGTTACTCCCATTTCACTTTGCAATAAATCTCTTGTCAGTATCTCAAAGTCATAACTTGATAATTCATTAAAATCATAATTTGCCATTTATTCACTCCAACATATAAATTTAATTTTCCATTGCAATTATTATATCAAATACCATAATAAGTTAAATATATTAACATTGAAATAAGTAATAATCATTTTTATGTCTTATCTATTAAATCCATATCTTTCTCATTCCTATTAATAGTTCATCATCTCTGTCTTTTGTGGTATTAACGCTTTAGTATTCTTTTCTACTTATACACTACACCGTATAGAAACTTAAAAATTCTGTCCCATCTACTTTCCCTCCAAAAACTATCCCCAGCTCCTCCCTATTTTTTCCGCATATAAAATCCTCCAAATCCGAACAAGATAAAAAGCCCCATATTAAGCCATTTCTTACCTAATACGGGGTGTATGCCCTATCTATTTTTCCCGAACTTTTTTATGATGTTGGGGCTGTTTTTTTAATAATACATAGATTATAGATAAGGTTAAAGTATTAAAAAATAATACACATCCTTTTTAGTTTTCTATATACATTAAATTTAAATTTACTAACAAATCATAAAAATGTTGAGTATTACCTATGTATTTCAAAATTTCTATTAGTATATGACCTCGTTTTTCTAATTGCCATATGCCATTATACATTTTATACAAGTAATTTTCAGAAACTATTTGTATATTATATTCATCTGTTTCAATAAAACTTCTTATTGAATTATCAAAATAAGTTTCATCAATAAACTTATTTTGTACAAGTAACCTTAATTGTACTGAAAAATCAATATCATTAAGCCTTGTTTCATTACAAATACATGGCATATTAAGATTTTCATTCTCATAATAATATTCAATTACTTTAAATAAAATTTCACGTGTAATCGGTTTTTGATTACTAATCTTTTTAAATAACTTGGATAACATTTTTTCATCTAAATCATAATCTGAATTTTTATTAATATATTCAATAAATTTACTATAATTAATATTATTCAAAGTTATAATTGAAGTATTTAATATTTTTTCACTAAGCAACTCTTCTATCTTCTTTTCATGTGATTTTTTTAAACTATTAAGAACTTCTACTGTATATATAGCTTCATTCTGGTCAATATATCCATGATGGTTCTTACATAATAGAATAAGATTAGAAATATCATTAGCTTCATCCTCTGATAATTTAGGATTATATCTCGCACTTCCTTTATTGTATCCTTGAATATGACAAATATTACTTATATGGCTCTTTCCATATTCATCATCAGTAAATAATCTATTTGTACAACCTGGAAAGGCACACACATTACCACATTTTGCATATAATTCCTTTATGATACTTGGCTTAATTTCTTTTCTACCCAAATTATTCGCCTCCATTCGAATTAAGTCACTAACATTCTAATACAATAACTAATCAAATCCATTTTTTATACTGATCTTTCATAACTTCCTTGTCCTTGGAAGTTATAATTGCATATTGGAATATTAAAACTCTTAATTTTGTGCATTATTAATTTTTCTAAATCTTTATCACAAGTAGAAATAATTAATTGGTCAATAAATCTCTCTTCTTCATTGTTTCCTAATTGAAATCTAATTAAATCAATAAATGATATTATATTTAGATCGTCCATTGTTTGTATTGGCTCATCCATTAGATAGCATTTTAAGTTTCCATTGTTTAATAGAGCTTTAGATAGAAATATAGATATTGAAAGTGTTGAAAGTTGACCTGCACTTAAAATATTACCAAATGGAACTGGTTTATCATTCGAATCCATAATTTGCAACTCAGATAATTTTTGTCCATTTCCTCTTTTTAATTTTATTTCTTTGATAGTTGTATTTCTCGTAATTTTACGATATATCTTATCCAATGGTTCTGCTATTCTCTCTATCTCTTTCTTTTCATTATCTTTAATTGTCTTATTAATTTTTGTTGTAATACTTTTTAATTTAGTTATTTGCTTTTTAATGCTTTCAATTTTTTCTTGTTTATCTTTTTCACTTTTTTCAAAATGAACAATTTGCTGATATATCTTATTTTTATTAATTAAAGAATTAATAAACTTGCATATATTAAGTTTAACTTCTATATTTTTCAGTTCTTCTGCTTCAATATTTATTTCTAATATATTTTCTAAGTTTATATTTTGATTTTGAAATTCTTGAATAATTTGTTTCAATAACTTTATTCGTTCACTAACATTAAATGTGGAATATACTTTTAATCTTTCTTTAAATTTCTCTATAGAGGGTAACTCAAGCATTTCTAAACTACTTATTGTTTGCTCCTCATACCAACTATCAATTTTCAAATCTTTGATTTCCTTCTCATAAAATATCTTTTGAATTAAAATTGTATCATTAATATCATTTATATTTATTCCCAACCGATTACATATATAGTGTATATCATTTAATTCTTTATTTAGCCCCAAAGTATCATCATAATATTTAAGTAACTCCTGAAATTTTGATGTTAATAAATCTCTAATTTTCTTAAATGTATTATCATTTTCTGTTTCAATATTTTTAATTTGTTTCGAAATTTCTTGTCTTTCTATATCCTTTTCACCTAAAAAAGTTTTAGCAATAGCACCCAATTCACTATTTTTAAATTGTTCGCTACCACATATAGGACATTTATCGTTTTCCTTCCTATATTCTTTTAATGCTTCACCATTATCTACTATATACCTCATAACGAGCATAACAGGGCTATCTGTATTATATAATGAGTTTTTATCATTATATAAACTTTTTTCTCTAAATTACTTTGTATATTTTTTTTATATTCTAATAGAATATCTATACTATTTTTATTTATATATTCCCTAATCTTATCATCCTTAATTATTTCATTTAAAATTGATTCTATGTTATCTATTGACAATGATTCTTTTATTTTATTATAGAGAATTTCAGCTTTACGTTTTTCAGCTTTAATTTCATCAATATTTATCCCTTTTAATTGTTCAATTATGTCTCTTTTTAAATTATACTCATTGCCTAATTGCTCCAATAATATTAAATTATATTCAAATTTTAGTTTTGAGTTTAATTTTTCTATATTATTTTTAACTTTTAGATAATATATACTCTGCAAAAATGCTATCTGGCTATTTAAAGTTTTCTTAGAATCAACATTTGTATTATCAATAAATTCATAAGGTGTAAGAACTTCTTCATCAAATATTTTATTTGTTGGATACTCTTCTCTTATATTGGAGTTAATTTCCTCCATTTCCTTACTTAACTTTTCATATTTATCTTTTTCAGCAACAATCTTTGCTATTTCTTTTTCCAAATTTTCTTTTTCTTCTGACAAAGCATTCTTGATGGTAGCTAATCTATTTTTAATAATATTAGCTTCTTTAAATTCTGTATACAAACAAGAAAATATTTCATATATTTCTTCTCTTCCTTTTGAACAAAGTTCTATATTTTTATCGTACGAACATATGAAATTATCATAAAAATTTTCTGCTATCTCAGTTAGTGATGACATTAATTCTTTTTTAACATTTTCATCCTCACTTTCAATATTGGGAATAGAATTAAGATTTAATCCATCAACTTCTCTATCAATTACACAATATGTTCTTTCCAAATTCACTTCTTTTTCTTTATAAAATATACTAAGCCTCACTATAATTTCATTATCTATACTATTTGTATTTTTAATTAACCCTTTATCTGAATCTTGAATTTTTTGTTCTTTTGTATTCGGACATCTCTCATTATAATCATCATAAACTCTTCTTACATTACCAGTTAAACACCATTCTATAGCATCTAATAAAGAGGTCTTTCCATACCCATTCGCACCAGATAATAAAATTAGATTATTGGGTTTATTATTACTTGTAAAATCAAACTCTTTCTCTCCTTCATATCCCCTAAAGTTTTTAATATAAACCTTCTTAATGTATAAATTCTTCATAAAAGCACCTACTCACTTAACAATTCTTTTTTTATTAATTCTAAATCAATATCTTCTTTCATAAGTTCTTGGTAAATATCATCTTTTTGCAAAACTTTTATAAGCTCTCTTTTTAAACTATTTGAATTTACTTGGCTTGTTGTCAAATTAATCTTATTAAATGGCAACAAGTCAATACAGTTCTCATTATCCAAATCCAAAAATTTTTCTACAAATGTGTGAGTCTCTTTCAAATTTGAATATATATCTATTAAATTCATCTCTATTAACTTTTGAAGATTTATATGGAATTAGGAGATTTATGTTATATCTCAAAATGTCGCTATCACTCCAATTTTGAAACCAAAGAATTTTTTTGATACTTATTTATTGATTCTTTATTAATTAATCCTTCAAATAGTATGTATGCTTCTTTATTCTCTTTTATAAACACCTCGCTAAACACTTCTGTATCTTTTCCTATTATTAGTTTAGATTTATTGAAACCATAATTAATCAAAAGTTGTTCTATTTTTATCTTGTCCATTTTTATTACACCTCTCACAAAATATGCAATTAACCTTACTATTATCAAAAGGATTATTTTGATTAAGACATTCCATGCACTCTATATAATAATGATTATTATATGGCTCTTTTATATCTACATCCATTTGCTCTGGCTTACATATGTCTAAATCATATACAGTATCTCCAATATCCAAATTATCAAAATACCATACTTTAGGCTTTATATTTGATTCTATTATCCTATCAAAAACAACTCCATGCTCATATTCAGGATTATCATACGTTTTTGGTAATAATACGCATGTTCTTTTTTCATATGGATGTTCAAATAATATTATTTCAGTTTCAAAATTCAACATAATACTAATATTATTTATATCATAAACTTTATTTTTAACATTATCATCAATAAACTTTAGTATTCTTTTAATATATGATTTTAAATAAGGTTGTTTCGTAGATAAATACCCATATTCTTCAATTAAGCTGAATTTGTAGTATTCATCTTCACTCACAATATCTTCCATAGATATTGTATTCACTAACTTATATCTATTGGATTTATCCTTTAATATTAAACTAAATTTTTCAAATAGTTTATCAGCATACTTATAATAACTATCATTTAACAATATCTCTATTTCATTATCATCTTTTCCTTCACGTTTTAACTTTAATATGAACTCTTCTATTACCTGCTCTATTGCTTTCATAATATTAGAATTAATTAAATTATAAGCAATATTATTTTCACTATCACTAATTTCCTTTATATGGGTTATTACATCACTTATATTTATTTTCCTAATATCTTTTTTCTTCTTCTTACTTTGCCACTCATTTATTATAAAATTTATTGCAACTGAATATAGAATATCTTTTTTCTCCTTTTCAGAGAACATTGACAACTCATCCTTAAACATCTCGTCTAATTTTTCTTTTATAAGATTAATTAATTTTAACCTATTTTCAGTCCAAGAAATAATTAAGTTCTTCTTTAAAAAAGATTCTAAAATGTTGTCAGAATGATATTTATTTATAACTTCTATAACTCTTTTTAAGTGATTATCCTTATTCTCACCTTTTACTGTATCATCATCTAATTCAGTCATGGCCGCTTTATTTATAAGCTCTATAAAATCATTAATTGCCTTTTTACCAGCTATCTCAATATCATTTTTACAAAACTCAATTTTTTTGACAGTATTAAAAAAAGACCACATTTTATATCAACTTTTTCTGTTGAGTGATTTGATAAATATAAGTAATCATAGTATAAATCAATAATTACATTCCAATAGTTAAACTCTTTAGCGGTTGACGAGTATTTTACTTGTGCTAATCTAACATATTTTTTGTCTAAAAAGTAAAATTCTTTATATAATCTTCAATTACTTCAATCTGATATGTTACCTGAATACCTTTATGTATTTCATTAAATAAATCATCTTCTGTACCATGACATAACATATCATATAACGCTAAATCAAATTGATATAAATATCCCCAAATTGAGTAATCAGCTTTTCTATTCATCTCCAAATAATCCAAACTTTTAATACATTCATCAATTTTCATTTATTTTCTCCTCATAAAACAAATACTATAGTCAATATTATACCACTTTTTACGCTTATGTGTAATATTTTACTTGTTGTCCATAATGAGGGTTAACTTACTCCCACTTCTCATCTTACAATATCTTCACCTTCTCCGTTATTCATTACGTTTTCTCTGCCCAGTGAACTCTTCTCTCCTGAAACTCTCTAACAGGCTCATATTTCCCCTGTAAATATATCCATATATCTTTTTAACAACATATACAATAAACAAGAATACTATCTCTTCATTAATTAGCATTAAGCACAGTTACTCTTACCTTTTATCTATAGTTCATCTCCTTATTCCTTAAAGGAATTTGAAAAATTCCGTCCTAACTATGTAGATTAAAAATAATATTTTAAACACCACCCCCTTCCAACACCCATCCACCCCGCATTCCTCCGTCCCCTAATTTCCCCCAATATAAATAATGTCTTGAATGAAACCACCCAAAACCCTCCCATTCCTCCCTCGAAATCCCCGAAAAAATATAAATATAGTTTTGAATAGAAGCCTATTTTCTCCCTCTTTTTCTCTGCCGATAACTCCTGCATAAATCCTCCCGTAGCTCCCGCAAGGTCACTTAATCCCTGCATTCTTCTCTCCCTAAGCCCTAATTTCGGGCAATAAAAAAGCCCACATTAGAGAGCTGAGTTTGGCTCTAATGTGGGGGGTGACGTTCAAAACTTTGTTTGTAGTTTCAAAACATTATTTATATATTCAAATTATTATTTGTTGGTTACACAAGTTTAACTATTAAGAACTTAGCCTTCATGCCTGATGAAGTAAACTTTTCTTCATAATTACACATAAAATAACGCAGAATACCTTTCGTTTATAATCTTAAATAAAGTTTCCAATAAAATCCCATCTTAATTTTTACAAATTATTTTCTTGCTTGTACAGCACTTTCTTCTCTTTCATCAAGCTTACCATTAACAATATAATGATAAATTTTAAAATAGGAATCCTCTTTTTCCGGATTCTTATGTAATGTCATTATAACATTTGACATTCCTTGAACTTCTTTGATTTCTCCAACTACTTGAAAAATTTTCATTCCATCTATCTCAATATATAATTCTTCTAATATTTGCCTACGCTTTTTTAGAACTGTATCTAAACTGACACTTTTATTTAAAATTATAGTAAACCCAAACATTGTATCTAAATTCATATAACCTAATAATTGTTTTAATTGTCTTTCAAAGTTACCCCATTCCTTATTTTCACCAATAGCAATAGCTTTTAAAATACTTTTTTCATATGTATAAATATAGAAATCACATTCACCTATTCCTTTTTTTGCAAAACCACTTGGCATTTCCCTTGCAATAATTATTCCTTCATCATGTAACTTTTCTCTTATAATATCCCTTATATCATCACTTAGTTGTGTTTCTGATGTAAGCCTTAGCCTTTTCGGATCATTCTCTCTGGATTTTGTGGCATTATATATTAATTTTACAATTAATTCTTCTACATTATCTCTCTTCTCTAATCTTATCTTCATTTTACTCTTAGCATTTAAATACTCTTCTTTTTTATCATCTGGCATTAATTCAATATATTCATCCAAATCTATATGAAAAAATTTTTCAACAAGCAATGGATTCTTTTTACACAATTCAATATATTCAGATAATGAATTCTCTAAGAAGTCCCAATCCTCAAATATAAAAGCTTTATATTTTTCTATATCATTAATGTTATCTGATATATATCTATCATCTAATGATTTTATCTCTTTTTCAACAACTACCTCTTCAAAATCACATTCAGTAACATCTACCCACCATTCCAACAAATGAAACAAAGCATATTCCTGAATAGGTCTTAAATTATGATAGTAATCATCTCTTGTATATTCCTCTAATTCTTTCAAGACCTCTAAACATCGTTCCTTATTTTTTCTACACAAAAACTCAGGAAATATTTCTACTATAAAGGTTTCATAATCTAAGCCTTTACAACTTTCATTAAAAAGTTCAATTATTTGATATATATTTTTATTAACCTTTTTAAGTATACTTTTTGAAACTTGATAATCTATGTTTATCATTAATCCCCAACCCCTTGTTCTATACTATTATAATTATATCAAACAATTCATTAATTTGCTCTAAGGCTACCAAGTTTTCTAAAAACTTTGTTTTCTAATCTCTTTAATACTGTCACTACAATTTCCAACAAACTCCTTACTTAGCTCTACATTATAAATTGCAACCTTATTTCCTTAACGATTTTTCTCAAAAATCGTTCCTATACCTATACTATGTACTCAGACCTTAAAGTCTGCTGAAAATCTCCCCCTCAATCCCGCATTCCTCCGTCAATTCCACTAAACCTTGCCGACTTTTGCTCTCAAAAATCATGGTATCCAATACCTCTTTTTTCATCAACCTTTAATCGGAAACCCACAAAAGCTTGATGATAATTAATTTAAGTTTTCCTTAATTTTCTCACAAAATCTCTCCCATTTCAAGCCTAACTTACTCGCCAGAGGCGTAGCCGAAGCCTCCCATAACCCTCCCTATAAACCTGCTAAAACCCTTGCTATATCTTCTATTAACCCTACTTTCTCTCTCCCTTAAATCTATTTCTGGGAATGAAAAAAGAGCCGAGGTTTTGCTCTCAGCTCTGATTTTTTATTTGATTTTTGTTGTAGCTATAGTTCCGCCCCCTGCGGGGATTCCGTCAAGGTTTAGTGGGAATCGCCAGGGATTAGTCGGAATCGGTGCGGTTTAGTTGGCGGCTACAGTTTCCTTTTAAGCTTAACTACAGTTTCCACATGGCTCGAGATGATAGCAAGTACGTCAAATGACAACTCTTGTTTATGGGAACATATCAACTGATTTCTCTCTGTTTATGGGAACATATCAACTTAAACAGAGTTCTATTTGTTTTTTTAATATCATGTCTTTTAAAAAATCCAGTCACTAAAATAATTGATTTAGCTTAACTTATTAAAATCAAAAATAATTTTCCAATTATCTGGTGATATATTAACCCTTTTAACAAAATCATAACTTCTACTTGAATCACATATAGTACTTTTCAATTCTAGTATATTTTGTCCATTTTCTCTAAACATTTCTGCACTCGTTAATGATACCTTATACTCTTCAAAACACGATTTACAACAAATAGTCTTTACATATATTTTTTCCCCTTTGTATAGTACTGGAATTATAATAGCCAAACAATTTTTGCTTGCCGATACTTTATCATCCCCTTTAATATTTAAGGTAGGTATATCGTTGCAAATTGGACAATGATTTTGATAAGACATTTCACCGGATAAGATAGTGAAAATATCCTCCATTTCCATTTTGGTAGTATCTTCAAGAAAGGAACGTACATTTTCCGATTCAAAAGCATATCTATAATCTCTTACAGCCCTTTCAAGATATTTATCATAATCACTAGATGAAAGTTGCTTAATATTATCAGTATTAATAAAATGCTCTATATACACTGGAATTTCATTTCCAATGCTCATATCAAGTAAGACATCTGATAAAGCAGCTTGCTCGTTAGAATTACTATAAAATACTACTAATTTTTTTGTTTCCTCTTCATCCATAACTGAAATTTTAGAGTTGATATCTTCAAATTCGCTCTTAATGGATTTTCTACATCTTATCGTATAATAATTAGAATTCACATTTGTAATATATCCTATAAACTTTGAACCGTTCTTTCCCACGTCAATTTTTTCTAAACGAATATTGATGTCCCCCAAAAAGTTTTGTGAACTTTATTAAATCTGTATCTTGCGATTTAATATCAGTTAAAGTTTCTACATCAACATCAACTTTCTCTTCATAAGTAGATAACCATTTAAAAATATTCTCTAATAAGGCTAAGTTTGCATTATTAATCTTACATCTTGTCAAATAGTTAATTTTAAATTTCTTAGCTTTTTGATTGTCATTTTTAAATCTATCAATTATTTGTTTATTATACTCATCGATTGATTGTCTAAATGATTTGAAACTGTTAAAATTTAATATAGTTCTATTAAGAAAACCAATATGGAAATATTTGAATTCTCCGTCCCAGTATGTAGTGCTTCTGTCTCTGTTCCGTAGAATAATATTATTGCAATTATGACTGTGTACAAATAAATTTAGGTTACTATCTTCAGTATAAAAATAAGGATCATGGTATCCAAATTTAAAAACACCCTTTGATAACAAATTTAAAAATTGTCGTATCTGATTTTCGTATATCTTTACGCTATCAAATGCATCGGATGTAAACCTTTCATACCAATAATCAGAACTGGCATTCCAGTTAGTCGAATAATAATATCGAGTAGAATGTATTCTTGTTTTTATTAACTCCTTTAACTCAGTATAAGATTTTTCATATTCTTTACAACTCATTTTAAATTCATTATCAGAGTTGTCATCAGAGAATATCCAATTCACTACATTATTTTTAGAATAATTCCCCATATAGTCAAAGCTATTATTTAACTCGAACCTTGCAACTAATTGCTTTACTAGTCTACCCTCTATTCCACCACAAGCATCAATAAACTTCATTATCTGATTAAAGTTATCTCCTTTGATACGTTTATAAATAAGATTTTTAGCACCATTAATAAATGGAATATTTATTCCTTTTAACCAACTACAATCATTTTCATTAAATATGTGTTTTACTAATTTTCTTATTCCAAAACAAAGCGATGTAAAATCTTGATTATCATTATTAAATATAATAATATCTTTATCAATAAACTTTTTATCAAATATTTCGTACAAGGCTCTACAATTACCATCATCCGAGTTTGCTGGTCTATTTTTATTTATAATATTTTCTTCAATGCTAACATTATCAGAATCTTTAATCTTCAAAATGAAATTCTTGTTTGCTATTAAGTACAGTTTTTTATTTTCGAACAACTCACTTAAGCTTTCTACTTTATCCATAAAAATACCGTCTGGCAATATTTCTTCATTCGTCTCAATTTGAAAGTTTCTATATACATCAAGTAGATGACATAAAACATCACTAGAAATTTCTCTCCAACAATTTTCTGCTTTATCATTGTTCAAAATGGAAATCAAATCACTTATTGTTTCTTTACCTTTTGCCTTAATTTTTTGTAATATAGCCGGATCATTCTCATTTTCTCTTTCTAATCCCGAACGTGAAGAATTAATTGCTTTTGTATTTACAAGGCATCCTGTCATTTTTTCTAACAATGAGCTATAATTTCCAACAAAATATGTAGCATAAATTCTATCTCTAAGATTAGTCCAATCTTTATTTATTGCATAGGCAAGTGATAAACTATTTTCATCATTTGATAAATCTGGGTAATGAAAAACAAGATATTCCATATCATCCTTTACCCTTGAAATCTTAATATTAGAGTTGTTCTCATAATAACTATCTGAAACATTTAATTCTACAATCTTTTCATTACATTTAAATTTAACTTTTTTTATGCTGTTTTCCACATTTCTGTTATTTCGTAATTCTGTAAATATCAAAGATCGTGGATCAAAAATAACTTCTCCCTCTTCTTCACTATAAAAAAAACTGTCACATTCTTTTCCCTCTATCAACGAGTCTATAAATCCTGCAATTTTTTTCACATTAAATCCAGCATGTTTATTCTTTATTTTTTCATCATATTGAAATTTTAGTGTAAGTTTTGTCTTGTTGGGAAGAATATTTAAGTGACTAATATTAATCGTATCAAGTAATCTTTCTTTAGAAGATAATTCAATTTTCACATTATTTTCTATGCAAAAATAAGTTGCAAAACAAAATAAAGATTTTATCCCTATTCCATACATTCCTTCTTGTCCAAGTTCAGAGGATTTGTTGGAATTACCTCTAGAACAGAAACCATAAATATCTGTTAGTGCAAAACCTTTATCGGGATATAAACATACTATTTCATACTCATACTCATTATATTTTTTACATTGTATTTCAATGGTTGGATATTTTATTTGAGAATTCAAAACAACATCATTTGCATTTTGGATAATTTCATTAAAATACCCCTCTTTGTATTTTTTTAAGTCATCTTTCTTCTTAGGATTATTTCTTGATTTGATGCACCCATTTACAGTTGATACTAACATATTTTTTGCTTTATCAAAAAAATCATCTAGAAAGTCTGGTTTATTAGGGTTATCAGTATTTAATAGAAATTCGTCTGCCTCAAATATATAATGCTTTACGATATCATCAATCTCTTCACGTTCAATTGCAGAAATGATTTTTGTTGATATATTATCTGGTTTATTCATACTATGCATTGCTCCTATCTCTAAACTGCTTAACCGTTTCATTTATAAATTTATTATTAGAAATGTAAAATATCCCATTTGCTTTCTGGTCATTATTGATACTTTTTATCCTCTCTATAACTTTCTCACATAGTAATCCTAACGTTAAGTTTCTATGTGTAATTTCTGTTTTAAGAGATGTTATAGTTTCAAGAAAATCTTTTTCATTTAAACTACTACTATTTTCTTCAAGATATTCATTTTCCAAATCAATGCTAGCATCTTCCTCATTAGTAAAATCATAATTTGAATAATTAGTATTATCACCTTCAACAGTCAACTCTACTCCATAAAATTTAAGGGTATTTTTCAACCAAATATAGTATTCAAGCGTTCTGTCAAGTATGTTATCCATTTCTATAGTGTCAGCCTCATTTTCGTTTAAAAAGTCTCCTAATTTATCTTTATGCTCTTTAATAGTATCATTAATTTCAACCCCATTAAGTATTTTACTAATCTTCCCTTTTATCTCTTTTTCATCATTAATTATATTCTGATAAGTTTCATTAAGTGATTTTTTTATCACCACTATGCATTCATTAATTTCTTTTTCTTTTACTTTATAATTAATATAGTTTTGGATTTTTCTTTTTCCATCTTCACATTCAGAAAAATTCTTTATTGTTTCAAAATATGTTTGAGCATCATGCTGTAACCTTTCTGTAAAATTAGGATGGAATAATACAGTATTTCTTATAGGCATATATTGACATGCAATATTTACCTTGTTTACAGCATAATAAAGCATTCTATTTGTTTCAAAATCACTTTCATTTCCTATTGATTTATTGACAAGAAAAATCATTTCATTTTCTATCAAAATAGGTTTGTCGCAGTTTACAGACTTAGTTATCAAATCATCAGCACGTTCTATTCTACCAAAACGCTGTTCTAGTTCATTATTTGTATAAGGCAATTCATAATGAATTACTGTATCGAATTCACCTAAATTCAGGCCCGTTCCACCACTTTTCCCTGTTGTAACTAGAATGGATCTATTGTCTTTATTCATACGAATGTGACTTTTTAATCTTTCTAATACTATACTTGAGTTAGAAGTAATATTTTTTATTTCTCCGAATTTTCCATACTTTTTCCCTACCATAATTTTATTATTAGACAAATAAGATAATTTTTCATAAATCATATCAACTGTTGCTTGCATTTCGCAAAAAACAATTATTGATTTCGTTTCATATTCCTTAAACTCAAATTTACCCTCAATAATTTGTACCAGCTTTTCTAGTTTTGCATTATTATCTATAGCATAGTCATTTAAAGTATCCCCAAAGTTCTCTATCATTTTTTCCGAAAGACGATTATCATCTTGATCTGCATACATAGCTGTAAAAAAACCTTTTTTACTCCGCAACTCATTAAACCATTCTTGTCTTTTCTTTGTTCTATCACAAGCAATAAATTTTATCTTACGATTAATATCAACATTGAAAATATCTTCTTTATAATTGCAAACAAAAATATCCTCGTCTTTAGGCATTGAGTTTTTAATGGGTTCAATGTTTTTTTCATAAGGTATTTTTTTATCCCAGTGCCCCAAACTCCCTAAAATATTATTCATTAAATCTTCATAGTCTTGAAAGTCTCTAACCTTATTACTGCTAACAACAATTGGTGTTGCCGTCAATAGCATAATCTTGTCCGCTATTATATCTTTATAGTTGTTAAAGCAATTATGACATTCATCGATTATTACCAAATCCCATTTTCTATCAGAACGAAATTTTTTAAAAGATTGTTTTAATGCCGATTTACTACCATCTGATTTCCCGCCAGCAGATCCCATAACATATATAAGTGGTTTGTTTGGATTTTGAGATTTTTGCTTTATTATTTCTCCACTATCTGATTGACTTATAATAATTGAATTTCTACCTAACTGCCTTCTTATATCATTATTCCAATCTTCTCTTTTTGTATATGGGCACACTATAAGAATAGCCGCGGAAGGGAATATCTCATTTTTAGGAGTTTCCTTCAGTCTATTTTGTATTATTTGTTGGATTGCGTAGATGCCAGCAACCGTTTTCCCCGTACCCACCTCATCAAGTACCATTGTTGCATTATTTTTCATTAACTGTTTAGCTGGAAGCATTTGTTTTGTAAATTCTTTTACATCTAAAACAGGTTGATTTCCTTGAAAAAAATATCAAATACACTTTTATCCTTATAAAAATCATTTGAATCATATTCACAATTTTTATCAGCAACTAATTTCTTGAAATGCTCCCCCAACTTATCACAAAGTTTTTCGTAATATACTTTATTTTTGTTTGACTTAAGAAACTGTAAATTTTTAACAAAACATTTTTGTATATTTATTTCCGTATCTTTGTAGGTTAATTTATTTAATTCTTGCCATTCTAAATTATTTTTTTCAATTTGAACATTTACAATGTCCCATCTTCTACACATTATAGAATAAAACAATTTTTCAATATCAGAACTTACATCTTTCGTTAAAGACTCATAATTTAATATTTCTTCCATATTAAACATCCTTCCAAATTTTTCATTACAAAATTATCTTTCTATCATAAACAATTTTAACTTCACACTAAGTATTTAGTCTTTCTGTATCATTTTTAATGTTGCTCAGTTTGATTTTAGATCCGTCATCCAATGTAAATGACTGTTCAAATATAACCCCTAGAACATCTGCGATTGCTATCAGTTCATTTAAACTTACTGTATTTCGCTTTAGTTTTTTACTAAAATTTTGAGGTGACTGACCAATACGCCTACTAAGTTCTGCAATACTAATATTCTTCTTATCACACAATGCTCTTATCATATCTGATGTTATCATGACATCCCTCCATTATGTACCTCTGATTATAAATCGTTTGGTTAATAAACACAATATACTATTACAAAGATTTACAGAACGTTAAAAGCACTATGTAATTATCTTTAACCTACACAGTGCCTTATTTTTGATACTTTTATCTTTCCACATCCATGCTTGTACCTGACTTGAATTCCACTATGAATTTTTCCTCATAAACCGTTACCTTTTCAATCATTCGCCTCACAAGGGATTCATCATATTCTTCTATCTGCTCCATCTGTTCTGCAAGAAACTCCTGCATCTCTGCAATTCGCTGTTTCAAGCCTTCTCTTTCCGCATTCTCTGCCATAGCATTCTGCTTTAGTTCTCGCAAACGGTCTATATCATCAGCAAGGTCATTATAATCCTTTTTAGCATTTGCTCGTTTCAGCAGTTCCTTTTGTAATTCTTCCAGTTTGGCATTGATGCTTTCCATAGAACTTTCATCTTCCAAAGCAAGTACCGATGCAATGTTCTGCTTTAAAGCTACAAGCATATCATCCTTGCTACCAAGTGCCATATTAATAGCTTTTATTACAGCCTCTTGAAGTTCCGTTTCCTCAATTGTAGGTGCATCACAGCATTTTGGGCCATGCTCAACTCTGGTCACACATCTCCAAACAAAGGAACGCTTACCTCTGTTATTCCAAGCAATTCTGCGATATATATCTCCACACTTTGGGCAATAGACGATGCTAGATAATGCATATTTGCTGCTATAAACTCTTTTCTTTCGGTCAGCTCCACTGTGGAGATTTGCTCTTCTTAGCATTTCCTCCTGCACCTGCATATAAAGGTCACGTGGAATGATGGCTTCATGGTTATTTTCAATATAATACTGTGGAACAATACCGTTATTTTTAACTCGCTTTTTCGTAAGTACATCCACCGTGTATGTCTTCTGCAAAAGAGCATCACCAATATATTTCTCATTTTTTAGGATTTTCTTTATAGTTTCTGGTCTCCATCTTGCTTTACCAGCTGCAGTTAGAATACCATCTGATTCCAAACTTTCTCCGATTTGTTTTAGGCTTGCTCCTTGCAGATACTCCAAATAAATACGTTTTACAACCTCCGCCTCAGTAGGTTCAATAATCAGATGCCCTTCATCATCTTTGGTATATCCCATAAAACGATTGTGATTTACCTGCACTTCACCATTTTGGTAACGGAACTGCAATCCCAGCTTTACGTTCTTACTTAAGGATTCCGATTCTTGTTGGGCAAGGCTCGCCATAATTGTAAGTAGAATTTCTCCCTTAGAATCTAAGCTATTAATATTTTCTTTTTCGAAGTATACTGAAATGTTCTTTTCCTTTAATAATCTAATGTATTTCAAGCAGTCCAGTGTATTCCTTGAAAATCTACTTATAGACTTTGTAATAATCATATCGATATTACCTACCATACACTCCTCAATCATTCTATTAAACTCATCACGCTTTTTTGTATTAGTTCCACTTATGCCATCATCCGCAAATACACCACTTAGCTGCCATTCTTCATTTTTTGTATGAAATTGGTATAATGCTCTATCTGTGACTCGTAGCTTGTAGCTTGCTCATCGCTGTCGGTACTTACTCGGCAGTACGCTGCGACTCTGAGTTTTGGCTTCTCTTCCATTTTTACAGTATTGCCTATACGTTTTCGTGCTGGAATAAATGTAATGCTCTTATTCATTTTCTGTCACCCCACTTTCTATCAATCCATATGCATATTTTGCCTGTTCAAATGGATCTGTATATTTTAACTGTACCCTTGGCATTGTAAAATGCACCATTGGCTTTGGTTTTTCCTGCTTTTCAAGTTCTCGAATTCTTCCAAGAGAACCTGCCCTTGCAATTCTCATTTCTTCAGCTTTATCAAATGTTTCTTTATCAATTATGGAAGGATAGAAGTCATCCCCAAGGTAATACCTCTTTCTAAGCATCATTCCAGCACTACTATGAGTTAACTTTAATCCTGCATTTTCAGCCGCTACCTTAAGTGCCAATCCGGAAATATATCCTTTGTAAAAATTTCTAATATTTTCAGCTTGTTCTTCATCAACCACTGCTTTTCCATCTATAATTTTGTAGCCATAAGGTAAGTGTGCCATTACGATTCCATCCTTTCCCTAAGTTCTAATCCACATTTTAATAGGAATATAATTTCCTCTCTTGAAACAACTGTAATCTTATCCACGTGGGCAAGGAATACTTCATCTTCATACTCCTTCAGCATTTCATTTCCAGAAACATATTTTATTAGCTTTTCCAAAGCATCAAATTTTGTTCTATCACCACTTACTGAATGCATCAGCTTGTTTTTTTCAGTCTCTAACATTTCTTTTTCCTGAATCAAGGTGTTGTTTTCACTGTTAAATAGTGCAGGTTCTAAAAGGCCACTTGCCATTAGACTTGTAAGCACCTGCCTTTGTTCCATATTCTTTTCAAGCTTGCTTTCGTACTCTTGTATCTGCAGTAATCGGTCTTTATCATCTAGCCCTTGCAAGCTACGAAGTAGCGGTCTTAGCACCACTTGATGTGCAAAAATCAGCTTATTCATCATTGTAAGAAAAGCCACCTTTATGCTATCGTCTGTGATATATTTCATGGAGCAGGCATCCTTATCTTCAATGTGATGGGTGCAACACCAAGCTACATATTTGCCACTGGGTTTATTATGAATTCTTCGTTTAAAAACACTACCACACTCTCCACATCTGATTTTCCCTGAAAAACCATAACGGTTTTGATAACGCTGGGTATTCCCACCATTGCCTTTTTCCTTACCACGCTGGCTCATAACTTCATTAGCTTTGTTAAAAACTTCGTGGCCTATGATTGCCTCATGATGGTCTTTACATAAATATTGGTCTTGCTCTCCATAATTTGTATGGCGATTAAAACTGCTATCTGTATATGTTTTTTGAAAAATAACATCTCCTGTATACTTCTCATTTCGGATAATCGCATTAATAGTTCCAGCAGTCCATTTACTGCCTTTTTTACTTTTAACACCAAGTTCATTTAGTTCTTTTGCAATGGTATGGGTACTCTTTCCTGCAAGAGTATCTGTAAATATCTGTTTTACCACTTCTGCCTGCTCTGGCACAATTACCATTTCTCTATTTATGTTTGCATATCCATAAGGAGGATAAGAAATTACATAGGTTCCATTTTGAAAACGCTTCTTAATGCTCCATTTTTCATTCTCTGAAATGGATACCGATTCGTTTTCCGCAAGACTACTTAAAATGGAAAGCATCAGTTCACTCTCCATAGAGCCGGTATTGAGATTTTCCTTTTCAAAATTAATGTATACATTTAAATCAAGCAGTTTTCTTACTATCTCCAAACAGTCTGTTGTATTCCTGCAAAATCGGCTGATGGACTTTGTAATTACCAAATCAATCATACCTTTTTCACAGTCTGCAATAAGAGAAAGCAATCCACTCCTGACTTCCTTTTTAGTGCCTGTGACCCCTTCGTCAAAATAAAGGCCTGCATACTCCCATTCATCATTGGCTTTGATGTAATTTTCATAATGTACCTTTTGTGCATCAAGGCTAATAAGTTGTTCATCACTTGATGTAGATACTCTGCAATAGGCAGCAACACGGATTTTCTTCTTGACTGATAACACTTTGGTATCGATGATTTTTGTTATCTTTTTCATCAACTCACCTCGCTTTCCGTTAGGTCACATATTACCTCTGAACTCTATATAAATCAACGGATTGAGGGCATTATTTCTGCCAGATATGGCGAGAAAGTTTGCCTGTTTAACTCTGTGATTTTGTTAAATTCATCTAAACTTATTAGTCCCTTTTCAAGGATAGATTTCAGTATCTTCTGAGCTAGAATATAATTATATTCCCGCTGTAATTCCTCTTGTGTATATACCTTCTTTGCCACTATAGGCAGTTGATGTTCCTCTGTGATTTTTGTAACCTGCATAACTTATCCTCCCATCCTTGAGGATTAATCCCTCTAACTTCCTAAGGACAAAAATAATTGATTTGGACGGATTTTTTATAAAAAAGAAAAAAGCCTGCAAGAATCTCCGAAAAGAATCCTACAGGCTGTCATTCAATTAATATTCAGTTAAACCTTTGTGGTGTATTTTAGGGCGAACAGCTACTTAATTAAAAATCATAATACAAGCATCAAATCCTGATGACTTTAACTTCTTAACTTGCTTTTCTGCATTTTCTCTTACTGAATAGGAACCGGCCATTACTCTATAAAGAGTTTGACCACTTTCAGCTTGAGTTGGTGCTGAAACTTCAATGTAATCAACTCCTACTTGTGCTAATATTGCTTTTGCTAATCCCTTAATTATTTCACTTCTCTTACTATCAAACAAAGCATTGTCCCCACTATTATCAATAAAGCCTATCTCAACAAGAACAGCTGGAGCCTTAGTTTCTCTTAACACATGATAGTTAGCTTCTTTAACTCCCCTATCTGTAAAACCTAAGGCTACAAGAGAAGTTTGTATCTTCCCAGCCAAACTTTTAGATTTTGCTCTTGCATTTAAATAAGTATAAGTTTCAACTCCTCTTGCTACCTCTGGCTTAAAGCCATTCCTATGAAAGGATATGAAATAATCATAGGTATTTCTATTTTCAAAATTACTTCTATCATTAAGGCTTACTGTAGCATCTGAAGATCTTGTTTCATCAACTGTAACTCCATACCTTTTAACTTCTTCCGCTACTGCTCTACCTATACTTAATACATCATCACTTTCCTTTCTGCCGTTATAACAAGCTCCACTATCTTCCCCACCATGTCCATAATCAAAACATAATCTACTCATTCTTCTCCCCCTTGTTTAGCTGTGCTAAAATATCTTGAAGCTTTTTAGGTACTGGTAAGCCTATTTTAGCTGAGTTTTCTATAATACTTATTCCTTCATTGGACACATAAAAGAAAATAGTAGCAGTACGAATTGCACTACCGTTCTTAATCAAATGAACATCCACAATATTTCCTATCCCTACAAATACAAAAATAAGTACCTTTTTGAAAATCCCTCTGAAGCCTACCTCACTTGATAGCTTTTTCTCTAGCACTGCTACCATAAGTCCTGTCAAATAATCAATAACAACAAAGGTAATCAGTGCATACATAAAACCATCAACCCCTCCTAAAAAATAGCCTATATATCCTCCCACCGCTGTAAAAAACATCTGTACATATTTTATTGTGTTTTTCATTTTCACCTCTCCTTATACCCCCTGTATGTCCCAACACAGGACTGTATTTTATTTATTCTATATCTAGACTATATAATGAAATAATGGTTGTTTAGCTGCCTATTTATTTTAATAGTTATCTTCCCCATAATTAATTAAATCCACTTCAAACATATATTGAAGCTTCATAGTATTTGCTTCAGTTTTCTCAACAGGTTCAACGAGTTTAGTGTGTGCTCCAATAGGTTTGCTTGTTAAAAGAGTTTGGATACAAAATTGTACATAATCATTGTAGGGATAATTATATCTGCTTATCCATCTATCGGTGCCAAGAACATTATGATAATAATAATTATTAACCCCCTCTTTAAATCTAAAATAGCCTTTATTAGCTTCTAGCAAATTCCCTTGAAAATTTATAACTTGATAAAAATCTGTTCCTCCTTGTATACTTGCATAATAGAGATATATTTTATTTGCACTTCTATTAAATTCGTAAATATAGCTACGCCTTTCAATATTTCCACTATCCATTCCCTTTTTTCCAAACCAAGTACAATTGCCTATTTTAGGTTTAATATTCATATCTTGAACCTTTTTACCTGATGAGTCTATTCTAATCCATCTATTTGTATAAACAGTTTCATTAAATTGAGAATCTGTTTTTGATGTATATCCTATAATATCTATACAACCATCAATATAAATTCCACTGTCTGAAACTTGCTTATAAATAAAAGGGGTATCCTCATTTGTGTCTTTATATGTTTGACTCATATTTATATCAACACAGCTTAGCTGAACTCCCATTTTTGTCCACACATATATTCTTATATAATAATCACTATTAATGTTATAAACATAATACCCAACAAAAGTTACTTCTCCATCTGCCTTTATATATGGGCATACTTGACTAATTCCATCGTATTTTCTTACTGAATGACTACTTTCAATATTTAAAGCACTTCCTTCTGAATTTAAAAGCTTAACCGCCTTATCCCAATCCACAACATCATTATTACTTATATCAAATGGAATCATAATCCAATTATCTTTTAAACTATCTGGAAATTGAACATAACTTGATAGTTTTATGTTTCTTTCATTTGAATCAGCTAATATCCAGCCTTTTGTTGGACTTGTAAAATGTATATCTGTTGCATAAGAAAATAAAATATTAATTGCCCAATACCTTGTAGGGTTTGTATTACTATATATCCTATACTCTGAATCTTCTTTTTCCCTTCCATAAATTACAGGTCCTAAATAAAAATAATCTTTATCATCAGGATCATCTTCCGCCCAGTAAATACTTTCAATTTTCCCATTTGAAGCATGAGTCGGAAAGTCAAATACAAAATTCATCTTTATTTTAGAATCAGTAACTTCAAATTTTGTTTCTACTCTATTTATAGTTCCTCTTCTAGTATCATTACCTGAATAAGTATTATTTCTATGAGCGTAGCCTATAACATTTCCCATAACTCTCTGCTCATTAATATTCTCCGGTTTATCACAATCAGTAAGATAAATATAATCAAACCAGCTATAATTATCACTCTCATTTCTATTTCCAGAACCCATAATTCCACAGACAAAATGCTGTAAGAAAATATTATTAAAAAATAAATCCGGTATTAAATTTTCTGTGTATGCCTCTTTTATTTTTTTCTTAGTTTTTGCATTAAAAAGTTCTAATAAAACCTTTCCTTTAATACCTCTAAGCCTTTTTTCCTTTTTATTTTCACAAATCTCACCTGTAATTAAATCCTTATTGTATGCTATGCTTTCATATGGTTGCCCTTTTACAAACATGCATTGGCTCCCTCCTTAATTGTATAAAATTTTTAATTTCCTTAATTTACAAATATCATTTAAAGTTGGTTTTTGAAAAATATAGGCAAACCTTAATTTTCTCTTTGTGTTTAACAAATTATTAAGTGCTTCGTAATCTATATTTAATTGACTTGAAGGAGTTATTCCATTATTTAAAAAAGCAGCAGTATTATTTATATCTATCACTTCAAATTTAGCTGAACTAGAATTGTAGGTTAAAAAACTTACTCCCTCATCTACACTTAAAGCTATTTTTATTTTTCCATTAGTTGTTATATCATTTCCATTAGAATCCTTATTTGCATAACTAAAAATCACTTCTATTCTGCTTATACTCTTACCTTCATGTATATAAAAGTCACTTATTTGACTTAATACTTTGGGCTTACTTGTAACTGTTTCTAGTATCTGAAACTTATAGTCCTTCTTATTTTCCTTAACCTCTGGGTTGTCTGTATAATAATAAAGTGCTGGAGAACTATCTACTAATCCTTCCATAGAAGCAGGAATAGTATCTACTCCAAATGTTTTAAACATATCCTTTGTAAGTGGCAACTCTCCAATCTTAATCCATGTTGGAACTCCATTTATAGTCTGATAATTTTTAACCCCTTCACTATCCACCATTAAATATTTGCTAACGCAAGAAATATATGAACCTTCTTGTATTACATAGTTCTTTCCTGCCAAATCTAATGGTGTAAAAATATAAGATTTTCCTTCTACAAGTGTTAATGTTTGAGTTCCTATTCCTGGGTTAACAAAAGTATTTGTTCCATTGTTAGGTATCTTTTCTATAACTAATCTTATAATTCCAGTTTCAAACAAAGATAGCTCCCAAATTAAATCACTATTTTCCATAATGACATAAGAATTGTTTCCTTCAAATCTGACTCTAAACAAATTAATTTCATGCTCTACTTCCTTTGCATAAAACAAGTTGTTATAACTTGCATCTCTTCTATTTATGCAAAGCTGTTCACTTTCTACTCCAAAGCCAATCCAGGTATTACCACTTGTATATAATTTTCTTATTGCAGTACCATTATAATTAAAATTGAATCCTATATCAGGAAGAGTAACAGTAGAGTCATCGTTTCTAGTACCAAATAGAACCATTCCTTGATTTCCTTTAGAAAGTGTAATTGCACTTGTTACTGGCATATTTTCTCCCCCTAACTTTGTTTAAATTTATAGAAATTGATATTAAATCTTTATACTTACTTTTATCTGGAACCTTAGTGGCATAAATAACTCCACTACCTAAATCCTGAACAAATCCACCTTCACTTGATAAAATTGGTTCTTTTAAAACAGCTCTATTATAATAGTCATAAGTCCCATCTTTATTTTCATCAAAATCAGAGCTGAAATTAAGCCATTCTCCATCATATGAATATCCTATACTCTTTTCTGCTGTAAATTCTTCTATAATTCCCATAACACTTAAATTAACATTAGCTACCTTATTTTCGATATCACTAATTTTGAATCTATTATTAAAATTAATATAATTGAAGCTTTCCATTGAATTTGATAAAGTATCTGATATCTTTTTGAAAGAAAAATCTTTTTTTACAGTGAATCTATTAAGTTTTATATTAAACAAATTATATAAAAAGGTATAAACTACTTCCGCTCTTGGGATACTTGCACTAAGTCCTCCCTCAAGATCTCTTCCTTCAATGCTTACCTGAAGATTATTCTTCTGAATAGTAAAGTTTCCGTTAGAAACTTTAAGCTCTACCATAAAAGTATGGTTTCCCCCTATAACCTGTGGCATTGCTAATGGTAATCCTATAACATTATCTCCTGTAGCTAATTTTTGAATAGGCTTAAAATCGTAGTACTTCCCATCTAAAGAAAAAAGAATTGATAAATTACAATTCTCACTTGCTTTTCCTGTCATGGTGATATTACAATTTAAGTTTGTATCTGCTTTTGTTGTTATTCCTATAATCATTGCTGGATAACTGCTTTGTGTGATTGTAATGATATCAGCATTTTTCTTAATAATTACACTACTTAAAGTGCCACTTATAGCACTGTTTATTTCCTCTAAAAGCTTACTGGTATCTAGCTTTTCAATAATTGTGTTTAAAGGATCACCAAGCTCTATTTTTGTATTTATAGGATTAATTAAATCTGTGTTTTTCTTTATAACCCTTAAATCAGTTGTTACTTTTATCTTTTCATTCCTTACCTTTACAAAATCACCAACCCCTACTTCAGTAAGATGATTATAGTTTCTATATTCTTCTGTTTTACTAAGCTCCATAAAATCTATTGTTATAAATATTTTAGGTTTAGAAACCTTTTCTGATGCTTCAATAGCTTTAGCTCTAAGACTTTCTACATCTTTACATTCTTTAAATTCAATCTTTTTAGTTATAGGATACGGCAGAAGCTTTGCTCTTTCACCTTGTACTTCTATATATCTCTCTGGTAGCAATAAATTATTTGCCCCTACTGCATATATCCTTGTAGCAAGTTCACTGGTATCCTCAATAACCTTCATTCCTTTTATGTTTTTACCGTATTTTATTAAGATCCCATTATTTTCACCAATGGACTCTTTTATCTCTATATTGAAGTTATCTCTAAAAAGTTCTCCGCCATAGATTTCTATTAATCTAAAAATAGCATCTACAGCATTAACCTCTTTAACAGCAAAAGGCGCTATATTCTCTTCTAATGCCTTAAATAAAAATAACCCTTGAAGTTCTGGTGGCATTGTTCCTTCAAGAGCCTCTTTCATGTTTGCATTAAGTATTTTAGATGATTCTATAAAGTAAAAGGCAAGATCATAAAATATATGTCTTGCCCAAACTCTAACCTTACTTATCTTGTCTTGTGTTCTCTCTACCTTATATATTCTAAAAAGCTGTCCATCAGCTTTAATAATATTGAGTTCTTCTAAATACTGTGCTTTTTTAGATACAACAGGGTATTCAATTTCTAAACTGTAATCTCCATTTAGTTCTTGATTTATCTCCGCAATAAGGCATTCATCTAAAACAGCAAGTCCGTTATTATCAAAATTTTCTCTAGCTGTCTTCTTATCATATACATAAATCACTATAACCACCGCCAATTTGGAACTACTTCTATTTTAGTAACACTTCCAGTCCACTCAAATTTATTTGAGCCTGTTTTTAAGGTTATAAACTCACCATTTACCTTACTATTTAAGTTATCTTCTGCATCATTATAAGCATCTTGAATGACAGAATCTAAGATGATTTTTCCTGTTATATCATTTAAAATTACAGTAGTTTCATTAGCCTTAAGGCTTATTTTTCCAGAACCATAAACTGATATTATTGGTTCACTTTTAAGTGTTCCTGGATTTATTATTGAAGTTCCATTTTGAGTTATAGTAAAAATGTTATTCTGCACAGAATATTTAAAGGGTCTGCAATTAAATATAATTGGAAAAACAGATGTGTATTTAAATACTTGTTTAAAATCTATAGCATTAACTACTTGTGCTTTATATTTTTTATCATCTTGAAAACTAAATACTAAATCATTTTCTCCTAATCCAAATAACCATGCCTTTATATTATCTATTTTTCCAGCTATATTTTTCCCTTTAATACTACATTCTACTGCAATTGTTATATCACTAAATGTGCTCTCATCATATGTAAGTGTTGAATCTCTACCTGGAATATCAACATATGATACTCTTCGCTTTGGTGATGGCAAAGATGGTCTTTTAGAAATGGTAATGCCATAATCCTGAAAACTATTCTTGCCACCAAAATTGAAACTAAGCATTATTTACCACCTTTCCCCATTGAAACTTTTTGCCTATAAAACTCAAGTTCATAGGCAAGCTGTTCTATATCCTTATCAGTATTATTAATAAAATTTTCTATGTGAAGTGATAGTCCACCAGAAGCTCCAGCACCACCACGTACCTTTTCTATTGCTTTAGCCATAAGTTCATCCAATCTATCTATAGGAAGAACTGCCTCTGTTCCTGCTTCACCAACACCAATTACACTTGGTCTATTAAAGATACCTCCACTTGCATACCAATTAACATCTAAATGAGGTACACTAGGTGGTGTTAAGCTAAATTCTCCTTTTAGCTTAAAATGTGGTAACTTAATTTTAGGTATTTTAATCTCTGGTAATTTTAGATTACTAAAGAATCCCTTAATTGCATTTATAGCATTACTTACTGCAGTCTTTGCAGCATTTATCGGAGTTACAATAGCTGCTTTAATATCATTCCAAACTGCTGAGGTTACTCCCTTTATGCCATTCCATATTCCTGAAATTATGCCTTTTATAAATTCAAATTCTGTTTTTATAATTCCCTTAACTAAAGCTATGGCTGTTTTTATAATATTCTTTATTCCATTCCATAAATCAGAGGTAAGATTTTTTATTCCTTCCCATACGCCTTTCCAATCACCTTTTATTGCATTTGTAATGATTTTAATAACATCCTGAATAGCTTTTAAAACAGTATTTATTATAGTAGCTACTAAATTAAATGCTGTGTTTATTATTTTTACAAAATCATCACCATACTTTTTCCATATCTGATTGGCTAAGTTAATAAAGGCTTGAAACATAACCTTTAAGCTATCAATGATACTACTTATAATTGCTTTAACTCCATTCCATACTGTATTTACTGAATTTCTAAAGTCCTCATTATTTTTATATAAAGCAACAAAAATAGCTATAAGTCCTGCTATAGCAGCTACAGCAATGCCAACTGGACCAGTTATTGCTGCAAAAGCAGCTCCTAAGGCTCCAGACGCACCTCCTGCTGCACCTAAGGCGGTAGATATTGAACCAAGTGTTGAAAATAGTGTTCCTCCAACTGAAATAACCATACCTATTGCACTTACAACTGGGCCAATTGCAGCAGCTATCATTGCAAACTTTAAGATCATATCTTGTTGTGCTGGACTTAAGTTATTAAACTTTTCAATAATTCCTGTTATGCCTTTAATAAATCTTTCTATGGCTGGCATTGCTTGTTCTACTGCTTCAAGTAGTTTTTTACCTAAGGGTTCTAAAGCCACTGACATTTTATTTTTTAGTATAATAAATTTATCTCCAACAGTTTCTGTGTCTTTTGCTGCCTTCTCTATAGTTTCAGGACTGCTTTTTAAACTAGTTAACAATTCATCAAGATTTAATCGCCCTTCTCTTATTGCTGCAGCCATATCTGGACCAGCCTTTGCACCGAACATTTCAAGAGCTAGTGTATTAGCTTCCCCCGCTGTTCCTGCTTCTTGGATTCTTGTAACCATTTCTTGCAGTGCTTTATTAGGTTCACTAATACCCTCTTTAGCCATCTTGCCAAGTGCAATCCTTAAGCTTCCTACAACAAGCTCTGTATTTACACCTTCCTTTTCAAACTTACCAAGCATTGCTGCAGAGGTCTGCCAGTCAAAGCCCATTTGTCTTAAAGGGCCACCAAACTGAGTCATTAATTCTTGAAGCTTACTAACTCCAATTCCTGTACTTTGACTTACTTTAAAAGTATAATCTAAAGCATCACCATACTCCTCTGTTTTAATTCCAGCATCCTGAAACATTCTTGTTGCCGCAGGAATAAGTGTGTTAATATCCTCTCCTGTGATCTTTGCAAGTCTTAACATCTGTACAGATAAATCTTGAAGAGACTCACCACTAAGCCCTGTACGAGTATTCAAATCTGCTATTACCTTACTTGCATCTCCAATATTGGTGTTTACTGAAGTGTAAACAGATTTAAAATCCTTGTCTAAACCTTTCAGTGCATCTCCTGTTGCTCCTGTTCCTATTCTTATTGTATTATTTGCTTCTTCAAAATCAGTAGCAAGTTTTACTAGACCTGTACTAGCTGCTACTATTGGTGCAGTTACAGACATAGAAAGAGTTTTACCTACATTAGAAAATCCTTCACCAACACTTTTCATCTTACTTCCGATGCCTTCAAATGTTTTACCCATCTTGCTAAAACCACTACTTTGAACTTCAATTTCATGATTAAGGCTCGTAAGCTCTCTCTCCATATTATTAAGATCTGCAGTGGCATAATTGAGTCTTATTCTTAGATTTTCTGTAGCCTTTGCATCTTCACCCTTTTTCTCAACACTCTCTTTATAACTTTTAGTAAGTGCTTCAACTTTCTGCTTCTGCAGTTCCATTTGCTTATTTAAAGTATCTGCTTTGAGCTTTAATCCCTCAGTAGTTTTTCCGAAATCACCAAGTTTTGAGGAAGCTGCTACAAATTCACTTTGAACTACCTTTAGTCCTCTTTGAATTTTTGCTACACCTTCTTGAAAACCTCTATCATCAAGTCCTACTCTTGCAACAACTGTATTTGCGTCCCTAGCCATATCTGTACTTCACCTCCCTTATAAAAGAACATTATCTATATATTCAAACTCCTCCTTGTCTGCAATTCCATTGACCTTCTTATAAACACTAAAAAGTGCTTGCAATTTCTTAGGTGTACTGTGCCAGAACTGTTCTTCTGTCATCTTCAAAAGGTTAGTACCTAAATAAAAAAGCCACTCCCAATCCCATCCTCTGGAATCAGAGCAGCTTTCTATTCCCCCACGTTTTCTTCTGTTACCTCCGGCATAGCTTTATTCAGCGCTTCATTAATAGCAGTTCCTAATCTCTCCATATCATTTAAAGTAAGCATTTTACCTACTTCTTTAAGAGTAACACTTTCATCTTCAGCTTTAATTGCTGAGTAAATCAGTGCCCTTATAGCTTTAATCTTTCTATTTTCTAAATCCTCAAAGGCTTGATTAATATCTCCGTAGACCTCTTCTAATTCACAGAAGGTGTTCATATCAAATTTAAGTTCATACTCTTTATCATTGAGTTTAAACTTTATTCCTTTATTTTTAAGTTCTGATGCTTTCATGTTTATCAGCTCCCTTTTGAATTTTGGGTATAAAAAAACAGGGTTAAAAATCCCTGTTGGTTTACGATTTTTCACTATTCTATCTTTAACCCTTTGCAAATGCATTTACTATGTTATTCTAAATCCTGTTACTACAACTAATTTTACACCATCACCTACACATTCAATAAATTCCCATGTGCAGTTGTGGTTATTTGCACTCACAACAGTTTTATACCCTTGATACCACTCGTTTCTATTATCAATATAATTATTAAAGTATGATTTTTTAAAATCATTATAAAATGGTACATTACCTGATTTATTTACATTTCTTATATTATTTACTATACCATCTGGATAAGCCATAAAAGGACGGTTAGTATTTGTAAACCATATACCATTCATATACTGCACAGAAGAATCATTTTTTGTGTTTTTGGAGCGTGTGTCTTTACTTCCTAATAAATCTTCTATTTTAAGATATACCTTTACGCGTTGATTATATTCAACATTACATAGAACAATAGTATTTGAACACCTTATAAAATAAAAATAGTAATTGCTAATAACGGTTTGATAAGCCAGAGTTACTACCGGCTTACATTCTACCTCTTCTGTAATTACTTTAAAGCCTTCCGGTTTACTGTATAAATACACATCTTTAATAAATTTAATTACATCGGTGCCAAAAACTTCTTTTGTATCATCATCTGTAAAAATTCTTCCATATTCTTGGCCTTCCCATTTTTTAAAATAAGGAAATACATCATTAAATTTATTAGAGTTATTAGTCGCCCATACCCACAGTTTTAAATAAACTGGATAAATACTATTAAATTTTAATTCTACTTCTGTTTTAAGGTGTGGCACTTCTTCTAAAAACATACATTTCCCCCTTAATGACAATTCTACTAGCGATATAAAGTTCATAATATCTTTAAACTTCAATCTAAATATATGCCTTATTATACTAAATATTTCCTACAAATCAAATGCATTCATAAAAACTACACACCTTCAACTGGCTCACTAGGCACCGTAGTAAACCATACACTAATTATACTTGCATCCACACCAACAGCATCTTCATCAGCTATAAATCTGTAATTTCCGTCATGTTCTCTTGGATAGAATTTCCCCTTAAGCTTTGCACTTTGAGCCTTTGGTTTTTCTGCTTCTGTATCATATTCATCTGTAGCAAGTTCAAATTTTCCTTTTAAAAGCCATACATACCTGTACTTTTTATTATTCTTTTTAGATTTAAAACCTAAGGCAATGGTTGGTGCTATATCATCTTTATTTTCAATAAGTACTCCCTTTACTACCTTTGCCCCTTGAAGCTTGGCTCTGCTTTCAAGGGATAGTTGATTTACTTCTATCTCAACATCTACACCTTCAAAAGCTGTAATTATATCCTCAACAGTATCATCTGAATAAATGTTATCTGAATTTGACTTTGGTGATATCTTTGCACTTATTGCTCTTTCAAGTTTTACTGGAGTATCGTAGGTTGCTCCTTTATCATCATCTGTTTTTAATACTGCTATATGAATATCTCTAAGTCCTATTTGTCTTGCCATAATTCTCACCTTACCTTTCTTCTAAATAATAAAATTTAATACCTTTATGATAGATTTTTGTATCCTCTTCATAAAGGTCTGCCTCATTTAATCTTTTAAAACCTACTGTATTTAATAAGTTTTTAATTTCATTAACCAAACCTGTATAATCATTTTTAGACCATACATCTATCTGAACATAATGTGACGTTAACCTCTCCTCATCATCTTCATAATCTTCTCCACCTGAAAAATATTCATGGAAGGTTATATAAGTTTCACCCTTTCCAGAATACCTTTGAAAACACACAGGAATATTCAGAGGCTTTAAGGTATTTATAATTAGTTTATTAATCAAATTCCTCAAGCCCCCTTTTAAGCTCTTCAGCTATAACTTCATTTATCTTTTTCTTATTTTCAAGAATAGAGTTTTCTGCCCAATGCTGTGCTGGTTGTTTGCTGCTTCCCCACTCCGAAAACTTGCTGTAAAAGAACTCTGAATCATCCCCTTTATTGGGTCCTACTTCTATAAAATCCACTCCGTTTTCCTTTTCTACCTCAGATATTTTAATATGATCTGCCATGTGTTTTTTATCTAAGCTTGACATTGGAGCCTTTTTCTCCATACTCTCTTTTACAAGTTCTCCAGCTTTGTCTAAGGTTTTCTTCTTGATAATTTCACCCTTTGCGCCCAACTTATTTACTTTATCTATAAGTTCCTGCATTCCTTCAAGTTCTATTTTAGCCACTGTTATCAACCTCCATAGCCTTGATTTCAATGAATTTATTAGCATACTTTATGTTATCAATAGAGGTTATATTGTACTGCTTACCTTTAAATAAAACCCTCATTGTTGGCTCAATATTAGGTATATATCTTATAGTAAATTTAACAGTATTCTCAGCTTTAACAGCTGCGGCTTCAAAGTATTCTCTACCATGAAGATTTGTAACAGCTGCCCATACCGTTTTAAAATCTACCCAAGCTTCAACTTCAAAGCCATTATCATTTACCGTTGTAGTAAAGCTTTGAAATGTTATTCTATGTTTTAATTCCTCTGACTTCATACTGGAATCACCCTGTTCATAGAAAGAAGTGCATTCCTTGCTTCTTCTAACTTTGTTTTTTCCTCTGGTCTGTAGTCATCATATAAAAGCTTCATTTGAAGAATAATTGCCCACTTTATTGACTCTGGTACTTTGTCTCCACTATCTCCATAACCTGCAACAACTCTAACTCTTACAGCATTTACTGATTGAAGTTCAATTTTGGGCCAGTGCTTTCCTCTATTTAAAACAACTCTATTTACGAAGCCATCTAAATCAGCAATGTAATTACTTTCATCAAATAAATACTCCTGTCTATTCTCATCATAATATTTTATACTTTCTACCTTTTGTACCGGAGAAATGCTATTAAAAACTATCGCATTACCATTAGGGAAAGTATCCAAAACAAGCTCTAAAGTCTGGGTTATATATTTTCTATTCTGATAATCTTCACACCACTCTTTTGCTTGTTTTATAAGGCTTTGTATTAGCAAATCATCATCATTTCCATCCACTCTTAAATGCTGTTTTGCTTCTTCTAAAGTTATAGGTTCAACTATTGGTGAAGTTATTATTTTAATTGCCATATTCATCACCTCAAAAGAAAAGGAGCACTAAGGCTCCTTGAATTAATCAACTACTACAGATGATGGTATATCTCCAGCATATTTACTATCCAAAATAAACTCTGCACATGCAAAATTGGTAGCTTGTGTACTCGCTCCAATTCTTACATTAAGACAAGTAAATCCTTCATTTATATCAAACTTAGCAGGATCTATGTGAAACACCACCTGTTTATTTTTTGCAGTATTTGCTACAGTATAGCTTACTCCATCTGTCTTTCTTAAAAGAGAATCTCCTAAAGATACATCTTCATTTACCCACACTGGAACATTGTTTGAAAGTGCCTTTGCATCTGTTCCTGAAACATCCTTTGCTTGATACAAAGAAATCACAGTTGCATGTCCTACTGCTTGAGTTAGATTTACTACAACTGTTGCATTTATTACATTTTTAAGATTTACATATGCTCCTATTATAGCAGCATTAGTGGTCTTTGGCTCTACAGCCTGAACCACTTTATATTTTTCAACTAAAGTCATTTTTTTGCTCCTCCTTTTAATTTATAAGTACTAATCTACTTATTAATAAATTTAAATAAAACAAAAGACCTGCAACATAGCAAGCCTATACACTAAAATATATTATTTTTTGTTTGTTATTGTATATAATTTTATAAAATCTTAATTCGCTTTTAAATAATACTACATGCCATCACTTAATTCATTCATATATTCTATCATTTTAGAATATATTTACACAAATATTATTTAACCAACTTTTTCTACTGACCATAAATCTCCAACAAAATTATTACTGTCTTCTACATATAGTTTAGCCTTGTAATAATGTATATTGCCATATGAATCCTCACATTGAAAGCTCCATATCATAGTAAATTTTTTCAAACTCTCATATACTTGTTGTCCATATAAGTCTATCAACTTTTGAGACTTCAGTTCAGTATTATGAAATTCAATTTGTGTTTCTTGACCTGGCGAAAGTGAAAACACCTTACTTTTAACTTTGTCTGAAGTTGTTACAATAGCATTAGATTCATCAAATACCTCAAATGAAATTGATTTTAGCCCAGATATAATAATATCAGAAACATTTTTTAATACTGCACATAAATTCATATGACGCCCATTGCAACCTGAATTTATCAATTCAAACTTCGGAGAATTTTTATTGATTTCATATAACTTTTCCTTTTCATAATTCTTCTCTGCCATTGCCATACTCTTTTTTGTAATTCAAGTGTCAATTTATTTACTTCATCTGTTTTTTTCTGTGATACATAATTTTGATATACTGTAATAATACCTAAACTTACTGTGCCTATAAACGTCAATATAGCACCATAATAGTCTAGGATATTTGATATATCATACCCTACATCAAAGAAATCACATGGTGCATCTAAATAATATATTAAGTTAAGAATCAATGGCATAATTATGATAAAAAACAAAAATAAAAGTATTATTACTCCTATACTTACTTTTTGTGATTTTTCATCCATTCAACCATTTAAATTCTCCTTTTAGTTTCTCATATATTACAAATCTGAAATATTAATGAATTAATTATACCATAAATAATGTAAATCTCATAATTATTCATGGTATAATTTATCATTTTTATCTATCGCCTAAAGTTACAAATGGACTTAATTGATTTGCCCCTTTGTAAGGTGTTATTGGTTTGCTCTTATAAGGCATTCCATTAAATTTATAGATGAATCTAAATACCTGCTCATCATATAAAAATCTTACATGGATAGAAACATCTGAAGTTGGTGCTTTCTTATCAATTCCAATATACTGTGTTGGGTCAGCTAAAATAATATCTCCTTTTTTACCAAGAGGTGAACACTGCTCTATTGGAATTATTGGTCTATTAAGTAATGTTGAATATTGAGAAGTTGCAGCTCCACCAGAAGGCATAAATACAGGTGCTCCTCCAGTTCCAATATTAAGGGCCATAGTGTAAAGCTGTGGTTCTATCTCCTGATTTATATACCATACAGCATTTGCTCTAAGTCTTGCTGGCATTGAACTCCACATCTTTAGAATGTTTTCATACTTAATAGTTCCTGCTGTTTGGTCTTTTTCTTTCGGCACAGTAACCAATGCATTAGAATTAAGTATTCCCATAGGCATTCCAACACCACTACCATTAATTATGGCATCATCAATCTTAAAGCTCATTTCATCTGCATAAGCTTGCCTTACTATAGCTTCAAGTGCAGTAGTGTCCTGAAGTAAATCATCTGTTACATAGCAAAGTGCCAAAAGCTTTTGAAGTGACATTTCAATCTCCTTAAACTTTGGTTTGCTTTGAGCTGCTGTTTCAGCTTCAGCTACCCAATAAGCCTGAACTCCACCCCATCTTGAGCCGTTTGCTCTGCTGTTTTCATCAATTCCAAGTGCTCTAAGTCTATTTGTATTAGCACCTATTGGAATCATTCTAATTCTGTTTGCCACTTGGCTTTGAGTCATCATAGATTCAAATAAATCATTGATAAAATCATTTTCTAGAAGGAAACCACCTTCTGAAGCTACACTTTCATTTAAGCCTGTAGCTGAGTTTTGATAAGTTAATCTATTATCCATTCTTCCACCTGGACTTGATGCTTTAGCGACAGCACCTAAAAACTCACCCATGTTCTTCCACTTCTTTTCATTGTGGTCTTTTGGCTGAGCGTATATTGGTTCATTTACTGGTGTTTGTGCTTGCTTTTGTCTTTCTGCATCCATGGCATCTATTTCCTTTTGTGCTTCAATTTTGGCTTTATGAGCCTTTATCTCCGCAAGTTTTGCATTTATTTGTTCTGCTGTTGCATCCTCTTTATTTATAAGATTTTTAGATTCTGTTTCTAAATTTGATAACTGTGCTAATAGCTCTTTCATTTTCTCTGACATCTACATTACCTTCCTTTCAATTTTTAAATAATAAATGCCCTAAAGTTCACACTCTAAGGCAAGTTTGGATTTTAATAATTCAATTTTTTCTTCATCTTTATGAGTTTCTTTAAACCTTTGATTATACTGTTTTATAAAATCTCTAGTTCTGTTATTAACGCTATTTTGAATAGCAAACCTACTAAACATAAATGAATTTTCTACTGGTTCTGTATCGCTATCCTCTTTATTTTCTGTATAAAGCATTCCATCTACAAAGCCTTCACTTACAGCTTTTTTAGCACTCATCCATGTTTCTTCATCCATCATCTGAGATATTTTTGCTCTAGATTTTTTAGTTTTAAGCTGATACGCATTTATTATAGTATCTTTAACTTCATCAAGCACATCAGCACCATGTCTTAAATCCTTAGCTTCACCTTGAAAGTTTCCCCATGGATTATGAATCATCAATATTGAAGTTGGAGACATTAATATTTCATCTCCTGCCATGGCTATAACAGAAGCAGCTGAAATTGCAACACCATCTATTTTTACTTTAACCTTACCCTTGTGTTCCTTTAATGCTGTGTAAATTCTTGAAGCAGCGTATACATCTCCGCCATAGGAATTGACCCACACATTTATGTCTTTACCTTTGTACTGAGCAAGTTCAGCCATAAATCCCTTTGGAGTCACATTCTCAACTCCAAATAGCATAGACCAAAAGTCATCATCCATAGCAATATCCCCATCAATCCTAAGTTCTATCTCCTCCTCATTTTCTTCACTGTTTTTAAAATTCCAAAATGGCATCTTATCGCTTCCCTCCACTAATTAAGTTAAATACTTCTTCCCTTAGCGCCTTAATCTGTTCTTCTTCTTTTCCTGCTTCACCCATATTGAGAGGCTCCAAATAAATATCTCCATTAGGTATTGGATTCATGTTTTCAAGTCTTCTTATATCATTAACAGATAACCATCCCCACTGTCTTCCTTGGGCATAAGCTTCATATCTAGATTTAATATCTCCACGAAGTAGTCCACTAATATTAAACTCAAAATATCTGTTTTTTCTTCTTGATTCCTTTGATAATAGCTGCAAGTTTAAGTTCTCCTCCCAACGCTTAAACCAAGGGAGCATAGTGTAAACTATAAACTCAAGACTTTGGTGTTCAATATTGTTATTAGTAGATCTTGTTAAATCCTGCACCAAGTGAAGAGGCATTCTAAAAATTCTACACACATCTTCTATTCTGAATCTCTTAGATTCTAAAAACTGTGCATCTGTAAGCTTCATGGTTATTTCCTTAAACTGTCCTCCACCTTCAAGTATCATTGGAACTCCTGCATTAGAAAGTCCTGTGTAGTTTTTCTTAATATCCTTTTTAAGTCTTTGAAAGGCTTCATCTCCAAGCTCATTAGGATACTGAAATATTCCACTGGTTGAGGCCCTGTTGTGATAAAAGTTCCTTTCAAACTTATCCTGAGATAATCCAATATCAATAGTAAGTGCTGCATAACTAAGCGGTGTTATTCCTATATAACCATCTAAAGTAAGTCCAGGAATATGAAGTATTTCGTCTCTTGTTTTTGGTTCTTGTTTTCCATCTATAAAATAAAGGAGCCTTCCTGTAGCTTTATCTATATCAATTCTTACTCTATCCCATGATATAGGTCTAAGCTCTAAAAGCTCTCCATGCATATTAAAAACCTTTTGTGCTATAAAGTTTCCACCAAGGTTTATATTTGTCATTCCAAACTCTTTAAATTGAACTGGTGTCATCTCTGCATTTGGTGCATAATGAAGCAAGTCATATTCAGCAGTATCTGTAACTTGATGTCTATTCCCCTTATCATCTTTCTCATAAAGAAGTAATGGACAGCTTGCCAAGGTTTCAGATAAAACTCTATTACAGGCAAACACAGCTGAAAAACTCATAGCTGTATCTGTATCAATTCTTAAATTGTTATCTGTAGGAACTTCTTCTCCACTTAAAAAGTCCTCAGAATATTTCTGAAGAACTTCAAATAGTGCATTTTGTGGAGTCATAAATAATTTCACTCTATCTCTAAATTTCAAAGCAACACCTCCTAATCCAGTAGACTTCTCATACCACGTTTTTCGTAGATATTTTCCTTCATTTCTTTTCTGACTGCTCTATCTAAAGCCATAATAAGTGCTACCACACCATCTATTTTTTCAGTGGATTTTTCTTTATCAGGCTTTATGTTTCCAGCAGGATCAGTTCTAACATATACGTTATCCATCATCCAAGATAAAACTGGATGTCCTCCATGTGCTATCTTCTGCTCTAAGGTCACTTTCATAAGCTCTTTAGTTGGTGGACTCATATCCTTGTAACCCTGACCAAAAGGAACCACTGTAAAGCCTAATCCTTCAAGGTTCTGAACCATCTGCACGGCTCCCCAGCGGTCAAAGGCTATTTGTTTTATGTTATATTTCTTCCCTAAATCCTCTATAAAGCTTTCAATAAATCCGTAGTGAATAACATTTCCTTCTGTAGTTTTAAGAAAGCCTTGTTTTGCCCATACATCATAAGGAACATGGTCACGTCTAACTCTTAGCTTTAAGTTTTCTTCTGGTATCCAAAAGTAAGGAAGCACATAATATTTATCATCCTCAGCTGTTGGTGGAAAAATTAACACAAAAGCTGTTATATCATTGGTGCTTGAAAGGTCAAGTCCACCATAGCATTCTCTGCCTTTTAGCTTTTCAGGGTTAACTTCAAAAGAGCATTTATCCCATATGTCCATAGGCATCCATCTTACTGATTGCTTTACCCATTGATTTAATCTAAGCTGACGGAAGATGTTTTCTTCAGCTGGATTTTCCTTTGCACTATTAAAAGCATCTCTAACCTTTTCAATAGGTATGGTATGCCCAAGTGAAGGATTAGCTTTGTACCAATTCTCCTCTAAGCTCCAATCTTCTTCATCCTTTGTTCCATATATAACTGGATAAAAAGTAGGATCATTCTTTTTGCCTCTTAAAATATCCTCAGCTTTTTGATGCACCTCATAACATATTGAATTTCTATCAGTTCCAGCGGTAGTAATTAAAAAGAACAGTGGCTGCATTCTTGCATCTCCACTGCCCTTTGTCATAACATCAAATAATTCTCTATTTGGCTGTGCATGAAGTTCATCAAATATAACCCCGTGAACATTAAGCCCATGCTTTGAAAATGCCTCTGAGGATAAAACTTGATAATAGCTTCCTGTAGGCATATATACTAATCTCTTTTGAGATATTATAGGCTTTATTCTTTTCTTAAGTGCTGGGCATTGGTCTACCATATCTACAGCTACATCAAATACGATTGAAGCTTGTGCTCTATCTGCGGCACATCCATAAACCTCAGCTCCCCACTCATTATCTGCACAAGTAAGGTAAAGTGCTACAGCTGCGGCTATTTCTGATTTACCATTCTTCTTAGGTATCTCAACATAAGCTGTGTTATATTGCCTAAAGCCATTATCTTTAACTGTTCCAAAAATATCAGTAATTATTTTATCCTGCCAAGGAAGTAAATCAAAAGGAACTCCATGCCATACTCCTTTGGTATGCTTAAGATTATTTATAAATCTTACAGCTCTTTCCGCTTTCATTGCATCAAACATCACTTCACCACCCTAAGCATTTCCTCCATTGGGTCCTCAGAACTTCCCTCTGCTGTAGACACAGATATTCTTGACCTTGCAGCAGGAGTGAGTCCAAACTCTGAACAAAAGTCCTTCATAATTTTTAGATAAGTCTGAGCAATGGATACCTGAGGAACTTGCTGTATATAACCAGATGGTGTTTTAAAAATAGTACCGTGTTTTGTTAGAAACTCTTCTGCTTCCTTCCACCTTGCATAGGCTTGACAGTAACCTGCAAAAGCTGCATTATCTACCTGAGTTAAGATACCTATAGCTTCTAAAGTCTTACTCATACGTCTCCACTCTTTTTTAGCCTCAGGCTCTAGCCAAGTTGGGCATTTAGGAGCCTTCTTTTCAGGCTTTGGTTCATTTGTATTAAGCGGTCTTTTTCCTGGATTTCCTTCAAGAACTTTAATTGCTGTAGGCTTTGGTTTTCTTCCTCTTTGTGCCATAGGTATCACCTCCTTTTTCCACTAGCTAAAAAAGAGCCTACAATTGTAGACCCTTAATCTTTTTCATTTTAACCTTTTATACCCTTGTAATTGCCTTTTTTAATCTGTTCATGTTCAGCTTCTACAGCTTCCTTATAATCACTTTGTTCCCGTTCTTTATCCTTGCAGACCATGCAAATGCATTCCTCATTGTACATGGACATTATTCTGCCACTTTTTAAGCTGCCACCACAGCGGTCACAAGTTTCTTGAGTAAAAAATCTATCCATTTGCCTGAGCACTTCCTTCCTGTGTTACTTTTCTAAAAGCACCGCTACCTTCAAGATTTGAAAGAAGTGTTTTCCTTATATCTTTATAACGACTTCCATTCATACCAAGGCGAGTGAGCCAAGTTCTGAATGCATATTTAGGATTATCTTCCTGAGCTTGCTTAAAAGAGGTGTGTTTTAGCTTTTGGGCGTTTACATTTATTAAAGATGCAAGTTCCATAAATGCAGACATTTTTTCATGGCTTAGGTTTTCACCTAATAGCTTAAAGGTAAAGGTTCCTTTTTCAAAATTAAAGGTTACGCCTTTGCAGCCATCCACTCCAACTTCAGTAATAGCTTCTTGGAATTCTTCTAAAGTTTCTGTTTGCTTTAAATTCAAATTTTCTATAAAGGCTTCTTCAATAAAAGTTTCTTTTAGTTCGAGGGCTTTAAAAATTAGCTGCTGCTTACTGTAAAGCATATTTAAAATATTCATTAGTGTTTTTCCTGTATGTTCTCCGAATGGAATTTCTAAATCAAAATTATCAATAGCTGTATCTTCTATTTTTTCTTCAGGATACTCTCCATTTAAAATTTCATCAATTGTAACCACCATACCTTGTAAATTTGTAATATCTCCATGTATATCTATTGTATATGTTTCTGCTTCAGTTTTAACTTCATAAGAAAAGCTTGGTGCTCCAAGATACTTTGCTGTAACACCTAAAGCTTCACTTAAAGTTTTAACTATTTCTTTTCTATCCATCTTCATTCCTCCCTGTGTTTTGGTAGTTACATATATCACTCTAAACACAGTTAATAGCAAGTAGTTTGTATAAAATATTTTAAGAAGAAAACAGGCCCTTCAGCCTGCTTCTCCTTACTTTTCAATTGCTGTATATCTTGGGTATGTGTAGCCTTCTGAATCTACTAAAAGGCTTTTCTTTGTTTTTGTATTCTTAACCCTTATGCATCTTAGTTCTCCCTTTTCATTGCAGCCTCCATCTTCTTTTGTTATCCAAGACTGGTCTTTGCAAAAGTCCTTTTCAAATTCTCTAAACTCTTCATCGCTAAGTTCAATTTCCTTTGTAACTTCGTAGGCTGTTCCTTTTGCTCCATCCTTCTTAGCTTCTTTTATAAGTTCTTTAAGCTCACTTAAATTTAAAACCTTTCTTCCAAATAATGCTTTCATTTTCTTACCTCCAAGTGTGTTTTTGTTATACCATATATCACTCTAAAAACACATAATAGCAAGGTAATTCTTAAAGTTCATAAATATTATTTTCACTTATAGCCTCAGCACTCACTTTCAATGCTTCTTCAATAAAACCTATATCAAAACTGGAAACTATGTATCCGTCTTCTACTATTTTCAAATATCTTTCACTAGGAAGATTTAAGTTAATTCTATCTTTTATTTTGTCGGTCATGATATAAATCATAGCAGTTACTTTTTCTCCCCCTCCAGCTCTACCTTTAAATCCTTTTTGTAATAAAAATTTGGAAACCCCTCGTAAATGTCCAAAGCTTTCTCATCCGTAGGTTTAAGTTCCCATACAAGTACTGGTACCTTTCCGCCTTTGAAGGGTTCAATAGTAGCATAAGCATTATTGGGTACTCCTTTAAACAATAACCTATAGTCTTTTAGTAGTCCTTTGCCATAAATCTTAGCTGTAGGACACCTTCTTGCCATCTGCTGAAGATTTAAATTTGAGCCATACGCAATATTTAGTTTTTTCATCTATCTATCCATCCTTTCCAAAGAGCCTTTATTCTTTTGGGTTTTGCCCTGTGTTGCCTTGAAGTTTATCTCCTAGCCCATTAGCTCCTTCTACTGCCTTAAGGGCGGTAATTCCGCCCTGTGGTTTTGTGAAGGCAGCCACCTATCTATGCCGCTCTCTGAAATCTCCAAGCTGCTGAGCCTTGAAGGTGTTTTATAAGGTGTTCTCTACAATTTTTGAATTCTTCCCCAATAAAGCCTATTCTGTTAAGCCAGGTCCTCATTGCAAACTTTGGATTTTCAATCTGTGGCTTTTTACTGCTTGCACTCTTTTGGGTAAGTGCTTGATGGTTAAGGGCCAAGGCTAAAACTATATTTGACCTAATAACTCCTGCGTGCATGGTTCCATTAAACCCCCTAAGCTCAACTGTTCCTGTTCCGTTGAAAAAACTATGTAGGTTTAGGAAGTGGTATCTGCTTTCATGGTAGTGTCTTTCTCTATTTGAACCATATCCTTCGTACCAAATATCCTCAATCTGCTTCATGGTAGTAGGCTTTTTCTTATTTATCCTTTCCACCAAATCTGCATCCATCTTTTTGCAGTATCTCATTCTTTCTCTCTCAATCTGAAGGCTTTCATAAAGCAGGTCGTTCCTTGAGTAGATTATGTTTATAAAGTTTCTAATACTTCTTGGTGTATGGTCAACGCCATCAAGGTGTATGTGAATGCCTGTGCAGTTTTGCTTCTCTGAAAAGGCTCCTGCCTTTCTAAGCTTTCTTACTATCTCTTGCAAAGTTTCTATATCTTCTTTATAAGTAAGTATTGGGCTTACTAGCTCTACACTGTATTCTTTTGTTGCTGAAACCTTCTCGCCATTTACTTTCTTTTGGGTGTAAATGCTTCCATCATACATAAGCTTCCATACTCTTCCGTCTTGTGCTGTTACCTTGTAAGTATCATAATAATCATTTTCTCTTTTTATGCTTCCTCTTAAAACTTCTGCAACAACCTTTGAAGCTTTGTTTCTTGTAACTCCTGTCATTTCAATTTCAATTCCAAATCTTGCTTTTAAAAAATCTGTGTTTCTCATTTTGCTTCCCCTTTCTTAATGTGTTTTTTATCATGTACATATATCACTCTAAAGGGGATTAATAGCAAGTATATTATCAAAGATTATTAACACTATTTTCAGGCTTTTTAATATCACCATAGGATACTTTCTGACCATCTCTAATTAAAAGTACATCCTTATCAGTGCCTACTTGCTCTATATATCTTTTTACTATAACATCAGCAAATTTTTCATCAAGTTCTATAGTAAAGCAAATTCTATTTGTCTGCTCACAAGCAATTAGTGTACTTCCTGAACCACCAAAAGGATCTAGAACAATACAGTTTGTTAAACTTGAATTTTGTATTGGATAAGCTACTAAATTTAAAGGCTTCATAGTTGGGTGCAGCTCTGACTTTGTAGGTCTATCGAAATTCCAAGTGGTTCTTTGTTTTCTGTCTCCATAGAATTTATGGCCTGCAGTAGGCTTCCAGCCATAAAGTATTGGTTCATGATTATATTGATAATCACACCTGCCAAGTACCGGAGAATTTTTTACCCACACACAAGTTTCATGACAAAAAAATCCTGCATCTTTAAAAGCTGTTCTGAAGTTCACCGTTTCTTTATCTGCATGAAAAACATAAATTGGAGCTCCATCTGCCATAACTTCAAATGTGCACTTATAAAAATACAGTAGGAATTCATAGAACTTTTTATCCGCCATATTATCATTTTGTATCTTACCAGCTGTTCCTTCATAGGCCACATTATAAGGCGGGTCCGTAACCGCTAGATTTGCTTTCTTTCCCTCCATTAAAATCTCATAAGTCTTAGCTTCTGTGCTATCTCCACAAATGAGTCTATGCCTACCAAGAATCCACACATCCCCATGCTTTGAAACTGTAGGTTCTTTTAATGCCTCTTCAACATCAAAGTCATCTTCCTTAACATCCTTATCATGAACCTTAGAGAATAAGTCATCTATCTCAGCGGCATCAAAGCCTGTAAGAGATACATTAAACACCCCATCATCTAGTTCACCAATTAAATCAGCAAGCTTTGGTAAATCCCAATCACCAGATACTTTATTTAAAGCAATATTCAAAGCTTTTTCTTCCGATGCATCCATATCCACAACAACACATTCTATTTCTTTTGCACCTTGCTCTTTTAAGATTTTATATCTTTGATGCCCTCCAACAATACAACCTGTCCTTTTATTCCAGATAACAGGTTCTACATATCCAAAGGTTTCAATAGACTTTTTTAACTTCTCATATTCAGGGTCACCCGGTTTTAAATCTTTACGTGGATTATATTTAGCCGGATTTAATTTCTCAACAGCTATTTTTTGAATATCCAATACTTTCACCATCCTTTATAAAAATCAATAAAAATACACCCTAAAAAGCCTATGTTTTAACATAACTTTTTTAAGGTGTAACACTTCCTAACCCTTTGAAAATCCAAGGTTCTTTATATTCAAGGTTGGTCTTATACCCCCTCTGGAATATTGCGATTTCTAGTACGAAGGGGACCGCCCGACGTAGGCGTTTTAAGTGGGAAGGAATCATTCCCCCCTATCCCTTCAATCTTAGTAAGAGTAGACTCTCCCTTTCTTTCTCCATCTGCCATCTTCCTTGGCAGTCTTTTTATCATGACAACACTTGCACAAGGCTTGCCAGTTGCTATCATCCCAGAACAACCTTTCATTACCTTTGTGTGGTTTAATATGATCCACTACAGTTGCAGCAGTAACAGCACCTTGTTTCTTACACTCTTCACACAGAGGATGTTCTAAAAGGAACTGCTTACGAAGTTTTCTCCACCTACTGGTGTTGTAAAGGTAAGCGTAAGGTCTCCAGTTTTTGTTGTAGCTTTTATCTATTTCCTTTTGATGCTTTTCACAGTATCTACCATATGTAAGTTCAGGACAGTTTGGGTAGCTACATGGTTTGGCTGGTTTTCTTGGCAATTAGTTCACCTCATTTTTATCAAAATAAAAAGCCACCTTGGATTTCTCCTAAGTGGCACACTAATTATTTTTTTCTATCTTAACAATAACATAATTCAATAGTGAATTATAGTGGCTTTTAATGGCTTGTTAAATAATTATATCTTTCACTACAGCTAATGCTCTTTGATGTAATCTATAAATCCAACGCAAATCATATCCTAGCTCCATAGCTATCTGTTCCCAAGATTTAAAACATAAATAACGAAGTTCTAAAAGCGTTTGATACTCTTGATTGTCAACTTTCTTTATAGTAGTTACAACCTCTTGCTTTATATTAACAAGTGCATCTATATCCTCATTTATTTCATTTTCTAAATCCACCATTTTGACTATTGTGTCCTCCATAGAATGCACATTACGGGTTTCACTAGGTGGCGTATCACTTAATGTTGATGTAGCTTTTGTAGCTAATGCCCTTAAGGAAACTATCTGCTCAAGTTTACTGTTTATCCTTTGGTCAATTCTGTATGCTTGTGATAGATATTCTTTTGCTGTCATCTTACTTGTCCCCCTTTAGCCAAGGCATTTTGCCATTGTAATAAGTATCAGCAATGCTTTTTTGAATTACCTTATCTAGTGAAGCAATATGAGCATTTGCCTTACTAAGGCTTTCTTCTTGCTCCTCTTGAGTTTTGAAGAATGAACAAGTAGTTTTAGCACACTGTATACTGTTAAGGATTTTACACCTATTGTTTTTATTTGCAAAGCAATCTTTGTTCATAAGTTTTGTCCTCCTTTAACTTAGCCTTTACTGCATCTATTAAATCTGATTGTACTTTTTCTTTTCGTCTTAAAGCTTTCATAATATCCTCATCAATTGTTCCTTTTGCAATAATGTGGTGGATAACAACTGTTTCATTTTGTCCTTGCCTCCACAGTCTTGCATTGGTTTGCTGATAAAGTTCTAAACTCCAAGTAAGCCCAAACCATATAAGAGTTGAACCTCCTGCTTGAAGGTTTAGTCCATGTCCCGCTGATGCAGGATGTATCAAAGCTACTTCTATTTCACCATTATTCCAATCCTTAATATCTTTTGAAGTTTTTATTTCACGAACTTTAAACCTCTTTTTAATTCTTTCTATATCATGATTAAACCAATAAGCCACAAGCACCGGCTTTCCATTTGCTGATTCAATTAAATCTTCTAGTGCATCTAACTTTTTATCGTGTATTTCAAATACTCTCTTATCCTCACCATACACAGCACCATTTGCCATCTGACAAAGCTTATTCGATAAAGCTGCAGCATTTACTGCATCAATTTCTTCATCTTTAAGAGATAAAACTAAATCTTGTTTTAAACTGTTATAGGCTTTTTGTTCTTTTTCTGAAAGTGTTACAAGAACTTCGTTTATGATGCACTCTGGCATTTTTAAGTAATCAGTGCTTTTCATAGAAATTGTAATATCTGAAATAAGGCGATAAATTGCATCTTCTGCACCAGCTTTTGGTTTATAACTAAACACCATCTGCTGATTTCTTTTATCAGGGTCAAAGAAGTTATTTCTATAATGAGTAATAAATCTTCCAAGCCTTTCACCCATATCAAGGAGCCTAAACTCTGCCCATAAATCCATAAGTCCATTACTACTTGGTGTCCCTGTAAGCCCTACTATTCGTTTTACCTTAGGTCTTACTTTTGATAAGCTTTTAAACCTTTTAGCACTATAGGACTTAAATGATGATAACTCATCAATAACCACCATATCAAAATCAAATTTGAAACCACTGCTATTTATTAGCCAGTCCACATTTTCACGATTGATAAGATAAACGCTGACTTTCTTCCTAAGTGCTACTTTCCTTTCTGTTTCATTTCCCACTACAACTGAGTAGGTAAGCCCTTTAAGGTGATCCCACTTTTCAATTTCTAAAGGCCATGTATCCCTTGCTACTCTAAGGGGTGCAATAACTAAAACTTTTGATACTTCAAATCTATCAAGGCAAAGTGAAAATATTGCTGTTAAGGTTATTACACTCTTGCCTAAACCCATATCCAATAATACTGCTGAGATTGGATTTTCTAATATGAATTTTGTTACAAATCTTTGATAATCATGAGGCTTGTATTTCATCAAGAATACCCCCAATCTGGTCTTCCCCATCAATAACAAATACCTGAAAGCCTAACCCCTTAAGTAATCTGTGTCTTGCAGCCTGAAGTCGTCTTGGCTTTTTCTTAGGAGCCTTTACCTCCACAAACGCAACCTTCTCATCTGGCAATAAGATTAAGCGGTCGGGCATCCCATCAAATCCAGGTGACGTGAACTTTGGACATATCCCACCATGCTTTTTTACTGCTGCTACCAGTTTCTTCTCTATTTCTTTTTCTCGCATTCCAAATACTCCTTCCAGCACTCCTCAAAAACCAACATGGCATCATGACAAGCACCTCTATCTGTTAAATATTCATAAATCAATTTATGCCAACCAGTATATTTACCTATGCCGTTTCTTGGAAAACTACTTTTATCTGAATGCATATCATATGCTAAATCTGATTTTGTGCCATTGCTATTCAAATAGTTTCTCATCATAAAATTGTAAAATGTCATTGTATCATCCTCCAGATTTTCAATAGTGGGAGTGGTCGGAGTGGTTATCTCCTAATCTTTATATATAGTAATTTTTTTATAAATTTACTCTATAGAGAGTTTTATATAATAACCTCTCCAACCTCTCCCTTTTTAATAACTAATCTACAAGAAACTCTGATTTCAAGCGAATTCCAAGTACAAATCTACAATGTTTGATGGTTTTACGCTTAAAGCCTGCAATCTCAAGTCCAGTATAAAAATCAGTAGTACTTCTGGTATACTCACCATTTCTTGCACAATATGAACGATACTCTTGATAGAATTCACCAGATTTTTGTATATAAGAAGAATCTAATTCACAGCAATCTTCAATAAAGAGAGATAACCAGTCATTATTACTACGATAGTTTTTAACTGCCTCTTTCACAACGGGTGGTTCTGTTAGTTTGAAATTATTTTTTACAGCTTTTTTGCACCCTCTATTATCCACGTTAGAATAGCACCACCTGCTTTTTCTACCAAATAATCAGAATAATTTTTTATATCTGATTTGCTTTCTATCTTTGCATTAAAAGGTATTACAATAAGTCTTCTCCATGTCCCATCATCATTCGCACCAACTCTTGGTAAATGGTTTGTATATAATACAAGCGTGTGTGTAGGAGTGTAATCAAATGGATCCTTATATTTCTTTTCTGCTGAAACCTCATCTGTGGAACAAAGTTGTTTTACCATGGAAGTATTAAGTCTGACTCCTTCTTCTAGCTCTGCAGCAATAACTAATCTTTTTCCCTTTAGTTCTGCCATCTCAGGCTTAACATTTCGCTTACATCCAACTGTGAGAGCATCAGAAGATATTGTCCCACTATAAGTTCCAAGTACTCTTGCTATGGTATTCCAAAATGTAGATTTACCATTACTTCCTTCACCATAAGCAATTATAAGTGCCTCTTGATAAACCTTTCCAATAGCTGCAAGTCCTACTGTTTCTTGTACATAGCCAATCAACTCTTTATCATGACAAAAAAAGTTATCTATAGCATCAAGCCACAACTCAATATTTTCACTGCTTGGAGATGAAGTTGTAATTTTTGTTATAAAATTATTTGAACTATGCTCTTCTACTTCTCCATTTTGCAAATCATAAGTACCACTTGGAGTATTTAATAGAAACTCATTATTATCAAAATCTGTTATTTTTTTAAGTAGCATTGGCTTTGCGGCTTGTAAGGCTGTTATTACATACTTCATATCCCTACGTTTCATAACAAATGTTCTGTATGCTACTGCAGATGAATACTCACGATATGCATCTAACTGCCTACCTTGTAATGAATTTTCAAGTTTCTTTCCTCCCGCCTTAACATCATCTATAGATGCTCCACTTGCTACAACAGCATCCGTTGCTCTTTGCACTTCATCTAAAGCATCAGCAAGCTGTAAATCCAAAAATTCTTCCATTGCACCAATAGCCTGTTGTTTTGATTCCACCCAATATTCCCCATTAAAGCGAAGATAATCAGTTGCATCTGTATAACAAAGTTCATCTCCATATTCACGGGCTAAAACCTTTGCCTGCCCTATATCAGAGAAATCTGAGGGTTTTAAAGATTCTCCTATAAAGTCATCATTAAAATCATTTGGAGCAACATACCCCTCTTGTGATTCCACCTTCTTAGCAAATTTTGTAGCACTATTCCATATAGTAATAAGTTCTTCCTCCTCCATAGGTGGGTCACACTTCTTTGCCTCATCAAGAAAAATTTGATGTGCCTTTTCCGTAGCACCATATCTCTTTACCACTCTTCCTGCAAAACGAGATAGTGTAGTGTTTCTTCTTCCTTCTGGAATAGAAAAACCTCCTATTGTTTCAGCATCCTCTTGAAGTACAGGTAGTTCTTCCTCTATAGTCTCCCATCCGTCATGCCATACAACTTCATCGCAATCAGCACCAAATATAAAACGAGCCGCATCTAAGGCATTATCATCAAAGAATGGGAAAGCATTTTGTATCCTTCTTTTTAGCTTCACATAGTCCATTGCATCTTTGCATGGATTAATAAGGAAATATACATGAAACCTTGGTCTTGCAGTTTTATCATCTTTTTGTTTCATATGATTACGACTTGGTGCAATGGCATAAGAAACATCTGGTAGCATTTCATCTATCTTTTCAGGTGTAATCCACTCCGCCTTATTCTCCGAGTGGTCATTATCGCAATCCATTATAGCTACAACGGATTCAATAAAATTATCAGCACTACGATAGTTGTTTTTATATTCACCACAAACATGATCAGTTTTAACTACTACTTTTAGCTCTTCTGCAGTAGTTACCTCAACACGGTTTGGGTAGCTGCAGTTCTTCGCATTGCCTATGCACTTTGCTGTATAAAATATTAACTTCATTTGCTCTCCTCCTCTAGAATTATCTTTTTAAAAAGGTTTGAAGGCAGCATACTTCTCTGCCTTCTCCTCATTAATAACATTTTTAAATACCTAATAAACTGTTAGTCACAATCAGTTTTAATTTTTTTACTGCATTCACTGCAATAAATAGATGTGCTATATAAATCTCCCTTACCATCTGCAAATACTTCTGAAAGGTCAACATTTACTTCACATCCACAACTTGGACAAATGCAAAATACATTTTCATCATTTATTTCTACAGAAACTTCCATAGAGTCACTTATTCTTTCCTTAACATAAAACATTATATTTTCCCCCTTTTATATAACCTTTTTGTTTAATTTTTCCATGTACCATTCAAGGTAACGCTTACGTTGCTCATAATCTGGAACTGCTACAAGCAAACCTACATCCACCTTTTGAAGAGTTTCCAGCATATTTATTTGCTCATCACTAAGGTATGGTCTAATACTTTTTCCTTTTTCTATGTTGTTAGCCAATCTAAACTGCTTAGCAGACATTCCTGTTACAATGCGGTTAAGCATATCGCATTCATTTGAAAAATGGTAAGGCTTTGGATTTTCATGCAATAGCTTTATGTTTTCTGTTAACAATGGGAACTCCTTACGTGCAGACACTAATGTTTTTATAAACTGCTCCATTTCATTAAAGCGTTTAATGTACATTTCCTTAAAATGCATTGCCTTTTGTCCTGTGTATCCCATAACAAGCATTGTAAAACCATCACGAGTCATTGCATATGCCTTTTGCTTTCTGTTACAACCATCTGTGTATGAGGTCGGCTCAAAATTGAGCCGAGCAAATTCTTCGCTCAATCCAGATTGGGGGTCAGTCATTTTTGAAATGTCACGTAGAACATTTTTATGCTCCTTCTCAAAGAAATCAGCTACAAACAAGCTATCCACTCTTGCAGTGTCCTTTGTATCGGCAAATATGCCATATTGGTCTTTTGGTATTAATTCTTTCATAACATCCACTCCTTAAAAAATTTATAGGGAATCCCCCTATAACTCTCTAAGGACATAACTTTCACTTTTGGACGGATATTTTTAAGAGTTTTTTTGTAAATAAAATTGCTTCCTTTAAATAAGTGAAATTAAAGCATCCTCTTTACGAAGGACATTTTTGTCCATCGTAATTCAATCTATAGCTAATACTTTCGCTCTAAAATGAGCAAAAGTGTATATCTTCAAAAATACACACCTTTTAAATAAAAAAACTTTTTTCAAAAATATCCGTCCAGTTTATAAGCTTTTGTCCTTAGAAAGATGTAAGGGCAAACGTCAGAAAAAAATAAAAATTTTCAAAAGAAAATCCGTCCAAACCACAGACTTTTGTCCTTAGAGAAGTAGAGAGGTAGTTAACTCTCAGAAAGGTGGTACTACTATGCAAGCTGAAACAGCTACTAACACTAAATGCAAACAGGATAATAGCTTAGATGAAGAACTTTCAGATGTTCTAATTGCAATAAGTGTTATATCAAAAAGGCTGGCAAGGAAATTAAGCCAGCAAAAATCAAATATGGAAGGAGAAAATACCCATGACTAAGACCAATAAATTATCTGCAGAACTTGATGAACTTAAAAAATGTGGAGAAACATTAATTAAAATCTCAGATACTTTAAGAGAATTGTTTTCTACGGCAGAGGAAAATAAACCCAAGAAGAAAGAGGCAACTTCTGAAGAATCCCCAAAGACTGAAACAAAAACACTATCTCTTACTGATGTACGTGCTGTCCTAGCAGATAAATCTCGTAATGGATATACCTCAGATGTTAAAGCTCTACTTATAAAATATGGTGCAGAGAAACTGTCAGATATCAATCCAGCAGATTATGAGGCACTACTTGCAGAGGTTAAGGTGATTGGAAATGACTAAACACGCATTACTCTCAGCTTCATCTAGCCACAGGTGGATAAACTGCCCACCATCAGCTAAGTTATGTGCTAAACAAGAAGACAAAGCTAGTACCTATGCACAGCAAGGTACAGATGCACACAGTTTATGCCAATATAAGCTTGAAAAAGCTCTAGGCATGAATACCAAAGACCCAACAAAGAATCTAGAATACTACGATGCAGAAATGGAAAGTTGTGCTGATGAATATGCCTCCTTTATCTTAGAGCAGATAGAGGCTGTAAAACATAATTGTTCAGACCCCTTGGTTTTAATTGAACAGCGTCTTGATTTTTCTAGATATGTAGAGGAAGGATTTGGCACCGGTGATTGTATTATCGTTGCAGATGGTATTCTTCAAGTAATTGATTATAAGCATGGTCTTGGCATCTTAATATCAGCAGAAGAAAATCCCCAAATGATGTGCTATGCACTAGGTGCTTTAGAACTCTTTGATGGTATCTACGATGTGGATATAGTTAAGATGACCATTTTCCAACCACGTAAAAGTAACGTCAGCACCTACACCATATCAAAGGAAGAACTTTTGAGATGGGGAAATGAAGTTCTTTCTCCTACTGCTAAACTTGCTTTTGCAGGTGAAGGAGATTTTAAAGCAGGTGAACACTGTCAGTTCTGCAAGGTAAAAGCTACTTGCCGTAAACGTGCCGAGTACAACCTTGAACTTGCAAAATACGATTTTGAAATGCCAGCTACCCTTGATAACACAGAAATCGAAGTCATTCTCTCAAAGGCAGATAACCTTGTTGCTTGGGTCAATGACATTAAGGATTATGCATTACATGAGGCACTAAGAGGGACAAAGTACGATGGATTTAAAATTGTAGAAGGTCGCTCCACAAGAAAATATACCAATGAACAAGCTGTTGCAGAGGCTGTCAATTCAGCAGGCTTTAACCCATACGAGCAGAAGCTCCTAGGAGTTACAGCTATGACTTCTACTCTTGGCAAAAAGAAATTTGAAGAAATTCTAGGCAGTCTCATTTACAAGGCACCAGGTAAACCAACACTCGTGCCGGAGGGTGACAAACGTCCGGCAATAAATACAGCACAAAATGATTTTATTGAAGAATAAGGAGGACAATATTATGTCAAAATTAGCAAATCCAACTAAAGTTATTACAGGTCCACAAACAAGATGGAGCTACTGCAATGCATGGGACCCAAAGGCAATTAATGGAGGTACACCTAAGTATAGTGTAAGCCTCATCATTCCTAAGTCCGATGTTAAAACTGTTGCAAAGCTTAAATCAGCTATTGAAGCTGCTTATCAAGAAGGTCAATCAAAACTAAAAGGAAATGGTAAAACTGTGCCTGCTCTTTCATCCCTAAAGACACCTCTTCGTGATGGCGATGCAGAAAGACCAGACGACCCTACTTATGCAAATGCATACTTCATCAATGCCAATAGTGCTACAGCACCAGGTATAGTTGATGCAGACCGTAATCCTATCCTTGAACGCTCCGAAGTATACTCTGGTGTTTATGGTAGAGCATCCATCAACCTTTATGTTTTCAACTCTAACGGAAATCGCGGGATCGCTTGTGGCTTGAATAACCTCCAAAAGATTGCCGATGGTGAACCTTTAGGTGGCAAATCTCGTGCAGAGGATGATTTTGATACAGAGGAAGATGATGATTTCCTTTCCTAAGATAAAACCTTTAATCTCTAACAGGGCGGTGGCTATGCTGCTGCCTTTTATTATGTTGAAGATAATCAATTGGAGGTAAAAATGAAAACACTGAGTATAGATTTAGAATGTTTTAGTAGCGTTAATTTAAAGAAAAGTGGAGTTTATCGTTATTGTGAAAGTAATGATTTTACCATTTTACTTTTCGGATATAGCGTTGATGGTGCTGAAGTTAAGGTAGTTGACCTTACCTGTGGAGAGAAAATCCCACAAGCAATAATAGAAGCCTTAACTGATGATAGTGTTATAAAATGGGCATTTAATGCTACATTTGAACGTATCTGTCTGTCAGCATGGCTTAGAAAAAATTATCCAAAATACTTCAAGAGCTATAATACTAACAATGATACTGTTGGTAACTACCTAAACCCCTCCTCATGGAAATGCTCCATGATATGGTCTGCTTACATTGGAATGCCATTATCCCTTGAAGCTGTTGGTGCTGTACTTGGATTACAGGAGCAGAAATTAAAGGAAGGAAAAGACCTTATCCGCTACTTCTGTGTACCATGCAAGCCCACAAAAACAAATGGAGGTCGCACTCGTAATCTTCCTATACATGATACAGCAAAATGGGCAACCTTTGTCTCCTACAACCGCAGAGATGTTGAAGTTGAAATGTCCATTCAGAAAAAGCTTTCTAAGTTTCCTGTACCTGAATTTGTATGGAAAGAGTATCACATAGACCAGAAAATCAATGATCGTGGAATAACTATTGATATGGATGTTGTTGAACAGGCTATTAAGATGGATGAGCATTCTAGGGAAATGCTGTCAGAGCAAATGAAGAAACTTACAAATCTTGATAATCCAAATTCTGTAGTACAGATGAAACGATGGTTAGCTGAGAATGGAGTTAAAACCGACACTCTTGGTAAAAAGGCTGTGGCAGAAATGCTAAAGGATGCTCCTCAGAAACTTGCCGATGTCCTTACTCTCCGTCAGCAGCTTGCCAAATCAAGTATAAAGAAATATCAGGCAATGCAGAATGCTATATGTGCTGACAGCCGTGCAAGAGGAATGTTCCAGTTTTATGGAGCAAATCGTAGCGGTCGTTGGTCTGGTCGCTTAATTCAATTGCAAAATCTACCTCAGAACCATATGCCAGATTTAGAGCAGGCTCGTGACCTTGTAAAAGGTGGTAACTATGCTGCATTAGAAATGCTTTATGATTCTATACCTGAGGTATTATCAGAGCTTATACGTACTGCCTTTATTCCAAGGACTGGATATAAATTCGCTGTGCTAGACTATAGTGCAATCGAGGCAAGGGTACTCTCACACCTTGCACAGGAATCGTGGAGAAATAAAGTCTTTGCTAATAATGGAGATATTTATTGTGCAAGTGCATCTGCTATGTTTGGTGTTCCAGTTGAAAAACATGGTCAGAACAGCCATCTTCGTCAAAAAGGCAAGATAGCCGAACTTGCGTTAGGATACGGTGGATCAGTTGGTGCCTTAAAAGCAATGGGTGCTTTAGATATGGGACTTAATGAAGAAGATTTACAGCCCCTAGTTAGTGCATGGAGAACTTCAAATCCTAACATTGTACGTTTTTGGTGGGATGTTGATGATGCAGTCAAGAATGCCATCAAACAAAAGACAACCACTGAAACTCATGGTATCTATTTTATTTACCAAAGTGGTATGCTCTTTATAAAACTCCCATCTGGTAGAAAATTAGCTTATGTTAAACCTAAAATTGGCATAAACCAGTTTGGTGGAGAATCCGTAACTTACGAAGGTATCGGTGCAACAAAAAAATGGGAGCGCATCGAATCTTATGGCCCAAAATTTGTGGAAAATATTGTTCAGGCAATCTCAAGAGATATTCTAAGCTTTGCTATGGGTACTCTTAAAAACTATTTCATCTGTGGTCATGTCCATGACGAATTAATTATTGAATGTTCTATGGACACATCCTTAGATGCCATAAGTGAAGAGATGGGTAGGACACCTCCATGGATAAAAGATCTGCAATTAAAGGCTGATGGCTATGAGACAATGTTTTATAAAAAAGATTAAGAGAAAGGCTGTAACACATCATTTGTTGTTACAGCCTTTTTCTCTATATTATTCCATCTATTTGCTTTTGCAATTTTGATAGCAATCTTTTTTCTTATCACTAAGTGTACTCTTAGGTAATTTGCACTCTGCTGCCATACCCCTATCTGAGAAACCTTCTTTGATTAACTCACATATTCTTCTACTGTCTGGATCTAGCTCTTCAAGAGCCTTTGTTAATTCATCTAGGAGCATCATATCTATAACTATATCAGCTGTGTCTTTTTCAGTATGTGCTACCTCAATACCTTCGCTCTGTAATTCATCAAGTGAAATAGCAGAACCCTCATGTAGCCTTTCACATTTACTGCAATCTCCAGTACATCTCTTTAGCTTACCCTTGCCATTGCTAACAGTGCATCGTCTACTACGCTCTTCTCTTTTAGCTTCAGCCCATAGTGGTCTCATATACTCGTCATACTGTGCCTTTGAATCAACTGGAACCATAATTGCCTTGACATTTTTGTTTCCAATTTTAGTATAAACCACTTTTTTGGGGTCAATACCAAAATCTCGGATTGTTTCGTTGGTAACCTCCATTGGTACTAAATACTCTTTACTCTGATTTTCATTGTTTTTCATTTTTTGTCCTCGCTTTCCGCTATGGTTTTGCAACCTGGCGAGGACATCTGCATAAGATTACCAAACAGACACAACCTAAAAAGGCGCGACTAATAAGGCAGGATCTGTAATCGAACATACTACTGCCGTTAAACAGTAGAATTCGATATGCATATCCTCGCCAAATGTCGCGCGCCATAGGCTTAAATAATATATTTTTATAGTTTTATGTCATTCCGGACAGTAACTAAATAAATAATCTAGACTCTCTCGTGCTGGTCATTTTCATGTAAAAACCATGAAAGTATAGATTAGGGAGCATTAAGCAAATATAATTTTTGCTGCATTTACTACTCTTTTAGTGTTGTTCTCATTTTTGCCTCCACAGTGAAGCCAAGTACCTCTATCGCACCTTTCACAGCTTTCGCTGTGAAGATTCCTATATTTGTATCCCAACGCCCTATAAGCTAATCAGGCCTTGTGATATTGATTTTTACTATAAATTCATTTTAGATTTTCAAAATTGATGTCTATGGCCACTTTAGTGAATTGGGTTTGTGAGATAGACCTCCATATGGACTGGGTGTTGGCGACAAATCGACACAAAACTTCTTCCACAGATTGACAGTCGGGTTAGTGTGAGTTATAATGATTTAGTATGATTTAGTAGGATAACAAAACAAAAAAAGCTGTTATCAAAACTCTGATAACAGTGTAAATCTAATGGGTATTGATTCGAAATTGACCTGGTATTGCTTATCCATTTGCTAATGGTTACAAATTGTTGATTATAAGTTACAAGGGAGTCAAAGAGATGATGAGATTATGCTTTGGAACATTTGCACACGTCCTTCGCTTGTGCAAACGTCAAAATGTAACAGACTACCAGTTGGTAGGCACTATGACAAGAACTGTAGACCCTAATTGCCAATACTTGAATAAAAACAACAAAACATCAGTTTCAAGGTTGCTTAGTTGTACAAGCAATCTTTCTAGTGGTCGAAAACAAGGTGGCAGTAGGGCCTATGAAAAATCTGGTGAAAGCATTAGTAATGTTGTTGCTGAAGCTCAAAAAGCTAATAAAAAAGATGTAGTACAAAAATTTGAATATACTGTAATAGGACTATTAGATGAAGATAAAAAAGAACAAGCAATTAATGCCTTACTTGATATAATTGAAAAAGATACAGTTATTGAAAATGACAAAAAATTGAGTTTTCAAAAATATATAGGTAAAACAAAAAATGCCCTGCTTTCGCAGGATGAATTTGTGCTATCTGAATTATTAACTGGATTATTCCTTTACACTGCTGCTGAAGTTGTTAATACTGTAGGAAAAGAATGTATAAAAGATGTTAATACAGAATACTTGAATCAATTTAATGCTAACGACCGCAAAATAAAAATCATTAATATTTCTAATGATTCATTCAGAGAGTCTGCAGTAACAGCCATACAAACCGTAGATGAATTAGTGGACTTTCCTGAAGAATTGCCGGTTCCATTTCAAAAATATCTATTTAATGTAAAGCAAAAATACAGCTTAATGAAAACTTTGCTCTACAATGATCACCCAAAACCTTTTTATGACTTTTATGTCTGTAACAATATCGAAAGACGTGTGCCTGTAACTGGACGATTTGGAACATCATATAAAACGACAGTAATAGCAAATGTTAATTTTAAATCACTTTCGGATTGTTCAAGATTTGTTATACTTTCAGGAACGGGCGGTCTTGGGAAGTCAATGATGATGAGACATCTACTATTAGATTCTATTGAAAATTACAGCCAAATTGGAAATATTCCAATTTTTATTCCATTAAAAGATTTTGATGAGACAACAGGTGAATTATTTGAATATGTTTTTTCAAGAATGAAAAACTTTTGCACCGATATAACAGAAAAACAATTTCAAGAAATTTTGTCTACTGGAAAATGTCTACTGCTTTTTGATGGATTGGATGAAATCGCATCAGCAAATGCTAAAAAATTCGAACGGGAATTAGAACGTTTTACTGATATGTATCCTGATAATTACTATGTAATTTCATCAAGACCTACCCAGTCATTTATTTCATATTCAAGATTTACAGTAATGCATTTAAAGCCTTTTTCAACAAAACAAGCATTGAAATTGATTGATAATTTAGAGTTCAGACCCGATGAGCCAATAATAAAAGAAAAATTTCGTCTTGAGTTAGAAAAAACCTTGTATCACACACATAGATCATTTATTGAAAATCCACTTTTGCTTACTATAATGCTCATCACCTTTGAGCAATATGCAGAAGTACCATCAAAAATGCATATTTTCTATAGAGAGGCATATGCGGCATTATCAATAAAACACGATGCAAGTAAAGGTGCATATAAGCGTACTCTTAAGACTGGACTTACCGCCGACAAGTTTGCTGACTATTTTGCTGAAATATGCTCTCGTTCTTATTACGATGAAAAATTTGAGATGAATGAAGATGAATTTACTAATTATTACAAAAAACTTAGTGAACGTAAGAAATATAATGATCAAACAACAAATGTAATTGATTACCTGTATGATCTTTGTTCAAATATGTGTCTAATGTACTTTGAGAGTGGTAAATATCATTTTACTCACCGTTCATTTCAAGAATATTTTTGTGCATTATATTTTTCAAAGCAAAAGGATAAGCACCTTGAAAGTATTGCTGATTTTTTTGAACATAGAAGAAACCGAATGTATGGCGATAAAACATTCAATATGCTGTATGATATGATTTCTGAGAAAGTAGAAGAGTATATGTTCTTGCCTTATTTGGCCAAATTATATGAACGTTGCGATAACGAAGATGGTTATTGGACTTTTCTTCAAACCATCTATCCTTGCATACAATACGAAAGGGGTGAAACGGATGATTTTTCCTTAACTTCGTGTCAATCATACCTGTTTTCTTTTATTAAGGAACTTAATGGGCATGGGACAGTAATGTTGCAAGATTTACCGCACTATGATTCGTTAGTTAGTGGTGAATATGCCTTTGCTTTAGATGAAAATGAAAATGAAGAACTAGTGAATTTGGATAATATTAGTTATGAGTACAAAAATGAATATGGAACACCTGATATTGTAGGCCGTATCTATGAATTTGAAATTGATAAAATTAGAAACAACTCTACAGAGTATACAGAGTTGATACGTTGTATTGAGAATGATAATTTTGTTCTAAAAAAAGAGTATAACGATATGCGTCTGTATCTTGAAAAACTAAAAAACAAACAAACACCTGAAGGCAACAGCCTTTTCGATATGTTTTAGGAGGATTTATATGTTTACTGAATCAGAAAAGTGGGTTAACCTTGAAGATATTGCACTACACCTTAGCGTAAGCAAAGACACTATCCGTGCATGGATAAAAAAAGGAACTATTCCTTACACACGTGCAGGGAAACAGTACAAATTTAAAATTTCTGAGGTAGATGAGTATTTAAGAAAAGGTAAGTTAGCAGATGACCGCTATACAGATGTATAATAGTTGTTGATTACCAGTTCAAAACTGTAAATATATTTTAATTTGAAAGGAGAAACAATATGGCTAAAAAGGAAAAAAAGAAAGTTTCTATGGAGGCGGGCCTCTGGGCTGCTTGTAATAAATTAAGAGGTAGCGTGAGTGCAACGGATTATGTGAATGTTGTATTGGGTCTTTTATTCCTGCGTTTCGCTTATGATAAATTCAATGCACAACGTGAAAGACTACTTGCCAATGATGATACAAAGGATTTTGTTGACAATCCAAAGTTTTATTCTCGTGACAATGTTTTTTATTTGGAAGAGCATGACCGCTGGGATTATATAAAAGATAATTCCAAGAAAAACACCATTTTTACTATTATTGATGATGCATTTAAAAACTTAGAAAAGAACAATGTTTCTTTGAAAGGTGCATTACCGATAGGTTTTTATATTTCTCTGCGTATTGAGGCCCCAAAGTTTTCTTCTCTTATTGATGAGGTTCACAAGCTTGAATACTCACAGGATGAATCTGACGATGTTATCGGCAGAGTATATGAGTATTTTCTCCGTAAATTCTGTATTGCGGCAAAATCCGAAAAGGGCGAGTTTTACACTCCGGCAAATATTGTAGAGTTGATGACTATGTTGATACAGCCTTACAATGGCTCAGTGTATGACCCCTGTTGCGGTTCTGGAGGGATGTTTGTACAATCAGCAGAATTTATCAAAAAGCATCAAGGTAATAAGAAAGATATTACAATTTACGGACAAGAATCCAATGACAAAACATATAAATTGGCTCGCATGAATCTTGCCATTCGTGGTCTTAATTGCAACTTGGGTGATGAAGATGCTTCCACTTTTACAAGGGACAAGCATCCTGACCTTAGGGCAGATTATATACTTGCTAATCCTCCATTCAATCTTAAAGATTGGAGAACAGCAAATCAATTAACAAACGATGGAAGGTGGCATGATTATGAGTTACCTCCTATTAGCAACGCAAACTACGCATGGGTACTGCATATGCTTTCAAGACTGTCTTACAATGGTACAGCTGCATTTTTGCTTGCCAATGGCGCATTAAATGCCGATTCGGAAGAATACAAAATCAGAAAACAACTTATTGAAAATAACAAGGTTGAGGCAATTATCGTGTTACCTCGTAATATGTTCTACGCAACAGATATTTCCGTAACCCTTTGGATTATCGGAAACCATAAAAAGCCGAAAAAAGTTAAAAGAAATGATACAGAAGTCATGCTGAGAAACCGAGAAAATGAAATTCTTTTCATTGACGCACGTACACTTGGTGATGGCGGTAATAACGAAGATGGTTATGTTCTTTTAACTGATACTGACAAAGAAAAAATAGCCTCAACATTATTTGCTTGGCAATCACCTGAATGGAAAACGCTTTATAAGGATATTCCAGAATTCTGTTATTCTGCGGCAATGGATGAAATAAGACAAAAAGATTATGCATTGGTGCCGTCCAAATATATATCATTTGTTGACCATGACTTAGAAATTGATTTTGAAACAGAAATGTCAAGAATTCAATCTGAACTAAAAGCTTTGATGGTTGAGGAAAGGCAATCGCAAGCCAAGTTAGAAGCTGCGCTTGAAGGTATTGGATATGGCATTAAATAAAGTGAAAATAGGAACTTTTGTTGAAAAATACTCTGAGAAATGTGGTATTCCAAACTTGACCGTTAATGATATTTCCGGAATAAATAGGGATAAAGAATTTTTTGAGCCTTCAAAGCAAGTTGGAGCCAATACAAGTGGATATTCTGTTGTTCCCCCAAATTACTTTGCTTGCAATTTGATGCACGTTGGAAGAGATGTTGTTCTTCCTATTTCAATGAACCACACTAAAAAGAATAAAATTGTAAGTCCAGCTTATACGGTATTTAGAATTACCGATGAAACAGTCATATTAAAAGAATATTTTTTCATGTGTTTAAAATCCAATGAAAAAGACCGTTTCTTTTGGTTTAATACTGACTCTTCCGTAAGAGATGGTATGGAATGGGGTGTATTTTGTGATGTGGAATTAACGCTCCCTTCTGTCGATATTCAAAAAAAGTATGTAGCAATTTATAAAGCTATACAAAAAAACATTTCCACAATTAAAAGTGGTATTGACAAGAGTGATTATGTTTGCCATGTTCAACTTGATAAAATTTTACATTCAATGCCGCTAAAATCAATTAGTAGTTATATTGAACAAACAGATCAGAGAAATAACAACATGACTTATGGTGAAGATAGTGTAAAAGGAATGACAATCACTAAAGAGGTTATACCAACAAAGGCAAATGTATCAACTACTGATTTGAGCAATTTTTTAGTAGTGAAGCCTTTAGAATTTGTATATAATCCACGGACACATGGCAAAAAAATTGGATTAGGATTTAATCTATTTGATTCACCATTTATCATTAGCTGGAACAATACAGCTTTTCGCATTAAACCTGAAAAAACAAAAGAATTGCTTCCTGAATATCTCTATTTATGTTTTTGTAGAGATGAATGGGACAGAGCTGCTTGTTTTCGTTCTTGGGGTAGTTCAACAGAAGTTTTTACTTGGGAATCTCTTTGCGAAACCGAAATAGCCATTCCATCTATTGAAATGCAAAAAGATATTGTTGATATTTATAAAGCATATATAGAGAGAAAAAACATTTTAGAAAAGTTGATAGAAATAGAAAAAACAATCTGCCCTATTTTAATAAGTGGAGCAATTAAGGAAGGAGATGCCAAGTAATGGCAAACTACAAATATTATGAAAATGACTATGAACTCGCCGTCCTCGAACTTCTCGGCAATGTTGGATGGGAGTATAAGTGCGGATATGATATTCACCGTCAAAAAGATGCAATTATTTTAGTTGATGACTTGCGTGAATATCTGCTAAGGCGTTATGATTACTTCTCAGATAATGAAGTCAAAGTACTTTGCAGTTATCTAACTAGCTTTAGCAATCAGTCGCTATATCGCTCTCTAAAAGAAACCTACAAACTTTTGATGAAGGGCTATACACTTCACCGTGATGACGGCACAGACTTTTTTATTGATTTCTTTGATTTCGGAAAAGACGGTGAAAAAGTCAATGTTTTTAGAGCTGTTAACCAATTTGAGTTTGAAGAATACAAAAACCGCAGACCCGACATAATCCTATTTATTAACGGCATTCCTGTTTCTGTTTTTGAACTAAAAAACCCAGCTGATGAGAATGTATCTATTGCAGATGCCTATGACCAAACTCATATCCGCTATGCACAGGACATCCCCTCACTTATGAAATATGATTTTATCAATGTAATAAGTGACGGAGCAAACACAAGATATGGTTCTCTTTTCAGTGATTATGAATTCTATTTCAAGTGGTGTTCAACAGATGGGAAAAATTACAATAACGTTGACGGTATTCCATCAGTTCATATGCTTATTAATGGTCTTTTTAAGCACAGAACTCTATTAAATATACTTCACAGTTATATTTATATTCCAGATAACAGCGACTGCAACTTAATGGTACTACCGAAGTATTATCAGTACTACGGTGCTGAAACAATGTATGAAAGCATTCTTAATGAATATGAGGCTGGAAGTGGCAAAGGCGGCACATATTGGGGTGCTACTGGCTGTGGAAAATCGTATACCATGTTGTTTCTTTCAAAGCGACTTACCATGTCTACCACCCTACACAAGCCTACCGTTGTTTTACTTACGGATAGAAATGACTTAGATGAGCAATTATCTGATGACTTTGAAAATGCTAAGGAATATTTAATTGACGAAAACTCAATAAGCATCAAAAACAGAAAAATGCTGAAAGATAAACTTGCCAACGTGGAAAGCGGCGGCATCTATTTAATGACCATTCAGAAATTTTCTGAAGACGTTAGCTTGCTGAGCGATAGGAGTAACATCATCTGCATTTCTGACGAGGCACACAGAACACAAACTAATATGGAAGCCAAGTATATTACAAAAAACGGAGATACTAAAAAAACTTTTGGATTTGCAAAACATCTACACAAATCTTTTCCAAAGGCAACTTATGTTGGTTTTACAGGCACACCTGTTGACGCAACACTTCGTGTATTTGGTGATATTGTAGTTACCTATACTATGAAACAGTCGTTAGATGATGGGGCCACCGTTAAAATTGCACGATTGCCTGGACCAAGAGAAGTACAGCTTGACGAAAAAATTGCTGCAGCTTGTGATGAATACTACAGATTACAGACTGAATCAGGAGCAAACGAGTATCAAATTGAGCAATCCAAAAAGGATATGACTAAGCTTAAAATTATACTAGGAAACCCCGACAGGTTGGATATTGTGGTTAAACACTTCATTTGGCATTATGAAAAAAGATGCGAGGAAAATGCAACTGTAAACGGCAAAGCCATGTTCGTTTGCTATGACCGAGAAATTGCATTCGAGGTATATAAAAGAATAAAGGCTTTGCGCCCTGAGTGGCTTGAAAAGCGTAAGTGTGCTCCAGAATATGAAGGCTCAGTTATCAGTCGTGATGCTATAGAGATTGAAAAAGTAAAACTTGTATGCACAAATAACAAAAAAAGGATACAAAAGAACTTTCTGACCTTCTTGGAGATTCAAAGGCCCGCAAAAGATATGCTAAGGCATTTAAAGATGATAAATCCAACTTCAAAATTGCCATTGTTGTGGATATGTGGATTACTGGATTTGACGTTCCGTCAATGGATACTATGTATCTTGACAAGCCTGTGGAAACACACAACCTAATTCAAACAATTTCTCGTGTCAATCGTGTATTTAAAGGCAAAGAAGAAGGATTGATTGTTGATTACATTGGCTTGGAAGGTGCTATTCTTACAGCTATGAAACTTTACAATGGAGATATTAGACCGATAAACGGAATCGATACATCTCTTGTTATTTTCAAAGACTTCATGGATAGAATCATTAGATTAATGAACGCGCTAGATTACAGTAAATTTTTTACAAACAATATTACTCCGGCTGAGAGATTGTGCATTATACAAAATGGTGTAGAATTTGTACTTGCAGAAAAATCCCGTAGGGATAATTTTATGGGATTTACCCAACGTGCAAAAAAAGCATTTGATGTTTGCATCGGTCATGATGAGATTACTGAATCCGAAGTAGAACACTTACACTATTTTATGTGTGTTCGCTCTATTATATTTAAGATGACTTTAGGCGATACACCTGATACCACACTGATGAATAAAAAAGTGTCAGAACTTGTAAACAAAGCTATTAGTTCTACATACAGTGACAAAGTGTTCAATTTTGAAGAACACCCTGCCGATGATGTGCAGTTTCTCTTTAGTGATGAATTTTTAGATAAGCTAAAGAAAATTCCATATCCGCATACCAGATATCAAGCCCTTGTAAAATTGCTTAAAAAAGCTATTAAGGAATTTGGTAAAACAAATATTTTAAAGGCTAGTGATTTTTCAAAAAAACTTAAAAATGTTATTGACCGCTATAATTCTAGAAATGAAATTAGCGAAGTTGAGGAAATCATTGAAGATTTAGTTGATAACCTCAGCGAAGAACTTGAAAGAATATTCAATGAGATGAAGGATGAGCAACAATCATTTGAAACTCTTGGAATTTCATATGATGAAAAAGCGTTCTATGACATTCTACTTGCTGTTGCTGATAAATATGGGTTTAGAGATAAACTTGAAGATAAGAAGTATATTTTCTTGGCAAAGGAAATTAAAAAGTTAGTAAGCAACAAATCTAAATACACTGACTGGACAAACCGCCAAGATGTTAAAGATGAATTATATACCGATGTTGCTGTTCTTCTCAAGAAAAATGGATACCCACCTACAACCATTGATGATACCTATGAAGAAATCATGAAACAGGTGGAAAATTATAAACATAATAATGTAAGCTAATGCAAGTATGCTTAATTACCGATAATCTTATAAGAACTTAATTCTTTCTAAAAATAAGCCAGGCTCACCATTCTGGCTTATTTTTTATCAATCCTATCTCCACAACCTACCCATTTTTATCCTGTCAACTCAACCCTACAGCATTTTTATCGTGGATATGTTTGGTTCTGATTATTTCAACAAAAAATCCGAGGGTTAAAGCTTTAACTCTAACCCTCGGAAGCCCCTTTATTTCAAGGCTTTTTAACCCTTTACCTATCTTTTCTTGTTATCAATACGACACTCTCCACATGAGGCGAATGTGGGAACATGTCCTTCACTTTAACCTTCTCTACCTTGTATCCCCTATCTATAAGAACCTTAAGATCTGTTACCAAAGTCTTTGGATTGCAGGAAACATAGATTATCTCTGGAGCATTAAATTTTATAACATAATCCATAGCAACTGGGTGAACACCTGGGCGAGGAGGATCTAATATTATAATGTCTGGAGTGTATTTCACATCCTTTATAACCTTAGCAACGTCCCCTGCTATAAACTCACAGTTATCTAAACCATTTAACTTAGAGTTTTCTCTTGCCGCCTCTACAGCTTCCTCTATAAGCTCTATGCCTACAACCTTCTTAGCATTTTTAGCAACAATTTGGCCTATAGTTCCAGTACCACAGTATAAATCAAAAACTACTTTTGAATCAGCATTTCCTAGGAAATCTCTAACTATAGAATAAAGCTCCTCCGCTCCTTTTGAATTTGTTTGGAAAAAAGCAAGCGGCTTAATGTTGAATTTAAGACCTAATAAAGTCTCAGTTATATATGCACGGCCATACAACACATCTATCTTGTCAGCGTAAACTGCATCTGAAAGAGAATCGTTAAAAGTGTGGAGTATTCCTTTTAAAGTTCCTAAATAGTTTAAGTTCTTAAGTTTTTCAGTTAATTCAGTTAAATCAAAATCCAATTGTGTAGTAGTAACTAAATTTATAAGTATTTCACCAGTATTTTTGGCCTTTCTTACTACTAGATTTCTCAAATACCCCTCATGACTTCTAACTCTATAATATGGAAGAGGCTTTTCTCTAAAGTAATTAACAACTGTATCTAGTATGCTCCTAAAATCTCCATCTACTATTTGGCACTTGTCTACATTAATAATACCAAAGGCAGAACCTTTCTTATGCATACCTAAAGTAAGCTCTCCCCCTTTTTCGAAATCCCCAAAGGTATATTCCATCTTATTTCTGTATTCCCACACCTCTGGACTTCCTTCAATTCCTAAAAATTCAAAATCTTCTATAGAAGCTTCCTTAAATAGATCTAAAACCTGCTGCTTTTTAAACTCTAGCTGCTTTTCATAAGAAATAAACTGATGAGAACATCCGCCACATTGGTTGAAATCAACACATTTAGGTTGTATTTTGTAATCAGCATCTTCTATAACTTCCTTAATTCTGCCCTCAATTCTAGCTTTCTTTTTGTTATTGTTGTAAGAATCTTTTGCCCTGGCACTGCAGATTTTACATAAACCTTCTCACCTTCATACTCTCCAGTTCCCATACCAGGAAAGGCCGTATTTTTGATTTCTATTTCGTAATCTTTTCCTTTTCTCATGTTTTAACCACCTATTCTATTATTACATATAATATATTTGTAAATTTAAATTTTCTTTCACTTTTTAGTAGTAACTGTATATGTACTTATCTTAGTAATATATTGCGCTTTTGGCAATAATTTTTGAAGAAAATATAATGACTATAGGGGCACACCTATCTATATATGAGCTATCCCCTGAATTTTTAAAATTAAAAATTTAAGATTTGTATTAATTGCCACTTGTCGTAGATTTTTTGTGAATTTCCAATAAACTTTTTGCAATAATTATTGAAACTTCTTGTCCATATGTTATACTTTTATAAGTGTATTAAATAAAATTTTCGATTATAATGTTAACAAATAAATAAGCATTTGTCTAATATAATTTATTCTTAGAAAGGAAGCGAAAAAATGAAAAAAATTCTAGGTTACTTTGACGTGATTTTGTTTCTTGTTTTAGTAACATTGAAATCATTAATTTACGGTAATGTTATAAATGAATATTTTAACATAAAAGGTATTATTTTTCCTATATTAGCCTCATTAATTGTGATAGTTTCATTTTCATTACTATTTAAAGCAAAAAGGAGAAGTAAATTCCTATATATATGGAATATAATATTAACTATTGTACTTATTGCTGACACTAATTACTTTAGATACTATAAAGACGTACTATCTATTCCTGTTATACGAAATGGGCTTTTACTTGGTTCTGTAAACGAAGCTATAAAAGATGTAATTAAGCCTCAAGACTTATTATTACTCCTAGATATTATTTTAATACCAATAATAAAAACTATTTTTAAAATAAAATTTAAAGATAATTATTTAGATTATATAAATAATAAAGCCAAAACAGATTCTTTAAAAATTAGAATACCTGCATTTGCTTTACTAATTGCACTTGGAATTTCTGCAGATAGTTATTACATCCATAAATTAAACATTGAGCAGCCAAGACTTATTGAAGGTATGTACAATAAAATATATATAACTAATTCCCTAGGCAACCTAAACTGCCATGTTCTTGACGTTTGTAATTTTGCGAAAAAGAATATACTTAACTCAACGTCTTTAGATGACAATAAGAAAGATGACATACAAAAGTATTTGCTAAAAAACTCAAAGAATACTGGAACTGATTTTAATAATATAGGAAAAGGAAAAAACCTTATTATGCTTCAAGTAGAAGCTCTTCAAGGTTTTGTAATTAATAAAACCATAGAAGGACAGGAAATTACACCTAATTTAAATAGATGGATTAAAAAAAGTCTTTACTTTGATAACTACTACTATCAGGTTGCAGGCGGAAATACTTCTGATGCTGAATTTATGTCAAATAATTCACTTTACCCAGCAGCATCTGGAGCTGCATACTATATCTACAGTGGAGATGAATTTAGTTCTCTTGCAACAAAACTTAAAGAAAAGAAATACTATTCTGCCGCTCTTCACGGTTATAAAGAAGGCTTTTGGAATAGAAATGCTATGTATGTTAAAGAAGGCTTTGACAACTTTTACGGTGAAAAAAGCTTTAATTTAGACGAAACAATTGGTCTTGGATTAAGTGACCAATCATTTTTTAAGCAGTCTTTGGAAAAAATGGAATCTTTTAAAAAACCATACTTTAGCTTTTTAGTAACATTAACTAGCCATTATCCTTTTGAAGCCGTAGATAAATACGGGGAATTCAAGGTAGGAAAATATGAAAACACATTTATAGGTAACTATATTAAGTCAATACATTATACAGATAAACAAATAGGAATATTCTTAGATGAATTAGAGAAAAATGGAACTTTAGACAACTCCATATTAGTTATGTACGGTGACCATTTTGCTATTCCTAAAAATCATGCAAATGAACTTTATTCCTTTGTGGGGGAAACTAAAGATGATGATTATGCCTGGGCAAAATATCAAAAGGTTCCTTTAATAATGCACTTTCCAAAAGATGCAAACAAAGGCTTAAACAGCACTGTGTCTGGTCAAATGGATTTATACCCTACTCTATCTAATATGTTTGATTTAAATAACAAGTATATGTTTGGACAAGATATTTTCAATGTTAAAGATAGATTTTTAGTATTTAGAACGGGTTCCTTTATAGATAATAACGTATTCTATTCCTCTTCAACTAAAAAATACTATGACCTGAAAACAGCATTAGAGGTTGCAGAAACCAAAGAATTAAAGAAAAAAAGGATGAGGCGCTTAAACAGCTAGACTATAGCGATACCTTACTTGATCATAACTTAATAAAAAAATATAAAGAAAAATAAATATTACACTTGGTACTAGGGTTTTATCCTTAGTGCCTTGTTTAATTTACAAGGAGGATACTTTCTATTATGACAATGATTTTTCTTTGTGCTGCAGGCTTTTTAGCGGCTTTTGTGGATTCAATAGCTGGAGGCGGTGGACTTATAAGTGTACCCGCCTATATGCTAGCAGGACTTCCCCCTAGTTTTGTACTTGGCACTAATAAATTTAGTTCTACTACAGCTTCCTTTACAAGCTCTATTAAATTTATAACTTCAAAAAAGTCAATTTTAAAATCTTAAAATACCTTATTCCTTTTACCTTAGTGGGAGCTTTTATAGGTGTAAATACAGTGCTTTCCATAGATGAAAATATACTAAACATACTGGTATTAGTTCTAATTTTGTTTATAGGTATTTATAGTTTATTTTCAAAATCCTTGGGTTTTACAAATAAATTTTCAGGTATTAATAAAAAAACATCATCCTTGGAATAATACTAGCTTTCTCCTTAGGATTCTATGATGGTTTCTTTGGCCCCGGAACAGGTTCTTTTTTAATATTTGGCTTTGTAAAAATATTTGGTTATGATTTTGTCAACGCAACTGGCAATTCTAGAATTTTAAACTTTACAAGCAACATAGCATCTCTAATACTATTTGCCATACATAAAAAAATATACTATGCCTTTGCTATACCCGTTGCATTTTTCATGATATTAGGTGCACATTTTGGAACAAAAATGGCACTAAACAAAGGCTCAAAACTTATTAAACCAATTTTTATTATAATGTCCTTAGCTGTAGCCATTAAAATGTTAATAAAATTAATATAAAAAGATCCTAGCCTTAAGACAGTTATTTAAAGCAATTAGTTTCGATTAGAAACTATACTTCATAGCTTTTCTTAGGGCAGAACCTTTTTCTATTCCTTATTCTCTATATATTTTTATACGCCTCAGCTATTTTTTCAAAGCCTTCTTTTACCAAATTTTTTTCTACTACTTTTCTTATCTGAGTATAATTTATAAACTCTTTGTAATCCCTTAATATATCTTTCTCAATCTTTTTTGATATATTTTCAGAATCCGATCTTGTCAAAGGTATCTTTGTATCATCTGAAGCTCTTTCTATTGATATTTTTATTTTATCTAAATCAAATTTTTGTTCTCTTCCATTCCTTTTAATTACCTTCATCTTTAATCTCTCCTATCTTTTATAAAATCTTCTTAAGTTCTTTATAATTATAATCTTTTAAAAGCTTATTATTCATCTCATCTGTTATTATTAAACTAACTATTTCACCTTTAACTCTTAAGAATTTACCCTTTTGTTTGCTTCCTAAAACGTTTACAGACTTTCCAACCTTTAGCTCTTTAACATCTTCAGAACCACAAAAATCGCACTTCTCATTTTTATTAAGTACTCTTTTACATTTTTCACAATAGTATAATTTGATCATATTAAATTTCCCCTCCTATTAAACTGTGAATTACCAAATATTACTTATTCGTAATATGTTCTTCTGTGTAACTCTAATTAATTTTATAATTTACAATTTAAACCCCTGTAAAGTAAGTGTAAAAGTTAATACTTAGGTGTATAAAATAACTTATTATATTCATATTTCTATAAACACTCATATTTTCCTTTAATTTTAATAGAAAATTTAAAATACTTGAAGTGAAACTGTTTTACCAAAACATATATTCTACATTTAATTTAAAAAGAACTTTCTTTAAATATACTATTATTTTTTGTAAAATATAATTTAATATGCTATTATATTTTGTGTATTTTAAAAAATATATTTCAAAGGGAAGTGGGTTTATGGATTTAAATAAAATTAAAGGCAGTACATATTATATAGACTCACCTACAAATATAGGTGTTTACTCTTTTAAAAATAAAAATTGCCTTTTAATAGATACTGGGATAAATAATTCTACAGCAAAAAAATAGATGATATACTTATAAAAAATAATCTTCATCCAAAATACATAATAAACACTCATAGTCATATGGATCACTGTGGTGGAAATTCTTTCTTTAAAACTCATTACCCAGGATGTGAAATTTTTACTTCTACTAATGAAAAGCTCTATATAGAAAATACTTTCCTATATTCATCTATGCTTTACTCTTCTCATGCAATAAAACCCTTAAGAAACAGTTCAAAGGCACCTAAAGTGGATTTTGAACTTGAAATAGGAATGGCGAAAATTGGAGATGAAAAATTTGAGATTTTAAACCTAAAAGGACATGCCTTAGGTCAAATAGGCATTATTACTCCTGAAAAAGTATGCTTTTTAGGAGATAGTGTATTTAGTTTTGAAATACTAGAAAAATACTCTCTTCCTTATTTAAACAACATTGAGGAATCTCTTAGCACTCTAGAATTTCTTAAAACTGTAGATGCTGACTTTTTCTTACCCTCTCATAGCTCTAATTTATTGGAATCACAGGAATTACTTGAATTGTTAAATAAAAATATAGAAAACATTAATGAGTATGTAGAGCTTCTACTAGAAATACTAGATCAACCTGCAACAAAAGAAGATCTAGTTGAAAATTTATGTATATTAAAAGATTTAAAGCTTGATATAAAACAATATCATATAACTTATTCTACAGTATCCGCATTTTTGACTTATTTATACGATAAAAATCTAATAGATTATTCTTTAGAAAATGGTAGACTCTATTACTTTAAAAAATCCTAATATAATTTTATATACAAAATAGGTGTAAAATCTATAGCTTTAGATTTTACACCTTGCTTTTTAAAGCATATATGGTGCAAAGACCAGTAATGTAAATATAGAATCTAAAAGTACATAAGGAATAAATTTAACTACAGGCATAGCCTCTAAATCATCTTTGTATTTATAATATCCGTATGAATAACAAACTAAGCTAAACATCAAATTAATTAAAACTCCAAGAATAGGCGACATTAAAGCCTTCGGTAGATAATATGCATATACTTTGTAATTTGTATACTGTATAGTCTTAGCTTTAATTAAAAAGGTAACGATGGATGCAATTATATATATTCTTTTTTTCCATTTCACATTTATCTTATATTCAAATAAACTAATAATGCACATTATTACCGCTGAAGGAATTATCCATTTAAGTCCAATAATCAATAAGTATGTTAAGCTATACATAAAACCTTGTAAGGTATCTAAAAAAGCTAATTTTCTTTCTAAGGAGCTTACTTTGTTGTTTTTTTCTTTAAAGTCTTGATTCGTAGAAGCTATATATACATTGTGATTTTCCTTAGAAGGGTTATAATCACAGTAAATAGCTATATCTTTTGAAAGTGCAGGAAAAACTGTTACTTGACTAGATTTAGATAAAAAACTTCCTATAGAGACTTTGTTGTCTTTAACGTACATCTCAAAAACATCTGTATAAGTTTTTTTAATGCCAAAATCCCTAGATCCACCTACTAAAAATAATGCTTTTCCATCCTCATTTTGAACAAATTTAACATCATTTATATCATATATATTAGGTACCCTCAATTTTTCATAGGTAAATTCACTCATTTTATTTATATCAAATACGTATTTGTCTGTTTGAAAGTTATTTTTTACCTTTTTACACATAATTAAATAAATCTTATTTCCATCAGTTCCAAGAGCAGAATTTATTATAATCTGATTTGGAGACAAATTAAAAGTAAATAGTTCTTTCTGTGATGTTATTTTATTATCTTCATAATTAAAGGCATTTAAAGCTCCATTCTGAGTTAAATACACAATTAAATAATTATTATCGTTTATTTTAACTCCTCTACTCATTATTACTTTGTTTGCTTTTACTTTAAGATTTTCGTTTTTCTGCATATTAACTACCTGTATGCTATCCTCATAACCTCTTATAATAATTTTATCATCAATTTGTGAGCTTTCATTTACTCCATTTATAGTCTCTTCACTAATCTTATTTAAGTTTTCATCTAATTTAATTAGATTTTCTTCACTTCCGCTAACTTTCTTTGAGTCATAGGAAATAATATAATTTCCTTCATGATTTTTAATAAAATTTAGATTACTAATAATACTACTATTTATTTTAAATTCCTTTTCACTTAACTTAACTGCAGCACTATTAAACTTCATTATTTTTACTTTATCTTCATTATTTATAGCAACTAAATAACCCTTGTCTTCTTTTATTATCAAAGGGTAAGTATTAACCTTAGCTTCACTTATCTTTAAACCTTTGCCCCATTTTACTGAAGGTGGATTTTTGTTTATACCAAAATTAATATTGTATTGAAATGCCAAAATACAAATTATAATAGCAACTACAGCCACTAAAAAAACTTTGTTCTCATTCCTTATTTTTTTCATTTTAAGCCCCCTAAACGATCAAAAATATCACTGCATTATGGACTCAGTTTTCCATATATAGGAACAAATCCGCAAGTTCTGTTTATATTTAGAAAATTGAACTCATAATTATATATATAATAAGATTTATATATAATTCAATAAAAAACCTATAAATCCTCTATTTTATGTATTATATTAAAAATAAAAAGGATAACTAGCATTGAACTAATTATCCTTTTTGCTTTAGCTTATATTTTAATTAAATGAGTTATAGCCTATACTTGTACTTTTTTATACAGCTTCCTTTTTTAACTGAACTTCATTTTCTTGCTCTTTCTCAGAAGCATGAGTTCTCTTTTTATAATTAAGTGCTTTAAATACCTGTGACATTACAAGTCCACCTATTATACCACCTATTATTGCTAAAACTGCTGCCATTAATACTTTTAATGGTGGATTAAATCCGAAAGAAGCTAGGAATCCTGGTATTGGTGATGCAGTTCCTGGAGCATTATTTACAATTCCAAAATATGCTGCTACAAGTCCAGCAAGACCTCCACCTAAAAAGCTACCACTATAAATAGGTAATGGATTTGCAGTTATTATATTAGCCTGAGTTAAAGGTTCTAACATTACTGCTATTACATTACTCTTATTTCCAAATTTAAATCTATGGAAAGTGATTCCATTAGCAAAAGCTCCTCCAACACAAGCAATTCCTGCTATACCCATTGCAAGTCCTTTAAGACCTAACATAGCTGTTATTGCCATAGAGCTTAGCGGAGAAGTACAAATTATTTTCATTATTCCACCTAATAAAAATCCCATAACTATTGGTGACTGTTCTGCAGCTACTGCAATAACATTTCCAACGTTAAGAAGTGTAGCATCAACCACTGGAGTTACTCCTACTGCTATTAACCTTGCAAGTGGAGCTAATAATAGTGCTCCGAATATTATATTCAAACCTTCTGGTAATTTTTCTTCAATCTTTGGTGCAATTAAACTAACTATATAACCTGCTATAAATCCTGGTAAAATTCCAAGTCCACCCACTGCAACTCCAGCTGCTACTGCAAAAACTGGATTTATTCCTATGCTTAATCCAACAAGTATAACTGCGGCCGGTCCCCCTAAAGTACCAGAGGCAGCACCCACTTCCCCTAGAAACTTTATATTAAGAAAGTTACCGCATACATATTTATGAATTGCCTCTACTAAGAAAGTCGCTACCGCTGCATTTGCAAGACCAGACATAGCTTTGTCTCCTTTTGGAGCTTTTAAACTAAAAACAGAAAATAAAACCAAAGTAAATACTAATAGTCCTAAACCCTTTACAATAATAAACAAACTTACCACCCCTAAAAAACATTTTTATATATAACTACTTAAAGTAGTTTTATATACACACCCACAGATAAATAAAATTTATATTGTACTTAATTTTGCCTTAGTCAAGTTTTTAGAAATAAACCCACTAATTTCTAAAAACTTGATTTTAAAATGACATTCCCACCTGATTATTGATAAATAATAAACAATTTTTAACGTTTACATTATTATTGGATAAGTATTCCTATTAATTTAATATAATCATAAATCTCAAGCTTCAAAAAATGAAAAAGTTTCAAAATTTTTTTAATAATTCTGAAACTTTTTATTCTAATTATTTTTTTCACAATAAAATGTAATTCCATGTATGAATTTTTTTAAATTGACTTTTCCACGTTTTCTAGATTTTCCCCTTATATGATCCATTTCCGTTTTAATCTGTTCAAAGTTGTATATTCCATTAGAGTACTCTGTAAATATCTCATTCATATAATCTTCTATTCCTAAATTAGCTAAATTCACCATTCCTACTGTAGCAGTTCTTCTAATTCTCTGCTCTACAGACTTTGGATTTTCACTAAACATACCACATAAATCCTTTATACTGTAATCAGACATACTTTTGCTAGATTCTATTAAAAAGCTTACAATATTAATTATATCTTCACACCCAACTTCTCCCATTATACCTATTTTGCTCATTAAATTTTTAATCTTGTCTTTTGTGTCTTCTTTATCTTTTACAGTATCACCAGAATTTATTAAAATCTCTCCAACATTTTTTTCTAAATTTATATCTTTAGAAAAAATGCCTTTAATTTGATCCAAGGTTTGACTTATTTGAATTCTTTCTACAACCTTTTTTATTACATTTTGAACCTCAATGGCATTAATTGGCTTATTTACATAATACTCAACTCCATACTCGTAGGCTTTTGCTATCATATCTTTTGAAGTAACCTGAGATATCATTATAAATTGGGTTTTTGAGTTCTTTTTCTTTATTTCTCTCACTAGAGATAATCCGTCTTTTCCTGGCATTAAAAGGTCCACTAACACTATCTCTGGATTATATATGTTTATTTTATTCATTCCCTCAATGCCATTTTGTGCATGAGAAACTACATTTCCAAGGTTTCTATCAAAAATTATCCTTTGTAGTATCTTTATTATACTTATATCATCTTCTACTATAAGTATATTCATTCTTCATCCTCCTCTATACTGTTTTTAGGTATTATTATGGTAAAACTTGTACCCTCTTTTGTTGAATCAACCTTTATTTTTCCTTTAAATTTTTCCTCTACCATATGTTTTACTATGCTAAGACCTAATCCTCTGTTAATTTCACCAGTACCATAATTTATTTTTGTTGAAAATCCTGGTGAAAATATAAACTCCATGTCCTCTTTGGATATACCAGGTCCGTCATCTTTTATATAAAAAATATAATCTCTTTCTTCTTTATTCTGTTCAAATAAAATACTGCCAGCACTTTTCGATTCTAAAGCTTCTATGGCATTCATTATTATATTTCTAAATATAGACATGAGATAATAATGTTTTTTGTATAAAAGTCACTCTCAATTTTAAATTTAATATTTAAATTTAAATTTTTATATTTAATTTCATTTTTCATACTAATATCAAGTATATTAATTAAATCCTTAAATTTCATTCCCTTACCCTGTTCTTTATAATTTGTAGCCTCTTCAACTCCCCTTACTACTATAGCATATTCTTTTTTTATTTCATGAACATCTTTTGCAATATTTACTGCCCTTGAAGCCCAGGTGTCTTTGTCTTTATTAAGTGTGATTTTTTCAAATAACTCATAGGCTTCAGACATTGCCGCTTCTAAATTTCCCATAGTTTTTTTCATCCAATAAGTTTCTGTCTTTAACTTTGCTGTAGTTAAAAGAAGTTTTCTATATCTAATCTCATGTTCTTCTTTCATTAAAAGCATTCTATAGTATTTTATAAAATTAAGTCCCAGCCATAATATCATAGCCCTTATTATAGCTACAAGTAATAAACTAAGCTTTAAATTATAATCATAAAACAAGTGAATAACATTGTACTCCCTTATAATAGCTTCAACAAAATTAGCCAAGTAATCACAGAGAATTAAATAGAAAAACAACTTAAACAATTTATCCTTTGAAATCTTTTTCATAATTACATGCAAAAAAACCGCATATAAAAAATAAAAAAATATTTCTGGAAAATAAAAAAACAACCCATCAAGACCATTTCCACCTTTTAACATGTGTATAACAACCCTTAAGACATATACAGCTAGTGATGTAAAAGCCCCTGTAATTGTTGGGTTTAGTTCATCAAAGGAAAACATAAATATTCCAAATATAATAATAGCAAAGGAAATTTTAAAATTTGATATGGACAAATCTATGTAAATTTGAGAAGATAGTGCCACTACAATTACTACCATAAACATTTTATTTATGGTGCCTTTATATCCAAAATCATTCCTTGTACTCTCCATTTTTTATCTCCTAACAAGATGTATTTTTTAAAATTATAGTAAACTATTGCAATGAAATTATACAATAAAAAAGCATTAAGTACCAGTAAAGAATTTACTTTAACTTAATGCTTTCAGCTTTTATTTTGAAATTACTATAAAATACCTATATCTTTTCTATAATAAATTCCTTTAAAATTAACCTTATTTATATATGCATAAGCTTTATTTCTTGCCTCTTCTAGAGAATCTCCTTCAGAAACTACACATAAAACTCTTCCTCCACTAGTCTTTAGAATTCCATCTTCTATCTTTGCCCCTGCAATAAAAACTTTGCATTCATTACTTGAAGGCAAGGATATTTCAAAGCCCTTAGAATATTTAATTGGGTATCCTTCTGAGGCACCAATTACTGTACAAGAATATTTATCTTTCCATTTTATAGGAAATTTATCTAATTTGCCTTTAAAACTAGCCTCTATTAAATCCACTAAATCGGACTCCATTAGATATAAAACTGATTGAGTTTCAGGGTCTCCCATTCTTACATTATACTCTAAAAGATATATTCCTTTTTTGGTTATCATTATTCCAAAGAATATTATACCTGTATAATCCATATTCTCTTTTTGTATTCCCTCTAAAGTGGGTTTCAAAATATTTTCATTAAACTCCCTTAAAACCTCAGAACTACAATAAGGATTTGGAGCAATTACACCCATACCACCAGTATTAGGTCCTTTTCCACCATCATATATTTGTTTATGGTCTTTAGAAGATATAAAAGGAAGTATGGTTTTCCCATCTGTAATAGAGAGAATAGATGCTTCTACCCCTACTAAATACTCCTCTATTACTAATTTTTTGCCCGATCCCTTAAATACATCCTTTACCATGAAATCTTCTATGGTATTTTTAGCTTCTTCTTTATCCATACATATTACAACACCTTTACCAGCTGCAAGACCATCTGCCTTTATAACAACCGGATAAGCACAGTTATTAACATACTCCATGGCTTCATTATAATCTTCTATTACTGCATACTCTGCAGTTTTTACACCATATTTTTTCATAAATTCTTTAGAAAAAGCCTTGCTCCCCTCTAAAAGTGCTCCACTTTTAGAGGGGCCTAATATCTTTAGTCCTTGGCTTTTAAAATCGTCTACTATTCCATCTACTAGTGGAATTTCAGGTCCAACCACTGTAAAATCTATTTTATTTTTCTTTGCAAATTCTATTAATTCTTCCTTAGAAGTTAATTTAATATTTTCGCATTTTTCCTCTAAGGCAGTACCACCATTTCCTGGAGCACAATAAACTTTTTCAACTTTATGACTTTTAGCAAGTTTCCAAGCAATTGCATGTTCACGTCCGCCACTTCCAATTAATAATAGTTTCATAAAACCACCTCTATTTTAGAATAAATACTTTTAGTGTTTAAAATGTCTCATTCCTGTAAATACCATTGATATACCATGTTTATTACAAGCCTCAACAGATTCTTTGTCTCTTATAGAACCACCTGGTTGAATAATTGCTTTTATATTATATTTTGCAGCTTCTTCAACTACATCTCCAAATGGGAAGAATGCATCTGAGGCCATTACAACTCCATCTCCTGCTCTATCAAGAGCCTCTGCAGCTGCCCAGATTCTATTTACTTGTCCTGCTCCAATACCCTTTGCCATTCCATCTTTTACCACCACTATTGCATTGGATTTAACATATTTTACTACCTTCATTCCAAATATCATGTCTCTCTTCTCTTCTTCAGTTGGAGCTTTTTCTGTAACAACTTCTACCTTATCTAAAAGCTTATCATCAGAACTTTGAACTAAAATTCCACCATCAACCTTTACTATTTCTCCATTACATTGTGGCTTTGTTTCACATTTTATAACTCTTAAGTTCTTCTTAGATTTTAAAACTTCCAAAGCATCTTCTTCAAAACCTGGTGCAATTACTATTTCAGAAAAAATCTTAACAACCTCTTTAGCTGTTTCTACATCAACTATTCTATTAAAAGCGATTATTCCTCCAAATATTGAAATAGGATCGCAGCTATATGCTTTCTTATAAGCCTCACACACAGTATCTGCAATTGCAACTCCACATGGTGAATTATGTTTTAATCCACAACAAGCTATTTCTTCAAATTCCCAAACAGTTTTCCAAGCTATATCCATATCTTTTATATTATTATAGGATAATTGCTTACCATTTAACTGGCAGAAATCTTTCATAGAACCTTTTTCGAAAGTTGAAGCATAATATGCTGCTGTTTGATGAGGATTTTCTCCATATCTTAAATCCATCATTTTTTTGTAAGAAAGGGATAAATATTCTGGATATTCTTCATTTAATAAAAAATTACTTATAGCAGCATCATAAGCTGAAGTTAGATTAAACACTTTTCCTGCTAAACATTTTCTAGTTTCAAAATCTACATCTCCATTATTTTCTATTTGACTCATAACTTTTTTATAATCTGATATATCCGAAATTACTGTTACATCTCTAAAATTCTTAGCAGCTGACCTTAACATAGTAGGTCCACCAATATCTATAAACTCTATTTTGTCTTCAAAAGATATGTCCTCTTTAACTTTATCAAAGAAAGGATATAAATTAACTACTATCATATCTATTGGGGTTATATTTTTTTCATTTATAACCTTCATATGCTCTTTATTATCTCTTATAGCAAGTATTCCACCGTGTATGTACGGATTAAGAGTTTTAACTCTTCCATCTAATATTTCATCAAAACCTGTTACTTCTGTAACCTCTATAACCTTTATACCATTTTCCTTTAAGTATTTATACGTTCCACCAGTTGATATTATCTCAACATCTCTATCCATTAAAAACTTAGCAAGTTCTAAAACACCATCTTTATCAAAAACACTAATTAAAGCTCTCTTTAGCATCAAAATCACTCCTCTTGTTTTTATCTATAAAACTATAAATTATGCATACCAATCTATTTAATCCTCAGATATATATACTTTTCTTTCCCTAACCATTATCTTGTTTTCCGATATAAGTTTTATTGCCTCTGATAGAGCAATGTGTTCTTTCAAAAGTATCCTATCTTGAAGCATTTTCGCTGTATCTTGACTTTTTACAGGTACAGTTTTTGAATTATTATAGCTCCTGTATCTGTTCCCTCATCTACAAAATGCACAGTACAACCTGATACCTTAACCCCATACTCTAAAGCTCTCTCATGTACTTTTATTCCATACATATCTTTACCACAAAAAGATGGAATTAAAGATGGATGTATATTTATAACCTTATTTTTAAACTTATCTAATATCTCTCCATTTAGTATTGATAAATATCCAGCTAAAACTATAAGATCCACTTTATCTTCTACAAGTTCTAGTATTTTAGTAGAAAGTTGGCTTTTATAAATTTTTCTATCTAAAGTAAAAGTTTTTATTCCTTTCTTTTTAGCTCTTTCAAGCCCATAAGCCCCAATTCTATCACTTATAACCATTTCAATAGAACAATTTTTTAAATATCCCTTATCTATGTTATCTATTATAGATTGAAGATTTGTTCCACCTCCAGATATAAGTACTGCTATTTTAAACATACGCCTTTTCCCCCACGCTCTACATGGCCAATTTTATAGGCTTTAAAACCAAAATCCCCAATACTTTTAATGATTCTATTTGAATCCTCTAAAGACACACAAAGAACAAATCCTATACCCATATTAAAAGTATTAAACATATCTTCCTCTTTTACTCCAAGTTCTATAAAATGCTTGAATATACCTGGTATATTGAAGCTATTTTTATCAATTACTGCAGTAAAATCATCTTTAAACATTCTTGGAATATTCTCATGGAAACCTCCACCTGTGATGTGAGCCATGCCTTTTATATTAAACTTACTTATAAGATCTAAAATAACTTTTACATATATATTAGTAGGAGTTAGTAACACTTCTCCTATTTTTTTCCCTTCAAATTCTTCATCTAAATTTTGAATTAACTTTCTTACCAAAGAATATCCATTACTATGAACCCCTGAAGATTCAATTCCAATTAAAGTATCCCCTTCTTTTATAGTACTACCATCTATTATCTTATCTTTATCAACTATACCTACAGCAAATCCTGCTATATCGTATTTACCATAATCGTAGAATCCTGGCATTTCTGCAGTTTCTCCACCAATTAAGGCGCACTCAGACTGAATACAGCCCTCTGAAACTCCTTTTACAAGACTTGCAGCAACCTCTGCTTCTAATTTTCCACAAGCTATGTAGTCTAAGAAAAATAATGGTTTTGCTCCATGGCATAATATATCATTTACGCTCATGGCAACACAATCAATACCAACAGTATCATACTTACCCATTTTAAATGCTATATCTAGTTTTGTACCTACCCCATCAGTTCCTGATACAAGTACAGGATTTTTATACTCTCCATTTAATGAAAACATTCCAGCAAAGCTACCTATTCCATTCATAACTTCAGGACTGTGTGTTTTTTTAGTATATTCTTTTATTAAATTTACAGTTTTATAACCTTCTTTTATGTCTACTCCAGCTGATTTATAATCTACCATTTGTATTCCTCCTCATTTTCTATTTTAATCCCTATATTAGTCATTAAAATTCTTTATCTATCTAAAGTCCTCACTAGGAGTAGACATTGGATATTCTCCAGAAAAACATCCAAGACAATAACCTTTATTTTTGTCTAAAGATTTCAAAAGACCCTCCATACTTAAATAACTTAGAGTATCTGCTCCAATTTTTTCTCTTATTTCCTCTAAACTGTGCATAGACCCTATAAGTTCTTCTCTATAAGGTGTATCTATTCCAAAATAGCATGAATGCTTAACTGGAGGAGAAGATACTCTAAAATGCACCTCTGTTGCCCCAGCTCTTCTCAATATATTTACAAGTCTTTTACTTGTGGTTCCTCTTACTATAGAATCATCTATTATAACCACTCTTTTTCCCTCTACATTTACCTTTAAAACATTTAATTTTACAGAAACATCTCTCTCTCTCATATCTTGAGTTGGAGATATGAAAGTTCTTCCTATATATTTATTTTTGATTATTCCAAGGGCATAAGGAATACCTGAAGCTTTAGAAAAACCTATAGCTGCAGGAACGCCTGAATCTGGAACTCCAATAACTACATCTGCATTTATAGGATTTTCTTTATAAAGAATTTCTCCCGCTTTAATTCTAGACTCGTATACATTAACACCGTCTATAACACTGTCTGGTCTTGCAAAATATATGTATTCAAAAGAACAAGTAGCACAGCTTGTTTTCTCTACAAACATTATTGATTCTATACCTTTATCATCTATTATTACTATTTCACCAGGCTTTACATCTCTTACAAAATCTGCTCCTATAGAATCTAAAGCACAGCTCTCTGAAGTTAATATATAGCTCTCTCCTAATTTACCAATGCATAAAGGTCTTATTCCATTAGGGTCTCTTGCCCCTATTAGCTTATCCCCTGTAAGAAGAACAATCGCATAAGATCCCTTTATAAACTTAAGGGCATCCACTAGGGACCTTTCTATACCTTTTTTATAGCTTTTAGCAATTAAATTTATTATTACCTCTGTATCAATAGAGGTTTGAAATATACTACCTGTTTCTTGCAAAAGTTCTCTTATTACATCTGCATTAACCAAATTTCCATTATGAGCTATTGCAATAGATCCTAATTTAAATTTGCTTACAAGGGGCTGTGCATTTTTAACTTCACTTTCTCCCGTTGTTGAATATCTAACGTGTCCTATTGATATCTTTCCCTTTAGACCCTCTAGAATATTTTTATTAAAAACATCACTTACAAGTCCCATATCTTTGTAGCATTTAACTTCTGCTCCTTTGGCAACTGCTATACCGCAACTTTCCTGTCCCCTATGCTGTAGAGCATATAGTCCATAATATGTAAGTGTACTTATGTCTAAATCCTCTTTATTTGAGTATATTCCAAATACTCCACATTCCTCTTTAAGCTTATCTTCTTGTGTATTAAAACAATTCTTTATCAATTTAACATACCCCCTTTACCTAAACTGTTTCTCCTTCTAAAGATGAGAATTCACAGTTCACAGAATTAACTGTAAACTGTGATGTTTTATTATTTTATTCTGCTCATTATTTCCTCATAAGCTTCCCTTACATTTCCTAGATCTCTTCTAAATCTGTCTTTGTCTAATTTTTCATTAGTTTTTGCATCCCAAAATCTACAAGTATCTGGAGATATTTCGTCAGCTAGAAGTATTTCACCATTGAATCTGCCAAATTCCAATTTAAAATCAATAAGCTTAACTCCTCTATCAATAAAAAATTTCTTTAACAATTCATTTATTTTATCTGTCATAGCATAAATTGTTTTAAGCTCTTCAAAAGTAGTAAGTCCTAAAGCCACTGCGTGATAATCATTTATTAAAGGATCCCCTAAATCATCGTTTTTATAACATATCTCAAAAATTGTAGTTTTAAGTTCTGTTCCTTCATTTACTCCAAGTCTCTTTGCCATACTTCCTGCAGCTACATTTCTAACTATAACTTCAAGTGGGACAATATTAACTCTCTTACAAAGTTGTTCTCTTTCACTTAGTTTTTTCTCAAAATGAGTTTTTATTCCACTTTCTTTTAACATTTCAAATAATATAGATGTTATACTGTTATTTAATACGCCCTTATCACCTATAGTTCCTTTTTTTCTCCATTGAAAGCTGTAGCATCGTCCTTATAATAAACTATAACATAATCCTCTGATTCAGTACTATAAACTTTTTTAGCCTTTCCTTCATACATCATTTCTTTTTTTGTTAAATTTGTAGTTTCCATTAAAACTCAACCCCCTGCTCGTTTTCTTTTATAAAATTTTCCTTCATAGTTTCTCTATATTTTATAAGTTTATTTTTAATCTCTGGGTATTTTAAAGCAAGAATCTCAGCAGCTAGCATTGCAGCATTTGCACTGTTATTAATTCCAACTGTAGCTACTGGAATTTGCTTTGGCATTTGAACTATAGATAAAAGAGCATCCATTCCTTCAAGTCCTGCTTTAATTGGCACTCCTATTACAGGAATAACTGTTTGTGAAGCTATAACTCCGGGTAAATGTGCTGCAAGGCCTGCTCCCGCTATAATACACTCTACCCCTTTATTTTCAAGTTCTTTAATAGTCTCAGATAATTTTTCTGGAACCCTGTGAGCTGATAATACATACCCTTTATGTTCTATATCGAACTCTTTTAAAACATTAGAAGCTTTCTTCATAACTTCTGTATCTGACTTACTTCCAAAGATTATAGCAACTTTCATTTGCCCTCTCTCCTTTATATAGCATATAGCATATTTTATACAAAAAATCCATCATAAAACCATAAGCAAGTTTTATGATGGGTTCAAATCATCAAAATTACATAAGTAACATAAATAACATACCATCACTAGACTTACCCATAGTCAGAAAATTTACGGTCTTCTGGTAGAAACGCTCAAACCTATTATTGAGCATATATGAGTTAGTTGTTAGTTAGTTTATTTATTTTTATCATGTTTTTATCATAACACTTGCTTTGTAAAAAATCAATACATTATTATATTTTTTTCGTTAAATATTCGTATTATGCAACACATTACATTATTTTTGTGCATCTATCGTCCGTAATTTCCTTTAACCATTGCAAATTTAACTTCTTTAAATATATAATAATATTTGCAAAATGATATTTTTAATTCCTTTTTAAATCCTATATTTTTTAAATACAATATTTTACTTAAAGGATGTGCTACCATGTGGAGTATATTAATATTACTTGTCATTGCTCTTTTAACCTTATTTGTATCAAAGAGAAATTATAAAAATAGAGCAATAGGTCTTTATGAAAATTTTAATACCTTTAACAAAATAATAAATGATAAATATAATAACCTTTCAGAAGAAAAGAAAAAATTTTTGTGGCTTCTTTAGAAAAAGATCTTTATCTTTTCTTTACTAATGTAATTTTAAAAAATAACTGTAAATCAAAGCCACAAAATATCCACTTAATTCAGCAGCAAATGATAAAACAAGAAGAAATAATGAGGGTCTTAAAACCCTTTTTAGTTTAATTTATACCAATAATAAATATAAGGGCTAGAAATTAAAGTAGTTTTTATAACTTCAAAATTTCTAGCCCTTAATATAATTTTAATTATTTAAAATATTTCACACCAGATTCAAAAATCCTTTGATCCTTTTCTCCTGGAATGTTTTTAATTATGTTATTTCCAATTCTCTCGCTGTGACCCATTTTACCTAAGATTCTTCCATCTGGACTTGTCATTCCCTCAATTGCATACATAGAACCATTTGGGTTGAATTCTATATCATAAGTAGGTTTGCCATTTAAATCTACATACTGAGTAGCTATTTGACCTTTATTAAATAATGAATTTGCGAGTTCTTCTCTTATAGCAACTCTACCTTCTCCATGGGATATTGGTATACTGTGTATATCACCTACCTTGGTTTCATTAAACCAAGGAGATAAATTGGATACTATTTTAGTATTAACCATTCTAGACATATGCCTGCCAATTTTATTGTAGGTAAGCGTTGGGCATTTTTCATCTATATCTAGGATTTCACCAAAAGGTATAAGCCCTAACTTAATAAGCACTTGGAAACCATTGCATATTCCTAGCATTAGCCCATCTTTATTTTTTATAAAATTCATAACGCTCTCTTTGATTTTTGGATTTCTAAATACATTTGCAATAAACTTTCCAGAACCATCAGGCTCGTCACCTGCACTAAACCCACCTGGAAGCATTATTATTTGAGATTTATTTATTTCTTTTGATAGATTAGAAGCTGATTCAACTATACTTGAAGGTGTTAAATTTTTAAATACAAATATATTTGCATTAGCTCCAGCTCTTTCAAAAGCCCTTTTACAATCATATTCACAGTTTGTTCCTGGGAATACCGGGATTAATACTGTAGGCTTATTATTTAAGGATATATTTACCCTTTCAATTTTGTTTCCCTTATCATATGATTTTTCTTCTATCTTTTCCTTTATTTTTTCTGTTTCTACTGGAAATACCTTTTCTAAAGGTTTTTCCCAAGAAAGCTTAGCTTCACATAAAGGAATGTTTATATCATTTATAAAAATACTATCTTCTTCTACAGTATTTCCAAGTAATCTATAATCCTCATTTTCTAAATATCTTAGAGAATCTTCGTCTTTAATCTCTAAAATTATAGAGCCGTATTTTGGTTTAAATAATTCTGATGCACTTAAATTTTCCTTAAATCTAAATCCTATATTATTTCCAAAACACATCTTTGTTATAGCCTCACTTATTCCACCAAATTTCACAGTGGAGGAAGCTAGTACAGAGGATTTATTTATAAGTTTAGACACTAATTCATAGTTCTTCTTTAATGCATCAAAATCCGGCATAAAATCATCATCCATAGGCATATCTATGACAATAACCTTGCTATTTTTTGACTTAAAATCAGAGGAAATTATATTATCTGCTTTTGATGTACCAACTGCAAAAGCAACTAAAGTAGGAGGAACATTTAAATCCTTAAAACTGCCTGACATACTATCTTTTCCACCAATAGCCGGAAGTTCAAGAGCTTTTTGAACCCATAGTGCTCCAAGTAAAGCAGAAAAAGGTTTTCCCCACTTTTCTTCATCTTGTGAAAGACTTTCAAAATACTCCTGAAGTGTAAGTCTTATGTTTTTATAATTTCCCCCAGTTGCAACGATCTTTGTTATAGCCTCTATATGAGCATATACAGCGCCGTGGAAAGGGCTCCATTTTGCAAGATATGGGTTATATCCAAAGCTCATAATACTTACAGTATTAGTATTTCCATTAAGCACAGGTATCTTAGCTACCATTGCCTCAATAGGAGTTAACTGATTTTTACCACCAAAAGGCATAAGAACAGTTCCAGCTCCTATACTTGAATCAAATTTTTCTGTAAGACCTCTTTGGCTACATACATTAAGATCCTTTAAATTTTTCATCCAAGCTTCTTTTAAATCAGAAATCTCATTTAAATCCTTATGGATATTATTAAAGAAATTTTCTTTTTCTGGAGTATTTATAACTACATTTGCATACCTTGAAGCTCCATTAGAATTTAAAAATTCTCTACTAAGGTCTACTATATTTTTTCCTCTCCAATTCATTACAAGCCTATTGTTTGAGGTTACTTTGGCAACTATTGTAGACTCTATATTCTCTTCATCAGCATATTTCATAAATTTATCTACATTTTCCTTATCAATAACTACTGCCATTCTCTCTTGAGATTCTGATATTGCAAGTTCTGTTCCATCTAAGCCTTCATACTTTTTAGGAACTTTATCTAAATCTATATAAAGACCCTCTGCTAATTCTCCAATTGCTACAGAAACTCCTCCAGCACCAAAATCATTACATCTTTTTATAATAGATGCAACTTCACTATTTCTAAACAATCTCTGTATTTTTCTCTCTTCCACTGGATTTCCCTTTTGCACCTCTGCACCGCAGCTATATATGGAAGTTTCATCTTGCTCCTTTGATGAACCTGTAGCTCCACCACAGCCATCTCTTCCTGTTCTTCCCCCTAAAAGTATTATAAGGTCTCCTTCAACTGGTGAAAGCCTCTTTACATTAGCTTCAGGGGCTGCTGCAATAACCGCTCCTACCTCCATCCTTTTAGCTCTAAAATCTTCATGATAAACTTCAGTTACCTCTCCTGTAGCTAAACCTATTTGATTCCCATAGGAACTATATCCATTAGCAGCTTCAGTTGTTATCTTTCTTTGAGGTAATTTAGAATCTAAAGTATCCCTTAAAGACTTTCTAGGATCTCCTGAACCTGTAACTCTCATGGCCTGATATACATAGGCTCTACCAGATAAAGGATCTCTTATTGCACCACCAAGGCATGTAGCTGCTCCTCCAAAAGGTTCTATTTCTGTTGGATGGTTATGGGTTTCATTTTTAAACATCAAAAGCCATTTTTCAATTTTACCATCTACATCTACATCTATTCTAATGCTACAAGCATTTATTTCCTCTGACTCTTCTAAGTCACTTAATAAACCCTTCTTTTTAAGTTCTTTTGTCCCTATACATGCCATATCCATAAGACACATAGGTTTTTCTTTTTTATCATATACAAACTCTCTAGAGCTTATGTACTGCTTTAAAGCCTTCTCAAATAAATTTTTATATTTTCCATTTTTTACTTCAACATCTTTAATTATTGTATTAAATGTAGTATGTCTGCAATGATCTGACCAATAAGTATCTAAAACCTTAATCTCTGTAAAAGATGGATTTCTTCCTTCCTTTAAAAAATACTCCTTACAGCACAGTATATCATCTAAATTCATAGCTAAACCTAAATTAATAATTAAAGCGTTCAACTTATCTTCACTCATATTTATAAAATCTTCAATTTCAACTATATCCTGAGGATATCTGCTTACTATTTCTAGGGATTGAGGTTTTTCTAATTTTGCCTCACATGAATCTACTGGATTTATGCAGTATTTTTTTATACTTTCAAACTCTTTTTCTGTTAAATTTCCGCTTAAAACATAAATTTTTGCCGTTCTAACTAAAGGTCTTTCCCCCTTGTAATCAATTGAATACACTGAGCTGCAGAATCTGCTCTTTGATCATACTGCCCATCTAAAAATTGTACTCCAAAGACCTTTTCATTATTCTCTGTCTTCAAAGTATCTATGTATACATTGTCCAAAGGTGGTTCAGAAAAAACCGTATTTATAGCTACTTTAAAATTTTCTTCATCAATACCTGAAACATCATATCTGTTTAAAATCCTTAGTCCATTTAAATCCTTAATCTCTAAATCATTTACTATCTGTTTTAAAAGTTTTGTAGCTTCTTCGTTAAATTCATTTTTCTTTTCAACAAAAACCCTTAATACATTATTCAATATTCACATCCCCTTTGCTTATATTAAAACTAACTAAACTAACTTATACTAAACTAACCTACCAAAGGTATTACGAATATTTTTCGCTTTTTATTTTTTAATGTACGTCATTCAAATTAATTATAATACAAGATTATTATTTTTAAAAGCTTTTTATTGGTATTTTATAATTAAATTATTGCTCTTTCTATTAATTTTATACAATAAAATTTAAATATAAAAAAAGTTGATGATTAATTATGCCCCATTAAATCATCAACTCTTTTTTATAAATTAAATAGCCCCCAGTATATACCTTTAAAAAACTATAATATATTCTCTATTGTTTGTTTTGGAAATTATTTTCAAAGTCATTTAATGACTTCTTAATTACTCCAAGCAAACCTAAAATTGCAATTACGTTTGGAATTACCATAAGTCCATTGAAAGTATCTGCAAGTTCCCATACTAATTTAACTTCTAAAGTTGTTCCAAGTACTATGAATAATAAAACTATTATTCTATATAGAGGTAAACCTTTTTTACCAAATAAATATCTTACATTTCCTTCTCCAAAGAAATACCATCCAACTATAGTTGAAAAAGCGAAGAAGAATAAAGAAATAGCTATAAATATATTGCCAAAGCCTCCAAGACCTAATGCAAAAGCCTTTTGAGTAAGTTCAATACCTGTTGTATGACCATCTAAAGAACCTGTAACTAAAATTACTAAAGCAGTTAAAGTTAAAATTACAAAAGTATCTATAAATACTCCAACTATTGCAACTAAGCCCTGTTGCCCTGGATGTTTTACCTTAGCTACTGCATGTGCATGTGGAGTTGAACCCATACCAGCTTCATTTGAAAATAGTCCTCTTGCAACTCCATATCTCATAGCCTCTTTTACTCCAACACCTATAAGTCCTCCTGTAGCAGCCTTTGGATTGAAAGCCCCTACAAATATCATCTTAAAAGCAGGTCCTATATTTGCTGCATTTCCAATTATTATTATTAAACTACCTATTATATAGAAGACTGCCATAATAGGAACTATTTTTTCAGTAACAGAAGCTATTCTTCCAATACCACCTATAAATATAAGTCCAGCAAGTGCTGCAGTTACAATTCCAACTAGTAATGGTGATACGTGCATAGCTTTTGAGAAAGCTGTTCCAATAGAATTGGCTTGAACCATGTTTCCTATAAATCCTAAAGCAATTATAATTGCTACAGCGAAAAATCCTGCCAAGAATTTACTATTTAAACCTTTTCTAATGTAGTATGCAGGTCCCCCTGTTACTTGTCCATCTACAGTATCTTTATAGGTTTGAGCTAGTACTGCTTCACCAAATATTGTTCCCATTCCAAAGAAGGCACTAATCCACATCCAAAATATTGCTCCAGGTCCACCTGCTGCTATTGCAGTTGCAGCTCCTGCTAAATTTCCTGTTCCAACTTGGGCTGCAATTGCTGTTGCAAGTGCTTGGAATGATGACATTCCATCTGCTCCAGCTTTCTTACCTCTTAAACTTATTCCCCCAAAAGCTTGTTTAAATGCTGCACCAAATTTTCTTACTTGTACAAATCTTAAAGCAAAAGTAATTATAATTCCTGTACCACATAACAAAAATATTAAGATGTAATTCCATAAAATACCATTTACACTTTTTACAAACTCTAACATATAAAACTACCTCCTTATAATAACTTAAACCCACTTTATATATTTTATTTTCATCCCACTTAATGTATTCTATACCGTCATAAAATTTCCTTTATTTTATAAAACTTTTTGTTACTTTTTATAACTTTTTAATATAAGTTAATAATTGTAAAAAATTTTATTTATTTTTCCTTAAAGTTTTAAAATTATTACTAGCTACCTAAGTTTTATAATCCCTTATTACGGAATTTATTTATTATCTTGACACAAACAAAATATTTATTTATACTTCTTATATATACTTTGAATATCAAAATATTTGATATTCTAAATATAAAGGAGATATATATATGAGACTACCAAAACTAAAAATAGGTAACCTAATTGCAGATTTGCCCATAATACAAGGTGGAATGGGCATTGGGGTATCTTTGTCTAAATTAGCTTCAGCTGTAGCTAATGAGGGAGGAATCGGAGTTATTTCCGCTGCACAAATTGGTTTTAGAGAAAAGGATTTTGAAGAAAACCCAAAATCAGCAAATATAAGAGCTTTAAAAAAAGAAATAAGAGAAGCGAAAAAACTGAGTCCAAAGGGAATAATTGGTGTAAACATAATGGCAGCTTCCAGTGAATTTGAAGAACTTGTAAATGCATCAGAAGAAGAAAATATAGATCTTATTATATGTGGTGCAGGACTTCCAACTAATTTACCATCACTTGTAAAAAATAAAAATATAAAACTAATACCTATAGTTTCTTCTGGAAAAGCCGCTAATATAATAAGCAAATTATGGATAAAAAAATACAATTATACACCAGATGCTATAATTGTTGAAGGTCCAAAAGCAGGTGGTCATTTAGGTTTTTCAAGAGAAGATTTAAAAGATGAAACTAAAAAATTAGAGGTTTTAATACCAGAAGTCTTAGAAGCTATAAAGCCTTATAAAACCGACGAAAAGCCTATACCTGTTATAGCAGCAGGTGGAATATACAGCGGCAGTGATATTTCAAAATTTATAAAACTAGGTGCTTCAGGTGTTCAAATGGCTACAAGATTTGTTGCAACCAATGAATGTGATGCCCATATTGATTTTAAAAAAGCTTATGTGAATGCAAAAGAGTCAGATATTAATATAGTAACAAGTCCTGTTGGAATGCCAGGAAGAGCCGTTATTAATGAATTTATAAAATCTTTAAGAGAAAATCCCCCTAAAGTAACTAAATGTTATAACTGTTTAAAGCCATGCAATCCCAAAACCACTCCTTACTGTATATCAAAAGCTTTAATTAATTCCGTCAATGGAGAAATATCAAAAGGCCTTGTGTTTTGCGGAAGCAATGCATATAAGATAAATAAAATAGTTTCGGTTAAAGAACTTATGAAGGAATTAATTAAAGAATCTTCTATAGAATAATTTGAACCATTAATCTTAATACAGAAATTAACAAAAAGGCTGCAACATAAAATTACATCGTATGTAAATTTATGTTGTAGCCTTTTTACACTTTAGCTATTAATCCCCGCATAAGTTACTGAAGCTATTACTGTCTCTGGCTCAGTTGATAGCTTAATATCAGCATTAAGTTCTATATCTTTAGCTTTTATAACATCGCCATTATCCTTATTATTTAAATCTATAGTAAAACTGTTTGGTATTTCTGCAGCTTTTGCAGTGACATCTACTTCTGTTAATAGTACTTGTAGTAGTAGACCCTTTGATTCTAGCAAATTCTTTCCATTAAACATTATTGGAACTGCTTGTCTTACTTCTTCATCCTTAGAAACCATCTGTATATCTATGTTATATATGTCCCCTGGGTTAATAGGATTTCTTTGAATACTTTTTATTATTCCATACTTTTTTTCATTTTCAAACATAAGTACCAATTTTGCTCTGTCACCACTAGTTTTTATTATTTTTATCATATCATTCTTATTAAACTTTACTGAATAATTTTCTTCCATTCCCTTACCATAAATTATTCCTGGTATATAGCCACCTTTTCTTGCTTTATGGCCTTTTTCCTCTCTTTTAAAAGCTGATATACAGTTCATCTCTTCTACCCCCTCTTTTTGTATTTACTATGATTTTATCAATATAAGGAATAAAAGTCAAATATAAGATTTAATGTATTATCATTTCTTTTATTGAATATATTGTAAATACAAAAGACCTAGTTATAAACTAGGTCTTTTATCAAAACTATAAAATTTTTACTTGTTCGATTATTTAACTGAATATTTTCCTATTATGTCTGATATTTTATCTAGTGCATCTATTAAATTATCAAGCTCATCGCAAGTTATACCATTTTCTAAACCTGTTGGACTTTCTTCATCTATTATGTCCTCAATTTTAGTTAATGTGTCTTTTAATAGTTCTTTAGCTTTTACGTATTTTTCATTCATATATTAAATCTCCTCTACAAGTAATTTATTTTATTAAAATTATTATACCATATTTATTTTAAATATACCTACTATTATATGCATTTTGATTTTGCCTTATCAAGGCCCAGATGCTTGTATCTTATTATTTAAGATTAAATATAGGTAAATGTGATTTGTTACTTTAAAAGTTGAACTAAGTTAAGAATTATTGTATATTTAAGCTTGCAATAACTATTATTAAATTTATAAAGTAAATATAAATTTATAAATTTAATTATTTTTCTATAAATAAGTTATACTATTAATTATTTATGATTAATTATTTATATATATTTCAATAAATAGTGTACAAATTTCTATGAAATGATATAATAATCCTATGAAAGCTTTGAATAATAAATTAGGGGAAAAAACATGACCTTCTGCGATGAAAACAATATAGAAATTATAAAAAAAGATTTGAGATATTTAGAACTATTAGCCCAGCAATACCCTTCAATTTGCGAAGCTAGTACAGAAATAATAAATTTGCAAGCTATACTTAACTTACCAAAAGGTACCGAACATTTTATAAGTGATGTACACGGAGAATATGAGTCTTTTACTCATGTTTTAAAAAACGCTTCCGGTGTAATCAAAAGAAAGATGGATGATGTATTTGGAAACTCCTTAAGAGAAAAGGAAAAGGAAAACTTAGCAACACTTATATATTATCCAGAACAAAAACTTGAAATAGTAAAAAAAGCAGAAACTAATCTATGTGATTGGTACAAAATAACCCTATATAGACTTATTGAACTTTTAAGAGAAATTTGTTCGAAATACACAAGGTCTAAGGTAAGGAAATCCCTTCCTAAAGATTTTGCTTATATAATAGAAGAACTTCTCCACGAAGGAGATAAAAAAGTAAACAAGCAGCAGTATTATAACGGAATATTAGACACTATTGTAGATATTAATAGAGCTGATGAGTTTATCACAGCAATATCCGGGGTAATTCAAAGATTAGTTGTAGATAGGCTTCATATTGTAGGAGATATTTATGATAGAGGTCCTGGAGCTGATATAATAATGGATGCCTTGATGGAACATCACTCACTTGATATACAATGGGGAAATCACGATATATTATGGATGGGAGCAGGTTCTGGATCTAAGTGTTGTATTGCAAATGTACTTAGAATTTCTTTAAGATATGCTAATTTATCCACAATAGAAGATGGATATGGTATAAATTTACTTCCACTAGCCTCCTTTGCAATGAACAGCTATGCAGAGGATCCTTGTACAAATTTTAATCCTAAAACTCTTGATAAGCAGCTTAGCGAAAACGATATAATTTTACTATCAAGAATGCATAAAGCCATATCAATCATGCAGTTTAAGCTTGAAGGTATGCTTATAAAATCTCATCCAGAATTTAAAATGGAGGATAGACTGCTTTTAGACAAATTAGATATAGAAAAAGGAATTATTAAAGTTGGCACAAAGACTTATAAGCTAACTGATCTTAATTTCCCAACAGTTGATTGGAAAGATCCTTATAAGCTATCAAAAGAAGAAGATTATATAATAAGCAAATTAACTCACTCCTTTATAAATAGTGAAAAACTTCAAAGGCATATTAGATTTATGTACAGCAAGGGGAATATGTATAACATATATAATTCAAACTTACTTTATCATGGCTGTATACCCCTTAACGAAGACGGTTCTTTTAAAGAAGTTGAAATTGCTGGAGAAATGTACAAAGGCAAAGAGCTTTTAGATGCCCTTGACAAGTATTCAAGAGAAGCTTATTTCTTTAAAAATCAAAGAGAATCAAAAACCTTTGGTATGGATATACTTTGGTATTTATGGTGTGGTCCTAACTCACCTTTATTCGGTAAAGAAAAGATGGCTACTTTTGAAAGGTATTTCCTTCAGGATAGTACAACTCATAAAGAGAAAAAAATCCATATTATAAATACAGAGACAATGAAAACATATGCAATAATATACTAGTTGAGTTCGGTTTAAACCCAGAAGATTCCCACATAATTAATGGCCATGTTCCAGTTAAAACTAAAGAAGGAGAAAGTCCTATAAAAGCTAAGGGAAAGCTTTTAGTAATTGATGGTGGATTTTGTAGAGCTTATCAGCCTGAAACAGGAATAGCAGGTTATACACTAATTTACAATTCCTATGGACTTTTACTAGCTTCTCATGAGCCCTTCAGTTCCATGCAAAAAGCTATAAAAGAAAACAAAGACATATTGTCTTCAACTATTATATTAGAGCATGTGGTAAGTAGAAAAAGAGTCTCTGATACCGATATAGGTAAAGAGTTAAAAAAACAGATTAAAGACTTAGAAATGCTTTTAATTGCTTACAGAAAAGGTCTTCTAAAAGAGAAAAAATAATTTTACTTAAGTTTATTTCAAAAATTGCATTTATTTTAATTTTTTAAAGTAAGAACAAAATGCTGAAGCTTAGAAGAAAAGACTCTAAACTTCAGCATTTTTATATAAAGAAACCCGTTAAAAAAGAACCTTTACTGTTACTTATATCAGCTTATTTAACACTATTATAAGCTCTTTCCAATATTTCTTTATGCTTATTTAGTATTTCTTGAAGTTTGTTTTGAAAAACATCTATGTTATTATCAAATTCAAAAGTAATTTCCCAAGTTGGGTTATACTCTTCCTCAACTTCATCTACAGATATTGATATTTCTTTTAAAGACTCCATATCATAACTATCATATACTGCATCAAATTTATCATCTTCAATATCTTTTTCAGTAGTAACTTTCAAATGGATAACTTCCTTGTTATCTTCTTTACTTAAAAAAATATTACTTATAAGCTCACCATTTTCACTTACCGTGTAACTTCCTACTTCTCTTTCTAAATGACCTGTGCTTAAGTTTTTTTCCATTAAAAGCAATGTAGTTTCTTCCATTTTTTTATAATCCTCCTTATTTTTCAAAATTTAATTTTATCTTATTATCTTTCAATATTAGTTTGGCATTAAAAATATTTCCTTTTTTAGATTTAAATCCATTTATAATCTCTGTAGTTCCCATTTTAATAAGCCTTTGTATCTCTCTTTTTGGAATTTTTACTCCACATATTTCTCCTAGAAAAAAATTGCATCCGTTTTTCCAATTATTACAACCATATCCCTTTGAATTCTTAACTATATGCCCATTTTTACAAAAGGGACATAATCCTAAAATATATTGACTCTTTTCCTCATCAATATCTATGTTATTGTCTTTTATAACTCTAGAAAACATTTCTTTAGGCTCTATAACAGTGTTCTTTTTTAAAACTCTTTCTATATTATCTTTTATATACTTTTCTAGTTTACCCATAAAAACATCTGGTTCAATTTCTTTTTCAGCCACCATTCCCAAGCCTTTTTCCCAGCTAGCTGTAAGTTTTGGATTTAAAAGAGTAGGTACTGATCTCATTATTACCTCATAAACCATCTCCCCTTTTACATTAGGGGTTATAATTTGAGTTTTACTATTTATATCAATGTAACTAATTCTATCTAATTTCTTTAATATCTCCGCTCTAGTTGCGCTTGTACCTATGCCACTACCTTTTATTTGCTCTCTTAGCTCTTCTTCCTCAATTAATTTTCCCGCATTTTCCATAGCTATAATCATAGACCCTGAAGTATATCTCTTAGGCGCTGAGGTCTTTCCCTCTTTTATGCTTAAATTTTCTACCCGTACTTTTTCGCCCTTTTTTAAAGCTTTAAATACTTCAAAATTCATAGAGTTTTTACTACTTTTGTCTTCACCTAAAATCTCTAAATAGCCTTTATCCTGACAAACCTTACTAGAAGTAAAAAATCTCTCATTTTTAAATTCAGTAACTACAGAAAACTTAGTGTATTTGGCACTTGGATAAAATATAGCAAGAAATCTTCTTGTGACTAAATCATATATGTTTTTTTGCAAATCATTTAATCTATCAAAAGTTTCAAATCCTTCACCAGTAGGTATTATAGCATAATGGTCTGTAATTTTTGAGTCATTTACATACTTACTTTTAACTATATTTTTATACCAATTTTCCTCTAATATCTTTTTGCAAAACTTGATATATCATTACTTCCTCTAAATCTAGCTATTTTACTTATATTCTTATTTATCTCTTTTGCTACCGCTGTAGACAAGACTCTAGCATCGGTTCTTGGGTAAGTAAGTAATTTTTTTCATAAAGCTGCTGAATTATATTTAGAGTTTTATCAGGGTCTATTTTAAATCTTTTTGAGCATTCATTTTGTAGCTCTGCTAAATTAAACAAAAGAGGAGGATTTTTATTTTCTTTCTTTTTATCTATTCTTTCGATAACTCCCATACTACTGTGTTCATAATTAAGCTTTTCAATAAATTTTTCTGCATCTTCTTTATTTTTAAAGCCTACTTCACTATAAAGTTTTGGAGAATTAAAATAAAAAGAAGTTTCCACAGCTTTCCATTCTCCATCATACTCAAACTCTTGCTTTTCATTCCCCTTAAAAGTCCCTAGTATTCTATAAAAAGGAGTTTCCTTAAAATCTCTTATTTCCCTTTCTCTATTAACAACCATACCTAGAACACAAGACATTACTCTACCAACTGCAATTACAGTTTTTTCACTATTTATAGTATTAGATAAGGGCTTCCCATATATAATACTTAAAAGCCTTGAAAAATTAATTCCAAGAAGATAATCTTCTTTGGCTCTAAGATAAGCAGAATGAGCTAGAGCATCATAGTCTGCAAGTGGTTTTGCTTCCTTAATACCCCTTTTTATTTCTTCCTCCGTTTGTGAGTCAATCCAAACCCTTCTTTTTCCTTTTTAGGTGAACCTGCCATCATATCTACAAGCCTATATATGTATTCTCCTTCCCTTCCAGAGTCTGTACACACATAGATTGTTTGAATTTCTTCTCTATGCAATAAATCTTTCACCACATTAAATTGCTTTTGAACCGTAGGTATTAACTCATACTTATACTCTTTTGGTAAAAAAGGCAATGTACTTAAAGACCATTTTTTTAAATCAGGATTATATACCTCAGGGTAACTCATAGTTACCATATGACCAACGCACCAAGTAAAAACAGCTTTAGGACTGTCAACATACCCATCTTTCTTATTTCCCTTTATCTTTAACAATTTCACAAATTCCATAGCCACAGAAGGCTTTTCAGTTATAAATAAAGCTTTACCCATTGAAATTTTTCACAACCTTTTTAATTGAATAATCCTTTAATATTTAAATCTTCCCAATTCTATTATTTATATTTTCCACTATTTCCTTAGGATATCCAATGTACTCTAGTATTTTAACCGCATTTCTTGTAGAAGTTACCCCTTTTTTATCTTATAATCAAAATTCAATCCCTCTTTAGTTACATTTTCAGTAAAATAATAATTATCATAGTATTCTTTTACCATATTTGTAAGCTCTAAATCATGAGTAGCAACAAAGACTCTGCAATTATTTTCTGCTAAGTATTTAAGTATTTCTGCCGCTGCATTGATTCTCTCCACTGGATTAGTTCCCCTAAATATTTCATCAATAAAAGAAATTATAGGATAATCTACTTCTTTAGTGCTGTTTATAATTCTATAAATTGCCTCAGCTTCACCCATATAATAACTTTTACCACCAGTTACACTATCACTTACACTTATAGAAGTCATAATTCTAAAATAGTCCCCTTCATATTCATCACAAAGACAAGTATAAATGGTTTGAGCAAAAAGTACATTTATGCCTAGGGTACGTAAAAAAGTGGATTTTCCAGACATATTTGAACCTGTTATTATTACATTTCTATCTACAATTATAGTGTTGTCCACTGGTTTTTCAACTAATGGATGTATTACTTTTTTTAGCACTAATTTTTTGCTGTTTTCTAGAAATTTAGGTTCTACGTAGCTTTTAATATCATTTCTATAGGAAGCTATAGATAAAAGGGCATCTATTTTTCCTAAATATACATATATTTTTTTTATGTTTTCCCTATTATCATCTATCTCTTTAACTGTAGAAAAAAAGCCCTAGTCTCCATAAGAAAGAATATGTTAAAGTACTCCATTAAAATATCTACACCATCAGTATTTGACATAATAAGAGATACTGCCTTTTTCATTAATTTTCTACAAGGCTGTAACTCTTTCTTTATTATATTAACCTCATCTATATTCTTCTGTAAATCTTTTATAGAAATTATACTATCAGCACAGATCAAAACCTTATACATATATTTTATACAAGAGGTGTCCCCTAGTATGTTCTTCTTAACCTTTGAATGGACATAATAATTTATAAAATACATAACCATAATATAAAACATAGCTACTGGTTTTTTTAAATATATTGCATAAACTATTGTGGATATAGACATAATTAACAATATATTTAATGATAATTTTATTGATTTGGAATTTGGTAATTTATCTTTTAAAAAATCTAAAAGATAGGCATTTTTATCTTTTCCTAATTTATGTAAGTTATACTGAATCTTTTCCCTAACTTCATTATTATCTTTAAGATAATTTATATTTTCTCCCCTTTTCTTTAATTTATCTTCACTAAAACAAGGTTTTCTAAGCATATAATAAAGAAATTGTTCCCCAGGAGTAGTAAGATTTCTGTCAAGTTTTGAATATATATTATCCATATTTAAATCAAACCAAGTTTGATCATCTACATAAAATACATCATCTTTCTTTAAGTCATCATATAATTTTCTTATTTTTGTAAAATCTCTTTTTTCTTTATCTCTTTTCCCCAACTATCTTTTAAATATTTAATTACTTTTATATCTTTTATTTTCATATACAATCTAAAAGCTACTATGAAAAAAATAATAGATACAACTATACCTATACTGTATAATTTATTTCCTTCGTATATCTTTAAAGCTGAATAATATCCAGTCCATATACCAAGAAAAATCAAGCCATAAACTAGCATCATGCTTTCCTTACCATCATTATTAATTTTCACCTTTGCCACCTCTTTTATCCTTATTATAAACTCCATTTAAGTGTATACTATAGTATTATACAACAAAATCCCTAGATATCACATATAAATTTATACTATAAATAGCCTAATCTCAATACTTATAAAGATTTGTTGATATTCTTTTGTTCTTACTATATAATTATAAGCTATAAATACAGTAATTATAAAGAGGTGATTTTCATGCATGAACTAATTAACTATAACTCTCTATTAATTTTAAGCGTATTTGCTTTTATAACGCCTTTGTTTGTAAATTCTTTTAAGAAATTTAAGATTCCCTTTGTAGTAGGCGAAATCTTTGTAGGTATAATCATAGGAAAAAGCTTTTTTAATATTGTCCATAGCGATGTTTGGATAACATTTTTGTCAAACCTAGGCCTTGCTTATTTGTTATTTTTAAGTGGCTTAGAAATAGATTTTGACATGATAAAAGTAAAATCAGGTAAAAAGGATATATTTAAAAAAATTCTTTTACCCTTTGCCATGTTTATAGCAACCTTTGGTATATCTTTTATATTCTCTATAATACTTTACAACTTTGGTATTATAAAAAATGTCGCTTTTGTTTCACTTTTATTTTCAGCAGGTGCGCCAGGAATTTTAGTACCTTTTTTTAAAGAAAGAAAAATTCTAAACACAATTTATGGTCAAACTTTGCTTATTTACTCTCTGATATGTGAATTTATATGTTTAATTGCACTTACAACTATATCCTCAAATATAATTTACGGTTTTAGCTACAAGAACTTTTTATTTTTAATACTCTTTGCCTTTGCCTACGGACTATATTTAATTATAAAAAGATTTTCTGGAAGATTCGATTTTTCAGCTTCTTCCCTTAGAAATTTACATGTAGGAGTTAGAGCTGCCTTTGCACTTATATTAGTTCTCGTTACTATTTCTAATATGATAAGAGCTGAAATAATTTTAGGTTCTTTTCTTGCAGGGGTTATTTTTTCACTTATTTTAGACAAGAGTAAAAAAGAACTACATTACGAACTTGATATTATCGGCTACGGTTTTTTAATACCCATATATTTTATAATGGTTGGAGTAAATTTAGATATAAAATCAGTATTTAAAGAGCCCAGTGCTTTAACTCATATTCCTTTATTTTTAATCATTATTTTCATAGTGAAATTTATTCCTTCTATGCTTTTAAAGTTTTACTATGGGTTAAATAAAGCCTTATCCTCTGGTTTCATTTTATCAGCTCAGCTTAGCCTCCTTATAGTTGGCTCACAGATGGCTTATAATTTAAAGATTATATCCTCTTCAGATTATTCAGCCTTTATATTAACTACAGTAATATCCTGTATTCTGTTTCCTTTATGTTTTGATAAATTATATATTAGAGACAATTTAGAGGACACTGAAAGCACTGCTATAGAAAAAATATCTATAATGGAAATTATACCTACTAGAGAAAATCTTTTTAACAAATCTCTACAAGAACTATCTTTTCCAAATTGTTTTAGGATATTTTTAATAATAAGAAATGAGAAAGAGATTCTTCCAAAAGGTGATACTATAATACTGAAAGGTGATCGACTTTTAATAGCTGGTTTATCTCAAAAAATGGATTATGTATTAGAACTTCTAAATGAATAAATTAGCCTTTATTTATCTATAACAAAAAGACTTAATTAAATAAAAACTGTACCTTCCCATGGTCTATGATGAGAAGGTACAGTTTTATCGCAAATATAAAGTAAATACACCCTTACTTTATACTGATTATTTCCTTTTTAAAGCGACTAAGCCGGTAAGCCGAGTTCTGTCGTGAACAGTCATCTATCTAGGCTTATTGTTACCAATAAGCTCAAGCGATCTTACCCGGAGACAGAGCGGGCAACTCCATATGTCTCTCTATTCGATCTTGCTTCAGGTGGGGTTTACATAGCCGCAAAGTCGCCAGTGCGCTGGTGAGCTCTTACCTCGCCTTTCCACCCTTGCCAGGCAGCTAAGCTGCACTCATGGAGAATTCTCCCTTCTGGCGGTATATCTCTGTTGCACTTTCCTTCAAGTCACCCTGACTGGGGGTTACCCAGCACCCTGCCCTACGAAGCCCGGACTTTCCTCTCCCACATATGTGGCAGCGACTGTCTAGCTTACTCGCAAGTATTATATTAACACAGTACAAAGAGTAAAGCAAGTCATTTTAAAAGTTTCATATTATTCAAAATCTTAGCACTTAAATAGATTTATTTAAATTTATATACCCTCTTTGCACTACTAGATATTACAATCTCATTAATACATCCCCTATGCCTTAATTCTGATTCCAGCCACTGTCCAAAAATTTTAAATGAAGGCCATTCAGTTTCAAAATGCCCTACATCAATAGTTGCTACTCCCTGTTCTAAAAAGTCACTTACATAATGATAGGTTGTATCTCCCGTTATTATACATTCTGCTCCTAAATCCTTTGACTTTTCAAAAAAATCTTCTCCACTTCCATTAATTACAGCTATTCTTTTAACTAATTTATCTTCATCTCCAGAGTACCTTAAAAAAGGCGTATGCAAAGACATTTTTACTTTATTACAAAGATTTTTTATAGAAATCGAATCCTTTAACGTCACAATCCTTCCTACTCCAGTTACCAAATCCAAATCACATCTACCCTTACAAGGCTCTATGGTTTCATAATCTTTAAATCCTAGTATATCCATAAGATTATCGTTTAACCCATGTTTTACAGAATCCAAATTAGTATGGCTAGAATACACATTTATATGATTTTCTATAAGTTCAATTACCTTTTTTCCAACTAAAGTCTGTTTGGTAATAGAAGAAGGTTTTAAAAAAGAAGTGGATGATGAGTTAATACTAGATTGCATTTCTTTTCTTTTGCTTCTTTTATAACATCTAGGGTACAATCTAGTGCTATTAATATATTAGTAACCTTATCTTCTAAATCTCCAACCATAAGGCCTACATTATCATAGCTCTCTTTAAAACGCTCCGGAGCGTAATTTTTCATAATTTCATCTATATCACTAACTCTTAATTCCATAAAATCACCCTTTTCTATTCTAACTTAAATATCACTCTTTATTTTTTTAACTCTTTTATCTTAAAGCTTACTTCCTCTTTTCTTTTAACTGCCAAATCAGTATTTTCATCAATAAAGCTAAGTATTCTTTCGTATTTAAGAATTAAATTGTCTAAAAAACCCTTCAAAAGCTTATGATTTTTTTCTATTAGTTTTTCTCCAACCTCATAGTATATACTATCTATGTTTTTAGGTTTATCAGAAAATTTAACCTTTAATATCTGATAAAATATACCTTCTTCAATACATAATTCCTCATCACAGATTTCATAGCCCTTTTCATATATAAATTTTCTTAATACCTCTGGATTTTGTACTGGCTGTAAAATCGCATATTGAAGTTTTCTAAACACCTCTTCATGGTCAAGGATTATATCTCTAATTAGATTTCCTCCCATACCTGCTATAATCGCTACATCTATTTTTCCCGGTTTTATTGTAGAAAAACCTGGTCCTAATTTACACTGTATTTTATCTTTTAATCCTTCCATAGCTACGTTGAACTCAGCTTTTTGTACAGGTCCTTTATTTATATCTGAAGCTATGGCTTTACTGCATATCCCCTTTTTAACAAGGTATATAGGTATATATCCATGATCTGTACCTATATCTGCTATAGTATCACACTTACTAACCATTGAAGCTATAGTTTTTAGTCTTAAGCTTATATCCAAATTCATCAATCCCATCTATTTTAGTTATTAATCAAAACTCTAAACTGTATACCCAAAAAGCCGCCGCCACAATTAAAGCTATATAAATATATATATATGAAGATTTTTTATCATATTTAGCATGAAAATAAGTAGCATATTGCATGCAAAAAGTATTAACATATTTAAAGCCCCATACACCATTTGCTTAAAAGCAAATTGTTTACTAGTGCCATAAATGACAGGCTTAAATGCCGAATCATAGCTTAGTGGCATAGTTTTTGGCAATTTATCTGTTAAATACAATATAAATGGATTTAAGGTCATTATTATTATAATCAAACTAATTAAACTAAAAAAGAATAAAAATTTTTTATCCTTATAAAGAGCTACTTTCTTTTTAAAATTATTTTCATAAAATCCCTTAGGTATATTTTTATCTTTTAAGGCCTTTTCTAGGGCCACATATTCCCTTGGAGAAACCCCGTAATTTATTTCACTTGTCTTTAAGTACAAAACGAAATCATTTTCTGTTACAAACATACGGGTAACCCCTATTTTGTCTATAATACTTCTTCCTAAAGCAAAATTATTATTAGACACTCCAGATAATCTTACTCCTTTTATTTTTCCAGTTTCAATAGTGTAAGCTTCTATATTTTCATAAGGCACCTTAACTTTTTTTAATCCAAATATACCCTTTATATAAAAATTATCTTCATCAAAAACGTAACTTAAAGACATGTAAAGCAATAAATAGTACATTATATACAAATTACAAGCTAGTAAGGCACCTTTAGAAATTGTGTTTATAAGATAATTATCTTCTAATGCTATAAGTGCACCTATAAAAACATTAGTAACTACAATTATTAAAATAATATATACTATTCCAGATCCTTTTTTAGACTGAAAAGAAAGCATTTTTATCACCTCTAATTCTTATAAATAAAATATAAAAATTAATTCTCTATACAATATTATATTAAAAGCACTATTTATCTATAATTAAATAGTGCTTTTTTAGCTACAATATTATTTTAATCTAAATAATCTTTTAATTTCTTACTTCTACTAGGATGTCTTAATTTTCTTAAAGCCTTTGCTTCAATTTGTCTTATTCTTTCTCTTGTTACATTAAATTCTTTACCAACCTCTTCAAGAGTTCTAGCTCTACCATCATCCAGTCCAAACCTTAATCTAAGAACCTTTTCTTCTCTAGGTGTTAAGGTATCAAGTACATTTATAAGTTGCTCCTTTAACATTGTAAATGCAGCTGCTTCAGCTGGTGCTGGAGCTTCATCATCTGGTATAAAATCACCTAAATGACTATCCTCTTCTTCACCTATTGGAGTTTCCAAAGATACAGGCTCTTGAGCTATTTTCATTATCTCTCTTACCTTATCTACTGGCATCTCCATTTCCTTAGCTATTTCTTCTGGATGAGGCTCTCTTCCTAATTCTTGTAGTAATTGTCTTGAAACTCTTATTAATTTGTTTATAGTCTCTACCATATGCACAGGTATTCTTATAGTCCTCGCTTGGTCTGCTATAGCTCTTGTTATAGCTTGACGTATCCACCATGTAGCATAAGTACTGAATTTATAACCTTTCCTATAATCAAATTTTTCTACAGCCTTTATAAGTCCTAAATTACCCTCTTGTATTAAATCTAAGAACATCATTCCTCTTCCAACATATCTTTTTGCTATACTAACTACCAATCTTAAATTGGCCTCAGCTAATTTTTTCTTGGCTAACTGTTCGCCTTCCTCAATCCTTTGAGCTAATTTTATTTCCTCTTCAGAATCAAGTAGTGGAACTTTTCCTATTTCCTTTAAATACATTCTTACAGGATCATCTATAGCAATACCCTCTGGTATACTTAAATCTAGTTCTTCTTCCTTTGTTGTTTCTTCAGTCTCTTCTCCCTCAACTTTTATACCTGTGGACTCTAGAACTTCGTATATTTTCTCAATTTGCTCCGGAGTAATATCAACCTTTTCTAGTTCATCCATAATTTCTTTATATGTTAAATTTCCTTTTTTTCTTCCTTTTTCCATGAGATTTCTAACTAATTTCATCTTTTCAGCCTTATCCATCTATCTATTGCCTCCTTCCATAGGTATTTCCTTTGAGATTTTCTTTTGAATATCCACAAGCTCACTTGCTAATTTTATAGTTTCGTCAAATTTACCTTCAGCCTCATATTTTTTAATCTTTTCCATAATAGCTTTTTTGATTCCTCCAACCTAGACTTTTTTATTTGCGCTACACAATCATTTATAGCTACACTACAGTTATTTTCATCTATAACCTCAGTGTCTAATATCTTAACAAATTCCTTAGAACTTTCAATATCTGTACACTTAACTTCTATAAATCTCTTTAACTCATCTTTAGGCAAAGATTTATTTTCAAGTATAGTTTTATAAATAAATTTATGTATATTCATATCCATGTCTTCTACTTTTATCTTATCTCTAATGTATTCAATACTTGAATTATGTTTTAACATTGTATTTAACAAAACTCTTTCAGCTTTAACGCTTGCAGGCTCCATATATAATTTCATATTAACATCATCCAATTTATTAGAATTACTACTATAATCATTTCCTCTATGAGCATACCTAGCTACCATATCATACAAAACTTGTTCATTGATCTTTGATATTTCAGCCACCCTCTTTATGTATAACTCTCTTTCAACAGGATCAAGCTCTAAAAGTATAGGAATTATTTTCCTTGTATACTTTATTATCATTTCCTTATCGCTTAAATTTATTCCTTTACTTTCCATAAATATTCTGTATTCTGTAAGAGGAAGGGCTTTTTCAATCAAACTTTCGAAAGCTTTACTACCGTGATTTCGCACAAATTCGTCCGGATCTTTATCTTCTGGTATCATAAGAACCCTTACGTCAAATCCTTCTTTTTTAAGTATCTCCATTCCTCTTAAGGTTGCTAGCTGACCTGCTGTGTCTGCATCATAAGAAATTATTATTTTCTTTACATATCTTTTTAAAAGTTTTGCTTGCTGGGTAGTTAGTGCCGTTCCCAAAGATGCAACTACATTAACAATTCCACTTTGATTAAGAGATATCAAGTCCATATATCCCTCTACAATTACAATAGTATCAGTTTTAAAATGATCAATTACAAAATTTAATCCGTATAAGTTTGTTCCTTTTTTAAATAGCTCTGTCTCTGGGGAATTTAGATACTTTGGCTTAGAGTCATTTAAAACTCGTCCTCCAAATCCAATAACCCTGCCTTTGTAGTCAAATACTGGAAACATCACTCTATTTCTAAATCGGTCATAGTATGAGTTATTTTTACCTTTAATTATAAGTCCTGCTTCTAGCATATCTAATGCGGTATACCCTCTATTCTTCAAATAATTCATAAGTGAGTTCCAATCATCTACAGCATAACCAAGACCAAATCTTACAAGTGTTTTCTTATCCATTCCTCTTTTGAAGAAGTAATTTCTAGCTACGGAATTTTTGGTTAAATTATTAAAGAAGTATTTAGCAGCTTCCACGTTAATTTTATAAAGCTTATTTTTCTTGCTATTTTTTAACTCATAAGCTTTATCTTCCTCTACATCTATATTCACCCTTTCACCCAAAAACTTAACTGCTTCAGGAAAATTAAACCTTTTATATTTCATTATAAAAGTTATAACATTTCCAGCCTCTCCACAACCAAAACACTTAAATATCTGCTTATCTTTTGACACTGTAAAGGATGGCGTCTTTTCACCATGGAAAGGACACAATCCAACATAATTTCTTCCAGCCCTTTTCAAAGTCATAACTTCTGAAATTACATCAACTATATCATTCTCTTCTTTGATTTTTAAGATGAGATCTTCAGATATCAATAAACCTCTCCCACCTAACTTTTAATATTTTAGCACAAATTTATTATTATTCGACAAAAAAACATATTTTCCTTCTATGTTTTCTCATTTTTTTTACATTATACTTATAGTATTCTTTGTAAAACCTTAAATTCCTGCATTATTTTTACTTAATTAATTATTGGTTGAATTAAAATTTAAATTTCTCTATAAAAGCGCCTAATTCAACACCTCTAATTTTTCCATATACATGAAAAATTATTCTTATTTTTATGAATTAATTCCTTTGCACTAACTTTATTCTATATTGCAATTGAAAATCCTTTTTTTATTAAAAATGTATAATATTAAGAATATTTTAATATCTTAGTATTGAAGTTCTTTTTAAAGGAGTGTTATCTATGCCTTCAAAGGCTAATTTATATAATAATATAAAATTGCTTTCTGAATATAATTTAAAGAAATATGTACTTTCTAAATATAATTTACAGGATTCTAATATAGAACAAGTGAAAATAAAAAATACTGAAAAACAAAGAGCTGTCTATAAAGTCTCTCTAAACGGATGTAACTATTGTTTAAAGAAAGTTTATTATGATGTAGAAGATCTTCTTTTTGTATACTCAGCTATAGAATGGTTTTATAGGTACGATATAAAGGTTCCAAGAATACTTAAAACCGTTGATCACAACAGGTTTGTTGAATTTGAAAATATGCTATTTATTTTAACTCCCTGGGTTGATGGAATGAAATGTGATTACGATATAGAGGATCATATTCTTAAATCTATAGAGAATCTAGGAAAAATGCATGAAGTAACAGAAAATTTTCACCCCATTAAAGGAAGCAATATAAACGAAAATCATGCTGATATTTATACTTCTATGAGTAAACATTATGAAAAACTTTTAAAAAATTCAAATTCAGCTTTTCACTACAAGGATAAATTTTCACTTTTATATTTGGATCACTTTCCTACAAATGAAAGATTAGGTAAGATATCTACATTAGTATCCTGTAAAATAAACAGTAAAAATTTAAAAAGAAGTCTATGCCATTTAGATTATGTAAATAAAAATTTATTATTTGATAAAAATTCAGAGCTTTGGGTTATTGATTTTGACAAATGCAAGATAGATTATTGTGCTCATGATATATCATATTTTTTAAGGAGATTATTAAGAAGAGATTCAACATCTTGGGATTTTGAAGTCGCCTTAAAATGTTTAGAAACCTATGAAAAAAACTATAGTCTAGGTTTAGATGAATATCTATATATTTTATCCTATTTATCATTTCCTCAAAAATACTGGAGAATTTCAAGAGATTATTATAATAATATTAACAAATGCAATAAAAACAGTTTCCAAACCTTACTAAACAAAGCCGTAAAAAACGAAGAAAAGCAGCTCAATTTTTCTTTAGAATTTATAAACTATATAGAAAAAAACTTTAAAATAAAATCTTTAATTTATTAATTAAAACGATAAAATTTAAATATCTAAAAAAGACCAGGTTTTAAATACCTGATCTTTTTTAATTTTGAAAAGAATCCTTAATTATTTCACATAATTCCTTTTCTTCAATATCATTTGATGCTGTAAGAGAATATGAAATATCCTTAACTTTCCAAAGTGCAACTTTAACTTTACCCACTTTACTTCCTTTTATTGTTATATATTCATTATTTAATCTTATGCGATTTTCATATTGATATTTGCTATAGCATCCACTTATATCTTCAATAGCCTTTGCAACCCTAAAATTTAGTAAATTATCCCCATTATCGTACTGTATTTGTATTATTTTCTCTGATATAACACATATATTAATAATACTATAATTATCTTCTAACCCTTTAATAGTATTAATAGAAATTTTAGTTGCTTTTTCAGCTTCCTCTATTGATTTGTATTCTTTTATAGGATTATCCAAAGCAGGTATTCCTGCTTCATTCGAATCTTCATTATTATTGTGTTTTGGTGTAGTCTCTTCTTTTATTTCCTCTTTATCACTTTTTTCACTATTATTTTTAGCATTTTCTTCTAAGTTGCTATCAGAAGATTTTGAACCTAAATCGGGTTTCTCTTTCAAACTATTATCCTTTAAGACTTCTTTTAATAACTTTCTTCCTCTAGCCAATAATGATCGTATAGTAGATTCTTTTTTATGTAGTATGGATGCAATTTCCACAGTACTGTAACTCTCATAATAATACAAATGTATAACTTCTCTGTATTTTATTGGAAGCTTCATAACTTCATTTAAAACACTATTATCCTCATATTTGTCATTGTATGGAATTCCCAATATTTCTACACGTCTTTTAAACCATGAAGATTTTAGCTTGTTCTTACATATGTTTCTAACAACACAAATAAGCCAATACTTTTTATAATCCTCACTATTAAAATTATTCATATTTTCAAACAGTTTTACAAAAATTTCTTATACTACATCTTCTGCATCATGTATATTTTTCATATATGAATATGAAATTCTTAACAACATATCACCATAATTATCTAGATCTTTTGAGATAATTTCATCTGTGCACAATGAAATCTTGTTCATTATAAAAATCATCCTTTCATATCCTAGAAAAAACTTACGTAATAAATTTAACCTGCCACAAAATTAAATTCATTATCTACTGTATCTTATATTTTTACTTAATAAATATTCTCCTAACCTTAAAAGATATAGGAGAATACCTATATAAATTTCAACTTATATTAACTTCAACCTAGAACAATTAAAAAATACTCTTAACTATTTTTATAATATCATCTTCTGACATTCCTTTTTCTACTGAAATTGAATAAGACATATCTTTAATCTTAAAAGTTGCAAGATTAACAAGATTATTTTTATTTCCTTTTAAATTAATTTGATTGTTATTTACTATTATAGTTTTATTAATTTTGTAATCATTGTAATCTCCGTCTATCTTATCAATTTCTTTTGCCATCCTAAATAATATATTATTTTTTTCATTATCATAGCCAACTTGGAACAACTCTCTTGAAATAGTACTTATAAATTTCAATTTATAACCTTCTGGTATTTCTTTAGGAACTACAGTTTTAAATTGAAGATGCTTACTTGCTTCTTCAATAGTTGCAAACTCTTCAACAGGATTTGGCATTCCAATTGAATTTGACTTCATAAAATAACCAATAGTATAATTCTCATTGTTAACATATACTAATTCTCCATGTTTTGCTTTGCAAAAACTTCCTATTGCATTGCTGCTTTGATAGTAATAATTATCCCTACCCACTTCTATTTCTGTTTTAACTTGATTGTTATCTAAGGTTATGATTTTGTTATGAGAATCCGAGCTAACCTTAAATCCTAAATTTTCAGCTGTAACCTTAAGTGGAACCATTACATTTCCATTTTTTATTACTACTCCAGCATTTCCAATATTTATAGCCTTTCCTGCTATAATTAGATTATTACTGATTTTTTCATTAACTTTATTAGTTGATATTACTGTATTTTCTTTTATTTTCTTCTCTTTTGCAAGTACAGGGGCAGATGATGCTCCTAAAATTGTTGCTACTCCTAATAATAAAGCTATTGTTCTTTTCATAATATCTCTCCTGTTATATTTTAAATTGTCTTTCACTTATAATACAATCTAAAACTTAAAAATGTTGCATTAATTTATAAAAATTTCTCTTACATGCAAACATTAGAATCAAAGGATATAAATTCACAAAAATACCGGATTTAAAATCAACAGTGATTCTAAATCCGATACCCTATATTTTTATAATAGACTTAATTTTAAGTATGCACTTTTCTAAAATTATACTACTATATGCTCTTTTTTATTATCTTGGATTTTTAACTTCTGCTTGTGCTGCTGCAAGTCTTGCTATTGGAACTCTAAATGGAGAACAAGATACATAATTAAGTCCTGTGTTATGGCAGAATTCTACTGAAGATGGATCTCCACCATGTTCACCACATATACCTAATTTAATATCAGGTCTAGTTTTTCTTCCAAGTTCTGTAGCTATTTTTACAAGCTTTCCAACACCAGTTTGATCTAGCTTTTGGAATGGATCAAATTCGTAAATCTTATTCTCGTAGTAATATTTCAAGAATTTTCCTGCGTCATCTCTTGAGAAACCAAAGGTCATCTGTGTTAAATCATTAGTTCCAAAAGAGAAGAATTCAGCTTCTTTAGCTATTTCATCAGCTGTAATTGCAGCTCTTGGAATTTCTATCATAGTACCTACTTTATACTTCATTTCTATTCCCTTAGTTTTTATTATTTCATCTGCCTCAGCAGTAATAATATCCTTAACAAATTTCAATTCTTTTAATTCCCCTACTAAAGGAATCATTATCTCTGGAACTATATTAAATCCTTTTTCTTTTTGAACCTTAACTGCAGCTTCAATTATAGCTCTTGTCTGCATTCTTGCTATCTCTGGGTAAGCTACTGCAAGTCTGCAACCTCTGTGACCCATCATTGGATTAAACTCATGTAAAGATTGAATAGTTGATTTTAACTCTTCAAAAGTTATCTGCATTTCTTTTGCCAAATCTTTAATATCTTCTTCTTCAGTTGGCAAAAATTCATGTAGTGGTGGATCTAAAAGTCTTATTGTCACTGGTCTTCCTTCCATTGCTTCATAAATACCTATGAAGTCTTCTCTTTGCATTGGAAGAATTTTTTCTAAGGCCTTTTCTCTTTGTTCAACAGTTTTAGCAACTATCATTTCTCTAACTGCTGCTATTCTATTTTCATCAAAGAACATATGCTCTGTTCTACAAAGTCCTATACCTTCAGCTCCAAATTCCACAGCCTGCTTTGCATCTCTTGGAGTATCTGCATTAGTTCTTACCTTTAACTTTCTTATTCCATCTGCCCATGCCATAAATGTTCCAAAATATCCTGATATTTCTGGAGCAACAGTTTTTATAGCTTTTCCATATACATTACCTGTGCTTCCGTTTATTGATATATAGTCTCCTTCATGAAAAGTATGCCCATGAGCCTCAAAAGAGCCCTCTTTTTCATTTATTCTTAAATCTCCACAACCAGCTACACAACAAGTACCCATTCCTCTAGCTACAACTGCTGCATGAGAAGTCATTCCTCCTCTTACTGTTAGGATTCCTTCTGCGGCTACCATTCCTTCAATGTCTTCTGGAGATGTTTCTAATCTAACTAAAACTACCTTTTCTCCTGCTTCATGATGCTTTTTAGCATCCTCAGCTGTAAAGTATACTTTTCCACAAGCAGCTCCCGGTGATGCTGGTAAACCTTTTGCAATAACCTCTGCCTTATTTAATTCTTCCTCATCAAAATTAGGATGAAGCAATGAATCTAATTGTTTTGGTTCAACTTTTAATATAGCTTCTTCTTTAGTAAGAAGGCCTTCATTTACCAAATCTACTGCTATTTTTAAAGCTGCCTGTGCAGTTCTTTTACCGTTTCTTGTCTGAAGGAAATATAATTTTCCTTGTTCTATAGTGAACTCCATATCTTGCATATCTCTGTAGTGATTTTCTAGTCTAGTTGCAATATTCATGAATTGATCAAAACATTCAGGAAGCTCTTCCTGTAATTTTTGAAGTGGTTGAGGTGTTCTAACTCCTGCAACAACATCTTCCCCCTGTGCATTTATTAGATACTCACCAAATATAACTTTTTCGCCAGTAGCTGGATTTCTAGTAAATGCAACTCCTGTTCCTGATGTATTTCCCATATTACCAAATGCCATTCTTTGAACGTTTACAGCAGTTCCCCAATCACCTGGAATGTCATTAAGTCTTCTATAAACTATAGCTCTTGGATTATCCCAAGATCTAAATACTGCAGTAATAGCTTCTATTAATTGTTCTTTTGGATCTTGTGGAAAATCTTTATTTAACTCTTTTTTGTATATTGCTTTAAACTTTTTAACTACTTCTTTTAAATCATCTGTGCTTAAATCTGTGTCAAATTTAACACCTTTTTCTTCCTTAACACCATCTAGCACATCTTCAAATTTTCTCTTCTCTATTCCCATTACGACATCTGAAAACATTTGCACAAATCTTCTATAAGAATCGTAAGCAAATCTTTCATTATCAGTAAGTTTTGCTACAGCTAAAACCGTTTCATCATTTAATCCTAGATTAAGTATAGTATCCATCATACCTGGCATAGAAACCCTTGCTCCCGACCTTACTGACACTAATAAGGGATTCTCTTTAGAACCAAATTCTTTTCCCGTAACCTTTTCAATTTGTTTCAAAGACTCCTCAACCTCTTTTATTATTGAAGAATCTATTTTTTCATTATCCTCATAATATTTTATGCAAGCTTCAGTAGTAACTGTAAAGCCCTCAGGTACTGGGATGCCTAAATTAGTCATCTCAGCTAAATTTGCTCCTTTGCCTCCTAAAAGATTTCTCATGGAAGCATTTCCCTCATTAAATAAATAAACATACTTTTTACTCATATTATTGTCCCCCTCGTTATGTATATTTAAATTTTATAATTAAATTTTAACCATTTTCACCTAATTTTACAAATACTTTTGTTATATTTGTTTTAGAAACTTTTCCTACTATCTTATAGCCTTCTTTTCCATCATTCATAGTTTTCTCTATAACAGGTAAACTATCAACTTCATGGTCTATAATCTTTTTCGCAGCAAAATACGCTGTATCTTTTGGCTCAACGCAAATGATATTGGGCATTCTAGTCATTATAATACCCACAGGCACTTTATGCATATCAGTTCCACCCATAGCTACCTTTAAAAAATCCTTTCTTGAGATGGCTCCCATCAATAGTCCATTGTTTTCTACAAAAAGTGTTCCAACGTCATTTAAAAATAAATGTAATATAGCGTCGTATATTGAAGTTTCCTCTCCTACAACTACTGGCTTAGACATTATTTCTCCTACGGTTATTTTTCTAATATAATCATAAACAAGACTGTAAGAGGGTTTATTTGAATATATATATCCTACCTTTGGTCTCGCGTCTAGTATTCCAGTCATAGTAAGAATTGCAAGATCAGGCCTTAAGGCTGCTCTTGTCAAATTTAAATTAGCTGCAATTTTTTCACTGGTTATAGGTTGATTGTCTTTTACTAACCTTATTATTTCTTCTTGTCTTTCTGAAAGTTTAATGACTTCCACCCTCTTTCTTTAATATAAATATAATAGGTTTATTATATACTATTTTATTATTATAACACAATAATAATATATTTTTTACATTATTATTATAATAGTATATATTTTTTAAGTAAATTTTAAGCTGGCACAAAAATATGCCAGCTTAAATAAGCTATTGTTCATCATTTTTATCTTTTTCGTCATCCTCATGAAAATTCACAGTATATTGGTATATATTGTCTTCATTTTGAAAATCACTATCTTTTTTCATCTTACAATTAAATTTATCTTTAAAACCATTTCCTGCTTCTTTAATTATGTCTTTTACTTCATCTGTTTTAGTTTTTATAATCTTATTTACTACCTCTACAGTTCCATCTGTTTTAGTTATCTCTATAGTTACCTTTGTCACCATAGCAGTAACTAAAAGTGTCGCGGCAATAGGAAGCCATACTAGGGACATAACGCCTACTGCTACTCCAGCGTTTAATGGAATATCTACAATTGTCTTTTCCTCTTTTTTAATGCGTATTCTAGTAGCTTGACCTTTTTTAACCAAATCTTTTATCCAGTTAATAAATTCTTCCTTTGTAGTATATATATCCTTATTATCCTCACTACTTTCCAAATAAATAAGTGCCTCTACTACATCTCCATTACAATACTCTAAAGCTTCTTTAGCCTCTTTATAGCTAACTCCTGTTCTCTCTTTTAAAATATCAATTTTTTCTAAGGTTATTTCACTCATTTTTACTTACCTCCTTAAAAACATTTAACATATTTAGACTTTTAGGAATCTTTTGATAGTTCTCGCATATAAATTGACATAAAATATTATGTATTTCACTCTTAGCTTTACCATTTAACCTTATTCTATGAACCTTTTCTAAAGGAAAATTTGTCAAATTTTTTATAACATTATATGCTTCATAACTTATTTGTATACTATTTTTTTTACTACATTCATTACATACACCGCCACCATAAGACAAATTTATATAATTAGATGTATTTATCCTACTTCCACATATGCAGCAATTTGTAAAATTCAAAGCATATCCTGTCAATTTAAGGAGTTTAATCTCAAAGGCCCTTGCTAATATTTCTACATCACCTATTCTATTTTTCATCAAATAGTAAGCTGTTACAAACTCTTTAAATAACTCTCTATTACTTTCCTCTTCACTGGTTGCCATATCTATTAGTTCATTAAAATAGGAAGCATAGGTTAAAATCTCAAGTTCATTTAAAAATTCTCCAAAATAGTCTATGGGCTCAATTTCATTCAGTAAATACATGCTCTTACCTTTGTATACAACAAATTCTGCAAAGCAGAAAGGTAAAGTGGATGACAAAAATTTACTTTTGCTTTTTTTAGCTCCCTTAACTATAACACTGATTTTCCCTATTTTTTCTGTAAATATCCATACTATTTTATCATTTTCTTTGTAATCTTGGTCTTTTAAGATTACACCCTTTGTTTTGTATATAGACAGAAAATCATCCCCCAGTCCTAAAATCTACTGATAAACTGTTACTTTTTATAGCCTAATTCCCTTAAAAGGTTATTGTCGTCTCTCCACTCTTTTCTCACCTTAACCCAAATTTTAAGGTCTGCTTTAGAATTTAAAAACTTTCTAATATCCTCAGTTGCATATCTAGTTATTTTTCCAAGCATAGTTCCATCTTTACCAATTATTATTCCCTTATGAGATTTCTTTTCGCAAATCAAATTGGCATCTATTTTATATTTTCCATGCTCATTTTGTTTCATAGATAAAATCTCTACAGCTATACCGTGAGGTACCTCTTCTTTTAAAAATCTCAAAGCTTTTTCTCTTATTATCTCTGTAACTATAAATCTTTCCTGTACATCTGCTATCATCTCTTTTGGATAATACATAGGACCCTCAGGCATATTTTTCACCATTAAATCTAACAATGTATCTACATTTTTACCATTCATAGCAGATATAGGTATTATCTCTTTAAAATCATAAACATCCGAGTAATTTTTAAGAGTTTCAGCTATTCTTTTAGGGTTTGACTCATCTATTTTATTCACAACTAAAAATACAGGTCTTCCCATTTCTTTAAGCTGTTCTAGTATGTACATATCTCCTCTGCCTAACTCAACATCTGCAGTAGTTAAAAATAAAACCAAATCCACATCTTTAACAGAGTCCCTAGCTAAATCTACCATATATTCCCCTAATTTATGTTTAGGTTTGTGAATTCCAGGTGTATCAACAAAAATCATTTGATAATCTTCACCAGTTAAAATAGTTTGTATATTATTTCTAGTAGTCTGAGGTTTATTTGAAACTATAGACAATTTTTCCCCTATTAATAGATTAGTTAAAGTAGATTTTCCTACATTTGGTCTTCCAATTATTGTTACGAATCCAGATTTAAACATATATCCTCCTCAATTTTAAGTTATTTATTCAAGTCATCTTTTGTAAATGTTCCAGGAATTATATCCTCTAATTTTTTCTCTATATACTCATTTTCGTTTTTGGCAATTATTATTTTAGTTTCTTCATCTGCAAACTCAGATATTACTTGTCTGCATATACCACAAGGATAAGTGAACTCAGTTTCACTACCTATTAAAGCCAATGTATCTATTTTAGACATTTCATCAGAAATTGCACTAAAAATAGCTGTCCTTTCAGCACAATTCGTTGCACCATAGGATGCATTCTCTATATTACACCCTGTGTACACTTTACCAGTTTTCATAAGCACTGCTGCACCAACCTTAAAATTTGAATAAGGTGAATAGGATTTTTTCTCGCTTCTTTTGCCTTTAATATTAATTCCCTAACTGTCATAAATAACTCCCTCCAATGGTTATTATTCTACACTAAACATTGTATATAAATTATAACATTATTTTACGGCATTTCAATAATATATTTAACTTATACCTATAAAGAAATTTTTAAAACTAAAAAGAAAAAAACTAATAAAAGCTACCTTAAACTTAATAATTATAATAATGAATTTAAATCAATATAGTTTATGTAATTTATATATAAAAATTACTTTGTATCACATAAAAAATTAATTTAAGAAGCTAAATAGTAGTATAGTTAGCAAAACTCCAAATATAGCTCCAAACACCACCTCAAGTATTGAATGGACATTAGAATCGACTCTACTTTGAGCAACTATTATAGCCATTAAATAGCTAAGTATTATGGCTATAGGCTCATTTGTTAGTAAAGTTATTATAGTAGCTATAGAAAATGCTATAGCACTATGCCCGCTTGGCATTCCTCCCTTTAAAGGTGTTCCCTCACCGTATATAGCCTTTATTACAACCGTTATTATACAAACTATTACAAGTATAATAAATATCATATAGGAATTTGCATTTCTAATCTTATGTAGCATCAAAAAATTTACAAATCTTAATTTATCCCAAAATAGAATAAATCCAACTAATACAGCATTTATAGCTGCTATAAACACTGCACCTGCCGCAACATTTTTAGCTATTTTAGCTAAAGGATGATAGTAATTTGTTGTTGTATCTATAGCAAATTCTATAGCTGTATTTATCATTTCCGTAACGATAACTGAAGCAATTGTAATTGTTACAATTAGTAGCTCATTTTTTGTTAAATCAAAAAAAGCAGGCAATCAAAACCAAAATAGCTGTTATCATATGTATTTTCATATTTTTTTCTGTTCTTACAGAGTATATTATTCCCTCAATAGCATCATTAAAACTATCAATTAAATTTCTATTTTTTTCAAAACTTATACCCCTCCCAAACAAAAATGTATTTTAAAAATAGTCCCCTTAAGGGGACTATTTTATCTTGAAAGCTGAAAATTATTTAAAATTTCTTCTTCTCTTTTTCTCATTATGGCTTTTTCTTCATCTTCCATGTGGTCATACCCTAATAAATGTAAAATCGAATGTATGGTAAGATAAGAAGTTTCTCTTAAAAAAGAATGACCATATTCTTCGCTTTGAGCCTTAGCTCTTTCTAAGGAAATGACAATATCCCCTAAAACTAAATTTTTCTCATCAAAATAGCTAGCATCAAAATCATAATTTAAATATATATCTTTAAAAACCTTTCCCTTTGGGTAATCAATCATAGGAAAAGATAAAACATCTGTAACCTTATCTATATTTCTTTGTTCTTTGTTGATTTCCCTTATAGTTTCATTATCTACAAACACTAAACTTATTTCACAGTTCAAATTCACTTTTTCTTCTTTTAATCCATAACTAATTACCTTTTTTAAAGTATTTTTAAGTTCTTCTGTCACCTCAAATTTATCTTGTCTATCGTCTATATATATCATACTTTAACCTCTTTCTTTAGTTTGTATCAGAGTTTTTTGAGCCCATTTATCTGTTGGATACTCAATTCTCTCATGATATATTCCACTTAAAACTTTTAAAAATGCTTTTCTTATTTTATTTAAATCCCTTAAAGTAAGATCACAATTATCAAGTTGTCCCTCTGCTAATCTTCCTTTTATTATATTGTTTACCATTTCCTCTACTTTACCCTTAGTTGGGTTATTTATAGATCTAACTGAAGCTTCAACACCATCGGCTAGCATTATTATTGCAGCCTCTTTGCTTTTAGGAATTGGGCCTGGATATTTAAAATCCTCCTCTTTTACCTCTTCTGGATTTGAGCTTGCATTTTTTATGGTTAAATAAAAATATTTCACTAAAGAAGTTCCATGGTGTTCCATTATTATATCTTGTAGTTCTTTTGGAACCTTATACTCCTTTGCAAGTTCTAATCCATCTTTAACATGAGAAATTATAATCAAAGTACTTAGGTTCGGTGTTATCTTATCATGAGGATTCTCGCCACCTAACTGATTTTCTTTAAAAAAGTAGGGCCTTTTTATTTTTCCAATATCATGATAATAAGATCCTACCCTAGCTAAGACTGCATTACCTCCTACAGCCTCCGTTGCCATTTCAGACAAATTAGCAACTAACATACTATGATAATAGGTTCCCGGTGCCTCAAGTAAAAGTTTTCTCATTAAAGGGTTGTTAGGATTTGATAATTCAAGTAACTTTATAGTAGTTACTATATCAAAGGTACTTTCAAAAAAGGTAGAAAGCCTATAGTAAGCACTCCTGAAATTAAGCTAGCAATAAATGAAAAAGCAGCATTTTTAGATACATTAACCACATTGTTACTTAATAAAAATCCTACAGCAAAGGTAAATACTAAATTTATTACAGCTATATATATACTTGAATACAGTATATCATTTCTTTGCTGCATTTTTTTAATATTATAGTTCCTACTACTGCATTAACTAAGGATAAAAGTATTATCTCTGGTTTAAATCCAACTGTTGTTCCTATTAGAAGGCAATTAATAATGTTTACTGTTAAAGAAACCTTCTGACCTATAAGTAAAGTCATTATCATAGGAACGCAGGCTAGTGGAACTAAGAAAGAAGATATTATACTAAGTCCTCTTGCAAGAACTAAGGATATAAATATCAATATATATATAAGCATTAGCTTACTATTGTCTTTATAGACATCGTAGTGATACTTGTAAAGATAATACATCTGAAGTAACATTACACTAAGCACAAGAGCAGCTAAGCTTGAATAAAGATACCATTCAAAATGATCTTTATTATCCAAAAGCCCTAAGCTTTTTAATATCTCTATCTGATATTTTTCAACAGGCTCTCCTTCTTTTATAATAATCTGATCTTTTTTTATCATAACCGGTTGAATTTCTTTTATAAGTTTCTCCTTATATTCTTCCGTTTTGTTCTCATCATATACATAATTTGGCGAAATATTAACATATCCTATTACTACACCTAATTCTTTTGCTGATTTTGAAAGATCTGAACTATTAATCTTAAATGCCATTGACTCTCTTGCTTCTTTTATGTCTTCATTTTTATTTTCCATTATTTTATTGTCATAAACTTTAGAAAGAGTGTCACGAAGTACAGAATTTAAGTTGTGTATCTCAGCTCCACTTAGATTTAATAGTTTTTGAAAATCCTCTTCAGATAACTTTATAGTAGACCTTTCTTTTATTTCCAAAATTTTTTTCTTGTACAAACTAACCTTATCTGTAGAAGGGGTATTTTTAATCTCTGCTTGAACTTCTTCTTGAACCTCTAATACAATTGTAAATAGATCATTTACTTCCTTAATCGCTTTTTCTTTTACAGATTTGTCCACTGAATACTGTGGCCCTGAATTACTAATAGTTTGATCAATTAAAGCTTTTGTACTAATCTCGTCCTTAACTTCTCTAGTGGCTTTTATGGGTACTTTTGCAATTTCCCCTTCTTTTAAATTGTATTTTTTTGTCACCAAAGAAGTAGCTGCAATAGAATATATAAACACAAAAGCTAAAACAAAAACTATATACCTTCTATACTTTTCTCCCCTTGTAAATACTTTGAATTTATCCCTTTTCACACCATTACACACCCTTTGTTAGCACTAATCTCTCCACTATTTTTTAGTTTCTGTTACAGTTACTTTTCTAGATACTGCTATATTTTCTTCTACAATAATTACAAGCCTTACTTTGTAGTTATTGTTACTAGTTTTCACATCAACAATTTTATCTACTATTTTCACTGATTTGTCTAATTTTTTCATAATATTTTCAGTAATATCTTGAACTGCTTTTTTTGTTACATCATCTTTTGTTTTAACTTCATACTTTTCTTCTACCTCATAATAGGTTTCTACATTTATGAATTTCTTATTATCTACTATTTTATCATATTTAGCAAATTTATTTAAATTATTTTTCAAATAAATTTGTTTCCCTCTTATATTAATATAAATTTTTTTAACTTTTTTCCCGTTCTTTTTCGATTTTTAATCTTATAGGGAACCTCTAATTCTTCTTCATAAAAGGTTTTTGCAATTATATCTCCTATGGCATGAACAGGATATGTGCCGCCCTCTTTTCCCTGTTCGGCCTTTACTAATAAATCTCCTTTTTTAATCATATCCCCCTCTTTAACTACAGGGGTTCCTGATATTGTATATACCCTTACTATTTCACCATCTTTATTTGCCGCAAGCTCAGAAAGTGTCTCTTCTTTATATATTTTAGGCGGTGCTTGATTTTCGCTTATTTCTAAGTTTAAATTAACCCCATCTATCCTAGCTTTAACCCAGGTAACATTATCATTGTCTTTTAAAATTTTATTTTCTAATTTATGAACATCTAAATAATTCTTTTTAATTCCAGCTTTTACACCATACTCTTTTAATTGACTTCTAATTTCATAAGGAGATACATATTTCTCTGTAACTATATTTATCTTCCATATAAAGTTAGATAAATAATACATTATACTAAGGAAAAGAATACATCCTAACAAAATAGACATTACTTTGCTTTTTCTGATAAGAATAAAATCTATTCCTCTTCTTTTTAAAATTCTTATTTTCGAATTAGTTTTTTTGCAATATTACTAATTTTCCCATAATCTTTTAAATAAACCACCATAGAAACAGTTGTTATATTAGTTCTTTTTATTGATTTTGCATAAATACCATTCTTCCACAGTATATTAATAAATCTTTCAGGATTTAAGCTTTGAACCTCTAAAAGTATAGTGCTTCTTTTATATTTTGAAAAATCTCCCTTATTCATTTCCTTCATACACTATAGATTTAAACTTCCCACTTAAAGTTATAGTGTTTCCCCCTATAAAAAAGATTTCAAAATTTCTTCCTTCTATACTTATTACTCCTATGGATGAATTTATTTTTATAACTTTATCTTCGAAAAGCACAATCCCTTTATGATTTTCTATTGTGATTTCATTATCTCCAATTATTGTAATTTTAGGTAAGTTTAAAACCACATCTCTTGGAAGATCTAATTTGCCTGCTATAATTTCTTTAGTAGAATTAATTTTTTTAGCATACAACCACCTTCACTTATAAAGTGTTTTCATTTTAAATTTATGAATAATCAGTTTAATAAATTACAAAATAATAAAACTAAAGATATATAGTAAATCAAAAAATAAAAAAGGCTCAGCTGAGCTGAACCTTTATTTATTCAGATATTCTTTTACGATCTGGGTTACCATCTTACCATCAGCACGGCCTTTAACTTTAGGCATAAGCACTGACATAAGCTTTCCCATATCTTTCATGCTATTAGCTCCTACTTCGTCAGCAGATGCTTTTACAATTTCAAAGACTTCTTCTTGAGTTAACTGCTGAGGAAGGTAATTAATCAAGACCTGAATTTCAGCTTTATTAGCTTCTACAAGATCTTGCCTTTTTCCCTTTTCAAACTCTTCTATGGCGTCTTTTCTTTGCTTTACTTCCTTAGCTAAGATTTCAACAATTTTATTATCATCTGGAGAAGAACCTGTATCCTTTTCCATCTGCAATATAGCAGCTTTAACCATACTAATAGTAGTAGATCTAAGCTTATCACCTTTTTTTAGTGCATCTTTCCAATCTTGTTGTAATCTTTCTTTAAGGGACATATTCGTACCTTCTTTCAAAATAAAAAATCTATCTATGTTTTCTTTTTCTTGCTGCTTCAGATTTCTTCTTTTTCTTTACGCTAGGTTTTTCGTAATGTTCTCTTTTTCTTACTTCAGAAAGAACACCAGATTTAGCGCATTCTTTTTTAAATCTTCTTAAAGCACTTTCAAGTGTTTCATTTTCTCTTACTTTTATTTCTGACATCTATTTTCCCTCCCTCCGCTAGCCAAATAATTTCGCTTCAAAATAGCTGATCTTTGGGCAAAAATAGCACATTTTTTATTATACAATAATATTTTATAATGTGTCAATAACCTTTTTGAATTAACCTGGTGGCCACTGAAGATTTCTCCCACCAAGCATATGAAAATGTACATGGTCAACAGTCTGTCCACCAGCTTTTCCACAGTTGGTAACTAGTCTATAGCCATCTTCACTTATTCCTAAGTTTTTAGCTAATTCCTTGGCTTTTAAAAATATATAAGAAATAATCTTGGAATCTTCTTCAGCAAGATCATTCAAACTACTTATATGTTTTTTAGGAATAATAAGTATGTGAACAGGTGCCTGTGGTTCTATGTCCTTAAATGCTAATATTCTATCATCTTCATACACTTTATCGCAAGGTATATCTCCGCCTATAATTTTACAAAATATGCAATTCTCCACTTAAATCACCTCCTCATTATTTCCCGATACCTTATACATTTCAACATAACTTAAAAATTCCTTCTTTTAATTCAAAAAGATTAAAATTATTTTTTAATTTCTCCTAAAGCGTGTTCATCCTTTGCAGCAATAATAGTTGTATTTAAAATCTTATCTCTAATGTCTTCTTTAGATTTAGCAAAAACTTTTATATAGTTTTCTGTATAGCCTTCATAAACATCCTCTTCACCATGAACTACAGCTTCAAATAGGACTTTCATTTCCTTGCCCAAAAACTTTTCTATAAATTTTTTCTCTAACATTTTATCTAACTTAATTAACTTAGAACTTCTCTCCTCTTTAAGGATTCCATTAATCTTTCCTTCCATAGATGCTGCCTTTATACCTTTTCTTTCACTGTATTTAAATATATGCATCTTAGAAAGCTCTAAATCCGTTAAAAAATCATAGGTCTTTTTAAACTCTTCTTCGGATTCCATAGGAAAACCAACTATAACATCTGTTGTTACAGATACATTCTTTATATACTTTCTCAAATTACTTACAGAATTTTTATAATCCTCAACAGTATAATGTCTATTCATCCTTTTTAAAGTTTCATTACAACCGCTTTGAAGTGAAAGATGAAAATGTGAGCACATCTTAGGAAGTAATGCTATTTTTTTAATAGTCTCTTCAGTAAAAAATTCTGGATCAATAGAGCCTATTCTTATTCTTTCAATTCCCTCTACTTTATTTACTTCTTCTAATATTTTAAGTAAGTTCCACTCACCTTTTAAATCATTGCCAAAAGAAGCTATATGTATACCTGATAGTACTATTTCTTTAAATCCATGTTCTGATAACTTTTTTACTTCCTCTAATACCTTTTTAGGATTTTTACTACAAACTGCACCTCTTGCAAAAGGAATTAGACAATAAGAACAGAACTTATTACATCCATCTTGGATTTTTAAAAATGCCCTTGTCTTATTTTGATATTCCTCAATATTAAGTTCTTCAAAAACTTTATTTTTAAGGACATCTTTCACAAGCACTCTTTGAGATTTATGTTTTTCCTTAATAGCCTTATTAACAAAATTAACTACTTCTCCTTTGTTTCTAGTTCCAAGTACTATGTCTACTCCTTCTATTTTAGAAACTTCAAGAGGAGCAATTTGTGCATAACATCCAACAACTGCAACTATAGAATTTTCATTAAGCTTTTTAGCTCTTCTTATCATCTGTCTTGACTTTTTGTCACCCATATTAGTTACCGTACATGTATTTATAACATACACATCGGAGTATTCTCCAAAATCTACTAATTCATAGCCTTCTTTTATAAATTTCTCTGTCATAGCCTCTGTTTCATAGAGATTCACCCTACAACCTAAAGTAGCAAAAGCAACTTTCATTATAATTTTCCTCCCAAATCTCCTAATTCATACATAAGTAAACTTAGACAAGTAAAACCAGCTGTCTCTGTTCTAAGTATTCTAGGTCCTAAAGTAATAATATAGGCCCCCATTTTGCTTAATTGGTCAATTTCTTCTTTTTCAAATCCACCTTCTGGTCCTATTATTACTGCTATATTTTTTATATCCTTATCCTTTACATCTTCAACTAATTTTTTAATACCATAACCCTCTTCGTTTTCATAAGGAACTACTACTAAATCAAAATTTTCAAGATCTTTTAATAAGCTTTGAAAATCTATAGGATTATTAATTTTAGGTATCACACCTCTTTTACATTGTTTACATGCCTCTAATGCTATTCTATTCCATCTATCTATTTTCTTATATTCTTTAAGTTCGTTTTTTACAATTACTCTCTCTGTAATTATTGGAGTTATACCTTTTACTCCCAATTCAGTGTTTTTTGCACTATCAAATCCATTTTTGCAGCCTTTGGGAGTCCTTGATATATGTATATATTTACTGGACTTTCACTTTTAATCTCTAATTTTTCTATTATATCCAATCTTACTTCTTGCTTATTTATGAAAACTATACTTGCAAGATACTCTTCACCTAAAGAATTATTAATGCATATTTTTTCACCTTCAGATAACCTTAAGACCTTATATATGTGTTTAACATCCTCTCCTTTTATAGTGACTTTATCTTCTATTATGTTTTCCTTTGGTACAAAAACTTATGCAATTTAATTCTCCCTTTCCCTTGCAACTATGCAACACCATTCTCCATCTACATTAGATTCAACTATTTCAAAATTATTTTCTTTTAAAACTTTAATTACTTCTTCTTTTCTCTCAACTAATATTCCTGAAGATATAAAATATCCATTTTCTTTTATAAAACTTCTTACATCCTTAGTTAAAAACATTATTACATCTGCAATTATATTTGCAACTACTATATCCGCTTTTCCCTCTACTACTTCCATTAAATTTCCATGGATTATCTCTATGTTGTTAAGATTGTTGAATTCTACATTATGCTTTGCTGAATCCACAGCTATAGGGTCTAAGTCCACTCCTATAACTTTTTTAGCCTCTAGTTTAGCCGCTGCTATAGAAAGAATCCCTGAACCAGTTCCTATATCAAAAACTACAGATTCTTTTTTAACATATTTTTCTAGTGCCTTTATACACATTCTTGTAGTTTCATGAGTTCCAGTTCCAAAAGCCATTCCTGGGTCTAGTTCAACCACTAACTGGCCTTGTTTTTCATTATAAGTTTCCCATATTGGCTTAACTACTATTCTATCTCCTATTTGAGTTGGCTTATAGTATTTTTTCCAATTGTTCTCCCAATCTTCTTCATTTACTTTATTTGAAACTACAATAGCTTCGCCCTTATCTATATCAAACTTTTCAAGATTTTCTACAGAACTTTTTATGTACTTAAAGTGCTCATTAAAATCTTTATCTTCCTTAAAATAACCTTTAATTACAGCACCATCTTTAATATCTAAAAGTTTTTCGTCAAAATAATCCCAGTCTCCTGGATGCTTTTTCTTAAACTCCACATCCTTAGAGTCCTCAATTGCAATACCTTCTACTCCGGTATTGTATAGTATACCAGTTACAGCTTCAACGGCCTCACTGCTTGTAATAATTGTAACTTCAATCCATTCTTTATTTGACATCGCTTTTCCCCCGTACTCATTTATTTTCTTATAATATATTATCACATAATATTTATATATGTATACATTTTTATCTTAAACATAACCCAATTAAAAATAGATAATAAAACATTAAATCCGCCCAGTATAAAATAAAAATGAGCGGATTTAATGTCTTATTATTTAAAAGGATTTTTAATCTTATCTATAAAAGATTCTTTCTTATCAGCTTCGTATTTTTCGCCACTAGCTTCCATAAAATCTATAAGTGCTTTCTTTTGATTGTCATTTAAATCCTTTGGAACATCTACTACTATTTTAACATACTGATCTCCTCTGAATTTACTGTTAACTCTTGGAACACCTTTTCCCTTTAATCTAAATACTGTTCCTGGCTGTGTTCCTGCTGGAACCTTATATTTAACCGACCCATCAACTGTAGGCACCTTTATCTCGGTACCAAAGGCAGCCTTTGCAAAGCTTAAATGAGCATCTATATAAATATTTATACCATCTCTTTTAAATCTATTATGAGATTGAACTATTATATTTATATAAAGATCTCCTGAAGGTCCTCCATTTTTTCCAGGTTCCCCTTGTCCTCTTATAGGAAGTACATTTCCTGTATCAACACCTGCTGGAATATTAATTTTTATTTTCTTTCTCTTTCTTACAGTACCTCTACCACCACAATGAGTGCAATGTTCTTTTATTATATGTCCTTTTCCACCACATTTATCGCAAGTAGTTACTGTTACAAAACTTCCTAAAGGTGTGTTTTTCTGAACCTTTATTTGTCCAGTTCCTCTACATTTATCACAAGTTACAGGTTTTGTTCCTTGTTTTGCTCCAGTTCCATTACAAGACTCACATTTTTCATTTTTATCTAAATTTATCTCTTTCTCTACTCCAAAAATAGCTTCTTCAAATTTCAATGTCAATGTATATTCTAAATCATCACCTTTTTGAGGTCCGTTATGAGATCTTCTTGAAGAAAATCCCCCACCTCCAAAAAAGCTATCAAATATATCACCAAAGCCGCCAAATCCACCAGCAAAATCTCCAAATCCGTCAAATCCACCGGCACCAGCACCACTAAAATCTGTAGTTCCAAACTGATCGTATTGTGATTTTTTTGTGGGTCTGAAAGTACCTGATAAGCTTCATTTACTTCTTTAAATTTTTCTTCTGCCTCTTTATTACCAGCATTTCTGTCTGGATGATATTTTAAAGCTTTTTTCTGAAAGCTTTTTTATCTCTTCCTCACTTGCTCCTTTTTCTATTCCTAGAACTTCATAGTAATCTTTATTCGCCAACTCTATTTCACCACCTAATAACAAGAATTAAGGGAAGGAAACATTCCCTTCCCTTATTTTAATTTTATACTAAATCACGATTTAAGTGTATATTATTTATCATCTTCTACTTTATAATCTGCATCAACTACATTGTCATCATGAGGTGCACTATTTGCTCCAGCTCCAGCATTTCCACCCATATTTGGATTTGCTCCATTTGCTCCTTCAGCTCCTTGTGGGTTTGCCTGCTGATATAATTTTGAAGATATTGCATAGAAAGCTTTAGTTAATTCTTCTTGTGCTTTTTTCATTCCCTCAACATCTTCTGTATCTTTAAGTTTCTTTAATGCCTCTATTTTTGCTTCAATATCAGATTTTTCTTCAGCTGAAACTTTATCTCCAAGTTCTTTTAAGGCACTTTCTGTTTGATATGCAACTTGTTCTGCATTGTTTTTAGCTTCTATTAATTCTTTTTTCTTTTTATCAGCTTCTGCATTTTGTTCTGCTTCTTTCATTGCATTATCAACTTCATCTTTAGATAAATTAGTTGAAGCTGTTATTGTTATCTTAGCTTCTTTACCTGTTCCTTTATCTTTAGCAGAAACATTCAATATACCATTAGCATCTATATCAAAAGTTACTTCTATTTGAGGAATTCCTCTTGGAGCTGCTGGTATTCCTGAAAGCTGGAATGTTCCTAAAGTTTTATTGTCAGCTGCCATTTGTCTTTCACCTTGAACTATGTGAATTTCAACTGAAGTCTGACCATCTGCAGCAGTTGAGAACACTTGGCTCTTTCTTGCTGGTATTGTTGTATTTCTATCTATTAATGGAGTTGCAACTCCACCTAATGTTTCAATTCCAAGAGTTAAAGGAGTTACATCTAAAAGTAATACATCCTTAACATCTCCTGATAGAACACCTGCTTGAATTGCAGCTCCCATAGCAACACATTCATCAGGATTTACTCCCTTTGTTGGCTCTTTTCCAGTAAAGTTTTTAACTGCTTCTTGAACTGCTGGTATTCTAGTAGATCCTCCAACTAAAACAACTTTATCTATTTCATTTATAGAAAGTCCTGAATCTTGAAGAGCTTTTCTCATAGGTTCAATTGTATCTTGTACTAAACCAGCTGTTAATTCGTTAAATTTAGCTCTTGTTAAATTCATATCTATATGTTTTGGACCTGTTGCATCTGCAGTTATAAATGGTAAATTAATATTAGTTTGCATAGATGAAGAAAGTTCAATTTTTGCTTTCTCTGAAGCTTCTTTTAATCTTTGTAAAGCCATCTTATCTTGTCTTAAATCAATTCCATTTTCTGCTTTAAAGCTTTCTGCTATAAAGTCCATTATTTTGTTATCAAAGTCATCTCCACCAAGTTTAGTATTACCATTAGTAGCTTTAACTTCGAAAACTCCATCTCCAAGTTCAAGTATTGATACATCGAAGGTACCTCCACCTAAGTCATAAACAAATATTTTTTGATTTGTATCCATTTTATCAAGACCATAAGCTAAAGATGCAGCTGTTGGCTCGTTTATAATTCTTAGAACTTCAAGACCAGCTATTTTACCAGCATTTTTTGTTGCCTGTCTTTGACTGTCATTGAAATATGCAGGTACAGTTATAACTGCTTGAGTTACTTTCTCACCAAGATAAGATTCAGCATCAGCTTTTAATTTTTGAAGCACTATAGCTGATATTTCTTCTGGAGAGAATTTTTTATCATCAATATCTATTCTATGGTCAGTTCCCATATGTCTTTTTATAGAAATTATAGTCTTATCAGGATTTGTTATAGACTGTCTTTTTGCTACCTGTCCTACTAATCTACTTCCATCTTTTTGGAATGAAACAACTGATGGTGTAGTTCTAGCTCCTTCTGCATTTGGAATAACTACTGGATCTCCACCTTCCATAACTGCTACACAAGAATTTGTTGTACCTAAATCAATACCTATTATTTTTCCCATTTTACTACCTCCTAAATGTTATGATTAATTAGCAACCTTAACCATGCTATATCTTAATACTTTATCTTCTTTTTGTATCCTTTTTGGAATACTTCAACAATTTCTTTTTCTTTATAATTATCATCTTCCACATGCATTACTGCGTTATGAAAGTTAGGATCAAATCCATCTTCAACACATATTTCTTCAATACCTAGTTTTTCAAAACTTTTTGAAACTGCTTTATTGTCATATCTATACCTTTTTTTAAATCTTCATAAGTTCCATTAACACTTATAGCTCTTTCTAAATTATCAAGAACAGGGAACATGTTCTTAAGTACATCTTCACAAGCATCATCATAAATGCCTTCCTTTTCCTTTGCTGTTCTCTTTCTGTAGTTTTCATATTCAGCTACAGTTCTTTCAAATCTTTCTTTAAGAGCCTCTAGCTTGTTGTTTAACTTATTATTTTCTTCTTTTAATTTTAAGCTTTCTTCCTTTAGTTCCTCTAATTTTTTTGGTTTTTAGAATCACTGTCTTCTTTATTCTCATCTTGAGATTCTGATTTTTTTCTTTATCATTATCACTTTTTTTATCTTCTTTAGTTTCATTCTCTTCATCTTTTAAAGTACCATCTACGTTTTCTTTCTTAGATTCTTCTAAATTTTCATCTTCAATTTTACTTTTAGTCACTCTTTTCACCTGCTTTCATTAATCCTTTTATTTACTTTTTAAGATTATCTGAAGAATTTTCATTCAATATCTTAACAACTTCACTTAAAATAGAGACAATTTTAGGATAATGTATTCTAGTAGGTCCTATTATTCCAATAGAACCAAGAGGTCTACCATTCATATTGTAAACAGCTGAAATTACACTACACTCTTGAGTTCCCTCTATAAAGTTTTCATTACCTATTTTTATAGACACTTTATCTTTGTCCGTAGAGTTATTTAAAAGATCTGTTATTTTATCTTTGTCATCTAAAAGTGACAGAAACTTTCTAGCATTTCCTATATCATTATATTCTTGATAGTTAAATATGTTAGTAGTTCCTCCAAGATAAAGCTTAACTTCATCTATTTCTTTGAAAGCCTCTAAAAGCACCTTCATAATTGTTTTTAAATTTTCATGTACTCTTATGAATTCATCCATAATCTCGTAAAATATCTTATTTAAAAATTCATCTACAGTTTTATATCTAAGCTTTTCATTTATGTAATTATTAAATTTTACTATAAGTTCTTCTTCCACTGCGGTATTAAATTTAGCTAAAGTATTTTTAACAACCCCAGTATCCATCACAATAGTTACAAGTACACTTACATTGTCTATGGATGTAAACTGTACGTATTTAATATAGCTAAGTCTTAAAGAGGGTGCTTTAACTACACAAGTAAGCTTTGTTAAAGTGGACAAAAGCTCAATAACTTCTTGCATCATCCTATCCACTTCAAATACTGCCAGATCCATAATTGACTTTTTAATGCGTAATTCTTCTTCAGGTGATATCTTTGGTATTTCCATAAATTTATCTACATACAATCTATAACCTTTGTCTGAAGGTTTTCTTCCAGAGGAACTATGAAGCTGCTCTAAGTATCCCATGTCTTCTAAATCAGACATTTCATTTCTTATAGTAGCTGAGCTAACCCCTAAATCATACTTTTTAGCTATGGTTCTTGAGCCAATTGGTTCCCCTGTATTTATATAATCATGAATTATAGCACGAAGTATTTTAATTTTTCTTTCACCTATATCCACAATATCACCTCTTTTATTAGCACTCAATAGCACTGAGTGCTAATGACTATGTTTTAAACTTATCATTTTCTATATTGTTTGTCAACGGTCAGTATAAAATGTATTTTAAAATATATTAGTATTATGTGAATTTATATGGTTTTTTCATTTGTTTAATACAAATTTCTTCGTTTTGCTATCTTATATGATTATCACTTTAATCTAATAAAAAATCACTCATTATATTATTTGACACCTGAAGCCCACTTTGAGTTAAATAAATATTATCGCCCTTGTCTACTATAAAATTTAGTTTTTTATATTTTTCTATAGTATTCCCATAGACACTATAAATATCTAATTTAAACTTTCTATAAAAATCTTCTTTTGATATGCCCTTATTTTTTCTAAGTCCTAGAAACATAAATTCTTCCATATTATTTTTTCGTGTATTAATCTTTTCTTCCACTTTGGCATTTCCTTTTTCCTTAATTTTTAAAATATATTCATTAATATCTATTTCATTTCTATATCTACTACCTTTTACATAAGAATGTGCACTTGAACCACAGCCTATATAATCTTCTAAACTCCAGTACACTAAATTATGTCTGCACTCTTTATTAACTTTTGAATAATTAGATATTTCATATTGTTCATATCCACTATTTTTTAAAATTTTAATTGTTGTTTCATACATAAGTCTTTCTTCCTCTTCTGAAGGAAGAGATAAATTCTTTAAATTATTACAAAATTTCGTCCCTTCTTCTATAATAAGGCTATAACAAGAAATATGTTCTGGATTCATCTTTACTGCCTCTTTCAAGGTATTTTCATAGTCCTTTAAACTCTGATTAGGCACTCCAAACATAATATCTAAATTAATATTATCAAATCCAATATTTCTTGCCATATTAAAGCTATTTTTAAAGTCTTCTACAGTGTGAATCCTTCCTAAAGACCTTAAAATATCATCTTGCATAGCTTGAACTCCAATGCTAAGCCTATTAACACCCATATCCTTGAAAAATTTTAATTTATCCTCGGTAAAACTACCTGGATTTCCTTCAATGGTAAATTCTAAGTTTTCCATCTTATTTAATTTGTCTAAGGCTTTCTTAATTATATTCCACCCATCTAAAGACAAATAGGTGGGAGTTCCCCCACCTATAAATATAGTCTTTACTCTATTTTTAACTTGACTTATTTCAAAACTTAAAGCCTTTGCATAATCAATCATAAGAGATTCTTTACCACTAAAGGAAGGAAAATCACAGTAAAAACACTTTTGCTTACAAAAAGGAATGTGAATATATAAAGCCACTGCTTCTTCCATTTTGAGTTTTCCTCCCCTTTTTAAGTTTAATCTACTTTTAATATTGACATAAAAGCCTCTTGAGGAATTTCAACAGAACCAACTTGTCTCATCCTCTTTTTACCTTTCTTTTGCTTTTCAAGAAGTTTTCTTTTTCTTGAAATGTCTCCGCCATAACATTTTGCAAGTACGTCTTTTCGTAGAGCTTTAACTGTCTCTCTTGCTATTATTTTTGCACCAACTGCAGCTTGTATTGGAATTTCAAATAGCTGCCTTGGTATAATTTCCTTAAGTTTTTCTGCTGTATTTCTACCTCTATGGTAGGCCCTTTCTTTTGGAACTATCATAGAAAGAGCATCAACAATGTCTCCATTTAGTAAAATATCAAGTTTCACAAGTTCAGTTTCTTTATAACCTGCAAGTTCGTAATCTAAAGAAGCATAACCTTTAGTTCTTGATTTTAAAGCATCAAAGAAATCATATATTATTTCGTTCAATGGCAATTCATAACGAAGTACAACTCTTGTAGTTTCTATGTATTCCATGTCAATAAAAATCCCTCTTCTGTCTTGGCATAGTTCCATTATGGACCCTACAAAATCAGAAGGAGTTATTATAGAAACCTTTACTATAGGTTCCTCCATATATTTTATCTCTGAGGGTTCTGGTAAATTTGTAGGATTTGTTATATCCATTTCAACACCATCAGTTTTAAAAACTTTATATATAACAGAAGGTGCAGTTGTTATAATGTCTAAATCAAATTCTCTTTCTATTCTCTCTTGTATAATTTCCATATGCAAAAGTCCTAAAAATCCACATCTAAACCCAAAGCCCAAGGCTATAGAAGTTTCCGGTTCAAATAAAAGTGCAGCATCATTTATTTGAAGTTTTTCAAGGGCTTCCTTTAATTCCTCATATTTAGCTCCATCTACAGGATAAATACCACTGTATACCATAGGAACAGCAGGCCTATATCCTGGAAGAGCTTCTTTTGTAGGTCTTAAAGCTTCTGTTATGGTATCTCCAACTCTAGCATCCCTTACATTTTTAATTGAACCTGTTACGTATCCAACATCTCCTGCTCTTAGTTCTTTTATTGGATAAAACCCTGGAGTGAATACTCCAACTTCTGTTACCTCATAATCTTTACCTGTTGCCATAAACCTTATTTTTGTTCCAGGTTTTACAATACCATCTTTAACCCTAATAAAACACATTACGCCTTTATAACTATCGTAATAAGAGTCAAAAACCAAGGCCTTTAAAGGCTCATCTTGATCTCCCTCTGGATATGGGATTTTTTCAACTATTGCCTCTAAAACCTCCTCAACATTTAAGCCAGTCTTTGCAGACACAACAGGAGCATCTTTAGCCTCTATACCTATTATATCCTCAATTTCCTCCTTAACTTCTGAAGGTCTTGCACTAGGTAAATCCGCCTTATTTAAAACTGGAACTACCTCTAAGTTGTGGTCAACTGCTAAGTAGCAATTTGCTAAAGTTTGAGCCTGTATTCCTTGAGTTGCGTCTACTACAAGTATAGCACCTTCGCAGGCAGCTAAACTTCTTGAAACTTCGTAATTAAAATCTACATGCCCAGGAGTATCAATTAAATTTAATATATACTCTTCCCCATTTTTCCTTTTATATATAAGTCTTACTGCTTGAGATTTTATAGTTATTCCTCTCTCTTTTTCAAGTTCCATGGTATCTAGTACCTGTTCATCCATTTCTCTTTCGGTTAATGTTCCTGTTTTTTCTATCAATCTATCTGCAAGAGTAGACTTGCCGTGATCTATATGAGCTACTATTGAAAAGTTTCTTATGTGCTTTTGTCTTTCACTTTTCATCCATACTACCTGCCTTTCATTCTATCTAACTTTAAAAATTATAATCAATATTTCAAATCCATTTTAAATTATAGTATATACAAAAACTATATTTTTGTATTCCTAAATCAAGCTAAAATTTATCAACATAAATTATATCATAACTCACTGGAGAAGTGTCAAGAAATAAAAAAAGCAGAGCTTCTATTTTTCAATATGCTCTGCTTTTTTATTTATTTTTTATTTATATTCTCCGCAATAATTCTTGCTATACATTTTGCAGTTTTCTTTGCTTCTTCCGTTGTATTTACATAAGAACCAAGTTCGATCAAAGCACTATTTGGGCTTTTATTTTGATTAAAATGCCCAACACCTCCTCCATACTCATATATTTTACGTTTTCTAATTAAATTAGGATATAGCTTATCAGATATTTTAACTAGCTCATTTGCTAACTTTAAATTGCTTTTATAATTAGAGTTATTTCTCTCTAAAACAAACATATATCTAGCTACCTCTTCTCCATTTACTTTGGTAACTACAGATTTTCTGTCACTTATGGAATCTCTGTGTAGATCTATAATAAGCTTAAATTTTCCATATTTTTTTAAGTATTTATCAACTGTTTTACCGGATTCTTTATAACAAGTAAGATAAGGATGAACTGTTTTATCATGTATTACCGATATACCATAATTGTTCATAAGCTCATTTGCAAGAACTTCCCCAGCTGCACAAACGTTAACGCTTTGATCAGTGCAACTAGCCTTACCTGGTTTATAGCTTTCACAGGTATGAGTATGATATATTAAAATTTCTGGCTTATTAATATCTAATTTTTTCTTAAGCTTTGGATCATAAACCTTTGATATGGTATTTTCTTTACTCATATCATTTTCTATAATTTCATCATCTTTAAGTTCAAAGGGATTTACTACAACTTCTGCATCATTGTTATATATATCCTTGTCCTTTGTATCCTCCTTTTCTGAAGAATCCTTTTGATTATTATCACCTTTTTCATTGTTTTCAATTATAGAAATCTCTTTATTTAAAACAAATTTTGAAAACTCCTCTTTTATACTAGATTTTGAAAAAATACCTTTTTCTTTATAATCACAATTATTAGGTCCTTCGTTAATTACTTGTAGTGTTGGCAAAGTAAAATTCAATAATCTTATATAAAAACCAGACTTTACTTTTTCATCCTTTGCAGAGTATGCCTTCACCCATCTAGGAGTCATAACAGAGCTTATCAAAAACACCACCATACACAAAATACACATTATGTACTTAAATTTTTTATTAAACATTAAATCAATCTTTCTCATTATTTTTTGTAATCCAATTTTATTCCCCCTTTGTTTAGTCTTCTTAATTAAAAACATATTCAAAAAGGAGAAAATTTATTACTTTTCAAAATATTGAACAAATTAAAAATAAGGATTTATAAAAATCCCTATTTTAATTAGTCTAATTTAGATACTTATTAATATCTTCTAGTTCAAGTGCAGGTTGAAGGGCTATGTTTATGCCATTTGCAATTATTTTTGTTATTGAATCAATAATCATGTCAACTTCTTTAGGTGTTACCATTAAGTTTTCAGAATAAGGCTCTAGTACTTCTTGGATAAGTCTAAACTTTTCATTTTTATCCAAATCTTTAAGCATGTTATAAAATTTGCTTCCTGTTTCTGATTGTTTTATTAAAGCATCAATTACTAAGTCAATGGTGTCATTGGTAACTGTAGCCGCATCTACTACTGTTGGAACACCAACTGCAATCACTGGAACATTTAAAGTTTTTTCACTTAACTCCGCTCTTCTATTTCCAACTCCTGATCCTGGAGATATTCCCGTACTGCTTATTTGAATAGTGCTATTAACCCTTTGCATTTTTCTAGACGCAAGTGCATCTATACATATTACCAAATTTGGCTTAATCTTTTGAACTACGGATTTAACTATCTCACTTGTTTCAATGCCAGTAGTACCTAAAACCCCTGGTGCCAAAGCACATACAGGTCTTACCCCTTCATCGATTTCATTTGGAACAAGCTCTTTTAAATGCCTTGTTATCATAAGCTGTGACACAACTTTAGGTCCTAAAGCATCTGGAGTTACGCTTTTATTTCCAAGCCCTACTACCATAGCTGTCATATTATCATCTAAATTAATCAATGCTGAAAGCTCTTTTGCAAGTACCTTGCTTACAGAATCTTTTATCCCCGAATCATAATGAGCAAACTTTGGCATATCTATGGTTATATACTTTCCAATAGGTTTACCCATAGCTTTTTCCCCTTCTTCATTTATTATATCTACATTAGTAACTCTTATGTCATCTTTGCTGTACTCATTTACTTCAATTCCAGGCATTTCTTTATTGCCATTTTTTTCTTTGTAAAGTTCTCTAGATTCAAGTGCTAAATCTGTCCTTATACTAAACATCTTTTTTTCGCCACCTAAGATCTATATTTCATAAATCTTATTAACGAAATTCACCTCCCTGTAAAGTAAAAAAATTTTTAGAAATTTATCGAAGTATAATTATATTATTCTACAAATATGAGTTTTTATTTATAAGTGCAAATAATTGTCTTCTAAAATATGAAATTGTTTGCACCTACAAGTTCAAAAATTTAGTCATCGTAAATTTGTACTTGAAGTAATAAATAATTAATGCTATAATATCATTTGTTAATACGCAAAGCTCGTATGCAGATTTCCCCAAAACTGCAAGACCCTACAAAAGTGCAAGGGGGTGAAAAAGAATGGCAAATATTAAGTCAGCTCAAAAAAGAATAAAAGTTATCGAAACTAAAACTCTTAGAAACAAGATGGTAAAGTCTGCTTTAAAAACTCAAATAAAAAAACTTGAGACTGCTATAGCAGAAAAAAATCTTGAAGCAGCTAAAGTTGAATTTACAGCTACAGCTAAAGCTTTGGATATGGCTGCATCTAAAGGAATTCTTCATAAAAATAAAGCTGCAAGAAAAAAATCTAGATTAGCAGCAAGATTAAAAGGATTATCTGCTTAATAATAATTAAACCGGTGTACTCACCGGTTTATTATTTTTATAAAATATTAAATTACCATAATGCTAGTAATCAAAAGTTCAATTTCTACTTTTTTATCAACTGAAGAACTTTTTATTCTCTCCTCAGACTCTAGACACAAATCCAGTATTTTTTTAACCTTTCTTTCTTAAATTTTCCACTTTGTTTTATTAAGTTGTCACATACATAGGGATTTAATTTTAATTTTCTGACCAAACCATCTTTATCAAAGCCGTCCTCAATGCCAAGCTTAATTCTTAAAATCAAATTAAACTGTCTTTCTATCATACTAATTATCATAGGTATGGCCTCACCACGGTATATAAGCTCATTTAATACATCTAAAGCGTCTTTTATTTTAAGACTAGAAAGTGCATCCACTAAATTAAATATATCATTTTCTTTTCTCTGAGGCATTATATCTTCAATGTCCTTTTTTGAATGTCCCTTCCCTCTGTAAAAGCACAAAGCTTATCTACTTCATTTTCAATTACATTCATATTGTTATCTACTATAGAACAAAAATAACTTAAATCACTTCTTTCAATTTTCTTATCTCTTTTATCAAAAAATACTTTAACCCTTTTTTGAAGCTCCAATCCTCTTAATTTATCTACTTTGCAAGCACATACTTCTTTAATTGAGGATAGTTTATTAAAATAATTTGAAGGCTTCTCCCTTGAATTATCAAAAATATAATACATTATAAGTATTGAATGTGGAGGAATATTTTTTAGGTAATCCTTAAGTTTACTTTTAAATATTTTGTCCTCTGATTTTTCTTTTTCTTTCTTTAAAAAATCAAAATTATACACCTCAACAATTTTTCTTTCACTCATAAAAGGTAAAGTTTCACAGGCATTAATTATTGTATCTGCGGATTCTATTTTATTTCCTTCCATTTTTATGTAATTAAATTCCATAAAATTATCTTTTAAAACCAATGATTTTATTTTATCCACTATATCTTTTATTAGCTTAATATCTATACCGCAAAACAAATATACACTATTTAATTTTCCTTCTTTAAGCTGCTTTTCTAAATCAACATACCTAATATTCATAGCTTTCTCTCCCAAACTTTTTATATTAATTCATAAATTATCACAATAACTTAAAATATGCAAATTAAATTCTTTTTTAAAAAAACTTCAACCTAAGGTTTAATAACTATCCCTTGTACTAATTATACTTTTTAACAAAATATAATGTATATAAAACCCAGTTAATGATAAACCATAAAAAGTATTTAGTTTGACATTAGGAAGACTTAAAGCTAGTAATATTCTACTTCCCCCTTCTATGGCCAAAAGTATGGGATATAAAATATAGCAAAAAACTCTAAATAGTTTATCTATAAATATGCTAACTAAAGTTACATTTCCAAGAATTATGGTTATAGAATACATTGGCATTAAAAAAACATTTCCAAGCAAAAAGCTTATACTTACATCTTTTAAAGTAAAAGCCATATAAGGCATAGAAAAAACTTGAGCGCTAAAGCACATTGAAATTCCTTCATTTAGCATCTTGGGAAGCCTATATAAGCACCTGTTTATTTTTTTATAATACAAAAGTATGCCAAGGGTTGAAAGAAAAGATAAATTAAACCCTATATCTAGAATATAGTAGGGTTTTAAAGCCAAAAGTACCATACCAGCCAAGCAAAGGGCACTTATAGCATCATAGCTCTTATACATTCCCTTAGAAAGCTTTAAAATAACTATCATAATGTATGCCCTTATAGCTGAGGCTTTATTACCAGTAAAGATAACATACACTAAAGCAATTAAAGGAGACATTTTTCCAAATATTAATTCTATAACCTTATAAACTATACAAATATGAAAACCTGAAACAGACAGCACATGTACTATACCTATCCTACTGTACTCTTTTTTATTTTCATAAGATATATACTTATCCTCTCCGCAGCAAAGGGCAAGTACTACTGAAGCTTTTTCTTTGCCTAGTATTTTGCTATACTTTTCATAGGCACTTTCTTTAAATTCATATATTTTGCATATAAAATCCCTTTCATTAGCTTTATAATCATTTACATAATAGCTTCCGATTATTCCCTTTTCATATATAGATCCACTTTTGTAATTCCCTTTAAGACTTACCTTCATTCCTTCTTTTAAGTTTTTAACCTTTCCCTTTAGCAGAATTTTTCTTCCTTTAAAACTTCCGACGTAGCTGTAACAATCCTTTTCCTTTACCCTTACAGTTATATTTCCGTTAATTCTTATATTAAAATACAAATTAAAAAATAATAATCCCATAAGTAAAAACATAATATTAATCACAAAAATCTCTTATCCTCTAAGGTAAAAAAGAAGGGTATTAATATTACCAAAAATAAAGTTATACAAAGAAAATAGCTTGTAGTTGATATTATAAAACCAATACCCCCAAGAACAATAAAAAATAAATAATAAACTAATGGTCTATTGTACAAAAAAACACCTCCCCTTACATCTTTGACATAAAAGAAGGTATTATATAAGTTTTAAAATAAAAATACTAAAAAACTTAAAAAAATATTTATTAGCACTAAAAAATTAGCAGTTTTACTTTCAAAAACATATTTATAACGATTTGAGAAAACAAATACAAATATACTTATAAATAAATTTAAAATAATAAAAGAAATCTGTTCTTTATAATTTGTAAATCTGCCTTTTAAAATACTAGTTATAACTAAAGTAGCTAATCCATAAATTATAGACCTTACATGGGTGCTTCTTATGAAGGAACCATCATTTATCCTTTCACCTTGATATACATAATCCATATATTTACCTTGTTTAAATAGGGCTAATAAAATTAGGTTTAAACCTACAAGGTTTAAATAAAACAAAGAATAATAGGGAAGTGTCAAGGTTTTATTTATTAGATAATCTCCTAAAATATATGTTCCCTCACACAAAACTGCGTTTAAAACAAATATAAATGCAGTGTCAAAAAACAATTTCATTGCCTTACTTATTTTTAAAACTTCTTTAAAATTGTATAGATTAAACTCCTCCATAAAAACATCGGAAATCTTTTTAATAGTATAACTACAATTTTTACCTGTACCAATGGAAACCTTACAATAGTTAAGGAAAGCTAAATCCTTTAAATTATTACCATACATGGCTATGTTATATCCTATATTTTTTAAAGCCTTTGCTATTTTAGATTTAGAAGATGAATCTACATTTGACAGAATATTAACCTTTGCAATATTATTATTAAGCTCCTCTTCATTCATGTAATTAACCTCTACCCCAGAAAGCACACCGTCTATTTTAGTTATTAGTTTTAGCTTCTTTCCAAGTGAATAAGCCGTTAATTTATTATCTTTTGTCATAATAATTGGTTTTATACAATTGAGTTTATAATACTCTAATTCTTCTTTATAGCTTTTATTTAATGGATTATGAAAGGCCAAAAGTCCTTCAAAAACCAAGTTACTCTCTATGTTCTCATTTAGACTGGGTTCATAACTAAATGCCCTTGTTGCTATAGCAAATATATTTAAACATTCACCGCACATACTAATGTTAGCATTTTTTATATTAATTACATCTTCTTTTGTAAGTTGCCTTTCTACACCATTTATTCTAATATGAGTACATCTCTCTAAAATATACTCTAATGATCCTTTTATGTTTGCTCTGTAATTCCCCTCAATCTTATTAATAGTATTTTTTATCTTTCTCTCAGAATCAAAAGGAATTTCAAAAATTCTAGGATAAGCTAAATCCAGTTGATTTTTTGACACATTGTAGGTATTACAAAATTTTATTAATTCTATGTCTTCCAGCTCTCCCTTTCCTTCACCAGTAGATTTATTGTAACTACTATTGCTACATAAAAGTCCTATGGAGAAAAGCCTTTTGGTGTCTTCATCTATCTCATAACTAACGTCATTCACATCTACAACTGTATTATTTATTAAAATTTTTTTAAGTTCCATGGTTTTTTCGGATAAGGTTCCTATTTTTTCAAAAGCCACCATAGAAATATCACAAATTTTATAAATTGAAGATGTATTTTTAATGAATATATTTTTCTTTTTCAATTTCTTAAGGGTATATACATATATAAGATTTATAGATATCAAAAAAGTCTGGAAAGTTCCTATAATTATTAAATATTTATAAACTTCCCTTACAGTATCAAATTTGTTTTTATTAGAACAATCCATAGCAAAAGCTAAAAATATAAAAACTAAAAAATAAATGCTTAAAGTATTTAACGCTTTGCTGAGCTTTTGCTTATAAAAATCTTCTTCTACATTCTTTTTTGAAAGCATGTTAAATATTTTTCCTGCGTTAGAGTCCATACCTGTAGCAACAACTACACCAAACCCCTCCCCTTCTTTAACGTAAGAGGATCTAAATAACATATTTTTCATTTCGGATAAGGGAATATCTCTCTCCTCAATCCTTGTTTCGTATTTTTCAACTAAATAATTTTCCCCTGTTACGGCACCTTCCTTTACCTTTAAACCAGTACTTTTAATTATTCTAATATCTGCTGGGACAATATTGCCTTTACATAAAAAAACTATATCCCCTACTACAACATCTTCAGAAGCTATAGTTAAGTCTCTGCCATTTCTAAGCACATGAACATTATAATAATTAAACTTATCTATTTCTTTTAGTCCTTTATACTTGTTATTTTCATGAACAATCAAAAAAAACATATCTCCAATAAAAAACAAGAGTCCCAAAGATAATAATAAATAACTTTTTTCATACATTAAAAAAAGATTAGTTAAAACCAAAACACATAGCCATAGATTTTTAAATTGCTGTAAAAATAATATAAATAAATTTTTTGCTTTAGGTTTTTCTATTTTATTACTTCCATTTTTTTCTCTAGACTCTTCTACTTGTCCATCCCTAAGGCCAAAAGAACTATCGCTTTTTAGATTTTTCACTACATAATTCCATGTATAATTATACCATTCCATAGTCTATTCCTTCCCTTATATGTAAAGGCTCCATACATATAACATTTTTCTACAAAGTTTGATTCTATATTTAATTATATTAAAAAATTTATTTTACCAAATAATAATCGTATATTTATACTTTTCCTTTAACTAAAATACAGTAGTTATATAAATTTATTCTTAAAGCCAATGTTATTTTCCAATTTTTATTCCATTTATTTCTTTAATCTAAATTTTTGTTATGCTTTTTCTAAATATTATAGCATTTATTTTAATAATTAATTATAATATTATAGATAAATTATATTATAAACTTATTTTTATATAAAAAAGGAGCGTGCTATGTCAAAAGAAGTTTTAAAAGGAAGTGCTATGCTAAACCCAGTACCTGTAGTACTTGTTACTTCCAAAAATAAAGATAATAAAGTAAATGTATTTACTGTAGGCTGGATAGGAACTGCAGCAACTAGGCCTCCTATGATAACTGTAGCTATAAGAAAAGAGAGATTGTCTTATGATTACATAAAAAGTACAGGAGAATTTGTAGTAAATCTACCTTCAAAAGATATGACTAAAATAGTAGATTTTTGTGGAGTTCGCTCAGGAAGAGATGTGGATAAAATTGAAAAATTTAATTTAGAACTAAGCCCTTCTGAAAAAATCAGCGTACCTATTATAGATGCTTGTCCAATAGCCCTTGAGTGCAAAGTAAAATCTATTATTCCTTTAGGTTCTCATGATTTATTCTTAGCTGAAATTTTATCAGTTCATGTAGACAAAGCACTAATTGACGCTAAAGGAAAAATTCACTACGAAAAAGCTAATTTAATAAACTATTGTCATGGGGAATACTATCCTATGAATCAAAAATCAATTGGGAAATTTGGATTTTCTGTGCAGAAAAAAAGAAAACAAAAAAGTAACGGACAGTATCTGTTACTTTTTTATTTTTATTATTATAATTTTTTCAAACCTTCATTAGAAGCATGGGCATGATGATGACTGCATAAAACTTTTTTATCTTTAAGCTCTCCTTTTAGGTACTCTTCAACTACAGATTCAACAGATCCTTTAGCACCTCTTATAACTTTAAATCCTTTTTCTATTAAAGGTTTATAAGCTCCTTCGCCTATTCCACCTGTAATTACTACTTCTACGCCTTCATTATTAAGAAATTCTGCAAGTCCCTCATGATTATGTTGTAGAGTTTCTGTAGATACCTCTTTAATATTTACTATTCTATTTTCTTCTAATTCAATTACTGCAAAATTTTTGCTTTTACCAAAATGCTGATTTAATAATTCTCCCTCTTTAGGCATTGCTATTTTCATATTATTTTCTCCCTTCAGTTTAAAAATTATATGATTATTTTTTAAACTTTACATTTAATATTATAATTTATATCTTTTTTTTAATGCTGGAAATTTTTATATATTAAAATTATATTATTTATATTGCTCTTATAATACCAACTGCCTTGCCCAAAATTATTGCTCCTTCATTCTTTATAGGAATTGGATTGTATTTTTTATTCTCAGGCATCAAGAACACACCCTCTTTATTTATTGAAAGTCTTTTTAAAGTTGCGCTACCTTCTATATTAGCAGCTACTATATCTTTATTATTTACACTGCTTCCACTATGTATAACAACAAAATCTCCATCCTTTATATTGGCATTTATCATACTATCTCCCTTAACTTTAAGTATAAAGCAATTCTTAAGCCCCTTCATACAATGACAAGGTAATGAGAAATTATCCTCTAGTGATGAGTCTATATATATTGGCTCACCTGCTGCTATATTAGTATACACAGGAATCTTTATTGTTTCTTCTTTTTTATACTCTGATATTTCTTCATCTTTATTTACTATTATTTCATCAGAACTTGTGTAGTCTTTCATCATAATAAAATCAGTTCTATGCCTTATATCAAAATATTTAAATTTTTCAAATCCATCATAATTTTTAAAGCCTATATTTTCTTTAATATTCTTTTTTTATTTACTCTTTTATCTCTATAATTCGTATTATATCTTTTTACTTTTTCTTGAAACTTAGATATATATATTCGTTTGTTTCTTATAAAATTAGAATATATGGACTCTTTGGCATCCAAATCAAAAACAAGAGTTAAACTTGAATAAGTTTCTTTTTTTGAATAGACTTTAAAAATTTCCAATGAAGTGGTGTTAAGCTTTCACTATCATCTACTAAAATATGTGTAAATTTCAAAGATAACTCTCCTTCAATCTGAGCATAAATAAACATATCTTCATAACTCACATAGCCTAGATCCAAAAGTTCCCTATCATACATCTCTTTGACCTTAAATATTCCCTCTCTTAATCTACTATTTTTAGATATTCCACTGTGTTTAGGTGCATTTTGATAATCTAAAAGCTTAGTGTATCCAAAATTTTTTATCCATTTAATTTCTCTTAGTATTTTGCTCACTTTATTCTCTTTAAAAACCTTTATTCTTTTATATTCATCTCTTATTTCATTAACTATTTTTTGAATTATTTCAACTTGCACATCTTCATCTTTTAATATTTTATAATTTTTATTATTTTTTAATAAATACCTCTTAAAATGTTCCTCAGCTATATCATCTATGCTGGCTATATGAGGCTCTTTTGAAAAGGGGAAAATAAAGTATCAAATCTATGATTCCACACTTTATTTAGGCTTTCATAAGATTTACCTATATCCTTATTTTTTGCAGAAGTTAAAAGAATTCTGTCATTTTCCTCAAAGCAATAATTATTTTTTAAATATAAAAGCCTTAAAACTAAAGCTGAAGTTTTGCCCATGGCAGTTTTTCCAGCTAATAAAATTGTCTTATTAGGTTTTGATTCTATGAATTTTTCATATAACTTCTTTAAATCCATCTTATATCCTCCAAAATAAATTCATATCACTATTAATTAAATCAAATTTTTTCTTTCTCGTCATTTGCTTTATAGCATACTCTCTTTTAAGTGCAGAAGACTTGTCCAAACACTTTTCATAATAAACTAGACTAACAGGAAGTCTAGCTCTAGTATATTTAGCTCCTTTTCCACTTAAATGAGTGTTTAATCTTTTCTTTAAATCAATGGTCCATCCTGTATATAAGGTGCTATCTGCACACTTTAAAATATAAACATAACACATAATATCTCCAATAGAAAACATTTTATATAATAATACTATATGAATACTATTATACCATACATTAAAGGAATGATTTTAATTCATTCCTTTTAAAAAGTAAATCTGCCTTAAATTTATAAATAATCCTTTTATAATACTTAAGGCAGATTTTATTTATCTATTAAATTTTAAAAACTGCATCTTTTGAAAATCTTTTAACTACAAGATCTATGTCTTCGTAAGCGATTTCAAGAGCCTTATCTCTTCCAACTTTATTCATATCAACCCCTTCAATTAATACTTTTTCAAATCTTTTAACACCTAAAAATTTGAAAATATCATGAAAATAATCTACTCCATGATTAAACTTTCCTCCTAAAATCTTAGGATATATTCCTCCCGAAGATTGAATATATACCATATCTCTAGGCTTATCATCTAAAAGTCCCTTGACACTTTCTTCCCTTAACTCAATTAATTTATTGTTAAGCATAATAGAGTCTATATATCTTTTTAAAATTGATGGAAAACTCACACTCCACATAGGTGCCGCAATTACATAAATATCAGCACTTAAAAATTGGTTACAAAGCTCATTCATCCTATCTACTAAATTCTTGTCCTCTTCTCTTAAGCTCTCATATTCCTCTCCATCTACAAGTTCTGCAGTACCCTTAAAGCATTTGTAATTTGGATCTTTTATATCTTCACTATATAGATCTAATTCTTCAACTACTACCTGAGGGTCCTCACATTTAAACTTATTTATAAAATATCTCCCCGCAGTTTTACTAGTAGACATATCCTCTGGTTTTGAACTAGCAGAAATATATAATATTTTTTTCATTTTAAGCACCTCCATACTAGATTTATTTTTAGCAAAAAGCTTTAATTTATACTAACTGAACTTCAGCATAAATAATAACAGCTAATATAAATAAAGTTTTTCTTAGAAAATTCATCTACTAATTGTAAGGAGTATAGCTTTTAATAAAATACATTTTTTTGATTTCTATCTGTAACCTCTATAGCTGTGTTCCATTATTTGTAATTTTTTCTATAAAAAACAATTCAATATACAAAATCAATTCAAACGTAAAAGGAGAAATTAAGTATTTTATGTTTAAATTTTTTTCATTACTTACATATGACTATTATATACTCTTAATACTAATTTACCAAAAATAATTAAACCACAAGTTTAATAGCAATCTATGCTTTTAAACTTGTGGTTATACACAATTTTGGCGGGAGTATGTGCGAATCGAACACACCCATCGAGGTCCTACCCCGACAACACGGTTTTGAAGACCGGCAGGCACACCAGCACCTATCTACCCCCATATATATACTTTTTTCGTCAAATCACGTGTTTTATTATAACACAGTATAAAGACGTTTTCAACAAATACTTAAAAATATAAACGGACACCCTGTAATAGTAGTGTCCAGTTATATTTTCTTTATACAAAATAGAATGCCTTATGCCTTGTATAAAACTCTTTTATTTTCAAGTCTTCTAGTTATTTTTTCACCATCAAAATGCTCAAGAATAGAAACTACATATTTTCTACTAGTATCTAAAATATCCCTGGCTTCTTTTGGAGTTATCTCACCATTTTCTTTCATATATGACACAATTTTTTCTCTAGCCTCTTCATAACACTTCAAAGAAAAAATACATTCTTCATCAGTTTTCACTAAATCTCCACCTAAAATTAAAGCCTCAAATACCATTTTGAAATTTTCCTTATCCTTTTGCTTATCTAATAGATCTTTAAATTTTGGTGGTGCAAATCTACTTTTATCATATTCATTTATAATGTAATTTTTTATATTTTCTTGCTCTTCATTGAACTTAACTTCAAAACCATGTTTTGATATAAGTTTACTATGAATATCTATAATCCCATAAGATACCATAATGCTAAGTATTTCATCATAAGTTTTTTGTTTTAGTGATTTACCGAAAAGTTTTTCTTTTATCTCCTCTTTAGCTATTCCTTGTCTTAATGGGTACTTACTATGATATTCTTCTAGTATTTCCTCTAATCTATCCATGTTTCTTTTTATATATTCAAAATGAACATAAAGCTCATTATCTAAAGCTACTAGTTTTATAATTTTTCCTTGCTTTATTAGGTCTAAAAGCTCCTCTTGAATACTATTTTCATTTTTCCCAAGAGCCTTTAGTATACTTTTAATATCAGGAAAATTTGGGCTTAATTTTTTAACTGTAGCTTCTAATATTCCTCCTACATGGCCACTTTCTTTTAATTTAAGATCTTTAAGGTATTTTTCATCAAACCTCTTAGCTTTTATAGCTACAGGTTCTATTATACTTCCTCCTCCTATAGTATGCATAGGAGAATAGCTTCTTATTACAAATCTATCATTTCTCTGTGAGGACAAAGGTTTTTCAAGTCTAAGCTGCACATAAGCCTCCTCTCCAGGGTTTATTGCATCTTTATCTAATATAACAGTTCTACAAAGTATTTCTTCTGTACCATGATATAATCTTACTCTTTGTCTATTTTCTAAAGGTCTATCCGCACTTTTTAAATAGTAAAACTTTGTATCAACCATAAAAGATGGCTCCATAGCATTCTCTTTAGAAATTACATTTCCTCTTTCTATGTCGCTTACTTTTATATTAGATAAGTTTATTGCACATCTTTGCCCAGCTTCACTTAGGTCTACTGATTTTTCATGAACTTGAAGTCCCCTTACCTTAGTTTTTATCTTTGAAGGGTATATCTCTACTTCTTCTCCTACTTTTACACTTCCACTTATAACAGTTCCTGTAACAACAGTTCCAAATCCACTAACAGAAAAAACTCTATCTACAGGAAGTCTAAAATGTCCTTCAATGTCTTTTGCCCCTACTTCCTCTGTGGCCTTATCAACTGCTTCTATAAGCTCTTTAAATCCCTCTTTAGTTTTAGAGGAAACGGGATACATAGGAGCGCTTTCAAGGAAAGTACCCTTAAATTCATTTCTTATATCCTCTCCAACAAGTCCTATCCATTCTTTATCAACCAAATCACATTTTGTAAGAGCAATTATTCCTTTTTTAACATTAAGTAGTTGAAGAATCTCAAAGTGTTCTCTAGTTTGAGGCATTATTCCCTCATCTGCCGCAATAACTAGTATAACAATATCTATGCTGCTAATACCTGCTAGCATATTTTTTATAAATCTTTCATGGCCAGGAACATCTATAATACCTGCTCTTTTTCCTGAGGGCAAATCAAAAAAGTAAACCCTAAATTAATAGATATTCCTCTTTCCTTTTCTTCTCTTAGATTATCCGTTTCTCTACCTGTAAGAGCTTTTATAAGTGATGTCTTACCATGATCTATGTGACCTGCAGTACCTATTATCAAATGCTTCATTTCATCACTCCTTATGATTTCAAAGGTCTATTTTATACTAGAAAAAGCCTTCACAATATCATCAAAATCCTTTTTAAATATAGTTCTTAAATCCATTATAACTTCATTGTTATATACTCTCGTTATTATAGGTATTTCATTCATCCTTAATTTACATTCAATTTCCTCTGGAGTATACACCTTACTTTTAACTTTTAATACATAAGTTTCTATTCGTTCCGTAGGCATAGATCCTCCACCTACCATAGAAAAATCTTCCTCTATATCAAAATTAAAATCAGAAACTTTATTTTTAAGTCTTCTTTTTAATGAAATAGCCTTCTTCTTTATTTCATCTTTAGGGCTTAACAACATATTAACTGTAGGTATTTTATCTATAGCTTCTTTTTCATCCAAGTATAATCTTAAAGTTGCCTCTAACGCAGCCAAAGTCATTTTATCAATTCTAAGGGCTCTTGTTAGCTGGTTTTTCTTCATTCTATCTATAAATACTTTTTTACCCACAATTATACCTGCTTGAGGACCTCCAAGCATTTTATCGCCACTAAAACTTACAACATCAATTCCTTTTTTTACACTTTCTTGTACAGTTGGCTCATAGGTAAATCCATATTTACAATAGTCTATTAATACACCGCTTCCTATATCTTCATATGTTGGAATATTATTTTTTTCACCTAGTTTAACAAGATCTTCTATAGATACTTCCTCTGTAAAGCCAAGAATCTTAAAGTTAGATGTATGTACCTTTAATAAAACTCCTGTATTTTCATTTATATTATTTTCATAATCATAAACATGGGTTCTATTAGTAGTTCCAACTTCTACTAACTTTGCATTACTAAATTTCATCACTTCAGGAACCCTAAAAGATCCCCCAATTTCTACAAGCTGCCCACGAGATACTATCGCTTCCATGCCATTGCATAAAGTATTTAGTACTAGCATAACTGCCGCTGCATTATTATTAACTACCATAGCAGCCTCGGCTCCCGTAATTTTTGTAATTATATCTTCTATATGACTATATCTAAGCCCTCTTTTTCCAGTTTCTATATTATACTCAAGATTGTTATAATTCTTAGAAACATTTATAACCGCCTCTACTGCAGTATCACTTAATAAAGATCTTCCAAGATTAGTATGTATAACAGTACCTGTTGCATTTACTAATTTTTTTAGTTTTGGAGCATTATTTTTTTTATAAGATTTAAAAAGGTTTCTAAAACTTTTTCCTTGGAAATACTATCTATTTTGTCCTTAAGTATTAAATTTCTATAATACTCTATAGTTTCTCTAAGAGTGTCTATAACAAGGGTCCTCATGGCAACGTTTAACTGCTTTTCAACCACTTCTTCTTTTAAAAGCTCATCTACTTTAGGTAGATTTCTTAATAACTCCTTATTCATATCTAAACCACCTTTTTAATTACATATAGTTTATATACCTTTTATTTTCCTTTATTTTTATTCAACCACAATGTATTTTTCTTTAAAAGGAACAACCTCTCCAATTACAGAAGACTTAATCTCTAATTTATTAAGCTCTTCTAACAATTTAGGAGCCTCATCCTTTGAAATTGAAACTAAAAGTCCTCCAGAGGTTTGTGGGTCGAATAAAATATCCTCTAGCCACTCTGGTACATCCTTTAATTCATATTTTCCATCTAAATATCCTCTATTATTATAGGCACCTGCTGGTACTAAACCCATTTGAGAAAGCTCTTTTGCCTCTTCTATAAAGGGAATATTGTCTTTTAACAATTTAATTGTAATATTCTCTGAACCACTAGCCATTTCGTACGCATGTCCCATAATTCCAAAACCAGTTATATCTGTACAAGCACTTATAGGATACTTAGCTACTATTTCACCTGCATATTTATTTAAAGTTGTCATGTTTTTTACTGCCTTATCATAAGTTTCTTTAGAGGCTAGTTCTGCTTTAATTGCAGTATTTATAATTCCAACTCCTAAAGGTTTAGTTAAAATCAAAACCTCTCCTTCTTTGCATCCACAATTTTTTAAAACCTTATTTGGATTTACAACTCCTGTTACAGATAATCCATATTTAGGCTCATCATCCTCTACTGAATGTCCTCCAACTACTACAGCTCCTGCTTCTAAAACTTTATCTGCTCCTCCTTTTAATATCTCACCTAAAACATCTATAGGAAGACAATTAGGAAAACAAACTATATTAAGAGCTACTGTAGGTTTTCCACCCATAGCATAAATATCACTTAAAGAATTAGTTGCCGCTATCTGTCCAAAAGTGTAGGGATCATCTACTACTGGAGTAAAAAAATCTAGAGTTTGAATTATGGCCATATCTTCACTTAATTTATATACAGCTGCATCATCTGAAGTCTCTATACCAACTATTAGATTATTATCCTGCATTTTAGGCAATTTGTTTAAAATCTTTGAAAGGGTCTCCGGCCCTATTTTAGCTGCTCATCCAGAGGTTTTGCTCATTTCTGTTAATCTTTTATTATTCATATGTAACACCTCCCTATTATGTATTAATTTTATAATATTACATCTAATATGTCCACTGTACTTACAATTACAAATTATACCCTTAATAAATTTATACTATATTTCTACTTTATCTCTAAATTTCTTAAGAGTTTTCTCACCTATCCTATCAATCTTCAATAGATCTTCTAGGCTTTTAAATCCACCATTTTTTTCTCTAAACTCTATAATTTTATTTGCAGTAACGTCTCCAACTCCAGGTAAAGTTTTTAATTCTTCAATAGATGCGGTATTTAAATTAACTTTTTTCCCATCACTGTCATTATTATAACTAGAAGTATTCCTTGAAACTTCTAAAGTTCTATTTAAATCTAAATTTTCTTTTTCCCCTATTTTATATACATATATTAAATCCTCATCCTTAAGTTTTTTGGACATGTGCATCCTATTAATATCAGCATCCTTTGTAAACCCACTTGCAATTTCTATTAAATCCTTAACTCTCCCATCCTTTTTCAAATTATAAACCCCTGGTTTATTAACTGCACCTTTTATATCTACTACAATAGTATCACTAGAACTTTCTAGTTTAAAATTACTCTTTTCTATAGTTTTACTCTCGACAAACATATTTTCACAATTTTTTTCATCCTCATTATTATAATTAGGTTTAGATAAATTATACCCTACAATGAGAAATACTATAGAAATAACCAATATCACTAAGGAACCTATATATTTTTCTTTGTTTTTTCTAAAACACTCATCATTAAACATTTTATCTCCTTGAATTGTTTAATTTATTATTAATTTCTAACTATTTTAAATTATTACCACAATTTAAAATTTTAGTATCGATTAATGGCAATTTTTTTGATATACTTAAATGTATATAAAAAGCCATGACATATCTAAGGAGGAAAACATGAAAAAATTTCTTTTAATGCTAGCTCTGCTTTGCATATTTTTTCTTACACAGTCAAAGCATCTACACCAAAACCACCAGAAGTATCTGCTGATGGCGCTATACTTATGGATGCAAAATCTTTGCAAATACTATATTCAAAAAACATAGATACTTCTTATCCACCTGCATCTACTACTAAAATAATGACTGCACTTTTAACCTTTGAAAAATGCAATTTAGATGATTTAGTTACGGTAGGTAAAAATCCACCTCTTGCAGATGGAAGTAAAATATATATACATGTTGGTGAAAAATTAACAGTTGAACAACTTCTACATGGTCTTTTGCTATCCTCTGCCAATGATTGTGCAGAAACCTTAGCAGAATACATGGCAGGAAGCAAAGAAAATTTTGCTAAAATGATGAACCAAAGAGCAAAAGAACTGGGCTGTACAAATACTAATTTTGTGAATCCCAGTGGTCTTTATAATAAGGAACATAAAACTAGCGCTAAAGATTTAGCACTTATTATGAATGAACTTGTAAAGCACGAAGAATATATAAAAATTGCTAAAACTTCTTCATACAAAATACCAAAAACCAATAAAATGAGCGAAGAGAGACCTCTTTGGAATGGAAATAGATTAATTCAATCTTGTAGTGGGTATTATTACAAATACTGTGAAGGAGGCAAAACTGGATATACAGTTCAATCCCTACACTCTTATGTTGCAAGTGCAAAAAAAGATGGCCATAGGCTTATAGTAGCTCTTGTACATGATGGCCATAAAACTTTTTTTAAAGATGCTCCTTTACTATTTAACTACGGATTTGATAATTTTGAGTCTTTAAAACTTTATTCAAAGGGAGATACTATTGATAATTATGAAATAAATGATAATAGCAAGATACCAATAAATATAAATGAAGATTTTTATTACTCTTTTTTGAAAAATCAATACCAAAAAGACAAAACAAAAGTAGAATTAAAAATTGAAGATTTAGAAAATAAGACCATAAAAAAAGGAACTGTAATTGGCAAATGCTTAATTACATATGACAATAAAACAATTGGTATGGCTGAGGTTACAGCAGGTAGCAATTACACACCTAAAGAAATATTAGGTATAAACATGAACTTTGCAAAAACTAAGTCCAAAAATTCTTTATATACATACTTATTGTTTGCTTTAGGAATATTGTTTATTTCCATAATTTCAATGAGAATTATAAGAAAGAGAAAAGCTAAGAAAAATTCTTAAAATAATCCATATATAATGATTTTCTAATGATTAAAATAGGCTATGCTCTATTAAAATTTATAGTAGCATAGCCTATTAGCTAGTCTCATATCTTTTCTAATAAGTTTTTCATATCCTTTGGAAGTTCCCTCTCCAAATTAACTATATGGCCATCTCTTGGGTGAGGAAAGGATAATTTATAGGCATGTAGCGCCTGTCTTTCTATGTATTCCTTCTCTTCTTTTCCATATAGTACATCACCAAAAAGTGGATGTCCTATATGACTCATATGTACCCTTATCTGGTGAGTTCTGCCTGTTTCCAAAGTGAGCTTTACTAAATCACCTTTACTGTAACTCTTTATTACTTCAAAGTGAGTTATGCTCTCTTGTCCTCTTTCATCAACAATTCTATTTATACTATCTCCTCCAGTTCTATAAATAGGCAAGTTTATGGTACCTTTTTTTCTTTTAAATTTCCATGAACAATTGCATAATAACTTTTCTGAAACTCAGCCATATTCATATCTCTAGCTAAAGCCATGTGAGAAAATTGATTTTTAGCAACTAATATAAGACCTGAGGTATCCATATCTAGTCTACTTACTAATCTAACAATGCAATTCTCACCTTTTTCCATGAAATAGTTTAAAAGTCCATTAGATAAAGTACCTTTAGGATATGATTTTGTAGGGTGTACAACCATATTAGGTGCTTTATTTAACACAATTACATCTAAATCCTCATAGACAATATCTAAATCCATTTTTTCTGGTATTATATTTTGTTCTTCTTTTTTGTTTATTTTAATTTCAATTATATCCCCAACCTTTGTTTTGTTATTTAGCCTTGCCTTTTCACCATTTACCTTTATTCTTTCATCTTTTATTGCCTTAGTTATAAACCTACTTGATAATTTAGGTATTTCTCTCAAATATATTCTTAGCTTAATTTCTTCTTCACCATCTTTTACTTTGTATTTTATAATATTATCCATATTTTATCTCCTTAAATTTATATAATTATAAAGACATCATCTAAATAAAATAAAGACCATGTATAAAACACAGCCTTTATTTTCATTATTTAATATACTCGTGGTCTTCTCCTAAAATAACAGTAACATCACAATCATCTTGAGAATCCATATTCTTATCAACATTATCAATCTTAAACTCTCTTTTTATACTGCGAATTGAATCATCATCAATTTCCTTATGAAAAATAATTTTTGATTCAGTAGATTTCTCCCCATTTCCAACTTCTACAGATCCATATCCTTTTTTATTTATATATTCTTTAAAATTAGAAGCAAGTCCGCTTTTACTTGTTCCATTAATAACTTTTATTTTTAGAGATTCTATATCTATTGACATAGGTTTTGATCCTCTTAAAATTTTTAAAACTTCTAAATTTTTATTCTCATCATATATAAAATAAGAAATTTTAGATATGTATTTGCCATCACCCTGCAAAGTAGTCATATTGATATTTGCCTTATCAACCTTAGTTACACCCATTCCATAAGATAACATTTCAGTAGGTGACATATTAGTCTTCACATATTTAGATGTTATGTCTAGTATGTTTTTTAGTTTAAATACTATACTAGGACTTTTAACTTTATCTATAACTTTCTCAATAAAAAGATGTTGATTTTTTATTCTTCCTAAGTCTCCATCAGCAAAACCAGCACCATTGTTATTTTTTCTCCACCTAAAAACTCTTCCGCTTTTTTTCCGTCTAAATGAGTAACTGTACCTTTCTCAAAATGTATATGTAAATTTTGTGCATCGTCATCATAATTCATATTTCTTTCAATTGGCATATCAACGCCACCTATGGCATCTATCACCTGTCTAAAGCCTTCGTAATCTAATCTAACGTAATAGTTTATATCTATATCTAGCAATGATTCAACTGAATCTATAGCACCTTTAATGCCATTTATAGCATGTGCATTATTAATTTTTTCTGTTCTGCCATTAATTTCAACCTTTGTATCTCTAGGAACAGATACAATTTGTGCACTCTTTTCAGCGGGATCATAGTGTATAACTAACATAGTATCTGTTCGTTTTGGGACATTATCGCCTTTTAATTTTGGGTCACCTATATCTACTCCCATTAAAAGTACATTTATAGGATCATTCTTCTTTACCTCAGCAGTTTCTATTTGCTCTTTATCTTTATTTCCTTCTATATTTTTTCCCATTTTAAATAGAGAATAATAGGAATAAGCACCAAAAGCTATAAGACCTATTATTAAAATTGTGAATAAACCTAAAAAAGCTTCAAAACGCCATGCGTACTAGACGGTTTTTTATCTTTTGAATTTTTTTACTATTTTTATTCCTTGTCATCACTGTCCCACCTTTTAAATTTTTTAAAATCATATAGTTTCTTGCAAATATTGTATCCTTATGCAAAAGACCCTTCTTTGCAATTACATAATTTATAGTACTATCAAAAGCTTTAATTACTGCTTCATCAAGATTTTCAAAGGCTAATTCTCTAATACTGTCAACTCCATGAAATTCTCTAGACGGCTCAATAAAATCAGATAAATATATTATTTTCTCTAAAATAGACATATTCTCTTTTCCTGTAGTATGACACTTTATTGCATTTAATATATCTAAATCTTCCACCTTCATGATGTTTTTAGCTATTATAGCTCCAGCAAAACCATGCAATAGTTGCAGGTTATTTTTTGTAACTTCATCTAATTTAAACTTTTCCTTTTTTACAAGGTCTAGTAATTTTTCATCACTTAAATTTTTAGCACAATCATGGATGAGACCTGCAATTCTCGCTTTATTCATTATAGACTCATCATATACTGATGCCAATTTCTGAGCTACATCTCTAACTCCTATACTATGTATAAATCTTTCTTCTTTTAAGTTATCCTTTAGATAACCTATCATAGTATCTTCGTTCCACATAATTGTCACTCCTAAATATATAAATTGTTTTCTCTTATATAAGTATCAACTCCATTAGGTAGTATGTAATATACTTTTTCACCTTTCCCAATCATCTCTCTTATATAAGTAGAGGAAATGTCCAGTATTGGTATATCCAGAAATTCTATCTTTTTATTATATTTATTTTCAACAAAGCTCTTTCTATCTAATATATCATAAATATTATACCCAGGTCTATTAAAAACAATAAATTTACATTTTGATAATATTTTCGAAACATTTTTCCACTTTTCTATATCCATTAAACAATCTACACCTGTTATAAAATACCATTTAGTGTTTTTTTCTAATTCATTAAAGAAATCAAGGGTTTCGTATGTATAACTTAACCCTTGCTTTTTTATTTCATAATCATTAATAGAAAATCTATCTTCATTTTCTATAGCTTTTTTTACCATATCATATCTAAGTTTCGAATCCGTTACTTTTTTATTATCTTTATGGGGCGGATTCCCACTTGGTACAAAAATTATCTCATCTAATTTTAAATCATATAAAGCCTTGTAGGCTATATGCAAATGGCCTATGTGAATTGGGTCAAAAGTCCCACCAAAAATTGCCTTTTTCTTCATAATACCTTCTTCTTTCCTATTTGATTAAAAAATATATTTTTGAATCAAAACCGAATCTATATCTTGGCATTAACATCTATTATTTTGGCAACTCAATTTTTGATTTATTTTTAGATTTTTTATATAAAACGAACTTGCTTCCTATAGCTTGAATTCCTTCGCAATCAATAGCCTCACAAATATTATCTGAAGCTTCTCTAGCTGTAAAATCACTATTATTTAAAACCTTTAATTTAATTATCTCTCTTGCTTCTAAAGCATCTTCTACTTGCTTTAAAAAAGCCTCATTAATTCCGCCCTTTCCAACTTGAAATATTGGCTCAATACTGTTTGCAAGGCCCCTTAAAAAGCTTCTCTGTTTACTTGTTATCATATATTAATCCTCCTAGTCTAAGAACTCAAATTCAAAGTCATTTAATCTTACTATTTCTCCATCATTTATACCCATTTCCTTAAGTTCTGCAAATATACCCTTGTTTTTTAGAACTTTATGAAAATATCTAAGTGAATCTGGATCTTTTACATTAACTGCTGTTAAAAGTCTATCGATAAATGACCCTTCAACAACATACGCTCCATCATTTTCATCCACTCTTATAGTATAAGTGAATCTCTTTTCTTCTGCTTTAAATAATTCCTCTTCAGGTATATATAGCTCTTTAACAGGTATTGTGCTTAGAATTCTAGCGCTCTCTTTCATAAGCTCATCTACCCCTTCTTTAGTAGCTGCAGATATTTTGAATACTTTATCAAAGCCCATTTTTTTCAATTCAGACTTGAATTCATTGTATACCTCATCATCATAAAGCATATCACTCTTATTAGCTGCAACTATTTGAGGTCTATCCCATAATTTAACGCTATATTTTTTCAATTCTTCATTTATCTTTTTAAAATCTTCTAAAGCATTTCTTCCTTCTACTCCAGATATATCAACAACATGTATTAAAAGTCTAGTTCTTTCAATATGTCTTAAAAACTGAAGTCCAAGACCTGTTCCCTCAGCTGCTCCCTCTATTATACCTGGAATATCCGCCATTACAAAAGCAGGTGCTTCCGGAACAGAAACCACACCTAAATTAGGTTTTAGTGTAGTAAAATGATAATTTGCAATTTTAGGCTTAGCTTTAGATACCATAGACAGAAGAGTTGATTTTCCTACGTTAGGGAACCCTATAAGACCAACATCAGCTAGTAATTTTAATTCTAACTGTACAAATCTATCTTCTCCCGGCATACCAGGCTCTGCAAATCTCGGTGCTTGCCTAGTCGGAGTAGCAAACTTGGCGTTTCCTTTTCCGCCTTTTCCACCCTTTGCCACAACATAAGAATCTCCCTCATGAGCTAAATCAGCCATTATCTTCTTTGTATCAAAATCTCTTACAATAGTTCCTACAGGAACTTTTATATAAAGATTTTTACCATCTTTGCCATAACACTTGCTATTAGAACCGTTATCTCCAGGTTCAGCTACATATTTTCTCTTATATGTAAAATCTAATAGTGTGGTTAATTGTGATTCCGCAATTAAAATAACATCTCCACCACGTCCACCATCTCCGCCATCAGGTCCACCTAGTGCTACATATTTTTCTCTTCTAAAGGAAATAGCCCCATCTCCGCCTTTTCCTGATTTAACAAATATTTTTGCCATATCTACAAACATTTCTTTCACCTTACCTTAATATTATATTTCTTTCAAATCTTTAACACTGAGAAAGACAAAGAATTTTATAGGCAACATTATCTTCATAAACACATTTATGTAATTTTACATTTTCCATGTTTATATCAACTTCATCCCACTCGTCCAGCCAGTTTAATTCCTCTACTAATTCTTCGCTATTCCCTATAAATAGATTTTTACCCTTTTCATCCTCGTACAAATATATATAAACAAACTTAGATTTGATATTTTCAATGTCATTAAATATATTATTTACTAAATTAATTTTTTTATCATAATCCACTTCAAAAATTGACTTGTCTAAATGATCTATCTCAACATCTAATACTACCTCAACATCTCTTTTCCATAAATCCATTAAGGAATTTTCAAAACACAGTGCTAAATAATTATCTCCTAAATTATAAAATACACTAAGGATTTCATTCCTTTTACTCATATTTCTTATGTAATCTTTCGCTTCTTTAATCTTATCTATTTGCAAATACCCATATATTATTTGCAAATCATTCATAAAATCATGTCTTCTAATTCTAAGTAATGTTACCAAATCATCAATATTCCCCACAATTTTACCTCCACAGATAGATTTTAAAAAAGCACCCCTTAGGGTGCCTTAAACTATTCAGCGATTTCTAGATCAACTGGGTAAATACTTGCTTTTTTCTTATCTTTACCCACTCTTTCATATTTAACTACTCCATCTATTTTAGCAAAAAGAGTATCATCTCCGCCTCTTCCTACATTAAGACCTGGATGAATTTTTGTTCCCCTTTGTCTAACTAGTATATTACCAGCTAAAACAAATTGTCCATCTGCACATTTAGTTCCAAGTCTCTTAGATTCACTGTCTCTTCCGTTCTTAGAACTACCAACTCCTTTTTTATGAGCTAGTAATTGTAAATTAACTAACAACATGAGCTTACACCTCCTCTTCGAACACTTTTATATAATCACCGTAATTACTTTCAATATTTCTTAGACCTAAAAGCAAAGTTTTCATCAAGACTTGACATTCTTCTATATCATCTAAAGAATTATTCTCTAAACTTATAAGTATCCTTCCCTCATCTGCAATGCAATTTGCCTTGACTTTCAGCACATTTAATATCCCGTCTCCAATAGAGCAAGATATAGCAGTAACTGCACTACAAACCACATCAGAGCCTGCCTCAGAATATCCAGAATGACCCTTAAGGCTAATTGAAACTATGTTTCCATTACAAGCCTTAGATTTCACATTAATCATGATTATGCTTCTATTGCTTCTATTTGTAACTTAGTGAATGGTTGTCTGTGGCCTTGTTTTTTTCTGAAATGCTTCTTAGGTTTGTATTTAAATACAATAACCTTTTTAGCTTTTCCTTGTTCAAGTACTTTAGCTACTACTTTAGCACCTTCAACTACAGGCTTTCCAACAACTACATTTCCGTCCTTGCTTACTACAAGAACTTCTGTTAATTCTACTGTAGAATCAACCTCAGCGTCTAATTTTTCAACAAATACAACATCTCCTTGAGATACTTTGTATTGTTTTCCTCCTGTTGCTACAACTGCGTACATAAAAATACACCTCCTCGATCCAGTCTCGCCATCAAAGGCACGCTTTTAACGATTTAAAGCCTTATCTGTGCGGTCTACAAAAGCCATTTTATCATATATAACTATGTTTGTAAAGGGATTTTAGTCATAACCTAAAGAAGGTACTACAAATTTGGTTAATTTCTATTATATTCTTTATAAAAGCAAATTCAAATTTATATACACATGTTCAGTAAATAATAGGCTTTATATTAATTTGAATAATCATATACCTTAAAAGCCTCCAAATTTTTTCTTTTACTTTCAAAAATTAAAGGCTCAACCTTAAAGACTTCACCCTTTTGTATGTAATTAATGTATACTCTTTTGTCAAAAGCATCTATTTCTTTAACAAATTTAATTATGTCCCCTGAAATATCTTTTTTATACTCTTTATCAATTTCAATATATACATTTTCAAGTTTTAGTTGCTCTTCAATTTTATATATTTCATTTTTAATTAAAAAAGAAATATAAGATAATTTAATTCTTCTGCCACTTCCCTTGCACCTTGGACATCTTTCATCTATATAGGAATATATATCACTATCTGTTCTTTTTCTCTTTATCTGTATAAGTCCAAGCTGTGTAAAAGGATAAACCTTAGTCTTTCTATTATCTCTTTTAAACTCTTCATCTAAAACTTTAAGTACCTTGTCTTTGTCTTCTTTAGAAAACATATCTATGAAATCTACAACTATAATCCCACTTAAATTTCTTAAAATAACTTGCCTTGCAGCTTCTTTAGCAGCCTCAAGATTGCTATTTAAAATAGAACTTCTCTTTGTTTCATGTCTTGTATTTTTACCTGAATTAACATCAATTACGTTCATAGCTTCTGTCTTATTAATTACAATGTATGCCCCTGATTTCAAATATACTTTGTCATTTTTTAACTGAATTATATCTTTTTCAATTCCAAAATAGCTAAATAAATTTTGTCTTTTATTGTAAATTTCTGCCTTTGTATGTGAGTTTTCATTTTCATAAAGAAATTCTTTTATTTCCAAATAGTATTCCTTATCATTAGTTATTATCTCATCTAAATCTGTATTAGCCTCTTCTCTTAGGACTCTATAGAAGACTTCACCATTGTCATACAAAAGCTTTGGTTTTAACATATATGGAGCCTTTTTTTGATTTTCATATATATATCATATAAAGTTTTTATTTCCCTATTTATACAATCAAAATCCGCATCAAAGCCCCTAGTTCTAACTATAATTCCTACATCTTCCGGCTTTTTTATATTAGTTAAAAACTCTTTTTTCTTTAACTTATCCTCTATACTTTTAGAAAAATTGATTCTATCATTAAAGGTTGTTATAACGCAGTATACCCCTTGTATGCTTATATTGTTAGTAACTTTGGCTCCTTTATCTAAAAGCTCTTCTTTCAATATTTCAACTAATAAGTAGTCACCTTTTTTTAGATTATCTTTCCTTGAATCTTTAAGGTGCATATAACATTTCTTTTCAAAGCCAATATCAATATATGCACATTCATTTCCAGACACAATGCTCTCTACTATACCTAAATATATTTGCCCAACTTTAGGTTTTAAACTTTTTTCTTGAATAAAAAGCTTTTCTAATTCATTATTTAATTTCAAGGCTATTCTGGTACAATTTTCATTTTTTTCTATAAAAATGCTTTTCACTCCTTGTCACTCCCAGTATTTATTTAGTCTTAAAGTACTCAAGTAAACTGATTAATTTATCATCCTTATATGTGTATATTTCTTTTCTTTGTATTTTAACAAATTTTTCTTTTTCAGCTAACTCAAGATTTTTTTGTATGTACTCAGCTAATAACTGTGGAGATAAATTTTCCTTGCTTCCACAGCTTGTAAGAACATCTAAAATCAAATTATTGTCTTCAATTTTATAACTTATTTTTTTAATCAAAGGTTTTATGTTTACTTCTCTATCGCCTTTTTGCTCTTTTTTATTATGTTCCACTCTTTACTACTCAAAAGCTTTTTAAATTCTGCTTCTAAATTTAAGGTTTTTTCAAAAGGTATACTTATAATATGGGAAGCTGCCTCAACTAATGCCATAGAAGGTGGTAACTTTTTGTCTTCTAAAGCCTTAACTACATCTAAAATTTTAACCCCTCTTGGAGTAACTCCCATTAATTTATTTTTAATTTCATTTTCATCTACTTCATCCTCAAAATATACATCACAGTATTCAGCTGATGAAAACACTCCAACAGAAAGAGGCTGGGCTATAGATAAAGCTAAATGAGGATTAAAGCCTTTGGAGTATTCTGCCTTTAAATCTGTTCTTCTTATGATTCTCTGTAAGGTTCTTAAAAAATCTAAATGTGATATGAATTTAATTTCATCCTCTTTAGTACACTTAATTAAATATCGCACCTTCAAAACACTTCCCTTCTTTTAAATTTTCATTTGTATTTATTCCACACATCTTACAACCCTGTCTACAATCAGGAGTAACTTCTCCTTTTTTTGCTTTTTCGCTTTCTTTAATTAAAAACTCTTTTGTCACTCCAACATCTATAAAATCCCAAGGAAGTATTTCCTCATATTCTCTTTGTCTATATGCATAGAAGTCTCCATCAACTCCACATTCTTCTAATGCTTCCTGCCAAATCTGAAAATTAAAATATTCATTCCAGCCATCAAATTTTGCTCCTTTTTCAAAAGCCTTAACTAAAACATCGCAAATCCTTCTATCCCCTCTTGCAAATATTGCTTCCATGTAACTTACAAGGGACTCATGCCAATTATACACAATTTGTTTTCTCTTAATGTTTTTTCTTAAAGTTGATATTTTTTCTCGTACACTTTCCATATTATCTTGTGGTACCCACTGGAAAGGAGTAAAAGGTTTTGGTACAAATATTGAAGTGCTTATAGTCACCCTAAGACCTTTTTGTCTTTCATCTTTAGGAATATTAAAATACTCTTGAACAACTTTATCCCCAAGGTCAGCTATCCCCATTACATCTTCCATAGTTTCAAAAGGTAATCCTATCATGAAATACAATTTAAGAGTACTCCAACCAGATTTAAAAGCACTGCTAACTGAGTCAATTAAATTTTGTTCAGTAACCCCTTTATTTATTACATCTCTCATTCTCTGAGTACCAGCCTCTGGTGCAAAAGTAAGCCCAGTTTTTCTGACCTTTTGAATTTCTTTAATTAAATCAACTGCAAAGGAATCAATTCTAATAGAAGGTAAAGAAACTGACACCTTTCTATCTTTATATCTTTCAATTAATGAAAATATTAAATTTTTAATATTAGAGTAATCGCATATACTAAGAGAAGTAAGGGATATCTCTTGATAGCCAGTGTTTTTTAATAGCTCATCTGCAAGTTCTGTTAGCTTTTCACTATCCTTCTCCCTAACTGGCCTATATATCATTCCTGCCTGACAAAATCTACATCCTCTAGTACATCCCCTAAAGGTTTCAAGCATTATTCTGTCATGGACTATTTCTGTATAAGGAACAATCAAATTAGTAGGATATTCAACGTCTCTAAAGTTATTTATTATTCTCTTAGTAATTTTTTTAGGAACTTCATCACTAAGGGCTTTGAATTCTTTTATAGTACCATCTTCTTTATATTCTACATCATAAAATTTAGGTACATAAGTTCCTTTGATTTTAGATGCTTGCCTTAAAAATTCATCCTTTGATTTTCCTTCTTTTTTCATCTTATTGTATAAATCTAAAACATCATTTAAATGTTCTTCCCCTTCTCCAATTGAAAATATATCAGCTATATCATAAAGAGGTTCAGGATTATAAGCACAAGGTCCTCCACAAAGCACTATAGGATCTTCTTCACTTCTTTTAGAAGCCCTTACTTCTATTCCACTCATATTTAGCATATTTAAAATATTTGTATAACTCATTTCATATTGAAGAGTAAATGCAACAAAATCAAACTCTTTTAGGGAATCTTTAGTCTCAAGAGTATATAAAGGAACATTATTCTCTCTCATTAACTTTTCCATATCCGGCCATGGAGCAAAAGCCCTTTCACAAAAAGTATCTTCCCTTTTATTTAGCACATAGTAAAGTATCTTTAGTCCTAAATGTGACATTCCTACTTCATATACGTCTGGAAAACAAAATGCAAATCTTATGTCAACTTTATTTTTATCCTTATTAAAAGAATTATATTCTCCACCAATATATCTAGCTGGTTTTTCAACCTTAAACAAAATATCATCAGAAATCTTTCTCATCCGTATTCCTCCTCATGTTTTTTCACATCTAATTATTTTATCATATAGTAAAGAATTTTAAAACTTATGTTTTACAAAATATGTCCTTCTAATTGATTTTTTATAAAAATCTAAGCACAGTCAAAAATTACTTTAACTCTATATATTCTTCAATGGTTATATTTCCACATTGTTTTAAGGCTTCTATGATTTCTCCTTCATGTATTACACTTATTATTTTCATATTTTCATCTAATACATAAAATATATTATACCTATTAACATCTATTAGATTCATTAGAAATAATAAATTTTCTTTATAATATACAGACATAGATCTATTTTCAATATATCTTTTACGTAAAAATTTAAACTTCTTCTTTATAATATCTCCCATAATTAAGTATGATATCCTTTCCCTTTCTCTCAAAGCACAGCTTAATATGAAAATTCCTATTAATCCCAAATTAATGTTATAAATATTATTATTTGAAAAAAACAAAACCAAATACAAAAATAAAATTATAAAAGCAATACATATACTTACATTAATAGCTATTATATTAGATTTTTTATAATAATATCTAAAATTTAATATATCCCTAAGTATTCTTCCACCATCTAGTGGCAAAGCTGGTATTAAATTAAACACTCCTATAGATAAATTTGTTATAAACAAATAATAAGTCCAATTCACATGAAAATTCATTATAAAAAAATATATAAAATTAAAGCGCATAATAAATTAAATAAAGGACCTGATATAGAAATAATTATGTCTTCCAAAGGCTTTGCATCATCTAAATCCTTTAATTTAAGTACTGTACCTATGGGTAAGATTTCTATATCAAATCCTGAAAATCCTAAAATTCTTGCAGTTAAATAGTGTATTAGTTCATGACAAAAAACTACTGAAAATGAAATTATTATTTTTCCTTTAAAACCTATTATAATAAGAAGTAAAAAAAGCCAAACAAAATATTTGTTAAATTTAATCATGAATTCACCACCAAAAATCCTTGAAGCTTTATATTCCTATTAATTTACTTGGATCTATATTTTCTCCCATATAGATTATTTCCAAATGTAAATGGGGTCCTGTGCTCTTACCTGTATTTCCACTTTTAGCAATACTGTCTCCTTTCTTAACTAGTTGTCCCTCCTTTACTGAGGCTTCATTTAGATGAGCATACTTGCTCTCTAATCCTTTTCCATGATCTATTATGATATACTTTCCAAAAGATACATCTTCCCCAATTTTTTTTACTTTTCCCTCTTCTACTACTTTAACAGGAGTATTTTCTGCCACAGCTATATCAATTCCCTTATGTATTTTCTTCTCTCCTGAAATTGGGTCTACTCTTTCTCCAAACCCTGATACAACTTTTCCACTGCAAGGAGGTATGTAATCAAACTCTGTGTTTTTGTCTACCTCCATTAGATTTGAACTGTTAAACTTAGAACTTATTTTATCTATAAAATTCTTTGTATAGTCTTTCATATTTTTTATATCTATGTTTTTTATGTTATTAAAAGCTTTCTTATAATCATAATTTTCATTTACGATTTTTTTAGAATATTCATATACCATTTTAGTTCTAGGAGTAACTACTATTTTTAAACTTAGTATAAATAAAGATAGCACAAGTACACCTGTTAAATCTCTTATTATTCTTTTTAATATAAAATTATTATTATTTTTTACATCAGGCTTACTACTATCTAATGAATATGTTTTTCTATTATTTAATATAGAGTTGTAGTAGTCTCTATACTGTGAATTGTAATTCCCCATAATTTTACCTCCTTTTGTTACTGTTTATATATATTAAAAAAAATTATTTATATTACAAAGAATAACTATAAAAAAGAGATTTCTATGGAAAAAATAAAAGACAGGAATAAATTCCTGTCTTTTTACTATTAATCATCAATATGGGATTTTAAAGCCTTCACAAAAATTTCAGCAGTACCTACATTGGTTGCAAGTGGTACATGGTGCACATCACAAATTCTAAGTAATGCATTAACATCAGGTTCATGAGGTTGCACTGTAAGTGGATCTCTTAAAAATACAACTAAATCTAGTTCCCCTAATGCAACTTTAGCTCCTATTTGTTGATCTCCACCTAATGGTCCTGATAAAAATCTTTGAACCTTTAATCCTACTATTTCATTTAACAATCTCCCTGTTGTGCCTGTAGCATAAAGTTCATGTTTTTCAAAAACATCCTTATACCTCTTTACAAAATCAATTACATCATCTTTCTTGTTGTCATGAGCAATAAATGCTATTTTCATACCCATAATTCCCCCTTAGAAGTTAATTTTTTTCTCCTCATGCATATATTTAAAACTAAGCCTATGGCCATAAAACTTGACAATATCGAGCTTCCACCATAACTCATAAGCGGAAGTGTAATTCCTGTTATAGGCATAATCCCTATAGTCATACCTATATTTTGTATTAAAGAAAACAAGAATGTAGATATAACTCCTACACATATTACAGAACCAAATATATCTTTAGAGGTTCTTGCAATTTTTATAAATCTATATATGAGTATTCCATATAGACTAAGCAAAATACCAGCTCCAATAAGTCCCCATTCTTCTGCAACTACAGAAAAAATAAAATCTGTATGTGCCTCTGGAATAAAACTAAGAGAAGTTTGAGTTCCATTATTAAATCCCTTACCTAAAATACCTCCAGAACCTACCCCAATCAAAGACTGCATCAGCTGCAGGCCAGATCCAAGTTCATCTTTTTCTGGAGATAAAAAAGATGTAAGTCTAAGCTTTTGGTAGGGCTTTATAAGTCCTGAATTCCATACAACAAGTATAGCTGCCACTAAAGAAAATACCCCTCCAAATATTACTTTTAGATTTAATCCTGCGGTGAAAAAAATCCCCAAGACTATAAAAAAGCACACCATGGTCATACCCATATCTGGTTGAATATAAATAAGAATCATAGGTATACCTGCATACATCACTAAAGTAAAGAAATTCTTGGGCTCATTTATATTGCCTTCCATATCATCAAGTTTTTTTGCAAGCATAATTATAAGTCCTAATTTAGCAAACTCAGAAGGTTGTATAGCTCTACTTCCTATTCCTATCCATGATTTTGCACCTTTACTTACCTTACCTAATACAAAGTCATTTAGTATAAGAAGTGCAACTCCTGCCCAGTATATAATAGCGGAGTAATTTCTAATGACATTATAATCAATTTTCAAAATTATATATACTACAAATAAGCTTAATGCTAGCCAGATAAGTTGAAGCCTAAATAAATCAAAACCTTTTGTAGCACTATATATATTAATCGCTCCAAATACTACTATGATTATAGCGATGATTAATACAGAAAAATCAAGTTCCCTTAATAGTCTTTTGTTTATCTTAAGTCTTTCTAACATGATAACCTCCAATTAATTTATTGCTCAACAAATATTATAACAATATAGGAAAAAAAGCTACGCATAACTAATACAAATTACACATAAGCTTATTTTTTTACATTAATTTAATATTTATTCTTCATCTTTTTAATTGGAATACTTGCAATTAAAGCTGGCTTTCCCCCATCTAATTCATCTGTTTTGGCAAATTTAACATTTAATCCTGCTTCATCTATCTCTGCATAATTTGATATAACATTCAATAAAGCTTCCTTTATATCCTCTAAAAACTCTTTAGAAAAATCAGTTCTATCATGTATTAAGATTAATTTCAATCTCTCCTTAGCTACATTTTTAGAAGCCTCTTTATTCGAAAAAATTTTAAATAAATCCATACCATATCCTCCTATCTTTTAACAAATATCTTTTTTAGCGAGGCAAGAAAACCACTCTTCTCAATTTCCAAAGGTACAAAAGCTACTTCTTCTCCTGTAATTCTACTTGCAATGTTTTTAAAAGCCTGTCCGGCTAAAGCTTTTTTATCTAAAACAATAGGTTCACCCCTATTGGTAGATATAGTTATGTTCTTATCATCCGGAACTACACCTATTAATTTAATTGCTAAACTATCCAAGATATCATCTATATCTAACATATCTCCATTTTTAGTCATCTCATAATTTATTCTATTAATTATAAGCTGATGATTATCAACTCCTCTTGCATCTAATTTACCTATAACCCTATCTGCATCTCTTACAGAAGTAACTTCAGGATTTACAACAACAATAGCTCTATCAGCTCCAACAATAGCATTTTCAAATCCTTGCTCTATACCAGCTGGGCAATCTATTATTACATAGTCAAATTCTTCTTTTAATTTTTTTATTAATTTTAACATGTCTTTAGCCTGTATATCATTTTTATCTCTTGACTGAGCTGTTGGCAAAAGGTATAACTCATTAAATCTTTTATCCCGAATAATTGCCTGCTTTAATCTACATCTTTCTTCAATTGCATCTATTAGTGTAAATACTATTCTATTTTCAAGACCCATTAGTACATCTAAATTTCTAAGTCCTGTATCTCCATCAACTAAAACTACCTTTTTGCCCATAGCAGCTAAAGCAGTTCCAATGTTTGCAGTAGTAGTTGTTTTTCCAACTCCACCTTTACCTGATGTTATTACTATTGCTTCTCCCATACTATATATACCTCCGTTAAATAAATTTATTTGGTAAATAAGGTTCTACTATTATACTGTTTCCTTTTATTTTAGCAACTTCAGGATATTCTGGCTTTACACCATCTTCTGGATTTCTAGTTATAGTGTTAGAAATTTGCATCATTTGAGGCTGGAGCCTAAATGCAGCTATTATAGCACTAGAATTGCCTGTCCTTCCAGCATGTACATATCCTCTTAAATTTCCCAAAACTATTATATTCCCAGATGCGTATATTTCAGCCCCTGGATTTACATCTCCAATTATAACCAAATTCCCTGAATACTCAACTACTTGTCCACTTCTTATAGATCTTCTTACAAATTTAGTACGTCCTTCATAAATTCCCTGAAAAACTTTTTCTTTTTTCTCATTAATTTCTTCGAAGACACAATCTTTTACTAAAAACTCGTCAAATAAAACATCTTTAAGACTTCTCATTTCCCTATCAGTTATGTATTTTAATTGTGTTGTTATCCTTAAAGTAGCACCTTTATAAAATTTTTTCCCCTTGACATCTTCTTAATTAAAGAATCTATCATATCTTCAAAATCCTTAAATGCTTCTATATTAATAACTACGTTCAATCCTTCTCTATTACCTTTAACCAATATGCTATCATTTACCATGTTCTATTAGACCTCCATAAGCCAACCTATTTTAGTATTTCAACACTATTTAAACAAAATCCTTCTATATTTTAATTATTTTTTCAATATTATTATATAGTATTTTTTGTATAACTTAAAATATAAAGTGTAATTTTAAAAAAATAATACCCTAAGTTATAAAAAACCTAGGGCACCATTAAATATCATAAAAATTTTAAATGTATACTATAGCATATTAAATTAAAACACATCATAGAAAAAATCTACTATCATTCATTCTTATTATCTTCTTCCTTTTCTGAACTAGAATTATCTATATCCTTACCTGTTTTATCAGAAGCTTTGTCTTCTTTGGTATCACCAATAACATTATTTTGGTCTACTTCAATTGCCTTAAGCTCATAATTATATGTAGGAGTATATGCTGGATATTCTTTCTTTAATCTTTCAGCAAAATACTCTTCATATACTGCTCTTGCAACTGGCGCTACGTATCCACCGTGACCACCATCAAAAATAACTACTGAAACCGCTATCTCTGGATTATCCGCTGGTGCATAACCTACGAATACACCAAAACTAGTTCTTCCAACTTCATTTTGGGTTGCTGAAAATGTTGCAGACCCAGTCTTACCTGCAGTTTGAATAGGGAAACCTGCAAAAGCCTTTGTAGCAGTTCCTCCTTCTTCAGAAGTAACTCCCTTCATACCTTCTTTTAAAACTTCAATTGTAGAATCTTTCAAATTTATATCACTTATTACTTTAGGTTGTTTTTCCTCTACCACATTATCTTCATCATCATAAGCCTTCTTAAATAAATGAGCTTCATATCTATGGCCACCATTGGCAATAGTTGCAACATAATTTGCAAGTTGAACCGGAGTAAACTGATGATCACCCTGTCCTATAGAAGCATTAATTACGTTACCTGGTGTATAAATTTGTATATTTGCATCCCATATACAAAAATCAATTGCTGCAGAAGCTGCCTTTTCAATTTGTTCATCTGTATATTTACTTTGTTTATCCTTATCATAACTTGAAACTAAAACTTTAAGCTGAGTTTTCATATCTTCAATATATTTTGCATACATACTGTTTTTCTTTTTAGCTTCCACTTGAATAGCGGACTTTATAGTTTCCTTTATTTTCTTCTTAGCTTCAGTTATACTTTTATCCTCTTTGTTTTCTCTTATTGTTATATCTATAGGAACAAATTTTTTATTTCTTCCTTGCTCAAATCCTGCCTTAAGTATATCCCTACAGGAATAGTAAAACATTATGGTTTTGTTTTCTTTTGTGGACTTAAAATTATATGCGCTTCCTATTTTTTCTGGAATCTCAATACCAGTTTTCACTCCAAGTCCAAATTTTTCAGCATATTCCTTAATAATATCATAGGCTTTTTCTATACGGGGAGCATTTTTATATTTTTCATATAATAAGCTACCTACATTATAGAAAAAATAGTTACAAGACTCTTTAAGGGCATTAACAACACCGATAACTCCATGTCCGCCTCTTTTCCAGCAATTCCAAGAACCCCCGTAATTAGTATAGGTTCCAGTATCCACTACAGTTGTTCCCCCATTTATTACACCATCCTCTAGCCCTGCTATTGCAGTAAGTGGTTTAAATGTAGACCCTGGAGGTGTTAAAGAAAAAGTAGCATAGTTATAAAAAGGCTTTGGAACTATATCATAAGTATCTTCCCTTATAGTAGTATTATTTTCTATTCTCTTATCTAAAGGAAACATTTGGTTTAATTTTTGTTCCACATTAGACTTTCCTGAAGCTAATGCCATACTTTCTATATATTGAGTACCAAATTCTTTTAAATCAGGGTTGAAATACTTTTTACTAGCTTCATCAGTTAGTTTACCAGGTATTGTAAATATATTAGGATCAAAGCCTGGTCTACTTGCAAGAGCTAATACCTCTCCAGTTTTAACATTAAAAACAACTGCAGCTCCCCTTGTCGCATTACTGGTCATTATAGTTAAATCTTGAGGATCTGGCCTTGGATTATTTCTTAAATTTTCCATTGTCTTATCCAATGCCTTTTCAGCTGCATTTTGAAGCTTTGCATCAATAGTCAATTGTATTTTTTCACCTGAATATGGATTTTTCTTAAACAATTCTTCTACTATTCTACCATACTTATTAACCTTAACTGTTCTCTGTCCTTTTGAACCTCTTAATCTTGATTCATAAGCTTTCTCAATTCCAGAAACGCCAATAGTATCTGTACTAACATCATAACCTTTTTCTTCATAGCTATCCTTATCTTCAGTGTTAATTTTTGATATATACCCCAAAACAGAAGAACCTAACTCTCCATATGGGTAATATCTTATAGGCTCGTTTCCCACGTCAATTCCTGGAAGTTCATTTAATCTTTCATAAAATTTAAAAGCCGTCTCTTTTTTTAAATTCTTAGCAATAACTACAGGTTTATATCCTGAAAAGCTCTGCATCTTAATATTATCTTTAACTATCATATACTTTCTTTGTTCTTCCAAAGACAAGTTTTGACCTATAATCTCATAAGTTTCAACTAAATATTTAAAAGTTTCCTCTGGAGTTATTTTTAAAAGATCTTTTTCTATTCTCTGAATCTTATCTTTATCTTTTTCCTTATCAAGATCTGCATAATTCTTTTCATAATAATCTTTAGCGAGCTTGTCATTAAGGCCTCTGTCTTTTTTAAATCTAAGTTCTAGCCATTTTTTATCACTAGCATTTACCGCTTTAAAATCAAATCTATAGGGTTTTACTTTTAAAGCAAAATCATCCTCTTGTATCTCACCATTTTGACTTAATATTTGAAAAACCTTTTCCATGGTAGCAAAAAAACCTTTTTACTCTCTTTGGTTTCCATATAAGTCAGATTAAAACTCTGCTTGCTGCTTGCAAGTACTACATTATTTCTATCCACTATATCTCCTCTAGGTGCAGAAGTAGATATGTTTCTTATGTAATTTCTATCTGCAAGGATTTTATATTTATCCGATTGAATTACTTGTAAATATACAAGTCTTCCTATTATTGAAGATATAACCATTACAGTAATAAGTATCAAAGCAGTATATCTTGTAAACTTTTTTTCTTTTTTTACTTTTAGTTTGCATACCATCTCTCCTTATTTAAACTTCCAATCTCTTTTCATAAAATTCTTCATAGAGAGTTTGTAAACATAAGCGTACATAAATATACCTAATATCATATTATATAAACTAATAAAAAGAATTTTATCGACATCCATATGTATCTTCAGAACATAAAAAATAATGTATACTAACACTCCTTTTATAAAACTAGCCGCAAACACAGTAATACTCGGAATAAATTTTTTTCTTTAAAGATTATCTTTCCGATATAAGCCGCCATAAGACAAATGAGCATATTTGTAAAGACATTTATTCCAAAACCATGGTAGAAATAAATGTCTTGTAACGCCCCTGAAAATATTCCAACTTTTAAAGCAGCTTTTTCGTCTTGAGCAATAGAATAGCTTACTGCAAATATAAATAGTAAACTAGGATAAAAACCTTTTATACTAATAAAAGGCATTAAAGCATTATCTAATATTAAAAATAAAATTGACAAAAAAATACAACTATAATTCGCTTCATTTCAATCACACCTTAATTATTTATCTGTCTAGAAACTTTGGGAACTACCACAAATAACTCTTCTAATTTATTAAAATCAACGTAAAGTTTAATTACTGCATTCTTCATCATCTTTGCCTTATCCGTATCTACACTTATGACTTTGCCAATTTTTATTCCCTTTGGATACACACCTGGCTCTATATCCTTTGAAGTAACATTCACAAGTCCAGTTACAACTTCATCATCTATTTTAATATTTGAATTCACTGGGAGATATTGTAGTTTAGCAAAAAGCTCATCGTCCTTATTTTTATATCCTCTTACTATACCCGCATTTTCTTTTGTTCCTATAACATATCCACCAACCGCAATATTTTCGTTTTCTAATGTCTGTATTAAAGCCCAATTATCTCCAACGGAAGTAACCTGCCCTACAAGACCAAAAGAATTTACTACTGCCATTCTCTTGTTTATTCCATCTTTTTTACCTCTGTTTATTATAAAACCATCTAAGTAATCATTACCACTTTTCGCAATTACATCAGCACCAACATAGTTGTACTCTGAATTTTGATTTTTATAATTTACTACATTTCTAAGTCTATCATTTTCATCTTCTAACATAGAATATCTAATAAGTTTATCCTTTAACTCTTGATTTTCTTTTTTAAGGCTTTTATTTTCATCCTTTACATTTGAAAAATTATACAAAAAGCTAACAGAGCTTTTTATTTCATAACAACCCTTGTATATGAATTTTTGAATTGAATTAATTGTAACACCCATGCCATTTTCTACTACAGAAATTCCTGATCTTTTAGCTGCAAAACCTATTAATACTAAAAATGTAACTGACAGTATTATAATTATTACTGTCAGTTTCTTTTTGAAAAATTTCACTACTATCCTCTTTTGCTCATCTTGTCAATGTTTGCAAGAGCCATTCCCGCTCCTATAGCTACACAATCTAAAGGTGTTTCTGCAATATGTACTGGCATATGTGTTTCGTGATTTATAAGAGAATCTAATCCTTTTAATAAAGCTCCGCCACCTGTAAGCATTATTCCCTTATCCATTATATCTGCAGCTAGCTCTGGAGGTGTCTTTTCAAGAGTTGTTTTTATAGCTTCAATTATAGATGCTATTGGCTCTCTTAAAGCTTCTCTTACCTCGTCTTCATTAATCTCAACTATCTTTGGAAGGCCTGTAATTAAATCTCTTCCTCTTATTTCTAATGTAATGTTTTCTTCTTCTATCTTAAAGGCTGATCCAATTTCTATTTTTATGTTTTCTGCTGTTCTTTCACCTATCATAAGATTATACTCTTTTTTTATGTAGTTAATTATAGATTGATCTAGCTCATCTCCAGCTACTCTCAAAGACTTACTAGTAACAATTCCACCTAAAGATATTATAGCAACTTCTGTGGTTCCACCACCTATATCTACAACCATGCTTCCAGTTGGTTCATTTACAGGAAGGCCTGCTCCAATAGCCGCTGCCATTGGTTCCTCCATAAGATGCACTTCTCTTGCTCCTGCATGTTTTGTAGCTTCTTCTATAGCTCTTCTCTCAACTTCAGTAACACCTGATGGAAAACATACAACAATTCTTGGTGTTGAAAAAGCACTTTTAGCGCTAACTTTATTTATAAAGTTTCTAAGCATTTCTTCTGTAATATCAAAATCTGCTATAACGCCATCTTTAAGTGGTCTTATAGCAACTATGTTTCCTGGAGTTCTACCTATCATTTGTTTTGCTTCTTCTCCAACTGCCAATACCCTTTTATTTATATTGTTAATTGCAACTACTGAAGGTTCTCTTAATACTATACCTTTTCCCTTCACATAAACCAATGTATTTGCTGTTCCTAAATCTATACCCATATCTTTTGAAATTCCAAAAAGCCCATTTACTTTTCTCCCTTCATTACATTACACCTTTTTCTTTTAAACTAACATAATTTCTATCACCAATTATAATGTGGTCAATAAAATCAATTCCTAAAATTTTGCTACATTCTTTTAACCTTTCAGTAATACTAATGTCTTCCTTACTTGGTTTAGGATCTCCAGAAGGATGGTTATGGCATAGTATAATTGATGCACTGTGTTTTTTTATAGCCTCTAAAAAGACTTCCCTTGGATGAACAATAGAAGAATTTAAACTTCCTATAGATATATCTTTTATTCCTATAACGTAATTCTTTACATTTAGCATAATAACCTTAAGATATTCCTTCTTTAATGTTCTCATATCTTCCATCATAATCTCTGCTGCATCCTTAGGACAAGATATCTTGTAATTTTCTCCAGACCTATAAGACTTAAATCTTCGAAATATTTCTGTTAAAGCTAAAAGCTGAGCAGCTTTTGCTTTACCTATGCCTTTTAAGCTCATATAATCTTCCGCTGTCATATCTAAAAGTCCATTTAAGCCTCCAGAACTTTCAAGTATTCTACTGCTTAAACTAAGTATATTTTGAGAAGCAGTACCAGTTCTTAATATAACTGCTAAAAGTTCTGAATTAGACAAGACCTCTGTACCATATCTTAAAAGTCGTTCTCTAGGCCTTTCATTTTTAGGTAAGTCCATAATTTTAAAAGAAGTATTCAAAAGCATTCCTCCTAAAATTCGTTTATACCCATATTCCTCATCATAGAAACTAATCTATTTAAAGGCAACCCCACAACATTATAAAAGCAACCATCTATTCTCTCTACAAATAATCCTCCAAAGCCTTGTATTCCATAGGCTCCAGCTTTATCCATAGGTTCTCCAGTATTGATATACTTTTTTATTTCCTTATCAGTTATATCACTAAATTTGACCTTTGTACATACGTAATCCGTTAAAATTTTGTTAGAAGTATTATCTACTATGGCAATTCCAGAATAAACTTCATGCCATTTTCCGCTTAAATTTCTTAACATAGAGTATGCTTCTTCATAATTTTGAGGTTTACCAAGTACCTTACCATTTAGTGCAACTACTGTATCACATCCTATTACAAATTGATTTTTGTTCAATCCCAAGGAAACATCTAAAGCCTTACCTTTAGCTAGTTCCATTACATAATCCTCAATTTTACCCTTAAAAAAAATAGTACTTTCGTCAAATTCACTGACAATTACCTTAAAATTTTCAGTAATTCTAGAAAGCAGTTCTTTTCTCCTAGGTGAAGCTGAAGCTAATACTAACTGCACTATATCACTTTCCTTATGTTATATTATTAACTTATTATTACAAAAAATAACATAGTTTTAAAATTTAATTACATATTATAAACTGTTATTTTTCCACTTTATATAGTTTACCATTTAATAATAGTATAAACAAGTATGATATAAATTGTTCAAAAACTTTTAAAATTTTAATTAACTGAATCGATACATTTATACATGAATTTACAATATTCTTCCAAGTTTTCTCTATTAAGCTCCCCGGGATATTTTTTAACATATTCTTTCATCGAACTCAATATCTTAAAGTTCTTCTCTTCTTTTTTAACTTCTTCTAAAGAATTTACCCATTTTTTTAAATTTTCGGTTTTAACAGCTTTTACTTTAGGATCAATAAACTTATTTAACACCTTCAAATTTGCATTAAAAATCTCCGCTATTTCCTTGCTGCACAAATTGTCCTCTGGTATTTCATAAGTAACTTTTACATTTTGTATTTCACTAGAATTTAATTTTTTACTTATAGCTTTATATTCTTCTTCATTATATATTCCAAGTATAACCTTAAATTTAGATTCTTTTTCAACTATGAAAGGAGTACCATAAGACTTTAAAGAATCTCTTACCGCTTCAGCGTTTTTTGTTGTCGAAAACACACCACACTGAATACAATAATATTTTTTAATATTGTTTTTCTTAACATTATTTTGATTTACCGGGTTTACTTTCTCTATATTAAAATCAGTAGCTTTTTGTTCCATATTTTTATTTTTTCCATATATTACAAGGATTGCGGCGACTATTATAAAAATTATAACAACTAAAATATTAATTTTTCTCTTTTTTTAACGTTATACCTAATGTAATTCATATAATTTATTGCCCATATTTATAAAACAAAGCTTACTTTACATTTTGTTTTATAATTTTCCGGCAACTACTCCCCCTTTAAATTTTATTTTAAAATTACATCTTAAAAACAAAAGCACAATATCTGCACATACTTATTATTACTTTAAATATATAATAAATAGAACAATCAAAAAAGCAAAAACCCGACACAGAAATGAGCCGGGAACCTATATCTATTTGCTTAATATTCTACATGCTTTTGCATATCGTGCTTTATAATAACTTTGCCCAAGATTACTTACTATAACTCTATGACTTCCAGAAGATGCATGAATAAAGTTTCCATTTCCTATGTACATTCCTACATGAGATAAACTTCCACTAGTATTAAAAAATATCAAATCTCCCGGCATCAAATCGCTTTTTTCAACCCCTGGCCTAAATTAGCTTGATACACTGTGTAATGTGGAAGCTTTATTCCAAAACTTCTATAAACATGTAAAGTTAAGCCCGAGCAATCAAAAGCGTAAGGCCCTTCAGCCCCCCAAACATAAGGTTTTCCTAAAAAATTATATGCATAATCAACTATACTTTTCCCCGCATTATAGGTATTTGTATAGTCTCCTCCTCTAGATCCTCTTTTTACACTAGAAGCACTTTTACTTACTTTTATATCTTTATTTACTCTTATGCTAACAGTTTTAACTTTAAAACTTGCTTTGTCTTTTATTATAGTATCTGCTTTAACTTGATAACCTTTACATATTAATATGCAAGATAAAAATAACACAAAATATATAATTCTACCTCTTCTCAATTTCATAAACTTAACCTCCTGGGAATTTTGTAACTGTTTTTTAACCAATCTACTCTTAACATCCCATATAATTATAGTTTATAGTTAATCCTTCTGTCAAGTGAGAATTTGTTATTTTGGGAATTATCAAAATTTTCTCACAATATTTCCTTGTATTTATTAGCCAAAACTTTTCCAAATATAAATATCTTAACATCATTTTTTGTTTCATCAAAGCTATCAAATAGCCTCTTTAATTTAAACCCATTTCTCCTCCAAAATTCTAAATACTCTTTTTCTTCACTTGAAACTATGGCATAAAATTCGTTTATTCCCATTTCATTAGCTAATCTATTTAAAATTTCTCTTATGACCTCATCCCAAACACCTTTTACTATATCTTTAGATTGTGTTCTAAAATACCTTATCCAAAGCTGATTATTTTTCTTAAATTCCAGTCTTCCCTTTAGTATTCCTATTATATCCTTTCCCTTAGATATTTTTAAAAACACTTCTCCTTCGCCTAGATAGTATTCTAAAAATCTATTGCAAAATTCATTAAAATTAAGCTGACAACTTTTTTCACTACAGTTATCATATTTAATTATCCATTTATAAACTTCCGCCAAATCATCTTTAAGTACGCTAGACAAAATTACCTCATTAAATTCCAGCCTTAAATCAAACATCTTCTCACCTCTCAATAAACATTTTCTATATAAAAATAAAAAATCCTTTATAAAAAACCTTATAAATTATTGAGATAATTTAGTTTTATTTGCTATAATATACTTAAAATATTAAATACTGGAGGCGTATATTAGATGATAAGTATAGAAAAAAGTCTGTTAATTCTAACTTATTAATATTTAAATTTCAGAACTATGATCTTTTGTATCCTGAAGATATAACAGAAGTGTTATCTTTTTCTGATAATAAAGGAGCCTTTAAAGAATTTAATTATCTTAATACCTTAGGTAAAAGTTGTTATAAAAAAATATACGTAATAGGACTTGGTACTACAGAAGAATTCAATTCTACAGTACTTTTTAAATCAATAGGTGTTGCCCTTAATAGCATAAAAAATTCTATTGATAACTTAGATATTCTAGATAACTTAGATGTTTTAGATGATCCCAATTATGACCTTGGTTACACTATTGGCGAAAGTGTATCTCTATCCTTATATAAATTTGAAGGTCTTAAATCTAAGCCAAAAGCTAGTGTTTTAAAAAATGTAAACATAATATCAAATTGTAAAGATTCCATATTAAAAGGTATTATTTCTGGAGAAAGCATTAATTTTGGACGTGAATTAGTTAATCTTCCATCTAACCTAGTTACGCCAAAGTATCTAACACAAAAAGCTCAAGAGGTTGCCAAAAGCTCCTCTATTGATATAACTATATTAGATAAGTATATGCTTGAAAAAATGGGTATGAATTCAATAACCTACGTAGGCAATGGTAGTGTTCATGAACCTTATTTAATAGTACTTCAATATTTAGGCGATCCTTCTTGTAAGGAAATTACCGCTTTAATCGGAAAAGGAATCACCTTTGATAGCGGCGGTCTTTGTATAAAGCCAACAAAAAATATGTTTGCTATGGTTTCAGATATGGCAGGAGCTGCTTCAGTTTTATCTGTTATGAAAGCAGTAACAAAGTTAAAGCCTAAAAAAATATTATAGCACTTATACCAACTGCAGAAAATATGCCTTCTTCAAAAGCTTATAAACCTGGAGATGTTATTAAAAGTTATAGTGGAAAAACTATTCAGGTAATTTCAACTGATGCAGAAGGACGTCTTATTTTATGCGATGCAATAACCTATGCTAAAGAATTAGGTGCAACTACTATAATAGATGTGGCAACCCTAACAGGTTCATGTGCAAATTTTCTTGGAAATATTAATATTGGTCTTTTTAGCAATTCAAATAAACTAGCTAATAATATAATTAGCTGTGGTGAAGATGTAGGAGAAAATTTCTGGAGACTTCCAAATAACGAAGAATACATGGAAAAATTAAAAACTCCTTCTGCAGACCTTAAAAACTCAGGTAATAATTGTGGAGGTATAGTTGCAGGTATGTTCCTAAAAAGCTTTGCTGAAGATGTAAATTTTGCTCATCTTGATATAGCAGGCTCTGCTTTAAATGAATCTTGCACGGAAGTATATGAACAAGGTGCAAACGGCAAACCTTCAAGAACTCTTATTCATTATCTTACTAAATAAAAAAAGCGGTTTAGCCGCTTTTTTTATTTAAATTACTTTTTGTATTGTAACGTAAGTACTATTATCCTTCTGCAAATTCTTTTAGCTACATTATATGGAATTCCATAACTTCTCATTAACCTAAAAACTCCAGGATTATTAGTTTCAATTTTCCTCAAAATCATATCAACTTCTCGAGTAGTATATCTGCCTTCTTCTAAATCATCTTCAATATCTGTAAAATCTCGATCTATATAATCCTCTTCCAAAATTTTATTTGGCATCATCTGCATGTTTCCCATTGGCCAAGGAGAATTATTATCCATTTTAATCATTGGCCACATGCCATAATTCATCGTTGAACCGTAAGGAACAGCTCCCATCATATAAGGCATTGTAGGATTTAATCCTTGCATCATTGGATACATTCCCTGCATCATTGGGCTTAGTCCATGCATCATGGCATTTGTTCCCATGGAAGGATAAATTGTTACCATATCCTCCATCTCATTTTTACTTATAGGCATCATATCATATTCTTCTTCTATATCCCTTTCTGAATTTATGTTTTCTTCAAAAATATCTTTTTCCAATAGATTTACCCCCATAAAACATACTTCATTAACAGAATATGCCAAAGAACTATTTTTGATACCTAAATTACAATAAGTTTATTTTCTTGCTACTACATTCCTTTAAAATTTCCTCTGTCCATATAGAGGCTTGCACTTCACCAATGTGAGCTTTTCTTAAAAAGAACATGCATATTCTAGATTGTCCTATTCCTCCACCCATTGTGTATGGCAGTTTTCCCTCTAATAACATCTTATGATACTTTAACTCTTTTCTTTCTAAACACTTTTCCTTTTCAAGCTGATATGTTAGTGCCTTTTCATCTACCCTTATACCCATAGAAGAAAGTTCAAAAGCACAGTTTAGAACTGGATACCAAAATATGATATCTCCATTTAAACTCCAATCATCGTAATCAGGGGAACGTCCGTCATGTTTATCTCCTGATTTTAAAGTATCTCCAATCTTCATAATAAATACTGCCTTTTTCTCTTTAGCTATTTCATCTTCTCTTTCTTTTGGTGTAAGCTCTGGATACCTATCTTCAAGTTCTTGAGTTGTTATAAAGCTTATCTTTTCTGGTAATATCTTTTCTATGTCTTTATATTCCTCACATATAAATTTCTCAGTACTTTTGAAAACTTCATAAATTTTTTCTACGGTTTTTATCAAAGTTTCTTTTGTTCTTTCACTTTTATCTATTACCTTTTCCCAATCCCACTGATCTACATATATTGAATGTAAATTATCAAGTTCCTCATCCCTTCTTATTGCATTCATATCCGTATATAAACCATCGCCTTTGTCAAAATTATATCTATAAAGAGCCATTCTCTTCCATTTTGCTAAAGATTGTACTATTTCAATGGTATTTTTTCCTAAATCCAAAGCATCAAAAGCTACAGGTCTTTCATATCCATTTAGATTATCATTAATGCCTGTGGCGCTTCTTACAAATAAAGGGGCTGACACCCTAGTTAAGTTAATCTTTTGAGATAACCTTTCCTCAAAATAATCTTTTACTCTTTTTATTGCAATTTCAGTTTCTTTTAAATTTAAAGATGATTTGTAACCTTCTATTACCTTAAACTTTTTACTCATTATAATCTCCTCCTAAATAATCTTTTGTTTTGTATTTAATTTAAACCTATAGGAATTTTTCTTTCTTAACTTAACATGTTAATTATATTTAGGTAAATAAAAAAGCCCTTCATCCCCCACAAAGGGACGAAAAGCTATACTTCCGCGGTACCACCCTAATTAACCTAAATTACTTAGTTCACTTTATACAGTACAGAATACACTCTTCGATACTGCCCAATTTCTAACGGTTTGGTTCCGTCTGAATCTACTCTTGCATTTTACTAAAAATACAATTTTGGCCAGAAACTCCAAGATGTTCTTCAGTGTATGCTTTGTACCGACCTTTCACCATCGTCAGCTCGCTAGAACTCTACTCTACACCTACTCTTCTTTTCATAGTTTTTTTGAATTAATTTCGTTTTTTAAATTTAAAATGATTATATCATGCAAATCTATAACTGTAAATACATTTTTTTATTTTTTTACTTGCATTTTTTAAATATTTATTCTATATCAAATCTTTATATTAAGCTTTTTAAAATCTATACATAAGACTGCATTATTATGTTATAATTTTATTCTATAGTTAATATTTTAGGAGGTAGTTATGATAGATAAAATCTGGAACAAATATGCTAATTTAATTTTCGGTAGTATTTTTATTCTACTTACGATATTTTCTTTTATTAAGAATCTTGGCATAAACTATATTGTATACAATGTAGCCTTAGCTATAGCAGCCTTTACTATAAAACCTGATCTAGTTAAAGAAACTAAATTAAAAGACTTTTTAATCACTTTAATTCCGGTACTTACAGTTTTATTTTTGCTCAAAAATACGGATATCAAGTATGGGGTAAAGTAATAAAATGGGAGACAGCCCTTGGTTTAGGTTGGAATTGGAATGATTTATTTAAAAACATACCCTTCAACGATGCAGCCTTCACTAGGTTATTTCAGGCGAAATGGTTAAATGAATTTTTTAAAATTGTTTACAATAATGGGTTTATATTACCTGTTGTACTCCCAATATATAGAGCAATTATGTGTAAAGACACTAAAAAAATCATACGATATGCCCTATCTGGTCATTTACTTCAAATATTTTTAATAAGTCCTTTTTATGCCACAATAAGGCTTCAAGAAGTATGGTATGTTTTAGGACATGCTGATAGACTTCAGCGAAATTTCACACCTCTTCAAGCTGCTGGATGGACTCTTAACTGCTTTCCCTCTATGCATACTTCTATAGCTTTCGCTATGTTTTTAGTAGCTCTTCATGAAAAAGATAAAATTTTCAAATGGTTTTTATGTGCTTTCTGCTTATCTGTAATATATTCAACTATGTACATGGAAATCCACTGGATTATTGATGTAGTTGCAGGTGTAATTTTTGCAGCAATCACTGTTAAATTGGTTGACATACTCCTTGATTTTATTGAAAATAAAATTGCACATAGTAAAAAGAAAATAAAAGTTAACTACTTATATTGCAATCCTGAACAGAAAATAAAAATGCATTAGCACTTTTTAAATTAATAAGACCACTAGAAAGCAACAGTTTTCTAGTGGTTTTATTAATTTTAGGCATTTTGTATTAAAAGTTTTTTAGCACTAATTTTAAAATCTCAATCTTACTCTTTTTTTCAGTACCATATAATGATTTATATATATTATAGTTTACCTTTACTTTTTTTACATATTTATCAGTTTCCTTAAAAGGAATGTACTTTAGTTTTTTCCCATCATCTGAATAATTACTGTCTTTAAGCCATTTTCCTACATTTCCTCGTCCAGCATTATAAGCCGCTAGCATTAAATCTAAATTGTTCTTAAATTCTTTTTTTAGGTCATTAACATACCATGACCCCATAGATATATTTATTTCAGGCTTATAAAGTATATCTTCACTAAAATCCTTCATTTTTAATTTTATGGAAATCCACTCCGCCGTCTCTGGTGTAAGCTGCATAAGTCCTATGGCATTTCTATGAGACTTAGCATTTTCATCAAAATTGCTCTCTGCTTTTATAATTGCTAAAACCAAATACGGATCTACCTTATACTTATCAGAATACATTTCTATATAACTATTATATTTGTAAGGATATATACCTTTTGCAATTTTTTCTATGTTAAGAATCCCAACTGCTAAGACTATAAGCATAAATAATACAATAACTTTAATTTTTCTCATTATTTTCCCTCGTCATCTTTAAAAATATTAAAATCTTATTTACCTGCTTTTTAGTATTAGAAATTCCTTTGCTATTATCTACTAAAAAATCTGCATACATCTTCTTGTCCTCTAAATTCATTTGGGATTTTATTCTTCTTATTACTTCCTCTTCACTCATTTTATCTCTTTCTCTTACCCTTTTAATTTGAATTTCTTCTCCTACCCAAACCAATATATTTTTATCCATATACTTATGTAAACCCTGCTCTATTAAAATAGGAGCATCTAAAATAGCTATCTTTTCTCCTTCATCTTCAAGTTTTTTCAGGCTTAAAAATATTTCTTTTTTTATATAAGGCATAAGTATAGTTTCTAAAATTTTTCTTTTCTCTTCAGATTGAAAAATATAATTTCCAAGAACTCTTCTTTTTAGCTGATCATTTTCATCAAAAAATTTCTCTCCAAAATTATTTCTTATGTCTTTTTTTACATCTTTATATTTTTCTAGTACTTCCCTAGCTATAATATCAGCATCTATTACCTTAATGCCCATATCTTTAAGTATTTTTGAAACTGTACTTTTACCACTTCCTATACCACCTGTCAAACCTACTTTCAGCATTGAACCACTCCATATTCTAATTTAAATAATTACTTGGCTTCGTACCAATTATCTCCCCAATTAACATCTACCTCTAAAGGAACTGAAAGTTTTATTACATTTTCCATTTCCTCTTTAACTATTTTTTTAACTTCCTCTAGCTCGCTTTTATAAACATTCAAAATAAGCTCGTCATGTACCTGAAGTATTACTTCACTTTTCAGATTTTTTTCCTTTAATTTGTTATATACATTTATCATAGCAATTTTTATTATATCCGCTGCACTACCTTGTATTGGTGTATTCATTGCAAGTCTTTCTCCAAAAGACTTAACTATCTTATTGGATGAACCAATTTCCGGAATAAATCTTCTTCTATTTAAAATAGTCTCAACACAAAGCTCCTTTTTAGCTTTCTCAACGATGTTCAAAAGATACTCTTTTACCTTTGGATATCTACTAAAATAAGTATCTATATACTCTTTAGCTTCTTTTCTTGATATTTTTAAATCCTTTGCTAAGCTAAAATCACTTATTCCATAAACTATTCCAAAATTTACTGCCTTAGCTCTACTTCTCATAAGTGAAGTAACCTCCAAAATTGGCACTCCAAAAACTTCTGAAGCTGTCTTTGTGTGAATATCACTATGATGTTTAAAGGCATCAATCATATTCTCATCTCCAGCAATATGTGCAAGAACTCTAAGTTCAATTTGAGAATAGTCTGCAGATAAAATAACACAGTTTTCATTTTCAGGAACAAAAACCTTTCTTATTTCCCTTCCCATTTCGTATTTTATAGGGATGTTTTGAAGATTAGGTTCTGTACTCGAAAGCCTTCCTGTAGTTGTAACAGTTTGATTGAAACTGGAATGAATTTTTCCATCAACATCTATTACATTTTTTAAGCCTTCTACATAAGTTGAATACAGCTTAGTTATCTGTCTATAAACCATGATCTTTTCAATTATAGGGTGTTTATCCTCTAGTTTTGCAAGGACTTCTGCGTTAGTTGAATAACCTGTCTTAGTTTTTTTAATCACAGGTAAATCTAATTTTTCAAATAATATTTTACCAAGCTGTTTTGGAGAATTAATATTAAATTCTTCTTCAGAAAGCTCATAAATTTCCTTTTGTATTTTTTCGATTTCTTTACTAAATTTTGTACCTAATTCCTCTAAAATAGGTTTATTTATACTAAAGCCTTCTGTTTCCATAGAAGCTAAAACCTTTGTTAATGGTTCTTCAACTTCATATAATAATTTCTCCAAATTAAGATTTTGAATTTCTTCTTTTAATTTTTCATCAAGTTTTTCAAGTAATACGACTTTTTTAATATAGCTATTTTCTTCATCTTCTTTTAATGATATAAATAAATACTGCTCTATAAGCTCTGAAAGGTCATAAAGAGATTTAGAAGAATCTATTAAGTAAGCTAATATCTCCGTATCTTCCTTAACTCCACACATATCTATATGAAGTTTTTTAAAAATCATGTATGGCTTTTTCGCACTGTGAAGAACTTTTTTTAGATTTTTATCTTCAAATATTTTTTTCAAAATTTCTAAAGATTCTTCCCTTGAATCTTCTAATAATTTTTTTATATTTATTATATAATTGTTTTCTCCATTATGAATATATATTTTAGAAAATTCACATTTTGAATATATATTTTCATTTAAAATCTCAAATAATACATATATCTTTTCTTTTAATTTTCCTTCACAATCTTGAAGTTTTTTCAAATCATTAATTTCCTCAAAACTTAAATCTTCTTCAACTTCTTCTGCAATTTGTGATTTTGGAAGTTTATCTAAAAATGTTTTAAACTGAAGTTTTATAAAAGTCTTTCTAAGACCCTCTGCATCGTAATTATCTTTAGACCTTATAGAATCTAAATCTATGTCTATTGGAACCAATGTTATTATAGTTGCAAGTCTCTTACTAAGAACTGCTTGCTCACTATATTCAGTTAAATTTTCCTTTAATTTTTTTCCACTTATATTTTCGATATTTGAAAGAACATTTTCTACGCTTCCATATTCTTTTATAAGTTTATATGCAGTCTTTTCACCTATACCCGGAACTCCAGGTATATTATCAGATGAATCCCCCATTAATCCTTTAACATCTATAAACTGCTTTGGAGTAACTCCTAATTCTTCAATCATACGCTTACTATCGTATATCTCAACTTGAGTCATACCTTTTTTATTTATAATTACTTTTACGTTGTCTGTAGCTAGTTGAAGGGCATCCCTGTCTCCTGTTACTATATAAACTTCTATATCTTGATTTTCTGCACATACTGATAAAGTACCTATTAAATCATCTGCTTCAAAGCCTTCAATTTCAAAAATATCTATAGCGAATTTATTTAATATGTCCTTTATAATAGGCATTTGTTCTAATAATTCAGGAGGTGTCTTTTTTCTTCCTGCTTTATATGCACTGTACTCCTTATGTCTAAAAGTTGGAGCTTTTTTGTCAAAAGCACAAACTATATAATCAGGTTTAATATCTTCCTTCATTTTTAAAAGCATAGTTAAAAAGCCATATATAGCATTAGTATGTACTCCCTCAGAGTTGGTAAGCTCTGGCAATGCATAAAAAGCTCTATACATAAGGCTATTGCCGTCTAAAATCAATAACTTCTCTTTACTCATATTACTACTCCCTTCAAACTGAAAACGCCACTAAAACATGGATTCAAATTCTAATACTAAACTGCTAAACATTATAGTATTATTAGTTTATTATATCATTAATTCTAGTTTTTAATCTAGTTTTATTAATATACTAACATTTCTTAATGTTTTAACAGAGTAATATTAAAATATGCTTAAATCCAATTGCTTTGATAATTCCTCTAAAACTTTAATTCCAGCTACACTATTTCCCTTTTCATCTAAGGAAGTGCCAAAAACACCTATACCCATTCTTCTAGGAACACAAGCAAGTATTCCTCCACCTACGCCACTTTTTCCAGGAACTCCTATATCTACGGCGAATTTACCAGATGCATCATACATTCCACAAGTAACCATAATAGTTTTAACTATTCTTGCTGTATCTCTTGGAACTATTCTCTCTCCACTTGAAGGTAATACACCATCATTTGCAAGCATTGCCCCTATTCTTGCAAGGTCTTTGCAGGTTACTTCTAAAGAACATTGTTTAAAGTAAACATCTAGTATTTCTTCCACATTTCCATCTAAGACTCCTGTGCTTTTCATAAAATATCCTAAAGCTCTATTCCTATTGCCTGTTTCTTTTTCCGATTTATATACATTTTGGTTAATATCCATAGCTGGATTGCCACTTATCTTTCTTGCGAACTTTAATATTCTTTGAAAAACTTCATCAGAATCTTTTCCAGCTATCATAGAAACAGTTGCTATAGCTCCAGCATTTATCATAGGATTTATTGGCTTATGTGGATCTTTAATCTCTAAATTTATTATTGAATTAAAAGATGTTTCTGTAGGCTCCATCCCTACCTTTGAAAACACATAATCCTTTCCATTATCAAGTATAGCAAGCATAAGGGTTATTATTTTAGATATACTTTGTATTGTAAATTTCTTATTAAAATCTCCTGAAAAATACTCTTCCCCAGATAAAGTACATACGTATATCCCTAGTAAATCAGGATCCATTTTATAAAGTTCTGGTATATAGGATGCAACCTTTCCTTCCTTAGTCCATTTTTTATTATTTTCGATTATAGAATTAAGTAATCTATTCATATGTATATCCCCCCGATTATACAATATTCTATGTAGATATTATGTCATTTTTATTATATAACGTTTTCATGCATAATAAAACATACTTTGTATTAAAAATCCTTAACTAATTTTAACTTTTACTTGCATAATATATATATATATGGTATTATAATCTTCGTGAGATATGCCGCTGTGATGGAATTGGCAGACGTAGCGGACTCAAAATCCGCCGGTAGCGATACCGTACCGGTTCGACTCCGGTCAGCGGCACCAAAATTTGGTTTAAAAAAAGCCACCCTGTTTTCTAATTTGAAGACAGGGTGGCTTCTTTTAATCTAGCTTTAGATTATACTGTATAAAATCCTTTCATAGAAAATCAGTTTTTTAAGGACTCTAATATTTTTTCATATATTTTAAAATCCTATGATATAATAATTATTATTAAATAATATTTTTTAAATAGATTTCAAATAATTCTAAAATAAAGGAGAACGAAAATGAATTATAGTAAATTAAATAGTAAAACCAAAGGAATTATTTTTATAATATTATCCGCCTTTGGATTTGCCATGATGTCTGCTTTTATCAAACTATCAGGGGATCTACCATCCTTTCAAAAACTTTTTTTAGAAACATAGTATCCCTTCTAGTTGCTGCTTTTTTAATAACAAATCACAAAAGCAAATTTTTGGTAAAAGAGAAAATCAAAGAAAATTAATTTTAAGATCAACCTTTGGTACACTAGGAATAATTTTAAACTATTACGCCATAGATAGACTTATTTTATCAGATGCAAATATACTAAATAAGCTAAGTCCATTTTTTGTTATTATTTTTTCCTTCATATTCCTAAAAGAAAAAATAAATAAAAAGCAAATTTTAGCTATAATAACTGCCTTTATTGGTGCTTTATTTATAATAAAACCTTCCTTTAGTTCAGAAATGCTTCCAGCAATTATCGGAACTTTTGGAGGAATTTTTGCAGCAGCTGCCTATACTACAGTGAGATCTTTAAGTGGAAAAGAAAATCCAGATACTATAGTGTTTTATTTTTCATTCTTTTCAAGCCTTGTTACCTTGCCGCTTACTATTATTTCTTATAAGCCTATGGCATTAATTCAATTACTATACTTGATTTTAGCAGGAGTTTTTGCAAGCTTAGGCCAGTTTGGCATAACCTTTGCGTATAAGTACGCTGCAGCAAAAGATATATCAATATTTGACTATACAAATATTATATTCTCTGCATTTATTAGTTTAGTTTTGTTCGGAGTACTTCCAGACTATTTAAGTGTCATTGGTTATATAATTATATTTTTATCATCACTTTATATGCTAATTTTTAATAAATAAAGTCTAAAAAAGTCATGAAAAATATTGAGTATTTTTCATGACTTTTTATTTTATATACTTTACTGTGGAGGATTACACTGAGAACAAGGTTCATAGCCTTGTGCTTTAGCTTCCTCTAAAGTAACTTTCCTTGCCTTTTTAGGGTTCACCCTTCCACAATTAGGTATAGAATGATATTTAGATCCTGTAGCTGACAGCCATACACTACCAGTATTAGCAGCTTTAGTAGTTGTGGCTTGTTTATTTACCTTTGCAGCAGGTTTTTTAGTTATAACTGTTTTCTTTGAATTACTATTACTGCTTGATACTGTGCTTTTAGTATTGCTTGAGGCTTTCTCTCCCTCGCCACTAAAGTTATAATTTCCAGGTTTTGTACTAAAACTTATATTGTTTCCATCACTACTTGCTACTATAGTACCGCATTGATCTGTTCTATAAACTGGTATTCCCTTGTCCTTAAGTCTATTCATAGTTCCCTTATGAGGATGACCATATTTATTATTAACTCCACAACTTATTATGGCATATTTAGGATTTACCTTGCTTAAGAAATTAGCACAGGTAGAAGAACTGCTTCCATGATGTCCTACTTTTAATACATCTGATTTTAAATTAAAACCTTTTTTAACAATTTCCATTTCAGAAACTGCTTCAGCATCACCTGTAAAAAGGAAAGAATTATTGCCAAATTGAACTTTTATTACTATGGAATAATTATTTAAATCTTTATACTGGCTACTATTAGGTGCTAATATTGTGCAAACTGCCTGTCCAAGTTTAAAGCTTTCTCCACCCTTAGGAGCTATAGCCTTTAAATTTTTATTTTTCATTGCATTAATTAAATCTTTAAAGGTTTTTGTGTTCGATGTAATTTTGGGCAAATAAACTTTACCAACTTTAAGAGAATTAATTATGTAATCTAGTCCTCCTATATGATCCTCATGGGGATGGGTACCAACTAAAAACTCCAAGTTACTTACCCCATTATTTTGTAAATAATCTTTTACTAAACTTCCATCTTCGTTGTTCCCTCCATCTATAAGCATAGAATGGCTTCCCTGCTGAATAAGTATGGAATCAGCTTGTCCAACATTAATATAATGAATCTTAATATTTCCTATAGCTTCATTTTTGGATTTAGAACTTGTTTTTACCATTATTTTATTACCTTCTGATTTATTTTCAGCATCCTTTGAAGAAACTTTAGCCTTACTACTTTCAGTAGCTACACTACTATTTGTAGCTACTTTTTTATTTGTTCCTTCACTAGAACTTACCTCTGGAGTTAAAAACGAGGCCATTATAACAACTATAATAGCTGCTAATACTCCTTTAAGGTTATTTTTAACTTTTCCATTTTTCTTAATTAAAGAAACCACAGTAAGTACTAAAAATATAACAAAAGCTAAACTTCCTATAGTTTCTGCAAATTTAAACATAAATTACCCCTCCTTTATTTCTATTTCAATATAATAATACGCAATTTTGTATGTTTTGTAAATTATATGGGACTCTATTATATTTTAATAATAAAAAACAAGCCTTATAAATAAAATGTATCTATAAGAACTTGTTTTTATTAGCTGTTATTTACAATTTTAAATACAATTAAGTTCTGAATATAACCTCTTCCTTGCTAAACATATATCTAGCAAAACCTATAGCTAAAACAATGTATACAACCATCCATGCAAATAATATAGCTAAATGCAAAGGATTAAATATACCTAAAATAAGCTCTTTTATTACTGCTGTAGCATTTACTACAGGTATATTTAAAAATAACATTGACATAGTTTTTGGTTCTATAAAATACGAAGTAAATCCAAGCATCCCAGCAAAAGTTAAAGGCATTAAATAAGTTTGAGCCTCTTTAAAAGATCTTGCATATATACTTATCGCAAGAGCTAAAGCTCCAAAAGCCATAGTTAAAAGCACTGTTATTATGCCCATTATAAGTAACCCTTTAGGATCAAATCCAAGTTTAGCTCCCTGAACTCCATAATTAAAAGCTTCTGGAGATATTTTCATAGATATAGATATACCTGCAATAAAGGCTAAGGAAGTCACAATACCCATAGTGGTAATTGCTAAAAATTTTCCCCAAAGTAAAGACATTCGACTTGCCTGAGTAGTTAATAAAGGTTCTAAGGTGCCTCTTTCCTTTTCACCTGCTCCAAGGTCTGTTGCTGAAGCAATAGGTCCTGAGGCTGCAAACATTATAAGCATCATTGGAAGCATTAAAGATAGCATCATTTTTCCCATGCCATCATCCTTTTTCTCTGTAGATTTTATTACAGTATTTAAAGGTGTTAAAATTGACGCATCAATGTTTTTCTCCTTAAGCCTTGTTGTAACTATTTCTTTTGAATAAGCCTCGATAAGTCCATTTATTTCACCCATAGCCATATTAGATTTTTGACTTGAGTTATCTAGAGTTATTGTTATATTGGCTTTTTTCTCCTCCTCTACATTTTTATCAAAATCCGAAGGAATTTCTAAACCCAAAAGTAACTTTCCCTCTTCTACGTCCTTTAAGATATTTTTAGAATCTATTAATTTTATATTTTTTTGCGCCTTTACAAATTGCCCAAATCTACTATTTCCTTTATCTACTATAGCAATTTTCATATCTTTTTTTACAGAATCCACATTACTCTTTATTCCCTTGCCCATAAATCCAAAAATTATAGGATATAGCAAAAGAGGTATTAATATTGCAGCAAAAATAGTCTTCTTGTCTCTAAACATATCTTTTAATTCTTTTTTGTAAACAATAGAAACTATATTCATTACTTATCACCTACCAATTTTATGAATATTTCTTCCATATCACTACTATTGTATCTTTCTTTAAAATACTCTAAAGTTCCTTCATCTACTATACTTCCTTTATTTAATACAATGATTCTGTCACAAAGTTTTTCAACTTCCTGCATACTATGGCTTGAAAAAATAATGGATTTATTTTGCTTTTTACAATCTAAAATAAATTCATGAACAAGCTTTGCAGCTGTAACATCAAGTCCTGTGGTAGGCTCATCAAATAGCATAACTGTAGGCCTATGTACAATAGAACGAGCAATGGACACCTTTTGTTTCATTCCTCTTGAAAGTTTTCCAACTCTTCTATCTATATACTCTTTTAATTTTAATTCCTCTACTAAGTATTCTATACTTTCTTCAGCTTGTTTTTTGCCCATGCCATTTAGCTCAGCAAAATATCGTATATTTTCTCTTACTGTAAGTCTATCGTAAAGTCCAACATCTCCCCCAAATAAAATTCCTATTTCACCTCTAACCTTTTGAGAATCATTTATAATGCTATAATTGTTTATTGTAGCATCACCCTCTGTAGGTTTTAGCATAGTTGCAAGCATTCTTAGAGTTGTAGTTTTACCTGCACCATTTTCTCCCAAAAGCCCTAGTATCTCACCATTTTTTACCTCAAAGCTTATATCCTTAACTGCCTTAACTTCTTTGAAATACTTACTTAATTTTTCAACTTTAATCAAATTCCACCCTCCAATACAATTACTAAAGCTAGTCCATTTATTTAATTTTTGGCATACATTACAAAACAAAAATTATTATAGCAATAATACCATATTAATTAATTTATAGCAATTATTTAATTAAATATATTACTTTAGTCTTTAAACTTTAACATGAATTTAATACAAAAAAAGATCTACATCCTATATTTAATTACTAAACAAATTCAATAGATCCTTTTATTTTTCTATGTTATAGATTTGTCATAAGTTAGTCTTCTCTTAATACATTAATATCTTTTCCTTCTAACACCTTATTCATATTTCTTACTGCACACATTTTTCCGCACATAGTACAAGTATGTTCATCCTTTGGAATAGATTCTTCTCTGTATTTTTTAGGTTTTTCAGGTTCTAAAGCTAAATTAAACATTTCATCCCAGTCTAATTTTCTTCTAGCATCTGCCATTTTATTATCTAAATCTCTAGCTCCTTTTATACCTTTTCCAATATCTCCAGCATGAGCTGCTATTTTTGTTGCAACTATTCCCTCTACCATATCCTCTAAATTTGGAAGTCTTAAATGCTCAGCAGGTGTTACATAGCACAAAAAGTCAACACCATAAGAAGCAGCTACTGCACCACCTATAGCATTAGTTATATGATCATATCCAGGAGCTATATCTGTAACTATAGGTCCAAGCACATAAAAAGGAGCACCATGGCATAATTTTTTTCTAAAAGCACATTTGATTCAATTTCATTTATTGCCATATGTCCTGGTCCTTCTATAATAACTTGTACATTTCTCTCCCAAGCTTTTTTGTAAGTTCTCCTAAAGTCATAAGCTCTTTTATTTGTGAAGCATCTGTAGAATCATCTATACATCCTGGTCTACATGCATCTCCTAAGCTAATTGTTACATCATATTTCTCACAAATATCAAGTATCTTATCGAAATACTCATAAAAAGGATTTTCTCTCTTATTAAGCTCCATCCAAGCATATATTAAAGACCCACCTCTTGATACTATATTCATACGTCTTTTATTTCTTTTAAATACTTCTGCAGTTTCTAAAGTTATCCCAGCATGGATGGTCATGAAATCCACTCCATCCTCTGCATGTTTTTCAATAACCTTTAAAAGGTCCTCCACGCTTAGCTCTTTAAGCTCTTTGTCGTAAAATCCTACTGCATCATACATAGGAACAGTTCCTATCATAGCTTTAGACATATCTACAAGCCTTCTTCTAAACTCTTCAGTTTTTCCAAAACAGCTTAAGTCCATAATTGACTCTGCCTTCATTTCAATGGCTTTTTTTACTTTTGAAAGTTCCATATCTATATTACAGCAATCTTTTGATATACCCAAATTTACATTAATTTTTGTTTTTAAACCCTTACCTACACCTTCTGGATCTATGTTCTTATGATTCTTATTTGCAGGAATTACTACCTGTCCCTTTGCTATTAAGTCCATTAAATCTTGAACCTTCATATTTTCTTTTTTGGATACAATTTCCATCTCCTTGGTAACTATGCCTTTTTTAGCAGCATCCATTTGAGTAGTATATTTCATAATACCCCTTCCCTTCCTTTTTTAGTAAGCTTAATAATGCAAAAAGCCTGTGTTTTAGCAAATATGTCATAACTATTCAAGGCTATTATATCTATTTTTAGACATTGAATTAATTTAAAATTATAAAAAATCAAAATTTAAAAAAGAAAATAAAAAATGAGAAAACTTTTTTTCTGCTTTCTCATACAATAGACTTTATCATAAATGCACTTCTTTCTTCTAAATGCATCTATAATTCATTAAAGGCTACTTCCCTACGCTAGAATTATCTATCTCAGGTTATGAGGGTCAGAACATTATCTATCTCAGCTTTTATAAAAGCCCCCTAGTAACATAAATATTAAGTTTTATCCTTTTTAATTATAACATAAAAACCTTACATTTTACAAATTTAGTTTTTTATGTGAGAAATCAAACTATTTTATTTTAAATCTATTTTTTTGTAATATGATTTTGGAGCCATTCCAAAGAACTTTTTAAAGGACCTTATAAAATTTGAGTAATCACCAAAACCACATATTGCACATACTAAGCTAATATTTTTCCCTTCTCTATAAGATCTTTTGCCATTATAAGCCTTTTATTCTGTACATACTTATGTACAGTAACTCCTGTATGTTCTTTAAACTTATGCATAAGATAATATTTATTTAAATAAAATCTAGAAGCCAGTGAATTTATGCTTAAATCTTCCTTTAAATTTTTATTTATGTATTCAAGTATTTTGTTAATATCTTCATCATATTTTACATCTACCAAAACCTTAGAATCTATCCCCCTAAAAATAACCTATTTATGTACACTATGAATTGAAGAAATATTGAATTTCTTAGAACTTCACTTCCAAACTCTGTATCAAAACATGCATTTTCCAAAGAAGAAAGCAGCTCCCTTAAAATAGAATTATCTTCATCATCCAATCTAAAAAGATTAAACTTCTCTCTTTGGGCTATCTGAAAACAATTTAAAAGATTGGTATTCTTACTATTGTGTCTATTTAAAAAAGATGAGTTTACCCATATAACTATTCTCTCGTAAGTCTTTTCTGAATTAATAACTGGTTTATGGATTGCATTACTGTTAACTAAGAGCATATCTAAAGGCTTTAGTTTGTATGCCTTTCCCTCAATAAGATAGGTTACATCTCCTGATATAAATATAATTATTTTATTAAAATCATGATAATGGTATTTAAAATCCATATCTTTATTATCTTTTAAATGAAAAAATTTAAAATCTTCTTTTAAATACCCTTTCTTATAATTATCACCAAATTCTTCCATGATATTGTATTTCACTCCTCAAAGCATTTTTGCAATATATTAAGCATTTAAAGCATTAGATATGGCAAATAATATTAGTATACTAATATTATATTAAAGTTTCAAAATTTAAGCTATAGGTTAAAAAGTAAATAAAAATCTAAAATTCACATATGATTTTTATTTACTATATTATATAATAAATAAAAGTAAATAAAAATAAATTGGAGGTATAAAAATGAATTCAAAACTTAGAGTAGGAATACTTGGTGCTACTGGATTTGTAGGTCAGAGACTTGTAACATTATTAGAAAATCACCCTTACTTTGAAATTAATTTATTAGCCGCAAGTAAAAATTCAGAAGGAAAAAGTTATTATGAATCTATAAGAAATAGATGGAAATTAGATAAATCTATACCTGAAAAAGTAAAAAACATGATAGTTAAAGACCTACACAATATAGATGAAATAAAAGACAAAGTGGATTTAGTATTCTGCGCTGTTAATATGGAAAAAGCTGAAATTCAAAAGCTAGAAGAAGACTATGCAAAAGCTGAAATTCCTGTTATATCAAACAATTCAGCTCATAGAGGAACTTCTGATGTACCTGTTATAGTTCCAGAAATAAACCCAGAACATTTAGAAATTATAAAAGAGCAAAAAAACGTTTAGGAACTAAAAAAGGATTTATCGTTGCAAAACCTAATTGTTCCATACAAAGTTATGTTCCAGCTATAAATCCTCTTATGGATTTCAAACCAAAGAAAATATTAGTTTCCACTTACCAAGCTATTTCTGGAAGCGGGAAGATTTTCTCTGATTGGCCTGAAATAATAGATAACGTTATACCTTTTATTGGTGGAGAAGAAGAAAAAAGTGAAAAAGAACCTTTAAAACTATGGGGACATATTGAAAACAATAAAATAGTAGATGCAAAAGAGCCTATAATTTCAGCACAGTGTATTCGCGTTCCTGTATCTGACGGACATTTAGCTACAGTTTATGTTTCTTTTGAAAAGAAACCTTCAAAAGAAGAAATTCTTAAGCTTTGGAAAGAATATAAAGGAGTTCCTCAAATTTTAAATCTTCCAAGTGCACCAAAACAATTTTTAACTTACTTTGAAAAAGAAAATAGACCTCAGACAAAATTAGATAGGGATATAGAAAACGGAATGGGTATAAGTATAGGAAGACTTAGAGAGGATAACTTATTCCAGTACAAATTTGTTTGCTTAGCACATAATACTTTAAGAGGTGCAGCTGGCGGCTCCGTACTTACAGCCGAACTTCTAAAAGCAAAGGGATATTTAGATTAAATATATATTTAAATCAAAAGTAATCTAACTTTGAAAACTAAGTTAGGTTACTTTTTTATATTATTTTTTTCTGACTCTAAAATGGTACTCAGGAGTATCTTTAGTTATGGTTTTAAATTCATAGTTTTTATCTTTATAATACTTTATGATCTTTGGAAGGGCCTTGCAGGTATTTTTATTTGTGGAATCGCAGTGCATAAGCAAAGTTATGCTATAAAATTTATCACTGCCTTTAGTTCCCTCTAAGTATAACTTTTCAGGTGGAATATTGTGATCAATTCCATCAGATAGCTGCATATTCCAGTCAAAAACCTTAAATCCCTTTGAATGAATTCTATCTAAAAATTCTTCATCTAAATGGTTTAAACTTCCACCTGGAAACCTTATAATATTAGCTTTTACTCCAAGTACACTATATATTTCCTCATTGCACAAAAGCATTTCTTCCATAAAAGACTCTTTGCTTTTATATATTTTATTAAAATCATGAGTAAAAGTATGCATTCCTATACTATGTCCCTCTTTATAAATTCTCTTTACTACATCTTCTCTTCCTTCAATTTTATTCCCAATTAAAAAAAGGTTCCTTTAATTTCATTCTCTTTTAATATGTCTAATACCTCACCTGTAATATTTTTGCTAGGTCCATCATCAAAGGTTAAATATATAATCCCCTTTGGGCTGCTATTTTTAACCTTTGTTTTATCCTTTGCATTAGCATCTTTTACATCGTATTTTAATATACTTAAAACTGCCACTATTAAACAAAATATAATAAAACTAAGACAAAAAGTTTTTTTGTATTTTATCATTTTTTCAACCGCTTTCTATAATTATATTGATAAATCTCAAATATATCTTTCCATCTTATTTTTTTTATACTTTAAATAATAGTGAACCTATACCTTAAAATTTAAATCTTTACACATCAATTCTTTACCTAAATGGGTATTTTCAAAAATATCTTTAGCCCTAGGTAAAAACTCCTCAGGAGAATTTAAAGAAGGGCTAAAATGGGTAAGCCACAACTCTTTAGCTTCTGACTTCTTTGCCATAGTTGCAGCTTCGCTAAAAAGCATATGCTTATTATTCATAGCCTTCTCTAAATAGGTATCCTCTCCATACATTCCTTCACATATAAATAAATCTGAATTTCTAGCAAAATTAACAATACTATTACTAGGTCTTGTATCTGTACAGTAACACACCTTTAGCCCTTTTCTATTATCTCCTAGTACCATATCGGGAGTTATAACTTTGTCATTTAACACAACTTCATAGCCATTTTGAATTTTATTCCAATATGTAACTGGTATATTTAAGGCTTCAGCTTTTTCCTTATTAAACTTTTTATTTCTCTTAATTTCTATGCAGTAAGATACACAAGGGACACTATGGTCTGTGTAAATCGCCTTTATTGTATATTCATTAAATTTAAATTCATCCATACCTTCTTCTTTTATTTCAACTAGTTCTAATTCAAAAGGGAGATATGGTAGTATAACCATCATTCCTTTTATAATTTTTTTAAACCTATTGGTCCCATAATTGTAACCTTTTCTTTTCTGTCACTGTTTCCCATAGTAGACAAAAGTCCCGGAAGACCTACAATATGATCTGGATGATAATGAGTTAAACATATTAAATCTATTTTTTTAATTCCCCATCCTAGACTTTTTAAAGCCACTTGAGTCCCTTCACCACAGTCTATTAAAATCATTCTTCCATTATAACTTCCCAGCATAGCTGTAAGATTTCTTCCTGGAAGTGGCATAGTCCCTCCAGAACCTAATAAAGAAATTTTAAACATTTTATCACCTTCTAGTAATATTTAATATTACACTATAGATTTATAATAAATCAACTTAACCTTAAAAAATAAGCACATAAAATATAATTCTTAACATAAAAAAATTGTATAGCATTTTTCATAAAATTGCCATACAATTCTTTATATTAATATCATTTTAAATATTTATTAAATATATACCCTACATTTGAAGAGCAAATTTAAGTATAAATAGTGCTGTAAATATATACATCATAGGGCTAACTTCTTTTAATTTTCCTTTAAATAATTTTATCAAAGTGTAGAATATAAACCCAATTGCTATACCATTTGCTATACTATAAGTAAATGGCATCATAGCTAATGTAAAGAAAGCAGGAACTGCTTCTTCAAGGTTATTAAAGTCAATACCCATGATAGATGACATCATAAGTATACCTACTACGATTAAAGCTGGTGCTGTAGCAAAACCCGGTACTATACCTATTAATGGAGAAATAAATAAAGTAAGTAAGAAACATATTGCAGTTACAACAGATGTTAATCCAGTTCTTCCACCTGCACTTATGCCAGAAAGACTTTCTACATAAGTTGTTACATTACTTGTACCAATTAAAGCTCCAATAGAAGTAGCTGTTGCATCAGCAAACAATGCTCTATCTAATTTCTTAGGGAATCTTCCCTTTGATAGTTCTTTTTCATCAAAAATATCTGTTTTAGATGTAGTTCCAACAAGTGTTCCTATAGTATCAAAAGTATCTACAAGACTGAAAGATATGATTATAGTTATAATTGACATAAATCCAATGTTTGAAGAAAATAAATCCTTAAAACTCAATTTCAAAAATGTAGGTGCCAAACTTGGTGGCATGCTTATTATGTTGCTATGAGGTATAAATATATTCAAATTAATTCCAAAAGATGATTGAACTATAACTCCTAAAATAGTAGTTATAATAATTCCTATAAGCATTGCACCCTTTACATCTTTTACCATCAAAATTATAATTATTAAAAGACCTATAAAAGCTAGTAACGTAGCTGGACTACTTATATTACCAAAAGCCACTAAAGTAGCTGGATCTGAAACAATTAAGCCAGCTTCTTTAAGACCAATTAGTGCAATGAAAAGTCCAATTCCTGCACCAATAGCTTTTTTAATACTTTCCGGTATAGCATTAATAATTGCAATCCTAACCTTGGTTAATGTAATAATTATATTAATAACACCACAAATGAAAACTGCTGCCAAAGCTCCAGTCCATGGAATTTTACATTTTAAAACAACATAAAAAGTAAAAAACGCATTCATTCCCATGCCAGCTGCTTGTGCAAAAGGAGCATTAGCAAATAACCCCATAATAAGGGTGGCTATAACTGCGGATAAAACAGTAGCAACAAAAATAGCACCAATTATCTTGTCATTACCTATTGATAATCCAGCCTTAACTGCGTCTGACCCAAGAATTCCTTTACCATTCATTCCTGCCATCATAAGCATATTTGGGTTAACAAAAATTATGTATGCCATAGTTATAAAAGTAGTTATGCCTGCTATGATCTCAGTACGAACATTAGTATGATTTTCTTTTAATTTGAAAAACTTTTCTAACATTTAATTCACCCCCGTAAAAAATAAATGCAGGTTATCAAAATTGGAGTGATAACCTGCATGTAAAAATACAAACAAAACCACTCATAGTAAGATAATTTTCTGGTCATCTTGTAGAGACGTCCGAACCATATTTTCGGACATATATGAGTAAAATTATTAAATTGTTCTTATTAATAAATAAAATCCGTTGCTACACTAAAATATTACTATATATTTTAAGTATAGTCAATATAAATATGAACATTTTTTTAAAATAAATATGTATTATTCGTATAAAACCTTTTGTAATTTTACACAAGTTTAAATATAAACATAATAATTCCTGATAAAATCATGCATACTGGTATTGTAAGTATCCATGCCCATACAATGCTTCTAGCAACTCCCCATTTTACAGAAGATAGACGTTTGGCAGCACCAACCCCCATTATTGAAGTAGATATTATATGAGTTGTGCTTACCGGTGCTCTTAGCATAGTTGCTATAAATATTACAATAGCAGCTCCTGTTTCTGCAGCAAAACCATTTACTGGTGCAAGTCTTGCCATATTAATGCCCATAGTTTTTATAATTCTACGTCCTCCTGTGCAGGTTCCTAAAGCCATTGCAAAAGCACAGCATATTTTAACCCATATTGGTATGTGAAAATAGGTTATAAATCCACCGCTTAATAGTGTCATTGTTATAATACCCATAGATTTTTGAGCATCATTTGCCCCATGATTAAAAGCCATGAAAGCCGCTGAAGCTATTTGGGCCTTGGAAAAAAACTTTGAAACCGACCTTGGTTTAGCAGAGCGAAGAATCCAGTACAATAAAATCATTATAAAATATCCAATTATAAAACCTATTAAGGGCGATAGAAATAACCATAACACTACTTTAGTAATAAAACTATGCCAATTAATTATCAAAAATGAACTTTTATATATAATTGACGCACCCAAAAGCCCACCTATTAATGCATGAGAAGAACTATTTGGTATTCCAAAATACCATGTGATAAGGTTCCAAATAATTGCAGCAACTAATGCTGCAATTATAACCATTTGAGATATAAGTTTTGGATCCACTATATCAGCTCCTATGGTCTTTGCAACCTTTACACTAATAAATGCACCAATAAGATTCAATGTTGCTGACATTATTATAGCTTCTTTTAAGGTTAATACCTTTGTTGATACCGAAGTTGCTATTGCATTTGCTGTATCGTGAAAGCCATTAATGAAGTCAAATATTAATGAAAATACTATTATTATTACTGTAACTATCAAAGTGTAATTAAGCATTTTTCATTACAACTCCTTCAATAATATTGGCAAGATCCTCACATCCATTTAGTACATTTTCAAGGCGTTCATATATCTCTTTCCATATTATTATTTCAATATCTAAGGTTTTTCCATTAAATAATTCTTTAATGGTCCTTTTAAATAATATATCTCCATCATCTTCTATTCTATTTATTTCAACTACCTTTTTAGAAAGCATCTTACTTTTGTTTAGTAGTTTAAATTCCTTCATAAGCTCTATTGATTCCTTAGTAGCAGCTAGTATTAAATCACAAAATGCAAGAGCATGCTGAGTTGACTTAGTCATATTAAACATAACAAATCTACTTGAAGTTCTCTCAATAAAATCATCAATATCATCAAGAGCCCTACCTATAGATACTATATCTTCCCTATCTATTGTGGTTATAAATGACCTATTTAACTCTTCCATAATGGAATGAAGCATTTTATCTCCCTCATGCTCCACCTTTTTTATTTCCTCATACTTGTCTTCTGCATTTTCCATGTCAGAGGCAAAATCTTTTAACATTTTTGCAGCTTTATAATTTATTTCTGAATACCTAACGAACATGTCAAAAAACTTATCATTTTTGGTGTTAGACTAAACATGTTATCCCCCCTAGTTTAAAAAATACTGTAATAAACACATAATGAATTATATACCTAAAAGGGAAAAAAGTATAATTTATTTTATTTAAGATTTATGTTACTAAATAGGACTTATTATAGTGTATAATGAATAAGTGTGTTATTCAACCCATCACTTAACATAGGAAATGGAGGCATTTTATGCACACTACTTTATTATTAATAAGACATGGTGAAACTGAATGGAATACACTTGGAAAATTTCAAGGTTGCAAAGATATAAACCTAACTGAAGAGGGAATTTTCCAAGCAACTTTACTTAATAAGAAAATTCAAAATTCCTTTGACTACATTTATACTAGTCCCTTAAAAAGAGCTATTGATACTTCAAATATTATTTGCGCTAATTCTTCATTAAAACCTGAAATCTATACAAATCTACGAGAAATAAATTTTGGCAAATGGGAAGGTCTTACATTAAATGAGATGAAAAAACTCTATCCAAAAGAATTTCAAGTTTGGAGAAATGATGATAAAATAGCCCCATTATGTGGAGGAGATTTAAGCCTTAAACTAGCTAGCCTCAGGGCAAAGAAGGCAATATTAGATATTATAGAAAAACATAAAAGCAAAAGAATTGTAGTAGTAACCCACGGTGGACTTATAAGAGCAGGATTGATTGGATTATTTGACTGGAAAATGACTATGTATCATAAAATTGTTTTAGGAAATACCTCTATAACCAAATTAAAATTTGATGAAAATCTAAACCCTTTTATTGTAACTTTAAACGATACAAGTCACCTTCCTAAAAACTACACATCAAAATCATTAACTTAACCTACAAATACACAACTTTCGCATAGATAAAATATAAGCCTAAAAAGCATTAATATTTTGTAAAAAGTTATTTTTATATGCGAAAGTTGATTTCAATAACTTAAGCATAAATTTTAAAAGTTTTATGACTCTAATGCAGAATCTTGAATCTTTATATAATCATCTAACTCTTCAAGGGAACTTGTAATAAACTCATATATTAGATAATCGGGCTTAATAAAGTCAACTAAACTACTTATTGATTTATCTTTAAAAGGTTTATGCCTATCTATATTCATTATGTGAATAAATACATCTTTATTTATCTCATTATAACTCAATTTTTTTCTTTATCTTTACTTTTGTTTATTTGTTCTTTAACATAACTACCAGATAAAGAAGAGCTTAGATGTATGCCTTTTATAAAATTTTTCAATTCTCCCAACTTCGAAATTGTATTAGTTAAATACTCTATAGCTTCTTTTTCATCTTTAAGGCTAATATTAGTATTCATAAGATGCCCTGTATCTAACATAAATCCTTTGTTTTTGTAATTAACTTTTTCAAGTAATCTCATTGCCATGGATTTATCAAGAAAAGTAAGACCTGGCCACCATAAATTTTCAAATAAAAGCTTTACGTTAGTTTTTAAATCCTTAAAGACTTCATTTACTAATTCTGCTGTAGCATCTATAACTTCACAGTCTGAATAGGTAAAATCATAAGTATAGGTGTGCTCTAACTGTACATGAGACACATGAAAGACTACATATTTAGCCCCTATAAAACTAGCTACCATTATTTCCTTTCTATACTGCTCTATTATTTTTTTCTACTCAATCCACCATAATATCTTTCTATATTGTCTTTAGTTTCAAATTGATCTATAAGTTTTTTATTATCTTTTCTCCAAAAATCTAGCCATATAGGATAATATTTTAAATGTATTCCTTTAACTAAAGTTTTAGGTATAACCTTATTATCCCATTCAATAGAATTTAAAAGTTCAATGCCATCAACATTATTCTTTTTTAAAAAACTTATTATTTCTTCACTATTATAATTAAATCTTTCAAGGTCATGACTAAATGTTGAAAGATTAATAAGTTTTAACATTTCACCATCCCCTTACTTATTCTTTTTTATATTTAAAAGTAAAATAATAATTCCTATAAACAAAACTATGGTAGTTGCAATACCTGCCTCAGGTCCGAATTGTCCCCCTGTAAATAATTCATTGCCTTTAAGATTTAAATCCATTATGCTTCCAATGTTTATCTCGTTTCCGCTAACTTCAAGGCCAAAAACATTTCCCTGTACAAAATTCCAAGCGCAATGAATACCACAGGCCCCTAATAAATCCTCAGTTTTAATAACATAAAGTCCAAAGAATATGCCAACTAAGCATATATTTATTATAGCCAGTAAACTTATTTCATTATTAAACAAATGAAATAATCCAAATAAAATTGAAGAAACAAATAGCCCTAAGGCGGCATTATATCTTGCACCAATCACATTCATAAGCCAGCCTCTGGTTAAAATTTCTTCCGTAGCACTTTGTACAGCCCAGCCAGGTAATACAATAAGTACGCTACTTAACGCAGCTACTCCAACTACGTAATTAGGTTTTGAATTAAGGGCTATATTCCCAGTTAAAAAAAGTATTAGAATTACTAAAGAAAACATAAGAAAGCCAATTAAAAACCCAATAAAATACTTCTTTAAACATCTGTCTTTTTTTATACCTAAACTAGAAACTTTCAATCCTTCTACAAACCTAACCCATAAAAGGATAAGTATAATTGTAAATACCCCACTAAATACCAGTTCAATAAGGAATAAAACTGCTTGTGATTTAATGAATTTTATAAAACCAAAACTAAATAAGCTTCCTATAATTTCACCTACTATTATAAAAATTAAAGTTAAAATAATAGACAAAAAAATATTTGGCAAATATTTTGAATTTTTAGTTTCTCTAAACAGTCCTCTTTCATTAGAAACCACTTTGTTTTTCCTCCTTTAAATTACTTTCATTATTTATAATTATAAACATTTAATATATTATTTACAATTAATTACTAACTCAAAATTCTTTAATTAAAAGCTCCCAGCACAAAATATTAGTTTTCAATAGGTTTTTATCAAAATCTATATTATAATAAAATTAAATTATTAAAATCTTATTACTTCAAGTTATTATTTGATAAACTAGGATAATTATGCTTTATTTTTTACTGATAAAAATTTAGCTATAGAGTAAATTAACTTATATAACAAACTTTACAAGGAGAAATTGCTATGGAAAAACTTTATTACGAAAACCAATACGAAAAAAACTTTACTTCAGAAATAATAAATGTAATTGAGAAAGATACTAAATTTCATATTGTCCTTGATAAAACATACTTTTACCCTGGTGGAGGCGGACAACCAAGTGATACTGGCTCTATTGAATCCATTCCTATAATAGATGTCTACGAGGAAGATGGAATTATATACCACGTTACGGAAAAGAAACCAATAAAAATACATAAGGTAAAATGTTCTATTGAATGGGAATCAAGATTTGATAACATGCAGCAGCACCTAGGTCAGCATATTTTATCTTCCTGTTTTCTTAAATTGTTCAATGCTTCTACAGTTGGATTTCACTTAGGAACAAAGTATTGTACTATAGATATAGATAAGTTTTTAGATATAGAAAAAATTCAAGAAGCTGAAAAACTTTCAAATGAAATTGTATTTGAAAATATTCCTGTTGAAATTCTCTATCCTTCAAGATCAGAATTAAAAAAATGAACTTAAAAAATCTCCTCCAAACACTAAAGAGAAGATTAGAATAGTGAAAATTAAGGACATAGATGTAAACCCTTGCTGCGGAATACATCCTAATTCTACTATTGAAGTTCAATTAATTAAAGTTACAAAATGTGAAAAACATAAAAGTGGCACCAGAATTGAATTTTTATGTGGAAAAAGGGCACTTTTAGATTACTTCTTTAAAAGTAATTTTGCCTATGAAATATGTAATAACCTTAACTGTAATGAAAATGAGGTATTAACTAGAGTCTCTAATCTTACCTTAGATTTAAAGAAAATCAATCAGGAAAATAGCAGTTTAAAAAACCAGTTATTAGATTTTGAGGTGCAAAATATAATAACTAAATGTGAGAAAGTAAAAAATATTAGTATAATAAAATTCTCCTACGAAAATAAAGATCTAAAAGAAATAGACCTTTTGGCTTCAAAACTAACAGCCTTTGACAACGTCATAGCTTTATTAGGTCTAAAATCAAATACTATGGCAAACCTTATATTTATGTGTTCAAAATCCTTAAAAATTTGTGATATGGGCTTACTGTTAAAGGATACTGTTACATTAATTGATGGTAAAGGCGGCGGCAATAGTTTTTCTGCAAAAGGCGGTGGAAAAGGCGTAAATAACCTAGACTCCGCTTTAGATTATGCATTAATGAAAGTAAAAGGTCATATTGAATCTAAATAGATTTTTTTATAAATTGATTTTATTTATGTAATAATTTAAAAGTCTCAAGTCCCTAATTATTTAAACTTCAGTTTTCTATTTTATTAAACTGAAAGGTTAATAAAATAGCGTATTAGGGACTAGGACTTTTTTAGATGGCTAATTTTTCACTCCATTTACCACATCTATCACCAAAACAACCTATTTCTTTTCCATTTTCTAGTATCTTAACTATCTCGCAGCCATTAGAACATCCCTTACATTCAAAACTATTAGATAAAAACTTACTTTCAGATATATTAAATCCCTTAAACTTAGTTTTTCCCTTTGCTTTTTCTATATTCTCCTTAGCTATTATAGCAGCGCCAATAGAGCCCATAACATCATGATAAGCTGGAATAAACACATCACAGCCAAGAACCTTCTCAAAAGCCACCTTCATTCCAATATTAGAAGCAACTCCTCCTTGAAAAAATATTTTTGATTTTATTTCCTTGCCTTTTGCAACATTACTTAAATAATTTCTTACCAAAGCCTCACAAAGTCCATTTATAATATCATAAGAATTATAACCTAATTGCTGCTTGTGTATCATATCAGACTCTGCAAAAACTGCACACCTTCCAGCTATTCTAACAGGGAAGCTGGATTTTAAGGCATATTCACCAAATCTTTCAATAGGTATCTCAAGTCTCTCTGCCTGCCTATCCAAAAAGATCCAGTCCCTGCAGCGCATACAGTATTCATAGCAAAATCTGTTACTATACCATTATTTAATATTATAATTTTAGAATCTTGACCACCTATTTCTATAATTGTCCTTACCTCTTTATCCACCTCTAAAGCAGCTACTGCATGAGTTGTTATTTCATTTTTAACTGCATCAGCACCCACTAAAAAAGAAGCTATCATTCTCCCACTTCCAGTAGTCCCTACAGCTTTTATTTCTTTATCATCATAATTATCCCCTAAAATTCTAAATGCCTCTTGTAGCGCCTCTATGGGCCTTCCTTTTGTTCTTAAATATATTTTTTCAACAACCTTTGTGTTTTCATCTAATAAAACAAAATCACTGCTAACAGATCCTATATCTATTCCTAAATAATACATTTCTCTTTTCTCCTTTCCAGCAAATCTAAAAAAGCTTCAATTCTTGTTATATATCCGCTCTCACCACTCATTTCATCCATAACTAAGGACATAATTGGAAAATTCTCATCCTTAGCTATGCTTGGGAGTATAGCTTTAGAAACTATTTCTGGCATGCAGCCTGATGGAAATATTTGTATTGCACCATTAAAGCCTTTTTTATGAGAAAGCACAGCTTCTCCAATGCACTCCCTAGCATGACCACCTATATATATTGGCAAGTATTTTTTAGAAGCTATCCTTAGTTTTATGGAATTTAATTTAAAACTCTTAAGGAATGCATCTTTAATCCACCAACTTGGGGTTAACATTCTCTTTGTACAAACGCCGTAATCCATAAGCTTATCCTCAATATACAAATTAGAAAAAGGTTCTATTATAGTATATATTTCTCCCATTATAGACACTTTAAGGGGATCCTTATTTTTATCAATTTTTACCTTTTTTAATTCTGATCTATAAGTTTTAAGTATAGATAAGGCCTTTTTAGGATCATTAGTCAAAAGTACCTCTTTCTTACAATGATTTAATAATCTCTTACACTCCCCTTTTTAACTTCATAACCTGCAAGCCAATGAGCTTTTTCTTCTATATCATCCATTAATTTAACTGATTTTAATGCTCTTAAAGCCCCTTTAATTTTCAACCTATTATTTACTTTACTATCTTCTAATATACTTCCTATTCTTCTTAATAATTCTTCTTTCCCTATATCCTCTTTGTAATCTAATACTATAAAATTTACCTTATATCCTAGCTTCTTTAAAATTTTAAATTGAAGTTCACAGTATTCCCCAAATCTGCACGGTCCACAGCTTCCAACTATTAACACTGTATCTGCCCCTTTTTCTATAGCCTGAATGTAGTTTCCCATCATTATTTTAAAAGGAAGACACATCTCCTCTGGGGAATACATTGAACCTATTTTTAGTGCTTCTCTACTACTAACAGGGGGAATTACATAATCTGCTCCAATACTATCGAAAAATAGTTTAGCTGCAATGTATGTGTTTCCTAAGTGAGGAAAAGTTATTTTCATATTCTATTCTCCTTTCAATCATATCTGTAAAAGCTTCTACTCTGGTATCAAATCCACCTTGACCTGTCTGTTCATCTATTTTAAGAACTAAAAAAGGAAAATCTCCAATCTTATCTTTTATAAGTTCTATAACCACTGAATCTATCCCACAATTAAAGGAAGATATATATACTATTCCATTTATTTTATTGTTTTCAACAAAATACCTGGATGAACCATAGGATCTCCTAAAAAAGTCCAAAAAGGTTTTTTCAATAATTCTTTTGCGTATTTTTTTATTTCTTCATCTGGTACAAATTCCTCTGTTACAACTCCAAAACCAAGCTTATTTAACTTATTTTTAATATTCATGTTTAGAAACTCATCTTGTACATTGTAAGGATGACCTAAAAGTGCCAACTTAAACTCATAACTTACATCCTCAAAACCAGTTTTGTAATCTCTTTGAAGATCTAAAGCCTTAAGAAAAGCACTTTTTATCATAGATCTGTTTTTATTTACTTTATGACCTATCTTAAGCATACTCTTATAAAGGCTAGCCATATCTTTTGCATATATAGGTTCTTCTGTAATTTTAGGTATACCTTGTATACTGTTTTTTATCATTTCAGGAAGGCCACAAAATTTTGGGCATATGTACTCTCTGTCACTAAGTGTCATAATTCTTGGTATCACAATCATATCGCATTTATCTTTTAAATATGCAACATGCCCATGAAAAACCTTAATAGGTACACAGGCTTCATCTACACTGCAACTTGTACCTAAATTTAATATTTCTTTATTGGTCCTTGGTGAGGTCACTACTTTGCATCCTAATTCATTAAAAAATTTTTCAACAAATACTCCGTATTTATAATACAAAAGTCCTTTTGGAACACCTATTATCAAGAAAACACCTTCTTTTATTTAATACTATATATTGTATTACTTGACAATTTTCAAAAAAATATACTAAAAAAACTTTTTAGTATATTTTTTTATATTAAATTCTTATTTCAGAAGAATATTCCAAGTATTTTTTCCTACAACTCCATCTGTTACTAAAGAATTTTTGCTTGAAATTTAATAACTGCAGCCCTGGTTTTATATCCAAATACTCCATCAATATAAACTTGCAATCTCCACTGAAGGTATCTTGTCTCTATATATCTAGTATTTCCTGTTTTAAGCAAAGGCGTTAGAAGTATTTTATTAATGGCTTTTTCCGTATCTTCGTCAAATACTTTAGAAGGCTTTATATTCACTATATATTGAAATTTAATTAAAGCCGCTAAGGTTTTTGCACCAAAAATTCCATCTTCTACTAAGGATTTGCCATTCATATCTCCTATTTTTAATTTATTTAGTAATCTTTGTAATCTTAATATTTTTAAATTATCTTTTCTTATTTCCTTTACTTCAATTTCATCTTTTTTTATCCTTTGAATCCGTAGTTTTTCTATCATCTAAAGCTTTAACAATGGCCTCTGCCATAGCTTCTGCATTATATCTTGACATATCTTCCTTTGAATCAACAAAACAACATTCAATAAGCATAGCTATCATATTAGTTTTTCTAACAACATATAGTCTAGATCCATCTTTAACTCCTCTATCTACATAACCAAGAGCTACAATATTTTTTAGTATCTTGCTTGCTATAGTTTTACCTTCAGAACTTATAGCATAAATTTCACTGCCTTTTCCTCCACCTGCATTAAAATGAATTGATATAAAAAGATCTACTTTTGATAAATTAGCTTTTGAAACTCTTTGGCTTAATGAATTTTGAAGACTGCTTGAAGTTTTAGGGGTACATTCTATAACCTCATGACCTAAAGCCCTTAGCTTTTGTATAACTTTAATACCAACTTCTCTATTTAGTTCATCTTCTTTTTTTATCCCCACAGCTCCCTTGTCAAAACTACAATTGTGACCTATATCTATTCCATATTTCAAAGGAATCCCTCCAATAATTTTCACTATCTATCTATTTTTATTCTATGCCCAAAAAAACTTTTGTACTTTAATCCTCATATATTTTAAAAGACTAAAATATGTCTAGATAATACTAGTTATGTTTTCATTAAAACTATTTTAGTTAAAACCATAACTTGCATATGAATAAAAAAATACCATAAATCATATTGTAACTATATAAATACTATAGGAGCGATATAATGAAAAAAATAATAAGTTTACTAATATGTATTTTAATTATTGTATTTTTATGTCTATTAAACTCTTGTTCTCCAGCTAAGCTTTCAAAGGAAAAACCTAGTAATCATTATTATTTTACAAAATTAGCTAATAATATAACCATAAGTAAAAAAGTTAAACTAAATATTTTAGACACTAATTTTTACAAAAATAAAAGCATAAAAGAAGAAGATTTATCGACAATTATTAATTTTATGAACAATTTAAAAGTAACTAACTTCATTAAAAAGCCCTTTAATTTACCGCAAAAACCTGAATATAAAATATTTTTAGAATTAGAGGGTGAAAAATATGTAATTAATGTATATAATGAAAAATATATATCTATTTTTCCTTGGGATGGCAATTATTCTATGGATTATATAGATATGAGTTCTATTTATACAGCCTATAATCTTCATGGATTTTGTAAATATCTTATCTACATGAAGTAATATGAAAATATTTTAATTAATATACTCTTTTTTTACCTGGCTATAAGTTATAAAATATATATACTTAAAGAAAAATAATATAAAAAACATTTGCATTTTTTCATTACTATTTATGCCGCAAGGGGTAGCGGCGGAATGGAGAGCAGCTATGAGAATTTTATCTTTTAACAACATATACAAAGATATTAATAAAAAACTTTTAAGCTCAAAATGGCTTAAAGCTATAGATTTTTCTAAAGAGAATATTTTAAAATATACTGAAGATGACTATTATAAAAATATACTAAGAACCATAGTAAACTTAAAAGATTTTTCTCCTAATATTTGTCTTACACTATGTAAAAAAATATTAAATGACCTTTGTGATTTAGATATCTCACCTGATTCAATTAAAGATATTTATAAGTATACGCTAAATAAATCTTTTAAAGAGACGTCAAGCTTAAATTTTTCTTCAAATCTTGAGACCTTTCATGAAATTTACCTTAGAATATTTAAAGTCCTATGTGAATATGAAAAGTTTTCTAATAATAATTCTTTTCAGAGCAAATATCCATTAATATTTTTATCAACTGATGAAAAAAAGACCTAGAAAGACCAGAGGAATATAACAAATTTTTAAGAGCTTTTAAAAAAGATAATGTATACGAAATGATGAAATTAAATAAAGAAATTTTAGGCTTTAACACCATAGATCATATATGCGGAGTCCACTTTATGTGCCTTTACATAGCAAGACAACTAAAAGGCCTTGGAATTTCAATTGATCTTGGTAGGGTTTCAGGGGCTGCTGCAGGACATGATATAGGAAAATATGGTTGTAGAAAAAGTGAACTTAAAAGGGTCCCAAGGCTACATTACTATTATACAGATTTATGGTTTAAAAAACACAATATAAATTATATAAGAAATATAGCAATTAACCACTCTACTTGGGACCTTGAACTTGAAAATCTATCTTTAGAATCTTTAATTTTAATATACTGTGATTTTAGAGTTAAAAATCTTGAAGATAAATCTGGATTTAAAATGAATATCTTTTCACTTAAAGATTCCTTTAATATAATACTTTCTAAATTAGAAAATCTAAATGAAGAAAAAGAAAAGCGATATAAAAAAGTTTACTCAAAACTAGTTGATTTTGAAAATTTTTTAGTTTTCCAAGGTGTAAATTTAGACCCAGATGAAAAAGAAAAGCCACTTACACAAAATCTTTGTAGCATAAATGAAAATTTTTCACTTCTTCAAGGGGATGAAATAATAAAAAATATAAAATTACTTAGCATAAAACACAATATAAAACTAATGTATAAGCTAAGAGATGAGCATTCTCTAAATATAATTTTAGATACTGCCTCAAGTGAAAGAGATTGGAAAAAATTTAGGCAATATATAAGAATATTTGAAGAATACTCAACTTATTTAACACAAAATCAAAAAATACAAACCATAGAATTTTTATACGAAAACCTAATTCACCCAGAAGATGATATTAGAAAACACTGTGCCAAATTAATAGGATTTTTAATTTCAAAATTAGATGAAGATTACAGAAAAGATTTACCTGATGATGTAAATTTGATTTTTACAACCAGCGTAACTTTCTTTGAAAAGTACATGGAAAAATTTCTATTTCCAAATCATAAGCTTATTCCAAAGCATAGAAGCTGGATAACTGCAAGTTCAGTTGATATGGTAGATTCTTTATTTTTAAACTCTAGAAATACTTTAACTTTAGATTACAGAAAAATACTCCTAAGCTTTTATGAAAAACATAACTTCAAAAATTCTGATACAACTATATTTTTATTAGAAATAGTAAAGTTTATTCCATTAATTCCTAATAATAGTGATTTGGATTTATTATTTAATTTTGTAATAAAAATTCTAGAAAACTCAGACACTGCCTGCAAACTTTCAGCCCTTGAATGCTCCTATAATATTTTATTAAAAATAGACTACAATACCAGCTTTTTTAAATACCTTAAACATTTCATTTTAAACTATGAAACACGCTACAATATCCCTTCAGAGGCCTTGCTTTTATTGAAAATTGCAAATTTAATTTGTGATAAAAAAGATATACCTACTTTTAAAGATAACTTCTCTAAAAGCAAAAAGGAAATACAAAATATTTTTTTAAGTAACTTAAAAACCTCAAATAGCTGGGTAAATAAAAAGCATCAAGTTGAAATACTCTCTTTGTATTCCTTGGAACATATAAAAACCGAGGGACTACACGGATGCTTACATTTTTGCAATTTAATAAAAGTAAGTGATAGTGAAACAGTACGAAATAAAGCAGGAGAAGCAATTTTAAAATTAATTCCCAATTTATCATTTTCAGAGAGAAACGAGGTCTGTGTAGAACTTTTAAGAGCTCTTGAAATTGATGGCTCTAGATTTACTGAGTATATACCAAAATATTTAGGGAAAATTATCCTTTTTCTTACACCAAAAGAATTAGATGAAGTAATTGAGGACTTCAAATTTAAAATAAAGCAATCTAAATCCAATATAAAAACTTTAATTTTAAAAACTCTTAGTTTCTCTATAACAAACTATTCACACTATAAAGAAAGGTTTAAAGAAAATCCAAGTGATTATAATGAAAGATTAAATAAAATGCTTTGCATACTCTTAAATGGAATAGGAGATTATAAGTACCTTGTAAAACAAACTGCCCTAAGCATATATGGCTCCGATATTTTTGGTTCAAGAAGCCTTTCACTAGCAGAAAAAGAACATATTTTTAAATTAGTTGGTAAAAAACTACTTACACTAATACAAAATGAGGACTCTAATATTCTTTTGTTTTTTACAAACTCCATAGTTTTAAACAATATATATAAATTCATAACAAATTATAATTTTAATATAGGTAAGCTTACTCTAGAAAGAAAAGAAAAAATAGCTTTTTTCCCTGGAACCTTTGATCCTTTTTCTTTAAGCCACAAGGAAATAACAAATGAAATCTTAAAAAAAGGATATGAAGTGTATTTAACTGTAGATGAATTTTCTTGGTCTAAAAGAACTCTTCCAAATTTACTTAGGAAAAAAATAATAGAGATGTCCGTTTCTGATAAACTAAATGTTTATCTATACCCAGGAAATTTTCAGACCAATATAGCAAAACCTAGGGACCTTAAAATATTAAAGGATAATTTTAAGCCCTCAAAAGTATACATGGTAGCTGGTAGTGATGTACTTTTAAATGCCTCAAGTTATAAAAAGCCTAAAACAAAAGACTCTATAAGAACTCTTCCTCACATAATTTTTGATAGAGAAAATAAAAAAATCAACCAAAAATTATATACAGATTTATGTGAAGACATTGAATTCTTAAAGCTTCCAAAAATACTTAGAAATAAGCTCAACACAAATAAGAAATTATATTGACGAAAATAGAGATATTTCAAGTTTAGTTGACCCTCTTGCAGAACTATATATATATGAGCACGGCTTTTATCAAAAAGAACCTAAGGAAAAATCTTATATAAATTATTCATCTATTGATGTAGAGATAGTTGAAAATTTAAGAGAAAATCTAATAGATGAATTACTGCAAATATTAACTATTAACCCTGAAGATTTAAAAAAGAACCTAAATTCACTATTCATAAAACCTTCTTCAAGACTCCTTATTTTAAGAAATAGGGATACAAAAAAATACTGGGCTTCTCAAGTTTTTATTGGCTTCGCTCTAGAATTATGTATGAAGATCTTAAAGATATTGACTTATGCGATTACCTTAGGAAAAACAGTCTTGGAAGAATAATTCTTATAAACAATATTTATGTTGAAAATAAAGAAAAATTTTCAAACTTAGAACAAATTTTGATTACCGAAACTTTAGCCTTCAACCTAGCAAAGGACTATGAGTATGCAATATATAAGTGTGAAGACCAAAATCTATATTCTGAAAACCTATTTGAGATCCTTAAACTGCAAGGATTTACTGAAATTTTTACCGAAAATAAACTTTCTTGTCTTGTAGTTAATATGAGTAATCCTTATATTCTTAATTTAGATTTAGAAAATATATTAAAGGAACCTTTTAAAAGCAATTTAAAAATAAAAAATTCACTTATAAATACAAGAAAGAAATTGCAAAAATCTTTAACTAAACTGTATAAAGGACAGCTTATATTGTCCTTTGACTGTAATATGACCTATAATCTTATGATAAACAAAATTTGCAAAGAAAACAAAGTATCCACAAAAGAATTAAAAGTTAAAAGCTTAGGTGAATCAATGTGTGTTCCTTATGGAGATCTACTAGATAGATTTATAATTCCAAACACTATAACCAAATCCCTTCATACAGAAAAATATTTTTATCCTAATATGAAGGATTTCTTTATAGGAGAATTTCCTTATTACCTAACCTTAGAAAATCAGGTTAAAATGCTAAAATCTTTTGAAAGGCCTGTAATACTTGTTGATAATTTACTTCATAAAGGCCATAGAATAAAGGCTCTTTCTCCATATTTTAAAGATGCTAATTTAAAGATTCAAAAATAATAGTTGGGGTAATGTCAGGAAAGGGAAAAGATATTATGGATGAAGAAAAATACAGTGTAGATAGTGTTTATTTTATACCTAGACTTAAAATATGGTTCAATGAAACTGCACTTTATCCATTCATTGGTGGAGATGCACTTTGGAGAGGTGTAATGCCTAAAAGAAATCTAATTCCTTCAATTAACTCCATAATGCCCTATACCTATCCCTCCTTTATAAAAAGCAGTAATTTTGAGGCAATATTCAATCTTTCAAGAACTTGTATAGAAAATTCTATAGAAATTTTAAGCACTATTGAAGAGGAATTTCAGAATATGTATCAAAAAACTTTAGTTTATCTTTTCTTGGAAAAGTATTTACAATTCCAAGATGCCCAGATCAAGGAAAGAACATGAACTACGATTTAAATTTTAGTCCTTCCCTTTACCTTGAAAACGACCTTGAACTTCTTAAGAGATTTAACATAAATTTTAATGAGAAGTAGCAAAATAAATACAGCGTAAGTTTATATTATTTAATGGGGTGATTTTGTGTTTTATCATGTTTTAAATGACAAACTGTTATTAAGTGAACATCCTTTAAACTACTATCCAAATTTGGATAACTTAAATATAAAAAAGGTTTCAAAAGAATCTAGCTTTAATTTTAAAGATAATATCTATGCTCTAAACAAATTAAATCCTTTAAAAACCAGAAGAAGTTTCACTGTAAACTCAGTAAATTCTCTATTTTTAAAAGAAGAAACTATAGACCTACTTAAAAAACCTTTAAGTACATCTGTAGAAAATACTTGGCTTTTTGAAAAAATAAATAATAGAAAGATAACCTTTGTAAACACTGAATATAAAAGTTTTAAAGATATAGTATTAAATCCTCCAAATTTTCCTCTTTCAAAAGAAAAAATTAATATAAATGTGGTAGGTCTTGGAGATGTAGGTGGCACTTTAATAACCGGCCTTAGACTTTTAGGTAGAGAGTGTATAGATACCATAGGTATTTATGATACAGATACTAATAAAGTAAAACGATGGAACCTTGAATGCAACCAAATATCTTCTATCTCAAAGGATGTGGATTTTCCAGAAATAATACCCAAAAGTGAAGAAGAATTATTTGACTGCGATTTATTTGTTTTTTGTGTTTCTATTGGAGTTCCTAAAGTAGGAGAAGAAAAGGGGGATCTTCGGATTTCTCAGTTTAAAGGCAACTCCAAAATAATAGATTATTACGCAAACCTTGCAAGAGAAAATAACTTTAAAGGCATTTTTTCTGTAGTATCTGATCCTGTGGATTTACTTTGCAAGAGAGCTTTTGAATATAGTAATAAAAACAAAGAAGGTAAGTGGGATTTTAAAGGAATGGCTCCAGAACAAATAAGAGGCTATGGTCTTGGGGTAATGCACGGTAGAGCTTTATATTACTCAAAAGACATTGCACCAGAATATAAAATTGAAGGCCGAGCTTTTGGACCTCACGGAAAGGGACTTATAATTGCAAATAGTATAAATAATTACAATGATTCTCTATCTCTTTTACTAACAGAAAAAACAAAGAATGCCAATATAGAAGTTAGAAAAACTGGATTTAAGCCCTATATAGCCCCTTCCCTATCTTCAGGAGCTATTTCATTAATAGACACAATAAAAGGAAATTGGAACTACAGTGCTAATTTTTTAGGTGGAACTTACCTAGGATGTAAAAATAAAATATCCCCCTCAGGCCTTGAACTGGAAACTTTAGATTTTCACAAAAAACTATTTGAAAGACTAACTTCTACATATGAATTAATTGATAATATATATAATTCTATATAATATAAAATTTTAAGTGAAAAGAAGGTGAACTTTTGGATATCTTATACGTAATAAAACCAAATAAAAATCATTCTAAAATACTTCATAAGATGATTTTTTCCTCTGTAAAAGGTATAAATTATAAAATAATTGATAATATTGATCCAAATTTGAACCTAAAAAATAAAAAAATAATTTTTGCCATGGAACTTTCTGAAATAGGCTATGACATAGATATGATAAATACTATGAATAAATTATATAATATAGGCAATAATACATTAGAAAATTCTACAGCTATGGTTTTATGTCATAGCTGTAATGAATTATCAACCAAAAGAGCTACTCAAGATTTAATATTCATCGCAAACAGTTTAGGTTGCAGCTTTATAGGGCATCCTCTTGTTGAAGCAACTGTTTCTTTAAATAATTTTCTAACCTGGCAAAAAACAATAAATCTACCTTTAGAAGAACTTTGCCTTAAAATGTGTTCTAGAACTGCAAATAGGCTTATGGATTATAATTATATACCTATAAAAAATCCTAAAATACTAGTTTTATATTCAAGTCCTCATAGTAGATCTAACACTCTTGATTTATGGCATATGGTTTCAAAAAATCTAGATAACTATTTTATAAAAGAACTTCAGATTGAAAACGGTGAAATTATGGACTGTAAAGGATGTCCTTATAATTTATGTATTCATTATGGAAAACAAAATAGTTGCTTTTATGGAGGCATAATGGTTAAAGAAGTTTTACCTTCCATAGAATACTGTGATGTTATAATATGGTTATGTCCTAATTATAATGATTCAATTGCAGCTAACTTAACCGCTTTAATAAACAGATTAACAGTCCTTTATAGAAAAACTAGTTTTTATAACAAGACTATTTTTTCCTTAATTGTTTCTGGAAATTCTGGCAGTGATTCTGTTGCAAAGCAGCTCATTGGAGCTTTAAATATAAACAAAGGTTTTAGACTTCCGCCTTATTTTTCTTTAACTGCAACAGCAAATGATCCTAAATCAATATATAAAATTAAAAGAATCGAAAAAATAGCTGAAGATTTTTCGAAAAATATGATAAAATCAATATAAGAATAATTACATCTCAATGTTGTAAAAACTCTAAAATATAGATTCTAAGGAAAGGACTGATTATATGTTTACTAAAGGAGATTTTCATCTACATACTAATGCCTCAGATGGAGGATATTCACCTTCTCAAGTAGTAAAAATCGCATTAGATAATAAATACAATATAATAAGCATTACTGATCATGATACCCTAGAAGGCCTTGATGAAGCCATAGAATCAGGAAATTCACAAGGTGTAAAAGTCATTCCTGGCATAGAACTTTCCACTAGACATAATAATGAAAATATACACCTACTTGGATATTTTAAAAATGAGTCCTATAAAGATCCAAGTCTAAAAGATTTTTTACAAGATATGAAAAACTCCAGATATGAAAGAGCAAAAATGATAATTCAAAATTTAAAAAAATACTTTAATATAGATGTAGATTACAATAAAATGCTTAAATCTTCAAAGGGTATTATTGCAAGACCTCATATAGCTAAAGCAATTCTAGATGCTGGCTATAATTATAGCTGGGAATATATATTCAAAAACATATTATCAGAAGATAGTAAGGCTTATGTTCCTACAAAGAAAATTTCTACTAAAGATGGTATAGATATTTTAAAAAAATCAGAGGCTTTAGTAGTTCTTGCCCATCCTGTACTTATAAAAAACTCTACTTTAGATGAAATGCTGCAATTTCCTTTTGACGGCTTAGAGGCTATTTACCCTCTAAACTCAAAAGATGATGAACATAATTTAAAACTTATTTCAAAAAAATATGAAAAATTTATAACGGCTGGTTCGGATTTTCATGGCATAGATAGCAAAGATAATACTCATGGTAAATTAGGAGATATTAGTCTAACTGGACCTGCTCTTCAGAACTTTTTAACAATATATTTTAGTTAAAATTTTGTTATCGAAAAATAGATTGCCCATTAGAAAAATTGGGCAATCTATTTTTTGATATATTAATCTAAATATATAATTCTTTAAAATTATGCCTCAAGTAAAAATGCATAATATGCTTTACAAGCTTCATATATATCTGCTTTACTTGCAACTTCAAATGGAGCGTGCATGTTGTGAAGTGCTACACCTGAATCTATAACATCCATCTCGTACTGAGCAAGAATGTAGGCTATAGTTCCTCCACCACCTTGGTCAACTTTTCCAAGTTCAGCTGTTTGCCAAGAAACATTGTGTTTATCCATAATATTTCTCAAATGAGCTATAAATTCTGGGTTAGCATCATTGCAGCCACCCTTTCCTCTAGCTCCTGTGTATTTATTGAATACTATTCCTTTCCCAAAATAAGCACAGTTATTTTTCTCCATAACTGATGGATAATTTGGATCAAAAGCAGCACTTACATCTGAAGATAACATTTTTGAATTTTTAAGAGTTCTTCTCAATTTTAATTCGCTATAATCTCCAGCTAAATTCATAACTTCTGCTAGAGAATTTTCAAAGAATCTTGAGTGCATACCCGTAGCTCCAACACTTCCAATTTCTTCTTTATCTACAAGTAAAGTTACACAAGTCTTATCTGTTTTCTCTATTTTCATCATAGCATCAAAAGATGTATAAGAACATACTCTATCATCGTGACCATAAGCTAAAACCATGCTCTTATCAAGTCCGTAATGTCTAGCTTTTCCAGCTGGTACTACTTCTAATTCAGCTGATACAAAGTCTTCTTCAGTTATATCGTATTTTTCATTTAATATCCTAAGTATATTAGTTTTAACTCTTGTTTTATCTTTTTTGTCCTCAACTGGTATACTTCCAAATAAGATGTTTAAATCTTCTCCTTCAATACCTGTTGCAAGAGTTTTCTTCATTTGATCTCCTGATAGGTGTATTAAAATGTCTGATATTCCGAATACTGGATCATCATTATCTTCACCAATAACTACATTTACTAATGTACCATCTTTTTTAACAAATACTCCATGAATAGATAGAGGTATTGTAACCCATTGATACTTTTTAACTCCACCATAATAATGAGTTTCAAGCATAGCTAAATCTGTATCTTCATATAGAGGATTTTGTTTTAAATCTAGTCTTGGTGAATCTATGTGTCCTCCTAGTATCCTCATTCCTTTTTCAAAAGGTTCTTCTCCTATTACAAATAAAGCTAAAGTTTTTTCCATATTATTTGCATAAACTTTATCTCCTGGCTTTATTGTAGCTCCACTTTCTATTAAAGTCTTTATATTTTTATAACCCTCTTTTTCTGCAAGTGCAACAAACTCATTTACGCACTCTCTTTCAGTCTTACATTTTGACATGAAACTTATGTACTTGTCGTTTAATTCGTTTAAATCTTTCATATCCTTTTTGTCGTACTTATCCCAAGCAACTTCATTTCTTCTCTTTAAATCTAATTTTTTATCTGCCATCTTGCGTCCCCCCAAACAAATTAAAATTACATATATATTGTACTAAATTATACTCCAAAATACAAATTAATTTCTTCATAACCATTTTTTTCTTTTAAATAGTAAAATTAAGATAAATGCAGTTAATATCATTATAACCAATATAAAATAATAACCATTTTCACAATCATAAAAAGGCATCCTTTTACAATTCATTCCCTGCATACTGGTCATTAAATTTAAGGGTAAAAATATGGTAGCTATAATCGTAAAAACTTTCATAAGTTCATTGGTTTTATTTGCTATTTCAGACTCAAAAGCCTCTCTAACCAAAGCCAAATCCTGAACTAAACTCTCTAAGGAAGCTATTAGCTTTTCAATTTTATTGTTTAAAGAAGAAAAATAATGTATATTTTCTTTTTCTATAACCAAATTGTCATTGCTAAGTAGACTATCTCCAATATATCTAAGAGGATTTAAGTATTTCCTTATAATATAAACTTGTCTTCTCAAACTTATTAGCTCATCTACTTGTTCATGTCTTGGATTTTTCAATATGCTTATCTCTATTTTATCCGCCTTTGCCTCTAACTTTGAAATTATCTCATAACTTTTTAAAATAAGCCTATCTAAAATATAATACAGAAGTATACAAGGTTCTGGTTTTTCCTTAACTACGAAACAGTTTTTAAAATTTCGGATATCCTTTATTATTTCATTTATAATATTAAGTGGTGTAGGATTAAGAGTTATTATATAATCTTTCATTAAAAATATATTTAACTCTTTAGTTATAATTTCATTTTCACTGTACTCTAGCGTATTTAAAGTCAAAAACATATAATTATCAAAAAATTGATTTGAGAACTTTTTTTGTCATATTTTTTTAAAACATCTGAATCAATATGAAGCACATCTGCTAGAAAATCTATATCTTCATTTTTGGCTAATACCCAGTAGTTGCTTGTGCCTTTCTCCCATCCACTTTGAACCTCGTTAAATCCATCCATTATATCTAAAACTCTCATGTATTTCACCAGCCATAATTAAATTACAGCCTAAAAGACCGCAGTTTTATTATGAGTATTATTATATAATATTATTCTCAACATCCATTCTTTTTTCAATAGTATCTACAGGGCTTTCTTTTGAATTAAGGCTATATCTGTAATTTACTGCTGCAGTTTCAATTATAACTGCAACATTTCTACCCGGTCTTATAGGTATAGTAAGCTTTCTTACATCAGCTCCTAAAATTTTAATGTATACCCTTTCAAGCCCTAGTCTATCATAGTGTTTTCCTTCTACCCACTGCTCAAAATTTATAATCAAGTGTATAGTTTTGCTTTCAAGAATGGAACTAAGCCCATATAAAGCAGGCACATCAATTATTCCAACACCTCTTACCTCTAACATTCCTTGAGTTATATAAGGCGATGATCCTCTTAAAACTCCATCTATAGATTTTATGTCAACTGCGTCATCTGCAACCAACCTATGACCTCTTTTTATAAGTTCCAAAGCAGATTCGCTTTTTCCTATTCCACTTTCTCCCGTTATTAGTATTCCAATTCCATAAACATCTACTAAAACACCGTGCACTCTGGTTTCAGGTGCCAATTCATTATCAAAATAATTCATAAGTTTACTTATAAACCTTGTAGAAATACTTTTAGTCCTTAAGACCCAGGTATTACTAAGAACTGCATTGTCAAGTAGTTCTTTATGTGGCTCTTGATTTCTTGTAATAACTACGCAAGGTGTTTTAAATTTAAAAATTTCTTTAGTCTCTTTTTCCTTATCTCAACAGACATTGCATCTAAAAAGCTCCACTCTGCTCTTCCAACTACTTGAACCCTTTCATTGGCAAAATAATCGTAAAATCCAGCAAATTGAAGGCCTGGTCTATTTATATCACTTATTTCAACGTTTACATCATTATTTCCCTCAACTAAAACCTCTAAACTCAAATCTTTTATTAACTTTTGTATATTTACACTCATATGGCATCTCCTCTCTCTTAGTTTTTTACTTTGTGCCTAGATGGCATTTTTTTTATAGTATTAAGTTGTGCTCTAAAATTAGATTTTATAACCTTTATATACTCTTCTCTAAGATTTTGCTGTTCTATTTTTTCTTCAGAAGTTAATCCTTCTTCCATGCTCTTTTTATAAAGACAGTTTATTCTAGCTATCATTTCATCCATATCCATACTTATCCTCTCCTAATTTAAGTCTACAGTAAATCACTGTTTGTATTTTTAATTAAATCTATTATGCTTTAATTATTTTTTCATCTCAGCAACAAAAATTTTATTTTAATCTAAATTAAGAAATAATATTTATAGCTAATATTATTTTATTATATTATACCAAAGTATAATATACTTTAAAGTTTTTTTATGTATAAAAAGAATTAATTAATACTAATTTTACTTTTTAATTAAAAATAATATTAATTAAATCCTAAAGCATATACAGGGATATGTTTTATATTTTAATTAATGTTATAATTTAGTATGTATCAAATCTATTTTTTATATAAAAACAATATCTTTTTTAATATTATTTGGAAAGGAGAAAAACATGAAAATTGCTATAATTGGTGGAACAGGAGTTTACGATAGCTCTATTTTAGATGAAGCCTCAGAAATTACAGTCGATACAAAATATGGGCATATTTCCTTGATAAAAGGTACTAGAAACAAAAATGAGGTGTTTTTTCTTCAAAGACACGGAAAAAATCATAAATTAATACCTTCTAAAGTAAATTACAAAGGAAATATTATGGCTCTTAAAAACTTAGGTGTAGATTTAATTATATCAACTGCTGCAGTTGGTGGAATAAATCATTGTAGTCCTCTAGACTTTGTAATATTAGACCAGTTTATAGATTTTACAAAAACAGAAGTGCTTCTTTTTTGATGAAGAAAATTCTGGAGTATTACATGTAGATATGACTGAGCCTTATTGTAAAAATGTAAGGAAACAATTAATTAATTCCTTTAAAAATGTAGATGTTACCCCTATAGAAAAAGGAACTTATGTATGTACTGAAGGTCCTCGCTTTGAAACCCCTGCAGAAATACAAATGTACAAAATCTTAGGTGGGGATGTAGTTGGCATGACAAATGTACCCGAAGTAGTACTAGCAAGAGAGGCCTCTATATGCTATGCAACTATTGCTCTTGTTACTAATTATGCCTCTGGTATATCTGAAAACCAGTTAACTCACAAAGAAGTTGGAGAAAATATGCTAAAAATGAGCAAGACCTTAAAAATGGCATTAGAAGATTTTCTAGACACCATAAGCTATGACTACACTAAATGCAGCTGCAGAAACTCTCAAAGGGAAATAAATTCGCTAAAGTGATATTATTAAAAGATTAAAAGCCAAAATCAATATATAATATTCCTTTATGCTTTTTAGAATAAAGGAATATCAAAATAAGAGTTTGGCTTTTAGAATTTTCTATGGATTTTTATAAATTTTTATTAAACATTGCAGCTGTTTTTCAAGTTCATGTAGAACATCCTCAGAAATTCCCTGCAAACCCTTTACTAAATCCAGCAATTCTTTTATCTGAGATACCTTTCCAAAATTCATTGTATTTAAAAAAGAGGCAGCATGAGAAAAATTCAAAGTTGAATAAGATAAATAGTACAATGATAATAAAAGTGGATAAACATTATATTCATAAAATATCTTTTGCTTAGGGCATAACTCAGATTTAATTAGTTCTTCTCTTATTATGTTTAAGGCAACTAATTTTTCACTTAGCTTAATTATATCTTGCTCCTCCATCATGAAACTCTCACACCCTAATAATTAATAACTTTATACAATACTTTTAATAATAAATAAACCAATACTTACCCTATGAAACTTCAAAGCACTATATTATAAATTATATAAATTCCTTACACAATTTATTACATTCAAATAAAACTTTTTCCTCATCTATATTTAAAAAAGCTCCTTTTTCCATTATTATTTTACCATTTATTATTACGTATTCAACTTCACTTCCATTAGCTGAAAAAGCTATATTAGAGCATATATCATAATTTGGTATCATGTTTGGCTTATTTAAATTCAGCATAATCATATCTGCCTTAAATCCTTCTTTTATTTCACCTAATTTTTCAAAACCTAAAGCTTTAGCACCATTTACAGTAGCCATTTTCATTACATTGTAAGCACTTAATTTTGTAGCATCTTCATATTTGAGCTTTTGTAAAAGTGCCCCGGTTTCCATTTCTTCAAACATATTTAAATTATTGTTACTTGAAGCACCATCTGTTCCAAGACAAACATTTACCCCAAGTTCTAAAAGTTTTGCAACTGGTGCTATACCACTTGCAAGCTTCATATTACTTTGTGGATTGTAAACAGGATTTACTTTTTTGCCTTTTATTATTTCCATATCACTTTCACTTAAATGAACACAATGGGCTCCTAATACATTTACATCTAAAACCCCTGATTTTTCAAGTAATTCACAAGGAGTCATGTTGTATTTATCTTTAATTGTATTTAATTCATCCTTAGTTTCTGCTATATGAATATGTATTCCTTTATTTTCTCTTTTTGCAACTTCTGAAATACTTTTAAGAGCTTCAAAATTTAATGTATAAGGAGCATGTGGTGCAAACATCATATTTATATTTTCTCTATTTTCTTTTCTTATTTCATTTAATAATTCTAAAGAATACTCTATTTGTTTTTCCCAGTTCTCTCCTATTATAGGTAGTCCAAGCACCGCTCTCATACCTGTGTCTACAGCTACTTTTTTAACTTCCCTTTGCATAAAATACATATCGTTAAAAGCAGTAGTTCCTGACCTTAGCATTTCAATACAAGCTAACATAGTCCCCATTTCAATATGCTTTTCTTTTAATTTAGCCTCCACTGGCCATATTTTTTCAGATAACCACCTCATTAAAGGAAGTCCTTCTCCATAACCTCTTAAAAGTGTCATAGCAGAATGAGTATGACAGTTTATAATTCCTGGCATTACACAAAAGCCCTCTCCTTTAATAACCTTTAAATTCAAAAGTTCACCTTTATAATCACCTTTTGAAACTTCTTTTATTATATTGTCCTTTATAAGTACATAGCCATTATTTATAATTGTATTATCCTCATCCATAGTAATTATAGTGGCATTTTTAATTAGCAAATCCAAAATTCTCTCCCCTATTTTTTAAACTATATTTAATTTTTAACTACTTTATTATTAAAAATTTTACTTTTTGTACTGAAATTGAATGTATTTATTATATATTTTTTTATCTATAATAACCTCAATATAAGTTCCTTCTTCTGTATATTCTTCCTTTTGAACTTTTCCCTTATCATGTATTAAAGAAACTAAATTTTGATTGGTATAAGGTATTAAAAATTCAGCTTTTACCATATCGCTTGGTAACTTCTCAGAAATCAATCTTATAAGTTCCTCTATATTTATGCCCTTCTTTGCACTTATTTCGATAAAATCCTGATCATTAAAAGTTCTCTTTATTTCCTCTAAATGCTGAGATTCCGCTGCATCTATTTTATTTAATACTAATAGCATAGGTTTATCATAAGCCTTTAGCTCCTCTAGTACATTAATAACTACGTTAATCTGCTCAATTGCATGCTTTGAGGATGCATCTACAACATGCAGTAATAAATCTGCATGAATTACTTCTTCTAAGGTAGATTTAAAAGCCTCTACTAAATCATGTGGAAGTTTACTTATAAATCCAACTGTATCTGTTAGAGTTAAGGTTCTAGAATCTTCAAGTTCTATAGCCCTTACTGTTGTATCTAAAGTAGCAAATAGCATATCCGCTTCAAATACTTTCTCTTTATTTACTACCTCTTTTTTAGAATAAGTATCACATATTTTATTTCTCAAAGTAGACTTCCCCGCATTAGTATAACCAACAAGGGCAACTTTAGGTATATTTTCCTTTTCTCTTTTTTCTCTTTGAGTTTTTCTTATATCTTTAATCTTTTTAAGCTCTCTTTTTAACTCATATATACTCTCTCTAATATGTCTTTTATCTGTTTCAAGCTTCTTCTCACCAGGGCCTCTTGTACCTATTCCTCCACCTGTTCTTGAAAGTGTAATACCTAATCCAGTAAGTCTTGGTAATCTGTATTTAAGCTGGGCTAGCTCTACTTGGATTTTAGCCTCCCTTGTTCTTGCCCTTCTTGCAAAAATTTCAAGTATAAGAGTTGTTCTATCTATAATTCTAATTCCAAGTGCATCTTCAACATTTCTAATTTGGGATCCTGTTAACTCATCATCAAATATTACAAGATTTGCCTTATATAACTGTGCTAAATAGGAAATCTCCTCAATCTTTCCACTTCCAACATAATAAGCAGTATCAATTTTATCCTTATTCTGTAAAACCTTATACACCGTTTTCACATTACAAGCTTCAGCTAATTCTTCTAGTTCTTGTAGGCTCTCCTTGCTATCTATACCGACTAACACAGCTCTTTCTATGTCTTCTTCGTATTCTTTGTAATTTTCAATTAATTTATCTGCTTCTTTTATTTCCTTTTCAATGTCTAAATTAAATGCTTCCACCATGTTTAGTGGTCCAAATATTTTAGCCTTTATTTTTTCACCCTCTAAATTGCAAAATCCTAAAGTCATCTCTTGACACATTCCATCTCTTACCCCAAGAGCTGCTATATAGTCTAACCTTTCCTTTGTAAGGGCTGATACATCTAACATTGACAAGCTAGAGTTTCCCGATGGATGGGTGTGAATTAATGCAACTCCACTTAACTTGCCTTCTTTTATATCAACTCCTACTATCTCCACAGTAGAACTATCCCCTATAGAGATGCTAACCACATTTCCCCTTCTATCTATGGCTACGCTTATTTCTCTATTAATTTGTTCTGTAACCTCAGAAATTTTATCCAATACTTCCTTATTTAATATATAATTCTTACCTAAATTTATTTTATATATTGACTCTAATTTATCCAAGACACTATTTCTTACGCCTTCTGTATTTCCTGATATCACAATATCAACTCCATTTTACATGTTTTATTTCACCTATAAAAGTTTCATACTTGACAACTTTCATATTATTTTATACTATAAAAACAACCTTGTAAATATAATATAAACGAATATTTATTATTACTATACGTAATGCTTAATTATATATTTATATTGTTTTTAATTATTAATAACTTAATTTTTATTGAAAAAAACTATTTTTGCTTAGGGTACTGCTATTCATTAACAGTAGTTGAATTTTTAAAAATCAAATCTTATAGTTATATTTTATCCAGTTGCAACTATTAATTTTAGGAGGTTTAAATATGGATTCTGTTTTGAATAAAAAAAGAAATATTATAATATCAGAAGAAAAAATAAAATCAAGAATTGCTAAAGTAGGTGCTGAAATTTCTAAAGATTATGAAGGTGAAGAAATTTACGTTCTTTCTTTATTAAGAGGAAGTTTTATTTTTACTGCAGATTTAGTTAGAAGCATAACTATACCCACAATAATTGGCTTTATGACTACATCAAGTTATGGAAATGGTGAAGAATCTACAGGTGTTGTTAAGGTGGTTAACGATATTCCAGATAACATAAAGGGTTTAAATGTTTTAGTTGTAGATGATATTGTAGACTCTGGAATTACTATGGAATTTGTAATGAACCATGTTAAAAAATTAGGTGCTAAATCTGTTAAATGCTGTTCTCTTTTAGATAAACCTGAACGTAGAAAAACAGAAATTAAACCTGATTACTGCTGCTTTGAAATACCTGACGTTTTTGTAGTTGGATATGGTTTAAACTATGGAGACTACTATAGAAATATACCTTATGTATTTAACTGGGAAGAATAATACTTAATCATATATTGCTTATTTTATAACTAGGTGCAGTAGAGCACCTAGTTATTTTAACATATCTTTTAATTTCTTATTTTTGACCCTACCCCATCCATATCCATCTGAATTGCAGTATTTGGAATTTTACCCACAATTATAGTTTCAGCTATTAAGACTTCATTATTAACTTCTATTTCATTGCTTTTAAGAGGCAATATGACCTTAACTTTCGTTTTCACTTTTACATAAATTTTATGTCTAGTTTGATTTATGCCAGCAGTTTCAAATTCAGATAAATACCTTGTTTCAATATAACCTATTGGCTGCATTTTAACTGTAATACTGGGACCAAAGTAAGAAATAATATTGTTTTTACTAATATACCCTACAGGTAACTTAATACCTACATAACCTAATTCTTTTAGTTTTTTCTGTGAACTAAGCGCAACTCCACAGGCAATTCTGTTCATTTTCAAAGTATCTGACCTTAGCATAACGATATTTCCCTCTACATCTTTTTCTACCTTAACTACATCATCATAATTAAAATTTTTAGAAAACTCCTCAATTATAGACTGATTAATTATTTCTGTAGACTTAGACTTCATTTCGGAATCTGCAACAACTAATACTGTGGGAGTAACAATTTTATCAAAAATATAAATAAAAATTAAAAAAAGCAGAATTATAATAGATAAAACTATATATAACTTAAAAATATTTCTCTTATTAATTTTTTCATCTCCTAATAATTCTTTACCAGATTAATACAAATATATTGTTTTATAAAATAATATATTTATTTTAGGTATATAATATAAGTATTACATTAATATTATAATTATTATATTTTTAACTTACATTCACACTTTCCTATTACTTATTTAACTTCAATAATGTTTTACATTTTATAAACTAAAATCTTATGTTATAATAGACTAATAAATTATTTAAACTTTATTTCTCGAGGAGGATATTGTATGACCAAAAAAAGAAGCCCGTAAAAAAGAAGGGTAGGAAATTTTTAAAACACTATTTTTATCTATTTTTTTGCTAATTTTATTAGCTTCCGTAGCTTTTGGTGGAATTGTATTAGCAATGATAAAAACATCCCCTTCATTGAATATAAATGAAATACTTGTATTAAATGAAACTTCAAAATTATATGATGACAAAGATGAATTTATGGATAATATAATTTCAGAGCAAAAGCGTACACCTGTTAAATCCAGTGAAATACCTATTAATCTTAAACATGCCTTTGTAAGCATTGAAGATGAAAGGTTCTATAAACACAAAGGAGTAGATCCTAAAAGGGTTCTCGGAGCCTTTGTTATAGATATAAAAAATAAAATTACTGGAAATAAAAACCTACAAGGTGCGTCTACAATAACACAGCAGTTAATTAAAAATTCCGTATTAACCCCTGAAGTAAGCATAAAGAGAAAAGTTCAAGAAATGTATTTGTCTGTATCTTTAGAAAAGCATCTATCCAAAGATCAAATACTAGAAGCTTATTTAAACACTATTTACCTTGGAAGAGGAGCCTTTGGTGTTGGTGCTGCTTCTGAGCGTTATTTCAGTAAAAACATAAAGGATTTAAGCTTAATTCAATGTGCCTATATAGCAGGAGTTACTCAAAGTCCTTCTGTTTACGATGCTTACTCACCAAAATCAAAAAAAGATCCTTCTATATACTTAAATAGAACAAAAACTGTTTTAGGACAAATGTACAAAAATAAATATATAACTAAAGCTGAATACGACAGCGCCATAGAGGATATAAATAACAATAAACTTGCCTTTAATCCCTCTAAAGATGTTGATAAAATGCAATACGAATGGTTTTCAAGACAAGTTATAAATGAAGTAAAAAAAGATTTAAAATCAGCTTATGGTTATGATGATAACCAGGTTAGCAATATTCTTATGCAAGGTGGACTAAAAATATACACAACAATGAATAAAGACATACAAAATAATACCCAAGATGTTTTAAATAATATGAGCAGTTTATTAGGAATAAGATCCGTATATGAAAATCAAATTATTCAACCTCAAGCAGCAGCTGTAATAATGGATTATCATACAGGAGATGTTAAGGCAATTGTTGGTGGAAAGGGAGACCAACCTCCAATGTCTTTAAATAGAGCAACTAGCGCATTGAATCCTTGCGGTTCAAGTATAAAGCCTCTATCTGTTTACTCTCCAGCTATTGACAATAAAACCGTAACACCTGCAACTATAATAGATGACAATCCTTTACCTGAGAACTTCAAAAATAGTTACAGTGGTTGGGACCCTAAAAATTCTCCTAGAACTTATGATGGCAAAATTACTGTTAGACAGGGACTAAAGAAATCAAAAATGTAGTTGCTGCGCAAATAGAAGATATGATAGGTGTGAAAACTGGAGCTTCCTATGCTGAAAAATTTGGCATAAACTTAACTAGTAGAGATAAGAGCAGTATTGCTGCAATATCTCTAGGTGAAATTGAAGGTACTACACCTTTAAAAATGGCCTCAGCCTACGGTACTTTTGGAAATAACGGTGTACGTACTCATTCTAGATTATATAGAAAAGTAGTTGATAGAACTGGAAAGATTATACTTCAAACAAAAACTGAAACCACTAAGATATTATCTCCAGCTTCCTCTTATATTGTCTATGATATGTTAAAGGAACCACCAACATATTCCGGAACAAATGCCAATTTCAGCCCTATGGTAAGAGGTAAAACAGGTACAACAACAGACTCTAAAGATTTATGGTTTTGTGGTTTAACTCCTTATTATTCTGCCTCTGTCTGGATTGGTGATGATAAGAATAAAGACTTTAATAATAGCAGTTCCCTTGGAAGAAAACTAGGAAGCAATGATGCAGCCTTATTATGGGGTAAAATAATGAAATACGCACATAAAGATCTTGCTTTTAAAACTATAGATAAACCTTCTGATGTAGAGGAGGTATCTATTTGTAGTATTTCTGGTAAATTAGCAGGCCCTTTCTGCAAAGAAACTAATTCAACTTTTTCTGAATTATTTTTACGTGGAACTGCACCATTTTCATACTGTGACATTCATAAATCACTTAATTCTACTGAAAAAGAAGATACTAAAAAAGAAGATGAAAAAGAAGATAAGACCAAAGTTCCTATAGAAGAAAAAACTCAGAAAAACGATAAAAACAATGATACTAATGATAATAACAATGATACTAATACTGAGGATAATACTACTGAGGAAGATACCGACAAACCTACAAACAATACTGAGGATAATACAAATAATAATGATGCTACTCATGATAAGAATAATACAGACAACAATTCCCAAAATAATAAAAAGCATTAAAAAAAGGAAGCCTTGGCTTCCTTTTTTTAATGCTAAATAATTTTATTTTTTAGTTTTGGGATTAAATATTATACTCATCATATATCCAAAAACCACTGCAGCACTTATTCCTCCTGCACTTCCCTTGACTCCTCCTGTAAAAACACCAATTAATCCCTTTTCATTTACTTCTTTAATAGTACTTTTAGCTAAGTTATATCCAAATCCGGGTAAAGGTATTGCAGCCCCTCTTTTCCAAACTCTATTATATAATCATATATGTTTAGAGCTCCTAAAAAAACCCCTATAGTCACAAAACTAACTAGTATTCTAGCTGGTGTCAATTTAGTTTTATCCATAAGTATCTGAGCTATAAGACATATACTTCCTCCAACTAAAAATGTAGCAATATAATCATTCATGGTTGTTTCCTCCAAACTCTATAGAAACCGCATGAGCTATACCAGGTATTGTTTCTCCTTGAAAGGATGCGGTAGGACTCATAAGTGCTCCTGTAGATACTATAAGCGCCCTTTTTATTTTTCCGCTTAAAATTTTCTTATATATATATCCACTGTATACTACTGCTGAACAACCACAACCACTTCCACCAGAATTTACTCCTTGCTTTTTACAATCAAATATCTCTTCTCCACAATCCATATATATATCTTTAATGTCATATCCATATTCCTTTAGTAATTCCTCAGTTAACTTTTTCCCTATTTTGCCCAAATCTCCAGTGGCAATTAAATCATAGTCTTTTTCTGTTCTACCTGTATCTTTCAGATGCTGTTTTATAGTATCCACTGCAGCTGGCGCCATAGCAGCTCCCATATTGTTTGTATCATTGATTCCATAATCCTTTACTTTTCCGTTAGTTACATATGTAACATAAGGAAAATTTCCCTCCTTACCTAAAACCATAGCTCCTGCACCAGTAACCGTCCACTGAGCACAAGGCGGCCTTTGGGACCCCATCTCTAAAGGAGCTCTAAATTGACGTTCTGCAGAGGAAAAATGAGATGAAGTAGATGCAACAACATAATTTGCAAAACCACCATCCATTATCATTGAAGCTAAGCCTAAAGATTCTGCCATAGTAGAGCAAGCACCATATAAGCCTATAAAAGGTATATTAATATCTCTTGCAGCATAATTTGAAGATATTGTTTGATTTAATAAATCTCCAGAAAACATATAATTTATATCTTCTTCTTTTAACTTTGCTTTTTTTATACTTTCAGTTATTGCAGTATAAAGCATAGTTTTTTCAGCTTTCTCAAAGCTATCCTGACCGTTTAAATCATCTCCAAGGACTATATCAAAGTATTTAGCCAAAGGTCCTTCTCCTTCCTTTGGACCAACAATACTTGTAGTGCTTATTATTCTAGGTTTACTATCTAATTTTACTGTTTGCATTCCTATTCTTTTACTCATATTAAGCCCCCTTCTAGCTAAAACCGAAGTAAATTAATAATATAATATATAATTCCTATAATAACAGAAGAACCTATACCATAAACCAAAACTGGTCCTGCAATTGTAAACATCTTAGCTGCAACTCCAAATATAAATCCTTCTTTTTTAAACTCCATTGCTGGAGACACTATGGAATTAGAAAAACCTGTTATTGGTACAACTGTGCCAGCACCAGCGTATTCTCCTAGTTTATCGTAAACACCTATGCCAGTTAAAAGTGCACCAATAAATATCATTATTATAGATACCCAGGTTCCTAATTCTTCCTTAGGAATCCCTTGTTTATACAAAAAATTATAAAATAATTGTCCTATATCACATATAAGTCCTCCAATAATAAAGGCTCTTACACAGTGTTTAACTATATCTGTAGGAGGATTTTCTTTTTTTGACAATGCTTCAAACTTATCTTTTACCTTTTGTTCTTTTTTGCTTTGAACACCATTATCCATATTTAATCTTTCCCTTCTAATATTTATATATTAATATTCTTATTATTTGCAATATTAATATAAAAATGTATAAAAAAATAAGGTTTTTTATAACCTTATTAAGATAACTTATCTTTTAAAATTTTCAGCACTTTTTTTCTATTCTTGACACCTGTACTTGACTTATTCCAAGCATTTTTGCAACTTCAATCTGAGTTTTATCTTTAAAATATCTAAGCATTATTATTTGCCTTGAGCGCTTATTTAAATCACAAAGAACTTCTTTAAGGGCTAACTTATCTATAAATTCTTTATCTTCCTCCTCTTTTTCACTTAATTTATCAATAAGCCTAACCGGCGAACCCTCATCCTCATATATAACATCATACAAATACTGAACTTTACTTAAAGACTCCATAGCTAAAACTATTTCTTCAGTAGGTATTTTTGAATATTTCGACAATTCTTCAATGCTAGGCTCTCTTCCTAGTTTTTTATATAAATTTTCTTTGTCATAATGAAGCTTTTTTGCATTGCTCTTTACACTTCTACTTACTTTTATAATTCCGTCATCTCTTATAAATCTCTTTATTTCACCTATTATCATTGGGACAGCATATGTAGAAAACTTAACGTTGAATTTAGAATCAAAGTTATTTATGGCTTTTAAAAGTCCAATAGATCCAATTTGAAATATATCTTCATATTCATATCCTCTATTCATAAATTTCTTACTAACTGTAACGACTAAAGGAAGATTGTTTTTTACTAATTGATCTAGTGCACCTTTGTCTCCTCCTTGAGCTTTTTTTAACAAGGGTAAATTGTCTTCAAAATTTCCATCTTTTACTTTTACCTGTAAATTATCCATAAACTTCACCTAATTTAAAGACTTAAATGTTTTTTTCATTATTATCTTTGTACCCTCTTTTCTAGAAGACTCAACTTTAAGAGAATCCATAAAGCTTTCCATAACCGTGAATCCCATGCCAGATCTTTCAAGATCAGGTCTTGAAGTATACAAAGGCTGCATGGCAAGTTCCACATCCTCAATGCCTCTTCCCTTGTCTATAACTATTACAGTAAATTCATTTTTATCAATGTAAGCTTCTATTTTTACTATCCCATCTTTATCATTATCATATCCATGTATAATAGCATTAGTAACAGCTTCAGATACTGCAGTTTTTACATCTGTTATTTCCTCAATGGTAGGATCTAATTGAGAAACAAAAGCTGATACTGCAACTCTAGCAAAGCTTTCATTTTCTGATCTACTTAAAAATTCTATTTTCATACTGTTATCGTGCATTTTAATCCCTCCACAATTAAATATTATTTAAAGCCTCTTCAATGCTATCATATAATTTTATTATCTTAAACATGCCAGACAACTCAAAAACCCTCTTTATTGTTTCATTGACATTCGTTACACAAACATTCCCACCATTTCTAATAAGTCTTTTATATCTCCCTATTACAACACCTATACCAGAACTATCCATGAAAGTAACACCCTCAAAATTCATTATAAGTTTATTTGCATTTTCTATATCTAACCTGTTATCTATCTTATTTCTAACTTCTTCTGCACTATGATGATCTAATTCCCCCATCATATAAGTAATAACTACATTCCCGGACTTATGGAACTTCAAATACATCTAAATCCCTCCATACCATATATATATATTAGGTGTTTTTACTGTAATTCATATATAAATATCTCCTTATTACATTCTATATAATTGATTTTTTTCCTTCTTTTTCTAATTTTTTTTACATTTTGTTAATATTTTTTATTTTTCTTCCTGAAAATTTCTTTCTATTATGGTTATTTCCTCTTTGCTAAGTTCAAAAAATGTATATAAATCATTTTCACAGTTTAATTTCATCATAGTTGGAATACATAATTTCATTAGATTATTAGGATAATATTCATAAAGATCCCCACCTAATTTTTTTGCAAAAGTTTTAAAATAAAACTCATATACCTTACTATTTAATAAAAACAATAAATAATCATAGGTAAAAGGAACGTTATCTTTAAGTTTTAGACAGTAGACATCTGCACTAAAAAAACTTCCTTTATCTAAAGCAAATCGATTTTTACTTGACTTATAAGGAAACACTATTTTTTCACCTAAAAAAACCTCAGGCACTCTGCCCCATTGAAGCTCATACCATTTTCTAATTCCCTTTTCACACTCTCTTCTTTTCAGAAGTTTTTCTTTAAAGTTTTTAATATGATTGATTGTATTTTTATAATTATCCTCATTTTGGATACTATCGGAGTAAATTAAATATTTGTCTCCTCTTAAAACCTTAAATTGTTGTATGTAACTGCTCTTTATCCAAGGTTTTATAAGTTCTCTTTCAATTTTTTCTCTAATTATATCCTCACCATTAACTACAAAAGCCTTATCACAACCTGTAATAATTCCTTGAAAACTTGTGCATATATTATTTAAAGTAGTAAAACTTTTTTCTTCTATTTTATTTATTATATTTCTTTCTTCTTCACTTCTTAAAATCCACCCTTTATTGTTAAGCAAATTTTTGTTCAATAAAAACTCTTTATGGAAATCATTTTTATCCTCAAACAAAGACTTACAAAATTTATTCTTATCTTTTCCAATATTTCGCCTAGGTTTAATTACTTTTATGTCATAATCAATAGACCTATGATTTTTCAAAAAACTATTACAGGATCTATTCCAACACCTTTAAAAGGCCTTATGCCATAAAAATCTACAAGGGTGTCTATAGAACACATTTCTTTTAAAACCTTTCTAAGCTCCTCTCCACTTGGAGATTCCAAAAAATACCTAGATGTTATAAAAGTTATTAGTCCCTCTTTATTAATACTACTTATTGCTTTTTAAAAAAGCAATAAGATACATCAGCTTTATCCTTATATATACCTTTATATAAGAGCTTTAAAGCTTTTGAATACTCCTTGTCTACAGCTTTTTGGCCTATATAAGGAGGATTTCCAATGAATATATCAAATTTAGTATCTATCTTTTCTTTTAAAAAATCACATTTTTTTATGTTTTTACTATAAACATTAGTTAAAGAATAAAAATCTATTATTAATATTTTTAATGCGGTTTCGTCTACATCAAAACCATATAAATTATTTTTTAAAATATGTTCATCAATATTTTCTAAATTTAAATTTAAATTATGTATTTTATTTATTCTATTTATATTTTTTACATATATCTCTTTTAAAATAAGATAACATGGAATCAAAATATTTCCACTTCCGCAAGCAGGATCTACTATTTTTTTATAAGGATTGTTAACTATTATTTCTTCCTTAATAGTTCTTTTTATCATATATTTTGATATACACTTTGGTGTGTAAACGACACCTTTTAATTTTAATTTTAATAATATATCATTATAAAGCTCTCCAAACAATACATTTTGTTCCATATGTAGCTTATTTTTATAATTATTAATTCCCTGCTTTTTGTACAATATATCTATAGGGCTTAAAATTATTTCATATAATTCATTTATGCATTTTACAAATAATTCCGTCATGTTCTACACTCCCTTATATAAAATAGTGATTTTTCTTGAATTTAAATTATAAAAAGTATAACATATATTAGAGGTGATTTAAAATATGAAAAAGAAAATTATTCCCTTAATAATAGCAATATCCATAACTTTATATGCTACAGGTTGTGGAAGAGTTTCTGTAGAAAATAATGCAAAGGAAAAAATAGATATTTCAGCCACTAATGAAAACGATTCAAGTGAGGCTCCAAAAGAAAATACTACATTAAAAACTCAAGGCCAAGTTTCTAAACCAGAAACTCAATCAAATAAAGAAGATTCTAATTCAAAAAATAACAAGGAAAATCAAAAAAGCTCTGAAAATATTAATAAGATTTCTTCAGAAAATAAATCTTCTAACAATACTTCTATTAATACATCTAATAAAGAAATAAGCTGGTATTACGTCCCAAGAACTGATGGTGTTCCACCAAGATGCGTTGAAAGTGCCACAAACATTCTAAATAAATACGATACCTATTATTTAGGTAACACCTCAAATAAAACCATATACTTAACTTTTGATGAGGGTTACGAAAATGGATACAGTTCTAAAATACTTGACATTCTAAAAGAAAACAAGGTAAAAGCAGCTTTTTTTGTAACCACTCCCTATATAGAATCAAATAAGGAACTTATTAAAAGAATGGTTGATGAAGGTCATTTAGTATGTAATCATTCAACCCATCATCCTTCAATGGCTTCAATAAATGATTTAAGTAAGTTCAATGGAGAATTCAGTGTCTGTGAAAAAGCCTATAAAGAGGTTATAGGAAAAGATATGCCTAAATTTTTTAGACCACCTATGGGAAAATTTAGCGAAACATCTTTGAAAAGGACCAAAGATTTAGGTTATAAAACTATATTTTGGAGCTTTGCCTATGGGGATTGGCAAACAGATAAGCAGCCAACTCAAGATAAGGCAAAGAAAACAATAATGGAAAGACTTCATCCAGGGGCAATATACCTTTTACATGCAGTTTCAAAAACCAATACTGAAGTATTAGACGAAGTAATAAAGAATATAAAATCCCAAGGATATAGCTTTAAAACATTAAATGACTTACCTAACTACTAAGTTTTATGAAAATAAGTTTACCACAAATATAAAAAATGCAGTATATTGTTTTTCAAAATTAAAATTTGAAATACATATACTGCATTTAAATTTCTTAGTGCTAAACCCAGCTAGGATTAAAATTAAACTTTTAATAATTCAACAATATATGCCTATTTTTTAGCAGATTAACATATATAAAAAGTGAGCTGATATACCTGCCCCAAGGCCTCCTACTGTATGACTTATTATTGCTTTGCCAGTAAGTTCTCTACAGTTTAAACTATCCATCATAGCAACATGAGTGCTTAAATATCCACTCCAACACATGCCCATAGCTGTAAATACAGCTATTTCATTTCCACCAATTACACCATTTTTCAAAAAGTCTGGTACTAAACTTATAGCCGCTCCTACAGCTCCAAGTGCAGTAACTGGAAATGCAATGGCCTGAGAGTTATGAAAACCTAATAAAGGTTTTATGATAAAGCTTAATTTATCTCCTATCCAAGGAAGAACTGGAACTCCTTCAAAGGCTGCACCAGTATATCCCTTAACTGAAGGTCCTTTAGTTAGCATTAAAACCAATGTGCATATTATTAAAACACCAGGAATTATTGCAACTCCCATCTCAACTCCAGATTTTCCACCTTCAAGTAAAGCCTCAAGAAATCTTTTTCCAGTGCTTCCTTCTCTAATCTCTCTTTTATTCATATAATCAATATTGCTATCTTCATCTTTTTCAACTTCTACTGCCATTAAGTTGGTTCCGTATTCTTTTTTGTAAAATGAAGCATTATCCTTACACTTATTATACTTCCAATTACAGCTCCTAAATTACCAATTAAGGCAGCAGAAACTAAATTTTCACCTTTAGTAGATTGCTGAGACATCATAAATGTAGTTACAATAAGTCCCATACCAAAAGCAGTTCCCAAATTGGTCAAAGCTGGAATCTGATATTTTTTAAAATACCTTTTGAAACCCTTATCATTAGCAAGTGTTATAATTGCTGGATTATCAGATAAATATGTAGTAATAATCCCTAGAGTTGCAGCTCCAGGTAAATCATACAAAGGTTTCATCAAAGGAGATAGAATTTTATTTATTATAGCAATTACACCAAATTCAGATAGAAGTGCAGAAATTGCTCCAGCCAAAACTGCAATACTCATTATAGAAAGCACTGTTTGTATAAGCAATTGATATGCTGTATCCATTAGGGTTTTAAACATATTAACCATACCCATTTTGCTACATAAAAAATAGAAGAAAAATACAAAGCATACTAAAAATATTACACCTTCTAAACTTATAGCCTTTTTAAATCTTTTACTGTTTTCCATGTCAATTCCTCCGATATTAAAAATTTGTATACACTAAGGCTGTATCTTTGAATTTACTATTTTCATTATTTCTGCTTTTTTAGTTTCGCTTTCTCTTAACATTTCATCACATTTCATATACATTTCATTTTTATAAACCTCATCTTTAAGACCAGAAAGATTTATTTTAACATTTAATATGGCTCCTTCAACAGAAGATGCAGTCATAAGAGTAGCTACACCTACATCGGAAATAGCATTCTTATTTCCATATTTACAAGCAATTAAAATGTATTCATAAGTCTTAAGTGCTTTTTTTGCAACTTCATAAGGCACTTCTAATGCAGATACATAAGACTCTTGAATCTTTTGATTTCTTACTTCTTTTTCTTCTTCTGTTGATTTTGGCAATTTAAAGGCCTCCATAACTTTCATAAAAGCTTCTGTATCCTTGTCCATTAAAACCAAAAATTCTTTTCTTTGAGCTTGTACAACTTGTAAAGAATCGGTAATGATATCCTGTAGGTTTTTTTCATATGTATGAAATATTTTTTTACCTATAGTTAAATTAAACACCATAGTTCCTAAAGCATTGGCTAGACTTCCAGCCAAAGCAGAAACGCTTCCTCCTCCTGGTGCTGGTGAATTTGAAGCAAGTTCGTTTATATAACTTTCCATCTCCATATTACATATCCCCCATTCATTTTTTCAGTTTAATGAAATTATTTTCTAACTACTATTTTACCATCTTTTACAACAATGTCTATAGCATTTACACCAAAATGATAAATTAAATAGTCTAAATTTTTAGAATTGAACACACATATATCTGCTTTTTTTCCCACTTCTATACTTCCTATTTTTTTCTCTTTATTTATTGCAAAGGCTGCGTTTATAGTCATGGCATTTATAATTTCCTCTGGAAGCATACCCATGCCAAAACAAGCAAAGGTCATAACCTCTTGCATTGATTCTGTAGGACTCGTTCCTGGATTACAATCTGTTGCTAAAGCTACTGTAACCCCTTTGTCTATCATATCTCTTCCTTTAGCAAACTTATTTAATCTTAAGTAAAAAGATGTACAAGGTAAAAGTACTGCAACTACTTCATTAGAAGCTAAGGCCTTTATTCCATCTTCAGAAGCTGCAACTAAGTGCTCTGCAGAAGTAGCTTTTAGTTTCCCTGCAAGTTCAGCTGCAGCTATAGATTCAACTTCATCTGCATGTATCTTAATACCTAAACCCTTTTCTCTTCCAAAATTCAATATTTTTTCTGCTTCCTTTGTAGTATAAACTCCCTTTTCGCAAAAGCAGTCTATAAATTCAGCTAAATTGTTTTGAGCTACATAAGGAATTACCTTATTAATCATAAAATCTATGTATTCCTCTCTTTTATTTTCATATTCCTTTGGTACAGCATGAGCACCTAAGTAAGTAGAATAAACATCTACTGCATGATCTTCATTTAATTTCTTATTAACCTCAAGCATTTTAATTTCAGTATCAAAATCAAGTCCATATCCAGATTTGCTTTCTACAGAGGTAGTTCCATGTAAAAGCATCAAATCAAGTCTAGCTTTTGCACTTTTATATAACTCTTCAAAACTTGCCTTTCTTGTTTCTCTTACAGTACTTAATATTCCACCACCTCTTTTTAATATCTCTATATAACCGACATTTTGAAGTTTAAGAGAAAGCTCTTTTCCCTAGAACCTCCATAGACTAAATGAGTATGTGGGTCTATAAGTCCTGGAGTAACTGTTTTACCTTTTCCATCTATAACTTCTGTGAAACTATCTAAATAGTTTTTATAATCTTCTCCCCTGCCTACTGCCTTTATTTTATCTTCTTCAACAACTACAAATCCATTTTCAATTATTTTTGCATCTTTCATATCCTCTTTTGTCTTTTTATGACTTCCAGCACAGGTAACTAAACAATCTATATTTTTTATAATTATCTTCATATTTGTCCTCCCTATCTTTAATCTTTCAAATCTAAATTTTTCATTGGCTCTGTTTTTTCATATCTTAATTTACACTGTCCTTAAAAATAATGCACACATGAATACCCCAATGATTCTAACTGTTAATTAAAAGATTTTCATTGAGGTATTCCATACTTACTTAGTTATTTAATTTTTATCAATTCATAGTTATTTTTTTATTCCCATATTCTGGTTTCAAGAACCTGTTTTGTGCAAAAATCTTCTATCTGCAAATAATACTCTGCAGTTTTAATCAAAGCCTCCATAGGCAACAGACCTACTATTTCACTGCCTATTATATTTACTCCATAACGCTTAGCTTCAATTTTTACCATTTCAAAAACCCTATATAAAGCAGTTTTTTCATAATTAACTAAATTTATTGAAACTTGAGCTATGTTTCTTTCTTCTAGTTTAACTCCTAAAGCTTTAACATATCTAAGGCCTCCACCTATATTTCTAATTACCTTAGCTATTTTATCTGCTATCTCTACATTTTCAGTATCTAAATTAACATTAAAGGCTACAAGTGGTACCCTAGCTCCTACAGCTACGCAGCCACCTTTTTCATTAACTTTATCTGGACCATAATCAGGTTTCCAATTTGGATCTTTTATCTTTTCGAAAAATCCTTCATATTGACCTTTTCTTACTTTTGCTAGATTTTCTCTTTCTGGAGTTGAAGCTGCTTTTTCATAAAGGTATACAGGTATGCTATATTTCTCTCCTATAGTTTTACCTACTTTATTTGCAATCTCAATACATTCTTCCATATCTACTCCAGTTATTGGTACAAAAGGAACTACATCTAAAGCTCCCATTCTTGGGTGTTCTCCACTATGTTTTGTCATATCTATATTTTCATAAACCTTTTCTGCCATATTAATCATAGCATTTTCAACGCCTTTAGGAGATCCTATAAATGTTACAACCGTTCTATTGTGACTTTTATCAGAAGAATAATCTAAAAGTTTAACTTCCTCAGTATTTCTTACTGCATCCATTATTTTTTCAATTACTTCTTTATTTCTACCTTCACTAAAATTTGGAATACACTCAACTAATTTTGCCATATTAATTCCCCCTTAAATCATATATAAAATAATTTTAATTTTAAGCTAAAGTAATATTTCAACTGCCTCTTCCACTCTTTTTACTAATTCACCTTTTTCAACTAGCTCACTGCACTTATCAATTTCTTCATACATAACTTTATCTTTTTCTATAAAATCTACCTTTTCTCTTATACAGTCATAAGCCTTCTTTGTTCCCTTTCCAAGAGAAAATCCCTCTCTAAAATCTATAGCTTGGCAAGCTGCTAGTATTTCTGTAGCAATTACTCTTTGAGCATTTTTTAATATTTCCATGCTCTTTCTAGCTGCAATAGTTCCCATACTTACATGATCCTCTTGATTTGCAGAAGATGGAATAGAATCTACAGATGCAGGATGAGCTAAAACTTTATTTTCTGATACAAGTGAAGCTGCTGCATATTGTGTTATCATAAAACCAGAATTTAATCCACCATGTTTTACAAGAAAAGCAGGTAAATCGTTTAACTGATAGTTAATAAGTCTTTCAAGTCTTCTCTCTGATATATTTGCTATTTCTGATATAGCAATTCCTAAAAAATCAAAACTCAAAGCCATAGGTTGTCCATGAAAGTTTCCTCCAGAAATTACATCCCCCTCCATTGTAACTATTGGGTTATCTGTAACTGAATTTAGTTCTATATCAACTTTATCCTTTACATAATTTATAGCATCTTTACTAGCACCATGTACCTGTGGAGCACACCTTAAGGTATAAGCATCTTGTACTCTTATTTCTCCTTGTCTTGTAACAAAGTCACTTCCCTCAATTAAGTTCAAAAGATTCTTAGCTGTAGATATTTGTCCCTTATGTGGTCTTATTACATGTAGCCTTAGGTCATAAGCATCTTTTATACCTCTTAAAGCTTCCAAGGAAAGTGCACAGGCAATATCTGCAGCCTTTAATAGATTTATACTGTCATATAAACATATAGCACCAACAGCGGTCATTACAGGAGTTCCATTAATAAGAGCAAGTCCCTCTTTAGCTACTAAATCAACTGTATTTATTCCCGCTCTTTTCATAGCTTCTTTTCCTTGAAGAATCTCCCCTTTATACTCAGCTTTTCCCTCACCTATCATAGGAAGAACCATGTGAGCAAGTGGTGCTAAATCTCCAGAAGCGCCAAGTGAACCCTTTTCAGGAATAACTGGGTGAACGCCTTTGTTAAGCATTTCAATTAAAGTATTTAAAGTGTCTATTCTAATTCCAGAATATCCTTTACTCAAAGCATTTATTCTTAAAAGCATTATTGTTCTTACAATTTCTTTTGAAAAACTGTTTCCATATCCACAGGCATGAGATATAATCAAATTCTTCTGTAAAGTCTTACAATCATCCTTTGAAATACTTACTTCAGAAAACTTTCCAAAACCTGTAGTTACTCCATAAACCACTTTTTTATTTTCTACAATATCATCTATTATTTTTCTAGAGTTACCTATTTTTACTTTTGCATCTTCATCTAATTGTATTTCATAGCCCTCTCTCGCTACCTTTACAATTTCCTCTAAATTAAGATCGTTTCCATTCACTTTAATTTTTTCCATATTAATACCCCCAAATTACCTCATAATATTCTTTGAACTATTATTAATATTCTTTATTTTCTGAATTTACCCTTTATTTTTCTTCGTTTTAAATTGTCTGACTTTATTTAGCACTTTAAAGCTATGACATTTTAATCTAAAAAAGCACAAAAAAATAGCCCAAAAATTACTTCTCAGGCTATTTTGTAAAATTAAAAATTGTGTTTATCAAAATCTCTTTTTAACTTTTGAATTATTTTGTCCCAATTAAATTTCTCATTGCAAATATCATAGGTGTATTTAGAATAATTTTGTATATTCTTGTCCTTTATAAGTTTTTCCATCATAAGGGTTAACCCTTTAGTATCCCTTAAAGGCACTACTCCACCATTTCCTTTTACAACTATTTCCCTTACAATTCCAACATCTGTAGCTAATATTACATTTCCAAGTGCAGCCGCTTCCACAAAGGCTATCCCAAAGCTTTCAAATTCAGAAGTCAAACAAAATATTTTTGACTTTTTATACTCATCATATAGTTTTCTTCTGTCTTTTATAGGCCCTATAATTTCAATTCTGCCCTTTAGGTTTGGGTTTTTTTCAAAAAAATCTTCTATGTAACTCTTAAAATTTTCTTCAATAGGGCCAATTAGCTTAAGTTTCCATCCACTTTTAGCAGCATCACTTACCTTAGAAAAAGCCTCTAAAAGCATAGGTGTGTTTTTTTCTTCAGCACCAATTCTTGCCACATTTAAAATAGTATTTTCTTTTTCCTCGTAATTATAAACTATATTGTTTTTTTCTAAGTAAGAGTAATCTACTCCATCAGGTATTGTTATTATTTTATTCTCATGCTTTTTCAATAGTTTTTTCAGCTTTTCGCTTAAGCTTACCTGCTCTGCACTAATTAAATCAACCTTATCCAAATATTTATTTAAAAGCTTTCTCTTTAAGGGAGTTAAAGCTTTTATTTTATCTATTAATTTATAACTACAATCTAACTTTAGGTATATTTTTCCCTTAGGATTTAACTTTTTATATCTATAAGCATAAAACATAGAGTAAAGGGTAACGTGAAAAATCTGAAGGATATCTATATCTTTTGCTTTTTTATTTAAATACCTTAATCCATCTAAAGTATAATTATTATACTTTCTTTCAATAAAATCTATTTTTAATCCCTTTACCTCTTCTTTTAGGTAATCATATTCATCTAATTTATAACAAGCTATAGTAGAATCATAACCATATAATTTATGCAGTTTATAAGGCATCATTCCCATTTCCTTAACTAAATTAACATTCCAGGTATTAGGGTATAAAACGCAGTATTTCTTCATAAAACCCTCCCCTTTTATATTCCATTTTTTCTTTTTAAGAAACTCTTTATTTCATTTAAAGTCATATACTTAAATAAAATTACAGATATAAAATAAATAGCTATAGATGCAATTATATTTACAATTATACTTATATTTAAAAATTTCATAAGCACTATACCCATGGACATAAGTATTGTTGGTAAAATTATCTTTATGAAATTATGTAAGTAACTAGTCTTTGCAACCTTAAATACATATTTTTGCATAAAAACAAAGTTAATAACTTCAGATATTAATGTGGTGAAAGCTGCTGCAATTATGCCATATACAGGAATTAAAATAAGATTTAAAATCAAATTAACCATTGATGAAATTAACACTGTTTTTAAATATTGCTTTTCCATATTCCAAGCATTTAAGGCATATCCATAAGTCTCTCTTAAAAATAAAAGTAATACATATAACATTAGTATTATCAAAGGTATGTATGCATTTACATATTCTTTTCCAAATAAAAGCAAAATAATATCCTTAGAAAGTATTATCCCACCCATAGCTATTGGAAATGCAATCATAACTACAAGCTTACTTATATATTTCAAAAGATTATTTAAGCACTCTTTATCTTTAAAGTTTTTATACTCAATCATAACCGGAAACAAAGGCACAAATATAGTTGCAATAACATTTGTTAAAAAGAAAACTATTTTGTAAGCAGAGGAATATAAACCAAGCTCTCCATCAGTTCTCATATATCCAATAATTATAGAATCTACATTACAATTAATCATTGACAATAACCCAGATATAAAAAAGGGCAAAGCCGCCTTTAGATACATTTTACCAATTCCGTAATCAAATCCAACTGAATACCTTATACTTTTTTTACTCTTAAAACATACTGATGATAAATAGAAGAAAAACACATAGCAACAAGTGTAAAAACCGGTATCAAATATACCTGCCCCTTATTTTTAAAAATAACATAAGTAACACAAAGGGAATTACATTCTTAAGCAAATTATATATAGCATTATGCTCCATCTCTTGAGTACCAGAAAATACCCAATCCATATTAAAGGCTAAGGGGAATAAAGTAAACCCATATAATATCATTATATTTTTAAAATCATATCCCTTATAAGAAAAAAAGCCTATAAAAACTGAAGCTAAAAAACATAGAAAAGCAATAATAAATCTCAAAGAGACTATATCTCCAATTAATTTACATCTATTGCTTTTATCTTTTGCTTTTGATATTAATTTTGTTCCATAGGTTTGAAATCCAAAAATAGTTATCATATTAAAATACACCAATATAGATTGTGCTAGGCTTATTTTACCAAAATCCGCCTTTCCAAGTATTCTTGCATAATAAACTACTGTAAGAAAACCTAAAAGTTGAGAGACAATGTTTGCAAAGCCTACTGATAAAAAATTTTTAGCTATTTTATTAATTTTAAACACGCTCCTTTTGCTTTGTATGCACACTAATTATTTTTATTATTCTCTCTCACTACTTTTACAATAAACTTAGGTATTGCCCCAAGCCTTTTTATTCTTACAGGCTCTTTAGACAATCTATATAGCCATTCAAGCCCCATTTTTATCATCCACTTTGGGGCTCTTTTAAGTTTTCCTGCAAAAATATCAAAGCTACCACCAACACCCATATATAGCTTACAAGGAAGTACATTCATGTTGTCTATTATAAAATCTTCCTGCCTTGGAGAACCCATAGCTACAAATAATCCATGAGCTTTGCTATTTTTTATATCATTTACAATATCCTCACAGCTATTTATATCAAAAAATCCATTGTGAAAACCTGCAACCTTAAGCTTTGGATATTTAATTTTAATGTTTTTTACGCAAAGCTCTAAGGTAGATTCTTCCGCTCCTAATAGATATATGGACTTATTTTCACTTTCAAATTTATGAAGTAAACCATCCATAACCTCTATGCCAGCTATTTTTTCCATGCAAGGTTGACCTATTAGTTTAGAAGATATAATAGTTCCTACACCATCAGGAATAATAATAGAATTTTTAGAAGTAAAATTCTTCAAAAGTTTACTATTATTTAGACTATTACTTAAAACTTCTGGATTTCCTGAAATTATATGAACCTTATTATAACCATCTATATCCTTAAAAAGCTCCCTTTTAGTCTTATTATATACATCAAATCTTAATATACGTGAACCCATAATAATCCTCCTTAAAAGGCTCCATCACCTTTTGTTACAGAAAATACTGTTTTAAATAGTAATTTAATATCATAGATAACAGAAAAATTTTGTATATAGGTTAAATCATATTTTATGGTTTTTCCAAGTTCAATTTCTCCTCTGCCACTAACCTGAGCAAGCCCAGTTATTCCAGGCAATACCAAAAGTCTTTGACGGTACTCTTCTGGATAATACTTAACAACCTCAGGAATTTCAGGTCTTGGTCCAACCAAACTCATATTTCCAATAAGCACATTAAAAAGCTGTGGAAGCTCATCTAAACTAGTCTTTCTTAAAAATGCACCAACCTTTGTAATTCTATTATCGCTTTTACTTTGAAATACAAAATTTTCAAGATTCTTTGGGTCTATTTCAAGATCTCTTTTTTTCTCTGCATTTACTATCATTGTCCTAAATTTATATATAACAAAATCTTTTCCATCTTTGCCTACCCTAACTTGTTTAAAAAGAGCAGGACCCTTTGAATCAGTTTTTATTGCTATATATAAAATCAAATAAATAGGCGAAAGTATGGCAATTCCTATGAAAGATAATAGAAAATCAAGTATTCTCTTTATAATAAATTGAAATTTCTTAGAACTTAATTTTTTTCTATCTATAATTATCTTTTCGATATTTTTATTTTTTTCCATTTAGAGTTCATCCCTTCGTTTATTTTTCTTTTTTATACTAAATCATTATAACTTATATTGTCACATAGAGCCACTATAATCCAATAACTCATTGCAATTTCAGGAATAAAAAACATATTGTCTGAAAAATTCATAAATAAAAATGCAATCATAGAAGCCAAAAATCCTGTGTAAAAACTTTTTATAAATCTGTCCCTAGTTCTATTAATAAGCTTTTTAATTTTAAATATACTGAAAATCAAAAGCCCTAAAAAAGAAATAATTCCTCCAATTCCTAGCTCACTTTGAATTTTTAAATAAGAATTATGTGATGGCATATTATGATAATCAGGGTATTTTAAGCTAGGATATTTTTTTACATACTCATCATATCTAACCGTATAGTTTCCATTTCCAATTCCCCTTAATGGATGTTCTTTTATCATAGCTATAGCAGTCTTCCAAAGCTTTATTCTTGACTCATTTTGAGTTTTACTAAATAAATCTAAAAGTCTATAACGAACCTCCGGCACCATAAAGGCTGCAACTAAAGCTAAAATAAATCCTAGTATTAGTTTAAAATTATAACTAATTACTAGTATTAACATTCCCACTCCAAAGGCCACTAATGCATTTCTCGACCCTGTAAGGATTATTGCTAAAAGCACTAATAAAAAGGTTAAAATCCAAATTAATCTTTTTCTTTTAATTCCCATTGCCATCATGAAAATCGGGAAAATACCTAGTATTAAAAAGGCTCCTAAAGCATTGGGGTTTTGAAAGCTTGAATGTATTCTAACTATGGATCCATGTCCATAGTTTACTATATACTTAGGATTTAATCCTATTTTTGTAAAGAACTGAATTATTCCAAAAACTGATACCAATGTAATTGAAGTTATGTAGGATAATAACATACGCTTTGAATCCTTATAGTCAAATTCATTTTTTATAATAAAATACAAAATAATATAGGTTGCAAACCTTATACTTTCTGTGAAAGCCAACTTTTTATCCATAGCATAACTAGAAGATACAAACATTAAAATCACTAATAAAAACGAAAAAATAGTAAGTGGATCTCTAAAAAAATCTATAAATCCTTTTTTAAATCTATTTCTACTATCTTTTTTTACAAGTAAGTTTAAAAAATACAGTATAAATATTGAAAACAATAGCAAATCTAAAAGGCCAACATTATGCTTTAACACTGTAACCTTCTTAGTTGCTATGGGTAATATTAAAACAAAAAGCTTAAAACATAGGTCATTAATTTTCTCATTTCTACACCTCTTTTTAAAGCATCTAAATTTTTTAAAAACAAAGGTTGTAACTAAAAATAACTACATACAATATTTTGTTTTGTATAATTAAAAATCAATATATTGTTGTATTTATTTTTTAGTAGCAACCTTAAATTGTATACTCTTACCTAGACATTTTTTTATTTTTTTCAATATACTTTTTAGATTTCAATACATAGAAAGTAAATAAACCTTCTAAAAATCCAAAACCGTAACTTATATGAAGAATAGGAAATATAAATGGTATATATCTTAATACACTCCTATTTTTTTGCTTAACTTTAAAGAAGTAGCTATATCACAGCATAAATACGCTATCACTTCAAGCATCCATAAATAAAGTATAGGTTTAAAAACTAGTCCAAGCAATATTCCAAAGATATTTGTAACTACAAAAGCCATAGGAACTAAATGCCTTACTGAAGCAGTTTTTCCATGCTTTTGCATAACCCGAACCTTCCAAAATCCGTACTGAAAATACTGTTTCCAAAGTTTTTTCAATGAAGCTCTACTATAGTAGTAAGATTTAACAACTGGAGATAAAAGTATTTTAAATTCTCCCTTTATTACCCTGTAGTTAATCTCATCATCTTGATTTCTAACTAACTCCTCATCGAAATATCCTATTTTATCTAAAGTGCTTCTTCTATATGCCCCAAAGGCCACAGTATCAACATACATCTCTTTTTTGCATATCTAAATAATGCATTTCCAACTCCAAAAGGAGAACTCATAGCTAAAGCTATAGCTTCACCTTTCAAAGACTCATTAATAGTCTCTATAGGTCCCCCTGCACAGCCAATATTTTCATCTTTATTTAATAGTTCCACATTGTTTTTTATAAAGTCCTTATTTGCATATGCATGGGCTCCAAAAATTATAATTATATCCTTTTTGCTTGTTCTTATCCCTCTATTCATAGCCTTTGGTGCTGTTAAATCAGGGTTATCAACTAGCTTAACATTTCCATATTTTTTTTCATAGTCTTTTATTATATCCCTTGTTCCATCATCAGACATACCATCGCAAACCAAAACCTCGTACAAATCCTTAGAATAACTTTGATCTACAAAGGAATCTAAACATTTTTTTATGTAATTTTTCTCATTTCTACAAGGAATAACTATAGACACAGACTTAACAATTAAATCTTCATTCATTATGTTAACCACCTTAATAAATAAGTTTATATTTTATTATATTACTACACTTTAAAATATCATTTTAAAGTAACTTCTATTTTTCAATCTCAATTGATTTTAAGTCATAAGTTTTTTGCCTTACTTCAATTAATGCAAAAATCATGAATATTATTAATGTACCCGTTATAACACCCTTATGATTAAACTCGTTACCAGTTAAAGTTGAAAAAATAACATAGATCAATGTACTTATAAAAAGTCCTCTATTCTCACCATAATTTTTCAAACATAACCTTAATCTATTAATTATTAAAGCAATAAATATAACAAGGGCTACTAATCCAAATTCAACTCCAATTTGTAATAGTAAGTTATGTGCATGCTCTAACATATAGTGAGCTGCAGTAGCCTTAAATCTCAAACTTTCAGGCATAGCTAAATATCCCCTACCTGCAAATTCCTTATAAAATTCTTTAAAACTACTCATACCTATACCAAAAGGAAATTTCTTTAAAATCTGTATGTCTGTAAAAATAGATTGTATTCTAGCAACAGAGGATTCATTTGTAAAAAACGTAGTGTTTTGATTTCCCCTTGATATTATAAAAGAAAGTGCTGGTTTTGAAAGTAATAACCCTATTGAAGTTAAAACTATTAAAATTTTTGAATACTTTTTGCTAATTAAAATAAGAAATACAGATAAAATAAAGCAAATCCATGCCCCTCTTGTGAAAGTTATTGCAAGTCCTATTAGTTGTAACATAAAGGAGCCATAGAAAAATACCTTTCCCTTCTTACTACTTTTCTTATAAAGAATTATTTCCATAAGTAAAGGAAGAATTGTTATGAGTATTCCAGCAAATATATTTACATTATGGTATCCAAAAGTTAAAAGAGCTCTGTTCTTTTTTATATTAGAAAGAGAAACTCCATCTTTAAGTATCTGCATTAAACCGTAAAGGCAACTGAAATCCAAATTTAAAATCAAGGAATATATTATTATATCTATGTCCTTTGTTTTAATAATACTTATTACCGAAATCATAAACATAATTGGAACCACAACACCTAAGTAGGTATCACTTAAACTATTAAACAAATCTTTAGAATATATATCCGCATTATACACAAAGACCATGAAAAATAAAATCATAATGTAAAAGCTAAAGCTTAGGCTAGATGAGTTCTTAACACTATATTTTAAATTTCTAAATATATCTTTTATCTTTACTAAAAATAAAAATGTTACATATATAGATTCATAAGTAATTTTTAGGAATACCAAATCTATAGAACAAATTTTTCTTGCCGTTACCAAAATTGGAAGCGATAAAATGAATAAGAATATAGATTTTTTACTATCTTTAAAAATCAAATAAACCTGATTAACTAATAAAAAAGTAGCTAAAAAAACATTCCGGAATCTTTTATTCCCATTTTTTTCACATTTAATACTGCCAAAGCAGCTGAAAAAAGCAAACTAAAAAAATCACTTTCTTGTTATCATGAAAAATTCTATCTAAATACACCTTCATATTTTATTATTTTCCCCTCATACAATATTATTTTTTAAATTTTTTCATATCGGTTTTTCTATATTTTTCAGTAAACTCACAATAATTTTTATAATTATCATTAAGGCTTTTTATTACTTCATCAACTGATTTCTTTCCTGTAATTGCATCTATGCTTAAATTTATGGTATCCTTTGAATCTCTACTTATGAATATAGAAGGATCTTGTTCTTCTGTTTTGCAGTTTTTAACATTGTTGAATTCTTTATACACATCATCTTTTATGTTTGTATCTTTTACAAGGGGTGAAATAGCCATCTTAGTCTTTAATATTCCTTTATTTACCTCTTGTGAATTTAACCAATTATAAACTTTAGTAATAGCTTCCTTTTCTTTAGGACTTTTGTTTGCAACTTCACTATTTATACTTAAGAAATTAGAATTTGTTAAAAAATAGCTGTCATTTCCTTGATTTTCTTTAACTTTTGGCAAATCGCTTATTCCCAAATCAAAATCCAGTGGAATGATATTTGAAAAATAGCCTTTATCTTCATAAGTACTTAAAAACATAGCTACATTTCCCTTATAAAAATCAGTTCTTAATTCATTTCTACTTTTATTATAAAAGTTAGTATCTAACATTCCCTCTGAATAGAGTTTATTATATGTACTTAGAATGTCCTTAGCATAACTAAATTCATAACTTCCTTTTTTATAATCCCAAAAGGTAGTATATATATTTCCTGAATTAGCTGAAGGTTCTCCAATAGAAGCTTTAAAATCCTGATAGTCATTTAAAGGAAACTGTAAAGGCAATACATCTTTGCATTTTTCTTTAATTATTTTACTGTAAGCTAAAACCTCACTCCAGGTTTTAGGTGGGACTTCAGGATTAAGCCCTGCTTTTTTAAATATCTCTTTATTCCATATAAATTTAACATTTTGCTCTAAAGACCTTGTACCAAAAGGCTCTCCGTTGTAATAAACTAGATTTTCCTTTCCTACTTTATCTAAGTTTAAATCTAAATCTTTTAAATTAGCCAATTTATTATCTTTTATTAGTTCAAAATAAGCATAAGTCATAATATCAGGACCTCTATCTGCTGCAATAGCTGTTTTTAGCAGATTATCATAGTCTTCTTTATACATACTTAGCATTACATATATATCTTTGTTTTCCTCGTTAAATTTTTGAACTTGATATCCTCTAGTTGAAGACACATTGTCCTTTCGTATCCATACCCTAACTATAGTTTTGCCCTTAAGATTTGGATCAGTTGAATAATCCTTTTCTTTTCCAATACTGCTTATATAATCACCTATACTTACTCTATAAAAAATAGATACTATGAGCAAAATTAAAGATACCAATATACATATGGAGAATTTTACTTTTCTCTTTTTCATGAAATTACAACTCCTAATCAATATTTAATTTAACAAAATCAAAATTTTTATTAAGCCCTTTTATATAAATAGCTTTAATTAAAGAAATTCAACTATTCACATCATACTAGAATAAACTATAACATCATAATTTAATGATATTATAGTTTATCAAATCAATCTAAATTTTTATATGCTTCCAATAGTCTTTTTTCGCAAATAGACCAATTGTACATCTCTTTAACCCTTGCAAATCCTCTTTCGCCCATAAGTTTTACTTCATCTTTATTATTAATTATATACCTAATGGCTTCTGCAATTTTATCTATATCTTGAGGCTTTACTAGTAAACCACTTTCAGCACCTTTTACTATATTTCTCATCATAGGAAAGTCACTGGCAATAACCGCTGTTTTACTCATCATATACTCAAATATTTTTATAGGTTCAGAGTTTACATACCTCCAATTACTAGGCTGTAAAAGTACAAATCCCGCAGAAGCCCTTTTTAAATAGTCAAAGACTTCCTTATGAGGTATCTTACCTTTGAAAGTTACATCCTTATCTTTAAGCTGGTTTTCTTTAAATCTAATAGCTTTGTTTTTAAACTCATCATTCTCAAAAGGACCAATAAAGATATATTTGCATTTATCTTCAACTAATTTTATAGCTTCAAGTATCTTTAGAATACCTCTATCTTCCCTAAGGCCTCCTACATATACAAAAACAGGTTCCTGTCCATATTCCTTATCTACAGTATTTAAACTTAGCATAGGGTAATTAGGCAAAAGCGCCACATTTTCATTATAGCTTTTAAATTTATTTATCAAAATATCATTTACTGATATTATTAAATCCGCTTGCTTTCCTAATTTTTTCTCGTAATCATATATAATCTTAGTAACTAATCCCTTGCCAATCTTAAAATGTTCACTAAAACCTTCTGGATGATACTCATGAGAATCATAAACCGCCTTAGATCCTATAGCGTTCTTTAGTTTAACCGCCACTTGAAAAGAGTCAGGTTCATGGGCATGATAAACATCTGCCTTGATTTTTATGGCAATGTCAAACATATCCTGCATAGGTCTTATCCTATCGTGCCATGACTTTCTTTTCTCAAAGCACTTAACATTTATTCCCTCTTCTGTTACAAAATCTTTATCTCCAGGAGCAACTAAGTATATTTCATCATATTCTTTCTTTAAAGACAATATCTCTTTATAGTAAATCCTATTGTCATATATATCATGTCCTGAAGTAAGCATACATATTTTCATATATTCCACCTCATTGGAATTATTGATTTTTAAGTAATTGATCTTCTGGTACTTCTCTAAACACCTTTGCAGGGCTTCCTGCTACAATTTTAGCCCTCTTAACATCTTTTGTCACAAGACTTCCTGCAGCTGCAAAGCCATCTTCCTCTATAACTTTTCCTGGAAGAATAACTGCTCCAGCTCCTATTCTTCCACCTTTTTTAACAGTAACTCCTTTGAACTTTCCAAATCTTTCTTTAGATCTCGCTGCATAATTGTCATTAGAAGTCACAACACAAGGTGCTATAAATACACAGTCTTCAACTTCTGAGTAAGCTGTTAAATACACGTTAGTTTGAATTTTACAATTAGATCCTACTTTACAAAAGTTTTCAATGGTTGCTCCTTTTCCTATAATAGTTCTCTCCCCTATAGAAACATTTTCCCTAACAACCGCCAAATCAGCAACTAATGTTTTGCTTCCAATTTCACATCCAGCATAAACAATTACTGAGGCTCCAATTAAACATCCATCTTTAATATTGCAGTTTGGAAGTTTTTCTTCATCTTTAAATATACTATTTACAGATCTCATTGGAAGCTTTCCTATTACTGCATTATCATCTATTCTAACATTGCTACCTATAGAAGATCCAGCATGTATAACTACGTTATTTGCAATTATACAATTATCTCCTATTACAACATTATCCTCTATTACTGTAAACTTTCCTAAAGTCACATTTTTTCCAATACTAGCTGTTTCTGATATATAATTCATGTTCATATTTTACTCTCCATTTCAAAGGATCTTATTTTTTTAATTTATCTACATTTACCATTTCCATAGTAGAGAAATCTCCCATAGGGAATTTTACAGGCATTCCAGTAAGTCTTGATTTATAAGCTGCAAGAATTATTGACATACCTTTCTTTCCTTCCTCTCCATTTACAAGAGGCTGTCTATTTTCATGTATAGAATCTATTACATCTTTAAATAATGGAGTATGTCCAAATCCATAAACTGTATCAGGATCTCCCTCCTGTGCTTTTAGTATGCTCTCTTCATTGTCTTTTCCATCAGCAAATCTCCAAGCTTCTATTTTATTAACAGCAAGTCCGCCTATGCATACAGTTCCATTTTCTCCAAACACACTTAAAGTTTCCTCTAAGTTCTTTGGATAAACGCAGGCACTTCCTTCAATCATTCCTATAGCGCCATTTTTAAACTTTATAATTATAGCTCCAAAATCCTCTGCTTCTATATCTCTTAAAAAAGTATTACACTGAGCATATACTGTATCTATTTCTCCGCCCATCATCCATTGAAGAAGGTCTATATTATGTATACATTGATTCATAAGAGTTCCACCATCTTGCTTCCATGTACCTCTCCATGGAGCTTGAGTGTAATATCCCATATTTCTATTCCAAAGAATTCTTGCAGTTCCATTTACAAGTCTTCCAAATCTTCCTTCATCCATAGCTTTTCTTAACTTCTGAATTGGAGCATTAAATCTATTTTGATGACTTACACATAGTTTTACATCATTATCTTTAGCACATTTTATCATAGCATCTGCATCTTTAGTTGAAAGAGCCATTGGTTTTTCAACTATAACATTTTTTTCTTATTCATGCAGTACATTGCTATTTCAGGATGGAACCCACTTTCTGTAGCTATAGTTATTACATCAATTTCTTCTTTTTCTAGCATCTCTTTATAATCAGTATAAACTGTTACATTTGATTTTCCTGTAGCTTCTGATATGTACTGCTGTCTCTTTTCTTCAGCCTTTTCTTTAACTATGTCACAAGTTGCAACTAAAACTGCCTCTTCATTGTTATTTAGTATAGCTTCAACATGTTTATATGATATTCTTCCACAACCTATAATTGCAAATTTAAGTTTTTCCATATTTAATACACCCCTTCTATAAAAATCATTTAAATTATAATTTAGTTACTACTATACGTCAACTTAATTAATCATGGTATTATACAATTTTATGGTTTTCTTTGCAGTATTCTTCCATGTAAAATCATTGACAACAGTTTTTTTGCCCTCTTTAGCTATATTATTAGCTTTTTCCTTATTTTCTAGTAAAAATTCTATATTTTTTATTAAATCCTCTAAATTCTTTGACTCTACTAGAATTCCATTTTTCATATGAGAAATTACATCTTCAATTCCCTCTCCTTTTACACCAATTACAGGTTTTCCTTGAAGCATAGCCTCTACATAAGCTACACCAAAACCCTCCTGCCAGCTAGGAAGAGAAAATATTTGACACTTTGACATGTATTTAATTACCTCTTTATGTTCTAATCTTCCTTTGAAAACCACATTATCTTGTAGTCCACACTTTTTTGTAAGTTCCATTAAATTATCTTTTTCAGGTCCACTTCCAATAATGTAGTATTTAAGTTTCTTATGTTTTTTCACAACTTCTTTCATAGCCTTTATATTTAAATCTATACCTTTAGTCTTAACTAAATTCGATGCACTTAGTATACCTATATCAAAAGGAACATTATCTAGATTGGTTTTTTCGTTTAAAATACAATCCTCAAGGCTTATCCCATTGCTTATAACTTCAATTTTACTATTAAAATCTTGGTCTTTTACTATATTTCTAAGTTTATTACTTACAGTAATAATTTTATCTGAAGCCCTAAGTGCATGAAAAACTGCTTTTTTTAATTTTTCACTTTTATTTATGGTATATTGAAAATCCTGACCATGGACAGTTGTAACTAGAGGTATTTTTAGTTCTTCCTTTAAAAGCATACCACAGTACCCATCAGGTAAGGCCACATGACAGTGAATTAAATCAAATTTATCTTTTTCATTTAATTGGAGAACTAACTTTTTAATAGCATTATACATTCTCTTTCCCGAGCCCTCAAAGGCATACCCCTTTGGAAATTCTAAATACCTAGGATAGTACACCTTAACCCCATCTATTACATCTTCGTAGGGTATATTACTGTATTTTTTCCATTTACTACTTATTATATTAAGTGGAAAACCAGACCAAGGAACAGGTGAAATCACCTTAACCTCACAGCCTAGTTTGGTTAATTCCTCAACCTGTTTTTTTACAAATATTCCTGCCATAGTATTAAAATTTGAAGGATACATATGTGAAATCACAAGAACTTTCATATTAAAACTCCTTATCTAAAGCTTACTAATTTTTCTTTCTCTTATAAGTTGGAACTTTCTCCTCCATTAATTTAAATACTTCTTCATTATCTGTTTCAACCTTTGAAACTTCCCTAAATTCTTCAACTGACTTCTCAATAAATTTAAGTTCTTCAGCCATAGGTTTTTCAACAAATATTTTCTGATGTTTTGTTGAAGTTAAAGCTACTTCATCCATTAAAAGCTCTTCATAAAGCTTTTCACCAGGTCTTAACCCTGTATATTCAATTTTTATATCCCTATCTAATTCTAAGCCAGATAAAGCTATTAAATCCTTAGCTAAGTCCACCATTTTCACTGGTTTTCCCATATCTAGCACAAAAATCTCTCCACCATTTGCCATACCACCTGCCTGTATTACAAGCTGCGCAGCCTCTGGTATAGTCATAAAGAATCTATTTATTTCAGGATGAGTTACTGTAACTGGACCTCCTCTTGCAATTTGCTTTTTAAATAATGGAATTACAGAGCCATTACTTCCCAAAACATTTCCAAATCTAACTGCTACATATTCAGTAGCACTTATCTTATCAAAAGCCTGAATCATCATTTCACAAAATCTTTTAGTTGCACCCATTATATTTGTAGGATTTACAGCTTTATCTGTGCTTATTTGAACGAACTTGTTAACACCATACTCACTGCATATTTTAACAACATTATAGGTGCCAACTACATTGTTTTTTATAGCTTCTTTTGGGTTCTCTTCCATAAGTGGCACATGCTTATGAGCTGCAGCATGAAAAACAACATTAGGCCTATATTTAGAAAATATCTCTCTAATTCTCTTTTCATCTCTTATAGAGGCTATAAGAACTTCTAAATCAAGTTCAGGATGCGTATCTACAAGCTCTCTTTGTATATCATAGGCATTATTTTCGTATATATCTAATATTAAAAGTTTCTTTGGTTTAAACTTAGTTATTTGCCTACAAAGCTCAGAACCTATAGAGCCTCCACCACCTGTTACTAAAACAATCTTATCTTTAATGTATTTATCTATATCCTTACTATCTAATTTAACAGGCTCTCTTCCAAGTAAATCTTCAATATCTACATCTCTTATTTTACTTATGTTTACTTTGCCATCGATGATTTCATAAATACCTGGAATAGTTTTTAATTTGCATTTTGTTTCCTTACAAACAGATATTATATCTTTCTTAGTATCAATCTCCGCTGAAGGTATTGCCATTATAATTTCATCCACTTCATAATCTATTGAAGCTTTAATTATATCCTTACGGTCACCTAAAACTTGTACTCCATTAATCACTTTACCTTTCTTTGAAGAATCATCATCAATAAAGCCAACAACATCAAAGTTAAATTCCTTGTGTTTTTTTACTTCCTTAAGAAGTAAAACTCCAGCATCCCCAGCCCCTATTATAAGAACTTTCTTTCTGTCTGCATTTACACAATCCTTTAATTTTTCTGTTCCAATGATTCTATACACAAATCTAATTCCTCCAAGAGAAACTACAGATAATAACCAAAATATTATGTGGACAGTAAACGGAAATCTATAGTAGTTATTTTCAAATATTTTATAAGTTATAAAATAACTATAAAGAATAAAAACTACATTAGAAATAGAAATAGAGTACACTATTGAAAGTAGTTCCTCAATAGATGCATATTTCCACACCTTATTATATAATTTGAATATACTGTTAAATAAAATTATCATTAAAGTCACTGGTATTATTGAATACCAAAAAACTTCATATATTCAGGCGAAATTTTAAAATCTAATCTCAACAATAATGCTAAATATAGCGAAGCTATTATTAAAATTATATCGTATAAAATAAATTTCTTATCATTATTCATTTTCCCACTTCCCTTTACTAGATTAATCATAGTTTATTATAACTCTCTTTTATCAATTTTACATGATTTTTAGAATAATTCAACTTTAATAAAGAAAATACCTTTTAATTCACTATTTATTTATAAAAATTTTACATTCTTATACTAAAATTCATTTATAAGTTTAAAAAACAAGTACTTAATAACTTATATACCTACAAAAAGGTAGGATATTTTATATAAAGAATATCCTACCTTTAAAATCAGCTATTTAATTTTATTTTTAGCTCTTCTATAGATTTTACTATGCTATTTCTTAATACAAGTTTTGAGCTCTTTTCTAAAATCACCTTTCCCTTTGAACTTATAAGTAAACATATTGCAGCCCCGAATTTTCTAAATAAAAACACATCGTAATCTTTATCTTTAATTTCACTATAATTATTAATCAAGGTAATCAATATATTTTTTCCTTCTTCAATACCAACTTCCCCTGATTTAATAAAGAAATCTACAACATACATACATAAAATTTTCAAAAACGAAAAAGTTTTCTCATCACCATAAACATCTATATAAATGCTAATAGTCATCTGACTTACAATAGATTTTTTTCTAATTCATCTTTTGTTAAAAAAACTTCATCTAAATTAGGCGTAAACATATCAGCTATTTCATCTAAAGACAAGCCGTCTTTCATATTTTTTATTTTGTTTATTCTATCTAGAATCTCTTCCTTTGGGAAAAAAGTTTCTTGTCCTGTAAAGGAAGATTTCTTTACAAACCACTCTTCTGGTATTAACTTTTTCTCTTCCACCTATAAAGCTGACCATAAGAAATTCCCGTAAGAGTTAATAGGTCCTTTTTAGATATTAAATTTTCCTCCACAGTTATTCTCCTTTATCTCAATCTTTTACATTATTTAGCTAAGCTCCTTTTTAGTGGGTTGCTAAATTCCCTTTTCTCTACATCTTCTATCTATTTTTAAGAAAATATAATTTCCTAATATACACATAATAATCATAGTAACAATCACTATTATAAATTCTTTTTTCAAAGAAAACAATGGCTCCTGGTTAATAAGTAACGCCCTAGTGCTGTCATATATATAAGTTAAAGGTATAATAAGAGATATAAATGTAAATCCTCTTGGCATAACCTTTATAGGAAAAAAGCTACCTGAAAAACCTGCTAAAATTGAATTAGTCAAGTCTATTATTGGATTAGCATTTTTAGCAATTAAAACTAAACCAGCTATAGCCATACCAAGTCCCATTAATCCAATTATACCTGGTATTAAAAACCCTATAGCTTTTAAAATATTGCCATTTAAATTAAATCCGAAGGTAAAATGACATACTATTCCAGTTATTATCACTTCCACAGTAGTTATAGCAAATTTACTTAGGCTTTTACTTACTATAAGTGTTATCCTTCCAACCGGTGCACTCCAGTTAGATTCTAAAACACCTTGCTGCATTTCTTCCCTTAAAGAAAAACCTATAGACCAAAACACTGTAGCTACATAAGCTGTTACCATATAGCCTATTACTAAAAATCCCATAAAATCTGAATTTCCAGTATATTTACTAAATCCAGTCATATGCCCATTTACAGAAAAGCTTTTTCCCATAAAATAAAAAGGAGTAAGCCATATTAAAGGATCGAAAAATGTAAACGCTGCATTTAGAGGATATCTAAAATATAATTTCATACTAATTATAAACCGAGCCCTATAAACATATAGTGCTTTTAAAATTTTTTCTTTCATGAAAATCCCTCCTAATACCTTCCAAGTGCTCCTTGATTTTTAACTCTTTTTTCTGTATACAAAAAGGAAACTCTTCCTAATATTAAAAGAATCAAACCTAATATTAAGCACATAAATACATTATAAGAAGCTTCCTTTAAGCTGTTTCCCATTACCATAAGTTGCCTTGCAGCAGTTATACCGTAAGTAAAAGGCACTGCTTTTGCAATACTTTGTAACCACAGTGGAGTTATAGCTATAGGAAAAGTTATACCACAGACAATCATCATAAATCCTCTCACTAAATGCACTGCAGGATTTGCTTCCTTGGCCCAAAGAACTAAGCTTGCAAACATAGTTCCAAGTCCATATATTCCTGGCATCATTACTAGGTATATTAAAATCCAATATAAAACATTTGAAGAAAAATGCACTCCATATATAAATCTATACTCTAAAATTGAAATCACAGTAACTAATATAGAATTTAATATATCCATTAAACATTCCCCTACTAAAAAATCAAATTTCTTAATAGGGCATAGCCAATTAGATTCTAAGGTTCCTCGCATTTGTTCCTCTCTAAGACAAGTTCCAAAGCCCCACATAGTTGTACTTACCCACATCCAAGCCATAGTACCAATTACTAAATATCCCGTGTAATTTGAAGTACCTGTTATAGAATTAAACACACTTAAAGAGGACTTATCCGGTCCTGCAAAACCCAAAGCACTTAAAATATACATAAGAGGGAAAATAAGTGGCCAGATTATCATTTGTATTATCCATGTTGGATATCTAACCATTAGTATAAATTCTCGTCTCATTATTGCTCCAATAGTTCTTAGCCTTTCCATATATCTCCCCCTATTATTTAAGACTCTTACCAGTTAAATTTATAAAAACATCTTCTAGTGACGGCTCTTTCACATTCATACTTAATATTTTCTTTTTATTTTTTGAAACTGAGTCAATTATATTTTGTATTAAAACATCTCCATCGCTGTGATGAATGTTAATTATATATCTTTTCCTATCCTCATCATATTTTGTTACAACCTTTTTTACATCTTCCATTGCTTTTATATCATTTATAAGTTTTTCATCTAAGTCATCTACTTCTACATTTAAGGTTTTAATCTCATTTAAACTTCTCTTTAGATTCTCTGGTGTATCTAAAGCTATTATTTTTCCACCATCTATTATTGCAATTCTATCACTTAAAAAATCCGCCTCTTCCATATAATGAGTAGTTAGAAGAACAGTTCTTCCTTCACTTTTAATATCCAAAATAATCTCTCTTAAATTAATAGCTGCCTTTGGGTCAAGTCCTAAAGTAGGTTCATCAAGCAAAACCACTGGAGCATTAGGTATTAATGCCTTTCCAAGAGCCACCTTTTGCTTCATACCAGTAGAATATTTTTCAACCAACTCATCTGCCTTTTCAGTAAGATCTAACCTTTCCAAAATTTTTGAGCTCTTTTTTTGCCTCTTTTTTATTACAGCCATACAAAGCTGCAAAATACTCTAAATTTTCTCTAGCTGTAAGCTTCCAATATATACTTCTATCCCCTGCTAAAACAGTTCCAATATTCTTTAGGGCATCCATTGGCTCTTTATCAACATCTTTACCCATAACCATAACTTTACCTGAAGTTGGCCTTAAAAGTCCTGTAATCATCTTTATTGTTGTAGTTTTTCCTGCTCCATTAGGTCCTAAAAGCCCAAAGATTTCACCTTTCAATATATCAAAACTCACATCATCAACTGCCTTAAACTCTTTTTTTCTGTTTTCTTAAAAAGTTTCTTTTTCTTACTTGTAAAATATTTTTTTAAATTTTTAACCTCAACTGCTTTCTCCATAATAACCCCACCTTTTTTTAATGTATAAGATTATTTAATTAAATTTGTTTTATTGATTCTGCCTTAGAATCCTTAGACATATTAAAGCTCTCACTGTATTCGATATTTTCAATATGGCAACCCTCACCTAGTACTATTTTTTTCCCTCTTACAGTTTCCGCCTTTGTATATTCAAGATATATATCATCCCCCTCAATAGTTTGGCACTCTAATTTACTAGGGCCACTTCCAAAGGCTATTGAAAATTTAAATATTTTTCCAAAAGTTGTATCTGAATTTCTAATTACTTCTATTTTCTCTCCTCCAATTTCCTCTACAGTATTTTTTCCTTTTAATTTTATGATAATATCTCCTGCATTTAACATTCCTCCTATTTCAAAAACACCAGAAGAAGTAAAAGTTTCAGCCTCACAATTTCCGCTTATTTCTGCAGCTCCTTTAAGTTCAATTTTCTCTGCTTTTGTATTTCCATCCACATCAATAGCTCCTGCTATTTTAAAATAATTACAATTTATATCCCCTTTAATGTCTAAAGCTCCACTTACACTTACATTTTCACCTTCAATGTTTCCATCTATATCTAAAGCTCCACTTATTTTTATTTCTTTTGCTTTAACGTTACCAGATACATCTCCAGCGCCTAGTATTTTTAGTTCATTACACTGAATATCTCCTTTTATATCACCAGAACCACATATTTTTACCTCATTATAAATTCCTCCTCCACATTCTCCAGAACCTAATATCTTTACATCTCCATTATTTTGCATAATAATCCTCCTTTCATTTGTAACATAACATTGTTTTATTGCTTAGCTAAAAAAATATCTTCTTAAATTTATATTTAGTTTTAACTTCTATTTTTATAGAGTTCTTGCCTTCTATACTCTATAATTCTTTAGGATTGTTTTGTCTAGCATCACTTTCCTAGTTATTTATGCTAAATTTTTCTTTATCACAAGGTTATTGTAACATAACATTGTTTCGATGTAAATACCTTTTTTAGAAATATTAAAAACCATACTACAATTAGTATGGTTTTTAATATTTCTTTTCTAAGCTTCCATCTCACCTATTAATTTTTCTAAATCCTTAACAATTTCATCTTCTTTGTTTATTTCTTTTGCAAGCTTTAAATGTATTTTAGCTTGTTTAATATCCTTTGTGTTTAAATAACACATTATTAAATTAGTACATATTTCAACTGAACCTGTAAACTGAAAAGCTGATCTAAAGTAGGCTATAGCTTTCTCAAACTCTCCAATAGAGGCATAATTTAATCCCATTTCATTTATAATCTCCACAGCTTTATCATCTATTGAAAGAGCTTCATTTAAGTAATATATAGCCTTTTGGTGATTTTTTAAATTTCTATAAGCCACAGCTATATAATAATATATTTCTGCATTATCACCTATTGTATCTAATAAGGGCATCAATATGTTCAAAGCATTGTCTGGCTCTGTGTTTACAAGTTCCTTTCCCTTATCATAATCATTTACCACTTTTAGAGAATCTTTAAATTCAGTAATCTCCTTTGTTTCTTCTCCACCTTTTGATATATATGTGTTTATACAGTAAAAAGCTTTTTGAAAATCCTTATCATCTCTATATAAAAGGGATTCATAAAAGTAGGGTTCTTTAAAATTCTCATCAAATTTTTTGCTTTTTTCTATTAAATCTAATTCCTCTTCCCTGTATAACTTACTATTTTCACTTCTTAACTTATCACAAAGTAAAAGTAGTTTTGAAAGATTATCCTGGCTTTTTTCTATATAAAAAAGTCCCTTTAGCATTATATACGCTTCTTCATAATTGCTTTTCTTAATTTCCTTTGCGATCCTTGATTTTATGTATTTATCTGATTCTTTTGCATTTAATAACATTGTATTATAATATTCATTATACTTAAAATTTGAATCAGCACCTAAAACATAAAACATACCCTCAAGAAAAAAACTCATAGGTATTTTATTTAATGAACTTTCATTTTTTATTTTATCTGCTAGGTCTTCAGCAGCCACTGGTATATATATATCTTCTTTTATATCTACCTTAAATAGTTCTCTTAATTTTTGTTTTTTTATATTTAAAAAGAATAATTTTGATAATTTCTCTGAATAATGAGCTTTCAAATCCATTTTTATTCCTCCTTTAGTCTCATAAATCTTTTTTTAACTACGAAATAAATTCATTTACTTAGGAAATATATCATATCAACTCTTATATTACAATACCATAGTCTAAAATTGCAATATAAATTACATATTTTTCTAATTATTAATCAGACTAATTAAAAAAGGACGTCCTAGAAGGCGCCCCCTTTTAATTAACAGTCTATTAAACTCATAACACTATCCTTAAGTTTTTCTAATTTATCCTCACAATTTTCCATACTCTTTCCTGCTACGGATAAATACATCTTTATTTTAGGCTCAGTTCCTGAAGGTCTTACTACAAACCAAGAATTGTCTTCCATGAGGAATTTCAAAACATTTGATTTTGGAAGTTCAATAGTTTTTTCATTTATATCTATTAAATCTTTTTCTATTTTAAGTTTGTAATCGTATTTTTTTCTTATAGCTACACCATTTATATTTGCTTTCATGGAATGCCTTAATCTTTCCATTATGGTATCTATCTTTTGTTGCCCTTCTTTCCCCTTTAAAGTCATAGAAATTAAATCTTCTTTATAAAAACCATATTTTTTATACAAAACCATTAAGGCTTCATAAAGATTCATTCCCTTATTCTTGTAATATAAAGCCATTTCACATATTAGCATTGACGCAATTACAGCATCTTTATCTCGTACAAAATCCCCTGCTAAATAGCCATAGCTTTCTTCAAATCCAAATATGTAACTTTTACTATTATCTTCTTTAAACTCTTTTATCTTTTCACCAATATATTTAAAACCAGTAAGTACTTCTAAAACTTCTACCCCAAACTTTTTAGCTATAGGTTTTACCATATCGCTTGTTACTATAGTTTTAATAATTACACCATCAGAAGGTAGCTTTCCCTCTTCTTTAAGAGAAGATATCATATACTCTGAAAGAAGCACCCCTGTTTGGTTTCCAGTAAGAACTTTATATTCACCTTTTTTATCTTTAACAACTACACCTATCCTATCACAATCAGGATCAGTTCCAAATATAAGATCTGGTTCAATATTAGAATAGCTTTTAAGGGCAATATTGAATACTTCAGCATTTTCAGGATTTGGATAAGAAACTGTTGGAAAATTTCCATCTGGATTTTCCTGCTCCTTTACAGCTATTACATTTTCATAACCAAGTTCACTTAAAACTCTCCTTACAGGTATATTTCCAGAACCATGTATAGGAGTGTATACTACCTTAAGCTCTTTTGCCTTATCTTTTACTAGATCTTTTCTTATAGTAAGGCTTTTCACCTTTTTTATATATTCTCTATCTATGTCCTCAGAAATTATATTAAGAAGATTTTTTCTTTTAGCTTCACTTAAATCCATAAACTCTATTTCACTAAAATCCTTTATGTTATTTATCTCTGTAATTATTTCCTTTGCAACTTTGTCTGTAATCTGACCGCCATCTTCACCATATACTTTATAGCCATTGTACTCTTTTGGATTATGGGATGCGGTTATTACAATACCCGCTTTACTTTTTAAATATCTAGTTGTAAAGGATAACATAGGAGTGGGTCTTAAGCTTTCAAATAAATTTACTTTTATTCCACTAGCACATAAAACCCTTGTAGCTGCCTTTGCAAAATCCTCTGATTTATTTCTAGAATCATAGGCAATACTAACAGATATATCACTTTTATAACTCTTTTTTAGATACCTTGCTAAACCCTCTGTAGCTTTTCCTACTGTATAATTATTTATTCTATTACTTCCAGCACCAATTATCCCACGAAGTCCACCAGTTCCAAACTCTAAATCCTTATAAAATCTATCCTCTATATCCTTTTCATCATTAATTGCCATTAACTCTTTTTTAGTATTTTCATCGATAATTATAGAATTTAACCAGAAATCATATTTTTCTTTATAATTCATTTTGATCCTCCTCGTAATACTAATTGTAAATCCTTTATTTATATTAAAACAAATGGAAAAAATAATTACAAGGCAAAATATTAAGTATGTATAATTCTAAAAAAATTTACAATATAAGTTTTACCTGTAAATATAATCTTTATGGATATATAATATTACAAATAAATAGAATAATCAAATTTATAAAACAAAAACAATTTAATTCATAACTTTAAAAGCTTGTACTAAATTTTATATCCCCTTAATTTAAATTATTTATACAAAATAAAAACACCGAAAAGCAAAAATTTTATTAAACTTTCAGTGTTTTTTTATATAATTTATTTAATTAGTTTTTTATTTTTCTTCTTCTGTATTAATGTTTTGATTTGATATAATAGTCACAATTACCGTATCCATTTCTTCTACGGGAATTAACTCCTTAGATAACTCCACATCAGTCATTCTAAGAACATCCCCTACTTTTAGGTTTCCAAGATCAATTTCTATGGATTTTGGCAGTTTTTCAACATTGCACTGTAACTTTATGCTATTTTTTTCTTTTTGAGCCAATCCACCATTTTTATATACTAAGCCTTCATTTTGATATACTATAGGCACTTCAGTTTCCACAATTTGCTTATTATTTACTTCCTGTAGATCTATGTGTATAATTTTGTGGTTTACAGGCTCTCTTTGAACTTCTTTTATAAGAGCCTTTAGACTTTGACCTTCACAGTTTAAATCTAAAACACCAAATTCTCCATTTTCAAAGACAGCTTTGTTTAATTCTAATTCACCTATCTCAAACATATAATTTCTTAAATTTTTACCATAAAGTACTCCTGGAATCAATCCTCTTTTTCTCTCTTTTTTGCATATCGATTGTTTTTCTTTATTCTTTTACTTAAAATCAACGTTTCCATAATTATCCCTCCCTACTAAATTATTTTTAACAACAATAGGTAATATTATTCACTGCTAATGAAAATAATAAGCATAAGTTAAATTTTAAATTTAATTTTAAAATAATCGTTTTTTTATTGCATTATATTTTCATTTACCTTATAATGATATTGTTTTAAATAAACGCTAACATATTTTAACGAAATTTTGCGTATTTTTAAGGAAGAGGGTGTTAATCGACATGTACAAACTTAATCAACATGAAACTCCATTATTTGAGGCTTTAATGGAATATGTAAATAGAAATACATTACCATTTCACGTACCAGGACATAAAAAAGGACAAGGAATGGATGAAACTTTTAAAAACTTTATGGGTGAAAATCCTTTTAAAATTGATGTAACTGTATTTAAACTAGTAGATAGTTTACATCATCCAAGTGGACCTATAAAAAAAGCCCAAGAATTAGCAGCAGATGCTTATGGTGCTGAGGCCTCTTTTTCTCAATTCACGGAACTTCGGGTGCAATACAAGCAATGATTCTTTCAGTAGTAGGTGCTGGGGACAAAATATTAGTTCCTAGAAATGTTCATAAATCTGTTACTTCAGGAATAATTTTAAGCGGTGCGCATCCTTTATATATGCAACCAGAAATAGACAAAGAGCTAGGTATTGCTCATGGAGTATCCCCTGAAACTGTTGAAAAAGCTCTTAAAGAAAACCCCGATGCAAAGGCAGTTTTAATAATAAATCCAACTTATTATGGAGTTGCAACGGATATTAAGAAAATATGTGATATAGTTCACAGTTACGATATCCCTCTTATAGTTGATGAAGCCCATGGACCTCATTTAGGTTTCAATGATAAGCTTCCTATTTCATCTATAGAAGCAGGCGCCGATATGTGCGCCCAAAGCACTCACAAGATAATAGGTGCATTAACACAGGCTTCTCTATTACATGTTAATTCAAGTAGGATAGATACAGCTAGGGTTCAGCAAGTTTTAAACCTACTTCAAACTACATCACCCTCATACATACTAATGGCTTCTTTAGACTGTGCAAGAAGACAAATTGCAACAAAGGGTAAAGAACTTCTAGATGAAACTATTGAATTGTCTAATTATGTTAGAGAGGAAATTAACAAGATTCCTGGCTTTAAATGCTTTGGTGAAGAAATCTTAGGAACTTCAGGAGCTTACTCCTTTGATCCTACTAAGATTACAATAACTTGTAAGGATTTAGGCATTACAGGATATGAACTTGACTCAATGCTTGCAGATAAGTACCATATACAAATGGAACTATCTGATTTTTATAATACTTTAGCTGTAGGGTCTTTTGGTGACACAAAAGAAGGCATGGATAAATTATTATGTGCATTAAAAGACATAAGTAAAGATTTATACGGAAAATGCCATAAAAAAATGAACTTCTTAGATATTCCTTCAATACCTGAAGAAATTATAATTCCAAGAGAAGCCTTTAACAGCTCAAAAGTTTCTGTTCCACTTAACGATAGCATCGGAGAAATTAGTGGAGAATTTTTACTTGCATATCCACCAGGCATACCAGTGCTTTGTCCAGGTGAAATAATAACTAAAGAAATAGTAAATTATGTATCCCAGTTAAAAGAAACTGGACTTTATGTTCAAGGTACAGAAGATCCTAAAGTTGAACATATAAAAGTAGTTAAAGAAACCAATAGTGTTTACATTCATAAAGTAATTTAAAGCGTGGTTTTAACCACGCTTATTTATTAGTCCTTACATTTTTAATTTTATTCTGTACATTACTATTTTCCATGTCTTTCAAAAACCTAATATAATCCCCTTCATTCATGTAAAGTAATTTATCATAAGTATTAACTACTTTTTCAAAATATCCCATGACATAATTCATTTTTATTAAGTTACCAATATACTGTCTCCATCTTAAAGTTAATGCAAATATTCTTCTTTTTTCTCTGCAAGTTTCTTTAGCATATGATAATATTCTTTTCCCTTAGCGATGACCTTAACCTTTTTAAAATTCATAACTAATGCTTCTTTATAAATTGGATAAATATCATTTAACACCTGATCACTAAATATTACACCCTTTTCCTTCATATCTTTTACTGCTATAAGTAGTTCTTTTAATTTTTCATTATTGTCTTTTCTTAGTTTGGGAACTTCATCAATTATTTTAAGAATTTCCTCCATTCCATTTTCAAAAGGTCCTTGTATTTTCCCTTTGCTTTCATTTCATTCTTTAAAAATTTAAGAACAATTGCAACTTCATTATAATCTCTTTCATCTTTTATCATCTGTGCCTCATCTTGAATAGCCTTAAAAATACTTATTTTATTATTTTCATTAAAAAAATCTTCTCATAATGGCTTAATTTTAATAATTCCTTTAATATAGGTTCTTTATCTATAAATTTAAATGATTCATCTATAAATAAAACTTCATTCTCCTGTTTTTTTATAGTGGCTAAAATACCCTTATTTAAATAAATTTTCATATATGTTTTCTCTTTGTATTTTAATTTTTCCCCTAAAGTAATGCTTTCCCCTTTTTTTATGTATGGCCTTATTTTCTCCAATATGTTTTCTTTATTGTCAATATTATTTTGAGACATTTTTACCCCTCCTAAATAGCTATAACTTTATTATAGCAAAAAAGCAAAAATAAAGTACCTATTAAAAATAGTTTTAATAGGTACTTTATATAAAAAACAATAACCTCACGTTACATACATGAGGTTATTATTAAAATGATTAAATAGCTATCTAATTATTTTATATGGACTTTTTCGTTATTCTTCAGCTGAATCTATATAATCTGGGAATAAGTTATCCATTTTTTGTGGTGGATAAAATACTGGTGCTTCTCTATCCTTAAATTCTTTACAAGGATCTACTTCATCAGGACATACTGGTGGAGTTGGGCAATATCCATAACATGGAATCAATAGTTGAACCAATAACTCTGATTTTACAATTATGAATAAGCCTAATGTAATACATAAAAATACCTTATCATTTTCTGGAGCTAAGCAATCAATTTTAACTAATTCTGACCTTAAGCAATCTGCAACTACTTCTAATTTTATCATATCTGGATCTTGATCTTCAACATCCAAAGCACATGGACATCCTTTACCACAAGAAATCTGAGCTATTGGATCTGGACAATAGAATTTAGGTACAGTTATTGTCTGATTTACTGTGTATTCAACTGTTTGAGGTCTGCATATTCCGTCATCTTCATCGATTAATAAATCAACCTTAAAAGTTACTTTAAAATTAACAGTTACTCTCTTGTATCCTTCTTCCCCTTTTACACAAGATTTTGATATAGATGTAATCTCTATATCAAAATTTCTGCAGCATCCTATTTTCTTTACTTGACTAGGATCTGTTACATTTGTAATGCCATCAGTTTCCATTAATTGTTTACATAATTCTAGATTTAAATCTTCCCTTCTGTCTATTGGTTTTAAGCATTTTTTTATCAAGCATTGGTCGAATATTTTAGGTATTTGAACACAGCAAAGCTCTATTGGGTCAGGAATATACCCTTGCTTATTTATAAAACCAGGACGAGGGATGAAATCCTTAGAATTTATAGCCATATAATATCCTCCTTTTCTAATAAATAAAATAATATTGCTTTCTCAATATATACTATGCAAATGAAAAGCAAGTGTGATTACATATATTAGGTTTAAATTTAATTTTTTTATGAATATAAAAAGTTAAATTTAATATATTTTATACAAGGAGGCGATGATAAATGTCAGAAAAAAACCTTATATTTTAAAAGATATATCAGGCAATCTATGGAATTTTTATATTGATGACTGTAGTAATTTAATTTGTTACAATTCCTATGATAAAATCAAGTTAGATGAGAAGGTTATGGAATTTGACATAAATATAAATTATTTAGGAACCATCCAGCTCATATACATAACTTATGATGGAATTATCAAGTATAGTGAGTATTACAAAAACTGGAATACTCAAACCTTGTGCAATACCTGCAGCAAAGATGAAAAAATAAAAGAAATAAAAATAAAGTCAATAGATGACTCCCTTCATATATTTTTTATGTTTCTTAATCAAAACAATGAAAAAAAGCAGATATACTTCACTATAAATGGTCAGGAGACAAATTTTCTACCAATATCATAACTTCTATAGATTATGATTCATCTATTGATAAACATTTTGAAATAGATGTATATGGAAACAAAATCTACCTATGGTATCTAAATATAACTAATAGCGAATCTTCCTTAAATCTTTCTATATGCGAAAAAGGCAATTGGAGTCCATCTAAGAAACTATATAGATTATATGGTACAAATATTGAATTTTCTACTTTGAAATCTTTAAATTGCACAAATATACTTAATTTAACTGAAGAAAAAAACGAATATTTTTTAGAACATGTGTCTATAAATAGTTCTAAAATTATGAAGGTATATAAAATATCTGAAAGCACAGAACCTCTTCTTTTTCCTAAATTAATTATACAAAACAACAACTTATATGCATTATGGCTAGAAGGTGATTTTTTAAATTTTTCTAAATTCGACAATGGATGGACTAATAAGAGCATATTGAATATAGATAATATAAATGATATAGTAAACTGCAGATATGCCTTTGAGGAAAATCCTCAAAATAATTTAAAAGCTAAATCAATATTTGTTTTAAATTTTTTAGCTCCGAAATTCCTATTACCAGATGAAGGTATAGAACAAGAAAAACTTTTCAAAGAAAATATATCCTTACTATCAAACTGTAATGCTGAGAAAACCATTCAAAAACTTCTTAAAGATTTATCTATAAATAAAGCACTAAATGATAAACTAGAAAAAAGAATTCATGTATTAAAGCTTAAACTTTATGAAAAAGATATTACTTTGAATAATTATAATGATTATCTTAATAAAACCATTGCACAAAAAAGTAATAGAAAAAGATTACAACTTATTAATCCAAAACCAAAACAAGGATATACTTGATACAGAAAAAATTAAAAAAGAGCTAAGTGATGAAAAACTTAGATACGATTCCCTAGATAAAAAAGTAAAACAACTTATTACTGAAAATACTAACTTAAAAAATAAAGTTATTAAGATTAAAGAATTTGAAAATGCAATTAATAAAATAAAAATGGAAAAGAGCAAATGCGAAACAAATTGTAAACATATTAGAGATTTAGAATTTAAACTTACGGAAAAAGAAAAAGAAAATCTTCTCATTAAAGAAGAACTTGAAAATTATAAAAATAAAAACTTAATAGGAAAATTATTTAAAATAAAAAGATAAGAAAGCCGCACATAAAGTGCGGCTTAAATTTAAACATTCTCTTGAACTCCTGTAATTTTGCAAATTGAATATATACTATAAATCGGAGGATTTGCTGTATATTTTGTAATCAAAAGGCCCATATCTACAGTAAGGATTTCTCTATAAACTCCAATTTCGCTTGGTATTCCTAACGCAAAAACAGCAATATCAGTTTCTGCATTATGAAGTTCCTCTAATTTATATCTCATAGGCTGTTCACAGCACATACATTGTCCACAGCTAGTAGTTGGAGGTGATACAATTACTAAGTCCTCTACAATATCATTTTTGGTTTCTAATCTTGTTATCTGACAAATAGGAATGTCAAAAGTCCCTGGAGTAGTCCCTGTAATTACTAGTTTAACTTTAAAATCACTAACTTCATTTATAACAATAATTCCAGATAACATTGTTCCATCAGCTAGTACTACCTGAGTTAATTTAACTGCCCTGTTTTTTAAAGTAGTTAAAATACTTTGCATAGGACATGCACAGCACTGACAAATATTATTTACACAATTGCATCCACAAGGGCAAAGACACATATCACAACAATTTTCGCAAAATAATTTTTCTAATTCCCGTTTTAATAAATTGCTTTCTTTATAACAACAAGACATATTCTTATACATCCTTCCTTTATACCATTAAAAAATAATTTTTAATCTTTAATTTCTAATTCATTATATGCTCAAATATTGTACATGGTTAATACACTAATAATTAGTATATAAAGGAAGGATTATTTATATAAGATTTTCCTATAATTAAAACTATACCGTTTCCATACCAAGTTTAATAGCCTTTTTGTTAATATCTACTATTTTAGCTGGTAAGCTTTCCTCTAATATTTTTTCCCAGTTTAAGTTATCAAGTTTTAATGCCTTTATTAAAGCACCTAATAAAATTATATTTTGAGCTTTTATAGTCCCAAGTTCCTCTGCCATTTTTGATGCATTCATTATGATTTTGTTATCTACTACACGTCTTAATTCATCTAAAACATTTTCCGGATATTTTTCTTGACCTATTAAAACAGGTACAGGATAAATTTCATAATCATTTACAACTATATAGCCATCTTTTTTCAAATAAGGAATCCACCTTGCAGCTTCACTTTTTTCAAAAGCTACAATAACATCAGCTTTTCCTTTTTCAATCAAAGGAGAATAAACCTTTTCTCCAAATCTTACTTGAGTTGTAACACTGCCACCTCTTTGAGCCATTCCATGGACTTCAGACATCTTAACATCATATCCATTTTTCATAAGTCCTTCTGCCAAAGTCTTTGAAGCTAATATTGTTCCTTGGCCACCAACACCGACAAATAAAACACTTTTTATTTCTGACATATTACTCACCAACCTTCTCTATAGCATCAAATTTACATACTTGTTTACATATTTCACAGCCATTGCACATATTTTTATCTATACTTACAACTCCGTCTTTGTATTGAAGAGCTGGGCATCCAGTCTTTAAGCACATCTTACACTTCTTACACTTATCTTGATTTATAACGCATTTTAAGCCAGCTCTTGCCTTTATAATGTCTTTTTTCAAAGCACAGGGCTGCTTTGTTATAATTACAAATGGCTCCTTACTATCATGAGCCTCCCTAACAGCTTCCATAGTAGATTCTAAATGATATGGATCTACTACTCTTATATTTTCTTCCTTTATTCCAACGGCTAATACCACTTTCTCTAAATCTATTATAGGAGCAACTTTTCCTTGAAGAGTTTTTCCTGTACCAGGATTTTCTTGATGTCCTGTCATTGCAGTTATTCTATTATCTAATATACAGGTAACTATTGGAATATTGTTATACACTGAATTCATAAGTCCTGTAACTCCAGAATGGAAGAAAGTAGAATCTCCAATAAATGCAAATACTTTCTTATCTTTTCTTCCTGCTATTTCATTGGCTTTTTCCATGCCAAGACCGCCAGAAATAGATGCACCCATGCATATAACAGTATCTGTTACACTTAAAGGTGCAACCATACCTAACGTATAACATCCAATATCTCCAGTTGCAATTACATCTTTATATTTTGAAACAGCATAAAATATACCTCTATGAGGACATCCTGGACAAAGTACAGGTGGACGTGATGGAGCCTTTACATCTACTTCATAAAAAGACTCATTTTCTTCTCCTAATATAGCCTTTCTAATTATATCTGGATTTAACTCCTCACAAATTGGAATTACTTCTTTTCCTGTACAAGGAATTCCCATTGCTTTAACATAAGACTCTATATAAGGGTCATTTTCTTCAATTATGTAAAGCTTTTCAACTTTTTTGCAAAATCCCTTATCATTTCATCTGGAAGAGGATAACTGAATCCTATCTTTAAGTAAGAAGCCTTGTCCCCAAAAACTTCTTTAGCATATTGATAAGATATTCCACTGGTTATAATACCAATTTTAGTATCTCCCATTTCTATTCTATTTAAAAAGGTTTTATTTGAGTACTGTCTTAGTCTCTCAAGTCTTTCCTCTACTTCATAGTGTTTTGCTTTAGAGTGAGCAGGAATCATAACGTATTTCTTAATATTTTTTTCATAAGTCTTTACTCCTACTTCCTCTCTTTCACCTAACTCTACCACAGACTTTGAATGTGATACTCTTGTAGTACTTCTAAATAAAACCACTGTATCATACTCTTCACTTAGTTTATAAGCTTCTTTCATATATTCAATACATTCCTTTGAGTCAGATGGCTCAATTAATGCTACTTTAGCATGAATGGCATAGTATCTATTATCTTGCTCATTTTGTGAAGAATGCATACCAGGATCGTCTGCAGTTACAACTACAAGCCCCCCATTTACTCCTTCATAAGCCATTGTAAAAAGTGGGTCTGCAGCAACATTTAATCCTACATGTTTCATAGTGCTTAAACTTCTAGCACCACCAATAGAAGCCCCTGAAGCTACTTCTAAAGCTACTTTTTCATTTGGAGCCCATTCAGCATAAACTCCTTCATATTTTGCTAAATTTTCAAGTATTTCAGTACTTGGTGTTCCTGGATAAGCTGAAGCTAATGTAACACCTGCTTCGTAAGCCCCTCTTGCTATTGCCTCATTACCTGACATTATTACTTTCATAAAATTACCCCCTTAAATTATTCTACAGTTAAAGCACCTAAGGCTATTGAATATAATTTAGATTTTGCACTATCTGCTCTTGAAACAAGAACTACAGGACATTTAGCACCTACTATTATTCCTGCATTCTCAGCTCCTGAGAAATATGTCAAAGATTTTCCAAGTAAATTACCTGCTTCAATACTTGGAACTAAAAGAATATCTGCATCACCTGCAACTTCACTTTCTATTCCCTTATGTTTTGCAGCTTCTTTTGATATAGCATTATCAAGGGCTAAAGGTCCGTCTATAATACAGCCTTTTATCTGACCTCTTCTGTTCATTTGTGTTAAAGATGCAGCATCAATAGTTGCTTGCATTGATGGATTAACAACCTCTACAGCACAAAGAGGTGCTACTTTAGGGTTTTCTATATTAAGAGCATGTGCAATTTTCACTGCATTTTTTATAATAAGAATCTTTTCATTTAATTCAGGATAAGGTACCATTCCCCCATCTGTAAGGAATAATAATTTTGAATAATTAGGAACTTCATATACCATTACATGAGATAGAAGTCCTCCAAGTCTCAAATTAGCCTCTTTGTTTAGAACTGCTTTTAATAACTGTGCTGTACCAAGAAGACCTTTCATTATATAGTGTGCCTGTCCATTAGTTACTAGCTCTACTGCTTTTGCTGCAGCTTTTACAGTGTCCTTTTGGTCAATTATTCTTATATTATCAAGGCTATAGTTCTCTTTCTCACATATTTCAACTATTTTTTCCTCATCACCAACTAATATAACGTCTACTATACCTAGTTTTACTGCTTTTGTAACAGCCTCTAATACAACTTTATCTTGAGCTACAGCAACAGACATAGTTCTCTTCTGCTTTTTTTGCAAGATCTATTAATTGTTCAAGTCTTAAACTCAATATAATATCCCCCTTCTAGTAAAATTCTAAATTACAATTTTTTGAGCTTCCATATACGTCCCCTTTTATTGAAATATTTACCATTTTTAAATTTTTTTATTTTCTCAATATTAAATTTTCTTTAATTTTAGTATAATATAACAAAATTTTTTGTCAATTCAACCTGCTAAAGTGGTTTTTTTAACAATCATAAATATAAATATAATTATGGGAATCACAACCTGCATAAAAATGCTATAATTTGGCCATATATTTTCATTAAACTCTGTGAATTCCATAATACTTTCAAAAGACATTAAAGATATATTTATACAAAATAAAGTAGTTGGAAAAATAACTATTTTATAATCTTTTATATTAAATATTTCTTTTATACCTTTGCAGGCACATATTAAACAAATACTTAACTCTATAAATTGAGTAATTATAAAAACAATAGAACTTATGATTTCAAGTCTTTGAATTATTCCTCCAAGTTCTAATCTCTTTGTAGATTCATATGCTGGATAATACGCTATTGTATAATTATCAACTCCAAGTATCATTATATTAATAGCTGTAGCAAATGTAATAAATACACATGAAAATACAAGAGGCTTAATAAATATTTTTTTAGATTTTTCTTGTCATCTACAGAATTTAAAATTGAGAAAAACAAAAACGCTTCGCTAAAGGGAAATGATAATACTGAAATAGCACCCTTATATATCGGTTTAAATCCATAGTAAAAACAAGGTCTTAAATTATCAAATTTCATTACTGGAATTAGTAAAATCCAAAATATCAATACACTTGCAATTATTATTCTAATAAAAAATTGAGACCAATCACAAAATACAACTAATCCTTCTTTTATAATCCAAATACATAAAGCTCCTAATATTACACAAATCATTATTTGGGGTGTATTAAATAGCCCCACTTTATTAATAAAAGTGGTTATAGAATATATTATTAATGAACTTAGAACTATACTGTGAAAGACATATATAAAAGATAAAAATTTTCCGAATACTTTTCCAAAAACCTTGTGAAGCATTTGAAATAGATTATCTTCTGGATAAAGGCTAAGCATTTTTCCATACATAATAAACAAAGGAAGAGATAATAATGCGCCTAAAATTACTGAGATCCACCCATCTTGCCTTGCTTCAACTGCAGGTCCAAACATTAAATAAGCTGATATTAAATATATAAATATTAGCATTCTACCTTGTTTATAAAGTATTTTTTCATTACTCATAAAATCCTCCAATTATCCATTTTAGAATATTAAATATCCATTTTACCAATTCAATAGGGTTTATCCTCTTTACACCAAGTAAAATCATAATACTTAAAAATACGCATAAGACGAGTATTACGCAGTATACTATCATTTCTTTTCTTAATTTATTTTTACGTATATACGATAAATCATATATAAAAATCAATGAATAAAATATAAAAATTACCATAATCATAAATATATCTAATCTCCAATTTTTATATTCTTCTTATACAAGGCACTACCTTTTATATTTACTTTAGTTTTTACTGATACCTGTACATTTTGAAATTCATCCTCCCAATTTTTCCTTACTTTTTTCCATTCTTTAGTTTTTTTATTCTTAAAATTTTTCCAAAACCTATGGTATCAGTTTTATATTCATTCTGAAATTTTTTAACTAGGGCATAAATTCTCCTGTCTATATACTCTTCTGATTCTTTTTTCAGTATTTCTCTATTTTTTAAAGAAGCGTAATTAACGCTTTGATCAACCATTTCAGATATTACTGCATCTATTTCAACATAAATATTCATTTTTATTTTACCCTCTTCAACGCTTGGCTCTATATGCTTTTTTGCTCTCATTACTTCTAAATTTACCTTAGCATCATTTTCTTCAGGAATAACTATTACATTTTGTAGTTTACCTCCTCTTAATATAGATAAAAACATCGCATTTTCTTGATTTAAAAATCCAACCAACCTATCAAATTTTAATACAGCAACACCGGATATACAAAATTTATTAGCATTCATGCATTTTAAAACTTCAATAGCGGGAGTTATACTGGATATTCCCTCTTCTCCCAATTCATCCAAAAAATCAAAAATCTTGTGTCCATAATACTTTCCTGTTAGTTTGTAAGATTTTAATGCATCGCCTATATTAAAAGAACTTACTACATCTTCCTTTTGCGTTTTAATTAATATCTCTGATGCAGTATCCATATTTGAAACTAATATCCACATATCATTTCTTACTTCCACATCCCTGTTTATTAAATCTATAACAGGTACTATACCTTCTGAAGCGATTTGTTTACTAATTATAATAATTTTAGAGTGAGATAATTGAAACATTTTTCCTATTTGACCTATATAACTTCTAAAGGCCTCATGAATAGTTCTCCCTTTACTCTTTACTATATTAGAATTAATTTTTGTAGCATCCTTTGTAGGAAATAAAACTTCAGCAGTAACTACATATTCTTTTGTGTCTTCATCTTTATCTATTGCAATTCCTGCAACATATTTGAGATTATTTCCCTCCACATAATCCCAGCAGCCACAGAGATTTAAGGGAATAGAAAATATAATAAAAAAACTAATAATCTTCTCCATTTGTTACACATGAATTTTTTTATCTCCCCTTATTTCCATTAATTCTAATTGAATCCTTAGAAATAATCTTTGTTCTATACTTTAAATACCACCAAGGTAACCTTATTGCAGTATCTACAATATTATGCGTATTCAAGTCAGTTAGTTTGAGCATATAAGGAACTCCAAAACTTCTTATTGCCATTAAATGAATTAAAAGTCCCATTACAGAAAAAATAAACCCATATAAGCCAAAAACTGATGATAATAATAAAAATGAGCTTCTTATAATAATTATTGCTGCTTTAAGCTCATATAAAACCAAACCAGAAATACCTGTAAATGCAACTACTATAACCATAGGGGCACTTACAAGTTTAGCATTTACAGCAGATTCTCCTAAAGCTAAGGCCCCTACCATACTTACAGCTCCTCCAAAATGTTTAGGAAGCCTAATACCAGCTTCTCTTATTATTTCAAAGGTAATAAGCATTACTATACATTCTATTACTGTAGGAAGTGGTACCCCTTCCCTAGCTAAATATATACTTAAAGCCAATTTAGTAGGTATCATCTCCTTATGAAAAACCGTACTTGCTACATAAATAGATGGCGTGCTTACTGTAATAATAAAGGCTATAATTCTCAAAATTCTATTTATTGAAGCATAAATATATTGATCATAATAATCTTCATTAACCTGAAAATATTCGATAAATAAAAATGGAACAGTTAAAACTACTGGTGATCCATCACAAAATATTGCAATTCTGCCTTCTAAAAGTTTAGCTGCAATTACATCAGGCCTTTCAGTAGTTCCAACTGTTCTAAAGGGAGATAAGGGATTATCCCCTATAAATTCTTGAATAACTCCCGTAGAAAAAATACCATCTATATCTATACCGTCTAGCCTTTTTTCAAGTTCACTTAGAATCTTATCATTGGCTATGCCTTCAACATAAGCTATACATATTTTAGTTCTAGTTCTTACTCCTAATTGCCTAAATTTAAACTTCAAACTAGTTGAGTTGATTTTCCTTCTTACGAGAGATATGTTTGTAATTATGGATTCATTAAATCCCTCTCTAGGGCCTTTGACAATTGTCTCTGAGAGAGGTTCTGATAAAGATCTATCCTTCCAGCCTTTAGTGTTTATGATTATACCTTCATCAAACCCTTCTATTAAAAGAATAGACTCTCCATAAAACAAGTTTTGAGTTAAGTCTTCTACTACTTCAGTTTTCTTTACATCATCTGCAATTATTATTTTTTCAACTAGTTCATCTAAAAAGTTTTCCTCACAATAATTTAATTTACCCTCTGTAATAGAATAAATTATACTTTCATTTATAGTCTTTCTATCAGTCATACCATTTATAAACACAAGGCAAAAGTCTAGAGAAGAATCTTTATTTTTGAACTTTCTATATACCACAGTATCATCGTCTTTTAATATATCTTTAAACATATTTATATTATTAGATAAGGATTTTTTTAGTTTATATTTTTCTAAAGTGTTTTTAAGCTCATTGCTTTTTGTATTATATTTCAAATTACCAATTAAGCCAAAAATACTATCACCCCCAATAAAATCCATATCACCTTTGTAATTATTATTTGTAATTATAAATATTTTATACAAAAAAGGACCTTAAAAAGTCCTTTTTCATAAAATATATAATTTAGTAAATTATTCTATCATTTACATCTTTAATGCTTTTACATCCAGTTAAAATCATAGCTGCCTTTAATTCATCTTTTAATCTATTTATATAAGTTTTAACTCCTTCTTCTTTTCCTCCAAAAGAAGCAGTTACAAATGGTCTTCCTATTAAAACTGCATCTGCACCTAGTGCTATCATTTTTAAAATATCTACCCCTGTTCTAATTCCACCATCTGCAAGTATAGTGATTTTACCCTTAACCTTACTTGCAATTTCCGGAAGCACATCGCAAACTCCAGGAGTTTGGTCTAAAACTCTGCCTCCGTGATTTGAAACCACAATGGCATCAACTCCAGCTTCCATTGCAAGCTCTGCCTCATCAGCTGTCATTATGCCTTTAAGTATAAAGGGCAATTTAGTAGAATCAACTATTTCTTTTATTTCTTTAACATCTTTTGGCATAACAGGTTTCCCATGAAGAGCCAAAGTAATTAGGCCACAGGCATCAATGTCCATTCCCACTGCAAAAACCCTTGCTTTTTCAGCCAATTTTATTTTTTCTATTACATTTGCATTTTCCCAAGGCTTTATTATTGCTATTCCCTGACCTTTAACTTTTTCTAACTCTTCAAGATTTGTAAGTAAAAAGAATCCACAGCAGTGTCTCCTACCATAGGATATATAGAAGCATCTAAACATCCATTAATAACCCAGCTTATATATTCTCTTTCAGTAAATTTTCCACCCATATTAAGTGTAGTACCTGAAACTGGTGCTGCAAAAACAGGAATATCTAAATTTTTACCAAACATGTTTATTGAAGTATCTGGATTCTTAACTCCATGTATTACTCTCATATTTAATTTATAGGAATCTAAGGCCTCTACATTTATTTTAAAAGCCTCACCTGTACCTTTTCCTCCCATACCAGGAACTTGTCCAGAACAAGCAACTCCATTACATACAGGACAAACCTTACAGGTTCCATTTAAATTCTCTCTTGCGTTTCTCAAAACCTCTTTATAATCCACTTTTACACTCCCCTTTACTTACTTTTTAACCTTTTTATAAAAACATATACTTATTCTTCATCACAAATTACTTCTATGCCGTTTTCTAAAAGGAGTTCTGCTGTAACCCCATTTCCCTTTACCCTACTTCCACTAAAGCTACCATCATATATAAATCCAAAACCACAGGAAGGACTGTTACTTTTTAAAATAGCTTTTTTAGCACCTACAATTTTTGCTATTTTTAAGGTTTCTTCTGCTCCCTTTATAAATTCAAAGCTTAAATCTACACCTTTGGAATTCATAACCTTTGCTTTACCTTTCAAAACATCACTGCCACTACCTGAAATAATTTCCGAGGGCATCCTTGGAGTCTTAAGTCCACCTAATTGTTCTGGACAAACTGGTATAGCCTTCCCCTCTTTTAATAGCTTTAAAATATCCTCTTTTATATTATTTCCCCCAGAATATTTACAGTTAATTCCACAAAGGCAAGCACTAACTAATATCATAAAATACCTCCAATTAAATTAAAATCCTATTATAAATACTTTATTTAAGCAAAACTACAGTAACTCCTGTTCCACCTTCACCATAATTTCCTAATCTATAGCTTTTTACATGACTATGTCTTTTTAGCATATCATTTATGGTGTTTCTTAAAACCCCTGTGCCTTTTCCATGTATTATACTAACCTCAGAAAGTCCAGCTAAATAAGCATCATCTAAATATTTATCTGTGGTATAAACTGCCTCTAAAGAATCCATTCCTCTTAAATCAACAGAAGAACTTACACAACTTACTCTTAGCTTAGCCTCTCTTTTTTTGTTTGCCTTATTTATTTTTTTATCCTCTTTTGTTTGTTTTACTGCTCTTAAGTCTTCAAGCTTTACATTTATCTTTAAAATTCCAGCTTGAACCAAAACCTCATTTTTATTCTCCTGTTTAGATATTACAATTACCTTTTGATTTAATGAAGGTACAAATACTTCTTGACCTTCTTCTACTTTTGTTAACTTGTCTCCATCTTCAATTATGCCTTTATTTATTTTATCCTCAGCTACCTCTAATTTGTCTTTAAGTCTTTTTCTCTCATCCTCTAACTTTTGTCTAACATCAGAACTATACCCTCTTCTTTCAAGTTCTCTTATATTTTTAAGTATCTCATCTGCTTCTTCTTTTGCTTCCTTTATAAGAGATTTTGCTTGCTTTTGGGCATTTATTAAAGCTTTTTCCTTTGATTTTTCTAACTTATATAATTTTTCATCATAGCTCTCTTTAGCTTCCCTAGCCTTTAGTTTTAAAACCTCTGTTTCCCTTGCATTTCGCTCTGCTTTTATGCTTTTTTCCTGAAGACTTTGAATTAAATCCTCAAATTGCAAAGAATCAGTTGCAATTCTTTCTTTGGAACCTTTTATAATATAATCCGGTAATCCTAATCTCCTTGAAATTTCAAAGGCATTAGATTTTCCTGGCACTCCAATTAAAAGCCTATAAGTAGGTCTTAAAGTTTCTACGTCAAACTCCACAGAAGCGTTTTCTACCCCTTCAGTTTTTAGAGCATATCCTTTTAATTCACTATAGTGAGTAGTTGCAACAATTTTACTTTTTCTTCCTCTAAGTTCTTCTAATATTGCAACTGCAAGTGCAGCTCCTTCTGTAGGATCAGTTCCCGCTCCAAGTTCGTCAAATAAAGCAAGAGATTCTTCATCTGCCTTATCAATTATGTTGACTATATTAGTCATATGAGAAGAGAAAGTAGAAAGACTTTGCTCAATACTCTGCTCATCTCCAATATCTGCAAAAACTTCTTTAAAAAATCCTATTGTAGAATTGTCTTTAACAGGAATCATAATACCGCTTAAAGCCATGATTTCTAACAAGCCAACAGTTTTTAATGTTACTGTTTTACCTCCCGTATTTGGTCCTGTTATAACCAAAGAAGTAAATTCCCTTCCTAAATATATATCATTTGGGATTACTATATCTTTATTTATAAGAGGATGTCTTGCCTCAATTAAATCTATTACTCCTTCTTCATTTACATTAGGACAAGTACAATTGTACTCACTTGCAAACTTTGCTTTTGCAAATATAAAATCAAGCTCACATACTATATTTGCATTATTCTCAACAGAAATTATAGAACTATAAACTCTATTTGATAGTTCTTGTAATATCCTTTCTATTTCAGCCTTCTCTTTTAGCTTCAATTCTTTTATTTCATTGTTTAAATTAACAAGTCCCATAGGCTCTATAAACAAAGTAGCCCCTGAGGAACTTTGATCATGAACTAATCCCGGAACCTGACCTTTATACTCACTTCTAACAGGAATAACATACCTATCCCCTCTCATTGTGTATAAATTATCTTGAAGATACTGAGAATATCCTCTTACCATAGATCCAACCTTATCTTTTACAGAAGCAGTTTTCTCTTTTAAGCTCTTTCTAATAGAATATAATTTTTTACTAGCTCTATCAGATATCTCTTCTTCACCAATTATCGCCTCGAAGATTTTATCCTCTATATCTTTAAGGGGAACTATACCCATGCATATATCCTCTATAACTCTATATCCTTCTTCATCTTCTTTATGAAATATGTAATCTTTAAATCTTCTTGAGGACCTTAAAACCTGAGCAATCCTTAAAAGCTGCAAAGGCATAAGAGATGCTCCCTTTGATGCTAAGCTTATAGCTTCCCTAATATCATATACTCCTTCAAAAGGTGGATTTCCCTTTCGAATAAGAAGTGCATAAGCTTCCTTAGTTTCCTCAAGATGCTCTTTTACCTCATATACATTGTCATAAGGAGTCAACTTTTCAATTAAATCCTTAGCAGAACCTCCACATGTATATTTTTTTATTATTTCTTTTATCTTTACATATTCTAAAACCCTAAGGGCTTTCTCATTCATATTATCCTCTCCTCTTATTCTACGCCTCTTTTATAGTGACCTCTTGTGTATTTTTCAAACTTCTCCACCCATTTTTCTTCTTTAAAAGCTTTTAGAACTTTTTTAGTTTCCTCATAATCTTCATCCGTAAAATCCAATCTAAAGCTTTTAATTCCCATAGCTTTTAACTCTTTTAAATTAGGTATTAAATTGTTGCTTACACTATTTAATATATGGCTTCTACAGAATTTATCTGTTAGAACAGGAAATTCTATTGAAGTTCTATCCTTAATATAAAATTTACCATATTTGCAAACCCCTTGACAAGGCTTATTTGAATTTTTAAGGCCAAAAGTACCTCCTATAGGACAGTATTCACTAACCATAAGCTCAAGTTTTCCATATAACATAAACTGAATTTTATCCTTGCTATATTTAGAATTTTTCAGTAAATCATTTATATCTTTTTTATTTAATTCAGGACTTATAGCGCATAAATTTAAACACTCACTATAAAAATCTAAGGAATCTCCGTTAAATATGTTAAGTTTATAATCACCTATAATCGGAAGCTTATCTTTAAATTTAGATATAATACCTAAATTGCCAGTAACAATTCCATTTATATTACCAATGTTTTTATCTATAAAATCACATATAAACTGAAACTCTTCTTTTATTATGTTTGGTATTCTTAAAAATATTTTTTGATTCTCACCTCTTTTAGATTTTATAAACTCTTCTAAATTTATATTAGAATTTTTAAAGAAAAGATCTAAACATATGTTTTTCATATCCATTTCAAGTGCAGCCTTCAACTGTTCTTCATTATTTACACATACTAAATTGAAAACCTCATTTACTTCAAGTAATTTTCCACATTTAGAATTAATTTCAAAGTATTTATCCACATTTCTTTCAGGATTTTTGTCTAAATTAAGATAAATCTTTTCAATTAATTCACGTCTAACCTCATTTATACTTGATATTGGAATAAATCCACTATCATAGGACAAAAATTTAATATCTTCAAATTCAAAAGGTGTATCCTTAGTTTTACTTAAATTTTCTATTATTTTTTCAGCGCTAACTGGTTTTTTTAAAGCCTTTTCAACAGTACTTCCCTTTGATTTTAAGCTGATACCATTGATTTTTGTACTTAATTCTATATTTTCACCTACTGAAAACTTAACAAAAAGAGGAAGTTTTATTCTCTTTGCATAAGGGTTTTTGTAAAAATCACCTAACTCATTTAAAAGACTTGCATCTTTGGTTTTATAAAGTTCATCTCCATTTTTATATTTGCCTTTAAGTAACTTAACTTTATCGGAGACAAAAGCTTTTTCAACTTCTCTTCCATCTTTTATAATTTTGCTTACTTCAAAGCCATCATTAGCTACCCTAACCCCATCTTGAAGCTCTATATTTTCTTTAAGCTTCACATAAGAATCTTTTCCTACAACACCTAAAAAGATTCCAGTGTTTTTAGGAAAATCTAAAGCCATCATATCTCGGCCTTTGTTTTTAAACATATATGCATCTGAAAAGCCTTGTCTATTAAAAAGCTGAAGAAGGGTTTTCCTATCCTTATTAGCTTCTTTCTTATCTAAATATCCCTTTTCATATATACTATCTATAGCCTTTCTATAAATACTTACAACTCCTGCTACATACTCAGGTCTTTTCATTCTTCCTTCTATTTTCAAAGAAGATGTTCCCGTTTTTATAATCTCCTCTAAAAAATCAAGAGTACATATGTCTTTTGGACTTAGCATATAGGCTTTTTCCTGTTTACCTGAAATCTTATCTATAAGAGTGTAAGGGAGTCTACATGGCTGGGCACATCTTCCGCGATTTCCACTTCTTCCTCCTATTAAACTGCTCATAAGACACTGTCCTGAATAACATATACATAAGGCTCCATGAATAAACACTTCAGTTTCTATATTTAAATCCTTTGATATGTATTTAATTTCATCTAAAGTTAACTCTCTTGATAAAACTACTCTTTTAATTCCAAGATCTTTTAAAAACTTTGCACCCTCTCCATTATGAATAGTCATCTGAGTAGAGGCATGTATTTCAAAATCAGGATAATTCCTCTTTATTTCCTTTATAGCTCCCATGTCCTGAACTATTAAAGCATCTACTCCTATTTTATATAAAAAGCCTATATACTCTATAAGCTCTGGCATTTCTTTTTCCTTTATAAGAGTATTTACTGTTATGTAAACCTTAACTTTGTATACATGACAATAACTTACTACGTATTTCATATTTTCTTCATTAAAATTTGATGCATAAGCTCTGGCTGAAAATTTACATCCACCTAGGTATACTGCATCCGCCCCTGCATTAACTGCTGCATATAAGCTCTCTAAACTTCCAGCTGGTGCTAATAATTCTACTTTTTTTATATCTTTCATTTCCATCTCTCCTAGAAAACATTCTTCTTATGTTATTATACACTAAATGCTTTTTTGTTACTACATTAACCAAAAACGCAAAAATAATCCCCAGACAATAACTTAAATTCTGCAAAAATTATTTGCAAATTAAATTAGCCTAGGGATTATTTTATTCTATTTTCTTCCTTCAGTATATGCGTATTTAAATTCTCTTACTCCAAATAATGGATTCATAAAATTCTTAACGTATTTATGAACATATATCTTTCTCTTTGTATAAACCTTAGGTGATACAACAGCTTCATCTGCAATAAGCATCTTTTCTGCTTTTTTATAAAGCTCTAATCTCTTTTTAACATCTAAATTAGATCTTGCTTCTTTTATTATGTCATCATATTCCTTATTTTCCCATCCTGTTGGTATCATGTTAGCATCTGAAAGGAATAAATCAAATAAAGCACTTGGATCATTGTAATCCGCACCCCAAATCATTCCAGCAATTTGGTACTTAAACTCATTAATTTTCTTTTGGAATACACCCCAATCAACATACTCAGCTTTTACAGTTATTCCTAAAGCTTTTTTATACATTTGCTGCTCATACTCTGCAGTAGTTCTAGTGTTTTGATCTGTTCCAGAATATAAAACAGTAATAGTTACCTTTGAAGGGTCTTCATCCATTCCCAATTCCTTTAATCCTTTTTTAAATAGTACAACTGGATCTTTATTTTCTTCTTTTAATGTTTTAAGTGGCTCCTCCTCTGCTAGTTTTCTATACTCATCTGAAGGTCCTAATTGAACCTTTGGTGGACACCAACCGTAACCAGCCTCATATTTACCATGGAATATAACCTTTGACATATCTTCTCTATCTATAGCTAGGGATAATGCTTTTCTTATATTTGCATTTTTAAACAACTTATCCTTTGTATTATAAAATTCAAAGCTTACATCAGGATTGTAACCTTCTACTATGTTGTATTTTTTAGTAGCATTTAACTTGTCTATCCATTCTGGTTTTCCTACTTCTAAACAGTCTATAGAATCATTATACAAAGAATTCAAAGCTGCATTTCCATCTTTTACTAATCTAATGCTTACCTTGTCTAATTTTACAGAATCTTTATCCCAATACTCTTTGTTCTTTTCAAGAGTTATTTCACTGCTATGTGTCCATTTAGTAATTGTAAATGGTCCACAAAATGCAACCTTTTCAGCTTCAGTGCCATATTTTTCTCCATACTTTTCAATTAAGTCTTGTCTTTGAGGAAGCATTACTCTAAAGTAAGTTAATCCTAAGAAATAAGAACAAGGCTGTTTTAAAGTAAATTGTAAAGTTTTATCATCTACAGCCTTTACACCAACTTCATCCTTTGAACCCTTTCCTTCATTGTATTCATTTGCTCCTTTTATTGGAGATAATAAAAATGCATAACCTGAAGCTACTTTAGGGTCAAGTGTTCTTTTTATACCATATTCAAAATCCTTAGCTGTAACTTTCTTGCCATCAGACCATTTATTGTCTCTTAAGTGAAATGTCCAAACTGTTCCATCTTCATTACTTTCCCATTTTTCTGCAGCTCCTGGCTTTAATACATCCTTTCCTTCTTTATCCTGTTCAAGTCTAGTTAAGCCTTCTGTAACTTCTTTCAATACTTGATAAGAAACATCGTCATTACCTACTGAAACATCCAGAATCTTTGGCTCTTCACCCATTAATAAATTTAAATACTGTTCTTTATCCATATTCAATGCTTCTTTAGAATTTGACTCAGATTTTCCACCAGTTTCCTTACTGCCACATCCTAATAAAGCTGTAGAAAATACTAAGGTCACTCCTAATACTAAAGATATTAATCGTTTACTTTTCAATTTCTATCCCCCCATATAGTTTTAAGATTTAGAAAACCTTTTCCTATTTTATATCTAGCATAGTTTACACATAAAATTATGTAATATCAAGAGCTCATACTTAATTAAAGTTTTATACTTTAAATTTAACCTTAAAAACTAAAATAGTATTATAAGCCATTTTATAAAAGACTGTATATTTTAGAAAAGAAAACCTTTTCTAATTAAATAATACTATTATAGAAAATTTATGTCAATATAAAATATCTATTAATTTCTGAGCTTTTATTCATTAATACACTTACATACTTTAAAATATTTAATAAGTGCTAAAGCATAAACTTTAGCACTTATTAGCATTTACTCTACTTTATATTATTAAAACTAACATTTATTTTTATATTTTTCATTAAAATTTGATTCTGCCTTTAAATATATTTCCTTTACCTTTTTTATATAATTACTCCAGTTATAATTTTCCTTAACATATTTTTTAAGCTTTGAATCTTTTCTCCTATTAAAACACCTATTTAAAGCTTCATAGATATCCTCCTCAGAATAAGGATTGCAATACTCTGCCATGTCTTTGAAATACTCCTTTGCAGATCCTTCTATAGTCGATAATATATTACATCCTGATGCCGCTGCCTCTAAAGAGGACATGCCTGGTTTTTCTATAAAACTTACAAGTGCATGAACCTTAGCAAATCTATAGGCATTATATATGTTATAGCTGTCCATAAATCCTAAATACATAACATTATTAAATTTTATACACTGCTTAAAATAGTCCTTATCCTTAACTTTTCCTATTAACACCAACTGTATTCCAAGATTATTACATACTTTGGCTAAAGTTAGTTGATTTTTCTTTACAGATATGCAGCCAACACAAAGTACATAATTGTTAAGTTTATATCTTTCCCTAAAATTATAAAGAGGAACGCTCTCATCTTCTACCTCAACTCCGCTATATACTACGTCTATAGGAGAAGCTATATCGAAATCTTCTTTTAAAGCTTCCTTTTCCAAATTACTACTAGCAATTATATAAGTGCATCCTTTAAGTATTTTTTGTCTATACATTTGAGAATTCTCAAAAAGCCTTACTTTCTCAAAATCATTTTTGAATTTATAATACTTAGTTATATTCCAATATATAGGCGATATAATTACACATTTTTTCGCCTGATGTGCTAACTTATAATATTTATATATTTCACCAACTCTTGTTATATTAAACAAATGTATTATATCAAAATTAGAATAGTCAGCTATATGCCCACTATTAATTTTTACCTCTATATTATTTTTTTAGATAATTATAGGTTTCTATAACCTTTTTTGAATCACCTTGAAAATTTCTTTGATAGTCTTCTCTTACACAAAGTAATACTTTCATTTTTCTCATCTTCTTTCACCATTTTTATATAATATTTATGCATATGTAAAGAAGAAAATGCGATAAAATCTAAAATAAAAAAACTAGTGTATAACCCTTTAAAAGTTATACACTAGTTTTTATTTTTTACTTTTTTCAAAAGTAGCTAATTTCTTTTTGTTTTAGCTAAATCAATCTGATTTTCCATAAGTCTGTTCTCAAGATCAATTGCTTTATACTTAATTGAGTGAACTTGAAATTTAAGTTCTCTGTTTTGAGATTGATACCTGTTTTTGTCTTCTAAATAGCTTTTAGCACTTTCCTCTAAAATAGATATTTGATCATTTAAATTCTCTATAGTCTGATCTTTTTTATTTAAAGACTCTTGTGCTACACCAGATTTCAATCTATTTTGAAGTTCAAGATTATATTCTTCTAAATGCTTTACCTGTTTCTTTAAATACTCAAGCTGTTCATTTACATGAACTTTATTATTATCATACTGCTTAACCTCTTCAACTAAACTATTTCGTTCCTTTTTTGCCTTGAACATTTCGTCTACTGAATTCAAAGCAGTAAGCACTGCTGCCGCTGATATACTTAGCTTTTCATTATTTTCCATAAGGTTTTGCATTTTTTTGTCCACATAATTAGCTACTTTTTGCAGGTATTCCTCGTTCTCTTCGCCTTTTAAATTATATTCTAAGCCATTTACTTTAAAAGTAATAGTATTCATTTAAACACCCTCTTAGATAAAATTCACAAGTAAAATTATCCATGTTCATTATTCTATTGTATCATATATTGAAAATATAGAAAACACAAAATAGGTGTTTAATAAATTTTTTTATCTTAATTCTGCTCCTAATTTGTACTCTAAGGCCCTTAATATTTTATCATGAACCTTATTTACATCTTTGTCTGTAAGAGTTCTTTCAGAATTTCTGTAAACTAAAGCATAAGCTACACTTTTTTTACCTTCTGCAATTTGTGCTCCAGTGTAGACATCAAATAATTTATAGCTTTCAACAATGCCTCCACCTTGTTTTTTAATAATATCTTCTATATCTTGAACTAGTATTTTTTCATCAATTAAAACAGCAAAATCTCTAGTTACTGCTGGGAATTTTGGAAGTGACTTATGTTTTCTATCTAAATCAGCATTTTTAAATAAAACATCTAAATTAAGCTCTGCAATATAGCATCTTTCATCTACTCCATAATTTTCAGCAACATCTGGATGAACTTCTCCAAATACACCTGCAAATTCTTTACCTAAATATAAAGAAGCTGTTTTTCCTGGATGAAAACTTGGATTTTCAGTTTCACGTTTAAAGGAAATCTTGTCAATACCTAAAGCTTCTACTACATTTTCAACTACACCTTTTAGATCTAAGTAATCAACATCACCATACATTCCAAGGGTAAGTATGTTTCTCTCTTCAGGAAGACTGTTTTCATCCTCTTTCTTTAGATAAACCCTGCCTATTTCAAATAACTTTGCATAATCATTACTTCTAGTATAATTTCTAGCTAAAGATTCCATCATAGAACCAATTGTAGTAGTTCTCATTATGCTATAATCTTCACCTAAAGGATTTTTAATTGATACTACTTTTCTTAAATCACTATCCTCTTTAAGTAGTATTTTATCAAAAACTTTTGGACTTATAAAAGAATAGCTTATAGATTGATTAAGTCCACTTGCATTTAAAGCTTCAATAGTTTTGTATTCTAATTTTTGTTTTTGTTTTTTCCACCTTTAGTAGTTTGAGTATCTGGTAAAGTAGATTTCACTTTGTCATAGCCATATATTCTCACTACTTCTTCTGCAACATCTTCTCTTATATTTACATCGGATCTAAAAGTAGGTACTTTTATGTTTAAAATATTTTCATTTATAGTAGTATCTAATTCTAGTCTATCTAAGTATTCTTTCATATCCTCTTTTTTAATATCTGTTCCAAGGAATTTATTTATCCATGTATAATCAACATCTAGTGAATGTCCTTCAACTTTACATTTATATATGTCAATAGTGCCTTCCATTATTTCACCTGCACCTAGTTCTTCTATAAGGTGACACGCTCTATCCATAGCCATTTCTACTAAATTTGGATCTAAATCTTTTTCAAATTTTGAAGAAGCCTCTGTTCTTAAAGCTAATTTTTTTGAAGAGTTTCTTATGTTTACACCATCAAAATTAGCACATTCAAATATTATTTCTTTAGTATCCTCTTTAACTTCTGAATTTAATCCACCCATTATACCTGCTAAAGCAACTGTTTTTGCAGCATCTTTTATACAAAGCATAGTGTCATCTAAGTCTCTTTCTTCACCATCTAAGCTTGTAAATTTCTCAGCATTTTTAGCCCTTTCAACAAGTATACTACAAGCATTTATATCTCTTCTATCAAATGCATGCATTGGCTGTCCTAATTCAATCATAACAAAGTTAGTAATGTCAACAATATTATTTATAGGTCTTATATTAGCTTCTAAAAGTCTTTCTTGTATCCAAGAAGGAGAATCCTCAATTTTAACATTTTTAATTCCTCTTGCCATATATCTTCTACATAAATCATCTTTTACTTCTACTTTTAAAATGTCATTTATGTTTTCACCACTATTTGTTTTATAACCTAACTCAGGTTTTTTTAGTGATGAACCTAAAGTTGCAGCAGTTTCTCTTGCCATGCCTAAAATACTAAAGCAATCTCTTCTATTAGAAGTAATTTCAAAATCTATTACTGCACTAGTCATATTAACAACTTCTTTAATGTCTTTTCCAACTGGAGCATCCTTAGGTAATATCATAAGGCCGTATACAGGCTCATCTCCAGCTATTCCAAGTTCTTCTTCAGAACAGAACATTCCGTTAGATGCAACTCCTCTTAATTTTCCTTTTTTTATTTTTAAGCCACCGTGTAATGTAGCTCCATGAAGAGCTGTAGGAACAATATCTTGCTCTTTCATATTTGTAGCTGCTGTAACTATTTGTATAGGCTCTTCTTTGCCTATGTCTACAGTACAAATTGATAATTTGTCAGCATCTGGATGTTTTTCTATTTTTACTAATTTTCCTGTAACAACATTTGTAATTTCATCACCTGTTACTATAAGTTCCTCAACCTTAGATCCTGACATAGTTAACCTATCTGCAAGTTCCTTTGGTGAAACATTTATATCCACATAATCTTTAAGCCATTTAACTGGTACTAACACTTTAATCTACCTCCTGTTATTCTATACTTAACCGTAAAATTATTTATTTAAACTGATTTAAAAATCTCATATCACTTTCATAAAGGAATCTAATATCATCTATTCCATATTTAAGCATAACAATTCTATCAAGTCCGAAACCAAAAGCAAATCCACTGTAAACTTCAGGATCAATGCCACAATTTCTAAGTACATCTGGGTGAACCATTCCACAACCTAGCATTTCAATCCATCCACTATTTTTACATACTTTGCAGCCTTTTCCACCACATACAAAGCAAGTTACATCTACTTCTGCTGATGGTTCTGTAAATGGGAAATGATGTGGTCTAAATTTGATTTCCATATTATCGCCAAACATCTTTTTAAAGAATGTTTGAAGAGTTCCTTTTAAATCTGAAAAAGTAATTCCCTTATCAACTACCAATCCCTCTATTTGATAAAATATTGGTGAATGAGTTGCGTCAAGTTCATCTGATCTATAAACTTTTCCAGGTGCAATCATCTTTATAGGTGGTTTTTCTTTTTCCATTGTTCTTATTTGTATTGGAGAAGTTTGAGTTCTCAAAACCACATTATCATTTATATAAAAAGTATCTTGCTCGCCTCTTGCTGGATGGTCTTTTGGAATATTCAAAGCTTCAAAATTATAGTAATCCTTCTCTACCTCAGGACCCTCTTCAATAGAAAAGCCCATAGATATAAATATGTCATTTATATTTTCTAAAGTTAAATCTAGTGGGTGTCTTTTACCTACAATTTGTTTTTTTCCAGGCATAGATATGTCTATTACTTCTTTTTGAAGTCTTAGCTCTTTTTCTTTGTTCTTAATTTTATCTAAAGTCTCACCTATGATATTCTCTAAATTTTCCCTAATTTCATTTGCTAATTTTCCTACAATAGGTCTTTCTTCCTTTGATAAAGCACCCATTCCCCTTAATATAGAAGTTAATTCTCCTTTTTTACCTAAATACTTAACTCTTATACTTTCCATATCTTCTTTTGTTGCAATTTTTTTTAGTTCTTCTAATGCATTTTGCTTTATAAGCTCTAATTTTTCTCTCATTTTTTTGTCTCCTTTCCATTTAACTAAAATAATTCAATATAAAAAACTATTATTTAGTATTATCTTTAAATTTTTATATAAAAAAAACGCCCCTATAAAAGGGACGAATATATCCGCGGTACCACCCTGATTGCTCTTTAAAAGAACCTTCTCAATTTAATAACGGTTAAATCCGCTAGCTACTACTTTACTTCACAGCTAGAACTCAAGAGCGAACTTCAATATAAAATATTCTTTAAGAAACTCTCAGTCAAAGATTTCTTATCCCTGTAAGATTTTTATACCTACTCTCTCTATCACAGTTTATTTAGAGTATTAATTTATAATTTTCAAATAAGATATATTATAACAAAAATTCAATGGTTTTTCCATATACTAAATAAATTTTTTAAAATTTATAAAAAGTATCTTTAATATTTTAACATATTAATTAAACTTTTGTCTTAAAGCTTCATACATCATAACCGATGCTGCAACGGAAACGTTTAAAGATTCAGAGCCTCCTGGCATAGGAATTTTAGCTTTAATATCTGAAAGCTTTATTACATCTCTGCCGATTCCGTTTCCTTCATTTCCTACGGCTAAGATAAACTTTCCCTTTAAATTTAAGCTATAAAAATCAACACTTTCATTGTCTAAATAGCTTGCAATAAGCTTAAACCCTTGCTTCTTTAATTTATCAATTACCGAAAAATCTTCATCTTCAACTATTGGTATATGAAATATAGAGCCCATAGTAGATCTTAAGGTTTTATCATTATAAAGGTCTACAGTTCCTTTTGTAAGTATCACTCCTAGTGCACCTACTGCGTGAGCTGTCCTTATTATGGTTCCTAAATTACCTGGATCTTGAACTTTATCAACTAATATATAAATTCCGTCTTTTATATCTTTATCTATAACATTATCACAGTTTTCTACAACAGCAACTACTCCCTGAGGATTATTAGTGCTGCTTATGCTTTTTAGAATTTGTTCTGATACAGCAAAAATATCCACATCCTTTAAAAGAATGTCTTTACTAAATTCTTGCCATTTTTCCTCAGTTTTATTACACACAAAAATATATTTTACTTTGAATTTCGATTTAATAGCCTCCAAAACAAACCTAAAACCTTCAACTAAGAAGCATTTATCTTGAATCCTATATTTTTTTCTTTAAGCTTTTTCACATTTTTAATTATTAAATTATCTTTGCTTTTTATTGTTTCCAAAGCTCTTGCACCTCATTATTTTATTATGCTCTCTAGTCTATTTAAATCCTCAATACTACCTATTGCAACTATTACGTCTCCTTGCTCAATAATATCCTCTGCTGAAGGAGATATGTCAATGTAATCCCCCTTCTTTATGGCCATTACATTTATACCATAATTGGATCTTACATTTAAATCAACAAGGCTTTTTCCTTGCCACTCTGCTGGAGTTACTATTTCTGCAATGCTGTATTCTGATGACAATTCAATATAATCTAAAATATTTGAAGATACTAAATTATGAGCTACCCTAACACCCATATCTCTTTCTGGGAAAATAACTCTATCTGCACCTATCTTAAAAAGCACCTTTGCATGAAGCTTATCGTTAGCCTTAGCTATTATATGACTAACTCCTAATTCCTTAGCCAAAAGCGTAGCCATTACACTAGATTGCATATTAGAACCAATACTAATTACTGCTACATCAAAGTTTTTTATGCCTAAAGCCTTAAGACTGTTTTCATCTGTAGCATCTGCCTGTACTGCATGAGTAACTCTATCAGATATGCTTTGAATCACATCCTCATCAGAATCCACAGCCAAAACATCATTACCTAATTTATACAATGTCTCTGCTACAGAACTTCCAAATCTTCCAAGTCCTATAACAACATATTGTTTAACACTCATAATACACACTCCTATCCAACTAATATTTTGTCTTCTGGATATTTAATAGAAGTTTTCTTTTTATTCTTAGCTAATGCTAGTGCCAAAGTCATTGGACCAACTCTTCCTGAATACATAGTCAATGCCAAAACTATTTTACCTATAACCGTAAGTTTTGGAGTAAGACCCAAAGTTAACCCTACTGTTCCAAAAGCAGAAATAGCTTCGTACAAAATATACTCAAAAGAAAAAGCACTTTCCGTTATAGACAATATCATAGTAACTGTAATTACTAGTCCTAAACTTACAACTGTTATAGCAAACCCTCTGTATACTAGTTCTTTATTTATTCTCTTTTTAAATACCTCAGTTTCTTCTTTACCTTTAATAACAGAAATAACCGTCATTAAAATAAGTCCCGCTGTAGAAGTTTTTATACCTCCAGCTGTAGACCCTGGTGAACCACCTATAAACATAAATATATCAGTTAAAAACTTTCCAGCAGTACTCATATCCGAAGTAGATATAGAGTTAAAGCCTGCAGTTCTAGGCGTTACAGCAGCAAAAAAGAAGATAATATTTTCTCAAAAATACCTTTTCCAGCTAAAGTTCCAGGATTATTGCTCTCAAATAAAAACATAAGAACAGTACCACTTATTATTAAAAATGCAGTCATACTTATTACAAGCTTAGAATGTAGGGAAAGTCTTTTTGATGTTTTGTAATTATAAAGCTCCGCCCATACAAAAAAGCCTAATCCGCCAATTACTATAAGTAAGGATATAGTAATTATCACAACTGCATTATTTGAATAAGGAACTAAACTGTTCCCTGTTAAATCAAAGCCAGCATTACAAAAGGCTGAAACTGAATGAAATATACTAAAATATAATCCTTTTAAAAGTCCATATTCAGGTATAAACTGTGTTGACAATAATAATGCACCCATACCCTCTACAAAGAAAGTAAAACACAAAACGTATCTAGACATTTTTACTATTCCTTGAAGGGAAAAAGAATTCATAGCTTCCTGCATTATAAGCCTTTCCTTTAAGGTAATTCTCTTACCTAGTATAAGGGAAAACATTGTTGCAATAGTCATAAACCCAAGTCCACCTATTTCAATTAACACCAATATTATGGTTTTACCAAAATAGCTCCAATGAACACTGGTATTTAAAGTAACCAATCCTGTTACGCATACTGCTGATGTAGAAGTAAATATACAATCAATAAAAGGAGTCCTTATACCTTCAGAAGAAGATACTGGCAAATTAAGTAAAATAGCGCCTGTAAAAATTACTATAGCAAAACCTAATGCTAGTATTCGCACGGGAGTTAATTTAGGTTTACCTTTTAAAAACTCTGACAAAAAAATCACCTCAATTTTGAGTTAACATTAAATTATTAATTGTTATAATATTATAGCATTGTATACATTAAATTCAAAACATATTATATTATTTTTAAAGCAATAGTATAATTTTATGCTAAATTTCTAATAATATAATAAAAAATGCGACTAAGGTCGCATTTTATTATTTTAAGTTTTGTTTTGCTACTTCTACTAATTCAGTAAATGCTTTTGGATCATTTATAGCTATTTCTGAAAGCATTTTTCTATTCATAGTAATACCAGCTAATTTTATTCCATTCATGAATCTTGAATAAGAAAGTCCATTCATTCTAGTTGCTGCATTTATTCTTGCTATCCATAATGCTCTATAGTCTCTCTTTTTTAATTTTCTTCCTCTATATGAATCTCTCAAAGCTCTTATTACTGATTGATTAGCAATCTTAAAAAGCTTACTTCTTGATCCGTAATATCCTTTTGCAAGTTTCAATATTCTTTTATGTTTTTTACGAGCGTTTACTGCTCTCTTAACTCTTGCCACTTTTAAAAACCTCCTTTAAGCTCCAATTTATAGATATGGTAATAATTTCTTCATTACTTTTTCTTGACTTTCAGAAACGTATGAAGTTTGTCTCAAATTTCTTTTTGTCTTAGAGCTTTTCTTTGTTAAAATATGACTCTTAAACGCATTAGCTCTTTTTAACTTTCCTGTTCCTGTTTTCTTGAATCTTTTAGCTGCTCCTCTATGAGTTTTCATTTTTGGCATACTAAATTCCTCCTCTCAATTATGCTCTTTTTGGAGATAAAATCATAATCATGTTTCTGCCTTCCAATTTAGCTTTTTTTCTATTGTACAAACGTCTTCTAATAAATTATAAAAATCATCTAATATTTTACGTCCTATATGTGAATAATCAGCTTCTCTTCCCCTGAATCTTACAGTCACTTTAACCTTGTTTTCATCAAGTAAAAATTTTCTAGCATTATTTGCTTTAACATTCAAATCATGCTCTTCAATATTAGGACTCAATCTAACTTCTTTAATGCTAATAACTTTTTGCTTTTTCTTAGCTTCTTTTTCTTTCTTAGATTGTTCATAGATGAATTTACCATAGTCCATCACTTTACATACTGGTGGTTGAGCATTTGGTGCGATCATCACCAAGTCTAATTCTTTCTCTTCTGCAATACTCAACGCTTCTCTAGAAGAAATAACCCCTAATTGTTCTCCATCATGAGTTATAACTCTTAGCTCTTTAGCCCTAATGTCTTCATTAATTAGGTATTTCTTTTCTTTATTATTATTAATAATATTCACCTCCTGGCGGTTATTGCATAAATAAAAGGACGGCCCAATAAGCCGTCCTCATATATCAAAATGATAAATTACAAATATCAATTACCTCACTAGCTATGCTGTAAGGTGAGAAACGGCTAGTTTCTACTTCCAACTTTTATAAATCAACAATGCTATTGTACTATATTAATCACCTTATGTCAATACTATTCTTTGATTTTTTTATGATTAATTATAAATCTGTTTTAAAATTATAAACTATTTACTTTGTTATCTACTTCTGCTTGTAATTTGTTTACGAATTCTTCAACGCTCATAGCTCCTAGATCTCCATCTTTTCTGCTTCTAACAGCTACTTTACCTTCTGCCATTTCCTTATCACCTATAACTAGCATATAAGGGATTTTTGCATCTGAGCTTCTCTAATTTTATATCCTATCTTTTCGTTTCTAAAATCAGTTTCTACTCTTAAATCCTTGTCTTTTAATATTTGCTCCAATTTCTCACAGTACTCAAGGCTTCTATCTGTTATATTCATAATTCTAACTTGTACTGGTGCAAGCCATGTTGGGAAAGCTCCTGCAAAATGCTCAGTTAAAATTCCAATAAATCTCTCTATACTTCCAAATACAACTCTGTGAATTGTAACTGGTCTATGCTTTTCTCCGTCTTTTCCAATATAAGATAAGTCAAATCTTTCAGGAAGCTGGAAATCTAATTGGATAGTTCCACATTGCCATGTTCTTCCTATACAATCTCTTAAGTGGAAGTCTATTTTAGGACCATAGAATGCTCCATCACCTTCATTTACTTTGTATTCAAGTCCAGCCTTTTCAAGAGCAGCTCTTAAGCCTTCTGTTGCAACTTCCCAAGCTTCATCACTACCCATAGAATTCTCAGGTCTTGTAGAAAGTTCAACGAAATACTGGAAGCCAAACATTTTATAGAAACCATCTATTAATTTAATAACACCTAAAACTTCATCTGTTATTTGTTCTTCAGTCATAAATATATGAGCATCATCTTGTGTAAAGCATCTAACTCTCATAAGGCCATGTAATGCTCCTGAAAGTTCGTGTCTATGAACAAGTCCAAGTTCACCAAGTCTTAATGGAAGATCTCTATAAGAATGCATTCCATCCTTAAATACAAGCATAGCTCCAGGACAGTTCATAGGTTTAATAGCATAATCTTCTCCATCTATCTTTGTAAAATACATATTTTCTTTGTAGTGATCCCAGTGTCCTGATTGATGCCATAGAGCTTCATTTAAAATTACAGGAGTTTTAATTTCATTGTATCCAGCTTTTCTGTGAACCTCTCTCCAGTAATCTTCAAGAATATTTCTTAAAACCATTCCCTTTGGATAGAAGAATGGGAATCCTGGACCTTCTTCATGAATTGCAAATAATCCAAGTTCTTTTCCTATTTTTCTGTGATCCCTTTTCTTAGCTTCCTCAAGCATATTGATATACTCATCTAATTCACTTTGTTTTGTAAAAGCTGTTCCATATATTCTTTGAAGCATTTTATTATTTTCATTACCTCTCCAGTAAGCTCCTGCTAAAGATAAAAGCTTAATAGCTTTAACTTTTTTAGTTGAAGGTACATGAGGGCCTGCACATAAATCCACAAAGTCACCTTGTTTGTAGAAAGATATTACCTCACCTTGTGGTAGATCTTGAATTAATTCTACTTTGTAATCTTCACCTTTTTCTGCCATATATTTTATAGCTTCTTCTCTTGGAAGTTCAAATCTCTCAAGTTTTAAATCTTCTTTTACTATTTTTTTCATTTCGCTTTGGATTTTCTCTAAAATCTCAGGAGTAAAAGAGAAATCTGCATCAAAATCATAATAAAATCCTGTATCTATAGCAGGTCCTATTGCTAATTTCACATTAGGATATAGTCTTTTAACAGCTTGTGCTAATATATGAGAACCTGTATGTCTTAATGTCCATTTTCCATCTTCATCCCCGAAAGTCAATATTTCAAGGTCACTGTCCTCATTTATCTCTGTCATAAGTTCAGCTCTTTTTCCATTGATTTTTGCACCTAAGGATTTTTTGTATAGAGCTGGGCTTATCTTCATAGCAATATCACTAACTTTGGTTCCTTTTTCTACCTCTATTATTTTTCCGTCTTTTAATGTTACCTTAACCATGATAATTCCTCCTTTTTTATATATAATCAAAAAATATAAAAACTCATCCCATAAATGGGACGAGTAACTCGCGGTTCCACCCAAATTGACAATAAAAAAATATCATTTCACTGTCCTCTTTGACATCTTTAACGCAGATAAACGTATTCGCCTACTTAAATTTTCAGCTTTCTACTCAAAGGTGGTTTTCAATAGTACTTGAACAAAGAACCTCTCAGCCTACGGGTTCTTCTCTCTTGGTACAGTAAACTATTTACTCTTCCTTTTCACAGTATTTAAAATTTATATTGGTTTAATAAAACCTTTGTACTAGTATATTACTTTCACTTTGTAATGTCAATATATTTTTGAAATTTTATACAGATTCATTATGATTTTCTAGCTTATTTTTACCTAATTTAAAAGTACTAGGCTGTACAATCCTCTATTTTTTATTATGGCAACATAAATTATACTGACAAAGCTTGCATCCTTTACAGTATTTCACTCTACCTGTAAATACTTTTTCCACAGTGTTTAGAAATTCCTTATTCTTTATATTATTACTTCCATGTATCATAACTAATTTAGGAGAACTTGTAACAAGACTGCTCATTATTACATCCTCCTTAGTTAATGCCTCTTCTTCCTCTATTAAATCTTTTCCAAGTAACTCCATTAATATATCAGAGCCCTTGTTATCCTTAAGACTTATATCTCCTTTTTCATCTATAATAATATTTACCTTATTTATTTTACTCTCCTGCATATCAACAAAATACTTTAATAGTTTAATGAATTCATCATATTCTTTTTCTGCCATATATTTTTCAACTAATTTATCAATTATTAACAAGACTTTTTTTCTATATTTTTGGTTCTAAAAGTTAAATAACCATCTAAGTTTAACTCCCTATTCTTTTTTAACACTTCCACTATATCTTTTTTTATTTCATTTATCCTGTTTACACAGTAAACTTCATCTTTGTCATCTATTCCAGGCACCTTTATTAGACGGTCAAATAATTTTATCTTTACACTTTCCTGTTCTTCACTGTTTAGAAAGAAATATTTTTCATTTAATATTTCATCAATCTCCACGTTGTAAAACTTTGTAATTAAACATTCGTAAATTCTTTCGGAAACATTCAAACAAATAATTTCTAGATCTTCTTCTTTTATTTTCTCTCCCTTAGAAAATATTTTTATAAAATTAAATTCAGTTTCCTTATCCTCTAATATTCCTATATAAATTTTTCTTGAATCTAAATATCTTTTCATATCATAAATATCAGATAAGAACTTTTCTTTATGGCCTTTGTAAACAATACTTAGTATTAACAAAAAAATCACTCCAATTTTTAAATGATTTAAATTTGCAAATATGATAATATATTTTATAAGTTTATATTTTACAAAATAAATTCATTTATGTACGAAAAGGTGATTTTTATGAAAAATTTTATTTTAGTAGATTTTAGAATAGATTCAAAAGAGAAAAATACTTTAGTTAATTTAGGCTATGAAGTGCTTTTATGTCCGCCTTGTAACAATCTATACGATGCGGTGTTAGGTCATCCCGACATGCTTTTAAACATAATTGATAAAAATACAATAATCCTAAATAAGGATATGAATAGCTCTTTTATAAGAATACTTAAAAATTTAAATTATAAAGTTCTTCTTTCTGATTCTTTAGTAGGTTCAAAATATCCTTATGATATTATACTAAATGCAGTAAACACAAAAGAGGTATTTGTCCACTATTTAGATTATACAGATAAAAGTTTATTAAACAGCCTTGGAAATAAAAAAATCATTAATGTAAAACAAGGCTACACAAAATGTTCAACTGCTGTTGTTACAGATAGTGCTTTTATTACTAGCGACAAAGGTATTTATAATTCCCTTATAAAAGAAAATTTTGATGTTCTTTTAGTTCCATCAGGAGATATTTTACTTCCTTCCTTAGATTACGGTTTCATAGGTGGCACCTGCGGACTTATTGAGAAAAATACAATGGCCTTTTATGGAAGCCTTGATTATTACAAATACGGAGAAGAAGTGAAAGAATTTTTAAGAAAACATAATGTAAAGCCTCTATATTTAAGAGAAGGTAAACTCATTGATAGAGGCAGTATACTAAAATTAGGATAACCTCATATATACTAAATGCACTAAAACCAAGATACACATCTAATTATAAAAGCAGTTAACTTAATAGTTATCTGCTTTTATTAGTGTAAGCTTATATTTTATTTACATATTTAATTTAGCCTTATATTCTTTCATAAACTCTTGAAATTCTACATCAGAATATAAGAACTCATATTTAGAGTTATTCTCAATTTCAAAAATCAATCCAGGAAGAATTTTTCTTCCATAATCCTTTAAATTTGTTTTTATCTCAATATGTTTATATAAAACGGATTTTTTTATTTCCCAAGCAATAAATGAAGCTTTAAAAATAGATTTTAAAAGGTAAATACTATTTTTAACATCTTTCTTATAAAGAGCAACTTCTAAAGGGGCAACATATGAGCTATAATCCCATAGATCAAATAGCTTTGCTCCCTTACTTGAGATTTCAGCTATATTTGAAGCTTCCTCCATATTTCCCTCTTTAAGTGCAATCTCAGTTAGACTTATTAATATACACTGAACCTCATTAATTGAAGAAAGAAGCATTTTACCTTCTAAAAGCTCACGGGCTTCTTTAAATTTTTCCTGTTTAATCCAAAGATTTGCTTGAAGCTGTCTTTTGTCTATATCTGGTTTTTCTTTTAAGGAATCAAGAAGTTTCTGTGCCTTATCATACTTTTCATTTCCTATATATTTATAGGCCATCATAAAAGCTGCAGGATTTCGAATATTTTCTTCATCACAATTTGCTACCCTATTATAAAGCTCTGTAATTTTTATACTATAGCTCTCCTTTTTATGTGGATCCATTCTCTCCATCATTAAAATTCCATCCAAAGTAAGTGCACTCCAATAAATAAGTTTAAAACAGCTTGGATATTCCTTTATTTTTTCCATAACCATATTAAAGCCACTTTCAAAATTGTCCTTTTCAATTGCATTTGAAACTTTTTCAATGAAATTAAAAATTTCCTTTTCTGTTAGTCCTTCATTAAAACAAAGCAAGGTATTTAAATCTACATTTAAAAGTCTTGCAAGAGGGGATAATAAAGTTATATCAGGGTAAGTAACCCCTTTTTCCCATTTGTTAACGGCAGGAGTTGAAACTCCAAGATACTCTGCAACTTGTTCCTGAGTTAGTCCCATTTCTTTTCTTTTTTCTTGAATAATAGTATTAATTGGCACTTTATCACCTTCCATTTTCATTTTTAGAAGGATCCTTCTATGATTACATTTTATCAGACTAAACACATCGCAAGCAATTGAGTAGTTATTAAATAAAAGTATAAAAAATTAACCCTAGGTTAATTTTTTATACTTTAGTTAAATTCAAAATTAGCACGGTGAAGAATCAAAAAGATAAATAAATAGCCACACTTTTAAAAGCAATTCTAATTTCTTTCGTTATTAATTGAAATATAAAAATTTTTCTGCACAATAAAAAAGTCCTTTATTAAAAGGACTTTTCATTAAATAATATTAAATTTGGAGGCGCCACCCGGATTTGAACCGGGGAATAGAGGTTTTGCAGACCTGTGCCTTACCACTTGGCCATAGCGCCTTATTAAATTGGAGCGGAAGACGGGACTCGAACCCGCGACATCCACCTTGGCAAGGTGGCGCTCTACCAACTGAGCCACTTCCGCGCAAAAACTAAAAAATGGTGGCTGGACCAGGAATCGAACCAGGGACACGAGGATTTTCAGTCCTCTGCTCTACCGACTGAGCTATCCAGCCTAAAATTTTATGGCGACCCAGAAGGGACTCGAACCCTCGACCTCCGGCGTGACAGGCCGGCACTCTAACCAACTGAGCCACTGGGCCATAAAAATGTGGTGGGCACAACAGGGCTCGAACCTGTGACCCTCTGCTTGTAAGGCAGATGCTCTCCCAGCTGAGCTATGCGCCCACATTTTGCGAAGTCCTTAATTGAACTTGCATAATTATAATACAAAATTTCCGTCCTACTGTCAAGTGCATATTTTGCCTTTAAATAAGATTATTTTTCATATTCACCATTTTACACCTAAATTATAGGTTTTCCTATATATACATGAATTAAAAAGGATTTTGCAGTGCAAAATCCAAAATAAAATTAAGACCTTTTTTTCTACTTCGAACTTGCCTTTTTTAAAAGCTCACCTATATCTTCATGAGAAAATTTATAAGCCTTATTGCAAAACTGACATACAAGCTCTTCTTCTTTTCCATCATCATATAATTCCTCTAAATCTTTTTTTCCTATGCTAATTAAAGCCTTTTCTACTTTTTCTTTAGAACAATCGCAAATATACTTAGGCTCAAACTCCTCTAATATCTTTAAATCCATATCTTCAAATATTAAACTTAATATTTCCTCTATAGTCTTGCCCTCTGATAAAAGCTTACTCAAAGGCGGAATCTCCTGCAATCTATAAGTTATTAAATCTGCAAGCAATTCATCGGCCCCTGGCATCATTTGAATTATAAAGCCACCTGAAGATATAATAGAAAGATCTTTATCTACTAATACTCCAACAGCTACTGCAGAGGGTGTTTGTTCTGAAACAGTAAAATAATAAGCTAAATCATCTCCTATTTCACCTGTATATATTGGAACTTGACCTACATATGGTTCTTTGAGGCCCATATCTCTTATTATAAACAAATTACCATCTTTTCCTATTGCCCCACTTACATCTAGCTTGCCAATACTATTTGCAGGCAAATCAACCTTTGGATTACCTATATAGCCTTTAACACTAGCATCGCTATGAGCAGTTACAACTACCCCCTTTAGAGGTCCACCACCATCTATTTTAATTGTAATAGCATCCGAAGATGATTTTAGCATTGATCCAAGAAGACTACCACATGTAAGCATTCTTCCATAAGCTGCTGAAGCGGTAGCAGCACAGCCATGAAGTTTAACTGCCATACTTACAAGTTCTTTAGTATCCGCTCCTATAATCCTTATTTGTCCATCTTTAGCTGTTGCTTTAATTAATTTATCCTTCATAATTTAAATTTCATATCCAAAGGGATATGATCCTCCCTTCCTGTGTTTTATGCTTTTTTTATAATATAAACTATTCTTTCAGTTTTTTCATCAATTTTTTTATATTCATAATTGTTAAGTTTCTTTACAACCTTAAGCTTGGCTTCATCTAAGAACTTTTCAACATCCTCTTCTTTATAAGCTCTTTCTTGATGGTTTTCATCAAATCTTTTATATACTTGTCCATCTCTTATAAAGAAGGTAAGATACATATTAACTACCCCATCTTCAAACTCATTTTCCCAAGAATAAAAAACTTCTTCATCATCATAGGTAAAAATATTATTTCCTAAAATCTCAGATAATTTATAGTAAGAATTTATATCAAATATAAAAAGCCCATTATCATTAAGTAATTCAGAAACTCCCTTTAAATAACTTATAATGTCACTGTCATTTAATAAATAATTAGTAGAATCTAAACAACAGGTTATTAAATCAAACTTTCTATTTAATTTTAGCTTTGACAAATCTTGATGCACAAAATTTGCCTTTATTCCCTTTTTTCTTAATTTGCCTTCAGCCTCCATAAGCATGTCGTAAGACAAATCCACTGCCCAAACCTTTTTGAAATAAAGTCCTATTTCCTCAGTTAGATTCCCAGTACCACAGGCTAAATCCAAATAAGAATCTTTACTTATTCCTTCAGCTTCACAGATTTTTATTATTTCATCAGACCATTTTTTATAGTTAATATCTACATTAATAAGTTCATCGTATATATGTGCAAAATTTTTATAACAATCCATATTTTCTCCGCTTCCAAAACCCATAAATATACATATACATATTTATATATTTATTTATATTGTTTTGGCAAACCTACTCCCTTCGTTATTTTTGGGTATTTAAAGGATGTCTCTGTCCTAATCTCCTAGGTCTTAACTTTATATTAACCTCAGCATATAATATAATACAATATAGATTAATATAAGTAAAACAAATTCTATAAAATTCAAACTTCTAGATAAATTATATTTTTTAAAATCACTAAAGGAAGCTTTATACCGATGATTTTTATTCTATCGCTCTTTACTATCTAATATGTCCTGGTTTTTTGGTATATTTAACAATCTCTTCTTTTGTCATAATACCACCAATACGACCTGTTTCCTCGGCTGTAAGGCCTCCCCAGCCACATTTATCCACCTTATCTTTAAGACCTAAGTCTTCGGCTATTTCATACTTTATTTTTTCTCTTAACGCCTCTAATTCTGTTAGTTCTTTTTTCGCCTTTATCTTTGATTTAATAACTTTTTTCAAAGGTGTTTTCCCCATAGTATCACTCCTAAAATAGAAAAGATATTAATAATAGTCCTAACTGTTATTCTTAACATCTTTTCTAAATATATTCATTGAATATTTTAAGCATAACGTTTTAGGAAGCATACTTTTTATCTAAAAACACTTTTATCAAAATAAAAGGCACCTAATTATGCTACGCCCCTTATCTACTTAATAAGTATCATAACACAATAATAGGTGCCTTTTTTAATTATATAGCCTAGTCAAATAAATGACATGCAACATAGTGTTCTTTTTCGACTTCCTTTAATACAGGAGTCTGTTCTGTACATATTGGTTTTGCATATCTACATCTTGCAGCAAACCTACATCCAGGTTTTGGATTAATTGGGCTTGGAACTTCGCCCTCTAGCTTAATCCTCTTCTTAATTCTTTCTATTTCTGGATCTGGTATTGGTATTGCTGAAAGCAATGCTTGAGTATAAGGATGAAGAGGTTTTTCATATAAATCGTGACTGCTTGCAAGCTCCATCATACATCCTAAATACATAACTCCAACTCTATCAGAAATATGTTTTACCATTGATAAGTCATGAGCTATAAATAAATATGTTAAGCCAAATTCTTTTTGTAGCTGAATAAGAAGGTTAACTATTTGCGCCTGAATAGAAACATCTAGAGCTGATATAGGCTCGTCGCAAACTATAAACTCTGGCTCAATTGCAAGAGATCTTGCTATACCAATTCTTTGTCTTTGTCCACCTGAAAATTCGTGTGGGAATCTTGTAGCATGCTCTTTATTTAAGCCAACAAGATTCAAAAGATTATATATTCTATCCATTCTCTCTTGACCTGAATATAATCCATGTATATCTATTCCTTCACCAATTATTTCACCAACTGTCATTCTTGGATTTAATGATGCATATGGATCTTGGAATATCATTTGAGCTCTTCTTGTGAATTTTTTCTTTTCAGTCTTGTTTAGGTTATGAATATCAACACCATCAAATATTACTTCTCCGCCTGTTGCTTTGTACATACCCATTACAGTTCTACCACAAGTAGTTTTTCCGCAACCTGATTCACCAACAAGTCCTAAAGTTTCACCTTTTCTAATATAAAAACTAACATCATCTACAGCCTTTAAAGTAGCGTTTTTTCCTACATGAAAGTATTTTTTCAGATTCTTGACTTCAATCAATATTTTTGCGTCTTTTTCCATTATTCAACGCCTCCCTTTTTAATAGGATTCTCAACCTTTGGTGCAAGTGGATGTTTTAACCAACATAAAACTTCATGAGTCTCACTTAGCTTAGTTAATGGAGGCATTTGTTCTTTACATATATCCATGCAATATTGACATCTTGCTGCAAATGGACATCCTACTGGTGGCTTTATAAGATCCGGTGGTGTTCCTTTTAATGCATAAAGTTCTGCTTTGTTACCAACGTCTAGTCTTGGTACTGATTTTAAAAGTGCCCAAGTGTACGGATGAGATCCGTCATAGAAAATCTCATCTTTTGTTCCTCTTTCTATGATTTGTCCTGCATACATAACTTGAATTCTGTGAGCTACATCGGCAACTACACCAAGGTCATGGGTAACCAAAATAACTCCAGTTCCTAGTTTATTTTGAAGATCTTTTATTAGATCCATTATTTGTGATTGTATAGTAACATCTAATGCTGTTGTTGGTTCATCAGCAATAAGTATTTTGGGATTACAAGCAAGAGCTATAGCTATCATTGCTCTTTGTCTCATACCACCTGAAAATTCATGTGGATACTGCTTTGCTCTACTATCAGCATTTGGTATATTAACTAATTTAAGCATCTTTACAGCCTCTTCATAGGCTTCGTTTTTATTCATTCCTCTGTGTATTCTTAAGCTCTCTGCAATCTGTTTTCCCACTGTCATAGTTGGATTAAGAGATGTCATAGGGTCTTGGAATATCATACTGATTTCAGCTCCCCTTAATTCTCTTAGTTCCTGTCCTGACATTTTAAGTACGTCTTTTCCATCAAATTCTATCTGTGAGCCTTCTTTTATATCTGCTGGTGGAGATGGCAAAAGTCTCATAAGTGCCTTAGAAGTTACAGATTTTCCACAACCTGATTCTCCAACTACTGCCAATGTTTCCCCTTTATCAAGATGAAAACTTACTCCTCTTACAGCTTGTACCTCTCCATTATAGGTATGAAAAGTTACCCTTAAATCTTTAACATTTAATATTCTCTCCATCTTTTACTCCTCCTTATTGACGTAATCTTGGGTCTAACGCGTCTCTTAATCCATCACCTAATAAGTTAAAGGACAACATAGTCAAACTTATCATTAAAGATGGGAAGAAAAGCTCGTGAGGATAGAACATTAAGTTTTGTTGTGCTGCTGATGCTAATGCACCCCAACTTGTATTTGGTGATTGAACTCCAAGTCCTAAATAACTTAAGAAAGCTTCTCCAAATATAAAACCAGGAACATCAAATGTTATTGTAACTATCAAAATACTCATTACATTTGGCATTAAATGTTTAGCAATAATTCTTGATGAACTAGCTCCTAAAGTTTGAGCTGCTAAAACATATTCCTGTTCCTTAACTGACAATATTTGTCCTCTTATAAGTCTTGCCATACCACACCAACCAGTAATTGTCATGGCAATTACCAGTGACATTATTCCTTTTTCCATTATTAAAGAGATTAGTATAACAACTATTAAATATGGTATACTTACTAATATCTCAACTATTCTCATCATTATATCATCAACCATGCCTCCGAAATATCCAGACACACCGCCATAAGCTGAACCTACTACTACATCTATGAATGTTCCTATTAATCCTATAAGGATAGAAACCCTTCCGCCTTTCCATACTCTGGCGAAAATATCTCTTCCAAGTTCATCGGTACCAAACCAATGTGTACCATTAGGTGTATTATTAATTATCTTAGAATCCTGAACTTCATATCCGAATTTTGTTAAATGAGGTCCTATTATACACATAACAGCTAGAACTACAAGGATTACTAAAGATAGCATAGCTATTTTATTTTCCTTTAATCTTCTCCAAGCATCTTGCCAGTATGTTACATTTGGTCTTAATATTTCTTCAGAATCGAAATTTTCACATCCAACAATCTGAAACTTTTCCTTAGACAAATCTGCCATAACTTTCCCTCCTATCTGCTCTCACCATTTAGTCTTATTCTTGGATCAACTACGCAGTATAATATATCAACTATTAATAGTGACACTATATATAATGTAGCTAAAAATATAGTTTCACCTAATATCATAGTGTAGTCTCTGTTATTAATAGCTTCAACGAAGTTAAATCCAATACCTGGAATTGCAAATATACTTTCTATTACGAAGGTTCCTCCGAATAGTCCAGCAATTTGAGGTCCTAACATTGTTATAGCTGGCATTAAAGCATTTCTTAAAACGTGTTTCCAAACTAATGCTATTTTTGAAACACCCTTTGCCTTTGCAGTTAAAATATAATCTTGTCCAACTACATCAAGTACACTAGTTCTCATATATCTAGCATATGTAGCTATTGAGCCAAAACACATAGCTATAGTCGGCAATATGGTATGTTTAAATGTTTTCCAACCTGTTGTTGGTAGTAACTGATATTTTACTGTAAATGTATATTGTAATACGGCTGCGAGCACAAACGATGGTACTGCTATACCTATTATGGCAATAAACATAACTAGGTAATCCACCCATGTGTTCCTGTTAAATGCTGCAATTACTCCTAAAATAATTCCTACTGAAACTCCTACTACAAGAGCTTGTACACCTAATCTTGCTGAAGTTGGTGCATATTTAAATATTGTTTCTGTAACACTTCTTCCTGCGTAGTTTAGAGACTCTCCTGCATCTCCATGTAAAACTAATCGTTTCATGAATCTTCCATACTGAACCATTATTGGCTGATCCAAGCCATACTTAGCATAGAAGTTTGCCTTGATTTGATCTGGCAGTTTTCTTGCCATTGACGCTAGTGGGTCTCCTGGTACTGCATGAATCAACATGAACGTTATGGTAATAATAATCCATAAAGTCACTAGCATGTAACCTATTCTTTTTAAGATATACCTTAGCATTGTCATCCCCTCCACATAATATATAAAAATAAAGTTTACGCAGCCAGATTTCACCTTACTGCAAAAACTCTTTTTAACTGTTTTATTTTTCTGTATATTTCGACAATAATTTTTTATAAAAACAATACCCATAACAAAAGCTCTGTATATACTGAAGTTGACTATGTATAATTCAGTATTGCAGCTTTGCAAAGGTAGTATAGCTGACTATATAATATTATTTTTTGAAGTTTTTATTTTAACTTAGAACTAGTTAATTATAGAATTTTTTGATATTTCAAAATATATTTCCTGTAAAAAGCGATTAAAATTAAATCTTTCATTTCTGTTTTTAAAAATCAAATTATTAAATATAAGGAACTATTAGAATTTTGAATTTATTATTAATAAAATTTTCATTTTTTTAATATTATCACAATTTTTTTAAATGTCAAATTAACATTTTTTATGCAGAAACACATATTTAAGTATTTGTATGCAAATGTTTTCATTTTTATGAAAAAAAGAAAAACTTTTAATTATATGTTTTAAACCTACTTTCTCCTGCATATAAAATATCAAGTATAAAATATATACTCAGCCAATGCGTAGCACAAGAGGCACAGACTAAGTTGCAAGTATTGCTAAAATTCACAAGAATTCAAAAGTTGTAAATATTTTGTATAATTATAATTTGTAAATTTTAATAATATTTTATCTACACTAAAAGAATATGTTTTCGCTTCTGTAATATTCTACATTTAATTTATTTTTATTTTCTTTTAATAAGTATTTTTGACTAGTTCTATTATATTTTTCTGAATATTTCTGCAAAGGTAATATATATTTTTTCCTTCTTCAAATTTTGTTACATTATTATATATATTGTTTACAATTACGATTTTTTTGTTACAACTTCTTTACATTAATTAAAGTACTTTATTTTAGTCATACTTTATTCTCTCTAAAATTTATAGAAAAAAGTAGACAGAAAAACTCCATCTACTTTTTTTAATGCTACTCTAGATTTATTTTTCTCTTCCATCTGTATAAGCATATTTAAATTCTGTTCCAAATCCAAATAGAGGGCTCATTAAATCCTTAACATACTTATATCTGTATGTGCATCTATTTCTAAACACAGTTGGCACAATAACACAATCATCATGTAAAAGTATGTTTTCTGCTTCTTTATAGTCCTTTAATCTTTCTTTTTCGTCAAAAATAGTCATTGCCTTTTTAATTAATTCATCATATTTCTTATTTGACCAACCTGTTGGAACAACAGCAGCACCAGTAAGCCACATATCAAAGAAAGTATTAGGGTCATTATAGTCTCCTGTCCATGCCATACTTCCCATTTGATATTTTCCTTCTTCAGTTCTCTTTTGGAATATTGGCCATTCAACATATTCTGCTTTTAAATTAATTCCTAAAGTTTTTTTGTACATTTGTTGACAATATTCAGCATAAGTTCTATGCCACTGGCTTGTACCTTCTAATAAAAATGTTACATCTAGTTTAGCTGGATCTGGATCCATTCCAAGTTCTTTTAATCCTTTTACTAAAAGCTCTTTTGGATCTGGATTTTCTTCAGCTAATTTTTTAATTGGTAGTTCATTTGCAGTTTCTCTGTAGTCTTTTCCAGCTAATTGTAAAGATGGTGGTACCCAAGCATATGCTGCGGTAAATAATCCATTGAATATTACATCAGCTAAGTCTTCTCTTGTTGTTCCTATAGAAAATGCCTTTCTTACATTTGCATTACTAAATAATTTATCTTTTTGGTTAAAGAAAGTATAGTTAGCAGATGGAGTAAATCCTTTTATTACATTGAATTTACCTGTTTGATCTAATTTCTTTTTCCATTCAGGTTTGCTAACTCCTAAGCTATCTAACTGACCACTATATAAAGCATTATGCATAGAATTTTCATCTTTTATGATTTTAAAAGTAATTTTGTCAAGTTTAACTGCATCTTTGTCCCAATACTTATCGTTTTTCTCAAGAACCATTTCGTTTTGATGAGTCCAGCTCTTTAATGCAAATGGTCCGCAGTAAACTCCTAAAGAATTTGCTTCAATACCATATTTTTCTCCATTTTTTTCAACTATGTCTTGTCTTATTGGCATAAATAATTTGAAATATGTTAAATCCAAGAAATATGGGCATGGTTGTTTTAATGTAAATTCAAGTGTCTTATCATCTACAGCCTTTACCCCTAAATTATCTGCACTGGCTTTTCCAGAGTTATACTCATCTGCACCTTTTATTGGTGATAACAAGAATGCATAAGCAGAACCTGTTTTTGGAGATAAAGTTCTTTTTAATGAATAAACGAAGTCTTTTGCGCTTACTTTCTTTCCATCACTCCAATTATAATCTCTTAAATGGAATGTCCAAACTGTACCATCTTCATTATGTTCCCATTTTTCAGCTCCAGCTGGTTTTATTACATCTTTTCCATCAATTTGCTCAACCCTTGTTAATCCTTCATAAACTTCACCTAATATTTGAGATGAATAATTGTCACTAGACCTTGATAAATCTAATGTTTTTGGTTCTACTGAAAGGACATTTAAGAATTGATCCTTGTCCATCTTTACTGAACCCTTTGCACTTGCTGAAGATGAATCTCCACTAGTTTCCTTACTTTTGCAGCCAATCATTCCAGATGACATAACAAGCGTCACCCCAAGAACTAATGATAATAATTTCTTAGTTTTCAAATTAATTCCCCCTTTTTATTTTTATGACTTATTTTCTATTATAAGTTACGCATAATATAGCATATTATCAGAATTGTGTCAATGTTGTAAACAAAAAAATGTTTTCGTTTACAAATGGAATACAAAGTCTATTTTTCGACATTTTTTTAATTTCGTAACTTTATTTATGAAAATAAATTACTATTTTGTAATTTAACCTTATTATTTTATATATGTAATTATTTATATGTTAATAAGAAAAAGGTAGATACATTTATCTACCTTTTTCTTATTAACATTTACTATATTTTATTTTCCTCTGCCATCAGTATATGCATATTTAAATTCTATTCCAGTTCCAAATAATGGTGTCATTAAGTTCTTAACATATTTGTATCTATAAGTGTTTCTTCTTGAATAAGTTGTAGGAACTATAGCAGCGTCATCAACTAAAAGTATTTTTTCTGCTTCTTTGTAAGCTTTTAATCTTTCTTCGTTATCTAAAGTACTCATGGCCTTTTTAATTAAATCATCATATTTTTTATTTGACCAACCTGTTGGCACAACACCAGCACCAGTCATCCACATATCAAAGAAGGTATTAGGGTCATTATAATCCCCTGTCCATGCCATTGAACCTACTTGATATTTTAATTCATCAGTTCTCTTTTGGAATATTCCCCATTCAACATATTCTGCTTTGACGTTTATTCCTAAAGTCTTCTTATACATTTCTTGTTCATATTCAGCTAAAGTTCTATACCATTGATCTGTTCCTGCCATTAAGAAATTAACTGATAATTTACTTGGATCTGGATCCATTCCAAGCTCTTTTAAACCTTTTACTAAAAGCTCTTTTGGATCTGGATTTTCTTCAGCTAATTTTTTAAGAGGTTCTTCTCCTACAGACTCTCTGAAATCCTTTCCCCCTAATTGTACAGAAGGTGGGCACCAGCCATAGGCAGGAACGTTCTTTCCTTTAGATATTACCTCTGCATAATCTTCTCTAGTAAAGGCTAGAGAAAATGCCTTTCTTATGTTTACATTACTGAATAACTTATCTTTTTGGTTAAAGAAGGTATATCCTGTTGTTGGTAAATATCCTTTTATATTGTCAAACTTTCCAGTTTTATCATATTTTTCTATCCATTCTTTTTTAGAAACTCCTAAAGTATCTAATTGACCACTATACAAAGCATTATTCATAGCAGTTTCATCTTTTATAATCTTAAAGGTTGCTTTTTGTAGTTTAACTGAATCCTTGTCCCAATATTTTTCATTCTTCTCTAAAACTACTTCACTTTGATGTGTCCAGCTCTTTATGACAAATGGTCCACAGTAAACTTCTATTGTTTCTGCTTCAGTACCATATTTCTCACCATGTTTTTCAACTATATCTTGTCTTAAAGGTAAGAATAATTTAAAATAAGTTAAATCTAAGAAATATGGGCAAGGCTGCTTTAATGTAAATTCAAGTGTCTTATCATCTACTGCCTTTACTCCTAAATCATCTGCACTGCCTTTTCCTGAATTATATTCATCTGCTCCCTTTATTGGTGATAACAAAAATGCATAACTTGAACCTGTTTTAGGCGCTAAAGTTCTCTTTATAGAATACTCAAAATCTTTAGCTGTAACTGGTTTTCCATCACTCCAGTTATAATCTCTTAAATGGAAAGTCCAAACTGTTCCATCCTCATTATGTTCCCATTTTTCAGCTCCAGCTGGTTTTATTACATCTTTTCCATCAACTTGCTCAACTCTTGTTAGTCCTTCATAAACTTCCCCTAGAACTTCTGAAGAGTAAACATCATTAGATCTTGATAAATCCAAAGATTTAGGCTCAACATATATAATATTTAAATATTGATCCTTATCCATCTTAACTGTTTCTTTTGTACTTCCCTTATCTTTAGGTGCATCTCCATTAGTTTTATTACTCTTACATCCAATCATCCCTGATGACATCACAAGAGTTACACCCATAACCAATGATAATAATTTCTTAGTTTTCAATATAATACCCCCTCTTTATATTTATTACTAAATTTCAAATATTTGTTATAAATAATATTATCACAGTTTTAAATATGTGTCAATCTTGTAAATAAAATCATCAAATTTGTTTACAACTTGTATATAAACTTGATTTTACAAGGCTTGGCAATAAAAAAATAAATTTATAAAGACAAAAAAATCCTATATTTCATAAAAAAATTTAAAAATTTTTTATGAAATATTTTAAATTTTTTTAATTTTTTCCATGGGAAAACATCTAATAGTTTAAAAAATTTTTTAAAAAATAAAATTTTAAAAATAGAAAAATAGATGGACAAATTAAATTGCCCATCTATTTTTCTACTAATTTATTTCTATTTATTTCTATTTTATTTCTATTTATTTTCCTCTGCCATCAGTATATGCATATTTAAATTCTATTCCAGTTCCAAATAATGGTGTCATTAAGTTCTTAACATATTTGTATCTATAAGTGTTTCTTCTTGAATAAGTTGTAGGAACTATAGTAGCATCCTCAACTAAAAGTATCTTTTCTGCTTCTTTGTAAGCTGCTAGTCTTTCTTCATTATCTAAAGTACTCATAGCCTTTTTAATTAAATCATCATATTTTTTATTTGACCAACCAGTTGGCACAATACCAGCACCAGTCATCCACATATCAAAGAAAGTATTAGGATCGTTGTAATCTCCTGTCCATGCCATTGAACCTACTTGATATTTTAATTCATCAGTTCTCTTTTGGAATATTCCCCATTCAACATATTCTGCTTTGACATTTATTCCTAAAGTCTTCTTATACATTTCTTGCTCATACTCAGCTAAAGTTCTATACCATTGATCTGTTCCTGCCATTAAGAAATTAACTGTTAATTTGCTTGGATCTGGATCCATTCCAAGTTCTTTTAAACCTTTTACTAAAAGCTCTTTTGGATCTGGGTTTTCTTCAGCTAATTTTTTAATAGGTTCTTCTCCTACAGACTCTCTAAAATCTATTCCCCCTATTTGTACAGAAGGAGGGCACCAGCCATAGGCAGGAACGTTCTTTCCTTTAGATATTACCTCTGCATAATCTTCTCTAGTAAAGGCTAGTGAAAATGCTCTTCTTACATTTACATTACTGAATAACTTATCTTTTTGATTAAAGAAAGTATATCCTGTTGTTGGTAAATAGCCTTTTATATTGTCGAACTTACCAGTCTTATTATATTTCTCTATCCATTCTTTTTTAGAAACTCCTAAAGTATCTAATTGTCCACTATACAAAGCATTATTCATAGCAGTTTCATCTTTTATAATTTTAAAAGTAGCTTTTTGTAGTTTAACTGAATCTTTATCCCAATATTTTTCATTCTTCTCTAAAACTACTTCACTTTGATGTGTCCAGCTCTTCATAACAAATGGTCCACAGTAAACTTCAAGAGTTTCTGCTTCAGTACCATATTTTTCACCATGTTTTTCAACTATATCCTGTCTTAAAGGTAAGAATAATTTAAAATAAGTTAAATCTAGGAAATATGGGCAAGGCTGTTTTAAAGTAAATTCAAGTGTATTATCGTCTACTGCCTTTACTCCTACAGCATCTGCACTGCCTTTTCCTGCATTATATTCATCTGCTCCCTTTATTGGTGATAACAAAAATGCATAGCTTGAACCTGTTTCAGGTGCTAAAGTTCTTTTTAGTGAATAAACGAAGTCTTTAGCTGTAACTTTCTTTCCATCACTCCAGTTATAGTCTCTTAAATGGAAAGTCCAAACTGTTCCTTCATCATTATGTTCCCATTTTTCAGCTCCAGCTGGTTTTATTACATCTTTTCCATCAACTTGCTCAACTCTTGTAAGTCCTTCATAAACTTCTCCTAGAACTTCTGAAGAGTAAACATCATTAGATCTTGATAAATCCAAAGATTTAGGCTCAACATATATAAGATTTAAATATTGGTCTTTATCCATTTTAACTTCTTCTTTTGGTTTTTCCTTATCTTTAGGTGCATCTCCATTAGTTTTATTACTTTTACATCCAATCATTCCTGTAGACATAATTAAAGTTACGCCTATAACTAATGATAATAATTTTTTTGTTTTCAATACAATACCCCCTCTTTATATTTATTTACTGTTTTTCTAATATTTGTTATTATTAATATTATCACTTATGTAACAATATGTCAATATTGTAAATAAAATCTATGTAATTATTTACAACTTGTATAAGCATTTAAGTTAAAAAATAACTGTCCCACTGAAAAATCAGTGAGACAGCTATTTTTTATGATTTATTTTTCTCTACCATCAGTATAGGCATATTTAAATTCTATTCCTGTTCCAAATAATGGTGTCATTAAATTCTTAACATATTTGTACATATATGTGTTTTTCCTTGAATAAGTTGTAGGAACTATCACAGAATCTTCATATAAAAGTATTTTTTCTGCTTCTTTGTAAGCTTTTAATCTTTCTTCATTATCTAAAGTACTCATTGCAGTTTTTATTAAATCATCATATTTTTTATTTGACCAACCTGTTGGAACCATGTTAGCATCTGTCATCCACATATCAAAGAAAGTGTTTGGGTCATTATAATCTCCTGTCCAGGCCATTGCAGCCATTTCATATTTCATTTCATTAGTTCTCTTTTGGAATACTCCCCATTCAACATATTCTGCTATAATATTAACCCCTAAACTTTTCTTGTACATTTCCTGTTCGTACTCTGCTAGAGTTCTGAAGGTTTGATCTGTTCCAGCCAATAAAAAGTTAATTTTTAATTTGCTTGGATCTGGATCCATACCAAGTTCTTTTAATCCCTTTATCAAAAGTTCTTTTGGATTTGGATTTTCTTCAGCCAATTTTTTAATTGGTTCTTCTCCTACAGCATCTCTAAAATCCTTATTTCCAATTAGTACAGAAGGTGGGCACCAACCATATGCAGGAACATTCTTACCTTTAGATATTACTTCTGCATAATCTTCTCTAGTAAAGGCTAAAGAAAATGCCTTTCTCACATTTATATTGCTAAATAATTTATTTTTTTGATTAAAGAAAGTGTAGCCAGTACTTGGTAAATACCCTTTTAAATTTTCGAATTTCAAAGTTTTATTATATTTTTCTATCCATTCTTTTTTGAAACTCCCAAGGAATCTAATTGCCCACTATACAAAGCATTATACTTAGCAGTTTCATCTTTTATAATCTTAAAGGTTGCTTTTTGAAGCTTAACAGAATCTTTATCCCAATATTTCTCATTTTTTTCTAAAACAACCTCACTTTGATGTGTCCAGCTCTTTATAACGAATGGTCCACAGTAAACTTCAAGAGTTTCTGCTTCACTACCATACTTTTCCCCATGCTTTTCAACTATATCTTGTCTTAAAGGCATAAATAATTTAAAATAAGTTAAATCTAAAAAATATGGGCATGGCTGCTTTAACGTAAATTCTAATGTTTTATCATCTATTGCCTTTACCCCTAAATCCTCTAAACTTCCTTTTTAGAATTGTATTCATCTGCTCCTTTTATTGGTGATAACAAAAATGCATAACTTGAACCTGTTTTAGGATTTAAAGTTCTCTTTATAGAATATATAAAATCTTTTGCTGTAACTTTCTTTCCATCACTCCAGTTATAATCTCTTAAATGAAATGTCCAAACTTTACCATCCTCACTAAGTTCCCAGTCCTTTGCTCCTGCTGGTTTTATTACATCTTTTCCTTCAACCTGCTCAACTCTTGTTAGTCCTTCATAAACTTCTCCTAGAACCTCTGAAGAATAAACATCACTAGATCTTGATAAGTCTAGGGTCTTAGGTTCCACATATATAAGATTTAAAAATTGATTTTTATCCATTTTAACTTCTTCTTTTGATTTTTTCTTTTTCTTAGATGCTTCTCCATTTGTTTTACTACTTTTGCATCCAATCATAGCTGAAGACATAATAAGAGATACACCTATAAGTAATGACAATAATTTTTTAGTTTTCATTAATAATACCCCCTACATTTTTACATAATATATTTTACATAATTTTTTTTACTTATTTTACTTTATAATATATTATATTCACATTTTACAAGATGTTTACACTTATATTTATTTTGTAAATAAATTTTCCTTTTTATTTACAACTATTTTACAATTAAGGGTTTTTACAAAAAAGCAATAAAAAAACTACATAAATGTAGTATGAAAACTAATTTATATAGTCAAATAATTTATTTAAAGCTTTTAAAAATATAAAAATAAAATCACATATTAAATAAAAATATATTATAATACTATATATACTTATTCTTTTAAAAAGCTGTATTAGGAAACTAATATATATACTTTATTTATCATATTATAATAAAGATATTTAAACTAAAATCAAAAATACAATTTTATTAAAATTATAATCTTACAGGGAGGTATTTAAATGAGTATATTCAAAGGATCAGGCGTTGCTATAATAACCCCTTTTAACGAAAAAGGAGTGGATTTTGAAACCTTAGGGAAGCTTTTAGATTGGCATGTGGAAAATAAAACTGATGCCATAGTTGTATGCGGAACAACTGGAGAAGCAACTACAATGACTTTAGAAGAAAAGAAAGAGACTATTAAATTTACAGTAGAGAGAATAAATAAAAGAATTCCAGTAATAGCAGGTACAGGAAGCAATAACACAGAAGCTGCTATATCCATGAGCAAATGGGCTGAAAGCATAGGAGTAGATGGTCTTCTTGTTATTACTCCTTATTATAATAAAACCACTCAAAAAGGTCTTATCGCACACTATGAAGCTATTTTAGAAAATGTAAACACTCCTATTATAATTTACAATGTTCCAGGAAGAACAGGTCTTAATATTTTACCTGAAACTCTAAAAAAGCTTTGCAAACATAAAAATATAGTAGCTGTAAAAGAAGCTAGCGGAAATATAAGTCAAATAGCTAAAATAAGAGCTTTATGTGGAGAGGATTTAGATATATACTCTGGAAATGACGACGAAATAATTCCTATATTGTCTCTAGGGGGCTCTGGCGTAATATCAGTGCTTGCAAATATCATACCTCTTGATGTTCATAATATGTGCGATTTATATTTAAAGGGAAAGGTAAAAGAAGCTTTAGATATTCAAATGAAATCTTTGGATTTAGCAAACTCATTGTTTGTAGAAACTAATCCTATTCCAATAAAAACTGCACTTAATCTTTTAGGTGTTAAAGCCGGTCATTTAAGACTTCCTCTTTGCGAAATGGAAGAAAAAAATATTATTAAACTAAGAAATGCTATGACTTCATATGGACTTACTTTAAAGGAGGATTAAGATGATAAGAATTTTATTAAACGGCTGTAATGGAAAAATGGGGAAAATGATTTCAAAAACAGCCACTGATTTTAAAGAACTAGAAATAACCGCTGGAATTGATAAGTACACAGAAAAAAGTTTTAACTACAATGTTTATGAAAACATTGAGAAGGTAGATGTAGATTTTGATGTTATTTTAGATTTCTCAAGACCCACTGCCTTAGACTCTCTAATTGACTATGCAAAAAGAAATAAAAAGCCTCTAGTTCTTTGCACTACAGGTTATTCAAAAGAACAAATCGAGAAAATCAATGAAAGTAGCAAAGACTGCGCTATTTTCCGTTCAGCTAATATGTCTATTGGAGTTAATGTTTTAAATAACCTTTTAAGAAAGATTTCTGCTTTTTTATATGAAGATTTCGATATAGAAATAATAGAAAAACATCATAACCAAAAAGTTGATGCCCCAAGTGGTACTGCACTTCTTTTAGGGGATACTATAAGAGAATCAATAAAAGAAGATACTGAATACAAATTTGGAAGAAATGGTAGCTCTAAAAGAGAAAAGAAAGAAATAGGTGTTCACGCTGTAAGAGCAGGTTCAATTGTAGGGGAACATGAAGTTATTTTTGCTGGAAATGGTGAAATAATTGAACTAAAACACACTGCACTTTCAAGAGAAGTTTTCGCAGTTGGAGCCCTTAAGGCCTGCAACTTCATGAGGGGAAAAGCCAAAGGACTATACTCAATGGATGACGTTCTTAAAGAAAAATAGTAGCTTAACTTTCATATAAAATATTCTAGTTAGCGAAGGAAAATAACATCTTGCAAAAGAAACATTTGAACAAAGTTTACAAGTTCTTGGCTTTGCGAATATGAAAAAAGTAATTTTTAAATTATGAATTCCAAAGGAATATTAATTTAAAAATCTTTTTTCAATATAAGCAAAGCTTAGAACTTGTTACTGAAGTGAATAGTTTCTGGCAAGATATTATTTTCCGAAAGCTAACTAATTTTCATTTATAAATTTTTCAAGTTCATCTAAGGCTTTTTTTAATTCTAAAGTACTATAGGAATAAGATATTCTAATATAACCTTCTCCACCTTCTCCAAAAGCAGAACCAGGTACCATGGCAACTCTATATTTATCTAAAAGTCTATCACAAAATTCTTCACTACTTATATTGTATTTACTTATATTAGGGAAAATATAAAAAGCTCCTTCAGGTTTAATTACATCTAGTCCCATGGAATTTAATCTATTATAAACATAATCTCTTCTTTTTGAAACTCATTTTTCATATGCTCTACATCTTCCATACAGCTTTTAAGCCCCTCAAGAGCTGCATATTGGCTAATAGATGGTGCACAAGATACATTGTATTGGTGTACCTTCATTAAATTTTTAAAAATTTCTCCTGTAGCACAAAAATATCCAATTCTAAGACCTGTCATGGAAAAAATTTTAGAAAATCCATTTACAAGAATTATTTTGTCCCTTATATCCTCACATTGTGCAATAGAATAATAAGTATCTTTATAGTAAATTGAGCTATATATTTCATCAGTTATTACCAAAATATCATTTTCTTTTATTAATTCAAATAGCTTATCCCTATTTTCTAAGCTTAAAATGCTACCTGTAGGATTGCAAGGATAAGATAAAACCAAGGCTTTAGGCTTTTCTTTTTTTATTAACTTTTCTAAATAATCTATGTCTAAGGAAAAATCCACATTCAATTTATAATTTATAACTGTTCCACCTAATATCTTAGTGCAACTTTCATAAGCTGGATAAGCTATAGCTGGAATAAGCACCTTATCACCTTCATTAATAATTCCTGCAAAAGATGCAAATAGTCCTTCACTTCCGCCAACTGTAATACAAACTTCTTCCTTTGAATAATTTATACCTAATCTTTTTAAATAATTGCTTATTTCCTCTCTTAGACTTAAAAGCCCTTGATTTGAAGTATAAGTAGTTTTATTTTCATTTATAGCCCTTATCATGGCTTCTTTAGCTTTACTTGGAACATTAAAATCAGGCTGACCTAAAGTAAGAGAAATTACCTTTGGATATTTAGATACTTTATTTGAAAACCTTCTAATTCCCGATATTTCTATACCTTTAACGTTTCTTGATATTTTATCTTTCAAAATCAACACACCCTTCTTTTGTTTCCACTCTAATCCAATAGCTAATGTGAATAAATTATATTTTTATTTAGTTATAAAATTGATTTAAACTATATAAAAAACATTATATAATATATTCTTTGTTTATTAAATAAATTTAATGAAAAATTAAATTCTAAAGCTTAAATGCTCTTTTGTAATAAAAAACTGACATATTTTCTCTTTCATTTGCAAATATTATTTATTATAATATTATCATATAATAATTAGCTTAAATTCAATAATTAGATTTAATATAAGGAGGAATTTTAAATGTCTTACAATTTAACAGATCCATATGAAATTGCACGATTTATAAAAGAAGCTAAAAAGTCAACTCCTATAAAATTATATATTCAAGGAGACTTAAGTGGTTGTGATTTTGAAAATATAGATAATTTCTCAAGTGGAAATTTACATATTTTATTTGGTGAAAATGAACACATAGCAAAATTTTTAGATACTTATAAAGAAAAAATTGAAAAAGTTAAGATGGAACAAGATAGAAGAAATTCTGCTATTCCACTTTTAGACCTTAGAGAAATAAAAGCTAGAATAGAACCCGGTGCTATTATAAGAGATAAAGTACTAATAGGTGAAAATGCAGTTATAATGATGGGAGCTGTAATAAACATAGGTTCTGAAATTGGCTCTGAAACAATGATAGATATGAATGCCGTAGTAGGTGCTAGAGCTAAAATAGGCCGTAAAGTTCACCTTGGTGCAGGAGCAGTGGTTGCAGGAGTTCTAGAACCACCTAGTAAATCACCTTGTGAAATAGGAGATAATGTTTTAATCGGGGCTAATGCAGTTATTTTAGAAGGAGTTAAAATTGGAAATAACGCTGTAGTTGCTGCAGGTTCAATTGTCGTTAGTGATGTACCTGAGGGAGTTGTAGTTGCAGGCTCTCCAGCTAAAATTGTTAAAAAAGTAGACGAGGGAACTAAAAGTAAAACTCAAATACTAGACGATTTAAGAAAATAATTTTAAATTATTAAAGAGGCTGATTTAAATCAGCCTCTTATTATTAATAAATTAAATAAGACCTTTTTATATTACATCGATATCGTTTTCTTCCTCTTCTCCATTGTCTGTACTATCAATAACTTCTTTGTTCTTATTCATTTTTTCCATTTTTGATATTGAAACCTCATAAGCTACCTTATCTATTACCTCTGATTCAGATAATTTTTTTGGTATTCTCTACTTTGAAGTCTTCCCCAAATTCTTATATTATCTCCAACTTCTAAGGTTTTACAAAATCTAGAATTTCTGCCCCAAGCAATAGTAGGTATATAATCTGATTTATTATATGGTCTATTAACTGCAAGCAACATATCTGATATTTCTCTTCCAAATGGTGTTATTCTATATACGGGTTTTTTACATATATATCCATCTAAGAATATCATATTTGGATTTTTAGTTCTTTGAAGACATGGTCTTACATCTCTTGCAAAGACAGTTAATATAAGTCTATTAGATCCATCTACAAACTTATTATAAGATCTTAACTGACCATCTACACATAGATCCATTCCTTCTTCTAAATCCATACCTGTTATTAATCTTTCTGAAACTGTTATGTTTAGCTTGTCTCTTGAATTACTTAATCTTGGAACTTCCAAAGTAAATGTATAAAACCCTTCTCCATACATTTCGTGACTAAATTCCAACTTACTAACCATTTTCCCCTCTAAATAAATTTTGTTGTTCATCATTAAATTGTCCATCTTTCTCCCTCTTTCCCCTTAGTTTTTTAATAATTACATACTATAAAATATTCACTTAACATTGGTAATATTACTATTTATTTTCTAAACTAACTTATTTCCATTATAATACAAATAGTATATATTTTTCAATAGATTATAATAATTAAACGTATACAAATCATAGATGAGTATAATACTAAAGATAAAGTCATCCTTAGCTAAAAAGCATTATGGCTAATATATACTTTGTTTATGATATAAACTTATCTTTTATAATTGTACCATTATTATTAATTATTTCAAAATTTGTTTACCAGTGCTATCTATATAAAAATCTTCTTTATATATTAAATCTGACACTTTTACAAATTTATACCCTTCATCTTGGAATTTCTTAATTATTTTAGAAAGATTTTTAGGTGTATACTTTCCATTAGTGTGAAATAGTATTATTGAGCCTGGTTTTGTTTTTTTTATAACCCTATTGTATTCAATTTCTTCCCCTTCACCTTTCCAATCTATACTATCAACATCCCACTGAATACAATAATGATTGCTATCTTCTACTACTTGTACTACTAAATCATTGTAATCTCCAGAAGGACATCTAAAGAGCTTTGGCAAAGCTCCTGTTATCTTCATTATCTTTCCATCTGTTATTTCTATTTCCTTAATGATTCTTTCTTTAGAAACTCTACTCATATTAGGATGCATATTAGAGTGATTTCCTATTTCATGGCCTTTTTCATAAATTAATTTTGTGTCCTTTTCAAAATCATCTATCCAAGCCCCAACCAAGAAAAAAGTTGCTTTTACATTATGCTTATCTAATACTTCTAATATTTCCTTTGTCTTATCTTCATCCCATCCACAGTCAAAGGTTATTGCTATTTTTTTGTCCTTAGTATCCACATTGTATATAGGTAGTTTTCTTTCACCTACATTAAACGTACTTCTTGTTTCAGGAAAGCTAAAAAACACCAATAAAAGAACTATTAGAATGCACATAAGTTCTATTGTGTTATTAAATCTTCTATATTTTATCAAAAATAATCTAATCCCCCTTCAAAATAATTTATTTAATTTATATTCTTTAACTTTCTTTTCTATGATGAAATCCATAAAAATATCGGTTTATTTATAAACTTCATCTAGCGAAAATTTATGTAATTAAATCTTAAAATTTGACTTTTATTAAGTTCTGCTTCTTTTTACATTTTTATTTTTTATGTTATAATAAGAATAGTCATTTGAAAAGGAGGCTTAAAATTATGTTTAATGATACTTTAGAATTAGCAGAAAACAAACTTATACTTTTATATATACTTCATAAAATTAATCTTCCTATATCAAATATGCAGCTTACAAATATAGTTCTTGAAAATAATTTTATGAATTATTTTAGCCTTCAGCAGTATTTATCAGAATTAGTTTCTTCTAAATTTGTATCTTATAATGATGCTTTAGAAAAACATAGACTTGTAATAACAGAAAAAGGCTCAAAAGTTTTAGCTTTATTTCAAACTAGAATATCTGATGAAAAAGTGATTTCAATAGATAACTATTTAGAATCTCAAATCAGGGAAATAAAAAAACAAATTACCATAAGTGCTGATTATACCATTGAAAATAACAACAACTTTATGGTAAATTTAAAAGCTTCTGAAGCAAATTACACACTTATAGATATAAAAATAGGAGTTCCCTCCAATAAGCAAGCAAGAGAGCTTTGCACAAAATGGAAGGAACATTCATCTGAACTTTATAATAAAATAATTGAACTTTTAATTAAAGATGAAGTTTAATCTAAGGTCATTCCAGTAGGCTCCCCTCCTATAGGTATGACTTTTTTATTTTGACTTTTTACGTCTATTTCCATAAGGGAATTATTATAATTATCCCCTACATATAATTTGCTTCCTATTCTAATTATTCCCCTTGGCATACCACCTATTCTTATTACACTTATTTCCCTAAAATTAATTATATCTATAACACTTATACTGCCATCTCCGAAATTTGAGGCATAACAAAATCTAGAATCACAGTAGATATCCACGGGACTGTTACCAAGTTTTATTCTAGTTAATATTTCAAAATTTTTTAATGATATAATAGCTAGACTTCCCCTGCAATCAAGTCCTATATTGCTCTCGCATACGTAGATATAATTGCCATCTACTGAAAATATGGCCTTAGTAGGATATGCCCCTACCCTAACTTCCTTAACAAATTTATCATCCTCACAATCAATTAAGGTTATGCTATCGTTTTCAATACTTGCAACCACCATTATTTTTTTCTCTTATCTATATCTATGCTATGTGGTAAATTACCGCACTTTAATTGTCTTAAAGACCTTTTATCTTTAAGATTAAAACTTATTAAAGAATTGGAGTCTCCACATATCACATAAGCTATGTTATTTAAAACTTTAACATCATTACAATGACTTCCTATATAATAATTTTCCGTACTACTGTGGTTTTGAAGGTCTATAACGCTTATATCATTACTATAATTATTCGCAGTTAAAATGTACTTTTCATACTTACATATACCATGGGGTCCTATTTTATCTATACTTTTTTTATTTAAAAATATCTTATTATTCTCTTTAAACTCACATAAATCTATAACAGAAATAAAATCTGATGATGTATTACATACATATAAAGATTTCAAACTATTCACCCCCTATAATCATATATTATGGTGAAAATAGAGTTTTGTGTAATAGTAAATATATTTTTTTATTTCTTTTTTTATTTAAGTAGACAACTTACCCTTAGTAAAATATAATTTATATTAGTGCAAAATAAAATATTATTTTTATTAAATTCTAAGGGGGTTTTAAATTTGTATACATATTCAACTAGTGGTGTTTGTTCTAAAGAAATTAATTTCGATATTATTGAGGGTAAAGTTAAAAATGTTACTTTTATAGGTGGCTGTAATGGAAATTTAAAAGGAATTTCAAGTTTAGTTGATGGACTTGAAGTTTCAGAAGTAATACGTAGGCTTGAAGGAATTAATTGTGGTCCCAAAAATACTTCTTGTCCAGATCAGCTTGCAAAAGCCCTAAAAGAAATTATAAGTAAGTAGTTTTGAATAAAAAAATTGTAGTTAGCATAAATGGAACAGGGGCTACCACATTAGCGTAAAAATTATGCTAACGCACTAGCCCCTTTTTCTATCTTATTACTATAAAAGCTTTATAAATTTATTTATAAACTCTTCAGCTTTTCTTAACTCCTCGTGGCTTGGAACAAAGTTAAATTTAAAACCTGGGTCCAATACTTTTAATTTTAAAGATTTTAATCTTTCAGATAGCATAGGAACGCCTTCTCCACTCCAGCCGTAAGAACCAAAAGCTGCTGCTACCTTTCCCCTATTAACTATTGGTGATACTAAAGATAAAAGATCCCAAGAAGGTTTAACTGCATCTTGATTTATTGTAGGAGAACCTATTAAAAATCCAGAACTCTTTTCAATTGCAGCTACTAATTCATTCATATCAGTGCTTGTTATTTCATAAGCCTTTGAATTTATACCTTTTTCATTTAGCTTCTTTTCAAAATATTTAGCAATGTTTTCTGTATTTCCATAAGCGGAAATATAAAACACTGGTACATTTTTTCCCTCAGGAGTTTCTATTTCAGCCCAATTTTTATAAAGCTCTTTATATTTATTTATATTAACAGTGTGAATAGGTCCATGACTTGGACATACCATATCTAGTTCTAAATCTTTTATTTTATCTAGCCCCGCAATTACAAACTTCTTAAAAGGGCCCATTATTACATCAAAATAATACTTCATCTCATTTAGGTAATCTGAATCACAAGTGTCTTTTATACAATTATTTAGGCAATAATGACATCCCATAAAATCACAAGTAAACAAAACTTTTTGTTCCACTACATAAGTAAACATTGTATCTGGCCAGTGTAAGTTAGGCGCATATATGAATTTAAGTGTATTCTTTCCAAGGCTCAGTTCCTCAGGTTTATCCATAGAATTCAATTCAGTGTTTGTTATAGCCCTACAGTATGTAAGTGCAGCCTTAGACCCTATAACCTTAGCCTCAGGATATTCCTTAATTAACTTAACCAAAGAACCACTGTGATCTAATTCTGTATGCTGAACTATTATATAATCTACTTTCTTTTCACCAATAATACCCTTTATGTTGCTTAAAAACTTATCATAATATCCATCTTTTACTGTATCAATAATAGCTATTTTTTCATCTTCTATTAAATAAGAATTATAAGTAGTACCCTTTTTTGTTTCCATAACTATATCAAATACACGAAGTTCAGGGTTTTCAACTCCAATCCAATATATACCTTCTTTTAATTTCTGAGCATCCATATTGTTACCTCCAGCATTATGATTTTTTTACCTTATGCATATATTTTATCATGATATAAAATTACTTTCAAGTAATAATGACTATTGATTAATATATATTTAACGCAAAAACTAGTTTATCTATTAATATTATCTGCTAATTTTAAAAAATAATTAGCTTATTAAAAAAAGTCTATTTTCTCTTTTAAAAAATATATCTTCATCTCTTTCTTCAATAATTCCCTTACCCTTAGTTACATCAATTATTTTTTGCTCAAAATCCACTTTTTTATCTACTTCAAAATAAAATGTAATTTTCACCTTGTCTGTATACTGAATTTTTTCTATATTAAAAAGATTTTGTTCACAAAAATATTGAAATTTTCCTAGCATATCATATTCTATTGTAATCTCAACTGGAAGTCCCTTTACTTTTTCAACCACACCAGCCTCACTTATAGCTGAGGCTGCACCTTTTGAATAGGCTCTAACAAGACCAGATGCTCCTAAAAGTATTCCACCAAAATATCTTGTAACAACTACTGTGCAATCAGATATACCTTGCTTTTTTATAACTTCAAGCACTGGAATTCCTGCACTTCCTTGAGGTTCACCGTCATCACTATACCTTTGGATGCCCATATTTTTGCCAATTACATAGGCGTATACATTGTGTGTTGCTTGTGAATTCATTTTTTTTATATAATCTATAAAAGCCTTAGCCTCTTCTTCAGTTTCCGTTCTTTTAACATAACCAATAAACTCAGATTTTTTCTCTATAAATTTGGCTTCAGCCTTTTTATTAACTGTAAGATAACTCATTTATTATCACTCCTTAGACCTTAAAAGTTCTGTATTCTAAAGGTTTGAAAAAAATCTTTTATAGCGTTTTTTATATATTCCTTATCTGATTTTTTTCTATTACCTTAAGCTTTGGAACTGCTTTTTGACTTTTAATTTTAGTAAGTGCTTTAACTGCATAAAGCACTACTTGAGGATTTTCATCTTCTAAAGCCCTTATAAGAGGTATTTCAAAGTTGCTACTTTCAAGCTTACCCATAGCAGAAATTGAAAGCCTCCTTATATTAATAAATTTATGTACTGAGGCTTTTATAAGTATGTCCTCTCCATCTTTAAGTTCCCCTAAAATCCATACTGCTTTTTCTTTTGATTTTGGAGGCATATCCCCATAATTTTCTCTTATATATCTAACTAATTCCTTCTTAAGATCCAAATTAAGATTTTTTAAAAATAAGCTTCTGTCATCTTTAACCGCAGAACTTACCTTTTGAAAAAGATCCTCAATACTAGAACTCTTTGCAAGGAATCTGTATTTTATTTTTCCCTCAACTATATGCCTTTGAACTGAAGTCTTGTCCATATTTCTTATTTTGCTTATAGCCTCTATTGATTTGCCTTCTAAAAACAAAAATATGAAATATCCTCTTCAGAATATTTTTGTATGTCCTCCCAATTTATATGAACTAAATTCTTATCCAAACCAATTCACCACTTTTTAAAAATTGCAATACTATGAGCTTTGCTTAAGCTATATAAAATTCAACATTAAGAATTTAAAACATTTTTAATGATTTCCATACCCTTTTGTATCTCTTCCTTAGATAATTGTGAAAAACTCAGCTTAAAATGCCCCTTTCCTTCATGAGGAAATTTATAAAAAGAACTCCTGGAGTGATTAAAACATTTTCTTTCTTACATTCATAAAATAATTTTAAGCTATCCATATTAATTTTAGGATTTATTTTTAAATAAAAACTCAATCCACCCTTAGGATCAATAAAAGAAACACTATCTCTTAATGTATTTTCAATGGAATTTTTCATAAATCTATATTTATCTAAATAAAGTGTATTTAATTTTTTTATATAATCCTTCCAATAACCCTTATTTATGTATAAATCTAAAGTTCTTTGCATTAGACTTGAAGTTGAGATATCCGTATTTATCTTTGAATTCTTCATATTATCTATAAACTTTACAGGAGATATTAAATACCCAAGTCTTATGCCTGGCAAAAATATCTTTGAAAAGCTTTTTATATATATAACTCTATCGCTTTTATCTAAACTTTTAAAGCTATTGTAAGATAAACTTTCATTGTATATTAGTTCAGACAAGTAATCATCCTCTACTATATAAAAATCATAAATCTCAGCTAGCTCTAATATCCTCTTTTTCTTCTCTAAACTGTAACTTATCCCTGTTGGATTTTGAAAATAACTCATTACATAAAAACATTTAATCTTATACCTTTTAAGTATTTTTTCAAACTCCTCTAAATCTGCACCATCTTCAAGAATATTAACTTCTAATATATTTGCCTTTTTCCATTTAAAAACAGATAATGCCCCACTATAAGTTGGCTTTTCAACAATTACATTATCGTTAACATTTATAATGGATTTGCAGACTATATCTATACCCTGCTGAGCTCCTGAAACCACTAATATATCCTCATCACTTAATTTATTGTTCCAAAAAATCATTTATGCTTTTTCTAAGACCAAGATATCCTAAAGTTTCTTGATATACAAGTGCCTCCGCTCCATCTCTATCTAAAACCGCATTAATAATATTTTTAAAGGCCTCCACTGAAAAATAATCTACACAGGTTCCTTCCCCTGTAAAATCTACATACTTCTCTTTTCCATCATTTAAGGCATTTTTGAAAATCTTTATATATTCTTTTCTAAAACCCCTTACGGATTCTTTTCTCTTAGCATAAGTTCCGCTTCCTATTTTTTGAACTGCATAGCCTTCCTCTTCTAACTTTTTATAGGCATTTATTACTGTAACGTTATTTACCTTAAGTAACTTTGATAAATTTCTAATAGAGGGCAATTTCTCGCCCTCTTCAATCTTTTCTTTAAGAATTAAATTTTTAATATTTTTATATATAGTAATATATTTTGGCTGTTCCTCATTAAATTTACACTCAAATAATTCCATAATAACACCACATAATTAATTTAAATTTTAATTTCTAAATATAATATACGTTTTCTTCAAATAATACATTTCCATTTTCAGAAGAAAAACCTCTAGCTTTTTCTTTATAATATTTTTTTCCATAACTTATTTAATATCTCTTCCATATCTATATCAAAATCCTTAAAAATTTTATCTTTCTTTATTTCTTCCGAACTTAAAAGCGCATCTTTTTCCCTTATAAAATCAAGTAAGAATCCAGTAATATTTATTAAATTCTCATCTATTTTTTCTTCTAAATACTTTATTATATCCCTTATACATTCCTCTGAATTTAATTTATTAAAGAAAAGTACATCAATATTATCTTTAAAATCATCTTCAATATTCATAGTAGTACTCATAACATCTTTACTTACTATGTAACCTGAGGAATTTATCTTTAATTTAGCGAAATCTTCTGAACACTTAACTGCTGAAACATAAGCTGTATATATTCTATTGTTAGCTAGATATTTTTTACAGACCCCAATATTCTTTAATGTTTTTGCAAGATAAATCATATTCCAAATTTCCCTATCTAAATCAGGGTAATATCTGCCCCTATCATATCTGTTTGTTATATCCATATCTTTAGAAAACACAAGTCTTGATGCTGAAAAAATTCTGTGGATGAATCCTCCCTTTAAATCCTCATTTTGTAGATTCAAAAACTTTTTCTTGCTCATAAGCTTTATGTGTATAGGAATATTCTTTTCTGTAGTGTATATGTTTTTTATAATGTTTTCTGCATTATCCATTACAACGAAAAGATCTATATCTGATTCTTCCCAAAGGTCACCTGTAACCATACTTCCAAAAACCATAACAGCTAAAACAGACTTATCACTTTTTAGTCTATCAATCATAGCATTGAAAGCCTTCTGATATTGTAATATAGTATTTGTCATGTTTTCCTCCCCCTTTTTATTTTTTAAACTTTTGTAAAAATAATATTTATCTAAACCTCTATAAAAATAATTATATAATATATGCATTTGTAAAAACAATAGAGTTTTTACCTTTTGGTAAAAATTATAAGCATATTTAAATTTTTATAATTTTTGTCTTATTATTTTTCTCATGTCTCCAACCATATATAGTGAACCGCATATAAGAAGAAGATCCTCTTTACTACAATAGCTAAGAGCTTTTTGTAGGCATCCTTATAATGGGAAAAAGCTTCACAATTTTTATTGTATTTTATAACTACTTTTTTTAAATCTTCACTTAATTCTGCCCTATCACTATTTGGTGTTACTGTAATTACCCTGCTTGCTTTTGGAACTATTTCCTTAACCATAGTTTCTACTTCTTTATCCGCTAGTATACCTAGTACCAAAATTAAATTATTATATTTAAAATAAGTTTCAAGGCTCAAGGTAAGATTTTTTATTCCATCTATATTATGTGCTCCATCTAAAACAACTGTTGGATTGTTTTTCAAAGTTTCAAGCCTTACTGGCCACTTTACAGTTTTAAGTCCACTTAAAATATCCTCTTTAGAAATTTTTACTCCCATATCAATTAGTTTTTCCACAGCATTAACTGCTAATGCACAGTTAAGCATCTGATGTTTTCCAAGCAAAGCTAAATTTAAATCATAGGTAGATTTCATAGTTTTTATTTCTAATCTTTGCATAACAGTTTTAAGCTTATTCTCTTTTTCTATTGAAATATTTTCAATATGTTTTACTGATTCCTTTGAAACCTTTATAATTTCACTGTTTTTCTCTCTACATATTTTTTCTATTACTTTTTGGGCCTGAGGCTCCTCAGGATATAAAACTAAAGGAACCCCTTCCTTTATTATTCCAGCCTTTTCCGTTGCTATTTTTTCTAAGGTATCTCCTAGAATCTTCATATGATCAAAGCTTATAGATGCAATTATACTCAAAATAGGTTTAATTACATTGGTAGAATCAAGTCTTCCCCCAAGACCAACTTCAATTACTGCATAATCAACCTTTTTCTCATAAAAATACAAAAACATTCCACAGGTTATTATTTCAAATTGAGTTGGATGTTCATAACCCATAGCTATAAGTTCATCTACAGCAGTTTTAACCCTACTTATTAAATTTGTTAAATCTTCTTTTGATATATTCTCCCCATTTACCTGCATTCTCTCTTCAAAATCTTCAATATATGGAGATATATATAAACCAACCTTATAACCAGAAGTTTTTAGAATCTCGCTTACCATAGCTGAGGTAGAACCTTTTCCATTAGTTCCTGCAATATGTATACACTTTAATTTTTCATGAGGATTTCCTAGCTTCTGAAGTAACTTAAAAGTTCTCTCTAGTCCTAAATTACTTCCAAAACGAGCTGTGTTATTTACATAATCCATAACCTCTTTATAATCCATAACAAATTTCCCCCTTGTAAAAATATAATTCACATAAAAAAATTCCTAAATTAAATGTTTAAAATAAGATATTACTTCTATATAGAATACATTAATTCTCCACCCACATAAGTTTTAATTACCTTAATATCCTTTATATTATCTTCCTTAACCTCTAATATATTATCTGATAATACTACAAAATCAGCAAACTTTCCCTCTTCAATACTTCCCTTATTCTTCTCATCTCTACTCATATAAGAAGAGCCTAAAGTTTGACACTTTAAAGCCTCAAAAGCAGAAATTTTTTCTTCTTTATGCCAAGATTTCTGAGGGTTTCCCAATAAATCTTTTCTAGTTACTGCCCCGTATATGCTTTGAATTGGATTAAAAGATTCTATTGGAGCATCTGAGCTAAAACAAAGCATTATGTTATTTTTTAGCATTGAACCCCAGCTATAACTCTCATTAGCAACTTTTTTAGGAATAACTCTGTCAACAAGATTATAATCTGACATAACAAAGGAAGGCTGAACATTTGCTATAACCTTTAGTTTTTCAAATCTCTTTAACATCTCTTTATTTGTAAATTGGCAGTGGACAATTGCATCTCTTAAATCTTTATCTTGGAATTTTTCAAAGGCATCTAATACTAAGTCAGAGGCTCTATCTCCAATACAGTGAACAGCCAAAGGAAGCCTCCACTTATTTGCTTCTTTTTTAGCTCTCCTAGTTCCTCTCTAGAATAAACACTAACTCCCTTATCTAAAGTATCTAAATAAGGCTCCTTCATGGCAGCAGTTCTCCCTCCAAGAGAACCATCTTCATAAAGCTTTACACAAGATATCTTTAAAAAATCACTGTTTAATTCATAATCTCCAACTTCTTTATTAAAAACTTTAGAAATGCATTTAACCCCACTTATTATATCCTCACAGCTTGGAAGCCACAATTGAAGACTCATTCTTATTTTTAGTTCTTCCTCTTTGTCTAATTCCCTATAAGCCTCTAATAAATTTAATAAAGAACCAGCATGACCTACATCCTCTGTTTGAATGGAGGTAAGACCTACTTTTAGAGCATCTTCAAAAGCACTTTTTAATAGGGCTTTTATTTCATCTTTTTTAGGGCTGGAAGTCTATCTAATATAAGATTAATAGCATTTTCTCTTAATATCCCTGTAGGTTTTCCCTTCTCTACATCTATAACTCCATCTTTCATTTCTGGAACATTGTAAAGTAGTCCCAAAAGCTCTAAAGCCTTAGTATTACAAACTCCAATATGTCCACAAATTCTATGAAAAAATATAGGGTTATCCTGGCTAATTTTATCAAGGTCAAACCTATTTGGTAATCTTTTTTCTTTAAATAAATTTTCATTCCAACCTCTTGATGTAACCCACTGGCCCTTTGGAATTTTATTATCCTCTATATACTTTTTAGTCCTGTTTACCATATCTTCTATAGAAGATATACTTCTTATATTAACTTTACTCTTTGTTATAGCGTAATTTAAAAAATGCATATGAGCATCATTAAATCCAGGAACTACTGTTTTTCCCTTTAAGTCAATGACCTTCTCTTTAGGTTCTTTTATTTTTAAAATTTCCTCATTAGTTCCAACTTTATGAAAGACTCCATTTCTAACAGAAAACCCTTGTGATATTTTCCTACCATCTAATGTGATTACCTTACCATTAATAAAAACTGCCATTTTGCTCATTCCCCCAAATTTGTATTTCAGCATAACTTTAGCATATTTATAATGATTTTTATAGAATTTTTGTATTTAAAAGGAACATCTAAAAGATGCTCCTTTTAAATATTATTTCATAGACTTTAATGATTCTATTCTCTCAATTACAGCACTGTACATTTCCTTGTATTTTTCGCCTTTTTGTCTTTCTTCATTTACAACAGCTTCTGGAGCTTTGCTTGTAAATCTCTCATTAGAAAGTTTCTTTTCTACTCTATCTATTTCCTTTTGTAATTTTTCTTTTTCTTTTCCTAATCTTTCAAGCTCTTTTTCTACATCTACTAAATCTAGAAGTGGCATGTAAAGCTCTGCTCCTTTAGTTACTGTAGAAACTGCATTTCCTGCCTCTTCTTTTGATTTTATAAATACAAACTCTGAAGCTGAGGCAAGTTTTTCAAAGTATATTTTTCCTTCTTCAAAAGCCTCTTTTCCCTCTGTAACATAAGCCATTACTTTAGCTTTTTTAGAAGGTGGTACATTCATTTCAGCTCTAACATTTCTTAGAGAAGTTATAGCCTCCATTATGTAGTTCATGTTAGTTTCAGCTTCTTTATCTTCTAATTCTTCACTGAATTCTGGCCACTTAGATATAGTTATAGTTTCAAAGCTATCATCTAAATGAGTATATATTTCTTCAGTTATAAATGGCATTACTGGGTGTAGAAGTTTAATTCCAGTTATTAGTACCTTTTGAAGTACATTAAATGCTACTCCCTTAGCCTTTTCATCATCACCAAAGAATACAGGTTTAACAAGTTCTATATACCAGTCACAGAACTCATTCCACATAAATTCATAAACCTTTTGAGAAGCCATTCCAAGTTCAAATTTATCTACATTATCTGTAACTTCTTTTACTAAAGTATTCATTCTTGAAAGAATCCATCTATCTGCTACAGTGTAATCCTTGCAGTCTTTATATTTTTCCATAAGATCTCTATCAAGGTTCATCATAACAAATCTTGATGCATTCCAGACCTTATTTGCAAAGTTTCTAGCAGACTCAACCTTTTCCTCATAGAATCTTATATCGTTACCTGCTGCATTTCCTGTTATAAGCATAAATCTTAAGGCATCTGCACCATATTTATCTATTATTTCAAGAGGATCTACCCCGTTTCCTAGGGATTTTGACATCTTTCTTCCTTCACTATCCCTAACTATTCCATGCATAAGAACGTGTTCAAAAGGAATCTCTTTCATATTGTGAATTCCTGAGAATATCATTCTAGCAACCCAGAAGAATATAATATCATATCCAGTAACTAAAGTATTAGTTGGATAGAAGTATTTTACATCCTCTGAATCTTCAGGCCAGCCTAAAGTTGAAAATGGCCATAAAGCTGATGAGAACCAAGTATCTAAAACATCTTTATCCTGTTCTAAATTAGTGCTATTACATTTTGTACAATTAGTAGGTGCTTCTTTAGATACAATAACCTCTCCGCAGTCTTTACAGTACCAAACTGGAATTCTATGTCCCCACCATAGCTGTCTTGATATGCACCAATCTTGAATGTTCTCCATCCAGTTGTAATATATCTTCTCAAATCTCTTTGGAACAAATTTTATTTTCTCTTCTTTAACTGCATCTATAGCAGGTTTTGCAAGAGATTCCATTTTTACATACCACTGCTTTGAAAGCATTGGCTCTACAGTAGTTCCACATCTATCATGGCAACCAACATTGTGACTGTGTTCTTTTATCTTTACAAGGTATCCTTGAGCTTTTAAATCCTCTACCATAGCTTTTCTAGCAACATATCTATCCATACCAGAATATTTGCCGTAACCATCTATAATGGTTCCATCTTCCTTTAATATTATAATCTGTGGAAGATTATGTCTTTGACCTACACCAAAGTCATTTGGATCATGAGCTGGTGTAATTTTAACTGCTCCAGTACCAAATTCCATATCTACGTAGTCATCGGCAACTATTGGTATTTCTCTATTTACTAAAGGAAGTATTAAAGTTTTACCTACTAAATCAGCATATCTTTCATCCTTTGGATTTACTGCAACTGCTGTATCTCCAAGTAAAGTTTCTGGTCTTGTAGTTGCAATCTCAAGCCATCTTTCGCTATCTTTTACTGGATATTTTATGTGCCAGAAATTTCCTTCTTGCTCTTCATATTCTATCTCCGCATCTGAAAGAGCTGTTTGACATTTTGGGCACCAGTTAGTTATTCTATTTCCTTTGTATATAAGGCCTTCTTCATATAATTTAACAAAAACCTCTCTAACAGCTTCATCTAACTTGTCATCCATGGTAAATCTCTCTCTTGTAAAATCACAAGAAACACCAAGCTTTTGTATTTGTGTTCTGATTCTGTTTCTATATTTATCAGACCACTCCCAAACTTTTTCAAGGAAAGCTTCTCTTCCCATTTCCTTTTTATTAAAGCCTTTAGATAAAAGATCTTTTTCAACCTTAACCTCTGTTGCAATACTTGCATGGTCTTCTCCAGGCAAATATAGTGCGCTGTAACCTTGCATTCTTTTTACTCTTATTAAAAAGTCCTGCAAAGTATCGTCAAGGGCGTGACCTAAATGAAGTTGCCCTGTTATATTTGGTGGTGGCATCATTATAGTGTAAGGTTTTTTGTTTTCATCCACCTCTGGTGTGAAATAACCTTTTTCTAACCATTTATCGTATAGTCTTTCTTCAAATTCCTTAGGATCATAGGTTTTAGCTATATTTTTGTTTTCTTCCATTATTATCTTCTCCTTTCAAACATTTCAAGCAAATAAAAAAGCACTGACGTCCAAAAAGGACGACAGTGCGTGGTACCACCTTTGTTCTAGTAAATAATAAAATTTTACCCACTAGCTCTCATTAATTTAACGGATATTCCCGGCTCTATTTACTACTACTTCAATAGAGAAACTCCAAAGCTACCTTCAAAGAAATTTGTACAGAAAGCCTCTCAGCCTATGAGCTTTCCTCTCTTAATACTCCTTGTCTTTTACTCCTCTTTTTCTACGTTTTTAAATATTAAATTTAAATATACTTGTAATTTTAATACTATTGCCCTTACATGTCAATAGCCTTAGGAGCATTTTAAATATTTCTAAGGTTCTTAAGGCTTATATCAAGAGATTTAAAAGAATGAGTTAAGGCTCCTAGGGATATATAGTCTACACCAGTTTCAGCTATGCTTTTTATGGTTTTAATATTAACATTGCCAGAAGCTTCTGTTAACGCCCTTCCATCTATAAGCTTAACTGCCTTTTTCATAGAATCCAAATCCATATTGTCAAGCATGATAATATCTGCACCTGCCTCTATTGCCTCCAATACTCCTTCTAGATTCTCCACCTCAACTTCTACTTTTCTTACAAAAGAACAGCTTGATTTAGCCTTTAAAATCGCTTTCTTTATACCGCCTGCTGCACTTATATGATTGTCTTTTATAAGAATACCGTCAGATAAATTAAATCTATGATTAGTCCCACCTGCTATCTTTACAGAATATTTTTCAAGTATTCTTAAATTTGGGGTGGTCTTTCTTGTATCCAAAATTTTAGCCTTAGTGTGACTTACTTCCTTTAAAAATTTTCCTGTCATAGTTGCAATTCCACTCATTCTTTGCATTAAATTTAGGGCAACCCTCTCTCCCTTAAGGATGTTTATAGTGTTCCCTTCTAAAACCCCAATTATGTCTTTATTTTTAACTAAATCTCCATCTTTAAAAAATGCTTTTACCCTTACATCTCCTAGTATAGAAAACACCCTTTCAAAAACTTCAAGGCCCGAAATTATGCCCTCTTCCTTTGCTATTAAATCCGCTTTTGAATTACTTTCCTTAGATATTATAGACTCTGTAGTTATATCTCCATAGGTACAATCCTCAATGAGAGCATTTTCTATTATTTTATCAACAACTAACCAATTCATTTTTCTTATCACCTAGCACTTCCTTAAATTTATTTAAAGCAACTTTTTTATTATCTTCCATAAATTCATAAGCCTCAGTAAGATTCATATGAAAAGCTGAATCCAGTAAATCAATAAAGTCTATATTACTATTTATGTCCTTTGTAGCTCTTCTTGAAAACACCAAAGCTTCTAGAAGTGAATTGCTAGCAAGTCTGTTGGCACCATGAACTCCAGTACAGCTTACTTCTCCTGTAGCATATAAGTTTTTCATAGAAGTTCTTCCAAATTCATCTACATCTATTCCACCCATGAAATAGTGCTGTACTGGGGTTACCGGAATAAACCCTTTTGTTATATCTACGCCTCTTTCTAGGCAGCCTTTATAAATTCCAGGAAATCTATTTACAACAAATTCCTTATCCATAGCTGAAATATCTAAATAAACATAGGGACATTTTGTCTTTTCTTCCTCTTTTAATATAGCCGCTGCCACAACATTTCTTGGAAGCAGCTCATCTATAAATCTCTCTTTATTTTTATTAATTAGCTTTGCTCCCTCTCCCCTTAAGGATTCGGATATTAAGAAATTTCTTCCAACCTTATTTTCTTCATATAATCCTGTAGGATGAAACTGAATGTACTGAAGATTTTTAACTTTAATATTATGTTTTAAAGCTATTGATATTCCATCTCCTGTTATAGTTTTCTGATTAGTAGAATTTTTAAACAAAGCACCTATGCCACCAGTTGCCAAAATAACTACCTTAGCTCTTATATTAAAGCTTTCTTTATCTTTTACACCTATTATTCCAAGGACTTTATTGTCTTTGCTTAAAAGGTCAATCATGCTGCACTCTTCTATGACTTTAATGTTCTTTCTCTTTTTAACTTCAAAGCTTAAAGTTTGAAACACACGCTTTCCTGTGTAGTCCTTATAATGAACAATTCTATTTACCCTATGGGCTCCTTCTCTTGTATAGTCAAAACTCTCACCCTTTTTATCAAAATCTACTCCCATTTTTTCAAGGATATTAATATTTTCTATAGATTCTTTGGCTAAAATTCTAACTGCCTTAACATCATTTTTATACTGTCCTGCCTTTAGGGTATCTTCTACAAAAGCCTCTTCATCAGCTTTGTTTAAAGCTGTAGAAATTCCCCCTTGTGCCAAATAAGTATTACATTCATCTAGGGTAGTTTTTGTAATAATAGCTACCTTTAAGTCTTCTCTTAAATTTAATGCAGTGTATAATCCAGCAACTCCACTTCCAACTATAAGTACATCAAATTTTCTGTCCAATTTTCTTACCTCCCTAGTAATAGCATATTTTCTAAAGAGTTATTGGCTCTTTTTATAATGTCATCATTTAAATTAACTTCATATTTCATTTCTTTTAAGGCTTTATAAACATCTTCTAAAGTTGTCTTTTTCATATCCCTACAGACCATACAATCTAAAGATATGAATTCTTTATTTGGGCAAGCCTTTTTTAAATCATAAATAATACCAACTTCCGTCACCACAATGTATTTATGGTAATTAGTTTCTTTAGCAAATTTAAGCATTCCTCCTGTACTTCCTATAAAATCAGCTAAATCTCTTATTTCTTTATTGCACTCAGGATGTGCTAAAACCTTGGCATCTTTAAACTGATTTTTCAAACACAAAAGTTTTTCTGCTTTTAGATTATTATGAACATAGCAGTATCCATCCCATAAAATTATATTTTTATCCTTTACTCTCTCCTTAACATAGGAGCCTAAATTTTTATCTGGTACAAAAATTACTTCCTCTGCATCAAGTTTACTTACTACTTTAACTGCATTAGAAGATGTACAGCAAACCTCTGACACTGCTTTAACCAATGCACTAGAATTTATATAACACACAACTTTAGCTTTTGGATGCTGTTTTTTTAAGTTTTCTATGTCTGAAGCCTTTATCATATCTGCCATAGGGCATAGAGAAGTTTCTAAAGGCATTAAAACTTTCTTATTTGGAGAAAGTATCTTTGCGCTTTCCCCCATAAACTTTACACCACAAAACAAAATTGTGTTTTCACTACAATTTTTTGCTATCTTACTTAAGTAAAAGGAGTCTCCAACCTCATCTGCAACATCTTTTACCTCATCATTTTCATAATAATGAGCAAGTATTATAGCGTTTCTCTCTTTTTTTAATCTTAGAATCTCTTCCTTAAGCTTTACAGCCATAATATACTTTGTCACTTAGATCAATTGCTCTAAGCAACACACCCCTCCTTTTGTGGATTTAGATTAATAATAATTTTTATATAAAAAACCTTTTGTAATATCATCTGTCTTTACACCTGAATATACATATTACTATATACAAATTCATAACAAAATTCAATAGTTTTTCATATTATAAATAGTAATAAATATTTATAGGAGGTAAAATATGAGAAAATGCTTTGGTACTTTTTTAGCTATTTTTATTAGCTGCGCTTTATTTTTAACGGGTTTTACTGGCTGTACTAAAAAAAATGGGAATTTAAAAAAGGTAAAATTAAACGAAGTTGTTAGATCCGTTTTTTACGCACCTATGTATGTTGCAATTAATGAAGGATTTTTTGAAGATGAGGGTTTAGATATTGATTTGTCCACAGGTCAGGGAGCTGATAAAACCATGCAACAAGTTTTAAGTAAAAGTGCTGACATAGGCTTTTGCGGGCCTGAACAGGTTATCTACATTTACAATCAAAAGAAAGATGATTTTCCAGTATTGTTTGCACAGTTAACTCAAACAGATGGTTCTTTCCTTGTTGGAAGAAAGGAAGAAAAAGACTTTAAATGGGAGTCCTTAAAGGGCAAAACTATTATTGGAGGTAGACCTGGGGGAGTTCCTGAAATGTCCCTTGAATATGTTCTTAAAAATCACGGAATTGATCCAAGTAAAGATGTAGATCTTATTACTAACTTAGCTTTTACTGCTACTGCTGGAGCTTTTAAAGCAGGTACTGGGGATTATGTAGCTTTATTTGAACCTACTGCAAGCTTACTTGAAAGCGATAATTCTGGAAGCATTGTGGCATCTATTGGTAAAAGTGCTGGAACTATTCCTTATACTTGCTATTTTGCAACAGGCTCATACATTAAAGACAATCCTGAAACCATAACTAAATTCACAAAAGCTATTCATAAAGGTCAAATTTGGGTTAAAGAGCACAGTAACGAAGAAGTTGCAAAATCCATAAAAAGCTTCTTCCCTGGAAGCGAGGAAAAAATACTATCTAAAGTTGTTAAAAACTATAGAGCTATCAACGCTTTTGCAGAAGATGTAACTTTAAAAGAAGAGGATTTAAATAGGTTAATGGATATAATTCAATCCTACAAATCTGATCTAATTCCTGAAAGGCCTCCTTTTAATGATATAGTTAATAACTCCTTTGCAGAAGAAATTATGAAGTAAAAATCAAGTTTATAAAATAAATTTAAAAAAGCTATAGCACTTCCCCTGCTATAGCCTTTTTATTATATTTTATGATTTGAAGCTGCCACTTCTTCTCTTGCATACTTATAGCTTTCATCATCTTTCTTTGGCTTTAAATTATCAAAAGCAGTAGAAAGCATTAATTTAATTCTATTAAGCTGATTTACCTCGCTGGCACCTGGATCGTAGTCTACTGGAACTATGTTAGCTCCACTATACCTTCTTTTTAATTCCTTAATCATTCCCTTACCTGTAACATGATTTGGAAGACAAGCAAAAGGCTGCATGCAAACTATATTTTCAACTTCGCTTTCTATAAGTTCCACCATTTCTGCAGTTAAGAACCAGCCTTCTCCTGTTTGGTTTCCAAGAGATAAAATATCTCTTGCTCCTTTGGCTAGCTCATCTATAGTTTTTGGTGCAGTAAATCTTTTACTCTTACTTAATGCTAATTTCATGTGCTTTCTGTAGTGTTCAATATATCTTATAGCAATTTCACCAAATAAAGTTGCCATACTACTGCCTGACAAGTTTTTTTCTCTAAATTTATAGTTATAAGAACAGTACAAGAAAAAATCAGTAAGATCCGGCATTACTGCCTCTGCTCCTTCACTTTCTATAATATCTACAATATTATTGTTAGCTGTTGGATGGAACTTAACTAAAATTTCACCTACAAGTCCTACCTTAGGTTTTTTTATATTTAATATTTCTAAATTATCAAAATCCTCAACTATATCATACATATATCTATTAAAAAGCTTTGTATCTGCCTTTTTTAAAGCTTCTTTACACTTAATAGTCCATTTATTATAAAGTTCATTAGTAGAACCTTTTATCCTCTCGTAAGGTCTTACCTTATATAAAACCCTCATAAGTAAATCTCCATATAAAAGTGCCATTAAACATCTCTTTGCAAAAGACATACTGATTTTAAAGCCTGGCTGCTTTTCCATACCAACAAAGTTTAAAGATATAACTGGAATATTTAAAAGCCCTGCATCCTTTAAAGCCTTTCTTAAAAAGCCAATGTAATTTGTAGCCCTACATCCTCCCCCTGTTTGTGATATCATAACTGAGGTGTTATTAAGATCATACTCTCCAGATTTAAGTGCTTTAATAATCTGTCCAACTACTATAATTGATGGATAACAAGCATCGTTATTTACGTATTTTAAACCTTCTTCAATAGCATCCTTATCTACAGCCGGAAGTATTCTTAAGTTATAGCCTTCCTTTTTCATAGCTTCCTCTAAAAACTGAAAATGTATAGGTGACATCTGTGGAGCTAAAATTGTATGATTTTTCCTCATAGCTTCTGTAAATACCACTCTCTTTAAAGTATCTTCATTATTTAAATTAAGCTGAATTTTATTTTTTTCTCTTTCATCTATAGCTGCCTTTAAAGATCTAATTCTAATTCTTATAGCACCTAAATTGTTTACCTCATCTATTTTAATTGCAGTGTAGATTTTACCTTTGGATGTCAATATATCCTGTACTTCATCTGTTGTAACCGCATCAAGACCACAGCCAAAAGAATTTAATTGAATAAGCTCTAAATTGCTTTTAGTTGAAACAAAACTTGCAGCTTCATATAGTCTTGAATGATATACCCACTGATCTACAACCCTTAGTGGTCTATTAACTTTTCCAAGATGACAAATGGAGTCCTCTGTTAAAACCGCCATACCATATTCATTTATTAGGTTTGGAAGTCCATGGTTTATCTCCGGGTCCAAATGATAAGGTCTTCCTGCCAAAACTATAGCTTTCTTACCGGTTTTCTCTAAGTAAGAAAGTACCTCCTCACCTTTTTCTCTTATATCTGTTTTAGCCGCTTCTTCTTCTATCCAAGCTTTGTCTAAAGCATTTTTAACTTCCTTTTTTGTAACGCCAAATTCCTTAAACTCATCATAGAGTCTTTTCTCTAATTTTTTCTTATTGTCTAAAGACAAAAATGGATTCATGAATTTAATTTCTTTTTCCTTTAATACATCCATATTGTTTTTTATAACCTCTGGATAAGAAGTTACTATTGGGCAATTATAATGGTTGTCCGCAGCTTTTATTTCTTTTTTCTCATAGGCAACACAAGGGTAAAATATAGTTTTAATGCCTCTATTTACCAAATCCATAATGTGTCCATGACTTATTTTAGCTGGATAACAAGCGGACTCTGAAGGTATAGTTTCTATTCCAAGCTCATAGGTTTTCTTTGATGAACGCCTTGAAATCAAAACTCTAAAGCCTATTTCACTTAAAAAAGTAAACCAAAGTGGGTAGTTTTCATACATATTTAAAACCCTTGGAATCCCTATAGTTCCCCTTTTAGCCTCTTCTTCTTTTAAAGGAATGTAACTAAAAAGTTTTTTATACTTATAATCAAATAAATTAGGTAATTTTTCAACCTTTTTTGTAACTCCAGCTCCTCTTTCACATCTATTGCCTGATATAAATTCTCTGCCGTCGGAAAACTCATTAACAGTTAAAAGGCAATTGTTACCACAGCCTCCACATCTTTTTAGAACTGTATTACACTTAAACTCATTAAGTTCTTTAGACTTAAGTAAAGTGCTTTTTACATCCTTATGATATCTTTCCTTAGCAATAATAGCAGCGCCAAAAGCTCCCATTATACCTGATATATCCGGTCTTATTGCTTCTCTTCCTGAAATTATCTCAAAACTTCTTAAAACTGCATCGTTGTAAAAAGTTCCTCCCTGGACTATTATATTTTCTCCCATTTCTTCTGTATTTCTAATTTTTATAACCTTTTGAAGGGCATTTTTTATAACTGAATAGGAAAGTCCTGCAGATATATCTCCAACTGAAGCCCCTTCTTTTTGAGCCTGTTTAACTCTTGAATTCATAAATACAGTACATCTTGAACCTAAATCCACAGGAGCCTTTGAACTAACAGCCTCTTTTGCAAAATCCTGAACCGACATACCTAAAGAATGTGCAAAAGTTTCTATAAATGATCCGCAGCCTGAAGAACAAGCCTCATTAAGCATTATGCTGTCGATTACTCCATTTTTAACTTTAAGACACTTCATATCTTGTCCACCAATGTCCAAGATAAAATCTACCTTTGGTAGGAAAAACTTAGCAGCCTTATAGTGAGCTACCGTTTCTATTTCTCCTAAATCTACCTTTAATGCTGCCTTTATAAGTCCCTCTCCATAACCTGTAACTACTGAACTTGCTATATAAGTTTCTTCATTAAGCTTACTATAAAGATCCTTTAATATATTAATTGTAGAAATAAGAGGTCTTCCTTCATTGCTTCCATAATAGGAATAAATAAGTTCACCTTTTAAACCTATTAATGCAGCTTTAGTAGTTGTAGACCCTGCATCTATTCCAAGAAAACATTCTCCCTTATAATTTTTTAAATCTCCTCTTAAAACCCTAGATTTTTTATGTCTCTCTCTAAACTCTTTAAGTTCATTTTCATCTATAAATAAAGCTCTTAGCCTATCTACTTCACCTTCAAAGTTATCCCCAATATTATAAAGTCTTTTAAATAATTCACTTTCTTTTATAGGTTTTTCCTCAAAAGAAGCTAGAGCTGCTCCTAAAGCTACAAAAAGCTGAGAATCTTCTGGAAAGATTACTTCCTCCTCCTTTAATTTAAGAGTTTCAATGAACCTTTCTCTAAGCTCTGATAAAAAGTACAAAGGGCCACCTAAAAATGCTACATTACCTTTAATTGGCTTTCCACAGGCAAGTCCACTTATAGTTTGATTAACAACTGCTTGAAATATAGAAACTGCTATATCTTCTTTATGAGCACCTTCATTTATAAGAGGTTGAATATCGGTTTTAGCAAAAACCCCACATCTTGCAGCTATTGGATATATAATCTTATGATTTTTTGAAAGTTTATTAAGCCCCATAGCATCTGTTTGCAAAAGAGATGCCATTTGGTCTATAAAAGCTCCTGTACCCCCTGCACAGGTTCCATTCATTCTTTGCTCTACAGTTCCATCAAAATAAGTAATTTTAGCATCTTCACCGCCAAGCTCAATAACTACATCAGTTTTGGGAATAATCTTCTTTACCGCCTTAGTGCTTGAAACAACTTCCTGAATAAAAGGAATATCAAGCCATTTAGAAACTCCAAGACCACCTGAACCTGTAACTTTTATAGTTATTAGCTTGTCCTTCAGTTCAGATTTTGCTTCATTTATAACCTTAATTATGGTCTTTTTAATATCAGAAAAATGCCTTTGATACTTTTTATATATAATTTTTTCATAGGAATTTAAAATAACCAGCTTAACTGTAGTAGACCCTACGTCTAGACCCAAATGTAAAATTTTCTCCATATCTATCTTCTCCGTATAATATATAAATTTTTTGTTAATTTAACTAATAAAACAATATTAATCCTTTAAGTAACATAATAAACTCCCTAAAAACTACTTAAGCATAAATAGAACTAGGGAGAATTCAAAACCAAACTTATATATACTTATTATTCATGATTATATTATTTTAGTACAGTTTTTTCACTAATACAACTTCTTAAAATTAATAATTACAATAGAAATTACTTAAAAATTTAGATAGGGTAAGCTTTGCTTTGTTTATCATTCACTTACCCTAAATGTAATTGATTTCTGCTAGTTTTCAAAATATTTAATTTTTGTTTCTATATTTAAGGACTAAATTCCTATGAGCTTAAAATTAAAAATCTAAACTTGCGTTTTTTCTATCAAAAGCTTTTTTAAATTCATATACTAAATTAAAAAGAGGTGAAAATAATGAGTAAATTAGAAATAAAAGATATATATATGAATTACCATTCCTTAAAAGGTGAAACTGAAGCTATAAAAGATATTTCTTTTTCAATGAAGGAGGGTGATTTCTTAAGCATAGTTGGCCCATCTGGATGTGGCAAATCTACTTTGCTTAACATAATTGCGGGACTTTTATCTCCTTCCTCTGGAAATATATTTATAAATGGCAAGAACATTAAAGATACAACACCACAATTTGGATATATGTTTCAAAAGGACAATTTATTCGAATGGCTAACTGTATGGGAAAATGTGATTTTAGGACTAAAAATAAAAAAAACATTAACAAAAGCCACAGAAAAAAGCATTGAAACTTTACTTCACAATTATAATTTATGGGATTTTAAAAACCACTATCCAAGGGAATTATCTGGAGGCATGAGGCAAAGAGTTGCTTTAATTAGGACTCTTGGGATAAACCCTCAGGTACTTTTACTAGATGAACCCTTTTCTGCTTTAGACTATCAAACAAGGCTAAATTTAAGTGATGAGGTTTTTAAAATAATAAAAAATGAAAATAAAACCACAATAATGGTAACTCACGATATTGCCGAGGCAATATCAATGTCAAATAGAATATTAGTGCTATCAAAAAGACCTGCAATTATAAAAAAAGATTTAGAGATAAATTTTGAAGACAAGTATGCATTGCCACTAGAGAGAAGAGAAGCACCTAATTTCAGACTGTATTTTAATGCTATATGGAAGGAGCTGAATTTATGAAAATTCAAAATGAAATAAGTCTTGAGCATAAAAAATATATACAAGCAGTAAAATCTAAGAAAAGAAAAATAACCTTTGTTAGAATAATAATACTAGTAAGTTTCTTTGCACTATGGGAAATCGCAGGAGACTTAAGGCTTATAGACCCATTTTTAACAAGCACTCCTTCTAGAATGGTTAAAAGCCTTGTATTAATATATAAAGAAGGTACTTTGTTTCAGCATATCTTTATAACCTGTGCAGAAACAGTATTTGGTTTTCTAATTAGCACAATACTTGGCACATTAATTGCCATTATTTTATGGTGGTCCGATTTCGCCTGTAAGGTCCTTGACCCTTATTTAGTAGTATTAAATGCCCTTCCAAAAGTAGCTCTTGCCCCTATTATTATATTTTGGGCAGGTAATGGATATAGATCTATTATAATTATTGCAATACTAATATCCATAATAGTTACTATAATTAACGTATTAAGCAGTTTTAAATCCATAGATGAAAACAAAATTAAGCTTCTTAAGACCTTTGGAGCAAATAAAACTCAAATACTATTAAATTTAATTTTACCCGCTTCCATACCTACACTAATATCTACACTAAAAATAAATGTAGGACTTTCCTGGGTAGGCATAATAATGGGAGAATTTCTAGTTGCAAAAAAAGGTTTGGGTTTTTTAATAATCTACGGTGGGCAAATTTCCCAGCTTGATATGGTAATGATGAGCATTATAATTCTATGCATCTTAGCTTACCTTATGTATGAAATAGTAGTTCTTATTGAAAACTTTATTTGTAAGAAAATCTATTAATTTTGTATTTGTATGAATATTTTACCAAGCATATGGATATTAATTAGAATATAGAGAAATCTTTACAAATCTAGGAGGATAATTTGATGAACTATTTTGAAAAAGGTAACGAACTTTATAAGAGCAAAGAGTTTAAAAAAGCTATAGATATGTACAAAAAATCTGCTGAGGAAAAACTTAATGAAGCTTCTGCACTATACAATGCAGCTGTATGCTTTATGAAATTAAAAGAATACGAAAAAGCTCTACCCTACTTAAAAAATGCTATAGAAAAAGACCCTCAAAGCAAGTATTTTTTTAATTTGGGCTACTGCTACTCTATGCTAGATAATAGTAAAAAGGCTTTAATTTATTTTAACAGAGCTTGGTCTTTAAATCACGATGACAAGGACTGTGAAAAAGCCATTAATATAATAATAAATCAGTATAAAAGCAAAACTGCAATTTAAATCATTCTTCTAATAAATATAAAATAAACTACACTAAAATAAAGGAGCTGAATAATCATATTATTCAGCTCCTAAAAACGCTTTTATACTTATAGGATTCTACCATTCATCTGCAATTTTACCATCCTTGTGGTCAATCATAAATCTTCTGCTACCAAAATAATCTCCACCTTTTGCAAAGGTAGTGTCTACATTTAACCACTGCTTTTCTTCTTTTAAGTAAACCTCATTCCAGGCATGTCCTATCCAGCTAACTCCATTAAATCCTTTCCCCGTAACTATCCTAACTTTAATGCCATTTGCCCTACACATGGCAACATAAAGACAAGAGTAGTCGAAACATATTCCTGTTCTAGAGTTATATGTAGGTATGGCCCCTGATTCAGAATCATAAATATTTTTAAATATTTTATCAGCCTTATCGTTATCGTATATTATATTTTTAGATATCCAATCATATATTTTCTCTGCTTTTTCTCTATCAGTATTACTGTTTTTAACTAAATCCACTGCAAAGGCATTGATTTCTTTATTTGACTTTACACCCTCATCTAGGGTTATACCATTGTAATATATAATTGTTTTTGAAGTTTCATTTGAAGTTTTATTTTCACTGTCTTTTGGAATCTCTCTCTTTACTACAATCTTAAAGGAGTTATTTACAATATTCGGAAGCTTCTTTGCCAATTTTGAGTTGTTTATTGGAATTACAACTTGCTGGCAAATATAATTGTAATATTTAGATTTTCCAAGAGACAAATTTAAATTCTCACTTAAATTAAGCATAGATAAGAAATTTAATACAAAGGCTAATATAATTATATAACATATAGATTTAGGAATTTGAAATACACTTCCAAGTATTCTCCTTAAAAAGCTGCTTTTCTCCCTAATACCACTTTCAATTCCATCAAACAAAGGAAAAACTGTAATGGTATTTATACCTCTAAATATAAACATTATTAAATTATGTATAATGAAAATAGCTATAGGTATAACCACTATATATATAACTATTGGCTTATTACTTACATATTTTAATATACTTTCAGGAATCAGTTCATAAATATTACTATATATCCCTTTGGTGTGATTAAAAAATATATTTTTCATCCAATGTATTCCAAATATTAAAGATAAAACAAAAGAGAAATTTCCCTCTACTCCAAGCACATCTTCCTTTAAATGCCTAGAGGAAAACTTAATTATAAATCCTTTTAAAATGGGATAAATAAATATTAAAAGCATTAAAACATTTATAAGGTTTTTATCTTTAAAAAATGGCACAAAAAAATCTTTATACACGTCTTATCCCCTTTCTTTAGTTTTCACTACTTACAATTTCTTTTACTATCTTTTTTACAGTATCATACTCGTATCCTCTTCTTAATAAATAAGCTAGTAGTTTTCTATAAATCTTCACATAATCTTTTTCACTTTTTATTATAATATTGTATCTTTTAGTTGCAACTTCTTTAATTGCATCCTCTTTTTCAAAGCAAGTTTGATTATTTTTATCATCCTCTTTAATACTCTCTACTTTAGGTTCTTCAAAGTCAAAGCTTGAGATTTTATACTTGTCCTTAAGTTTTGAAATAACATCACTTACAATTTGAAAATCATAGCCACTTCTAACTAAACTATCTCCAATTTTCTTATATAACTTAAAAGAGGCTTCAGTCTTTGAATACCTATTATACTTCTTTTCTGCAATAGAAAAAGCATTTTCAAACTCTAAAAGGCTATCTATTTTGCAAATACTTTCATTTACTAAATCTTCTTTTAATCCTTTTTTTAAAAGGTCATATTTTATCTTATTTTTCCCAGCAGTTTTGCTTTTATCTTTTATATACATATTTGCATATCTAATATCATCAATAAATTTATATTCCTTTAAAAAGTCTATGATTCTATTTGACTCCTCTTCATTGTATCCATTTTTAAATAATTTTTCCCTCATTTCACTTTCTGTCTTATAAGTTTTTTCTAAAACCTTTAAAGCATATTTTTTTCCCTTAAGATAATTATCCTCTTCAGTTATGGACTTTAAATGCTCCTTATTGACTTCCATATCCTTTTTTAAACCATAAGAATATACAAGCTCCATATTACAGGCAAAACTAAACTCTTCATCTATATATATGTTTACCCTGTCTTTGTTTCTTTTTGCACTTCAATTTTGGTTATATGGTTTTTCATAAGTCCTCATCCTCGCTTACTAAAACATGTACAGTAGGTTTTATAAACACCCTCCTTGCAACATCGTATAAATCCTTTTTATCTATATTTTGAAGATCCGATATGTCTTTTTCGAACTCAAAAATATCTTCATCACATAAAGCTTGACCTAAAATATAAGAACATAGTGCCTCAGAGTCCTCAATAGTTGCTGCAACTGAGGTCTTTAATATCTTTTTCATAAGATCTATTGCCCTATTATCAAAAACAATCTTCTCTTTTTTTATGTCTTCTATACATCTATCTATTATTTTAAGGGTCTTGTCCACATCTTTTTTAGCAACAGCTGTATAGATATAAAGGGTTTTAACTCCCTTTGTAAGATCCATGTTAGTGTACACATCGTAGGCAAGGCCTCTTTTTTCCCTAAGCTCTCTAAACAAAATAGAATTGGCGCTTTCACCAAATCTATGATTTAGAATTTTTAAAATTAGCTCCATTTCCTTAGGTAGATTATAAAAAGTATACAAATACATTATAGTACTTTGTTCAATGTCTTTTTTTATAGTTACCTTTTTTATAGGACTGTTATCTTCTATTATAAATTCTCTATTTTCTAGTTTTTTCCTTTTCCAATTAGCAAAATATTTTTCTACAAGCTCAATGATTTTTTCATGATCTAAAGAAGAGACAACTACAATAGAACAATTATTTGGGACATAGTTTTTTTCATAAAATTCTTTAAGGTTCTCCTGTTTAAAATTTTTAACCGTACTTTCTTCCCCTACTGTATCAAATTTTAGAGCAGATTTTTTAAAGGCCATTTGGTTTATTCTTTCAAAACTATAATCCTCTATATCATCTTTGCTACCTCTTATTTCCGCAAGTATTACTCCTCTTTCCCTATCTAGCTCTTTCTCATCAAAAACTGAATTTCTCGTCATATCAGATAAAATTTCTATAGAATTTTCTACTTCCTCACATAAGGCTGTAATACTGTAAACCGTACTTATATAATCTGTATACGCATTGTATTCTCCACCTATTTGCTCTAATTCATCATTTAACTCATCATTGGTTCTCTTTACTGTTCCTTTGAAAAGCATATGTTCTATAAAATGACATATCCCCTTTTCATTTTCTTTTTCATATATAGAACCAATCTTAAATCCTATATTTATACTAGCTATTCTTGTTTCTTTTTTTATAGAAATTATTCTTAATCCATTTTCAAGGATTGTATCCCTTGAATCAAAATACTTTTTCATCTTCCACCTCATGTTTGTCTTTAATTTATACATTTTATATTATAATTGCAATAACTACGCCTACTATGTAGGCTTAAAAATTAATACATTCTTTATATAATTAAAATAAGTATAAAATTATTATAAGTTATAAAATTATAAATAAAAAGACCTTAAGGGATTTTAAAATTTTAATTTAGAATTTCTTAGAGAAATGAATTAGCTTTTGAAAATACATATATTCCTAAAATACTTTTTTAAAAAGATTTATTTTCTTTTTGGTATTCTGTGCTTAAAATGCTTATAAAATCATGAGTAAAATTAGAGCCTCTAGATATCAAAAGTGCTGTTAAAATCTTTCCAACACCGTATTTCATGTGTATACCTATTAATTCCGTTATATCAACATTTGCAGAAAATACTATAATTAAACCTATAATTAAAGCCCCTAACCTGTCCTTTGATACCTTTCCCTTTACAAATATATTGCTTATAATCTGCCATGAGCTTTCTATTATAAAAGATAGCACCACAAAGCTATAGCCGTTCATAATAACCCTTCCTTATATATTATTACATTAATTTATATGAATCTTTATAAGTATACATAACTATATAAAAAAACTAATTTGCTTTTAAATACTTTATATTTGAAAATTTAAATATAAAGCAATATTGACACATAGGTTATCTTATGCTACATTGTAACGTGGACAGTTCGTAGCGACCTGTCTTAAAATAAAACTACGGAGGTATGATTATGAATACATCTAAAAAAATCAGAGGACTTTTACTAGCCTCAATGATCGCTGCAATATACGCCGCCCTTACTATTTCTTTTTCATTTATGTCTTTTGGCGTAGTTCAATATAGGATTGCAGAAGGTTTAACTATTTTGCCTTTCTTTACTCCTTATGCTGTTTTTGGACTTACCATTGGCTGTCTTATATCAAATATTATAAGCCCAGTTGGAAGTTTAGACTTGATATTTGGTACTTTAGCTACTTTAATAGCAGCAATTGCAACTTATTACATTGGAAAAAGCAGTTTCAAATTTAAAAAATTTTTAGCTCCTTTACCTGCTGTAATATCAAATGCTATAATAATAGGTCTTTTACTTAAATATGTATATGTACCTACTATGCCCCTTTGGGTAATAATGCTACAAGTTGCTTTAGGAGAGATAGTTTGTTGTTACGCTATTGGACTTCCGCTTATAGCTATTATAGAAAAAAATCCTATAATAAAGAAATTCTTAGAATAACAAAAAATAATATAATTTTATTGTAACACCTCTCATAGAATTACTATGGGAGGTGTTATTTTTGTGAAAAAAACAAATAAGTTAGTAAAAATATTGTTGCTTATTTTATTTATAGAATCAGTCTTTTTTTCCATAAAATATCCAAATCAAAAATCAACTTTAAAAGTAGACATTAAAAACTACAACCCTAAAAAACCTATTGTCATAATGGTTGACCTTGAAACTAGCCTTATGCAGGTTTTTCAAGAAAATAAAGTTTTAAAAACTTATGTAGTTTCTGGTGGAAAACCTTCAACCCCTTCCCCTATAGGAGTCTGGACTGTTATAAGCAAAGACACTTGGGGGGAAGGCTTTGGTGGAAGATGGATGGGCTTTAATGTACCCTGGGGTAAATACGGCATTCACGGTACAATTTATCCAGATTCTATAGGTTGGAACTCTTCTCACGGCTGCATAAGAATGCGAAATAAAGAGGTAGCTGAACTATATAAAATAACTCCCCATGGCACAAAAGTAATAATAAAAGGTGGTCCTTTTGGAAATTTTGGCTCTTACCTAAGAACTATAAAACCTGGTATGAGAGGCTCTGATATATATGAACTTCAAAAATGTTAAAGGAAAAAGGATATTATTATGGAAATCCTGATGGAATTTACGGAGAAGGCATGAAGAGCATAATACATAAATTTCAAAAGGACAACAAACTCCCTATTGTTGATACTATAGAAGGGAGTCTTTACAAAAAATTAGGAGTTAAACTAATTGATTAAATAAATTTTTAACTAATGTTAACAAATTGTAATATTCTAGTATTTTTATTTTAATTTCTTATTTTGTGTAATTTGTTATAATATAAAAAAGGAGGTAATTTTATGAATTTCAAAAAATATCCTATGTATTAGCCATAAGTTTAGTTATATCTTGTCTTCCTCTTAATACTTTTGCATTCTCAAAGAAATCTGGAGGTGAAAAAAATCAAAAAATAGTTGTAACTAACAAAACCACTGGTATTTCTAAGGATAAAGCTAAAAGTATAGCAGAAAAAACTATAAAAGAAAAGTTAAATATAACAATAGATAATAGCTATAATTTTAGAACTGAGTTTAGAGAAAATTATATTGATGAACATAAAAATTATGCTTGGTATATAACCGTTGAGAAAAGTACATCTTTCTATAATTCCAATATTAGTTTAACTATAGATAGCGATACAGGAAAGGTTCTAGAGATTTATGTTTATGAAGATTCAAATAATAATGATAATAATATAGCTTCAATTACAGAAGAGGAGGCAAAAAAATCTCCGATGATTTTCTAAAAAAGCTATGTCCTAAAGAAGCCTTAGAAGTTACTTGTAAAGATGCTAACAAATACGGATATCACTCCTATAACAATTATGAATTTCTTTACACCAGAATGATTAAAGGTATTCCTTTTTACGACAATTCTATTAGAGTAACTGTAGATGGAACTACTGGAAAAATAATTAACTACCTTAATATTTGGTATGATGATATTAAAATTAATAAGGATACTAAAGCAAAAATCACAGAAGACCAAGCAAAAATCCTTTTTAAAGATAATTTACAAATGTATCCATACTACTGCTATTTTTCAAATAATTATTCTGAAAAAGGCTTTGTAATAAAACCTGTATTTTCTGTATCTTATAAAAAAATGCCACTCATTGATGCAATATCTTCAAAATGGATAAACCACTCATATAATATAAATTATACAAAATTAGAAAAGGATTTAACTGAAAAAGAAAAAGAAAATCTTTTCAAAAAGATTAAACCTATAAAAAATTATGACAAGGAACTTACAAAAGAAGAGGCCTCTAAAAAAATTCTAAGCCTACTTAAACAAATATATAATGAAGACTTTAAAATAAATAAAATAGACTACCTAGATAACGGTGTTTCCGAAACAAATGGACATGGTAGAATTAGTTGGTTTGCCCAAACATCTTCGAATAAAGACAAAAGAAAAGAAGTAAACATTACAATTAATGCAGAAAACGGAACTTTAGTTAACTTATACAAATTTACTATCTATGATCCAAAAGATTCAAATTCTAATGGTAAAACTTCTAAAGAAATATCCTTTGATGAGGTTTATAAAAAGGCATTAGATTTAATTTTACAAAACCAGCCAGAAAAGTTAAAAGAAGTTGTGACAAAACAATCCTATATTAAGGGAAATAGCAATAATAATGACAATTATAGAGATGAATATTGTTTTATATTTAATCAAAAGGTCAATGGAATTTCTTATTTAAATAACAATATAAGCATAAGCTATGATATTAAAACAGGAGAGCTTTCAAATTTTGATATTTATTGGAATGAAAATATAAAATTTCCTTCTTTAGATAAATTTCTAAGTATCAAAAAGGCTAATGAAATTTATTTAAATAAGTTTTCTCCAATTTTGTATTACAAGTACTTTAAAGAAAAGGGAAAAAATCCGGAAATAAAACTAGTATACAGTTTGCCAGTTGAAACTCCATATTACGGTAATCCTTACATGGACGTATTTACTGGAAATTTATTATCGGATACGGGAGAATTCCTTGACGAAAATATAGATTTATTTAAAGAAAAAATTAAGGGAAATAAATACGAAAAACTACTTTCTATCTTAGCTTTCAACAATATTGTAGATACTAGAAACTTTGATCCAAAAAAGGATATAACAAATATGGATTTAATAAAAATGTTAGTTCTTGCCAAAGGTTATAATGTATCCTTACTTGAAAAAACAAGTTCACTAAATTTTAAATCTAATTATGATAAAGAAGATATAAATTATAAATATCTGCAACTTGCAGTTGCCTATGGAATACTTGAAAATAAAGAGGGAGTTTTCGATTCCAATGGATTAGTAAAAAGAAAAACTATGGCAAAATCCTTGATAAAAGTCCTAGGCTATGAGCCTTTAGCAAAATGTACTGATATGTTTAAACTTAATATAGCAGATATTAAAGATATAGATAAAGAAGACCTTGGATATATGTCCATTGCTAAAAGCTTAAATATACTAGAAATTCAAGACAATAAATTAAATCCAAATAACAATGCAACTACAACTGAATTATGTTATGCGATTTACAATGTTTTATCTAATTTAAGACATAACTAAAATAATATGCGTAAAAACCAGTAACTTTATGGTAAATAAATCCACAAGTTACTGGTTTTATATTTTGTTATTTAATTTTATTTATATACCTATATATAGTAGTTTCTGAAGTCCTTAAGTTTTTTGCAACCTCACTTACTCCACCTTTTAAAAGAAATATACCCTTTTCATTTAATTTTTTAACAATCTCAAGCTTCTCTTCAGCGGACATTCTCTCTGGCTCTACAGGATACTCCTTTAAAACTCCAGATATAATTGAGTCTATAACCTCATCTATATTTTCATCTAAATGCTCGAATAAAAGAGTATTATTTTGTGTGCTACTCTTTTCATCGCTTATTTCCTCATCAATGTTTATTAAACTATTGAGAATATCCCTGGCTTTTATCATGGAAGTTACGTCAATATTTATACATATCATACCTATAATATTGCCCTCATCTTTTATAAAATAACTAGAAGATTTAAAAACTCTGTTACCTTTAGAGTTTCCCCTGTAGTTGCATATAAATTCTTTGTTTTTATAGGTTTTATCTTTTAGTATCTTAAGGGCAAGGTCCGTTAAAGGGCCCTTTTCTTTTCTTCCACTTACTTCTCCATTTACTATAGTAACTATTGAATTTTCAGGATTAGTAACATCATGTAATACTACTTCTGAATCCTCTCCCAAAACATCCCCTATAAATTTCACCAAGGGAATATATTTCTCAAGTTTATTTAAGTTCGACATTAACGTATCTCCTTTATTTAATATACAATTATTTATCCATTAAATCCATGCTATATTCCACAATACCCATCATTGCCATGGTATAGCCGAAATATCCAAACCCACAGATTTGTCCTATACAAGAAGGTGCTATAACGGATTTTTTTCTAAACTCATCTCTATTTTGAATATTGCTTATATGAACTTCCACTGTAGGTATACTTACTGCCTTTATAGCATCATAAATCGCTATACTATAGTGAGTGTATGCACCTGGATTTATTACTATACCATCATATTTTTCAAAATAAGCTTTTTGTATAAAATTTATAATTTCCCCCTCAATATTGCTTTGCACTATGTCTATATCAATTTTAAGCTGCTTTGCACTTTCATTTATATAACTACACAATTGACTATAGTTCATTTCCCCATATATATCTTTTTCTCTAACACCTAGCATATTTATATTAGGTCCATTGATTATTAAAAATTTCATAGCAATACTGTTTTTAAAAAACAGCTTTCACCTACCCTTCCCATTAAAAAAATTCTAAGTTAACTATAAAGCATAACAAATTATTACCTGTAGCAATAATAAGCTATATCTTTCACAATAACATATTATTATTTTAATATCAATGAAACTTAACTAGTGATGTTAAATTCATACCTTATATTTTAAAATATTTTGGTAATTTTTATTTAAATCCACAGCCTTAGATAAATTTAAAGAGCTACCTCACGAAAAAATAGTGGGCAGCTCTTTTTAGTTCTAAAATTTATCTGTAACTAAGCTAATGCAATTACTTCTATTTCAACTAATGCATCTTTTGGTAATCTTGCAACTTGAACTGCACTTCTAGCTGGATATGCTCCATTAAAAAATGCTCCGTAAACTTCATTCATCTTTGCAAAATCATTCATATCCTTTAAGAAAACTGTTGTCTTAACAACTTTATCTAAGTTGCTTCCTACAGATTCTAATATAGCTTTTACGTTTTCTAAAGATTGTTTAGTTTGTTCTTCTATAGTAGCTGGCATTTCTCCAGTTTTAACGTCTATTGGAAGTTGTCCTGAAGTATATACAAGCTCTCCTATTTTTATTCCTTGTGAATATGGTCCTATAGCTCCTGGTGCACCCTTAGTTGATATAACTTCTTTATTCATCCTCAAATCCTCCTATGATTGAAAATTTTTTTACATAGATATGATAATTTTTTATCACCATGTAATTAATTATACTCTAACATTTTTTTATTTCAACAATATACTAAAATATAATGATGAAAATGTAAACATTTTAATGTACATATTTAATAAGCTATTGAAAATACTAGCTTAATATTATAAAATAGGGTTGTGTTTCTAAATACAATGCCTAAAGGGATAATAAATATAAATAACTTTATTATTTGATAACTATACACTCTTAACCTTTGGTTAAGGTTTTTTTTGGATTATTAAACACTTAGGAGGAGATTAAAATGAAAAACTTTATTAAAGAAATGATTTGGCTTCATATTGGCCTTATCATAGTTTCAGCCGGCACTTATTTTTTTCTAGTACCTAATAATCTAGCTGTTGGAGGAGTAAGTGGACTTGCTATGGTAATACAGTCTTATTTTCCAAGTTTAAGCATAGGTTTTTTAATGTTCGTAATGAATACAATCCTTTTTATAGTTGGATTAATATTTATAGGTTTTTCCTTTGGAGCAAGGTCTATATATACAAGTTTCGCTTTTTCGGGATTGGTTTGGATTTTTGAAAAACTAATTCCAATGAAAAGTCCCCTAACAAATGACATATTTATTGAACTTTTGTTTGGCTCTCTTTTAAGCGCAATAGGAATTGCCATAGTCTTTGAGCAAAATGCTTCTACTGGAGGAACTGATATTATTGCTAAAATCATGAATAAATATCTTCACATGGACCTTGGAAAAGCACTTTTACTTGTGGACTTAATCATAACTCTATTTGCTTGTAGTGCTTTTGGAATAAAAAAAGGTATGTACGCTTTACTTGGAGTAATAATTTTAGGAGTACTTATAGATGTAGTAATAGGTGGTTTAAACGACTATAAAAAAGTTGAAATTGTAAGCTCTAGGGGAGATCTTATAAAAAAATATATTATTGAAAACCTTGATAGAGGTGCAACCTTATATATTGGAAAAGGAGCTTATACTAATGAAGAAAAGGAAATAATAAATACTGTTCTTGACAAAAAACAATTTATAAAATTAAAAAAATATATTCATGAAATAGATAAAAAAGCCTTTATTGTAACCTACAATGTTCACGAAACCCTAGGAGAGGGCTTTAAACGCCTAACAGAGTAAACTATTTATGTAAAATCCATAGGCTATTTAAATATATATTAATAATCTTAAAAAAGGTTGTGACAGTAGAAACTTTTTCAATGTCACAACCTTTTTAATTACATCATATCTTTTTTTACATTTTCCATAAATTCCTGAGCCTTGTCTCCTTTTTTCTTAAATATTACAAGAATTATGAAGAACACTAAAGCTACAGCAACCAGTACAAATATATCTTTAAATACTATTGATAAGTTTGAACCTGCAATTATTTCTCTTAACCCCTCTATGGAATAAGTAAATGGCATAAATGGGTACAAGGCTTTGAAGAAATTTGGTACAAGTTCTATTGGATATGTTCCTGCAGAACTTGTTAATTGAAGTATTAAAAATACCATACAAATAAATCTTCCAACATCTCCTAGTAGTGCAATTAAACACTGCATTATAGATATAAAAACTAAGGATAGGATTATGTTAAATCCGAAAAATCCTACTACACTTTTAGGAGTTAGGCCTAACTTCATAACTGCCCCACTAACGCATAAGGCTTGAAGTATACCAACTATTCCATAAACTATAAACTTGCCAGTTACCATTGATAAGGAACTTGCCTCTTTAAACTTCTCATTTACTCTATTTTCAATTATGAAGAACATCATCATAGCACCTACCCATAGTGAAAGGGAAATAAAATATGGTGCAAAGCCACTTCCATAATTAGGTACTATATTAATTGATTTATTCTTCGTTTCTACAGGATCTTTCGCATATTCTCCCATATCTTCGCTGCTATTTTTTAGGTTTTTTCCCAGCTTATCTGCTCCATCTTTAAGCTTATCCTTAAGCTCTTTAGAGCCATCATCTAACTTATCTACTCCATCTTCCATAGCTGGCATTTTTTCTTTCATAGTGTATAGTCCCTTATTTAACTCTCTTGAACCCTCTTCTAATTTAGAAAGGCCCGTTGACAATCTCATAGACCCCTCTTCTAATTGTACTACACCAGCTTTTAATTTAGGAACTGAAGCTATAAGACTTTGAGCCTTTTGTATATTTCCCTCATTTAAAGCTTCACTTGCCAAAGCAATTGTTTTTTCATTTTCCTTAACCTTATTTTGAACACTCTTTAACTCATCAATTAATTCAGGTGCCTTTTCTAAGTTAGCCATGTTTTTACTATTAATATTCTTGTCTATATTTTCAATTAAAGGTTTTATACTTTCTACATCTTTTTGTAAAGTTGTTATTTTATTTATAGTTTCTTTTGTCTTTGGATTAGCTACATTATTTAATAACAATTTCATAGCCTTTAAGTTGTCTGTGTTTTTATCCAAATCGCTTTTCATAGCCAATAATTTAGGTGCAATGCCTTTTATATAATTTACATTAGAAGGACTTAGGGCAGTGTGTAAACTATTAATAGCCTCTTTATTATTTGAAAGCTCTGTTTTTAAACCATTTATTTGAGGAACAAGATTTTTTACATAAGAAGTACTCTCCTGTACCTTACTTGGTCCTATGGCCTTAATCTTTGAGCCAACCTCTTGTAGGTCTTTTGCATCTTTTGCCATATCATTTATATATTTCAAAAGCATATTTACATCTATTTTTCCTAAATCCTCTTTAGTTATCTCATTTTTACCACCTAAAAGTTTTTGGAGATTTTCATATTTACTGTTTAATCTCATGTAACTTTCCATATATTTATCCATGTCAGGGTCCATAATAATCTGTTCTAAAGTCACTAATTTATCAGCATTTGTGCTTATATTTTTCGATAGATTTTCAGCTTTTCCACCTAGAGCCACTAGTTTATCTGCTCCCTTTAAACCAGATATTAAGGCATTTATTTTATTCATATCTATATTTTGAACTTCATGCACATCTTTAAGTAAACTCTGTGCATTTTTTATATTTTCTTCATTATTTAATTTTGTCAAAGCCACCAATGATGGATTCTTTAAAAGTTCAGCTGCATTTAAGGCCTTAAAATCAAAAGCTGTCTTTTTAAGGGATGTAATATTACCCTTATTCATCATTGCCTTTGCACTATCTAACATAGTTAAATCTTGATTTTTAAACTTTAGAGATGCTCTTAACATACTTTTCATAGTGTTTATTTTGTCACTATTTATATTTTGAAGAACTCCCTTAAGAGCTTTATTTGAATTGAATTCATCTAGTTTTTCACTTAATTTAGAACTTGCCTCTTTAATGCCATTATTCAACATTATGCTTCCATCTTTTGCCTCTGATAGTTTTGAAGTAAGAATATCTGAACCAGCTTCTAGCTTTGTCACTCCATTTACAAGTTCTGGCACAGCATCTTTAAAAGTGACAATGCCCTTATGAAGCTTCAAACTACCATCTGCAGCTTTATTAAGGTTACCTTTAATTTCATAGAATTTGTCGAAGCTTGTCTTAGTAAGTTCTTTTGCTATATTACTTGAAATTTCCTCTTCCAATTTTTCAGAAATCTTATCAGTTATAACAGAGCCTAAATAATTTTTTCTGCTGTCGGATTTATAAACTATAATTCCTTTATCTGGTTTTCCCTCTTTAACCTTTAATATTCTTTTTGAAAAATCCTCAGGAATTACAAATTCCGCATAATATTTTTTCTTTCATTCCCTCTTCTGCTTTATTATAAGAAACAAAAGACCATTTTGCTTTATTATTATCTTCTAGCTTTTCTACAATATCATTTCCATAATTTACACTCTTACCTTCATTAACCCCACCTTTATCTAAATTAACTACAGCAACAGGCATTTTAACCGTGTTTCCATAGGGGTCCCAAAAAGCAGCAAGATAAAATATACTGTACACTATTGGAATAATCACTATTGCTACAATTGCCATCATTATGAATTTGTTCTTTAGTATATTTTTAATATCATGTCCTGCAATTTTTAAGAAATTCATAAAATCACACCTCCATAATTTAATTTATCTTTAGATTCTTAGTTATTTATAAGATTTTCGCAAAAGTAAAACTAAGGCTTCACAAAAATAGATTTTTAAAAGCTCCTCTAGTAAAAAACTTGTCGATATTAGTTATATAATGTTTTTGACTTAAAGTCAATTTTATATATGTTTATTTTACTTTTTTTATTTGATGTAAACTATACCAACATAAGCATCCTTCATTTACATTAATTTTTCACATAAATACAAAAAATTAAAACACCCACTCCAAATTGGAGTGGGTGTTATCCACTGTATCATCCTGCTTATGTTTTGCTCCTTTTGACGGCTACAATATTAACACCTATTTATTTCAGAATAGACATTTCTACATTCACCAATTAAAATTATATACTCAAAAATATGAATTGTCAATATATTAAGTAAGTATTTTATAGCCATCCTCAGTTACTACTATAGTGTGCTCAAACTGGGCAGAACGCTTGCCATCGTAAGTGAGAACAGTCCACCCATCATCGAGAGTTTGTACCTCTTTTTTGCCTTCATTTATCATAGGTTCAATAGTAAATACCATTCCTGGTGCAAGTACCATATCTCTTCCTCTTTGACCACAATGTGCTACGAATGGATCTTCATGAAATCTAATTCCGATACCATGTCCACCATACTCTTCAACTACTGAATAGCCTTTTTCCTTAGCATATTTTTCAATGACATAGCCAACATCACCTAAGGTTTTAAAAGGTTTTACCTCTTCAATGCCTTTATACAAACATTCCTCTGCGGTTTTCACAAGGTCAGCCCCAGCCTCATCAGTTTCTCCTATAATATACATCCTACTTGAGTCTGCAAAATATCCGTTAAGTATAGTAGTTACATCTACATTTACTATATCTCCATCCTTAAGTATGGTTTTGTCATCTGGAATTCCATGACATACCACATCATTTATTGAAACACATACGCTTTTAGGATACCCCATATAATTTAATGTTGCTGGAATTCCACCGTGTTCTACTGTATAATCATAAACCCAAGTGTTTATTTCCTCTGTGCTAACTCCAGCTTTTATTTTTTCACCTACCATATCAAGTATGCCCTTTGTTATAACGCCACTTTTTCTAATTCCTTCAATTTCAGTGCTGTTTTTACACATATCAGGTGATGGTACAATATGGCCTTTTCTTGCCATTTCCTCTAGCTTAGTATCAATATTTAAATGACAATCCTTATACTTCTTACCACTACCACACCAACATAATTTATCAAAAAATTTCTTGTCCATAAATTCACCTTACACAGTAAATCCAATAAAGCATTTATCGTGCCTTTCTTTTTTTATTATTTATGTAAACTATAAAAAACTTAGTTTTTAACACACATTTTTGTAATAATATATATTATTATTTAATTTTTATATATTATTATATCACTATATGTTAATATATTAAAATATATGCTTAGATTAATATACCGATCAATAAAAAATCAAATAATTTTGTTATTGCTAAATTTATAAAAAATTGTTATAAATATTATATATAAAGGAGAATGATATATGGATAAATCAAAACAATTGGGTACAGAAAGCGTAGGTCACCTTCTTTTAAAATTCTCAGTTCCAGCAATTATAGGTATGATAGTAAATGCCCTATACAGCATAGTAGATAGAGGTTACATAGGTCATATGGATAAAGTTGGAACCGATGCTTTATCTGGTCTTACAAGCACTATGCCAATATCCATTGGAATACTTGCTTTTGGTATGCTAGTTGGTATTGGTACCTCTGCTCTTATTTCTATAAAACTTGGTGAAAACAAAAAAGATGAAGCTGAAAAAATCCTTGGAAATGCCGTAGTTTTGTCTGTTTTAATTTCAGGTATTTTCGGCATCACCTGTTTATTATTCTTAGATAAACTTTTAATACTACTTGGTGCCTCAAAAGAAACACTTTTTTACGCAAAATCTTACATAACCATAATATTAATAGGAGCCCCTCTTCAAAACATAGGTTTTGGAATAAACAACAGCATTCGTGCAGAGGGAAATCCTAAAATGGCTATGCTTACTATGTTATTTGGAGCAATTATAAACATAGTATTAGATCCTATTTTTATATTTGTTTTAAAAATGGGTATTGAAGGGGCTGCAATTGCAACTGTAATTTCTGAAACCTTCAACACCATTTGGGTATTATATTATTTCCTAGGGAAAAGAAGTTCTAGTGTACTTAAAATAAAGAAGAAAAATTTAAAATTAGATTTAGAAGTAATTAAGAAAATCTTTGCAATAGGCATGTCACCCTTTGCCATGCAACTAGCCTCTAGCTTAGTTGTAACTATGTACAACAGAGGCCTTTACACCTATGGTGGAAGTTTAGCCGTTGCTGCTATGGGTATTATAAATAGTATCGCCATGCTTATTTTTATGCCTATGTTTGGTATAAATCAAGGAGTTCAGCCAATAATAGGCTACAACTACGGTGCTAAAAAACCAGCTAGAGTAAAAAAAGCTCTAAAGCTTGCTATTTTAGCTGATACTGGTATTGGCATTTTTGGATTCATATGTATCCAGCTATTTGCAGGTTTCTTTATAAGTTTATTTGTTAAAAACGATCCTTCTCTTGTAGCCCTAGGTGCTAGAGGCATAAGAATAGATTTAATGTTTCTTCCTATAATAGGAATACAAATAATGGGCTCAAATTACTTTCAAGCTATAGGTCAGGCTAAAATTGCCATGGTACTTAGCTTACTAAGACAGGTAGTTTTTTTACTACCACTTATACTAATATTGCCAAGATTTTTTAAACTAAATGGTTTATGGTTCTCTCAGCCTTGTGCTGATGTAATTTCCTTTGTACTTACTTGCACTTTCTTGTATAAAAGTGTAAAAGAACTTAAATAAAAAAACTAGGACTTACAATATTTATACTGTAAGTCCTAGTTTTTTTCATTTATATTTATTTTTTAAATTTTAGTTATTCTTTAAGGTTTCAGCTATAGCTGCTATGTTTCCCAAAGTAGATATTGCATTATTTGGAAGTATTATCTTGTTTGCTGGGTTCTTAGCCATTTCTTTAAGTGCTTCAACCTGCTTTAAAGCAATAACTTTTTCATCTGTTCCAGACTCAATTATAGCTGCATTTACTCTTCTAACTGCCTCAGCATCTGCCTCTGCTATAGCTCTTATAGCTGAAGCTTTACCTTCTGCCTCAAGAAGTTGAGATTCTTTTAAACCTTCTGCACGTCTTATATTTGCTTCTTTATCTGCCTCAGCTTTTAATATAGCTGACTGCTTTTCACCTTCTGCTTTTGCAATCTGGCTTTCTCTTTGTCCCTCTGCTTGAAGTATAGTTGCTCTTTTATCTCTTTCTGCTTTCATTTGCTTTTCCATTGCCTGCTGTATTTCAGCTGGTGGAATTATATTTTTTATTTCTACAGAAAGTATTTTAATTCCATAAGCATCAGTAATTTCATCTACTATTTCTAATAATTTGTTGTTGATTCTATCTCTACCTGATAAAACTTCATCCAAGCTCATATCACCAACTATGTTTCTCATATTTGTTATAGTAGAATAAATTATACCTGATTTATAATCCTCAATATTATAAACTGCATCCTTTGAATTTAAAACTTTATAAAATATTACGTTATCAATAGAAATATTAACATTATCTTTAGTTATAACTGTTTGAGGTTGTATATCTAGTATTTGTTGTTTAGTAGATATTTTCTTTCTTACAAAATCTGCAAAAGGAATCACCATATGCCAACCTGGTTCTAGTATTCTATGGAACTGTCCAAACCTTTCAACTACGAAAACATAACCTGTGTTTACTATTTTTATTGATGACAATAAAATTAATAGTACTAGGGCAAGTAAAATTAAAAATATTATACCTTGCATTTAAAACACTCCCTTTTTATATATTAATGCTAGAGATCTAGCATCATTTGTAAATAAATTTTAATATTATAACTATTATTTAATGACTAAACTATTTTTTAATAATTAATCTATTTTTTTAACCACTAATTTGTTTCCACTAATTCCTACAATTTTAATTTTGTCTCCCTTTTTAATCTCCTCACCTTCATTGTCAACAGTCCAGTAGATTCCATCAAATTTTATAGTTGCTCTATTTAATATATCCTCTTTTGAAACCATTTCTCTGCCGATGTAATTCTCTTCCATAGTTTTTGTCCTCTTAACACTTGATTTTAAGCTTCTTTTTACTATTGGATAACCTGTACCCATAGAAAGTAAACTTAAAATAACAAAAACTATTCCTTGAAGATAGAAAGGTGCTCCAAAACACATGGCAAGCAAAGCCCCCACTGCACCCACAGTAAACCAAACAAATAAAAATGCGCTAGTTCCTATGTCTACTATTAAAGCAACTATTCCAATTACCATCCACAAAATAATATTAAACCAACTCATTCCTTTTTTCCCCTTTCTAAAATATTATGCTCCAAGATTGTATACTATATCTATTCGATATTTCTACAAATTATCCCTCTACAGAAAATTTTACAAATTCTTATTTATAAAGCCAAATTATATATATAAACCATACTTAACATAATTCAGCCCTTCTAAGATAAAACTATTTTTTATAAATAGAATTTGCCGTAACCATATTCTGTTTTTTATAAATTTATTTAAATCTAATAACTACTATATTTATATTATACGTTATATTTGATAATATTAAAAGTTTTATTTTCATCTAAAAAATGATATTAAATAACTTTTTTAGTGTTTTATCTAATTCTTTTAAGAGTTTTTGAATTCTAGCATTGTTTTTTAAATATTTGTATTTATTTCCTTGTTTAAGCATTCCTACTATACTTTCACTTTTGAGATTTTGGCTTTTAAATCCATATTATAATTTATTACTTTACGTGGTATAATGAAACTTGTACACTGATATAAGATTTTATGTGTTTTAGAATGGAGTGAACAAAATTGAACAGTAATTTTATAAAAATATCCACAGCATGTCCTGTTACAAAAGTTGCTGATGTTGATTTTAATTTAGAAAATATAAAAAAATGTATAGATAATGCTTTAGTACAAAATTCAAAATTTGTAGTTTTCCCAGAGCTTTCTATAACCTCCTACACTTGTGGAGATTTGTTTAATCAGTTTAATCTGATTTATAAAGCAAATGAGGCTATAAAAGACTTATGCACTTTTTCCGAAAATAAGGACATATTAATTGCTGTAGGAGCACCACTTCATACAAATAATTGTCTTTATAATTGTGCCTACCTTATATTTAAAGGAAGGATTTTAGGAATAGTTCCTAAAAGTTATATTCCAAATTACTCTGAATTCTATGAAAAAAGGTGGTTTACAGAAGGCCTTGGAATAATAGATGAATTAGTGTATTTAGACTTTCAAAGAGATATACCCTTTGGCACTAACTTGATTTTTACTTGTGACATATTTAAGTTTGCCCTAGAAATATGCGAAGATTTGTGGGTAACAATACCTCCTAGCTCCTATTTAGCTCTTTTAGGAGCAAATATAGTTGGAAATTTATCTGCTTCAAATGAGCTAGTTAAAAAATCCCACTACAGAAAAGCTCTTGTGCAAAACCAAAGTGCTAGATGTCTCTTTGCCTATGCTTATTCTTCAAGTGGAGTTCACGAATCCTCTACGGATTTAGTTTTTAGTGGTCATCAATTGATTTCTGAAAATGGAACAGTTTTAAAAGAAAACAAAAGATTTCAAAGAGAAAATGAAGTTATAACAAGCATAATAGACGTGAATAGGTTGAACTCTGAAAGGCTTAAGAATATAAGTTTTAGAGATAGTTTAAAACTATGCCCTTTTAAAGCTAAAAATATTGAATTTGAGTTTTCAAACACCCACTTAGGGGATTTTGATAGATTTATAGATAAACATCCTTTTGTACCATCTAATGAAAAGGAACGTGAACTTAGATGTACAGAGATATTTAACATACAAACTTCAGCTTTAGCAAAAAGGTTAGTTCACACTAGCCTTAAGAAAGCCGTTGTTGGAATATCTGGAGGTCTTGACTCAACCTTAGCTCTCTTAGTAATTGTTAAAACCTTTAAGATGTTAAACCTACCTCTTAAAAACATAATAACAATTACTATGCCAGGCTTTGGAACTACTGATAGAACTTATAATAACGCAGTGAACTTGTGTAAAAAATTAGGCACTGATTTTAGAGAAATAAATATAGTAAATGCCTGCCTGCAGCATTTTAAAGATATAAATCATCCTGTAGAAAATCACGATGTAACCTATGAAAATGTTCAAGCAAGAGAAAGAACACAAATTCTAATGGATATAGCTAACAAAGAAGGTGGACTTTTAATTGGAACTGGAGATTTATCTGAAATTGCCCTTGGATGGTGTACTTATAATGGAGATCATATGTCCATGTATTCTGTAAACTGTTCAATTCCAAAAACTTTAATTAGATACCTAGTCCACTATGTAGCTTCAAAGGAGGTTTCAAAAGATATATCTGAAATACTTTTAGATATTTTAGATACACCAGTGAGTCCAGAATTACTTCCAAAGGACAAAAAAGGCAATATATCTCAAAAAACAGAAGATATAGTAGGCCCTTATGAGCTTCACGATTTCTTCTTATACTATTTTATAAAACAAGGCGCTACTAAGGAAAAAATATTGTTCTTAGCAGAAATTGCCTTTAAGAATCTATATGATACCTACACCATAAACAAATGGCTAGATAAGTTCATTACAAGATTTTTTATGCAGCAGTTTAAGCGCTCTGCTATTCCTGACGGACCAAAGGTTGGAACTATAAGCCTTTCTCCTAGAGGTGACTTTAGAATGCCTTCTGATGCAAGTTATAAATCTTTTATGTAGAATAAAATCTTAACTAAAAAAATTAGCTTCGAGAAATAATATATTGCCATAAACTTTTCTATGGAATATATTATTTTTTCTTGGCTAATTATACTTCTCCTATGCTTTATTTGGCCTTATTAAAATTGTTCATCAATACTTTTTAAAAAACAAAGGTAGTTATTTTATATTAGGTAAAATACTATAAATAGAAGTTCCTATTCTTTCTTCAAAGCATCTTTGTATTTCAAATGCTACATTCCACTTTTTAAGAGTAAATTCATTAAAGCCATATCTCATTACAACATCTACCATTCCTAGTACCAATGCAGTATGGGAGTTTAACTCCTTATCTTTTTTGCAATTAATTCTGCTACTTTACCTACATATAAAGAGTGTTGTACCCATGGACCTGGATTTAATTCTTCTGCCTTCTTTAAAATTAATTTTGCTTCTTCTAATGAAGGCACTCCTTTTTTTATAACAATATTGCATATTTAGTTTTCCTTTAAACATTTTTTAGCAATTTTTACAATTATAAATTAATATAACATTATATACACTTAGATTATACTAAATATAATCAAAGATATAAACTGCAAATATATTTTTACATTTTATATAATTTTATACATAATTTTCTTAAAAAGTGTTGTATACTATATTTAATTTTATAATACTAATATGTTGAATTAAGTGTAATAACAATAATGTGGTTTTGTAAAAAAAATGGGGGGATACAATGAAAAGGTATATTTCAAAATTAAAATTAATAATATTTATAAAAGTTTTAACTGATAGTCTATATGTCATTGCTATTGCTTCAATTCCATATATAATTAAAATGTTAATTGATTATGATTTTTCAAAAGGTAGTAAGGGCGTTGTCATATTTATTTTAATGTATTTATTAGCAGCATCAACAGGTATGGGATTTCAATATATAAGTCAATTATATGGATGGAAATTACAAAGGAAATTTAATTTATTAATTAAAAAAGATATCTTTAACTCTATTTTAAATTATAGTTATACAAAATTTAATTCTAAAGACATAAGTACATATATTTCAATTTTAAATAATGATGTTAAAGTAGTTGAACAGTATGTTTCTAGTATTGTTTCTATAGTACAGTCTGCTATACAAGTAGTTATATATGGTATTTATATGTTTGCATTAGGTCCTATAATAGCCATTGTAATTATTTTATGTTCACTTCTAACTTTGTTTTTGCCAAATCTAACAAGTAAAACCCTTTCTAAAAGAAGATTAGCTCATCTTGATATGCTGGGATTGTACATAGGTAAAGTAAAAGATTTATTAGAAGGATTTAAAAATGTAAATTATGAAACAAAAGATAATATTTTAGAAGAACATGATAAGACAATGCTTGAAACTGAAAATAAGCTTTTATTCTATGGTAAATTTAACACTTTTACAAATGTCTTTAATGGATTCTTTATGTATCTACTAGATATATCAGCATTTACTACAGTTGCTATATTATTATTGAAAAACAAAATTTCTATTGGAACTGCTACAGCTGCTTTAGCGTATATTAAAGAGTTTGTTTATCCAATTCGGTATATAATATCAGATTTGACTAACATAAAATCTGCAAAATCAACTAAGGATAAATTACTTAATTTTATAAATTATCATGAAGAAAGATTAGATACTGTAACTGAATTTAAGTCCTCCATAGAATTTTCTAATGTAACAGTAGAATTTGATAACTTTGAACTAAATAATTTTAACTATAAATTTGAAAAGGGAAAGAAATATGCTATTATAGGCCATAGTGGCTCAGGTAAATCAACTATTATTAATCTATTAATGAAGTATTTAATGCCTTCAAATGGAAAAATAATAATAGATGGTACTAATATTAAGGATATTGACACAACAGGAATAATAGGTTGTGTAAATCAATTTGAGCATGTATTTTCGTCAGATTTCTTAAGTAATGTCACAGTATATTCTTCATATCTTGATAATAATTTAAAGAACATCATTGATTACTGTGAATGTGATAAAATTCACCACATTATTAATAAAGAAGATTGTACTGGTTTGAGTGGAGGAGAAAAACAGCTGCTTGCTTTAGTTAAAATGATGCTGATCAACAAAGATATTATACTTCTAGATGAACCATTTTCAGCTTTAGATATTCAAAACACTTTATTAATACAAGATAAAGTCTATAGTTTAAAGAATAAGACAATGATTGTTGTAACTCATGATTTATCAGAGAATAATTTAAAATATTTTGATGAAGTAATTATAATGAACAATGGCTGTATTAAAAAAAGTACTACCTCAAATGAAATTATTAAATCTAAAGAATATGCTAATTTAATAAAAACTATTGAATAACAGAGTTAAATTTATTCAAATATTCCTTTAGGCTCCCTTATCTAATTTTCTATACATAAGTAAACCTCCCATTGATAATCTTTTACTTAATTTTATCAATGAGAGGTTATGTTTTCTAGGTACTTTATTTTTCACACTTATTATAACTAGTTGAAAACTTGTAAATTATGAAAAAAATTATTGATAAAAATAAAAACATGTGTATTACTCTAGGAATATTTAAATCATAACGCAGTGGTGAACCATTCATCAATCTTTTAGGAGCTTTTGTATACCAAATAGGACTATATACTATTCCCTCAATTCTATCTGTATCATCAAATGTGTGATAAACAACATTAAATGGTACTAAAAATACATTGGTTATTGTCAGTAATGCTAGATATACAAATGCTATAATTTTCTTCATTTTTAACCCCCATTTAAATTTAATATTTACAATATTACTATAACACAAATATACATTTTTTCAACATATTTCTATATGATGTAATACAACTCAATTAGTAGACACTTCCATGCCTGTAAAAATCCTGTATTTAAAACCTATAGTAAAATAAATTATAAACAAAATAGGAATTTATAGAGATGATTTTATGTTTTTTGATATTAAAGATTTAAGAACAACTGAAATTTTTCTCAAACTTACTAAAACCTGTCAAGCCCAGCCTGAAAAGAAATGTCTTCCTGGATATCATTTTGATATTTGCTTAATAGATGGAAAGATTATTGGTGATTGTGATTTAAGAATTGGACACAATGAAAAAATCTTAGACCTTATTATTGTTTGAGCGAAGCGAGTTATAATAAGGTCTTGATTTTGCACATTACTTTCCTTAGAATCCTTTATAAGTTTTCATACTTTCTGAATGAAAAATAATATTTAATTTTTGCTAGCTTTACAAATGCTACTTCAAAAAGCTATTTTTAGCAGTATATGTATTCCTAAAAGCTAGTTCATTTCACTAATAAATTCTAAATTAAAATTTTAAAATATGCTAAAAATCACAAACTCAGTCATTCTTCCTTCAAACATGTGATTTTCTAAACGCCTATTTAAAAATTTTAATAAGAATTTCTAAGCTCATTCAAATAGCTTTTCTATAATACATATATTTCTAAAAACGCCATTAAATGCTTTGTATAAATAGTAATTTAGTACAAAATTAAATGTTTATTTTTCATAGAAGAAAAGATTGAAAACTTATTTAAGGATTCTTAGAAAGTAATGAAAAAATCTTAGACCTTATCATTGTTTGAGCGAAGCGAGTTATGATAAGGTCTTGATTTTGCACATTACTTTCCTTAGAATCCTTTATAAGTTTTCATACTTTCTGAATGAAAAATAATATTTAATTTTTGCCATTTTACTTAGAAGTTCTTTGCAACTTAAGAAGCTTTGTAAATTCATATATTTCTAAAAACAACATTAAACACTTTGTCTAAATAGTAATTTAGTACAAAATTAAATGTTTATTTTTCATGGAAGAAAAGATTGAAAACTTATTTAAGGATTCTTAGAAAGTAATGAAAAAATCTTAGACCTTATCATTGTTTGAGCAAAGCGAGTTATAAAAAGTTCTTTGATTTTGCACATTACTTTTATTAGAATCCTTTATAAGTTTTCATACTTTCTGAATGAAAAATAATATTTAATTTTTGCTAGCTTTACAAATGCTACTTCAAAAAGCTATTTTTAGCAGTATATGTATTCCTAAAAGCTAGTTCATTTCACTAATAAATTCTAAATTAAAATTTTAAAATATGCTAAAAATCACAAACTCAGTCATTCTTCCTTCAAACATGTGATTTTCTAAACGCCTATTTAAAAATTTTAATAAGAATTTCTAAGCTCATTCAAATAGCTTTTCTATAATACATATATTTCTAAAAACGCCATTAAATGCTTTGTATAAATAGTAATTTAGTACAAAATTAAATGTTTATTTTTCATAGAAGAAAAGATTGAAAACTTATTTAAGGATTCTTAGAAAGTAATGAAAAAATCTTAGACCTTATTATTGTTTGAGCGAAGCGAGTTATAATAAGGTCTTGATTTTGCACATTACTTTCCTTAGAATCCTTTATAAGTTTTCATACTTTCTGAATGAAAAATAATATTTAATTTTTGCCATTTTACTTAGAAGTTCTTTGCGACTTAAGAAGCTTTGTAAATTCATATATTTATAAAAACGCCATTAAATGCTTTGTATAAATAGTAATTTAGTTCAAAATTAAATGTTTATTTTTCATGGAAGAAAAGATTGAAAACTTATTTAAGGATTCTTAGAAAGTAATGAAAAAATCTTAGACCTTATCATTGTTTGAGCAAAGCGAGTTATGATAAGGTCTTGATTTTGCACATTACTTTCCTTAGAATCCTTTATAAGTTTTCATACTTTCTGAATGAAAAATATCATTTAATTTTTGCCACGTTACTTTAAAATTAAAAGCTTACTTATATAGGTCCAAGACAAGGCCTGTAATCTCATCTACAGTACTTGCAATTTCTATGTTCTGTCTCTGCTCATTTAAAATAATATCTGTAAGCTCCTCTAACTTCTTATCTATAGTATCTACAGTTATAAAATACTGGGTCTGCCAAAAACTTATATCCTTTTTAACCTTATACATATGATTTAATACAGACTCCAAATACTCTTTTATTAAATTTTTATAAAGCCTTACATCTCTATAACATTTAGTAATAACTAATCTATTTCCCTTTTTCTTAATATCATCTATCATCTTTTTAAGTTCACTTTGGGATCTTTGCTGTCTTGCAAAATTAAAATTTTGAGAAAAATCTTTTTTATTTTTAACAAGAGACTTTTCAGAAGAAATGGTATTATTTCTACCTACCCTTTTAATTTCCAATTTATCACTTCCTTGTACCACATTATAATTAGTATTTAAAATACTACTATTCTTTTATTATATCGAAATTTTAAATTAAAAGTAAATTATTTTATAAATTAATGCTTAGATTTTAAATAGGAAGTAGGTTAATTTTGGTTCAACTAATTTAAATATATTTAAATTAGTTTAATATATACATAACACAAAGCTGCTTGTGTTTATATTTTCTTTGTATATAATGTACTTATACAAATATAATGAAATAGGTGATTATATGAAAAAACTTTTAACTATGTTTTTAAGCTTTTTAAAAATTGGTGCCTTTACCTTTGGCGGTGGGTACGCCATGATTCCCCTTATTGAAGCTGAGGTTGTAGATAAAAATAAATGGATTACAAAAGAAGAATTTATGGATATTATTGTACTATCGCAGTCATTTCCAGGGGCTTTAGCCGTAAATTCTTCGACTTTTATTGGTTATAAAATGGGAGGAATTTTAGGTGCTGTTCTTGCCCTTTTAGGAGTTGCCCTTCCCTCTTTTACCATTATTATAATAATAGCGGCTACCTTTTCTAAATTTAGAAGTCTTCATTTTGTAGACCTAGTATTTAAAGGCATTGGAGCTGCAGTTCCAGTTTTGGTTCTAGTTGCTGTAACTAGCCTATCTAAATCTATAAATAAAACTTACGCAAATATTATTATAATTGTACTATCCGTATTTTGTATTACAATACTAAACATTAATCCAATAATTGTTGTTATTTTTTCTGCTCTCTACGGAATTATATTTCTTAGAAAGAAGGTAGCATAATGAAACTTTTACTACAAATATTTTTATCCTTTCTAAAAATAGGAGCTTTTAGTTTCGGGGGAGGATATGCAATGCTTCCTTTAATCCAAAAAGAAATAGTGGAAAAACACCAATGGATAAATTTTGCCACCTTTAGAGATATAATAGGAATTTCTCAGATGACACCAGGTCCTATTGCAATAAATTCTGCAACCTTTGTAGGCTTTAAGGTTTCAGGTATAAAAGGAAGCATAGCAGGAACTCTAGGTGTTGTATGTTTTTCCTTTGTATTAGTATCTATAGCAACTCATTACCTTTTAAAATTTAAAGAATCAAAAATTATAAAAGCTGCATTTTTAGGTATGCGACCTGCCCTTATAGGACTTATTATCTCTGCTTTTTTGCAGTTAGCCTTAGAATCTTACAAAGACATATTGTCAGTTATTATAGGAATTATTATCGCTTTTATATCCTTTAAAACTAAAATTCATCCAATTTTAGTTATAGTTATTTCGGGAATTTTAGGAATAATATTTTATTCTTTTTAGTAACTAATTAATACATTCTTGAAATTAATACATATATTATGATATAATAGCTACATGAAATTTTATCCAAAGGGAGTAGCATAGGTTTATTTTTTAAACCTTTAACTGTTCGTCATTACGGCTTTGCCCGGACAGTTTACTTAGAAAAAGTTTGCAAGACCTTTGTCCTAATTTTTTTAGGACAAAGGTCTTTTTATGTACTATCCTATTTTTTATTTTTCTGTAATAAATAAATGATTAATACTAAATAATATGAGAGAGGTGAAGTGTATGTGGTACAAAAAAGTACGAAAGATGTTTTAAAAGAATTAAATTCAGACATTACTACTGGTTTATCTACAGGTGAAGTTTCTAAAAGAACTGAGAAATTCGGTCTAAATCAGCTTAAAGCCAAAAAACAAAAAACCCTTATGAAAATGGTCTTTGAACAATTAAATGATATATTAATTTATATCCTACTTGCAGCTGCTGTTGCTTCAGGGTTTTTAGGAGAAATCAGTGATTCAGTTATAATCGGTATTGTTATACTTATAAATGCTGTAGTTGGTGTTATTCAAGAATCAAAGGCAGAAAAAGCACTTGAAGCTTTAAAGAAATTATCTACACCAAAAGCCTTAGTAAAACGTAATGGGCAAATAAATGAAATATCTTCAACAGAAGTTGTTCCTGGAGATATAATCATTTTAGATGCAGGTAGATTTATTCCTTGTGACTTAAGGCTACTTGAAACTGCAAACTTAAAAGTAGAAGAATCCGCCTTAACTGGTGAATCCGTACCTGTTGAAAAACACGCAGATACTACCTTAAATAGTGAAGATGAAATTCCTCTTGGAGATCAAAAAAATATGGCCTTTATGTCTACCTTAGTAACTTACGGTAGAGGCGTTGGTATCGCTGTTGGAACTGGTATGGATACTGAAATTGGAAAAATAGCTAAGATGCTAGAGGAAAGCGGAAATGAAGCTACTCCTCTTCAAAAGAAACTAGAAGAGCTTGGAAAAGTTTTGGGTATAGGAGCTCTTGTAATATGTGCTATTATGTTCTTTTTAGGTCTACTTCAAAAAAGGCCTGTATTTGAAATGTTCTTAACTGCTATAAGCTTAGCCGTTGCTGCTATTCCAGAAGGACTTCCTGCAATAGTTACAATTGTTCTTGCTATGGGAGTTCAAAAATGATAAAAAGGCACGCTATAGTAAGAAAACTTCCCGCAGTTGAAACTCTTGGTTCTGTAAACATTGTATGCTCTGATAAAACAGGAACCTTAACACAAAACAAAATGACAGTTACAAAGTTTTTCGCTGATAATGAAGTTTACAATATAGAAAATTTAAATACTGAAAATTCTTCCCATAAACTTCTTGTGCAAAATTTAGTTTTATGTAATGATGCAACTTACTCTGAAACTTCTGAAACTGGTGATCCTACAGAAATCGCCTTGTTAGTTGCGGGAAATAAGCACAGTATAAATAAAGAAGAGTTAGAAGCCTCACATATAAGAGTAAATGAAATTCCTTTTGAATCCGATAGAAAGCTTATGACAACAGTAAATAAATACAATGACAAGTATTATGTAATGACAAAAGGAGCTATTGACAACCTAATAAATATAGTAAACAAAGCCTATATAAATGGTGAAATTGTAGATTTAACTGATGAAATAAAAGAAAAAATCACTAAAGCTGCTCTTTCTATGTCAGAAGAAGCTCTAAGAGTTTTAGGTTCTGCTTATAAGGTTTTAGATTCAAAAAATGCTGAAATCGAAAGCTTAGAAACGGATTTAGTTTTTATAGGTCTTGTTGGAATGATAGATCCACCTAGACTTGTTGTTAAGGATTCTATAGAATTGTGTAAAAAAGCAGGTATAAAAACCATAATGATAACTGGAGACCATAAGAAAACTGCTTTTGCAATTGCAAAAGAATTAAATATAGCAACTGATGAAAATCAGGCTATATCAGGGCTTGAACTTGATAAATTAACCCAAGAAGAGCTAAACGAAAAAGTAGATAACCTAAGAGTATTTGCAAGAGTTTCTCCAGAACACAAAGTTAAAATTGTGAAAGCCTTTAAATCAAAAGGAAATATAGTATCAATGACCGGTGATGGCGTAAATGACGCACCTTCCCTAAAGGTAGCAGATATAGGTGTTGCCATGGGTATAACTGGAACAGATGTTGCCAAAGGCGCTTCTGACATGGTATTAACTGATGATAACTTTTCAACTATAGTAAAAGCTATAGAAGAAGGTAGAAACATATTTAACAACATTAAAAAATCCATATTATTCTTGTTATCCTGTAATATCGGAGAAATCATAAGTATATTTTTATCAGTACTTTTGAAATGGCCTACACCACTTATACCTATTCACATTTTGTGGGTTAATCTTATCACCGATAGTTTCCCTGCTCTTTCCCTTGGAATAGACCCAGGTGATAAGGGTGTAATGAATGAAAAACCAAGAAATCCAAAAGACAGCCTATTTAAAGGCAGCACAGTTAGTTTACTTTTAAATGGAATACTAATAGGTGTACTTACTTTAACTGCTTTTGTAGTTGGAATTAAAGTTTATACAAAATCAACTACATTATTCCCATTAGTACCAGAAAGCATTGAATTTGATGCCTTAGAACACGCTCAAACTATGGCCTTTGTAGTTCTTAGTGTATCTCAATTAGTTCACTCATTAAACATGAGAAATGAAACTAAGTCCATATTCCAAATTGGATTATTTTCAAATAAATATTTGATAGCTTCAATTATCTTTGGAATATTCCTTCAAGATATAATAATAACAGTACCTTTCCTTGCAAATATCTTTAAGGTACATGACTTAAATGCTATAGACTGGCTATTTGTATCAACCCTATGTTTAATACCTTTATTAATAAATGAAATAGTAAAAGCCGTAAAAAGAAGTAAATCTTCTAAATAATTAAATTAAATAAATTAAATTAAGCTGCCAAAAGAGAATTATAAAATCTATTCTAGTATTTATTCTCTTCTTTGGCAGCCTTTTTAATTGACTTTAAATTTTCTTCTTTACACACATAATCTTGTGGTTTTAAGCCAATAATAGCTACAAGTAGTTGTGTTTCTGTTTTTCTAGTAATTAAAAAATTAACTTTCTTAAGATGAGCTTAAACTTAAAATTTTAAACGAGGTGAAGCATATGAAGAAAAAATTTACCTTTTTTATATGTATTTTATTGGTTTTATCAGTTACTTTCTTAGGTTGTAATAGTGCTGAAGAAGAAAAACACAACCAAGATCCAAACAAGAAAGAAGAAACTACAAAAGCCAGTAATGTATATATAGAAGATATTCTTATTAACGACAAATCTAAAGAGGAAACGGAAAAGATCTTAAAAGAGAAATATATTGATGAGTCCTTTAAAAAGAAAATCACTATTTTATGTAAGGATAAATCCTATGAGCTTACTTTAAAAGATTTAAAGGTGAACTACAACAAAGATAAAATAATAAAAGAAGCCTATGAGGCTTTAGAAAACAAAAGTGAGTCAAAAAAATTAAAACTTACCTTAAACTACGATAAAACCTCCTTAGATAGTTTTGTAAATAAACTCTCTAAAGAAACTTATAAAAAAGAAAGTAATGCCCGTTTTTCCATAAAAGACTCTTCAAAAATCGAAATTATTAAAGAACAAACTGGGCTAGATTTAGATAAAACTAAGTTAAAAAACGACATTATATCCAACATAATTAGCCTTCATAACTTAAAAGAAAATCCAAGTATAAAAGCCTCTATAAAAGAAACTAGCCCTAAGATTACCTCTGAAAAACTAAAAAGCATAAATTCAAAAATATCTAGCTTTTCTACCACACTTTCAGGGTCAAAAGAAAGAGTAAACAACATAACCTTAGGTGCTAAACATATAAACGGCACTTTGCTTATGCCAGGAGAGAATTTTAGCTTTTATAATTCCATTGGCTTAGTTTCTAAAAAAACAGGATTTATGGAAGCCCCTGCTATTATAGATAATGAATTAAAGCCAAGTGTAGGCGGAGGCCTATGTCAAGTAGCTACTACTTTATATAACTCTATTTTAAGAGCAAATATTACCTATACCGAAAGGTCTAAGCACTCAATTCCACCAAAATACGTAGCTCCAGGTCTAGATACAACAGTATTTGGAAGTGAATTAGACTATAAATTTAAAAACACACTTAAGTACCCTATTTATATAGAGGGATCTGTAAAAGATAATAAAATAACTTTTACGGTATTTTCAAATTCAAGTCTTAATAGCTATAAATACGATTATACATCTAGTGTTTACGCTAAAGTTCCTAACTCCACAAAATATATAAAAGACTCTTCTATGCCTAAAGGCAAAGAAATTATAGACAAACCTGGAAGCACAGGTTTAAAAGTTAAGGTTTATAAAATAACCTTAAAAGGTGGAAAACAAATCTCTAAAAAGCTTTTTTATGAAGACTACTACAAGCCCTTAGATAAAATTGTAAAAGTCGGTGTATAACTAAAATACTAATTTAAATTCTAAGTATTATCGTTTTAGTTTCTTAAAGATATACTATTACAAAATCTAAAACTATAGCACTTAATTTATCAAATTATGTTGTCTTCACTATTTCAAGCTATTTACGATAATACTTTCTTTTAACTTGTCAACGAATTTTATTAAATACCCCTCTTCAAGTTCCAAAAACCTATTAAATTCTGGACTATCTATATCTAAAACTCCAAAGACCTCATCATTAACTATAATTGGTATTACTATCTCAGAATTAGAAGCACTATCACAGGCAATATGACCTTCAAATTCGTGAACATTTTCTACTCTTATTACTCTTCTTTCCTTTACTGCAGTGCCACAAACCCCACATCCATATTTTATTCTGTTACATGCAGGTCTACCTTGAAAAGGTCCTAAAACCAATTCTCTATTTTTCATAAGGTAAAAACCAACCCAATTTATTCTATCAAATGCTACATTTACAATAGCTGATGCATTTGATAAATTTGCAAGTAAATCCTCCTCTGAGCTTAACTGTGCAGTTAAAAGCATATTCATATACCTGTATTTATCCTCTGTATTCATCTTTTCAATTGCATCAAGTTTAAAAGCCATAATTATTACCCTCCCTCTAAAAATATATACAAAATTCTCATTTATAAACCTGAAATTTATAAATGAGAATTAAATATTACACTGCTTTTTTAATGTCTTCAAAGTCCTTTTTCTCTTTATTCTTTTTTTCATATAAAAATAAACTGGTATACCCATAACCATAAGTAAAAGCCCATATAAGCATACTTCAAGACCTGAACCTATAGTTGCCCAAATTGAATAAATAATACCAAGTACAGGAATTATAGATTTTTTTATCATTTTACTTTTACTTACAATTTTCTTTTCTTTTAACATTATTTTAATGTCTGCAGCAGCTGCAAAAGCATAAACCGGAAGATAACCAAGTGTTGCTAACAGCATTACAAAATTAAAGGCTGATATCATTGACTTGCTGTAATTCATAAGTAAAAGAATATTAATTAATACTGAACCTATTATTAAACTTCCTACTGGAGTTTTGTGTTTAGGGTGAACTTTTGAAAATACTGCAGGAAAAATTCCATCTTCCCCTGCTGCATAAGCTACACGAGCTGTTGCAAAAATCCAACCAATAGTTGTTCCTAAAACGCTTATTACAGATGCAACTATTATAGCTTTAGTAATACCTTTACCTAAAAATCTAGAAAATATATCAACAATAGGTGCTGAACTTTTTGCAAGCTCTGCTTGTGGCATTGCTCCCATAGCACTTACACTTATACAAAGATAAACAACTAAAGCTATTATTATTCCCATTATTGTACTTAACTTAACATTTCTTTCAGGATTATGTATCTCACCTGCTACAACTGTAGCACTTTCAAGACCAGTAAAAGCCCAAAGGGTACAGGCCATTGCAGCGGGCATTGAACTAAAACCTTTACCTGCCGGAAAAGCAGGAGCTATATATTCTGGGTTGAAATAAAAAAACGAAACAATTATAAAACCCACAAATAGTACTATTTTAAATATCGTCATGGCAGTTTGAATAAAACTTGCCTCTTTTACTCCTACTATATTTATAATAGTGAATATCCATAAAACAGCACTTGTATATATAAAAGATAAGAAAGGGCTATTTGCAATGCTAGGAATTAAAGCACCTGTATAACTCGATACAGTTGTAATTATAGCTGCATTTCCTATCCAAGAAGCATTCCAATAGAGCCAGGCATTTATAAAGCCTACAAACTCTCCAAAAGCAATCTTAGGGTATTCATAAGGTCCTCCGGTTTTAGTAAACTTAGAGCCTAAATTTGCATAGGATAAAGCTACAAATATAGATCCCATACCTGTTATTACCCAAGCCATTATAGTAGGACCAGGACCTGATATACTAGCTAAAGATGCTGGCAACATGAATATTCCAGAACCAATCATATTCCCCGCTACCAGCATCGTTGCTGTTAAAAGTCCAATCTCTTTCTTTAGTGAACTCTTTTTTTCCATTTTTAAATTATCCTCCTCCTTTAAAAATATAAGGTAACTTTATCACGGCACTTAATATATGTCAATAAAGAATGAATTTTTTTCATCATTATATGCCATTATATATATTATTTATTGCAAAACAAGCAAATATTGAAACATTTCCCTTGTTTAAAGGCCGTATTCAACTTGATTTGCCGTATTTTGACGAAATTTTAACAATATAAATATGTCCATTTTTGTAATTCAGATTTTAAAATGTTTTTGTGTTATTTTTTAAAACAAAGAAAAATATTAAACTAACAATTATTATTGAGAAATAATTAGTATTATTTAGTTTCTTGGAATTTAACCCATATTAATTTAAAATTTAGACTTTCTAGTATGTTGAATAAATTAAAATCTTAGAATATAATTCAATATATAGTATGAATTTTTTTGTATTTCACAACATATAGTATATTGATTTGAAATTAAAATGAAAATTTTTGTATTCATTGCAGTACTTTTTCCTGTAAAAGCTAAGTTTACAGGAATTCTACCTTTAAAAGTTAATAAAAGTATATTAAAGTGTATAAACGGAGGTGAACATTCTGGTATTTATACCAGTATATTTATGAAAGATATAAAAGATATAAAAGATATAAAAGATGTTTTTAAAAGAGTTTTTACAAAAGATTTGGAGAACAGTACTAAAAGTGTTTATGATTTATTTAACTGGAAAAAAGTTAATGTATCTATAAAAGACTATAAAACCAATACAATGCTTATAGAAATGAAGGATTTAGCCTTTCCTTCAAATTATTCACAAAACGCCTGTGATATAATAGCTTCAAAATATTTTAGAAAATCTGGAGTTCCAACAGAATTTGGCTATGAAAATAGTTTAAAAATGGTAGTAGATAGAATGGTGAACTTTTGGTGCGAATCCTTAAAGGATGAAAATTTGATTGAAACTAAAGAAGAAGCGGAAATTTTCTATGATGAAATGGCTTTTGCCCTATTAAATCAAATGTATGCTCCAAATTCTCCTCAGTGGTTTAATACAGGATTATACCAAAGTTATGGCATTACAGGAAACACAAAAGGTGGTTTTTACTACGACGAAAAACTAGAAAAATCTCTTAAAGCTTCAGAAAATTGTGGGAGAACTCAGGCCTCTGCCTGCTTTATACTTTCAATTGAAGATAAGCTTCTAGGGGAAAACTCCATATCTGACCATTTTGTAACTGAAACAAAACTATTTAAGGGAGGTTCTGGTACTGGAACTAATTTTTCAAACATAAGAGCTATTAATGAAAGGCTATCCGGTGGTGGTGTTTCCTCTGGTCTTATGAGCTTTTTAAAAGCCTTAGATAGAAACGCTGGTGCTATAAAATCTGGTGGAACTACAAGACGTGCTGCTAAAATGGTATGCCTTGATGTAGACCATCCTGAAATTATGGATTTTATAAAATGGAAAGCAAAAGAAGAACAAAAAGTTAGAGACCTTGGAAAAATGGGCTATGACACTAGTTTTGAGGGAGAAGCCTATGAAACTGTTTCAGGTCAAAACGCCAACAATTCTATAAGATTCAAAGATGAATTTATGAGAAAAGTAGAAAATCTTAAAAATAACCCTGATGCTACTATAGAGCTAAAGGGAAGATGTGATAACTCCGTAAATAAAACCCTAAGGGTTAAAGATATCTGGGAGGAATTTAATAGCTGTGCCTTTGCCTCTGCTGAACCTGCAGCTCAGTTTGATGATACCTTCAACGCTTGGCACACTTGCCCAGTTGGAGAAGACGGCAAGATAGGTGCAAAACATAATAGAATTAATTCAACTAACCCTTGTGGAGAATACGCTTTTTTAGACGATACTGCCTGCAATTTAGCATCTATAAATGTATATAAATTTTATGATGAAGAAAGAAATAGCTTTAAAGTAGATGAATACATGCATTTAATAGCTTTAACACAGCTTATGCTAGAGGCCTCAATTAATTTTGGCTATTTTCCAACTAAAGATATAGCTAGAAAAACACATATGTTTAGAACTACAGGACTTGGTGTTTCAAATGTAGCTTCACTATTTATGGTTATGGGACTTCCCTATGATTCAAAAGAGGCCCGAGCCTTAGCTTCCTCTTTAGTTGGGATTTTAACAGGACACTCTTACTTTATATCCTCTTTAATGGCAAAAAAATCGGTGCTTTTGAAAAATATGAAATTAATAAGAAATACATGTTAAGAGTTATAAAGAATCATAGCATTGCGGCAGGTGCTATAGATGAAAATTTTGAAGGTCTTAACTATGAGCCTTTAAAGGTAAACCATAAATTACTTTCAAAATTGTCCTTAGATAATTTAGTTGATGCTCTTAAAAATTCCTTTATAAATGCCCTTAGGTCAGGTGAAAAATACGGATACAGAAATGCACAGGTTTCTGTAATTGCACCTACTGGAACTATATCTCTAGCTATGGATTGCAGTTCAACTTCTATAGAGCCATTTTTTAGCCACTTTGCCTATAAAAAACTTTCCGGTGGAGGCTACATGACTCTTGTAAATTCCGTAATTAAAAAATCTTTAGAGAATCTATCCTATAAAGAAAATGAAGTAAAAGATATTTTAGACTATATCTTGAGAAAAGAAAAGTTTTCAGAGGGTGAAACTGAATACGAAAAAATAATAGACGGAAAAATAGAAGGAGCTCCTTACTTAAAAGACGAGCACTTGCCAATTTTTGATACTGCAAACATCTGTGGAACTGGAAAAAGATATATTTACCCTAGTGGTCATGTTAAGATGATGGCAGCTTTGACTCCTCTTATTTCAGGTTCTATATCAAAAACAGTTAATTTACCAAAGGATGCTACAGTTAATGACATAAAAGATGTTATACTTCAATCTTTTAAGCTTGGTGTAAAGGGAATTTCAATATACAGAGATACTTCAAAAGTAAGTCAACCTCTTAACACTAGGCTAGATAGTGAAGATAGTAAATCTCTAGAGGACCTTACTTATAATGAACTTTTAAAAAAGACAAAAGAACTTTTAAAGGCTTTAGAAATGAAAAACAAAAGTTCTATGTACTCCACTCGTAAAAGACTAGTTGGAATAAGGGAAGGTAAAACTCATCCTGCTCAAATTGACAACTTAAAAATATATACAACAGTAAATAGAAATGAATTAGGTGAAATATCAGAAATATATGTAACAACAGATAGAGAAGGTACAACTATTATGGGACTTTTAAATGCCCTTTCAAAATCTATTTCTGTAATGCTTCAATATCATGTGCCACCAAAGGATATTTCAAATATGCTAAAGGGGCAAATATATGAGCCTTATGGCTTTGTACAAAAACACCCTTACATTAAACACGTAACCTCTATATCAGATTTAATAAGCAAAATAATAGACATTGAACTTGGAGATTATTCTCACTGTCAGGTTAAGCCTGAAAATTTTACAGCTATAACCTCTGAAAGTTTTTCTGAAAAAAGCGCTTATAATGGTGAAATATTAAAAGAAGAAACTGTAAAAGGAGAGCGAATTTACACTGAAGTCTGCCCAAACTGCTCTAGTACTCGATTGATTCAAAATGGGACTTGTAAATTATGCCTTGACTGCGGAAGCACTACAGGTTGCTCTTAAAATAAATAAAAATTTTCCGATAAACCTTTGTTTTTCGGAAAATTTTCTTTTAAAATCTCATAACACTATAATAATATAACGCTAAAGTCTTCAAATCTTCAAATTTCGTAATTTTAAAATCTTATAATTCTAGTTTACAGCCTGTCTTATGCTCAAATTTATTTTTAATTTCCTCAAAAATCTCTTTTTGAATTTCTTCCTCTGGCTTTAAAGTAACTCTAAGTCTTGCTCCATTAAAAGAAGGGTTTTTTCTTAAAACAATTTCTCTTTCCATGCAAAGCTGAAGAGCGTAATTTATTATATCATTTTGGTTACAGGAACTGGATATTTTAATTCTCCAACCAATAAAATCCTCTAGGTCTTTTAATTTATCTTTGCATTTATTTCCAACTAATGGAGTTATAAAACTCAGCTCCATGTACCTTCCAGAATTATCGCTTTTCAAGCTTTTTTGTAAGGCTTAAATTCTTCCTTATAAAAATACTCATCTACGTATTTTATAGCAGCATTTTGCTCCATAGCCTTAGATTTAGGAAAAGCTTTTGTGTCTTTACCCTTTAATGTCTCCTCACTTAATTCATCTTTTATTTCTAAATTAATAGAAGTTATCCTTTTGAACTCTTCTTTTTCCCTGTTAAAACCTTCCTTTAAGCTAGATTTAGCATTATCCTCTAAATCAACTACTATTTTGTCTTCAACTAACTGATAGGATATTTTCTTAATAGGATATTTTATAAGGCTTCTTATTAAAATCTCCCCAGCGTTACTATTAAAACTATCGCTTATAATAACTTCCCAGAAAATATCCTTTTTAAACCTTTCAGTTACCTCATAGATGCTTTTATCAACAGCCTTTGGAAAATCAAAATATAAAATCACTTTATTCTCTTCCATTTTAAAACCTGATTTTTTATAATTAAATTTTCCAAAATACTCCCTTATCTTTTCATCTATTTCATTGGGCTTTAACCCTGTTTTTTCTAAATCTCTTTCTACTTCTTCATAATTTCTTGCCTTAAACAAAAACAATCTTCTTGCATCACTTTCAAAATAAGGAGACTTTACAATTAGCCTTTGAAAATCTAAAATTTTATCCTCATTAATTTCCTTTTCACCGCTCCAAATATAGCTTAGCTCTTCCGCATTAAAAAGCTTATCTTCATAATTTTTCCTAATAAATTCATATAGAGTTTTTATATTTTCTTCATTTAACTCTAAAGCGCTATTTAGTCTATTGGCTAAATTTTTATTAAGCTGTTTCCTGGGGTTATTTATCTCCAGTTCGTACTCTTCTCCACTACTTGGAGTGTAGACTCTTCCCCTATACTCTTCCATCAATTCTTTTGAAAAACTTCTTATGACCTTTTGATCTCCATGGACTAAAAACACTCTCTTTGAGGAAAGCTTTTGAATAACTGCCTTTATCTCGCTTTTATCTCCATGAGCAGATAACCCAACTCTCTCAACCCTACACTTTACAGGTAGTATTTTACCATTAAGCTCTATACTCTTTTCCTCATCATCTTTTAATAAATTTAAAAGTTTCCTTCCCGGAGACTCCTCGTCTTGATAACCACTTATGACTATGTAAGAATTCTCCATAGAGCATATTTGCTCAGCATATCCTTGGCTTGGACCTCCTGTAAGCATTCCAGAACTTGATATTACAACTAAAGGCTCCTTACTTTCTAACAACCTATCTCTTTCTTCTTTTTTAGTAATTGGCCTTATGTTATCCTCATAAAAAGGCTCAATTCCTCTTAATATCTTTTTCCCTAAGGAATTTTTTAAATACAATGGATTCATCTTGTAAACCCTATTAATGTCTTTTATCATACCGTCAACATAAATATTAATTTTCTTTAATTCACCTTTGTTCATAGCTTTTTTTAATATAAGGATTATCTCCTGAGCCCTTCCTAGAGCAAAAGCTGGAATTAACATCTTTCCCTTTTTATCTATACATTCTGAAACAAGACTCACTAATTTCTTTTCTTCAACTTCTCTATTTGAATGAAGTTTATCCCCATAAGTGGATTCTAAGATAGCAACATCTGGCCTTAATTTAGGAAACTTACCACCCTCAACAGTCTTTTGAGAAAACAAAGAAAAATCACCAGAATAAAATAAAGCCCCTTCAGAGCTTTTTACATATATAGAACTAGCGCCAGCTATATGTCCTGCATTATAAAAAGTAATGCTTATATCCTGAAAAATATTAAACTGAACCTCATAATTTATAGTATGAATTCTATTTAGCATGTCCTCTACATCCTTTTCAGCATATAAAGGTATCTCACTTTCTCTATTATTCATAATTTTAAGACTATCAAACAAAAGAACTTTTGTAAGGTCTTTTGTCATATTATTCATATATATTTTAGCAGATTTATATTCCTTCGCTATAATAGGTAAAGAACCTATATGATCTAAATGGGCATGACTTATAATTATTGCATCTAACCCACCCATGTCTTGAATAGCTCTAAAATCTGGGAGTGGATCTTTAGAAGCTCCTTGCCTAATTCCACAGTCTAAAAGAATATTTTTATCATTTATTTTAACAAGTATAGAGCTTGCACCTACTTCAAAAGCTCCCCCTAAAAAACAAACCTTCATGAAATCACCTACAATTTTCTTATTTCTAAAAGTTAAATATCTAAACTTTCTAAACTAACACCTAAGTATTTAATGATTATGTCCAAATTTTTCTATATTAAAAGTTTTATTTTAAAATTTTAATATAAAAAATTTATTTATAACATTTACTATTAAATAATAAAATCTAAATTATTTAAAATTCACTTTAATAAAATAAGTATTAAAAGCTAAACAATTAACTTTAAAAGCTAAATCTCTTGGTGAAAAGATTTCTACTCCCAAAGAAATTGTTAGTTTCTAATACCTATCTTTTATCCTACAGCTACTATAAAAGCCAGCTATTTATCATTTTTCATAGCTTTATTAGCTTTGGCCTTTGGCTTTATCACTTCTTTTTTCTTATTTTTTTATTATCATAGGGACTTACATATTTAATACTATCTTTTGAAGTTTTTTGTGCATTTGAACCCTTTAAAAGTCCCTTTGCATCCATAAACCATAGTAAAAATAGAACACTTAGTCCAGATAAGAATATAGCAACAGGACTATATGGACTTGCGGTTAAATAGGATTGTATAAATATACAAAGCACTCCTAAGACAATTAAAATCCACTTATGTTTTACGTTAATTTTTGTTAATACATATTTTCTAAGTAAATTGTATATCACTAACATGATAATAGAAAAAGCTATGATTTGTAATATTGTCATAAATGTCTTCATTGAAACTCCTCCTTAAATTACATAGTATCATATCTTGCCTACATAATAGTAATTTTATCATAAATTTTGACTTTGTGTCTTTAATATGAAAAAATTTTTATTAACTGAATTAAAATTAAAAGAAATGCTAATACTAATCGTAAATGTTAATTTTAAACTTTAAAGTGGAAAAATCTATTTTCTCTTTAAAAATAGATTTAAAATTAACATTAAATTTAAACTTAAGGAGATGTTTATTTTGAGAACATTAGACACCATTGCTCTTCTGTTTGTAATCGTTGGTGCAGTTAATTGGGGACTAATAGGTTTCTTTGGGTACGACCTAGTTGCAGCTTTATTTGGAAGTTTAAGTGCTGTTACTAGAATAATATATGCCATAGTTGGAGTTGCTGGTCTTTACTCCATATCCTTCTTTTCAAAACACAGAAGTGGCATAGAAGAATAATAAAATCCTGCACTAAGTGGTAAGAAAAATCTTGTACTAGCCACTTAGTGCAGGAATCTTTTTATATTTATATTTATCTGAAATTTATACAGGTTTTCCTATAAATCTGATTGCAAGCCCTATTAGAACTACATTTAAAAGTAAAACTAAAACAACTGGAACTCCCATAACAGCAGGTATATAACCAAAAACCCCTGTTAAAATAGCAATAAATATGGCATAAGGGAGCTGAGTTTTTACATGCTTTATATGCTCGCAGGAGGTTCCCATAGAAGAAAGTATGGTTGTATCTGAAATTGGAGAACAGTGGTCTCCAAATATAGCTCCTGTTAAAACAGCACTTATACTTATAATTAAAGATTTTGGATCTCCACTATAAACAGCATTTGCAAGTGGAATTGTAAGAGGCATTAAAATCCCCATAGTTCCATAAGATGTTCCTGTTGCAAAGGAAATAATTGCAGCTAATATAAATATAATTGTAGGAAGTAAAAATCCTGGTATTGAATTTGATAAAATTGAAACTAAAAATTTAGCAGTTCCAAGATCTTTTATAACACTACTTAAAGACCAAGCTAAAAGAAGTATAACTCCTGTTATCATCAAAGTTTTTGATCCTTCTATAAAAGTGTCAATAGCCTCTGAAATTTTAAAAATCTTTTGCCAAACACCCATTATCATAGCAACAATGCTTGCAAATAAAGCAGATTCAAACAAAACTACACTGGCATCTGATGCTCCAAAGGCTTCTCTTAAAGCAGTTAATGATAAAGGTGAGTTATTGAAAAGAGTTATAAGCTCCTTATCTTTACCAGCCATTATAGCATTATATCCATTTAAATAAAATCCTAAAAAGGCTCCAACTATAAGTACTAAAATTGGTATAATTGCATTCCAAATACTTAATTTTATTCCCTCTTTTGGCTGCATTTCTTTTGAATCTATTTCTATAGTTTCTCCAAGGTTTCCCTTTCTTGCTTCTCTTTCCGCCTTAAGCATAGGTCCGAATTCCCTAAGCATTATTGCAGATATAGCTATAAATACTAATATTAAAATATTATAAAATCTATAAGGAATAGTTGATACAAATGTTCCATAAGCATTTGTACTTTGACCTATTTGACTAAATCCATCTTTTATAAGACTAACTTCATATCCAACCCAAGTAGATATAACTGCAATTCCAGATATAGGAGCTGCTGTAGAGTCAACTATAAAAGCTAATTTTTCTCTAGATATTTTCATTTTGTCAGATACAGGACGCATAATAGGTCCAACGATAAGAGAGTTTGCATAATCATCAAAGAATACAAAGATACCTAAAATCCATGTGATTATCTGAACACTTATAGGAGACTTAGCCCCTTTTGAAAGTGCTTCAGCAACGGCTTTAGCTCCTCCCATTTTTGAAATCAAACTGATAAGACCACCGATAACTAGACACTGAAGTATTATACCTGCATTCCAAGGGTCTGAAAGAGAGTTTAAAATCTCTTTTACCACCATTAAAAATGAATTAGGTATGGCATATAATATGTTTCCGTAAGTTAATTGAAGTAAAAATGCTCCTGAAAGCACCCCTAAAAACAATGACAATACTACGTTTTTAGTTATAAAAGCAAGTACTATTGCTATAATTGGTGGTAGTAGTGTCCATAGTCCAAATTTTTTTGCATTAATGGCTGCAGTATCTACCTCTGCTGCAAAAACCAATGTGTTCAATGATATAGTTAAAATAAACATGGTAATTAAAAAAATAAATCCTCTTTTTTTCATCTTTTCTCCTCCTTAAATTTTAGGAAAGAGACTAGTGCAACAATAAAAAAACCTTGAGCTGCTACACTCAAGGTTGAATACACATATGATAAAAAATGCTACAAATTTCGACATCAATGATTCAAAATTCGCCTAATCAATCTCATCTATGCGTAAACATTGTTGAACAATAGCCCTCCACAAATAAATCCTTACTTGTGACAGTGATGCATATATTTTATGCACCCCCAACTATACAGCCTTAAAGCCTTATCTGTACGTTTCGGCAACATTTCCTTTCCTGAACTTCATCGTGCTTAACTCTGTAAACAGTACTCTTAAATATTGCTCCTCTATTTTCATAATATTTACTGAAATCATTTAACCTAAAGGTTAAATTTATGTTACAAATGCATTTGCTTATGTTAAAATTATAATTAAATAATAGTTGTATGTCAACTTATAATTTAAATTCCCTTAACTTACAATTTTTGTTTGGAGGTTATAAAATGATGATTTTACCAGTTACATATAAAGTAGTTTCCTGTGATATGAACACTTTATTTAAATATTATAAAAAAGATACAATAAGGGGCTATTGCAAGACTTGCCCTAACTATAATAAGATTTGGTCCTGTCCTCAATACGATTTTGAAGAAGAGTCCTACTTAAGAGAATATAATTACGCCTACATAATTGGTGCAAAATTATATTTAAAGGATATAGAAAAAGAACTTGAAAGGATGAATTTTAAAAGCAACACCGAAATTCTAACCTTCGCCTACAACTCAATTAGAAACATTGTTGACAAAAAGTCTTTAAGTATTGAAAAAAACATAAATAATTCTAGAATTCTAATGGGAGGCAAATGCCTTATCTGTAAAACCTGTCAGCGTACCAAAAGTAAGCCTTGCCTACATCCTGAAAGCTTAAGATACTCTCTTGAAAGCTTAGGCTTTGAAGTCTCAAGTATTACAAAAGAAATATTAAAGGAAGACCTATTATTTTCAAAAGACCAGCTTCCTAAATACTGTCTATCTATATCTTCTCTTCTTACCAATGATAAGATTTCTAAGGAAGAAATATTTAAATTTCTTGTTTAAATATATAAAATTAGCTGAATTTATAACTTATACTAATTATATAAATTAATAATTAACTGCCTTATTGCAAATACTATTATTAAATGTTTTACTTTAGTAATATATTTTTGCAATGATAAAAGTAAAACAAGCAGATTTTACTTTGTATGAATAATATATACAAAATATATTCATAATGCTGATTTTTATTAAACTCACAAAAGAAGGTGATTTTTTGTTTAAAGAAATTTGCAGCAATCATAAGGCTTATAAAAATCTTTATAATGGTACTTGGATAGAAAGCTCTAATAATCTAATTGAAATTAAGTCCCCTATAGATGGCACTATATTGGGTAGAGTTCAGGCTATGGAGAAGGAAGATGTAAATAAAGCTATTAAAGCCGCAAAAGAAAGCCAAATAGCCTGGAAAAATACTCCCTTAAACCAAAGGGCTTCTATACTTCATAAAGCTTCAGAGCTTCTTAAGGAGAAGGCTGAAGAGCTATCCATACTTTTGCAGTTTGAAATAGGCAAAAACAAATCCTCCTCCCTGTCAGAAATAAAACGAACTTCCGATTTTATAAAGTTTACAGCAGATGAGGGAAAACACATAAAAGGTGAAACCCTAGGTGGAGAAAATTTTCCCGGTTTTAGTAAAAACAAACTATCTTTTGTAACTAGAGTTCCCCTTGGAGTTGTTGTTTGCATCTCCCCTTTTAATTATCCAATAAACTTAGCTGCCTCTAAAATAGCCCCTGCACTAGTTACTGGAAATAGCGTAGTATTTAAACCTGCTACTAAAGGAGCTATAAGTGGGCTATATTTAGCACAGATTTTTAACAAAGCTGGGGTTCCAGCTGGAGTTTTAAATACAATTACAGGTAAAAGTTCTGAAATAGGTGATTTTCTTGTTACACATAAGGATATTAACTTTATAAACTTTACAGGAAGCACTAAAACCGGAGAGCATATAGCTAAAATCGCTGGTATGGTCCCTATGCTAATGGAACTTGGAGGCAAAGACCCTGCAATAGTACTTAAAGATGCGGACCTAAAAAAAGCAGCAGAGCATATAGTTAAAGGTGCCTTTAACTATTCTGGTCAAAGGTGCACTGCTATAAAAAGAGTTTTAGTTATAGATTCTATTGCAGATAAACTAATAGAAAAAATCCTTCCCTTAGCTGAAAAGCTATCTGTAGGTTCACCTTTAGAGGATGCTTTTATAACTCCTCTTATAGATGAGAAAAGTTCAGATTTTGTTGAAAGCCTTATAGAGGATGCAGTTAAAAAAGGTGCTACCTTGCTTACTAAAAATAAACAAAGTAAAAATCTAATAACACCTGTCATACTTGATAGGGTTACTTCAGATATGCAGATTGCTTGGGAAGAACCCTTTGGACCAGTTTTACCAATAATTAGAGTAAAAGATATAGAGGAGGCTATAAAAATCAGTAATGCCTCAAAATATGGTCTTCAGGCCTCTGTTTTCACAAAAGATATAAACACAGCCTTCTACCTATCAGATAAGCTAGACGTTGGAACTGTACAAATAAATAATGAACCTGAAAGAGGGCCTGACCACTTTCCTTTTACTGGCGTAAAAGCTTCAGGTATGGGAACTCAAGGTATAAAATACAGCATAGATGCAATGACAAGGAGAAAAACCATAGTTTTTAATCTAGATGAAAAAACCCCTTAAGATAGTTTAATACCTTAAGGGGTTTCCATATTTTTAATAATACGCTTTCAATTATTTACTAGTTTCTCTTTTAACTATAAACTTCTTAGCCTTTATTTCTAAGGAATTGTCTAGTTTTAAAAATTCGAAAGTCTTATATTTCTTCTCAAGGGCTTTGTATATAAGCCTATCTGCTAGTTCCGGATTCTTAGATAGAAGTGAACCATGAAAATATGTACAAAAAGTATTTTTATAAATACATCCCTCATATCCATCTTCCCCGTTATTGCCATAACCTGCCTGAACTTTTCCAAGTGGCAATAAATTCTTTCCTATGTAAGTTCTACCAGAGTGATTTTCAAAGCCAACATAAGTCTCTTTAAACATTTCATTGTATATAACTGTATTTCCTATAAATCTGGTGTTTCCTGCCTCTGTATATAAATCAAGTATTCCAAGTCCATTTAACTTGTTTCCCTCTGGAGTTGTGTAGTACTTACCTAAAAGTTGATATCCACCGCATATAGACAAAAATACCTTTCCATCTTCTATGTACTCCTTTAAGGAGTCTACCTTAGTTTCAATCAAATCCCTTGAAACTATAGACTGCTCATAGTCTTGACCACCGCCGAAAAACACAATATCATAATTTTCTTTATGAAATATATCTCCTACAGATACATTGTGTATGTTTACTTTAATACCTCTTTGCTCCGCTCTATGCTTTAATATGAGTATGTTTCCCACATCTCCATAAACATTTAACAAATCAGGATACAAATGACATATATTTATTTCCATCTAATTCACCTTCTTTTAATATCTATTTTACCAATAATATCTATTTTACCAATAATTATTTACCATAGTTTTTTTATATACCCATTACTATAAAGAAATTTTCTAAAGTCAATCATAGCAGTATATGTAGCTAAAATATAGATTTTTTCATTTTTTGAAGACTTAATCCCCTTAAGTATATCCTCATAATTTTCGGATAAAGAGAATTTATTCTCATCAAGTCCTGCGGTTTTTAATCTTATTGCCATATCGTACAATCTTATACCAGAAATCAATATGCTCCCTATATCAAGGCTTTTTAGCTTTTCAAAATTTACATCCCATATCCAAGATACATCTCTACCATCTGCATAGTTATCATTTAAAAGAAAAGCCATATCTAAACTTCCCTTGTTTAAAATAATGGTATTTATTGCCTCATCATAACCTGCTGGGTTCTTTACCAAAATTATCTTTAGTTCTTTTGCCTCAATATCTATACTCTCTTGTCTACCAAAGCTACTAGTCTGATTCTTTAAACTTCTGGCAATAGTATCTTTTTCAATTTCTAACTCTCCACATACAGCATAAGCACAAAGTCCATTGTATATGTTGTAGGTACCTGGCTGATTTATGGAAATTTCATCTCCATTTATTGTAACCAATGAATATTCCTCAGTTACCTCTAATATATTATCCACAGCATATTTTAAATCCGGCCTTTTATATCCACAGTTTTCACAATAATAATCGCCTAAGTGGTTATATGTTACAAAATTATATTTATATGGTTCTTTGCACTTCTTACAGAATTTAGCATCTGCATTCATATCTATAGTTTTATTAGAATGGTTGTAGGTTTTAAATCCATAGTATATTAAATCATTTCCAAGACCTATATCTCCAAGCAATGATTCATCGCCATTTAAAACTAATTTTGACTTTGGACTTAAAGTAACCCCATCAAGTATTTTGTTTAAGGTTGTATAAACTTCTCCATATCTATCTAACTGGTCTCTAAATAAGTTAGTTATAGTTATTATGTTTGGGGAAATAAACCTAGTTATAAACTTAACATTGGCCTCATCTACTTCAATAACTGCAAACTTGTCTTCCTCACTAGAATTAAAAGAAAAATTATCAACAAAACAGCTTACAATTCCCGGAAACATATTAGCTCCAGTGCTATTTGTAATAACTTTATTTCCAGAATTTTTTATTATGTTATAGATCATATTAGTAGTTGTAGTCTTTCCATTAGTTCCAGTAATTAATATTACCTTATAACCTTTAGCAACTGTTTTTAAAACCTTGGGATCTATTTTTAAAGCTATTTTCCCTGGAAAATTACTTCCTCCCTTAAAAAAAGTTTTTAAAAATTTAATTGCTATCTTCGACATCGCTATACTGAAAAACGTCTTTGCGTAAATTTTAAACACCCCTTTTTTAGTAAACCAGAAAAAGAAATCCTAGTATGCTATGGATTTTTAAGCAGAAAACTAGCATACTAAATATTTAATTTGCTTTTACTGGCAAAAATTCATCTTTTACATTGTCCTTATAGCTTGGGGATAGATCTTTTAATTTGTTTAATATCCTGATTTTTTCGCTACCTTCAGCAATTGTAGGACAGTAATCATTTATATTTTTCTTTGAAGATATACTGAATGGAATTACTTTAGTATCATATCCTAAAAGCTTATTATTATCAAATTTGAACTTAGTTTGAAAAACAAAGGTATCCTTATCTTTGGGATTAAAATTCCCTCCAAAACAGAAATTTCCCATGCTATAGCATATTATTTTATCATTGTATTTTTCTATGCTTTGAACTACATGAGGATGGTGTCCTATTACAAGGTCAGCTCCCTTATCTATTGCAAAATGTCCTAAGCTTTTTTGAACATCATAAGGCAAATAGTTTCCCTCAAGTCCCCAGTGAAAATTTATTATAACTGTGCAGTTCTTATCCTTTAACTCTTTAATATCCTTTTCTACTTTATCTTTCAAATCTTCACTAAAGTTCCAACCTTGATATCCTAATAATCCAAAGTTGTGACCTTTTACAGTTTTTATGACTTTATTTCCTTCCCCAAAATAAGGTACCTTTTCATCTTCTAAGGCCTTTTTAGTATCCTCAAAACCCTTATCTAAATAATCGTGAATGTGATTATTTGATATATTAACGGCTTCAATAGAGCCTAGAGTTAAAGCCTTTGCATAAGATGGATCTGCTTTAAAATTAAAAGTTTTTGTTGCTTTTGTTGTTGCATTTGTAAAAGTTGTTTCTAGATTTACAAGTGTTAAATCATCCTTTGAAAAGATGTCTTTTACATTTTTGAAAAAATATGAGAAATCCTTATTGTTTTGATCCAAAACACAAGGAAGACTATTTGCATATCCAAACTTGGTATCTGAGCCTAAAGTACAATCCCCTGCAGAGGTAATTAGTACTTCAGTAATTTTGCCTTCTCCAGCATTTGTACTTTTATTTTTATCCAAAGCTGAACTATCAGAATCCTTTTTCGCCTTCTCTTTGTTCTCTATTTTTTTAACTGTATTTGTTTTTTCAGCTACATTCTTTCCACTATTAAAATTTTTATTAATCAGCGAATATATTCCAGAAACTAACAATATTAACACTAATAAAGTTGTAGCACAGGAAAGAGCAAACCTCTTTAAATTTCTAACCTTATAATTGTGTTTTTTCCTGTTATACCTACTCCCCATATTGCACCTCCAAATTAAAAATCTCTTTTTATTACATTAATATAATTTTATAATAATAAAATATAAAAGTCCATTTAATTAGAGTAAAATTAAATGTAAAATATATTTTGATTTATAATAAAATTTTAAAAATCTACTTTGATTTTAGGAAATTTATATAAAAACTCTCCATTAGTGTATAATATTTATAGTATCTTTTTAATTTTCTGATAAAATATATATTGGGGTGATAAAATGAAAATGACTAGAAATAAAGCCTTAATTTTTATCTCTATTATCTTAGTATCAGTAATAATAGCCATGAATGTATACAAGCATAATTACATTAAAAAAGAATCCTCTGGGGCACTTTCTTATGCATTAAAGGGTGACTACAAAAAAGCCATTGAAAAGTACTCTTTACTAGCGGAAAAGGACAGAAAGAATCCACTTTGGTACTGCAAAATAAGTGAACTATATGATCTTTTAGAAAACGAAGAAAAATCTAATAGCTATTTTAAAAAAGCTAAAGATATGGATTTCATGAAATCTGTTGATGCTACGAACTACATCCTTTTAAGAGAATATACTAGTTCCAAGTATAAAGAAGCTACAATTCATGGTGAAGAGGCCTTAAAAAAATATAAAAAAAATAAAGGCATAATAAACACTATGATATCTCTTTATATAAGTCAAGGTGAAACAAAGAAAGCCAAAGATCTAGTTATGAACTATCCAAAAGATGAAAAATCCTCGGAGGATATTGCGTCCTTTGGAAGAATGTGCATGAACATATCTTATTATACCAAGGCTTTTGAAAGCTTAAAAACAGCCTATGAGCTTGACAAAGATAACATAATAATTTTAGATTCTCTATCTGAAAATAGCTCCAGCCATTTTAAAGATATGGTAAAAAGAGTAGAGGATATGATGAAAAAAAATCCTAATAATCCTATGTACAAAATTTGGCTATCTAAAATTTATTCTTTAAATGAAACCACCTGTGAAGAAGCTCTTAAACTCTTAAGAGGTAAAGATATTCCCTCTTCACTAAGCGTTAAACTAATAAAGCTCACTATTTATAGCACTTTAGGTGACTTTTATAACTCAGATAAAATCGTTACAGATTTAAATGAAAATTACAAAGATGATTATAGAGTTTACCACTATTTAAGCTGGTATTACCTAAAGAAAGGAAACTTAGAAAAATCTCAAGATTACTGCTATAAATCTATAGAGGCTAACCCAGATTATTTAGATAATTATGCATATTTAATGCCTGAAATATGTAAATATATGAGAAGAAACAGTAATTCAAAGATATATCTACAAATAGCACAAGAAATTGCTCCTTGCAATTACAACATCCTTGTAAGCAAAGGAGATTACTACTGGTACTCACTTAAAAATCTAAATAAATCTTTAAATTATTATAATCTAGCAGATAAAATAAAGAAAAATGACAGTTATATAAAATACAATTTAGCACTTATATATTTAGACAATAATAAGGCTAAAGCTACTGAACTTTTAAAAAAGTGCGTAGAATTAGACCCAAAAGAAAACAAATACTATAGAACCTTGTCTGTGATTTATTTAAACGATAGTAACTATAAAGAAGCAGAAAAATGTATAAATAAAGCACTATCTAATAATAAAAATGACATAATGACTCTCAATAACTTAGCGGTTTTTAGAATAATTGCTAAAAGCGATGTTAAAAAAGGATATGATGAAATAAACAAACTAAATGGGCTTGTAACTAAAGGAAAAAAATATGACACCTACACAATAAGCATAATAAGCAAAAATTTCAAGAAGATAAAAGACCTTTACGAAAAATACATTGCAGCAACAACTCCTACTCTACCAATCCCAGAACTTGATTTGTTTTATTAAAAGAATTAAAAAATCGACCTCCAATTGTTAGATCTTTAGGTCTAACTTTTGGAGGTCGATTCATTTTCCTTAATACATAGTCTCTTTCAATATAAATAGGCTTAAGATTTTTTAGCATACTCTGCACGCTTAACCATGTATCTGTAAATTAATATACAAGGTAAAAGCAAAAATCCACCATATACTGAAAGTGTTTTAGCATTTATTTTATCTGAACCTATTAAATTAAATACTCCTATAGAGTGTAATAGAATGATGCCTATTAGTATAGGTGCTACAAACTTAATTCCAATTACAAATAAGTTTTTAAGCTTAAATTTATAGATGCCATCACTTGTGATTTCAGTAATTGTATTTTTAACTCCAAATACAAAGGAAGCAAAAACACATACTAGTATTCCACCTACAGGTAGGAATATATTGGATGTAATAAAATCAAAGAAATCAAAGAAGTTCTTTCCAAATATCTTTACATTTGCCCAAGGTCCAAAGGATAAATTACTAGGTATTGATAATAAGAATAATCCTACAGTTATAAGAGCTACAGCTTTCTTTCTATTCATGTTAAACTGCTCAGATACACAGGCAACTACAACTTCCATAAGAGATATAGTAGAAGTAATTGCTGCAATAGCAATAAGAAGGAAGAATAAAGTTGCAAACACTCCACCATAAGGCATAGCTTTGAAAACCGCTGGAAGAGTTACAAATATAAGTCCTGGTCCTTGACCTGGTTTAAAACCATAGGCAAAAACTGCTGGGAATATAACAACCCCTGCCATTAATGCAATTAAAGTATCTGCAATAATTACTTTTAAGGATAAGCTCATCATATTTTCTTTTTTGTCAACATAACTACCATAAGTCATAATTATACCCATACCTAAGCTAAGAGAGTAAAAAGAATGTCCTAAGGCTTCTAAAACCCCTTCTTTAGTTAGCTTTGAAAAATCAGGTTTAAATAAAAACTCCAATCCCTTTGAAGCTCCATCTAAAGTTACAGATCTTATCATAAGGGCTACTAATATTACAAATAATATTGGCATAAGAATCTTGCTACATTTTTCTATACCTTTTTTAACACCAAATAAAACTATTGAAGCTGTTAAGCTTATAATAAGTAAAGTCCAAAGCATAGGTTCTTTGCTATTTGATATTACTCCGCCAAAGTAACTTTCTAAATTGCCTGCACTGACGCTCATAAGTTCTCCACTACCTGCTCTAAACATATATGCAAAAACCCATCCTGCTATAATTGCGTAAAATGATAAAATTATAAATGCTGTAAGTACTGATAATCCACCTGATAAATACCATGGTTTTCCTGGTGCTAATTCTTTAAAAGCTCCAACTGTATTTTTTTGAGCTTTTCTTCCCAAAGCAAATTCTGCAAGCATAACTGGAATTCCAACACAAGCAATACAAGCTAAATAAACTAATATAAAAGCAGCTCCTCCATTTTTCCCTGTAATATAAGGGAATTTCCATATGTTTCCTAAACCTATAGCCGATCCTGCAGCTGCTGCTAATACTCCAAAACTTGATCCAAAATTGTCTCTTTTCATTAAACATCCTCCTTTTCATCATAAGTTTTTCTACTCTAATTAATAGGTAATCCTCATTTGTTTTCACTACATATATATAACGAATTGTTATTAATTTTATCTGAAACTCGCAAGTTTGTCAATGAATTTATTCATTTTTATAAATTTTAATATTATAGCTATTATGTAAACTTTTTCTCATCATTATAGCTTTATTATACAGTTATAGAATTTTCAGCTTTTAATGGCACTTTGCAAAAAATTAAATTAATTACAAGTTGAAGTATTGAAAAATTGCATTTATTTAATGCATATATATAAATTATAAATTGCATTTTTCATGCAATTTATAAAGAGCCCTCAGCTAAAAAGTTTCTATACAAATTAACTATAAGGCTCTTTTAATTAAATTTTTCTAATATATACTAACTTGTCAATTTAAATGTAAATTAAATTATTATTTTAATTTCATTGTCTAAAGCATCAACCTTTATTTTTTCTCCTTCTTTTACATTGCCTTTTATTATCTCTTTTGCAATTAAGGTTTCTATATTGGACTCTATGTACCTCTTTAGTGGTCTTGCACCATATATTGGATCAAAACCTTCTTTCGCCATAAGCTTCATAGCATTATCAGTAACTTCAAGCTCAATATTTTTGTCTTTTAATCTTCTTCTTACATCTTTTAGGAATATATTAACTATTCCAAAAATCTCCTCAAAAGACAAAGGTTTAAACATTATAATATCATCTAACCTATTTAAAAATTCTGGTTTAAATCTATTTTTCATAGCTTCCTTTACTTTATTTCTTGTATTCTCATCAACTGAATTTTTATCAGTATTTTCAAGTAAATAAGAGCTTCCTATATTAGAAGTCATTATAATTATAGTGTTTTTGAAATCAATAACTTTTCCCTTGTTATCCGTAAGCCTTCCATCATCTAATATCTGTAGGAAGATATTAAATACATCATCATGGGCTTTTTCAATTTCATCAAATAATATTACACTATAAGGCTTTCTCCTTACAGCCTCTGTAAGCTGACCTCCTTCATCATATCCAACATAACCTGGAGGGGCTCCTATAAGTCTTGAAACTGAATATTTCTCCATATACTCTGACATATCAATTCTTATAATATTTTCCTCACTGTCAAATAGAGTCCTTGCTAGGGTTTTTGCAAGTTCTGTTTTACCAACTCCAGTAGGTCCTAAGAATATAAAAGAACCAATAGGTCTTTTTTCATCTTTAAGTCCTGCCCTAGCCCTTATTACCGCATTACTTACAGCAGTAACAGCTTCCTTTTGCCCAATAACTCTATTTGAAAGCTCATCTTCAAGTTTTACAAGCTTATGTCTTTCTCCTTCAACAAGTTTAGATACTGGAATTCCAGTCCATTTGCATAAGATTTCACTGATTTCTCCTTCTGTAACCTCTTCTTTTAGAAGTGCAGTTCCTGAATGTTCTTTAATTTCTTTTTCAATATTTACTATTTTTTCTTCTAGTTTTGGAATCTCTCCATATTTAAGTTCCGCAACCTTATTAAAATCAGCTTCCCTTTCTGCTTTTTCCATACTTCCTCTTAAATCATCTAGCTTTGCCTTAAGGTCTCTTATGCTAACGATTTTTGATTTTTCTTTTTCATATTTTGAAAACATTTCAGAGTATTTTTCTTTTAAATCCGCTAATTCCTTTTGAACTTCTCCTAATCTCTTTTTAGAAACTTCATCTTTTTCCCTTGTTAGAGCTTCTTTTTCAGTTTCAAGCTGAAAGACTTTTCTTTTAGCATCGTCAAGTTCTGTTGGAAGGCTGTCTATTTCAGTTCTTATCATAGCTCCTGCCTCATCTATAAGATCTATTGCTTTATCTGGCAAAAACCTATCGTTTATATATCTATGAGATAACTTAACTGCACTTACAATAGCAGAATCATGTATTCTAACTCCATGGTGTATTTCAAACCTCTCTCTAAGTCCTCTTAGAATTGAAATTGCATCCTCTACTGTAGGTTCATTTACAATTACTGGCTGGAATCTTCTCTCTAGGGCCTTATCTTTTTCAATATATTTTCTATATTCATCAAAGGTAGTAGCACCAATACAGTGAAGTTCTCCTCTTGCAAGCATAGGTTTTATAAGATTTCCAGCATCCATAGAACCCTCAGTTTTACCAGCTCCTACAATAGTATGAATTTCATCTATAAATAAAAGGATTTTTCCTTCACTGTTTTGAACTTCCTTTAAAACAGCCTTTAGCCTCTCTTCAAACTCTCCTCTAAACTTAGCACCAGCAATTAAAGCTCCCATATCAAGAGAGAATATTATCTTATTTTTTAAACCCTCTGGAACATCCCCTCTTACAATTCTCTCTGCAAGACCTTCTACAATAGCTGTTTTACCAACTCCTGGTTCTCCAATTAAAACCGGGTTATTTTTAGTTCTTCTTGATAATATCCTAACTACTCTTCTTATTTCCTCATCTCTTCCTATAACTGGATCTAGCTTGTGCTTCTTAGCTTCTTCAACTAGATTTCTTCCATATTTAACCAAAGCTTCATAAGTTCCCTCAGGGTCATTGCTATCCACCTTCTGACTGCCTCTAACTTCTGATAGTACCTTCATAAAATTGTTTTTATCTATATTATGATCTTTTAAAATCTTTCCTACTTCATCTTTTTTGCAAACATCCATTAAAGATAACATAACATGCTCAACGCTAACATAGGAATCCTTAAACTTCTTTGCAATATCCTCTGCCTTTACAAAAATATCTTCAAATCTTCTTGTAGCGTAAACTCCAGCCTCATCAGCTCCACTACCTGTTATCCTTGGCATTTTTAAAAGTTCATTTTTGGTATCTTCCTTTATATCTTTTATATTCACACCCATCTTAGAAAAAATATTTGGGATCAATCCATCATCCTCAGAGATAAGTGCCATAAATAAATGTATACCGTCTAACTTTTGATGATTATATTTAACAGCTATATTACTTGCGTTATTTATAGCCTGTTGTACTCTTAAAGTCAATTTTTCAACATCCATTATAATATCCCCTTTCTTAATTTAAATTAAATCTAAACTTTCTCTTTATTATTGCCACAGTAAATATTTTTTAGTAGGAGTAAGGCTTAGAACTTGTTACTGTAGTTTAAGTTTCCTAATAATATATAATTTCCTTGCCTTATTTTTTATAAATATAATCTTTATAGTAAAATCAGTAAGCATAAGAAGTTATACATTATGTGGGAAACATTTAAACAAAGTTTACTAGTTCTTAGCCTTACGTATATGAAAAAAGGTATTTTTAAATTATGAATTCCAAAGGAATATTAATTTAAAAATCTTTTTTCAGTAGGAGTAAGGCTTAGAACTTGTTACTGTAGTTTAAGTTTCCTAATAATATATAATTTCCTTGCCTTATTTTTTATAAATATAATCTTTATAGTAAAACCAGTAAGCATAAGAAGTTATATATTATGTGGGAAACATTTAAACAAAGTTTACTAGTTCTTAGCCTTACGTATATGAAAAAAGGTATTTTTAAATTATGAATTCCAAAGGAATATTAATTTAAAAATCTTTTTTCAGTAGGAGTAAGGCTTAGAACTTGTTACTGTAGTTTAAGTTTCCTAATAATATATAATTTCCTTGCCTTATTTTTTATAAATATAATCTTTATAGTAAAATCAGTAAGCATAAGAAGTTATATATTATGTGGGAAACATTTAAACAAAGTTTACTAGTTCTTAGCCTTACGTATATGAAAAAAGGTATTTTTAAATTATGAATTCCAAAGGAATATTAATTTAAAAATCTTTTTTCAGTAGGAGTAAGGCTTAGAACTTGTTACTGTAGTTTAAGTTTCCTAATAATATATAATTTCTTTGCCTCTTTTTTATAAATATATAATATTATAAAAGTCAAAGAAAGTCAAAGTCTACTTTTTGCCTTAATTTATTGATTTTACTTCAAAAAGCAAATAAAGACGTAATAAACGTCTTTATTAAAGCTTTTTCTCTAATTTAATTGCTAAATTAAAATATTTTAATGAGTCTTTTAAGTTGTTCATTTCATAATACATACTGCCCATCTCTAAATATCTCTCATGTAATTCCTCTGAATTTCCAAATTTAACAAGTGCATCTAAACATAAGTTCATATATATTTCTGCTTCAGAATAAAGCTTAAATTTAAAATATATCTTTGCCTTATAATAATAAGCTTTTTCTATATATTCAATTTTGTCCACTTCTATTGCACAGTCTAAAGCCTTATTACATATGGTTTTTGAAAGTTCTAATACATCACAACTTACAAGCACTTCCGTAACAGACAACATGAAATCAACTAAATTAATCCTATTATGCTTAGGGTATAGTTTTAAAGCCCTTTCAAGGTATTCTACCCCCTGATCTTTAGTTCCAATTTGGAACATAGTAAAAGCATAATTGTATATTGCATTTGCCTTTCCTTCCCAGTCTTCTCCATATAATTCATAGGATTTCTCTTCATAAGACTTAAATTTTTCTCTGTTTTTTCTAAGGCAAATTATAGCCATAACTTCGTACATTTTTGCTTTTCTTTCTACGTTCTCCTCATAATCTACAACCTTTTCAAGATCAGTTAAAATATGAAGAGCTCTATCATAATCTTTAAGACTTAAATAGCAAGCTATTTCATTATAAGTAGCTATAATTAAATAATGGTTATTTAAATTCTCTTTATTTAAAAAGAATTTCCTAATATTAGAGCAAAAATTAATAGCCTGATTGAACTCCTTGTTTCTAAAACAATATCTTGACATATCGCAGTAGTAAACAATTCTATTCTCCTCTGTATAAACTTTTTGACAGATATCATAATAATCTCCAATTATAAATGGTATCTCTCTTATATCATTGTTTCTTAGATAATAGGTAAACATCAAATGCATAAACTTAACGGCAATGCCATAATCCCCGTAATTTTTAGCAACTTTTAAGTTATACTCAAGACTATCTTTATAGTCTTTTTTATCCTTGTAGTCCTTTAGCAAATCGTAATTTTCCTCTAAATGTTCACTAATACCAAGTCTTAGATAATCAAGATCTAAATCAAGTTTTTCTGAAATGTACTCTAAAACGTCACTTTCCGGTTCAACTTTATCATTTTCAATACAACTTAATTTTGAAACAGAAATCCTATCACTGCATACATCTTTCAAAGTAAGACCTTTGTAAACTCTTGCTCTCTTGATTTTTTCTCCTTTACTCAAAATTTCCATAAAACCCACCTGTCCACACTTAAAAATCTTTTATTACTCCTAGTTTTTTAAATATTTCAACTCCTTTATTTAAATATAAAGATGCCTTTCCCTCTTGACATGTATCTACATAAAATTTTCCAAGTACTATACTTATCTCTGCATAACTCTTGTCCATATTGTTCTCCTCTGCCACTTTTAAAGCAAGTAAAAGAGAATTCTCCGCTTCATCTATTTCTCCATCTATTTTATCGACTTTGTGCTTAATTAAATAATATTCAACTAAATACTTATTTTCTAGCTCTCCTAAAACACCGCTACTAATTTGATCATATACTAAGCATAAGGTATCTTTTGATTTCTCTACATCCTTAACTTTTATATAATTATTACAGATATTAATTAATGTTTCAATAAGTTTTTTATCTTTATTTTTAATTCTAAGCTCTTTTGACTTATTTAAGTGTGCAAAAGACTCCTCTAAGTTTTCAAAATCTGCAAAGAGCCTACCTATGTTGTTTTCAATTTGCGCTACATAATTTAAATTATCTATCTCTTTAAAGATTTCAAGACTTTTTTTAGAATACTTTATGGCATTTTCTATATCTTGATTTTTACTGTATTCAAGAGCTAAAAGCATCATGGATTTAGCATATTTTTCTCTGTCGTTTATCTGTGAAAACTTTTCTTTAGATAAATAAGTGTAGTTAATTGCATTTTCCATATCCTCTAGTTTTAAATAGGTAGTTGCCATATAGTAATAAATATTAGCAATAATAAAATCATTTCCAATATTATTATCTATAAAAACCTTTTCTGCTTGATGAAAATAACCATTAGCAGAATAATAGGCTTTTAAGTCTAAAGTTATTTTTCCTAAGTTAATAAAAGTGTCTATAATCTCTTCGTAGTAGTTATTCTTAATGAAAATTACGTTAGCTGATAAAAAAAACTGCTGAGCTAAAACCTTTTCCCCTTTTGATAAACATATAGAAGCTCTTAGGAAAAATAATCTTGCCTTTCTATAATCCAGCTTATATTTTTCCGCATAATAAATTCCTTTTTCTATATTTTCTTCTCCTTGAGTTAAATCTTCACTTAATATATAAGTTTCAGCTATGCTTTCGTAAAACAAACAAATCTTTTCAGCCTGCGTTTCTTCACTTTCCATTATGTATTCTACAGAAATATCCAATTTACCAGCTAGATACTCTAAAAGATCCATACTGGGATTGGATTTGCCTGACTCTACTAGACTTATTTGCCCTGGAGTGATCCTGTCTCCTGCTAAATCCTTTAAAGTCATCTGCAATTCTTTACGTCTTCTTTTGATTTTTTCTCCTAAAGATAATATCTCCATAGTTTCTCATCCTTCACCAATACATAAATTTTAAAATGTTTACAAAACCTTTTAAATTTTATTTAATTATACCATATTTTTTACTAAAACTGCAAAATTTGTTTTTATATTTGGATTAGTTTTAAAGTAATGTAAATATGTGATTTTTATGATTATCTTAACCAGGGATATATTTCAAAATAAATATTCTATAAAAATTATAGCATATCCTAATATACTATTGCTAAATAAAATTTTAATTTTACATAATAAAGCACAAAAATTCCGCCGTATAAGTTACAGCGGAATTTAAAATTTAATTTTATTCAAACACTAATGAATATTATAGTATAGATCTTCAGCTCTATTTACTATTTTCTTTCCTGCTCTTCTTATTTTCTTTCTTGTGCTTCTATCCATATTTGATGCCATTATAAGACCTGCTGTCATACCTATCATTGCTCCCATTGTAATCATTGCTTTCCTCATAAATTACACCACCCTTCTTTTTAAGCATTAATACTACTTAAATATTTCTAGGTTTAGGTTATGCAATTTATAAGAAATTTAAACATAGTTTATATTTTTTCTAGAGTTTTAAAATGCAATTTTGCAACTTCAAAAAGCCTATCTTTTCCATAAATTTCACAAAAGCTCTTGCCAAGATATATAGTCCTTTTTGAAACTCCTTTGTTAAAGTCTATATCGTACTTTCTAGATAAAGCCTCCATATTTTCTACAAAAGCATTTCTTGCAAGAATACTAGCCGCTGCTACAACTACGTTTTCCTCCGCTCTTGGCCTTTGATGCAGATTAACCTTTCTTCCTTCTTTCATAAGTGCATTTTGGATTAAAGAAGGATTGCCAAATTGGTCCGATAGGACATTTTCACACTTAATATCCTCTAATAAATTTTCTATAACTCTTGCATGTCCCCAGGCTAAAAGCTTATTTAAATTTCCGATTTTACTATAAAGCTCATTGTACTTCTTGTTTCCTATAACAAGTATGGAATGTGGACATAAAGCCTTTATTTCCTTGGCAATTACTGCTATTTTTTTATCATTAAGCTTTTTACTGTCATCTACTCCTAAAGTTCTTAAAATTAGTTTTTGCTTTTCATCAGCATAAACTCCTGCAACAACTAAAGGTCCAAAGAAATCACCTTTCCCAGACTCATCTGTACCTATTAAGGGAAGACTTTCAATATCAGAATCTGAAAGAGAACTACTGTCTTTTGAGGATTTTAATAAGCTCTCTTCAGAGTTTAAATTAGAATTTTTATCACTAACTTTTCCCTCTAATAATAAATATATCTTCCGCAAATTTTCCTGTGACTTAACCTGTGAAAAATCACAATTAATCCCCTTTTTTTACTTTCATAAATTCTAATATTTTCTTTTTGTCCATCTAAAGTAATACTAAACTGAATTCCATAATTAATCTCCTTATAAGAAGCTACTGAGATTCCATTTTTTTCAAATATATTTTTTATATAATCATAGCACTGAAATTTATCTTTTTGACTTTTTGCCCACTGCACCTTTTTTGACCTCTCTTTTAATAAATATTTTTTTAGCTTTTACTACCTTTAAAATCCTTGCGATTTTTTCCGAACCTATAGCTTTAGATATATAATAAACTCCTTCTTTTATAATGTTTATTATATTATCTTCTCCCTGCCAGTTATCTAAAATAACCTTCTCATCAACATCATTTAATATTTTATTAAGTCCAAAAAAGCAACAACAACATCATCTGTTTTACCAACTACTGGTATGAAATCAGGAAAAATATCTATAGGACAAGTTAAGTATGCTATTATACCCCCTACTGTAACTTTAGTTTTAACAGGAACCCTCTTATCCTTAAAAAGTCTTATAAATAAGGTTATTAAATCTGGGATAATCATAGAATATTTTACTAATCCCTCGAATTTCTTTGGAGTTTTTTCTAAAATTTCTTCTCTTACCTTAGTATAAGAGTCCTCCACAATAGCCCTATCATAGCAAATCTCAAGCTTTTTATCATTTATAGTTTTTTCTTCTTTTTGGACTCTATTATCTATAATCTCATCTTCAGCTTGAACTTTATCTTTTAAAAGAGTTTTAATTTCCCTTTCATTATTTTCTTTTTTTAAAAGCTCTTTTAAATCTATATCTAAAGTGGATACCTCTACTTTTAAAGCCTTGTCTGTATTAATGCTAAGTACATTAAACTTAACTCCAGGAATGAATTCGTATAATTTATCTAGTGCAATAACTATGTACTCTTTATCCACAAATATTCCGTATTTACTTAGTTTTGCCATAAATTTTTTTAATGCAAAGCTTGTAATAAATTTAAATACCTTTATTTTTCCTACTTTTATTTGTATTATCTTTACCTTAACCATATTATTTACAACAGAACATATATCTAAACACAATTGAAATCTTATTTTCACTTTATTTTTATAACTTCCATTAACAAAAATCTTATTATCTAAATTAACGCTTTCAATTTCTAGTCCCTCAAAAGGTACAAACTCTTTAATAACATCCTTTAAAATCCCAAGTAAATCTAAAGAAGTTATAGTTATATTTAAAGATGATATATTCATATCCTCTTCCCCCTTATGTATTTTAAATTATAGATATGAGTAAAATAGCCTTTATAAATATTTTTATTAGTTCATATTTAAAATTCAATCCCAACCTTTTAATAATATCTATTAATTTTTTATATTTATAATTATATATTATAACACAGCTATTTCCAATAAAACCAATTGAATTATTCCATTAATTGCTTTAATAATATTTTTTAAAATCATTGGACATTACATTTAATTTCTTATATAATAAACTCATTCGACAATATTCGACATTCACTCTTTAACATTTAATACAATTTTAAAAAAGAGGTGATATTCTATGAATAAAAATAAAAAGAAAATTTTTATTTTACCTATCTTAGTTACTGTAATCTCCCTTGGATTTTTAATATATTTCAGTTTACCTTCTAATGCAAAAAAGGAAAAATTATATGTAAATTTCACAAAAGATTTAAATCTTAAAAAAGTAGATAAGGTTTACGACATTGACCTTCCAAGTATTAATGTAAAGCTAAAAGATGGAACTATATATAAAACCGATAATCCAAGAAGTGAAAACTTTAAAGAAAATCTTCTAAAATCAGGAGTTAGAGTTTTTGAAACTTCTCTTATAGACTTAAAATATTTAATTCCTTCTTTAGGAATACTATTTTCAGTTATAACCCTTTCATTTATGTTTTTAAGTTTAAATAAAACAGGGAGAAAAAGCCTATTTTCTGTATCTTCCTTAGATGTAAAGGCAACAGAAAACAATGACTATTCCTTTTCAGACGTAGCTGGTAATGAAGAATCAAAAGAAAGTCTTAAAGATGTTGTAGACTTTCTTAAAAACCCTGAAAAATATCAAAAATATGGTGCTAGAATTCCCAAAGGAGTAATCCTCTACGGAGAACCTGGAACAGGAAAAACTCTACTTGCAAAAGCCATAGCAGGAGAAGCTGGAGTTCCTTTCTTCGCAGTATCAGGCTCTGATTTTGTACAGGTTTATGTAGGGGTAGGAGCTGGCAGAATACGTAACTTGTTTAAAAAAGCTAAGGCTCACGGAAAAGCTGTAATCTTTATAGATGAAATAGACGCCATTGGTAAAAAAGAAGTGAAACAGGCTCTGGGGGAGCTGATGAAAGAGATCAAACCCTTAATGCTTTATTAACCCAAATGTCAGGTTTTAACGAAGATAAAGGCATTGTAGTAATGGCAGCTACAAATCGTCTAGACATACTAGATGAGGCCCTATTAAGACCTGGAAGATTTGATAGACATATAGAGGTTTCTCTTCCTGACATTGAGGCAAGAAAAAAATATTAGCTCTGCATTTAAAAAACAAACCTTCTTTAGATATAGACATAAAAGAATGGGCAGCTAAAACCGCTTATTTTTCTGGAGCAAAGCTTGAGAATCTTGTAAATGAAGCTGCCATATTAGCCTGTAAAGAAAACAGCAATTCTATAACTAACCTGCATTTAGATAAGGCTTATTCTATAATTCTAGCAGGTTATGAAAAAACAAATAGAGATTTTATTAAGGAAAAAGATAAAAAAATAACCGCCTACCACGAAATAGGCCATGCCCTAACTTCACTTAAGACTCTACCTTCAGAAAAAGTATCTAAGATAACTGTTATACCAAGCACCAAAGGAGCAGGTGGATATACCCTTAGTATTCCGGAGGACTCTATGTATAAGAGCAAAGATTATTTGGAAAAAAGAATAATGGTGCTTTTAGGTGGTAGAGCCGCAGAAGAGATAATCTTTGGTAAAAACTTTATTACAACTGGGGCCTACAGTGATTTACAAAAATCCACAGATCTTGTGTATAATATGGTAACAAAATATGGTATGGGAGAAAGGCTAGGTTTATTATCTATAAATAATATCTCTTCCTTTCCCTCAATAAAAAGTGAGGAAATCCTTAAAGAGTGTAAGGAAATAGTTGAAAATCTATACGAAAAAACAAAAGAGCTTTTACTTAAGAATAAAGACCTACTAGATTTACTAACAGAAAAGCTTATAGAAAAAGAAACTCTATATTATAAAGACCTCGTATAATCTTTGTTTAATAAAAGCATAATTTAATAAATCACTTTAATTAAATAAGGACTGTGGCACTAATAATAAATTTGGCAAAATCTAGAATTTATTATTAGTATCACAGTCCTATGCTTATTCCTAATGTTTCATATGTATTAATTCTTATTTTCAATAAATATTATATAGCTTGTAACTATACCTCCCAAAAGTCCACCAATATGAGCGTAATTATCTATATTAGAAACCGACATACCTATAATAATATTAACTACAATAACAGCTATTATGTTTTTCTTAAACTCATTTCCCATTGCATTTCTCATCTTATATGAAAGCATAAGCATAGCCCCTAAAAGCCCAAATATTGCCCCAGAAGCACCTACTGCAATTCCATCTGAAAAGAAATAGCTAAAAAGAGAAGCCGTAAAAGCAGAAACAAAATAAATAACTATATATTTAAGTTTACCATAAGCCTTTTCTATAACTGGTCCAATTGCATAAAGTGCATACATATTAAATGTAATATGCATAAGCCCACCGTGCAAAAACTACAAGTAATAAGCCTAAAGTACTCACCAGCATCTATAAAAGGGTTATACTTGGCCCCAAGAAACACTAGTACCTCTCCATTTATATAAGTTAAACTCCTTGAAAGGTAAACACTCAAAATAAACATTGCTATATTAATCCCAATTAAAATATAAGTAACTATACTATGATTTTTTCTCATTGTTTTCTCCTAATTAATATTATTTTATATATCAATTCTACCTTCTTAGTAGGAAAAATACAATTTATTATTTAAATTATACTATGATGCCAAATTGAATTATTATAAAAGCACATATCCAATTAAACCCTAATTAAAAATTTTCAATACATTTATTCTAATCTATTTTAATTTTTAATAATCCTTAGAAAGCCTTAAATGTACTACACAACTTTAACAACAGTAATATTGCTAAACTTTAAAAGATCCATCTCGTAGTACAGAGAATTCTGCATACTTCCTCCAGGGAAAACTCTTATTATGGGTCTATCTGGAAATTCTTTGTTTTGAGAACAAACATATCCTTCTATACCATTAGACAACAAAAGCTTGCAGCCTAGTGGATATATAGAAAAAGTTTTCTTAAAAGTATCTACTAAATCTTCATCAAAAGCAGTACCACTTCCCCCTAATATAAGTTCATATGCCTCATTAGGAGAAAATTTTCGCCTATAACATCTATCGCTACTTACCGCATCGTATACGTCACAAATAGCTGCGATTTTACCATATCTTGAAATTTCATTACTCTTAAGTCCATAGGGATAACCTCTTCCATCCACCCTTTCATGATGCTGTGCCACTGTGTTTAAAATTATTTTAGAGCTACTAAATTTTTTTCTAAAATCTCTCTTCCATATAAAGGGTGTTTTTTTATCTCATCAAATTCAGCATCAGTTAATCTGCCATTTTTACTTATGATTTTGTGTGGCACTTTAACCTTACCTACATCGTGGAGTATTGCACCAATCGCAAGTTCCTTTACTTTCTCTTTGCTGATTTTAAGTGACATTGCTAGAAAGGTTGCCATTATCCCTGTATCAAGACAATGTACATAGGTATAATTGTCATAAGTCTTTATATCATATAGACTTGTATTAACATCTTTATTTTCAAGAATATATTCAACAAGGTTTTCAACTTCCCTAATATCTTCTCTAACTTCTAATCTTCTATTACTGCTTATATTTTTAACTATGTTTGAAATGCTTTTAATAGTGTTTTGCTTTAACTTAGTTAATTTTTCGTCTTCTAAATCTATATCGTAAAGTCTGTCATCCTCTATGTAAATATAATCTACGCCAAGGTCTTTAAGCTTTTCAATATAAGAAAATGTAAGTAAGTTTCCTGATCTTAATAAAATTTTTCCATCGTAAGTTAAAATACTTTTCCCAAGCACTTCATTTTCTTTTACATTATCAATAAATTCAAGCCTCATATCACACCTCTTATCCTACAATATTATAAATTCGTATATAAATATATTCTTAAGCTCAGTTAACCTAAATTCAACTAAGCTACAAAAATATTTTATATTTTTAAGCTTAGTTGAATTAAATTAAGTTAATATATTACTTGGTTATTTATAATATTAGCTGTCTAACATATCTAAAAGCTCAACAAATCTCTTTATAGTATCTTCAAGTGGTTTTGAAGTTGTCATATCAACTCCAGCTTTTCTCAATATATTTATTGGATAATCTGAACCACCACTTTTTAAGAAGCCTTTGTATTTCTCTACAGCCTCTTCTCCCTTATCTAAAATCATAGAGCTAAAGGAATTTGCAGCAGCATAACCTGTTGCATACTGATACACATAAAAATCTGAATAGAAATGTGGAATTCTAGCCCATTCCATATCTATTTCACTATCAACTACCATGTCAGAACCAAAATATTTTACATTTAAATCATGCCATATTTTGCACAAATCCTCACTTGTTAAGGATTTTCCAGCCTCCATAGATGAATGTGTGATTTTTTCAAATTCTGCAAACATTATTTGTCTGAATACTGTAGCTCTTATTCCCTCTAACTGCTGATTAATTAGATATAATCTTTTATTTTTATCTTTCTCATTTTCAATTAAATGTTTAATTAGAAGGCACTCATTTGTAATAGAGGCAACCTCAGCACAAAATAGCTCATAATTTGCATAAATATATGGCTGATTAGTTCTTGAGTAGTATGAGTGCATTGAGTGACCCATCTCATGAGCTAAAGTTGAAACATCATCAAGCTCATAATTATAGTTCAAAAGCACATAAGGCATAGTGTCATAGCATCCCCATGAATATGCTCCGCTTCTTTTTCCTTTATTTAAATATACATCTACCCATCTATTATCTATTCCGCTTTGGAATATGTCTAGGTACTCTTTTCCTAAAGGTTTTAAACCTTCTTTTACTATTTTACAAGCTTCACTAAACTCTATATGAGTTTTAGGTGTATCTATAACTGGAACATAGAGATCATACATATGTATTTCCTCTAAGCCAAGTAACTTTTTCTTTATTCTTACATATCTATGTAAAGAATCAAGATGCTTATTTATTGTGTCTATAGCATTATCGTATACTTCTAAAGGTATATTATTAGGTTTTAAAGAAGCCTCTAAAGAAGAATTAAATTTTCTAGTCTTAGACACAAAAATAAAGTTCTTAATTGAAGAAGTTAAAGCCGCTGCATAGGTGTTTCTAAATTTATAATAAGTTTTAAATAAATTTAAAAAAGCATCTTTTCTAACATCTCTATTTTTGCTTCTTAAGAAATTAACATAATTTCCTTCGCTTAACTCTACTTCATTTCCCTCTTCATCTTTTATAAGAGGAAAAGACATATCTGCATTAGAAAGCATGCCTCTTATATTTGAAGGGGCATTTAAACAGTCTGAAACTGAAGCTAAAAGCTGTTCCATATCTTTGTTTAAGGTATGTGGCTTCATTTTTAATATATTCTTTAAATAAAAATCATAAAGCTTTAAACCCTCTGTATCCTCTATAGCCTTTTCAATAACTCCGTCCTCTAAGCTTAGAATCTCAGGTTCAAAAAAAGCTTTAAAACTCATAACTTCCGCAAAATAAGAATCAATTTTATCCTTTATAGCTTGATAAGTATTATTTGCAGTATCCTCATCACTTTTTAAATGAGCATAAACAAAAGCTTTTCTAAAAGCCTTAAGACCTTCTCCTGGGCTTTTAAAAAATCCAAAAGCACTTCTCCATCTTTAAGTTTTCCGCTGAAATCTAAAAGCTTTGGTGCAATACTTTTAAGCTTTCCAAAATCTTTCTCCCAACTTTCAGTATTCTCATATACCTTTTCAATACTCCATTTGTATTGGTTTTCAACTTCATTACGATTCATTAATTTTTTAACACTAGCCATAATTAAACTGCATGACATTATACCAAGCAGTCCTTCACCCCCTCTTTGATATTATCTAGATTATAATGAATAATAACATTTTACTAACATTATACCACACAATAATTACATATATTGCCTCAATATTAAAAAAATGCAGTAAACCTTCGCCTATAATATTTACTTTATTCCAACTTTTGGGTATTATATTAATATAATCAAGTTTTATATTTACATAAATCTTAAATTTTGGGTAAGTAATTTTAGGGGGAAAATTATGAAAAAATTGTTTTTTTTAGTAATTGTATTCGTTTTACTTCTCACTATGGGAATTTCTATGTATTCTTCACAGAAAAACAGCTATATAAAACACGCAGTTGAAAAATACTGCACTACTGGCATTTTTAATAAACACAAATTGTACAGCATAAATAACTGGGAAGTAGAATTTTCCGATGGAAATATGGCCATTGTATCTGTATATGGACTTCAGTATAAATCTCCTCACGACTATATAAGCTATAAAATACTTTTAGAAAAAAACAAAAATGGTATATGGAAACTAAAAAAATACTATGAAGAAAATGAAAAAGAAGAAAATCCTTAAAAGCTTTAAACTTAGCCTATTATTTTTCTTCTTTTCTTTTATTTATCTTAGCACAATCTTTACATATGCCGCTAAATTTAATTTCCTCCTCTACAAGTACAAAACCCGTTTTGCTTTTTATTATATCCGAAACTTGAGGCATAGGACAATCTATTTCTAAATTTTTATCACATAATTTACAGTGAAGTATGTGTTTATGATTGTGCTCTTTGAAAAGATAATTGTACTTTCCCTCGCCTATATCAAATTTTTCTATTAAACTCATTTTTTCAAATAGCTCAAGAGTTCTATAAACCGTTGAAAGATCTATTTTTACCCCCTCTTTACTACACTTCTCATAAATTCTCTCTGCATTTGCTGCCTCTTTGTTTTCCTCTAAAATCTTTAAAATACTAAGCCTTCCCTTAGTACATTTTATATTATTTTCTTTTAATACACCTCTAAATCTATCCACACTATCACCCCTTGTAAATAAGTCTAGGATTTAAAAGTTTTAAAATATTATCATTTTAAGTCCAAATAAAATTAGAATTATCCCCCTATATAATCTGCATAGGAGGTTATGAGTTTTGTTTTCTTTAAATATCTACATATTAAAAAAGCAAAAGTCGTCATAATAAAAGTAACAAAGCCTATATATAAAGAATCCTTTAAAATCATTATATTACTTTTCATATCATTAAGCATAATAAATCCTACCACCATAGCATCAATGCTTACAGAAATGCCCAGAATTAAACTGGCACTTTTACTTTTTATAAATTTATTTTCTTCCCCTTCACTTTGAAATCCTTCCTTAAGCATAAATATCCCAACTAATGCAATAATTATACCACCTATAATTTTAGGAACCGATACTATGTATGTGTTGAACAAAAATCCCGCATAGGCCCCAGCTAATGCAAAGGCAAACTGAAAAAAGGCAAAAGAAAAAATATAAGGTAATTTCTCTTTAAACCTAATATTACAAAGTCCAAGACTTATAGCAACTCCAAAAGCATCTAAAGATAGAGCTAAAGCTACACGAGTCAATGCATAAAATGACATCTGCCACCTCTCCTTTATATATCCAAAATTAATTTAATAAAAAACTATTTAATAAATAGTTTTTACCTATTTATTTATGTATACCAAGTAATTTTACAATAATTTAATTTATTTTTAAATGCTTTTTAATAATAATTCCAAAGGAATATTAATTAAAAAATCTTTTTTCAATAGAAGTACGGCTTAGAACTTGTTACTGTAGTTTAAGTTTCTAAATAATATATAATTTTTCATGTATATTATGTCAAATAAATAATCATAAGAAGTTATATATTATGTGAGAAACATTTAAACAAAGTTTACTAGTTCTTAGCCTTACGTAGATGAAAAAAGGTATTTTTAAATTATGAATTCCAAAGAAATATTAATTTAAAAATCTTTTTTCAATAGAAGTAAGGCTTAGAACTTGTTACTGTAGTTTATGTTTCTAAATAATATATAATTTTTCATGTATATTATGTCAAATAAATAATCATAAGAAGTTATATATTATGTGAGAAACATTTAAACAAAGTTTACTAGTTCTTAGCCTTACGTAGATGAAAAAAGGTATTTTTAAATTATGAATTCCAAAGGAATATTAATTTAAAAATCTTTTTTCAATAGAAGTAAGGCTTAGAACTTGTTACTGTAGTTTAAGTTTCTAAATAATATATAACTTTTCATGTATATTATGTCAAATAAATAATCATAAGAAGTTATATATTATGTGAGAAACATTTAAACAAAGTTTACTAGTTCTTAGCCTTACGTAGATGAAAAAAGGTATTTTTAAATTATGAATTCCAAAGGAATATTAATTTAAAAATCTTTTTTCAATAGAAGTAAGGCTTAGAACTTGTTACTGTAGTTTATGTTTCTAAATAATATATAATTTTTCATGTATATTATGTCAAATAAATAATCATAAGAAGTTATATATTATGTGAGAAACATTTAAACAAAGTTTACTAGTTCTTAGCCTTACGTAGATGAAAAAAGGTATTTTTAAATTATGAATTCCAAAGGAATATTAATTTAAAAATCTTTTTTCAATAGAAGTAAGGCTTAGAACTTGTTACTATAGTTTAAGTTTCTAAATAATATATAATTTTTCATGTATATTATGTCAAATAAATAATCATAAGAAGTTATATATTATGTGAGAAACATTTAAACAAAGTTTACTAGTTCTTAGCCTTACGTAGATGAAAAAAGGTATTTTTAAATTATGAATTCCAAAGGAATATTAATTTAAAAATCTTTTTTCAATAGAAGTAAGGCTTAGAACTTGTTACTGTAGTTTAAGTTTCTAAATAATATATAACTTTTCATGTATATTTTTTATATATAAGGAAACAATACTAACTGATAGCACTTACTGATTCAACTTTTAATTTCTAATTTGCCTCAACTTTTTAAAGTTGAGGCATTTTTTTCATCTTCTAATTTAAATTTCTTCTTTTCACTCAAACTTATTATAATAACTGCGATAAGTATTAAAATACTTCCAAAAATTATTGCCCTATTTAGCTCTTCTCCCAGTATAATTACCCCTAAAATGCAGCTTACAATAGGCTCTAAAGTGCTAAGAACCGCAGCGTTTGAAGCTCCTATTATTTGTATTCCCTTTAAAAACGCCATAAGGGCAATTACCGTTGAAATTATGGAAATACCAATTATAAATAAATATCCCTTAAATTTAATTGTAAGAGAAAAGTTATTAGTAGCAAGGGCTCCCGTAAAAATAAAAAGAGACGCCGTTAAAGATACATAAAAAGTAGTTACATAAGGATTCAACTTTCTCATCTCACTATGCCCTGCACCTACTATATAAAAAGAATAAAACACCCCTGAAATAAGTGCAAAGAATACCCCTAAAATAGATAGTTTACTTTGTCCCCCACCTACTAAAAAGTAAATTCCAAAAGCAGATAAAATTAGAGCACAAATTTTACACTTGTCCAATTTTTCTTTAAACAAAGCCCAAGATATAGCTGTAACTACTATTGGATAAATAAAATGGAGAGTAGTTGCAAGTCCAACTGACATATAATTATAGGCCAAAAACAAATTAAGGCAAGTAGCTGCATAGCTAAGACCTCCAAAGATTATTATATCCCTTACTTGCTTTTTTGTTATTTTTAAATCTATCTTCTTTATTAAAATTATAGGAAATAGTATTAAAGCTGAAAAAAGAAAACGAAACACCAAAACCGTTACAGCATCAGCTCCAAAACCGTAAGCTATTTTAGCAAATATAGGCATAATCCCAAAAGCCGCAGCAGAAAACATGGAATAAAATACCCCATTAATCTTTTTCATAAAAACCTTCCTCTTTTCGAATAAAATATAAAATTATACCAAATTACAATTAAAAATTATATCACTATCCTAAAGAGCTGTACAGTAAAGTTCTAAAATTAAGGGGAATTTATGTATAGCTTTTCATATTTATTTCATTTAATTAAGTAAAAATATAAAAATTAAATTTACTATGTAACATTTTATATAAATTTGAATAAAATATTATTAGATGATTGTATTCATCTTATATTTTTTAACATTGATTGTTTTCCTAATTTAAGGAGGTTTATATAAATGCCTATATGCAATTCAACTGTAGACCCAAAAACTTTGTGCTTATGCAATAATACCCAAATAACTCCTCAAGGTACTAATGGACCTTTAGTTGCAAAAATTCCTGTGGTTTTAGCTGAAACCGAAATTCAAATAGATACTGAGGCCGAGATAACTTTTCCTGAGCCTTATGCAGAAATAAAGAGAATAACTAAAGACGTATATTTAACTCAATGTAAGTTAATACCAGGAACTGGAACTAGTGAAGATGGAGTTCCAACTTCAGGTAAATTATTTATAGCAGGTTATATAAGAAAAAATATACAATATGCAACTACTGAATGTGTAAGTTCTTCAATAGTAGGTGGAGTTATAAAAGATCTAACTGTAGACGTAAACTTCCAAGGCGTTACTGAAATAATATATAGCAGAGCACCTATTTTTGAATATGCTCCAAATGAAGATGAAATAGATTTTACTTGTACTCCATGTAACTGTAGTTGTAGTGATGTAACTCTTGGTAAAATACCATGTGAGCAAGTTTATAGACACAGAGTAATATTTAATGAAAAACCATTTTGTGAATTAATATCCTCAAGAATTTATGAATATGACACTCATACAAATCCAACAGTGGTAAGCCAAAATTTTCCAGATAGAGTAGTATACAACAGTTTAACAGAGAAAATGGTAGTATATATTACCCTTAAAGTTTTACAACTTCAGCAAGTAAATATAGATTAGCCCTCTCTAGGCTCAAGTGACAAAGCTTGAGCCTATATTAAATTAAAAAGTAGGTGATTGTATGTTATATTATAACAGATCATTTTTTTATTTAATTTTTGCAATAATATTAATTAAGGTATATGACACTTATTATAATTTTTATTATTATCTCTACTTATACTGCGCTTTAAATTCTATGAATTCAAATTCTTTAAAAAAGCAAAAAACATATCTTCCATATGCATCTAAAAACCCCCTAAAAAAAAAACTGACATTAAAGATAACAACACTAAAATTAAATGTGCTAAAAATAATGACATTAAAAATAGCAATACCAACCTAACTACCCTTAAGGTTCCAAAAATACTTAAAGAATGTATTTTAGAAATTCCCCTTTTGCACCACCACAGTTTTAATGAAAAAGTACTTGAAATAAATGAAAAAAAATACAGTGTTAAATTATTAGACTACAGCATAATAAAAGAGCCTAAAATAATAAATGGCGTTATAGATTCTAATGAAAATATATGCCACCTATTTATTAAAGGATTTTTAATAAAAGATTTTAAATATACTAAATTTGAAGATTTTAAGGATAGCTCTCTTTTGTACTCAATTAAAGGAATTAGGGAGTTTATTCCCTTTAACTTTGCATCTTTTGTAAAAATAAATGAAACACCTTTAAATAATTTGAGCATAACTATGGAAGTAAAAGAGCATGAAGTTACGGAATACTCTACAATAAATAAAGGTGAAGCATTAGTCCCCTCTTTTAATAATTCCACTTTAAACAGGGAGTTTTTTAAAAAAGAATTTTTTATCAAAGACATTGAAAGTAAAATAGTATTAAAATTAAAAGTTATACTTATTCAAAAACCTTTTTACCTATTTAATTAAAAATAGATTTTTTAAATTGTCTTATTTTAATATGCAAAGGCAGCTTTAATATACTTATTCAATAAAAAAGCTTTGCCCCCGTTACAGAAACATGCGGGGGCAAAGCCATGTAAAATTTTAGTTATATTATTTCTATATTCCAAACATACTTCTTAGTTTAACAGCATTTCCTACATCTACATTTGAGTATATAGCAGACTTTAAATTCTTTTTTGTTCTGGAGTTAAAGTTCTATAAATTCCAATAACCTCACCCATATCTCCAGAATAATTGTACTTTGGATTTCCCTTTAAAGTACTTACAGTGCCTCTCATAATGTCTATTATTTGTCTACCGCCACTGCTACTTACTGCTGATTTTGCCATAGATAGCTCACCTGCAGCTTTACCTAAAGAAGCATCTAAATTAATATTTACATTATTTTTAGTAGCTTTTTCATTTTCAGCTTTTACCTTAGTGTTACTTTTTGCAGAGGCCACATTTTTGTTACTAGTTTCAGCTGACTCATCTTTTATATCACTTATCATTGATTTAATTTGACCTTTTGCCTTATTTATCTTTGATAAGATTTTTTCATCTTTAACTTGTGATGTTAATGTATTAAGATCTTTATGCATTTTATTTAAAAACTGTTTTTCTAAAGGTTCCTTTACAGTAACACACAATTTTCCATTATTTAAAACCATATTTTTTATGCTTAAAGGAAGCTTATCCTTTGATACAATTATATTATCACCCTTAATATCAGCAATTCCTTTTAAAGCTCCCATAAGCTTATCCATAACCATTTTTTTAGAAACTGGAAGTTTTCCAACTTTAAATTCTTTTGGAGTGTATACCAAATTGTCTCCATAAGATATAGTGCCTTTTGTACTTAAAAGCACATGTAAATTTTTGTAGTCAGTTAAAGCATATAGGGTTATTTGATTTTCTTCCATTTTAGCCCAAGATTTTTCTATGTTTAAATCGCCTCTTGCTATCTTGCCAGCTAGAGAAAAATCAAGAATTTGATTTATATCCTCTTCTTCTAACTCAACTGGTTTCAAACTGCTATTTAAAGTTTTTAATTTAGCAAAAACATTGGCGGAATTGTCTTTTACATAACTTTTGTACTCACTTTTTGAAAAAATACAGTAAGATAGCACACAGATTACTAAAACAATAGAGCCTGCTATTCCTGCAAAAATTTTCTTTGCAGTTTTTTTCTTCATATCACTTTTCCCCCTTTTATTATAACTTTTTAATGTACTTTAAGTTTTTTATTTCATTAAAAACTTCCATAAATTAAAATTCCAACTTTAATTATATACAAATATTACTCTTTATTCAAACTATTTTAATAGTTTTTTGTGTTATATTCAAATTTTTGTCAAATAAAAAGAGGGTAACCCCTCTTTTTATGCTACTTATTTACATTTAATTTTATAATTTGTCTGTTTTTTAGTTTAGCTCCAGTTTTAGATTTTACTCCTGTTCCTAAAAACAAAACATATTTTCTATTAACTATAAACCCATCTTTTGGAGTCACTAAAAGTTCCTTTTCATCTTCTTTTGATTTTTCCATTTTAAAATTCAAATATTCACCGGTAGTACAATCAATTAGTTTAACATTATCTTTAAAGCTACTATCATCTAGCTCCATATTAAATCTCACCTTTACGTTTTTCTTAAAAGCAGCCATGTCAAGTTTAAAATCAGCCTCTGAAAGTATTGACTGGGCTAAATCCATTAGGTTTTCATCTACATCTTTGCAAGTTATATTAGGCTTTATACCCACTTTATTTATTTCATTTCCATAAGGGGAGGTAAATTTTAAGGTAGTTAGCTTTAAATAACTTCCATCAGATAATTTAAATAAACTTTGAGCAACTCCCTTGCCATAACTGTTATTACCAATAAAGAAAGCTTTTCCATAATCTTTAACAGCAGCTGATAGTATTTCTGAGGCGCTTGCAGTTCCCTCATTTATTAAAAACACCACAGGTTTATCTATAGTGTACTCTTTCTTATCAGAGTTATAAGATTCTGAGTACCCTTGTTTGTTTTTAACTGTTATAGAAGGACTGTCTCCAATAAAATACCCAGCTATATTTATAGCCGAGGTCATATATCCTCCACCGTTATTTCTAAGATCAATTATAAAGCCTTTGGCCTTATCCTTCATTGAATAAAGCTTATCTTTAAATTCCTTTTCCGTATCTTCTCCAAAGCTATTTATGTTTATATATCCAATGTCTCTCTCCATGGTTTTTGAAGTAACTGTTGGAAGGGTTATCTCCTTTATCTGAAGCTTAAAACTTAAAAGCTCTTCCTTTCTCTTTACAACTATATTAATATAAGATCCTACTTCACCTTTTAGATATATATAAGCATCAATTAAATTGTCCTTACCTATTTTATGCCCATTTACCTCAACAATTACATCATTTGCCTTTACCCCTTCTTTTTCCGCAGAAGAGTCAGGTATAACTCCTGCAACTAACATATAGTTTTCTGTAGGGGAAAGTAAAAGTCCAACACCTTCATACTTCATATCTATATTTCCAGTAAAGCTGTCATATTGCTCCTTTGTCATATAAGTTGAGTATATGTCATTTAACTTTTCTAAAGTACTACTTATGTCTTTTTGTTTATATACACTTTCATCCACATCATAAATATAATAGCTCTTTATAAGTTCTCTAACCTCATCTAAAGTACTTGCAAGTGCTGTTGTAGGAATTGCAAGTACAAATAAAAATGCTAAAAATAATGCCCTTAATCTTAATTTAACCTTGGATTTCTTTTTATTATTCATTTTTATTTCCCCCAGTCCTATAAATCTTATGATTAAATTTTTAGGCTTATTGGTAACAAAATACAGGCGTTCTTTATATAACGCCTGTATAAGTTACTAAAAGTCTACTTCTGATTCTTCAGAATCTTGTCCATTAATTGATTTTATGGTACTATCTTCTTTTAACTTAACCTTACCTGATTCTATGAATCTTAACTTCTCGTTATTCTTTAAAATAACAGTTATTCCATCATCTTTAGCTGAGGTAGAATCTTTAATATTTGTTACTATTTTTTCAATATCATCACTTTGAAGGGAAACTTCTCTTCCAGAAGCATCCATTAGTGTCACACTAAAGTCAATTAAAAATATTGATTTATCATAAGGCAAAGTTCCATATGCCTTACCATTAAATTTAATAAAAAGACTTCTTGAACTTACTTTATAATAAGTTTTACTACTAAGCTTTAACTTCTGAGGCTCTTTAAAGCTTCTTTCAAAGTTCTCCACAATATCCTTACCATTTGTGTTTCTTACATATTTTGTGTCCAAAGCATTTTTTATGTTTTTGAAATCTTAAGGAAAAGTTCTTCTTCCTTTCCTTTAATATCTTCATTTAAAATAAGTGTTACTTTATTTTCATCACTATCATAGCTTATGTCAGAAAGATGAATGTACATAAAATCTTTGTTTATTTCTTTTCCATCTTTATCTACTAAAACATAGTTGTTTTTATTTAGTACTGAATTTACTCCCCCTCAACAAAGTTCATAGCCTCTGGAAAAATAATCTCAATAGTTCTAGAATCTTTCATCTTCAAAGAGGCTTTTCTTATATCCTCTGTAGTCTTAGTGGTTCCATAGAACTTATACATCTGTTGAATGCCATAATTAGATTTATTATCATCCTTCATAGTTACAAATCCAGCTTTTTCATTTTCAGTATAATCATGAATTCCATTTACACTTGAATTATTTAAATAAGGGTTAATAACTAAGTAATTATCTGTTATGTCTAAATACCCTGGAGTTACTTTAAAATCATAAATCTTGTAACTTCCACCTACTGGTGTTGGGTTTTTTAAGGATTTATAATAACTTAATCCACCATATCCACCAACTAGGGCCCTATTTGCGTCTTCTACATTATTTGTAATTCTTCCAAGCTCTGCACCTTTTTCTATTTCTGTAGGCTGATTAAAATAAACCCTTATAGTTTCTTTATTTATAGCTTCAACATTTTCTACAGAAATTTCCTTCATAGACTCATCATTATAGTTAAACTGGAGACGTTTTGAGCCTTTTAAAACAAGCTCAAATTTGTTATTAGAATTTGCATTATCCTTACTTAAATTCAAATTGTCACTTCTTACAATTAAAGCATTTTCATTTTCTTTATCCTTATATACGTAATTGTTATAATACTGATTTAAATCCACACTATTTTTTCCAATTATAGTTATAGCATTTGAATTTAAAGTGTTAGTATTACTATTCCATATTCTATTTTCTCCGTCAATTAGCTTACTTGTTACAGGAAAATCAAAATAAATCCTTAAAGTGTTTTTGTCAAGAGCCTCTACTTTTGAAGCCCCTAACTCTGATATTTCCTTGCCACTTCCTATAAAACTTTTATAAAGTTTTTCATCTAAGGTCTTACCATCTAAGTTCTGTAAATTACTAACGGTAACCTCATAAGAAAGCTTGTTTACAGTTAAAGGTATAGTTAATTTTATGCTTTTAGAATCTCCTATTACTCTTTGAGCCTTTATAGGATTTCCAATTCCATTATTTATATAGTAATTGGTAAGCTCCTCTGCATTATCACCTAAAACATTGTCAAAGGTAAGTATAAGCGAGGTTTTGTCATCTAAAAGCTTCGCACTTTCAATAGCTGCAATATCAGAAGATTTACTTGTTCCCTTAAATATCTTTGAAGATTTTTTAGAATCAAATTCATTTTCATCTACATCTTTTATATTATTAAACTGAAGCTTATATAACTTCTCTTTCATATCATAAGTTTCAAGATCTATTGTTCTATCATTTATTATCTTAACTGATTTAACCGGAATATCTTCCTTTGAATAAACATCTACAATCTTAAAATTTGAGCTTAGTAGAGTTTCTTTTTGTATATGCCTTTTAAACTCAACCCTTACTCTATTACTATTTATAGAAGTTATATTATTTCCCTCTTCATTAATATCCATCTTAGTTGTAAAAGGTCCAATTCCAATAAAATCTGCACTTTCCTTTTTTGCATCAATTAAAGTTCCTGCAGTGTTTTTTACACTCTTTGAGATTACAGTGTACATAGTACTATCTTCAAGAGGTTCTTCTAAAGTTAGGATAACAGATCTTTTTGCATCTTTAGAAGACTTAAAATCTCCATCGGATTTTCTTCCAATTCTCGCTTCTTTTATATTAATACATTTACTGCTATGAAGCTCTGTTAAGGTAAAATTCTTTAAGTTATTTAAAGTATCCTTGTCCACAATAGAATTAAAGGAAATAAGTACATTTCTAGGGTTTAAAGCCTTTGCTTCCTTAACTTCAAAAGGAGTGGATGTATCTTTTCCTATACCCTTAAAAGTTTTCTTAGTGTCTTCCTCCATAAAGTTTCCTATAAAATCCTTGGCCCCTTTTATAGAAGATGAGTAAGTTACATCTTTTAGCTGATCCTCTGTTGTAACCTCTAAAGTGTTAGGGTTTTCCTCACTGTAACTCACATCTTTAACCTTTAATTCCTGTCCATTACTATCCTTAAACTTTAGCAATAAATCTTTTATATCTATATTTTTTGAGAAATTAATCTCTACTTTATTAAAATCTACAGACTCCATTGAAGTTATACCAGGTTTTTTACTTTTTATATTCTCTCCTTTAAACTCCATGTTATTGAGGGTATACACCTTGCCGGCTGTTACGACATCTTTTAAATTTACAACAGCAGTTTTTGAAGTTTTATCAAAAGGAGCCTTAAAAGCACTTGCAATGCTTAATTTTTCTCCTGAGGAATTTTTAAGAACAAAATTATATTTTGATAAATTATTTAAAGAAGTGTTTAGTTTAACAAGTAAGGAATTATTTTCAATTAAGCTTATTTCCTTAACCTTTAATATTCCATCCTCCTCACCGTTTTTAATGAGTTCAACTTCATCGGCTACACTGCTTGTTACAGCACCTTCTCCTCCAAAAACATAAACCTCAGCCTCTTTATTTACATTGCCTTTTATAAAGTCTTTAGTTACATTTTGTACGCTATCCCCTACTAATATAATAGGTGAAGATTCTTTAGACGACGCTACTGAACCTGAAAGAGCATCTACAATATTTGCGTTTCTACCTGAGGATATAAAAACCTTCTTAAATTCTAAATTCTTTTTAAACTCCTCTATTATCTTTATATTTGTATCATATCTATCTTTACCAAATATTCTTTTTGCATTAGCTTCTTTTAAAACATTATCACTTAAAATAGTGTTTCCACCTATAGCATATACATTAGATAATTTTTTGCTTAATATATATTCTTTAACAGGCTTTGATAATTTACTTTTATTTGAAAGTAAAATCGGCATATTTTCCATGCAAGCTATAGGAGATATTGACAAAGAATCTACTAAATGCCCTTGGTCACTTGAAACAATACAAGCCTTTGATATTTTTCCTTGCTTTTCCTCAAGTTTTTTTGCGATATTTAATGAAGTTTTTTCCGGATCATCATCTCCAAGTCTTACCACATTAAAACCTTCAGCCTTTAATTTATTCTCAAAAGTTTTAGAAAATACCTTATAACCACTGGCTAGAAATATAGTCTTTACCTTCCAGCTTTTAAGTTTATTTAAAATAGTCTTGTCCACATCATTTCCTTTAAAATGGTTTACTATGGGTGCATCATAAGCCTTAGCTAAAGGAGCTGCTATTAGGGAATCTATTAAATTTTCATTATTTGCTCCTGCTAGTACTGCGTAGGAAGTTCCATTTTTAAAATAATTATCCCCTACTTTAATTGCAGTTTCTATTCTATCTGCTCCATTAAATCTAAGCTTCTCAGCCTTAACAACTGGAGAGTATAAAGTCATCATCACACATGCGGACAAAGTTCCAGCAGATATTTTTTTTATATTTTTTCATAACCTATAACCTGATTAATATATCAGGTTCTTCACCTACCTTCCACTGGCAAAATATATTTAAACATATAATTATATTTTATATCTTATTTGTATCTTATTTATAAGTTATTTGTAAGTTATTTATAACATATCTTATATTTTATTTATAATACTTCGTTTATTATAATTTATTTTTACATATATTGAGTTACATTTCAGTAACTTCTAGTAAATTCCTCCTTTATAACATTATATAATATATAATGTATATTTACCATAAATAAGTTGATTAAGCTTAGCTCAATAAAAAAACTATTATTTATGAAATAACTTTAACTTAGATTTAAATTAAATTTAATTGCAAAATTCAAATATGTAACAAAATGTATTTTTTTATTTTTTATGTAATATTTTTGTTTAATCTTATTATACTACTTATTATATTTTATAAAATAACAAATTAGTAATTTTGTGTTTAGTCATAATTATCAAAAAAAGTCACATTTTATGCATTTTTTTGTTAGAATCGTGGATTTTTTGCTTATTTATGCTATTATTAACTTAACTTAAATAATAGGAGTAATTAAAACATATGTATGAATTATTATTAATATCTACTATAGAAAGTTTCTTAATGATTCCTACTGGACTTGCTTTCATAGGTATTTACGCTAATAAAAAAAGGATTATAATATCTGCTTTAATAAATTCTCTATCTATATTATTAGTCCGTTATATCTACACAAAATACTCCATTCCACTAGGTAGTCACACATTAGTACTAACTTTAATTTTAGAACTTGAAATGAGATTTATTTTAAAACAAAATTTTTTAAATTCATCAATAGCAATATTAGTAGGATTATTTTCTATGCTATGGGGAGAAAACATATTATTTTCACTTTTAACTATTAACTCAAATAATTTGCATTTAGTGCTCCCTCTTCACTTTATATTTTTTATAGTATCTCATTTACTTTTAATAATCCTATTTGTAGTAACCTGTGTACTAAAAAGACCTATAATTAAAATTTAAAGGATGATCTTTATGAAATTTAAAAATAAAACTTCTTTACTAATGCTTCTTATTTTACTTCAAAATGTAGTGGTTATGTTTTTTACAAATAATGTATTAATGTCTTATAATAATATAAAACCTGTTAATTTCAAATACCCTTTAACCCTTCCTTTAATTGTGGATATTTTGGGTATAAGTTCTATTATATGTGTAGTTTTTATAATAGATTTCGTAAAAAAAGAACGTAGGATAAAAAACGAGCTAAATAGTTCAAAAGAAATTATAGATGCCCTAAAGGGTCAAAAACATGATTTTCAAAATCACCTTAGCATAATCTCCGGTTTAATTCAGCTTGGAAAGTCTGAAAAGGCCTTAGACTATACTTTTAACATTTGCGGAAAAACCAATGAAATCTTCTCAATATCAAAAATATCAAATACTGAAGTTGCAGCTCTATTATATAAAAAACATGCCATTGCAGAAAGCAAAGGCATAACCGTTGAGCTTGACATAGATTCTTTTTTAGATAATGTAAAAATCGATTCCATTGATCTTTGCAAGATATTATTTAATTTAATCGACAACGCCATAGAGGGACTTCAAAACTGTAGTGAAGATAAAAAAATATTATCCATAGCTACTGCTGAAGTAGGAGATACTTATAGCATAGCCATATCGAATTCCTTTCCTATACTTTCCAAAAGCGTTTACAGCAAACTATTTGAAATTGGATATTCTACAAAAAAAGGCAACAACCACGGACACGGACTTCCTATAGTAAAACACTTAGTTGAAAAAAACAAAGGCAATTTAACAGTGGAAAGTTATGAAGGTGTAGGTACAATTTTCACTGTTTTTTTGCCCAAAAATGTATTATAGAAAAGCTTTTCTTTTTTTACCAAATAGACCTTACATAAGAAATATTGTTAGGTTTATTTATTTTTTACAAAATTAATTACAACTATTATAATATTCGTCAAAGCAGCACCTATAATAGCCCCTGAAAAATCTATAATTACATCTAAAACAGAGCTACTTCTTCCCCCTACAAAATACTGGTGGAACTCATCAAAAACTGCATACAAAAGGCATATAAAAAGGCTATAAACCATCCTGTCTAATATTTTAAGCTTAAGTAGAAAAAGTATAAGAGTAATAATTAAAGAAAGTGCAAAATACTCAAAGACGTGAGCGGCTTTTCTTAAATACACATTTGCATTATCTCCCTTTTTAATTTTATCTTCAACTTTATCCTTAAGGCTTCCTTTAAAAATATTATTTATATATTTTCCAATATTAATTTCTCTATATTTAGTTTTTATGCTCCTTAGCACCCAATGACTTTTATTATTCGATGTTTTACCATTATTAGAGGAATTAAAAAATATAAACCCCATCCAGAATATACAAAAAATCATAGCCACAATTATAATAATTTTTCTCGATTTATTCATAACATTTCCCCTCTATAAATTATTAATACTTCTATTATACTTTACTTTGCAATTTAACCTAATAGTATTATATCATTTTTATACAATTTCATTTAAAAATCAATTTTACACCTGTATTACTACATTATAGGACTTGTTTCTACATTTAACATATTTTATTTTGGTAAATAATTATTACAATAAAGGATTTATATATATATTGTAGAATAATTTTATATGTAATAATAAAATTTAACTAGGATGGTGATTGTATTGACATTTTGTAAAAATTGCGGAGCACCTCTAAAGGAAGGAGATAAATTCTGCGGGGAATGTGGTGCTGTTATAGAAGATAAATCTTCTGTATCTAAAAATACCTCTAATAAAGAAACTATAGAACTTTTGCAAAATCTTTTTAACTACTCGAAAAAGATTTTAGCAAAACCAATTACAACAACTTCAAATGAAAGTAAATATCTAACTAATGCTATGTCTATGTATTTACTTGCAATTATATCCATTATAAGTGGCATTATAGATTTATTATCTGTAAAATCTATAATTACAAATGTAAATGGACTATGGAGTACTATGAATTTCAAACTTTCATACCTATTTGAAGAACTTTGCTACTCTCCATTTAATAATGAAATACCTTATGCTAAATTCTTCTTTGGTTTTACTTTATATTTTTTATTAAGTTCAGTTGCTCTAATTTTAGCCTGCCACCTAATAATTAATTACATATTTAAAGTAAACACTGATTTATTTGATTCTGTTAAAATTACTGCATCTTCATTAATTCCTTTTATTTTAGGAAAACTACTTTGCTCATTACTAAGTTACATAAGCATTACTTTAGGATTTATAGGTATATTTATAGGTATTATATTATTCATATTATCTTTTTATAAAGGAATAGTAAAAGCTCTAAAAATCGAAGAAAACAAAGCAGCATTTATGGTACCAATTTGCCTTGTTATAAGCTTCTTATGTGATTATGTTTTAATTAAATTCTTTATAAACCTATTAACACACTGATATAAAACAAATAAATATAGAATTAGTGAGAGTATGTTAATTACAATACAAGAACTCTCTCACTAAAAACAAACTAAGGAGAGATTGAAACATGAAATATTGCACCAATTGCGGAACTAAACTTGAAGATAAAGAAAATACCTGCCCTAATTGCGGCAAGGAAACAAAAATAGAGGCTCCTTTAAAAAAGGATTATATTGATTCTTCAAATAAATCCCTAAAACCACTTGATACAGATATTAGTATTCCTGATTCAAGAGAAGTTAAAAGTCAGATACACATAAACAAAAAATACTTATTTTAGTGGCTTTAATATTAGTTTTTTCAGGAGTTTTCTACAAAGTAGGTACATCTTTATATAACCCTGAAAAGATAGTAACAAAATTTGAAAAATCTATAAATTCCGATGATACCGAGGGGGTTATTTCACTTCTTAGCTGTAGTGATTCTAATCTTCCTATGAATAAAGAAAACATTAAAACTCTTTCAAATTACTTTAAAGAAAATCCTTCTTATTTTAATAAAGTTATGAACACTTTAAGAACCCAAAGCCAAGAAATAGCCCTTTCAAAGGACAAGGTTTTTAAAGAAACTTTTAAGGGTAATGACCAAAAATCTATTCTTAACTTTAAAAGCAATGGCAAAAAGCTTTTATTTTTTAATGACTACACTTTAAACCTAAATCCAGATTTTATTAATATAAGTGTTAAATGCAAAGATGCTAAAATATATCTAAATGGAAAAGAAATATGTGAAAGCACAAAAAATGATTTTAAAAAGGAAATAGGCCCACTAATGCCTGGAAAATACAAGCTTACAGCTAATTATAAAGGTAAATATGCCAATTTAAATGACTTAAAAGAAATTGATACAGAAAAAGACAAAAACGAGGAAAATAAAGTTAGCGTTGATTTATTAGAAAATGCTAAATACATAACTATAAGTTGCTCTTCTGGTTATGAAGACGCTCTTCTTTTCATAAATGGAAAAAACACAGGCATAAATATATCAAAGGCCTCTGAATTTGGTCCAGTGGATAAAAATTCAAGACTATATGGCTTAAAAAGATCAAATGATAAAACTTATAAAAGCGAAGAGGTAACAGTGGCTGATTCTGATACTGCCTACTTAGATTTCAGCTATGCTGAAGATGCTTATTACAATGTACAAGAACAGCTAAGCTGCCTTATTGATAATTATACTTATGCCTTTGCAGAAGCTATAAATTACAATGACTTTTCATTAGTTGAACCTTATATTTATCCTGGAAGCACTTTATATAAAGGTCAAAGTAAGCTAGTTCCAACCCTTAGCGAAAAAGGGATCATAGAAACTTGTATTAATTCAAAGGTACTAGACTACACTTGTAATGATGATAAAACTGAAGGCACAATAAAAGAAACTGAAGAATACTCTATAACAGAAAAAGAAGACACAAAAATAAGATTTATAACTACATCTATTACTATAAATTTAATCCTAATATGGGAACCTATCAGCTTACTGATGTAAAGAAAAATTAATTACTGGATATTTAATTTAAAAAGAGCTATTCCAAAGTGGGGCTTACCTACTTTGGAAATAGCTCTTTTTTTATTAAGACCTGATTAATTTTACTGAAATCAAAGCTTAAATAATTCTATAATCTCCAGTAAACAAATTTATCCTTATTAACTGAGTTTTTGTCTACAATTCCTTTAACATCTATAAATACATGTTTTTCTTCTACATAAGAAGTAACTGCAGCTTCCTTTACTGCTTCTTTAGAATATAATTTACCAAAGTCTTCAATCTTCATTTCTCTATAATTACTGTGTGATACAGCTAATACAACAGCATCTACACTTTTTATATCTTCAAAGTTAACTAAATCTAAACCATATTCTTCTTTTATGTCATTTTTATTTGCAACAGGATCAGCTACAAGAACTTCTACACCGTATTCTTTTAGTTCTTTTATTATGTCTACAACTTTAGTGTTTCTTGTATCTGGACAATCCTCTTTAAATGTTATTCCAAGTACTGCAACCTTTGCATTTTTAACTCTTTTATTAGCTTTTATTAAGCTCTTAACAGTATTTTCAGCTACATATTTAGCCATACCGTCATTTATTTCTCTACCTGAAGCTATTACCTTTGATTCTACACCAATTTCTTTTGCTCTATGTATTAAATAGTATGGGTCAACACCTATGCAGTGTCCTCCAACTAAACCTGGATTCATTTTTATGAAGTTCCATTTGCTACCTGCTGCATCTATTACTGCCTTAGTATCAATTCCCATTTTGTTGAATATCATTGATAATTCATTAACAAATGAAATCATTACGTCTCTTTGACAGTTTTCAATAAGCTTTGCAGACTCTGCAACTTTGATACTTTCAGCTCTGTAAACTCCAGCCTCTATAACAAGTTCATAAACTTTTGCAACTGTTTCTAGAGTTTCTGCATCCATACCTGAAACTATTTTCTTTATGTTCTTAAGTCTATGTACTTTGTCTCCTGGATTGATTCTCTCTGGAGAATAAGCAACTTTAAAGTCTACTCCACATTTTAAACCAGATTCTCTTTCAAGAATTGGAACACAGATTTCCTCTGTAACACCTGGGTAAACTGTAGATTCATATACAACAATTGAACCCTTTGTTAAGTTTCTTCCAACTATAACACTTGAACCTTCAACAGGTCTTAAATCTGGTGTTTTGTCTTCGTTTGTAGGAGTTGGCACAGCCACTATATGGAATTTGCATTCTCTTAGCTTAGTTTCATCCTTTGTAAAATGAACTGTAGAATTTTTAACTCCTTCATCTCCTATTTCTTTAGTAGGATCAATTCCTGATTTATAAGCTTCAATTTTTTTCTCGTTAATATCAAAACCTACAACATCAAGTTTTTCAGCATATGCAACTGCTATTGGTAGCCCAACATATCCAAGTCCAACTAATGATAGTTTAGTTTTTTTATCTAATAGATCTTTGTATAAATTCATAATACACAACCTTCCTAGCTCTAGTTCATAACTGATTTTTTTCATATTTGTTTTAATATTTTAACCTTATATATTATACCATTTCTAGCCTAATATAAATCATTTTATATTAATTTTTTTAAATTTTTTTATACAAATTAACACATTTATATATAACCACTTTAATTACTTCTTGTAAAGTAGTCAAGAGTTTTTTGTGAAATTTTTGATAAATTTACATAGCAAAAAAATAACTACCTAAAATTATTTTTAATTAACCTAGGTAGACTTTTATATCCAATATCTAACATCCCATAAAATTTCTTAACAACCGGAATTTATTTTATATTATTAGTTTTATTAGCAAGTTTTATACATCTCTTTCATTCTTTCAATGGTGTTTTTCATTTCTTCCCTGAAATCCTTTGGACTTAATACTTCTATAGAATCCCCCTGACTTAAAAGCCACATCTTAATTCCCTGACCAAACATTTTAGTCTCTATAGTAAACTCCCCTTGTTTTTCATCTATTATCTTTGCATTAGGAAGCCTATCTAAAACTGCCTCTACAGATGGGCCTTTAAACTTGAACCTAACTCTTTCAAGTTTACCTGTCTGCATAAACTGAATTAATTTTTTAAATTCCCCATCTTTAAATCTACTACTATCTTCAATGGAAAATTTTCTTTCTGCACTTTTATAATTTTTTATTCTATCTACTCTATATATTGTTGGATATTCATAATTTTTTTCTTCTTTATAAGCAGCCAAATAAAAATAATATTCTGAAAATAGTATAGCCACAGGTTTTATATATTTTTTACATGGAACCTCTTCAACTTTGCCACCTTTTTTTATCTTACAATATTCTATTTCCAACACAAATTGATTTTTTATGGCTAAACTTAAATCCCATAGCTTGTCTATTAATTTTTCATTGTGCTTTACAGAAATATAATTATAATTTTCATTTCCTATAATACTATTTACTATTTTTTTGTCATAAGACACACAGTTATACAAAAGCTTATCTAGTATATATGTCATTTCTTCTTTGCAAAATCCCCTGCTTTCAAGAAGAACCTTGGATATCGAAAGTACATCTCTTTCGTTTAAAATTGTGCCCTTATGCCCTTTAATTTCATAAACTTTTTTTATCCCATTAAAAACAATCTTCTTATCTATATGTCTCTCAGAAAAATAATCATTTATAGATTTTATATATCTAGATACGGATTTTTCTGATAGTTTACATTCTTCTATAATGTCATTTCTATCAACACTACCAGTATTGTTTAATTTATCATATATCCATAAAAATGCTTTCCTATCAAACTCTTTCATTACGCACCCCTTCAAAGCCGATTTTTGCCCCATAATCTATATCTTAAATAACTACATATTTAAGATATACAAGTTTAATTTCCAGTTACATTTTATCATCTTTTACTTTAATATACAACGAGTCATTTTTTATGATATATTACCTTTTTATTCTCATACATATCTTTATCAGCTATTTCTATTAAATCCTTTAAAGGCAACTGATTTTCTTTATTATATTCAGAAAATCCACGGCTTAATGTTACCTTATGCTCTGAGTTTTCCTTACCGTAAATCTCATGTATTCTACTGCAAATTCTATTCCATATTTTGCAGGCACTTTTTTGTTAATGTTTTCAAAACCTATAATAAATTCATCTCCGCCCATTCTTAATACGCTATCTGTATTTCTAATACATTCTTTAAAAATTTTACTTACTTCTTGTAATACCTTATCCCCTTCTCCATGACCAAAACTATCATTTATTTTTTTAAAATTATCTATATCAATAAAACAAAGAGTTAGGCTCTCATTATTTATTCTACAAAACTCCAGTTTTGTATTTAGAACATTTAAGCCAGATCTTCTATTTAGCACCTTAGTAACCTCATCTACATTTGCATAGTGTAAGATTTCATCTATCTTTTTATTTAAGCTTTCTATGACTTCATCTTTTTCCTTTATTATTTTTATAAGAGTTTCTTTATCCATATTATTATAGTTCATTGCTCTTCCCCCCAATATATTAGTAAAAATAAACTTCCTTTACTTTTAAATACATAATACTGTTTAGGAAGGACGAGGATAGTCTTTTTACAAAATAAGTAAAGTAAATTAATTAATTTTATCTTAAAAAATCTATCTAAAAAAAGCAAAAATTGCGGTGACTGTCCCCAACTTTAAAAAATTGCGGTGACTGTCCCCAACTTTAAAAAAATTGCGGTGACTGTCCCCAACTAAATCTTAATCACCAATTGTATTTCTTTTTGTATCCTCTTACCATTTTTTATTAGCCCACGTAGCACTCTAAAAACCAAAAAAACGGTATTAGCCCTTTGTGCCTATATAAAAAATATACATGATTTTTGTAATATTCCATATCTGGAACCAATCTTCTAAGATAATATTTTATCTTAGTAACTGCTGTCATAGGCTTACTATCAGGCTGATATTTACGCATTTTATTTTCTATACTATTTTTTATAGTTCCATAAGTTCCAGAGCCAAGATAATAAATAAAAGTTTCTAACTCCTCTTTTGTTAACTGATATTTTTTTCTGAAAAGAGCTTCTTTGAAAGTTCTCTGCTTTTCTCTTCAAATTCCTTTATGTTAAGTTTATCAAGTTCTACTAATATATAATTCCATTTTAATTTTTCTTTCTTTTGCTCTAAAAATACATATATGTCTAATAGAAAACGTAGTCCAGTTCCACTTCCATTATAATGCTTGTAAGAATGGGTTATAATATAAATATAAAAATCTTCATCACTGAAATGATATCCAAAATTATTGTCTTCATCTTTAATCAGTCTCTGCTTTACATTTCTATAATATTCCTGACAACTTCTGTCATGGCCTTTACTGTACAATGATGTATGTAGCTCATAGTTATATATAGGAGCCTTATGGTAAACATCATGACTTCCTTTTCCAATCTCTGAAGCTTCATAGTGTCGTGCAGTCATAAAATCAAGCAATTCTTTTTGATATTTTTTATCATAAAGTATATCATTATCTGCCATCTGGCGCATACCAATTCTTGGATACATATCTTTTAAAATAATTCCCTTAAGTGGTGTATACCAAATGCCTTCCCCCTCCATGAAACTCAATATTTCTTCTCTCTCTGCATCCATCATCAAATTTTTTCTGATTGCTTTTTCTTTTGCATTCCTCCACTTAATAGCTAATTCTACATCCTTACAAATTGAAAATACATTAGAAGATTCTAGAGCCATATAAGAAATAGCAGTCAAACTATGCTTTTTTGCCATGGAATAAATATTAGGTAAGTCCATTTGTTCTACAGAATTCTTTTTGGAAGAATGCCACCTAGAATGCAACTAACCAAATAAATCATATCATAACCTGTTTTTATGTTAAGATTTTGTGTTTCTTTATCTACCTCAATCATTTTTTATTTACCTTTCTATTTTATTTCTGTTTTATTTCTATTTATATTCTGTTTTATTTCTATTTATATTCTGTTTTATTTCTATTTATATTCTGTTTTGTTTCTATTTATATCCTATTTTATTTCTATTTATATCCTATTTTATTTCTATTTATATCCTATTTTATTTCTAATTTACTTATACATTGTCAGTATTATGCCCTACATTATTTTGCCTTCTATTCTCCAGCATAAAACTAGATCAGATTTCTAACCCTTATATTTCCTTCTTGAAACATAATCTCTTTGTCACAAATCTTTAAAACCGATTTTCTATGAGTTACAATAATCACTGTTTTATTTGTCATTGCCCGTAGATTACACAAAAGCAATTCTTCAGTTTTTTCATCTAATGCGCTAGTAGACTCATCAAATATCAATATTGGATTATCTGAAAATATAGCCCTTGCAATAGCTATTCGCTGCATCTGCCCCTCTGAAAGTCCTAGTCCCCTTTCTCCAAGAAAGGTGTTAAGTCCAAGTGGCAATTCTTTTACAAAATCTTCAGCACAAGCAATCCTAAGTGCCTTCCATATCCTATCTTCATCCTTAATTGCCTCTTTATCTGAATAAGCAACGATTTGGCCAATAGTTCCACTCATAAGATGATTTTCCTGTGGTACATAGGCAAACAGTCGCCGATAATCTGCTGTTAATGAAACTCGCTTTTGTACTTCATCATCCTTAAAACCATTGGAGCTTAAGCTATTTTCATGTTTTATATCAATCCACCTCTTTCCTTTATCTAAAGGATAAAGGCACATCAATAATTTTAATATGGTACTCTTACCACAGCCTGAAGGTCCTGTAAAAGCAACGTAATCTCCCTTTTCAATTTTCATATTCACAGCTTTTACTACCCTAGACATTTCTGTATCTGAATTTTTTACAGGTGATTTATAAGTAAAATCCACATTACAAAGTGTGAGAGAACTAAAATAATTTTCATAAAGTGTATAAATCTCTGATATTGATTTTAATTTTTTATGTTTTATTTCAATCTCCTCATCATATCCTTCAGCTTCCATTAATCTCTCCCCGCTTACTAGCATTGCATAATATTTTGGTATATATCCTGTAATATTTGCAAAGGGAGATTGAATCTGACTTATTAATTGTAAAATTGCCATAAGCGTTCCATAAGACATAGTTCCAATCAAAATACCATAGCCGCAAAATCCTACACCAAGCACGTAGGCTCCTTGCATCACACCTCCAAATCCAATATTACATATATTTGAAAAATGATTTTTCTTCATCCTTGCTTTCTTATGTGCTTCCATTTTTTCAGAAGCACTTTCTAAAGTCTGCTCCTCTTTTACAAAGGTACGAAGCACCAACATACTGCAAAAACTTTCCTGTAAAAACACCCTTAAATATCCATCTGATTCTTATACCTTTCGGTGAAATCTTTTTAGTGCTTTACGAAATACATAAGTTAGACTAATGAGTAATATACCTCCGGGAATTAATATATATATAAATTCTTGCTCTAATATAAGAATCATAGCTACTGCTCCCACCATCTTTACAAGCATTCCAGCAACTATAGGAATAATCTGTGCTAAACCATCTGCAACTACTACTGTGTCAGATGTTATTCTATTCATCCATTCTCCAGAATGAACCTCACTAAAAGAGCCATAATCACAATTTAGCAAAAATGTAAAAAGTCTTTCTTTAAAACAATTCTCCATTGTTGCCCTTGAATACTCTTCTAAAAAACGGTTTATTGCCCTAAGTAGAATCTGAAAAAGCACCAATCCCAAAAAGCTGCAATACCATAAAAAAAGCCTTCAGAATCCTTTGCCACAGCTTCATCAATAACCCCTCTTAGAATCAATGCATAAAAAACACTACTAATTCCAAGCACTATTTGTACAACAAGTAAAATTAGGATATATATTTTTTTCTTCCTACTACATTACTTATCCAGCGAAGTGTTGAGGCACTTTTAATATTCTTCATCCAATTAATTCCCCCTTAAGACCTTCCCTTCATAATAATACTATTGGCTAGGTAACTTCTATTGCATCTATTTCATTTATTGCATTTATAAATTAATTATTCTGCCATTATCTTTCTTAACTTTCTTTTACTTTTATATAAAAATAGCTTAATCCATAAAATAGCAGCTCGAATATAAAAGAAATCACACCAAAGATGTACATAAATCTGATATTTCTTATCTGTTACAGATATGGTTACACCATCTCGTATTACCTTTGTCATAACCCCTAGCATATTATCCTCTGTAACACCATATTCAAGCTTAAACCTATTATCACCGCATAAAACGTAGTCACTGCTTCTAACCTTAAGAATCCTGTGTAACACATACTGACCACTATTTCTCTTAAAAAGCACTACATCATATTTTCTAAAACCAAGTCCAGGCTTTTTCTCTATAACAAATAAGTCCTTATGCTGACGTAAAAGTGGCATCATGCTAGTACCCACATTTACAAAAGTAAAACTACCATGTTTTCCTAATTCTTTTTCATAGGTGCTATTCATAAATTGCCCCAATCTCTCTTAGAATTTCAATTATCCTTTGAACATCATTTTTAACAACTTCACGTGAAGCATCAAAGTTCATTAATATCTCCTCTACAATCTGCTCTTCTTTTCTTTCTACCTTTAGGCAATCTATAATAAATGCCCCAGTTTTGTTACTTCTCACAAGACCGTGAAACTTATAAGAAGCATCTCCAACAGCAACCATAATATTCTCTCCATTTGAATTGTGAGTAATAAAACCTTCCTTTAATTTCATGTTTTTCCCTCCTATAATTACTTCATTGCTTCATATGAAACCTTAGCAGCTTCCAGTTCCATATTACAGCCTAACTCATACAATCTAATCTTTTCTACAAGCAAATCAATAAGCAACAGTGTTTTTTTCATATTTTTTAAATTTAAAGAATGGTAAGAATGCTGAAGAAGTTTTGGATAAGCTTTAATTTTATCAATTCTTAAAATATGGTTTTGAATATCTTTATTTAAGAAACAAATACCTTTTAATGGTACTTGTATGTTATTACTTAAATGATGCTTTCCATCCCAAGGTGTGCCATAAACCGTAACTTCATTTTCAGTGATATGAAGTAATGGCTTGTCATCATTAATCATCACCGCACTATTTCCCAAAAGTTTTCTCCACAACCTAGTATGTGTAGATTTTCCCGTACCACTTTTTGCAATAAACAGATATCCCTGTCCCTCTACTGCTATAGCAGAGCCATGAAACAACAGGATGTCCTTTTCAATAAGCAGCTCTGAAATTTTCCGATATACCCCTAATGTCTCAAGATACTCCTCTTTAAAATGTCTTACCTTAATTCCTTCTTTTTTATCCTCTGCTTTTGATTTTTCACCTTCAAAGGTAATATCTTCTGGATAAATGCTCACAGAAAATTCTTGGGGTTCAATTGTCTTATATTTTTCACACATCTTGTGAATCCCATTGTAAATGGAGTTTATTTCCACAACCTGTCCTGCTATTTTGTAATTTCCTACATACATCTTTCTCCTACCTTTCTAATTTCAGATATAGCTAAAAGTTCCTGTTTAAATAAGGCAAAATAGTTTGTAAGCAGATAGAATAAACTCACTAGCTGGCGCATTTTTTCTATCTGCTTACTACTACAAAATAAATATATATAATTATATTTTATCCGATGTCATCATCCCCACCGCCAATTTCACCTGATGTTGTTATGATATCTTCCTCATCAAATAATATAACCTCCATTTCTGGTGATTCATATTGTTTTTTCTTACTATTCATTTTTTATATCTTCCCTTCTATTATTACTTTTTATTTATAACATCCATACTGCACATCACTTAATATTGTCTCTAAGTTTCCATCCTTATTTCTTATAACAATATATGCCCTTATAGATACACCTTTTCCATCTGTTGCAGCCACACTGTAATAATACTGATTAGGTATAGAATCGGATACATTTATAACTCTCTTGTAAATTCCATCTGAATCAAAAGTCATCTGATCATTTGTCTTTGGCACTGTAGATACAATACGTAGAATTCCACTCTCAACCATAGTATATCCTTCTGGTAAATCCATTACTGCATACCATACCATCTTATGCTTACCCTCTCTTATGAATTCATAGGTTGGCTCACTTAGGGTAAGTGTTGGCTTCTTTATTACATCATTTTTTAAATCTTCATATATAGCCTTTAACTCCATATTACAAGTAATAGAAAAATTATAGGGGTTACTATAGCTTAAAATATTGCCCTCTTTATCAATCCAGTATGCAAACTTCTTACCTTCTGGTATACTTGTTTCTGTAACTTCTGCTTTAACACTGCTTAATGGTGCATATGAATCCTTTAATATATCATTTACAGTTAGAGAATACTTCACTTCTTTCACCCTAAAAAGCGGCCTTAAATCCATATTTGAAGTAATGGTAATACTTCCATCTTCATTTAGCTTTATTGGATTTGTCCCATCAGCACTCCATCCTATAAACTCATACCCAATCTTTGAAGGTGTATTTGGAACTGTGACTCCAGTATTCAAAGCTATCTTCTCTGATTTAAGTAGGTTTCCAGCCTGATGATAAAAGGCTATCCTATAATAAGTGACATTTTCCTTAATCTGTGTAAATATTGGTGTTATAGTCATATTACCTGAAACATTAAATGAAAAATTTGGACTAGTATCAACTGTTACACCATATTCATTCTTCCAGCCATCAAAGACATAGCCTGTATTTGCTTCTGCTTTTAAAACTGCTCTCTCATTATAAGAATATCCTTCATCCTTTACACCAGTTATTGTACCTGCAGAAGAATTAAAATCTCCTACACTAAGTGTATATTTATCTATGGTGAACCATGCATAATAGGTACATGATTTACTAGCTTTAACAGTGAATGTTTTCTCTTTAGATACTTCAGTATTTCCTTCAGCATCTGAAGTCCATTTTACAAATTTGCATCCCATACGAGGTTCCGCTATAAAAGTAGCTGTAGCTCCTGCAGCATAAGCTCCCCCTTCTCCTACTGTTCCTAAATTTAAATCTTTTGACTTTGCAGTTATAGTATAGAAAATTCCTTTTGTTACTGTAACTACTACATCACCGCCAATATCCTTCAATTGATTATTAGCAGTGTCTAAAGTAGCAGTGCCGCTTGTAATTTCAAAGTTATATTTATAACCTTCATTTATTTCTGCCTCAGTTAAGGTGAAATTCGCAAGTGTCATACTGCTATTAGCATAACCCCGAATATTTTCTAATTCTTTGTTATCTAGAAAATAGCTAACCTTGTGTACAGCTTTTATAGAATCTAAGGATAATACTGGATCACTATCCGTTATATTTCCAGTAAGTCTTTGCCCCCATACCTGAATAGCTGGATTTGATTGTCCATTTTGTAGTAGCCAAGTAATCTTACCCCTTGTAAAATCATTTGTAACTGCTTCACTTCCAGCAGAATTTGCTGAACCATCATCTGTTAATCTATTTTCTTTATTATAATAACAATTGGTGAAAGTTCCTCCATTTCTTGCCATATGCTGTCCCTTTGCAGTAATACTATTACTTCCAAAACTTGCATTAACATAACAATTAATTGCATTTAGTGTATCCGACTTCCATCCACAAAGACCGCCAACACCTTCTAATGAGGTAGCAGAAGAAGTAATCTTACCTGTAAAGCAGCAATTTGTCATAGTAACATTACCCAAATTATTAATCAACCCCACAATGCCACCATAGGTACAATCTCCACCTTTAGTAAAATTCATCTCTACACTACTAGAACAGCTTGAAAAATTTACATTTCCATCTCTAGCTACTCCTGCAATACCACCAGAATACTTTTCTTTTGAAGTTATAGTTCCAGTAGTACAAATATTTTTTATACTAGCACCACTTCCAAGATATCCAAATAAAGCAACTGCTTCTTTTGGATTACTACTAGCATTTGTCATAGCAAGGGTTACAGTATGCCCCGCAGCATCAAAATTTCCGCAAAAAGGCATATTTGTGCTGCTACCTTCAGTAAAACAGCCAATTGGAATTGATGAATAAGTTATATCATTATTCAATTTTAAATACTTACTAGAATAGCTTTGACCTCTTTTAACCGAATTTGCCAAATATTCCAAATCAAAATCAGTTTTTATGATATAAGGATCATCTTTTGTACCAGTACCGCTGAGAGGTGATTTCTGTAAGGTTTTAAAAGATACAGTTTTAATATCTGTAAAGTTTTCTCCCGACTTTGCAACCATATAATAGGTGTAAGAGGTATCATCCTTAAGATTTTGAAGTAGAATATCTGAATCAATATTAGAAGAAACAGATTGAGAATTGCCTTTTGCCTCTAATATATTTTTGTCATTAATTGGCGTTTCGCTTGCAAGGTAATAAACCCTAGCATCTTTATTGCAGTTAACAGTAAATTTTGTACTGTTATCCGTTATTTCTTTTGCTTCTGAAACAGTTAGATTCAAATCCTCTATAGGATTTCCATTCCAAATGCCACTGCCACTGTACTTACCTCCATCACTCTTTACTATGCCGTTGTTAATAAAAGTACCTTTATTCTCCATTGTACCATTCAGTGTGATTTTGCCCTGATTTTTAATAACCGCACCCTCTTGAACCGTTAAGGTACCCTCCTTTGGCAGTGTAAACTCAAAATCAGAAGGAAGTGTAATTGTTCCCTTTGCAATATAAACGTTGGCTGCAGTTTTTAGAAAACCATTGTGAAAACCAATTTCATTTGCTTTTGTTGATGTAACAATACCAGTTTTAATTCCTGTAGTTTTTCCCCAGTTACTGCTGCAACTTACATCGTAACCTGCGGTACCCCCTGTTACTATCACGGTAGTATTACCTTTTAAAATATTATTTCTAGTGTCACAAGACCCACCTCTTATATAACGATGAACCTTACCACCAGTTACCTTAATGTAGGTATCTCCTGTAAGATCTCCTCCTTTAGAATTATAGTCAGTATAACACCCCCCAAACAAATCATCTATATGGCCTCCTGTCATAACAATATGGGTATTATATTGCACATTTACTCTATTGCCTCCTCCATAGATACCATAATATTCTAAATTTTCTCCATTTTTGGGCGCATTAGCAATACCTGCATCTTTTAATGACTTTTCACCAGGGTCAATTACGCCACTAGCATTGGTGTCAATATATATGGTTGTACCATTACCATCAGCTACAATCAGTAAAGGTGTGCCATTGGCAAATATAGTTCTACCATCTACAGTTGGCATTTTTTCCGAACTTCCATATACCACCCACATACCCATATGAAATGTTAAACTTAAAGATAAAATTACTGAAATAACTTTTTTAATAATTTCATATTTCATATATTTTTTCTCCTTTTAGCTAAAATTCAACCTTAAGTCTGTATTCTTTGACTTGAATTTTCATTAACCTTTATGTGCACTTGACATAATGTAGTTTCTAAATTAGATATTCCACAACGTTTAAGTCCCTCTATCAGCTTTTCACTACATATAGGCCGTATTCCAAACTGCTTTACTTCATTTTCAAAAGCAAAGCCTGCAAAATCCTTATCATCAGAAAACCAAATAATTTTTGCATTTGCATCTCTAAGATGAATATGCTTAACCGTTTCCATTCCTTTTGCCTTATCCATTGCTACAATTACAATAAAATAGCTATTATTAATCATAGCCTTAATAATGTTTTCCCTATTCTCAAAAATATCAATAACAGGATAACAATTACATTCTCCACAATAATCTATTGTAAGCCTCTTTAGTATTTTCAAATCCTCTGCCTTTGCACAAATAGCTATTTTCATTTTATACCCCCTTTCCTTATTTCTTAGTACCCTAGGCATATATATAAAACCATGAATCTCATAAATTAAAATCCATAATAAATATAAATTTTATGCCTTTATAAATAATTGTAACAAATTTCCAATATCTCTTCAATATATTTAAACTCAGTGGTAATTATTTTGACTGAGTGGTAATGTAAAAAAATTCTTTTATAGTATAATTAGGTTGGATAAATATATAAACTTTGGAGGTTTGCTATGGAAATCGCTATTGTAGATAATTTGTTAAAAGACCGTGCTATACTTCGTAATCTTGCTAATAAATATTTTGAAGACAGGAAAGATTTATATGATATTTCCCCTAACTTTACAGAATTTGAAAGCGGAGAAGCTTTTTTAGAACATTATACATCTTACAAATATGAAATTGTTTTTCTAGATATTTATATGAATAAACTAACAGGTATGGATGTGGCAAAAAAGATTGCCGCTTTAGATAGAAATTGCAGTATTATTTTTTACTACCAGCGATGAACATCAGCTAGAAGGTTACGATGTTCACGCCATAGGATATATTATGAAACCAGTTAAAGATCATATTTCTACACTTTATAGGGCTATGGATTATGCTACTAACAGGCTGCAAATGGACAAGGCTGGTATAAAAGTTGTAGCTGAATGTGGAGAAGTGTATTTGTATTATCGAAATATACTATACATAGATTGCATTGATCGCACTGTGTATATTCACCTTGCTGACAGAGTATTTAAAGTTTTAGGTAAATATAGAGATTATCAAAATAAATTTCTTCCCGACAACCGTTTCCTTGAATGCTATAGAAATGTAATTGTCAATATGGACTATATTGACATCCCTTTAGATTGTGATTTCATTCTAAAATCTGGTGAAAAATTGCCTATTAGCAGGCGAAAAAAAACTAATGTCATGGAGAAATACATGATGTATTTTATAAAAAAACGGGGGTAATATAAGTCATGAAATTATTTTGGATTATTTTTTCAATTACACTAGTACAACTACCTGCTATAATTTTACGCTATATTCCTTTCTCAAAGCTTGTAACACAAAAACAAAAGAAAAGCTTAATCTACTTCTATATCATAAACTATTTATTTCAGTGTGTTTTTCTTTCCATTATTATATTTAAAACAAATATTACTATAACTCCATTATTCTATAAAATATCAATTTTATTCGGATCTACAATATATTTTTTTATAAATTGCCTTATTATAAAAGGATTGTTCTATCAGCATTTTTTTGTCTATGGTATGCAGGGAATCTATTCCCTTTTACTTCACTCTTTTGCAGCAATTATCTTAAGTCTATATTTTGATAACATATCACTAAACAGTCAATTTATGGTTGAAAGCCTTATATTTTTGCTTCTTTTTGCAATTACAGGATACCCTCTGTGGAAAATTTTAAAGAATTCATTTATTTTAAATATATCCTCGAAACATAAATACTACTGGAATATTATTTGGTTAATACCTTTTTTGTATTTTTTAAGTAATACAATAGTTACCATGGATAAGAATTGGATTAACACATGGAGGCAACTTGTTTCAAGACTCTCAATTAGTATTGCTATGTTTGTTATATGTAAATGCATTAATCGTGATTTTAGGGAACTTGATGAAAAACAATCTCTTAAATCCACAAACAAACTTTTACATATACAAATGGAGGCAATAAAACACCAAGCAAACATCATTACAGGAAATGATGAAAAAATGAGAATATTCAGACACGATATGCGTCATAATGTACAAATGCTATCCTCACTTATACAAAATAAAGAACTCCATCCAGCTTCCCAAATTCTTTCAAAGTTAAATGAAGATTTAATAAATATTAAGCCCATGGTTTTTTGCAAAAATTCTGTTATTAATTCCTCTTTATTGGTTTACATAAACATGGCACAAAATGAGAGTATCGAAATCATATCAGAAGTTGATATACCAGAAAACATTCCCTTTAATAGTTGCGACATTGCCCTCCTCCTTGCCAATGTTTTAGAAAATGCAATCAATGCAAGCCGCAAACAAGAAAATGACAATAGGGAAATACAGATTACCACAAGATATGCAGATAAAAAACTAGCACTTGTTGTTAAAAATCGCTTTGATGGAGAAGTTCTCTTTAATACTGCCCATATGCCAATAGCAAAGGATATAAATCACGGCATAGGCATGAATTCCATTTCCACTATTGTTTCAAAGTATAATGGTTATATGGCCTGTTCCCATGAAAAGGGTTGGTTTACTATAAGTTTAATGTTTTCTTGCCATTTTAGTAAATAAGATATAGTACCCTAGCTAATATATTAATACATTCAATGTAATCAACAGGATTCTGTTGATTATTTTTTCATAATCATATAAAAGTATTATCTATCACTTCTAAAAATCTTACAAAATATTAAAATAATTATTCAAAGCTACTTAATAGCCACTTCAAATTCCTAATCCCCCCTTTCCCCTACTTTAAGTTTCTCTTATAAGTTCCTCTTATAAGTTTCTCTTATAAGTTTCTCTTATAAGTTCCTCTTATATAAATATAAACCTCTATATAAATATAAATAGCTATATAAATAGCAATATAAATAGCAATATAAATAATAAAAAAAGCTACAGAAAAATATATAAAAAAATAAAAAAAGAGAAAAACGAAAATAAATGCATATATAAAAAATAGGACAAACATAAAAAGTAAAACGTAATTTTATTAAAATAGGGGGATTTTATTATGGCAACTTTTAGAAAGTTTTATATTAAATTTTGGATTGAGGAAAAGGTTTTAGAGCTTACACCAGCTGAAAAGTTTATGTATATATTTTTAAGAACAAGCACTGAAACCTCACAGTGCGGAGTATACAAAATGCCTGAAAAATTAATGTGCCTTGAAACAGGCTATGATAGTGAAACCATTTATAAATTAACTGACTCTCTTGAAAAGAAAGGCTTCATAAAATTTTCTAGAAAAACCTCAGAGATTATGATTCTAGATTGGGTTAAAAAAAATTTTGTCAACAGCCCAAATACTATAAAATGCATGAATAAAGAACTTAGGGAAATAGAAAACAAGGACTTTATAATAAGTCTTTACGAAATCTGTGAAAATCTTGGCTATCCTGTAAACTACATTTTCAGCGGAATACAAGCTACTGCTGAAAAATGCGGGAAAATTTTAAAAGAAGAGCCTTACGAAGCTACTGCCAAAACCGCTTTAGATACTTATTCTAAAAATGCCTTAGATACTTATTCAAAAATTGCTACAGAAGATTTTGAAAAAAATTTCACTGAAAGCTCTAATGAAAACTCCAGAGAAAATTCTAGCGAAAATTCTAGCGAAAAACCTAATGAAAACTTTGAGGAAAATTCTTTTGAACATCTTACTGAAACTTCTATACAAAGTGATAACACAGAGTTTAAAGAGCTTATAAATGTTTTTTCAAACAATATCCACCCTATAACTAGCATTGAATATGAACGCCTTAAAGACTGGTGCAGTGACATAGAACCAAGTGCAATAATTATTGCTATTAAAGAGGCTGCATCTCACAGTGCAAGAAACATAAGCTACATCAATTCTATTTTAAACAATTGGCTAAGCATGGGGATAAATACAAAAAGCAGGTAGAGGAATATATGAAAAACTGGAAAAGCACAAAATCCAAGGACAAAGCTTCAAAAATTGACTCAAATAAAATAGATGTAACCAAGTTTAACGCAGATGTTTATCGGGAATTTTAAAAGCTCAAGCTTTAATTTCGTGTATTTTATTTCCAAGGAAAAGTTAATCAAAAATAATCATTTATTACCATAACAAATGTATTAGGGGGAATACCTATGGAGTTTTCTATGTTCTACGACCTAAATGCAGAAACTGAGGTTCTTTCAAATATTCTTTTAAATAGCTCTGCCCTTTTAAAGGTTGCAGAAATACTAAGCTATAAAGATTTTTATAATGAAAGAAATAGAATTCTATACAAAGCCATAACAGAATTATATATGGATAATATTTCTATTGATATAGTAAATTTAAAAGAAAAACTGGGAAACAGTCTTGAAAAAGCAGGTGGCATATCCTACATGGCAGAACTAATTAACTCTGCATTAGCTTGTAGTGATATTAAAGGCCATGCTGAAATAATAAAGAAAAAATCCATAAATCGAAAATTTCAAGAAATAATAACAAAGGCAAAAAGTGCATTGAGAACAATGATGGGGACAGTTATGAACTTATGGACAAATTAAGTGCTATGTTTATTGAACTAAATGCCTCTTCTAAGGAAGGTGAAAGCTGCGTTGAAAATGATCTTGTAGACATAATGAAAAATATGGAAGATCTTTATAAAAACGGAGGAAAACAAGATATAATAAAGACAGGCTATAAAAAACTTGATTCTGCCTTAGGTGGATTAAATAAGCAAGATTTTATTATAGTTGCAGGTAGGCCCTCTATGGGAAAGACATCAGTTTCCATTAATCTCCTTAAAAATATCATTTTAAAGGAGCATAAAAGTGCTGCATTTTTCAATCTTGAAATGGCTAAAAAGCAGTTTTACCAAAGAATGCTCTCCATGTGCAGTAGTCTTCCTATTGACAATATAAAAAAAGGATTAATATCAACGGAAGAATGGATAACACTTACAAACCTTTGTAATCAAATATCCACCTCAAACTTTTCTCTATACGATAAAATATTTAAACTAAATGACATAATAATGGAATGTAGGAAAATTAAGATGAAAAAACCTCTTGATGTTGTAATAATTGATTATTTACAGCTTATAGAACTAGAAGGACGCTATGAAAACAGAAATGTACAAGTCTCTAAAATCTCAAGAGCACTAAAACTCTTAGCAAAGGAGCTTGACATCACAGTAATTGCACTTTCCCAGCTATCAAGGGCTCCTGAGGCAAGATCCGAACATAGGCCTTGTCTATCTGACCTTCGTGAATCTGGAAGTATAGAACAGGATGCTGACATTGTAATGTTTGTCTACAGAGATTATTACTATGAGCATGAAGAGAGCTTAAAAAACATAATGGAACTATTAATTTCAAAAACAGAAACGGCAGCGTTGGAACCGTTAAACTAAAGTGGCTGCCAGAGTTTCAAAAGTTAGAGTAAAAATCACAGGTCAGATGGCATTTCAAATTGTTATTTTGCCTCTAACCTGTGACTCTATTTCATCTTAAATTTTTTATTTTATTCAATCCATTAAGGTGTTAAAAAATTGCTGTATGTTAATCATATTTGACATTAAAAGTTTTTTAAAGGTAAACATAAACATCATCAAAATTAAAATCCATGAAACTACACATAGAAATGCACTGCGATTTTCCTCTAAGGTTAAAACATCTCTAACTACTATAACCATAGTGATAATTGAAATAATCACACCTATAATTCCAAAAATAAGTCCTAGCCAAAAAGATACATTTGAAAAAAGAATAGAAATTATTTCAAAATATTCTAATGGAACTAAAACAATGATTGCAGTTTTATATATTTTAAATGATTCGTTTCTACCCTTTGCTGCAATTGACATTCCTAGATATATTATTATGAAATTTACTGCAACTGCAATTAGAACAATTGCAATATTTTGCATGAATATATCAGTATAAGGGATATTTATAAATGTTTTTAGCTCATATATTTTCTTTTTAATTTCCATTGCATCATTAATGTCCAAAGGTTCTGTTAAAGAATTTGGTTCTATTAAGCCTACCAATTTCATTAGCATCATTATGAAATTTACAGCAATTTCGTGTATGTTTGAAATAAACTGCTTTGCCTTCCACATGCCTAAAATTCCTTGCATTAAAACAACAAACAAACTAATTCCTATAACTTTATCCTTAGATCCCTTTATAACAAATTCCTTTGCTGTAGTTATTGGTTTGTACAGCATTTTTATTAAAATACTACTGCTTAATTTGTTTACTGACATGTTTTCTTTACCTGCTTCGTGAAAATCCCTAGCTTTAAAACTTGCATTTTGAAAGCCTGAAATTTCATCTTCTTTTTCCTCTACGGAATCGGAATTTTGAACTTGCTTTTCACCGCAAACCCCACAGTATAAATCATCTTTGTTAACCTTAGAACCACACTTACTGCAATAAGCCATTTTTTTATTCCTCCTATTTTATTGAATTTTAATTAACTATTTTTACAAATATATTGAAAAATTTCACTTTAAATATATGCATTTGTTACCTCAATGCTTTATCAATTCCATTAGATAAAGCATTTGCTATTTTTATCTGATAATCCTTTGAGCATAGTAACTTTTCTTCACCTGTATTAGATAAAAACCCCATTTCAACTAATACCACAGGCACCTGTGACCAATTAAAACCTGTCATGTCATTACGCTGAATAACACCTCTATTTTTCATTCCAACCTCAGTTACAAGAGAGGTTAAAATTGTATTGCCATAGCTATTACTTTTCTCATATATTTTTTTAGTATTAGTGTTAATTGGTGCTGGGACAAGCATTGATGCACCTTTTGCCTCTCTATTATTAGAAGAATCTGCATGAATTCTTATAACTAATGCAGCATTATAATCATTTCCGATTTTTGCTCTCTCCACATTTCCTAAACTCTCACTATCCTTTGTTTTAGTAAGCTTTACAATATATCCTTTCTTTTCTAGAAAACTTTTTAACTCCAATGAAACCTGCATATTAATTTTATACTCTGGGGTTTTAGTGGTTACCCCTGCAGCACCTCCACCATCTTTTATCTTCATCTCATTGGAATTTGGAGCTAAGGGTTCTTTAGAAAGATTAGATCTATTAGCATGGCCCGGATCTATTACAACAACCTTTTTCGCAGCTTTTGAAACTTTAGCATCTTCTTTTTCTGATTTTATAGCTGAATTCTCACTTTTTTCTTTGACTTTACTTTTTTCTTCAGCCTTACTTTTTTCTTCACTTTTTATTTCTTCTTCAGTTTTGCCCTTATCTTTCCATTTACTACTGTCTTTAGCTTTATTATTTTTTATGGCAGAAGACTTCTTTTCAGTTTTAGGCACTGTAGCCATATTTTTTGCTTAGAATAATTATAATAAAAAAATGATAGCAAACTTAATGTACATAAAATTATTAATGGCATAACTTTTTTCTTAGTGTTTCTCATAACTTTCTCCTTCAAGACTTAATCTAATCATTTTCATACTTTAAAAATAATTTAATATTATACTTTTCAAATTCATTTAAACTTGAATCTCCTCCTTTAAAACTAGGGTCTTGAGCGTACCAATCTTTATGTTCAAAATATGTTTTGTAGGGCTCTGTTTTAAAAACATATCCATGTCTTGCATATATTTCGTTTCTACCTAATGCAAGCTTTTGAGAAGTTTCGTACATTAAATCCTCCTCATTTAGATATCTTGAATCACTTTCTGGAAACACGTAACCACAAGTAAACTTATTAGGATTATCCTCTGTAATAGCTGTTTCACCTTCTATAATACTTGATGTAGCGTTACTATCTTCATTTTCTGGTGTTTCTTTCAAAGTATTCTCTTCATCCTCTTTATATTGATCTGCATTATTTTCATCTTGGTTATCTTTATCTTCACCCTCTTTTTTGTCTTTTTTATCAATACTTTTTTTGCTTACAGTATTAACTTTCTCATTTTTAGGGTTATTTTTATTAGAAAATAGATCAAAACCAACATAACCTGCAAGGCCTACTATTATCATTAATAAAACTATAAAAATTCCAATTGTCTTCTTTTTGCTATTATTAAGCCCTGGCTTACTTATTTCTTTTTCTTTTTCATCGTCTTTTTGTTCTTCTTTTTCTTTTACTTCTTCTATTTCTTTTTCATCCTCTTTTTCTTCTTCTTTTTCTTTTACTTCTAATAAATCTTCTGTTTTTCCCTTTATTTTATTTCCACAATTTGGGCAAAACTTCACATTTTCAGGAATCTCTTTCCCACACTTATTACAATACACCTTAATCTCCTCCTTATTTCACTTCTTTAAATGGATATTCACTATCTAATAATTTATATCCTTGATTCTTAATGCATTTGAAGTATTTAGATTATATGTTTAAGTCAACAATATATATTTCTATAATTTATTGTATATTCCTGCAATTATGCTCCTTTTACACTATTAATGCCTTTTAAAGCTATAGTTTTTTAATCTTTTGTAATACCTCTTCCTTTAGATATAGCATTGTAGCCATTAAAAATAGAATAAAAAAATAGAATTAGACTCTGCCCTTACTCCTAGCATGAAGCCTAATCCTAGATTTCGTTAAAAATACTTCTCTATTTCCTTTAAATCTTTAAAATCAAATATTGGTTAAAATCCAAAAGCAAAAGGTGATTTCTAATAAGAAATCACCTTTATTCTTCAAATATTAAAGTATTGAAATATTTTCAGCTTGAGGTCCTTTTTGTCCTTGAGCTACATCAAAAGATACTTTTTGTCCTTCTTCTAATGTTTTGAATCCTTCTTTATTGATTTGTGAAAAATGAGCAAATACGTCATTTCCTTCTTCAGTTGTTATAAAACCGAATCCTTTGTCTCCATTAAACCATTTAACTGTTCCTGTCATAATCTGTTACCTCCGAAATTTTTATTTCTTTAACTTTTGAAAATAATACTCAAATAAAAACTTCGAATTATATGTATATAAATCATTATTATTATCATAAAATTTAAAATATAAATCGAATTAATTATTTGTTACTCATTAAAGATACTATATAAGTATACCATATTATATGAATATGTCAAGACTTTTCGAAAATAAATTTTCTGTCTTCTGATCAATTTTTGATAATGTCTTATTATACCACAGGTGATTTCAGAAGTTTCAATAAAAAATTAGGATTAGACTCTGCCACTTATTTTTGCATGGAGCCTAATCCTAAATATTATTAAAAATACTTCTCAATTTCCTTTATATCTTTTATATCAAATATCTCAAGTGAAATTATGTCTAAAGTCTCAATGGAAAGCTTTTTTATATTTTCCTTATATGTGTCTGGTACTTTGCCAAATTTCTTGGTAAATAATTTAATTAATGTCTCAGCTTTGCCTTCTTTTAATCCTTCCTCTTTGCCTTCTTTTAATCCTTCTTTTAATCCTTCCTCTTTACCTTTTTTCACTCCTTGTTCCATAATCATCTTACCTATTTCAGTCATATTAAACACCTCCCAAATATTATTTCGGGTTTCCCCTGGGGTGTTTGCGAGGAGAATTTTTCCGAGCTTACTAACTTTGCAGTTAGGTTTAGAAATTTTTCAAACTATTTTAAATTGTCTATAGCATATTTTGCTTCTTCCTTTGTGAACTCCTCACCTGCATCTGATATTAGTTGATCATAAATTGCACTTGGAGACATAGACATTTCATTTTGATACGTTTTAGCTTTTTCCAAAGCATTAATCTTATAATCAGCTTTTAAATTATCCATAGCATATTGAGCAGCTTCTTTTGAAAATTTTTCTCCATATTCTGAAATTAATTGTTTATAAATTCCTTTTTTTGACATATACATAGTTTCGCTATATATTTCAGCTTTTGTTAAAGCCGATTGATATTCAGTAGGTACTTCTTCTTCCTTTTCTTCTTCCTTTTCTTCTTCCTTTTCTTCTTCCTTCTCTTCTTCTTCCTCTTCATCTTTCTCTATAGTGACAGATTCTTCTACAGGTTTTGATTCCTCTTGTACGTTATTTGTTTGCGTAACTTTTTGGTTTGTTTCGACAGTAGCTATTTTTTCATTATTTTCGTTTGTGCTATCTATAGCAGTACCTAATACCCCTAATAAAATTATAATTCCTATGACAGTTAAGAACTTATGTTTTGCAAACCAAATACGGTTATCATGTCCACAATTCGAACATTTTGTTCCTGCATTTATTTCTTTCCCACACTCTTTACAATTAACTAATTTTTTATTCATATATATTACCTCCTTTATTTATACATATATTATTTTAACATATTATTTTGAAAAATTGTAAATAATTTAAAATTTTAAGTTGTTAATTCCTAATTAATTCGTAAATTAATTATTCCATAACCAAGTAGTTCTTCCTTCATTCTAGCCCACATACTTTCACACCTTGCATTGTCATGGCATCTGCCACCATCACTGTTCATACTTTTATGTGATAACTTGCACCTGGATACCACTCTCTTCTTGGCGTTCCCATTCAACTCACCTTCTTTGATTCATTTTTAATTATTACCATACTTCACAGTAAATAAACAATTCTACAAACAAAAAAACTATCAAAATGCTTATTTTACATCTTGATAGTTTTTATTTATTTGGACATCTTCCCTTCTTTTTACATTTTTCGGGTTTCCCTGGGGTGTTTGCGACTCGTCGTTCGCAGAAAGTTACTTTTTATAATAATCTATAATTACTTATAAAAAAATGTTATAATTTACTAGTATGTATTTATAACAGTAAAGGAGATATTAAATTAGCATGTATACGAAATTAAATCTTCCTATAATTTTATATATATTTATATGCATATATAATTTTAAAAATATTATTGAAGTTTTTTTAAGAAAAAGCAAATAAATTATCTATTTTTTAAACCTGTTAGTGTTAAAGAAAAAAGATTTTTTATATTAAAATATTCTCTATATAATATAGTTATAATAGCTATTATACTAATTCAAATAATATTAAAACTTGATTTTCAATATTATTTTATATCAAACACACTTCTTATGGTAAATATATGCAATTCGAGTAGAAAGATATACTCATAACGTAATATTAGTACTAATTATAAAAAAGTACATTCTATATAGGGGTAGTAACCGCAAAGCGTAAATTTACAACGTTAAGCCAGTTATTTACAATTCGGAGTTATTATTTGAATGTTCTGACTCAGAATTAATATACAAAGGTTCTAACTCATGAAATTACATAAAATCAGTGTAATGCATTGGAAACTCTAGGGTTTAATCACTAAATGATAAAGCTCTTATTTTTTTGCTTAAAATAAGTTAGTTAAAGTACGATTATAGTATTGATAACACTAAGTTAGGTATGAAAATGGTAAATGATAAAAAGAAAAATAACAATTAAAACACCGATATATCAAAGAATCTTTTGAATATATCAGTGTTTTAATTGTTAATATATGTCTTAACGTATAAAATCCACATTTAGAGGTTATTCCCCCTTTGTAAAGAAACAGGCTATTCCTTGGTTTTTGGAGGATTAACTAGACAGCAATATTTTATATAATCCGATACGGACATATTGAGAGCTGCTGCTTTTTCTTGTAGCAGCTCTTTTTCAGCCTGGGTTAATCTAACCTTTGCGTATGTGTCTTTCATTAGTACATCCTATGAAAATCTTAGTTGTACAGCCACTAGAAAATAGTTTCGGTATTCTGTAGCTACAGAGAAAAGTTCCAGTGGACTATAATCTTCATGCTCTCTATCTTCGCCACGCCAGTTATTGTACAGGTTAAAAGCTAACTTTGTAGCCTTGGTAGTTCCTCCTGCCTGCCAACCTTGGTTCAATCCATCAAGCCTTATGCAGTTTTCTTCAAAGTCGTACAAGTCTTTTATGTTCCTTCTTGTTTTAATTTTAGTATTACTATATCTTTTTTATATTTTGTAATGCTGTAGTTATTGTATTTATTGTTTGAGTTAATTCTGTATCACTAGATTGGTTGTTACCAAATGCTTGTATTGTTTTTACATTATTAATTAAAAACTCATTAGCTTTAGGAATGTAATCTACCTGTTTTTGTATAAATCATATTTTTCCTATCTTCCTTCCAACACCTAATCTCTCCCAATATAAATAAAGTCTTGAATGAAACCACCCAAAACCCTCCCTTTTTCTCCCGCTAACTCCTGCAAAAATGCTCCATAAACTCATGCAAACCCGCTTATTTTGTCATTTTCCCTCTCCCTTAGCCCTAATTTCAGACAATATAAAAGCCCACATTAGAGAGCTGATTTTTACTCTAATGTGGGGGTGACGTTCAAAATTTTATTTGTAGTTTCAAAACATTATTTATATATTCAAATTATTATTTATTGGTTACATAACTAACTGTTCCCTCAAAAAAGTTCTGACAAACCCTTTTTCTAAAACACCCATTTTTCAGTACATTAGAGTAGTTTTTAGAGGCATAAAATGAAAATAAAGTCCTGACAAATTTATATCCTTGTTGATTTATAATGAAAATTGGGTTCTCTCTTACTTTTGGTGAAAGACAATAAAAGAATCTCGGGTTTCCCCTGGGGTGTTTGCGAGGAAAATTTTCCGAGCTTGCTATTATCTTCCTTCAAAATTACAATTAAACGTTTTCAAAACATTTAATTGTAATTTTGTTTATATTTATAAATAGTCACTTTCTTTTAATATTTTAAATTCTTTTTCAGTAATTCTTGTATACTCAATAGAACCAAGCTCTTTTGTTGACCTTCCCATATACCATCCAGACATTCTATTTATCTTGCTTGCTGGATTCTTTGTATCCCAATTTAATACAGCTAATCCGTTTAAATTAATATTTCTACTCATTTCTATTGGATTGCTATACCAATAAATTAAACTTCCCGTATTTTCCCCTAAAGAAGATACTATAGTTTTATTACTTTTAAATAATAAAATATTATCTTTATCACACATCCATCCTTTAAAAACTAAATCTCCATCTATTTCATTAATTTCAACAACTCTAGGTATTTCATATCTTTGATCAATCTTATTATCATTATCATTATTTTTACTTTCACATTGATTAATATTATTTTCATTTTTTTCAGGCTGAGGTATAGAATAATATTTCCAATAACCTTTTATTGTCCTAAATCTTACCCAATTTTTAAGTTTTGCAGAAGTTAAAAACAAAAATATAGCCGTAATAATTCCACCAACATTTGTAGCTGAATCCAAATTAGACCATCCAAAATAATCTTTTAGATACAACGCAGCAAAAATAGATATTACCATTAAAGCTTTTGTAATATATCCTAGTCCAGAATCCTTAACAGAATCATATATTATCTTGTCTTTTATAGAAGCTTTTTCTGAATTATCATAATCCAACTCACCTAATTTAAACATTCTAAACTCTGTTTGATTATCACTTTCATCTTCTAAATTTTCTTTTATTAATGATAATTGATATCTTTGACCTGCATTTTTCCTACACAATACTGCTGTTGTATCCTCGAAATCACCTTCTGATAATTTTTTTGCACCTATGGCTGTATCTTCTATTGGTATTGTCTTAATATTAGGATACAGCTCATTTATATTTTTTTCAGTTTGTTTTAATGCTTGGCTATGCGATACTATTAACTTTATATCATTATTATTAATATTTTCATTTTTCTTAAATAAGCAATGATGTATTGGTAATATTTCTGTGGCAACCAATTCCAAATACTCATTTTTAATTGCATTAAATGTTTCCTTAACTGTTCCACCTATACTATTTTTTATTGCAACTACACCATAATCAATTTCTCTTCTTTTTAAGCAACCTATAACATTTCTAGAACTAATAAGTGGTACTAACTCCAAGTCGTTGATTTTTAGTTTTTTTGCTATTATCTTAGCTGCTTCCTCTGAATTACTTCCTTCCATTCCTTGGTATCCAATCTTAATAGTCATACCTATATCCCCAATCTATAAATTCTTGTTTACATTGTATCATTTTTTCTATTTTTAGAAAACTTGTCCATATAATTATATCACAATCTATTAAACTAATTCATTTACAGCACTAATTTAATTAATGTGAGCTTTCTACATATCTTGAGGAAAACAAATCATATTTTTTAATGTTTTTATTAAGGCCTTAGTATAATATTGCATGCACATTAAGCCAACACATTAAAATATAAATAAAAGGAAAATAGGCAAAGAAAAAGTCCGGGTTTCCCCTTGGGTGTTTGCGAGGAAAATTTTTCCGAGCTTGCTAACAATTTTCTTGAATATATTTACATAGGTATTATAATTGAATTATATGAAATAAAATGGGGGGATTGTAAATGATATGTTCAAAATGTGGGAGTGAAAACTCTGATGAAAGTTTATTTTGTAATAGATGTGGTGCAAAATTAGTTGAAACAAATAATGCTGTTATTGATAAAGAGGAAGTAAAGCAAGATACTATTGAAGACAAAGAAAGTAATGCAGAAAAGAGCGAGTTAAATGTAAAAAATAAGAAAATTACTAAAAATAAAATTATATTAACCATGATTTCTATTTTAATAATAGCAGGTTGTTTTGTAGGGTATAAATATTATGATAATCATAAAAAAACAGAAGAAGCAAAAAAATATCATGAAAAATATGAATTAACCTTTGCAAAAACAACTCTGGATATTTTAACTGAAACATGTGCTGCACAACTTATGTGTAGCCAAATTTCAGACACATGGAGAAATGCTATTGACTCGTCATATAAAGATTTTAATACTGAAATCGCAAATCAACAAAAGCAATGGCAAGATAAAGGTGTGCTTAAAGAAAGAGAAACTGCAAAGAATAACATTGAAAAAAATATGAAAGAATTACGTAATCCGCCTAAAGATTATGAAGAAGCTTATAAATTATTTGTAGATTTATACAGTATATACGGACAAGTTTATAGTCAAGCTATATCACCTCAAGGTTCAATAATTACATATAATCAAGATGTAAATCAAAAATCAAGTGAGTTTAGTCAAATTTATGATAAGATAAAGGTTTTAGAGCCTGACATTGAAACAAAAGCAAAGAAAAAATAATATAATAATAAATGTCTTAAGCTTATACAAAGAAGTATAGGCTTTTTCTATTTTTGGAAGGAGCTGATGTTATGCACATAAATGAAAATCTAATATTACAATGCCTATGTTGATTTATAATGAAAATTGGGTTCTCTTTTACTTTTGGTGAAAGACAATAAAAGAATCTCGGGTTTCCCCTCATAGAAAACAAGCCATTTGTTGGTTATTTACAAAAATCAATACTTTTTACATGTATCTCGGTGTCTCACAGATACGTATAAAAAAGGGGGCATTAGATGTAAAGCATTTACATTAAAGCTTTAATGTATAGTATAATAGCCATTTTAAAAAGATACACAATAACATTGTGTATCTTTTTTGAATTTTGTTAAGCATTGATATAGTTTTTTATGTAATTTGTAACCTATTTTTACATCTATCATGGATTCTACTCTATTAAAAACTATATTGAATTTTTTGTAAATAGTAGTATACTATATAAAAAGTGTTAAATAATGTATAAGGAAAAATTTGGATGAAAGGTTGATTATATGTATATAAAAAATAAAAACTTAGTAGAAAAAGATTTTGAAGATAAAAAATTGGTTTTAAATTTACAAGATGAACAAGTTTATGAACTAAAAGATGTTGAAATAGATATATGGAATGGAATTGATGAGCTTAAAGAATTTAATGAAATTTCAAATGTTATATGCAATAAGTATAGAGTAGATAAGGAATTAGTAAATAAAGATTTGAATGAATTCTTAAATCAGTTAATGGTTAATGAGTTGATAATTAAAGAATAAGATCAATTTTAAATAAGTATAAATATTATATAGGTGGGTAAAGTGATGGAATTTAAAAAAACTTTGTTATGGGATATTACTTCAGAATGTAATTTAAGATGTAAACATTGCTATAATGCAGAAAAATATTTTAATGATAAAAAAATAAATATAATATATTAAATACAGAAGAATGTAAAAATGTAATAATTTCTATAAAACGTGAAAATTTTGATCATATACATTTATTAGGAGGAGAACCGTTATTTCGTAAAGATATATTTGAATTGATAGATTTTGCTAGACAACAAAATTTATATGTAACAATAAATACTAATGGTACTTTATTAAATAGTATGAATGTTAGAAGATTAATAAAGTCAGGGATAAATCAAATAACTATAAGTTTAGATGCGCCTGTAGAGACTTTAAATGATGAAATTAGAGGAAATGGTGTATTTAATAAAGTAATTAGCAATATAAAGATTTTAAATAGTATATTAAAAGAAACAGATCAAAATGTAATTGTTCAAATTGCAACTGTTATTACTGAAAAGAATGCTAAGTATGTAAAACAATTTCCTAAATTATTAAAACAATTAGATATTAAATATTTAAGTGTTTTATCTTTGTATAAATGTGGAAATGCTAATAAAAATAACAAAGAACTTTTTTATAGTATTAATACGGAAATACAAACTTTGAGAGAATTATTATGTAAATCAAAGTTTGTTTATCCTGAACTATATATACAATTAGATTGTAAACCTATAGTTTCTTCGTATATTAATAGAATTTCTGGAGAAATTTATTGTCAAATAAATAAATCAAATTGTAGGGCAGGAGATAAAATTTGGTTATTAGAGCCTAACGGTGATTTATATCCATGTGGTTCTTGTAATTTATCTACAGCACAAGATGTAAAAGAGCGTAATATTCTTATGGGTAAAGCACTGAATATAAATAAAATCAAGTCTTTTGATGAAATATACAATTGTGATTTATATAAAAGTTTTTACAAATTAAAGTCTACATATATCCATAATAAATATGTATGTTCTAAGTGTGAATTTAATGATATATGTACTGGTGAATGTCCTTTAATTTTGAAGCATAATTATGATATTTGTGATTTTATCATTAACGAAGAAGAGAAATATTATGACAGTTTAAAAGAGAAAACGTTTAAGGTATGTAATGATGTTTTATATGGAGTTTACGATGAAAATTTAATAGCATTTAATATTAAAAAAGGTATTAAGAAGAAAATGAATAGATGGAAGAAGTGTATATTTAGTAATATTGCACAAAATGATAATCTATCTATTAAAGAAATATATAATAGTTGCAATATAAATATAAAACCTACTGAAATACAATTCAGTAGATTTATACTTGATTTAAATGCAGAAAGTTATATACAAGAAATTATATAATTTTATAAAAAGTTTTTATTAATGATTAAAAGTTTAGCTTTTTAAAAGCTTAACTTTTAATAAATAATTTTTTACAGAAGGGGGAAATTTAAATGTATAAAAAACCTGAATTAAGAAAAGCAGTTGTATGTTCTGCACCAGGTGCACCAGGTGCAGCTGGTAGAAGTGGAATGGGTAATTGCAAAGTAACATATATAGAAAAATAAGTTAATAGAAAGAAATATAGGGAGATAACTATGGATAATAAATTTACTATGAAAAGTTTTTTTAAGATTTTGAAACTATGTAAAGAATTTTGGAAAAAATATATTTTGATTTCAATATGTTTAGTTATTACAAGTTTTTTATCTACATATCCTATCAAATATATAGAAAAAATTATAAATACCTGTACAAGCGTTGGAAATAACAAGATGGATTTATTCATAAAGTTTGGAGTGATATATCTTATTCTTCAGATTTTGAATGTTTTATTTAGAGCTATATTTGAATATTTAAGTGCTGATTTAGAATCTAGTATAGGGCATAAAATTAGGGTTATGTTGTTTTCTAGGCTTGAAAAAGTTCCGTTTAAATTTTACGAAAAAAACAATACTAGTGATTTGATTATGAGATTAGTACAGGACAGTAATATAACCGTAGATGGTATACTGCAGCCAATAACTTTTATTATAAATAATATTCTTACATTTATCTTAGGATTTATTTATATGTTTTCCATTGATAAAACTCTTACTTTAATTATGATTCCTATGGGACTTATAATCTCATTATTAACTCTAAAAACAGGTACTAAATTATGTACTTTATCAGAAAATGAGAGACAAGCTACTTCAGTTTTATGGAATAAATTTATTGAATGTATTAATGGAATAAAAGAGATCAAAACAAATTGCCAAGAAAAAAGGATATTAGATATTATAACAAAACAAAGTAATAATACAAAAACAAACATTATGAATCTTAAAAAGTACACTATAAAAACTAGTAATATAAATAGTGCGTTTTTCATGACAATTATTGCTATAATAATGATTTTAGGTGGATACAAAGTAACAATTGGAAAACTTTCTATAGGTGGTCTTTCTGCTATTATGATGTATAACGGACTTTTGGTTGATCCTATGATAAATTTCTTTGATTTGTATCAAAGAATGCAAAGAGTATTTGTTAGTTGTGATAAGATTTTTTCAATATTAGAGTGTAAAGAAGAAGAAAACAATTATAAGTATTCAAATGTAGAATTTGAAAATAAAATAGAAGTGAAAAATTTAAGTTTTAAATATGATTTGAGTTCAGATAGTAAATATAATTTGAATAATGTTTCTTTAAAAATTAAAAAAGGAGATAAAATTGCATTAGTTGGATATAGCGGCTCCGGTAAAAGTACTTTATGTAAGTTATTGATGAAGTTTTATGATAAGTTTGAAGGTATGATAACTATTGATAATATTGATTTAAAGGAAATGGATATAAATAATATAAGAAGTTTATTTGGAATAGTATTTCAAGATACTTTTCTATTCTCAGGAACGCTGAAAGAAAATCTAATATTTGGAAAACCAAATGCTTCTGATAAAGAGATTAAAAGGGCTTTAGAAATTTCAGGAGTGGATTTATTTTCAAAAAGTTTACCTGATGGATTAGAAACTCTAGTTGGGGAAAATGGATTTAATTTATCTGGAGGAGAAAAACAAAGAATATCTATATGCAGAACGATTTTACGGAATCCAGATATAATCATATTAGATGAAAGTACATCTGCTTTAGATGCCATAACAACTTCTACAGTAACCAAAAATCTAATAAATTTTTTCAAAGATAAAACGATTATTTTTACTGCTCATAAATTAACGAATATATCTAATATTTGTAATAAGATATATGTTTTTGATAAAGGCTTTTTAGTGGAGCAAGGGCAGCATAAAGAATTAATAGGTAAAGATTCATTATATAAACACTTATATAATGCACAGTTTATAAAGTAAATAAATATTAATTAACAAAGGGGATGTAAAATAATGAAAATGGTTGTTTGGGATATTACTGATAAATGCAATCTAAGATGTAAACATTGTTATAATGCTGATATGTATTTTAACAATAAGGTTCAACAGTTAAAAGTAAATGATAAGATAAATATTGTAAAAAAATTAAGTAAATTAGGATTTAACTATTTAGATATCTTAGGAGGAGAACCTTTATGTTGTGAAAACTTAGATCTAATATTACATACAGCTAAGGAGAATAATATAGGTGTAGAAATCACAACAAATGGAACATTGTTAAATGAAAAAATGATAGATATTTTAATTAAAAATAACGTTAAAAATGTTCATGTTAGCTTAGACGGTTCAACAAGAGCAATCAATGATGCTATCAGAGGAAAGGGATCATTTGATAAAGCTACTAGTAACTTAAAAAAATTAACTCAAATAATAAAAGAAAATAATAGTAATATGCTGACATCAATAAGTACTACTCTAACTAAGTTTAATATAAATGATTTAAAAAATATGCCCAAGTTAGCAAATGATTTAGGAGTAAATATATTAATATATACGGCTTTTGTAGAGAGTGGAAATGGAGATAGAAATTCTAATATATTTAAAGAAGATTATAATAAAATACAAGATGCTATTGAAGAAATAGCAAAAGAGGAATTTAAAAAATATCCTAATATTACGTTTCAATTAGATATGAAACCTTATTTAACTAATTATTTAAAAAGAAGGTATAATATAAAGAATTTAATATTTGTTAAATCATTTACCAAATGTAATGCTGGTGAAGATATTTGGTATGTAACAGCTGATGGTTATTTACATCCTTGTAATATACTTATAAATCAAAATGTTCCCCAAACTGTAAAAGACTTAATTCCAGTCCAATATGTTAATTTATTAGAATGTACAGATTTTGATGATATTGAAAGTAATAAATATTTTAGTTCTTTTATGAATTTAAAAAATGATGTATTAAATAAACAAGTAAAAAAAACATGTGCTAACTGTGAATTAATAAATGATTGTAATCCTTGTCCAATATTATATAAAGATAAATCTGTAATTGAAGAATGTGAATATAGGGGTAGTGCTCCATAGCCATCAAGCTAACAAGTACATTATTTACCAATTAGGTTTAATATCCATTTTAAATCTAATTGGTATTATTTTTAAACAATAATTATTATGTAAAATAATTAAGATATTTTCAAATCATATTTTGACTAACTTTAATAAAATTTAGTAAATTTTATTACTAAATTTTGAAATTATACAATCTATATCCAGTATTAAATTGCCAAAATTTCTAATTCACATGTGTTTAATTTTATATATTCTAATATTTCAGGTACAGTTTTTTGACTTTTTTCTTAGATTTTATTCCTAATTTTTTAATGGATCTCATTATCCGTTTAATTAATCTGGCAATTGCTAATTCTCTTCTAAAAATTTGCACTCGCAAAATAGAAAAATATTCTACTATTACATCGAAAGATTTTATTTCACTTATATGTTTGGAGCTTTCTTCATCAATAATTTTTTTGCTTGTAAATACAATACTTGAGGAAATTAATAAGGCGATGAGCCTTCCATACAAAAAACATTTAAATCTTTCAATCTTTGATTTTTTAACCTTATGTATTTTAAAAATTGATTTCCATATTTTAAACATCAGCTCTATCTGCCAACGCAGAGAATATAAGGCATGCACTTGTTCTGAACTAACGGTGTTTGTCAAGCATGTTGTCGCATGAAATTTTCTGTTCGAAATTCTCTAGTATTAGTTTGTAAATTTTCACAGTGTGTATTTTCTGATTTCAAACACATATATACCATATATTAACTGGAAATTATTCTGTACATATGTGTTTATTATCATAGATTACAAGGCTTTATCCATATCTTTTCTTGGATTCAAAGATACCGTTTTAGGTAGCTCCCATTTTCTTATGCCCCTATTAAATCTTTGAGGATGAAGCTCTCTAGCAGCTTCATATACTTTTATTCTTTTCTTAATTATTTTCTCTGATAGTCCATTGTGTCTAGAATTTCGAGTTACAAAATTTAATCCACTGTGATAGTGTTTATTATTATACCAATCAACAAAGTCAAGAACCCATTCTCTAGCGTCAGCGATAGTTTTAAAGCCTTCTTGCGGATAACCAGGTCTATATTTGCAGGTTCTAAATAAAGCTTCTGAATAAGGATTATCATTACTTACTCTTGGTCTTGAAAATGAGGACATGACTCCTAATTCCTCTAATTTAGCCTTTAATGTATATGACTTCATAGGTCCCCCATTATCTGAATGTAATATAAGTGGTTTCCCCTTAATTTTTTCATTCATTATAGCTTTTTCAACTAATATTGAAGCAAATTCTCCTGTCTCCGTTTCCCAAACTTCCCAGCCTACTATTTTTCGGCTGAATATATCCACAATCATATATAGCTTAAAATATCGACCTACTACAACTGTGGATAAGTACGTTATATCCCAAGTCCAAACTTGATTAGGCTTATTTGCTATATGAGTTTCAGGTTCTTTTTTCTTTTTAGGGGCTCTCGCATACCCTCTATGAGTCTGCATTTTCTCCTTTTTTAGAATACGATACATAGTAGATTCAGAGGCAATATATATCCCTCTGTCAACTAGTGCTGGAACTATCTGTGATGGTGGTAAATCAGCGTATTCTGGAAGTTTAACGGTCTTTAGGACACTTTTATATTCAGCATCAGTGAGCTTGTTACTTGGAGAATTTCTCTTAATAATAGGTCTCATGTCCCTCCGTATTTCCTGTCCTGTGCACCATCTCTCATAAGTCCTAGAGCTTATCCCTACTGTTTTACAGGCTACTTCTAATCGAGCACCTTTTTCTCTAGCTTCATCTATTAAATTAACTATTGCTATGCGATCTGAGTGGTCTATTAATCTTCCACGTTGTCCACTAAGATCGCTTGTAACTTTTTCTAAGAACTAGTAATGCTGCCGTTTCTGCTAGTGCCTTTTCTTTAAAACGCAAATCTTTCTCTAGAGCTTTTATTCTCTTAGCATCTTCTTGCTTTTTTAATTTTAATTCTTTAACCTCTTCACTATCGACGTTGCCGATGGTACTATTTAAACAGGCATTGTGCCACTTTTTAACATCTTCTACGAATAAGCCTTTCTCTCTGCAATATCTTGCTAATTCTGCTTCTGAGAGTAAATACGTCTCCATAACTGTTAAAAATTTATCTTTAGGGGTTACAACTCTTTTACCAGTGTTATTCTCAGTATTTTTAGGGTTCCTAGCTTTTGTTTTCCATGTTTGTAATGTAGATTTGCTTACACCTGTTTCTTTTGATAAATCTGAAACTGATATGTTTTCAGGTGGTAACATTCTTGCTATTAACTTTTCTTTTTCCAATTTACTATATCTCTTATTTATACCATTGCCTTTTGTCATAGGTACATCTCTCCTCTTTGTTCGAGAATATCATACATTATCTCCTACGACAACTATCTTAACATAGGGGGCTAAGCATTTCCATAGAAATATTAGTTATATATGTATTTATTCCTAACCACGCTACGCTCCTTTTACTATTTGTTCCTCTTTTCTTTTGAACATCTCTTTTGTGTTTAATTTCTCTTTTTTCTTGTTTTCTGAGGTTAATTTTGTTACAATTAACCTAGCTTTCAAATGCTTTTTAGAGCCTATATAGATATCTTTGAGTTCAATGCTTTCTCCTTCGCGTAAAGGAGTTATGAGTTCACTGATATCTATTTTTATGTATTGTGTAGATTTCTTTATGTTTCCGTTCTTATGTCTTTCAGGATTAGGATTTTTCTTATATATTCTAGTATCACTTTTGATTTTAGATATAAAAAAAGCTTTTTTATCGTCTATTTCCTTTAAATAAGACACTTTATAGTATCCTAAATCAGCTAATTTCAAATCTTTGGGCTTAATATATTTACTCATAGTTCCTAAATAATCAGCATCATTTCTACTTCCTTTTTCAATATCACAGCACATGAATTGACCTGTAAGTAATTCATATTGCAATTGTATTTTTACTGCAGCTCCTGATGCACTTCCTCCTGAACCTTTAAACTCTTCCTTAAATTCTTTAGGTAGTATAAAGCTGGTAGCATCATTCAAAATTACTCTATTGAAGAGTATTTTTAGATTGTTTTTTTCATTTTCAAGAAGTTTATTTTGCTTACATAATAACTCAACAAATATTTGCCTCATAAACTCTACAGCCTTGGCATTATAGCGTTGATTAAGTGCTTGAGGTGATATTAATATCCCTGATTGTGCTTCCATTCTTGAGCATAGTTTAGCAAGGGATTTATCACACATATCATGACTTGAAAATATATTAAATGCTAAAAACTCCTTTGCTGAAAGGCTACTTTTTCTTTGAACAAATTTTGTTATTTTACCTACTTTTTCTATGTGATTTTCTTCAAATATTTCACTTATCATCTCTATTAATTTTTTTAATCTTTTGTGCATATTTTATGACATCCTCTCATTTTCACTTTACCTAAAAATTATATCATAAAACATTTTTTACCTCTCTTAGCTTGATGGCTATGGGGTTTCCCCTGGGGTGTTTGTGAGGAAAATTTTTCCGAGCTTGCTAATCTTTTTGCTTATCTCTGCTTCTTTATTTAGATGTACTGAATTTGAAAGAATTGAACTAACGTCAGCAAATTCTGCTTCGTTATTGATTGTGATTTCTTTATTTAGTTTTCTGTTCCAATATTGATAGTTACTCTTTTTAATTTTATTTTCCTTGCACCATGCAGCAATTGACATTCCGCTTTGTTCTCTCTGTCTAATTCTTTGTTCCCATACTACTATAGTTTCAGGTGTTGCTCTCAAAATTACCCCCATTTCTTACTTGACTAAAGTATATCAAATGGGAGGTTATAATTCATGACGGTATTTGTTTCAGCGCTTACTTATAATCCTATACAAGTGAGAGAAATCTGCTCCTTTGTTTTTTAACGAGCTGATTGTATCTAGTTGTATAGTCAAAGAATCCATATTAGAAACCAAAAACTGGTCTCTAATATGGATTCTTTCGTTTATCTTACTAAATCATGGATAAAAACTTTTCTGGATTATACTCATACATAATTTTTCCTACTATATATATTTCCAGTAGCCCAAGCTATAATAATGCATTTAGCACTTTTAAATTTTTTTACAAAATATTCCTTTATCTTATACTACTGAAAATTTAAAAAATTTTTTAATTCATCAGGTCTCTCATTATAATAAATTTCTAATGCATCTAAACACATATATAACGGTACTGAAATATTATCGTAATTTCTAATATCACTTATAATTTCAGGAATATCTTTAATATTATCTATATTTAATGCATCCATATCAATTGAATTTGAAATATTCTTCAATTCATCTGTATCAATTTCCATTGCATCTAAATTACAATTTAACTTTGTAATTCCAACAAATTCAGGTTTTCCTCCTCGTTCTAACCATCTAAAAAAGCCTAATATTTTTGTTTCTCCAACTTTATCTGCATTAGGACTTATTTTCTTATCTCCATTTTCTTCCCAAAGTTCTCTTTTCATTGCATATTCTATAGTATTAGTAAAACTTTTAATTTTTCTATCTGACCAATTACATGAACCACTACCTGTTGGAACAAACTTTTCTTTATTTTGTTGTGATTTATCATTTTGCATTCTCAATACAATATAATTATCCTTAGTAATTGCTAAAGTAGAAACACCAATATGATTATTCATTTCACTTTTAGCAATAGGTTGTACACAGTATGTTTTATACCTTAAGTTGTATTCACAAGGATAAAAATTAGAGGCGTCATATATAACTGTTGCATCTTCTATTCTTTTTAACACAACCATACATATCTCATTGGTTAAAAAAGAATTATAATAACTACTTTTATAACATCTTACAGTATCTTGGTCACAGCACATATCATTAGCCATACAAAGCTTGTTTTCATTAAAAAAATATTGATCATTTTTTCTTGACTTATAATATTTATATTGAAAAAATGGTGCTACAATCTCTTTATTCTTTAATATAAACTTTTTAACCTTTTCTCTTTTATTATTATCTATTTCTAATTTCATACTATTATCCCACAAATATTTATTCAATCTAATAGATCTCATTGCATAAAAGCCATGTATTTTATCAACGTTAATATTCTCAAAATCTAGATCATTTTTATTTAAATATTTTACGTCTTTAAGTTTGAATGCGCAATCTTGTTTAATAATAGTTTGCTTAGGTTCCATATTTATTTTTATATGGTTATCCTTTCCTGTAAAACTTTGAATTTCTTTAATCTTTCCAATAGTATCCCATATACTATTAAACAAAGAAAATACAAAAATAATTATAATAAAAAAGTTAGTTAAATCAATATGTTTCAAGTTTACATTGTTATGGATAACTGATATTAAAGACACTCCAAATATAGATAAATCAATTATTAAACTTATTCCTTCTTTTTTCTTTAAGAAAAATAAATATCTATAAAAATCTATGGTCATTTTAATTTTCTTTTTATTCATTTAAATTCCTCTTTTTACTCATATAGTATTAATATATTTTTTTATACTATTACATAATTATTTATGAATAATAATATTTATAGAAATAATTATTTAGTTTTTTAATAGTTAGCTGGAGTTTATTTTCTATATTTATTTCTTATATTTATTTCCTTAATATTATCTCTATGAATTTACTTATATTTCTATTAATTACATAAAATTTGTGTTGAGCTTTTCTAACGCTATATTCTTTTTATATACTCCTTAAGACTCTCTTCCCACTCCCTAGTTATATCACCAACACTATTTTCTAGTGCTAAGTTTCTTAAAACTGAGTACTTAGGTCTCTTAGCCGGTCTTGGAAATTCATCTGTTGTGCAAGGAATAACCTCTGTATCTATACCTTTAATTTTAAATATTTCCTTAGCAAAATCATACCAAGTGCATTCTCCCTTACAGGTACAGTGATACAAACCATAAGCCTTGTTTTTAACAAGTTTTAGAATTACCTTTGCTAAGTCTACTGTACTTGTAGGAGTTCCCTTTTGATCATTCACAACCTTTAATACCTTATTTGTTTCACTTAACTTAAGCATAGTTTTAACAAAGTTATTTCCGTCACCATAAAGCCATGCCGTTCTTACTATGTAATGTTTTGGGTTATTTTCCGCAGTAAAGCCCTCTCCTTGTAGCTTTGTGCGCCCATAAGCAGTTTGTGGATTTACATTATCTGTTTCAATTAATGGAGTATTTCCATCCCCGTCAAAAACATAGTCCGTAGAAACTTGTACTATATCTGCACCAATAGCATTTGTAGCTATAGCTAAATACTTAAGGCCTAAGGCATTTATTTTATATGCATTCTCTTCATCATTTTCGCATTTATCAACAGCAGTATGAGCAGCACAATTTATTACAACATCAGGCTTATACTCATTAATAACTTCAGCTACATTTGTTTCATTAGTTATATCTAAAGTTACCTTCTGTATTTTATTCTTATCCATGCAATTATATTTTTGTATATCAAAATCACCAATATCTGTAAGAATAAGCTCAATGTTCTTAAATTCTAAACATTCCTTAGTTAACTCTCTTCCTAACTGGCCATTAGCTCCTGTTATCAATATTTTCATTTCTCCACCCCTTAAAAAAACTCTCAAAGCACACTTTAAAAGCAAACTATAGTATAAAACTACATCTTACTCCTACAGTCACTCTGAGAGTTTATTATTTTATACAATCAAAAATTAACTTATACTAATCATACATCTTTTCATAATATTTTTGATAATCTCCTGATGTAACATTCTTCATCCACTCTTTATTTCCTAAGTACCACTTTATAGTCTTAACTATTCCGATTTCAAAAGTTGTTTCAGGGTACCATCCAAGTTCATTTTTTATCTTAGTAGGGTCAATTCCATATCTTAGATCATGACCTTTTCTATCTGCTACATACTTAATCAAATTATCAGTAACTTCTTTGTCTACGTTTTCATTTATATAATTTATAACGGTTTTAACTATAGTAATGTTAGTTCTTTCATTATGCCCGCCAATGTTATAAACTTGCCCAAGTCTTCCATTATTGATTACCATGTCTATTGCTTTACAATGATCCTCTACATAAAGCCAATCTCTTATATTCATTCCAGAACCATAAACAGGCAAATCCTTATGATTTAAACAATTGTTTATAAGTAGTGGTATTAATTTTTCAGGGAATTGATATGGTCCATAGTTATTTGAACATCTAGTAATATTAACAGGCATCTTATATGTATCAAAGTAAGCCTTAACCATTAAATCTGAACCAGTTTTGCTTGCTGAATATGGACTATGCGGGTCAAGCGGTGTAGTTTCTAAAAAGTATCCTGTTTCACCAAGAGAGCCATAAACTTCATCTGTTGATACATGATGAAACTTAACTCCTGCCTTCCATCCATCAGCTGTTTCCCAAGCATTTTTAGCACAGTTTAATAAATTAACTGTACCTAACACATTTGTCTTTGCAAAAATTTCAGGATTTTTGATGCTTCTATCAACATGAGACTCTGCTGCAAAATGAACCACATAATCTATTTCATACTTTTTAAAAAGATTTGTTACTAATTCCTTGTCACATATATCTCCTTGAACAAAAGTATATCTTTTATCACTTTCTACAGATTTTAGATTTTCTAAGTTCCCTGCATAAGTTAATTTATCTAGGTTTATAATGTTTATGTCCCTATATTTTTTAAGCATATAAAGTATAAAATTTGAACCTATAAAACCAGCTCCACCAGTAACTAAGTATGTTTTCATAGTAGATTTCCCCCTACTTATTTTCTTTATATATAAAAGGTACGTTAATCTCTGATAGTTTCTTTTGCACCTTATCTTTCTCAGATAGCAGTATTTCATCTATCCCCTCAAGTGGCCACTTTATACCAACTTCCTTATCATTCCATAAGATACCACTGTCATATTCTGGTGCATAAAAATCTGTACATTTATAATTAAAAGTTGCTGTATCTGACATAACTAAAAATCCATGAGCAAAACCCTCTGGTACATAAAACTGTCTTTTGTTTTCAGAAGTTAAAAGTACTCCTTCCCACCTACCAAAAGTTGGTGAGCCTTTTCTTAAATCCACAGCTACATCAAAAACTTCACCCTCTGTAACACGAACAAGTTTACCTTGAGTATGCTTTGCTTGAAAATGTAATCCTCTTAAAACACCTTTTTTAGACTTACTTTCATTATCTTGAACAAATTCCATAGTAAGTCCTGCTTCATGAAAATCTTTTTTACTGTATGTTTCCATAAAGTAGCCCCTATTATCACCAAACACTGTGGGCTCAATTATATATATATCTTTTAGCTTAGTTTCTATAAACTTAAACTTTCCCATAGTTACCTCCATAGTTACTAAATATTATTAGTTGCAGCAGCCTCATCTTCTATTTCTTTAAAATCATTTGCAATTTGAACTAAATAATTGCCATATTCTGTTTTCATTAAAGGTTCTGCAAGCTTTAATAATTGTTCCCTATTTATAAGCCCTTTTTTATATGCGATTTCTTCTATACATGCTACATATAAACCTTGTCTTGTTTGAATAGCTTCAACAAAGTTAGCGGCATCTAAAAGACCTCTATGTGTACCTGTATCAAGCCAAGCCATACCTCTGCCAAATAGCTCAACTTTTAGTTTGCCTCTCTTTAAATATTCATTATTAACAGCAGTAATTTCAAGCTCACCACGTTTTGATGGCTTGATAGTTTTAGCTATTTGTACTACATCATATAGTGATAGGTAAGTCTTTGAAATTATCTCCAACTTTTCCCCCACTTCACACCGTACGTGCGACTTTCACCGCATACGGCGTTCCAACAATTTGAACTTTTAATTTAATTAAATAACTGAATTTCCTACTAACTTTCTTAAAGAATTAACTTTTTTTAAACCTTTATTATCCAAATTTAAAACATTTAGATACTTAGCTATTGTATCCAAGTTTGTACTGTGTATAAGTTTGTGAACCTGTGTTGTTAACCACATAAGATTCTTATATTCATCAGTACCACCTAGACTTTTGGGGATTTTGTGGTGACACTCCATTTTTCCAATTTTTAAGGCTTCGCCTGTAACGGCACATATGCCTCTTTGACCTGCAATTAATGAAATTTCACTATCATTAAATTCAACTGATTTTTCATCATATTGGTTGCCTAATAGATATTGGATTATATGAGTGTAACCGTGTATATTATCATGAATAAGCTTTCTACCTTGTACTGTGTAATTACATATATCTTGGTTAAAGCATAATGCTGTTTCAGTTTTACACCCATAGATAGGAAACATTGTTATATCCATAATAGTTATAGCTTTGCCATTATATCGCCCATAAAGTCTTTTATGTGTTTCAGATAACCGCGGCTTATTACTAATTAAGTTCTTTAATCTAATTTTCAAGGTTTTTCTTACTAAGAAATTTATTGCCGAAAACTCCAAGCTCACGTTAGTAGCATACTTATAGTAATTATGACTACCTAATATCATTGAGTTGAGTTTTGATACTTCTTTAATCTTTTGTTTTTTCTGTATTATTTTAACTTGCTCTTTTAGTTTTGCAATAGTATTTTGTTTTGCTTTTTTAGTAATTCTACTATTGCATACATATTTATTCTTCTTTAATTTTACCTTTAATCTAAAGCCTAAAAACTCTGTATAATTTTTTCTTAAATTTGTTATTTTAGATTTTTCATTACTAATATCTAAGCCTAAACGCTCTTCTAACCATTGTTTTACTGCATTGAACATTTTTATCGCTGTTTTATGGTCTCTACAAAATATTTTAAAGTCATCTGCATATCTAACAAACCATATTTCTTTTAAATTTGTAGTTTTTGAGTCCTATACCTATGATTATTATTAAGGTATAGATATTGAGTTTCAAAGGTTTCCCATTGAGAACTTAACCACCAATCAAGTTCATTTAGAACTACATTTGCTAGTAATGGACTTATTATTCCACCTTGTGGCGTTCCCTTTTCAGGTACACCGACTCCTTCTATTTCTGATTTTAGTATTTTCCCTAAAACACTTAGTAGATTCTTGTCTCTAATACCAATCTTCCATAATTGTTTTTTTAACTTACTATGGTTGACATTATCAAAGAATCCTTTTATATCTATATCCACTACATAATGAAGTTTTGACCTATTCATTAGGTGCATACACCTTGCAACAGCATGTGATGTGCTTCTATTTGGTCTAAAACCATAACTATGTTTGTGGAATTTTGCTTCGCATATCGGTTCTAATACTTGTTTAATACATTGTTGTATTATTCTATCATCAATACAAGGAATTCCAAGAGGTCTTAATCTACCATCGTGTTTTGGAATTTCTTCTCTTCTTACACTTTTAGGTATATAGTTAGCAAATTTATTCTGTATTAACTCTATGAATTCATCTTTTCTTAGATTTTTAAGATGTTCAATATTTTTATTATCAGTGCCTACAGTTTTTGAGCCTTTATTATTTTTAATGTTTCTATATGCTAATAAAATGTTATTTTCATTGGTTACATAATCCATTAAATCAACAAATTTATAATTATTACATGATTTTTGATATATTCAATCAAAGGTATCCTGCATATCATAATACTCATTATTTCTTAGTAATTGTCTTTTCTCTAAGGTTAAGCTTTCCTCCAAGTCTACTTATTCCTCCTTGTACTAAATACCTTCGGTTTCGTATCTCTTAGTCTTACTCGAACCTTGGATTATTCAGTATTTAATTATCAATGAACAAATTGTCTAGTGGCTATCGCTAGAATATTATTACAACATTCATTGTAGCTTCATGCCACCACTCTCACTTGGATTAAGATAAGTTATACTATATAGCTTTCCTTATCAATATTTCAACGGTGGTAAAACCTCAACATTCCAAGCTTTCCTTGTTCCAATATTACTATCTATACATATACCCTTAGGTCGCTGGTATGAGCCTGTAAGCTTGATAGTGCCTGTAACACTATATGGAGTTTCATAACGACAAATTTTACTAATCCACACTTACTGCACAATTTTGTGCTATATTCATTTCTGAATATTCTTCTTTTAGACCCGTACATTCCCAACTTCGTCAGTTTTTATAAACATCCTAACCATAGGTATTTTTAGACTCTAGGCCTATCACCACTCGACTGCCTCCAGTTCGCATTTCCTCAGCATTATCTGTTAGGGTGGCTCTCAGCCGTTTTAACGAGCTTCTAACATTTCAATATTTACCTATCAAAACGCTAGTCGTACCTTTGAGAAGGCATTTCTAGGCGTTACCCTATCATTCTACCTTTCGTAATATCAGTTCTAATAATTTTTTTGATTATTAGGCTAGTTTTGTAGTAAACCCTCGCTTACCTTTGTCTAGCAACAAGTCGCACTATCATAGAAATATAATCCTGGCACTGCATAATTTGATTTAGGAAATTGAGGTTTTTCTTCTATTGATACTACATTATTTTCATCATCAAATTCCACTACCCCAAATTCTTTTGGATTACTTACATGGTATCCAAAAATAGTAGCTTCATCTCTTTCCACAGCATTTTCAAGTCTTTCACTAAAGCCATATCCGTAGAATATATTATCCCCTAAAACCAAAGCAACCTTGTCATTTCCTATGAATTCTTCTCCTATTATAAAGGCTTCTGCAAGTCCATTAGGAGCAGCTTGTACAGCATATGATAATTCTAATCCAAAATCACTACCATCTCCCAACAATTCTTTATAGCAAGGAAGATCTCTTTCCGTAGAAATTATAAGTATCTCTTTAATTCCTGCCAACATTAAAACTGATAATGGATAATAAATCATTGGTTTATCGTATATAGGCAATATTTGTTTTGATACAGATTTTGTTATTGGATAAAGTCTTGTACCGGAGCCTCCGGCTAATATTATACCTTTCATTAATTAAGTCTCCTTTTTAAATCATTAATAATCAGATTTAATATTTAATTATTATAATTTTTGTTAATAGTTTATTCACTATCCCGAGTGTTGTTGCGAGATAAGACTTCGTCAAGCTTGCTATTCTTGAATCCCTCGAATATTATTTGATAACTTAAAATTGAATTCTTTCTATAAATTTATATCATTTAATATCTGAATTGTTCTATGTAATCCGTTTTTTATATCATACTTTGCTTTCCATCCTAATGTTTGCAATTTTCTTGAATCAAGAACTGCTTTCGTAGCTTTCGAGTAACCTGCCGCTTCAGTTTCATCTGGCAATTCAAATATTACTTTTTTCTCTACAAATTCAGCTATAATTTTAGCTAAATCTTTTAGTGCTATATCAGAATTATCATCAGCAATATTATATGCTTCTCCACATTCTCCTTTAAGAAGAATTGTAAGAAGTGCAGTAACTGCATCTACTACATAACTATATGAATAAAATTGAGTTCCTTCACTTTTAAGTACTATATCTTCTTTAGATACTCCTTTTTTGATAAACTGAGCTATTGCCTTTGAATCAGACATTAACATTGTTGGGCCATAAGTCCTTGATAATCTTGGAATAACAATATCTAAACCTTTTTGCTTAATGAATGCCTGACAAAGTGCTTCTCCTGCTCTCTTACTTTCAGGATACCCTGCTCTAAGGGAATTACAATCAATATATCCACAATAATCTTCATTAAATTTCTCTGTGTCTCCACGATTTTCACCATAAACTTCTACACTTGATGCAAACACAAACCTTTCAACTTCATGACTTGCTGCATAATTCAAAAGGTTATTAGTACCAATAATATTTGTTGTCACTGTACCTATTGGGTCTAATGAATATTGTCTCGGATGGGTATTACTTGCGGCATGAACAATAAAGTTTATATTTCCAATCTCTTTAATTGGTTCATTTATATCACATTGCACAAAAGTAAAGTTATTCGAATTCCAGTATTCATTAAATCTTTCTTTTGCTTTTTTTCATTACGTCCAAGTGCTATTACTTTAATATTGATATTCTTACTCATGAGTGCATCAATCATGCAACTACCTATCATACCACTTGCCCCAGAAATTAATATTGTTTTATTCTCAATTTTATTCCAAGGCAAATCCAAACTTGTTATATATTTAATATCATTTTTATATAATTCTTTTTCCAAAAGTTTCATATGGCATAACCTCCAAAATAAATGTGTTAATGACTACTTCAACCAATTATCTTTATCAGCCTTCAAATATGCTTTAAACATTTCTAAATCATCTTTGGTTGTTAGTTTAATATTTTTATCTGAACCAGCAGCAAAGTATAAAGTTTCTCCAAGGTCAACCATCATAGTGTTAGTATAAGAAGATCCATATATACCGATTTCTTCTTTAAAAGCTTTTTTATATGCCCATAATAGTTTTTCGAACTTATATGCTTGTGGAGTCGATACTCTTCTCAACGTTTCTCTAGGTATATATTCACAAGTTGAAATTTCATCTTTTAATCTAAAAATTTGTTCGTTGTAAGGTAGCGATGTTACAGCATTACCATATATATTGCATTTTACTATAACATCTGATAATACAGTATCCTCAACTAGTGGGCGAATTCCATCATGAATAATAACTATATCATCAGCAGCACATTTTCCTTCCAAATTATATACTCCGTTTCTAATTGACTCTTGACCAGTACCCCCACCTGAAATTACCCATTTTAATTTTGTTATATTAAACTGCTTTGCATACGCTTTTAAAATATCATGCCATCCATCTAAACAAACAACTTCTATTGCATCAATTTCAGGATGCTTTTGAAATCCTTCTAATGTATAAATAATAACTGGCTTATCGTATACGTTAATAAATTGCTTTGGAATATCTTGATGCATTCTATGTCCATTTCCACCTGCAATTATAATTGCTATATTCATTACGTTCCCCCCAAATTTATGAAAACCCTAATATTTTCAATATATTAATACAAGATGTTTGATAAAGTTAACTATTATAAATTTGTTATCAAATTACTCACAATTAAACTTGCTCATAATTTTACTTCACCGTTATTTAAAACTTATTATTTGTATATAAAATTTCAATAGTTTTTATAAGTCATTTATTATTTTGCAAAGCATATACTTTTTATGATTTTTCCCAAACTCCTATAGAAGTAAAAATATCTCTTGATATGTTATCTAAATCACATTTTTTGTTATCAAAAAGTAACCTTATTGTTTCCTTATATCTCTTCGTCATTTGTTCATCAAAAAAGTTTTCATTAAATGCTTTATCTATGTACTGTACTAGTTCATCAGGTTTTTTAACAATATATCCAGGACAATATTTTTCATATTCGCTAACAAATCCACGGTCTTTATTTTTGAACTCCTCAAAATCTGGAACAAAATACAATGTTTTAACCCATCTAAATACGCAATCAGATGAAGCAGATGAGTAATCGGTTATTAACAAATTCACATATTGGTATATTGTATTTATATCAAAATCACTCTCTAATTTATAAACATTTGAACTGTAATTATTGGTTTCATTGTAAGTTGAAGCACTATGTTCCTTTTCAATCCAAACACAATTATTACACGCTAAATATTCAAGTAATCCTGGCATAGATAATGGATGTACATAATTACTATAACTATCACGACCATCTCTAAATGTAGGTAAATAAAGTATTACATGTCTGAATTTCCCCCTCAATGTATTAATAACCTCAATTTCTTTTTTCATTAATATGAAATCATTAATCTCTCTTGGATAATTCGACTCAATAACTAATTTGTCATATATTCCATAACATGCCTTCATGACTCTAGTATTTTCAGGACTTGTTGTCAGATAATATGCCCTATCCCAGCCACCAGGATACAAAACAAAATGAGAGTATACATATAATCCATTAATATATCTTAAAATTCGACGTTTAATACTCATAGAACGTTCATAGTTCTTAGAATCATTAGTTGTTTTTGCACTTGCTTTAATTCCTACTCCATGCCATAATTGAATTTTTATTGCTCCAATTGAAAGTTCACCAAGTATGTCGCCAGGATATTTACCAGTCTGAGCATACATATTGCATACGACATGTACTCCAGCTTTTAAATGCCAATATAAGCTTTTAAAACTTTTCATCATATACACTTCATAACCCATTTCAAGCATTTCAGTATACACTTTTTCATTCCGAGTCACCCATATAAGCTTTTTTATTCCATATTTGCATTTATTTTCATGAAGGTATTGAAACCAGAAGCGTGAGTTGTCTGCAAATTTACTTCCCATCCATGCTCCAAACAAAAGGATTTTTTTATCTCTATGTATAAACAAATTTAAAATACCCACAGAGATGTTTATCATCGCACTCTTTAACCTATTTAAAATAACTTTAACCATATTAACCCTCCACAAATACTATTTCTATTACTCATTATCTCCTTTTCCTACTTTCATCAACACTTTAATATTTGTTTTATCCGAAACTAACAATAGAATTGACGCACTAGCTACTATTAGTAATCTAAGTATAATTGACTCGATTGCAAAATAAATAAGGATAGCGCTCGCACAAACTGTTATTATCTGCACCAAAATCTTACTTCCAGCAAACGGTAATACCCCAGCTATCTTTTTAGCCGCAATTATGTGAAATACAAAATTACATATATACGAAAATAGCGTGGTATACGCCGCAGCTATATATCCATATTTAGGTATGAAGATATAATTGAGTGCTATATTTAATGTAGCGGCACCCATAGTACCTATCGCAATATTTACAGTTTTTTTCTCGTAATACTCAATCTGAGCTGGCAAATAATACAAAAATATAAAATACGTCGATAAAACTATAGGAATAACCAAGTATACCGATTCCCAGTAATCTTTTGAAGCCATAATATGAATTATCTCAGGGGATACTGCCATAATACCAACTGTTATTATTGAAAATAACATAACATACTGGGAAGAACGCTTCTTTATGAGTTCAATTTTTTGCTCTTTATACTGTTCAAAAAACCAAGGCCCCCAAACAGTATCAAGTGAGGATGCAATAATTTGTGGTATGGTTGCAATACTATATGAAAAGCTATAGATGCCTGCTTGGGCACTACCTATCATACGCTGTATCATAATCCTATCAAACTGTGACAATAATATTTGAGAAAGACCATGCGGTACTATTGGAGCACTATACTTTAAGGCAAAACCTATCTGATCTTTTTTTATTGTTGGTTTTTTCTTCGAGAATAACAAGTATATTATTATTAGTGCAGATATAATACTTGGAATTGCTCCACCTAATATTCTTCCTACATACCTTTCGTTTTTAAAAATAATAAAAATAAATATTAAAGATAGCACAATTGATCCAACTGAAGTAAAAAATGAAACTATAAGATATTTCTTGTATGAATAATCCAGACTTAGTCTATTATTATATATAGAAATAATTGCTCCCGCCTCACTTTGAAGCAACAGAACAATAAGCAATAACTGGCTATAACCAAAATAATTAGATACTATCCCTCCGCAAGTAATGACAATTGCAAAAAACACCACAAGCAGAAGCATACTTAAAATAATTATATTAGATACATATTCATCAATTCTCTTGTCAAACTCTATGTTAGCCGCTTTTATACTGGTATGAAGCCCAAATCCGATCAATATGCTACAAATACTCGCATAGGCCATAAATGTATTGTATAGACCATAATCAGATGTTGATAATATTCGTGTAAATATTGGGATTGTAAGAAAGGATATTCCCATTATTAGAATATTGCCAATGGTATATCCTATACCAGCAGATACTGTTTTCTTATTCTTAATGTATTCAATTTCTTTTTTAAGCATACTGTTTTACTCCTAATTTACAGTCATTAGTGATATACGTTATTAAAATACGCGGTATTAAAACTGTTAGTTTTATTATGTTTAGAATATTTGTTCCTATCGTTAGGCAAATTTACCATAAATTAAGTAATTAACATTGATACCGCGGCAAAAATTATATCTTTAATAAAAATAAATAACTCCTATTCTAAGACTTTGAATTTAGCTTTTCTTTCTCATAATAATATTTAACAATTTGGCAAATAATAATGGTATCCCAACATATAATACAATAGTTCTTGGTATGGAATACAAATCATTTCTTATACCATACAGCAATTCAGCAAATATATAAACTAATACCAAAAATAATCCTGCGTTACAATTTATCTTGGCTTTAACCAACTTATTTTCAAGTCTTGCTATGGCATACCCAAATAGTACCATGACAGGCAAAACAAAATATCCAAAATTGTAATAGGCTTCAGCGATAAACGAAGATCCGTAACCAAATAAATTCGTATTATAGTATAATGGGGAAAAGGTTGAACTAATAGTCAAGGTATACTTATCAAAAAATCCGAACCTGAGAAATTCTGGTAGAATACATAGAATGGATCCAATATATGATTTCCCATAAAAATATGGTACAACAGATGGACACTTTTGTATCATGTTGCTTATGCTTGTAAAAGTAATTCCTGTTTCCCACAGAGTTCCACATATTAAATTATCATCCAATAGTTTTGATATAATTGATAATAAATCAGAGATACCTGCTGATGTATCAGCTCTAAAATATGTAATAGCCTTTAATACCACTATAGCACTCAATCCAATCAATAACAGTTTAATTGTTGTTCTTCTATTCAATGGCTTAATCCAAATAAACTGAATCAAAAATATCACCAAGCCAACCTTTAATAAAATATATCTCGATCCTGTCATAAGATATAAGCTACAAAACGCAATAATAATTAAATATACCCATCTATGTTTATTCTTCTTTGAATAGGATATTAGTAACATATATAGCGATGGTAAAAACCATTGTGATAAATACATCACATATTTATTAATTCCAATATCAATATAGTATGTTTCAGAACTTTCCATTGTTCTCCTTTGTAAGTAGCCATATGTTTCCGTCAGATTTATTTGGCGTAATAGCATTATAAGCATTGGAACTACAGAAATCACAAAAAATCCAAGCTGTATAAACAAAAGATTTATTTATTAAACTATTCGAGGTAATATTATTAACATTATTGTATGAATCATCTAATTTATATTTCAAATTAAATTGTAGACCAATTACATATCCAACATGAAGTAACAACAAACATTGTATTATCAAAAAAGATGCATTTACAATATTATCAGATGTTACTATGCCATCAATTATGCTATAGCTCTGGCTATGTATGTACTCATAATTTAATATGACTGCTATATGTTGCCCATAATAAAACACTATCGATATTACCAAGAAAACAAAATAAAAATGAGCAATCCCAGTTTCTTTATATGTTGAGAAAATTAAATAAGCATATACTAGAGAAACAAAGCCCATACTATAAGCCACTTTTTGGTTTAGCATTGCATTAGAATTATTAATCAAAAAACATATAACAAAACTAATAGCCAAAAGTATACAAGGCATAGATAAATTTAATAATCGAATATTTTGTATGCTATTTTTTTTATAACACCTGGAACTCATATCATTATCCTCATATTTTATCATTATTAATATCCATCGCTTTCTTAATTGCCTTCAAATAATCATATTCATTTCTAGTATCAGGTTCTAAATATCCACCTTCTGCCCATTCATTCCAAGCAAAAACAAATATCATATCTTTCTTATAATTATTTTTTGCGTTTTCAATTTGTTTTGATAAATAGTATTCAAATTTCTCTGGTGTAGAGTTTAAACATACTCTTCCTCTTGCCCCACGTCGTGGCGTGTTATCCCAACCAACAAACATTCCTGGAATTGCTTTATCGTCTGTCGGTTTACGATTAATAATTGCTCTGCAAAGTTCATCGTAATCCTCCGTTGTAAGAGACTGTCTAGTTAACTTTGCCGATAAGTTCCAATTCATAGTTTTATCAATTTTAAATGCAAGAGATCTAATCCAAGTCTTAGTTTTTAATAAAGAATTTGATAAAAAGTCTTTTTACAATTCTGTACATCGTATCTAGCATACCCCGGTTGATATTCAATATAATAAGAAAATCTACTATCATCTTTGTTTTTTTCTAGGTAATATGACAATTGCTGATACGCAAAGCAAATGCCCTTAAGACCAGCCTCTATTGCCAGTTGATTCCAATAATCCAACATTTCATTCAAGCATTCGCAAATTTCTGGTCTGTATATAACAAAAAGTGGCTTACCGTCCGCTTTTATATAGTTTTTGTCCATAAAGAATGGTAATAAATATTCAAAGTGGTTTTTCCAATCATCTTTATCACCATATTTCTGTTGTATTAAAGTTTTTACATTTCCATCTGCCACCCAAGCATTTGTCCAGTTTTCATTTGCCCAACAAATACAATACGGAAAATTCAATTGTTGGTTATTAAGAAAATTTTCCATTGGCTTTTCAAGAAGAAGATGACCATTAAACCAATAGTGATAAAAGCAAAATCCATAAACGCCATGTTCTTTTGCCAATTCAATTTGCCATTTAATTGTACTATCATCAAGTAAATTATAATAATTTTCATTTATAGGAATGCGTGGTTGCTCATGACCTTCAAATAAAGGTTTAGCACCTTTGACATTAACCCATTCTGTGAAACCTTTTCCCCACCATTCATCATTCTCTGGAATTGAATGAAACTGTGGTAAATAAAATGTAATTATCTTCATTGCTTCCTCCTTCTGTATTATTAATGTTTCATAATAATATTGCCTATTTCTAATCTTTACTTTATTAGTTATTGTTAAGTCTCAAATAATTAATAAAGTATTTGCTATACTTCACCTCTAAACAAATCAACCCAAGCTTTAACAATAGCCTCATTATCCCAATTATTAGCCATCTCATAAGCCTTTTGCCCCTTGTTTTTTCTTAGTTCATAATTTTCAATTAGCAATTCAAGCTTTTCTACAAATTTATCAGCATTATTATTTTCAATCAAAAATCCATTTTCATCTGTAATTAAATCTCTCGGTCCACTTGGACAATCAAATGATATGCATGGGACTCCAAAAGACATAGCCTCTAAAAGAACCATTCCAAATCCTTCATTTCTTGAAGTAAATGCAAAAATAGAGGCATTTTTAAAATATTCATGTATATTTTCCGTTGGTCTAATAAATTCAACATTATTACTCATATGATTATTAATAACATAGTTTTTTAAATTTTCTTCTTCTTCACCTTTGCCAACAATCTGCAATTTCCAGTCAAAGGTACTATTATTCTCTAAAATTTTCTTCCATAGCTGTAGCAATTTCAGTTGTTGCTTATCTGATGTCAATCTTCCAACATTTAATACAATTTTGTTTTTAAGTTTACTTTGCTCATTGGCACCTGTAAAAGTAGATAAATGTGGAATATACACAGCAGGGTATCCACATTTTGTATATATACCAGTATCCATTTTTGTTGGAACAGAAAGTTTATATGCTCTTGGATAAATATACTTTTTTAATCTCGTGTAAACTGAATTATATCCATAAAAAGACCCATGTTCGCTAATAACAAGTTTTTTACTATATTCCCTACTTTGCATTAAAATTTCTAAAGAATTTATTATATTTGAAGTATAAATATAATCTGGCTTCTCTTTCTTAAGATATATTTTAAGTTTATACTGAGATTGAATAATACTTTTTAAAAAACCATATCCTCTTAAAAATCTACTTGTAAAATTAATTTTTAAAGGACAATTAATCGTACAGTACTTAACCTTTTTATCCAGTGGATAAAAGCTATTTTTATCATCTTTTACAAGTAAAGTTATATCAAAATGATTAATCCATTGATTTGATAAATTTGCTATTACTCTTTCAATTCCTCCACTAGGATTCATTGAATCAACATAAATTAATATTTTTTTCATATAAAATTTCCTCAAACTTTCTATCTTAAAAAAGTTATTTCTTTTAAACGAACTTTGTAATCAAAATTCTTCTAACATATTTTAATAAATAAAATCCTCTTAAAAACAAATAAAATTTAAAACTAATTATCGAATCTCTTTTTAATTCCTTAATATTTTTTACGTTACCTTTATACATTTCTTTTAGATTTGCTGATAGACCTGAAGAACCGAATTGTCTTTTACCACCACAATATATAACAAGTTGCTTTGGACTATAGTAAAAATTATAGCTACTACATATTTTTAAAAAATAATTCCCATCCTCTGCATACCTTTGATTCTCGTCAAAGCCACCAATATTTTTATATATTGAACTTCTGAAAATAGCTGTGGAAGGTTGTGGAAAATTCTTAATGCATACATCCTTAACATTGGCTTTATACAAGCTATTTATAGTTTTTGTTAAAATTTTAAGTGGGTTTCCATCTAAAGAACCCCCAGAAAATCTATATTTGAATTAGCATCTAAAATATCTAACTGGTGTTGTATTTTATCTGGAAGCCATTCATCATCAGAATCTAAAAATGCTAACCATTCTGCTTTTGCATTTTCCATACCTAAATTTCTTGCTGAAGAAACGCCCCCATTTTCCTTATGTATAACACAAATTGGAATTTCACTTTTTTGCTCACAATACTTTAAAACTATTTTTGATGTATCATCTGTTGAACCATCATCAACAATAATAATTTCTTGAATTCTATTCCTATATGTCTGATTCATTACAGAATCAATAGCAGAAATAATAGTTTTAGCACTATTATATGCTGGTATAATTACAGATACTTTTCCATCCATCTAAATTTTCCTCCAAGTTAAACTCTTCTCATCCCACTTCTTAATCAATCTTGCTGGTACCCCAGCAACTATACAGTTATCTGGTACATTTCTGTTAACTACAGAATTAGCACCGACAATACATCCATTTCCAATAGTTACACCTAACAAAATACAAACATTTTCACCAATCCAAACATTGTTTCCTATAACCACAGGCTTCATATAAAATGGTCTATCATCTGGTGGAATATTTGGTGATGAATCCATTTCTGTATTAGAGTAATCTCCATGACTTGTATCACTTATAAATATCTTAGAAGCCATCAAACAGTTATCTCCTATTATGACTTTTTCATTTGCTACAATGTGAACATTGTCTCCAAGTTTGCAGTTTTTACCTATAATAAGTTTCTTTGAATTGTCATCGTCTTCACCAAGCAAATCAAACCTGCAATTATGCCCTGTAGTAAATCCTTCAGCAAATTGCAAGCGAGATTTACCTCGACAATAAAAAGGTCTTCTAATTAATCTGGCACCTTTATAAAATAATTTCGTACAGATCAAAGCATATGCTGTTGATATAGTTTCTGATAACGAATATTGATTTTTCATTTACTACCCCCGTATAGCATTGCTGATAGTACTACAGCATTTTCATTATTAAACTATCTAAAATAATTATTATCCGCCTCATTAATGATTGTTTCTATCCAACTATGTAAACTGTACTTTTTATAGATTTCAATACTTATAGGTTCATATTCATGTTTGATGAATTGCTCTATTTTATCTAAATTATTTTCATCCATAACAAATATATTATTTTCATTATAAAAGTCATATCTTTTAATATTTACATTAGTAGTAATCATCTTTCTTTTAGCCCCAAGAGTTTCAATAGTTCTCATAGTCAAACCACTCTGCTTATTGTGTTGCATATCAAATACAGTATTTGATTTCTTAAGAACCGCTAAATTTTCTTGTTCAGATAGAGATTTAAACTTAAATTCACTGCTCTTTGAACCCTTGAATTCCGCTACAAATACTTTATTATATAAGTACTGAAGCTTATTCAAAAACATATATGAAAATATACGAATACCTTTTGATTCTAATTTAGGAAACAACTCATGCATTGTTTTATAACGATTAGGATGAGCTGTACATACACTTACAATATCGTATTTTCTTTCCTTTGTATCTGCCTGTCCTACTTCTTCATATTCCTTACAATAAAATAGTGGCAAAAATTTCAATGCCTCTATTTTTTCACTATCTTCAGAATCAAAAGAATATGAAGTATCGAATATCGGAATCAAGTCTCTACTATTAGGATATAGTGTTAATGAATCCCACATGTATAAAACAAATCTTGCTGATTTTTGGATCTCTCTAATCTGTCTAATCATTTCTGGTGTAAACACTTTACAATTTACTATGAACACTAAGTCATAGGTCTTGTCTTTTGTTTCAGACATAATCTTGTCAAAATATTTTTGAATAAGAGAGTTAAGTAAACTCTTTTTAATTTTAATCATGCCTTTAATAAATGAGCTTTCACTTGGTCTATCATTATAAAAATCAACGGAATACCCCTGAGCTTCAAACTCAGCAATAATCTTCTTATGATAATTGAATATTGGAGTACCAATATATAAAACTTTTTTCTATCCATAGTGATTTACCTCTTAGCCTGAATCAACATTCCAGTTTCTTTCATTTCAGATAATGAGCGTTCAAAAAGATCTTCTGATTTTTCTAAGCTTTTTTCTTCATCTTGCTTCTTTACCCATGCTGTAAATTCTTGCATACCTTTTTCAAAAGTGTATACTGGATTAAATCCACATAATTCTTTAGCTCTAGTTATATCCGCTATATTATGCCTAATATCACCTTTTCTAAAATCTCCTGAAATATTTATTTTTGAATGTGCTTCATATAATCTCTTTAAAGTTTCGGCTACTTGAATAACAGAAATATTTTCTCCACTACCTACATTTATATGTTGATAGTCAGTAGAAGCATTTTCAAGTGCACTACATGTAGCTGCTGCAATATCACTTACATGAACAAAATCTCTGCTTTCTTTACCATCCTCAAATATATTTATATTTTGATTTTTCAATAATAACTTAGAGAATATTGAAAGTATTCCTGTATAAGGATTATTAAGGGATTGTCCTGCTCCATATACATTTTGATATCTAAAAATAGTATATGGTATATTCATTGTAGGACACATTACCTCAATCATTTTCTCTTGTGCTAATTTTGTATATGCATAGTAAGAAATAGGTGTTAACTCACAATCTTCTGTTGTGTGTCTTAATTCAACTTCACTACCACATACAGGGCACTTAACTTCAAAATCTCCATTTTTCATATCATCTATTTCTCTTGAATTTGGAACAATCATTCCATGTTCTTTACAAAAATACATACCTTCCCCATAAACAGAACGTGATGAAGAAAGTACTATTTTCTTTATAGGTAATTTATTTTTTAAAATTACTTCTAGTAAATTAGATGTACCCTTTATATTTACATCAGTATATCTGTTAATTTCATACATAGATTGTCCAGTTCCTGTTTCAGCTGCTAAATGAATTATATAATCCACGCCTTCTAATGCTACCTTTAAATCCTCTGAATTACGAACATCACCTTTAATTACCTTACATTTATCTTTTATATTTTGATATAAATATGACTCTTCATAATTCTTCCCATGTATTTGAGGAGAAAAATTATCTAGTACTACAACCTCATATTTATTTTTTAACTTTTCAACAACAGCGTTTCCAATAAAACCTGAACCGCCTGTAATAAGCACCTTTTCCATAGTTAAAAACTTCCTTCCAAAATATTATTTATTCATATACTGCTTAACTTCAATCTTAATGCCATCTTCAAATAACATAGGATTGTATCCAAAATCTACAGTAGCATCCTTATGTGGAAAACTTCTATTTTCCCCCATTCTTTGAACTCTTTCTATATAATCAATTTTTCCAAGAGTGATTACTTTCAAAACCATAGCCATAAATACTCCTATCCCTAAAGGGAAACTAATAAAAACAGTTTTTTTACCAAGATTACTACTTATCAATCTAAAAGCCTCTACCATAGTAATTGGCTTTTCACCTGATAATATATACTCTGGTTTTAATCTCTCAGCTTCCTTTGTTAAAACCTGATAATAAGCTTTACCAAGGTCTCTAGCATTAACCGGTTGGATCAAACTATTACCGTGATCTATAACTGGAAACAATCGTAGTTTGTCCACCATTTTTATGAACTTGCTCATATTTAAATCAATTATGTTACCATAAATCATAGTTGGTCTCAGAATTGTTATATTCATATTTGTGCCATTTACTATTTCTTTCATTTCAATCTCTATATTTTTATACTCTTCAGATGCTGACTTGAATTTTGAGTAAATACCAGTTGTGTGAACTACTATAACCCTTCCTACTTCATTTTTAACCGCTGGCTTAATTACATTAAGCGTTTTTTGTATTCCAGCAATATGTAATATTGTATCTATGCCTTTCATGCATTTATCTACAAACTCTTGGTCAGTTAACTCTCCAACAACCTTCTCTATCTTAAGCCCACTATTATCCAACATTGAAGTGTCAGATATTTCTCTAACAATACACCTTATAGTTCCTTCATATTTATTATCAATAAGCTCTTGCAGAAAGTATCTTCCGCTATGCCCTGTAATTCCTGTAACTAATAACATCTATCTCACCTACCTTCTTCTAATCCCACCACAAATTATCAATTAACTCTCAAAACCCTTAATTATCAAGCCTTCCCACCCTATCAATGCATGAATGGTACAACCCTACACCCTGCTTAAACCTTTTTATCTATATATTCAACCTTTAAACCCCTTGCTATCACTGGGTTTAAAGCCTTCTAATCCCTTCCCCATTCTCACTTCGCCCTCACCATTCAATCCAAAAACGGTACATCTTCATCACCACCACTATCTTCTTTAACATGAACGCTACAAACAACTTTGCCATCCACATAGGCAATCTCCCCATGGCAAGGACATATTATTTTTCCATACTCATGCATAAACTGTGAAAAAGCATTTTCAGAATGCTTAATATTCTCTAACTCTAAATGACATTTATACATTCTTTCCACCTGCACACAATTAGCATTACAAACTTTCTCTTTAGCATCTTTTATATACTTACCATAAGCAGGAACAGTTATAACGTACAAAATCCAAATAATCGCAATAACAATTATCAATTCAACCAAAGTAAAACCCTTAGTAGTTTTTTCTTTCTATTATTTATACCTATTACTAACATAATCACATTCACCTCTGTACACGTAATTTATTAAAAAAGTAATCATCTTAAATGCTCTCCACATTACTCTTTTTCTAAACTAACATTGCAATAGAGCTGTCTTATAAAATACCATTCTAATCGCCTATTCCACCACATAGCTTCGCCCTTTCACATGATATAATCATGCTACCCTAGACTAACTATGCCCTTATAAACTTTCCTCTGGGGCCGAAACACCCAGCTATTAGCACCAGTAATTAATATGTGTTTCATTTGCTCTACACTCCAATTCCACATATTAACAATAGTTAAACCATCGTTAAACTATTGTTGAACCATTGTTGAACCATTGTTAAACCATTGTTGAACTATCGTTAAACCATCGTTAAACTATTGTTAAACCATTGTTGAACTATCGTTAAACCATCGTTGAACTATTGTTCAACCATTGCTCAACTATTGTTAACCCATCGTTGAACCATTGTTAAACTATCGTTTTAAGGTAATTACTCATCTTTACAGATAAATTTTTTACCATTGCAATAAACTCTTCATATTCATTTTGATCTATATACTCCATTTCTAATGATATTTCCATCTGGCAAACTAACTCCATTAATGAGCCATAGGCTATATTAATAAAATGAGCTTTGTCTTTATTGCTGTTTCTACTTGTCCCCTCGGCAATATTACTTGGTACAGAAATAGCAGCTCTATTCATTTGTTGTACTAAAGCATATTTTTCTAAACTAGGAAACTTATTAGTAAGTTTATAATTGTATTTAACTATTTCCTTAGCTAACTGATATATTTGCAGTTTCTGAAAACCAAACATCTGCCACCTCCTGAACCATCGTTAAACCATCGTTGAACCATCGTTGAACCATTGTTAAACTATCGTTGAACCATTGTTGAACCATCGTTAAACCATTGTTGAACCATCGTTAAACCATCGTTGAACTATTGTTAAACTATTGTTGAACCATCGTTAAACCATCGTTAAACCTACATACTAACTTTTCTGCCCTCAGCTCCATCAATTGAAAGCTCTTTATTACTTTCAGTAATGCTCACCCTTGCGCCTTCCACAACTCCCTCAGCTCTTAAGACCTTAAACACCGTCATTAAAAGTATCTTAAAATCAAGGTTTATGGACCTATGCAAAAGGTAATATCTGTCTAACTGAGTTTTCTGTGCGTCATCATTGTGATCTCTTCCGTTAATCTGGGCCCAACCTGTAACTCCTGGAACTAGAACCTGAACCCCTGCCTTTGTTCTTAAATCTTTTAAATTGTACTGGTTAAATAGAGCAGGTCTTGGCCCTACAAAGGTCATATCACCATTAAGGATATTTATAAGCTGTGGTAGTTCATCTAAACTGGTTTTTCTTAAAACCTTTCCAACAGAAGTTATATAGGAATTTGCCTCACTTAGCTTATCAGTAGCCACATTAGGAGTACCCACCTTCATAGTTCTAAATTTATAAAATTTAAATAAAATATTATTCCTTCCAATCCTATCTTGAGTGAAAAATACAGGTCCTTTTGAATTAACTTTTATTATTATTGAAATTATTAAAAACAATGGTGATAATAAAACTAATAAAATCAAACTCATAAAAATATCTAAAAACCTCTTCATAAATTTTCGCACCCCCATTTTAAATACAGTTATCAGCCGCAAGCTCCTCCAAAACCACTTCAAATCTGGTGTAGGTAGGAACTAACTCCTCTAGCTTTGAAATTATTTTCTCCCTATCGTCTTCCTCTAGTATTTCTTTAAATTCATTTATTTTTTTAGTAAGAGAGTCAAAATCTTCAAAAGTAGGCTTTCCTACAAAAATCTTGTTGTGTGGAGTTTCATTTAACCCCTCTTCCTCAGTTAAAATCTCCTCGTAAAGTTTTTCTCCCGGTCTTAAGCCTATAAACTTAATATCAATGTCAACATTTGGGGTGTAACCTGAAAGCCTTATTAAATCGCAAGCTAAATCGTATATTTTAACAGGTTTGTCCATATCAAGTACAAATATCTCTCCGCCCTTTGCAAAAGCTGCTGCTTGTAAAACTAGCTGTGCTGCCTCTGGTATTGTCATGAAGAATCTATTTATATCCTTGTGAGTTACAGTAACAGGACCTCCCATTTTTATCTGCTCAATAAAAAGTGGAACTACAGAGCCGTTGCTTCCAAGTACATTTCCAAACCTTACTGCTACAAACTGAGTGCTGCTTTTCTTGTCTATTGACTGAACTATCATCTCACATACCCTTTTAGTTGCACCCATTATATTTGTAGGATTTACAGCCTTATCCGTTGAAATCATTACAAACCTTTTAACCTTAAACTTATCTGCACAAAGAGCTAGGTTTAAAGTTCCAAAAATGTTGTTTTTAATAGCCTCACTTGGATTCTCCTCCATTAATGGAACGTGCTTATGGGCAGCTGCGTGAAACACTATTTCGGGATTGTAAAGACTAAAAATTGACTCTAGCTTTTTCTTATCTCTTACAGAGGCAATTACGTATTTTATGTCTTGTTTTACACCTTTTCTTCTAAATTCTTGCTGCAAAACATATTCATTGTTTTCATAATTATCAAGAATTACAAGGCTTTTAGGTTTAAACTTAACAATCTGCCTACATAGCTCTGAACCAATGGACCCGCCGCCACCTGTTACCATTACGACTTTTCCTGTTATATAATCCTTTATACCTTTCATATCAAGCTTTACTTGCTCTCTCCCAAGTAAATCTTCAAAATTAACCTCTCTCATTTTGCTTAAAGATACTTTTCCATCAATAATCTCATATATACCCGGTATTAACTTAACCTTGCAGCCTGTTTCCTTGCATATATCTATAAGCTGCTTTTTATTTTTACTATCAATAGAAGGTATTGCAATAAAAATCTCATCTACTTTTAAATCTTTAGATATTTTAACAATATCCTCTCTGTTTCCTAAAACCTTAACTCCTAAGATAAAAGTTCCAAGCTTATACTTGTCATCATCAATAAAAGCAATAGGAGTGTAGTTTACAGAGCTACAGGATTTCATCTCTTTAACAATCATAGTACCAGCATTTCCAGCACCGATTATCATTACTTTTTTAGGTTTTTTATAACCCGCTTTTTCTCTAGACTCTGAGTATCTTCCAATTATTCTAAAAGACATTCTAAAGCCACCAATAAGTAAAACGCTCATAACTCCTGAAAGAACACTTACGGTTATAGGAAGTCTTTGACCTATTGTAAATCCGTATAACATTGAAAGTAAACTTGCCGCAATGCAAGAAGCAATAACCAGCATAAACTCGTCAATACTTGCATATATCCATAAGTTTTTATATAGCTTTATAAGTGTAAAAATAGAAATATAAATAATTGTAATTATAAGTGCATCTTTGCTATATTTAATAAGCTCAAGTCTTGGTATGTTAAAATTAAATCTAAATGAATAAGCTAAAAGGTAAGATAGATTTACTAAAACCATATCCACCATAATCAAAAATACCTTCTGTAATTCTTGATAGTCTCCATTTAACCTCCCCCTCATAATTTAATTAAAAACTCAAATCTATAATATAAATCTCAATATACAATTCATAATCTTAAGATAGTATAAAAAATATGTGTTTGAATATAATGTTATAATATATATTTTTTAACTTGGAAAATATTTTATATTTTCATAAAGTATTCCTAATTTGTTACGATTATAATATTAAGATTAATATGATTTAACTTACCATTAAACTTTAATTCATAAGAGTGTTCTTCTCTTTACACTCTTATGAAATGTTAATTATCTCCCAAATATTTTCCTTAAAAACCCCTTTTTTCTTCTATCTTTTTATTATTTAGCTCTATATCCTTACCATTAATCAAATTTTCTGCATTTTCAAGTAATTTTAGGTACATATCTCTATGATTTTCTTCCACCCAGCTGTAAGCTTCCTTTAACTTTGGTTTTCTTCTGCCTACACTGTGTGCATCTGTTCCTAAAAAATTACAAATACCCTTTTCTATTAATATTTTTGCAGTTTTTTGAGCCTCTTTTCCATATAGACCGGTTATGCTTCCAGCATTAATTTGAAACAAACAGCCTTCCTCTATTAAATAGTTTATTTCCCTAATATCCTTCCAAAAATACATATACCTCTCTGGATGGGCTATAATTGGGGTAATCCCTTTTATCTTAAGCTCATACAAAGTTTCTATAGCTGACTTTTGAAACTTTGCAAAGTCAAGCTCCAAAAGCATGTATTTCTTATTATTTATAGGTCCAATATCTCCCTTTTTAAACATCTCCAAAGTGTGACTATCTAAAAATATCTCCTGTCCCTCTATTACCTCTATTTGAATTTCCCTATTTTTTAGTTCCTCATTTAGTTCCTTAACCTTAGCTTTTACGTCACAAAATTTATTTTCAAAATATCCCCTGTAGTAATGAGGAGTGGCAATTATCTTTCTTATGCCATCCTCATAAGCAATTTTAGCCATTTCAATGCTGGTCTCCATATCCTTTGAACCATCATCTACAGAAGGCAGTATGTGACAATGTACGTCAATCATCACTATGCTCCCTTTCTCTTTAGTTTATCTAGACCACTCTTCTTCTTCTTAACCTTATCTCCATCTTCATTGTAGTAATAATAATAAGCATATCCGTACTTAGAGTTATAAGATTTCCCAGTTCTTATCTCTACCTTTGTAAGTATTACCCCTAAGATATTTGCCTTAACCTTTAGAAGAAGCTCCTTTGCCTTTTGGCTCATTTCCTTTGCTGTTTGCCCTGATGCAACTACCATAATAACTCCATCTGCTATAGTTGATAAAATCTGAGCATCTGTTACTGCAAGAACTGGTGGACTGTCTATTAATATGTAATCAAACTTATCTTCCATATCCTCTAAAAAGTCTTTAGCTTGTTGGAAGCTAACATTTCAGATGGATTTGGAGGTATAGTTCCACTTGTCATTATGTACAAATTTTCCTTATACTTTTTTAAAGCCTCCTCTAAATCTACATCACCTACTAAAAAATCAGATATTCCTTTTTCATTAGATACCTTAAATTTCTTATGCATAGTAGGTTTTCTTAAATCACAGTCAATAAGTAAGACTTTTTGGAAGTTTCAGCTATAGTAAGAGCTAAATTTGCACAGGTAGTGGATTTACCCTCACCAGGACCTGCACTTGTTACTAAAATTGTCTTCATTCTTTTGTCAAAAGATGAATACTGTATATTTGTCCTAAGTGTTCTAAAGGCTTCAGCTACAGGTGATTTAGGATCTTTTTCTAGTATCAACAACTTTATTTCCTCCTTTGTCATATTGTTATTTTATCAATTTAATAGAGTTAAAATAAGCTCCTTATAGCTATACTTCGTGGTCAGGAATAACACCAATTACAGGTAAATCTAATATTTTTTTTATGTCCTCTTCTGTCTTTACAGTGTTGTCCATATACTCCAAAAGGAAAGTCAAACCTAGAGATAACATAAGTCCTATGAAAAAGGCAATAAGGGTATTTAAAAGCTTCCTTGGCTTTACAGGATTTTCTGGTATCTGGGCCTTATCTAGCATTTGGACATTACCATTTGGTATTAGCTTTGAGGCCTTATCTATAAATTCTTGAGTTAGTGTATCTACAATGGCCTTAGCTTCATTTGGATCTTTGCTTTCTATTTTTATATCTAAAATCTGAGTTCCCTGCTTAGGATTTACCTTTAAAGCAGCTTTAAGATTTTTAGACTCCATATCTAAATTAAGCCTTTTAATAGTTCTTCTAGCTACATCATCACTTTGAGCTATGGTTCCATAGGTCTTAACTAAATTTTGATACATCATTACATCGTTATAATTGTAATTACCTTTTTCATTATCACCACTGTTTTGTGATTTACCTATTACAACACTAACCTTAGCTTCATAGGTAGGGGCTATTACAAAGGCACTTACAAGGAATGTGCTTAAAGATATTATAAATGTTATTAAGACAATCATTTTAATTCTCTTTTTAATCATCCATAAAAGTTCTCTTATATCCAGCGTCATTTCTTCTTCCATGGTTTCCTCCACAATACTAATTATTTTATTAATCTGAATTTTAAGTTAGCTACTTACCACTATTTATGTCGTAAAGTGCATTTATCATTTCTGAATAGCTATTGTAGCTTTTTGCTATTAATTTATTTAGTTTTTCTTCCTTATTTACTTGAAGCTTTCTATATTCACTATCTACTTGACTTTGAAAGGCTATTATTACATAACCTGAAAATTTAGTGTAACTTGCAGATTCTATTTCGCTTTTAATTCTAGTTAAAAAGCTTAAATCTTTAATGCTATCTATGCTCTTAGAAGCTGCTGCTGCGTTTACCTTGTTTAGCTCTTCTTCAATTACAAGTCTTGTGCTTGAAAGATCCTCAAATACAGTTTTTGCATTTTCTAAAGAAGAAAATCCACTTTCTGGTCTATTGTCTATAAAGTCGTTAAAAACTGCTGACTTTCTTTGAGAGCTTAAACTATTAAAGCTTGATAAATTAAGGCCTATCTCCTTAGCCTTAGATATCATTATCTCTGATATACCGCTAGCATCTGCCTTATTAATACTATTTAGAATTTCAGAAGTCTTGTAAGCTACAGGACTTGTGTTTCCACCTGTTGTACTTGTACTTGTACCACCGGTTGTGCCACCGCTTGTGCCACTGCTTGTGCCACCGCTTGTGCTACCATCAGTTTGGCCACTTGTGTCCTTTCCATTTAAGGCATTTTCTAAATTTAGCTTTATACTTTTTATAAAACTATCTTTTATTAAGCTTTTTCCACCAAGAGTTATAATCTCCAAATTTTTAGAATCCTTTATAAAATTACTATCTATAATTCCACTTTTAATTGAATTTACATTTTTATCAACTAAAATTACTGGAGAATACTCTTTAGAAGCAAGAGCAGCACCGCTTAGGGCATCTGCAAAATCAGTTTTTAAAGGTCCTCCAACCGCAACAAATACCTTTTTAAACTGAAGTTTTTCTTTAAATATATTTACTATCTTTGAATTTGTTTCATATCTATCTAAACCGCCAATTCTCTCGACTTTGGCAAATTTATTTTCTATGTTTTTAGATAAAACCCCTTCTCCTCCAATTAACATAGCTTCTTTAATATTTCTAGACTTTATGTATTCTTGAGCCTTTGAAGGAATTGATTCTTTACAAGATAAAACTATAGGCATATCCATTTGAGCTGCAATAGAAGCTATTGATAGCGCATCTGCATAATTTTCTCCTGAAGTTATAACTGCCTTACTTGAATTTATTTTTTCAGCAGCCTTTACAGAAGTTTCGTATCTATCCTTGCCCCCTACGCGTTCTACCTCAAGATTTGCTACAGACTTTTTGACTTTATTTTCTATTTCCTTGGAAATGCTGCCGTCAAGTCCCATAATAAATATTTTTTTAGGCTTTAACCTTTGAATTTCTTTTAAAGTTTCTTCTGCAATATAATCTTTTCCGCTTAATAGTATTGGTGCATCAAACTTCTTTGATAGGGGTACTGCACATAATGCATCTGGAAAATTCTCTCCACTAGCTAAGATTACATTTTGGCTTCCGGAATTCCATCCTACTTTTGAAACCTCCACTGAAGTTATGTATCTATTTATCCCCTGAATTCTCTTTGTATTTACAGTAGCCTTTTCATTTGCTGTAACCTCCTGTGCCTTCACACAAGTTGAAGATGACAATATTGTAACTAATGCAACTAGTGCTATGAGTTTTCCTTTTTTCATGCTGCAATCCCATCCTTTTTCTTATATTCAAATGTTCTTAAAATTTTGTTTTTATGCAAATAAATACCCATAGATTTAATTTATATACAGATGTTAACAGGAAAGATAAATTTCTTTCCTGTTAACAAAATATATATTTTATACTACAATTGTATATTGCTTTAACTATAATTATTTACAAGTAAACTGTGGTATTAATTAGCCTGGAAAGTAAGACCTGAATTTATTATCAATGTCTTTTTACCAGTTTGATCTTTAAATTCAGTGATAACTTTTATGTTGTTTCCACCTTTTGCTGCTAATTTTTCTAAAGTCATAGCTTTAAAATCACTAGTTCCTAGAATTTCCTGAGCTTTTTGAGATAGCTTAGCATAGTCAATATTACCTGATTTATCTACGCCGTCTTCATTTGTGCCAGTTTCGTAAACTTTAGTGCTACCAAACATAACTGTAACCTTTGATGCAGTGTATTTTGTACCATTAGCTACAAGGTAAGGAACTTCTACCTTATTAACAGATTTGATTTTGCTTATAATTTGGTCTAAAGTAAGTCCATCATTTATTACTTTATCTTGTAATTCTTTAACTAAATCAAGTTCTGATTTATCTCCTACAGTTATACCAAAAGCACCAAAAACAGTGTTTTCTATAGTAATTCCATTATGAGAAGTTATGTTTAGTTCAGTTTTTAACTTATTCTTCTCAGAACTTAAAGTGCTATAAGCTGTCATAAATCTATTTACTATATCTTTGTAGCCAGCATCTGGAGTTTTAGTTTTTACAATACCAAATAATTCTTCAACTGTTTTATCTTTATATAAACTTAAGTCTCCTAAATCTAAAGCTACAGTTTTTTCTATTTTTGTTTCTTCTGTTGGTGTAACTGGTGTAACTGGTGTAACTGAACCGCTTGAAGTTCCGCCAGTTGAAGGTACATTTACCTCTGGAGGTGTAGTTTCATCTATTGGTTTAGTTTCTGGAAGCTTAGTTGTGCTATCTGCAGGTTTTACCTCAGCATCTTTAGCTGCTTGTACTTCTTTAACTTCTACGTTATTTCCTGTTTTAACCTCTACATTAGTTTCAGCAACTATTCTTCCAACTACAGTGTTGTCAGCTAAAACTAATTGTTTTATGCTATCTTCAACTACAACTTCTTGAATAGCTCCTTTTAATGTTATTACTTCATCTCCTATAGTTTTTCCAACTATAACCTTTCCAGATTTTGCTCCTTCTTTAACTTCTAGCATAGAAGCTGAGTCAAGCTTAGTTTCTTTTACACTTGTGTTTCCTTCAAATACTACTCTTACTTCATTTTTACTCTTAACCTCTACAAGGTCTGCTTTAACGTTTTTAAGATGAACGCTTTTGTTAGCTCCAGATAAAACTTTTATTTTTGAAGCTTCTACATTTTCAAGAGTTGTAACTCCATCTTTACCTGGGTGAACTACTAAAGTTCCGCTTACTTTTACATTCTTTATAACTCCACTATTTCCCTCTACATAAAGGTTCTTTGAAACATTAGCGTTTTGTAAAGTTATTTTGTTTCCCTTTACTTCTACATTTTCATTGTAGTTTTCTGTTTTAGTCTTATCTTCATTTCCTACAACTACTCCTTCTTCATTAAAGGTAGTTGCTTTTATTTTAATTGAATTAGCCTTTGATTCTGGAAGAACTTTTTCTCCACCTATAGTTATAACCTCAGAACCTGGAAGCATGTTTTCTTCTGCTAAAGCCTTTGTATAACTAGATACCTTAGAATTCTTGTCAACTATTATTATTGGTGAAGCTGTCTTAACGGCTATTGCTGATGCTGATAGAGCATCTGCAAAATCTTTATCAGAAGGTCCGCCTACTGTAACGTAAACTTTTTTAAAGTCTATTCTTGAAGAGAAAGCTTCTAACACCTTTTGGTTAGTTTCGTATCTATCAATTCCGCCTAATCTTTCTACATTTTTAAATTGTTTTTCAATGTCAGAAGAAACGACTCCAGTTCCTCCAATTATGAAAGTTTTTCCTAATGTTTTACCTTTTAAGAAAGCTTTCACAGACTCTGGAAGCGCAGTTTTTTCAGTTAATAGTATTGGCATTCCCTCTTCTGCTGCAATTGATGCCATGGATAAAGCATCTGCATAGCTTTTTCCTGTTGCAACTACTATTTTATCTGTGCCCATTTTTTCTGCTACTTTTACTGATGTAGCATATCTATCTTTTCCTTGTAATCTTTCGATTTTTATAGCTGAATTTACCTTTTGGATGCTTGAAACTACTTCTTTTGAAACAGCTCCTTCTCCGCCGACTATTATAATATTTTTTGCATTTAGTCTTTTTAGCTCAGCTAATACTTCAGGAGATGTGCTTCCCTTTGAAGTTAATAGTATTGGTGCATTAAACTTCTTTGCAAGTGGTGCTGCACATAGTGCATCTGCATAGTCATCTCCGCTTGCAATTACAGCGTACTGAGAGCCTTCCTCCCATCCAGTTTTAGATACTTCTGCTGATGTTCCGTACCTGTTACTTCCACTAATTCTCTTAGTAAGTTTTGCACTGCCTTCATTATTTACTGCTCCATATACAGTAGAATAAGGTAATAAAAGTGAAACTGAAAATCCTAGAGCTGTTAGTGATGTTAAAACCTTTATTCTTTTACTTGCCATATCTTTACCCCCTTGTATTATGTATGATATGCATTATTTAATCTTTATTTAAATAATATTAAAAAATATTAAATAATATTTCAAATCTCTTTTGTTATCGTGTTTTATTTTTGTTTCTTTAGAATGTATATTCTGAAACGCAAAAAAACACTGATTTATTTTAAAAATCAATTTTTTATAGATTATCGTATTATAAGAACAACTTATTTATTATAATATAGAGAAGTATTTACATGAAAACGCGTAAAAATATCCCTGCGTTTTGCTATAAGGCAAAACCGCAAAAATTGATTTTGGCAGAATAAATGAAAAGTATTACTATCTAATGTTAATTATTTTATTATTGTAATTTTTTTTAATTTTAACTTACTATTACCACAATCTAATTTTACAACTTATGTTTATATTTGTAAATGCTTTTAACTTTTTTATTAATTATTTTATTTTTCCATATAAAATCTTTTTTCTATTAAAAATTTCTATTACTACTTATCTTCACTTTTCTTCACTTTATGCCTTTAAAGCTTTTTATTAGAAGCTTTAAGTAAAAATAAAAAAGCTGTGAGCTTTAGATTAACCTACAATATACTTGTAGTATTATCCAAAATTTCACAGCTTTTAAATTAATATTAATTAAACTCTACTCTCCAAGTTTTAAAATCAAAATTTCCTTCACTTCTTTGCTCTTTCATAAATACAAATTCCCTAACAATTGCTTTAAAAGGGTTTACATTTATGTTTATGTTTTCAAACACACCCTTTGCTGCAAGTTTATCTTCTCCATCATATACCTTTAGAGGAATTTTATCTATTGTTAACTTATTTTTACTTCCATTTCTTATGATTAGTGTTACGCTTATGCTCTCATCTTCATTATTTCTAACAAAGAAAGTGCTTATGCTAACCTGCTCCTGTTCAATTTTAGGTAAATTATTAACATAATTTTGAAGGGCAAAAATAGTGTTTTCATCAAAATCCTTTGGCAAATCCTCAAGGCTTACATCTACATACTTTTTAGCCTCTATGCCTTTATCAAAGACAATCTTTAAGTCCTTTACATCAAAGTTTTCAGCCTCTATTTTATCTCTACTAAAATATATCTTAAAAGGTCTTACAGAAAACGGAGGGATCTCTCCAACCTCTTGTAAATCAAAGATATCAGATGCTATTTCTTCTCCCTTTGAATTTATAAGAAGTAGTGGAACTCTTTCAAAATTTATGCTTTTACTTAGGCCATTTCGTATGTATATGCTTACTTCTAATTTGTCCTCTTCTTCAAAAATATAAGCTGAAGATATATTTACATCTCCTTCTTTTATAGGTGTCAATTCTTTTATTTCATCCATTATGAATTCTTTTTGTATATCTGAAACTGTAGCTTCCTCTTTTGGATTAAAAGACAATTTGGTTTCTACTTCTTTTCTTTCATTTTCTAAATTTTTCACTTATATTCCTCCCATCAGCTTTGCAGTTAAATTTATTTTTCGTTATTTATAAAAAGTTTAAGCAAATTTCAAAATCATATATTGAAACTTATATACACTTATTGCTACATTTATTTAATTATATCATCTTACCATTAAACTAACAATTAATATGCAGTAACTGCATTTTAATTATCTGGTAAAGAACTTTTATTTTAAAAACCACCTTCTTTGCATTACTATGTAACCTATATAAAAGACACTTTTGTAGCTTTCGTTGCTTTCGTGACTTTCGTGGCTTTTGCGGCTTTCGTGGCTTTCATATAAAATAATCTACCTTAGGTTCTCGTGACTTTCCAAATTGCATACATAAGAGTGGCTTTCGTGGCTTTTGCGGCTTTTGCGGCTTTCGTGGCTTCTAATAAAAGAGGGGCTGCCTCACCTACATAGGGTTGTGCAGGTGAGGCAGCTTATTTATTATATATACATTTAGGTTTATGGGTTAACTTTTATTTTATGGATTAACTGGTTCTTCTGGTTTTGGGTCTTCAAGTTTTGGATTAGCTGGTTTTTCTTCTTTTGGGTCAGCTGGTTTTTCTTCTTTTGGCTCTTCTTTTGGTTCAACTGGTTTTTCTGGATTTTCTGCAGCTGGATCAACCTTTGAAGCTTCAATCTCTGTTTTCTCTTCTTCAGGTTTTATCTCAGTTGCTGGAACTAATTCTAAAGCTTTAGTCTGTTGTTTTACAACTGGAAGACTTATAACCTCAGATAATGGAATCATTGAATCTAACGAACCCCATACGAAGCATTTTATAGTGTAATTTCCTTCTTGTGGTATCATAAGCAATGCCCTAATATCTGCTTGAGAGTTTGCGCCAACTATTTGGCTAACTACTGCAACATTTACCATTTGGTTTTTATCGTTAAATATACCAACTATTAAAGTTGCGGATGTTGCTCTTTCTGTTTTATTATTTACTCTTACTCCACCTTTGAATTGTTCTCCATTTACATAGGAACCCTTCATGTCAATTGCATTTATCTCTAATATAGGATTAACTTTTATTTCTTTAACTATCTTAACTGTTTTTGTAGTAGTATTATCAAATTCATCTACTGCAGTTAAGTTTATTACAGTTGTTTTTGCTGATAAGTCAAATTCTTTTTCAAAATTAAAGTCTGTTTTTTCTTTATTTGGTGAATCTAAAGATACTTGGTGTATAGCTTCACCATTAATATAAAATCTATATCCAAATCCATCATCTTTTACATTTCCCTTTAGTGTGTATTTTGTAGTTTCTTCTGGAACATTTATTGTAATTCTATTTCCTGATACTTTTACCCCTTCAGGTAATTCTAGATTAATTTCTGGTGCATATGGGTCGCAGTATACATTAAAAGCATAGTTAATTTCTTCGCTACCTTTTTTAGCATATACTGTAACTTTATTCATTTTATTTGCTTCTAATTCAATTCTATGACTAAATGATAAGTTTCTAACTTTTACATCTTCTCCATTTATTTTAAATACATCTGGAATGCCTTTTAAAGCACCATTTATTGTATACTCAGTTTCATTTACCATAAGATTTGAACTTAGATTCTCAAAGCTTAAACCAAGTACATTGTCTTGAATCTTTATTGCAACTCCATCTTCTGCTATTACTTCTTCTTTTTCTTCATTAACTTTTATAAGTTTAACTGCTATTTTGTGATCTCCTGCTGCAAGGTCTTTAAAGTTTACAGTTACGTCTTTTTGGTCTTTGTTATAGTCTACTACTTGGTATTCTTCACCATCTAATAATACTTTTATTTTATTTGTGTTATCTACAAAGTCACCAAGTAAACTAATCTTAAGATCAAAGTTTCCATCAAGTAATTGACTTTCCTCTAATTTATTTCCATTTTTTTGTAGTTCCATTGTTAAAGCTTGTTTCTCTGCTTCAACTGGTGATAATGCTATATTTCCTGCATAGTCAATTGCTGCTATATATATTTGGCTGTAATCACCTTTTAAGTTTAAATTGAACTTATTGTAGCCTTCTTCGTCTTTTTCAAAGTTATTAAATAATATATCTCCATTAGCGTCTTTATATAAATCGCCATCTACTAAAAAGGCAAAGCTCTCTATTCCTGAAGCTCCAATTCCCTCATCAGAGCCCTTAAATCTCAATGTTGCAGTGCCGTCTGATTTAATTTCTACAGCATTTTCAGCTGCTTTAATTATAGGACTCATAGAATCAACTTTTACTTTCATATCGTAATTTTGAACTTTAGCATCTTTATAGTCTACACGGTTTGCAATTCTTATAATATATTGTCCATCTTGAACTTTTTCATATCTGCCTTTTGCACTATTATATATACTTCCATCCCATTTCCAGTTAGTTTTCATTCTATATCCATCTTCATAAGGGTCAGAAATTACAAGTTTTGTTAAATAGCTATCTTTTGCAACTGTTCTTATAACCTTACCCTCTTCATTTAAAATCTGAATTTCTAAGTCTTTTATATTTCTAAGTGGAGTTAATAGTGGAATTGCATTAGTATTTGCATCTTCGTCAGTTGATATTGCTATTTTATCTTCATCAATTATAGGGTTGCCATCTTTATCATCCCCTACATAACCTAAAAAATTTATTTTTCCCTTTTTATTTTCTGTAACTACAGTAGAGGACATTCCTTTTGGAGATATATACTTAAATATAGCGTCTTTTCCCCACATTTGTCCATCAATAGTAGACATTTCATCCCATTCTCCATAGAAGCCCATAAATGGAATTCCAATTTCTGAAACTGTAGTATCTTCTGCGCCGTCTTTTTGTGGAATAAATCTTATAAAGCCTTCTGCAAATCTTTCTGTTGATACATTTGAAGGGATTCCTAAAGTTACAGATACTTCTGCATCTTTTCCTGGCTCTACAGTTATTGTATCTGATAGTGCAATTACCTTAGATCCTTCTATTTCCTCATCATAAGACATATCGCTTTGAAGGAATTCATCTGTTTCTGTAAGAATTTTATTGTTTAATGGCTCTACTTTATAAGTTACAGAGCTATCTCCATAGTTATGAAGTTTTAAAGTAAAAGTTTTACTTTCCCCAATCTCTTTAAGAGCAACTACAGGTTTTTCATTGTCTTTATATTCAACAGTTACATTGTTCTTAATAGCAGCTGGTGTATTTACCATACCTGCTCCCTGTCTTCTTGGAGAATATGGAGTTTTAACTTCTACAGTTTTATCTTGGTCTAATGAAACTTTTCTGTCTTCCATCATTACCTTTGCTGTATTTACTGCTAGTTTCTTTGCAAATTCTGCTTTTTGTTTTGGAGTCATAGTTTTTGATGCTTCTAATTTATTTACATGCTGCATTATAAGAGCCATAGAGCCTGCCATATGTGGCGATGACATTGAAGTTCCGCTCATATTCTCATATTTGTTATTATTAATAGTTGACCAAATCTGTCCTCCTGGTGCTGTTATTTCTGGTTTAAAGTCAAGATTTGGAGTAGGACCCCAAGATGTAAAATCTGACATATCATCTTTATTTACGTTGTCTATTTCTTTAACTTTTCCACTAAAGCTTACTTTTGTAGTAGCTATTTTGCTTTGTAATTTAACTCCATTTGAATTACTAATAAACATTCCTGGTATCTTTATGGCATCATCTGTAGCCATATTCATTAGGCTATCGTCACCATATTTATTAAAGATTATAACTCCGGCAGCTCCTGCTGCTTGAGCGTTTAATTTTTTCTCAACAAAGGTAGTAGCTCCTCTTTTTATTAAAGCTATTTTTCCCTTTAGGTCTTTTCCCTCAAACTCATACCCAAGACCAAAGCCGCAGTCAACTAATTCATATTCACCGCTTAATACACTCTCTGGTGGCATTTCTGAAATTGTATATGGTATTACTTCAGTATTTTCATCTATTTTTGCATCTAGTGCTGGGTACACTGCCTTACTATTTTCATAGGAAGCTACTTGTAGTGAATCCTCTGCAAGTCCTGGAGAGCCTACAAGTCCAGTATCATTTGCTCCCCCTATTCTAAATGGAGCTAGGGAGTACTGAGAGTTTCCAGCTGATACTACAACTACTGTTCCTTGTTCTACTGCCCTTTTTATTGCCTTTTGCTCTGCATCTTCAGGGTCTTGGAAGGAAGCTGTTGAACCAAGGCTCATATTTATAACGTCTGCCTCATGTATTACAGAATCGTCTATTGCAGCTACTATGTCGTCTGAGCTTGCTCCTCTATTTGCTGGATTATTTGAAAATACCTTCATGGCAAGAAGCTGTGCCTCAGGTGCTACTCCTTTTATACCTTTATTAGCTTTTATTTCCTCTTCATTTTTGCAGTTTGCTCCAACTATTCCTGCAACGTGCATACCATGCATACTTGAAGTTGTGTCTTTTACTTCATCGTTTCTGTCTGCAAAGTTATATCCATAAGGAACTTTTCCTGAGTACCATTTTCCTTTATCATCTTGCATTGCATCTATGTCAGCTTTTTTAAGTTTTCCATCAGCTGAATTTGTTATATTCATATCTTTATGGCTATAATCTATTCCTGTATCAATTATTGAAACTACAAGGCCTTTTCCATCTAGTCCATAGTCTTTCCAAGCTTCTTCTGCTCCCGTTAGAGATTTTGAGTAGTTCATATCTGGATAATATTTTTTAGCTATAGTTACATGTTTTACCCCTTCAAGTTCTTTTATAGCCTCTATGTCTTTGTACTGAACAACAGCACTAAAGCCATTAATAAGTGCAGTATAATCGTGTCTTATTTCAATATTAGAATTTATGCTTTTAATCTTCTCTTTTAGTGGTAATTTGTCTTCTTGAACCTTACTCATTAAGCTCTTGTCTTTTGAAGCCTCGGCAAGTGTTTGTCCAGGTTTTATATAATCTTTTAAAGCCTTTGCATCAACTTCAACGATTATTCTAACATTTTCCTCTGGATTTGTCTTTTTAACTTTTGGCAAATTGTCATTAACCATTTTTGAATTTTTAAGATCTTTAACATTCACTTTGCCATTTTCATAGATTTCTCTTATTTTTTCAATAGTTTGCTGTTTTTCATTTTCTAGATTAGTCTTCGCCTCTACACTCATAGGCGCTGCAGATACTAAAGAAGCTACCATTAATGATGAAATTAATGAGCTTATAATTTTATCTGACTTTTTTTCAAATAAATGACCCCCTTTTTGCTTTTTGTAAAGTTTTATTGATAATGTCTTTTGGCTATATTTTTTTATTGATGTATTTTTTTAATACTTCAATAATTTACAAATAACTAATAAATACTCTCTGGCCTTGGTTCTGGCCTTGGTTTTCTGGCCTTGGTTCTGGCTTTACTCTGGCCTCGGTTTTCTGGCTTTACTCTGGCCTCGGTTTTCTGGCCTTACTTCTTACCTCGGTTTTCTGGCTTTACTTCTTACCTCGGTTTTCTGGCTTTACTTCTGGCCTTACTCTGGCCTTACTTCTAGCCTCGGTTTTCTGGCTTTACTTCTGGCTTTACTCTGGCCTTACTTCTAGCCTCGGTTTTCTGGCTTTACTTCTGGCTTTACTCTGGCCTCGGTTCTGGCCTTACTTCTGGCTTTACTCTGGCCTTACTTCTGGCTTTACTCTGGCCTCGGTTTTCTGGCCTTGGTTCTGGCCTTGGTTCTGGCCTTGGTTCTGGCTTTACTCTTACCTCGGTTTTCTGGCTTTACTTCTGGCTTTACTCTTACCTCGGTTTTCTGGCTTTACTTCTTACCTCGGTTTTCTGGCCTTACTTCTTACCTCGGTTTTCTGGCTTTACTCTACCTTGAATTCGCTTATTTCTATAGCCCCTGAATTTATTCCAAATGCTTTTCCAAAATAAACTCCAGGTTCTACTGTAAATGTATATTCTGCACATCCATTTACCATATCTGCTTTACTTAGCTGCCCCACATGAACTAAGTCTTCGCTACCTTTTCTACAAATTTTTATTGATAAACTTGTGTCTAAAGGATTTATATTACTAAATTTTAAAGTTACTTTTCTTCCTTCAATTTTTGTGTCTATACTTAAATTTGAAACATCCATTGACCCTGCCTTTTCTACTTTAAAAGTTGGTATTATAACTTTTCCAGTTTTTTCACCTCTTATATAGCCATAATACTCGCCGTTTCCACTGAAAACGTTGAAGCTATATTTATAAGTTCCTTTAGAATCTTTTACAACTTCTACTTCATTTACATAATCTAGTACCTCAGAACCTTTTTTGTAAATAACTAAAGTCAATTTATCGTCTTTTAAATTAAACATGTATAAATCAACCTTTGTGCCTTCAACTTTTACAGAAATGCTGGCTTCTTTTCCTGAAGGGTCTGGATTTGGTGGTGTTGGCGGATTTGGTGGCGTTGGTGGATTTGGAGTTCCTCCACCTCCAGATATTATTGGTGTCTCAGTTTTGCCAACATCTGAACTTCCCTCACCTTGGAATTTTATATCCTTATCTGCTTTTTCTACTTTTGCGCCTTTTTCAACCTCAACTTTGCTTTCTTTTCCTTCAGCTTCCGCTTTTACTTCTTTTATTTCAGAACCTTTTTTTAGCTCTACCTTGGTTTTTTTAGTTATACTAACAACATTAAATTTCCCCTCTAGTTCTACTTTGTCATTTTCCCCTGAAGCTATGTTTAACTTATTTATTTCGGCGTTTTTATCTCCTTTTAACTTTACAGAGGAAATAACTTTAATTTCTTCATTGAACTTTCCCTTTAACTCAACAGTTTTATTTCTCTGGGATGAACTTCCTATTTCTATTTTTCCAAAATTTCCATTTGTTGCATCTAAAACTGCAGAAGAAGTTACTAAAGTTTGTCCTATTTTGTTATTTCCCTCTACTTTTACTCCCGGTACCCCCTTGAACTTTCCTTCAACAATTAAATTTTCACAGGAAACTTCCTTTAAGTGAACACTGTTTAATGAGGCATCTAGAACTCTGATTTTCTCAGCTTTAACTTTTTCTAAATTCACTTCGCCTTTTTGATTTACATAAACTGTGCCCTTTACCTCTACATTTTTTATGCTAGTTTTTGCATTTTCAATGTATAAATTTCCTTTAATTACTGCATTTTGAATACCTGAATTTTCGCCTTTTAGAACTATGCTTTTATTTATTTCCTTCATTTTATCTTTATTTTCTGATCCATAAGTTTTATCTTTCTCCTCAAAAACCTCTGCATCTATTTTTAAACTATCTTTTATAGCACTCTTTACAACCTTTTCCCCACCTAAAGATATTATCTCTGCACTTGGGGAGATTTCCTTTAGCATAAAGTTTTTAGTATTTTCTGATATCTTGTCTGCTACTAAAACTATTGGAGAATTGGTCTTTGATGCAAGTACGGACCCTGAAAGTGCGTCTGCAAATTCATTTCCCTTTGCACCGCTTCCTCTTGACAAATACACTTTTTCAAAGCTTATTTCATTTTTGAACTCTTCCATTACTTTTAAATTTGTCTCAAACCTGTCATTTCCACTTAATCTTTTACTATTTGCAAAACTCTCTTCTATTTTTTTGCCAACTGCCTTTTCTCCACCAACTAGATAAATCCTACTCATTTCTTTTTGGCTTTCTATATATTCCTTGGTGTCTTTCTTTATTTCATTTCCATTTACCATTAAAATCGGCATATTTCTGACCGCTGCTACTGCTGCTATGGATAGGGCATCTGCATAATTTTTTCCTGTAACTAAAGCTATTTCCTTTGCCTCTCCCATTTCCTTTGCTATTTTTAGTGAGGTTTCATACCTGTCCCTGCCAAAAATCCTTCTTGTCTCTACCCCTTTTATGCCTTTAATCTTGTTTTCGATATTTTTAGATACTGCGGCCTCACCCCCGATTATTATTATTTTAGATGCATTTAATCTATGAATTTCTTTTATGGTACTGTCTTTTATTGATTTTGAAGAAGTTAAAAGTATCGGTGCACCTTTCTCTTTTGCAAGCGGTGCTGCACATAAAGCATCTGCGTAATCATCTCCACTTGCTATAATTACACATTCGCTTTTTTCCCATCCACTAGCGGATATCTCTACGGAAGTTTCATACCTATCTTCTCCTGATAGCCTGTCCTTAGCAAACACACTGTTATTAAAAAATCCAGTGCTTATAACTAGTGCTGTCACTAATGTGCTTGCAAAAGCTTTTTTATACCCCCTTTTCAACTTAACACTCCCTTCCATTTTTTTGTATAATACCATTATATTACCTTTAGTAAATTTTTTCTAGTTTTTTATGGGATTTTTAAAAATTTTTTTATTTTTTCTAAAACTTTCATTTTTCTTTTATATATAGCGCTATAGCTCACCCCTTTTTTCTTAGCATATTCCCTCATTGCCCCGCCTTTATAATTAAGCATTACGCTCAAAATTTCTCTTTCCTCTTTTGATAACTTAGCTATTATGGCATTTAACTCTTGAAGTCTTTCTTTTTTTAAATACTCACTTTCTAAATCAAAAGTGTCTTTTAATGTATCTTCAATGTTTATGCCTTCTTCAACTGGAGTTTGTAAACTTATATCATAATTTTCCTTTGCTTTTCTTCTAATTTCATAATAAAAATCATTTCTTATTGCAGTGGTTACGTAAGATGTAAAATTACTGCTCCTCTCTGTATCAAATTTTTTAAGGACATTTATTATTGATATATTTGCCATTTGCCAAAGGTCCTCTTTTTCCTGCCCTTTAATATATATACTATTAATCATTTTATATATGAATGGTTTAAATCTTTTTATAATTTCTTCTATAGCTTTTTCGTCCTTGTTTTTTGCCCTAATAACTACTTCATTTAAGCTCTCCAAACCTGAATCCAAAATCCTTTCCTTGCCTTTTATACTTTGATTTTTACTGTCTTTTTTTAAATTCACCCTTACCCCTCCATTTGAATGCATTAACTTAAAACTCATTAAATTTCTTAAAAACTTCTTAAAAAACTTCTTACCTGTCCCCAACTTTTCACCTTAAAGCTTATTAAATACTTCTTACCTGTCCCCAACTTTCGTTAACTTCTGTTATCTAAATTGTTATCAAAATTCATTAACTGTTCATTAACTGTGTATAACTTTTACTTTGCACTTTGTAAAAGCTTGTCCTCTTTTTTTAATTTCTTAAATTTTCTGTTAAATTCATCTCAACTTTACACAATTTTTCACATTACAAGAGAATTTCTTCTTAACCGTCCCCACTTCTTTCTTCTTTAACTAACTATGGTTAACTTTGATTTTTTTCACCTTTATTTTTTAATTTTTATTCTCTTATTCAATTATTCTCTTATCTCTTATTCTTTTATTTAAATTCTAAAATTTTTTTAATTCTAAATATGTAATTTTTTTAATTAAAGTAATATTCTGTAATACATCCTCATTATAATAGAACATATGTTCTTTGTCAATTCATTTTCTTTTTACTAAGCTCTTAACCGTCCCAACTTTTTAGCACCCTTCACGCCAATTACTTGTTAACCGTCCCCTACTTTTCACCCCCTCCTTCACGCCAATTACTTGTTAACCGTCCCCTACTTTTCACCCCCTCCTTCACGCCAATTACTTGTTAACCGTCCCCTACTTTTCACCCCCTCCTTCACGCCAATTACTTGTTAACCGTCCCCTACTTTTCACCCCCTCCTTCACGCCAATTACTTGTTAACCGTCCCCACTTTTCCCCCACTTTTCCCTTTTCCAAAAAAGGAAAGATGCCAGGCATTTTTCAATGCCTGGCATCTTTCCTTGTACTTATTTCTTAGCTAGCTAACTTTGGGTCAATTGGTTTTGGGTTAACTGGGTTTGGGTTAACTGGTTCAGCTGGCTCTTCTTTTGGGTCAACTGGCTCTTCTGGTTTTGGCTCTTCTTTTGGGTCAACTGGTTTTTCTGGATTTTCTACAGCTGGATCAAGTTTTGGTACTTCAACTTCTGTCTTATCATCTTCAAGTTTTATTTCTGTAGCTTTGATTAAATCTAAAGGCTTAATTTCTTGTTTTACAACTGGAAGGCTTATTACTTCTGATAGTGGAACCATTGAATCCAAAGTATCCCATACAAAACATTTTACAGTGTAGTTTCCTTCCTGTGGTATCATAAGCATAGCTTTAATATCTACTGAAGATTTTGAGCCAACTATTTGGTTAATTACTGCAACATTTACCATTTGGTTTTTATCGTTGAATACACCAACTATTAAGGTTGCAGATGTTGCTTTTTCTGTATTATTAGTTACTCTTACTCCACCTTTAAACTGCTCCCCATTTACATAGGAATTCTTAATTTCAACTGGAGTTATATTTAACTTAGGTGCAACCTTAACTTCTTTTACTATTTTAACTGTCTTTGAAGTAGTATTATTTAATTCATCTACTGCAGTTAAATTTATTACTGTTGTATTTGCCGACAAGTCAAACTCTTTCTCAAAACTATAGTTAGTCTTTTCTGGATCTGGTGTATTTAAGGACACTTGATGTATAGCCTCACCATTTATATAAAATCTATAGCCAAAGCCATCATCCTTTATACTTCCCTTTAAAGTGTATTTGTCAGTTTTCTCTGGAACTTTTATTGTAACTTCATTTCCACTCATTATTGCATCCTTTGGTAATTCTAAATTAACTTCAGGTGCAAATGGATCGCAGTAAACATTATAAGAATAGTTAATTTCTTCACTGCCTTTTTTAGCATATACTAGCACTTTATTCATTTTATTTGGTATTAATGTAATTTTGTGACTAAATGCTAAATTTTTAACCTCTACATCTTCTCCATTTATTTTAAAAGTGTCTGGAATACCTTTTACTGTACCGGTTACAGTATAATCAAGCTTATTTGCCATCATGTTTGAGTTTAGGTTATCAAAGCTTAAACCAAGTACATTGTCTTGTATTTTTATATTCATACTATTTTCTGCTATTACTTCTTCGGCGCTATCCTTAATTTTTATAAGTTTTACATCTATTTTATGCTCTCCTGCTACAACATCTTTAAAGTTAACAGTTACCGCATTAGCATCTTTGCTATAATCTACTGTTTTGTATTCTTCACCATCTAATAATACTTTAATTTTATTTGTGTTATCTACAAAATCACCAAGTAAACTAACTTTAAGGTCAAAGTTTCCATCAAGTAATTGAGCTGCATCTAATTTGTTGCCATTTTTTTCTAAGCTCATTGTTAAAGCTTTTTTCTCTGCTTGTACTGGGACAAAAGCTATATTTCCTGCATAGTCAATTGCAGCTATGCTAATTTCATTATAGTCATTTTTTAAGTTTATATCAAAATTGTAATAGCCTTCTGCATCTTTATCTAAATTATTAAAGAATCTATTTCCATTATTATCTACATATATGTTGCCATCTATGATAAAGGCAAATTTTTCTATTCCAGAAGCTCCAACTCCTTCATCAGAAGCTTTAAATCTCAATGAAGCTGTATTATCAGATCTCATAGAAACAGCATTTTGAGCTATATTAATTGTAGGAACTTTCGAGTCAACCTTTACTAACATATCATAATTTTGAACCTTAGCATTTTCATAGTCTATACTGTTTGCAATTCTTATTGTATACTGTCCATCTGGTGCTTTATCATATTTTCCTGTAGCACTGTTATACAATGTTCCATCCCATTTCCAATTGCTACTATTTCTAAAGCCTTGTTCATGAGGGTCAGAAATTACAAGTTTTCTAATTTCTCCATCTTTGGCTACAGTTCTAACAACCTTACCTTCCTCATTTAAAACCTGAACTTCTAATTTTTTAATATTTCTAAGTGGTGTTAATAGTGGCATTACATTAGTATTGCCATTATTCCCTGTAGTTATGGCAATTTTATCTTCTTCTATTAAAAGTTTTCTACCACTACCATAACCTTTGAAACCTAATAAATTTATACTTCCTTCACTATCTTCTGTTATTAAAGTTGAAGATAGTCCTTTTGGAGATATATCCTTAAATATAGGATTTGCCCCCCACATTGGTTCGTCAATGGTTGGCATTTTACCCCACTCTCCATAGAAGCCCATAAATGGAATTCCAATTTGAGAAACTTTAGTGTCTTCTGCACCGTCTTTTTGTGGTATAAATCTTATAAACCCTTCTGCAAATCTTTCTTTTGATACATTTGAAGGAATTCCTAAAGTTACAGATACTTCTGCATCTTTTCCAGCCTCTACTGTTATTGTATCTGATAGTGGAATTACCTTAGAGCCTTCTATTTCCTCATCATAAGTCATTACACCATTAAGGTCATTATCAGTTTCTGTAAGAACTTTGTTATTTACTGGCTGTACTTTATAAGTTACAGAACTATCTCCATAGTTATGAAGCTTTAATGTAAAGGTCTCACTTCCATCTATTTCTTTAAGTGCAACTACTGGTTTTCCGTTATTTTTGTATTCAACAGTTACATTATTATTTATAGCAGCTGGTGTATTTACCATACCTGCTCCTTGGGTTCTTGGTGAAAATGGCATATTATCACATCTTGTGTCCATCTTTACCTTTGCAGTATTTACAGCTAATTTTTTAGCAAACTCTGCTTTTTGTTTTGGAGTCATGGCTTTTGATACTTCTAATTTATTTATATGCTGCAATATAAGTGCCATAGAGCCTGCCATGTGTGGTGATGACATTGAAGTTCCGCTCATATTTACATATTTGTTATCGTTAACCGTTGACCAAATTTGTCCGCCAGGTGCTGTTATTTCTGGTTTAAAATCAAGGTTTGGCGTAGGTCCCCAGGAAGTAAAGTCTGACATCTGATCCTTATTTATATTTTCAATGGCTTTAACCTTACCATTGAAACTTACTTTTGTAGTGGCAATTTTATTTTTTAATTTAAGTCCGTTTGAATATCCAGTAAAGATTCCTGGTATTTTTATGGCATCATCAGTTGCCATATTCATTAGGCTATCGTCACCATCTTTATTATAAACAATAACTCCTGCTGCTCCCACTGCCTGTGCATTTAACTTTTTATCAACAAAAGTAATAGCTCCTCTTTGTATTAAGGCTATTTTTCCCTTTACATCTTTGCCTTCAAAGTCTTTAGCTTCACCTTTGCCACAGTCAACTAATTCATATTCACCGCTTAATACACTCTCTGGTGCCATTTCTGATATTGTATAAGGAATCTCTTCATTATTTCCATCTATATTTGCATCAAAAGCTGGGTATATAGCATTATTATTTTCAAAAGAAGCTACTTGTAGTGAATCCTCTGCAAGTCCAGGAGATCCTACAAGTCCAGTATCATTTGCTCCCCCTATTCTAAATGGAGCTAGGGAGTACTGAGAGTTTCCAGCTGATACTACAACTACTGTTCCTTGCTCTACTGCCCTTTTTATTGCCTTTTGCTCTGCATCTTCAGGGTCTTGGAAAGAAGCTGTTGAGCCAAGGCTCATATTTATAACATCTGCGCCATGTATTACAGAATCGTCAATTGCAGCTACTATATCATCTGTACTACAACCTTTATTTTCTGGATTATTTGAAAATACCTTCATGGCAAGAAGCTGAGCTTCAGGGGCTACTCCTTTTATGCCTTTATTATTTTTTATTTCCTCTTCATTTTTGCAGTTTGCTCCAACTATTCCTGCAACGTGCATACCGTGCATACTTGAAGTTGTGTCTTTAACTTCATCATTTTGGTCTGCAAAGTTGTATCCATAAGGAACTTTTTCTGAATACCATTTACCTTTGTCAGCTTGCATTGCATCAATGTCAGCTTTTTTAAGCTTTCCATCCGCTGCATTTGTTATATTCATATCTTTATGTTTATAATCTATTCCTGTATCAATTATTGAAACCACAAGGCCTTTTCCATCTACTCCACAGCCTTTCCAAGCTTCTTCTGCTCCTGTTATAGCTTTTGAGTAGTTCATATCTGGATAATATTTTTTAGCTACAGTTACGTGTTTTACTCCTTGAAGTTCTTTTATAGCCTCTATATCTTTATACTGAACTACCGCACTAAAACCATTTATAAGTGCTGAATATTCATGTCTTATTTCAATATTTGGGTTTATCCTCTTGATTTTCTCTTTTAACGGTAGCTTATCTTCTTGAACCTTACTCATTAAGCTGTTGTTTTTTGAAGCCTCTGCAAGGGTTTGTCCAGGTTTTACGTAGTCTTTTAAAGCCTTAGCTTCTACTTCAATGACTACCCTTACTTTTTCTTCTGGATTTGTCTTGTCGGCCTTTGGTAAATTATCGTTAATCATTTTTGAATTTTTTATATCTTTAAGATTTACTTTTTCATTTTTATAAATTTCTCTTATTTTTTCAATGGCTTGCTGTTTTTCATTTTCTAAATTAGTCTTTGCCTCTACACTCATAGGTGCTGCAGATACTAGGGAACCTAGCATTACTGTAGACATTAATGTACTAATAATTTTACCCGATTTATTTTTCAAATAAATGACCCCCTTGTGTATTTTAAGTAAAGTTTTTTAATGTTTTTCATTGCAAGTATTTGTTTTTTTATGCTGCAAATGTTGCAATTCTGATAATAGACATTTAATTTACTCTACTTTGAATTCGCCAATTTCTATTTTCAATTCGCTTATTTCTATTGCTCCTGAATTTATTCCACTTTAAATTCGCTTATTTCTATAGCTCCTGAATTTATTCCACTTTAAATTCGCTTATTTCTATAGCTCCTGAATTTATTCCAAATGCTTTTCCAAAATAAACTCCAGGTTCTACTGTAAATGTATATTCTGCACATCCATTTACTATATCAGTTTTGCTTAGTTGCCCCACATGAACTAAGTCCAAGCTATCTTTTCTACATATTTTTATTGATACGCTTGTATCTAAAGGATTTATATTGCTAAATTTTAAGGTTACTTTTCTTCCTTCAATTTTTGTATCTATTCCTAGATTGCTAACTGGTGCTGGTGCTACTCCCTGTATATTAAAATTAGGAATTTGTATTTTCCCAGTTTTTTCACCTCTTATAAAGCCATAGTACTCTCCGTTTCCACCAAAAACGTTAAAACTATATTTACAGCTTTTCATTTCATCTTTTGACACACTAATTTCATTTAAAAATTCTAAAGTTTCTGAACCTTTTTTGTAAATAACTAATGTCAATTTATCGTCTTTTACGTTAAACATATATAAATCAACCTTTGTGCCTTCAACTTTTACAGAAATGCTGGCTTCTTTTCCTGAAGGGTCTGGATTTGGTGGTGTTGGTGGTGTTGGTGGCGTTGGTGGCGTTGGTGTTACTCCACCTCCAGATATTACTGGTGTTTCCACTTTGCCTACCTCTGAGCTTCCCTCACCTTGGAATTTTATATCCTTATCTGCTTTTTCTACCTTTGCTCCTTTTTCAACCTCCACTTTGCTTTCTTTACCGGAAGCTTCAGCTTTAATTTCCTTTATTTCGGAGCCTTTTTTTATATCCACCTTAGTTTTTTCAGTTATGCTAACAGCATTGAATTTTCCCTCTAGTTCTACTTTGTCATTTTCCCCTGAAGCTATGTTTACCTTATTTATTTCAGAGTTTTTATCTCCTTTTAACTTTACAGAGGAAGTAACTTTGATTTCTTCATTGAATTTGCCTATTAGCTCAACAGTTTTATTCATCTGGGAAGAACTACCTATTTCAATTTTTCCAAAACTTCCCTTTGTTGCATCTAAAACCGCCGAGGAAGTCACTAGAGTTTGTCCTATTTCATTATTTCCCTCTACTTTTACTCCTGGTAGTCCCTTAAACTTTCCTTCAACCACTAATTTTTCGCAGCAAACTCCTTTTAAATGTACACTATTTAAAGCGGCATTTAGAATTCTAATCTCTTTAGCTTTAACTTTTTCTAAATTCACTTCGCCTTTTTGATTTACATAAACTGTGCCCTTTACCTCTACATTTTTTATGCTAGTTCTTATACTCTTACCACTGCTTGTACTACCCTTTGCATTTTCAATATATAAATTTCCTTTAATTACTGCATTTTGAATACCTGAATTTTCGCCTTTTAGAACTATGCTTTTATTTATTTCCTTCATTTTATCTTTATTTTCTGATCCATAAGTTTTATCTTTCTCCTCAAAAACCTCTGCATCTATTTTTAAACTATCTTTTATAGCACTCTTTACAACCTTTTCCCCACCTAAAGATATTATCTCTGCACTTGGGGAGATTTCCTTTAGCATAAAGTTTTTAGTATTTTCTGATATTTTATCTTCTACTAAAACTATTGGAGAATTAGTTTTTGATGCAAGTACGGACCCTGAAAGTGCGTCTGCAAATTCATTTCCCTTTGCACCGCTTCCTCTTGACAAATACACTTTTTCAAAGCTTATTTCATTTTTGAACTCTTCCATTACTTTTAAATTTGTCTCAAACCTGTCATTTCCACTTAATCTTTTAGAATTTGCAAAACTCTCTTCTATTTTTTTGCCAACTGCCTTTTCCCCACCTACTAGATAAATCCTACTCATTTCTTTTTGGCTTTCTATATATTCCTTGCTTTCTTTCTTTATTTCATTTCCATTTACCATTAAAATTGGCATAGCTCTTTGGGCTGCTACTGAAGCTATGGATAGCGCGTCTGCATAATTTCTTCCTGTAACTAAGGCTATTTCCTTTGCCTCTCCCATTTCCTTTGCTATTTTTAGTGAAGTTTCATACCTGTCCCTACCATATATCCTTTTAATATCCACTCCTTTTACAGATTTGATCTTATTTTCAATATTTTTGGAAACTGATGCCTCACCTCCAACTATTATTATTTGCCTTGCTTTTAGTCTTTGAATTTCTTTTATGGTACTGTCTTTTATTGACTTTGAAGAAGTTAAAAGTATTGGTGCCCCTTTGGCTTTTGCCAGTGGCGCTGCACATAAAGCATCTGCGTAATCATCTCCACTTGCTATAATTACACATTCGCTTTTTTCCCATCCATTAGAGGATATCTCTATGGAAGTTTCATACCTATCTTCTCCTGATAGTCTGTCCTTAGCCAGTACACTATTATTTAGAAACCCAGTTGTTATTACCAGCGCTGTCACTAGTGTGCTTGCAAAAGCTTTTTTATACCCCCTTATCAACTTAACACTTCCTTCCATTTTTTATGTAACATTATTGTAAAGTTGTTATATCCTATTATATTACTTTTTGCTATAATTTACTATATAATTTTCTATAATTTTCTATAATTTTTTAAATTTTTCATAACATTCTTTTTATCTTATTTTTTGATATATTTACCTAATTACCTTTTTTGTTTATGTCAATACCATATTTACCTATTGTGTTTTATTATTATTTTCATGATATATATTATCTGCTCATTGAACTATGGTATATTTTGCCATATTTTGCATATACCTGTTTTATCTACCTTTTATTTTTAACCCACCTTTTACTTTTTTATTGTTCTTTTACTTTTTTATTCGTCTATTGCTTTTTTATTGTTTTTTTACTATAAACTTTTTCTTAACTCATTTGTTGTTAACCGTCCCCATTTTTTCCCCTCTTTCCCCCCTGCCTTCACGCCAATTTCTTGTTAACCGTCCCCATTTTTTCCCCCTCTTTTCCCCCTGCCTTCACGCCAATTTCTTGTTAACCGTCCCCATTTTTTCCCCTCTTTCCCCCCTGCCTTCACGCCAATTTCTTGTTAACCGTCCCCATTTTTTCCCCCTCTTTCCCCCCTGCCTTCACGCCAATTTCTTGTTAACCGTCCCCATTTTTTCCCCTCTTTCCCCCCTGCCTTCACGCCAATTTCTTGTTAACCGTCCCCATTTTTTCCCCCTCTTTTCCCTTCTTAAAAAAACAAAAGGTTATTTCAATTCATTTATCCTGAATCGAAATAACCTTTTAAAACTTTTTTATAACATTTTTGCGACTTGAGACCTACACCTTAAGTTAATTTTTATTTTTTAATCAACAACCTCTACTAAACAAGTTTCGTATACATTACTTCCATATGCTTTTGCCTTTATTAGAGCTGTTCCTTTAGAAACTGCTGTAATTTCTCCTGTTGAACTTACCTTTGCAACAGAATCTTTGTCTGAACTCCATACTATATTTGGATTTTGTACATTTTCAGGAATTACAGAGGCCTTTAATTGAGCCTTTTCACCTTTTCTTAAGGTTAAACGAGTTAAATTTAACTTTATTTCAGTTACAGTATCTTGACTCGGCACACCAACTGTAACTGTACATGTAGATTGATGGTTTCCATCTGCTGTCATTAATTTAACAGTAGTTGTTCCTGTAGCTAAAGCTCTTAAAGTTTTTCCCTCTACTCTAACTATAGTATCATTATATGACTCTAGGTAATAATCTTTATTTGTTGCATTGCTAGGATTTATTACTACTTCTGGATTTATTGCCTCTCCTACTGCTAAAGTTATGCTGCTATTTTTAAAATAAGCTCCATACACACTTACATTATTTGTTCCATCAGATCTCATCCACACTGTAGTATATCTAGGAGCGCTTTTCTTACCTTCAGCATTTTCAAATACTACAAAAGCCTTATAATAACCAGATATTAAATCATATCCACCACTGTCCTTAGTCAAATTCTCAGAGCCAGTCCAACTACAAGTTTTATTATCATAAATTGATGCCACAGGTTCATTTCTTGCATAATCCAAAGTAGAATTTCCCGGTACATCCTTTACTAGATATATATACTGCTTTATTACATCACTAGTTGGCTGATGCCAAGTAACATTTATATCTCTTCCATCAATTCCGAAATTTGTATTGTCTTTATCTGTGGCATACACACTTGTAGCAGCTTTTGGTCCCTCTGCATCGTACATTGCTGCAATTGGTGCACTTTCTGCACTAGACACTGAAGAACTTCCTGTTCCTGTACCCTGTGAAGAAGAGGAAGTTACAGTTACCCATACCATACCACCTTTTGAATCTAAGTTACTGCTTCCTAAATTCACTGAAGTTTCACCTGCTGAATTAACCGTACTAGATGAAATATATCCTGTTTTATTTGAGTTCTTATAAACCTTGATTATATCTCCTTGATTAAATCCTCTAGCCGTAAGAATATCACTACTGTCACAGTTATTTTCTATAGATATTTGATTAGGACTTATTGTTTTAGAGGTTCTGTTTAATTTAATTTCAGCCTTTACATCATAGCCTATTACCTCTCCTTTGTAAGTTCTGACGCCGCTGCTATCAGATACACTTGCTTTATCCCAAACTACAATAAGTTCTCTTACAGTATCATCACTCATAAGCACAGATACCCTATCTGGAAGGTATTTATCTTCTATATACTTTATGCTTCTATTTAAATCCTGCTGATTTATATCTTTTTCTGTATTATATACCTTAGACACTTTTATAGTATCCTTTGTTTTGCCTACAGCCTGTCCAGATCTTTTTCCTGAACTTATAGCTTGCTTTTCATCATATTTATAGAGTTTGCCACTCTTTGAATAGAATATATTTTCACCAGTTATGCTTATATCTTTATTGTTTATGTCTAAGAAATCTCCTGTTACGTTTATAAACTCACCAGCATCTTCGCATACTTTTTCTTTGTATAAGCTATTTCTATTGATTTTGTATATTTTATTTCCATCGTCACCATTTACATAATATATATAGTCCTCTGCAGTGTTGATAGCTTTAACATTCTTGGCCAAAACATCTTCAAGGGGCTGAGTTCCGTCAGTTCCTATTTTCTTTAATATGCCCCCATCTGTAAGATAATATATATAATTTGCAGAAACATTTACGAAATTAGAAGATTCATTGTTCAATTTAACTCTTCCTGTACCATTTATATTTACCGCGTAAAGCTTATGATCTTCTGAATAATTGCTATAGTATATAGTATTTCCAACTACATTTAAATATTCCGCAGTATCATCACAAATCTTCTCAGGACTTCCAAAGCTTATTCCAGCCTCACTTTTATTTATTTTTATTCTATATATTTTTCCACTATCTGAGTGATTGCTGTAGTATATATAATTTCCACTTACATTCACATAAGTTGCTCTGTGACTACAGATTTTTTCCGGCTTAGTTCCATCATCATTTACTTTATATAATGCAAAATTATCTTTGTAATTACTGTATATTATTATATTTTCAAATGCATTTATATATCTTGCATCATTAAGGCCAATAGCTCTATTAAAGCTTCCATCTAATGACATTTTATAAAGCCTATTTGAATCCCCAGTGTTATTGTAATATATATAATTTCCCTTTTGAACTGCCATTCCACCATTTACTATGTTTCCGCTGTGATTTATGGTGTTCTCATCTACCAATTGAAAATCAATTTTAAAGCTCATATCTATAGGGCTTGAAAATGCTGTTAAATCAACATTACCTTTTGCTATGACTTTTTTGTTATAATCTAAAAGCCAAACTTCTGCATTGAATCTATTGTATTCATCTCTTGAAAGCATACATTGGATTCCATCAGATCCATCAATAGACTTTATATATGGGCTTCCTTTAATTTGAAAATATCTAGCATCTTTTATTTCATCCCTTGCAGCATTTTCAATATCAATGTCTATTATTTTTTTGTCCACCATGCTAGAACTTTTTATTGAAGCATTGTAAGATAGATTACTTAACTTATCTTCTTTATAAGCCTCTCCATTATATATATATTTCTTTTCCTTATAGTTGTCATAGTATATGATGGTTTTTCCACATTCTTTCATTAAATCCTCTTCAGTTTTAAATTCCTTATCATTTGGGTTTAATATTCTATTTTTTCCTTCCTCTTTGTAGCAGTAAAAGAGCATACCTGTCCCCGACTTTAGGTCTTTATTTATCTTCTCTGTATGGCCTATGTAATAGCTCATAGAATAAGCTTTGCCACCAATTACTACGAATTTTTTATCATAAGGAAGTTCACTTCCTATAATGCTTGGATCAGAAGTTTTAAACATATTTTTCATACTGTTTTCCACAGAATCTGAAACTACGGCCTTACCTCCAACTATTTTTATGGTTGTATTTTTATTTGCATTATTTTTTATGAAGTTATTTGCATTGTTTATCTGAGCCTGTGATGCCCCAAGCCCTGAAAGTACTACTGGGGAACTAGTCTTGGCAGCTGCCGCTGACGCTATAAGTGCATCTGCAAACATGTTCTTCTTATCATTTCCCCCACAAGACACAAACACTTTATCAAAATTTAAATTGTTTTTAAAATAATCAAGTAGCCTTAAATTAGTATCAAATCTATCCCGGCCTGCGGCCACCCTTCTTCCCTTTACTGAAGCTAAGGCTTTATCTTGTATTACCCCAGTTCCGCCTACACCTAGCACTTCAAGGGATTTATTTTTTATAAAGTTTTTTATATTATCAGGCACCTTATTGTATGAAGTTAAAAGTAGTGGGTATCCTAGATTAGCTGCAATTGCCGCCGCACTTATAGCATCTGGGTATCCTAAATCTCCATTGGCCATTAGGGCAGTTGTTTGTCCGCTTCTTTTTATAACTTCTTCTGCTATTTTTAAGTTTGTTTCGTATTTGTTTTTTCCACCAATTCTATGAGTATAACATCCAAAAGTTCTTAAATCCCCCTCAACATTTGAAGATATTACACCTGTCCCTCCAATTATGTAAACATCCCTTACTCCCATAGATTTTAGAGAATCCTTTACTTCTTGCTCAAGTCTTGCTCCATAGGTTAAAAGTATTGGTGCATCAAGCTGCTTTGCAAGTGGTGATGCACTAACTGCATCTTGATATCCTTTTCCGCTAACAAGAACCGCTACACGAGAAGATCCAAATACATCTTTTGCAAGATTACTTGAAGTTGTATATCTATTATCAGCCCCAATTCTATCTAAAGAAATAGCTTGTACATTTCTATGAAAAGCTGCTACATTTACTAAGTTTCCTATAACCACAGAGGCTACTGCAATAGATAATATTTGTCTTGATTTTTTTCCCTTCATAATAATATTCTCCTTATCATATCTCCTGCGTATTTTATCACAAGATTTTATTTTGCTTTCTTTATCATAAACTACATATAAATTATTAAATTTATTGTTTACGTTGTCTATGCACGTATAATTTATGCACTTTATTATTAATTTACCCTTTTTAACGGTCTTTTACGATTATTAAGCACTTTACATACTATTTTTATCGTAGAACCTAGGTAAAAACTTTACTTTCTGAACTTATCCAATTAATTATGTATAATTCTAAAATTTATACTATTCATAGAATATTATAACACAATTGTAAACTATCCTTTTTAGATTTTTAAATCATCTGAAAAAGAAAAACCCTATTAAAAAACTATTAAAAAACTCTCTAAAAAATACTGTTTTCTTAGTTTTCCATAACATAAAAAGCATAACAAAAAGCACTATTTTGCTTTACTTTAAGCAAAATAGTGCTTGAAACAACTTAGAAAAGAACTTAAGAGAACTTATGAAAGAACTTACCTGAAAGAACTTACCAAGAACTTACAAGAACTTACCTGTCCCCAACTAATAAAGAATTAAAAAGAGCTAAAGATTGTTAACCGTCCCCAATCCTTGGAAAAATAATTCTCTTAAGTAATCTCCATTAAAATTCAAGGTATCCCAATTTTTAAATTCTTTTTGTCTTTTTATTGTGATTATTTGACCATCTTCATATTTTTCTTTTATGTAACCTGGAATCTCAAATTGATTACTTAGTGGAAGCATATATATCTTTTCTATTTTATCTGATATTTCATCACATAAAAATGGCTGAAGAAAATTATTATTTAAGATTCCTCCATCTAAATTGTAGCCATTATACATTCCTTTCGTCACCATGGATTTAAATTCTTCAAAAATATTAGCGGAATTAAATTTTTTTATTAGTAATTCTATATCTTCTACTGGCTCATTGTCTTCAAATACATAAGGCAAAAGAGAGCTATATTTTATAAAATTCAAAGCATCATCTTTTTTTGTTCCACAATATTAACTTTTTTATCTTCCAAAGTACCAATATCGTTAATATGCACATAATTTACAAAAATTTTCTAACATCTTTATTTACACTTTTTAAATTTCTAAGCTTATCTATTACATATGTATTATCTATTACTTTTGTAATTTTAGCGTTTTTGATTATTCCCTGATTTTCAGAATTCTTTGTATATAAATCCTTTAACGCTTCCAAGTTCCCAGTATACAAATAGTACCCATTCACAGCACCAATTGAAGTGCCTGTTATAACTTGAAATTTCACACCTTTTTTGCATAATCCATAAATAACTCCCGCTTGAAAGGCTCCCTTAGCCCCTCCACCTTGAAGAAATATTCCGTTCATTGATAGCCCCCTTTTGGGACGGTTAACAACTTTTTACCATAGCAAATTTTTTAAATAGCTCTCTATTTTTCAATCTTTTGCTATCTAACCTTGTTTTTATTGTCCCTTTTTTATTCTTAACATTTCTATAATCTTAGCATTCTTCCTGTACTGCCTGTACATTTTATATCCTCTAACAATATCCTATAACAAAATATTCATTTGTTCTAACTGATTATAAATGCTTGTACATTTTTATTATACCCTATATTCTAAAAATTTAACTCTTGATTTCAAATTATAAGAAAATTTAATAAAAAATTTAAAATCAAATTCTAAATTTAATTAAACTTTAAGACAAAAGTAAAACATTTTTATATTATCTTATGAAGCATTTTTATGTTGTTGCAAAATAAATCTATTAATTATATCCTTATATTTATTTTCACTTTCAATAACTTTAACTCCTATATAACATAATTTAGATACCCTGGCTTCAGTTATATTGCCTAATATTTTGCAAATATCTTTACATTTACAATTGCAAAGACTCCTCATTAAGACAACCGCTAATGCCCTTAAGGTTTTGTTTTTTCTATTATTTTTTACATAAAACATGATTTTTTCTACACCTGTTTCTTCGGAAATAAAATCTAATACATCCTTTGGATCAAAATTTCTTAAAAGAATACTTCTTTCGCTTCTATATTCTGTATTTTCATCTTCAAACTCTATCTCTTTTTTTAATTTTTCCTCATCACATATACAAACAAATTTCATATAATTTTCTCTAGCTTTGTTTACATTATTACCAAACATCCTCATTATATATGCTTCATCTAACAATCCAGTTTTATCTTTTTCAAGGCCTAAATAAACTCCTAGACTAGAATATTTGTACTTGTAAGGACATTTTTCATAGCCCTTTATTTTTATTGGATTGTTATGTATATATGCTGATAAAGTAAGCAAATATCTATCTGTATCTACAATTTTGCTTTTAAATCTATCTTGAAACAAATGCCCATATCTATTATGTTCTTTGTTATACGCAGTTGCATATTTAAAATTTAATCCATGCATTATTTTCGATATATCAGCTCCATTAGCGTCAATGATAAAATGTGCATGATTATTCATAATACAATATGCATAAACCTTAAATCCATAAATCGTTTTATAATACTTCAATTGAGATAAATATTTAACTTTATCTTTATCTTTTTTAAACAAAGCTAACTCCTTAATACTCCTTACCATTACATGATAAATTGCAGCTTCATTTTTTATTCTTTGCGTTCTTGGCATTAAATACTCTCCTTTCTTTAAATACAGGGTAAAACTCTATTATTATGTATTATTTGCTTTTATTTAAAAAATATTCTTAAATGGAACAAAAACAAAAGGAAAAAGAAAGATTTAGGGACGGTTAACAATTTTCTTAATTGTTTAGCTTGTTCCCCCTGTAATTCCACTAAATCTTTAGCTACAGTTAACTTTCTTGTTAACCGTCCCTAAAAAAGCCAAAAAACTTGGCAAACAACTAGCCTTAACTAATTATTTGCCAAGATTTAACTTAGGCTTAAACTTTAATTTATTGTTAACTTTCTTGTTAACCGTCCCCGATTTGCCGATTTGCTCCGATTTTTTCTCCCATTCTGCTTATTTATCACCCTATTGGTTAGGATTAATTCTGATTAATTGGTTAAATTAATTGTTAACCGTCCCCAAAGTTACTCCAAAAATTCCGTAGACATCTTTATTATACAAAGCTTTTGCATTTCCTGATTTGTCATATAAAATCAGGAATTCAATTTTCCAATCAACATCTTTTTCTTCTTCTAAGAATTTTGCTTCACCTTCATAAACTCCATCTTTTAACTGTAACATTATTTGTCTTCTCTTATTGTATTTTCCTATATAATCTACATACATTTTATCTCCGTATATTTTATCAGTCTTTACATATACTTTGCCATCATTTTCTTTTATCTCTTTTATCAATGATTTGTCCTGAGTTGTAATTTGAGAACCGTCTTTATATTTTGCAATATGAAGTTTAACTGTGCTTCTGTCTTTGCTCTCATCTGTTACAAAAACTTTTAAGCCGTATTTTTCAAGCTTCAACCCAATTTCTTTGTTGTAAGTTGCTGTGTAATTTTTCACATCTTCAAAACATGGATTTGCATAAGTTTGTTTATCCATAACGGTATAATGATTTGATTTTCCTACATTTGCTTCCATTTTAAAATCAGAACCTGGTTTTAAACTAAAAGCCGCATCATGCATTTGATAATTAGCTCTGTCTGTGCCATATCTTCCATCCTCATAACAGTAAACAATTGGCTCTTGGTCTGCATCTACAACACCTGCAAATAACTCTCCTGGATGATTTTTAACTTCTTGGTCAGGTTTTGCTCCTGCGTATTTATTGTTTATATACCACATTACAAGACCTGCATCATACTTAAGTCCTGGCCTTCCAATATTTATTGTAGAAAGTCCATTATCAACTAACCCATTTTCATTATTTCTCCATTCAAGCAAGTAATAATGACTGCTTCTCTCATAACCATCTGAAATACTAAATCCTTCAAAATTAAATCTTGAATCTCCCTCTGCATTATCTTCAAATATTTTTTTATCCTCAGATGTAATATTTATATTATCAATATATATGCCTTCTTCTTTAGTGTTGGCATCAGTTCTAAATCTAAAACCCCATTGAATTTTTTTACCCGAAAACTCACTTAAATCAAATTCAGCATCCACCCAGCCACTGGCATCCGCAGTTTTTACATCTCTCGAATAAGCTGTAATGCCATGGCCTGGATTTCTTTTTATCCAGTCTTCTTTTGGCTCATTTTCTTTTATCCAATCATCTACCTCAGTAGTTGTAAGATTGCCTTTTACAGGAACCCATTTATCAGTACCCTCTTCTTTTACCATAAGAGAGGCAAAATCAAACTTTGGATCTATTGCATACCAAGCTTTAAAATTTAGTTTGATATTTTTTTTATCGGTAAGATCTAAAAACTCCTTTGATTTCATCCAATTTTCCATATTATCGCCTTTACCACTAAAATAAGCATTTTTACCTTCATACATTTTTACTATTTTAGTTTCTTTTGTAGGCAAATTTATTTTAATACTATCATTGTTTTTTCCTTTTAAACTACCTTGATCAAGAACTACATCTATGCCTCTTTCATCTATTTTAGATAAATCTAATACCTTGCTATTTTGCCAATTTGCTTTTCTATTTCTCTTTTCAAAATCAGCCTGTAAATACTGTTTACAATAGGCACCATAGCTGACAGGCTTTGATCCTCTTGGGTCTCCTGTGTAGCTTCCACCCATTATAGACCAATTTTCAACTGGTGGCGAAGATGGGTTTCCATATAAATCAGGAAGTCCTAGAACATGACCATACTCATGATCAAACAAGTCTACAGGTAAATCCTGTTCAAATACAGTAAAATCCTCTGCAAACCACTGTTTACCTTTTCCATCTTTAAAGTTATATGCAGGGTACTGTCCCTTTTCATTTTTCTGTTTTAGTTTTTCTCCTTCTTTGTCTAAATCTAAATGATTGTTATACCAACTAAATCCAATTCTAAAAGGCCATATAGCATCTTCTCCTAAAAAGCCTCCCCCATTCTTCTCCTAGACCTGCATGTACAACAACTACAGTATCAATAATTCCATCTGGTTCATTGTAATTTTTATCATGATCTATATCCCATTTATCTTCTACATCAAACTGAGATAGGTCTAAATTAGGATTATTTTTAACAACTTTTTCAATAGCTTCTCTTACTAGTTTTGCAGCATTTGTTTGATCCCCAGTTTTATTATCCCCATAATATTTTGCCTCATGATCTGCTGTATACCAACCAAAAACTTTCCCTTTAAACTCATATGCTCCTCCAGATTCTTCTTTGAAGAACTTATTTACAGTAATATGTTCTTTTCCATCAGAGGTTTTATAAAAATTCTCCCCAAAGAAAAGGTTTTCATAAAACTTAGGAGTAGTTTCCGCCCCTTTAAATTTATTTATCCTCCAGTCTTCTTTTGTGTCTAATTCAGTATGTTTGTAGTTTGGAAAATCCATTAAAACTACCAATGGCTTTGCCGTAAATTTTTCTTTCATATACTCTTTTTTTCAATTACTTCCACGGCATCTTTAAAATCTCCCCTTGTTTCAGCCTTTACACTGTTTAAAGAACCAGAAACTCCAAACACCATAGAAACTGTTAATACAGCACTTAAAAGCTTTTTACTCTTCATAATAACCCCCTTGATTTTTGTATATTCTAATTAGTATTTATATTATATACTAATTAAATTGACATTTTTATATATGGCAAATTTAAAGCTGGATAAAAATATATAATTCCTTGATTTTAATTTTACGCAATCTATCCAAAATTCTTAAAATTATAAAAATGGATTTCTTATCTTTATTATACAATATATACATTATTTTTAAAATGCATATATGTAATTTCTATATATATATTATAATTTTTTTACATATATGAAAATCAAGTATGATCTATTCTGAATTTTTATATTTATTTTATATCTATAAAAGAATTTAATATTTGTAAATTTAACTTGTATTAAATAATTAAATTAGTTTTTCAAGATAATTAATTTAGTTTTTTTAAACAATTATTTTAGGTTTTCTAAACAAACTCATAACACAAGTATTGTTTTTGTTGTTAACCGTCCCCTATTTCCCCTATTTCACCACTAAAAAAATCGTCCACAATGACGATTTCATAAAATATTCCATCTTAATAATACAATCTAAATATTATATTTATAATACTTAATTCTATTATCTACTATTTAATTTTTTTATGGTTTAAAACTAGTTAAAACTTGTTAACCGTCCCCAATTTAGTCCCCAATTTACAAATACCATGCCTTTAAAATAAATTTTTCATTAATGGTTTTCATTATATTTAAATCAACTTTTACAGTATCACTAAAGTCATAATTTCCTATATTGGTTAAGGAAATTGGTTTTTCTATATTAAATAAAGCTGACGTCTCTAGGGTTTTTTCTCTATATTTTTCTATGTCTTTTATAATATTAGATGTATCTATATGCATTTTAATATCCTTTGTATTAAATGTGCTGTTATAAATATTTTCTTTTCCAAAGAATATACTTATACTTTCAACTGATTTGGGAGGCAAACTGTGAATTTTTTCTAGTTCTAATTCCTTATAAGCAAGTAATTCATTTTTGAATTCATAATTACAAAAGATGTTTTAGTAAATCCAATTTCCTCTGAAAAAGTATTTATCAATTCAACCAAAACCTTTAATCCTTTTTCTGTCTGCTTTATATCAATTATAGATGCCTTTAGCTTATTTACATCCGTATCTTTTATTACATCAAACTCTTTTGTTTTATCAAACATCTTTATACCTCCAAAATAAAAAAATATCTTATTTATTAAATAAGGAAAAGAAGATAAACTTCTTTCCCTTATTATATAAACCTATTAAATAAACTTTATTATTGTATCATTGTATTATTATAAATTATTCACCAACAACAACTTTTAAGCTTATTGATTTTCCGTTGCTTGTAACAACAGTCATTGTAAATTCGTCTCCAGCTTCTGCATTTAATATAGCAGCATCCTCTTTGCCTTGTTTTTCATTTACTTGTAGTAACTTAGTTTGAGCTTTATCAGCATCTACTAAATTAGTAAATGTAATGCTTGCAAAGCTTGGAGTTATAGCTACACCAAATTGATCTTTAGCTTTAATAGCACTAGTTAATTTAGATGTATCTACTGCATCAGCAGCTGTAACTTTTAATACTCCATTAATATATCTTGTAGCATCTTTTATAGCCAATGTTTCAACTCTTAAAGCTGCTTTAGAAACTGTTATTTCTTTATTTAAAGTTACAGTACCATTTGCTCCATTAACAACAACTATTACTGCACCTTTTAACTCATTACTATTTGCAGCAAAAGCATCATCTGAAACTCCTGTTGCATCTAACTTACCAGCAGCAAAGTTTAATCCAGCAACTGTAGTAGTTACAGTATATTTGCCTGTTGGAAGAGCAACTTTAGTGCCATCTTCTTGTACTCCATAAACATTAAAGTCTACTGCATGAGCAGCATCTAACTTGCTTATTGTTTTTACATCATCAGCTTCAAATTTAGTTAAAGTATCATCCTTAACAGTTGTAGCATAGAATTCATATTCACTTCCTGCTACTTCTTTATTATCTGCTTTAGTTGCAAGTGAAAGCTTAATTCTCTCTCTTCCTGCTTCTTTTCCAGTAAATGTAACTTCATCAGAAGTACTAGCAATTTGTTTTCCTGATAATGCTACTTTATCTCCACTAGCAACAGAAACTAAAATTTCATACTTTGCAAAGAAAGTATCATCTAAATCCATTTCTCTTCCATAGTTATCAATAACCACTAAGTTATCAACATTTAGTTTAGAAGTTCCATCTTTAGCTAAAACTGAAGTAAAGTCAGCAACTTTTGATACTGATTGAGCTACTGCAGCCTTCTTAACATCTATAGTAAGTTGAACTGGCTTATTATTTACCATAGCCATTATTATATGTGGTCCTTCCATAGTAGAAGCAGTATATTTCAATATAGCCTTCTTATTAACATAATCATTTACAAACTCTACAGTTCCATCTCCTTGGCCTGGGAATTTAACTGTATCTTTTAAAGCTGAGAATGAAGTAACTTCTTTACCATATTGATCTTGAGCTGAGAATGGTATTTCCACAGTTTCTCCACATGTTATAGCTTTTTCAGGTTGAGACATTGTGAATGTAGTAACTGTAGCTGCTTTTTTAACACTTAAATCATAAGTAAAAGTAGTTCCAGAAGTTTTAGATATTAATTTAATTGTTGTAGTTCCTTCCATTTTTAAAGAGCCAGTTGCAGCAGCAAGTTTTATACCTAACTTATCTGCATTTTCTCCTAATGCATCACTTACTTCTGGACTCTCAATTGTTCCTGCAATATTAGCTATTGTAGGATTTGATGAAGTAATTAACATATCTTTTTTCAATTGGTCTTTAGTAATCTTATTTCCATATTGATCCTTAGCATCTAATAACAAATAGAAATCTCCAACAGTATTAGTGTTTAATTCCTTTTTGTATTCATTGTAAGGTCCAACAAAAGCAACTGAAGATACAGATGAAGGTAAACCTATTTTAACTGTTTTGTTAATTACTGTACCATTGCTCATAACACCGATTATAGCTATATCTTGGTTTAGCATATATTTTCCAGCTAAAGTAAGAACTCCCTTTGCAGAATCTGGTGTGATTGTTCCCATTGCTACAGTCCAGTTTATTGGATCTGCAGTTTTTGTTATATCTTCACCATATTGGTTAATAACTTTATATGATATAGTAGCACTTGTTATATCTCCAGTTGTTGGATCTTTAACAGATGCTGCAGAATCAGCTGCTATTTCAATTTTAGAAGCCTTTTGATCTTCTACAGTAACATTTCCTGTTAAAGCTTTTTCAGTTAATCCTGAAACAGAAACTGTGTATTCACCTTTAGTTAAGTTAGATGGTAATATAAGTTCTGCTGAAGTTTTGTCTTCAGAAAATTTTACTTCTGATATATTAAATGCTATATTTCCCTTTTTCAAAGAAAATTTTGCTTTTGCAGTGTCTACTGCACTACCAAAAACAACTTTAATTTTTCTTACTCCGATAGCACTTACTGATTCAACTTTTAATTCGCCTTCTACTTTATTAACTTCTTTAACTGCTTTAACTAAATCTGCAGATACTGATCCTTCTCCGCCTAAAGCAACTACTGAAGTTTTATCTGTAACTTTTCCTTTTAATGTTTCTTTAACGCTTGCATCTAAAGCTTTGTCAGCTAAAACTATTGGTGACTCTGTTTGAGCTGCTAAAACTGATCCTGTTAAAGCGTCTACTAAATGGTTGCTTGCACCATTTGCTAGGTAAACTTTATCAAATTTAACTTTGCTTGCAAATCCTTTTATAACTTCTGCATTTGTAGCATATCTTGAATCTCCGCCAAATCTTTCAGCTTTGATTTCATTAACTAAAGCGTCAGATATAACTCCATTTCCACCTACTGCATAAACCTTTTTAGCAGCTGCTGCTACTTCTTTAAGGCTTGCTGCAACTGTGTCTTTTCCAGAAGTCATTAATATTGGCATTCCAGCTTTAGCAGCTATTGGTGCTACTGAAAGAGCGTCTGCAAGACCAGTTCCTGCAACTAATGCTACTGTATCAGCGTTTCCACCTTGTTTTTTGAATTCATCGTAGATGTTCTTAGCAGTTGCATATCTATCAGCTCCGCCAAGTCTAACTACTTCGATTTTTTCAGCTTTTAAAGCTTCTACTGCTTTGTCAGAAATAACTCCTGAACCTGTAGCGATATAAACTTTAGTAACTCCTTGATCTTTTAATGCTTTTAAAGTTTCAGCATTAATACTGTCTTTAGCATCGTTTAAAAGGATTGGAGCGTTTAATTTGTAAGCAAGAGGAGCTACAGCTAGTGCGTCAACCTCATTTACATATCCAGCTAAAACAGCTGTTTTGCTTGCTTTCCAGTTTCCTTTCCAGCTTTGTTCTGCAACCTTAATTGCAGTTTGAACTCTACCTTGACCAGCTAATCTTTCTGGAGCAGTTGTAGTTTCTGCTGCCAATACTGGTGTTGAACTTAATACTAAGCATAATGCAGCTGCACTTGCTAGTACCTTCTTTGAACTTTTACCCATTTACATAAACCTCCTTAGTTTTATATACTGTAAATTTGGTTTTCTTGATTTTTGAAACCTAATTTATTATATAAAATATAAATTGTTAACAGTATCAATGAAAGCTTGTATACAAACATAACTATCACTAGAAAATTATACAAACTAACACTTTATTAGTATATCATACTTTTTCTATGTTTGCTATATTTTTCACCAAAAAGTTAATATTTACTATGTTTACTTTTTGGTTACAAATTGTAATTTTTTTCATTTAAACTACTGTATATGTTTTAGTTTCACATTATTCTTCTATTTCCATATATTCTATTTAAATACCATTATAACTCAAATCATTCAAGATTTCTATAATTAACTTTTATTTTTTTCAGAATATTTTTCCATTTTTGTACACTTAGTTTGATATATATTTATATTCTCATTAACTCAATTTTATTCTATCAATGTATATATAATTTAAATTTCATGTAAAATTCATGTAAAATTTTTAAATGCAATTTTAATTCAAAAAATTCATAATCCATATAAGAGCAAAAGCACCAACTATCTAGCAAAGCTAGACTGCTGGTGCTTTCACTTACTAAGGAAGTTACGTATTTTTTTAGGTTTCTATATTAATAATAGGTTTATTGCTTGCTATTTAATAATTTGTGTTGGTTTTTAGGTTATACATTATATATATTCAAGCAAAGATTGTTTTATTATAAAAATACGAAATATTTCCATATTTACTTTGCCAGAACCATAAATTTCACATTTAGCCTTTTATTATATAATACCTTTTATATAGAATTTTTGCAATATCTATTTTATTATTTCTATAATTTTATTTTTAATATATTCTTTGATTTCCACATCACCTATATAGGTATTGTCATCATAGTCTCCTGGTTTTACCTTAAAGAAATTAATTATTAAACTATTTTCTTTTACTATGTATTCATCAGTAGCTAGTGGTGAAAATCTAACTTCCAAATCTTCGAATTTTGATGGAATATCTTTTAGCTCATCTATTAAAAAATCTAAGTTTAATTTTTTTACAGGTTGAACCATAGACATAGTGTATTCTAAATCTTCCATAACCCACATGTTGTAGTTCCAAAATCTTCCTTCTTTCTTTGTTTTACTAGATAAAATCTCTCTGTTTGTTATGGCACTTAATACCTTTCTTACTGATTCTTTATTGAAGTCCTCATCATATGAAGCAGATACTCCCTTCATATTTGAAACGTCTACAAGAAATTGCTCTCCTACCTTTTCCTTTTCACTAGTTGCTTGCCAAAAATAAAGCATTGACTCAACTTCATCTAAATTCACCTTTATATTCTTTAACATATTATATCCCCCTAATCTGTAATTATAAGTGTATTTGCCTATAATTATATCATAAAAGCAGAATTTTATAAAAATTCATATTTTGTGCTAATCTATAAGCTAATATAATTAAGGTTATATATTGAAATTTTTAATACTTATTTTATAGTTTTCTACTATTTATCCACCCAGCTTGCATAAGCAAAATCAAATTAAGTTGAGTATGTACCTATATAAAATTTAATTTTTTTACTTATGTACATACTCAAAATTTAAATTTCTTACTAATATATATGGACAAACAAGGTTATTTATTTATATACCTACTTATATTTAGCATAAGTATAGGTAAGGATGTAAACTTTTGATAGGCAAAAAACCTAGGCTCCCAATTTGGTTCAAATTTGCTTTTAAAATATCGAAGCCCTCGGAAATTATACCAATGATTTCCATAGTTAAAAATAAACTTTGCAAATTTCTCTCCAGAATGAGACCGAGCAGAAACTCCTACATTTGACAAAGGTGCCATACCTAAGCTAAACCTTTTGTAACCTTTATCCTTAGCCCAAAGTATCATGTTCAAAAACAGTATCTCCATAAGTCCATTTGGGGAATTATTTTGAAACCTCATTAAATCAATGGATAGGGTCGCATCATCGTAATAAGGAAGAAGAGAAATAAAGGCAATTATTTCTGATTTTTCATTTTTAACTAGTGCTATGGGGGATTTTTCTAAATATTTCTTGTTAAACCATCCCATGGAGAACTTATCCTCTTTTCTTCCATTTAACCAATCCTCTGAAATAACTTTTAGTCTTGCCATCAACGCTATATCATAGGGAGGCTCAATAACTTCAAAGGAAAAACCAGATTTTTCAAATTTATTTTTTGCCGTTCTTAAACTCTGCTTCTTTTTTCCCTTTAAATCAAATTCTGAAAGGTCAACTATAGCCTCTTCCCCAAGTTTAAAGAAGTAATACCCATTTTCATGATATTCAGGTAGGTTTCCTACGTTTATTCTATAAAAAGCAGTAGCAAGAGCATATTTATCTGCAAAATTTTGAAATTCACATATAGCCTCTCCTATAAGCTCTTTATCTCCAATAGGGTCTCCTAAAACCACTAAGACATCTTTTATTTTTGCATACTGTATCATTACCTTTCCCTTGCAAGCCCAATAAATTGCCTTATCTTTTAAAAACACTAAGTGAGTATTTGCATCACCTTTGTTCTCCTTAAGAAATTCTTTTACTTTATTTAACTCTTCTTCTTTTGGCCTTTCAAAAAAATTCTCTCTAAAAAGCAGAGCATTTCTAATAAACATAATTGAAAAAGATATTAAAAGGGCTACAACTCCACCAAATATAAAGCCCTTGCTGTTTTTGAACAAAATGGTTTTAATAAAACCTTCTTCTTTAAGGGCTTGCTGTATATAAAAAGCCACTGTCATATAAAATAGAACCACAAAAGTAATTATAATAAAAAAGAATCCATATCTCCTTTTTTTAGTTGAAACCCACTTTCTATATAAATGCTTTTTACTAAGCACAAGTAAAAATATAGCAACTACCGTAGTTATAATTTCAAAAAAATCCACATATTTAATCCACAATACAATTCCACTTAATATTAAAAACAATAAAGATATTTTATAAGCTTTTTCTGAAGCTGCTAGTAATTCTTTTGAAATAACAACTAAAATTATTCCGCAAACTAAACAAATTACAAATAACAATCGATAAATTTCAGGGCTTAATTCTTTAAAACTACTTAAATCCATACTATTCTCATCGAAAATTGAATAAAATATTAAAGATATCCCCCTTATGAATATAAGCACACTGGCTGATATTATCCAAAAATCTCCTATCAGTTTGAATTCTGCCGCAAGTTTCCAAAATTTCTTCACTTTCTCAATAAATATTTTCATAAAGACTCCCTTTCTAATATAAATATAGCTCACTTTTAAAATAATTTTAATAATTCATTTTTTAATAAATCCAAACACTTATTATTAAAATACTAAATAATTTCATTATATCAATATTATTTTATCCTAAATTATTAAAATTTTCCTTACATATTGTCTACAATTTTATTAAAATTATATAAATTTTTATTAAAAATACTAAAAAATTAAAAAAATCCTGATTTTAAAATTCTAAGCAATACTGTAGCCCCAAAATAGCGGTTGTAATATCGTACTTAGTAATTAAAAATCAGGATATGTTTTATAGTATTAAATTTATTTTGTCTTTTCTATTTTAGTTAAGAAGCTTTCTCCGTTTTTAATTGCTTCAACCTTGAAGACCTCTGCAACAGTTTGACCAATGTCTGAGAAGGTCTTTCTTGTGCCTAAGTTTACATTTTCTTTTAAGGATTTACCGTAAGCTAAGAAAGGAATGTATTCCCTTGTATGGTCAGTTCCCTCTGTAGTTGGATCGCAGCCATGGTCTGCTGTTATAAATAATACATCTGTGTCTTTCATAGCAGCTAATATTTCTTTTAATCTTACGTCAAAATCCTCTAAGCCTTTTCCATAAGCTTCTACATTGTTTCTGTGTCCCCATTTCATATCAAAATCCACAAGGTTTGTAAATATTATTCCTCTTTTATCTTCCTTCATGTAATCTAAAGTCTTATCTACTCCGTCCATATTATCTTTAGTGTGTATAGCCTCTGTTATACCTTGCTTTTGGAAAATATCTTCTATCTTTCCTACTGCTCTAACGCTAAGTCCACTGTTTTTTAATTTGTCTAAAACTGTATCATGAACTGGTTTTAATGAAAAATCTCTTCTATTTGAAGTCCTTGTAAATCTTCCAGTGCCTTCTCCAAGGAAAGGTCTTGCAATTACTCTTGCAACAGCATGCTTTCCTTTTAAGATCTCACGGGCGATTCTGCACATTTCATATAATTTCTCTAAAGGTATAATCTCTTCATGAGCAGCTATTTGGAAAACACTGTCTGCAGAAGTGTATACTATAGGGAAGCCAGTTTTCATATGCTCTTCTCCAAGCTCATCTAAAATTGCAGTTCCAGAAGCTGGTTTATTTCCAAGAGTTTTTCTTCCTACGGCTTTTTCAAATTCATCCATGATCTCCTTTGGAAATCCCTTAGGATAAGTTGGAAATGGTTTTTCTAATTGAATTCCAGCCATCTCCCAGTGTCCTGTAGTTGTATCTTTACCATCTGAAACTTCAGCTAAACGGCCATAACAACCTATAGGTTCTTCCTCTTTATCTAAATTTTTCATACCATCAATGTTTCCAAGACCTAATTTAACCATATTAGGAATCTTTAATCCTCCAAGAGCTTTAGATATATTTCCAAGAGTATTTGCTCCTTTATCACCAAATCTATCTGCATCTGGCATTTCTCCCATTCCAACGCTGTCAAGCACTATCCAAATAATCCTATTTATCATAATATTCTCTCCTTTAGTTAAAATTTTTATAAAATTTGTAACCTTTTAAGGAATATTTTATTCCTCATTTTGTTTATGTTGTATTTCTATTAGTCCATACTTAAGAGTCTGCCTAGCAGAATTTAAATCTATTAAAATCTGTTAGCGCTTACATATTATTTTTATCACACTAAATAAAAAAAGTAAAGGAAAAACAAATTTTCTGAAAAATTTGTTTTTTCTTTCTTAGATGATATCTCCGTAAAAAAGTATTATTATATTATAAGTGAGATTTTTTTATAACCTACTTACCCCAAAAAGTGTTAAATAACAATTAACAAAATTCTGTAGTTATTTTTATTTAACATTTATTATAATGAGGTAACACAAAAGAAAAAGGAGTGATTTTGTGAAGATTCTAAGAGAATTAACAATTATATTATTTATAAATTTTTTAGGAGAAATAATCCACAGACTTCTACACACTTCTATTCCTGGAAATGTAATTGGAATGATTTTATTATTGATATTCTTATGTTCACAGGTAATAAAATTAGAATCCATAGAAAAGATAAGCGAATTCTTTCTTAAAAACTTAGCGTTTTTCTTTCTACCTGCAGGAGTAGGATTGATTTCTTGTTTAGGAGTTTTAAAGGGAAGTTTTCTCTCAATACTATTAATTTGTTTAATATCTACTGTAGTTGTAATGGTGGTGACGGGATTTACTATTCAATTACTTAAAAAGGTATAAAATTTAAGAATCACCTGAACTTTAGGAGCGGCGATTTATTTAAAAGTGTGGTGAGCATAAAAAACATTTAATAACATTTAAAAACATTTAAAAATAGTTAAAAATAATTTTTAACTAAAGATTAATAAAGGAGATTATATAATGAGTAATATTTTTTCAAACCCTTTGTTCGGCTTAATAATTTCAGTTGCAGCCTTTGAACTTGGCTGTATTTTATACAAAAAAACTAAACTACCAGTTTTCAATCCACTTCTAGTTTCTATAACTATAATAATATTGTTCTTAAAAATATTTAATATAAGTTTAGAATCCTACAATAATGGTGCATCAATAATTAATTTCTTTCTAGCACCTTCAACTGTGGTTTTAGCTGTACCTCTTTACAAAAAAATCAAGCTTTTACAAGCTCACGCCCTTCCTATTATTGCAGGAATAGTTGTGGGAAGTGCTTCAGGTATAATTAGCATAATATACCTTTCAAAAGCTTTTAGTTTAAAAAGCACTCTTGGAGTTTCTTTAATTCCAAAATCTATAACTACACCAATAGGCATTGAAATCAGCAAACAGCTTGGTGGAATTCCAGCAGTTACAGTGTCAGTTATAATTATCACTGGAATTTTAGGTGCTATAATAGGACCATCAATTTGTAAAATCTTTAGAATAAAAGATCAAGTTGCAGTTGGTATATCCCTTGGAACAGCCTCTCATGCCATAGGAACTACAAAAGCTATGGAAATAGGTGAAGTTGAGGGAGCTATGAGCGGACTTGCAATTGGTATTGCAGGATTAGTTACAGTTTTTTTAGCACCAGTATTATTTAGATTATTAGGTTAGTTTTTACGCAAAATAAAGAGCTGAAGCATTAAGAATATAGACTTCTCAGTGCCTCAGCCCTTTTTATATAAAAAATAAAATTTGGAGATGAAAATACACACTAGAACAATAATTTATTTTGCCTAAGTATTAAAATAATAATATTTATAAATATTATCTTGTCTCAAAACTTGCACAATCTGTGCATTCTTGATTCTTTGCACATCCTCCGTGCTTTGTAACCTGGATTTTCTTTAATGTGCAATAATCATCATTATTGCAGTGATGCTTACATTCAGTTACTGTACAAGCTATACTATCATTGTGTTTTCCAAACATATAAATGCCACCCTTCTACATAATTTTTTTTGTATTTTTGCTACAAGTTTATTATGCTACTTAGAGGATTTTATATGTGAAGAACATTATTCCTTATTTGTAATAACTTCAAAAATTTCATATTTCCAAAAATGAATGTGGGCATAAGCTCCTAAGGTATTTTTCTTTATATATCCACATTTCCAGCTCTTTTTATCTCCAAACACCGTGTTTTTTTCAACTTTATAAATAGTCTTTTCATCTAAAAGAACCTTAGATCTATGAAATTCATGACAATTAATAGTTTCTAAAGCCTTAGCAATTTGGTTTTCCTCTTTTACCACTGCTTTTGCATAACCAAAATTTTGAAGTCTACTTGTCATATATGAAAATCCCTTAAAAAATCCAACGAATTCTTTTATATTATCTGAATTTTTAATGTAATCTTCAAGGTTTAAAGATCTTTCGGATTTTAAATCCCTTATTGCCTTTTTTATATAATCTATATCCTCTTCTTTGTAGTCTTTAACTAAAGCCTCTGTTAAATACTGAAGTCCTCCACATTCTGCATAGCAGTAAAGTCCTTTATTTAAGTTATCTCTAATGCTTTTTAACATGGACTTATTACAACTTAGATCCTCTGCAAAAACCTCTGGGTAACCTCCACCTAAATATAAAAAGTCTGTATTTTCAGGTATTTTTTTCTCTTTTAAAGGGCTAAAATAAGTTACATTTGAAAGCTCCTCCATAAGTTCTAAGTTTTCCTTATAATAAAAGCTAAAGGCCTTGTCATAGGCTACAGCTATGTTTAAGTTTTTCTTTTTCTCTCCCTTTGAAAAACCAGGAATTAAATTTTCTATATGAAATTTATCCTCATAATCCCTTGAAGGTTCCATAACCTTTACTAAACTTTCTAAATCCACGTGTTTTTCAATTAAGCTGCTACAAAGATTTATTTTATCTTCTATATCTTTAATTTCACTGCTTTGCACAAGTCCAAGGTGTCTACTGCCTATTCTAAGCTTATCCTCTTTTGGAACATAGCCAAAAACCTTTGTGCTACAATTATGTTCTATGGATAGTTTAAGCATTTTATAATAGGTTTCGCTTATGTTATTTAGAATTATACCTGCTATATTTACCTTGTCATAATTTACAAGACCATTTATTTCGGCACACAAAGTTGCCATTTGAGCTTTAGGAGAGATAACAAGAACTACGGGAAGATTTAAAAGTTTTGCTACATGGGCTGTAGAGTACTTTGAGTCTATGCCTTTTCCATCATAAAGCCCCATAACTCCCTCAACTATAGCTAAATCTCCCTTTCCTCTAGAAAAACTAGCCTTTACGCCTTTCTCTCCCATAAGGTATATATCTAAATTTCTACAAGGAATCCCTGTTATTTTAGTGTGAAAAGCAGGGTCTATGTAATCTGGTCCTACCTTGTAGGGCTGCAGTTTAAAGCCCTTATTCATAAAAGCCCTCATAAGCCCTAAGGTTACCGTAGTTTTTCCTCCACCACTTTGATTAGATGCAATAACTAAGCCTTTCATAGGCTTTTAACCTTTTCTACATACATGTCTTGTATGTATTTATTTTCTCCAAGACCCTTAACATAAGCTTTGCAATTAAAGCCTTCTTTCTCTAAAATGCTTTTCCAAGAATCCTCTTCTTCTCCTGCCATATCATTTCTTGCGTGATCTCCTGCAACTAACATTAAAGGCATTAATGTAACTTCTTTTATGTTTTTATTTTTAAGTCTTCTTATTACATTATCTAAAGTAGGATAGCCTTCTACAGTACCAATTAAAACATTATAAAGACCATTCTCCTCTAGCATATACTGCATTAAAGCATAAGAAGCATTGGAAAAGTGACTGCTGCCATGACCCATTAAAACCACAGCCTCTCCTTCTTTCATAGGAGGCATCTGTTTTTTTAGAGCATCTATAACTTTTATGTAGTCTTCCTCCTTATACAAAAGAGGTTCTCCTAAAACTAGCTTTTCAAAAGCGCCCTTTTCCTTAAATTCTTCTACTTCTTTTTGCACCTTTTCGTACTCTATACCTGGAATTATGTGAAGAGGCTGAACTATAACCTCTTTAAAGCCCTCATTCTTAAGGCTTTCTAATGAGGATTTTGTGTCTAATACCACTATGTTATCTCTCTTTTTAAGGATTTTTCTTATTATTCCTGAAGTAAAGGCTCTCTTTACTTCATATCCACTAAAAGCAGCCTTAATTTTATTTTCCACCGCCTCTATTGTAAGCTTTCTAGTATCTTCATAGCTTGTGCCAAAACTCACCACAAGAATTGCTTTTTAGAATTCCACTCCACTTTTAAATCTCCTTTCCAGTATAAGAAACATTGAACAAGGTTTACTTGTTACCGAAGTTAACAGTTTCTTAGAAATATTATATTTTCTAGAGTTACTTTACTTAATGAACCAAGTTTTTTATATAACTAACTAAATCCTCTACATTGTAAAAAACATTTTTATAATCTATTGTTTTCCTTTTTATAACTATGGCATATATAGAAAGTTCCATTGCTGCCTTTATTTTCTCTTCTGTTCCACCTTCAACACCACTATCCTTCATCAAAATGGCAACAGCCTTGTATTCCTTTAAAAAGCTCAAATTTAAATCATAACTTATAGGCCCTTTAATAGCCACAATATCCTGAAGAGAAATACCTAAATCATAACACTCTTTAATGACTTTTGTTGAAGGAAGCACCCTTTGTATAATTCTATTATCAAGACCAAGGTCAAGAATCTTAGCAAGATTTCTACTGCCTGTAGTGTTTAGTATATTTCCTTTTACATTTTTTAGATGAGCATAAATATCCTCATAATCTTCTACCTCAATTAGTTTTTCATAGCTTCTATATTTCTCAATAGCAGAGGGCCTTTCATATCTTAAATACTCTATACCGCAAACCTTACATGCCTTCATTGCGTTTTTAGTTACCTCTACAGCATAAGGATGAGAGGCATCAACAAAGACCTTTATTTTATTTTCATTTATAACCTCTACCATAGCGTTAAGGTCTAAGGGACTTGTGTTTAATATTTTATACTTGTAATTTTCTAAAAGCTCTCCACCATAAGCTGTAGCTGTGGATATAAATAAATCCTCTGTGTACTTATTTAGTAGTGATACTATTTTTTCCCCTCAGAAGTTCCTAGTATTAGTCCTATCATAAATTTCACCCCTTATTACATAATTTCTTTATAATAAAATTTATTTAACCAGCACAAATAACATACCATTGTAAACCATATTTCTAAAATTCCTCTTTATTCTCATAACCTCTAGGTGTTATGAATTTTCCATCTTTATAATAGCTTTGACTGTTTCCAACAATTACTATAGATAACATATCCACCACTTCAAAATCAAAGTTTGAAAGTGTAAATAAGTGAACTTCTTCTCCCATTCTTAAAGCGTTTTTAACCACTGCCACAGGAGTTTTCTCATCTCTATATTTTCTTATTATGTCTAAGGCCTCTTTTAAATAATCTTTTCTTTTTTGCTTCTTGGGTTGTAAAAAGATATTATAAAATCCCCTCAGCTGCAAGTTCCACTCTCTTTTTTATTAATTCGTAGGGGTTAAAAGATCACTTAAACTTATATTACAATTATCATGCATCAAAGGTGCTCCAACTACTGATGCTGCCGCTGAAGATGCTGTAACTCCTGGTATTACCTGAACTTCTACATCCTCTTTCATTTGAAGCATAAGCCCTGCCATACCGTATATCCCTGCATCCCCTGTGCTTATTACTGCCACATCTTTGTGTTTGGCAATTTCTAAAGCCTCTTTAATCCTTTGAATTTCACCCATCATACCTGTTGCAAAAATCTCTTTTTCCCCAAGCATTGGCATAATCATCTCTATATACTTTGTATAACCAACAACAGCCGGACATTTTTCTATAACCTCTTTAGCCTTTAAAGTCATATGTTCCATTCCGCCGGGCCCAATACCAACTACGTAAATCTTTCCCACTTAAATCACATCCAATCAAAATCATATTAAAGTTCGCAGCATATAATCTTTATAATACTTTTACTAAATATAGGTATTTTAAGAAAGCCATCTGAAAAAGCTTAGAAATTCTTAGAATTTCTTAGTGAATTGAAAGGCTTTGTAAATACATATATTTCTATAGATCTAGCCATAAAATTAAAGTCATTATATACTAAATGTAATTTAATTAAATATTGTTTTTTCATGGAAGAAATCATTGAAAACTTATTTAATGGTTCTTATTGAAGTAATGAAAAAACTTTAGAACTTCTCATTGTCTGAGCGAAGCGAGTTATGAGAAGTTCTTAAGTTTTGCACATTACTGAAATTAGAACCTTTTATAAGTTTTCATTTTTTCTGAATGAAAAACAATATTTAATTCTAATAGTTATATAACTTCCATAAATATTTTAGAAAATATAGGTATTTTAAGAAAGCCATCTGAAAAAGCTTAGAAATTCTTAGAATTTCTTAGTGAATTGAAAGGCTTTGTAAATACATATATTTCTATAAATCTAGCCATAAAATTAAAGTCATTATATACTAAATGTAATTTAATTAAATATTGTTTTTTCATGGAAGAAATCATTGAAAACTTATTTAATGGTTCTTATTGAAGTAATGAAAAAACTTTAGAACTTCTCATTGTCTGAGCGAAGCGAGTTATGAGAAGTTCTTAAGTTTTGCACATTACTGAAATTAGAACCTTTTATAAGTTTTCATTTTTTCTGAATGAAAAACAATATTTAATTTACTTCACTTCACTTATTTCATAATTTCAGTTCCAATAGACAGTGTCATGCCTTTAAGCTTAGCTTTTTTCACTACTAAATCTCCACCTGCAAGCTCACAGCAAGGATCACTTACACACCTAACTCCAATGGTTTTCTCAACGAAATCACTGCCTTCATACCTGTGCTGGACTTTTTTATATCCTGAAGGGTAAATATTAAAAGCTCTGCCCTTAAAAAAGAGGCCAAATTAATTATAGCTTTCTCCTCTGCCTTAACCTCTACTGTAGCCACAGTTTTAACTGCTCTATAATCTATATTATGTTCCTTTAAAAAACCTAAAACTCTCTCTCTCATGTCTTCTTCACTAAAATTTTTTCTACATCCAATGCCTAAAACCACATCTTTTCTTATGAGCCTTAAGCAGGTTTTAAACTTTTTCTTAGATTCTAAAAATTCATCATCTAAATTAATTTTATCAGTAACCCATAAAAGCCCTAGGCAATTTTCATTTTCTTCACTTAAATCTTTATTTGAAGGAAGCCTTACATAGCCTTTAGGAAGTTTTATTAAGTTTCTATCATCTATAAAAACAACCTTCTGCCCCTCTATAAGCTTTACCGAAATGTCTTTTGCCTTTTTTAAATCATCTATTATTAGATTATTATCCTTTGCAATTACATCAGGAGCCTCTTTTTTAAAATTATCTGTAGCTGTTGTTATAATAGGCTCTGCTTTTATAATGTTTGCTACCTTTTTACAAAGAGCGTTAGCTCCTCCTAAATGGCCACTTAAAAGGCTTATTACAACTTTTCCCAGGCTATCTATAACTAAAACCCCTGGGTCCTTATCCTTTGATATTATAAAAGGGGCAATAGCTCTAACCGCAATACCTGTGGAGCTTATAAAAATAAGTGACAAGGATTCTTTAATTGCTTTTTCTGTAACCTCTTTAAGCCCTAATCTTTTCACTTCATCTCTATTATAAACCTTGCAATTTTCTAGATGCTTACTTATATTTTCAGCTATTTTATCTCCATTTTCCGTAACACTTATTATGGTATGCATAGCCTCCCCACCTTTTTTCAAACTAAAAGCTACCTAAACATATGAGAAAAGTTTTTGTCATATAACTTACTCTTTTCATAATCGCAGTCTATAAAATCTCCTACAAGTATTTGAGCACATCTTTTTATACCTGCTTTTTCAACCTTTAAAGCAATGTCATCCAAAGTTCCAAGTATAATTCTCTCATCTTCCCAAGTTGCCCTTTCAACTACTGCTATTGGAACGTTTCTTCCATAACCTTTTCTAAGCTTTTTAACCACCTTGTCTATCATGTTAATAGATAAAAATATAGCCATAGAGGCTCCGATTTTTGCTAAGTTCTCTAAATCCTCATTTTCTGGTACCTCAGTTCTTCCCTCAGTTCTCGTAAGGATTACAGTTTGAGAAACCTTTGGCAAAGTAAATTCCCTTTTTATAGCAGCAGCCGCTGCTGTAAAAGAGCTTACCCCTGGAATCACCTCATAGGATATTTTTTCTTCATTAAGTATATCCATTTGCTCTTTTATGGCGCCGTAAATAGCAGGGTCTCCTGTATGAAGCCTTACCACCATTTTATTTTCTTTTTCAGATTCTTTCATAACTTCTATAACTTCATCTAAATTCATGGAAGCTGAATTGTAAGCCTTTGCACCCTCTTTTAAAAACTTTAGATGCTCTTTACTAACTAGGGAACCTGCATATATTACAACATCAGCTTTTTTTAAAATCTCTCTTCCCTTAACTGTAATAAGATCCACATCTCCAGGACCTGCTCCTATAAAATATACCATTTTTTACCCCCTATTATGCTTTTAATTATTGTAATAAATAAATTCTATAATGGACAAATTAGATTACTAATAGATTTTAATTTCTAGGATATTAATCTTCCACTTTTTTATGAGCAATTATAAGACTCATGTATTCTCTATTTTTTAATATTTCTTCCCTATCTCTTAAAATCTCCTGTCCCTGTCTTCCTGCTCTTTTTATATAAGTATACTCATAACCGTTTTCAGAAAGGAAATCTAAAACTTCTCTCTCTACTTTATACACCTTCATTATAACCAAATTTTTCTGACCTTTAACTGTGTCTAGCCTTGTTGCTGGAAGAATTAAAAGGGGCTCATCACCTATTACTAAGTATTCATTTGAAACACTAGCTGAGGCACAAAAGAAGTAATTCCAGGAACCGTCTCCACAGAAAATCCGTTATTTTCAAGGTTTTGAAGTAAATATATGTAAGTGCTATATACGAAAGGATCTCCTATAGTTAGAAAAACTACCTCCTTTTCTTTTTCAAGAAGCAGTTGAACTTCCTTTGATATTTCTTTAATTGCAGCCTCCTGTTCTGTCCCTCCCATTGGAAAATGTCTAACTAAAACCTTAGTGTCCTTTCTTATAAAATCCTCACAGGTTTCATAAGCTATGCTTTTACCACCTTTTTTTGCACTGGGAACTATTATAACATCTGCATTTTCTATAATCCTTACAGCTTTTAGGGTTAAAAGCTCCTTATCCCCTGGTCCTACACCTATTCCGTATAATTTAGACATATTAACACCCTTTCTAGCTTTAGAAATATTTTTAACCTTAGATTTTATAAAAGGTATTTCTCCTACCGAAACATTTTTTTACCCTTATTATACTTGAAAAACTTATAATAATTTTTTCTTGGCCTCAATAATAAAAATAGGATTGTTTGCCATAAGCATATAGCTCTTTCCTTTAACCTTATTTATAGCAACCTGTATGGCCTCAGTTTCATAATTTAAAGCATTTAGGCAATCCATGGCTTTTACAGCGTTTTTTAGAGTTATAAAATTTAACACCATAACACCATTATCCTGAAGCTTTAAACTGTACTTTCTTATTATTTCTTCTATATCTCCACCGCTGCCACCTATAAATATGCTGTTGAACTTCTCTTTTATGGAAGGCTCAACCAAAAGCGCCTCACCTTTCACTATATGTAAATTGCTACATTGAAACTTCTTTTTATTTTCATCAATTACCCTTAAAGCCTCTTCATCCTTCTCTATTGCAACTACCTTGCCTTCTTTACAGATTTTGCTAAGCTGCACACTTACACTTCCAGTACCTGCACCTACATCAAGAACATTATGAGTCTTTTTAACCTTCATTTTAGAAACTGCAAGAATCCTAATTTCCTCTTTTGTCATAGGACAGTTTCCCCTTATAAATTCTTCATCTTTTATAAAACACATTTTTCAATCACCACCACAGATAAATCACTAAATTCCATAGATTTTAAATCTCTTGCAAAACCACTGGTTATTTTTTCATCTTCATAGGATAAATTCTCCCCTACATAGACTTTATAATTCATATCTTCTGATATTAGTTTATTTAAAAGTTCTTTTGGTGAATTTTTCTTATCCGTAAGCCATATAGAAATATCATGACTTTTAACCTTTCCTATAAAATCCTCTTCTCTTCCGTGCATGCTTCCTGTAAAAGACTTATTCCAAGGAAGCTGAATTTTACTCATCATAAACTGAAAAGAGCTAAGGCCAGGCACTACCTTAATTTCTCCCTTGTAATTTTCCTTAATATAACTAGTTATTCCATAATAAAGAGGATCTCCTGAAGCAACAACTGCTATATCTTCCTTAGGATTTTCATTTAAATAAGTCAAAACTTCTTTTATAGAATTCACTTGCTTTTTTAGTCTTAATAAAATCTATACTTTCAAGAGCTCTTTTAAAACCTAAAATAACCTTTGATTTTTCTAAAGTGTCAATGGCCTTTAAAAGCATATAATCTCTAGCTCCAGGTCCAATTCCAACTATATAAACCATAACCTTACCCCCTAGTGTCCCAAAGGACTCCCTCTTTCATAGCGTATAAAATAACCTCTGCTTCTATCTCATCATGGGTATATAATCTTATTTTCTTTTGAATTTTATTAGATAGATTTTTAAATATCTCATAAAAATCTAAAGATATTTTTTCATCTTGATTTTCCTTATTATTAACCAAAACCTCATGGAGTAAGTTTACCGCCCCTTCTGTTGTTATCTCATTATAAACCGCCTTAACTAAATTAAGAGGAGCACCCATTAGTGAAAGCTCTAAAGCCAAAATTTCAAGTCTAACATCGCTAACCTTACTGTGAGTATTAAAACAGCCTGCCGCAACCTTTGATAGCTTTCCAATATGTCCTACAATAGTTACATTTTTAATATTATGCTCCACGCAGCACTCAAGGGCAAAGCCAAGGTAATTTGACATAATAACCATAGAACTTTCCTCTAAGGAAAGCTTCTTTGCCATATCCTCGCCCATGTTTCCAAATAAAAGCACTAAACTTTTATTTCCCATTTTAACCTTTTGAGATATTTCAAGGGCAATGGATTCCTTAAGGGCATCTTCAGACATAGGAGTAACTATTCCTGTAGTTCCAAGAATGGATATGCCTCCAACTATGTTAAGCCTTGGGTTAAAAGTTTTTTTGCAATTTCCTCACCCATTGGCACAAATATAGTGATTTCAACCCCTTTATCTTTTGGCAGAACCTCTTTAACTTCTTTTTCTATCATCTGCCTTGGAACTTTGTTTATAGCGTATTCTCCTTCTTTTACATAAAGTCCGGGACTTTTAACTATTCCAACCCCTTTTCCAGCTTTTAATGTATATCCTTTTTCTTTAACTTCTGCTCTAGACCATATTTCTATGCCATCTGTTATATCAGGGTCATCTCCTGCATCTTTTATAACAGCACAGCTTACAAAGTTTTCTCCTCTTTCAATTTTTTCTATAGGTATTGTAAGCTCTATTCCCTTTGGAGTGTCTATTCTAACCTCAGTTAAATCCTTATTATGAAAAAGCATAATAGCAGCCGCCTTTGAAGCCGCAGCTGCACAGGAGCCTGTTGTGTACCCACATCTTAATTTTTTTCCGTGACTATTTACGTATAAATCAAGCATATTCTCACCTTACTCTACTAATCTTTAGGCTTTAATTTGTTATTCTCTTTCAATAAGCATATACATTAGCGCATTTACTATAGTTGCTGCAACTGCACTTCCGCCTTTTCTTCCTCTTATAGTAATCATAGGAACGGAAAGTTTTTCTGCCTCTTCTTTTGATTCCTTAGCTCCTACAAAGCCTATAGGACAACCTACTATAAATTTAGCTTTAGCCTCTCCCTTTTCAATCATTTCCTTTAACTTAAATAAAGCCGTAGGGGCATTTCCAAATACATAAAACAAAACTCCATCTTCTGCTGCCTTTTCTACCGCCGCCATAGATCTTGTTATTGAAGCTTCTTTAGCCCTTTTTGCAACACTTTCCTCACTTACATAGCTTATAACCTTGCAGTTTAACTTCTCTAGTGCTTTCTTATTTATCCCAGAGGCCGCCATTTTTGTATCTGTATATATGGTGACTCCTTTTTTAAGTAGCTTTAAGGCCTCATCAATAGCACCTTCTCTTATGTATATTAAATCCTTATATTCAAAATCTGCTGTAGTATGTATAACTCTTTTTACTATTTTAAGTTCCCTATCATCAAAATTATGTTCTCCCATTTCTTCCCCTATTATCTCAAAGCTCTTCTTTTCTATATCCATTGGAATTTTTACATAGTCCTTCATTTAACTTCCCCCTTATATTAAGTACACAATATAAATATTTTTTTCTATAAATATAAAATAATACACTAAATATAACCAAGTATTCTAGCTTCAATTATAACATATACTACTAGTGTAAAAATTTCTGTAAGGTACATTATGTGTATAGATTTTTTTATATGCCTCTTTCCTAATTCCTGTATTTTATCTCCCATAGTGGGCTTTTCTATAACCTCTCCAAAGTAGGTATTAGTACCTCCAAGTAAAACCCCCATAGCACCTGCTGTAGCAGCCTCTGGATATGCACAGTTAGGGCTTTTATGGTTTTTCCTGTCCCTTACCATGATTTTTAAAGACCTTAATATATTTCCCCCAACTAAAGGAGATATAAGGCACATAAAAAATCCTGTTATTCTTGCAGGAATAAAATTAAAAACATCATCTACTTTAGCTGGAAAATAACCTATATCCTTGTACTTTTTAGTTAAATAACCAAGCATAGAATCCATAGTGTTTATTCCCTTATACATCATAGCTAGTGGAGCGCCAAAAATCATAGCACAGATTAAAGGTGCTATAACTCCATCTGAGGCATTTTCCGCCACAGTTTCTACATCAGCTCTTATAACCTCTTTTTCTGAAAGAAACTCAGTTTCTCTTCCAACTATGTAAGATAGTTTTAACCTAGCTTCAGAAAGGTTATTATTTGAAAGCTCATTATAAACCTTCATAGCTTCCTTATTTAGACATTTGCAAGCTAAAGTAGTCCAAATTAAAGTTGTATTTACTATACAATATAATATTGGATTTGACCTTGTAAGCCTTAGTATAATAAAAGGCAGAAGAAAAGTTACCCCTGCAACTAATATAACTATAACTCCTCCATAGAGTTTTAACTGCTTTCTGGTTTTAGCTATTTTTCTAAATTTCTTTTCTAAAAACCTTATGAACTTCCCTATGTAAATAACAGGATGTGGAAATCCATAGGGGTCCCCTACTATCCAATCTATAATTACTGCTAATATTACGGATATAAAATTTAAGTACATAATTACACCTTCTCACAATGAATAAAATAACATTTATAATCTCTAGTCAAATTTATATGATATATAACAACTTATTATGTAGTATGCTAAATGCTTTTTTAAGTTTTTGTAATCTATATTTAATAAGTTTGTAACTGTTTATTAACTTTTCTAAAGCTCCTATATTTTATAATTAAATCATAGAATAACTATAAGGGGTGTGATTTACATGAGAAAATCAATGGATCTATTTTCAATATTAGGAACTATATTTGCATCACTATTCATATTAGGACTTACTTTTTTATCTATATAGAATATAAACGTGAAATTTATTAGAGATTTCTTTTTAATATACTTTTTAGCTCCTATTGGATTTTTTTCTTTGTAGTTATAAATTAAAATGACTTTAATAATCTAAATTAAAATTTTTTAATACACTTAAAAGTTTATTATTTTTTCTCTATCTTTAACTGCAAATCTCACATAATGTTCATCAAGACCTCTAAAATTATCACATTTTCTTATTAAAATTCCACTACTTAAGCAGTAATCGTAAAGTTTTTGTATATCCTTGTTTTTTAATTTTATTAGTAAAAAATTTGCCTTAGTATCAAAAACCTTATCTATAAAACTTAATTTTTTTAATTCCGTAGTCATATATTTTCTCTCTTCTACTATCCATTTTAAAGATTTCTCAATGTATTTTTGGTCTTTAAGTACATACTTTACCGCAGTTTCTGCAAAACAGTTTATGTTCCAAGGATTTTGTCTATCCCTTACTTTTTTAAGAAAGCTACTATCCCCGCTTAAACCATAACCAAACCTAATTCCAGGCATACCAAAAACTTTGTAAGAGCTCTTATTATAAATAAACAGCTATACTTTTCAAGGTATTTTGTAAAGCTTTTCTCCCTATCTCCTACAAACTCAATAAAGGCCTCATCTATTATTATTTTTTTACCCTTCTCCTCGCAATAGTCCAGTATATCTTTAAACTTATCCTGATCTATTACAGAACCATTTGGGTTATTGGGATTTCCAATAATAAGTGCCTCAGATTTTTCCATCTTTTTCAATATATCTTCATAATCATACTCCATATCTTCTTTTAATAAGCTTGAATACTCAATACTTAAGCCCTGCCTTTTTGCATCAAGCTCGTACTCTAAAAAAGAGGGAACTACTATTACTATACTTTTAAAACAGCTTATAGAAAGGTCAATTATCTCCGCTGCACCATTTCCAAGGACAAAGTATTCCTTATCTATTCCAGTATAATCTTTTAAACTATTTAAAACCTCTCTGTATTTTATATCGGGATACCTTTCACAATTATTTACAGCCTCTTCAATGTTTTCTCTAAAGCTTAAAGGCACTCCTAAAGGATTTATATTTGAGCTAAAATCAGTTAGTAAAACTCCTTTTAAAACTCCCTGTGTGTATATATCTCCACCATGTACCAAATTAACACCGCCTACCATTTATAAATTTTCATTTTTTCTGAATGAAAAATAATATTTAATTTTGCTACTCCACATTTAATATCTTTATAATAATAGATTTAAGGACAAAATTCAATTTTAAGTATTAATAACTTAACTTTTCCCTGTAAAATAATTTCATATATTTTACATACATGAAAACTTTACCAAATTACATTTTACTTATTATAAAATACTATAAAGAAATACTTTCTTCCTATATTTTTAAATTTTTGTAAAATTTAAAAAATCGTTAATTGTTTTTATCTTTAAGTAGTATTAAACTAATCTTACAAGAACAATTATAAATGGGGAGGAATAATAATTTTTATGGAAACTCAATTATCAGATTTTTTAGTAAAAACCAGACCTTCTATAAAAAAATTAGTAGATATTTTATCTAAGCATTACAAATATGTGTCTATTTTAGGTTCAGATACCTGTGGAAAAACTTTTGAAGTTAGCAAAACTAGCACAAATTTAAAAGATTCCTTTTGGAACGAAAGGGGATTTGTCCTAAGGGTTCATAACGGGATAAATTATTCTGAATACTCCTTTAACGAAATAGACCCTAAAAGGATTGAAGAAATGGCAAAAGATATTATGGAGAAAATTGACTATGAACTAAATATAATGAAAAATTTAAAAACAGAAATATCACCCTATGAAGTAATTGAAGAGGAATCTACTCAAAAACTTTCACTGAAAGTTTAAAACTAGATTTTAATTCTATAAGCCAAAAAGATGTGCTTTTAAAGCTAACTTCAATAAAAGATAAAGCTTTAAGCATATCTGAATCTGTGCTTGATTTCATAATTAACTTAAATTTTGTTAAAGTATCTAAGATATTTATATCCAAAGACAAAGATTTAGCCCAGTCATACCCTTTTAGTGATGCTACACTATTTAGCCTAGCTAGATATGAATCTAAAACCAAGTTTTATTATAAGACTTTCTCTGGTCTTAAAGGCCTTGAAATATTAGAGGAATTAGATTCTGAGGTTAAATCCGTAGTAGATACCTCAATAGAACTATTAAACTCAGTTTCTGTAGAACCTTCTTTGTATGATGTAATCTGTAATCCCTCTGTATCTGGAATAATCGCTCATGAAGCTTTTGGTCATGGAGTTGAAATGGACATGTTTGTAAAAAATAGAGCTATGGCAAAGGAATATATGGGTAAACAAGTTGCCTCAAAAGTTACAACAATGCATGATGGTTCTAGAAGCTGCAAAGAAGTTTCTTCTTACTATTTTGATGATGAGGGAGTTTTAGGAGGAGATACTACAGTAATTGACAAAGGCATTCTTAAAAATGGCTTTTCCGATACTTTATCTGCATTGAAATTAGGTATAAAACCTAGTGGAAACGGAAAAAGAGAATCTTTTGAGAGAAAGGCCTATGCCAGAATGACAAATACCTTTTTGAAAAGGGAAACGATGATTTAAAAGACATGATTGCTTCAATAAAACATGGCTATTTATTAGAATGTCCTCAAGGTGGCATGGAAGACCCTAAAAACTGGGGAATTCAATGCATAGTAACTTTAGGTAGAGAAATAAAAGATGGCAAATTAACTGGCAAATTAGTTTCTCCTGTAATATTAACAGGATATGTTCCAGATCTTTTAAAATCTATATCCATGGTATCTTCTGATATGGAGCTTAGTGGCTCTGGTGCTTGCGGTAAAGGCTATAAGGAATACGTAAAGGTATCTTGTGGAGGACCATATATTAAGGCGAAAGTGAGGTTAGGATAATGATTAGTACAATAAAAAATTTATTATCTTTAAAAAACATAAGTGGATATAATATAATAGAAACTATTACTGAATCCTCTGAATTATTTTTTATAAAAAAGCAGCTTCATATGAATAGAAGCAAAAGAGTTCACTACTACCTTGTAACTGTTTATAAAAACTTTCAAGATAAGAGCAAAGATTATACAGGCTCTTCTAGTTGCAATGTGTATCCTACTATGACAAAAGATGAAATAGACAAGTTACTTTCGGATACTTGTTTTTCTGCTGGTTTAATTAAAAATCAGTTTTATACTCTTTTAAAGCCATCAAATAAAACTCCAAGGGTGGAAGCTTCAAACTTTGATTTTAAGGATCTTCCATACTGGATTCCTAAATTTACAGATGCCATATTTAAATATGATAGCTATGAGAATGGCTGTATAAACTCCTCGGAATTATTTTTAAATAAAGTTTACACAAGGACACTTAATTCAGAAGGAATAGATGTTCAATATGAAAAGAATAAAGGTGAATTAGAGTTTATTGTAAACTTCAAAGGGTCAGAAGAAGAAATCGAACTATATAAAGATATAAAATTCTCTAATTTTGATGAAGATTACATTTCTCAAAGTATTAAAGAAGCCTTAGAATTAGCTAAAGAAAAAGCACTTGCTAAAACCACCGTAAAGTCTGGTAAGTACACAGTACTTTTAACAGGTTCTCCAGTAAAAGAAATACTTAAATACTATTTTAATATGTCTAACACCTCTTCAGTTTACATTAAAATTTCAAATTGGAAGTTAAATGATATGGTACAAGGCAAAAAAGTACAGGGAGATAGGGTTACTATGTGCTTAAACCCAAATATGGAAAACTCTACTTTCTCAGTACCATATGATGAAGATGGTGTAGCTTTAAATAAAGTCTCCATACTAGAAAATGGAGTTCTAAAGTCCTATCATGGAAATAATAGATACAGCTACTACCTAAGTCAAGTACCTACAGGTTCCATAGCTAATATGGAGTTTAATGGAGGTTCTCAAAACATAAGTGACTTTAAAAAGGAACCTTATGTAGAGCTAGTATCCTTTTCTGATTTTAAGCTTGATACATTAACCGGAGATTTTGGAGGAGAAATTAGATTTGGTTGGTATTTTGACGGCAAAAAAACTATACCTATAACTGGTGGCTCTCTTTCAGGAAACATAAATGAATCTCAAAAGAAAATGTATTTTTCCAAAGAAATGCAAAAATCTAACGGTTTTGTAGGACCTAAATCAATAAAAATGTACAATCTAACCATAGCAGGAATTTAACTTAAAAGTTTTTCATCCTGTAAAAAAAGATTTTTTAATTATGAATTCCAAAGGAATATTAATTAAAAAATCTTTTTTCAATTGAAGTAAAGCTTAGAACTTGTTACTGAAGGGGCAGTTTCTTTAAAATATATTATTTCCTGCAGCTTTTATTTTTTAATTTTCAAAACCAAGCTATAACTCTATTTCCCTTGTTCCCTCTGAAATATTTGTAACGTAAAACTCAGGATAGTATCCTATTATATTAAAATATTTTTCCTTTAAGGTTTTCTCAAAATCCAAAACCCTATCCTTCTTTACTAAAGCTATAGCACAGCCTCCAAAGCCTGCTCCTGTCATTCTAGCCCCAATACACCCCTTAATCTTTAAAGCTTCAAAGACAATTGTATCTAGTTCCACTCCTGTAACTTCATATAAATCCTTAAGTGAATTATGAGATTCAACTAAAAGCTTTCCAAAGTCTATTAAATTTCCCTCTTCTAACTTCTTAAAAGCTTCTTTAACTCTATAGTTTTCATAAACTGCATGCTGTGCCCTTTTTCTAGAAGCTTCATCTTTTATTGCATCCCTTACCTCTTTAAATTCTTCCTTAGACAAGCTACATAAATAATCTACTGTTTTTTTGACCTTATATCCTTTAGAGCACTTTCACATTCATTTCTTCTGTCATTGTATCTTGATTCACTTAAAGCCCTTCTTTTTTGGTGTTCATTATAACCAAAGTGTATTCCTTTAAATCTACTTTTGCATATTTATAATCTAAAGTATCACAGTTTAATAAAATCCCTTTATTTTTTTCCCCATTCCTACTGCAAACTGATCCATGATACCACAATTTACGCCAATAAACTCGTTTTCCGTTTCCTTAGCCATTTTAACTAAATCTATAGTACTAATTTCTCTATTATTAAACAAAACATTAACCATTTCACCTATTAAAAGCTCTAAAGAAGCAGAGGAAGAAAGTCCAGCTCCATTTGGTATATTTCCTTTTATTAAAATATCCATACCACCTACTTTATATCCCTTGTTTTTCATGGTACTAATTACCCCCTTTGGATAATTAGACCAGTCATCTTCCTTTTTATACTGTAAATCATTAAGCCCTACTGTTACTTTAAGAGGAAAATCAGCTGATATGAGATTAATTTTATCATGGCATGTTTTTCTAACCAGTCCATAGGTTCCAAGCTCTATAGCACAAGGAAACACACAACCTCCACTATAATCTATATGTTCTCCTATTAAATTAACCCTACCTGGAGAGTAGAAGGCCCTTACTTCCCCCTCACCATAATTTTCTATAAATTTAGATATCATATCCCTTATCTCCACATTTTAACCCCCTTTTAAATTTTTCATAAGCCTCTCTAAGTTCCACTGCAGTTTCCTCTACCGCCCTTGGATTACAAGCAGCCCAGGCCCCCATTTCTGAGGAGGCATAGTATTTTATCTTGTCTTTAGACCTTAAAGGTGGATAAAACTCTACATGAAAATGATAGTAATCATCATAGTTTGCATACTCAGGAGAGTTAACTGGTGCTTGATGAATGCACATCATATAAGGAAATTTCTTATCAAATAAACTATCAAAAGTTCCTGTTACTTTTTTTAAAATATCTGCAAAATCCTTTTTTTCTTTATTTGTAAAATCAATCATCTTGCTTTTGTGATTTTTAATAGTAATAAAGACTCCGTAAGGATAATCAGTAAAAAATGGTAAATAGCACAAAAACTTTCATTTTCTAATATTATTCTCTCTTTAAATTTCTCTTCTTCACTATTCATTCTGCAAACTAGACATTCCTTATTTTTACCATAATACTCCTTGCAGGAATTCAATTCTGTTTTTATTTTTAAGGGCATTTTTGAATATCCATATATTTGTCCATGAGGATGAGGCATGGTAACTCCCACTTCTTCTCCCCTATTTTCAAATTCAAATATATATTTTATTTTCTCATCCTCACTTAATTTTTTATACCTTTCACACCACAAATCTACAAGCTTTTCTATATGCTCTACATCTAATTCAGGTAAAGTAACATTGTGTAGCTTTGAGTATAATATTACTTCACATTTTCCATAAGCTTTAGAAACTTTATAAAAATCTGACCCAACCTCATCTGGTTCTGGTGGATTTTCCATTAAAGCCGGAAAATCATTATCATATTCTAAAACCACATAATCCTCTGGAACTTTAGATGATCCCGGGCAAAAAGGGCACCAATCTTTAGGCATTTGCGGTCTATTTTGCCTATGCGAGGCCACCATTACCCAGTCCTTTAATAGTGGATTCCATCTTAATTCTGCCATTTATAACATCCCCCTTTATAGAAAACCTTTTCTGTAACATCTATTTTTTAGGGCATCCAAGGACACCCTTTTTTTACTTTATAATATATAAATCAGCATATTTCTTAATCATAAAATTGTCAATTTCTATTTACAGCTTTCCCTTATAACCAAGTGTGTATTTATAATCATTTTTTTCTTATATCCTCTTTTTGATTCATTAAAGCTAGTATCTCCTTTGAAGCTACCTTACTTACAGAATTTATTCCAAGGTCTATTGATGTAAGCTTTGGACTTGTTATGTTAGCTATAAAAGTGTTATCACATCCGATTACAGATAAATCCTCTGGCACAGTTAAGCCTAAATTATTACAACAATTTATTGCACCTACTGCCATAATGTCATTTGAAGCAAAGATAGCTGAAGGCCTTACCTTTTCTTTTAAAGCCTCATTTAACTTCATTTCAACGTCAAAAGATGCATTAATGCTATTTCCATTTTCTATAGTTATTATTTTCTCATAAGAAATTTGATTTTCTTTAATAAATTCCTTGTATATTTTTTCCCTTAAATCGTAGGAAGCACTTTGACTTCCCCTGATAAAGGCTATGTTTCTATGATTTAATTTATAAAGATAATCTAGAGCTTCTCTTATACCTATTTCCTCGTCATAACTCACATAATTAACTTTAATATCTTTATTCAAAGCACTTATAATAATTAAAGCAGTGGATTTAGATATCTCCTCATAAAATCTGTCCTTTAAATTTTTTTGTGAAGGGTCAATGACTATTATTCCATCTACCTTTCGTTTAAGCAAATTTGTAACTAGCTTTTTCTCTTCCTTGTAGTCACCACCAGTATTGCAAAGAGATATACTGTAACCTTCTTTTTTTATTTCTCTTTCAATGTTTTCAACAATAGCCGAAAAAAACAAGTTTGTAATACCAGGAACCACAACCCCTAAAGTGTAGGTTTTTTTGTTATTAAACTTCTAGCCATATGGTTTGGAACAAAATTCATCTTCTCAATAGCAGCTTCCACTCTTTCTTTTGTTTCCTTTTTTACTGGATAATTATTGTTTATAACTCTTGACACTGTAGTTATAGAAACTCCAGCCTCTTTTGCTACATCTTCTATGGTAAACGATTAAACCACCCTCTTGCAAAAGTCTTTTTTTATTTCAACTTAATTTTGATTTATTTAGAAAACCAATATTTTATTATCTATTATAATTATATTACCACGTATAATGTATTGTTTTCAATATTTTAAATCTATAATAGTTTACTTACAATATATAAATTAAAACTAATACATATAATTATCCACTAGTTACATAAGTTATAATCCTAAATTCAACTTGCCTTACCTCATAATTCAAATATTATTTAGGAATTTATGAAAAATAAGGATACTCTGATATAATATAAAGTGTATTAATTTTAATATTTAAAATTATTTAATTTAAAAAATATATAATTCAATAAATTTAAATCTATTGAATTATTACTAAATACTGATAAAATATATATAGAAAAGGTTTTCTATATAATGGAGGTGTATAAAATGTCAATACTCGTTTGTGGCGGAGCCGGTTACATCGGAAGCCATATGGTAGCTCATCTTCTTGAAAATAACAAAGATGTAGTTGTCTTAGATAATCTTCAAAAAGGTCATAAAGAAGCTTTATTAGGGGGAAAGTTCTACTTAGGAGATTTAAATGACAGCGAAATTTTGGACAAGGTTTTTAGTGAAAATTCCATTGAAGCTGTTATCGATTTTGCTGCCTACTCTTTAGTTGGAGAAAGCATGATAGACCCTTTAAAATACTTTCAAAACAATGTAGGTTCTACTATTAATTTATTGAAAACAATGAATAAGCATAAGGTTAAAAATATAGTTTTTTCTTCCACTGCTGCAACCTATGGAGAACCTGAAGCAGTACCAATAAATGAAAATGATAGAACTTTTCCAACTAACCCTTATGGAGAATCTAAATTAACTGTGGAAAAAATATTAAAGTGGTGCGACCTTGCTTATGGAATAAAATACACAGCTCTACGATATTTTAACGCAGCTGGAGCTCATATAAGTGGTAAAATAGGTGAGGATCATAACCCTGAATCTCATTTAATTCCAATTATACTTCAAGTAGCACTTGGAAAAAGAGAGAAAATAATGATTTTTGGAAATGATTACCCTACAAAAGACGGCACCTGCATAAGGGATTATGTCCATGTAAGTGACCTTGCCTCTGCCCACCTACTTGCCCTTGAAAGGCTTAAAAAAACTGGGAAAAGCAAAATTTATAATTTAGGAAATGGCACAGGTTTCTCCGTTAAAGAAGTAGTAGATGTAGCTAAAAAAGTAACAGGTGTTGATATAAAAGTAGAAAAGGCCCCTAGAAGACAGGGGGATCCTGCTATATTAATAGCTTCCTCTTTAAAAGCCATGGAAGAATTAAATTGGAACCCTAAATATAATTCCCTAGAAACTATAATAGACACTGCTTGGAGATGGCATAAAAATCATAAAAATGGCTATTCAAAATAATTTTAGGGGGTATACTATGATTTATGAAGATAAATTCAAAAACCTTAATTCAGTGGTTTTAGAAAACAACTTTTTAAAATTAATTGTTCTTCCTAAATTAGGAGGAAAAATAGCTTCCATATACGAAAAAAGAAAAGATTTTGAGGTTCTTTTTCAAAATAATGAAACCAGCTATAAAATACCAGAATTAAATTCGCCTTTTGAAAAATACGATGCTTCAGGCTTCGACGATGCTTTTCCAACTATTGATAGCTGTAAAGTTATCTATGAAGGTAAGGAAATATTGTATCCGGATCACGGTGAGGTTTGGTCAAGTGAATTAGAATACACTATAGACAAAACTTCCCTTTCCCTATATTTTAAAAGCTCTATTCTTCCTTATATGTATACAAAAACATTAAATTTGGAACAAAACATTATAAATTTTACCTACAATATTAAAAACTTAGGGCACTCTCCTCTTCCCTGTATATGGGCAATGCACTGTTTAGTAAACTGCAAAGAGGATATGCTTATAAACTTTCCAAAGGGCACACAAAAGGTGATAAACGTCCATGATAGCCTTAATTTAGGTGAAGCTGGCAAAATTTATAATTATCCTATATGTAAAACAGTATCTGGTGAGGATTACCATCTAAATAAAGTAGGTAGCAAATCTTTAAATAAAGCAGAAAAATACTACGTTTATAACAAAATTGAAAAGGGTTATATCTCTTTTTATTATCCTTCTAAGGACATTAGATTAGAAATTGAATTTAATGAAAAAATTCTTCCTTATGTTGGATTTTGGGTTACAGAAGGCGGTTTTAGAGGAGATTACAACTGTGCCTTAGAGCCTACAAATGGTTTTTACGACAGCATTTCAATTGCTAAAAATAAAGGCAAGTTATTTTATCTTAAGGATAAAGAAGATTTAAATTTTTCTATAACCATGAAGCTTTCATAAAAAAATAGCGAAGACAATTTATATTACTTAAGACTATTAACTAGTCCTAAGCATACTTATATAATTGCCTTCACTATATAATATTTTAAATTAAAATATTTTTTTATATATAAAATATTTTACTCATTAATTAAGGACTTTACTAAAGACACTGGTTTAACTAAAAGCTTTTTTCCAAAGCTAAAAAGTACTAAGAAAGCAGCAAGTGTAACTAAAAAAATGGCATCTACTATGTACAAAAACATATTCTTGTTTTGCCTCATAAAATTTAACACTTCCTTTTCTTATTATTTGCATGAATCCCTTTCAATTAGCTGATAAGGTAATTCAAAATTAGTTTCTTCAACTTTTTGCTTGTTTATTATTTTAATTAAAAGTCTCATGCCAACAGAGCCCATATCGTACATAGGTTGAGCTATAGTTGTTATTTTAGGGTAGAATATAGACGCTTCATATATGTCATTAAATCCCATTACATCAACATCTTCAGGTACTTTTATATTTCTCTCTCTTAAAGCATTAATTGCACCTATTGCACATTCATCACTGGCACAGAAAACTGAATCAATTTTATTTTCCTCAATTATATGGATAATTCCTTCATATCCATCTTCAACTTTAAGTCCACCGGAATACACAACTTTATCATCTAATTCCATATTATTTTCTTTTAAAGCTCTTTTGTATCCCTCATATCTTAAATAAGTTACATTAGAACCATTGTCTTTGTTTCCAATATAGGCGATTTTTTTATTTCCCTTTTTAATTAGATAGTTTACAGCATCAAAAGCTCCAGCTTCATTGTCTATAGTTACACTAGGATACTTCTTATCTTCATCTCTATTTTCAATTAAAACTGTTGGTATTTGTAGCTCATCAATTAAATTAAATATTTTAGGTTGAAGGGAACTGCTCATGTACAATATACCTTCCACCATCTTTTCTCTTAATACCCTTAAGTATTCCATTTCTTTTTCTGTATCTAAATCAGTATTACATAATATGATATTGTAATTGTATATATTTGCAACATCCTCAGCACCTCTAACTATTTCAGGGTAAAACTGACTTGATATGTCTGGTATTATTATACCTATAGTGCTAGTTTTCTGAGTTTTTAAGCTTCTAGCCACTATATTAGGCCTATACTGTAATTTTTTTATTGCTTCCTGAACCTTCTTTTGTTTCCTCATTTACTACATTTATATCATTTAAGACCCTAGATACTGTAGCAATAGATACTCCTGCTTCTTTAGCTACATCTTTTATTGAAGCCGCCATACCGCTATCAACTCCTTTACTTTTTTCATCTATATAATAAAATTCTATATTTTCCTATATGATGTTTTATTATATCATAATCTAAATAAAAATATTAGTCTATATCCTTTAATATGCATTAATGAATGTAAACATTTATTTAATACTATATCACTAATTTTAATATTAATTTTTTATTTTATATAAATAAGGATTTTTTGTTTGTATTTCACCTTATTAAATATACTCTTTGTTTGTAATCTTACTCTAAATGTAAAAACTTGATGGAAGATTAAATTTCCATCAAGTTTTAAACTCAAATAATATTTATACAATGTAAACAAATATTAATTTTATTTTACAACTTCTACTGACATTTTAAAATCTTCTCCATTAATTTTAACTTCAGTAAAATCAGCTTCTCCGCCATATACAACTTCTACTGAAAGTGTTTCTTTCTTAATAGTATCTTCATATTTCTTAACTACAGCTTCTAAAGACTCATTACCTTTTATTTGAAGTTTTATTTTATCCGCTACTTCAAAACCACTGTCTTTTCTCATGTTTTGAACTTTACTTAGTATTTCTCTTAAATTTCCCTCTTCTTTAAGTTCTTCAGTTATAGTTGCATCTAAAACTACTCCTAAATCTCCTTCACCTGCAAAGGCATATCCAGAAAGTCCTTGCATTGTAACAAGTAGGTTTTCAGAATTAAACTCTATTTCTTGTCCTTCAACCTCTACTTTGACAACACCACCATTTTGAACAGTTTGAGCTAAGTTCATTTGGTCCATTTCACCAAGTGCCTTTCTTATTTTTGGTATTAATTTACCATAAGTTTTACCAAGCACTGGTAGGTTTGGTTTTATTTCAAAGTTAACAAACTCTGATAAATCTGCTCCAAAGGCTATTTCCTTTATATTAAGCTCATCTTTTAAGATATCTCCATAGTATCCTTTAAGAGATTTTGTTGAAACTAACATCTTTGAAAGTGGCTGTCTATTTTTAATATTAGCTGCGTTTCTTGCACTTCTTCCTAATTTAACTATTTTGTATGCAGTATCCATTTGCGTTTCAAGATCTAAATCTACAATCTCTTCATGATATTCAGGCCATTTACATAAATGAACACTTGAAGGAGCGCTTTTATCTAAAGCTACCACTAAGTTTTGATATATTTCCTCTGACATAAATGGTATAAATGGTGCTGAAACCTTAGATAATTCAACTAATACTCTATATAAAGTTACATAAGCTCCTATTTTATCCTCTGTTAAATCTGTAGTCCAGTATCTTGATCTATTTCTTCTTACATACCAGTTTGAAAGTTCATCTACGAAATCTTCTATAGCAAGAGCTCCTTGAGTGATTTTATAAGAAGCTAAATCTTCATCTACAGTTTTAATTAAAGTATTTAATCTTGCCATTACCCATTTGTCCATTACATTTTGGGATACAAAATCTGTATACTCCATTGGATTAAAGCTATCTAGTTCAGCATATAGTACATAGAATGAATATACATTCCAGAAAGTACTTAAGAATTTTCTTTGTACATCAGCTACATCATCTTTTGAAAATCTTGTTGGAAGCCATGGTGCACTAGCTGTGTAGAAATGCCATCTTGTAGCATCTGCTCCTTGAGTTTCTATAACATCAAATGGATCTACAACATTTCCCTTGTGTTTTGACATTTTAAGTCCGTGTTTATCAAGTACGTGACCTAATACAACGCAGTTTTCAAAAGGATTAGTGTCAAATATACCTGTTGAAATTGCAAGAAGAGTATAGAACCAACCTCTTGTTTGGTCTACAGCTTCTGAAATAAACTGTGCTGGGAAGTTTTTCTCAAAAACTTCTTTATTTTCAAATGGATAGTGGTGCTGAGCAAAAGGCATTGAACCTGAGTCAAACCAACAATCTATAACTTCACCAGTTCTCTTCATTTCCTTTCCACAATCTGGACAAGTAAGTTTAATTTCATCTATATATGGCTTATGGAATTCTAGGTCTTTTGGAACATTAATTCCTTTTTCTTCTAATTCTTTTCTGCTTCCTATACATTCTCTGTGGCCACATTCACACTCCCATATTGGAAGTGGAGTTCCCCAGTATCTATCTCTTGAAATACCCCAATCAATAACATTTTCAAGGAATTTTCCAAATCTTCCTGTTCTTATATTGTCTGGGTACCAATTTATTTTGTTGTTATTTTCTAAAAGCTTATCTCTTAAAGAAGTCATTTTTACAAACCAGCTATCCCTTGGATAGTATAATAGTGGAGTATCACATCTCCAGCAGTGTGGATAGGAGTGTGTGAATTTTTCTGATTTATATAATGTTCCATTTTCTTTCATGTACTCTAAAATCTTAGGATCTGCTTTTTTTACAAACATTCCCTTCCATGGCTCTACTGCATCTACAAACTTTCCTTCACCATCTACTAGATTTATAAGTGGAAGGTCATTTTTTTGACCAAGTAAATTATCGTCTTGACCATAAGCAGGTGCTATATGAACTATTCCAGTACCATCAGTTAAAGTTACAAAATCACCATGTACTATATAAAATGCTTTTTTCTTTGGTGTTTCAAACTTAAATAACTGTTCGTACTCAGTTCCTAGTAATTCTTCACCTTTAAACTCTTTTACAATAGTATACTCATCAACAGATTCAGAAAGCACACTTAAAAGTCCCTTTGCTAGGATTAAATGTTCTTCATTTAGCTTAACTTCTACGTAATCATAAGATTTATTAACAGCTAAAGCCACATTACTTGGAAGTGTCCATGGAGTTGTTGTCCATGCCAACAAATATTTGTTTTCTTCACCTTTTATCTTAAATTTAACAAAAGCTGTAGCTTCTTTAACGTCTTTGTATCCTTGAGCTACTTCATGCTGTGAAAGTGCAGTTCCACATCTTGGGCAATAAGGCACTATCTTGTGTCCTTTGTACAATAAATCCTTGTTCCATAGAGTTTTTAAAGCCCACCAAACAGATTCAATGTAATTGTCATGATAAGTTACATAAGGTTCATCCATATCTACCCAGTAACCTATTTCCTCAGACATCTTTCTCCACATATCAGTGTATTTAAACACACTTTCTTTACACTCTTTTGTGAATTTCTCAACTCCATAAGATTCAATTTGTTCTTTTCCAGATATACCTAAAGCTTTTTCAATTTCAAGCTCTACAGGAAGTCCGTGAGTATCCCATCCAGCTTTTCTCAAAACCTTATAACCCTTCATAACCTTGTATCTTGGAATTAAGTCCTTCATAACCCTTGTTAAAATATGTCCTACGTGAGGCTTTCCATTAGCAGTTGGAGGTCCATCATAAAATGTGAAATACTCTCCCTCTTCATTTAAATCAAAATTCTTTTTAACTATGTCTTTTTCTCTCCAAAGCTTTAATACGTCTTTTTCCATATCTACAAAACTTCTTGAAGAATCTATTTTTTTGTACATAATTTTTTCCCCTTTCCTATATTATATAAAACAATTTTTAAATACAAAAAAACTCCATCCAAAATAGGACGAAGTTATATATTCGTTATACCACCTAAAGGCCAAATTTAAGTACTCTTTGTAAAAATATATTTTTTTTACAAATTTATACTCTATTCTTTAACGCAGAATTACGTATAGACTTACTTAATAGATTTCAGCCCTAAGCTCCTAGGTGATTTTTCTAAACTCTCCTCCACTAGGCTTCCACCACTCCCTAGCTCTCTTTAAGATTTAAGTTAAGTACTCTTCCTAATCATAGCCTTTAAAACAAATTCTAAATTCAATTGACTATTATTATATTACAGTAAAAAACTATTGTCAATAAATATTATAAGCATAAATGTAGATTATTGTATCTATTTAAAAATATTGTACAAACTAAAAGCATTTATAGCAAAATACACAACTAATATTACTATAAATGAAGCATCTAAAATCTTAACTTTATTTTCTTTAGAGGCTACTATTTCTGTTTTACAATTATTTTCATCATAGGAGTTTTCATCTCTTAAGTCATAATTTTTTTCATTTTTAAGATTTTTTAGATCTACTCCATTAATTACTGCAAGCTTTCTTATAAGATATCTTACTATTAAAAAAGAAATAAGGGCTACTAAAGCTCCACCTATTATAAAACCAATTTTAAATCCCAAAGAGTTTACGCCATTAACGGCTTTATCACCTGTTGAGGCAATTTTCGCTCCCATAGATGCAATTATAACTTGAGTGCCATTTATTATAAAGTGTGGAATCATAGAAGAAAATATAGACTTAGTTATATAAACTAGGTATGCAAAAACCACTCCTAATATAAAAGTATAAACTAACATTTGAAGATTCATGTGTAGAAGTCCAAATAGTAACCCTGTAATAAGGGCAGCTTTTTTTATTCCAAGACCTTTATAATTTGATAAAACCACACCTCTCATACAAAGCTCTTCTAAGATAGCTGGCATAACTGCAACAACTATAAGCTTAAAGTATAGTGGAGTATCACTGGACTTTGCTAATAACTCTCCTACATTGTTTGGAAGAAAGAAAGCCATTACTCCTGATATATAATTCATTAAAGGCTGAATGAATATAGCTATTAAAACTACAATTGCAATGCTTTTCCCATTAATTGGTTTAAGACTTAATAAATTCTTTAGTGATTCCTTTGATTTTAAAATATAAATTGCAAGTGGAACTACTAGCATAAATAAATTTGCTATTGCCATAATCCCATACATTCCAAGGTTTAATTTTTTAGCAACTGGCGCTAATAATACTGAACATAGTACATTCATTAAAACTAAAGACATAGTAAAAATATTTGCTTTTTTAATCTTGTTTTCCATATTTTCCTCCTTTATTTGGAATATTATGTAATTTTAAATTAATTCCTTACACTATATTATATATTATTCAGTTTTCTAAGTCACTTTCTAATTTATCTCAATTTAACCTAGTATATTAATATGTATAAAATCCTTGTCTTTATGCAAACTATTATTATTATAAATTAAATAAAATTTTACATATAGAAGGGAGGATTCATTACAGCAATATTTAATTACTGATAACTTAATTATAACCTATTATTAAATTGCTGTGATGATATTTAAAATGAATTTAAATCTATCTCAAAAAGAAAGAATGTTATTAGAGGATCAAAAATCTCATGAACAACTATGTATCGATAAGTACACAAATTACTCAAATCAATCAAAAGACCCACAGTTAAAGCAGATGTTTTTAAATCATGCAAATCAAGAAAGGGATCATCTAAATACTATTAATCAGATGCTAAGTGGTGAAGTTCAGCCAGTAAATAAGGAAAATGCTCAAGGACAGCAGAATCAAGAGAATCAGCAAAATCAGCAAAATAACAATAATAATCCTCAAGGGAGTAATTCTACAGGTTTAAACAATCAAAATGATACTGAATTATGTGAGGATCTATTAATGACAGAAAAATACGTATCTGGTGCTTACGACACTACTATCTTTGAATTCAAAGATACAACAGCAAGAGATGTATTAAATCATATACAAAAAGAAGAGCAAGAGCACGGTAAAAGCATATACGACTACATGGCAGCCCATGGAATGTATAAAGTTCAATAAAAATAAAAGGCAAAGATTTCTTTGCCTTTTATTTTTATAATAGTATTATATACACTTATCTTTTTGCTCAAAACTTAACTTATACTATTTTCCCATAGTCTTTAATATTCCATTGGCAATTAACTCTGCTATCTTTTCTTGTCCATCTGAGCTTTGCAAGAATTTTTCCTCCTTAGCATTGCTTATAAATCCAATTTCTGTAAGTATAGATGGGCATTTTGCATATTTATTAACATACCAATTAGCTGTTTTTACACCTCTATTGTAATTAGCAATCTTTTTCAGCTCATCTTGAACATTTTTAGCTAGAAGTGCACTTTTTCCACCACTATTATTGATATTACAATAATAGGTTTCTATTCCATAAGCTGCTGCTGTTGCTGAATTACAGTGTATGCTTATATAATAATCTGATCCTGCATTACTTGCAATATCAACACGTTTTCTTAAATCCTGTGATACATCAGAAGGCCAAGATACAGTATCACTAGTTCTTGTATACACAACTTTTACTCCCTTATCGGCTAATTTTTGTCCTACTTTTAAAGCCACCTTAAGGGTTATGTCTTTTTCTCTAACTCCACTAGGTCCTATTGCACCTGGATCGTATCCACCATGACCTGGGTCTATACAAACTACAGTCTCACTTGGATTAGGATTTGGTGTTGGTGTTACTTTAGAATCATCATTATTAGAGTTTGAATTTACATAATTTATTATGCCTCCAGCTATAGCATAAGCTGCAGTTTCTTGAAAATAACTGCTTGATATTTTTGCTTCATCTTCAGGGTTAGTTATAAATCCAAAGAAAATAAGAGCTGACGGACAATTTACATCTTTTAATATGTGATGTATTGCATCTGGTTTATATCCTCTATCTTTAAGATCCACCCCGGATGCTATTTTTTCATGTATATTTTTAGCTAATTTTTCAGAACTTGAATTTCCCTGTAAATAATAAGTTTCTATTCCATTTGCACTAGAACTTGTGTAAGAATTACATCTTATACTTATAAATAACTGGCAACCTTCTGATTTTGCCTTACTTACTCTCTCACTATCTGATAAATAAATATCTTGAGTTCTTGTGTAAAAGACTTCTAATCCCTTGTCACTTAGGATTCTTCCAACTTTTAAAGCAAGACTTAAATTTACTACTTCTTCCTTAGTACCCTTAGATCCTATTGGTGAAAGTTTGTCATTACCACCATGAGCTGCATCTATACAAACCTTGATTTTTTTACTAGCTTTATCCATATTCTCACTATTACCTTTAGAACCATTATCATTTTTACTGTTATCTGTAAAAATCGAATTAACTAGTGCTGTTGATAAAACTTTCTCTCCACCTAGTACATTTATTCCTGCAGTAGCACCTAATTTTCCCTTTAAAAACTGTTTCATATTTAAATTTACGCTATCCCCTACTAACACAATAGGCAATCCTTGTTTCCCAGCTATTGCAGATGCAACTAGAGCATCAGGAAAATCTTTACCACTAGCAAAATATATTGAATTTAATGTACTTTGAGAAAATTTTTCTACAATTTTAAAATTAGTTTCATATCTATCGGAGCCATAAATTCGCTCTACATTAGATATTCCATTAATTCCTTCTGCCTTTATCACCTGTGGTCCACCTATTACATAAGATTTTGTAATAGATTTGCCCTTTAAATAATTTTTAACTATAGTAGGAACAGAATCCTTCTTCGTTAAAATTATAGGTGTACCATCTTTTGAAGCTACTGGTGCCACAGATATGGCATCTGGAAAATTAGTACCTAAAACTACAAAAGCCTTATTAAAGGAATTGAGTTTTTTGGCAACCTCAATGCTTGTACCAAATCTATCTACTCCAGATATTCTAGAAATATTAAGTCCTTTTGCCTTAAGCTCAGTTTCAACAGAAGTTGATACAACTCCATTTCCTCCAATAATATAAGCATTTTTTGCTTTTAATCTAAGTATTTCATTTTTGCTTTTTCATTTAAGTTCTTTTGAACTAATATGATTGGCGCATTAAGCTTTTTAGCAAGAGGAGCTGCACAAAGTGAATCCGCATAAGACTGCCCTGAAGCTATAACTACATTATCAGATGCTGTAAAATTCTTCTCACTTACAGAAACAGAAGTATCATATCTATTATTACCGTAAATTCTATTCATTTTAGAAAAGGCATTTACAGACCTGACATTAATAAAAAGAAAGGCTAAAAAGAAAGAAAGAACCATTAGTCTTTTGTATTTATTCACATATTTCACCACCTAAGTAATTAAAATTCATTATATTAAATTATAACATATAATTAGGCTTATTTTTCTATATTAATAAATTTTACAATCTATTTTTTTACATTTTTTAAAATAAAATAAAAAGCAGTTATTAAACTGCTTTTTTATTCTAATCTAAAGTCACTACCATATTTTTCTTTAAGCTTTCTTTTACATCTATAACTCTTTGGTTTCTAGAACCAGTATATTTTTTGCATTTTCCTTGAGTTCTTCCTTAAATTTGCCATCCACAAGAACATCCATATTTTTCAGTAACTCTATTTTATATTCATCTTTACTTTTTAGAATTTCTTCATAGGTAAAGCCCGTATAGCACCATAAATTCAAATCCATTTTCTTTATGTCTTTTGCAAGTTCCAAAAGTCCCTCGGCATTTTCAAAAGGCTCACCACCTGAAAATGTAACTCCTTTTATTATTGGTTTGTTATTTTTTATTCTATCTAGTATTTCTTCTATTTGTACTTCACTTCCATAACTAAAATCCTGCATACACTTATTTTGACATCCAGGACAGTTGTGATTACAACCTGAAACAAAAATTACACTTCTAAATCCCTTGCCATTTACAAGAGAGTTGTCTAAAAATCCAGCCACTTGAAGCTTCATAAGTTTCCTCCTTCTTCTATACTAAAAGGAGATCTTCTATTTTCAGTAGAAAACCTCCAAATTTTTAATATAATTCATCTTAGAAAGTTCAGATTAAAATAAATCAGGCACCATAAAAATTCTCATGACTTTCAGTGTGAGAGGTTCTATCTGCTCTTTCAGCTACTTTTCCTTTTCCAAATCGCTCATCTAAACTTAAATATCCTGTTACTCTAGATATTCCTTGTATATTTAAACTTCCACAACTCGTGCACTTTTGTTCTCCATTTTTTAGATAAGTACCACAGTCCTTACAATATCTTATGTGGAAATTTATCCCCATATAACTAATATTTGTGTTTTTATAAGCATAATCTATTATACTCTTAACATCTTCTGCTGCTGGATAATCATCTAATTCTATATATGTTATGTGTCCACCATTACATATCTTATGGTATGGAGCCTCTATATCTATTTTATTTCTTATAGATATATTATAGTACACAGGTACATGATAACTATTAGTATAGTAATCTTTATCAGTAACCCCTTTAATTTCTCCAAATATAGACTTATCTTGAATTATAAACTTCCCTGACAATCCTTCTGCAGGAGTTGCATAACAAGAGTAATTCAATTTATCAACTTCTTTGTATTTATCGCAAAATTCTCTTATTGTTCCTACGATTTTTAGTCCTAAAGCTTGAGCCTCTTCACTCTCTCCATGATGCTTTCCAATAAGTGCTATCAAAGTTTCCGCAACACCAATAAATCCTATAGCAAAGCTGCCTTGTCTTAAAATTGGCTCTATAAAATCATTTTCATCTAAATTCTCAGAACCCTTTAATAAATGCTGGCCTGCTACAAATGGTAGGTCTTTAACCCTTAAATGTTTAAGCACACTATATCTATGTAGTAGTGCTTCCCTTGAAAGCTCTAACCTTGCATTTAAAAGACTGAAGAACTTGTCCAAATTTCCTTTAGCAAGTATCCCAAGTCTAGGTAGATTAATGGTTACAGGAGCAATATTTCCTCTTCCATCTGGACCTTCCTCACCGTTTATATTAGAACATATATAAGTTCTACAACCCATAGTTGCTGGCATTATACCTCTGTCATAATAAGATTTATTAAAATCCGCATCTATATTCATAAACATAGGATTCATTCTTTTTGCAGAAACTCTGCAGGCCAATTCATATAAGTAATAGTAAGGATCCTTTTCTTCTCTATTTACTCCTTCTTTAACCCTAAATATTATATTAGGGAATATTGGCTGTTCGCCTTTTCCAAGACCTTTTTCATACTCCTCTAAAAATACCTTGCATATAAGTGCTGCATCTTCGTTTTTAGGAAGTCCTAAATTTATAGATGAAAAAGGTACCTGAGATCCTGCTCTTGAATGCATAGTATTTAAGTTATATACTATACCTTGCATAGCTTGGTGAATCCTCTTTTCAAGTTTTTTATTTATTAAATCAGAAAAGCTTTTATTCTCACAAATGTTTTCCATAGTGACATTTTCATACCCTTCAAGCTGCTTTAAAGTATTTAAAACTTCCCTTGTTGTTTCTTCCCTTGTAGGTGGAATAAAATCTGCCATATCATTGTCAAAATTAACATGAGCCTGTCCACCAAACATATCATTTTGGGTACTTTGAAGTAAAATACATGAAAGCTCTGCCGCGGTTTCTATTCTCTTTGGCGGATTTATAGTTCCGTAACCTGTGTTAACACCATTTTTTAAAACTTTTCCAGTTTCAATGTTAAGACAGTTTATAGTAAGATTATAACTGTCAAGGTCATGATAATATAAATCTCCATTTTCATGAGCCTTAGCAAGTTTTTTAGGCATAGTAGCTAGGTTATGCCATTTGTTAGACTCTGAGGCTATTCTAAGTAACTTTGAGGAAAAGTTATTTCCAACATTTGCATTATCTCTGTCCGTTTCTATACCTATGTTATTTATAGCTTTCATTAAATCTGACTTAATGTCCCTAACTTTTGTTCTCTCTCTTCTATAATTAAAATAGGCCTCGCCTATTTTCTTATATCCTTCATCCAGTAAAACTCTTTCTACTAAATCTTGAATTTCTTCTACGGTTATTTCCTCTTCCTTTAATTCTTCAATTCTCTTCATAGACTTTTGAGTTAAGTCTATTATTTCGCTTTCTTTAAGCTTAAAAGCAATTTCTTCAGCAGCTCCTTTTATAGCACTAGCTATCTTAGAAGCATCAAAATTAGCGGTTCTACCATCTCTCTTAACAACATGTAGCATTATAAAATCCCTCCGACCACAATATATTGTACTTTGTAATTATACTTCATGAAATAAATAATATCAATTTTAAAATTAACTTTGTAAATATATCAGATTGATTTATTATTAAATTGCTATGATTTATTAACTTTCTTACATATATTCTTTTATTGAAATTATATTTCACATTGTTACTTATTGATTTTATTGACTTAAATACAATTTTAAAATGAAAATAACCATAAATTTAATTTACTGTGATTACTATTATACATTAACATTTATTGTAAATCCAATAGGAATTATGGTAAAATATTCTTGTATTCTAAAAATAATTAGGAGGAAACTATGAAAAAAAGATTTTTCTTATTATTTTATTAATTTGTTCCCTTACACTAACTGAAGGCTGTGATTTGTTTTTTAGAAACCAAAAAATAATTCACAAATAAAAATTAAAGAAGACATTAAAAATAACTCTAGCAAGGAAAATTTCCTAAAGTATACCTCGGAATTTACTGGAGAGCTTATTTCTTATGAAGATTTCAAAAAACTCCCTTTATGGTTATCATAGAAAATTCTAAACCTTCAAGGCCTCAGCATGGTCTAAACTATGCTGATATTGTATATGAAACCTATGCTGAAGGTGGAATTCCAAGGTTTATTGCACTTTTTCAAAAAAATTCTTGTAAAAAAATAGGTCCAGTAAGAAGTGCTAGAAATTATTTTATAGATATAGCCAATGAATATAATATGTCTTTTGCCCACTGTGGTGGAAGTGAAGAAGCCTTAAATCGAATTAAAAATAACAAGGAAAAAAGCATAAATGAAATACCAAATCCCAAAATATTCTTTAGGGACAAAACTAGGAAACCTCCTCATAATTTGTATGTAAGCTCTAATGATTTGGTAAACTATATAAAAAGCCATAACTTTAATAAACCCCTTAATAGCACTTTAAAATTTGACTCTGATTATTGGAAAAATTCCAATTTACCAAAGGCAACTGATGTGAGCTTAGCTCCAAATAACTTTTACAAAACTTCCTATAACCTTGAAAAAAACAAATACGTTAAAACTATGGACAGTACAAAGTCTAAGGATGCTCTTGACAATAGCCCTTTATCAGCAGATAATATAGTGATTCAATTAACAGATATAGTACTACAAAATGATGGTCTTCATCTTAATATAAAGCTAGTAGGTGAAGGGAAGGGCTACGTAATAAGTAATGGAAAGTATAAAAAAATAAAATGGAGAAAAGAAAGCAAAAATAGCCCCACTATTTTACTGGATGAAGAAGGAAAAATAGTGCCTTTAAGCCCTGGCAAAACCTGGTGGCACATACTTAAAAATTCATGTAAAGTATTTATAAAATAGATTTATTATCCTAATTTCAACCTGTGATGTTGCTAATATTCCAATTTAAATTTATAATTAAAGCATTAAAAGTTTGGAGGGATTTTATCTTGAGTAAAATAGCATTAATAACCGACAGTATATCCGATGTAAGCAAAGAATTTGCTGATGCTCATGGTGTGAAAATACTGCCTCTTAAAATAATTTATAAAGACAAAGAATATTTAGATAGAGTGGATATAACGCCTGAAGAGGTTTATAGTAGAATGCCTTCTGAAATTCCAACTACATCTCTTCCTTCTATGGAGGAAATTAATAATCTTTTTTTACAGCTTGAAAATGAGGGATATACTCATGCAATTGTAATTCCCGTTTCTTCTAATTTATCTGGAACCTATAATGCTTTAAAACTAATTTCCGAGGATCATCCTAATTTAAACACCTATGTTTATGATTCAAAATCCATAAGTCTTGGAGAAGGTTGTATTGTAGAGGAATGTGCACTTCTTATAGAAAAAGGTGAAAGCTTTTTAAATATTATAAATCACCTACCAAATATAAGGAAAAAAGTTCATTTGTATTACGTATTAGATACTTTGGAATACCTAAAAAAAGGCGGAAGAATAGGAAGAGTTTCCGGTACAATTGGTGAATTTCTTAACATTAAGCCAATAATTTCTGTAGATGATGAGGGACGATACTATACTGCAGCAAAAGCAAGAGGTAAAAAACAAGCTATAAATAAACTGCTCTCTATAGTTCAGGAGATTTTAGAAAAATGTAAATGTAAGGTCTTTATAATGCACGGTGGTGCTGCAAAAGAGTGTGAAAAATTTTATGAAACCATAAAAGGATTTCAAAATATTACTTCTATATACAAAGGGGAGATAAGTCCTACTGCTGGGGTACATACTGGCCCAGGACTTTTAGGCATTGCACTTCTTGAGGAATAAATTGATTTTACCTTTGGATAGCTGAATGTACTATAACCTACTTATAACAAAACTCAAAATACATCTATTGTTATATATTCAATATTGTGTTATACTCTACATGAATTGAATACAAATTAGTGCTAGGGGTGCTTATAGCTGAGAAATGGATTTTATACCATTAACCCTAATACCTGATCTGGGTAATTCCAGCGAAGGGAAGCAAGTTATTGATTTTTGCCGCTACCTTTACTGATAGCGGTTTTTTAATTTAAAAACTGCTCTCTTAGCATTAAATTTTAAAGGGGGTAATCTAATCATGTCAATATTTCAAACATTTATTAAAAACTGTACAGACATTTTTACACATCCAACATCTGTAGCTACACTAATTGGTCTTTTAATAATTATAATAGTTCTTATGAGGGTCAAACATATTAAAATTACAACAAAGATGTTAACCCAGATTGGAATAGCACTAGCTCTAGCTACAATTCTAAAGGTATTTAGACTATACCATTTGACTAATGGTGGAAGCATAACTTTAGGCAGTATGGTTCCTATTTTACTAATAGCCTTTATTTATGGTCCTGAAACAGGATTTTTAACTGGTCTATTATACGGTCTTATAACATTAATTTTAGATCCATATATACTTCATCCAACTCAGGTTTTATTTGACTATCCTTTGCCTTTTATGGCTTTAGGCATAGCTGGTTATTTTAGAAGCAACAAATATTTAGGAACTATTTTAGCGGTGCTGGGACGTTTTATATGTCACTTTATATCAGGAGTTGCTTTCTTTGGAAGTTTTGCACCAGATGGTATGTCTCCAGCTTTATATTCCTTAACGGTTAACGGAATATTTATAGGAATAGAAGGAGCTATTTGTTTTATAATAATAGCACTGTTACCTATTACCTTGCTTACAAAAATAGCCTTAAATGGACAGGTTTCCAATTTTAACTCATAAAAATCCTAGGAAAATATGTGTTTAATAAAAAAACTTATACAATTATTGAAAGACCCCTGTCTACTAGACAGGGGTCTTTCAATTAATAATTGCATAAGCTGTTATTGCAAATAATTTTATAAATTACTATCTGTAAAGGAATTACCCTGAATAAATTTATTTATAATTTTCCAGTGTCCTCTATTTAACTTAACCTTCTCTTCCGCACCTATGGCACAGTTTTTAGCAAGTTCAAAGGATGGAGATTTTTCTACCATCAAAACTTGAGTTGGGTAAATGCTCTTATGACCAACTATTAAATAACTTACAACACATACTATAGAACAGTAAGTTCCAACCTCAGCTCCAAATAACTCCATGCTCATTACAATGCCAGCTAGGGGCGTATTTGAACAGGTAGCTAGAAAAGCTACCATTCCCATTGCAGCATAGAAAGTAGCATGTCCATGTATTATGGTTGCCCAGGTACTACCGGCTGTAGCTCCAATATAAGCCATAGGAGTAAGAATTCCCCCATTACCACCGGATGCCAAAGTAACAGAAGATGTAATCATTTTAGCTATAAAAGCAAATCCACTTACACTTCCTCCCTCTACACTTTTATTTATGATATCTTCTCCCATACCTATGTAGTCTGTAGTTCCTGAAATTAAAACTATTAAAATCAAAATACCTCCACCTATTATTCCCTTTAGTGGTTTATATATCTTAATACCTTTAAATAATTTTTCAACATAATTTACTAAAGCGATAAATATATGGGCTAGTATTCCTATAAATATGCCAAAAGCAATCATTTTTGCAAACATAAAGCTTGGATTAGACTTTTTAAAGTCCACAAAATATATAAGAAGTGGCTTAGTTCCTAAAAATCTTCCTACAAAATAACTTACATAAGAAGATATTAAAGAAGGTAAAAGTGCTAAATATGAAAATCTACCTATGTACAAAACTTCTGCTGCAAATATTGCAGCTCCTACTGGAGCACCAAAAACTCCAACAAATCCTGCACTAATACCACATACTGCAAATCTCCTTCTGTCTACGTCCTCCATCTTAAAAATTCCAGAAAAAAATGAGGCCATCCCTGCTCCTATTTGAGTTGCAGGTCCCTCTTCACCTACAGAGCCTCCAAATATTATAGTTAAAAATGTTGTAAATAACTTAACTGGCATAGCTCTTAAATTCATTTTACCATTTCTTTTATGTACTGCCTCAATTGCTTTTTCTGTACCATGACCTTCAGCCTCTGGGGCTAATTTTACTACCAAAAACTACTTATAAAGAAAATAATCGGCAATAACAAATAATAATACCTTGTAAAACTTTTAACAGAATGTTCTCCAAAAGCCACTATTTTTATAAAAAATGAAATAGCGGTTCCCACTGAAAGACCAATAAATATAGAAAGCAATACCCACTTAATGGTGCTTGACAGCAATATAGTTTCCTCAACTATATCCTTTTTTAATCTTTTCTTCATTTCACTCACTCCCCTACATTAATTATAGCTTATATTAGATATAATTAAATATAATTGTAACAAATAATAAAAATATGTAGAATGAAACTTTATACAATAATAAAATTTAATACATTCATATGTAAAATATACTATATTTACCTTGTAATTTCAAATAAAGCCAACGCAAAAAATGCCTTCAGATAACATAATATATGAAAGCATTTTATTGAATCTTTGATTAAATGTATTATATTGAAACTTAATTACCTTTATACTCATTTAACATGTTTTTTAATAACTCATCATAGGATTCATTAGAATTTATGTATTCTTCAGCTTTTCCCTTATCCATATACTCAACTAAATCTAAATCCACTGGCATTTCTGCAAGTAATGGAACATTTAGGTACTGTGCATGTTCTTTTCCTGATTTTTTACTAAATATCCTCATTTTTTCTCCGCACTTTTCACACTCAACATAGGCCATATTTTCTACAACCCCTAATAATTTTATGTTAAGCTTTTGTGCCATTATAATAACTTTTTTAACTATCATGGAAACCATATTTTGAGGAGTTGACACCACTACCATTCCACTAACTGGTATACTCTGCATAACAGTTAGTGCTACGTCACCAGTTCCTGGAGGCATATCTATAATAAGATAATCTAATTCTCCCCACATAGTGTCAACATACATTTGATTTAAAACCCCTGTAATAATAGGTCCTCTCCATATAACTGGCTCATCTTCCTGTTCAGTTAACAAATTTAAAGAAATTACTTTTATTCCAAGAGAAGTAACTACTGGCTCAAATTTAACTTGATTTTCAGCCTCAGCAGGAATAATATCTGCTCTTTTGGTATTAATTCCAAAAATCTTGGCATTGACGGTCCTGTAATGTCTGCATCCAATACTCCTACTTTATAGCCTTCTTTTGCTAATTTAGTAGCTAGTATTCCAGTAACTGTGGATTTTCCAACTCCACCCTTTCCACTAATTACTCCTATTATGTTTTTTATCTTACCGTATTTAGGAAGAGATTTATCATTTTCACAATTTTCTTTAGTTTTGCATTGTCCCTTGCTTTTACATGTATCACATTGACTCATATCCTTCACACCTCCCTAATAATTATAGCACTATTCATACCTAAGCGCATCTATTGGATTCAATTTAGCAGCTTTTTTTGCTGGATATATTCCAAAGAAAATTCCAACAGCTGAAGAAAATATTATAGTTACAATAACTACCTTTAAAGATACAGTAGGTGTTATGTTTACAGCATATCCTATAAGTTCAGCTCCTAGTATTCCAATTATAATTCCAATTATTCCACCAATTAGAGATATTATAACGGATTCAGTTAAAAACTGCATAAGAATAGTGTTAGTGGTTGCGCCTATTGCCTTTCGTATGCCTATTTCCCTTGTTCTCTCCGTAACTGATACTAACATTATGTTCATAACCCCTATTCCACCAACTAAAAGGGATATAGCAGCCACGGCACCGATAAAGGTTGTAAATATACCTAAAACTTTATTCATCTGGTCTAGTTGTTTTAAAACATTTTCTGCACTATATACGTTTTCACCTTTATTATGATGCCTGTTTTCCAATATATTAATAGCACTATTTCCTGCATATTCTGTATCATCTTTAGTTTTTGCCATTACACTTATTTCATCCATGTAAAAATCATTTGGATATAGGCTTTCCAAAAAGTCACTGGAGTATACAAAAACATAGGCATATTATCGTTTTCTGAAGACATAAAAGGACTATCAAACCCCTTTATAACTCCCACTATTTTTGCCTTCTTTAAAGAGGACTTGTCTCCTACTTTTATAGTGCTTCCAACAGCATCCTCATAACCAAATAAAGCTTTTGCAGAACTCTTATCTATAACCACAACATTTGATCCTTCTAAATATTCTTTTTCATTGAAAAACCTTCCATAAATAACCTCAAGATTTTGTATGTAGTTTAAATCCGTATTTCCCGCTATAAGGTAGGCTTTTTTGTTTTTTATCTGAAGAAGCTATGCCCATTTTTTGCATTACAGGAGTTATGTATTTTACAGTTTCTACTCTATCCTTAATTAGTTTTAAATCTTGAAAAGTAAAATAATCACTGTGATTTGCTTTTGAAGCATCTATTTTAATGTTTACTATAGAAGCACCTATTTTTTCAAATTCCCCTGTTATAGCATTTTTAGCTCCTTGTCCTAAAGATACTATGGTTATTACAGAACTTATCCCTATTATTATTCCAAGCATAGTCAAAATGGATCTTAGTTTATTTGATTTTATACTATCTAGGGCCATTTTAAGATTTTCGAATATATTCAATTTTAAATTTCCTCCCCTTATTAAAACTTACTATAAAATCATCCTATCTTTCGAAGGCTCATCTACTACTATGTCTCCGTCTTTAAACTTTACGATCCTCTTTGTATACCTTGCAATATCAGGTTCATGAGTTACCATAACTATAGTAGTTCCTTCATCGTTAAGCTGCTGAAATATTTTCATTATTTCTAATGAGGATTTAGTATCTAAGTTTCCCGTAGGTTCATCTGCCATTATAAACTTAGGCCTGTTTACTATTGCCCTAGCAATAGCCACTCTTTGCTTTTGACCTCCAGATATTTCGTTTGATTTGTGTTTCACCCTATCTTCTAATCCTACTTTTTCAAGAGCCTCTAAGGCCCTTTTTTTCTCTCCTTAGAGGGCACTTTTGCATAAAGCATAGGAAGTTCTACATTTTCTAATATAGAAATCCTGGGTAAAAGATTAAATGCTTGAAACACAAAACCAATTTCTTTATTTCTAATATATGCTAATTCATCATCCTTAAAGTTTGAAATATCCTTATTATTCAAGAAATATTTACCTTCATACTCGCTATCTAAACAGCCCAGTATGTTCATAAAAGTAGATTTTCCGGAACCTGAAGGTCCCATAATAGATGTAAATTCTCCAAAATCTATTTTTAAGTTTATTCCATTTAAAGCCTGAAAGTTTAAATCCCCTGTTTTATAAGTTTTTATTATATCTCTAACCTCTATCAATTTTACTTTTCCTCCAAAGATTCTTTTACCAAAGTTCCATTTTTTATGGACTCTTTTGGATTTAATATCACCTTTTCACTTAATTTTAAGCCTTCTAATATTTCTGTTTCCAAATCAGATTGAATTCCTACCTTAATTTTTCTCTCTGCAGTCTTTCCATTTTTAACTAAATAAACATAGCTACTACCTTTTTTATCTATCTTAATTGCTTCTGAAGGAATTTTAAGTGCATTTTTAGTCTCAGATACTAATATGTCTAAATCAACGTCAAAGCCAATTTTTAAATTCTCAGTTTTATCTAATATATCAGCCTTAACTTTAAGGGAAGTTTCTTTACCAGCTCCAGATATTACTTCTTTAGCTATAGGATCTATAAAAGATATCTTTCCTTTGTACTCTGAATTTCCACTATTTATTAAAACCTTCTGACCTAGCTTTACCTTGCTAACATCATATTTATTTAAAGAAATAACAACTTGAAGATCTTTAATATTTTGTACCTCTAATAATGGCTGAGCTCCACTATCCATAGCTCCCTCTTTTACGTTTAATGAAGTTACAACTCCATCACTTTCAGCTACAATTTGTGATTTACTATTTTTTAAATTCTCTTTTGCTACATCTACTGCTATTTTTGCAAGTTCCACTGAATTTTCAGACTGTTTTATTTTTTCATCTGAAATATTTATAAGCGAGGCCTTCTTCTCTTTTAAACTTTGAATCTTCAATAAATCTTGAGGATTACTACTTTTTTCTAAAGCTTTTATGCTCTCATCTATTTCTTTTTTATTATTCAATATTTCCTGTCTTTGAGATATTAATTCCCTATTTTGAAGCAAGGCATTACTATACTGAAGCTGTGCTTGTTTTACATTGGAAGCTAAATCCAAAGCATAATAAACTACAAGTACCTCCCCCTTTTTTATATTTTGCCCTACTTTAACATTTACCTTCTTTACCTTTCCTTGAATTCCAAAATACTCTTTGGATTCTTTAGATTCAATCTTTCCGTTTGTAGACAAGTATTCTTTTAACTCACCCTTAACTGCCTTTTCAACTTTAACTTCTTGAAATTTTCCTTTTTCTTTATTTATTATACTTACTCCAAGAATAGCTCCAAGAATTAAAATAGGTATAGCCCAAAAAAGATCTTCTTTTTCATAACATCCCTCCAAAATATTCATTCTATTTTTGTATAAAATTAATTTTATCATGAAAAAGCTTTATTGTGAAATAATTCCTCTTAATTTCTTACTGTTTTTAAAGAAGTAATTACCTTCTCTTTATATTCCTCATAGCTTTTCTTTAAATTTGGTGGGCATATATTTATAGCTTTATTTATATAACTTAAAGCCTCAAAATGTCTACTTACAGTAAGGTTAAAACAGCACATCTCATAATCATATCTCCAAGGAAAAATTATATTTTTTTCAATCATATCCTTATTTATATAATTTTTAAAACAAGCCAGGGCACAGGCTCTATATAATATAGAAGAATAGTCCTCTTCCATATAGTCTTTTAAATCATATAGAATTTTTAAATAGAAGGAAGTTAACTCTTTTCTGTAAATCAAAATTATTTCCATAAAATTACTTATGTGATTTACAAGACTAACACTAGAATAGGGAAAGACTTTAGATAAATTTTTTACAAACTTTTTAATTCTAACTAACTCAACCTCTTCTTTACTATATAAAAAACTTAAATTTCCTAAAAAGCAAGCTAGATTTTCTTCACTTTCCTCTCCTTTAATGAAATTATCTACTGCCTTTAAAGTGTAGTTTTCTATAATTTCTGAAGCTCTATTTACCTCATAAAAGTCTATTATGTGTTTCATGCAATCCATTACATTATTTTTCATTTTCTCACCTCTTTATTATTTTTTACAAAAATTCTAATTTTTATTAAAAAAATAGAATTTGTTTAAACAAATTCTATTTTAAATAACAAATACAGTATTTAATTAAAAATTCTTTCCATTTATTGAAGGAGCTTTGTCTTCATATATCCTAATCTTCCAGCTAGAATTTTCATATACATCCCATATGTAATATAGCTTTTCTTTCCCCTTAGATTTATCAGTAAATTTAACTACTGCCTTATACAAAAGAGGTGTATAACCTTCTGTTGTCACACTCATATTCACATTATACTCTTTATTATTATCTTCCATTAACTTTGCATTTATATTTTCGTCTTTTAAATCTAGTTTAAACTCCTCAATGTTTGAAGATAATAAAAATTTTCGTGCCTCTACATCATGATTTATGTCTATTCCAATTTCGTCCTTAGAATTTATATTCTTGTATTTTTTTATAACCTCTAAAAGCGAACCATAATAAACCTTTTGAAACTTTTTAGGTATCCTTGTATTCCAAAAATTCTTTATAATATCATTATCAAGTCTTGAAGAAACCATATATATTTTTCCCTGATTATCATATAGATTTCCTCCAGATTTCTTATCTATACCTACAACATATTGAAATTTGTGAACACTTTCATCATTCTCATACATTTCAAATACATAGTCTGGTTTTAAAGTGGTTTTATTTTGAGCTTTTTTTGCAGAAGATAAAATTTTATACATACCCTCTATAGTCTTATCATCCTCAACTACAAAAGTAAATCCTTTATCTCTTGTACTTTGGATTATTATTTTACTGACTTTACCTTGTTTTATGTATTCAAAATCTTCATTTTTTAAACCCATTTTCACCTTTATCTGATCTAATTTATCACAACCTACTAAAGAAGGCAAAACCAAAATTAGTAGTACTACGGAAATTTTCTTCCAAAACTTTGGCAATTGTTTTTCCCCCTATACTTAATATCTAATTTTATTTATTTTTTATTAATTTAATTTTATCTATATTAAAGACAATAATAGCTACTATAACCATAAGTATGCTTATAAACTGTGAAGTTGAAAAGCTACCTACAGCGCCTCTTGGATCATTTCTTAGAAATTCTATTAAAAATCTGCCAATGCCGTATAAAATAAAATACATAGCAGTTACTCTTCCATTTTTTTGTTCTTTTTATCATACCATATCAAAAATAAAAACAACAAGAAGTCAAAAGCTGAGGAATACAACTGAGTTGGATGCAAGTGTATACCACTTGGAGCAAACTGTGAGTTTTTAAACTCTACCCCTAAAGAACACTCTGTAGGTCTTCCATAGCAGCATCCAGCTAAAAAGCAGCCTATTCTTCCAAAACCTTGAGCTAGTGGTATGCTTGGAATTACTAAATCGAATATACTAAGTACCTTCCATTTGTTTTTTTGCTATAAATATAAACCCCAATGGCTCCTCCTATTATCGCTCCGTAAATTACAAAACCATACTTTATATCTTTTAATAAGGAGGGATCCTGGATTATTGATTTAATTTCCGTTATAATAAATAAAAGTTTTCCACCTAATACACCTGATATTACAGCAATTATAGCCATAGAGAATATCTTATCCTCATCATAATCTAGCTTCTTGACCCTATGTTGAAGAAGAAGAATAGCAGCAATAATACCTATTGCAATCATTGTTCCATATCCGTAAATTTCTTTTCCAAAAATCGTAAATAATACCGGTCGCATACTTACCTCCTTAAATAAATAAAGAGAAGTTTTACCTTCTCTTTAACATTAAACAAATCATAATACTTAAGTAGATTATAATACTTTAAAAGCTTTTAAGCAAACATTTTATATAGTTTTTAATGTTTTTACTATTGCTTTAAATATAAGTGGCATACTATCTTTAAAATTAGATTTTCTTAGGAAAAAGGAGAATCTAACAAATCCTTGATCCACCGGTATAAAGTATTCATAACAGGAGTAAATATTCTTATTTTTATCAGTTATATTATAGGTTATTTCATAAACTTCTCTATTGTCAATTTGTGTTTTCTCCAGTTTATAATTATCTATAACATTTTGCTTTTTTGAAATTTCTCCGCTTTTTATTAGAAAATCATATAAATTTCCATCTATATTCCATAGCTGTACAAAACCATATATACTGTTATTTTTTGAATAAAATTCATTGTGATATATTATTTCTTTACTAGGAAACTTCCTCTCTATAGTTTCAAAATCACTGGGAAGTTTATATGAGTATTTATTATTCAATATATAGTACTCCTTTAAGTCTTTCATCTCATTTTGCATAAGAGCTGTAAATTTTATCCTCTCATCAAAAGTTTTTGAAAAACTGCAAGTACTATCATTAATCCACAGAGTATTAGTAGGATACCTATTTTTTTCTATTTATCTTTATTACCTTAATCACAGGTTGCCTCCCAAATTTTACTATATCCTACTTTATGATTTAATTTTATAAATTATTACTTTTTCTTTTTTACAGGTATTAAAATACATGAGTTTTTAAAATCATAAAACATTATCCAGTACCCTTTAGAATTTTTTACATTGCTACTTTGCATCCAGGTTACAAAACCAGTTTTTCCTCCAAAAGGCTGATCTTTTTCTGTTTTGTCCCCAGGTATTGCATACATAATATATTTAATTCTACAATCCTCATCATACTTATATCCTACCATATAATGTTTGTGCATTTTTACATAAGGATAATAACATATCATAGGATAGTATAGCATTACGTATTTATTATAATCAGACATATCACAAATATCTTCCATGTCATTTACATTTATTTTAAACCAAAGGCTTTTCTTGATTTTTGGGAATATATCATAGTATTTATCAAAATCCTCTGCTATGTCTTCAAAGAATTTCTCTTTTTCTCCCTTAGGTTTACATTTAGCTTTTTTATCTTTTCTAACTGAATCTTTTAAGCCCTCATCTTCTCTTAGATCTTCTAAATCATCTTCACTTTCTTCAAAATAATCTTCTTTCTCTTTTCTGTCTTCTTCATCATCTTCATTTGTATTCTCTAAATTTCTATCATCTAACTCTTCAATTTCTTTTTCTTCAATTTCTTTTTCTTTCTCTACATTTTCTCTATGTTCAACTATTTTGTTATCTGCTTTTTCTTTATTCTTCTCTATATTTTCCTCATACTCATCAAATTCATTTTTATCTTCTCTTTTTTGTTAACATCAACAAGAGTAAAGTTCCTCCAGTTTTTGGGAATGTCTGTAGTAGTAAAACCGCTCATTAAAGATATAACATTAGACCCCATGATTTTAACTATAGATGCTCCTACAACCTTATCTATAGATATATTAGTACCACCTATATTATCTACCTCGTATTCATAACTGATTTCTGCTCTGCCTTGATTATCTAAATTTATTGCCCCTATGTTTAATAGTTTTTCACTACCCTTTTTACCACATATAAGTATCATGCAGTATTTATTCGTTTCATGTTTTAAATTTTGAACATAATAAGATATTTTACACTTTGAATTTTTGATTTCGATTTTAGCATATCCTGTAGGGTTTTTTCCCGCGGCTAAAGCATAACCATTTTCATCTTCCTGTAATATAATAAAATATCTACTATAACTTTTTTTAGAAGCCAAAATAAGTCCCTCCATTAATATTATTCATTATAATATATGAGAGACTTATCAAAAAGTGAACTTTATTAAAAAATTATTTATTTATTCTATATATTTCGTTTGATAAAGAAGCAAATTCTTCTATAGATAAGGTTTCTCCTCTTCTTTTAGGATCTATTCCTGATTTATCAAAAGCTTCTAGAAGTTCTTCTTTATTTAGGCCTAAATTCTTAAGACCATTATTTAAGGTTTTTCTCCTCATGCTAAAAGAATCCCTTATGACTTTAAAAAACAACTTTTCATCCTCTACAAAAGCCTTAGGTTTTTCTAATTTATCCAGTCTTATTACCATAGATTCTACTTTTGGACTAGGAATAAAAGATTCTTTTTTAACCTTTCTAAGTATTTTAGTATTGCAGTAATACTGAACCAAAAGAGATAGGGCACCATAATCCTTATTGCAAGGTTTTGCTGCAATCCTTTCTGCTACTTCTTTTTGTATCATTATAGTTAAGGATTTAAAATTGTAACCTTCTGTTATTAGTTTAGAGATTATAGGTGTAGTTACATAATACGGTAAATTAGCTACTACCTTTACACTTTTTTCCTCTCCTATAAGCTCTTTATAGTCTACCTTTAAAGCATCCTTATGTATTAGCTGGAAGTTTGCATGCTCTTTTAATTCCTCTTGAAGTATAGGAATTAATTTACTGTCTAGTTCTATAGCGCATACTTTTTTAGCTCTACTAAGTAAAACCTTAGTTAAAGTTCCAACTCCTGGTCCTATTTCTATTACAAAGTCGTCTTTATCTACTTCTGCCCCTTCCACTATGTCTAAAAGTACAGTATCATCTATTAAGAAATTTTGTCCCAAGCTTTTAGTAAATTTAAAACCATATTTCTCAACTATTTCTTTGGTACTATAGTTTTCCATATTATTTCTCCTTATCTATTCTTTTTATTCCCTTAATGAATTCTTCCTTGGTTATCCCGAAACTATTTAGTCTAGACAAAAACTGACTGGCATTTCCATAACCTATACCTAGTTCTTTACCTAACATTTCTCTTCTCTCTTTTGAATCATTATGTCCACTTAACTTGAAATATATCATATCCCTTGACGTAAATTCTTCTCTTTTTTCTGTAAGCTTACATTTTGCGTTTTCTAAAGCCCTTCTTATAGATTCCACACTAGCATTTTCAACTCCTATATCATCATCCTTTGTTCCTTCTTCTCTTGAAATATAGGCATGTTTAACACCGGGTACCCTTTTTATTATAATCCTTCTTATTTTTTCTCCTGCAAAATCAGGGTCAGTAAATACTATAACACCCTTTCTTTTCTGTGCTTCTTTTATTTTATCTATTACTTTTTTATTTATTCCAAAACCTCCAACTGCAATAACCTCAGCATCTACTGCTTTTTTTACAGCAGTTATATCATCTCTTCCTTCAACTACAATAACTTCTTTAATCATACGTCTTCCTCCATTAATCATATTATAAAGAAAAAAGGAGCCGAAGCTCCATGAAAATCATTTTAAAACATATAAGTTGACCCATCTTACTCCCCAGGTAACTGCTTGGCTTTCTGAATTCACATATATATCTATTTTGTTTCCCTTTATAGCACCACCAGTATCCTCTGCTATGGCAAGTCCATAGCCTTCAACATAAACCTTAGTTCCTAAAGGTATAACTCTTGGATCTACTGCTATTGTACTATATCCATTGACATTTCTTCTAGCCTTTGTACCTGTTGCTGTTATTCCAAAGCCTGGGTCACCTACGCCTTTCCCTGTACAGGAAACGCTGGCAGTATATGCAGTTGCCTTAACTTTCAAAGCGTGTTTGTAAGTAACTGGATTCAAACCACGGGATGGTCTTACAACTCCTAAAGTCCCTAATGCAACTATTTGAGTTACAGGTTTTTTTGATACAGCTTCACTTACAACTTTTTTAGTAACTGGTTTTCCATCTTCATAAACTACTTTAGTTGATATAACCTTTTGACCTTTTTCACCTTTTCTAATTACTTTCTTTTGACCTTTAGGTAAACTGTCATCTTTTTTAGTCACTACTGAAAATGAAATATCTTTGTTTTCTTTCAAAATTTTAGAAGTAACTCTAGTTATAGTAATATTTAAACCACTACTAATTTTTTCAGTCTTAGATGGAACTAGTCTATCTTCACTATTTAGCTTTATGCCCTCTTTTTTCAAAACATCCTCTACAGTATTTTCTGTAGTTTTAATGGCTAAATTCTTTCCATCTACATTTAGCTTAACATTTACTGCTCTTTTTATATATATCTTATCTCCGTCTTTAACTTTATTGTCTAATTTAAAATTGATTTTATCTTTTTCCCCTATCCGTATGCTGTTATCGGATAGAATTTCCTTTAAATCGCTTCTATAGGTAACTATTTTTTGCTCTTTTGCATCAATTATAACCAATATGGTCTTCCTCATAATAGTAATGCCTAATGTTATACCTATAAGCAATATCAGTACCAGAACTACAGCTATTGGAGCTTTAAAGAAGTTTTTAACACCACAGCTCTTTGCTTTCTGTTCCATAGTAAACTACCTCCCTTTGGGCATAGACAAGACTTATTATATAGATTATTAAAAAAAATGTCAAATTTCCTCATCTATATCCAATTTTAACCTAATGCAATCTATGCATAATATATATATAATATTTTAAAAATATAATAGCGCTTTTAGGGGATAGCTTTCCTTCTCTGCATCAATATATAAAAATTTTCTATTTAAAACCTAAATTCCAAATAAGCTTTTTGTATTTTCTATAGTCAACTTTTCTATATCTTCCTTTGATAGCCCTTTTATATCAGAAATTTTCTCAATTACATTTTTTATATACTCTGATCTATTTCTTTTACCTCTATAAGGTACAGGGGCCATGTATGGACAATCCGTTTCTACAAGCATTCTATCTAAAGGAACTTCTTTTAAAACTTCTAAAACTTTTTTAGCATTTTTAAAAGTAACTACACCAGTAAATCCTATGTAATACCCTAATTTTAAACATTCCTTTGCAAATTCAACACTACCAGAAAAGCAGTGAATAACACCTCTCACTTCTGGAAATTTTTTTATTATATCCAAAGTATCTAAATGAGCATCTCTATCGTGTATTACAACAGGCAAATCTAATTCTCTTGCAAGTTCCATTTGCTTTATAAAAGCACTTTTTTGTACGCCCCTCTCAGGATTTTCTTGGTAATAATAATCTAATCCTATTTCTCCTATGGCTTTTACCTTTTGGTTTTTCGCCATTTCCCTAAGTTCATCTATAACTTCTTTATTTACTATGTTTGAACATTCTGGATGGATTCCAACTGCTGCATAAAAAAACTCATGTTTCTTAGCTAATTCTAAGGAATCCCTGGCTCCTTCTAAGGATGCACCACAGTTTAAAACACCAACTATTCCATTTTCTTTAAGCTCATTAATAACCTTTTCTCTGTCCTCATTAAAAGATTCATCATCATAATGAGCATGTGAATCAAAAATCATGTTTATCCTCCTCAGTTTCCCCTGCCATCCCTTTTCATTTACAGCAAATTATATAATTAAAATATATATTTTAATTATATTATTGTATATAAAAAATAATTACTATACTTAATTATTTTTTGATTTAATTGAAAAGGGAATTTATTATACTGTAATTATACACTATATAATTATTATTGCCAAAATTTTTTACAATATTTACATTATTATATATTTTTTTCATTAAAGATATTAGTAAATTCTGGATATAAAGAATGATATAAGTCCCATTATTGCTCCTAAAACTCCACCTAGGTAAGTAATAACATTTAATTCCTTACTAGCTATTTCTAAAATAATTTTCTCTGCAAAAATTACATCAAAGGAATTTATTTTTTCTTCCACTATTTTTTTAATATTCAAAGTCTCTATAAAAGATTCTGATTGATTTTCTATAAATCTACTATATAATTTATTTACAAGCTTTATAGAATTTTCTTCAATAGATTTTTCATTGTCTTTAAATAATCCATTTATAGGTTTATTCATTATGGAATCCACTATAATATTAACAATGTTTTGGACTTTTCCACAAAAACATGGATTTTCTATTATATTATCTATTTTTCTGTGGATAAAATTCTTAATATTTTTATAGTAATCCACATCCAATTCCACTACTATGTCTTTAATTGTTTCTTTATTCCCCATATTTTTATGTATATATTCTTTTATGTTTTCTAAGTTATTTACAGTTATACTTCTATCTATAATTAAATCTGTAAGCTTTAGAATAGTTTTTTCTTTTGCTTCATCAGATAAATTTGTAACCACATCTTTTACCTTTTTTTCAAGAATTCTATCTATTACCTTATAAGTAATTCCTATGATTTCTTCTTTATTCTCTTCTTTTTCCATAAATTCATTTATAGTATTTATAGCCTTATCACATATTGAGTCTTTATTTAAAAACATTGCTACCATAGGATTTAAATTTTTATCTAAAGCTTCTAAAACTATTTTCTTTATCTTTATTTTAGAATCTTCTTCGTTTATCATGGCTTTGATATTTAAAACTATACTATCTTTATTACACATTAAATATTCTTTTAAACTATCTGTAACATCTTTAGGCATAGCTTCCCTAAGAGTTATAGAAGTACTTTCAAGGCTACTTACTTCTGACCTTAACAAATTTCTTAACTTTTCATGAAGCTCATCTATCTCTTTACATCTAAAGACTTTTTCTATTATTTTAAAACTAAGTCTATTAAAAGCTTCACTGTCTATTATAGCCTTAGGACTGTTTTTTAGTTCCTTTTCTATGTATGTCATTATTAAATTAACTAATTTTTCTTTTATATCTTCCCTTTTAATAGTTTTAATTATGTAACTTTCTACAGCTTTATTTATCTTCAAAAGTATAGATTCAGTATCTTCACCAAAAATATCTCTTAATTTTTCCTCTATAGTTTTACTGCAACTAGAAAAATTATGTACTTTACCTATTACCCATAGTTCAAGTTTTTTATTAATATTATCACTACAAAGTGAATTAATTATAGTATCCTTTGTTAAAAGATGGCTATCTATAGTCTCTGCAACACTCTTTGCAATTCGCGACTTTTCCTTTGGTATAACTCCAGGTGTAAAAGGAATTTTAAAACCAAATAATCTTTTTTCCTCTCTAGGTCTAAAAAGCATTTTTATGGCTAACCAATTGGTAATATATCCTATAATCGCTCCGGTTAATACAGTAATAAAAACTTTCATAACTATCCTCTACTACCTAAAAAAGTAGCTTTTCCTTTCAGTTTTTTAATTTATTTTAAACTTTAAAAAATACATCTTTTGTAACTTATTTAACACCTCTTGCATTTAAATGTTAAATTAGCGTCAATTATTAATTGTAATATAGATTTTTCCTTTAGTAAAGAGATGTTCTTCTTAAAACTTCAAAAAATAAATCAGCTTTTATATTTTTTCTCTAAAAGCCAGAAGTTTAGCACTTAAAATTTTTTAGGGCGATAGCCCGTTGATTTATAAGAATTTAAGAATAATCATTAGGAATGTGGATTTTCCGATTTTTGCTGGAAATTATAGAGAAAAAATTGCATAATAAAAGCATCCTTTTTATAATAGTTTTGCTTAGAAACTTACATGAAAAGGATGCTGATAAAATGAGCAAGAGTTATTTGAAACAATTACTCACCTATATTAATAAAGTATACGATATAGGTGAAAAAATCAATACCTTAAAAGATAAAAGAGTAAAATCTGAAGTGAAAATTTCAACAATTACTTTTGTTGTATTATTTGGATTTATGCTTCAAATAAGAAGTTTCAATAGATTGGATCATTGGCTTGAAAAAGGTAAATTTAAAAAAGTGTTACCTAAAAAAACTAAAACTCCACGAATTGATGCCGTTAGGCGGTGTTTGAGCAATTTTGATTTGAATGGTTTAAAAAATATCCATAATAACATTATAAAAACAACTATAAGAAATAAGGTGTTTAGAAATGGTACAATAGATGGCTTAAAAGTAGTTGCTATAGATGATGTAGAACTATTTGAAAGCACTAAAAAGTGTTGTGATAAATGTCTTTCTCGAGTTCATAAAAACGGAGTTACTCATTATTTTCATAGGTCAGTAGTATGTGCAACCGTAGGTTCTGATCCACATATTATTTTAGGGCAAGAAATGCTTGAGCCGAAAAAAGATAGCTCAAATAAAGATGAAGGTGAAACTACAGGTGGTAAACGGCTAATTAGAAAGCTATATCAACAATATCATCATTTTGCTGATATTATCGTAGCTGATGCTTTGTATTGTAAATCTACTTGGATAAAAGAAGTTCTTTCAATAGGAATAGATGCAGTAGTAAGAGTCAAAGATGAAAGATTGCACATTGTAAAAGATGCATTAGCTTTATTTAAATGCCGAGAGGCAGATAAAGAATGGATTATAAATCAAGGAAGTAAAAAATATACAAAAGTTAGAGCGTGGGATGAAGATATCCTCGAAATGTCTAGTTCAAATATAAAAGTAAGATTTATAAAATTTTCAGAAGAATTTCATATTGGAGATAAGATAGAATTTAAGGAAGGATGGATTATAAGTACAGATAAATTCACGTCAGTAGAAACATTATGGACGATAATGCATAAAAGGTGGGATATTGAAAATAATGCTTTTCTTCAGTTAAAAACAGAATGGCATTTAGATCACTGTTTCCTTCACAGCCCTACGGGCGTAGAAACTGTATTAATGTTTATTATTTTATCATTTAATTTAATGCAATTATATTTTTTTCGGTGTATTACAGGTTTTAGAAAGAAACGGATGTTACAAATAGATATTATCGAAGATATACGAGATGAAAGATTTACCATAGAAGACAATTGGGTAAATCCAATATTTGCAAATACGTAATTTGAAATAAAAACTAGAAATTAATTATTAAGATTTATTGGGGTAGGGGAAAGTATATCTATTTTTGAGACCTAACGGTCTTCGAGCTTACCAGCTATTTGAATAAATGTAAAAAATATCAATTCCAGTAAAAATGAAATTTTCACTGGAATTTTGATGCTAAATCTCTGTACTAAAATAAATAGTCTTGCTATAGATATTTTTAGTAAGTATATGTATTATAAAAAAGCTATTTGAATGAACTTAGAAATTCTTATTAAAATTTTTAAATAGGCGTTAAGAAAATTGCATGTCTGAAGGAAGAATGACTGAGTTTGCAATTTTTAGCATATTTTAAAATTTTAATGTTAGAATTTATTAGTGAAATGAACTAGCTTTTAGTAATACATATACTGCTAAAAATAGCTTTTGGAAATACATATATTTCTAAAGTTATACCTTGTTTCTAATTATCTAACTTCGCTTCCTGCTGGAAGTTCTCCATTTATTGTTGTTACAAATAATTCACTGTCATCTTCCTTAGCTGCTGATAAAATCATTCCTTCTGAAAGTTCCCCTCTTAATTTAACAGGCTTTAAGTTAGCTACAAATATTACATACTTTCCAACTAGCTCCTCAGGCTTATAGAATTTTGCAATTCCTGATATTACCTGTTTAACTTCTCCACCTAAGTCCACTTTGAATTTTAGTAATTTGTTTGCCTTTTTAACTGGCTCACACTCTAAAACCTTAACCAATCTCAAATCCAATTTATCAAAATCATCAATAGTTATCTCAGGTTTTATAGGTCTCATTTTAGGGGCATTTAATTTTTCTGCTTTTTTACTTTGCTCTTCTCTTATCTTTTCTAATTCCTCTAATTTTTTCTCTACATCTATTCTTGGAAATAAATTTTCTCCCTTTTCTACCTTAGTTCCTGCCTTAGTTCCATCAAAAGAAGCTAAAGAACACCAAGAAGCACATTGAACATTTAGTTTAATGTTTATTTTTTCACTAGTCTCAGGTAAAAATGGCGCTAGTAAAACAGATATAAATCTTATAGTTTCAGATAAATTATACAAAACTGTTCCAAGTCTTTCCTTTTTATCCTCTTCTTTTGCAAGTGCCCAAGGCATAGTTTCATCTATATATTTATTTGCCCTTTTAATAAGATTCCAAATATTATCTAGTGCCTCTGGAAGCTTATATTCATCTATTGCTTTTTCAACTTCTTTAGGAGTTTTTAGTGCAAGGTCGATAAGTTCATTATCAAGCACATCTTTGCAAACTGGTGCTGGAATTACTGAATCAAAATACTTCTGAACCATAGCTACAGTTCTTGATACAAGATTTCCAAGGTCATTTGCTAGATCTGAATTGGTTTTATTTATAAACTTTTCATTTGTAAATACTCCATCAGAGCCAAAAGGAATTTCATGTAATAAATAATATCTAACTGCATCTGCTCCAAATTCCTTAACAAGTATTTCAGGGTCTACTACATTGCCTTTAGATTTAGACATTTTTCCACCATCAACTAAAAGCCATCCATGACCAAAGACTTGTTTAGGCAATGGTAAATCTAGAGCCATTAGCATAATTGGCCAGTAAATTGTATGGAATCTTATAATGTCTTTTCCTACAAGATGTACATCACAAGGCCAGTATTTGCCCATTAAGTTTTCCTCAGAATTTTCATAGCCAAGAGCTGATATATAGTTAGATAGTGCGTCCATCCAAACATAAACCACATGTCCCTTGTCAAATTCTACTGGAATTCCCCAGTTAAAAGAGGTTCTTGAGACACAAAGGTCTTGAAGTCCTGGTTTTAAGAAATTATTTATCATTTCATTTTTCTTGACTCTGGCTGAATAAAATCAGGATGAGTTTCTATATACTCTATAAGCTTATCTGCATATTTTGACATTTTAAAGAAATAAGCTTCTTCTTTTGCAGTTTCTACAGGTCTTCCGCAATCTGGGCATTTCCCATCTACTAGCTGAGTTTCAGTCCAAAATGACTCACAAGGAGTGCAATACCAGCCTTCATAGCTTCCTTTGTATATATCTCCTTTTTCGTATAATTTATTAAATATCTTTTTAACAGATTCTATGTGGTAGGAATCAGTAGTTCTTATATATTTGTCATAGCTTATATTCATAATTTCCCATAAATGCTTAATTGTATCCACTATTTCATCTACATAAGCCTTTTCTGAAACTCCCTTTTCCTCAGCTATTCTTTGAATTTTTTGACCATGTTCATCTGAGCCAGTTAAAAACATAACGTCATAACCTGTTAATCTTTTAAATCTAGCTACAGCATCTGCAGCTACTGTTGTATAAGTGTTTCCAATATGAAGTTTTGCAGATGGATAATATATTGGTGTGGTTATATAAAATGTTTTTTTATCTTCCATTTGAATTCCTCCCTAAATATTATTTTATAATTTTTTAAAAAATAAAACGCCTCTATAAGAATTTATCTCCTTATAGAGGCGTAAATATACGCGCTACCACTCTAATTCATTATTATTTCTCAATAATAACCTCACTAGGTGACAATCATCACCTTGCACTTTAACGGTTGCTTCCGCACTTCTCTACTTAAATTTCAAAAGCATGCTATAGGGCCATCTTCATAAGCTTATACATCACTGGCTTTCACCTACCCCAGCTCTCTTTAAATGCTTAAACTCACTACTCTTCCTGTCATCGCATAATATATAATTTAGTTAAAATCTGATTATTATTTATTATATACCTAGTATTACAATTTTGTCTATAGACTATTTCATTAAATTAAGTAGATTTAAAAATAAAATTCATTAGTCTTAAAAAAATACTAAACCTATATCAAATTGTCATATTTAAAATAAATGCTAGCACCTGTAAGCCTTTTGTAGGTTTTAACATCATTTACTATTTTTCTCTTTTTAAAAAAGAAAAAGGATATAGCCTCCCAAAGAAATACCCAGCCTCCTATGTTTACACCTTGAGCTAAAGTTATGTAGACAAGTTCATTTCTAGCAAGATTAGCCATTAAATAGGAAAGAGCCAAAAACGCGAAGGAAATAACAATGTAAGACAAAAACTTTTTATAGGATTCTTTTAAAAATTTATTTTCCATATGAGTATAAAAATTATAATAGGTTTTAAATCCTGTTGTAATTATTTTCTCTCTGGACTTATCTTGAATTTCTTTTGGCAAATAAAAACATATGTCAATACCATACTTAAGTGGTATATCCTCAGAACAGTTCTCAATAAATAAAACTAGATCTGGGTCCATGTCTCTTTTTTTAAATGAAGCATGGTCCCAATCATTAAATACATCTGTGTATTTATCAAGGGATATCTCTATAATGTAATTACCAGTACTCGGATTTATTTCGAATATTTTATTCAAATAATTTGTCTTTTTAGAAAAAACGCTTTTTAAATTCAGTATAAACTCCTCCTCAAAAATATGTATAATTAAATTTTATCACAAAAACTAAGACTTTTTATAGTTTTACTTAAAAGTAACCGCTAAATAATATAAAATTTTAAAAATTCTCAATAATATCTTTAATATATACTATTCACTTTACCCTTCATTTTATGAGAAGTATCAATAAAGCCATAACTTTGTTATAATATTTAAATATATAGAATTCTTATAATTTTCAAATTGGGGGAGATTATTATAAATGACATAAAAATTGAAACAATAAAAAAAGTTTTAAAGTTAGCCTTACCTGCTGTTGGAGAAATGACCTTATATATGATGATATGGGTTCTTGATACTATGATGGTAGGATGGTATGGCGGAAATATAGGAGTAAGCTCTGTAGGCCTTAGTTCTGAAGTACTCTATACTTTTGTTAATATATTTATAGCCGTTGGCGTATCTGTTGGGATTACTTCCTTAGTAGCTAGAAAATATGGGGCCAAAGAGATAAAACAAGCTGAAGAATATGCCACCTTAGGATTTTTTCTAGGTCTAATTTTAGCCATTATTATATCCAGTTTTTTATTTGTATTTTCTAAAAATATATTAACTATAGCTGGTGCTAAGGGAAAAATATTAATTTTAGGAGCTTCTTATATGAAGATAGCTTCTGTAGCTGTATTTTTTAATATGTTAAATAGTCTACTTAATGGAGTTTTAAGAGGCTACGGAAACACAAAAACTCCTCTTCTAATTTCAGCTCTTATTAATGTATTTAATTTATTTTTTGACTGGGTTTTAATTTTCGGAAAAGGCCCCTTTAAGGAAATGGGAGTAGAAGGAGCTGCTATTGCTACACTAATAGCTCAAATAGCAGGACTTATTTATAATATTTTATACTTTATTAAAAAATCTAAAATTAAAATTAAACTAAACTATATTAGAAACCTACGATTTCATAAGCTAAAAGAACTTATGAGACTTTCTCTGCCTTCATCAATGCAAGAAGGAGCTTTTGATATAGCAAGACTTATAAATACTTTTATGATAATGCACATAGGAAGTGTTGCCTTTGCTGCTAACCAAATAACTACAACAATTGAATCTCTATCATTTATGCCCGGCTGGGGTTTTTCTGTAGCTGCAACTACCCTAGTTGGCCATAGCATAGGAGAAAAGAAAAATCTTAAGGCTAAAGAATACGCCAATACCTGTGCTATACTTGGAGCTATTATCATGGGTTTTTGTGGTCTTTTATTTATTATATTCCCTAAATTTTTAATTTCTTTATTTATTCAGTCAAAGGAAATAGAAGTTATAAATTTAGGAGCTTTATGTGTTATGATAGCCTCTGTGGAACAGCCTGTAATGGCACTTGGCATGATATACGGAGGTTCTCTTAAAGGTATGGGCGACACTAAAACCCCTTTTAAAGTATCCTTTATATCAAGCTGGCTTATAAGACTTCCTCTTATGTACATAATTATTTATGTTTTAAAACTTTCTGTTATTTACGTATGGTGGGTTACTGCAGTTCAGTGGATATTTGAAGGGATAGTTCTCACCTTACTTTTCAGACATAAATTTAAAAAATAATTGGTTTTTTAAATACAATAAAATTGAGTAATTTATATAATATAATAAAAAGCTATCCAAGATTTTATTAAATAAAACCTTGGATAGCTAAATTTTTAATATCCTAAATCTTTATTTACTATAATAACTTTAATTCTTCCTTTATTGCCTTCATTTTGTCTTGCAGTAACTAGAAAATGACTACAAATTCTATCTTTACTACTACAATCAACGCAGTAGCCAATTTTAGCACAAGGAGTATCTTTATTAAGTCTCTTAGCATTAATTGGAGAAGCTATATTTTTAACCCTATTTTCTGCTTCTTTTAAGTCCCTTACTATTTTGTTTTTTCCAGCAACTATTATAACAGTTTTAGGACCGTAAATTAAAGCAGCTATCCTATTTCCATTACCATCTATATTGTAAAGTTCTCCATTTTCAGTTAAAGCATTAGTAGAAGAAAAATAAGCATCTGCAAAAAAACTATCTCTATATATTTTCTTAATATCTTCTTTTGTAAGTCCTTCTTTGTACCTATCCAAAATTTTATAGTCTTTATTTTTTAAATGCTCTATAACTCCAGTTTCAAATAAAGTCATTGAACCTCCAAAGCCTACAGTGGCTTTAAAAGTTAAAATATCATCTATTTTCTTTAAAAGCTCTTTTTCATCTTCTACAAAATAACCTTCCATATTGTTTTTTTTAAATTCTTTATAGTCCTTAAAATTCTCTCTTTTTCATACCATAAAAGATTTTCATCCATAAAAATCCCTCCTAATTTTAGAATATTAATCTAATAATTTAGAGAATTTTTCTTCTCCCTTTGTAGCTATTAGTTTATAAAGAAATAAATTTACTATAGCAAATAAAACTACTATAAATAAAGTTGTTATCATTAAGTTAAATTTAAAATATATAACTGGTATGATTATAACTGCAATAGTAGCCCAGGAAATAAGCATTTCAATAAAGGCATTTAAGTTTTGCTTTACTGCTTGCTGTTCATTTACCCAGCTTAGTTTAGGCCTATATAGATCTATTATTATTCCAAGCATACACACATATAATATGGCAAGTAAGGATATTGCAAAAATCACCATACCCATATAAGGATTTAAATGCATTAATAGTACTGCAACTAATATTAGTACAGCCTCAGAAATCACTCCAAGAAAAACTCCAGATAAAACTTTAGCCATTATCTGGGTTTTATAGGGAATAGGTAGATATTTGCATATAAATATATTTCCACCTTCTCTTGAAATAGCTGTTGATGTAACAGCATTACTTCCTGCTACAAAAATCATCATAGAAAATGCGCCTGCAAGTACAACCGGATAGTGATTCGGATTATTTAAATAGCCTGAGAACATTTCAAATTGGCTAAGTCCACCTTCATTTCCTACAACCATCGGTATTATAAAAAACACTGGCCATAAGAAATTCATAATAACACAGTTATAAAAATAAACTGGTGTCCTAAATAAAAGTCTTAATTCCTTTTTAATGCAAGCGATCAAGGTTGATTGTTTTACAATATTTTTATTTAATTCCTCTTTGCTTAATTTCTTTCTCTTTGAAGAGGTCTCTGAAATTCCAATGGCTCCCTTAAAATAAAGGCCTTCTGCTAAAGCTATGAAAAGACATAAAATAAGCACACTTATGGCAATAAATATAATTAAATTTATAAACCCTTCTAAAGAACCACTATTAGCTGATCCTAACGCCGCAAACTTAGCAGTAGGGAAAATTTTAGATATTATACTTGCAAATCCATTTTTACCAGCATTAAGTATTTCATTTGCTTTTTCTGGATCCATTGAAGCTTTACTGTACTTTTGCATAAAGCCGTTTAAAACCACTATAAAAACTATACTAATTATGCCCCCAATTTTTCTAAACCTATCTTTATCTTTTGCAATACTTGTAAAACTCATTATAAGCATAACCAATATTGAAGATAAAATTAGTGGAATAATTGGAATTAATAAAAATATTATTAAACTATATAAATAGTATAATACTCCTCCTGCACTTTTATATCCATAGGCTATTATCAAGGGCATAATAAACATTAACCCCGTTAGATATTCATATATAAGCATAGTTACAAATTTACCACCTACAATATGCCAAGGTTTAAAAGGCAGTGGCAAAATAAAATCTAAATCCTTTGAAAAATACAAGGTATTTATGCTATAAAAAATGCCAAAAAGGAATATCAAAAGGCAACTAATGGAAAATCCCAAAGATAAAACTGCGGACTGTTGATTTATCATAGCAAACACATCATAAAAATTTGAAGTAATTTCAAAAATTATAAAAGCTATGGGTAAAAAACATAAAAACATAAAAACATACATGAGAGATTTTTTTAATTTTAATTTACTTTTGCTGTTTTGTGATATTGAATTTTCTCCTGTCTTTAAAAATAATTTAGTAAGAAGTATTAACTTATTCATTTTCAGTCATCTCCAAGAACATCTTCTCAAGGGATTCGCTTTCTTTAAAATGCTCTCTCATTTCCTCTAATGTACCACAAAATAGCACTTTACCTTTATTTATTATAGCTACCCTATCACATAATTTTTCAGCAACTTCAAGAACATGAGTGGAAAAGAATACAGTTTTACCAGCATTTGCATGTTCTCTCATCATTTCTTTTAAAATATAAGAAGACTTTGGATCTAATCCTGTCATAGGTTCATCTAATATCCATACTTCAGGATTGTGTATTAAAACCCCCATAATAACTATCTTTTGTCTCATACCATGAGAATAGCTTTGTATTTTATCTCCTAAGGCACTTTCCATAGAAAACCTTTCGCTTAAAGTTTTTATTCTATCTTTTCTATCTTTTACAGATACATCATAAGCATCTGCCATAAAATTAAGGTATTCTACACCTTTTAGTCTTAAAAACATATCAGGACTATCAGGAACAAATCCAAACTGCTTTTTTGCTTTTAGTGGTTCTTTTTCAATATCTGCTTTATTAATTTCGATATTTCCTGAACTAGGTATTATAACCCCTGTTATCATCTTTATAGTAGTAGTTTTTCCAGCCCCATTAGGTCCTAAAAATCCAAATATTTCTCCATCTCTTATGTTTAAGTTTAAATCTTTTACTGCATAGGCAGTTCCGTTATAACTTTTACTTATATTATTTAAGGTAATCATATTTTTTCCTCCCTTTATTTTTAATCTAATTATATTATAATAAGTTTAAACAGTATTTTCAAGTTATTTAAATCCTAAAATGTGATATTTAATACGTTATTTAATGATATACATAACTTATTTTCTTTTTTTCGTAGTAGTTTGTTTAAATTTTAACTATTCACTTCATGTTCTATTTTTTACATAAAAAGTAAAATAACCTATGAATAGAAAAATATATAGATTACTAAACTATCCTTTGCATTGAAAATTAAAATTATTAAGTAAATTTTACCATTTAATTATTTTTATTTCAGTATTATTTGCTTCTGCTTAAGTGAATAATCATATAAACTTATATAATTGCCCTAGTTATAAATACTGCCATTATTATAGCTGTTAAATCAGCAAATATAGCTGCCCACAAAGTGTGCCTTATTTTCTTAATATTTACCGCACCATAGTATACTGTAAGGGTGTAAAATATGGTTTCCGTAGAACCCATAATTATAGATGCCACAAGGCCAATATAGGTATCTGGACCATATCTTTTTAATATATCTGTAAAAACCCCCATAGCCCCACTTCCAGACAAGGGTTTTACCATTACAAGTGGGACTACCTCTGAAGGTAGACCTATTATGTTAACTAAAGGTTTAACTAGTGAAATAAAAGAATCTAAAAGCTTTGAATCTCTAAACACTCCAACTGCAATAAGCATTGCAAGTAAATAAGGAAATATCTTGAAACATATGTAAACTCCATCCTTTGCTCCTTCAACAAAACACTCATAAACTTTCACTCCATTTTTTATCCCATATAAAATCACTAATCCTATAATTATAGGAATTATGCTTTTTATAATATACCCCATTAAATCTTGCCTCCTATTTTAAAATAATATAAAGTTTACTTACCTTCTAAAATTCAAATACCCCTTTGTTTCAATTTATATTCTGTAATATATTTTGTAAAATGTATTTTTTAATCCTTCTAAAAGTATTTCTCTAAAATTTTGCATATAAGACATCCAACAACTGCAGCAGTACCTGTGGCTATTATAGCTGGAAGCATTATTACTGCTGGATTATTTGAATTACAGGCAGCTCTTATAGATATTACAGAAGTTGGAACAATTTGTATGCAAGCAGCATTTAAAACTAAAAATAAAGCCATATCATCGCTGGCCTTATCTTTTTCTGGATTTAGTTTTTGCATCTCTTCCATAGCTTTAATTCCAAAGGGAGTAGCCGCATTAGAAAGTCCCATCATATTAGATGTTAAATTCATAACAATAAATCCTAAAGCTTTTTCACTTTTAACTGCGCTTTTAAATAATCTCTTTAATATTGGTTTTAAAATAAAGGCTAATTTATCTGTAAGACCACTTTTTTGAGCTATTCTCATTACCCCGCACCATAAACACATCATTCCAACAAGCTTTACCATTAATTCAACTGTAGAATATGTTGTATTTACAATAGATTTAGATATGATTTCTCCACTTCCTGTTATTATCCCAAAAACTATACTTGAAAATAACATTATAAACCATATTATATTTATCAATGCTCTCCTCCATAATTAAAATATTAGTCTTTAATTTATATGAAATAGTTTACTGTTTTATTATTACATAATTCAAATAAAAAACTGGCCTTATAAAAGCAGTTAAAAGTGCCCTTATAAAGCCAGTTTAATTAATTAATATTTAATTACATTAAGCTGTTTTTATATATGTTTAAAATGTCTTCTCTTTTTACTTCAAAAGGATGATTCTTTAATTTAGCCTTATTATTTATCATAGTTTCTGTATACTCATTAATTTCTTTTTCATTAACTCCTTTAAATGAACCTAAAAGTTCTTTTAAAAATCCTCCAAATTCATCTAAATCTTTCATATTTAATATTTCAAGTATATTATTAACTTTTTTCTTATCCTCACAGAAACTTAAATACTCCTTTAATAAAAGTCCATTGGCCTTTCCATGGGGTATGTTATGAAAATAAGTTAGAGCATATCCCATACCATGAGGTAAAGAAGTACCAGACTCTGCTATAACCATACCCGCTATAGTAGACATTAAAATTAGCTTTTCCCTTATTTCATAAGTAAATTCTCTTTTTAAAAAAGCCTCCCTACATTCACTAAACAAAGCCATGCCTTCTTTAGAGAGTGCATCGCTTAAAACGCTAGCATTTATTGTTAAATATCCCTCTATAAGGTGAGATAAGGCATCTACACCTGTATTAATAGTTACACTATCTGGAGTTGACATTAAGTATTTAGCATCTAAAAATGCTATCTTTGGAAATACACTGTGGGAAAATCCCTTTTTAGTTTTAGATCTGTGATCTGTAAATATAGCATACTGAGTAACTTCAGATCCTGTTCCAGCTGTAGTTGGTATAGCTATAACTTCAATAGACTCAAGTTTTTTTGCCAAAAATAAATCCTCTTTTTTGCTTCTTTGTTTTTTATTAAAACTCCAATTCCTTTAGCAGAATCTAATGAAGAGCCTCCTCCAAGACCTATTATAAAATCAACTTTTTCACTTTTACCAATACTCGCTGCCTTCTCAACCATTTCCATAGATGGATTTTCTTCTACTTCATCAAATATAACATATTCTATATTTTGCTTTTCTAAAGCCTTAGTCAAATCCTTTAGAGAGCCATTTTTTTTAGATGATGCTTTTCCTGTAATTATAAAGGCTTTTTTACCAAAGGATTTTAATAAATCTGCATTATTTATAATTACATCTTTTCCACATAAAATTTTTGTTGGCATAAAATAAGAAAAACTCTTCACAATACCACTCTCCTTAATTATTAATTTACTTTTTTATATAACAATAATATCAAAGTTAAGTAATGTCCTTCTAAAAAACAATCCACAAAATAATAAGCCTAAAGTTTTTTAATATATTACAAAAATTATAACATATTATTTGAATAAATCTGTGATTTAGTGGAAAAATATTATAGTGAGTATAGTTACAGGATTATAAAAATAGCTTAGGAAGGTGATTTTGTGGATTACTCAAGGGCAAAACAAATTATGGAATCTAAAAACAACATACCTGTTTATTACAAAAATACTCCTGTATGGATTAAAAAACTTGATAAAGATAAAGGAACTTGTGAAGTTACCAATTTAAATACAGATAACCATATGATAGTTCCAACAAAAACTCTAAACGACATAAATCTAAAATAAAAATTTATTGAAGCCCCTTAAACTTTACCATTAAAAGTTTTTTGTGCTTTACCCCCCAAAACATATAAATTAAAATACAGCTATACCTTTACTTTAAGGTATAGCTGCATTTTTTAATAATAAAAATGTGTATTTATATAAATCTTGGGGATTACTTAGCAAAATGTCTTTCTAATAAACCCTTAAATGCTCTACCATGTCTTGCTTCATCCTTACACATAAACTAAAATCAACTTATTTTAAAGCGTTATACGTAGTTTATTTTTTAATCTTCATACATTTCCCCCACCATTTGCCCACATGTTTTCTAGTGTGGGCATTTTTTTAATTCTAAAATTGGTATAAGTATTTTGTCTATTTTTATTATCTGTATATTTTCACTTAATATTAAATTGTATATGTATAATTTACTTATTTTTAGTTTTTCAGATAACTCATTAACTGTAAAAAAATATTTTTTTCCATTTCAAAATCACCTTTCCTCTTATGAATAATTTTATGATACCACCTATTTATTTATTTGTAAAGAACATACGTTCTATATAGGATGTAGTTTCTATACTTATAATTTTACCACGATTTTCTATCGCTACCAGCGATAGTTTCGACAATTTCCAACAGTTACAATATTTTCATATAGTTATTTCATATTTTATATAATATAATTTTAATATAATAATAATTAAAATTATAAGGTGCTAATATGGTATGTCTACTGAAGATAAAAGAAATTAGAGAAAGTAAAGAAATGACACAAACAGAACTCGCAAAAAAATCCGGACTATCACAGAGCTATCTGAGCGAATTAGAACATAATAAAAAAGTCCTACACTTAGACAACTTTGTAAAATAGCAGAAGCTTTGGACATACATCCTTCTAAACTAGTATATTATTTGCCTTAAAAGTGATACATTTAGTGTCACTTTTAACACATAGTGTTGCACCCCTTATATACTTAAATAAGAGGTGCGTATAATGATAAAAAAAGAAAACACTAGAATTAATGTTACTATTTCTAAAAAAATTCATGAAATGCTTGTAAAAGAAGCTGAATATGAAGATAGAAGTGTAAGCAATTTAGTCTTACAGATAATAAAAAAACATTATAATATTAAAAATGATGATTGAAAAGCTCTAGAATAACTAGAGCTTTTTCTGTATAAGCATTTATAAAAATTTATTTAGTTCTTCTAATTCATTTTGCTCTAATTCACTCACTTGTGGTAATTGTTGCTCACTATTACTCATAGTGAGTAACTTATTATCACTATCACTCACTATATTATTATCAAAGTTACTCACTTGTAATGACTTATCCTTACTTTGACTAACTTGTATTTGAGTTACTTGTGGTAACTTTGTATTACAGTTACTCACTATATAGCTATAAATTATTTCCTTAATAGCTGCGTTTGTATCTATGCAGCCGTCAAGGAATTTTATAATTTCTTTTTCTTTATCTTTAGAGCTATTAAGCGTAAATTGAACCCTTCTACTATTTTTACTTATTGCCATTTGCCCATACCTTCTTACTAGCTTCTAGCGCTCCTTCTACGTTGCTTGTTAACGCCCTTGGATGAATCTTAAATTTTCTTAATGGTAATTTGCTTATATAATCCTTTAACATTAAGCTTGTACCACCAGTAAAAATTACACTGTAGGTTTTTAAATTAGCATACGGCTTAACTGCATTTAATATATCGCCTAAGAATGTTAAATATTGCTTGGGTTCTACTTTAATTAATCCATTTCCTATTAGCCTTTGAATATCTTCCTCGGAAAAATCTTCCCCTTTAGCATTTTCTAAACTCTTAATTTTAGAATAGAAGTCAAATGATCCTAACTTAACTGTATTAGTTTTTACTATTTTTCCATTCTCTAATACACAAATATTTATAGTTCTTGAACCTAAATCCAATATGCATACATCACCTTTTCTGTACTCTAAATCCAAACTATAATAGCTTGCATACCCTTCTGGAAGCACTAACAAATCATTTATTTTTATATTTCTGTCCACACCATTAAATTTAAAATTAAATATTTTACCTTTAAGAGTTTCAACCAATTTTATTTTGTTTTTCATTTGTATTATAGGTAGCAATAGAGTTAGGTTTGTTTCTTTAGTATCTTCATTATTGGCTTTTCCTATAGCATATAGTAATTGTGCCATATAATCTCTGTCAGCCTTATTAAACTCCCTTGAAAGTTCTCCTACACCTATATAAGTTGTAATCCCATTATATTCTATTCTTTTGAACCCTTCTTCATAGCTTTGGTAGTCATTAGTTATTTTAGAACTAAAAGCCCCTTTATTATCTCCTGTGTATTTAATATTAATATTTCCTAAATCTATAACTGTAATTTTCATCTAAACCCCTCCATTATATTTAAATAATTCTTAATAAACTATGTCTGCAATTTTAAATAACATAACAATCACCATGCCTGAACCTAAAAATCCAAATATATTATCTTTTATTTTTCCTTTTCTGCTCATTTCCTTATATCCTCCCTTGATTATTAACCACCACTAGGATATAATTGACTTGCGACGGTCTGTATCCTAGGATATGGGCTTTTTTTATTTTACATTTTTCATTTTTAATTGATTTTTAAGAATTTTATCCCTCCTGATACAATGAATTATTACTCTTAATGCCCAGTAATCGTCTTTCAAGTTCCTCAAAATTATATTTCCTTTGGCTAAAATCGTTAAAGGCACTTTTGGGCTTACTTTCTTTGCTTGCTATATTGTTTTTTATACACCACAGTGTATATTTAAAAAGATTTTTAACATTGTTTTGCTGCATAGTGTATTTATAAGCTTGAATTATCTTTAGAATATTATTACCAGCAATCTTTAAGAGCTCTTTGGATTGTTTAGTATCAAATCCAGTTTCTTTAGACACTATAGTTTCATCTGTAGTAGTTTCATTTGTTACAACATCTTTTTCTATTGATGGCTCTATAATTTCATCAATATCTATTTGCCCTTCTATTGGAGCATTGCCGTTGCTATCAATGTGTGTAGGTTTATTTTCCTCTACTGGAGTAGCTTTTACTCCTTGCGTTTTTAAAGAATATTCATATACAAATTTTCCATTAATACTCTTCTTAACTTGTATTAATAGACCTTTCTCTTTAAGCTCCTTCCAAGCTCTATTGAATCTAATAGGTCCCAAGCCAGTAACGGATTTAATGTGAGACTTGTTAATCTTAAATCCTGGAATTGATATATATCTAGAAATGACCATATAAATACCCTTAGCGTCAAAAGATAGGTTTTCACTTTCTATTATTGAATTATCTATTTTAGTAAATCCGTTGCACATGGTTTAGCCTCCTTGAATTATTTTTAAGCTGTTTTACGTATACATTTGTTTACTATACTAACCTTAACGCTTTGCCCACACTCTTTTTCAATTATAAGTTCTAACGCACGTTCTACCACCCTTAGGTTTTCCACATTCTGTTCGTCGGTTATATCGGGTTCTACAATAGTTACTTTAGGCATACAAAACACCTCGTTTCCTTTCTAATTCATCTATTTTCCTAAGGAGTTCTTTCTGTTTTCTTAACAATCTTCTCACTTTTTTATACTTTTCAAATATCAAATTGTCCTTTTCAGTAAATCCCATAAGTTTGACCTCCTTGTGTTTTGCTTTATGAATTTATTGTACATCAAACTACATGCAATTGCAACTAGTTTATATTAATTTCATGTAGTTTCTTTTTTAAAAAATAGATACTGAGTTAATTTCTACTCAGTATCTATTTCTCTATTATATTCTTTAGCTAATAGTTCTAACGCTTTATCGACTAGTCTTGTTTTTGGTATCATTGTTTCTTTTGATAAATCATCTAACATTTTAAATAAATTTTTATCAATACTAAAACTTACTTTATGCCTGTTCACTAAACCATTATTTGAAGCCATGCAACTACCCCCTTATTGACTCAAATACATACAATAACAATATTATACCATAAAGTTATTGCAAGTGTAATAAAAGTATTACGTAAATACGCAAAAAATAAAGCCCTAGTATTCACCTAGAACTATATGTGCATACAAATACCTTTTAAATTAACTTATGGATATGTATAATTAATTCTATTCCGAAAAAGGCACTACAATGCTATTTTATTTTATTTTATTATTTGTTAGAATGGCTTTTAGAGAGTTTTTACTTTATTTTAAATTAATCCTTGACAAAACAACCAACAACGATTATTTTATATTACTTATATACTAAGTAGTTAGTTGTTTATATAATATTATTTATAAATCTTATTTAACTATAGTCTTATTATAGGGGGTATATTTCTAGTACCTGGTCAACTATAGTAATGCCTATATTACCAGGGGGTATAAATCTATATAGTGGTGGTACTTACTAACAAGTTATCCACAAGTTATTAACATGCTGTATTTATTATCTAAATTATGTTATTATTATAAATAAAATTAATTCAAGGAAAGGTCGTAAAATATGAATGATTATACAAAAATACAAAACTTCGTGCTTTTTAAAGCAGGACTATCTTCTAAAGCTATAGTTTTATATATGAAATTGTTATATCTTTTTAATTTAGAAAAGAATGCAAAGATAGATAGAATGCATTTTAAATACCTTAGTGGCTATGGAGAAACAGCTTTTAAAAAGGCATGGAAGGAGCTTAAAACGAAGGGATTAGTAACACAAACTAAAAAACGTGATTGTGGTAAACTAACATATGAATACTATTTAAAAACTTCTCCTCATGAAGAGGCTGAAATAATTACTCCTTTAAGTTATACCACAAAAAAATAAGACAGTCAATTAAGACTGTCTTTTTAAATTTTCTTCTTTTTCTTTTATTAGTTCTTTTAGTTCCTCTAAGTCTTCCAATGTTGCTTTATTCCTTATAAAGCTTCTGGCACTACTGCGACTCTTTAAATAACTAGCATATTCTTTATTTTTAGACTCCCATTTTTGATTTGCTATTGTTTGTTTACTCTTATCATCCATTTTAAAACACTCCTTTTACGATTATGATTATTAAACCGATAATTAAAATGATTAGCCCGATTGTTTTAACTATTAATTTTAAAACTTCTTTTATCATTTCATTTTTCATATTGAATTAAGATGGTTAATGTGATATTTTATTTGTAAGGGGAGGTAAACTCCCCTATATGTTAATTTAGGCTATCTACTACCATTTTTATAATGGCTATTAGAGTACCTATTTTCAATGTGAGCTCGGTAAGTGCTTCAACCACTTTTCCGAGTTCTTTAATTTTTTTAACCACCCTTGTCTCATCTCCTTTCTATATTTATATTATACTACGTGTAGTATAATAAGTCAATACTTTTTATGAAATTTTTATATAAATATAAATAAATTTTCCAATAAAAAAAGAGGTAACCCCTATTAGGAGCTACCTTAAATATTAAAACTTATTTATTTTCTTTAATGCTCTGCCTAACGGAACTCTGTCCAAAATAAAATCCTATTATTAATGTAAATACACTTAAAAATTCTGTACTAGACAAACTACCTCTAGCACTTAAATAGCAAAATATTATAGTTGTTAACAATGCTATTATTTTTTTAATCTGCAAAAAGTTTTTAATAAATTCTTTCATAACACATACGCCCCCTTAAACTAATTTAATATAATCTTTACTTACATAACCGCCATGTGTACCATAGTAAACATCATACCAACCATTGCCGCAATCCTTGTATATTTTTATTTTATTTCCATGTGAAAGGGTAGTTAATATCTTTGAATTAGTATCTGGTGCTTTCCTTACTCTTAATCCACTTTTAGCAGTTACAACCCCCATTCTATTAATTATATTTGCAACATTATTTTTTATTTGAGATTGAGTTGTAGAACTATTCAATACAAGTTTTTTTATTTCTTTTAATGGATAATTAACACCTGGGCAACTTGTAGCCATAAGTTCTCCATGTCCTTTTATATCTTTTATATTATATTTTCCTTTTAAGTATTTACATAACTCCACAATAGCTTTAAATTGTACTTCTGGCATTGTTTCTTTCATATATGAACCTTCTGCACAGATACCTAATGTGTTTGTGTTATGGTGCAAACAATGTGCTCCTATTGCGTTATCTGGTCTGCCTTTATAAATAGCTCCATTTTTTCTTATAAAATAATGATAACCGATACCACTCCAGCCATTACCCTTGTGCCATCTGTCTATGTCTTGCACAGTACACTTAGAAGCCTCTGCGTGATGAAGAACTATCGTATTTGGGTTATTACCATAAGTTAAAGATTTAAATTTTAAATTGTTTTCTAATATATTCATTAATGCCACTCCTTTTTATTTAAATATTTGGTGTTGAATTGCATAAAAAAAGAAGGTTACTAAAGAACCTCCCATTAATGTACAAAGCCATTTTAATATTCCTGTTAAATTTCTAATATCTTTGCATAAGTTTTTTATATCTGTTTTGCTTTCTGCTAATGCTATTTCAATTCTGTCTAATCTTTCTCCATGTACATCTAATCTTTTATCATGTTCACTTATTTTAATTTCTACTGTTTCATCATTCATGTTGTGCCTCCCTAATAATAAAAAATAGGCAAAATAAAAAGACCTCTATGGTCCTCTACTTTGCCTCTATATTAATTCGCAAAATATTTCTATTCCGACTTAATCGGTCTAGCAATTGGATATGCTTCATCTGTGATTTGTGTGTATTGAGATTGATTTATTTTATTTTTACTTACAGAATCCCATACCATAGCTTTGTTCCAAAATTTGTTATCATAATATTCTTTAATTTTTTCAAATGTAAGCAACATTATACAAGACCTCCCATCATTAGAGCATATTGGGTTTGTGCGTTATCTTTTTGTAACGTTTTTATTTCGTCTCTTAATAGTTCATTAGGTGTTTTATAGGCATTAACGCTTTCATATCCAATTATTTCTACAATACCATTATTATATTTTAATATTGGGCAACCATCACCTTCTGATTTAGGAATACTGTCTACTAAATATCCGTCTTCAAGCAATTTGTCTTTAGTCTTACCCATACCATATATATCATCAAAAGGCATATGGTGTTGATAAGTAACTATATTATTAGAATCAGTTTTAATATATACCATAATATTACCTTCTCTCTAAAATTATTTAAACTTAAATTTTCCAAATAAATGAAATCTTTGTCTACCATAGTAATTACTAGTTGATGATGAATCATGCGTGAATCGGGAAATCATAACTCCATCACTAGCGAGTACAATCTTTAAATCTTCATATAATGGAAATGAAGTTTTAATACGCGTAGTTAAATCAGAGTCTATTTCAGTTCTTGAAGTAGTCATAGTATTAAACTTACTTAATGTAGATTCACCATAGAAATCGCACTCACTTAATATAAGTTCATTATTTTCAAAACCTTCGCAAACCCAACAAGTAGTATTACCTCCAGGACTTGGCTTTGGGTTTGTAACACCACCTATATAGTTTAGTTTACCATTTACAATGTCTATTGAATATCTCTGCACTCGATATACTGTCCAAGCTGTTTTATGCTTTACATCAACTTTAACAGACGTTGATGTATCGTAACTTCCATCATTATGAGTGAAATACTTTTCACCAGTTGATGCGTTTAAGAATGTTGAACCATAACACTTACCTATCATTTCATACCCAGTATAAAATTCAATGCACATTATATTATCAGAATTAAACTCTAATCTATTAGATGGATAATTACCTCCATGTAAACTAGCAGAAGTCATATCTATACCATATATTAACGAACCATCATTTTTACTGAATTTTTCAAGTCTATTATTAGTATTTCCGTATCCATCTTCATCTTTATTTATAATCCTATATATATCACCATATAGGTCTATACCCACATGATCCCCAGAAGATGATGGTATCGTTATTTTTTTGATTAAACTACCAGTAGTTAGTGATATATAATGAAACGTCCTATTTTCTATGATAATTACCATATCTAAATTTTCTCTTATATGAATTTTTGGAGAACCAAAACAATCATCGTAACTCCATATGTAATCATCAACAGAATTACTATCGGTACTAAATTTTCTAATATGATATTTAATTGGACTTGTTGAACTATCATATACAACCTCTATAAAAAAAGCCTGTCCTTTTATTTGTTCATGTAAACATGGATACTTTGTACTACTATAAGATGACTTATAAACAACTTTAGGCTTCATTATCATTTCTAAATTATACTTAGTCATACCAAAATCAGGAACAGATGCACTCAATATACCACTTGGTTTGCCCTCACTACGAATAAAAAAATTGCTACCTACCCTCACTAATGATAAAGGTACATTTGCTTTTATATCTCCTGCTTTTACTTCTGAACCATCTTGTTTTAACATAGTTCCAGCACCTAAATTATTTACGTTTAGAGTTGGATTATTTCCACATTCTATATGAGGAAGAATAGTTATTTGTTGCCCATCTGCGTATGCCGTAGGTGGAGGATTAAGTGTTACTGTATAAGCCGTAGATGCACCCTCTGTAGTAGCAAAGGCATTATTTGCTACATAGTCGCTCTTATTAGTTTTTAAATCCAATCCATCTTTTAATGCTTCTCGTGACGCTTTATCTGCCAATTGCGACTCTAAATCTTTCCCATTAGAGCATTTTACATTGCTAGCTTTCGTTTTTGGGTTATACTTTGTAAATGTTCCATCTGCATTTTTTTTAAGCATTTCTAAATCTTTTTCTTGACTTATAGTTGCCATTTCATCACGTCCTTTCTATTCTTTATACCACCATTCACCTGGTTTAAGATTTGGTTCTGTACTACTTGTAACAATATTTGTTCCACCTCCTGCTCCAATATCGTTTTGTAATTGGGATAATTTTGTTGGAATTGTAGGATATGCTGGCAAAGATATAATTCCATTAGCTTGATTATATTGTGTAGGGCCTAACCTAATAGATGTTGTTAATCCATCAGCACCTTTAGGACCTTGTGGTCCAGTATTTCCCTTATCTCCTTTCGTGCCTTGAACACCCTGGGGGCCAATTGGCCCTCGTTCTCCAACATCTCCTTTTGCACCTTGAATGCCTTGAAGTCCCTGTTCTCCCTTAGATCCTTGGGCACCTGTTAAACCTCTTAATCCTTGTATTCCTTGGTCTCCTTTTTCGCCTTTATCTCCTTTTATACCTTGTGCACCCTGCGGTCCTATATGCCCAGTGTCTCCTTTGGGTCCTTGTTGCCCTGTGTCTCCTTTATCACCCTTGGAACCTTGTATGCCTTGGTCTCCTTTAAGCCCTATTTTGCCTTGTGGGCCTACTGGACCAGTATCCCCCTTTGGTCCTTTTAAATTTACATATTTATATTCTTGCTGTCCCTCTTGTTTGATGCCTAGGCTTGTTCCATTCCAAGCAAACTCTATACTTTTACCGTCTACACCATCCGCACCATTTGAACCTGTTTCTCCTATAGGCATGTTGCTAGAACCATTACCTAAATATAATTCTTCAGTATCTGTACAAAGTGCAAATTCTCCAGCATCAAGAAGTGTCAAATCTTTTTTCAATCCTCTTTTAATTTTTATTTTCATTTTTTATACCTCTTTTAACCAAAAATCACCTGTCCTTAGTTCCGTTGGTTCTGTAGTTCCAGCTTTAACTATTGGAATAGCATTTATTTTGTTCAGGAGATTCCCTGCTATGTCTTCACTTAAAGTACCTTTCACAGTATCAAACCATGTATTAAAGTCGCTTGTCCATTTATCAGTATTGCTACCATACCAGCTATTAAATTTATTTAAAAATGCTTGTGTATTATCTGCATACCAAGTATTAAAAGCTTCTTTTTTCTTCTGTCCATGTTGCAATATCTTTGTCATAGTTAGCTTTTGTTTGAGAATACCAACTCTGAAACTGATTAAAAATAGCAGTAGTATCTGCTTGATCTACTGTGCCATGTACTATACCACAAAGATTTTTATTAAGTCTCAAGTCCGTAATATCTGCTTGTGTTATTCTTATTACTCCAGCATTTATAGTTATATCTGCTAAAGCTATTTCATATGCATCTGCATCCCTTTGCAAAACTGCTGCTGTTGGCGTACTTGCAAATTGACCTTTTTTAACTACTGCTCTTATTTCTCTATTTAAAAAATCTAATCTTAAAACTATTCGATCTATACGATTCAAAACTCCATCTGCTGGTTCTAAAACAAATATATATTCATCTGTGTTTTGATATAAATAGCCATTGATCCATGCAAGTCCTGCTTTTAAGGTTACTGTCATATTATCATCAGCTGCTATTACTTGTAATTGATTAGCTGGATTAAGGAACACGCCGTTCCCTATAAAAGTACTAAAATATCTAGCAAAATCTTCTGCTAAATAAGACCTATCTGGATTTCCATTACTGTCTAGAACTGCATTAAAAAAACTACTTCTTTCCATACTGCTAACCTCACTTTCTAAACCCCTTTTTTATCCTTAAAAGTTCCACCATCAATTATTGCAATTGAACTATTTTTAACATTTGCGGTTTTTTCTATATTTTTTATTCTATCTACAATTGTGGGAATAGTATTACCGAACGTGGGATTAATTTCAATTTTTCCGTCTTCACAAACTTCTTCTACTTCTGTAATCCTTGTATCTATTCTTATTCCCCAATTTTTATCTACTACAGTTACTATATCTCCTAAATCAAAATCTTTTTTATAGACATTGTTACCATTAGCATTTATTTTAGAATCAAAGGTTTGTATTTCCTTACATTCCTCTAATTTTTCATTCCCCCTTTGTAATAGCAAAGGTTTGTACCCCTCCCAAGGTATCTCAATTTCTTCTGTTTCTTCATGTTCCCCAGTAGGATTTCCTTTCTCATCATAATCTACTACCATTTTTTTCTTTTCTTCTGTATTTTGCAAGTCTCTAGCATCTACATACATTTCAAATCTATCTAGTCCAACACTTTCTTCTATAGATGCCATTTTTCTATCTTTATCCTCTCCAGCTCCTGCAATAAGACAAGTGTTCTTGTAATTATTTAAGCTATCCGTGTACTCTTGTTCTAAGATATTTTCAAAATCCCTAGAAAAAATACAAGGTGCTATAGATCCATTATTTATAGTCCTATCAACACCTTTATATATTTCAAATATTATTTTTTTGTTTTTTATATTCAATAAATTTCTATAGCCTAAGTTGCTTGTTTTACTTATACTCTCCAAGCAATCCAACATGTTCCCATAACTATTTTGGTAATTTATTTCTTCGCTAAAACCTCTTGAATCTCCTAAAATTAAATTTGGAATTTTTCTATCTATATTAGTTGGATTAATAGCATTATAATTAACTAGCGCTCTAATTAATTCTTCTGTTTTCCCGCTAAAATTAAGTATATTCCAATTAATCCTTCTATCTAAATAACTTATTAAAAATTTGCCCCTAACTTCTAAATATTCTTGTCCATCTTGTCTTATTTTTAATTGCCTAGTTTCTATATAACCTGCTTCTAAATCATCTTTTTTATAAATTATACTATCTCTTTGCAATAATTTTAATGTTTCTTCATTTAAATCACAATGTAGCTCAAATGCACCACTTTCAAAATATCTTCTAATCCACCTTAGAGATGTAAAAGTATCTAATATACCAATTAAATTTAAATCTCTATTAAATATATATAACTCCACTTTTTACACCCCCAAGTAATTATTATTGTAGTAAATGCTAACTTCTAAGTTATCTAAGTTTTCATCTGCGTTATAACGAAAAAGGTTATCTCCAACATCTAGCTGCAAGAACGTATCTCCGCCACCAATAATATCTAAATAGTTTAATATATCTATTTCAATGCCATTATTAATGCTTAATATTTTTTCTTTCCAAAATTAGTGTTAATTATTATTTTTTCACCTGCAACCATGGGCTTATTTATTTTTATAAATTCCCTTGTACTTACATTAAATAAACTTGGATTGCTTAAAGTACCCCTAGCAAAAATTCTATTATCATCCCAGTTTTTGCTTGTCCTTTATTTTCTACATTAACAATTAGGCTTGGTTCTCTGTGCCCCATTGTAATACCCTTATTAGCTGGAATTACTAAAGAAAAATGGAAATCTCCCTTCCACAGAGCTATTTGTTTTTTATTAAGTTCCACATCTGTCCAATAAGGATTAGGGCATATCAAATCTACTGTAAAAGACAAATCATCATAAACATTAACTATGGGAGCATTAAAATCTTCTACTTCATACTCAATAGCTCTTTCTAATCCTGCATAATTTACAATTAATACACCAACATTTTTGGGATTAAAAAAAGAGATTAACTTTTCACGTTCAATCTCCTTATTTTCTCCTTTATAATCCACGGTTATAGATATAGGCCTATTTCGTATTCTCTTACTCACCAAAATCGAACCATCAGCTTGTGCATTACTAACTATGTTAAGTTCAAGTTCAGATTTTTCTATACCACCTATATTCACAAGTTTATAAGAGGTATCTTTAGCAATTTCTAAAGTTTTATTATTACTTTTAAGTATCAATTTAATATCCAAGTGCTAAATCCCTCCCAACTCTTTTAAGTGCTCTAGCATTTTCGCTTGGAGTTCTTTCAGGATTAACTATTGTAACATTTTGTGTTACTCCATTATCATTGTTATTCGTTACTGTATTTGTCATAGCTCCATTAAATTTAGAAGCCATTGTTCTTGAAGTTTTACTAGTTTCATAGTCCACAGTAGCTCTCATTTTTGCCGTTAGGGTGGATAATTTTTTATTCATACTATTTTGTATATTTTTAGTCTCTTCTGAAAAACCTACTCCAACACCTTGCGCCATATATTTCCCTACTTGATCTCGGAAAACTCTTGAAGGTGAGTGTATTCCTAATGCATCTTTAGCACCATTTACTATGCTACCAAAGAAATCAGAAACCTTACTTTTTAACCAAGAGGCCATACCTACAATACCTTCCCAAACACCTTTTACAACGTTTTTGCCTACGTCCATCATTTTATTAGGAAGGTTCTTAACAGCGTTTATTATGTTAGTAACCATATTGGAACCAGCTTCAGCAGCCTTAGAACCTAAATTACGACCAAAATCTATAATTTTCGAAATAGTGTTATATAACCATTGCCATATTCTACTTGGTAATGTAGTAAACCATTGTATAACTGCATTTATGGCTTTAGCAGCTGCATTTACCATATTGCTATACGTTTGTTGTCCCCACGCTACTATTTTAGATATTGTGTTTACTAGCCAAGTCCATATCTTACCTGGTAATTCAGAAAAGAATTTAACTATAGCAGCTATCCATTTAGGTACATTAGTAACTAAATAATTCCAAGTATCTATACCCCACTTGACTATAGTTCCTAAAGCATATCCTAAAGCATATCCAATTTTACCTGGAAGTTCATTAAACCAATTAAACATCTGCTCTATCCATGTTGGAATAGTCTCCGTAAAGAAATTAGTTATAGCTTGCCACCCATCTAAAAATGCCTGCTTAATATTTGTCCATAAATTTACAAACCAATCAGGTATACCAACAAAAAAATCTATAACCACTTGAAATGCATTTGGTATATCTACAGTAAAAAAATTCACCAACCAACCCCACACAGCTTTGCCTACTCCTAAAATAGTGTCCCATGCGCCTATTACCGCACTTCTAAAACCTTCGTTTGTGTTCCAAAGATAAACTATTCCACCAACTAAAGCACTTATAGCAACTGCTACCCACGTAAATGGATTTGAAAGTAATGCAGTGTTGAGTCCAAGTTGTGCCAATGTAGCTAATAATGTTCCTGCTCTATATGCTGATATTAATTTAGTTACTACTCCTATTATTTGAGAAGCTTTCATAATTAAATTAAAAGTTCCAATTGCAACGCCAACACCTAACACAGCACTTATAACTTCTTGAAAATTATTTTTTATAAAATTAAATAATCCTTTTATAGTATCCAAAACACCTATTATTATGTCTACATATTTTTCATTGCCAATATCGTCTGTAGGGAACATAGTATAAAACATATCTCTAGCCTTTTCAACATCACCCTGAATAAAAGCAACAAGACCTTTTATTGCAAAATTTATACCGTCTATAATAGTTGTAACATTTAAAAGAATATCTTCTGGTACAATTCCCTTAAATGCTTCACGCATTGAATATCCTATGCTTTTACCTTCATCCATTTTTTTAAACATCATGTCTACTGCAGCGCTAGCATTATCAAGAACCGGAATAAAATCTTCTAATCCTTTTTTTACAAGTTTAAAAATAGGAGTTGCTAATTTACCAGCTAAGGCTCCTAAGTTGTCTTTTAGCGTTGATAACAAACCCGTCATGGTATTACTTTGCTTATCCATTGCGCCGCAGAACATACCACCTTCACTAGTAGCTGTTTTCATTGCATCAGCAACCATTTCATAAGAAATTTGCCCTTTAGACATTTCGTCTTTAAGTTGGGACATTGATTTTCCAGTTTTCTCGCTAATAATTTGAAGTGGATTAAATCCGTTATTAATCATTTGCATTAAATCTTGTCCCATTAATTTGCCCTGAGATTTAACCTGCCCAAAAACTAAAGCTAATCCATTAAATTTCTCTTTATTACCTAAAGATATATCTCCTAACATTTTTAAATCTGGCGTAACTTCTTTAATATCAACCCCAAACGCTTGTAAAGTCGTTGAAGCTTGAGCTAAATCGGACATTTCGAACGGGGTTTTTGCGGCAAATGTTTTTAATTCATTCATATGTTTACTTGCTTTATCTGCACTCCCAAGCATTGTTGTAAATCCAGCCATATATTGTTCCATATCACTATTATATTTAAACCCAATAGCACCTAATCCACCCAACGCTACACCTGTAGCCGCAACTGCACCTGTAAAAGCCTTAACTCCTGTCTTAGCAATGCCACCAAGCTTACTGCTTAGCTTACTTACTCCTTTTTCGGCACCGGAACTATTTATTTCAGTATCGATTATAATCCTACCATCAGCCATATATTTCTCACCTGCCTTTCATATAAAATAAAAAAGACAGGCTCACTCACTACTCTATGGTGTGGTTTGGCTCTGTTCTTTGTTTAATTTCTAATTCAATTATTTTCTTACATCTAGTACATTTTACTTCCCCTTTTACATAATCAGCCTTCAACAATAACTGATTGCAATTAGGACATCTTATTTCTTCAATATTAATCACCTCATTTTAAACATAAAAAAGCACCTACTACTGTAAGTGCTACTTTAATATAAATTATTTTATATTAAAGTCTATATTTTCTATAATTTCACCTTTACTATTATCCATTATATTAAAAGTACCTTTAAAATCTTTAACTTCTGTTATTTCTTTTTTCATAACAGATAAATCATTTTCACTTTTCATTCCAGCTGATATTGTTTCTCCAAACAAAGCATCCACCATGCTACCATTATTGCTACATTTATCAACACCAACTAATATATCTTTTTTAGTTTTATTTTCGATATATAACGTTATGTAAATTCCACCTAACGCACTTTTACCTTTACCTTTACATATTATTTTAACATTTTTAGTGTCTGCCAAAACTATACTACATACATTTTTTTCTGTTCTTCTTTTATATCGTTTAATTTTTCATTTGCTTCTTTAGAATCTTTTGAGTTAACCACATCTTTTAAAGTAGTTTCTTTTTTCTCTTGTCCACAAGCTACTAAAGAAAAGGATAAAATAGTAATTAATATTAAGCTTAATATTTTTTTCATGTTATAACCTCCAATGTAATTTATAACATGATTATACATACATTAGAAGTAAGTTACAATACTTTTCTTATATCCCCACCATTTAACAATATATTATTAATCTCTTCTAGTTTTTCTTTTTCATCCTTATTTATATTAGAAGGTATTTTATAAAGTTCTTTCATTTTCTTATAATGTACCTTTTCCTCTTTATCTTTTATTTTAGATAAATCCATAGCTCTATAACCCATTATTTTAACTATCTCATTATCTTCCTTTAAAGCGTTAAACATGGCCTTAAATTTCCACCAATGTAAATACTCTATATCCTGTAAATCAACTCCATATTGGTCTAAAAAAGCAGAATAAATATAATCATCATCATATTCAAATGAATATATTTGAGTGCTTTTGCCTTTTCCAGTGCCTTTAGATTCTCTTATATCTTTGCCACATCTATAAAACCATAGCATTTGTTCTACAGCTTCATTTATATTAAGTGGTATCTCCGGGTAATAAAGTTCTAGAGCCATATAAATCTTATCTTCTTCATTCACATTATTATCTTGCATTAAAAGCTCAAATAAAACAGAGGTTCTAAAGTCTGTATTAATCTCAAACTCTTTCCCCTCTATTTCAACATTAGTAGGCACTAAATCAATTAATAAGTTCATTATTTTTTCTTTCTTCTAGTAGCTCTATTAGGAGAATATTTTTGGGTTAATTTAATTATTTCTTCATTTGGTTTTTTACTGTAGTCAACAAGTTCGGCAAAAGCCTTTAAACAGGTTAATAAATTAACTTTATTTCCAAAAACTTTCTTGTCAGTACCTTCACCAAATAAATCATTAAATATACTAAATACTGCATTACATTGTGTTTTTATACTTTCTGTTGCACTCATTCCTTGAACTTTCGAACTTATATCTTCGATTTTTTTTAATCCTTTTTCAAATCTTTCAGCAACTTCTAAATCCAATAAATCTAAATCCTCTAATTCCACTCCATTAATTTTCATACATCACATCTCCTCTAAACTGTTTTAGCTGTAAAACCTTCAGTAAATTCTTTTGACTTAGTATCAAATGTCCCTTCTACTGGATCACTTATTCCTAAGAAACTTCCGCTAATGCCTAAGTCTCCGTCATTATCCTCAAAACTGTCTATAGATATAGCAACTTTAATTTGTCTTGCTCTAAAACTGCCCTCGGTTGCTGCAGGTTTGTCCAAATCCACAATAAGATAATCTGCTTCTGTATCTGGACCTGTCTTTTGTAATTCTCCGATTTCTCTTATATATTCAATTGCCTTTTCACTATTAATCTGATCTGCAGTAAACTCACTTGCCCACTCATATCCAGTTACAGATTGACTTGCACTAGATTGATTTATATATCTTTTACTAGTAGTTTGTGCAGATGGAGCTTCGTTTAATTCTGTAAATCCAGCACCAAGTAACTCAAAACCTTCTTTTATTTTTAAATAATTAGCTTGTATTTTTCTCTTTCTAACTGCCATTTATATCACTTTCCTTTCTTAAAATATTTTAATTTAAGTTGAATTTGAAACTGTGCAGTATCTTCTGTAACTGCAAAAGCATAGCCAGTACTGGTAACTTTAATTTCTAAAGGTTCTAAATCATTATCTAACACTGGCAATACATTATTATTGTTATTTTGTTCAATTTCATTTGCAAGTTTCTCATAAAATCCAGAGTTATCTATATTTTGGAGTATGTCCGCACCATAAGGCTCCCTACTAGTAAAGATAAAAGCATATTGTCTTATACTATCGCCGTTTACATAGTGTTTTAATATTGGTTCAATTGGAACTTCCTCTATAGAATAGGTATCTGTATTTGGAGATAAATAATTTACATTCACTCGTATAGCATTATTAAAAGTATCTAAACATTTTATTTTTCTAAAATAATTTCTTAAAGAATCTATTATCATTTAGATCTACCTCCTACAAACTCAGCTATAGTTTTTACAATATTGTCTCCTTTATCTATCCACATTCTTTTATCCCACATCTTACCTCTTAAAGCTCCTCTATTTCCACCTTTATTAGTATAGTATTGCTTTTTAGCATAAGAAGCATTATAAACAATCTTATCCGGTTTAAGCTCAACACTCATATCTTTAAGCCTACCAGTTTTAAAAGGTACATAATTATTACATTGTTTAGCCACTTCTTTAGTAAACTTAACTTGTGCTTGACCATTATTATTTAAATATCGCTTTAGGAGTATTTTTTCTGTTTTATCCATGTTAATTTTAACTGTAGTGGCCATTATACTCCCTCCACTTCAAAATGACTTGATAACTCATTTACAGATTTAATATCTATAACATCATCAAACTCATTTTCTAAATCTGCAATTCTATAAGGCTTTACTCCTGTAATCTCAAAATCAACCTCACCTTTTACAATTTTATCTCCTGGTGCTAAAGTAAAATAATTAACTCTTTCTGCAGCTGATAACTTATTAAATCTCTTATGACTAATATAATTATCTAACTTATCTATAAAAATAAGGGTACTATCTGCTAATAGTAACCCTTTATCTGTTATGGTACCATTCCTTTTACTTTGCCAATTCACACCTTCAATAACTGTTCTTTGATATTTATCTGTATCTGTACCAAAATCATAATACTTATTATAAATAGTTATATCTGCATTTTTGAGTAAAACTCCCATACTAACACATCCTTATATAAGGCACTGGAAGTAAAGCTTTGACATCATCTGTTATAGTCCAAGGATTACTATCAAAACTTATACTTTGATTACCCTCAGACATAGATTTAACTCCTGGAGTTTTTATTTTCTCTAATTTAGCAGCATTGCTAATTAATTGCTCCACCGCCAAATCATATTTAGTCAAAATATCATCATCTGCTAAGTTTTTATTGAGGTAATTTCTAATAACTAAAATAGCTTTTCTTTGTTCTGTAGACATTAATTATCACCTACTTTTCATCTGTATCATCACTTTCTTGAGCATCAGTAGAATTTTCATCTCCCTTATTTTCAGTTTCAACCTTTTCTTTAACCTCTTTAAATCCTTGTGCTTTATATATAACCTCAAAAGCTCTTTTAGTAGCACATATTACTCTTTTTCCCTTACTGTATTTCTTCATCCTTGTGTCCTCCTTAAACTCAAATATTAAACTTTTTATGCTCCAGCTTTAGGTGTTAACAATGCAAAAGCCTTGTCTTTTATAGGTAAGAATCCTAATCTCATACTAGCTTTAATTGCTACCATATCATTTTCAGCTAAAGATAATGGTTTTCCATCACCCATAGTAACTGATTGAAGAGTAGCTTCTTTAAGTATCTCATACTCAATACCTGCTCTCATACCTACTAAAGAATACATCCAGTTACCGGCTATTAATTCAGCTTTTGTTTTGTCAAAGCCACCATTACGAACAAACTCTATAGGATTTGAATATAAATCATTTTGGCCAACGCCAGGAACAAATAAAGCGTTCCCATTAGCATCCCTTAATTTTCTTAAAGAATTTTTAAGTCCATAATGGCCAGCAAATCCATTAACATCTAAACCATCATCTTCAACTAGTGCCATAACATCACTTATATCCAAGTCAAGCTTACCAGCTCCGTTAGTTTCTAATGCTATTTTATTTCCAGCACCATCAGCAACTCCAAAAATATTCTTAGCAAATGGGGAATTAGTGCCAAATAAACAAGCTGAATCTATTGCTTTATAAAAAGCTTCAGCTATTGCAGTTTTCATTTCTCCAAATACATTTATAGTTGTATCATTCATCTTTTCCTTTGTTACTGGAATTATGACTGCTAACTTTTTAGCTTCCATTTCTGGGAAAATCCATTCTGCCTTGGAAGTCTTAATTCTTTCAGTTTCTCCTACCCAGTAAGCTCCTGGACCATCTACCATAATAGAAAATTTCTTTTTATCACTTGTCATAGGCTCAACCTTTGAAAGTCTTAATATAGAAGAACCTCTCGCAACTTCTTTCATTATTCCATTTGCCTGTTCTACTGGTACGAAACCAGTTAAATTATCTTTTAAATATACTGTATCTGCCATTATTTACACTCTCCTCTAATCTCTTTTTACTTGATTTTCTTTTATTACAGATATAAAATCTAAACCACCCTTAGGATCTTCTTTTCCAGCAGGTGGAGTATAACTATTGTCCTTAAGCCTTTCCTTTACTGTAGTTTCTAATTTATCAGTAAATACTTTTTCTAATGTTTCTAAATTTTTATTTGTGGAATCTTCATCTTGTCCAATAAAATAATCTACCAAATCAGTTGGTAAACCTTTTTCGGTAGCTATTTTAAGAGCTTTATTAGTTAACTGCTCTTTTATTTTTTCTTTCTTCATATTTTCCATTTCTTGTTTTAACTTTTTAAGCTCATTATCTTTAGGATCTTCCTCTGGGTATAACTCTTTAACCTTATCATCAATAAGACTTTGCAGATTATTAGTTTTCCAGGTTTCTAACGCTTTTTGACTATGTTTATCTTTTTCACTGTCCATAAAAGCCTTAAAATCTTTATCTGTTGTAGCTTTTGTTTTAAAAGCATCTAGCGTTAAACCATTATTAACTAATGCCTTAACTGGTTCAGCTTTTCCTAAAATTTCATCAATATTATCATCATCTTCTGCAGATTTTAAAAGTTCTGCTAATTCTTTTTTTAACATTTTCATACCTCCGTTTGTCCCTTTAACCTATATAAGACTAAAGACGCAATTAAATTTTTATAAAATAAAAAAGCCTTAGTTCCCTAAGACTTACATTCCAGGCATAATAAAAGCACCTACTATTTTTTCTAGTAAGTGCTTTTATATTACTTCTACAGATTTTATTTCATTTTCATATAATTCATAATTTGTTTGATTAACATTTAATCCAATACTATCAACTTCTGGTTCATTATCCAACGCTTGAGTAAAGTCAGTACATTTTCCTTTTAATATTTTTCCATTCAAACAAATTACTTTTATTTTTTTCCTACATAACCCCACAATTTCATAAAATCACTCCCTTCTCATAGGAACTATATGTGTACCTTTATTTGAATAATGTATCTTAAATCTATTAGTACTCGTTTTTTCACCATTTTTATTATTAACATTAACACCAATATCTCTATCAACTTTAATAATTTCTTTTTTATCCCATTCATCATTAGAATTAAATCTTATTTCCCCAGTACCAGCATACTTATTAACAAGCTCCTGTATTTCTTCTAAAGATATAGTCAAATAACTTCTACCTTCAATATAATTATTATGTCCTATTATATGTTTTCCTTGTTTCCCTTCTAATATTTTTAGAGGATATTCACCATTTTTTATATCATTTATTACATTTTGGGTCTTATTTACTAAATCATCTTTATTATTAATTATACCATCTTTTGAACTTTTTAACACAGTTTTTTCTTCAATTACTTTAGGTTTATTATTTTTTTCATCTTCAATAGTATAAAAACAATGACATAACGGATGCCTTGGCAGCTCTATTTTATCCTTAAAATCAAATACTTTATTGTGATCAGCCATACATTTATCACAAGTATTACATAAAGTTGCATTATATTTTACCTTTTTAACATCAGTTTCAATACAAAATCTATCAAATGCATTACTGGAACATCTGGCTACTTCTGTTTCGGTTAATCTTTTAGCATTATAGGCATTAGTATTAAATGTTTTTTCAATATCCTTTTTTATTTTGTTAACATTTATCTTACCATCAAGAAACTGTTTAACTTGTTTATGCAGCCGTTCCCCCACTGCCTTCTCATTTTCCCAAACTCTAGTTGAAAAATGTTTTCCTTTAAAATTATCATCTACAATTTTTTTAACATCCTTCAAATTTGCATTATAAGAATATAAACCAAAAGTGTTTTTTACAGTATTATTTAATATTTTATTTATAATATGCTTTTGTGTACTGTTTTGGTTTTGCATATTGCCTTTAATTAGCTTGGACACCTTATTATATGCCTTGGATTTATTCTTCCTCTTAAGGCTCATTAGACCATCTAAAACAGTATAGGTTAAAATTATCATTGCTATCTCTTGGAGTAACTTATCCCTATTTTCTTTTTGTTCTTTGTAAACTTCCTTTAATTCCTCATTAGCTTCATCATATAATTCTTCAACAAACTTTTCTTCCTCTGTCATTATTCATCACCTATAACATCATCCAAACTCATTGGATTTTCTTTTTTTAGCTTTTCTATTTCATTCTTAGGATTTTCAATGAAACTCAATAAACTTAATCCAGTTTCGGTAGAAAGCTTATCTCCCAACTGTGCAATTATCTGACTAATCATCAAATCATCTTGAGGAATATTAGGAGTAAACTTAAGTTTTATATCTCTAAAGTCATATTTAATATTTTTAATTGCCTGTAAATATATAAATAGAAATTTTAATCTTGTCTTTATACAATCAGCTATAGATTTTTGATTTAATTTGCACTTTTCTTCAAGAGATATAAGCCTGGATCTTAAAGCCAGGGAACTTGTATTACTTTGCATTTTTTCATTGTTATTAATATGGCTTGATAATTGATACATTTTATCTTCTAGCGTATTAAGAGTATTTTGTATGAAACTATCATTAATATTTTTAATAAGCCACGCTGCACTACCATTTTTATCTTTAATCTGCATTACACCAAGCTTTTTCATTTTAGGAATGTCTTTTTCATCTATGGCTACCCCTGTAAGCACCATATAAGCATTTCTAAAATCACTTATTTCATTGCTTATATCAGATAAATTAGTTTCGTAGGCATCTTGAAGGCCTTTTATGTCTTTGTATAAAGTATCGTCTTTACCCTCTTCACTTAATTTAGCTACTCCAACTGGTACAGTTCCAAAAATATGTTTTGTAGCTGCTTTAACTTCCTCAAATTTATCATTAAAATGCAATATTTGTTTATCTGTATACACGTCAATATAAATTGTATCATCAAATCTAAGCTTATAAGAGTGCATAAAAAAAGATATGTTACTAAAATCATCTATAGCAGCATACCCTTCCCGTGGGCTTATTATTTTACTAGAAAATTGTCCTTCTTTATCTACATAATATAATTCATATGCAAGTGAATATATAAGCATATTTTTTGCTAAATTACTGTCATGTCCTTCGCTCCAGTGATCTAAATAATAATCTATATTATTTAATATATTTTTATTTCCGGATTTACTTATATAAGTTACATCATTCCCTACACTGTAACTTACTTCCTCTTTAATAAATTTCTTTATAAAGTTAGTATTTGTTTTATTATTGGACCTTTCAGTAACCATCTTATAATTAGCCATAGCATCTGTATTGCCTTTATAATAATTGTACATTTTACCATAAGTAGCTTTATTATTTGTATATTCTTCATATGCTTTTTTAAGTAAATCTATATCTATAATTTTAGTCACCTCCTACAAACCAAATTTTCTTCTATCAAGTAATTGTACATTTTGTATTACTTCTATATTATCAATCCTATTACTAAATTCGCTTGTTATATCTGGTGCATCATCATGTGTACTATATTTTTGTCCTCTAAAATCTAATACTTGGTTAATAAATTCTTCATCTTCCTCAGCAAAAATAATCTGTCCTTTATTCATGTAAGGAATAATTGTAGAAATTTTATCATCTTTATTTTTCTTCTGCATTTCATTAATTATAGTAATGTTCCTACAACTTAGCACTGGATCAGCTTTTATTTTATTTTCAATAGCATTTGCATCAGCACCATTGAAAGTATTTTTTTCAATATATAAGTGTGTTATATCAGAATACCCCTTCAATAAATCAATAGCATGATCTATATACTTATCAAAATTTGTACGAGCATTAATTTTTGCTAGTTCTGCATGTCTACAATACTTCAAATTATTTTCAGCCATAGAACCAACTAAAAAAGCACTATAATCGTTCTTCTTACCTCCACCAGAAGCAGGATCTATTAAAAGCATAGTTTTTGTAAAAGAATGTGTTTCTATATCAACACGTTTTTCAGTAGCAACTGTCTTAAACCACTTTTCTCCTATCGAATTTACATCACCCTGTACTTCTTGCTTAAATGATGCTGGATTTTCATAATATGAAAGTGCTATATCCAAGCAATCCCAAAATTCACCCCACAATAAAGGGAACTGCATTTCCTTTTCATGCTCATAATAAAACTCTTTAGCATCTTCTAATTTATTTTTATTTTTAAAATTAAAAAGAATATTTTTAAATTGTTTCCATAAACCAGTATTAAAATAATTATCTATATCATTTAAAAGTACACCCTTATCATTTTTAAACTTCCACGTTGGTTGTTTCATAAGTCTGCTATAGAAACATTCTTTATGCTGCAATGTTCCAAGAGCAATTAATGTTGTTCCTTTTTTTACTGTTTTGCCATTACGAATTACAGCTTTCTGAACTGCAAACTTAACATCATCACTATAACGCTTCCATTTCTTTGCCCTAGCTTCTTCTGTCCTTACATCATCTTCACTTTGGTAATCATCTAAAATTATCAAGTCTGGTCTGCAATTCTGATATTTTCTTCCTCTCATAGGACTAGCAGAAGAAATAGCTTCTATAAAAGTTTTATTAGTAAATTCAAGCTGTGTAGAATTACAAATATATCTTTTATCTTTATCATTAAGTAATTTTCCAAATGCTTTCTCAATATACTTATTCTCAAGGAATGTATTTTTAATATCTTTTATAAATTTTTCAGCAGTTGAACCTATATCAGAACATATCAAAGAATATTTTTTTAATTTATAACAATGACACCACATTACAGGTCCAAAGTTACCAAATGCACTCTTACCAGTACCTCTTGGAAGTATTCTCCCAATCTGATCAGAACCATTCCCAATTATACTATCCTGTATATCTTTCCAAATCTGTTTATGTACATCTGCAATAGGAGCAGCAGCATTATTTTCTTTTGGTAAAAAAGTATCTTGTAAAAAATACATACAAAAAACTCGAGAGACATTCTCCCGAGTTGCCAAGCTAAGCCATGATAACCAAATAAATTAGAACTATTATTTAAAATAAGTTTTTCTGCTTCATCTTCTGGATCATCAGCTCCAGCAATATTAAATTGTTTTGTAAGATATTTAAATAATAAATATCTATTTTCTTGGTCCTCTGTCATGAACTCACCTCTAATTATATTTTAATAAAAAAAGAGCCCTTATGAGCTCTTTTTGCTATTTATATTATTACTAAAAGGTTTATTTGAATCTATTTTTTCAATTTCATTTTTCTTGAATATATCTTCTTCGTATTGCATTACAAGAAATATTTTCATCATAAATGAAGCTACTCTAATTAGGCACAATAAAAAACTTGAAAAAATCATAACAAATCCAGCGAGTTCTATTTTGGGTACCATACACTTATTATCAACTGAATATCCTAAGTAAAAACTATATACTATAACCAAAGTGCCAATTAATATTGATGCCATAAAATACTCTACAATTAACTTTAAGAGTTCTTTTTTATTCAGAAATTTCATTATAGGTTTTTGTGTTAATCCTACAAAAACCGTAATTGCTGTTATAACAAACCCTATATAAGTTGATGAGAAGGTTATTGCTGAGTTTAAAATAAATTCTAACCTTATTACTTTATAAGCTCCAGTTTTTCTTGATAAAATAAGCATACCTATAAATATAGAAATAGCATATGGATAAAATTTTTCTAAAAGTCTTCTCATCAAATCACCTTTCTTATTTGAATTCACCTTTTTCTAATCTTGTCAAGTACTTTGCTCTTAATATTGGGTATACCCTCTCATGTGTAAGTGGCATATCTCTATCAACTTCAAAATTATCTGAATCCTTTAATCTGTCATCAAACAAATCTATCTTTTCAACTTTAGTATCATCTACATCTCTTACATTTGCTTTTAATTTTGTGGTAGCACTATTTTTATATAATTGACCAATTGTTTCTTCTGATAATCCTGGTGCTAAACTTCTATCTCTTTTTGCATTTCCTACAGATATTTCTATTTTAACATTAGTACCACCGAACTTTAATAAATTATTCAACGTCTTTCCTAGTCCAGATTCCGTATCAACTCCATCTAAGTCCTTAATTGCTAACCCTATTTCCATTTTCCTAAATATTTTATCCTTTTTTATTTTATCTATACCTTTTTTATTACCGATTATTGGTTTTAATTTTATTTTAGGATTACCATCTATACAACTATTTAAATATTCTTCCACACCTGAAGGTGGTATAGCATTAAAATTTCTTTGTACACATAATACATAATTAATTTTATCATATAATAGTGAAACAGATTCACCTATATATTCTCCATCCTCCAATTTAAATATTTCATATGTTCCATCATCTTTTGCTAACCCAGGTGGCGCGACTTCTCTTAATCTTAATAACTGAATTTCCCATATAGAATTGTTTTCATCAAAAACAACATTTTGAAGTCTAGCTTTTTCTCCTCTATAAGTGTATGTAGTATCTTTTGCAGATATTCTGCTTGCTTTATCAAATATTACATTTAGATCAAACTTTTTCTCTTGAATTTTGCTTTGATTTTCTTCTTCAACTTCACACCAAACTTCAAAATAATCAAATTGCACCGTTTTTTTACTCATAATGACCCCCCTAAAGTATGTTGATATAAATACTTCTACATTTTAGGAGAATTTCCTCTATAATTGTTGAATTTTACCTCTAATTCTTTTATATTTTCTTTAGTTCATACACTTTTCAATATCAGCATAAGGTTCAAGTGTGAGTTCCAATACTTCACATTTTCTATATCTATCACATGCTGGATTACCGAATAGACAAGCACACTTTAAAATACTTTTGTTCCATCTAGTATTAAATTTATATTTTTTACTCACACTATCACCTTCTTGATTTTTAAAAATATTATAGAAAATATAGAACCCAATACCGCCCTTTTTAGTTTCCCATAATTTAGAATGTACCCCCTGCATATCAACTTCGCTAAATTTTGATTTAGCGAAGTTACGCATAAGTGTAAAAGTCTCTGTAACACGTTGGTATCACTTGATTTTGCGTAGTTTCTTAAATCTATTTAGTTCTTCTTTTAACTCATTATCATCAATATTATCTTCCTTATCCTCTGTATTATTTTCCAATACATTAGTAGGATTTCCATAAATTCTATTGATTAAATACTGATTAGCAGCGAGACATACTCGTTTATCGCTATTATCCTGTGCCAATTCTTTTATATTCCCAATATAAGTAGTAAGATCCTTAAGAATAAGTTGGTTGCCTTGGTTAGACAACTCACGCTTACGCCTGTCAAGCTCAGCCTTAACGTTATCCTTACCCATCCATGCATATATAGTATTTCTAGTAACACTCAACTTCTTAGCTATATCCGTTATATTCTCGCCTTCTATCAGCATTGTAACCATATCACTTTGCTTTACTGTTAACACATCATAAGCCATAAGTTCACCTCCTTAGCAACTACACATTAATTACACTAAAAAAGACACCTAGCATTTAACTAAGTGCCTCTTGATCTATATTTCCTATGATACTATTATATAGCCTTAAACCACTTCAAAATAGTATTGTTTTAATAACATAATAATTAAATAATAATACAATAATACTAAAATAATAATTCTGATATTTTGCTTATTATCTTTCTCCTTACCTTAATACAATTATCTACTGATTGATTAAGTTCCTGTGCTATACTTGTCCAGCTCTTAGTTGGTTTACTAAAATATCTTAACTCAACTAATTTCTTTTCCTCATATTCTAATAGCTCCATAACCTTATTAATCAATTCTTTTTCATTTATTCTATTTTCTTTTTCTCTTTGCAATAGATCTATTTCTTTTTGAATATGTTCTTCTCTCCTAATAACTTCATTCTCTACCTCTGAATTAAACTTATTTGTCTTGCCAGTTCTTTCTCCATACTCCATTGCCTTAAGGCTTATATCATTCTTTAATCTTTTTATTTTAATATCTGCTAACTGGTTTAATATATTTATATCTTTATAATTATATAAATGATATTCTGTTCTTTTAAATTTATTTTCTTCCATATCTCCACTCCTAGCTGATTAAATTTTTTAGCTTTTTCTTTTCAGCTTCTAACTGTGCTTTAAACTTCCAATTCTTTTCATTTATAGCTTTTCTAATATCTATATCTATTTGTTTTATTCTTTCTGAATAAATATTTTCAAAATCTATCTTCATAATTTATCATTCCTTATTTTGTAAATTTATAATTTTATTTTAAGGTAACATTTTTTATTTGCTTGAAATGTTACCTTTTCAATATGCTCTAACCTTAGTAATTCTAATATCTACATTATATTTTGTTTAGGTAACATTTTTGTAAAAACAATGTACCTATCTTTTATATATATAATTTAAAGTATATACATGTACGTATATTATTTTTATATTTATGTTACTTTGTTACTTATATAATATATTTATATAAAGAATATAGTAATATCAATGCTTTCAGTAGGTAACATTTCAAGTAACATTAAGGTAACATATTTTTATTTTTGTTACCTGTATTAAATGGAATGACTCTATCCTCTACGTCTGTGACATCCAAAAGCTCTGGCGGAACAATTGAATCTACTTTTAAACTTCTAAGCATTTCTACACTATAAGTATCAAATCTAATTACTTTCATATCCACTTTTATCAATTTATTGGATAATCCAGTTAAGTACCCAGCCTTTTGAGCCTGCTTTCTAAAGTCTTTCAGTTTTAATGGAATTAAATCAACACCTACCCTATTGCAATGTTCATGAATCTCATTAATCATTTCTGAAGTTTTAATAAAAATTCCATCACCTCTATATTTAACAACATCCTCTGCATTAAATGCTCTTCCATCATCAATCATATCGTTGTAAAGTACTATCATTTTTTCCACTAAACTTTGTGTATCACTGGCTCCTTCTAAAACTTCTTCCTTTATATTCTTTACTATGTGCTCATAAAAGTTATTTAGCTGTTTTAGTCCATGTTTCTCTAATAATTTATTAAAAATCATCATGCCACAAGCGATGTTAATTGCAGTATTTTGAGTTCTATTTTTTAAATCTTTTATACTGTCCTTTGATATTTCTCTAAGCTCCTGGTATTCTTCTATTGACATTTCCAATACAGTTTCTATTAAACTTCTACCCAATTTATTTAATAATTCTTCATTCTTAATTAGCCATTCCATTGCTTCAGTATTTTTCTCAGTTCTTTCTCTTCTGGATAAGTAAATTATGCAACTTCTCTCAATCAAGGCTTTTTCCTGATTCGGATAACTTTCCTCTCCTGCTATGATTATTGGTCTACCCAGATTAAAATCAGTTGTCTTTAAACTTTTATTTCCTTTACTTATAGTGGCTCTATCATAAAGATTTCTAAGAGTTTCACTTATATTTCCTATTTTGTATCGGTCCATCATGCTTGGCTTAAATTCATCAAACAATGCTGGATAATTTCCATCACTTAAACTTTTCATTAATGCAAAATTACTTATTAGTCCAATAGATTTAATATCTTTCTTAGGATAATTAAGCAATGGAGCAACTACATTTTCAAGGATTGTACTTTTACCACTTCCAGATTCACCAACTATAAGTAAATGGTGTAACTTCTGTTTTAACTTCTGGCACTGATATACTGCTAAATTATTTATTACAGTTCCAATAATGCTTATGGACTTTTCTGGACCTGCAAATTTAAAAATATGATTAATAACTTCTTTTAATTCTTCCGTTGTTGTTTCTTCTACTTGCAGCACATCAGCATTGTTTCGGCCATCACTTTTTATATTCTCGTTCATTCCTTTTTCAGTTATGCTGCCATTGTTCTCTATAAAAATTAATTCTCCATTTCTTTCTATAAACTTAACGCCACCATAAACTTCTTCATTCTCTAAAGCAAAATATTTATTTATCCATCCTTTTAATCTGTTTAAATCTTCAACTCTTCCACTAAACACAAGATCCATTGTGCCAAGAAAATTTTTAAAGCTTTTTACATCATCAAAAACTGAAGCTTTTCCTATCCTTTCAATTGTGTAACCAGTTATACTTTTAAAAACTAGTTTAATTCCTTCCTCTTCTTCATCTATAAATCTAATCCTAGTAGCACTAAGTAATCTAAAATCAGTAATATGTTTTATATTTTCTATTATGTCCTCGCCTTTTTCCTTGAAAGTAGTTTTATATATTCCTCCATTATTTTGCTGAAGCTCATATTTATTTTTTATATCTAAACTTCTATTAAAGGCTGTAATTAAGTCTTTCTTATTATGGCCAACATCTATCCAATCAGTAACATCCTTGTTATCCCCCAAAGATTTCAATCCTGGAAGATTTATAAATTTAAACTCTTTACAATATTTTTTAAATGTGTTATAAACATTCCATTTATATGTTTCTCCAGCTTGTCCAGTGTCTCCTATTACATAAATTCTCATTCTATTATTTTTTAAAATATCTAATTCTTTACACCCTTTTAAGCTTGTAGCCACATAATTTCTATTCTTAAACATTGAATTGATTGTATTGGCATCTTTTTCACCTTCAACAATAATAAGTACATCATTATTATTTATTGCTTTTAAGCTATTATATAGGTTATATGGAAGCTCAACATCTCCCCTTTTAGCAATCACCTTGTCCTTTTCCAAATGATAATAAAAAAGTTGTTTTTTCCCTTCTTTGTTCACAAATTTAGCCTTAAAGTATACTATCTCATTTTTATCGTTCACAAATTTAAATATTCCCAGTAATTTTTGACCTTCTCTAAATTTAGATAACTCCCAATCTATATAATTTTTTACTTTTTCCTCTTGTAGTTCCTTTTCTGATTTTTCAACCTCAAGTCCTAAATATTCTCTTGCTGCTATATAATCTATATTTTTATATTTCATAATAAAATCAATAGCATCTCCACATGTTCCGCATCCAAAGCATTTAAAGAATTCTTTATTAGTATTAGAGTTAAATTTAACCTTTAACGAAGGTGTTTTTTCATTATGAAAAGGGCACTTTATGTACCCTTGCTTGTTGAATTGTTCTCCTGTCTCCCGCTCTATTAACTCTTTTAAATCAATATCCTGTATATCCAATTTTTTTCACCTCCTTGTTTGAAAAAATTATTTCTATTCATTTTCAACTGGACCAATATCCACATCTAACTCTTTTAAAAAATTTCTAACACTATAATATAACTTTCTATATATCTCAAAACCAGTATTCGCATTACTTGTAAAAATGGTATCATGCAAATATAAATCTTGTATGCTTGATAATCTTCCTAAAAAAGCTTTTGGGGAATATAAACTTCTGTATTTTCCTGTTTTGATATGTTCCATTCCATTTGGATCCTCAATTATTAAATGTATCTTAATACTTTTTGTCTTTGCTCTTTGTAATTCTCTTATTAGCCTTATATCATCTCTTGTGTCAGTTTCTTCAGCTAAATTTCCTGCAAGTTCATCTATTGAGTTTTTCCTTTCAACAGCTACTGGAAAGTATAAATCTCTATATATGCCCATCTCTGGCCTTGCAGTTATTATTGCAGTATAATCTCCTTCATCTATTTTCTGATTTTTATATTTAATTTTATTTTTATCAAAATAATCCAATACATGTTGATTCTTTTGTTCTCTAGTATCTATTATTATTTTTAGGTTTTCTTTAAGGAGCTTTTTAATTTCTGTATCTGAAAATTTATAGTGTAGCATCTAAATTCCTCCTTTGGTTGTAATAGTGTAATATATATATCAACTTTATATAAAGTCTTTTTCTAGCCTCAACATCTTTTTTAACTATCTTTACAGCTCTTTCAACTGAATAGCCTTTAAAATATAGCTTTATTACTTTTTCAACATCTGTATTCATATAATCACCTCATGTATTATAAAACTAATACTGCAATACAGTGTAAGTAGAAAGCTGTATCGATCTAACTCTCTACCTATACAATTTTATTTCTTAATATTTCTGAAATGCGACGAAAAAATGCCATAAAATTCACTTACTTATGAATAATACGGCATTTCTATAACTAATAATTATTTAAAACTACTTTTGCCTTCTATCTGTTATATCTATTTGGTTCTAACAGTTTTTCTTCAGCAATTTCTTTTAATGCATCTCCTATTTTACCTAATGCATCCTCTCCAACAAATTTTAATGTACTTAGTAATGTAGATACCTTTAATTCATATTTTTGACCACGTTTATCTAAATATTCTACACGAAAATCAATAGTATACTCTACATCAGTCTCCACAGAGCTTGACTCTTTATTTTCATGTTTCGCATCCGGTAAATCGAAAAACACATTATAAATTTGAGAAGGCCCCATATAATTAATTCCCTTTCTTATAATCTCTTGTTTTTTTATATCATAGAACTCTTCATTATTATTAGTAAATAACTTAACATTAGGAAATTCAATAAATTTTACATCATAAGCTGGAACCCTAGAAATATTTTTCATTTGGATATTAATTAAATTATCTGACTTGGTAAATATAAGCGTAAGCTCTGGACTTTCCTCCCGTTTTCTTTGTTTATACATTTCGAAAAACGCTAGTGAATTAAATACTGTATAAACTATAGTAACCACTACCACCATTAAGTTGGCATAATCTTGGTTTAATGATTTTAATAATACATGCAATTGATTGTTATAAATTAACATAGTTAACAAAGTTATAAAAACATTAATTACAACTATAACCAACAAAAATTTTAAAATAGAAGTTTTTTTCACTCTAATTCCCCCTTTTTTCAGTATATCATTACATTCTATGAGTTCGTCTTATAGGGAAATTATAGCATATTTCTTGTATTTTTATTTGCTACAATTAATTTTATTAGACACCGTATTATTCAGTTATCAAAGAACGCTTTTTCATATTTAAGTTTTTAAATTATTGCACATAATTATCAAAATGCATATTAAAAAAGCTTGCAGATGTACAATATATCGGCGGAGGTTTTCACCTCTCTCTTATTTTATTTTTTATTCTGCAAGCAAAAATTAACTTAATTAAAATGGTATGTCCCCGTCCTCTATAGGGGTTACATCTTCATAACTAGCGGTAGGTTCTGTAGATTTATTTGTGCTGCTGCTTGCACCCTTATCCTGCATAAATTCAAAATCCTCAACTATTACATCTGTGGACCATCTATTTTCTCCTTCTTTATCAACATACTTATTTATTTGAAGCCTTCCACTAAGCCCAAATCTATGTCCCTTTTGAACGTAATTAGCTATTGCTTCGGCACGTTTTCCAAAACATACACAATTTATAAAGTCTGCCTCTTGTTCTTTGCTTTTGTCGAATCGAGGTCTATTAACAGCTAACGTAAGCCTTGTAACTGCTAGTCCATTTCCCGGAGTAAAACTTAGCTCTGGATCTCTTGTTAGCCTTCCTACAAGTTGTATTTTATTCATCTATCTCACTCCTCTTAATTTAGTTTGATTTTTATTTTCTCCTGGTTCAAAATGTTCTTCTAATATATAACTAGATTCTAAATCTGCAGTATGAAGTGCTGTTGCTGCCTTACACATATTCCAAGCAGCACTAATATTATTTAGGTTTTCTTTAGGTTCATAGCCACCCATGTGCCACCTAATCATTAAGATTTCATCCTTAGTTAAACTCATAAATTGAAGCAATCTTATAACTGACTTTTCACCATGTCCTATTGGCAAATCATCTTTAACTCCATATGCTGGTTGTTTTATCCATTTAGGCTTTTCTCCTGCTCCTGCAATATTTACATTTTTATCATAGACGGTGTAAAAATTCACTTTGCAAATATCATGCAGTAACGAAACTATTTTCACTGTGTCTTCACTTAGTCCAAAATCATATCTTTCATTTTTTTCTTTAAATAATTCATAAACATTTAAACTATGTTCACCTAGTCCTCCCTCATAATTCCCATGGAATCTAGTAGATGCAGGAGCAATAAAGAAGTCGCTCTCTTCCAAGTATTTAATTACTTTATCTATTCCTTTTCTATCTATAGAACCTAAAAGGTTAAGTATTCTTTCTTTAACTTCTTGTATATCTTTCATTTTTTTCTACTCTCCTAACTTATTTCTAATCCTGGCACTGCAATATAAGTTGGAATACCAGTTAAAGCTTCTATTTCTTCTTTAAATTCTTTTGGATTGCCATTGTTGGCTGACAAATGTATTAGTGTTATATCTTTTGTCTTAGCTAAATCCCATGTTTTTAAGGTTTCTTTTAATGTTTCTAAGCTCATATGTGACTTGAATGTCCTCATTTGATATGGTTCTAAGTCCTGCATATATTTTTCTGAATAATTGCATTCTATTAATATATGGTCCACGTCTTTGAATTTATATTTAAGATAGTAGGTATCTGTTGCAAATAATATTTTACCTATTTGAGGATGTTGTATTAAATATCCTAAGTTCTGACAATCTGAACCATCTGAATTAGTATGCTGGCAATTAAAAGCCATTATATTAAAATTTCCTAACTTAAATTTATCTTTATTTTCTATTATTTTGGTTTTGTGTAAGCTGTGGCAATTGTACTTTTCAATTACTTCTACTGGACCATATATTTTAGGTAAACTTTCAAATGCTCTTTTGAAACTTTTACAATGGTCAGAATGTTTATGAGATATTAAGCAACCTTTAACTCCCTTAATGCTATAATCAAGCCCTTTTAAAATATTTCTCCAATCAATTCCACATTCAAGTAAAATTTTTTCTTCCCCTACTTGTATAATGTAACAATTACCTCTAGAACCACTGTCTAATACTTTAATCAATACGGGCTATCCTCACTTTCATCTTCTTTTATAATTTCAGCTTCAATAACTTCATCTTTTTCCTTTTCTTCATTGTTTTTATCTTCTACTGGAGTTGTTTCTTCTATATCAATAACCTCTTTGTTTGCTTCTTCTTTTATTTCTTCTTTAACTTCATGTTGCACATTAACTATTTTAGATTCATCAACTCCAAGTTCTTCATTTGAATACATTGCCCCTATTTCTGCTGGAAAAGCTTCTCTTAATGCTTGTACAAGTGCAACTTTTCTAATCATAGTGGCAGGCATACTTTTCCATGTGCTCTGTTGCTTGTTATATTCATCTAAGCCTACTTTGGCTACTATTGGGCAATTTTTTCCTTCTACTATTACCTCAGCCCAACCACCAAGAAGAATATCTGTTTTTAATTTAAAGCACCCTTCTAATTCAACTATTTCCTTTTCCCTCATAACAATAATGCCTGCTCTATGACCTTTATAATTTGGATTTTCTTCTGCTTTTCTCATAAACGCTTCTTTGCCAGTAACAATCTGTGCTTCATCCTTAAATTTAACTAAGTAAGCTTCATTTAAAAATGGATTTAACTTTCTATATTTGCATAGATTCATAAAAACAACTACTTCTCTATTGGTTATTTGCTTGTTACCTCTTGCCAAATAATTTCTAACAATATTTCCTGTAAGCTTAACTTCTTCCTCACCTACGTTGTACACCATTTCTTTTTCTAATAAAGCTACTGCACTGTTTTTATTTTCTGCCATTTATTTTTCCTCCTTTAATATTCTTGTAAATTCGTCTATTTTGCTTTCTAATTCGTTAAGTTTTTTCATAATGACCTTTAGTTCATCATTGCTTAAAAGAATTGATTTTCCAAGGGATTTCAACGCAAAATTAAGTTTTCCAAAGTATCCTATATCTTCCCAATATCCTTTGCCTATGTTTTCTGTCTTTGTAAACCTACCAGCTTGAACTACTTTCTTTTTTGTATTATAAATTGTTTATCATCAGTTACTATCTGATAATCATCAAAAATTAACTTCATTATTCTTCACTCCCACAACTTTTTTTAATCTCCATAACACATTTTTTATATTATCTCTACTTTCAATTTTTTATCTTTACTTACAATCAAATTAATTACTTGACTATCCACATCAATTATTTTATTAGTAGATTCTCTATTATCTATAAAAATAGGAGCTTTTACACTATAATGGCTACATAAAGTATTTATAATATCTAATCCTGCATTAATTTTAGCGGCAGTATTTAAATTACTTTTAAAAGGCACACCATTGACGCAAGGTTCGCAGCACTCTTCCAAACCACCATTATTCTGATTCCTAAACATTTTAAATTTAACGTATTTGAACTTGCTATTAACCTTCTCTTCCAATAACTCTACCTTGGTTCTTATAAACTCTTCTGAAAGAATTTCCAACCCTTCAAACTCTGCAATCTTTTCACTTAGCCTGTTTTCCTTTTCTTCAAGTTCTTTGATTCTATCTTTGGCCTTTTCATTTATTTGTTTATATGCTAACTGCTTGTCTAATTCTTTCAGCTGCTCTTGCAATTCATTCTTCTTTTGTTTTAGGTCAGATACGTCTTCTGTTTTATAATTATTAATTTGAGTTTCTAAATGTCTAATTTCATCTTTTATATTTTTAATTTCTGCTGGCTCTTCTGTTGCTGTATTAAGATTATTTAATTTATCTTGGAATTTTTCTAAAGATTTTTGAGCTGCAGTTAGTATCTCTTTTTTATCATTATTTTTTTATTTAAGCTTTCTATCTCACCTTTTATTTTTTCTTTCTCTGATGCAGTAGCTTTGCCTTCTGCTATATTTCTCTCTAACTTCTTAGCCTTATTGGAATTGAAATTGCCTTCAAGTTTTTCAAATATTTCATCTACATTATCTAAAGGTCTATGACAGGTTGGACAAATTCCTTCATCTTTATCAAATTTAAATTTAAAATTTTTAATATTCTTGTATTCTTGTAATAGATTATTCCTTTTTGATTCCAATGTATTATCTACATACTGTTGTTTCCTCTTAATTTCTTCTTGTAGTTCGTTTATACACACATTCAAATGCTTTATATTTATTTCAGTACCTCTTATGCTATCTTCTAGGTCCATCTTGGGCTTATCTGCAGTTGACCTAAATTTATATTCAGTTTCAGCTAAGTCTTGTTTCTTTTCCAGTAGTCTTGTTTTTAATTCAAATAAACCTTTATTGGCAGTAGATTTATTTTGTAGTTGTTCATCTATACTTTTAATACCTGCAGTTATTTCTCTTCTTTGTACTTCTAAGACTTCAAAATCAAACTCCTGGATTGAATTATTTACTTCATCTATTCTTGAAGGTAGTTGCTCTCTATCCTTTTTTAATTGATTTATTTTCGACCTATTAGCTTTCGTAAAGTCATCCAAAGACTTGTCCTCTAAATGCTTTCTTAATGGCTCTAAATCCTCTTTAGAATCTAATACAACGTTATTATCCAAGTCCCCAACAATCTCTGTTATAATGGCTCTCCTGTCCTTCCAAGGTAAGCTTGCAAAGTATTGAGGATTAGTAATTAACTTAAATATTTTTTCATCTAACAATTCAGATATAAATTTCTTATATTCTGTTACTTTCTTTGGGACCTCGTTAACGTAATAATTTGATTCATATCCCTTAAATTCTGTTTTGGCCGTTCCTCTAACCTTGCTATATTTTTCGTTATACACTCTCTTAAGAGTTGTTTCTCTACCATCAATCTCCAATAGAGCTTCTATAACGGTTTCTAAATTATGAATCGGATTATTTTCTTTATCTAATGGCTGTACATCAAATTTACTGGAATCCTTACTATCTTTATCAAATAATAAAAATGTAAATGCATCTTGAATAGTTGTTTTTCCTGTTCCGTTTTCTCCGAAAATATTTGTTACCTTCCCAAAATCTATGTTTAAATCTTTTATGCCCTTAAAATTTTTTATACTTAATTTTTTTAAAAATATTTCATTATCCAAAATCAATTCCTCCCCTTTAGCTCTCTATTATATTTTCTTAACTTTTCTATTTCTGTATTATTTTTATTAATTTTCTTTTGCAACTGCTTATTAATAATTTTTAAAGTTAATATGTTCTTTTCATGGAGCCTAATGGATTCACCATCGTTCTTCACTTTATGGCCTCCAGTTTTTCTAGTTTTTCTCTTAATTGATTGCAAGCATTTTGCCACATAAGATTATCAGCTCTAAGCTGTTTTATCTGCTCATGCAAATTTCTTTCAACTTCACACATATTTTCACAACTTTCTTCAAGCTCTTTTATTCTTTTTCTCAAAGTTTCATTATCTTTTTTATTTAGAATAATTGTTATATGTTTTTCTTCAGGGCTATCTGCGATAAAATTTAATAGATCATTCAATTCATTTATAAAAGTTTTAATATTGCTATTAGTAGCCCTATCTGTTATTCTTTCTAAAGCATTATTATGAACATTTATTAAAGCCGTAATATAGCTCATTATTGCTTGTTTCACTTTACAAAACCTCCAATCTCCTTTAAAATTTAGTTGAATGTTTATTTAAATTTATTTTGGCTGCTTCGGCAGCTCTTTTTCTATCCTTTTAAGTGCTCCATAAATGGAATAGACACTTTTAAAATATATTTTTGCTATTTCTTTACACTTAAGTCCCCTCTGCCTAAATTTTTGTATATCTTCTAAGTCCTCTTTTTCCCATTTGAAAGACAGGTTCTTTGGATTTTCCCCTTCTGCATATTTGTCTAAATACTTAAATGCCTCTTCTTGCATACATTGTTTCTCTATGGCTATGTACAGGGCCATTAAATTTTCAAAATATATTTTTTTCCCCATTTTTTTACGTCCTTTAGTCTCACCTCCTTATTGTTATTAATTTCTTAGTTAACTTATGGAAAAAAGTGTAGCTATCAAACCCTTTTCTCTCCATAAGGAATTCTTTTGGGCTGAAACCTTGGGCTTTAAGAAATTTTTTTCTTCTCTCGTTAGCTTTTTTAAATGTTTCATCTTTGTGCCTCCTTTACTATTAACTTGTCTAGCTGCTTACTTATCTGCATGGTTCTCTTATCCCGCAACCCATATAGCTCTATACACTTATACAACTTCTCTCTTAATTGTTCCATGGCTTGGCCTCCTTTAATCTAAATTTTTATAAACCAAATCCGTAACTTTTTCTAAATCCGACATATCTTTCCCAATATATTCTTTTAAAAATCTTTCAATTTCGAATGCTGGTATTTTTTTCTTCCCAATTTAATAGCTCTTAGGTGCCCTGTATTTATCAAGTCATAAACCATATTTCTATTTACTTTTAGCAATTTAGCCGTTTCATCTACTGTGTATAAATATTCCATTTGTACCCCTCCTAATTAACGTCGAAATAATTTACTGGTATTCTTATAATCTTTGTATCGATTTTTTTATATGGTATAAGTCCTTTTTTTATCTTTCTATAAATGGTTCTTTTACTTACTCCTAATAGCTCAGCTGCTTTCTTTACAGTAATGTATTCTTGCAAATTGTTTCCACCTCCTTAACTGTGTTTCCAATTGTCTACATTGTACTATTCCTGTCTTCGAGTGTCAACGTTTTTGGATTCTGTTTACATACGTAAACAAATAAGATATAATGTAATACAATAGCAATACAGATTAATACAAAAAATATTTATTTTACGGGAGGATATTATGAAACTTTCGAATATAGAAATATTAGCTGATATGTTAATAAGTGCCAGAGAAGAAAAGGGGTACTCTCAGAGGCAACTTGCTCTAAAAACAGGTGTTTCAAATTCTGAAATTAGTAAACTTGAAAAAGGCCAAAGGCTAAACCCAAATTTAAAGATATTAAAAAAACTATCTGATGCTTTAGGGTTAAACTATGAAGAAATGTTAGAAGCTTTAGGATATATTAAATCTGAATATTCTTTCGAAGACAATACTGGTTGTCTGGATGAGTCTGAACAAGAATATATAATAAATACTTTGACAAATGCTTGGCAAAATGATATTGATACAAAAATTGATTTTAGCAATAAAGATTCCCTTCGTGAAATACTATTTGGAAATAACATTAAAAATTGTGATGATGATTTTAGCATAGAGAAAAATATGCCTATGATAGCAAAACTTATTAAAGAAAATAAAGATATATTATATAAGAATAATAACACCAAAAAACTATATGAATTAATATCATGGTATGTATCTTTTGTTAGAGGTGAAAATTAATGCAAGGAAGCGTTAGGAAAAGAGGAAAAACTTGGTCCTATAGAATAGATATAGGGAAGATAGGCACTAGACGTAAACAGAAAGAAAAAGGAGGTTTTAAAACAAAAAAGAAGCTCAACAAGCTTTAACTAATGCTTTAAATCAATTTAATTCTACTGGAAAACTATTTGAGGATAAAAAAATAACTCTTGATGAAATTTATAATAATTTTATAGAAAATGAAGCACCCATAACAAGAAAATTTTCTACTATTAAAAGATACAATTCACTCTATGAAAATCACTTAAAAGAAACTTTTGGATTTAAGTATATTGCTAATATAACTGCAACAGAAATCCAAAGTTTCATTGCTTTGAAAGCTAAAACTTTAAGCAACGAATATGTAAAAAGTATATATAATTTTCTTTTAGTACTCTTTAAATATGCTGAAAGAATGGAATATTTAAAAACCAACATAATTTACAATGTAGCACCTCCTAAAGTTGTGCATAGTGATGATATAAGAATATATACCTCTGATGAATTAAAATTAATAAATGAAAGATTATCATCAACAAACTTACAACCAGCTTTTCAAATTGGTATTAATTTAGGATTAAGAGCTGGTGAATGTTACGCTCTAAGATGGTCTGATATTGATTTTAATAAAAAGACGGTTACTATTGACAAACAGTTACAGTATTATAATAAAAAATGGTGTTTCACATCCCTAAAAACTAAGAATAGTTATAGGAAAGTTACATTCAGTAATGAATTTAAAAAATATCTTTTAGAGTTAAACCAAAAGCAAAAATTATCTTTTGACTTCTACAAAGACATATTCAAAAAAATTTAATAATTGATACCAATAATAACAATAAGCCAATAGTTGTAACTGACTTTGTTAACATAAAGCCTAACGGCGAAATGCTAAATACCTATAGCCATAAAATAATTTCTCGTATCACAAAAAATGAATTTGGAATCGACTTTAAATTTCACAATTTAAGGCATACGCATGCGACTTTCTTGTTAGAAAAAGGAGTAAACCCTAAATACATCCAACAAAGATTAGGGCACAGCAAATTAGAGTTTACTCTTCGTCTATATACCCACGTTACAGAAAACATGGACATCCAAGTATCACATGCATTAGATTCTATATTAAAATAAAAAGGACGCATTTTTGCGTCCTTTTTAGTGGGCATTTTGTGTAGTGGGCATGAAAAATATTTATAATTTTAGTTTTGCCCCACGAATTCCCCACAATTTATAAAAATATAATATAATATGTCCTTGATACGCTACGATATGATTTAATATTTAAGTGTAAGGAACGTCTGATTATCTTAGTATTATAGCATATCTACGCTTATGCAAAATGTCTTTCTAATAAACCCTTAAATGCTCTACCATGTCTTGCTTCATCCTTACACATTTCATGAACTGTATCATGTATTGCATCGTAATTTAATTTCTTTGCAAGTGTTGCAAGATCTTTTTTGCCTTGGCAAGCACCATGTTCTGCTTCAACTCTCATCTCTAAGTTTTTCTTAGTGCTATCTGTTAATACTTCACCAAGCAACTCTGCAAATTTTGCAGCATGTTCTGCTTCTTCAAAAGCATATCTCTTATAAGCTTCAGCTATTTCTGGATATCCTTCTCTATCTGCTTGTCTGCTCATTGCAAGGTACATTCCAACTTCTGAACATTCTCCATTAAAGTTTGCTCTTAATCCTTCTATTACTTCTTTATCTACACCTTTAGCAGTTCCAACTTTATGCTCATCTGCCCAAGCTATCTCATCAGTTTTCTCTATAAATTTTTCCTTTGGAGCCTTACATATAGGACACTTTTCTGGTGCTTCTTCTCCCTCATAAACATATCCACATACTGTACAAATAAATTTTTTCATATTAAAATTCCTCCCCACATAATTTTTATTATTATTATTTATCTTTAAAAGATTTTATCTTATTGTGTTTTGTTTTTGTTTGGTTCTTGTTTGTTTCTATGGTCTTATTATATAACGTCAAATATTAATTGTCAACTACTTTTTATTATTATTTAATAATTATTATTAATTAATTTTAAAACCGTAAATCCATTGATTTACCTTTGTTTAAAGGTAAAAAATAAGTTTTGCATCTAAAAATAAATGCAAAACTTATTATTATTTTACTAATTTAAACTGGATTTAACAGTTTTAAAAGTCTTTAAAATTTGCAATTGTTTATGACTTTTATTAAATAGCAAACCTCATCCTCACCAATACTTATCTTATATGCCTCTTCTAAAACTTTTATAGCTTTTCTTATATTATTAAATTTATCTTTATTATCCTCTATAAACTCTTCCTTATTATCGAAAATAGCCACATTACTTTGCATACATCTATCTAGCATACAACCTAAATGAATTATTAAATCCAGTAAACCATTCTCCCCTTTATTACAGTTTAAATTTAATTCTTCAATAAATTTTCTAATAAAATGCACTGCAAATTTAGGATTTAAATATTTAACATACTGCTCTAACATTTCCCTTGCAGTTTCAAATACATCTTTTTCTTTTTCAATTTCTTCATTATTTACTTCACTTAATAGTTTTATAGACAAAAACTTTTTAAATTTATCTTTAAACTTATCATTTAACAGCTGGTTTATAGGAAAATAGGGCACCTGTATTTTTGGTTTTAAACTTCCAACACAAGCTATAACATCAAATTTCCTCCTTATTTTGTCAAGTACAAGAGAATCTTTATCTAAGCTTGTATAATCTAAGGGGATTATTTCAACTGGTATATCATCGTATAGATCTTCTAATATTTTTATTAAAATACTCTTTGCCATCATACTAGCACCTTGACCCGTAACACATACAGTAATTATAGCTTTCTTTTTTTCTTTAACTATAATTTTATTATCCTGCTTTTTTTCCACCAAAGCATCGTAAATTTCATCTATGCTTTCATTTTTGTACATTACGTTTCTAAGGGATTCCAAAACAGTTAAAGTGGATACATTTTCTATGGTTTTAACCTTAATACCCGTATCCTTCATAATTCTGCTGCCAAACCCTGTTAAGGAGCCCATATCTACAAGAAGAAGTACCCCCTTGCCCTTATCTATTGCCCTTATAGCAGCACTAACTTTAATATAAATCTTATTTATTTCACTATCTAAGGTCATATCAATGGCTTTTACTATATTGGAATTCAAAAGAGAATTAGCTACCTTTGCCATACTTGTGGCAGTGCTTTCTCCGTGACATACAACAAGTACTCCAACCTTATCCTGAGTTTCTTCTTCATTTTTGTTATTGGCAAGTAAAATAGCCAAAAACCCTTTTTCATCCCTTGGAACTTTTATAGATAATTTTTGGTTTAATTTTTCAATAAAATCTAAAGCAATTTCGCATTCCTTTGGATAAGCCAATTCAATTTTAAATATATTTGGATTTGTAATAGGCTTATTTTCCTTTATTCTTTTTAAAAGAGATTGGATGTGAAAAGCTAAGCTAAACATTAATTTTTTAGTAGGTCTGCAGTTCATCTTCTCACAAGCTAAATTAGTAAATTCAATAGATATATCCACTATTTTTTTATCTATTATTTTGTAAAGCTGCCGAACATCTAATTTATCTAATCTATAATTGTCAACTAATTTGTGAAAATAATTTTCTATAGAATTATTTATTTGAGAGTAAATATCTTTTTCATCTAGTCCTTGCTTTTTTAAATCTTCTACCTTTTCAAGTAAAATGTCATAGACACTTTCTCTATTATCTTTATTCACTTTATGAGGATAAATCACTAAGTCTTCATCTATAAAATTAACTATTTCTTTTATATTTTCCTCATTTTTGTTTGCATTAAAAACATATTCTTTAATTTCTTTTTTTAGCATTTGAAATTCAATTAGTAAAGAATCTCTTGGCTGGTTTTGTTCTTCCTGCATATGCTCTAAAAAAGCTTTGGCACATAGAAGTTTAATTTCCGAACTTATCTGTCCAATATTTCCCTTAAATTCATAAATACCTAGGGCTTTTACAACTTCTGGAGATATCCTTATGGGCATTTTTAAAGTTACCGCTTCATTGTAAAATATATTTTCTATTATCTCTATTTTTTCTTCAATATCCCTTTCTCTAAAGGAAGGTAATTTTATAACTACTGGTATTCTTCTTAGAAAAGTTGTTAACAAAACATCATCTGGCTCTTCAGTAGTTGCTGCAATTATTAAAATAGAGCTTTTTCTTGTTTTATCTGTTTCTCCAAGTCTATGATACTCTCCCTTATCAATAAGGAAAAAAAGCATCTCTTGACCATCTGGAGGAAGTCTATGAACTTCATCTAAAAATAAAATTCCACCATTTGCTTTTTCAACTAAGCCTATTTTATCAGTATCAGCACCAGTAAATGCCCCTTTAATATGGCCAAAGAGCTGAGATAAAAGTAGCTGTGGATTATTAAAATAATCTGAACAGTTAAAAGATATCAAGGGAAAATCACCTTTGACTTTGGTTTTATTTATTTTTGCGAAACTATACATAGTGTTTGCAAAAGTAGTCTTTCCAACACCACTTTCCCCAAGTATTAGTGTATGAAGTCCATTTGGTGGATACATAATAGCTGCTTTAGCCTGATTTATTTGATTAATTAAACTACTTTTATAACCTAATAAATTTTCAAAAGGATCTTTTTTACCATCTTTTTCCCTATGGTTCTCTAAAAAAAGCTTAAGTTCATCTACAGTATACTCATCTTTAATATACTCCTCTTCTATAAGCTTTTTTAAAACTTCTCTTGGAATAAATCTTACAGGTCTAGTTATAACTTTTACTAATTTTTTTCTCTCCATAATTCATTTAATAATGTGCTTGCATTGTTTCTGACTATATCAAATTTTTCTTCTATTTCTTTAGCCTCAAGTCCAAATTCACTTTTTTTGAGATTTTTTCCTTAATATAGTCTAAAGACATAGTTTCTTCTATATACAAATAAATGCTATCCTTCTTTTTCAATATAGTCACCACCAAACTTATTATTTTTTATCTTCATTATTTTTTTCATCCATATGAACAACTCTAATATTTTGAAAAGCTTTAGGGATTGGAATATCTTTTTTATACCTATCTAGGAGCATAGCCATTACAAATGCCGCAATTGCTAAATAAATGTCTTTAATAAAAACTGAAATAATCAAAAGAATACAAGTTAAAACTACAAATACATACCACATCAATACCTTCATAAATTAAACCCCTTTCACAAAATAATTTAATAATTAAGTCAAATATAATAAACTTTTAAGATTATTTCAATGTAAAAAAAGTAATTATTTATTATTTTTTATATGAAAATTTGATTTAAGCATATACTATGCTTATATATTTCTTTTTTTAATGGTGAAAAACCTTTAAACTATCTTTCAGTGAAATGTAAACCTTTAAATAGTGTATAGAAAAAATATGCACTATTTATTTAATTTAGGATAGTGCATATTTTTATACAAAACTCACGATTTCTAAAGCTTTAAAAGCATCATGCACTTTTTGGCACAGAAGTTGCTTTAATAAATTGCATAAAACAAAGTACTAGAAAATAGCTTAGGCGGTGATACAAAATGTGTACTAATTCTTTACTAAACGAAGAACTGATTATATTAGATTTTGAAGCAGAAGACAAAAAAGATCTTCTAAAGAAATTATCTTCTATCCTTATTGAAAAGGGTTACGTGAAGGATTCTTTCAAAGAAGCGATTTTAAAAAGAGAAGAAGTTTTCCCTACTGGTTTAATGACAGAAAGCACAAATATAGCGATTCCACATACTGATGCAATCCACGTAATTAAACCAACTATATTATTTGCAAAATTGAAAAACCCAGTTACATTTAAAGAAATGGGTATGGGAAAAAATGATGTTAATGCTGAATTAATCTTTATGCTAGCAATTAACAATCCAACTTCCCAGGTTACAACTTTAAGTAAATTAATGTCTATACTTTCAAATAAGCCTGTACTAGAAAGTTTAAAAAGCAAAAACAGCACTTGTGAAATTATGGATATTCTATCAAAACAACTTAGTTAATTTTGTAAATCAATCAAATAATATAAATAATATAAATAATATAAAAATGAGGAGGAGTTTAAAATGAAAAAAATTATAGTTGCCTGTGGTTCAGGAGTTGCAACTTCCCAGTCTGTAGCATCTAAAATACAAAATATGTGTGAAGATGAAGGTTTATCAGTAGATGTAGAAGCAGTAGATATCAAATCCCTAGATAGTATTATAGACCAATGTGATATCTATGTGTCAATAGTTCCAACAGAGGGACTTGACATAAAAGTTCCTATAATAAATGGAATCCCATTCTTAACAAGTTTAGGCTTAGATGAAGAATTTCAAAAATTAAAAGACCTTTTAAGCTAATATTTATGAAAAAAAGAGGTATCCTAAATAAAAATCAGAAATTAGGATACCCAAAGAAATTTAATTTACCTAATGAATATTATATCAAAATTATACTTATCTAAACTATACTTTTATAAAAATCAATAATATTTTTTTAAATTTCAAATTAAAAGGAGGAATAATCATGAGCGTAGTTATACATTATATACTTGATTTAGGTGCAGAAATATTTTTACCTATAGTAATGATACTATTATCCCTAATAATTGGAATGAAATTGAAAAAGCCTTAACTTCTGGTTTAACTCTAGGTATAGCCTTCATAGGAATGAATATAATTTTAAGCTTTATGTTTAGTGCAATTAGCCCAGCTGCTGATGCTTTCGTTAAAAGCACCGGAATTAAATTAACAACCATAGATGTGGGTTGGTCACCACTTGCCGCTATATCCTGGGCCTGGCCTTATGCGTTAACTGTATTTCCTATTCAAATAGCAATAAATTTAATTATGCTAGCACTAGGCTGGACAAACTGTTTAAACGTTGACCTTTGGAATGTTTGGGGTAAAATACTAACAGCTGTAATTATAGCAGCTATAACAAAGAGCATTCCTATAGCACTTATCATAGCTGGAATCCAAGTTGTTTTTGAACTTAAAAACGCAGATTTACTTCAAAAACAGATTTATAATATTACTAAAATTCCTGGAATAACATGTCCTCATATTATGATGCTTCAATCTATTATCTTAGCACCTATTAATAGATTGCTAGATTTTGTTCCTGGTATTAATAAAGCTAATATTGACGCTAAAAAATTAAAAGAAAAAATAGGTATATTCGGTGAAAATAGCGTTATGGGATTTATAGTTGGTGCCCTTATAGCCGCATTTGGTGGATATAACCTTAAAGGAATTTTAACTACAGCTATGCAAGTTGGTACTGCTTTGGTTTTATTCCCAATGGTTGCAAAACTATTTATGCAAGCTTTATCTCCTATAGCAGATGCTGCAGGAACATTTATGAAAAAAAGATTCAAAGGAAGAGAATTTTATATTGGACTAGACTGGCCATTCTTAGCAGGTCAAGCTGAAGTATGGGTAACTGCAATAATCTTAGTTCCTTTCGAACTTGCTCTTGCAATTGTTCTTGCTAAAATGGGAGTAAGTAACGTTCTTCCTTTAGGTGGAATAATAAACATATGCTTTGTAGCTCCAGCTTTAATTGTAACTGGGGGAAACTTAGTAAGAATGATTATACTAGGACTTGTTACTACTCCAATTTACCTAATAGTATCTTCTAGCTTCAGTAGCATAATTACAGACCTTGGTAAAACAGTTAACTCAGTACAAATTCCAAAAGGACAATTTTTAACTTGGTTTGGACTTGAAGCACCTGAATTTAGATGGGCAATGTCTCGTGCTGCAAATGTTATAAACGGAGATATGCTAGGCATTGTAATTTTAGTAGCTTATTTAGCATTATGTTTCTGGTATTATAAATATATGACAAAAAGAAATTTAGAACTTACTGAAAGTAAATAAAAATATTAGAAAAAACCATAAAGAAAAGGAGAGATTTCAATGTTAGAAAACTTAAAAAAGCAAGTAGTAAAAGTAGCTCAACAAGCCGATGTTTCAGGACTTTGCAAGCACAAATCAGGAAACTTTAGTATTAAAGATAAAGATACTAATTACGTAGTTGTAACACCCTCTGGAGTTGCAAGAGAAGATTTAACTTATCACGATATATGCGTAGTTGATTTAGAAGCTAACGTAGTTGAAATTGAAACTGATGTAAGACCTACAAGTGAGCTATTAATGCATCTTGAGGCCTATAAAGCTAGACCTGACATAAATGCTATAGTTCATACTCATTCTCATTTTGCAACAGCCTTTGCAGTACTTGCAAAACCAATACCTCCTATAGTATATGAAGTATTATGCTATGGTGGTCATGTACCAGTAGCTTCCTATGGTCGTCCTGGTACAATGGCTTTAGCTAAAAGTGTAGTTGAACCTCTACAATCTTCCGATGCAGTACTTCTTGAAGCACATGGAGTTTTAACTGTAGGTGAAGATATTGAAAGTGCTTTACTAAAAGCCAACTATGTAGAAGATACTGCTGAAATCTACTATAGAAGTTTACTTTTAAATGGAGGTAAAGAACCAAATATACTTCCACTTGAAGAACTTCAAAACTGGCAGTACCCAGATCAAATAAACTTAAATAAATAATTAAGCCTAAAAAAGGCCCCATGCATTTAGCATGGGGCAATTAGGTTTTATATGATAACCTCAAATAAAAAAAGTTGCATTAAAAGTTCACTATACTAATTCAATATTAATATCAATTATCCTGCTACTCTTTCATTTTTTATTGAAATCATTTTCATTTCATTTGCAACATAGTTTGTTAAATCAACTATTCTTGAAGAGTAACCCCATTCATTATCATACCAAGCAGCTACCTTTATCATGTTATCCCCAATAACCATAGTTGATAGTGCGTCTACTATAGTTGACCTATCATCACCTTTATAATCTACAGATACAAGGGGCTCTTCTGAATATCCAAGTATGCCTTTCATTTCCCCTTCTGATGCTTCTTCAAAAACCTTATTTATTTCCTCTTTTGTAGCTGGTTTTTTAATTTCACAGACTAAATCTGTAATAGATACTGTTGGTGTTGGAACCCTTAGAGAAAATCCATTTAACTTTCCTTTTAATTGTGGTAGTACTTTTGCAACAGCCTTTGCAGCTCCTGTAGTTGTAGGTATTATAGATTCTGCTGCAGCTCTTGATCTTCTCAAATCCTTATGAGATTTATCAAGTATTCTCTGATCATTTGTATAAGAATGTATTGTTGTCATCAATCCTTTTATTATTCCAAATTTTTCATCAATAACCTTAGCAACTGGAGCTAAACAATTAGTTGTACAAGAAGCGTTAGATATAATTTCGTGTTCATCATTTAAATACTCATCTTCATTTACTCCCATAACTATTGTAATATCCTCTGCTCCTTCTTTTGCTGGTGCTGTTAATATAACTTTTTTAGCACCTGCTTTTATGTGTCCTTTAAGCTCATCTCTTTTTTGAATTTTCCTGTTGACTCTATAACTATATCTACTCCAAGTTCTTTCCATGGCAATTCTTCTGGTTTTGAAGCATGTAATACTTTAATTGATTTTCCGTTAACAATAATGCTATCATTGTCTACCTTAACTTCTCCATTAAATCTTCCAAAACAAGAATCATATTTAAACAAGTGAGCTAAAGTTTCTGCATCTGCTCTTGCATTAATTGCAATAATTTCTAAATCCTTATCCAATTTTTCTTCCGCAATCCTAAGTACTGTTCTTCCTATCCTTCCAAACCCATTAATACCTATTCTAATTTTCATCTTTCTTTTCCCCCAAATATATACTATACAATATTTATAATAAAGGTAAATAATATATCTCTTTTATTAAATGTTATATATTATTTATATTCATTTTTCTCTAAAATGTCAACAATTATTATTATATTTTTACATTGTTTACTTGGATTTATCTCATTTTTTCTTGACTTATCTCCTTTTATCTAAAAATACCATTCCTTAGCAAAATAATCAATATAGTATATCATATATATTTAAGAACACTAAAAAAAGATTTTGCAAAGCAAAATCTTTTTAGTGTTCTAGGACTAGAATTATCTAAGCTTATTTTCTAAATAAAATATACATTCCACCTAATATAAAAAGTACAGGTAAGAAATATGCACTAATTGAAGATTTTACAAGGTAATATATGTCGCTTCCTTGAAAAACTCTATTAACTACAGCTAAAATACCTATTATAATAAAAGCCCATGCTATTATCACCATTTTATTTCTAGATATTCCTTGAAATTTTGTTTTAAAATCATTATTTACATTAATTTTAAAACTATTATCTGCAAAATGAGTTTTATCCTCTACATATTCTCCTTTTTCAATTTTACGGGCAATACTAAAGGTATCAAAAAAGTATAACACCATATTACAAGTTGAAGTATATTTCCTAAAAAATGCAAACCCACCAAATTAAATATAGGCTCTATTAGAAAAAACACTAAAAGTGCTTCAATGCCCTTATTCATAAGTCCAAAATACATGTATCCTACGCCAGGAACTAAGGCTGTTAAAAATGTTATAAAACCATTTTTTCTTTCCATTTTGTCACTCTCCTAAAAAAATTTTTCTATACTTAATGTTTTCTCAGAGGTTGTTTGAACCGCCGATAGAGTAGCTTTTACCTCAGTATTAAAATTTATAATCGCCTCATTCAAACTTGAAAAACTAAAGACTAACATTAATACCCCAGCAGTTATAAAACTTGCTGCAATCCTCTTTCTTTTCTCACTAAAAATTATGGATCTTTCATTGTTATTTATTTTACTAAGTAATCTTTTATTATAGTCACTACTAATCTTAGATTCATCTAAATCCAAGGAAGATTTTATTATTTCATCTATTAAATCTATATTTTTTTCATAATCATCTTCCTCCTTTTGAAATTCAATTTTCAATTTTTTCTTAGCCCTATATATTCTGCCTTCTACATTTTTTTCAGATATACCCATTACAGAAGCTATTTCCTTTTGATTTAAACCAATATAGAAATATAAATATATGGGTGTTTTATACTTTTCAGGTAATTTATCAATGGATTCCCTTACATAATTTTTTTCCAAAACACTATCTTCATGGCTTTTTTCCTGAAGATTAAATATATTTACAAAAATTTTTTAACCTTTGATTTTCTTCCATAATCCATGCATTTTGATAAAGTAATTTTATAAATATACGTACTTATAGAACTTTCAAACCTGAATTTTTTTAAATTCTTATATAAACTAACGAAAACCTCTTGAGATAAATCTTCTGCTTCGTAATAATCCCTAGTATAAGAATAACATAAGTTTATTATTTTTTTCTTGTATTCATCTACAATCAAGATAAAATCCTCTTCGCTAAGCTGATTTACTTCAATTTTAGACTGTTGTTTCTCCAACTAATTATCACTCCCCGCAATTAAGGTCAACAACTCCATTGCTTACATCTATTTCTATATTTCCTTCTCCATTTCCTAAAGTCTTAGATATTCCAGAGTTTATCCTTTTTTCTCCATTTAGTTTACATACACCGTTAGAAATATCTGCTTCAACCTTCAAATTGCTATCTTTAGTATCTATATAGACAGAGGCATTGGAAGTGTCTATTTTTATATCCTTACAAAGCTCATTTTTAATCTTAACCTTTCCATTAGATATATCTATATTGCTTCTTTGAATATCACCTTTTAAATCTATACTACAATTAGCTCCATCTATATCTACATCTCCTGAAAAATTCTCTGAAGATACATCCATATTGCCTCCATTTAGCTTTACGTAATATCCCTCTGGTACATAAATAGTTCCTTCTACTCCATGTACTTCAGAGTCCTTAAGGTCTATTTTATAGCCCTTTTCTTCTTTTTTACTTTTAATGTTGTAACTATTTATATTATTTTCCTTTTCCACATAGATCTTAAGATCTAAGGTAATCTTGTTATCACTTGAATTTTCAATATTAATCTTACCATTAGAAAAGTCCATATACAATTCTTTTCCGTAACTATCCAAAGACATCTTTGAATCTAGTTTTTTATATTTATTAGGTAAAAACCCAATTATTTTACCATTCTTAAAGAAATTTTTATAATTATCATTATTTATACCTAGTTCACTTCCGAAAAAAGAAATAGTTCTATTTTTAACATTGTAGTACAAACTGGTGTTTAAAAATATTATGACTACTAGAATAATAAAATAATTTATCTTAGGTCTCCTATCCTCCTCATAATTTTTTCTACTAAAATGTAAAAATTCAATACCAAGAAAAATAAAAATCAAAGGCCAAAATTTAAATATTTCCATAGCTAAATCATAGTTGAAGTTTTTAAAAATACACCAAGCTCCATAAAATATAAGTGATACTGCAGTAGTTACCGTTCCTATTCTTTTCATATTATCTTCCTTCCTTTATATTTATTATTTCACTTATTTAGACGTTAATAACCTTCCATATCCCACAAAAATTTTAAAAAATTTTTTTAAAATAAATATATTAAAAATATATCATGAAAAAGCTAAAAAAATAGAGTTATATATGCAGATAAAATAAAACTAAAGACTTTATTTTAAAAGCAAAACAACCCTTAATAACTTAATTTTTATATATCCTATGCTAAGAATATATATCCGAAAACTCTATATCTACTTTTTCTATTCCAAAAGGTTCTATATAATTTGATATTTCTTCACTTATCTTTTTAATTCTCCTATTTGGCAGATATATTTTAAAATTACTTCCCTTTCCCTCTTGACTTTCTAGGCTTATTTTTCCATCATGCATTTCTACTAGTGATTTAGCAATGGCAAGTCCCATACCTGTTCCTTCCGTACTTCTTGATAAAGATTTATCTATTCTACTAAAACTCTCAAATATTATATTTTGCTTATCTCTAGGTATACCTATACCATCATCTTTTATAGCTATAGTTACATATTTTTTATCCTGTAAAAGTTCTATAACTATTTTACCATTATCTTCAGTAAATTTAATAGCGTTTGATAGTACATTTAGAACTACCCTTTCTATTTTACTTTTATCACAGCTTACATATATCTTCTCTTCTTTACATTTAAACTCTATACTTATATTCTTTGCCTCAGCATATTTTAAAACTGCATCTTTCATATTCTCAACTATTTTAGCTATATTATTATTATCTAAATTCATGTGTATATGTCCATATTCAATTTCCGCGGAATCAATTAAGTTGTTTGATATCTTAACCATCCTAAAGGAATTTCTCTTAATTATATCTATATACCTAACTACTCTTTCCTTGTCTTCTTTAAAATTACCCTCTTGAATTATTAATTTTAATAACTGTACCGCCCCTAAAATCACGTTTAAAGGAGTTCTAAGCTCATGAGATATATTTGAAAAGAAACTTGTTTTTAATTTATTGTATTCTTTTATCTCCAGAATCTCATTATTCTTAGCTTCCATACGTTTTTGAAGCTGCTGTATTTTCTTTTTATGGGATATATCATTAAACATTACTAAAGTAACATCCTCATCATCCTCATAACCCTTTGTAAGCTTCACTTCTAAATCTAACTTACGATTATCCTTTTTCCTTAAAAATACGTTTTGTCCTTGAATTAAGCAATTATTATTGAGACCATTTAAAACCACTTGATTCTCATCACATAATTCTATTACTTCATTGATATTCATATTTAATAATTCCTTAGAATTCTCAATTCCCAAGGTCTTAGCAGAACATTTATTGCAGTATAATATTTTACCTTCTTTTTCAAGAATCACTCCATTTGGCAATATCTCTAATATACTTTTATAGGTTTGTTTACTTTTTTCAAGTTGCCTTAAAACCTCTTTGCTTTCAGTTACATCATTAAAACAAAGTATTCTATATATTTGTCCATCTATGCTATAAACCTTAGCATTTATATCTATCCAAACCTCTTTTTTATCCTTTCTTATTAATTTTATTTCTTTTCTGAAATTTCTATTTTCAGAAGTTTTATATAGATCATCATTAAGTAAAGAATCCAACTCCCTTTTAAAATCCTGGTGTAACATATCATTTAATTTTAAATGCATGAGTTCATCTTTATCATATCCTGTAATTTTAGTCATGAAACTATTTATATATTTAATTTCATTTCCTTTTATAAGTTCAACACCTACATTTATTGTTTCCATTAAATTTCCCATTTTTTTATCAAAAATCTCTAGTTGTTTCTCCATATCTTTTTTATGAGTTATATCTATGCCAACACCTGTTATGCACTTGTTTCCATCTATATTAATAGTAGAGGTACTAAGTGCAAGCCATTTTTCCTTAAAGTCTTTTGTTAAAATCTTTATTTCATAATTGTTTTCATAAGACTTTCCATCATTTACTAATCTTTTAATATTTTCTTTAACACACTCTCTAGAATCAGGATGTATCATATCTAAATAATTAATACTTTTAATCTCCTCTTCTGTATAACCAAATAAACTCAATCCCTCCAAATTCACATATTTAAATCTATCATTTAAAATTATAAACAAAGGAGATTTCATAGTTTCGGCCAAAACCTTAAATTTCATATGCTCTTCTGTTAACTTTTGCCATTCATCGTAAATAATCATTTCAAGTTCATCAAAAATATTGTCTACAACAATATAGTATGAATTCACCTTTTTATAATCATTTTCTATTTTAAAAATCAAATCTAGTATAGACCATTTTATGCTCTTCAAAAGGATTTCTATATTAGACTTTTTAAAATACTCTAATTTATCATCCATTTGTTTCAATAGATTAACCTTGATCATTTTACGAAGCTTATCAGGATTTTTAGTCATAATCCAATATTCTATAATATAATCTATTACTTTAATACATAGGTTTTTATCAATATCATATCCTTTATTAAGTGTATTAACTAAATAATAAAAGGTTCGCTTAGCTATAAAATCTCTATCCTCTAAAATACGTCTACAAAAATTATCCATTAGACTCTTCCTTTCAATAAATTAAAATTTTCACCTGTATTAAATAGTTCTAGTACCATTATACTATTTAATAAAAGCAAAACATAAATTTACTTTTACAAAAATTCCTTCATTTTTCGACGTAATTTATAATATAATAATATAAAATTATATATTTTTTAATTTTATATCTATATTTGTTATATTAGATAAAAATGCATAATTAAAATTTGTGAAATTCATGTTTTTTTGCTTTCTAAATTAAAATAATTCAAGAAATCTATGACGTCAATCCTTTAAAAGTATAATAAAAATCAGCAATTCCTTCATTTATGTATTAAACAAATATCTAAGGAATTGCTGATTGATTTTTTTCCATATTTAAATAAATTTAGAATTAATTTTTAATAAATACTTAAATCTATTATTTGTATCTTGGAAGTTCATAGATAAAAGATGTATTTTCAATAAAATTTCCAAAATAATTGTTAAGCATTTGTGCTTGCTTATATGCCCAGTTTACATCTGTTGCATACTGGTAAGCAGCTGGATATTTAGGGTTCCATTTCATATTGTATAAAGTATATCTGTCTTCAAAAACTTAGCAGTGCTATGCAAATATCTTTCAGATATATACTTAGCCCCCCTCTATTGCAGCTTCTGGAGTAAACCATTGCTGAGTATATGCATATTCAGATCCTCCTCCTTCTGGGTTTGAATCTATAGCTTTTATACCGAAAAAGTTGTAGGTTTTCTTTGGAGACACTGGATTTCCATTAACAGTTTTAACTTCTATTCCATTAGCTAGCTTAGAAGTTCCATTTCCTGTTTCAAGAAGAGCATGTACAATTAAATATATTGGATTAACGTTGTATTTCTTGCAAGATTCCATAAACGCTCTGCCTTTTCCATCTAAAATACCCTTGCCCTTTAAAACTTTATTTAAATCCTCTTCTTTAATTTGTGAAGGAAAATAATCTAATTTTATAAACATGTTTTTTCCAACTGAATCTAAAAAGTTAGCTGTATTCATATAGTATTCTATTTGGCTTTTGCTTGCCTTGGTAGCATATCCAAAAATTCCATATACCGAAGAATTGCTACTATATTGTTTTCCAACTATTTCATTAAAGCTTATATTATAATCTTTAAAAGTTGGTTTAAAATCAAAACTATCAAAACATCTAAAATAACCTGTGCTATAGTTATCGAAATCAGTATTTAAGTCCTCATGTTCCCCTTTAACACCTGCTCTTTTAGTATACACAACTAATTTATAATCTCCAGATTCAAGAAACTCATTGTAAGAAAAAACATATGGATTCTTGGTATTTACACTTGAAGTATATCCTTTTGTAAGTTCTTTATTAAATTCATATTTACAAATTACATTATTATACTTATAAACAAAAAATCTGTACTGAACTGTATTTGAATTAATTGTAGTTACAGTTATATTTTTTCTTTGTTCTGGTTTTATAAAGTCATCAGCTTTTATGGAAGTTATTTCAGGTAAACTTTCATAACTAGAACCATCAACTGCATTATTTTTTATTGTAAATTTCATTATTACAGGTTTATGTAATTTATGTCCAGATTTTGATTTAACCTCAGTTCCTACAACTAAAGTGTATACTCTTCCAGGAATATATCCAAGAGTAGGTAAATCCATAAGTATTGTTGTATCATCTTTTGAATCTAGCCTAACTTTTAAATCTAAGTTTTGTTTGTATTGATTTTGAACCTTTATATTCTCTTTGTTAACAGTGCTTGAATCTAGGCTGAGATTAAACTTAACTTTCCAGGTTCTATTAACATCTACATCTTTTTCACTAGGTAACTCTTCATAACTACTATAAGTACTTACTGAATCTGCTGCATTTACTTTAGTATACTTAAATCCAAAAACAATACAGGATGCAACAACAAGAGCAACAAATTTTTTAGTATTTTTCATTATTTTCACTCCTTATTAAAATATTATTTTTTATCTTGAGTAATTTGTTTTTTTACAATTTATATAAAGTGCTAGAATAAATATATTAATTCCTATTTAAAATAATATATATTGTAAATTGATTATATTACATACAAATATTAAAATTGTACATATAAAATAATTTATTAATTCTATATATATCATTTTATTTTAAAAAATAATTCCTTATTTACTATTTTATAATTATAATTGAATATAGTAAAGTTAATGTATGTAATTACTAATTATATTTTACTATAATTAAATAAAAACTTCTTTAGTATAGTAATTCTTTTTACACAAAATATATAAAAAGGAGCTTATTAAATGAATGAAAAGATTTTAATAATTGAAGATGAAAAAAAGCTTTCTAATGTAATAGAACTCTACTTAAAAAAAGAAGGCTACTTAACTTACACAGCCTATGATGGCTTTGAAGGTGAGAAAAAAATTGAAGAGGAGGAATTTGATCTTATTATATTAGATATTATGATGCCAAATAAAGATGGATGGTCTTTACTTAGAAAAATCAAATCCATTTCTCCTAAAACAAAGGTAATACTAACTACTGCAAGAGGAGAAGAAGAAGATCGAGTTTTTGGACTTGAGCTTGGAGCTGATGACTACATGGTAAAGCCTTTAAGCATGAGAGAACTTATTTTAAGAGTAAAATTAAGATTAAAATCAAAAGAATCATCTTCTTTAGAAAAATTTAACTTTAAAGATATCACTATAGAAATAGAAAATAGAATGGTTTATGAAGAAGAAATTCCAATTAACTTAACTCCAAAGGAGTTTGATCTCCTTATATTTATGATTAAAAATCCAAATCAGGTTTTTAAAAGAGAACAGCTTTTAGATAAGGTATGGGGTTATGATTTTATGGGAGATACTAGAACTATTGACACTCATGTAAAAAAATTAAGAGAAAAACTAAAATTTTGCAATACATATTTAAAAACAGTTTGGGGAGTTGGATACAAATTAGAGAGGAGCAATCAGTAATCCTATTTTACTGAAAATAATTTATGAAGAATAAAATAACAAAAAATTAATTAAATATTTTATATACACCATGTGTATAGTTATTTCTCTTTGTTTTATTATGGTAAGTACTTCCTTATCTAAGTTATACACAAAACAGCAATTTAATAAGCTTAAAGTTAATGCAGAGCAAATAAAAGATAATCTTCAAAACAATCTACCCTTAGAAGGAATTCAAACTGGTGCAATATTAGTAAAAGATAATGAAATCACCCCACTTGTAAAATTTAAAATGGGTAAAATTCAAGTTATGAAGGAAAGAATTTTAAATTCAAAGGACAAAGAAGGTAAGGTAGAATTTCCAAATGGAGAATCCTTTTTATATTTCAAATACGAAACTACCTTAGGAACAATTGTAACTTTTGAAAATGCAGCTTCTTACTCACAATTTATAAATATTATCTATATAGTACTTATCTTTGTATTTATACTAGCGGTTTTTATTTCAATCCCTATCTTTTATTTTTTAGGGAAGATATTTACAAAACCTATTTTAGAGCTAAGTAAAATTTCAGATTCCATTGCAAAAGGAAATCTTGAAATAACCTCAACAATTAAAACCGGAGACGAAATAGAGGAGCTTTATAAAAGTATTAAAAATATGTCCTCAAAATTAAAAGAAAAAAATTCTTTTCAAAAAAATTTATAGCAAATATATCTCATGATTTTAAGACCCCTTTAAGCATTATAAGAAATTACAGTGAAGCTATAAACGATGGTATTTTAGATGAGGAAAATATAAAACTGTATTCAAGAGATGTTATAAAAGAAGTAGATAAACTAAACAACATGGTGCTAGATCTTCTAGAAATAACCAAACTTCAAGAAGGTTATTTAAAACTAAATAAAACCCCTGTAAATTTAAAAGACTTTCTCTTTGAGTGTGCAAATAACTTTAAAAACATAGCTGATACAAAAAATGTTTCCATAGAAGTAACTGCTTTAGATGAAGAAGTTCTTATAGATAAAGCTTTAATGTTCAGAGTTATGTATAATTTTATAAACAATTCTATTAAATTTAGCAAAGAAAATTCAACCATAAAAATAATATCAAAAAAGATATAAGTGGAATTAAAATTTCTATAGAGGATAGCGGAATTGGAGTTTCTAAGGATAACCTAAAAGACATTTGGAATAGATATTATAAAACTAATAAAAGCGGCGGCATAGGTCTTGGTCTTCCAATTTGTAAAGAAATTTTAGAACTTCACGATTTTCCCTATGGAGTTAACAGCATAGAAAACAAAGGTTCCAGCTTTTATTTTAAAATACTAACTAACTCTAAAAAATAAGAATCCTAGATATATTTTCCCTTAACTAAAATGATTATTAATTAACTTTGTTAATTAATAATCATTTTAAACATATCTAGGTTAAAAAATCCAGGCACACAGGTTCTATGTATTTTATAATAATTCTCCCCATCTTTTATATAGCCAAGATTGGTAGTAACCCCCATTAAATACCCTGCTTTTTCTGCTGCTCTTATTGTATCCTCATTATATCTCCCAAAAGGATAAGCTATAAATTCTACCCTCTTATTTAGTATTTTTTCTAAACAAATTTTAGATTTATTTAAAATATGAAACTGTTCACCAAAGGTGAGCTTGTCTAATTTTTGATGTCTTGTAGTATGAGATTGTATATCTATATTGTTTCTATCCAAATCTCTAAGTTCATCCTCATTTAAATAATAGGAACTGTGTTTTGTAAAATCAGTTACCATAAATATAGTTGCCTTTAACTTATATTTCTTTAAAATAGGATAGGCATTTTCATAATTATCTTTATACCCATCATCAAAAGTTATAATTATAGATTTCTTTGAAAAGTTCATTTTCTTTGACATAATTTCATAAGCATCTTTTAAAGATATGGTATTATAACCATTATCTTTTAAATATCTCATCTGTTTTTCGAAATTATCCTTACTTATATTGAAAATACCATTCTTATCTTTAGAAACAGAGTGGTACATTAAAACCGGAACTGGATTTATGCATTTAGTTCCTAAAGTATTTTTAAAAACCGGTCTATTTAAGTCTTTTTCAGACTTTTTAACTTTAGTAAACCCACTAAACAATATAATTGCTCCAATAAGTAATATTACAATGTTTTTTTCTTTTATCCATAGTTTAGTCCTTCCATTTTACTTACATAAAACACAATGATTTGTACAAGCACTAATTATGGTAACATACTTAGCCCCTATTTTCAACCATGCTCCTTGTACCATAAAGGTTATGAATAAATATTCTGAAAATTATGCACATTATCCACAAGCCCTTTGTGGATAAACTGTTGACTTTTTATATAATTACATACTCAACTTTCGCACATAAAAATTAAGGCGGAAGCCTTTAAAATAAACACATAAAGCAAAGAAACATTCCTTTTGGTATAATAGAATCATGACAAACATCACACCAAGGAAAGGAATGTTTCTTATGAATACTATTATATCAAATGATACTACTGATAAACAATTTAATTTTACTATAAATAGATTTTTTAAAGACAACAAAATTGGATATATACTTAAGCAATGTAATTTTTCTAAAGAAAAAGGATTTTCCTGTATAAAAATATTTAAATATATCTTTATGCTTGTTTTTACTGGAAAAAACTTATTTAGAAACTTGGAATTTGGAAAAAATAATTAATTTTCAAAGGATACTGTATATAGATTCCTTAACTCACCAAACTTCAATTGGAGAAAATTTCTGTTTTTACTTTCTTCATCAATCATAAAAAATGTTATTGTGCCTCTTACTTCTGAAGATAGAGTTAATGTACTTGTAGTTGATGATTCTTTATACAGTAGGTCTAGAAGTAAATCTGTTGAGCTTCTTGCAAGAGTTCGTTATCATGTTGATCATAAATATATCAAAGGCTTTCGCCTTCTTACTCTTGGCTGGTCAGATGGCAACACTTTTTTACCAGGTATATTATGCTTACTTTAGAAAGTCGTAAGAATAATGATGTTAGAACTATTGGTGGATTTTTTTATCAATGTTGTGATGAACTTCAAGATATTAAGTTTTGTGAAGTAATGAATCTTATTATAGATATTTTAAAAAATGTATTAACTGAAAAACTTCTTCTTTCAAAAGACATTATTCACTCAATAATAGATAGTTTTATTGCTGCTTTGCCTTGTTACATCAAGGAGAAGTTAGTCTTTTTGTCCTGCGAAAGTTGAGTTACATATATATATATTTTTTGTATTTATATTAAATTTTGTATTTACTAATAAAATTTTCTTAATTTTTGGATTATTTTGTGATATAATTAACTCATGGAGTATCTATTTTGAAAGGTTGTGTTGCTTATGAAGAGCAATAAAATTATTTTTGTGGACTTCAAAAATAAAAAAAGTATAAACGAGGAGATTTTATTTTTAATTATCCAAGATATATCTTTCACAAACTATTAAAATTTATAAATAAAAAGCATAAGTCAAATTCAAACACTAAAGTAAGCAACATAAATTAAATTCCCTTCGTATATATTAGACTCGCACCCTCGGTTATGAAAACCGGGGCTTTTTATTTACTAAATTTTTATGATATAATTACTCAATATATAAAATTTATTGAGAGGAGGAATATTATCAAGACTATTTGCTTGATAATTATAATATGAGAATCGGAATAGGTTATGATGTTCACAAACTTGTGGATAATAGAGATTTAATAATTGGCGGGGTTAAAATTCCCTATGAAAAAGGCCTTTTAGGTCACTCTGATGCAGATGTTTTAACTCACGCAATTATGGACAGTATTCTTGGTGCCGCTGCCTTAGGGGATATCGGTAAACATTTCCCAGATAACAAAGAAGAATTTAAAGGCATCTCTAGTCTCCTTTTATTAAAAAACGTAAGCTCTTTACTAGATGCCAATGGATATAAAATTATAAATATAGACGCAACCTTAATTGCTCAAAAGCCGAAGATGGCGCCTTTTATTGAATCCATGATAAAAAACATAAGTTCGGTCCTTAATATCGATAAGGGTCAAATAAATATTAAGGCAACTACTGAGGAGGGTTTAGGCTTCACAGGAAGGAAAGAAGGAATTTCAGCCCAAAGCATTTGTTTAATCGACTAATATCTTTTAAAAACTCAAATTAAAAACCGCAATATTAAATTTCTTTATCCATTTCATATTGCGGTTTCATTATAAATATATTTTCTCAAAATAACCATTTTTTACAAATGCATTTAATGAATAATTTATTAGAGAAAAGTGAGAACCATATTACTAATCATATGGTTCTCACTCGTAGCTTTTTCTATATCAACTTTTTTATTATCAAAAATTTAAATTATAGTTTAACTACATGAGCAGCTTGAGGTCCTTTTTTACCTTCAACTATTTCAAATTCAACTTCTTGACCTTCTTCTAATGATTTGAATCCGTCTCCTTCAATAGCAGAAAAATGTACGAATACGTCATTTTCTCCTTCTACTGATAAAAATCCAAATCCTTTTTCTTTGTTAAACCATTTAACTGTTCCTTTTTTCATTTCTAATTCCTCCATATTTCTTAAATTAAACACTTATAGACAAAGAATCACATACAACTTAATACATTTTATTAATGTTATATGGAGAAACTACCCACTTTAGTCTTTCTTATAGAAAACGTAAATATTTTCATTTAAGTATGCTAAAAATGAACTAATTTCTATCTCTTCACCTATAATATCATCTTTTATAATTTTACACCTATCTTCATAAAAATTCAAGTTAAAATTAAAATTTATCAAATATTTTTATTTTTTAATTTTTAAGGTATAATAACTATATTATCAAATCTCATAAAACGCTATGAAAAGCATATTCTTTGTTTTTATTTATATTTTATTAAAGCACTCCTTATAAAATATATAACTAAGAAGAAGCCTAACTGTTTATTACCTGATATATATCTTTTAATCACCATATTGTCCTCCTAATCAGTATTTTTCATAAACTTCATTAACTATTTAAAATATTAATATACTAACTTATGATTATCGATTTTTGCAATATTTATAACTACAATGTATAAAATGCAATACAATATTCTAGTAAGGAGAGTGTTATATATGAAGGATTTACCAAAAATGTTTGATGAATTTAGTGAAGCTAGAAAAAATGGTTTTATAAAAGTCAAAGACCTAAAAGAGCAAGGCAAAAAGGTAGTTGGAACTTTTTGTGCTTTTACACCTTTAGAAATTATGATGGCAGCAGATGCAATTCCAGTTTCTCTTTGTGGAATGAGCCAAGAACCTGTAGCTGATGCAGAGAAGGACTTGCCAAGAAATCTATGTCCTTTAATAAAATCAAGTTACGGATTTGCCATAACTGAGAAATGCCCCTATTTTTATTTTTCAGATATTATAGTTGGAGAAACCACTTGCGATGGCAAGAAAAAAATGTATGAGTATTTAAGTAAGATTAAGCCTATGCATATAATGCAGCTTCCACAAACTGTTGACCATAAACGTTCTTTAGAATTATGGAGAGGTGAAATGGTTGCTTTAAAGGAAGCCTTAGAAGATAAACTAAATACAACTATTACAGAGGATAGCATTAAAGAAAGCATTAAGCTTAAAAATGAAGAGAGAAAAGTTTTAAGAGAATTTTATGGACTTCAAAAGCTATGTCCTCCACCAATGACAGGTCTTGAAATGCTTAAAGTATTATATGGAACTGATTTTAATTTAGACAAGCATAAACAAAATCAAGACATAAAGAACCTTATAAATGAAATAAAAGCTAAATACAATAGTGGAGAAAAGAAAGTTCCAAAAATGCTCCTAGAATTTTAATAACTGGCTGTCCTATGGGCGGCGCTACTGAAAAAATTATAAAAATATTAGAAGAAAGCGGTGCAGTTGTAGTTTGCTTTGAAAACTGCAGTGGAATAAAATCAAAATATTCTTTGGTTGATGAAAATAAGGACGTCTACGATGCCTTAGCAGAAAGGTACTTAAATATAGGTTGTTCCTGTATTTCTCCTAATGACAACAGAATTGATTTACTATCAAAACTTATAGATGAATACAAAGTAGATGGTGTTGTAGATATGATTCTCCAAGCTTGTCATACATATAATGTAGAAACTAAAAGAATTAAAGATTTCGTAACTAAAGAAAAAAATGTTCCTTATATGAGCCTTGAAACTGACTATTCCCAGTCAGACATAGGACAACTAAAAACTAGAATATCTGCCTTTATTGAAATGCTTTAATTGATCATCTAAGCTTTAAAAATAAAAATTATTTGCTATAGCTATTCATTTACTTACAATCGCTATAGCAAATAATTTATCTATTTTATTTTCTTGAAACTATAACATCTCTATTTATCATGCTCCAGATTCCCATATCTTCCATTCCCAGCCTCCAAAGAGCTACTCCCTTTATTCCCATTTCATAAGCCTTATCTATTTTATACTTTAGACTTTCCGTATTTTCAAACCAAACCTCATGAATATATCCTTTTTTATCTACATAAGAAAAAGTTGGAGTCTTAGTTTTTTCATCAAATACTATGTTTTTATTATACTTTTTCGCTAAATCCATAGCCATATTATAGGTTACGTACTTATTTTTTTTAGTATTTAAATTAAAATCAAACCCAAACACAGATACTGCAGCTACTATCTTTTCCCTAGGCATTTTTGTTATAGTATAGCCTATAACTTTCTCCATCCAGCCAATGGAAACTACAGGTCCAGGACCGCTTCCAGGCCATCCATGCTCATTATATAGCATTATAACAGCCTCATCCACTTCCTTGCCAATAGATCCATAGTCAAAGGGATCTGAGAAAGGATTAAAGGGTTTATCACTTATTCTTGAAGGAAGTGCCGCTGAAACATAATATCCATAATATTTAAGTTTTGATGAAAGTTCTTTATAAAACATAGATAATTTTTCACTATCTTCTAAATAAACATCTTCAATATCTATATTAACTCCATCTAAATCGTATTCTTTTACTAATTTTAAAGTATTTTCTATAAATTTCTCTCTAGTTTTAAAACTAGAGAGCATTTTGCTAACTAATTCTTTTGCTAGAGAAGTCCCTCCATTTTCATAAAGTAAATTATGAATTGTAGCCAGCATCTTAACATTATTTCTATGCCCTACTAAAACTAGATTTTTAACATACTCCAAAGAAAAATCACTAAATTTTTCAATTTCTTCTGGATTATCCTTGCTTATTCTAAATAAAAACAATCCTATTTCAGAAATATCGCTTTTATTTGTTATAAAGGAATCATAGGAACTTGGAAGTTCCGTTGCTTCTTCTGTAAGATAGTACCCAAGTATGCTTGTTATAGGTTTCTTAGCTCCATAAGTTCTAAAATTAGCAACACTTTTAGCTATCCATGCCGTTTTTTCATTAAACAATTTAATCTTATACCAGCTACCTCTAACCCCCACTACAGGTAGCCTACTGCCTATTGACATTTTTGAACCACCGGATACATCCCACCTGGACCACTTCTTATATTTGCATTATCGACTTTAACAATAACTTCTGTATAAAAAGGAATAGTTAATGGCTGCCCTATATACAAATTAGGACTAGTTAAACCATTTAATGAAATTATGCTTTTTTCTACAGTATTAAGTATTTTAGCAACTTTATATATAGAATCTCCTGGCTGTACTGTATAAAATATTGCTTTTACGTATAATTTTTGTCCCGTACTTATTTCCATGTTTTTTAAATTATTATACTCTTTAATTTTATTTGCTGTAGTTCCAAATTTTCTAGCTATTGAATAGATAGTATCTGAAGGTTGCACAATATAAGTAACAGGTAACATAAAATCCTTCCTATATATTGCTTTATACTTTATATACTATGCTTTTAAACTTAATGTGACCACTGTTTATAAAATATAAAAAGCTTATTTAAATATCAAAAGATATTCAAATAAGCTTTAATCTATTTATGATTTTTTATTACCTTTTATTAGCAGGCTCTACACTAACTTTAAAGCCCTTTATGCTATTTCCATCCATTGCAGTTATTACTTTTCTTCCAAGTTCCTTTGGAACCTCTACAAAAGAATATTTATCGTATATGTCTATTTTTCCTATTTCTTTTCCTCTGATGTCAGCTTCTCTTGCTATTGTTCCTACGAAATCTCTAGTTTCTGCCTTATGTTTTCTTCCTACATTCATAAATAATCTTACCATGCCAACTTCTGCGCCTGTATTTTCTAACTCTTCCTCAGCTGTAACTTGAACTTCCTCAGGTTTTTTGTCCTTATATTCTATACACATTTTTAAAAGTGCAGCTGCTATTGTAGATTCTTTAAAACCTTCTTTAGCTAAAACTTTTAAAGGAGTATAGTAATTTTCAAGTTCGCCTTCATTAATAGTTTCTTTTACAGATTCAATGAAGTTATCCATTTTTATTTTATCTATATCTTCTTTTGAAGGAACCTTTTCTTTAGCGACCTTCATTTTGATATATCTTTCTATTTCTCTTAATTTTTGAATTCCCTTGCCTGAAGCAAAAGTAACAGCAATACCAGATCTTCCTGCACGGCCAGTTCTTCCAATTCTATGAACATAATATTCATCAAATTGTGGTAAATCATAGTTGAAAACTGCCTCTACATCATCTACATCAATTCCTCTTGCAGCTACATCTGTTGCAACAAGTATTTGTATTATTCCTTTTCTGAATTTTCCCATTACCTTATCTCTTTGATTCTGTTTCAAATCTCCATGTATCGCATCTGCAAAGAATCCTCTTGATTGAAGTTCTACAACTAGCTCATCAACCTTCTTCTTTGTATTACAAAATACAACTGATAACTTAGGATCATATAAATGTAACAATCTAGTTAAAACTTCTGTTTTATTCTTTTCTTTTACCTCAAAATATTTTTGCTGTATGTTAGAAACAGAAAGCTCTTTTTTAACTACTTTTATAACCTTAGGATTTTTTGATATCTTTTAGTAATATCCATTATAGCTTTTGGCATAGTAGCAGAAAACAAAACAGTCTGTCTCTCTTCTGGTACTTCCTTAAGGATAGTTTCTATATCTTCTATAAATCCCATGTTTAACATTTCATCTGCTTCATCTAAAGCAACAATTTTTATATGGTCCATCTTTAATGTTCTACGTCTCATATGATCCATAACTCTTCCTGGAGTTCCTATAACCACTTGAACTCCTCTTTTAAGAGCGCTTATTTGACGTTCCATAGACTGTCCTCCGTATATAGGAAGTACTCTTAATCCCTTCTTATACTTTGCAAGTCTAGACATCTCTTCAGCAAATTGAACTGCAAGTTCACGAGTAGGACACAATACTATTGCTTGAAGCTTGTTACTATCACAATCAATTTTTTCTAATATTGGTATACCAACCGCTGCTGTTTTTCCTGTTCCTGTTTGTGCTTGACCTATTACATCCATTCCTTCTAGTATACAAGGAATTGCTTTAGCCTGAATAGGTGTAGTTTCCTCAAATCCCATATCAGAAACCGCTTTGTTTATTTCTTCTGATAAGTTTAATTCATTAAATAAAATTTTTTTCATATAGTTTTTCCTTTCTAAACCCTTTCTCTAAAGTACAAATAAAAAATTCTAAACTCAATCTATATTATAAAATAAAAAATTCACGCCAAGACCTACATCAATAACATAAGAAAAAACGATATTCTTATGAACACCGTTTCTAATTTACATTCAAAACTTTATATCCATACTTATGGAATTACGTAATTATAACTATATCATATATCGTTTAAAATGTAAATAGCACTATGCTTATTTTTCACATAGTAAATCAAGGAAATATATAAAATTTAAATAAAGCATTAATAATCTATAGAAATTTTCTATTTGACCTCATTTTTTGCAAATATTATACTTTAATTATGTATTAATTTGTTGAGAAAAGTTGAATTTCATATAATTATAGAAAAGTGGGGAATGATAGGTTTATGAAATTAATAGACTACATTAAAAAATACGACAGAAGGCTCATTTATCCACAAATGGGTAATCTATCTCTAAAACTTACAGGATATAAGATTTTCGATGTATATAACTCTGCAGAAAAACAACTTGAAGTTGCAAAAGCTATGGATGATACTTTTGGAGGAGATTTTGTTTATCCTTTAGATTATGGGGTTATATTTTTAGAAGCTTTGGGTGTACCTCTTTTAAAACCTGAATACGATTTCCCAAGCACCCTTGAAAATCCAATAAAAAATTTGGAATCTTTGGATAATTTAAAAGTTCTAGATCCATACAAAGACGGTAACATGCCTCTTTACTTAGAATCTATAAAAAAAATTGCAACTAATTTTGAAAAGCCCTTGGCTCTAGCTTTAGTAGGCCCTTTTACATTAGCTTCAGAGCTTGCAGGGGTCACGCATTTAGCACGCTGTACTATTAAAAATCCTGAATTTGTATCTAAATTAATGCAGTACACAACGGAAGTAGTATTAAATTTTGCAAAGGCAGCTGTAGATAATGGTGTAAAATTCTTGCAAATTTCGGAACCTACAACGGTTATACTATCTCCTAAAAGATTTGATGAACTAGTTACTAATAATTTAAGAAGAATTTTCAATAGCCTAGATGCTTTTAAAATATTACACATATGCGGCGATACTACTTACCTCATTAATCAGCTCATAAAATGTGGTGCAGAAGGACTTAGTATAGATCAAATTATTGACATGCCAAAATATGTAACTAAGCTTCCAAAAGATATGGTTATAATCGGCAATATTGATCCCTTAAATGTACTATATGAAATGAATGAAGAAGATGTAAAAAATGAAACTTTAAAAATACTAAAAAGTATGAAGAACTTTGATAATTTTATGTTAGCTCCAGGTTGTGATTGTCTTTTAGATACACCTACTGAAAATATAAAAGCCTACATGGAAGCCGGAAAAACTAAATTATGTGATTTATAATTACCAAAGAATATTAAGGAGGAATTTAAAGTGAAAAAAAGAAAAAACCTTTCTCTATTTTTAAGCTTAGTTATAACCTTGTCTTTGTGCTTGGGACTTATTGGATGTAGTAAATCTAATACTAATACATCCAATAAAGATGCCTCAGAGAAAAAAGATTTTAAAGGAACAGAAATCACTGCTTTACTACCACCATGGTATAAATTCTCAGATGAAATGCTAAAAGATTTTGAAAAAGAAACAGGAATTAAAGTTAAACTTGAAATAATGGAGTGGGATAGTTTAGTAGATAAAGTCCTCACATCTTGCGCCTCAGGCGTTGCCCCAGCAGATGTTACAGAATTTTCTTGGGACTGGGTTTCAAAATTTGGAAAGGCTAAATGGTATGAACCTTTAAACAAATATTTTGATAAAGAATCTCTAAAAGATATTACTACGAAAGATATATTTAAATATAAGGATGATTATCTTGCAATACCTATATATAATGATTTTAGATTGACATATTTAAACACTGCTTATTTTAAAAAAGCAGGAATCACTGAAAACCCTAAAAACATTGATGAACTTTTAAAAGCCGCCATTACAATGAAAGAAAAAGGAGTAGTGAAATACCCAATTACCATACCATTTTCAGCAACTGCTGGAACCACTACACCTTGGTTTTTAATGACTAAAGCCTATGGTGGAGATTTATTTGACGAAAACTTTAAACCACTTTTTCTAGATAAAGATTCAGCTGGCTACAAAGCAATGGATTTTCTAATTAAGGGATTAAAAGATTATAAGATAATTGACCCAGCTTCTGTAGGAATGCAGGGAACTGATGTAGTAGAGAGCTTTAAAAACGGAAATTCAGCAATTGATCTAGCAGGTTGGGCTGGAAATGTGTCTAGTTACACAAATCCTAAAGAATCAAAAATTGCAGATACCCTTGAAGTAATTCAAGTTCCTGGATTAAACGGAAAAAGCAGGACTTATGGTCTTCATGAAGCTATAGGCATTCCAGCTGCATCTACTAAAAAGGATGCCGCAGCGGAATTTATAAAATGGCTAAACAAGCCGGAAGTTGTTAAAAAATTATTCATTGAACTTGGAATATTTCCAAATCACCAAAGCACAATGAGACCAGTTGATAAAAGAGAAGAAATTATATGGTGGAGAGGCCATATCAAAGGCAATGCCTACAATTGAACCTTTATTTAAGCAAGGCGCCCCAGTTTGGTATACAGAGTTTGAAACTGATGTTGCAACCACTATGAACCAAATGGCAAAAGGCTCACTTACCGTAGATGCAGGACTTAAGCACATTGCAGAAAAGGCAGAAAAATTAGCTAAAGAAAATAAATAGAAATTTAACTTTATACTAAAAAAGCTACACATAATAATTTATTGAATCACTATATAAAGCCTTTATTTATATATATCAATAAAAATCTTGTGTAGCTTTCCAGTTGTTTAACTGACATTTTTAAAGGCAGGTGAGTTTTTTGAAAAGAAAATTTAATTTTCTACCTTACTTAATGATTGCACCTTTATTTCTTATTATGATAATATTCATTTTCTATCCTTTGTCTATAACTTTTATAGACAGTTTTAAATCTATAAATCTTTTAAAACCTCAAGAATTAGGATTTGTTGGCATAGACAATTATTTAGATTTATTTAAGGATATGGAAGTCTTAAAGGCTTTTAAAAACAGCTTTTTATATTATATATTTGCTGTAACTTTTGAACTTTTAGGAGGATTGTTAATAGCTTTAATTTTAAAAAATAAATTCAAAGGAAGAGGTATAATTCTTGCAATTCTTGTGCTTCCCTTTGCCCTTCCACCTGTTGTGAACGGCGTTATATGGAAATGGATTTACCACCCAAATTACGGACTTTTAAATGATTTACTACTTAAACTAGGAGTTATAGGTACTAACCAGGTATGGCTTGGAAAGACCAATCTATCTCTATTTTTAATTGCCCTAGTTCATGTATGGAAAATGATGCCTCTATCCGCTTTAATATTATTAGCCCAGCTTCAAACTATTCCAAAAGAACTTTATGAAGCCGCAAGCATTGATGGATGCAATAAATTTAATTGTTTTAGATATATTACTTTAAAAGAACTAAAGCCCGCCATTCTTATAGCTTTATCACAAGCAACTATAGGCGCCTTCCAATTATTTGATGAAATATTTGTTTTAACTGGTACAGATTTAGATACTAGATCTATTTTAATTGAAACATATCTTATAGCTTTTAGAAAACTTAAATTTAGCTTAGGTATGGCATTATCTTTAATAATTACAATTGTATCTGTTTTAATTATATATTTTTACAAGAACACGGGGAAAGGGTGTGCTTCTAAGTGAAAAAGAAATTAGGCTTTATAGTCTCTATTTGTATAATTTTCCTTTGGTCTATTGTACCAATCTATTGGACCCTAAGGACAAGCTTAATGAGAAGTGGTGATCTTATGACAACTTCAATTAAATACCTTCCGCTGCCCATTAATTTTGATAATTATAAAAAAATTCTAGGAATGGATTCATCAAACCTTTCTTTGTGGGATGAATTTAAAAGATGTGCAATTAACAGTATAGTGACTTGTGGTTTAAGCACAATTATAATAGTTTTCCTTGCAATTATATCTGGTTATGCCTTTGCAAGATTAGAATTCAAAGGAAAAAACTTATTGTTTGGTATATTAATTGGTACACTGGCTTTACCTGTTTATTCTGTTATTATACCCTTGTACAGAATTATAATTAACATGGGCTTACTTGATACCAAAACAGGGATTATACTTATTTACACTGCTGCATTTTCTCCTTTAGCTTTATGGATGATGCGTAGCTTCTTTAACACTATTCCTGTAGAACTTGAGGAAGCTGCCTTAGTTGACGGTGCTTCAAAAACCAAAGCTCTAATAACTGTACTTCCTTTAATTTTGCCTGGAATAATTTCAACTTCCATAATTACTTTTTTAAGCACTTGGAGTCAATTTATTCTTCCACTAATAATTACGCCCTTAGAAAACAAACCTCTAACTGTACTATTAACACAATTTGTTGGAAAATCTTCTGTTGACTATGGTTTAATTTCTGCAGCAGGAATACTTACAATTCTACCTGCCATCTTAATTGTGATTTTTTCAAATAAGCATCTTGTTAATGGTTTAATGTCAGGGTCTATAAAATAATCTATAAGAAAATAATGCCTTAAATAAGCTCTATAGAGTTTATTTAAGGCACTAGCTTGTAGGTTAGTTTACCCTCTAAACATTTCAAAACTAAAAATTATTATACTATTGTTTCCGTACTATATATATTTTTTGATTTATATATAGTTAAGCTAATTAAAAATCTAATGGCTAAATCAATTCCCATTGCTACCCATACAAATACTATGTCTATATTTAGAACGTACGCACATATTAAAGAAGCAGGTATTCTAATGCACCAAAGCCCTATACCAGATACAATCATAGGCACTTTAGTGTATCCTGCGCCTCTTAAAGCACCATTTAAAACACCTGAAGCGTTTTGAGGTATTTGAACAATGCCCATTATTATAAGGTATTTCACTCCTAAAACTATTATATTTTCCTTGTCAGTCAGCATCCTTAACATTCCATGAGGTAAAAACACCAATAAAATAGTTGTAAAAACTGATATAATCATAGAACCTTTCATTATTTCACCTAAATATTTACGCCCAAGCTTTTCATCTCTTGCGCCTATACATTGCCCTATAAAGGTCGTGGAAGCAACACCAAAAGCTGCAGCTGGCATAAATGAAATAGACTCCGCTTGAAGACCTAACTGATAAGCTGCGAAAACTGTATTTCCGTATTTTAACATTATTCTTGTTAATATTATGGCTGATAACTGCCAAAATAAAGATTCCATAGAAGAAGGAAGCCCAACCTTGTATATACTTTTAACTTCATTTAAATCTAATTTAAAAAACTCTTTTTTGAATAAAGAATTTAAAATTCCATTTTTCTAAAGAATATATAAAATGCAATGCAAGCTCCAATAAACTGTGTGCATACAGTTGCTAGTGCTGCCCCTTTTAATCCTAATTTAGGGAAACCAAATTTTCCAAATATAAATATAAATCCTAAACTTATATTAAAAACATTCATAATTAAAGCCATAAACAAAGGAGTTTTAGCATCTCCCATGCTTTGAAGAACAGCTATTGATATAAGCATAATTGCTAAAAATGGAAGACCAAAGGAAACAATTTTCAAGTATTGAGTTGCATTATTTAAAAGCACTTCTTCTGGCTTAAAAAGCGTTTTTAAAATAGCTCTTGCATTCCAAAATATAAATTGCTGTATTATAGTAACTAAAATCAATGAAGATATTATGGTTTGTTGAGTAACTTTTTTAAGCTTATTCATTTTTTTCGCACCATAAGCTTGAGCTACAAATACCCCTGCCCCTATAGTTATTCCTTTAAAAATAGCCCATACAATATTTGCAACCCTAGCGCCTATTCCTATAGAGCTTATTGCAACTTCCCCAAGCCTTCCAACCATTGCCATTGAAAAAAGTCCTACAGACATTTCTAAAATGTTTTCTAAGGTAATTGGTAAAATTAAATTTAAAATTCTTCTTCTTATTTGTTTCTTTTCAATCTTTTCTTCACATATCTCCAACCCCTCATCCCCCTTTTCAAATACCCTAACTAATACAATGCACAATGCATTTCAAATATTTTAAAACTTATATTTCTAAAATTAACCTCAGAAACTTAAAAATTTCTGAGATTATTTTAGTGATTTTTATTTACTTGCAAATTTTCATCCTTATTTCTCAAAAACTTTTTGAGAAAATCCAACTTTGTTTCAGCCGTAATTATAGCTATAAATATCATAATGCACCCTATTATCATTTTATTAGTAAGTTTGTCCCCAAGAAAAATTACTGCACATAAACATCCAAAAAAAGACTCTAAAGATAAAATTATAGCTGCATGTGTTGATGATGTATACTTCTGTGCAATATTTTGAATTAGAAAAGCTATTAATGTACTAAATACCCCTAAATAAATTATAGAAAAAGTTCCCCTTAAGTCTAAAGCTTGCATTTTAGGCTCAAATATAAGAGCACATATAAAAGATAGCACTGTAGCTACGGCCATTTGAATAACCGTAAGGACTATAGGTTTTATGGTTTTTGTATATAAATCTATGGCTATTATCTGTGCTGCAAAAAATAGAGCACAAAAAAGTGTAAGTACATCTCCAAGACCCATACTAAACTTTCCCTGCAAAGTAAGCATAGATATTCCAAAAAGCGCTAAAAAAGCTGCTGCAACGGAATATTTATCTGGAGATTTTTTAGTAAAAGCAAAGTATAAAAAAGGAACTATTACAACATAAGTAGCTGTAAGGAAAGCTTGTTTACCTGCCGTTGTGTACTGAAGACCTACTGTCTGAAAGGCAAAGCCTAAAAACAAAAATAAACCAACTACAGTGCCACCTATTAAATCTTTCTTTGTAATCCCCTTTAGATTTCTAAAAAAACTATACACATTAAAACTGTAGAGAGCCCAAACCTCATAGTCATCATATAATAAGGTGTTATGCTATCTAGCGCATCTTTAACTACTACAAATCCACCACCCCATAGCATAGCTACAAACAAAAGTGATATATCCGCATATATTCCCTTGTTTTTAATTACTTTTTTCATTGCAATCTCCCCCCAAAATAATAAATGCCAATTATAAAAAATATAATTAAGTCCCTCAAACTTATTCAGAAAATATCTGAACCTTCTAAATAAATTATATAATATATCATTTCATTATACTATAAATCTTCTGTATGATTAGGCTATATATTTTCTATATCAAAACTAGGCTCCAATAAAAATAGAGACAAGACTCACTTTTGTTATAAACTATTCCTAAATACTTTTAATAACGAAAGTAAAGCCTATGTCTCGCAAAGTACATAATGTAGACATTATAAAAATTAATTTTTAACTTATTTTTACCTTTATTTCTATGTTCTTAATATTATATTATTTAACTATTATTAGTTCTTTAGATGAATGTGTAAGTCTTTCATATCCATCTTTTTTTACAATTATAGAATCTTCTATTCTAACTCCACCCCAGCCCGGTATATAAAGTCCTGGTTCTACAGTAATTATGCAGTTCTCTTCTAATACACTGTTGCAGTATTTACCTAGGAAAGGTTGTTCGTGCAGTTCTCTTCCAACCCCATGTCCGATTCCTGGATAATAATATTCCTCATAATCCTTTATAATCTCTCTAATCTTATCATCAGGTTTTTTACCTGTTACTCCAGACTTTATAGTCTCTAAAGCCTCTTCTTGAGCTTTTTTTACAAGATTATATATTTCAATTTGCTTCTCATCTAAATTTCCTACTCCAATAGTCCTTGTCATATCTGCAATATATCCATTATATAAAGCACCATAATCTAAAATAATAAAGTCTCCATTTTCAACTACCTTATTATTAGGTTTACCATGTAAAAGCGAAGTTTTCTTTCCTGATACAAGTATTGTCTCAAAGCCTATACCTGTAGCCCCAACTTTTCTCATATAATACTCAAGCTCAAGGGCAATATCACTTTCCTTCATTCCAGGTTTTATAAAATCAACTATTTTGGAAAATGCAACATCTGTAATTCTACAAGCTTCTCTTGCATTTTTTATTTCTTCTTCATCTTTTACGTATCTTAATTTTTCCACAAGTCCCTGAACTGGAATTAAACTTGCCTCTTTAATTTTATTTGTAAAGTCCTCATAAAAACTATAGGTAAGTTTATCTTTTTCAAAACCTATTCTCTTTAACTTCAAATCTCTAACAATATTATTAATTGTATCCCCCATAGTTCCTACAGGTTTCCCCCACTTTATAACCTTATAATCCTTACACTGCTTTTCTGCTTGTTCTGTAAACCTTCCATCTGTTATAAAAAAGTTTTCTTTATTAGTTATTAACAAATAGGAATCTGAATCTGTAAACCCGCTCATATATCTCACATTAGCTTCTCGCATTATAAATAAGCCATCTAAATTCTGTTTTTTCATTTCCTCTAACAATTTTTGTATTCTATCAGCTATTAACATTTTTCTCACCCCAACTATTTTCCCTATTTTGCATTATAAAATCTACCTAGGCTTTTTATTTTACAACAAAAAGCCTAAGTTTAATGCTATTTAACATTTTTATCTTTTTTTATGGCTTCTATTTACTCATTTCTCTTGATTTTTCTGCACAAGCTCTCATACCTTCTATTACAGCAGTTCTAAATCCCTTTTCCTCCATTTTAGCAACAGCCGCAATAGTTGTTCCAGCAGGTGAGCACACCATATCTTTTAACTCTCCTGGATGTTTACCTGTTTCTAAAACCATTTTTGCAGAACCTAAAACCGCTTGAGCTGCCATTTTATATGCCTTATTTCTTGGAATGCCTTCAAGCACAGCAGCATCTGCCATAGCTTCTATAAACATAAATACATAAGCTGGTGATGAACCGCTAACTGCCGTAACTGCATCCATGTATTTTTCATCTAAAACTTCTGCCTTACCAAAACTTTCAAACATACTTACAGCTTCATTTAATTCCTCTTGACTAACTTTTTTATTTGGACAAATTGCAGCCATGCCTTCCCCTACAAGTGCTGGAGTGTTAGGCATTACTTTTATAACCTTTAATTTTGCTCCAAACAATTCTTCAGTTTCACTTATTCCCTTTCCTGCTGCTATGGTAATTATAACCACGTCTTCCTTTACTTCATCTTTTATTCCATCAATAACTATTTTATATATATTTGGTTTTACTGATAAAACAAGTATATCTGCTTTTCTAGCTACCTCAGTATTATCTGTAGTTACATTAATGCCAAATTGTTTTTTTACTTGCTCTAATCTCTTTTCATTTAAATCTCCAACAATTATATTTTCAGGAGTAACAAGTTTTGACTTTATAAGTCCTCCCATCATTGCTCCTCCCATGTTACCACAGCCAATAAATCCTACTACTTTATTCATATTAATAATCCCCTTTCTGATTTTTATAAATAAAATTAAAAGTGTATAATACTATACAATTTTAATTAAAACTCTGCTCTGTTCTTTCTATAATTTCATCTTGTAGATCTTTATTTAAATTATTAAAGTAATCACTATACCCAGCAACACGAACTATTAAATCCTTGTAATTATCAGGATTTTTTTGTGCATCAAGTAAAATTGCTTTGTCAACTACATTAAACTGAATGTGATGACCATCTAATTTAAAATATCCTCTTACAAGGCTTGAAAGATTTTTTATTCCATCTTCACCTTCTAAAACTTTAGGCGTAAATTTCTGATTTAATAAGGTTCCACCAGTTTTCATGTGATCCATTTTTGCAGCTGATTTTACAACAGCAGTAGGACCTAATCTGTCAGCACCTTTTGAAGGGGATATACCCTCTGATAAAGGCTCTTTTGCCTTTCTTCCATCAGGTGATGCTCCCATAACCGAACCAAAGTAAACATGACAAGTAGTTGGAAGCATATCTATTCTATAGTGTCCACCTTTCATATTCTTTCTTCCTGTAACTTCCTCATAATAAGCCTCAAAAATACTTTGCATTATATCATCTGCATAATCATCATCATTGCCGTATTTAGGAGTTCTATTAGAAACAAGATTGTGTATAACTTCTTCATCTTTAAAATTCTCTTTTAAAGCTTTTAAAAGTTCTTCCATAGATATATTTTTCTTATCAAATACCTGATATTTTATAGCTGAGAAACTATCAGATATTGTGCCAATTCCAACTCCTTGAATATAGTTAGTATTATATCTTGCACCGCCGCCATTATAGTCTCTGCCATTTTTAATGCAATCACTTACTATTATTGATAAGAATGGAGCTGGCATATAATCCATATATAGTTTTTCAATTACATTGTTTCCAATAACTTTTATGTCTATGAAATGATGAAGCTGCTTTTTAAAAGCTTCAAATAGTTCCTCATAAGATTTAAAGTTTTTAGAATCTCCTGTTTCAATTCCAATTTGTTCTCCTGTTAAAGAATCTTTACCATTTAGTAAAGTTATCTCTAAAATCTTTGGAAGGTTTATATACCCTGTAAGTATATAAGCTTCTTTTCCGAAAGCTCCAGTTTCAACACATCCGCTAGTTCCACCGCACCTAGCATCTTCTATAGATTTTCCAGCTCTTAGCATTTCAGATACTACTTCGTCTGCATTAAATATAGATGGCTGTCCCCAACCTTCTCTTATAATTTCACAAGCTCTATTTATAAATTTATCAGGATTTTTCTTACTTAATTGTATATTAGAACTTGGCTGCAAAAGCCTCATATCGTCTATGACATCTAATACCAAATAAGTTACATCATTAACTCCATCTCTTCCATCCTTTGTAAGCCCACCACTATTTATATTAGCAAAGTCTGTATAAGTTCCACTTTCAGCTAGGGTAATGCCTACTTTAGGTGGAGCTGGCTGGTTATTAAATTTAACCCAGAAACATTCAAGTAATTCCTTTGCTTTTTCAGCATCAATACTTCCTTCCTCTACTTCCTTTTTATAAAAAGGATATAAATGCTGATCTAACCTTCCAGGATTAAAGGAATCCCAGGTATTAAGTTCAGATATTACGCCAATGTGTACAAACCAGTACATCTGTAAGGCCTCATAGAAATTCCTTGGAGCATTTTCAGGAACCCAGTTACATATTTCTGATATTTTTAAAAGCTCTTTTTTTCTATTTTCATCCTGCTCCTTTTCTGCCATTGTAAAGGCAAGTTTAGAATATCTTTTTCCATAAGTTATTAAGGCATCACAGCAAATTTTCATAGCTTCTAACTGATTTTTCTTGTCTAGAGCTTTTTCATCATTTATAAAATCTAAGTTTTCAATAGATTCTTCAATTTCCTTTTTAAAATCTTTAAATCCCTTGTGATACATTTTATTATCAGCTACAGTATGACCTGGAGCTCTTTGTTCCATAAATTCTGTAAATATTCCAGCTTCATAGCATTGTTTCCACTCTTTTGTCATTCTTTCAAATATCCTGTGTCTCATAGATCTTTCTTCAAAGAAAGGTATTATTACATCCTTTTGAATCTTTTTAGCATCCTCACTTACCTTAAAAGAAATTTTGTCACGCTTATCCATTATTTCAAAATCCTCAATGCTATGGCAACAAAGTTCAGGATAAGTTGGTGTTGCAGCTGGCTTCTCTCCTCTTTCTCCTACTAATAATTCACCCTCATTTATACAAAGAGTTTTTTTCTCCATAATATTTTTAAAAGTTAAGGCTCTTAAAATAGGTACTGGAACTTTTCCTAAATATTCACTATATGCCTCACTTACCAATTTAGCTCTTTCCATTGAAATACATGGTACAGCTTCTACGCTCTGCTGTCTTAATTTTTTTACTCTTTCATTCACTTTTTTACCCCCTATTTTGCAATTCAAACCATATTCTAAGAATAATTCTAGAATTTCTTTCATTTTTTCCTCAGAAGGTTCTTTAATATCACAAATTTTATATAAAAGCCCTGCTCTTTTATATTTATCCCTGCCATATTTATGGTAGGGTAGTAAATTAACTTTGCTTACATTTAGCTTACTTAAAAATTCAGCACTGTGTTTCAAATTCCAATCATCGTCATTTATTCCGGGTATAATAGGAATTCTTACAAATACATTTTTGTTCATACTAGACAGAAGTTTTAGATTTTGTAAAATGACTTCATTAGATACCCCTGTATACTTCTTATGCTTTTCACTGTCCATAAACTTTAAATCATACAAAAACAAATCCGCCTTATTTGCTAGCTTTTCAAGTTTATCTTTCTTCACATACCCTGTTGTATCAATTGCTGTATGTATTCCTTTACTTCTACAGTTTTCGATTAATGAAAGCAAAAACTCATATTGACTTGAAGGCTCCCCTCCTGAGAATGTAACTCCTCCCTTTGATTCATCATAAAAAATTATATCTTTTTCTATTTCCTTCATAATTTCACTTACTGAATATTCTTTACCAGCTATTTCTCTAGCATTTTTTACACAAAAATCAATGCATTTGCCACATCCAGTACATTTATCCCTATCATTAATGAGTTTTCCTTCTTTTATTTCTATGGCACCCTCAGGACATTTTTTCACACAAGCACCACATAAACTGCATTTATCATCCCAGTATAAAAGTTCTTTTTTAAAATTTTGACTTTCTGGATTATGACACCACCAACAATTCAAAGGACATCCCTTAAAAAATACTGTAGTACGTATACCAGGACCATCGTGAATAGAGTATTTTTGTATATTTATAACTCTTCCCCGAAGCACTTAACCATCTCCCTTTTATTACTTAGATTATTACTTATGTTTAATATTAAAATGATTTGGAGTGTTTACTGCAAGTAGCTTAACTAATTTATTAGTGTAATTAGCCCAGTTATGAGGTACAGTAGAATCTATGTGCACACTATCTCCTGGATAAAGTTCATATTTTTCATTATCTAAGAAAAGAGTCAATATTCCCTCTAAAACATAAACAAATTCTTCCCCTTCATGTCCATAATTTGTTACATTTTCATCTGTGCTACAAGGTAAAATCTGCACAAGTCTAGGAACCATTTTTTTATTTTCAAGATCATTTGTTAAGTGATAATTTATAAACTGTGAATTAACAACTTGAAATATTTCCTGCTGATAGCTTCTTAAAATACTGTTATTACTACTTTTAGGTATAGAAAAAAATAGGATAAATCAACTTCTAAAGCCTCAGCTATTTTTTCAAGAGAATCCACAGCTACATTAGTAAGGCCTCTTTCTAGTTGAGACAAAAATCCTATAGATAAATTCACCTTTTCACTTAAATCCTTTAAGGTTAAGTTTTTTCCAACTCTTAATTCTTTTATTTTTCCTCCAATATCTATTGCCATATTTTCCCTCCTCACTATTTTTCATTTTTATGAAATTACGCAGCTTCTATATTTAAATTATACTATATATTTCTTTATTTAACCATAATAATCAAGCTTTTTTTCATAAATATAAATTATTTTTACAAAAGTGAAAAATGTTGAAAAATTAAAATAATTGTTACTTTATGTTTTATCATCCATAATATGATTTTTCAGAATATATATTCATTTGATATTAAATGTTATTTATGATACAATTTTAATCGACAATCTAAAAAGGCTAGTATTTTTAGACCTATCCGGAATATCCCTTTTAATCTCATTAAATCGTAATATTTATGCTTTTTCTTTAAATTAATCTTAAGATTTATTTTACACATAATTCAAATTAAAAAATTCAAGGAATTATTTCATTTAATTTCTTGCAAAATTATAATTATATCTATAAGAGAGGAGAAAACATACTTATGATTAAAATGTTACAAAGTTTTATTTCCTTTGCAAATAACATTCTTTGGTCCTATGTACTTATAGCTTTATTAATAATAATAGGCTTATATTTTACTTTCAAAAGTAAATTTGTTCAATTTAGATTTATAAAAGAAATGTTTACCTTACTTGGGGAAGGCGCAAGTAAATCCTTAACTTCAGGAGAAAAAAAGGTGTTTCTTCATTTCAAGCCTTTTGCATTAGTACCGCTTCAAGAGTTGGTACTGGAAACTTAGCTGGAGTTGCAATTGCTATTGCTATGGGTGGTCCTGGTGCAGTATTTTGGATGTGGCTAATTGCCTTAATTGGTGCTGCTTCCAGTTTTGTGGAAAGTACTCTTGCTCAAATATACAAGGTAAAAGATGAAAATGGCTATAGAGGTGGCCCTGCTTATTATATGGAAAAAGCCTTGAAAAAAAGATGGATGGGCGTACTATTTTCCATATTAATTACTGTATGCTTTGGTCTTGTTTTCAATTCAGTTCAAGCAAATACAATATCTCTTGCATTTGAATCAGCTTTTGGCATTAATAAATTAACAGTAGGTATAGCTCTTGCCTTTGTTACTGCCATTATAATATTTGGTGGAGTAAAAAGAATTGCAAAAGTTGCGGAAGTGTTAGTTCCGGTAATGGCTATAGCTTACATCGCTGTTGCCCTATTTATTTTAATAAAAAATATATCAGAAGTACCTTCAATGTTTAGCTTGATTTTATCTCATGCCTTTGATTTTAAAGGAGTTTTAGGCGGAAGTATTGGTGCCGCCGTAATGATGGGAATAAAAGAGGGCTTTTCTCTAACGAAGCTGGTATGGGAAGTGCTCCAAATGCAGCTGCAACTGCAGAAGTAACGCACCCAGTAAAACAAGGTTTTATCCAAACTCTAGGCGTATTTACAGATACCATAATAATATGTAGTTGTACAGCTTTTATAATCTTACTTTCCGGTGCTCATACCACACCAAATCTTACAGGAATTGAGCTTACACAAAGGGCTCTAAGCTCCCATGTAGGTTCTTGGGGAAATGTATTTATAGCTGTATGCATTTTATTGTTTGCCTATAGCTCTATAATTGGAAACTACTACTATGGTGAAACAAATATAGAATTTATAAAAACAAGTAAAGCTTGGTTATTTATATACAGGGTTTTTGTTGTTGGAATGGTTATATTTGGTTCACTAACTCAAGTGCAAATAGTTTGGGATATGGCAGACTTATTTATGGGTCTAATGGCTTTAATTAATTTAATTGCAATATTCCAACTCGGAAACATCGCTTTTGCAGCATTAAAAGATTATGTTTCTCAAAAAAACAAGGAAAAGATCCTGTGTTTACAAAACATTCTATAGAAGGACTTACTGATATTGAATGTTGGGAAGATTAATATAGTTTAATATTTTTAAAAAGGCTACGGCACTAAGGGGATTACTTATTTAGTAAATCCCATAGTACTGTAGCCTATATTATTTTAATTTTAATGTAAATTGAAACAAAAATTTATTCTAGTATAAATTTTTGCATAGCCATTAAAGTCTTAACATCCATTTTTTTATCTGATTTTATAAGGCTTTTAGCTTCTTTTTTGATACCAATATAACTTCTATATCCTCATCCTCTTCTAAGTAATCCTTAGATGTATTTCCCTCACAAGTGCAGTATACCATGGCTACAGATTCATCTGTCATACCTGTAGATACATAAACCTTATCTTTTGAATTCTCATAATCTATCTTAACTAAGTCAAGACCTGTTTCCTCTTTTAGTTCCCTTTTAACTGTTTCGTGAAATTCTTCTCCAGAATCCACAAGACCTGCTGGAAGCTCATATACATAATCATTTATAGGAATCCTAAATTGTTTAACTAAAACTAACTTATTTTCCTTTATATGCACTGGAACTATTATAACTGCATCGATTTTATCTTCTTTTCCACTAAAAAATTTATCATTTAGATGTTCTAAACTCTTTCTTGAAGCTATAGACCAGTGTCTAGTATTTCCAACCTTATTTATGTACTCAGCATCATACAATTTTAGGTACTTTGTATCTTTTAATATTTTAATGTTCTTTACTTTTGGTTTACTCATTACCTTTAAGCGAAAATAGACTTAACTAAAATCGCTAAACTCACTTCCTTTCTACAAATATAATTATATTGTTATCAATTTTAAAATAGTTATTAGAAAGCTTTTAAAAAGCACAAGAAACTACTGTTCTTTCCTAGAAAGTTCATGTTAATATAAGCACAAAACCATATACTATATTATAACATTTATAATAAAATAGTTTAATATATTATTCCTAAACTCTACAAGCTACATAAATGATGTTTAATGGGTAATTTATATATTACTTGTAAAAAACAGGTTAAATAAAGCTTTATACTATGCTTTACTTAACCTGTTTATAGTTTTTTTATTTTATACCCTATCTTTTACACTGTGTAAACACAAATTTTATTTTAATTCTGGAAAATACTTTTTGTTAGCCTCTATATAGTCATCTAATATTTTCTTAGCTACATGAGTAGATGGCACTAAGGGATTTAAAGTTAATGCTTTCAATGCTTTTTCGTAAGAGCCTTCAAGGGCTGCATCAACAGTTAATTTTTCGTAGGCATTAACAACCTCCATTAATCCTTTTTGGAAAGTAGGTATTTTCCCTACAGAAATTGGCTCATATCCATGAGCGTTAATAACTGCAGTACACTCTACTATTGAATCACTGGAAAAATTAGATATAACCCCATTATTTGGGACATTAATTATAAATTTTTCATTGGAGTTATTAGCAATTGATGCTGCAATGTCTACAATAAAATCCCCATGAATTGTGTCTGTAAGAACATTGCCTTTAGCCGTTCCCTTTTTAACTCCTTCTTTACATAAATCAAAAGTTTCCTTTTCTCTGTGATCAATGCAATAATCTGCTCTTGTATAATTTGGGTCTTCCTCTTTAAACATCTCATCATGATAGTAATAATATTGAAGGTAACTTGTTGGAAGAGAATCTTTAAAGTGTCCTACAAACTGCCTTAACCTTTTAGCCGTTCTCTCCCAATAAGGATCAGTATAGGTTTTAGCTTCAAGACCTGTTTCTTTAATCATGTTTATAAGCAATGGTAACTTATCATTACCTTCTTTATCATACATATGAGTAAACCAGCCTAAATGATTTAGTCCAAAATAAGTATATTGAAAGTCTTCGGGCTCTCCCCTAACATATGAGCCATGTCTTTTTGCTGCCATGGTGGTACGTCACAAATACAAATGTTCTTAACTTCCGGAACTGCCCTTTTTATAGCTTCTGCAACTATAGCCGTTGGATTACTGTAATTAATAATCCAAGCTTTAGGCGCATATTTCACTACGTCCTTTGCTATAGCAATCATTTGGGGTATTTCTCTCATAGCAAATGCAAAACCTCCAGGTCCACAAGTTTCTTGACCAACTACTCCATATTTCATTGGAATTTTTTCATCAATACTTCTCATTTTAAGACAACCTGACCTTATTTGTGCTAAAAGAAAATCCATTCCTTGAAAGGCTACTTTTCTATCTGTTGTTAGTACTAGTTCAACTTCTGGCGCCCTTTCTTTTACTAAGATATCCATAAAGTCTCCAATTATATGAAGTCTCTTTTCATCATTATCAATTAAAGTTATTTTCTTTAAAGGTAACTTATTCCTTTTTTCCAAAAGGCTATTTACCACCCCTGGAGTGTATCCACTACCAGCTCCAATAATTGTAACACTGTACTTTTTCATTTACATCCTCCTTAATAATTTTATATTAACTAGTTTTTAAATAGCTAATTTTTAAAAAACTATACCATAACACTTACTAAGGAGTGAGCAAAAGCTTCACTAGAAAATGATTTAAGTATAAATAAACTTTATCCGATATCTAGTCACTTTCTCACATATAAGAAGTGCATAGAAGACAAATTTATATTATTTATCTAATTTTTCAAATATACCTATTAATTCGCTTACTAATGAATGAGCAAAAGATGCGCTAGAATAATGATCTTCAGCATGAACTACTAAAAAATTTGCAGCTTCATTCCCATTATTTATTGCGGAATTTAATATTTCCATATGAACTTTTGATGCTTCATTAAGTTTTTTGAAGCTTCTTTAAGCAAATCCTTAGCAGCTTCATAATTACCCTCTTTTACCTTCTTCAATGAATACATTACATCACTTTTAGCATCCCCTGCCTGAGATATTATTCCAAATACTTGTTTTTCTAGTTCTTCATTCATCTTATTCATCCCTTTCATGCTTTTATTAAAAACTATTCAAATTTAAAAATCAAAATCATCATCACTAACTGATTCCACTACTTCTTTTTCTTTTAATAGCTCTTCTCTTTCCATCATTTTAAAGAAAGGATAGTATATAACTGTCATTATTATAATATTTAATAAGACAACTACAACAGCTTTCCAATCAAGAGTAAGTAAAAATGCCCCTACTCCTGGTGGCATAAATCCAGGTGGTTCCATAATGGGTTTTGCAACTAATCCAGAAGATAATGCTAAAAAGTCCATTACTCCTACAATTATTGGTCCAAACACAAAAGGTATGAACATAAATGGATTCATGACTATTGGTGTACCAAATATTACTGGCTCATTGATACCAAAAATAGATGGTATTATAGCTACCTTACCCATACTTTTTAAACTTTTGGATTTACTTAAAATCATAAGTATAACTAAACCTAAGGTTATACCTGAACCTGTTACCTGAAGGAAACTATAGTAAAATCCTACTGTAAAGATATGAAGTGGTGCTTTTCCTGCTGCAATTCTTGTAGCATTGGCTGCCATGTAATTTGCAGCTATAGGCATCCAGATACTTGAAGTTATTGCAGCTCCATGAAGTCCAAAGAACCATAAAAGCTGAGTAACAAGTAGTATTACTATTACTGCTGTAACACTATCAAGGCAGTTAATAGCTGGGGCAAGTACTGTCATAACTAATTTAGGAAAAGGTTCTCCTGTTACATTAGTAATAATAGTTGAAAAAGCTGTAAATAAAATAATACAAACTATCATTGGTAATAGGTTATTAAAGCTTTTGCTAACTATAGAAGGTACTTCTTTTGGCAATCTAAATACCAAATTCTTTTTATTCATAAACCTTGTTATTTCTACTACTAAAAGCCCAACTATAATACTTACAAATAAACCTTGGGCATCTAAGTATCCTGTTTTAATTGCTCCATCTTCTACCTGGGCACACAATATAAACTGTATAATAACTGAAGTTATAGCAATTTCCGTGGCATTTAAATTGTATTTTTTAGCCAAAGAATATGCTATAAAAAAAGCAGCATAAAGGGATATAATTCCTGTTGTAAAATTAAATGGGAACAAAAAATAGCTAAATTATTGCCAATGAAATCCTTTACTGCTCCACTTGGAATCATGTTCTTTAAAGCTATGAAAAGAAGACTTATAGACCCAACTATAAATATTGGAACTATACTCATCATACCTTCTTTAACTGCTTGAAGGTGAACTTGTTTCTCTACCTTTTCCGCTATTGGCACTAAATACTTTTTCAGAGTTTCTTGAAACCCACCACTTTTGTTTTTCATAATTTTCAACTCCTTTTTTCATTTTTAACCTTATCTTTTAATAAAAAAACTTAACAAGTATAAATGTTTTATATAAAGTGGATTAAAGCTCTAAAATATAAAAAAATCCCTAATCTAAAATTATATAAATATAAAATGAACATTAATTGAGGAAATCAAAGTTTGATTAGGGATTTTATATCAGTTTAAAACTAAGTTAAAATTAAATATTAAATCTGCTTAAATTAATACTGCCATGAATTGTATTTAAATGCTGATTCAACTGTTTTTTCAGGATCATACTTGTGTAGTATTTCCTCGTAACGTTCTTTATAGTTGTTATCTATTTTCTTTTGAGGAGTAACAACACTTGCTTCATGTAAGAAATGTAGAGATCCACGTCCCATAGCAGCTCCTCTTACAGTATGCTTATCTAGTGCAAAATCAGGAATTTCTGGAACATATCCCATAGCAAAACTTTTTATTACAATATTTTTTAATAAATCAGAAGAACGATCTTTTTCACAAGAGCATAAGTAGCGAATTGCATGAATAAAGTATATCGGACGATCTCCATCAGCGTAACCGTATTCTTTACGCATTTGATTTAAACTATTTATTAAAATAGCTGCATAAGGATTTCCCATACCTATATCTTCTACAGATATTGTAACTAATCTTCTCCACATTTTTTCTTCTAGTTCTGGAGATGTTATATACATTTCATAAGCAAACTCACAAGCTTTTTCAGGTAAAGCACGTCTAATTGACTTTTGTAATCCTGAAATTACCTCATCTGCATTTAAACCGTTTCTTGTTTTAATTCTAGCCCAAGGGTCTTTAATAAATTTATCTCCCATTATGTAATCTCTCCTTTTGTATATTATTTTTGTATTTTTAAAACAGGTATTTATTTATCTGTTATTTTTATATAATTCAATTGCAGCTTTTAATACAGCTGGTGCATCCATTCTGCCATAATCTTGGGTATTTATAACTTGTACCCCTATAGAATAAGGTGAACATATCTCTTTTACTTCCTCTTCCTTAAACCTTATTTGTGGTCCTATAAGAACTACATCCATTTTATTTGACTGAAGATAATTTTGTAAATTTTCAAAAGATGTTGCATCTATATTAATTTCCTTTGTTTTTAATTTCTCATGTTCTTTAGTAAAAGTTTTCATCTTTTCTACTAAAACTCCTGTAGAAGCTCCATTAGCACAAACCAAAAGTATATTCATTTAAACTCCTCCTTTTTCTACTGTAATTATCTTTTACAGTAAATATATAAAGCAATTGCCATGCCATAATTTAATTTTGCTATAAACCTCTATATTATAAGCCTTATATTTTAAAATTCATTATCTGTTTAATATTTTTTCTATGTGTTTATATTTTTCTTATCAATTTAAACAGATTTTGAAAAGTGTTTGAATTTATTTATTAAATATTTTGAATTTTAAACAAATATTTTATAAAAGCTATTTTATATAGAAAAAGTTGCACAATTAATAAGGCATGAAGCCCTTTCATGGTCTCCATGCCTTTAAACTAATTATCATAGAAAGCTCTTTACAGAAAAACTTTCACATTCTCTAATTTAACATTTCCTTTTATAATCTTTTTCTGATTCAATAGACACTATACTTAAAATTCCATAACACTCATTGTCATTGATTTTAATATTATATTTCTTCTCTAACTTATTTACTATTCTCTTTATTATACTTATTTTACCTTTATTTTTATTCAATTTATCACAAGGAAAATTTTGACTTACCCTCGTGTTCCCAACAAGACCATCTATCATAAAAGAAATATGCAAAGAAAGTCCCACTACCATATCATACTGCTTTTTTATGTTTAATGTCTCTAAAAGGTCATCAATAGTATCTTTTACATCTTCTAAAACTTTAGCATAATTGGTATAATTTAAAGAACTTTTTAAACCTTCTTTTATATCATAATACCCTTCACTTAGCTTAATTACATTTTTAAGCCTATCAATACCTTCAAGGCTCTTTATTTCCTCTTTAGTAAAATATTCTGTTCCCTTTATATTGAGGCAATCTTTATTTATTATTGCAACTACATTTTTTTCTTCCATAATATTTTTAATAGTTATTAAAAAACTCTTTTGATTTTCTCTTGGAATAAATACAATATCTATATTATCAACAAAAGGTGCCAACTTATCTTTTATAATTTTTTTACTATCCTTATAACTTTCATCATATAAATCATATCCTATAATGATTAAGTTTTCTTTTTCCTGACTTCATTGGTTTTTTCAAAACTATTTACTATTATTTCTTTTATAGAGTTATACACCTCCACAAGAGAAAAGCCTATACTTAATTTTTGCATAGCCTCTAAAGCCACTAAAGTAGTTACCATAGGCACAGTTTTTACATCTACTTTGATTTCTTCTTTAATTACATTATCAAAAGAGTTTAAAGACCCCATATCTGTTAATAATAAAATACCTTCTTTTCCTTGTATGTTTTCTAATAATTCCTTAAATTCAAAAACTATTTTTTTATAGCTTTTATTTAAATTCATATCAAAAGAATAAATATTTCCACAACCAAGTATGTCCTTTACCACTTTCACCATACTACTTGCAGTGCTATCTCCATGCATAGCTACAATAACATCTACATCACTTTTTTCTAAAACATTTTCGTTTTCCACATCTTTAGATAAAAACAAAGCAACATACGCAACCTTTTCTATAGATAAAAAAATATTAAACTGACTTTCAATAACACTTACTATTTTTAATGCTACTTTAAATTCCTCCTTATTACTTTGCCTTACCTCGTTTATATCAAGCTTACTAAAATTATTGTTAAAGGAGTTGCTTTCAATAATAGAATTAATGTAGATTGCCATGTTGTAAAATTTTCTTTCACTTAAAACCAAAGACAACTCATTTTGTATTATATCCTTTATGTTCTGACAAAGTTTAAAAAATTCTGTGTTCATAAAAAGTTTTTCTATAAGAGAATTTTCTATTATCCCTTCTCTAAAAAGTGATAACTGAGCCTTGCCCTTGCTGTGATTTTCTTCATCAGACTCTTTAAATCCAAAATTTTCTTCTTTTCCTGATGGATAAAACACATAATAATCTATGTCTTTTGGAACTAAAATTTCAACTTCATAAGCTCTCCCTCTATAATTACTTTTTATGTTTTTTAGTGAACTATTAAAATATTCAAAATCTAATTCCAAAAATTCACTTGAATCGCTTATATAATTTAAATACGCATTAGCAACTGCTAATCTAACATCACTTTGCAATTGTCCAATATTGTTTTTACATTTGTAGAGCATTAAAGATTTCATTACCTGTCTGTGAAGCTTAATTGGTATTTTTACTCTTAGAGCTTCTTTTTTAAAAAAACTTTATAAGTTCAATTCGCTCAACTAAACTTCTTTCCCTAAGAGGTGGCATTTCAATAACCATAGGTATTCTTCTATTAAAGGTATCCAAAAGAGTAGATTCTGGATTTTCTGTAGTTGCAGCAATTATTAAAACTTCAGAGGTTATATCTTTAGAGGATTCTCCCATTCTTTTAAATACACCCTTATCTATAAAGGTAAATAACATTTCCTGTCCCTCTGGAGGTAATCTATGCACCTCATCTAAAAATAGAATTCCACCATTTGCCACTTCTAAAAGCCCTTTTTGGAATTTTGAGCTCCTGTATAAGCCCCCTTTTCAACTCCAAATATATGACCCATTAAAAGTTGTGGGTTATTTGCATAATCAGCACAATTAAAGGTGACAAAAGGACAACCTTTGCTTCGAACTTCCGCTTCTACAGAAAATTCATACATATATTTTGCAAGCATACTTTTTCCAACACCAGTTTCACCATAAATAATAGAATGTAGTCCATAGGGTGGATATAATATAGCTGCTTTAGCCTTTTTAACTACCTTTTTTAAACTGTGAGTTTTTCCAATAAGAGTTGAAAAACAACTTTGATTTATATCCTTTTGTCCTTTGTCAATTTTACCTAAAGGTATAAAATACACCGGTCTTGATTTTACTTTCTTAACTAGAGAATCTCTACTTAACTGATTTAAATAATTACTTACATTTGCTCTCCCAATTTTAAGCACATCTTCAATATCCTTAGAGGTTACACCTTTATTAGTATCTTTATATATTTTCTTTAAAATCTTATGTACTTTCTCCTTATTGCTCATCACTACTACACACCTTTTAATAAAATATTTAACTTTTTGTATATTATTATAACTCTTTTGTTTAAATCCATCTATTAATCTTCATCATATTTAAGTTATAGCCAAAAGGCTTTTGACAATAACTTTCGTCAAAAGCCTTTCTAGTTCATAAATTATAATTTACTGTCATCTACCTCATCTAACCACTTTTTAACTGGTCCTATACAGCTTTCTATGCAGCCATCTTTAAAAGGATTTTGTAAACCAGCAAGTTCTACAAGTTCTAAGAAAGACCTGCTTCCTCCTTCACTGCACAATCCTATATAGTCCTTCCAAGCTTTTTCTCTATTTTCATTTGCTTTAATCCAAAATTGTAAAGCGCATACCTGAGCTAGAGTATAGTCTATATAATAGAATGGTGTTTGGAATATATGAGCCTGTGCAAACCACAAACCACCTCTATTATAAAAATCATTATCTTCATAATCTTTACTTGGAAGGTATTTACTTTCAATTTCTCTCCAAGCATTCTTTCTCTCTTTTGGAGTTGCTTCTGGATTTTCATAAACAAAATGCTGGAATTCATCTACAGTAACTCCATAAGGTATAAAAGTCAAAGCACTGCCTAAATGAGTAAATTTATATTTTAATTCATCTTCTTTAAAGAATAATTTCATCCAAGGCCATGTAAAGAATTCCATACTCATAGAATGGATTTCAGAAGCTTCATAAGTTGGGAAACCATACTCAGGAACTTCATATCTTCTACTTGAATACGCTTGGAATGCGTGTCCCGCTTCATGAGTAAGTACATCTACATCTCCAGAAGTTCCATTAAAATTTGAGAATATAAATGGAGATTTATATTTACCTATATAAGTACAATATCCACCACCGGCTTTTCCCTTTTTGCTAACTAAATCCATAAGTTCATGATCTACCATATAAGTAAAGAATTCATGGGTTTCTTTAGATAATTCTTTGTACATTTCTTTTCCATTATTTAATATCCAGTTAGAATCCCCTTTAGGCATAGCATTACCAGTTAAAAATTTTAATGGTTCATCGTAATACTTAAGACTTTCAAGTCCAAGTCTTTTAGCTTGTCTTTTCTTAAGCTCTTCAGCTACAGGTACCATGTATTCTAGTACTTGCTTTCTGTAATTTTGTACCATCTCAGCGTTATAATCAGATCTACTCATTCTTATGTATCCAAGCTCAACAAAATTTTTATATCCCAATTTTTTAGACATTTTATCTCTTAGTTTAACTAATTTATCATATATATCATCAAATTTTTCTTCATTTTCTAAAAAGAAATTAGAATTCGCCTCATAGGCTTTCTTTCTCATAGCTCTATCTTTTGATTGAATAAAAGGTTGAAGCTGAGATAAATTTCTCTCCTCTCCTTCAAACATAATCTTAGCCGAAGCTTTGAGTTTATTGTACTCCGTAACTAATTTATTTTCTTCCTTTAAATCCTCTATTATTTCTGGTTTAAAAGCTTTAAGCTGCATATTAGCTAATCTAAAAAGTTGTTTTCCCCATGTTTTTTCAAGACCTTCTCTAAATTTAGAATTTATTAAAGCCTTATAGTATTCTGATATAATACCCTCATATATTGGCATATTTTCATCCATAAATTCTTGTTCTTTTTCATAAAATTCATCTAAAGTATTTACTGAATGTCTAACATATATTATTTGAGATGCTGAGTCCACTTCATTTCTTAAGGCAGTTATTTCTTTCATTAATTTGTCCTGCTCTTCTAGGCTTTCAGCTTTTTTAAATTTTTCAATTAATGCTTTAAACTCTTTTCCAACCTTGTCCATGTTCGGTCTTTCATAAGTATAATCTTTAAACTTTAACATTCCTCTTCCCCCTCATTTTTATAACATAACCCTATTTTATTAAATATGTAAATATTATCTTTTGTTTATACTATGATACCACAATTTATATTTTTTTAAAATTTAAAAAACACTTTTTAATCATAATTTATATTAAATCTATAAAAATAAAATAAGGACTTTGCTTTGCAAAATCCTTATACTGTATCTCTTATTACAAGTTCAGGCTGAAAATAAATCTGCTTATTTATTGTTTTATCATCTATTGAATCTATAAGTAAAGTACAGGCAGCTCTTCCCATATCATATATGGGTTGACTTACAGTTGTAAGTTCTGGCTGAATAAAGCTAGATATTTTCACATTATCAAATCCCATTACAGAAATATCTTCTGGAATTTTATACCCTTCTCTTATAAGTACCTTTATTCCACCCAATGCCATTGCATCATTTCCATAAAATATTGCATCTAATTTTATATTAGATTTTAATATTTCTTTAGTTAAATCTATGCCTCCATCTGTAGTAAAATCCCCTTCAAATACAAAATCTTCATTGTATAAATTAGCTTTAGTCATAGCATTTATGTAACCTTGAAGTCTTTGCTTTGATATATTTAAATTCATAGGTCCCGTTACAAAAGCTATTCTCTTTTTACCTTTGTTTAATAAATAATCCATGCCAAGCTCTACGCCTTTTTCATTTAAACAATAAACTCCATTAACTTCTTTTGGATTTTCTACATATCTGTCTACTAGAACAAAAGGTATGTTATTGCTTTTCAATATTTTTATATTGTCACTACTGTAAGCTCCAGTTAAAAATATAATTCCATCTACTAATTTGCTTATAAGAAGCTTTATATATTGTTCTTCCTTTTCTTTTTTATTATCTGTATTGCAAAATATAACATTATAATTGCTGCTACTTGCAACATCTTCTATAGCCCTTGCAACTTCAGAAAAAAAGAGTTCTCTATATCAGGAAGAATAATGCCTATAGTATTAGATTTATTTGTACTTAAGCTTCTAGCTACAGAATTAGGTATGTAATTTAGTTCCTTTACTGTTTTTAATATTTTATCTCTTGTAGACTCTGAGACATTAATATCTTTATTGTTTAAAACCATAGAAACTGTGGCTTTCGATACACCTACTTTTTCTGCTATATCCTTTAAAGTTACTTTTTTCATAGTACCCCCTAAGATTCATGTTATAAATATATCCAGGATTTATAAAACAAATCCTGGATATATAATAGCCTATATTCTTTGTAAAATAAATACTTTTTTAAGATTACTTTTTAATATAAAAGCAGTAATCCTTAATTACTTTGCATTTTCCTTTGTTACTAACTTAAGTTCAACAGCTTTTAATTTATCAACTTTTTCACCTTTTGATGCTTTAACTGCATTTTCTACTGATATTTCACCCATTAATTTAGGCTGCTGAGCTACTGTAGCTGTCATATCTCCTGATTTTACTGCATTTATAGCATCTTCATTTCCATCAAATCCTATAATTATAGATTTCTTTTTAGCTGCTTTTAATGCCTTTACTGCACCTAAAGCCATTTCATCATTATGAGCAAAAATAGCATCTATTTGTGGTTTTGCTTGGATTATGTTTTCCATTACTGTTAAACCCTTTTGTCTGTCAAAATCCGCTGATTGTTTAGCGATTAAATTAACTTTTTTGTCTTTATCAACTATATTGTGAAAACCTTGTCCTCTATCTCTAGTAGCTGAAGCTCCTGGAACACCTTGAAGTTCTACTGTTTTTATCTCTGCACTGTCTTTTAAGTTATCAAGTATGAACTTCGCTGCCATTTCTCCGCCTTTAACATTGTCAGATTCTATATGTGAAGCTACTTCTCCTCCATTAGATTTTCTATCCACTGTTATTACAGGGATTTCATTGTCATTTGCAACTTGAACGGCATTAGCTACTGCATCGCTATCAGTTGGATTAATTATTATAGCTCCTACCCCTTGCTGAACTAAATCTTCAACATTTGATCTTTCAGTATCTGCTGAATCCTGTGAATTTAAAACTACAAGCTCATAACCCATAGCTTTGGCTTTAGCTTCTGCTCCTTCTTTCATGCTAACGAAAAATGGATTGTTTAAAGTAGACACAACCATACCTATTTTTTTGTTATCACTTTTAGCTCCATCTTTTTTATCTTTTGTTCCACAACCTGCAAGTAAACTAGTAGCAAGTACTGCTGATGCAAATATTGATAAAACCTTTATCTTTTTCTTCATTATTTTTCCCTCCAAAAATTATTTATTTTTTATATTTTAATTTATACATTTAAACTTCAATTTCACAGTTGTAAATCTTATGTCCCCTATCTCTTAGCACTATTAACTTTTCTGTCCATTAAAACTGCTAGTAGTATTACTGCACCTTTAACTATTAATTGATAAAAAGGAGATACATTCATAAGATTTAATCCATTGTTTAAAACACCTATGATTAAAGCACCTATAATTGTTCCTGCAACAGATCCTTCTCCACCTGCAAGACTAGTTCCTCCAAGAACTACTGCAGCTATTGCATCAAGTTCAAAACCGTTACCTGCATTAGGTGATGCAGAACCTATTCTGCTTGTTACAATAATTCCACTTATTGCAGCTGCTATTCCTGATATTACATATACTATAGCTTTAACTTTATCAGTATTTATTCCTGATAATCTTGCTGAATCTTCATTACCACCTAAAGCGTATAAATATCTTCCATATCTTGTTTGACTTAAAATATAAAAGGCTATACCAAATACTACAAGCATAAATAATACGGGCAAAGGAATCTGATCTAGTATTCTAGCATTTCCTAGTTTGCTAAATTTTAATCCAAGGCCTGATACTGGAGTTCCATTAGTAAATACATAAGTTACTCCTCTAAATATAGTCATAGTTGCCAAAGTTGCTATAAAGGCTTGAATTTTACCCTTTGAAATAACCAAACCATTTACAAGTCCAACTGCTGCACCTATCAAAATTGCTACAACTACTGCTAAAAATACATTTCCATTAGTTTTTACAATTACTCCAGCCACAGCTCCACTAATAGCAAGAATTGACCCTACAGACAAATCAATTCCCCCTGTTAATATTACAAATGTCATTCCTATAGCAAGAATTGCGTTAACTGAAACCTGTGTAAATACATTTCTTATATTATTTAATGATAAAAATCTTGGTTCTATTATTGCTATTCCAATACATAAAACTAGAAAAACAATAAGCGATTTATATTTAATCAGTTTACTTTTCACACTACTTTTCATAGTATTCCCTCTTTTCATTCAGTATATAATTATCTAATTATCCATTACTAATCTTCAGTAATTCCAACTGCATACTTCATAATGATCTCTTGATTTGCCTTTTCTCTATTTAATTCTCCTGTAATTTTTCCTTCGTGCATTACAGCTATCCTGTCACTTATTCCAAGAACTTCTGGCATATCTGAAGATATCATAATTATGGCTTTACCGCTTTTTTTAAGTTCATTTAAAACATCATATATCTCTTTTTTAGCACCTACATCTATACCCCTAGTAGGCTCATCTATAATAAGTACTTTTGGAGATAACATTATCCACTTTGCAAGTATTGCCTTTTGCTGATTACCGCCACTTAAATTCTTAATAAGTTGCTCTTTGCTTGGAGTCTTTACAGAAAGCTTTTCAATATATTTATCTATATCTTCTCTTTCCTTTTTCTTATCTATAACCTTTAATGAATTTTCATAATTTTTAAGATTAGCAAGGGTCATATTTCCCCCTACACTCATTCCTAAAATCAATCCTTCTTTTTTTCTATCTTCAGATAAATAGCATATTCCATTTTTTATGGCATCTTTTGGTGTTTTTATATGGACTTTCTTTCCTTCAACAAAAACTTCTCCGCTGTCTTTTTTATAAGCCCCAAATATAGCTTTAAAAAGTTCTGTTCTTCCTGATCCCATAAGACCTGCTATTCCTAGTATTTCACCTTCTTTAACTTCTAGGGAAACGTTTTTTACTCTTTCTAAATAGTTTATATTTTTAACTTCTAAAAGTGTTTTACCCGTATCCACTTTCTTATATGGGAATTGTTCCTCTAATTTTCTTCCAACAAGCATAGATATTATATCATCATTGGAAACATCTTTTACCATAGCATCTCCAACATATTTTCCATCCCTTAAAATAGTAATTCTATCACAAAGGTCAAATATTTCTTCCATCCTATGAGATATATAAATTATAGCTATTCCCTTATCTCTTAACTTTCTTATGACTTTAAATAAATTTTTAGTTTCTACATCTGTAAGTGCTGTAGTTGGTTCATCCATTATTATTATTGTTGCATTTTTTGTAAGTGCCTTTGCGATTTCTATCATCTGCATTTCACCTACACTAATATCTCTTACTAAGGTATCCGGAGATATTTTACAGCCTATTTGTTCTAAAAAATATCTGCTTCTTTCTTTTAATAATTTCTTGTCTATTCTTCTTGAAAACTTATTAAACTTTTCATTTCCCAAAAATATATTTTCCCATACAGGCAAATTTGGAAGTACGCTTAACTCTTGATGTATTATAGTTATTCCTTTACTTTCTGCATCTTTTATTCCGCTTATTTCCGTTTCTTTACCTTCTACAAATATATTTCCATCATCTTTTTTATAAACTCCACTTAGTATTTTCATAAGTGTTGATTTTCCCGCTCCATTTTCACCTAAAAGCCCTAAAACTTCTCCACCGTAGGCTGAAAGTTGTACATTATCTAAAGCTTTTACTCCCGGGAAGGATTTAGATATATTTTGCATTTTTAGCATAAGTGGTTTGTTATCCATAATGATCCTCTCCTTAAATAGGAAACTGTTTAAAATACAACTCCTGATTTTAATATTACATTTGCATAAGGTGTCTGTTCACCAGTTCTTATAACTGCTTTACAATTTTTAAGTTCTTTTTTTAGATCCTCATGCGTAACAAAAGTTATTAGTACATCTCCTATTTCTTTTTTTATTTCTTCAAAGATTTTTGGACTTACTTCTTTAGTTTCACTGGCAATTACTACTTCCTCAATCTTTAACTCTGATAATACTACCTTAAGTGTATCTATAAAGCTTGGAATTCCTTTACACAAAGCCAAGTCAATTCTTCTTGCTTCTTTTGGAATAGGAAGTCCGCAATCTCCTATACCAATAGCATCTGTATGTCCCATTTTAGATATTTCTTCGCTAATACAACTATTTAATAATGTAGCTTTTTTCATCTTAAGTCCTCCCCATATAGTTCGATTATTTCTTTTAAATATGGAATTGATGGTTGAGCTCCCTCTCTTTGAACTGCTACGCTGGAAGCTTTATTTCCGAATTTCACTGCGCTTTTTATACTTTCAAAATCAAACTTATCTGCATCTAATTTACTTGAAAATCCCCCTATAAATGTATCTCCAGCAGCTGTAGTATCTAAAGCTTTAACCTTATAGGCTGGAACTAATTCTGCTTTATCAGAAGAAATCACCGCAGCACCTTTAGAACCAAGCGTTATTATTACATACTTAACTCCTTTTTCTAAAAACTTATCTGCAGCTTTTTTAGCGGATTCTAAGTCAAAAACTTTAACTTTAGTAAGTTCCTCAGCTTCCGTTTCATTTGGCACAACTAAATCACAATAAGTCAATAATTCCTCTGGAATTTTTTTAGCTGGTGCAGGATTTAATATTGTTATTTTATTTAAACTTTTAGCTCTTTTAAAAGCCTCTATTGTAGCTTCTACTGGTGTTTCAAACTGAGCTATTATTATTTCACTCTCTCTAATTTTCTTTTCACTTTCCATTATCTCATTAAGACTTATATGCATATTAGCAGCTGCTGCAACAATTATAGAATTGTTAGCTTCTTCATCCACAGTTATTATTGCAGTACCTGTAGGATTCTCTTCATCTTCAAATACACAATCAACATCTATATTATCTTTAATTAAACTCTCCTTTAATGCTTGTCCCGTACTATCTTTTCCAATCTTTGCTATCATGTAAACTTCAGCACCTAGTCTTTTAGCTGCTACCGCTTGATTGGCTCCTTTACCTCCAGGTATATTTTGAAGGCTATTTGAAAATATAGTTTCTCCAACTTTAGGCATTTTATTTACTTTTAAAACTACATCCATATTCATGCTTCCAAGTACAGAAATCTTATTCATATGTTTTTCCTTCCTCCTATGTATAGATATATCCTACACATATAATTAATAATGCTTTATTTTTAAAATTTTTATGCTATATTTTTTGTTTTTATGTTCTGTTTCGTCAGTTAATCGGTTTAGTAAACCGATTAACTAAATAATACACTATGAATATCTACTTGTCAATATTGTTATGTAAACATTTAAACAGTAATTTATTTCATGTTTTTTTACTAAATCTTTGTTATTTTTTATACAATCCTTGTTTTTAGCGGATTAGTCCTATACTATATGTCTAATGTGCTACTCTTTAAAAAACATTTACTCCTTAGCTTATAAATTTATTTTTTTAACAAATTAACATTTTTTGATGTTTTTCTATATGCTATACTAGGATAGTAAATAAAAACATAATTTAAAATTAAATATTTTTGAATATTTTTACATTACTTTTTTAAAAGGTAATGTTAAGGAGGCTATATTATGTCTTTTACTAAAGTTCAAGCTCACAGAGGAGCTTCTGGTTATGCTCCCGAGAACACCATAGCTGCTTTTAAAAAAGCTATAGAAATGGGGGCAGACGGCATCGAATTAGATGTGCATTTATCTAAAGATAATGAGCTAATAGTAATGCATGACGAGATGATTAATAGAACTACTAACGAAAAAGGTCTTATAAAAGACTTTACTTTAGCAGAATTAAAAAAACTAGATGCAGGTTCTTGGTTTGGAGTTAAATTTAAAAACGAAAGAATTCCTACATTAGAAGAAGTCTTAATTTTAGTGAAAACAACACCACTATTTTTAAATATAGAAATAAAAGCAGGCTACAGAATGTATAAAGGTATTGAGGAAAAGGTGTTAGCTCTTTTGGAAAAACACAATATGATAAATCGCTCAATAATATCTTCTTTCGATCATTACTCTTTAGTTAAAATTAAACAATTAAACCCCAAAATCAAAACCGGTATGCTTTACTCAGCCTCTTTATTTGAACCTTGGCAGTATGCAAAATCAATAAAATCAGATGCTCTTCACCCTTACTATATAACTCTTAATAAAGACTTTATATTAAATGCCTATATTAACGGTCTTGCAATAAATACTTATACAGTAAATGATGAAGATGTAATGACTAAACTTTCTAGGGGTAGAGTATCAGGAATAATAACTAACTATCCTGATAAAGCAAAAAATAGTTTCTTCAATTCAAGGAAATTAAGATAGCCTATAAAGAAAATAAGGGGCGTTGCATTAGCATGAAGATTATGCTAATGCAACGCCCCTTCAATTTTTTATTATGATAAATTATTTATTAAAAATTTCTAAACTTCTATCCAATATCCCTGTTAAATATGCAATTACAACTCCGTAATTTGTTATACTAACCCCTTTTTGGTTGCAGATATTAATTCTATTTAGCATGACTTTTCTTGTAAGCATACAAGAACCACAATGTATTACTAAGTCGTATTTCTCTATATCCTCTTTAAAATCGTATCCAGCTTTAAACTCAAAGTTTAATTTCTTTCCAACATGACTTTCTAACATTTTAGGAATTTTAACCCTACCTATATCTTCATGAGAAGTGTTATGAGTACAACTTTCACATATGAGTATTCTGGAGTTTTCCTTAAGACTTTCTATTTTTTCTACCCCTTTAACAAAGGTATTTAAATCACCTTTATGCCTAGCAAATAGTATTGAAAAGCTTGTAAGGCTTATGTTTTTAGGAACAATTTTATTAACTTTTTTAAAGGCCTGAGAATCTGTGATAACTAAATCCACATCTTTAATATCTAAAAGGGCAGTCTTAAGCTCTAAATCCCTTACAACATAACTCTTTATGCCGTGATCTAGGGCGTCTCTTATACACTGAACCTGAGGAAGAATTATCCTTCCCTTAGGAGCTTCCGAATCTACAGGAACTACCAAAACTACTTTACTATTATAAGGAAGTAAATCCCCAATAATAGAGGGTTCTTCTTCATCCTCTTTAACCCTTTTAATAATTTCTTCTTTAAGTTCTAAAATGTTTTCTTCCTTGTATGCAGAAACAAAAATAGCCTTTGGATATTTCTTTTTTACATCTTTAATCTTATCCTCTCCTACAGTATCAATTTTATTTATTACTGTTATATAAGGAATATTGTATTTTTTAAAACTTTCTATAGTTTCTTTTTCTAAATTTTCATCTGAATCCTTTATATCCATAACATATATAGCAAAATCCGTTCTTTTAAGTATTTCAAGGGTTCTTCCTTCCCTAATTTCACCAAGTTTACTAGTATCTTTAAGACCTGCAGTATCTATAAAAAGTACAGGGCCTAAGGGAATAAGTTCCATAGCCTTATTTACAGGATCTGTAGTTGTGCCCTTTATTTCTGATACCAAAGAAACATCCTGACCTATGATTGCATTTAGTAAGGATGACTTTCCTGCATTAGTTTTTCCGTATATAGCTATATGCTTTCTATTTGAATTTGGTGTTTCATTCATAACTATAGTCCTCCTATGTAAAAATTTATTTTCTTGTCCAATCTACATTATCTCCTCGTGACATATCTAAAGAAAATCCAGCCCTTGTAATTCTCTCTTCTATACAGTTTCTACATTCAGCTGCCTCATCACCTGTGCATATTTTTCCATTATATAAGGAATATTTTTTTCTCACATTAGTTGGAGATAAATTAGGCATCACAACATTGGCCCCAGCAATAAGACCTTCTTCTCTTCCAAAAGGACTTATGGTTCCAAGGGCAGTAGTTGCCGGAAGTAAAACTTTAGGCAAAAGCAGTCTTATTATAGATAGCATTACTGTAGTTGTTTCTACAGTTCCCCTTTTTCCATACATAAAGGGGTATCCTTATGAGGAATAAAAGGACCTATCCCAACCATATGAGGGGATAACTTTTTTAGAAACATTAAATCTTTTACAAAATCCTCATTAGTTTGCCCTGGAAGCCCCACCATAAATCCAGCCCCTACTTGATAACCTATTTCTTTTAAGTTATAAAGGCACTGTATCCTATTTTCAAAACTTGCTTTAGGATGTAGTTTTTCATATAAATCTTTATTGGCAGTTTCATGTCTTAAAAGATATCTATCTGCCCCAGCTTTATAATATTTTTCATAAGATTCATAAGATTTTTCACCTATAGAAAGAGTTACAGCACTTTCTGGATAATTATTCTTTATGCTTTTTACTATTTGAGTTATTCTTTCATCATCATAATACTCATCTTCTCCGCCCTGAAGAACAAATGTCCTATATCCAAGTTTATTACCTACTTTGCAGCAATCTAAAATATCCTCTAAGGATAATCTATACCTATCTGCCTTTTTATTCCCTGCTCTTATACCGCAATACCTACAATTTCTTTTGCAGTAATTGGTAAACTCAATAAGTCCTCTCATAAAAACTCTGTTTCCATAAACCTTAATACTTGTTTCCTGGGCTTTCCTCTTAAGGTAAGCTTTTAAATCCTCATTCATATTATTTATAAGAGTTATTAGTTCATTTCCCGTTAAATAATTTTCTTTATAAAGCTTATCTATTAGTTTTTTCATAACTTTGCCTCCAACTTAAAGCACTTTTATGTATATGTTTCTAATACTAAATTTGTAATCATTTACTTAATTTAAATAAAAAAACTTTCCAAAAAGGAAAGTAAATCTGCTTTAAAAATTTAAAGTATTCAGCTTCAACTCCTTCCTTTCAGATTAGATTTCTCTTTTCTGTTAGGTAGTTTATAAAATTATATGTGAAATATATCAAATATAAAAAGATTTCTCTCAATGTATTTGAAATATCTCAATATTATATTATTACTAAATACTTAAGTTGTCAAAATAAAATTTGAAAATTCTGCAATATTATATTTCAATATGTTTTTAAAAATTTTTAATTCTAACTATTGTTTTTCTAATTTCTTATTTATATATAATTAAGAAGCTATTTTTGTATTATAATTTTTTTGATATAATAAATTAGATTTAATCATTAAGGGAGGTAAGATTTTGAAAAATTCAAAAGAAAATATATTAACAAATAGCTATGTAATAATGTTACTAGCTTTAATTGCTTGTTTTTTATGGGGTAGTGCCTTTCCTTCAATTAAAATAGGGTACAAGCTCTTTGAAATAAACAAAACTAACACCTATGGCAAAATTTTATTTGCTGGTTACAGATTTTTGTTATCTTCTATGCTAATTCTTATATTTTGCACTATATCTAAATTATCTATAAAAATTAAAAAAGAAGCTTTCTTTAAATTAATACTTCTAGGTGTTATTCAAACTTTTTTACAATATATATTCTTTTATATAGGTTTATCTAATACTTCTGGAGTTAAAGGAGCTATAATTTCTTCTTCAAATACCTTCTTCAGCGTGCTTTTACCTCACTTTTTTATAGAGAAGATAAAATCACCTATAAAAGACTTATTGGTGTAATTTTAGGGTTTATAGGAGTTGTTATTGTAAATCTTAAGGCCGGGTCCTTTGATGGAGGTTTTAAATTCACTGGAGAAGGCTTTATTATCCTTTCAAGTCTTGCAGGAGCTTTTGCAGGAATTTACACAAAAAACTTGCAAAGGATATATCTCCCTTTGCAGTATCAGGTTATCAGCTATTTACAGGTTCTATAGCTTTAATACTAGTAGGAACATTAGGAGCTTCACAAAATATAACTTTTACAACTAAAGGAAGTATTTTACTACTATACATGGCCTTTATATCTGCTGCAGCATTTTCTATATGGGCAGTTCTTTTAAAATACAATGGAGTTGGCAAAGTTTCAATTTATAAGTTTTCCATACCAATTATAGGTTCTTTCTTATCCTTCTTTTTATTAAATGAAAGTTTCAAAAGTTCTAACGTTATTTTTGCAATAATATTAGTTTCTTTAGGAATTTATTTAATAAATAAAAAATAAAACACTTTATTTCACATAATAAGGCCTATAAAAGCAAAGCTTTTACAGGCCTTATTTTTTAAATTAGCAATTACTTTTCAAAGATAATTCTTCCATATTCCATTCTCCAGTTACAAAGTCTTCATAAAACTCTTTCTCATGGCAAACAAGAAGAATTGTACCATTAAACTTCATTAAAGCCTCCTTTAATACTTCTTTTGCATTAACATCTAAATGATTTGTGGGTTCATCTAAAATAAGCCAATTACTTTCTTTCATCATTAAGCTGCAAAGCCTAACTTTAGCCTTCTCCCCACCACTTAGGCTTTTCATACTTTGAAGTATATGCTCTCTTTTAAGCCCACACTTTCCAAGAGCTTCTCTAATTTCACCTTGAGTTTTTTTAGGATACTCTTCCCAAATCTCTTCAATAGGAGTATTATCTCTTCCCTTTACTTCCTGCTCAAAATAAGCTGGATATAAATAAACGCCAAAATCAATTTTACCCCCAAGGGGATCTATAACGCCCATAATCGTTTTTAATAAAGTAGATTTTCCTATGCCGTTACAACCAGTAATTGCAATCTTTTCTCCTCTTGAAAGTTTTAAGTTTATATTATTAATTATAGGATATTTATATCCTATATTAATATTTTGGCACTTAAATATAAGCTTTCCTGGGTTTCTCGCCTCTAAAAATGAAAAATAAGGCTTTGGTGGATTTTTAGGCTTTTCAATTCTCTCAATTTTATCTAATTTTTTTGCCTGCTTAATGCCATTTTACTAGTAGAGGATCTAACTTTGTTTTTTCTAATATAATCCTCTAAAGACTTTATTTCCTCTTGCTGCTTTTTAAACTCTTGCAAACATCTTTTAGTTTCATCCTCACTAAGCTTTAAAAATTTATTATAATTTCCTTTGTAGCGCTTTAAAGATGTAAACTGTAAATGATATATTACATTAGTTATTTTATTTAAAAATTCAGTATCATGGGATATTACAATAAAACTCTTAGGATAACTTTCGAGAAACTCAGAAAGCCACTTAACATGCTCTTTATCTAAATAATTAGTGGGTTCATCTAAAAGTAAAACATCGTAATCCGTAAGAAGAAGCCTTGCAAGTTTTACTTTAGTTCTTTGTCCTCCACTTAATTTATCCACAGGAGTTTCTAGGCCTAAGTGGATTAATCCAAGACCATTTGCTACTTTTTCTACAATACTATCAATTCTATAAAATTCACTATCACATAAAATATCTTGAATTCTTGAAAACTCCCTTAAAAGCTTCTCCTGATTTTCTCCATTATTTCTAGAAAGCTTATCTCCTATTTCAAGCATATTTTTTTCTAATAAGTATAGCCTACTAAAAGCTTCCTTCAAAACTTCCCTAATGCTTTTACCCTCCTGAAGCTCTGAATACTGATCTAAATATCCAATTTTAATTGATTTAGGTTTTAAAATTCTACCTGAATCAGCTATAGTATTACCTATTATAATATTTAAAAGAGTACTTTTTCCAGCACCATTAACTCCAACTAAACCAACATGTTCACCTTTTAATAAATCAAAAGATACATCTTTAAACAAAGTTTTATCTCCAAACCCAAAATTCAAATTTTCTATACTTAATATACTCATATTTATCTCTCCTAACTAAATAACTTAACTACTATTAAGTGTTTTATTTTTTACTAAAATCTTTATAAAAGTTAAAAATTGTTATAAATGCATAGCAAAAAGGGAAAGAGGACATTAAAATTCCTCTTTCCCTTAAATAAAATAATATAGGTCTAAAAACCTTATTTTATATAAATTAAGGCAACAAAAAAGAGTCTTAACATGTCACTGTGAAACTTCATTAACCAATTTTACTTAAAAATGGGTAGACTTCCCCCTTATTTAAGATAAACGGTTTTTGGAAATTTCACATTTACACATCTTAGACTCTCAGCTCCCTTAAAATAACATTAATAACAATTTAACAGTTTCATTCTACAGTATATGTTTATTTATGTCAATATGCTTTTAATTTACAAAAACTTCTTTTTATGTTTAAACATAAAACAGAATTTTACATTAATAAATCCTTACTTTTTATTTTCAAACCTATAATGTCCTGTAATAGGTGCTTTTTTGGAATAGCTAATTAAAGCATCCTCTTCCCTATTTATCTGACCAGCGTTATGAAGTATATAGGCTACACCCTTTTTATTCCTCTTATCCGAAACTATAGCTATATGAGTGTAGTTTTCACCAAATACCACAATATCCCCGGGCTGCCACTTATCTATGTCCTTTGGATCTAAACTACAAGTAACTGCATTATTTTCAAAATATACTTTTAAATTTGGCACTCTCCTAAAATCTATATTTTTATCAGGTTTCCCATTTACTCTTGGATACCTAGCTAGATTGTTTTTAATATCTTCATCTACCATATCTTTAAGGCAGTACCCAGCATTTTTAAAGGCACGCCAAACTAAATCTGTGCAAACCCCTTCATTTTCAGGTGGATACCCTCCTATATAATAGGCACTTTTGTACTTTGGCTTATTTAAAGCATCTTTTCTAGCCCCTAACATAATATCAGTATAGTCATCTATACCATTTTTGTTATAATCTTTAGAGCTTTTAATGGTCTTTATGCCAAATTTTTCAGCTGTATACTTTTTCTTTGGAATAAGATTGTAATAATTAAGCATGGATACTGCTGCTATAATACAAGCTATAATTATCAAAGAAATCAATAAACCTCTTTTTCTATTTTTCATGTTATTACTCCTATTTCACTTATTTTAATATGTATAATTTAAACCTATTTCAAAAAATTTAAATTTATACTACTGTTATTTCACTAAAGTAAAGGGTAACATTACTTATTAATTAACATTATAATATAGTATTATCAATATATTGGAGGCACAATATGAGTAAAAAAGCAAAAATAAATGTGATACTCATCCCTATGACAACAGTACCGTACCTCCTTGTTCTGCCTATTTAAAAAACTTAGATCCTATAATAAAAGATGGTAAAATAATATTTAGAAATTACAATAGCATTTTTTATTTTATAAGTACAAACCCAGCTGAAACAATACCCTCTTCTTTAAAAGGAGTTCCATATATATCTACAAATATTCAAATAAGTTTAAACACTTTTTTAATTGGTATTTATATAAGCCAGCTTCAATGTAACAAAATACAATATAAGAAGGATCATATACTTCATGAAAATAAATCCGTTAATAAATTTCTCCATGATATTTTAACTAAAAATCCAAAAGTTAATTCAGATTTTTCACCTTCACTTACTTTTACACTATCCAATGGCAATGCCATTTTATCTGCCTACACAAACAGCATAAACATAACCACATTAAACTATTATATTCTTTTTATACTTACTAGACTTGATGAGGACCCAGTTTTATTTTTGCAAATAATTCATTTGTAACTCCAGATATAATAAATCTCTATCTAGCTTCTATTAATCTTACCTTTTGCTAAGGCGCCACAAAAGAAATATCTTTAATTTTCTTTTGTGGCTTACTTTTGCATCCTCTAAAAGCTCTGTAATGTATTTTTCTATATTAAGGACAATGTCTTTAATATCCTCATTATACAGGCTATAGTGAGTCTCAAGACCTATTTTTTCATTTTTTAATATTCCTGCATCCTTAAGAATTCTCAAATGCTGAGATAGATTTGCCTGACTAAACTCAAATTCTTCATTTAATTTACATACACATTTAGGGCCTTTATATAGAAATTTTATAATTTTATATCTTACTGGATGAGCCATCGCTTTAAGTAAGTTTATAGTTAAATCTTCAAAATTCATGGAAAACTCTCCTTTTTGGGTACAACTGACCCTCAATTTTATATGTCCTAAATTCAATCTTTCACTAAACAAAAAGATAAGAATACAAATTAAACAAATAACCTATAATTATTATTCCAATACTAACTATGGACACAAAGATGTATAAAAGTTTACTTTTTACAACCTTTTTAAGCATAATTATTGATGGTAGTGAAAGTGCTGTTACTGCCATCATAAATGATAATACAGTCCCAAGAGGCACTCCCTTTAATACTAAAGCCTCTGCTATTGGAATAGTTCCGAATATATCTGCATACATTGGAACTCCAACTAAAGTTGCAAGGACCACTGCAAAAGGATTCTTACTTCCAACTACATTTTCTATAACAGTTTTAGGTATCCAATTGTGTATTATGGCACCTATTCCAACTCCAATAAAAATATACATCCAAACCTTTTTAATTATACTATCTACCTGAGATTTTGCATAAGAAAGACGTTCTTTTCTACTAAGTTCAATTACATCTGATTCAACATTTTCTATTTCTTTAACATAATCCTCTATATATTTTTCCATACCTAATTTATCAATAATTGTCCCTCCAACTACTGCAAGAATTAAACCAATTATCACATAAACTATGGCTATCTTAAATCCAAAAAGGACATAAGAATCATAAGTGAACCTAAATCAACAAGAGGTGATGAAATTAAAAAAGAAAAAGTTACACCTAAAGGAAGTCCTGCAGAAGTAAAACCTATAAATATAGGAATACTTGAACAGCTGCAAAAGGGAGTTATAGTTCCAAGTAATGCTCCTAAAATATTTCCCTTTATCCCTTTAATATTTCCAAGTATTTTCTTAGTTCTCTCTGGTGGGAAGTAACTTTGTATATAGGATATAATAAAGATTAACACAGATAAAAGTATAAAAATCTTTATAGTATCATAAAGGAAAAAATGAATACTTCCACCTATTTTGTCTTTAACCTCTAATCCAAATATTTTTTCTAAAAATAGTTTTATAATATTACTAAGCCATGTCATTTTTAATAATCCGTTATTAATATGTGTAAAAAAACCTATTATAAATTCCATACATAAAACCTCCCATTGTGTTAGCTTTTACATGATTTCTTAAAAACCTAACTTTATTTTTAACTAAACCCTTATAAAGATATCATAACTATATAATAATATTCTTATATAGTTATGATATCTTTATAATAGATTTATGTCAAGAAACTAATAAAAAAACCAAAATAAATATCCAAAGTTTTCGAATACTTATCTTGGTTTATTAAAATTATAGAAATAATATTTGTTTAAATATGTTACAACTCATTTTTTAATGTTTTAATTTTTTCAATATTATCATTTATTACATTTAATAAGTTCATAGCTATAGTTAACTGTTCACTATTTTGTGAGGTCATAGAACTTGCTTCTTCAGAGCTTGCTACTGTCTGCTCACTTATGGCAGACAAATCATTTATTTTTGAGTTTATTTCATTACTTGAATCCACCACATTTAAAATTTTATTGTTTACGTTTATTATACCCTCATCTATATTCTTGATTTTTTTAGAAATACTATAAAAATTATTTCTAGTCTCCTCTATTATAATATTTTGTTCTTCATTGGTCTTCTTTAAATTATCTACCGAACTAACTGTGATATCTGATTTAACATTTAATTCATTTATAATATTTTCAATATCGTCTGTAGAGTTTTTTGATTGCTCAGCAAGTTTTCTTATCTCATCTGCAACTACAGAAAAACCTTTTCCAGCTTCTCCTGCTCTTGCAGCCTCTATTGCTGCATTTAGGGCTAAAAGATTTGTTTGTTCTGATATACTCATAATAATAGCTGTAATTTTGTCTATTTTATCCACCATAATCTTTAAGTCAGATATATTTTTATAAACTTTTATATTATCTTCATTTACATCTTTATTTTTTTGAATTAACTCGTTCATTATATTAATGCTTTCTTCCACACCATTTTTAGTTTCTGTAGCATAACTTGTCATCTTGCCAGATATTTCATGAGTATTTGAGATATCTTTTTGAATAATTGAAGTTAAATCAGATTGCTTTTGAATACTCTCCGTTGTACTTGAAGCTCCTAAAGCTATTTGTTCAACAGCTTCATTAGTAGACTTTAAAGCCTCAATAATATCTTTCATAATATCCTCTATATTTCTTGTATTTTTTTCAAGTACACCTGTGACTTTTATAATCCCCTTAGTTACTTCATATTTTTTTAAATTTTCCTTTTTTATATTTAATATTTTTTCTATATTAAATTTATTTATCATACCGGAAACTTTAAAAACAGTATATAAAGTAAGAACTACACCTATAATTTGTGCTTCATACTCACCAATAGTGGCATTAGCAAAATTAATATGTATAGAATAAGATATTCTTAAAACATTTATAATTAAAACATAAATTCCAGAAAACACTATTATTTTTCTATCATAATATAGTATTAAAGCTACTAAAACTGGCACTATGGACAAACCTAAAATAGGTGATAAATCTGCATACATCATATAGGAGTATATAATAAGCATTCCTATGATGAAACAGTATTTACAGCTAGTGGTATTTTTCATTTTGCAAAATACCACTAGCTCAATTAAACAGATAGATGCTGCAAAAATCATGGCTTTTAAGCTATTGGCTCCTGTAAAATAGCCTAAAACGTAAGACAATGCAAGTAGAAAATATAGCACTGAAAAAACTTTTAATAAAAATCCATTAACTATTTTTATTCCATTATTGTCTAAGGATTTTTTTATCCTCCACGTTTTCATTTAACAAGAAAATCCCCCCTGTTCTTCATATTTTTTTAACCATATTCTAGATCAAATTTATATTTACCTATTATACTAATTTTATCTATTATAGACTTTTTTTCAATGTCGAAATAGATTATTTATACCTAATTTTTCGGTAAATATTCCATAAACTATAAATTACATTAAATATTCTTAGAATTTCATTTTAAATATTTTTATAGTAATTGTTTTCTTTTGTTGAAAAATTTACTATAAGCTAAGTAACAAGCCATAAAAGAAGAAATAGCCGTTGTAGAAAGTATCATGAAGGTAACCATAATCTGATATCTTATAGCTTGTACAGGCGGTGTTCCTGCAAGTATAAGCCCTGTCATCATTCCAGGAAGAGAAACAATTCCAAGTGTCTTTGTAGAATCAATTGTTGGTAGCATTCCTGTTTTAATTGCATCTCTTATTATTTCAATAGATGAAGGTAGAATATCTGCACCTAGAGAAAGTTTAGTTTCAACCTCTTGTCTTTTATTTTTAAAATCTAAATTTAACTGCCTATAACAAAGTCCAAGAGCCACCATAGAATTGCTTATAATCATCCCACCAACTGGAATTACTTCATATGGTCTAAATTTAATAGCCCCAGAAAATACAAGTATAGATAGAGTAATTGATGTTCCAACTGCAATAGAAATAAAAGATATAACAACACCATTTTTTATCTTTTTACCTCTTTTAGCCGCATTAAAAGAAGCGTTAAAAATCATAAATATTAAAAGGCAAAAAGTAAAAAGTGGATTTTTAAGTCCAAAAATATAATCTAAAAGATACCCTACTATTGTTAATTGAATTATTGCTCTTATTACCCCTACTATAGTATCTTTCTCAAGTTTTAGTTTTTGAAAATATGAAAATAATAGAGAAATTAATACTAAAGATGAAGCTATTACTAACGAAGATACATTTAGTGTGTTTCCTCCATTCATCTTAACACCTCCAAAGATATTATTTTTCCATTTTCAATAGTTAATAATTTATTCCCCATTCTCTTTGCTTGCTCTAAGTTATGTGTTATTGAAATTACTGTAATCCCTTCCTGATTCAAAGATTTAATTACATCCTCAACAATTTCAACATTAACTTTATCAAGAGCAGAAGTAACCTCATCTAAAAGTAAAACTTCCGGTTTAAAAAGCAATGTTCTAACAAGAGCTATTCTCTGTCTCTCTCCCCCTGAAAGATTATCTATACTTTTTTCTATACATCTGCTGCTAAATTGAAACAATGAAAGTAGCTCCTCTGTTCTCTTTTTGTCCACCTTAAGATTTCTAATGTAATATGGAAAAACTATGTTATCTTTAATAGTACTTCCAAATAAAAATGGCATCTGAAAACAGTACGAAATATTTTTTCTAAGTTCTATAGGGTCATATTCTAAAATTGATTTACCTTTATAATATATAGTTCCGCCGCTGGGACTAATTAAATTATTACAAAGCTTTAGCAAAGTGCTTTTACCACTTCCTGAAGGTCCTACCAAAGAAACAAAATCCCCCTCTTCGATATCAAGATTAATATCTTTTAATATACTTTTACCTTGGTCCTCATAGCACACATTTTTAAATTCAAGCAAGGACAACTTGTCCACCTCCTATCTAATTATTTTTTATATTAATTTACAGGCTATACAAATTATATTTTACACCTTTTACTGAATTTTTGTAGTTAACTCTATATTAAGGATTATGATTTATATTTTTGCTTTGATTTTAGGTTTAAGAAAGTGAGCTTAACTTTATAATAAAGAAATGTTTTTTCTAAAGCCTAAAAGGGATTAAAAAAGGAGAGGGTCTGGATAGTAATCCAAGCCTTCTCCCTCTATATTCCCCTTTTAAATAAACCCATTTTTTATAAATAAGACAAATCTACCTTGCTAAAACACTATTTTAACTCGTGAACAAATATTCCACTTCTTAATTTTGGCTCAAACCAAGTGGATTTTGGAGGCATTGTTTTTCCTGCATCGGCTATACTCATTAAATCTTCCATAGTAGTTGGATACATTGAAAAAGCAACTTCCATGCCTTCCTTAACTCTTCTTTCAAGCTCAGAAAGTCCCCTAATTCCACCTATAAAATCTATTCTTTCATCTTTTCTAGGATCTTCTATCCCTAGTATTGGATGTAATAGATTTTCTTGAAGAATTGAAACATCAAGTCTTCTTACAGGATCATTTTTATCAAAAGTTCCCTCTTTTGCAGAAAGCTTGTACCACTTTCCATGAAGATACATACCGTAAGTTCTCTTTTCTGCTGGTTTAAATTGACCTTCACCATTATATGGAGTTACGTCAAATTTTTCTGATACTTTTTTCATGAATTCCTCAAAAGAATTTCCAAATAAATCCTTAACAACCCTGTTATAGTCCATTACATAAAGATCTTCATCTTTAAATAGAACTGACAAGAAATAATTAAACTCTTCTTCTCCAGTATAGTTTGGATGCTCCTTCCTTCTTTTTTGCCAACTCTAACTGCAGAAGCTGATCTATGATGTCCATCTGCTATGTATAAGTTGTCTATTTTCTTAAATTCAGAAGATAAATTAGATATTACTTTTTCATCGTCTATAACCCAAACTATCTGTGAAACTCCATCTTCAGCCACATAATCGTAAACTGGCTTATGATTTTCTGTCCATGTTTTTACTATATTATCAATTTCATCTTTGTGTTTATAAGTTAAAAATATTGGACCAGTATTTGAATCTGTATAATCTACATGATTCATTCTATCTTCTTCTTTATCAGCTCTTGTTAACTCATGCTTCTTTATTACATCATTTATGTAATCATCAATAGAAGCACAGGCTACAATACCAGTTTGCACTCTTTTATTCATTATTTGCCTATAGATATACATACAAGGCTTTTCGTCCTTTATATATGTCTTTTCTTGAATCATTTTTTGAAGATTTTCTCTAGCTTTTTCATATACAGGAGTTGAATGAACATCAATTCCTGGCTCCATATCAACTTCTGGCTTATCCACGTGTAAAAAAGAATATGGATTGCCTTTTACCATTTCCCTAGCTTCTTCACTATTCATAACATCATAGGGAAGAGCTGCCACTTTGTCTACAAGTTCAGGTACTGGTCTATAAGCTTTAAAAGGTCTTACTATAGCCATTTATACTTCCTCCTTATGTTAGGGATAACTTTTTTAGATTACTTAAAGAACTCTGTTATTATACTAACTATCTCAGTTCCAATTCTCTTTTGAGCCTCTACAGTAGATGCTCCAATGTGTGGAGTTACACTTACTTTTGGGTGTCTTACAAGTTCCATGTTTTCAGTTGGCTCTTTTTCAAATACATCTATAGCAGCTCCTGCCAATTTTCCACTGTTTAAAGCATCAAGTAAAGCTTTTTCATCTACAACTCCACCTCTTGCACAGTTAATTAAAAAAGCTCCATCTTTCATAATTTCAAGTTCCTTCTCACCAATTATAGCTCCTTTTTCTTTTACAAATGGTATGTGAAGAGAAACATAATCAGATTTCTTTAATATGTCTTCTAATGTACAATATTCATATTTATCAAAGCCTTCAACTTTTCCACTTCTATTATTATACAAAACTTTCATTCCTAAAGCTTCTGCCTTTTTTGCTGTTTCCTTTGCTATTCTTCCAAATCCAATCAATCCTAGAGTTTTTCCTGCTATTTCTACACCTTTATATTTCTTTTTCTCCCATTTTTCATCTCTCATAGTTATATTTGCAGTATGTATAAATCTTGAAACTGCAAACATATGGCCTATTGCAAGCTCTGCTACAGAAGCGCTACTAGCATTTGGAGTGTTTCTTACAGTTATTCCTTTTGATTTTGCGTACTGAACATCAATATTGTCAACTCCAACACCGCCTCTTATTATAAGCTTTAATTTTCCGCCCTCTAAAGCTTTATCTATAATTGGCTCCCTAACTTTTGTTTTTGATCTTACTACAACTGCATCAAAGCTTTTTAAATTTTCTCCTAATTCTTCAGGCTCAAAAATTTCTCCGTTACTTCAAAGCCTTTATTTTTTAATTCTTCTACCGCACCCTTGTCCATTCCATCTGTAACTAATATCTTAGCCATGAAATTTCACATCTCCTTTATGTTCTCTTTTTCTTTTTCCGTATAAAAGCGAATATCCCCCTTATAAAAACCCCTGTACATACAATCTTCTATAATAAATTAATTCCCCAAATTCATTTGACATATCCCTTTACAAATTGTTTTTTAACAAACTCAAAGAGCAAAAGTGCACTCTTATTTAAACCTTTTCATTATCTATATTATTTACTCTATTCAAGACCTAGTATTTCATTTATTACCTTTAATAATTCTTTCAAATCTTCTGGAGTAGTTTCTGCCATATGTGCTATTCTAAAAGTTTTATTTTTTAAATCCCCATAACCATTAGAAATCATGTATCCTCTTTCCCCTAACTTTTTATTTAAATCAGCTACATCAATTTCTCTAGTATTTTTAACATTAGTTAGGGTATTAGATAAATACTTTTCATTTGGAAATACTTCAAAATATTTTCTTGCCCAAGCCCTTACTATTTCAGCACCTTCAATGTGTCTTTTATATCTATTTTCAAGACCTTCATTTAATATCTTGTCCAATTGATAGTCTAAAGCGAACATATGAGGAAGTGATGGTGTTGATGGGTATTGATAATTTTTCTTTTGAATACATTCATATAAAGATAACAAATCAAAATATAATCCTCTATTAGTTACTGTTTTAGATCTTTCTAAAGCTTTTTTAGAAAAAGTACATATAGCCATACCAGCAGGTAATCCTAGACATTTCTGAGTTGATGTTATACAAATGTCTATACCCCAATCATCAACTTTAATTTCAGTTCCAGCAGCACAGCTTACAGCATCAACACAAACTACAACTTCAGGATATTTTTTATAAACTTCTGAAAGTTCTTCTAAGTTATTCATTAATCCTGTTGATGTTTCATTCATAGTTATAGTTATAAGATCATATCTTCCTGTTGATAAAACTTCTTCTACCATATCTTTAGTTGTAGGTTCTCCCCATTCAGATTCAAATTTATCTGCTTGGACACCATTACACTGGCACATTTTGTACCATCTATTTCCAAAAGCTCCTACTGAAAAAACAGCCGCTCTTTTTGCTGTGCAAGAACGAACAGCACCTTCCATAAGTCCACTTCCTGAACTTGTAGAAAGTAAAATTTCTTCCTTTGTATTAAATACCTTTCTTAATTTGTCACTAATACCTCTTTGAAGAGCTGAAGCCTCTTTAGTTCTGTGACCTATTTGAGGTGTAGATAGTTTTTCTAAAACATCCTCCGCTACATCTACTGGTCCTGGAATAAATAATCTCTTATGCATAATAAACCCTCCATACATCTATAATTTAATTTTAAAAAATAATTTAAAAATTTTATTTATTGCGTTTATTTGATTTATTTTAAATTTTCTTACTTTTTTATTTTATCATTTTATTGACAAATTATCAATTTATTATGCATATTACTTCAGTGTTTTTATAAATTATTCTTATTCTTTTTATCAATAGATGCTAATATATCTATTTTATTTACAATTTGTATATAATATATATATAATGATGTATCTTTTTGCAGTTTTTTAACTATTTTTTACATATAAATAAAACAGACCTAAGCTTAGATCTGTTTTATTTATTATACCAATTTTTAATTATACTTACACTTTTTTCTGAAGGGTAGTAGGTCTTGTCCGAACTATCTTCGCCAATTGCAAATATAGAAAAACCTAAAAACCATTTTTTATTTTCAAAAACTCTTCTATAGGCTTCAAAACACCTAGCCTGTTCCTCATTATTTACCACTTTAGAAGGAAGTGGATTCCAAGGTTCTGAAGCTGCTTTATTTCTCTTTGGAAATCCTAATTCCCCAAAAATATAGGCTTTTTCCACTTTCTACTCAATGTATAGAGTTCTTTACTTATATTTTGACTCCTTTTAAACTTTTGAACATTACTTATATAACTAACTAATTCCGTAGTTGAATTAGTATCTTTATCTGAAAGTTCAAAATAGGCCCCTACACTTATAAAATCTAATTTAGAATATAATTTGTTACTAAGTTTTTTTGTAAAATTCTCTTGTGTTTTATCATCCCATAAGGCAGTATACCACCAACAAGTTCTATAGGTTACAAACCCTTTATAGTACTTTCTTACAAAATCAATAGTGTCACACCAATAACCTTCTGCATACTCCATGTTTACAAAATTAGAAGCAACATTTAAAGCCTCCACCTTATAAGGTACTGCTATATCGTCAATTAAGACTTTTAGTGCATTGTTTTTCCAATTAAGAAAAAATTCATTTATATTATTAGGTTTCCATTTTGTTTCATATAGCTCTCCATTTTTTATCCAAGGATAAGCTTCTAATATTATATTTATTTTTCTACTCTTTAACTTTTTTATAAGCTCGATAGCCTTTTCTTCACTTTCTTCATTGACCTTCATATCACTTGAAGATAGATTTTTTATATCTACAATTACAGGAACATTAATAGTATTAAGGCCAAATTTTTCAACGTCATTAAGTACTACATCTATTTTATAATCCGTAGATAGATTTCCTGACTTTATCTTAGAATTCAAAAAGTTTTTATTCATTTTTTCAGTATAAAAAATATCTTTTAATGTTTGAATTGTAAAGCCACTTTTAAATATAAAAAAAGCAAAGCAAAAAAACGATAAAACCAATAAAAATATTATTACATTTGTACGTATCTTTCTTATGTTATTTATTTTTACCCCCCATATGCCACTTTTCTTTTAATAAAGCCCCAAAATCTAATGTTTATTCTTTCTATGCTTTTTCATAAATAATACTATAATAAGTAATAGAGCTATCATTGCCAAAGATGCAAATACAATTAAGTATATAAGCTCTTTACTCATACCGGTTAACTTATCAAAATTAAATATATTTTTTCCCTGCTTTGATTTTTATCTTTTATAGTAATACATTGAATTTCTCCTTCTTTATTTACTATTACTGTATCTCCCTTTAATTTACTCACTAGATTAGAATTCTTTAAATACTTGGAAGATTGTCTTAGATTATCACTATCTATTGCTGTAAAAACAAGTATATGATTCTCTTCATGATAAGGAGACTCTATAAGTTGAATAGTAGCTATTTCCTTTGAATACTCTTTTAATATATTCACTTTATTATTCGACACAAAACTATTATACTCCTTGTTAAATTTTACATTTAACTTGTCATTAACTTTTTTAATAAAGCTACTACTCTCTGGAGTACCTACAACTATTATATTTCCTTTATGTTTATCTGGATTAAATTCATTAGCTTTTATTACATTTATATTACCTCTATTATTCTCCAGATCATGTCCTATAAAAGTCATAATATCTCCCATTATATTAATATCTTTAGAATCCGCTTTATCTGGTAAAACCAAAATTAAGTCTTTGTAACTTCCATCTTCTAAAAAGATATTTGGGTAATTTTCAAATAATACATCTTTTTCTTTACTATAAGAAAAGTACACATAAGAATCTTTAGAAATATAAGCAAAAGGATTTGCCTCTTCTCTTATGTTACAATATACCTCCTTTAAATCCAAATCAAAAGCTATTTTAACATCATAACTACTTGAATTTCTTAATTCCTCAGGAATCATCATCTCAAAAGTATCATTGTCAGCCTTAAGGGGATCTAATTTTCTACTTCCTATTGGAATACCATTTAAAAAAACTGTCATAAGAGATTTGTCGAAATCCAAATTTTTCGAATACCTAGTTTTCAATACAATTTTTGAATTATTTTTAAGCATTTTATTTTTAGAAGTGTTTATAGTTAAAGAAGTCTCTTGTCTAAATTTACCTTGAAGTATTATGTTATCATAGCCTAAATCAGAAAAATATATCTTTTCTTTTCTTTCATATTCTAAATCTTCTATTTTAGTAGCATCATCTACAATAATACTATTTGATTTTATTTGTGAGACAAAGTCCTTACTACTTAATAGTTTAGAGGCCTTTAAGATTTTGTCTTTCTTATCGCAAAGTATTGTAAGTATCTTTTTATCTTTGTTATATGGAGAAGGACTTTCTTTAATTACTGCATTCTCTTTTGCACTATTTCTTTCACTGTTAGTTAATAACTTAGCAATCTCTTTTGGATAGCTTGAAACTTTACCTATAAATATTAAATTATTAGATTTAAAATCTTTTATATCCGAAAATTTATATACCTTAGAGGTTAAATCAAGGTATTTGTTTTTTGCACCAAAATTCGAGCAAAGCATCATGGCAGCTGTAATTTCGCTATCATCAAAATCGTCAGGAATTACGATAATCCCATTAGCTGGAGCATTATCGCTAAATTTCATATATGGATACGGAAAATCACTAAGACCTACTTTATCATTTTTATCTTGAAAATCTATATGTACATAGGACTCTTTATGAAAAACCACCCAGTTTCCATTATTTAAATCATCTGTACAAGGTTTTTCCCCTACTCTTTTGTAGGTTCTAATTCCTACATTATTATATCCATCTTTAATCTTATCCTTTGGTAAAGCTATTTTTACTGTCCTCTTAAGGCTATTGCTACTAATTAGTTTTAATGAATACACCGGTATACCATTTAAATATATAGTAAAATTAGAATTGTCTTTATCTAATATATTGCTTGGAGTAAATACTAAATTTAAATATGTTGACTTTATCTTCGTTCCTTCTTCTACATAAAAGAAAAAACTATAGTCGCCAAAAGTTCCTTTTTGAACAATGTCCTCTGTAAATCTATAGTTTTTTTGTTGCACTTCCACTACATTTGCAGCCATTACACTAATATGGTTTATCATTAAAATCATAATCATAATTGATATTATAATTATTTTTTTATTTTCTTCATCTACATAACTCCTTTCTTTTACTTATATACCCATATCAACTGTTTCATATCCTTGTATCTTTTTTTAAAACCTTTCAGTTTTATACCATTTAGTTTCTTTTTTAAAATAGTATCTTTTATATAAAGAAAAATAGATTTCAATGCAACTAACATCCATAGCTGACAGTAGGTGAAATACATAACAGGAACTAATGCAAGATTTCTAATATTGCTTTCTCCTTTTTCCATAGTCAAAGTTAAGCTCACCTCTAGTACAAAGAGCACATAAGCAAGAAGCCAAAGTACAAAGAAGTTACCTGCAACCTGTACTTTTATATTTGTAAAAAGGCTTAAAATGAATATAACATCTGATATAACTACTGAAGAAAGAAACAAAAATAAACTGTAAAAAAATAAAAAATATCAAATAAAAGATTTTTTACTCTTACTTTAAACAAGCCTCCTATATACTTGCTAAGAACATAAACATTTCCTTTAGCCCATCTTGTTCTTTGCTTAAACCAAACTCTTAAAGTTTCCGGTTCTTGCTCAAAGGTCACAGAAAGAGGCATAAATTTTATTTTATATCCCATTTTATATATCCTAAAGCTAATCTCTGTATCCTCTGCAATAGCTTTAGTATCCCATCCACCTAGTTCTTCGATTATACTTCTTCTAACTACAAAATTTGTTCCAGGAATAGTACATAAATTTAATAATTGCCACCTACCTGCTTGAGCCATCCACTGAAAACTAAGTGTCTCTATATTAATAAACCTAGTTAAAACATTTCTATCTTTGTTTCTAGTTCTAAACTTTCCAATAACCGCACCTAAAGATTTATCTTTTTCTATTGTATTTATCAAATACAATAACGCAGTTTTTAAAGGGGTATTATCGGCATCGTAAACTGCTATATACTCTCCTTTTGAATGTTTGAACCCAATATTTAACGCATTAGATTTTCCCTTACCCCCAATTATATTATCAGTATTTATGATTTTAAAATTATAATTTTCATATTGCTTCTTTATGTTTTCTAAAAGATCCTTAGTTCCATCAGAAGAATTATCATTTATAACTATAAGTTCCATTTTTTCCTTAGGATAATTCAATGAAAGCAAAGCTTTTACCGTTTTTCCTATTACCCTTTCCTCATTATGAGCCGGAACTAGTATAGAAACTGTTGGAAGATTGTCTTTTCCTATAAAATTAACTTTTAAATTAGCACACTTAGTGTAATATACATATCCACTCAGAGCCAAAATTATGTTTACAAATAAAAGCATCCAAATAGACACAAGGGAATATATAAATAAATAATCAATAATCGTTAGTTTCATCCTTTTATCACCTTAAAAATTTATTTTTATCTCTTTTTTTGACACAAAGAATATAAATAAAAATACAATACAAAAAAAGCCTATAACTACAATTAAAACAGAATTTATACTAGCTATATATCCAAGTTTTTTAGGTGCATCTTTTTTACTAACATCTTTTTTTATATATTTTGCTTCAATCTTTCCATTCTTAGACTTAATCTTTATATCTCCAAATTCAACCCAATTTTCTTCTTCTTTTAAATCTAAAAAATCCACTTCTCTAGATTTAAAATACTCTACTATTTGTTTTAGCTTTTCAGGCTCTAAATAACTATGAAAATATACCCCTGCGGTATACCCTCTTACTTTAGAAATCTTATTAAAATTTTCTTTAATATTAGCTACTGAAAGTACATTGTCCTTTTCTAGATGCCCCAAGTTTTCCGGTACAAATTTATTAAAAGCTTCTGTGTTATATACCATATATGGAAGCTTTGTAGTAGTATATTTATTATCGCTACTTTGATACCTTCCGAGGTAGGTAGAAAAATATTTTTTAATCTCCTTATACCCTCTCAAATCCATGGCATCCTTTGGCGCTTCAAATCCTAGTGGAAATATTTGATTTTCCACACATTCCCTAAGTCCTAACTCTACTTTATTATAAATAAATGTTTTCATATTAGCATCTATAGGCTTATCTTCCTTACCATTCCAAAACTCAAAGCCTTTACCTAATTCTTCTGAGTTACCGTTTTCTTGAACATATCCTTTAAGTATAACTGTACCACCAAGTTTAACCATATATTTTACTGTATCCACAAAGTCCTTATTTTCAGATATGGTATTTACATATCCACTTTTATCATCTACAAATGTAGGAACAAGAGAAATAATAAAAGGGATTTCTTCACTGTTAAGATATTCTGCTATTTTTTTTAATTTATTAACATCACTAAAAGAATTAACATCTTCTATTCTTATAAATACCTTGCCCCGCTTTACATTTTTTATATTAAAAATATCATAAAGTAAATCTGAAAATATACTAAATTTTATATCATCATCCTTAATATTTGAAATATACCAAAAATTTTTACTATTTAATGCAAAAGGATAATACTTCTCTCCATTACTTATGTAAGAATATACTTTAGGAAGGTTACCTATAGTTTTTAAAACTGAGTAGTCTTCTTCATTTTGTAAATAAAACTTATTCTCTTCATTATAATTCATATTTCTATCTTTGCTACCAGGGTAATATATTTCTGTAATATTATTTACACTTCCAAAATAACTTAGGTTAAGCTTAATTTGCTTACTTTTATCTTTTAGAAAATGCTCTACTCCCTTGCCTATCCAAAAGATCTTACCCTCATATTCATACAAATCCTTAAGAAAGGTCTCATTATTAAAATTTCCATCTATGCCAAGAACAAAAACATAAGAAAATTTAAATATATCTTCTTTCTTATAATCTTTAACACCTAACCTTTGGACTTTTACCTCAAAAGCTCCAAGGGTCTCTTCTATAATTCTTACAACATTTTTATCCTCTCCAAAATAACTATCTTTATCATAAACTAATAAAATTTGATTTTTTAATTTTAAATCTTCACTTGTGTTTTTCTCACTATTTATTATTAATTTTGTGTTTGATTCAACTCCAAAAGCCACAATGCTACTAAAAAATAAAAAACACAGAATAATTACTAAAATTCTTTTAAAACAATTAAACATCATATTCCAGCTCTTTTTCTGCTAAATTTTTAAATGTAAAGGAATCCTTTATTTCATCACTGTACTCTAGAATTCCTACCTTCAAATCCACTTTTATGTTACTATAATCTTCTTTTATTTTCACATTTAAATCTTCTATAGCAGTCTTGATTCTATCTTTTACGACTTCAGCACCTTTTTCATCCGTTTCAGTCATCAATATACCTAATATATCTTTCTTAAGTTTGTATCTGCTATCTTCTTTTCTTGTTGATTCATTAATACATTGGCTTATGTGTTTCATAATCTGTTTCATTTTTTCTTCACCTAAAATCGAGTAAATTTCTTCATAATAATTTACTTTAACCATCATTAAGCAAAGATTATTTTTATGTCTTTTTGCTTTACTCATTTCTCTTTCTAAATCTATATAGAATCCTTTAACATTAGAAAGGCCTGTAATTTTATCTATAGTTATAAGTTCTTTATGTTGATTTTGAAGACTCCTATTCATATTTTGCATTGAATTGATGCATTCCGATAATTTTCCAGATATAAAAGCAGACAAGGGAATTCCTATCATCCATACATAGGTATTTGAACTTACACTTTTCCCTAGTACAACATTTTCATAAATTTGATAGCTAGCATAGAAAAAAATAACAAAAGCGCTTATTAAAAGCCCCCAAATTAAGTTTCTAAGATATGCTATTAATATTATAATAAAAGTAAATCCCAGCATAATAAAACTAATAATAGTTCTATTCCCAAGGTCAAAATATACAAAACTGCTTATGCAAAACACATCTAGCAAAAACAATATCATATAAATGTCTATTCGTTGTGAGATTTTATTCATAAATTCTCCTCCCAAGATTTAATTTATAAAATTAATTCTAAAGATTTTTTCCAATTTCAATTGCTCTATTTAATATATCTTTCCTAAAATGTGCCGGTACTAAATCTGTATTTGAACAAAATAAATTATCAGTATATTTTACATTTATGGATTTAAAAAACAAGTCTATTACAGGTATTGAGGCTTGAAACTGTCCTTTTATATAAGGTGATCCTGCACTGGATACAAATATACCCTTTCTTTCTTTATTTCTATCAATAGAGGCTTTCCCATATTTATATTTACTAGACCAAAACATTTGACATCTATCAATCATTGTTTTGGAAATAGCGGATAAGCTATTAAAGTATAGAGGTGACGACATTATTACGATATCACTCTCATCAAACAAAGGATATAAATTTTGCATATCATCATCTATACAACATTTGCCAGTTTTTGCGCAATAATAACAAGATGTACAGGGTTTTATATTTAAATCACTTAAATATATTTTTTTATTTCATACTTATTAATATCTACAGTTTTAAGTATTTCGCTTAAAATAACATCAGTGTTCTTATTTTTTCTCGGACTTCCCATAATAGCTACTATTTTTTTCAAGATTCATCCACCTCTACTACTTATATAATTTGAATCTTGAAAAATTATATTTATCAAAGACTCAATCTATAAGCACAATAACATAAGAATAATACTAAGGCAACTACAGTTAAAATGTAGTTGCCTTAATTTCAGTATTAATATTATTTTGTTCTTCCTTCAGTATAAGCATACTTAAGTTCAGATCCACTTCCAAACAATGGACTCATTATGCCTTTAACATATTTGTATCTGTAAGTATTTCTCTTTCTATATACTGTTGGTGCTATAGTTGCATCTTCATATAATAGTATTTTTTCTGCTTCTTTATAAGCTTCAAGTCTTTCTTTTTCATCTACAGATTTCATAGCTTTTTGAATTAATTCATCGTATTTCTTATTTGACCAACCAGTTGGAACTATATTAGCTCCTGTCATCCACATATCAAAGAAAGTATTTGGATCGTTGTAATCTCCAGACCAAGCCATTCCTGCTAATTGATATTGACCTTCGTCAGTTCTCTTTTGGAATACTGGCCATTCAACGTATTCTGCTTTTACATTAACGCCTAAAGTCTTTTTGTACATTTGTTGTATATATTCAGCATATGTTCTGTACCATTGGTTTGTACCTGCACAAAGCATTGTAATATCAAGTTTAGATAAATCTGTGCTCATTCCTAACTCTTTTAATCCTTTTTGCAATAAAGCCTTAGCATCTGGATTCTCTTTAACTAACTGTTTGATTGGCTCATCTTTAACTTCTTCTCTGAAGTCTTTTCCGTTTAACTGTAATGATGGTGGTGCCCAGCCATAAGCTGCATCGTATATTCCATTGAATATTACATTTGCCATATCTTCTCTAGTTACTCCTAATGAAAATGCTTTTCTTACATTTGCATTACTAAATAACTTATCTTTTTGGTTAAAGAAAGAATAGTTAGTAGAAGGATCATATCCTTTTATTAGATCAAACTTTCCTGTTGAATCAAATTTCTTTATCCATTCTGGTTTAGAAACTGCTAATGAATCTAAAGCCCCATTGTATAATGAATTATATTGAGCATTTTCATCTTTAATTATGCTCATATTAACTTTTTCAAGTTTAACCTTATCTTTATCCCAATACTTATCATTCTTTTCAAGAACAACCTTACTATTATGTACCCATTCTTTTAATACGAATGGTCCACAGAATACCATTGTGTTAGCTTCTGTACCATATTTATCCCCACTCTTTTCAACTATATCCTGTCTTTGTGGTTGCATTACCTTAAAATATGTTAAGTTTAAGAAATAAGCACATGGTTGTTTAAGAGTTATTTGAAGAGTTTTATCATCAACTGCTTTTACCCCTACAGTATCTGCTGCAGCTTTTCCTGCATTATACTCATCAGCATTTTTTATTGGTGATAAAAGGAAAGCATAAGTAGAACCTACTTTAGGATCTAATGTTCTTTTTATACCATATTCGTAATCTTTAGCTGTAACTTTTTTTCCATCTGTCCATTCGTAATCTCTTAAATGGAAAGTCCAAACTGTTTCATCTTCATTATGTTCCCACTTTTCAGCACCTGCAGCTTTTATAACGTCATTGCCTTTTTCATCTTGCTCAATTCTTGTAAGACCTTCCATTACTTCTGACAAAATTTGAGAAGAATATAAGTCCTTAGCCTTTGATGTGTCTAAAGTTTGAGGTTCTGCTGCTAACAATACATTTAAGTATTGCTCTTTATCCGTAGATGAAGATCCACTTTTTGACCCTGATCCTTCTTCAGACTTTTGGCCACATCCTACTGCAGCTGTTGTAAATAACAATGCAGTTCCCATAACCAATGCTACCAATTTTTTAGTTTTCAATTTAAAAGCCCCCTTTTAAAATATTGTAATTTTCAATTATGAAATAATATTAAATCTTTATACGATTTAATACATAATTTTCAATAAAATGATTTTCATTCAGTATTGTGCTTCATTTTTTAAATAATATACCACATTTTTGCGTTCTTTGTCAATTTTTTTTATAAAAATATATTTTTATAATTTTTTATAATTATATTATTAATTTTATTAAATTTTTCTTAATTAAAGTTAATTTAACTTAACTTTTTCAGAAAACGTTTACTGGATTTTCTGCATTTTTCATATATTCACTTCCTATTTCAGCTTAAAATTTAAACTAGAAGTCTAACTTTTGAATAACATTATTCTAAAATATTCACATGTTACGTATTTATATTCATTATTATTTATGGCACCCATTACTATTCTGCGTATTTTTTTACTTACTATGCATATATAATTAAAAAAATAGAGATATCAAAACTGCTACTGTTTTCACAGAATCAGTTTTGATTCTCTATCCTTTAATTAATTGTTTTTATGATGCATTTCCAAAACTCTTTTTTTAATACTTTAATACTTTAATCCTAAATTTCTCTAGTTTCATGAGCTAACCACTTGTTTTCCTCATTACTTAAATAAGGAGATAATTTTTTGTAAACCATTTTATGGTAATTATTTAACCAATTTTTTTCCTCTTCATTAAGCATCTCTATGACAATACCATCTAAATCAATTGGACAATAAGTAACTTCCTCAAACTTCATAAATTGTCCAAATTCTGTATTTTGATCCTTAACTACTAGTAATTCATTTTCTGTTCTTATGCCATGTTTTCCTTCTTTATACACTCCTGGCTCATTTGTAATTATCATGCCCTCTTCTAATCTTACATGGTTAAATGCAGGACTAATTCTATGTGGTCCTTCATGAACATTTAAGAAATATCCAACTCCGTGGCCTGTACCACATTTATAATCTATACCATACTGCCAAAGTGGTTCTCTAGCTATGGCGTCAAGATGGGTACCTGTAGAACCATATAAAAATTTAGCTCTTGATAATGCACAATTAGATTTTAAAACAAGAGTATAGTCTCTCTTTTCTTCTTCTGTTAATTCTCCTAATACAACAGTTCTTGTAATATCTGTTGTACCATCTAAATATTGAGCTCCTGAATCTAAAAGTAGAAATCCCTTATTTTCTAATTTATAAGTTACCTCAGGTGTTGCCTTATAATGCATCATAGCCGCATGCTCCTTATGACCTGCTATGCTATCAAAGCTTATTTGAGTAAAATTCTCTTGCTCTTTTCTAAAACTTTCAGCTTTATCTGATGCAGATATTTCTGTAATATCTTCCTTACCTACACTGCTTTTTAACCATTTTATAAATTTAGCCATTGCAACTCCATCTCTAACATGGCAATTTTTTAAATTTTTAATTTCCTCTTCACTCTTTATAGCCTTCATATAAGTTGTTGTATTATCTTCTTCAACAATTTTGCATTCCTTAGGTATAGACGTAAATATCCAAGAGTTAACCTTATTTGGATCTAATACCACTGTATCTTTTTCCTGGATATTCTTTACGTATTTTTCTATTTCATTGTATTCAAATACTTCTACATTATCTTTATTTAATTCTTCTTCTATTTCTTTTGAAACCTTATCTTTATCTAAAAATAAATAAGCCTTATCTTTGGACACCAAAGCATATGAAGTTACTACGGGATTGCACTTTACATCATTTCCCCTTATATTAAAAAGCCAAGCTATATCATCTAAACTGCTAAGCAAAAATACATCTGCTGAAATTTTATCCATATGCTCTCTTACTTTATTTATTTTATCTACTCTAGATTTTCCTGCATATTTTATAGCATGTGATATTATTGTATTTTTAGGAATTTCAGGTCTATCATTCCATAATTGTCCGATTAAATCATTTTCACAATTTAATGTAATATTTTTCTTAGCAAATTCCTTTTCCATACTTCTAAAATAAGAAACTGAAATAACCTTTCCATCAAAACCTACCACAGAGCCTTCATCTAAAGTATCGTAAAGCCATTTCATAACTTTTGGAACTCCAATTTGCCCCATCTTAAAAAGGTCAATTCCAGATCCTTCTAACTGTTTTGCAGCTTGTATATAATACCTTCCATCTGTCCATAATCCATTTTTTTCATTAGTTATTACAGCAGTTCCTGCAGAACCTGTAAATCCAGATATCCATTCTCTTGATCTCCAGTGATCTGCTACATATTCACTTTGATGAGCATCAAAACTTGGAACTATGTAAGCATCAATATGCTTTTCTTTCATAAGATTTTTCAATGTTGAAACTCTTTCTTTAACTGTCATTTTGTCCCCTCCTAAAATAATTCCCTTTAAATTCACAATGATATAATTTATTTCATCTATATAAAATTATATATCAACTATTTATTAAATTCTATATTTCTAGACTAATTTCATGAAATTTATTTTTATTTAAAGTGATTTTTGATTACTTTAAATAATATTATTCCATCAGTAATAAATAAAAAAGCTATACCATAGATAATACTAGTTTACGTATATCTTAAAGCATAGCCTTCTTTATTTATTAAACACTAAATTAATTTAAATTTTAAACATATTTACTTTTTTCAATAGCTCTTTAGATAATTCTTCAAATACCTCAGTATTGCTAGATAATTGCTGAATAGATGCAAGTATTTCTTCCGTACTTGCAGAAACCTCTTCTGTTGCTGCTGATGTTTCTTCAGATCCTGCAGATATATTTGTAATAATATTCATAATCTCATCTTTACTTACTATCATATCTTCATTTAAGCTCTTAACTCTTTGCATATCTAAAGTAATCTTGGATATTATGCTTGAAATATCAGAAAAAATATCCTTAGTTTCACATACAGATTGTACTTGAAGATCAAGTGTAGCCTCAGTATTTCCTATGGAATCTACTGCATTTTGAGATTTATCTTGTATATTTTTTATTAAACCTTTTATGTGCTCTGTAGCGTTTTGGCTACCTTCTGCAAGGGATCTTATTTCCTCTGCTACAACTGAAAATCCTTTTCCAGCCTCTCCTGCCCTTGCAGCTTCTATAGAAGCATTTAACGCAAGTAAATTTGTCTGCTCTGCAATATCTGCTATGGTATTTAAAATCTTTCCTATTTCTTTAGAGCCTTCGTCCATTTGGTAAACAGCCTTTTTTAAATTTTTAGACTCCATTATGGTATCATTTGTTTTATTTGTTAAAGTATCAATAGAGCTCACTCCATTTTTATTTAGGTTTTCTGCTCCTTTAAAAGCTTCTATAATATTGTTTACAGCCTTAGCCACATTATCTATACTATTTGATAACATTTCAGATCTTTCAGCTCCATGTTCTGTGTCTTTTGCCTGTTCATTTGAGGTTTTTGAAATCTCATCTATAGTTTTGGCAACTTCATCTGTAGCGGTATTTATTTCATTAGACATCTCTTTTAAATCTATAGCTCCAGCGTTAACTGCATCTGATGAATTTTTTACACTTTCAAGCAAATCCTTTAATCCATTAATCATTTCATTAAATGATTTTCCTATAGTTCCAAATTCATCTTTGCTTTTAATTTCTATAGTCTCAGATAAATCACCACTAGCTGCTTTTATTATACCTTTTTCTAAAATGCCTAAAGGCTGAGTTATACTTCTACTTATAGCTAGTGCAAATACAACTGCAAAAATTAAACTTATTAAAATAAGCATATAGGTAATATTTTTAATGGAACTTATATATTTTGAAATCTCACTTTTGTTAAAACTCACAGCTATTTTCCATAGAGTTTTATGGTTGGTTTCATAATTTATAAATTCTTCCTTATTACCGTAGTCATATACATATTCCCCTTCAGGAGTTTTGGGCATAGATTTAAAAAAACCTTCCCCCGCCAAGCTTTTTCCTATAAAATCTTTTTTAGGATGGCTTATACAAATAGATTTTTTGTCTGCTATAAATATATATCCTGTATTCCCTATTTTTTTGTCTTTGTATTTTCTAACGAAATTTTCCATATTTACATCCATAGCAAAAACACCTAAAACCTCACCATTTTTGTCTTTGAATGCTCTTGCTACAGTTATAACTAATTTACCTGTATCTGCGTCTATGTAAGGTTCTGTTTCAACTACAGAGTCCTTATTTTCTATAGCCCTTTTATACCAAGGTCTTGAAGTTGGATCGAATCCAGGTATGTCATCTAATCCACTCTTAGAATTTGCAAAGGTAGTTTTATTTTTAGTTCCAATAAAAGTTGCCATAATATCTTTATCATTATTTACTATATTGTCTAAAAGCTTTCTAGAATAGGTTTTGCTTATTTCAAATGCAGATTTTATCTTTTCATCACTTCCAGCTTTTAGCTTGTCCTCATTTTCTGAGAAGTCTGAAAAATCTACATTGCTATAGTTAGAATTTGCAACTCCCTCTAGGCCTTTTAAGTACTCATCTAAATTAAGATTTAACTCTTTAGTTACCATTTTGCTGTTTTCTATATAAGACTGCTCTAAAGATTTTGCTGCTTTTCTGTAGCTAAAAATTGATATAATACAAATTGGGATTATCATAGCAATTATAGTTACAGGAATAATTTTAAATTTAATACTTCTTTTTTGAACATTTCTTATAACACCCACCTTTTCTAAAAAATCAAAATAATTTGTAAAATACCTACCCTTACTACAATATTCGTCATTTTTATTGTGTTCTTCAATAATTATTTCTGTATTTTTGATTTATTATGTAGATTTTTGAATTTTTTGCATAAAAAAAGACTTAATCTAAACTCTATATTTTAAATTAAATCTTTAAATTATCTCTTATTAAAAATTAAATATAAAGAAATTATTTTTTAAAATAATTTCTTTATATTTCTAACCTTCATAGGGTTTAGTTTTCTTACTGACAAACTGAGTAAAGTTAAAGAAATGATTAAGTTAACAATGATATTGATTTGCCAAATTGACATACTCTTAAATAAAGGTCCAGAGGAACCGTAACTAAAATCGTATATTCCTGGTATGCTTAATCCGGACCCTTTCCCAAATTGATCCATGACCAAGGATATAAATGCAGTTACAGGATTAAAATACATTATAGATAATGTGTTATTCTGTATATCAGAATTAACTTTAGCTTTTATAGATAAATAAAAAATTGATATCATCAAAGTTCCAAGCATTAAAAAAAGTATTACCCCATAAGTTAAAACTGTGGACACTGTAGTTTTCTTAATATAGGTTGAAAAAAATATTCCAATACTTCCAAAAGTTATAGAAAGCACAATATAATAAATAAAAAGTTGAAATATTTCTTTAAAGGATATACCTCCTATTAAAAATATAAAAGAAAACACTGGCAAAGCTGCTATTATAAGTAATATTATTAGGCTTATTGAAGTAAGCAGTTTTCCTAAAATTATGGACCTAGGCTTTAATTTTGTACAAAGAAGAAGATCTAAAGTTTGCCTTTCTCTCTCTCCAGATATAGAACTAGAGGTAAGGGCAGGAACAATAAAAGCTATTAGAAGAAACTGCATTACAGCAATAAATACATAAGTATCAATTAAAGCATCAGAATTAAACCTATATTGAAGCGGATCCATTACTGTATTATAAAACATAAAAGCAGTTATAACTCCAAGTATTGCTACATATATGCCTATCAGAAAAGGAGCTCTCCAATTTCTCATTTTAACTTTAGCTTCTCTTCTTAAAATAGGATTAACTTTCATTATCCCTCACTCCTTTCTGTAACCTTCATAAATACATCTTCTAGTCTTCCTCCTACTTCTGAAAAAGACACTACAGGCAAAGATCTATTAATAAGAATCTTTAAAATTCTATTCATATCTTCATCTCCGCCTTTTATGGCCACTTGAATAAAATCAGGATATTTCAAAGCTTCTATTACTTCCGGAATTTCTTTAAGTATTTTTATTGCTGCATCTATTTCTCCCATTAATTTAACATTAACCCTTCTATGGCCATAACCCTTCATCATTATTTCCTGAGCAGAACCGCTCATTACAATTTTACCTTTATCAATTATACCTATACTGGTACATATTTCTGATAATTCGGATAATATATGTGAACTTATTATAACTGTCTTCCCCCTATCCCTTAGAGATTTTAATATCTCCTTCATTTCATACCTTGCCCTTGGGTCCATACCAGAGGCAGGCTCATCTAATATTAAAAGTTTCGGATTGTGAATAAGGCTTCTAGCAAGACAGAGCCTTTGTTTCATACCTCTAGAAAGAGAATCTACATAGATATCTTTTTTATTTGACAGATTTACAAGTTCCAAAAGATCATTACATATTTTATCCTTTTCTCCTTTATATATATCATATATTGAAGCATAAAAATCTAGGTATTCACTAACTTTAAGATTATCATAAACACCGAAAAAATCAGGCATATATCCTATATATTCTTTAATCTTTCTGCTTTCTTTAAGAGCATCTACCCCATTAATACGAACTTTACCTGAAGTTTCCTTTAAAAGCCCTGCTAGTATCTTCATAGTTGTAGTTTTTCCTGCACCATTTGGACCTATAAATCCAAATATTTCTCCTTCTTTCACTTTAAAAGACAAATTGTCTACAGCAGTAAACTTTCCATATTTCTTGCACAAGCTATCTATCTCAAGCATTATTTAGCACTTCCTTTCACAGAAAGCTTAGGTATTTCCCCTCTTACCCCTTCTTCTAATATGTCAAATTTTATTTTTATTCTTTTGTTTGAAATTAAATATTTTGGCACATCTTTTTTATTAATTATAAAATCTCTAAAATCACCAATCTGCCATTTATTGTCCTTCTCATTCCAAATATATTGCTTTGCAACTTCAGTATTTCCCTTTAAAAAATCAAGCTCATACTTTATATTGATTTGTTCTATATCCATGTTTTCATCAATATCTATTTCTGTTTCATAATTTCCTGTTCCATAAAATATTTTTTCTCTATAGTCATATCCCCCATTTTTCATATTTAATTTTGCCTTAAAATATCCAAAAGGGTATTCTATTACATTTTTATCTCTAAAAGTTAGATTTATATCACTAACAACTAAATTTTTCTCATATTTTTTAATTTCTTTTCCATTAACCTTTAAATCTTTTGAGAAACTTTTATTACTAAAGCCAATTATCACTGGTTTTTCTATACTATATCCTTCTCCGTAAAAAAACCCGTTAATCATATTGCTTTTTTGAACTACACTTCTAGCTTCATTTTTATCCATAGAAAGTTTCTCCTTTTTCCCATTTTTATAATTTATACTAGGTTCACCAAAATTTCTATCCAAAAATCGTATATTTCCCCATAAACCTCTCCTTCAGCGTTTATATTTATTTCCTGAGAGGCCTTTAAGCTTCCTATTTTAATGTAAGCATTACTCATACAAATATAGCAATCTTCTAAATCCATAGAAGTATTATTCTTAACTCTACCTTTAAATTTTTCATTATAATAACTTATGTCACTATCTATTTTTCCTATCTTAGGCATTTCATAATTTAAAACTAAATAATTGTTATTAAACACCTTATTGTCATAAAATTCTATGTGATTATCAATTCCTTCTACTATTTTTTTCTGGATTTTTCTATCTCTTTTCTTATAATTTGATGCAGTATATGGTATTAAATCATTTTTAGCTAATAATTCACTTATAGTCATGGTACTAAGAGGCTTCACCTTTAACTTGGATTTTTTAGGTGAAAATATACTAGCATAACTCTTTAATGAGATTTCTCCTTTTTGATCTATTTTAATTATATTTATAACATTTTCTATATTGTCATTTATTCTAGTTCCCATTCCAGTAAAATAAATAATAAGAACAAAAGCCAAAGATAAAGAAGGAACTACAATCCACATATATTCTCTCTTATCTTTTTTCTTCAAGAGAATATAGGCTACAGGTGATACCAGAATCAAATAAGTAAGAAGTATTACTATAAGATTCCATATTTTAGGCAACGGCAACTCAACTATATTAGAAATAGCCTCTCTAAAATTATATAAAGATTGAGTTTTAATATCTATACCTTCTTTTTTACTATAGATATTATTAACCTCCGAGGACTGTGCAGAATTTTCAATCAATTTAGTGAGGAATTGTTCTTTAAAGGGCCAATTTTTTATAGGCTCCTTTCCTAAATCAAAAGAAGTAACTGAAATTATACCTTTAGATTTCTTAATAGACCAACCTAAAGCCTTATCTCCTTCCTTTAAAATAACCTTGCCTTCGTTAAATTTTAAATTAAGAGAATCTAAATCAAAATTTTTATTGTCATTTTTATAATTAGGTAAAATGTCCTTTAATAAATTAGTATTTACCTTATCTACACTACCAACTTCCCCTGCAATAAAATCATCCTTAAAAACAGATAAAGTTTTACTGTAAGAAGATCCAGTACCTATTAAAAGAATTCCTCCATCTTTAACCCAGTTTTTTAATATGTTATACTTATCTAAAGTTAATGCTACGCTATCAAAATTATTCATTATAATCACATCTAAAGAACTAAGTTCTTTATTAAAATCCATTATATCCTCTTTAGAAAGTTTAAATGCTTTAACATCAAACCCATTTGAGCCTATAGCTATAGATTTAATTGTTTTTAAATAGCTTAGATTTTCCTCATCATCACTTAATATTCCTATAAAAAACTCCGAACTTTTATATCCATTTTTTATAGGCAATTCTTTCTCATATAAGCACTTTTTTCTTCTACAATTTTAACTTTAATTTTGCCCATATTTTTTAAAATAGGCGCAGATATAATTACTTTTTTAGTAGCATTTATCGGTATATTTATTTTCTTTGAATAAACATTTAGCTCATCTTTTTCATTTATTAGTTCCACTTGAATTTCACCATCTATGTTCTTTAATTTATTTTCAATATTAAAGGTAAAGGGTGCAAAATTAGAATACTTATAATTTTCTTCTCCAATTCCAACTTTCATATCTATTTTTATTTTTTCCTCTGCAAAAACATCTGATTTAAATCCAAATAAAACAAGCAAAATAACTGTAAAAAGCACAAATTTAGCTTTAATTATTCTTATCTTCATCTTCCCCCTCCTATTATCTTAAAAATAAACTACTATCTACTATAAGTACTATTTTCATTATTGAGTTAAAACAACTTATGTATATATTACCATTAATATCCATCAAGTACAACGTACCCTAATCAAATTAATTTTATATGTAAAAAAACTACCTATAATCAATCTCATAGATAGTTTTTTAACTGATACTATAGGAAGCATTTAGTTGAGTAATTATATCCCTTAGGCATTGTATGATCATCATCCGGTCCAACAACTCCACATTGTCCTATTACAACTGCTCCTAAAATTAGGCATACCCCTAGAATTTTAAATAATTTTTTTCATTTTTATTCCCCCTATTTATAAAGAGGATAAGCTCTTTTGGAAATATTAGTCATCTTTATAATTCACTTTGTTTCATATTAAGCATTTTCTGATGCTCTTTAATCTTTCCCCTGCTGTTGAAAATTTCAAATTGCACACCCACCCCTTTGATACTTAGCTAACTAGGATAATACTTTTTCCTACAAATAATATTTCATATCTCCGAAATAAGTTTAAAATAATACAAAATATAAATTCCTTCCACAAATAAATATAACATGTTATTTTGAATAATAACTATTTATGAGATATGTTAGCATAATTGTAAAATTAATTAAGTCGTATTCCTTAATATTTTTTTATTTAAAAATTGAAAATAGGTATGACACTAAATAATATACAGTATATTTTTAATGCCACACCCATTTTAATGATATTTAGTTTTAATTCTTTTTATTTTATATCTTAAATTTTAAATTTAGATATAAGCTTCATTAAATTTTCTGCTTGAGTTTTAGACTCATCAGCTTTTAAAAGTAGCTCTTCTGTTTTTTCAGTTACTACAGTTGTTTTTTCAGCTATATCTGTAGCCCCTTCAGCCCCTTGGCTTGTAGCTTTAGATACACTACTTATTATTTCAATCATATTTTGAACTGAAGCTAAAATCTCTTCTGTAATTGCACTTAAATCTTCAGATATCGCCTTATAATGATCTGCATCTTCGCTATACATATCTCCCGTTTTAACAAAATTGTTATAATCAGGTATAACGTTTTTATTCATAAATTCTAATATGTTATTTGAGTTTGTAGATAGATTTTCTACAGAATCTACAACAACTTTAGTTATATTTTGAATCTCATTTGCAGTTTCATTGGATTCTTCTGCAAGTTTTCTTACTTCCTCAGCTACTACCGCAAAGCCTTTTCCCGCCTCACCTGCTCTTGCTGCTTCTATGGCAGCATTTAAAGCTAGTAAGTTTGTTTGACTTGTTATTGAAAGTATTGCCTCTGATAAAACATTTATTTGCTGAACAGATTTTGACTTTTCTATTGCCTTCTCTAATTGTCTTTGATTTTCTTCATATAATCTTACAGCTTCTTTCTTTGAATTTTCACTGTTTATCTTAAGCTCTGTAGCCTTATTGCTTATTTCAATAGATTTATTGGCAACATTTTGTGTTTTATCTGTAACCTCCTCTATTCCCTTTTCAATTTCAGAAGCCGTTGCATTCATCTCTTCTGCAGAGGCTGCTGTTTCTTCCATACCTGCAGATACCTCTTGAATGGTTGAAGATACGTTTTCTATGTTTTCATTTAATTTACTAACTGCTCTATCTACAGTTTCACTTATTCCTAATGACTGCTTCGAGCCAGCAATTACCCCAGACACTATTTCTCTTACAGAAACTTTCATAGTATCTATAGCCTTAAATAGCTGTCCTATTTCATCTTTTCTATTTAAATACTTTTTAGAGATTTTTACACTAAAATCCCCTTCAGCAACTATTCTTAACGTTTCTACTGAATTTTTCAAGGATTTTACTATTTCACTTGAAATAATATTTCCTATAACAAATCCTACAGCAATAGATACAATTACTATTGCCCCAAATATTTTCACCACATTTTTATAATCTAAATCATTTCTTATGTTAGTATTTTTAGCATCTTCTACATTATCTTTTGATAATTTATCAAGTTGACTTTGAAAAATTTCAAAAGATGGCTTTAGCTCATTATATCTATCATAAGCCTCCTTACTTTTTCCACTTGTAGCTAATTCTGTAACTTCTGCTTTACCATTAATAAACTCTAAATACTGTACCTCTAAATCCCTTAAAATCTGTTTTTCACTTGAAGTTAATGAAGTGTTTTTATACTTTTTAATATTTTCATTAAAAACTTTTTCTCTTTTCTCTATATCTAGAGCCTTTTCTTTTTGGAGATCCGGATTTCCCTTGTCAAATATTATGTATAGTATATCAGCCTCCATAGCTCTAGCTTGAGCTCTGCCATCATTAAGCGTTTGAGCTGATACTGTATTATTATTATAAAGCTCACCAATATCCATATTAGCTTTTTTTATGTATAAAAATCCTACAGCACCTACTAATACAACAAACATACTAAGCATTATTAATATTAGTTTAATTTTTGTTTTAACCTTAAAGTTGTCAAACAATTTTTATTCCCCCTATACTAAATTTATAACACAGTATATTATCGTCTTTTTATCATAAAGTTTAACTTATTTGTTAACATTGTCTTGTTTTTAATTTTTTTAAAAAAAGAGGTTATAAAAATAACCTCTTCAAAGCATTATAATTGAACTAATAATTAGTGATAAACTAAATCGCACTATGTGCTTTACATCTAACTTTTTCTACAAAATTCTTTTCTAAATATTCTCCTATAACTTTCCAAACAGTAGCCATTGTTACTATTTTTACTGCAGCCATTATACAATTTTTAATTACCCTAGGCGGAAGTATCAAATATACCGCCTTTCCAGTTATAATGGATAACCACACAGTATTTAATACTGTGTCTACAAATAACGCCACAATAATTACAGACAATGTAATTCTCCAAAGATTTTTAGGCTTTTTATATAGAAAAACACCATATATGAAAGCTCCTAAAAAAGCACTTACAGAAAACCCTGGAAAATACCCTCCTCCTGTTGGTACTAGCATTATTCCTATAAAATCCACAACAACAGCATAAGCCCCACCTATCAAAGGTCCAAAAAGCATGGCAACCAACATAAGCGGTATAAAACCAAATCCTATTCTAATTATTGGCGTTTGGATAGATAGAAACCTTGTTAGAACTATTTGCATAGCAGCTAACACTGACAAGTAAACTAAGGTTTGTACAGTTAAAGTTTGTTTTTTTGCATAAAAAAACCCCCTATAATTGGACATGCCCCATAGAGGTTACTGGCCTTCTATGACAGCGGAAGCGGTGTAAAAATCGTAATTTCTAAAGCACTTTTAATATGCTTAAAAATCTTCGTCTAAAGGCAACGTCCCATCCCTTAGCACTTAACGCTTTCACACCTACTCTGTCCTTATATTTTATTTACAGATACATAATAACATATATTTGAAAGTTTTGTCTATAATTTTCAGAATTTTATTTAATATCCTTAAATTCAGAAATAAGTCTTTTTTCAAAATAATCACATTTGTTGTTTGCATTTTTTTCTAAAGGATATTTTAAAAATTATTTTTCTATTAATCTTTTATTTTAAGTATCAACTGCGAAGCCTTAACCTGCTCTCCTTTTGAAACATGAATAGATTCTACAGTTCCATGAACAGGAGAAGTAATAACAGTTTCCATCTTCATAGCCTCTATAACTGCTAAGTTTTGATTCTCTTTTATTTTATCCCCTACTTTAACATTTACCTCTAAAATAGTTCCTGGTATACTTGAAGCTATTTCATTTTTACTTTCTGGATTAGCCATTAAAACACTGCTACTATCATTAATTTCAGCCTTAGCTGTATCTTTTATAGATATCTCTCTTCTGTTTCCATTCACTTCAAATATTAAAGTCTTAAATCCCTCTTTGTTTATTTTGGTAACCTCTAATAATTTCACAACCCAAATTTTACCTTCTTCTAACTTAATCTCGCAGGTTTCTCCCTCAGATAAGCCGTGAAAGAATATATCACTACCAAGACTACTTAAATCTCCATTCTCTTTTATATATTTAACATAACTATCAAATACATCTGGATATAAAGCATAACTTACAACATCTTCCATAGTTGGCTCTTTTGTCATTATGTTCTTTAAATGTTTCTTAATTTTTTCAAAATCCTCATCTTCTAAAAGTTCTCCAGGCCTACAAGTTATAGGTTCTTCTCCTTTTAACACTATTTTTTGAATGTCTTTTGGAAATCCATTTTCTGGTTGACCCATCATACCTTTAAAATACGCAACTACAGAATCTGGGAAAGCTAAATCCTTTCCTTTTTCTACTATATTATTTGGAGTTAAGTTGTTTTGCACCATAAATATGGCCAAATCTCCTACCATTTTTGAAGAAGGAGTAACCTTAACTATATCTCCAACCATAGAATTAACTTTCTTGTACATACCTTTAACTTCTTCAAATCTATGTCCAAGTCCAAAACTTTCCACCTGAGGTTTTAAATTTGAATACTGTCCACCAGGTATTTCATATCTATATATTTCTGTAGATCCAGATTTTAATCCAGATTCAAAAGCAGAATAAACTGGTCTTACTGCAGCCCAATAATTTGAAATACTTTGAATATCCTTTAGATTTACTCCTGTTTCCCTTTGAGTGTTTTCTAAAGCTGCAACTATTGAATTTAAAGAAGGTTGACTTGTAAGTCCTGACATACTATCAAAAGCAGTATCAGCTATATCAACTCCTGCTTCTGCTGCAAGTAAAACTGTAGCAACTCCATTACCTGTAGTATCATGAGTGTGAAGATGTATAGGTATTCCTATCTCCTCTTTAAGAGTCTTTATGAGTTTAAAAGCAGCATAGGGCTTTAAAAGTGCAGACATATCTTTAATTCCAAGTATATGGGCTCCCATTTTTTCGATTTCTTTTGCTTTATCTATGTAATACTTTAAATTATATTTATCCCTTGAAGAATCTAAAATATCACCAGTATAACATATGCAACATTCCGCAATCTTTCCCTGTTTTAAAACTTCGTCTAAAGAAACCTCCATAGCTTTTAACCAGTTTAAAGAATCAAATATTCTAAAAACATCTATGCCCTTTTGGGAAGAAATTTTTACAAACTCTCTTATTACATTATCAGGATAATTTTTATATCCAACAGCATTTGATCCTCTTAAAAGCATTTGGAACAAAATATTTGGTATTTTTTCTCTTAATTTTTCAAGTCTCTCCCAAGGTGACTCCTTTAAAAACCTATATGATACATCAAAAGTTGCCCCTCCCCACATTTCCATAGAAAATAAATTTGGAGCCAGTTTAGAAGTAGCTTCTGCAATCTTAACCATATCTATAGTTCTCATTCTAGTTGCCATAAGAGACTGATGCGCATCTCTCATAGTTGAGTCTGTAAGAAGTAATTTTTTCTGAGATTTAATATAATCAACTACTCCTTTAGCTCCTTCATTTAGAAGTATTTGCCTTGTTCCGCTTAACCTCTCAGATCTTTCTATTTTGGGTACCAAAGGCACATCAAAAGTTTTCTTAATTCCATGAGTCTCATTTACAACTTTTTCTCCTATGAATTTCAAAATATTATATTCTTCATCTGCCTTAGACTCAATTATAAAAAGCTCTGGATTTTCGGCTATAAAACTAGTTGTACAAAGTCCCTTTTTAAAATCAGGATGATTTAAAACATTTATCAAGAAATCCACATTAGTCTTTACTCCAGAAATTTTTAATTCTTTTACGGATCGAAGAGACTTTCTTACAGTATCTTTAAAGGTTCTAGAATAAGCTGTAGTTTTAACTAGCAAACTATCATAATAAGGACTTATAACAGCCCCTGTAAAACCATTTCCTCCGTCAAGCCTTATACCAAACCCAGAACCTGTTCTATATACATCTATTTTACCTGTATCTGGTGCAAAATTATTTGAAGGATCTTCTGTTGTTATTCTACACTGAATAGCATATCCTCTTGTAAGTATACTATCTTGAGATTCAATTCCAACTTCTTCTGAATCTAAAGTATAGCCTTCAGCTATAAGTATTTGACTTTGAACAATATCAATTCCAGTTATCATCTCTGTTATAGTGTGTTCAACTTGAATTCTTGGATTCATTTCAATGAAATAGTGATTTCCATTCTTATCAAGCAAAAACTCAAGTGTCCCTGCACCTCTGTATTTTACAGTTCTAGCAATCTTAAGGGCATCTTCACAAATTTCATTTCTTTTTTTATCTGAAATAGCAATTGCCGGAGCAATCTCTATTACTTTTTGGTGTCGTCTTTGAATGGAACAATCTCTTTCGTACATATGAACTATGTTTCCATATTTATCTCCAAGTACCTGAACTTCTATGTGCTTAGGATTCTCAAGGTACTTTTCAATAAACATATCATCTATACCAAAGGCCTTCTTTGCCTCATTTTTGCGCTTCTAAAAGCAGGTAAAAGTTCTTCTTCACTCCTTACAATTCTCATACCCCTGCCGCCGCCACCAGCTGCTGCCTTTACCATAACAGGATATCCACAAAATTTAGCAAATTCTAAAGCTTCTTTTTCTGATTTAATTGGCTCTTCAACCCCTGGTATGGTAGGAACCTTAGCTTCTTTAGCAACTATTTTTGATTTAATTTTATCTCCTAGTCTATCCATCATTTCCCAAGTAGGTCCTATAAATTCAATACCTGCTTCCTCACATTTACGTGCAAACTCGGCATTTTCAGATAGAAATCCATAACCAGGATGTATTGCATCTACTCCCTTATTAAGAGCTAAATTTATAATTTCGTCTATATTCAAATAAGCCTCTACTGGATTATTATTTTTCCCTATTTCATAAGATTCATCTGCCTTAGTTCTAAATAGAGAACACTTATCTTCACTAGAATAAATGGCAACTGTACGTATGTTTAGTTCACTGCACGCTCTAAATATTCGTATAGCAATTTCTCCTCTATTTGCTACAAGAATCCTTTTAAATCTTTTTATCATTTGCAAAACACCTCACTATTTAATGCAATTTTTACATAAAATTTCTTGCAATTTAAGACTATATATTCATTATAATTTATAAAATCACATATTTCAATGCAATTTTTATAAAACATTTATTCTTTTTATGGCGTATAAATCAGCAGATTGCTTTTGAAATAGTATAGCACATATATTGTTTAATTTAATTATTTAATTTTGTAACCTTAATAGCATACCATAAATATATATATATTATAAATATTTTTATGAGGAGATTATCATTATGAGTTATAATGAAGTATATAATAGAATAAACGCCCAAAAATATGCGGAATCCTACGCATTAACACCAAATATTAAAGAATATCCCTATTATAAAAATAATGATTGCACCAATTTTGTGTCTCAAACCCTTCATGCAGGCGGTCTTAAAATGGAAGGAAACAACTGGAAAAGTTCTGATTCTTGGTTCTGTAATACTAATAATTATAAAGAGTTAAAAAAAGTCTCTCTTACCTTTAGGTCTGCGGATTATTTTTTAAAATATTGGGGCAATTATAAAGGTTCTGGGCAAAACACTGCATATTATTTCTTTTTATTAAAGCCTCAAGAATTTATTATTAATTTCAATCAAATATATAACATGCTTGAAATTGGGGATGTAATTCAATACGGAAATCCAAAACCTTATCACAGTCAAATTGTGCACAATAAGATTTTTAATCCATTGATTGGAAAACACGACCTTTATATGGCTCAACATAGTTCAAACAAATTAAATATTTCTCTATATAATTATGTTATACAGCTTCTAAAAAAAGAAAATCCTTTTATTTTTATATATAAAATAAAAGCCTAAAGCCATTTATACTATTATTATTAACAAAAAAAGATAAAATATCCATGTTAATATGCCTAAGCCTTTTTAACATGGATATTTTATCTTTTTAAATTTCTACAATTATATAGTAATAATATTTCATATAGTAATAATATTTCAGCTTTATAAAAATTATATGCTAGTTTATAGACTTTTCTATCAAGCGGATTATTTTATGTTTTTTTATAAAACCTCTTTTATAACCCTTAATGCATTTTTATAGAATATTTTATCTATATCCTCCTCAGAAAATCCTTGTTTTCTAAGTTCTTCGTATAACTTATAAATACCTCCAATATCTTCTATCTCAGGTGGATTATTTATGCCATCAAAATCCGTTCCCACTGCCATAATATCAATTCCGCCTACGTTTACTATATGTTTTATGTGTTTTGCCATGTCTCCTACAGAGCCAATCTTTTTAGAAGACAAAAACGCATTACAAAAATTCAATCCCATTACTCCGCCATTTTCTGCTAAGGCCTTTATCATATCATCAGTTAAATTTCTGCTATGATTTTGAATTTCTCTTGAGTTTGAATGAGATGCCATTATTGGCTTTGAAGAATATTTTATAACATCATAAAATCCTGCATCAGATAAATGTGATACATCTACAATCATGCCAAGTCTATTCATCTCACAAACAAGTTCTTTTCCAAATTCTGTAAGCCCTTTGTTTTTGAATTCACTAACGCATCCAGGATAACCTATTTCATTTTGATAATTCCAAGTCAAAGTAACGAGTCTTACCCCTAATTTATAAAAGTTTCTAAGGTTAGATATCTTTCCTTTTAAAGCCTCTCCTCCCTCTATAGTAAGTACCCCTGAAATTTTTCCTTCATTATTGTTATTTATAATTTCATCATAATTTCTAGCAATATCTATGTTTCCTATATTTTCGCCTATCTTTTCATAGAATTTATCTATCATATCCAAAGCTCTTTCTAAAGGATTTTTGTCTCTTTGAAGGTCTACAAAGCAGGCAAAAAATTGTGCCATAGATTGAGCTTTTTTTAGTTTATTTAAATCTACCTGAAGTTTGTTTTGTTTAAAATTAATATTTTTTTCTTCTTCCACCATTTTATAAATAGTGTCACAGTGTAAATCAATTAACATAATACTCTCCCCCTTAATCATAATATTTTTAATGTACTCTTTTATTTTAAGTAACCTCTAGTAAAGCATAAAGTTTATTGTACAAGTTTTAATTGTAGTAAACTCCATTAACCATCTAAATTATTTATATACAAACCTGGTTTCTACCTAGTTGTTTAGCCTTATATAATAATTTATCAGCTTTTTTTATCGCAAGTTCAATATCTTCCTTACATTTTACAAGTCTTGCTTCTGAAACCCCAATACTTACAGTTACTTTAATTTTAATGCACTCTATTTTAAAATCATAGGCCTCAACTTTTTCTCTAATTCTATCTGCTATATCTCTTGCAATTGAAATATCAGTATCTAGTAAAACACATATGAATTCTTCTCCGCCAAATCTTATTAAAGAATCATTTGTTCTAGTATAGAGTTTCATTAGCATAGATACCTGCTTTAATACTTTATCTCCAGCTTCATGTCCATAAGTGTCATTTATTTTCTTAAAATAATCTATATCTATCATTAAAACTGATGCTTTATTATAAAATTTATTTTTAAACAAAACATCTAATTTCTTATATATATACCTTCTATTGTGAAGCCCAGTAAGAAAATCTCTATTAAGCTGGCTTTCCTTTGCCAAGTTAGATTTTTTTAGCTGTCTATTAATAGTCTCAAGCTCAAAAGTCTTATATTCTAATTCGTTGTTAGACTCAATTAGAAGCTGCATAAGTCTTTTATTTTCCATTAAAGTTATTAACTGACTTATTATTACAAGCCCTACGCATATTGCAAAGCCCCACATGATTATATCTATATTTTCAATAATGCAAAAAATAGCAGTGAATAACACTCCAATACTAAGGTATGGAATTATTATCTTTACTATTGTTTTTGTGTAATTTTCATTTTTTTACTTTGCCGAATGCACTTAAAATTGCATCCATTATATTTATAAACCAAAGCCGAATATGACACAAGTAAAACATATGTAAGCCACATTAATTCTAAAAAATCAGTATTTACATTTATAGTATTTGTCTTTACGTAAAGATTGATTAAATCCGCTGTAACCTCTATAATTAAAGCAATAATATTAAAAATAACTACCCTAAAGGCAATGAAACTTTTAGAAAATAGTAATATCAATATTATGGAAAACAAAATTGCTAAGTCTCCTATAGGATTTGATATCAAAAAAACTTTTCAAAAAATGGCATATGACTATTTATTATGTCATTTCTCACAAGAAATCTCCAACCTACAACGGAAATAGCTATGACAATAACTAACATATCCAAAAAACCTGAATACTTAAGTATAAATTTTTCTTTTCCCAAGCTATATATAAAAGCGCAATAATACTAAAAGGATACTGCAATAAAAAAATACCTGTGATATATAAATTAGTCCTGTAAAAGAATCAAAAAATATGTCTTTTATAATCCATAGTAAATCTCCTAGAAAATAACTAAATATAGACAAAAATAAATAAAGCCAATATTTCTTATCTCTCTCTCTACTTTCACTATATGTACAATACAAAATCATAAAAGATATGGCTTCTCCAAAAACCAAAAAACCATTCATTACGCACTTGTTTATGTTACTATTTTCAACTAATATGAAACTCAAAGTTGAAATTACTGCATAAATAATTAAAAACTTTTAGAAAATTTATGTGATATTTTGCAATTCAATTTTTTCTTATGTTCCCCCTTGATTAATAATAATCCATTTTTATTATACCTCTTTGTACTTTATTAGTATATATCTATATAAAATTCAATTTTATGAACTATTAGTCACTTTTTGTCTTATTTTAGCTATGTAACCCTTTACTTTTTTCGATTTTATTTTTAAATTTTGAATTTTCAACTTTTTTGAATTTTATTCTTGATAAAATTTCATTTTTCATGTATAATTAATTCAAAGTAAAGGTAACAATTCTTTTACTTTGATATGTGAAATGTTTAGTTTCTCCATCTAACATTTCCCTTGCAATTGTTTTCCTAACAATTATTCCCCTCAAAATTTCTAAATAGTTTAGAAATTTAACCCCCAAAGAGCACTATATGAATATTTCATATAGTGCTCTTTCAATTTTTATCTATATTTTTATAAAAATTTCATATATATTAAATCACTAAGTTACAAATACTAAAATTATTGCGATTTATTATTTAATTTTATTTAAAATATGTAAGTAGGTGATTATTATATGATTAATTTCAGAAAATTTTCTGCCAATTTTCTTTTTATTTTTACATTTTACGTGCTATTTAATATGAGTACTTACAATGTATACGCCTTTTCAAGATATCCTTTATATTCCTTTATTGCTATGACATTTGAAAAGAATTTTATTAATAATTCAAGTCCAATATTAAAAAAATCAGAAATAATCTCCAATAATAAAGTTATCGTAGTTCCAAGTGAAACTTCTGTTGAAACAGAAAAAGCTTTATCTGAGTTTAATAGGAAAGTGGCATTTTTAACCTTTGATGATGGCCCTACTAGGTGTATTACGCCTAAAATGCTAGACATCTTAAAAAATCACAATGTAAAAGCTACCTTTTTCGTCATCGGTTCTCTTGCAGAAAGAAATCCCGAAATAATAAAAAGAACCTTAAAAGAAGGCCACAGTATAGGAAATCACACTTATTCTCATAATTATAAAAAAGTATACTCTTCTCCAAAAAGCTTTTTTTAAGAAATTAACAGATGTCAAAAATCTCTAAAAAATATATTAGGTAATAATTATCATTCAAGGATCGTTAGATTTCCAGGTGGAACCTTTGGGTTTAACTCAAAACCTTATATCAAAGAATTAAAGAAAGGAAATTATATATATGTAGATTGGAACGCTTTAAACGGTGACGCAGAACATCTAGACGTTCCAGAAAAAAATTTGATTAAAAATATACAACAAACTGTTAGTGGCAAAAAAATGTTGTTATCTTAATGCACGATGCAGCCACAAAAAACTACTGTAAACGCTCTACCTCAAATAATAAGTTTCTTAAAAAGCCAAGGCTATGATTTTAAAACTCTAAACTAAAAAATTCGTATTTTTCTTAATACGTAAAGAATTTGTAACTATTTTTTATATTTTTGTAACAACTTCTTTCTCTTAATTTCGTAAATTGATATTAGGAGAATTTTGCATTAAAATATTATTATGTACTTATATTTTTTAAAGTAGGTGAAGATATGCAAAACAAAATATTAGTGGTTGAAGATGAAGTTTCTATAAGAGGATTTCTGAAAATAAATCTTCAAAGGAATAATTTTTTAGTTATAGAAGCCGGCTCTGGTGAAGAAGGTCTTTCAAAAGCTATAATAGAAAAACCAGAAATAGCTCTCCTCGATGTAATGCTTCCTGGAATAAATGGCTTTGAAGTATGTAAAGAACTTAGAAAAATTCTACCTAACATAGGAATAATTATGCTAACTGCAAAAAGTCAAGATATGGATAAAATAATGGGATTAGAGTTTGGTGCTGATGATTACATGGTAAAACCTTTTAATCCTATGGAGTTAATACTTAGAATCAAAGCTTTACTTAGAAGGTTAGATAAAAAAGATACCCTAGACAAGGATGAAAATTTAATTGAATTTTATCCTTTTAAATTAGATATATATTCACAAAAGGCATATAAAAATGATTTAGAACTGGATCTAACCCCAAAAGAATACATGCTTTTAAAAATTTTCATAGAAAATCCCGGAAAAGCCTTCAGCCGTGATGAACTTTTAAATGTAATATGGGGCTATGATTTTATAGGTGATACTAAAATTGTAGATGTAAATATTAGAAGATTAAGGACTAAAATTGAAGACTGCTCCTCTCAGCCAAAGTTTATAGAGACTGTTTGGGGAACTGGTTATAGGTGGAGTAAAGATGAAAAGCATTAAAAAAAGATTAACCATAAATTTTATGGTTGTTATATTTATTACTGTAGCAATTTTTGAATCCTTACTAATAAATGCTGTAAAAAAATATTACTATGATAATATTCAAAACACACTAATTACACAAATTAAATTATCTTGTGACTTTTATTCTAAATATTTTTCAAATGCTTCCTTAAAAGAAAATATATTAGACAATGTAGATGTATTTTGGAAACAAACTTCTGCTCAAGTTCAAATAATTGATTCAAATGGAAATATATTAATGGATTCCATTGGGGTAATTCCTCTAACTCCTTTAAAAGATTCAGAATTAAAAGCTGCACTTAAAGGTGAGATTGGAAAAAAATAGGTCGAGTTTCCTATTCTAAAAATGAAGTATTGGCTGTAACCCATCCATTAAAATCAAATGGAAAGATAGTTGGTGCTTTAAGATTCATTACCTCTTTGGAACCTGTAAAATCACAAATAAAGTACATTTCCTTTATTTTTATTTTCATAGGCTCTTTTGCCATTATAGTTTCAGGAATAATAAGTTTATTCTTATCTGATACTATCATAGGTCCTATTAAGGAGTTAACAGCTGTTGCAGAAAAGATGGCAAATGGCAATCTTAAAATACGAAGTGAAAAAAATTTAACGATGAAATTGGAAAACTTTCTGATACTTTGAATTATATGGCTGAAGAGATTTTAAAAAAAGATCAACTTAAAAACGAGTTTATTTCCTCTGTTTCACATGAACTTAGAACACCTTTAACTTCAATAAAAGGCTGGGCCATAACACTTAAAACCGATGAGCTTAATGATAAGGCCCTTATTAGGGACGGTCTTGAAATAATTGAAAATGAAAGTGATAGGCTTTCATCAATGGTAGAAGAGCTTTTAGATTTTTCAAAGTTTGTTTCCGGAAAAATAACTTTGAAAAAGCAAAAAATAAACTTAAACAATATTTTTAAATATATTGAGAAGCAAATGAATCCTAGAGCCCTACGGGATAATATAAATTTTATAGTAAATACCAATATCAATTTACCTGAAATACTTTTAGATAGTAATAGAATTAAGCAAGTTTTAATAAACTTAATTGATAATGCATTTAATTTTACACCTTCTAACGGAACAATAACCCTAAGCGCTGAAACAGACAAGCATTACTTAACTATATCTGTTAGAGATACAGGTTTTGGAATAAGCCCAAAAGAACTTCCAAAGATAAAAGAGAAATTCTATAAAGGGAAAAGTAGTAGATCTAAAAACGGAATTGGTTTATCTATTTGCGATGAAATTATCAAAATGCATAATGGACAATTTATTATAGATAGCATTTTAAACATAGGAACTGTAGTATATGTGAAACTTCCTTTAGAATAGTTTAAGGAACATTTACTAATCTATTTTATTTTATATAGATTATACACATTACTATATAAATTATATTTATTACCTTTAGTATTAAATAAAAATTCTAAAATGGGAGATAGTATCCATATGAAAAAAACAAATTTTTTATGATTTTACTTATTATATTTTCCTTGGCCTTTTTGACATCTGGATGCAATACTGTAAAATTAAATTCTAGTGAAAAAATCACAGCTCCTGACAATAAAGTTGCGCCTATACAAGGAACCTGGAAAGTAACATCTTATCACAGTTTTAAAAATCAAAATTCTGAGGAAATGGATTCTTATATTGGAATACTTGCAAAGTTCAATCCTTCATTTGCATCTTTTAACGACGAACTTTGTAAAACTCCTAGCTACAAAGTTAAAACTGTAGATACTGATAGTTACTTTATTCATAATTTCAAAGTAAATTATAAGGATTTAGGTATTACTACTAAAAACATTCAAATAATTTCTGTGAATACAAATGATACGCTTTTTTATGATTTTATAAGAATAGACGAAAATAAAATTGTAGTTTATGTAAATGACGCTTTTTTTCCTTAACCAAAATATCAGATACTACAAAAAATTTAGCTAAACTTGATTCTGGAAAAGAAATTAAAGATAAATCTAAAAGTGAAGATTGCATATCTAAATCAGGAGTTTTTATTGCTCTTAGAAAAGATAGTGATAATATAAATTCCTCTCCTTCTTCTTATAAAACAATATGGATTTGTTCAATCAATAAAAAACTAGAACCATTGCTTGAAACTCCTGGTATTTTTGTACCTAGAAAAACTGGTTTTTGGACTATAGACTCCAATAGAATATCCTCAAAAGGATACGTTAAAGATACTCTTAACGCCTACTCTTTAGACAGTGCTACTAAGATTAATGGTGAAGAAAAGTCAAAAGAAACAAATATAAAAGAGAATCTTTTAGGAAAATTAATTTCATTGGCAATGATTTTATATGCACAGAGTTTTCCAATGACAAAGATAACTTAAATACTTTAAACAAGTTTAAAGTATTACCTATAGATTCTTTAGATATTCCTGTGGGAATAAAAATCTCACATTTAGTTGGTGATAAAGGAAAGCAACTTTTATCAGATAGCCTACAATCTTATTTTTCACTACATGCAGACAAAAAAGAACTTTTTAAAAATCAAAATTATTCTGAAGAAAACTATACAGTCCTTCGAAAAAATGGCCACTGGGTTATGAAAGGGCGACTTAATTCCTCTTCTAATATGAATGATTATATTGACTTTGATTTAAATATATTTCCGCCTAAAAAACTTTTAAACTATGATGATCTATATTTATCTTGGAATTCTATAAAATCAAGAGTTCCTGCGGCAACAGATGCTTTTACATCTCCAAACAATGACTTTGCACTTATAGTTTGTAATGAATATATTTATATATACGAAATTAAAAATGGAGTTCTATCTACTTCGCCAATGAATAAAATTAAATTAAATAAAAACGAATCAATTATAATGGCAGAATGGGCTACTGGAAATTATACGGAACGCTGGCGAGACTCCTTTAAAAGCTTTTTAAAGAAGACAAAATAAGGGGACGGTTAACTCGTTTTAACCTTATACCAATTATAATTTAAATATAAAAAGCCATGGATATCTGAAAAAATAATTATACATTATCCATGGCTTTTATAAATTATCTATGGTGTTTATCGATATTTTGTTTATGCTTTTATTTTTCTTTGCATTGCTATGAGTTATGTTATTTATTTTTCTTTTTAATAACTATATTATTGTTTATTTTAATCCTAATATTTTATAAATTTCTTCTAAATCTATATTTTTTCTTACAATATCTGCAAGTTTGTCTAGTTCACTTTCTCTCAAAGCTTCAAATTTAGTACTTTCTTTTAATTCTAATCCTTTTTTCTTTCTTAAATAGTTAACTATATAATCTCTAAAACCTAGTCCATCAAAAACACCGTGAATATAGGTTCCAAGGACATTTCCTTTTTTATTTATAGCTCCGTCCATTATATCCACATTTTTCTTATTTCTTTTTTCTATATTAAAAAGCGGTCTACAATCACTGCCGTATTTACTTATACCCATATGTATCTCATATCCATAAACGCTTTTATCTTTAATTTTATAACCATTAAGTTCTTGAAGAAGCTTTGCATTAACCCTTGTTGTGACCTTACTTTCTTCAAAGGTTGTTGTCATATCTAAAATTCCTATACCATCAGTTTCCTTCACTTTAGTTTCTACTTCATAAGGATCTTTCAAGGATTTTCCAAGCATTTGATATCCACCACATATACCAATTACCATGCCTTCTTTGCTGTAATCCTTTATACATGCTTCTAAACCATTTTTTCTCAAAGTTAATAAATCCTCAATGGTATTTTTACTGCCCGGTATTATTAACAAATCCGGATTTCCAAACTCCGAAACTTTTTCTATAAATCTAACAGAGACATCCTCTTCACTTTTAAGGGCATCAAGGTCCGTAAAATTAGATATATGAGGAAGCTTAATAACTGCTATATCAATCGGTGCTGTTATATCTTTATTAAAATTAACTGCTCCATCTTCATCCTCAAGGGCAAGTCTAAAATAAGGCACTACCCCTAGACAAGGTATTTTAACTATATCTTCTAGCATATTAAGACCTGGCTTTAATATATCCACATCTCCTCTGAACTTGTTAATTATGGTACCCTTAACTCTTTTCTTCTCTTGCCCTTTAAGTAAAAGCATTGTACCTGCTAAAGAGGCAAAGACTCCCCCTTATCTATATCACCTACTAAAAGAACCGGTGCATCCACAAGCTCCGCCATTCCCATATTAACTATATCTCTATCTCTTAAGTTTATTTCAGCAGGACTTCCAGCCCCTTCCATAACCACAACATCAAAATCATTTTCAAGTTTTTCGAAATGCTCTTTAAGCATATCTTTAAACTGTAATTTCATATTGTGATATTCCATAGCAGTACTGTTCTTGTATACTTTCCCATTTACTATTATTTGACACTTTTTATCTGAAGTTGGTTTTAAAAGAATGGGATTCATATAAGCTTCAGGTTCAAGACCTGCCGCATAAGCTTGAAGCACTTGTGCCCTTCCCATTTCCTTTCCATCTAACGTTATATATGAGTTTAAAGACATATTTTGTGATTTAAAAGGACATACACTATAACCATCTTGTTTTAAAATTCTACAAAGCGCTGCAACTAATATGCTTTTGCCAACTGATGAAGCCGTCCCTTGAATCATAATCTTAGCCATATTCTCTCCCCTCTAACACTTAGTGTTTACAAAATCTATTATATATCGAAAGAGGGACGGTTAACAACTTTTTAGCTTTTAAAAACGATTTTTGGGGACGGTTAACTTGTTTTTAACTTTTATTATCCAATTTTTGTGAGTTTTTGAAGAAGCTTTTGGGGACGGTTAACTTATTTTCTTTTTCACCATGTGTGTTTTTATATTATTGTTGACATAGTTTTAAAGTAAATATATAATTAATTGTAAACTAAAACAATACTCAAGGTTTACAATGTTTGCTCTTTAGTATTAAAATTGAAAATTTAGGAGGATTTCTGATGAAAATAAAAACAAAAGATATGATTTTAGTTGCTTTTTTTACAGCTCTAACTGCAGCAGGAGGATTTATAAAAATTCCTGTAGGGCCAGTGCCTATAACTCTTCAGTATTTATTTACCGCTCTTTCTGGTGTTCTTCTTGGACCATTTTTAGGATCACTTTCTCAGTTATTATACGTAATTTTAGGATTACTAGGGATTCCAATTTTTGCAGGAGGAGGTGGACTTTCTTATATATTTGATCCATCTTTTGGGTATCTTATAGGTTTTATTGTAGCACCTTATGTTATTGGAAAAATTTTAGCTCAAGCTAAAGCCCCTTGTTTTTTTAAAATATTTTTAGCTTCAATTGTAGGAGTTGTTATAATCTATATTATTGGAGTGCCCTACATGTTTATAATACTTAACAATGTATTAAACATTAGCATAACATTAGAAAAAGCAATTAAAATAGGATTTTTAGTATTTATTCCAGGAGATTTAATAAAATCTATTGCCGTTGCCCTATTAGGGATAAGAATCATACCTGCTATAAAAAGATTAAATTCTTAGATGTAGGTTTTTTATAAATAATCTGTGGAAAAATTAAGACATGCACAAGTTGAAAACTTTGTGCATGTCTTAAATCTCTCACAAAAGGAAATAAGAAACATAAAATAAACTGAAGTTGAAATTTTATTTTTAAAATTATATATTAAAATCTATTCTGTAACTCCTGATTCTTTAAGCTTTTTAGCCATTTTATCCATAAATTTATGTGTTGTATTAACAAGCAAAATTCCAGTTGCCAAAGAAACAACTATATAACATAGTAAAATATAAACGTCTTTTTTAAGTTCTGAATAAAGTACTCCAGCTACAGCCTCCCTTAAACTTGAAATTCCGTAGGTAAACGGAAGCCAAACATATAATCTTCTAAAAACGGAGGAGTCATCTGGATTGGAAAAGTTCCACCAGAACCTGCAACCTGTAATACCAAAAGTATAACGCTAATTGCCTTTCCAACATTTCCAAATAAATAAACCAAGGTATATACTATAGAGCAAAATACTAAACTTAAAAACATATTTAATTTTATAAATAAAATAGGTTCACAAGCAGTTACTTTTAGTAAATAAATGTCTCCTAAAGACACTATAAGCGCTTGCACCATTGCTAAAGAAGCAAATAGCAAGAATTTGCCCAAATATGCCTCTATATGGGTTACCTCAAAATCTATATTTTTAGTTTCTGTTGTTAATAAAGAAGCTAATATCAATATTCCTACCCATAATGCCAAAGTGGTATAAAATGGTGTCATACTGGTACCATAGTTTTCCACAGAATATAGAGCATGGGTTTCCAAATCTACTGGCGAAGCCATAAATTTTGCAATGTCACTTTTATTGTTCTCCACTTTATCTATCAATTTATTAAAATTTAACTTGTCTAATACCCTTGCTAACTTTCCATCTATAAGAATCAAATTGTTTTGCAGCTTAGATAAAGATTTACTAAGTTTAATCATATCCTCAGCTGCTACATCACCTTTGTTTGATGCCTTATTTATAAAATCGCTTAATTGTTTTCCTTCCTCATTTACTTTATTTAAAAGTCCATCAATATCATTTGCAAATGACGATATACCAAGAAGATATCTTTTTACTGAACTAGTTAAATCAGTATTCAATTTTATGGAAATGCCATCAATTCTACTAATCATATCATTATTTAAATCGTGTATCTCATTAATGGATTTTTCTAAAGCAGCTATATCATCCATTTTACTTGAAAGTTTATCTAATGAACTAGACACATCATTTAATTTATTTAATGAAAGATCTATAACTTCACCAATGCTTGGTTTTAAATAGCTACTTTCACTTTTTAATAGGGCATAAATTTCACTAGAATTTTTTCTAATGCCCTTTATTTTTTCATAGGAAGAACTTGTATAATATCTCATAAATGTTATATATTCTTTTGTTTGCCTATCAATACTTGTAGTCTTAGCATCCACAGAATTTATGACATTTATAGTTTTATCAATTTGATTTATTGCATTGTTTATTATATTATTATCCCCGCCAAGCATCTGAAGTAAGCTTTTTAAACTTAATAAATTATCAGTAATTTTACTATTTAAGTCATGTATGGAATTTACAGTATCATTAACATCCTCCAATTTTGTACTTGCCGCATTTAAGTATAAAAGTAAACTTTGAAGATCATTTAGCTGCTTATCTGTAGCACTATATAGCTCATTTACCTTTGGCGAAATTTTATTTTCCGAATCACTTAGTCCCTTTTGTATATTTTTCATTTCTTTCACAATAGTATTTAAACTAGCTACATCATTTTCAATGTCATTTTTGTAATTTGGCTTTTCCAAGGAAGCTTTCTCTTTTAAAGTTAAAATATCCTGGTCCAAATCTTCAATAGATACTTTTAATGAATTGAGCTTTTCCTTAACTTTGCTTGAAACATCACTAGTGTTACTGTTAACAGTATCAATATCTTTCTTAAAATTCTTTGTAAAAGATGATAACTTATTTGACACATCTTTAATTGACTCTAGCTCTTTTGAAGAAAGCTTTACAGTCTTTGTATCACTTTTTATAGAATTTGCAGTGCTATTTAGCCTAGTAATCACACTAGGTAGATTTTTAATTAGTGAATCTAAATCCTTTTTTGCACATTAAATAAGGGCTTCACATCAGTTAGCTCTACCCCCACATTTCTCATAGTGGAAATAATCTGTTCCGTAACACTTTCTATAAAAGATGAGCTTATATTTGCTTGAATTGTTGATGCTCCTTTATCCGTAATTTTAGGAGAAATTGCATTTATTTTTTCATTAACATAATACTCTAAAGTTGGTTTCATAGAATTATCACTTAAAATGGTGCTAATCTTTGCAGAAAAATCTTTAGGAATTATTATAGTTGCATATACTTTTCCTTTATCAGCAAGTTCTATTGCTTCATCTTGGCTTTTTACAAAGGTCCACCCTAAAGCTTTGTTTTTACTTAAATTTTTCTGAACTTCTTTTCCAATGTTTACATCTTTATCTTTTATTTTTGCACCTAAATCCTTATTACAAATTGCTATTTTTATTCCATTTGTATTTTTATAAGGATTCCAGGAAGCATATATATTAAACCAGGCGTATAAAGATGGAAGAACCAATAGTCCCCCTACAATAATTAAAGCTATTCTATTTTTTAATATACTTTTTATATCACTTGTAAATATTCTTAATATATTTTGCATAAAAATCACCCATTCTATTTAAAATAAGCATTTTGATTATATATTTTAAACAAAATATTGTCAAATCTTGAGTGTACTTGTTATTATGGGTATATGCAAGTTTAACGCCTTGATTTAGCTTAAATTCAAAGAATTCCTAACATGATTTTTATGCACTGAATTTTATAATTTTAATATTTTATAATAAATTTTAAAAATATTAACTACCTGTTGTAGGATTTATAAATTATTGTGTTGTTATATGGCTGTGATGTTTATGTTTAATTTTTTATATCTAATTCAACAATTTAATAGTTCATAAATATACTTATAGCAGTCTTCTAATTCATCATCACTTATTAAATCAGATCTGTGTTCAAACAATATTTTGCATTCATTATTTTCTTTTTTTATAATATCAAAATATTCTTTAATATTTGCATATCCTTCCTCTTTACTTAAAGTTCTTAAAGCAGGCAGATGATTTCTAGATGCATTATCCTCAGCTCGTCCATTAGAAACATGAATAACCTCTGCATACTTGGCAAATTTTTTAACTATTTTAAGACTATGGAATTTATAATCAATTTTGCTTTGAAGATGTAGCCTTGCTATATCCAGACATATCTTAACTCTAGGATATTTTTCAAGTAACTCTTCTACTATATTAGTTCCACAAACGTATTTATTTAATGCATCAAATTCTAAAACTGGTGTAAAATTATATTCTTCACTTTTATAAGATAACCATCTGAAAAACTCTTCACTTTCCGTTATAAATTTCTCATAAGAATATTCATTGTCAAAATAATACTCAGTTTCATCTTGAAATCTCCAATTTTCCCAGTCAATCTCTGAATCTAAAAGCACAGGTTTTGGATAATGAAATAAAACATACTGGGGAGAAATAGCCCTAATATATTTAAGTTCATTTTCAATGTATTCATAAGACTGCCTTTTTATTTCTTCGTCCTTAGACAAGTACTGTGCATCCCTCAGACGCCATTTTCCAGCTCTTAATGGGAAATGCACTGCAATTTTATAATTGTTTTTCTTTGCATTTTCATATAGGTTAATTATTTCTTTTTCACTTTCCATAGAACAGGCTTCAACCCCATAAAATCCTTGCTTAAAATCTTTTTTTGCTTTAACTTATCAAATTTTCCAAACTGTCCAATCATAAATCTATTCATTTTCTTCTCACCTTTACTGGTTATTCTTAGCTTTCTAGAGGTAGTTATTTTGCATATTTTTCATTATTTAAAATAAATTATTGCATTTTGTCAGCTCTTATAAAATACCCACTTTTGTACCAATCTAAATCTTCCAAATAAACTTTCCAGTCTCTATTTATCAGCTTTTCCTTAATTTCTTCGGGAGTCAACTTATTTCTCATTCTTTTGTTTTCACCAATATACCAGCCCATCTGCCTAACCCCTTTAGATACAACTTTATTTACATCTTGAAAATACCTTTCTGTATCATCTACAAACATGAAAACATCTCTGCTTACAATATAATCTACTTTTTTATTTTCAAAACATTTACCTAAATCGCAAATATCCATATGCAAAAAAGTTATTTTATCTTTGTTATTTGATTTATCTCTTAAATGTAATTTATCTGCGAAATTACATCTATCACTTAAATTTGATTTATTTTTCCAATCTAATCTAGAATCAAAATCTGATTTATCTTCGCAGTTTGATATATCTCTACAATTTAATTCATTAGCGCAATTTAATCTATTAGCAAGATTTAATTCATCTATAAATTTCTTAGATTCTATATCATTGTCAATAGCATATATCTTTTTTACATTATTATTTTCCAATAAATACTCACTTAAAAAACCCGAACCGCATCCTAAATCAATTACCGTCCCCTCTACATCTTTAAAATAAGACAGTATCTTTCTATTATAAAAATTTTCTGCTTTGCTTTTATCTACTTCTAAGCTTTTACCACAATTTCTGCACTTTATTTTAATTTTAAAATCCACATCCTCCCAGGGATGATATTTGTTTTGTAAAACATAAACTTCACTTCCACAACTACAAATATCCCCCCAAGCAACATAATTATGCTCTTTAAACAAACTTTCACCTTCAATCTGAATGTTATATTATACTTTATATTTTTTATCATTCCATGGATTCTTAAATAATAATTTTATTATAATATATAACAATCTAACGAAATCTAATTGTACCATTTATCATTTTTATATATTTTTTACACTTCTGAACATACCTATTAATATACCTATGAACATGCCTATGAATATGCCTAAATATTACTAAGTATTACTAAATATTTTCATATGTTTTTGCATTTATAAATGTTTTTTTCTATATGTTTTTTGTGTTTTTATATAATTTTTTAAAGTTTTCTTTAGTCATTTTAAAATTTATACTTTCCTTTGTTTCTGAAACCACTTCAAATCCAAATTTTTTTAAAGCTTCTTGTCCTTTTTCATTTATAACTTCATCTAACATAACCTGACCACCAAATTCCTCAAAATAATACTGAAGCATAAGTTTAATAGCCTCTTTACCGTAGCCTCTTCTTCTAAATTCACTCTCTATTTTCACATTAAATTCAGCAGTTTTACTTGTTTTATCATAAGCATGAAAACTAACCTCTCCTACAGGTGTATCATCTTTATTAAAAATAAGACAATACACGTTTTTCCCATCTCCTGGTTTTACCATTTTCTCATACCAACTTTTATATCTGTCTTTAGAAAAATTTATTGCTCCTCCTACATCTCTCATGGTTTTTTCATCAGCCCAAAGTTTCCTAATATAACTTAACTCAAAAATTCTGGACTTTTTATATATATTGTTTCCCCTTTTTTATCAATTTAACTCTCCCCCTATTAAAAGCATAGCATTTTATCTAATGCTTGATATTTACTAAAGTCTTCTTCGTATTTTTATTAGTATCTTCCTTAACATTTTTCTTAGTATATATATTAATATTTTTTAATGTTTTTTCAAATAATTTAAGTAGTGATCTTTTCTAAGGTTTTTCGTAATACCTTTCCTAATATTTTTTACAGTAATTTTAGTAATAACAAAATTTAAATTTATGCACTGGTTTAGAACAATTTTCATGAATAACATTGATAATGTAGTATTTTTTATTTTTAAGTGCCCAATTAAAAAATCTTCTTATCCAATAGCTTTAACAGCTAAAAATCCTATATAAATTAAATTGAGGTATCATAAAATTTTCTAAATGCCTTGCTATGTTTAATGTCAAGAAAATTTCTAAAAGGTTTTTCTTTTTCCAATGAACTATAGTTAATCTCAATTTTAATATTTATTTAAATAGTTAAAATAGGTAAAACGGTTAAAATATAAGTTATTGATTTTACAAATTCATTATATTATTTCATATTTTTCTTTACAATGCTTTACAGTATTATATAATATGAAAATTAATAATCCAAATTTGTTTTTATTTTCCTTATGTATTTTCATAGTATCTAATAGTATTATTGGGCTTTTTTTGAATTATGTCTTGGCTATTTCTGCTATAATACTATTACTGCAAATTTAGCTCATAGGATTTCCCATAAGTATTTTCGCTAACCTCATGAAAACCCATGGATGTAAATAATTTTTGAGAACGCTTATTATATGTATAAATTTGTGGTACATAAATCTTTTTCAAGCCAATATTTTTTGCTCTTTCAATTAAAGTGGCTAGAACTTTCTTTCCTATTCCTTTACCCCAGTATTTTTCATCTCCAATAACAATAGGCATATTTTTTTCTGATAATGTAACATCACCAATTGGTTTCCAAACTTCTTCTTCAAAAATTTCTATAAAATAAAGTTCCCCAATACTTTGTAAAAATTTATACATCCTCTTAATTACATTCATATCATAAACCTTATCTGTAATTCCTTCAGAATATAGAAGGACCTTTGGATTTTCATACCAGATAAGCGCTAAATCCCACTGACTTTCGCTTGGTATTCTTAACCTTAAATTTTCATCTATTAAAATAATTTGGGGCTTTATAGTCTCCTTAGGTGAAATCTTATTTTCCTCTAAGTAATTTACCTTCTTCCCAGTTTTAACAGCGTACTCTATCTCACTTTTTGTGCTATTACCAATATATCCATCTTTATTTATAACAAATATTTCATCTGCCATATCAATCTTCCTTTTATGCATATCATCAAGCATTGTCTTTATGTTATTAGTAATAATTTTTCCATATTCTTCATCTGCATGTCCAAATAAGCCCACGGAAATCACTATGTTTCCTTTTAATGTTAACTCCTTTTGAGCTTTTAAAAACTCCTTTTTAAACCTTGTACTCCCACAAAGAGTTATAACCTTATATTTTCCTACCATATGAATACCTCCCAAAGTTTGGGGACGGTTAACAAGTTTTCATCTTATTGTTTATCTTAAATAAAAATTCAAACTTTAATAAAACTTAATTTTTAATCTTAATGATGACTACTAAATATTTTTATTTTAAATTGAAATATTTAAGAAATTTTTTAATACTCATTATAAAGCTTAACCGTCCCCTTATTTCTTAATGTTTCTTGTATTCTGTTTCCTGTTTTTAAAATTAATAATACTAAATAATATATATTACTTAACCGTCCCCTTATTTTCCTTTTTTAATTTGTTTTTTATATTCATTTGCTTTATTCCAATATTCACAATAAAATTTATTATTACGGGAACTTTTTTTACCTGTCAATCTATCTATCATACGTACATGTAAGGAGGTGCAACCATTGGAAATTTCCAAAATTAAAAACATTAAATCAAAAATATCTACTAAAGAAACTTTTGTAGATCTAGTTTCCCAAAATAAAATTTCACTATATAGGATTGCAATGAGCATATTAAAAAATGAAGCCAACGTAGAAGATGCAATAAGCGAAACTATTTATAAATCTTATAATAATTTTTATAAGTTAAAAGATGTAAACAGTTTTAAACCTTGGATTATGAAAATACTTGTAAATGAATGTTATTCCATAATTAAGAAAAACAAAAATATAAAACTTATTGATGATTTCAGCATTTACAATAATTCATATGAAGATAGTCACGATACTGGTCTTATGGAATATGTAAACAGATTAGAGGAACCTTTTAAAGCTGTTGTAATTTTATTTTACTATGATGATTTAAGTATAAAAAGCATTAGCAATATACTTAACATTTCTGAAGGAACTGTAAAATCAAGATTAAGTAGATCAAAAGCAAAGCTAAAAAATATGATAGATAATATGTAGGAGGTATCTTAATGACACAATTTGATGATTTCGATAAATTATTAAAAGAAAAAGCACAGGGGGACAAATGCACCATACCCTCAAATTTAAATGATAAAATTAATAATATTCTTAAAAATCTACCTGAGAAAAGAGCACCTAAAAAAATGAAATTGAAAGTCATGTTAATTGCCGCTGCAATAGCTGCCATGTCTATAACAACAGTGTTTGCTGGTGGTGCACCTCATATTAAAAAATTAACTAATGACTTTGTGTCCTACTTTAAAGGAACTGAAAACTGTAAATATGATTCTGATATGCCACTATTTAATACATTTAATAGCTCCATTGGTGCATCTATAACAGATAAAAATATAAAATTTACTGTGGATAATATAGCAGCTGATGATAATTTTATTAACATTTTCTATACTATTGAAAGTAAAACACCAATAAATATGAATTTCACCGATGAAAATGAATTATTTAAAGCCTTTTTATCTGCCCCATTTCTTGATTTAAAAATAAATGGAAAAAATACTACTATTGGGAATCACAATGACATTGATGCATATTTTAAGAGTCCTAAAGTACTAAAGGTAATGAAAAGATTTAATGTCTCTCAAAGCGATCTTCCTGTAAAATTCAATTTAGAAATATCAGCAAAAGAAATATTTAATACAAAAGGAAACTGGAGCATCCTTACAAGTGTTGATAAATCAAATATTAAGGTTAAAAGTACAACTGTAAAACCAGATATAAAAGCATCAATTAAACTTGGAAAATATAAGCACAAAATAAACATTGACAAAGTATGCATATCTCCATTTTCAAGCCAGATTGTTATAAGCGAACATGTAAAAGACAATAATCTATTTGACACATTTGCTTTATATGATGATAAGGGGAGAGTTTTAGATGTATTAAATACTGATGAAACTACTGCAAGTAATTTATTTAAAACAACAAACTCATTTGAATTTATAAAAGCTAAAGAGGATACAAAATCTATAACTTTGGTTCCAATTAATTTTACTGAAAAAGGCAAAGCTAAAATTGAAAAAGCTAAAATTAAAAATCTACCAATTTCAATTAAAACATGTAACACAGGAAGCCGGGTTATAGACAAAATAGAGTTCAATAAAAATGTAATAAGAATAAGTTATCACAATGATGGTGTCGTGCTATGGGATCCAGCATTTATCTTCTATGATAAGAATGACAATGAACTAAATTTTGATTTTGGTGAGAATACTTCTGTTAATAGGGCCACTGGAGAATTTACTCAAACACTAGAATCATCAAATAAAAATGAAGATTTTTCAAAAATATCCGAAATAGGCACTTTTACTGGAAATGAAAATTTAGATCTTTTAAAAGATCAAGGTATAAAAATAAAGCTTAAATAAAGTACGGTAAATAAAGTACGGGGACGGTTAACATGTATTTATCACTATATACTATAAAATAACACTAAATGCTACAAAATATATAGTCAACATAAAACTTAACCGTCCCTTTGTTTTACTAGCTTGTCTACCTTTGCTTTAAATCCAATTTAACTAAATAAAATATTTAAAAATCAGCTTATTTTCTTTTTATTCAAACTTTTAATTTCTAAATTTTGTATACTAGCCAATTTAAATTATTTACGTTTTAGGCTATTACTACATTTCTAAGAAAAGTTTAATGATTTTTGTGAAATAAACTTTTCAATTATATTTTCATATTTCTTATTAGTAAGCATGATATTAACACCTATGTAACATAATCTAGACACGTTTGATTGAGTAATATTCCCCAAAGTTTTGCATATGTCTTTGCATTTATAATCACATAAGCATCTCATTAAAAGCGCAGTTAAAGCTCTAGCTTTCACAGTATTCTTTTTATTTTTAATATAAAGCATTATCTTTTTAATACCTGTCTCTTTAGCTATAAAATCCATTATCTTATTAGCATCAAAATCTCTAGTTAATATCACTTTTTCACTTCTATATTCCGTGTTTTCATTTTCAAATTCTATTTCTTTATTGAGTTTCTCATCATCGCATACAAAAACATATTTCATATATTTCTTTCTAGCGTTTTCAATATTATTCCCCCAAAATTTTATTATATATTCTTCATCTAAAAGACCAGTTTTATCTTTTTCCACACCTAAATAAACTCTTAAACTTGAGTATTTATAGTTTTCTGGAGTCTTTTCATATCCATTTATTTTTAAAGGATTGTTATGAATATATGCAGTAAGAGTAGTCAAATACCTTTGGGACTTTACTATCTTGCTTTTAAACCTATCTTGGAATAAATGGCCATGCCTATTATGAATCTTGTTGTAATTAGCTGCATATTTAAAATTCAATCCTTGCATAATTTTCGATATATCCGCTCCATTGGAATTAATTATAAAATGGGCATGATTTGTCATAATGCAATAAGCATAAACCTTAAATTTATACATCATCATACTTTTTTGCATCTGGTTTAAATACATAACCTTATCTTTGTCTTCCTTAAACAAATCTATTTCACTTATACTTCTTATCATAACATGATATATTGCTCCATCCTCTTTTACTCTACTACTTCTTGCCATTGTATTACCTCATTTCATAATTCAAATTAACCTTAATTGGCCTATTTGAATTATAGTCATGAAAAAACAAAATTATACAATGTAAAAGGAAAAACAGGAAAAACAGGAAAAACAGGGACGGTTAACAATTATTTATTTAATTATTTGCTTATTTTTGTTAACCGTCCCCTCTTCTTCTTTTTCCATTATATATCTGCTCTCTTTAATCTTTTTTACAATTTTGTATCCATTTCTAATATATAATTTAATAGCGCCTTCATTCTTAGCAAAAACATATAGAAAAACGTTTTTATTTTTCTTTTTACAATTTAGATCAACAAATTTTAAAACCTCAGTTCCTATTCCTTTACCCCGGTAATCGTTTAAAACATATAAATCATCTAATTCAAATTTTTCACCTTTGTCATCTAAATAAAAATATCCTACTTTAAAATCATCATAATAAATACAAGTATACTTTTCTATATTTGTCTTTATCTTATTTTTTATCCAAATGTTTATTGTTTCAAAATCAAGGCTTAAATCTATTTCGTATTTTTCAATTAATTTTTTATTCAATAGAAATATCTGATCTATATCGTCTTTTGTGGCATTTTTATAACATAATGTCATACTATTACCCCCTGTGTTTTGAATTAATTGTTAATATTTCAAATTTACTTTATAAAATTTGTTGATATAAACCTTGTAAATGTAAATATAACCATAATTATTTATGTACATATAAATCTAATATACTATATATAATTTTTATTATTAATTATTAAAAAGCCAAAAATTGCTTAACCGTCCCCCTAATTATTTTCTTGATTTTAATAAAGTTTTAACTCTATTAAAACCATAAAATACTATAATTATAATTGCAATACCTATAAAAAATTTAATAATTTCCGGTATATGCACATCTTTTAATAATTTTCTAAAAAACTCTGCAAAAACAATTCCTATAACATAAAATATAAAGCTTTTTATTGTTGATTTATCCAATTTTTCCATCCTTTCTTTTGAAAGCCCTTAAAAAGTTATAAAATTATTTATATAATAATCTTTTAATTAAATAACAGTTTTTTCTTAACCGTCCCTGTTTTTTAAGTTTTTCTAATTATTAATTTTAAAATGTTACTTATGCTCTACAATAACATTAACTTAACCGTCCCTAATTTGTTCAATTTGTTCAATTTGTTTCAATTGGTTGTCTTTACTTCTGTTTTATTATATGATAAATAATAAGTATTAAATAATATTAATTATCATTTATTTTATAAGTATTAAATAATATTAATTATCATTTATTTTAAATGAGCGAAGGAGTGGTTACAAATAGAACAAAATATAAATTCACAAATTTTAGATAAACTTACAAAAGTGTGTTTATGCAAAAACATTTCTAGAGCTACAATTAAAAAAGCCATACAAAATGGTGCTAAAACTCTTGAAGAAGTAGAAAAAGCTACTGGTGCTTGTTCAGGAAATTGCGAGGGAAAAAGGTGTTCAGAAAAGATAAAAATACTACTACTTGAAAGTAAAAATATATAAAATCTTATATCTATATCCTTAAAATCACATGCTCATGTACTTAAATATATGTCACCTGTGCCTAGGCTCCAATAAACAAACTATTTATTGTTAAATCCTATAGCATTTTTATAACAATTTTATAGCGATTATTTAAGGCAAATACTCATTTCTGTAATTGTAAGAATTATAATTTAAGCCATAAAATCCTATGCAATACCTATATTTATAGAGCCTATGAAAAAATCTTGTCCATGTTACATGCTACTGGATACAGGATACACCTTAAATCTTTGTAATTTTAATTATTAATATATAAATAAATTTATCTATAAAACTACTATTTTACATGCTCTACACAAAATACTATAAGGAAAACAAGTGAAATAAGCAGGATAGACATTAATATTCCCTTTAATTCAGTTTACAAATCTGGCAACTACGCACAATACCCTCAATACCGTAATCAAAACAAATAAAATAAGCAAAATAGGCACAAATAGTTTATTTAGTTGAGCTTACAAATCTGGCCACAAAAACATAGTAACTATTTATCATAATAAAAGTGTTTATTTTTTCTGCATATAACTGCGCTCTCATCCTTCATTGCATAAATATTATAATCTTTTTAAATTCTACTATATACAACCTTTTATGTCTAAAAACTATTCCTATTTAAAAACCGCTCTAAATAGTTTTTAGCATATTTACCTGTATCTATTGTATAGTCAGAATCAGATGCAATAAGCTCTCTCTATTCTTAATCTTTAATACCTATATACTAATCATTAGAAACTCCATTGGTGAATCCTTTTCCATATTAAAATCACCAAACAAATTGTAGACCCCCACAAACAAAAACCTTCTTATTTAATAACTCAACTTTCGCACATAAAAATTAAGGCGGAAGCCTTTAAAATAAACACATAAAGCAAAGAAACATTCCTTTTGGTATAATAGAATCATGACAAACATCACAGCAAGGAAAGGAATGTTTCTTATGAATACTATTATATAAATGATACTACTGATAAACAATTTAATTTTACTATAAATAGATTTTTTAAAGACAACAAAATTGGATATATACTTAAGTAATGTAATTTTTCTAAAGAAAAAGGATTTTCCTGTATAAAAATATTTAAATATATCTTTATGCTTGTTTTTACTGGAAAAAACTTATTTAGAAACTTGGAATTTGGAAAAAATAATTAATTTTCAAAGGATACTGTATATAGATTCCTTAACTCACCAAACTTCAATTGGAGAAAATTTCTGTTTTTACTTTCTTCATCAATCATAAAAAATGTTATTGTGCCTCTTACTTCTGAAGATAGAGTTAATGTACTTGTAGTTGATGATTCTTTATACAGTAGGTCTAGAAGTAAATCTGTTGTTACTGGCAAGTACTTTTGGAGAAATTTCGGCAAATACTTTTACTGAACTTTTTCCAATTATTTTTGCTTAAATAATGATTCTCTATGTTCTAACCTAAAACTCTTGCCTTCCATATTAAAAAGTTCACATCGATAGGCAATTCTATCAAGAACTGCTGTAGTTAAAGCAGGATCACCTAGTAGTTCAGCCCAATCCTCAAAGCCCTTATTAGAGGTGATTATTAGTGAAGCCTGTTCATGAAGTGCAGTTATTAACTGAAAGAACATATTGGCTTCTTCTCGTCATATCGGTAGATAACCGAGTTCATCAATTATGACAAGACTTGAGGATAGTATTTTATTCATTTTGCCTTTGCTACTTCTTGGTATATCCTTAGTTTTTAGTAGATGCATAAGTTTATCCATGCTTACAAAACTTACTTTATAACCATCTTCAATTGCTTTATAGCCTAAAGATATTGCTAGATGCGTCTTACCGACGCCAGGAGGGCCAAGGAAGATAAGATTGTACATCCTATCAATCCAATCCATCTCTAACAGCCGGTTTACTTGTTTTGGGGTTATAGATTTTTGAAAGTTAAAATCAAAATTTTGAATCTTTTTTATAACAGGAAACCCTGCATCCTTTAATCTTCTTTCTTGAGTCTTTTTATCTTTAAGTGTTACTTCACCTTCAAGCATTGATACAAGCATATCTTTTATGTTTGCTTTTTCAATTATTTTATCCACATTTAATTTTAAGTAGTTTAGTTTAAGTATTTTGGCATACTCCTTAATTAACTCTAATTTTTCCATTTATGTTTTTCCCTCCCCAATGCATCACTATATTCTGATATATCTCGTATCTGTGGCTTTACATTACTGCATTTAGAGGGAATTTCCACTTTAGAATTAGTGTCTATTTTATCCACAGCAGATAATTTTTTGTGAGAAAAGTATTCAAGTGTATCCTTAAAAGTTCCAGCACTACATAATTTCATATTAATGCAATAATCAACAGCCTCACTGACAATATCAGCATCATATGTTGGTGCTGCATTAATAATAACGCCAAATTGATCTTTACCAAATCTCCTTTTTTAATACTAATTTTATGACTTGCTATTACTTCATTAGTATCAGTATCAACTATGTTCATATGCATATCTTTTATTAACAGTTTAACCTCTTTACTAGGAGCGTAAGTTCCTTTAGGTACTTGATATCTAACCTGTTTGTATAAAATAACATTGTCTTTTCTTACGCTATAGATTAAACTATTATCAGATGAATTTTTTTCAAACAAATGAGGTACTAGCTTTAGGTGTTCCTGTTCCAAAGAAAACACCTCTGCTGGTATCTTTTGTTGTTTCATGCACTTTACCATTGCCAGTTCTATCGAGCCATCGAAGACAATCATCATTTAGAGAGTCAATATCTACAAAGGTTCTATAATGGGCAAAGTTATACTTAGCAAATTTAACAACCGCTTCAATTTTCCCTTTACTTTCAGGGTCAAATGCCCTACAGAGCCTAACTTTATATTTCATAAGGTCAATATCGTTTTGAAATCCTTCAGTGTAAATTATGTCCCCGTTATTTTCTGATACTGTTAGTATCCTGTCTTGATCATAAACTATTTCCACAGGCATACCTCCAAAATATTCAAATGCCTTATTATGTGCATCTATAAATGTTGATGTAGTAAACGGTGTTATCGACCATAATACATACTTATATCTTGAATGAGATAGTACCATAGCAAAGAAATAAACTCTAGTTCTACTGCCATTAGTATTGCTTAACCATATTTGCCCCATATCAACTTGTGCTTGACATCCCATAGGTAGTTCATCAACAGATTCATATTGCCTTGCTGTCGCAAGTTTTGGTAGTTTATACTCTTCCCTTAAGTTGCTAATATAATGCCTTAATGAACGTTCTTTAAAATCTAAATCACCATATTTTTCTCTTAGCCAATCATAAACCTGTGCTGCTGAGATATCTCTGAAATCCGTGATCCACTCTAATACTTCGTCTTTAAACTTATCTATTTTCTTTGTTCTATTTTTAGCCTCCATAACTAACTGTGCATATTCATCAGGACTCATGTTCCAATAATTATCAACAGTTTTGTAATTTATGTTTAATTGTCTTTGCACTTGCGACTTATTCAGTCCCATATTCTTATGCTGCTTGATTTCACCAAACAAATTCCATCCCTTCAATCTTTCCATCTCCCTCTAGTAGAATAACTCTTTCATTCTACCAAAAGGTGATTATTATTGTACTATACTGGAAAATATTCTCCCTTTTTGTTTGCCGAAATCTCACCCTTTTAGTTTACCATTAACATCTGTTGAGCTTCTTGCAAGAGTTCGTGATCATGTTGATCATAAATATATCAAATGCTTTCGCCTTCTTACTCTTGGCTGGTCAGATGGCAACACTTTTTTACCACTTACGTTCACTCTGCTTTCTTCCGAAAAGGAGAAAAACAGACTTTGCTCAGAAAATCACAATATTGATAAAAGAACTAATGGATCTAAACTCCGTAAGGAGGCTGTTTTAAAGTCACCCGAAGTTATGATTAGTTTACTTAAACAAGTTCCAAAATATGCTATTCCTGCTTCATATGTTCTTTTTGACAGTTGGTTTACATACCCAAAAACTCTTATACAGATTTTAGAACTCAAACTTAATACTATTGCCATGGTTAAAGCAATGCCAAGGGTTTACTACAATTACAACGGTAAATTATTGAACCTTAAAGATCTTTACGCTGCTTTAAGAAAAAGGCGTGGTAAGGCCAAAATTTTATCTTCTACTATTATAGGTATTGGCTCTGACAAAAATGGTAATGAGGTAAAAGCAAAAATTGTATTTGTAAGGGACAGAAACCGAAGTAGAAAATGGCTTGCTTTAATTTCAACCAATATATCTTTAGATGATAACGAGATAGTAAGGATTTATGGCAAACGTTGGGATATAGAGGTTTTCTTTAAAATGAACAAGTCTTTTCTAAAACTTGCTAAAGAGTTTCAGGGGCGTTCTTATGATTCCATGGTTTCACATACTTCTATAGTTTTTACCAGGTATATTATGCTTACTTTAGAAAGTCGTAAGAATAATGATGTTAGAACTATTGGTGGATTTTTTTCAATGTTGTGATGAACTTCAAGATATTAAGTTTTGTGAAGTAATGAATCTTATTATAGATATTTTAAAAAATGTATTAACTGAAAAACTTCTTCTTTCAAAAGACATTATTCACTCAATAATAGATAGTTTTATTGCTGCTTTGCCTTGTTACATCAAGGAGAAGTTAGTCTTTTTGTCCTGCGAAAGTTGAGTTAATAAATAATAGTTTTTTCTCGCCATTCTTTAAATTTATATTCCTTTATATTTAAAAGTTCTGAAATAAATCCAAAATTAAACCCTTATTCATATAACATCATTATATATTTTATCTACTATCTCATTTAAACTTAACTTTTTACCCAAGCATACTTCAGAAATAATACCTAAAAAATCTTTTTCATTCCACCATCTTCTCATTTCTTTTTCACCAAATTCATGTGAATTGGGCTTTTGTTTGTGACGAATTAAAGTTTCTTCAAAAGGTATGTCAAAATAATAAGCAAAAATTTTCTTTTGAAACTGCTGAAGCATACTTTGAAATAATTTCTCATACCACTTTGAATTTAAAATGCCTTCTAAAATTACTACATGGCAGTGATTTTTCCCGTATAAAGCAAGTTCCAGTAGCAAATCAATAGCTTCAGAATTAGGACCATCTTTTACATATAACATTTCTCTTCTAACTACATCTTGAGAAATCAGCATTGTTCCATGACCAAATCTTTTTTGTAAAGCTCTTCCCGTAGTACTTTTACCGCTACCAGAATTACCCCTTAGAATTATTAGCTTTGCTTCTTTTTCCATAACGATATCACCCTTTATATTTAATTTTTCATATTTCTTTTTCATATTTCACTTTCATATATTGTATTTCCTATTTCATTTTTTATAGTTCATATATTATATTTCATTTTCAACTAAAAAAACCTTCCTATTTGGATTCTTTACTAACTTTTTTAAGTAACAAATAATCTAGCTAAAACAATTGGTATTCTTAAATACTTATTTAAATATGTATGTACTACCTTAGCTTTACACATATAAAAAATAGGTTTTTATACATAAATGTTAGTGATTTTCCCTGTCAAAATCGGAATTACAACAGTTTTTATTTATGCATTCTACATGAAAATTTCCCTCTTCATATATAACTTTAGATATACTTAAATTTTCCATTTCTCTTACATTAAAGCTTTTATCCAAATAATCTATAATTAGCCTAATTATTCCACCATGAATTACAACTAAAACATTCTCATCTTTCTCATTAGCATTTTCCAAACATATATGTTCCAAAGTTTTCATGACCCTTTTTATAACTGTATCATAATCCTCTGCCTCTTTTGTCTCATCTAAAATAGCACAACAATCACAAAATTTCTTTTGAAAATCATATTTTTCCTCAGCTTCTTTAAATGATCTTACCTTAAGGTATTCCAAGATATCCTTAAACAATATGCTTTCAAACTCACCTTCATATTTGCCAAAATATACTTCTCTCAAGCCTTCTAACTCTTTAACTTTTAAGTTAGAGCTTTCTTTGTTCTCTTTAAGAATAATTTCACAAGTTTTAATAGCCCTACCTAAATCGCTACTATATGCAGCTTTAAATTTGAGATTTTTAATCTTGTTTCCAACATCTTTAGCCGCTTTAATACCATCTTCAGTAAGTACCCCATCGCACCATCCTTGTGTTCTCTTTGCTCTATTAAGGATTGTTTGCCCATGTCTCATTAAATACAAAATAACTTTACCTTTACTAGCCATTGCTTTCCCCCTTTTATTCTTTAATTGAATCTTTTCTATAAAATATTCTAACCAACTTATTGCATTGGAAAACAAATTTTGATTTAAATTTGTAAATTTAAGCTTATAAGAAAAAGAAAAACGGGGACGGTTAACTTCTTCGTACCTTTTAAAATACTTAAATTAACTTAACCGTCCCCTTATTCCACCCCGAGGGCAAACTAACTGACTATCTACAAAAATATTATAAACGGAAGCTATTTGAGGTTCATTTTTAAGACATTTAGCCCTTTTATTAATTCTCTTCCAGTATATTTCAAAACCATTATCAAACTTATTTTCCTCAAATTTTTCATTCTGCCAATAGGTATTAAATATTTCAGTAATACTATTACTGCATCCTAAAGCCATAGATTTATTAAAATTTTGTAAATCCTTTCCAGGTATGTATTCAATTAGCATTCAATTAATATTCACTTTGTTTCATTAAGACAAGTATATCCATAAAATTAATAATAGGTAAATTTTATTAAATACTACAAAAATTTTTTTATTTCTATCTCTTTATCATCTGATTTTTTTAAAACATATGAATTTTTCCCTATTATGATTTTATAAACATTATAATCCCTATGAGCCCCTTCACCATTTTCGTGAATCCTGTAAATACTTATTTCTTCTAATTATTCTCCAAGTTTTGGTGAAATTGATTTTACAATTGCTTTTAACTTATTTATTTCACTAATATCTTCTATTTTTTCTGTGTACAACCCCTTCATAAAAGCCATCATTTTTTATAATATTTTCACCAATATAACCTTATACTTACTTTACATTTCCCGTTCATTTGTCCTCTTGTGATTCAAAGGTTAACAAAGTAAATTAATTCATTCTAACTATTGCCATGAATATTCACAATCCTCTCAATCACTAATTTAATTTTCTTCTTTACTACATCACTAGAAATGTTTAAAATTTCTTCAACGTCTTTTCATCCTATATATTAATATATTTACCCTGGTATATATTTACCTGGTATATATTTATATTTTAGTTCTACAAGGCCCTTATAGATTTTTGTTCAATAGATCAATCGCCTATACGCTTATATCATAGATCTATTGAAAGTAATTCCTCAAAACTATCAATAACATAATCATAATCACATTTTTCAACTTGTCCAAAACCATATCTTGCATATACAAAAGGTATTCCTGCTATTTTAGCAGACTCTGCATCTTTATTTGTATCTCCAACATAAATTGGATTTTTAAGTTCATTTCTCTTTATCACTAATTTGTTGTTTTCACCTTTTGATAATCCCGTTACCCCTGGGCATTCAAAATCTTGAAAATATTTTTCTAACCTATGTGCCTTTAGAAAACATTGTATATAACCATCTTGACAGTTACTTACTATAAATAATTTATATTTTTCTGATAAAGCCTTAAGGGTTTCTTCTAGCTTTGGAAATAACTTACCACCATGCTTTCCTAAATAAATTATCTCTTCTTCACAAAATTCCTTTATTAAATTTATCTGTCTTTCCTTTTGAAACTCTGGAAATAATTTTTCTCCTATTTCATCTAATTGAAGGCCCATGCAGCTTTCCATTTCCTTAGCTGTTATACCTTTTGTTATATCTGAATGCCTTGGTATCACATTTTTCCATGCCTCACATATACCTTCTATGGCACTCCAAAGAGTTCCATCCAAATCAAAAATAATACTATCAATACTCATATTCATCCTCCGTTTGCAATTTTAATATGGGGACGGTTAAGCAATTTTGCTCTTATCAACATTCATTTAATTGCATTTAACGCTCCCTCTTTTTCAAACATCTTCTGGCTATACTTACTTATCACTTAATTATATTAAACTTTTATAAGAATTTTCCATCACATTTGGCAGTATTGAATATATATCGCAGCCACATAATTTATCAAAGTAATTTTTTAACCCTAAAAAGGATTTCCATTTATCCACAGTAAAATCAGGCACGCCATGCCTTAAAGCCACATCAATTAGCCTTTTCTCCATTATACAAGCCCCACTCGGAAGTGATATTGCATCACATAATTGTATTAACCTATCATAATCATCGTATAAAGCATTTTTTATAAAAGAAGACAAAAACTTTTTGCTCATCATTACAATCAAACTTTCCAAAAATGTTTCAACATCCTGTATTGGAAAGGAGTGTGTTAAACATATTCTGGCAACATCTTTTTCCTTTAAATTTATCATATAATTGTAGCCATCGATAGTATGCATAATTGATTTTACGCCTTCTCTACGGCCTATATCGTGCAATAATCCCATAACATAAGCCTTTCTGCTGTCTAATGTACTAATTTTATCTGCAATTAATTTTGCATTTAAGCCAACAGACCTGCTATGCTCCACCCAAGATCCTGGATTTAGTTCGCCACCTATTTGAAGCTCTCTTTCTGCCTCCTGTAAACTTAACATAATAACACCACCCTAGTTTTTTGCAATTTTTTTGTTCTTGGGGACGGTTAACTTATTTCTCCTCTATCTAATTTTTGTTTTTCAGGTTTTTGATGGGTTTTTGATTTTTGGGTGCGGTTTTGGTGCGGGGACGGTTAACTTTTATTTACCTTTGATCTAAGTAATACTTATGTAGCCTCATAGTCCACACTTAACTTACCCCATATTTTATTTCCTGCTTGTCCAATTATCTTTACTATAAACATACTCATAAGACTTAAAATTCTTGTTTAATGACTCTGAATAAAATGAGCCCTCTCTCTCAAAATTAAAACCACATTTTTCAATTAACTTTCTACAAGGTATATTATTTTGAAAACAACAAGCATAAACATATTCTATATTATTGGAAAATAAATACTCTAAAATTCCATAAACCACCTCTGACATAATTCCTTTATTTTGATAATTGTTATTTAATACAAATCCAAGTTCTTTTGTATCATCCCTCCCCTCTTCAGAATCAATATTTACTGCTATATGGCCAATTACCTTTGAATTTTCTCTATTTTCTATTGCAAAAATATTTGAGTTTTTAATATTTCTGTTCAAAACAATCTTTGAGGATAATAAACTCTTATGATGTTTCCACCCTGCCATTTCTCCAACGCCTTTCTGGCTGCAATATTCATATAAATCTTTTAAATCTTTTTCTTCAAAGGGTCTTAAAATTGTTCTTTTAGTTTCTAGCCTCATTTTATCAACTCTTTTCATATTAGATATTTTTTTCAATTATTAAATTTAATTTTTAATAATTATATTCAAACTAATAATCCCCGTAACATTTATTTATATAAAATATCCATTTTTAATATATTAGTATTTCTTGACATCTCTTAAAAATTCCTTCAATACATTTTTTAAAACCCCTTCAATAAAATTTTATTTGTTATTAATTCAACTTTCACAGTACAAAAAGAGTAACTTCTTCTTGATGGAGCTGCTGGGGACGGTTAACATATTTCAACTGCACTTTAATTAATTTTCTGCTTTTAACTTTTAATCTATTTAACAAGTTTTGCTTAACCGTCCCCGATTTTTTTCGATTTTTTCTCTATTTTTACCATGCTTGGTTGATTAAATTCAAAAACTTATATAATAGATATAAGGATAACTATTATTAATTAGTATGATTTCTTTATAATTAGTAGTAATTTTCTTTTTATTTTCACCATATCATATAGGGTGTAATAGACATTATCAAATGGAAGAATAATTATAATACTGGTATAGAAGAAATAGATAACCAGCACAAAAATTTATTTAGAATTGCAAATGATGCTTTTTCTCTTTTACAAGACAAATTTTGCATAGACAAATACGACAAAATTGTAGATATTATTAAAGAACTACAAGATTATACAGTATACCATTTTAATTCTGAGGAAGAATACATGAAAAAAATTAAATATAAAAAATTAATTTCCCATAAAGTAGAACATGATTGCTTTGTTAAAAAAATTAAGGAAATTGATTTAAATAAAATTGATTCAAATCAAGATAAGTATATTTTAGAAATACTTAATTTTGTAGTTGAATGGATATCACATCATATTATTACACAGGACAAGCTTATTGGATAATTTTTTTATTCATAATGCAGTTAAATGAACTTATATATATAGGGATGGTTAATGTTTTTAACTCATTTAAAGCACTTAATAGCAGATTTAACTTAACCGTCCCCGTTTAAACCTTAAATTAAACCTTAAATATCATATGGAAAAAATTTAAATTTTATGTCTTAAAAGCACCTTACTTTTTTTATTTCACCCCAATAAACATACCATATTCTTTAGGGATTTCAATGATTCCAGCAGCATTCTTTTTCTTTTCGTAAAAATCTATCATTGTAGTTTTTTGACTTTCACTTAAACCTTCCATGGAAGTCATTGAATATATATATTCCACCAAATCCTTAGATTCTGATATTTCCATCCTATCATAATATTCCCTGCATTGTACATTTGCAAAGTGCATACGAAGTTGCTCATAACCATTCTGAAGTGTAAACGAAACATTAGTTTTGTTTTCATTAACAAGTTGTAACTCTTTTAATGTATCGAATATAAATTTTGTTAGACCATTTTCTCCGAAAGTGGCTGTATAAAATTTACCACCTTTTTTAATACCCTATAAACTTCACACAGTGCTTTGTCTATGTTAGGTATATGATATAGCATTGAGTTTGCAATTATTATATCAAAGGTATCATTATCATAGGGTATATCTTGAATATCAATCTTTTTTATATCCACAGGGAATTTGTCATATTCATTTCGCAAATATTCCACCATTCCATCAGAAAAATCAGACAAAACAAGTTTAAACTCAGGAACTATATCACTAATATGATTTTTCCACAAATCGCCTTTACCACTACCTAGTTCTAAAATACTGCACATCTTTGTAAATTCATATTGTTTATATAGCCATGACTTAAACCCTTCTTTATTTATACTATACTTTTCATGGAAATTTTGGCGTTCATTCAAAGACAAAATATTTTCATATTGCTTCTCTACGTATTCGCTTTCTCTCATCTTTTTATAATCTAACATTTTTACATCACATATTGACTAAAGAAATATCTTTTTTCAATACTCTCCTTTCATTCATGATTGCATATCCATTTTGCAAAATTAATTTTTTCATAACCCCTTATACTCTTATACCACAATGATTTATACAATAATAGCCATCATATGGTTTTTTTCATTAATTGTAATATTAGAAAAATAATTAGTATTATTGCCATTATAGGAATAACTAAATAAACCTTATTTTTTGTTCGTAAATATTCATTCCACTCATCAATCACTTAATTCATAAGTATTAATCCAATTAAAAAAATAAACAAAACCCGTGGAATATCCACCTTTAGTATTATCAATATAATGTATGTAATAGAACACATAATAGCAATTACTCTAAGAATTTTTTTCATATTATTTCTCCTCCTTATTTTAATATTTTAGACAATAAATTAAATTATTTATTATCTAAAATACCATTAACAATAATAATAACAAATATTATTATTGTTATAAAAAAACCTAATAAATATAAATTTTTTAAACTAGCTACAATATACGAAAGAAATAAAATACCGCATATCATATAACTCCAACCTTTTCTAATACTAATTCTATCTATCATCTCAACACTGTATCTTTTTTTATAAAATCATTCATTTTTTTTAGAAGGAATAAATAACTCATTCTAAAACAATAAATAGATGCCATAATCCAAAAAGTATAAAGTAAATTATATGCTATATTCATAAATACACCTCCTTAAAAATTAACTTTTTGCAAATATGTAAATATATACATTATTGTGAAAGTTACTAGACGTCTGTCAAATGAACAATATTTAAAAATTCATATCTTTATTGATCTGCAGCATATTTTCAATATTAAATCGTATAAAAGTCCAAGGATTACACTAAATAATACAACCTTAAAAATTAAAAGCAAAACAATAGGCAAAAAATAACAGAAGATTCTAAAAATATTAGAAACAGTGAAATTGAAATATTAGAAAGATAATTAATCATCCTTATCAACTACATCCGCTCTGCTATGCCTACCAACACCAATTGGTATTAGTATAATTAACTTAACCGTCCCCAAGATTATTAAATCCTCTACAATAAACAATTACATAAAGAAAAATTTTAGCTTGCAGTTACATTTCTTAATATTATTCTCTTAATAATATTATTTTTAAGTAAAAAAATAATTGCTATAGGTCTTTTTTTACTTTGTATATAGCAATATTCATCATAATCATCTATTTTTAGTTCATATTTATTATTCTTAAAACCTTTTATAATTGACCAACTTAAAGGATATTCACTATTCTTTTCTAAAGGGTATATTTGTTTTAGTGAATATTCTTTTTTTAATTTATCTTTATTATCATTTATCTTTATTCCTTTTGTTGTAGATATCTTAGAATTAATAATATCTATTTCTATAACAGTACTACCTGTTAAATCAAAATTATTATTTGAATTAACTGTAAATTGTATATTAGGATAATATACTGAAATAGCCATCATTTGCTATAACAATTTTATCTTTTATATTTGTAATACTTAAAGGTTTACCCATAATATCAATTAATTCTTCATATTTAGTATCAAATACAGAAATATTTTTAATTTCGAACTCATTTTCTAAATTAACTATTTCTTTTTGTTCTTTTTCTTTACATTTATACCATTATTAATTTTGCCTGTATAATCAACGGTTTTGTTAAAATTCACCAATAATAAACTTATAAATAAAAAAACAAATAAAAAAACACTTATACATATTATTACTAAAAATTTTTTTATAAACATTCGCCTCTTAATACAAATTACAAGTAATATATTGTGTTAAATTCAATATATTACTTGTAATTTGTTTAACATATTCCTTTGTAAAAATAAACCATTATGCAAATATCTTATTTTAATAATCCTTAACCATATATTCCTACATCCGCTCTGCTATGCCTACCAACAACCATTGGTACTAGTATAATTTAACTTAACCGTCCCCAAGGTTACCATAATTAACTTAACCGTCCCCAAGGTTACCATAATTAACTTAACCGTCCCCAAGGTTTTGAAATTTCCCTTATTAATAGTGTTAAAAATACTATTAACACTATTATCATTCCTATAATAATCCTGTAAGGACTCCAAAGTCCCATATAAAAACTAAATCCAGAAAGATCGTTTATTATTTGAGAGGATGCTATAGGTAATAAATTTGTTATAACCTTAAAAATTCTTCCCGGTATTTTTGCAAATATTGTAATTAGGTAAAAGATATTTATTGCAATTCCTATGACTGTGGAAAGACTTGTTTTTGATGTCTTAATGGATATCCATGCTAACATAGTTGCAAGGGCAAATATCCCTAAGATTTCACTTATAGTCATAAGTATCATAGCTCCACCTAAAGTAAAATTTCCTATAGAAAATAAAGCATATACTTTAAAGCTACTATTTAACCCATTGAATCCAGCAGTTGTACCTAAAACAAGCCCAGTTCCAAGCAATGCTGCTAAAACTAAAATAACACCATACATAATAACCGGTATAAGTCTTAAAAGCAGCAGCTTTTTTCAATTTTGTTGCAAAAATAATTTCCATGCTTCCATCCTCTATGCTTTCAGAGTAAGTAGCAGCAGCAAAGAAAGTTACCATAAATATAATTATTAAAAATATTACTTTAAGATTATCAATTCCGTAATTCCAAAAATAACATGCTTCAAACCTTACAAAAGGTGTCTTTACCTTATGAATTTCTTTTAATGCCTTATTTCGCTCTTGTTTTGGAATTCTTTCTAGGATTTTTATAAATTTCTTCTTCCAGCATTCATAAAAGTTTTTAGCGTATTCATCTTTAAAATCTTCAATTCTATTTTCACTATACAAAACTCCAGGATAACTGGAAACTAAACCATATATATAACCAACAAGAGGCTGATATTTTATTTCATCTGATTTTTCATCTCTTACCTTTTTAAGTCCGAGATATAATTTATCTTCTGTGATTTTCCCAGAATACACCGACTCTTCTTTTACTATTTTAGGTAAATCCTTTTGTCCGCTAACAATCATCACATTTAATCCCATAGTTAATATGAATACAGCTATTACTGACAATAAAACATATTTTGTATGAAGACGCCTTTTAATTTCCTCATTTAACATTTTTTCACCTTCTTATATAGTTTACTATCGCAAGTGTTATACTAAGTAAGAAAATAATTATACTTAATACCACACATAATGAAGGCATCCAAACAGTTTTACCCATAATAGTTGTAATCGGAAATTTTACCAAATCCATATATTGAGAATATGAGAATATTGCTCCTCCAGGAAGTATAAGCTCAATTAAATTTAAAATTTTGGAATTTATATTAATAAATACACCAAGCATGATAGCTCCTAAAGCTGTGAGCACTGAAATTTGAACAGCTCTTGAGGACTTCTTAGCTATAGATGAAATAAAAACAGTAAAAGCAGCTATAGTTAGTATACTTATCCATCCTAAAATAAACATCTTACTAAGTACTTCATTCATAGTAAAAGGAAGAATATTTGTTCCATCAACCTGCAGTGATGTATTTAACGCATCCCTAGGAAGAAAATGTTTTAAAAGCAAAATATAAATTAAAGCTCCGCATAGATAAATAATAGATGCCATAATTAATGGTATAATAATCTTTGCTGCTGTAAGACTTTTCCTTCCCTTTGCTGTAGCTTTTATTATTTCATCTAGTCCGCTTTCTTTGTCTTTAGCTATAATTGGCCCTGCAAAAATTCCTGTCATAATCATAAGGACAAATGAAAAAAGCATTATGTGGCTGATTCCATCAGACCATTCTTTAAATCCGCTGTAATATACATAGGGCTTTTTAACTTTATTCCACATTGACAAAGCCAATGACTTTTCATTTTCATTGTGTGCATTATTATTAATATAATTTCTATAATATAAATCTTCATTTTCATAAAAATGTCTTCCTGCATCCTTAGAAATATGCAAGAGGTCTTTCATAGACTCTCCTTTTATATTCCTCAATTTATACTCCTGCGTAACCAATATATCAGCATATACAGTATATTTTAATAAATTTTTATTCATAACTATACTGGTTTCATCTTTTCCTTTTAATGAATCAAGAAAATAATCGCAGCCCTTTTGCAATTTATCTTCTGTCATTTCTCCTTCTGTACCTTTTCTATCATTAGCTGCTGCCTGTATCGCTGCCCTTCCTTTATAATTTGAATAACACTTTGTCTGCATAAAATCTACAGTGGCTCCCCCTACAATAAACCATGTCCAGAATACAGAAAGAATAACTGCAATTAAAACATATGTCATAACTCTTTTAAAATTAAGCTGTCTTCTTAGTTCTTCAATAAATACCTCCATTTTTTATGCCTCCTTTACATTTACAAGATAAAAATCATTTAAAGAAGGCGGCACCGCTCTGCTGTCTACCAGAGGAGATTCTGCAATATATCTTATTGTAACTTTCCCATTATCTTCATTACGAAAATTCATAATTTTATATTCTTTTTCAAGTTTTGCAGCTTCACTTTCTAATACAGTAGTTTCAAATACTCTGCCTTCAAGGGTTTTGATTAGAGTTTGATTCTGCCCGCTTATAATTATTCTGCCTTTTTCCATAAGCACAAGATAATTTGCTATAAACTCAATATCTGAAACAATATGAGTTGAAAGTATTACAATTTTTTCTTTACTTATTTGAGCTAAGTACTTGCGGAATTTTCTTCTCTCTTCTATATCTAACCCAGCAGTAGGCTCGTCTACAATTAAAATTTCAGGGTCATTAAGCATCGCTTGGCATATTCCAGCTCTTCTTTTCATTCCTCCTGAAAGTTCATCAATCTTTTTCTTTCTAACTTCTTCTAAATTGAATTCACTTAAAAGCTCAGTAATCCTTTTATTTCTTAACCTTTTGCCTATTCCTTTTAAAACTCCAATATAATTCAGGAAATCCTCAACTGATTGATTTTTATCGTAACCAAATTGCTGAGGCAGATATCCTATTTTATCTAAATATTTACATCCAAGCTTATTAATATCTGAATCATCTAATATTATTTTCCCAGAAGAGGGCTTTAAATTTCCTACCATCATTCTCATAAATGTAGTCTTTCCTGCACCATTTGGTCCTAAAAGTCCCCAAATACCTGGTGTGAATTTCAATTTTACATTATCAACAGCTTTTAAATCTTTAAACTGCTTAGAAACATTATTAATACATAATTCCATAAAATATTCCTCCTTATAAAAACGTTAAAACCTTCCTTTCATCTTAAGTATAACTAAGACAAAAGGAAGGTTTATTCAGAATTTATTCAGTATTTATAAAGATTTTATTAAGAATTAGGTAAAGTGATAATAAACATAGTGTGTCCTTCTTTACTAGAAGCTTTTATAGAACCCTTATGTTTTTCTACAATTTGTTTTGCAATGGCAAGACCAAGTCCTGCACCAGCAGATTGACTTCTTGATTTATCTCTTCTATAAAACTTTTGAAATATAAGTTTTAGCTCCTCATCACTTATTACATCACCATCATTTTCTATAAATAACTCTGTAATACTATCTTCAGCTTTTCCTCTTATTTTTATAACAGAATCTTTATTACTGTATGCTATAGCATTTTTTAGTAAATTATTTAATACCCTTGCAAACAGCACTCCATCTACATAAATCTTCATATCTTTAGGAACTTCTATGTCAAATTTTAAGTTCTTCTTTTTAAGCAGAGGATATAATTCTTCAGTAAGCTGCTCTAAGAAAAATACTGCATCAAGTGAAGTTTTATTCAAAGGTATTTCCTGAAGATTAAACCTTGTAATATCAAAAAACTGATTTGTCAAATCTTCCAGCCTGTAGGATTTTTTCAGAAGCTTTTTTATATAATCTTTACGAATATCCTCTGGCACTTTTGATTCATCCAAAATTGAAAGATATCCTATTATACTTGCTAATGGTGTTTTTAAGTCATGTGCTAAATATGTTACAAGGTCATTTTTCTTATTTATCTCTACCAATGCCTCTTTCTTTATTATATCTTTTTCATGAATAACATCCCTAATCTTTGAATCAATAAGCTTTAATTTTTCATCTTTCTCCGGTATTTCTCCTTTAGCTAGCAAATCTATCCTTGTTTCTATCTTATTTATAAGCCGTTTTTCTTCATCCTTTCTTGCACGTTGTGCTGTAAAATAAGTAATAACCTCTAAAAGCACAATGCAGATAACAGTTAGTCTAATCAATATATCTTTAAGTTTGGGCCAATAAAAAACTCCCTTTGTATGTTCCATTCCTAAAAAGTTTACTTTTTCTCTATTAAATAGTATTTGCTTTTCAAAATACTCTCCTAAAATCCCTTCAAAACTAAAATCAATATATATCATAACTGCAATAAATATTAAAAAAAACAAAATATAATAATTTATTCTTTTACGCTTCAATTATGTAACCTACCCCCCACACAGTTTTTATGTATTCAGGATGTTCAAAAGAATCTCCCATCTTTTCCCTTAAATTTCGAATATGAACTGTTATTGTATTTGTGGATTTTGAATAATACTCATCTTCTCTTAAAAGATGAAATAACTTTTCTCCATTTACAACTTGTCCTTTATTTAATAACAATATCTTTAAAATACTAAACTCTGTAGGTGTTAATTTCAATTCTCCCCCATTTAAACTTACATTTCTGCTCTTTATATCTAAAATCAGTCCTTTATAATATATGATATCCTGATCTTTGGTATCTTCTCCATACTGCTTGTATCTTCTAAGCTGAGCCTTAATTCTTGCAATAACTTCTAAGGGGTTAAAAGGCTTTGTTATATAATCATCTGCGCCATAAGTAAGTCCTATTATCTTGTCTTGATCTTGAGATTTTGCAGTAAGCATTATTATAGGATAATTGTATTTTTCTCTTATTCTTTTACAAATACTTAATCCATTTATATCAGGAAGCATCAAATCTAAAATAGCTAAATCAGGCTTTCTCTTCCTAATAATTTCAAAAGCTTCTTTTCCATTTTCAGCTTCCCATATTTCAAAAGCTTCAGCTTCTAAATATACTTTTAATATGTCACGAATATCTTTATCATCTTCTACAAGTAAAATCTTTTCCATATCAATCCTCCAAAAATAACCTTAAGAATATTATATCTTAACAAAATTATAATTAAAAGAATGGTTATATTTATTAGTATCAAAACTTTCAAAATAAAATTTTTCCCTTGTATGGATATCTTGGCTGAAGCCACTGTAAAAATACTCTGTATGTTTTATGAGCTCTATAGTTATATTTTCTAAAAGTAGTATAAAATCCCACAGAATTCTTAAAAAAATTTATAGTGTTTTCATCAATCTCCCACTATGTAAAATCTTTAAAATATAAATTCCCAGTTTTTACAACATTTTTTTCATTTTCAAACATTTAGTATGTTTAAAGCAAGTAAAAAACTAAATATTTAAAATTTTCATAAAAGATTGTTTTTTAATAATTTCATATTATACTAATAATATCCAATAAACATAAATTATATTTATTGGATATTATGTGCTTTTTATTAAGGAGACGGAAAATATGGAAAAAGAAATCTCTAATGTAGATAAAGATTTAGGAAAAGAATGTAGAAATTGTGAGGTAAAACATTTGTGGTGGTGGATGTAGAGGCACCGCCTTTAATGCTACTGGCGATATTCAATCCTCTCCTCCTAATTGTAGTGAAAAAAGAAAATAATATACTCATATCTATGGGAATTATCTGAAATTGATAATATTTATAATTTAGTAAAGGATGAGAATTAATGAAAAACAATTATTTAATGAAATTATTAAAACCATTACTACCAAAATATATTATTGCCATTTTTATAGGGTTACTACTTAATGTTTTTATAATAGGATCAACATTTATATCAAAGTATCTTTTAGATAATATATTACCATCAAAAGATATGTCCTTATTAGTAATATTCGTATTGAGTTATATTATTTTTTATGTATTAAAAAATATAATCTCATTTTTAAAAGAATTTTTATTTTCAAAATATGCATATAAAATTCTTTATGATATAAGAGATAACATATTTTCATCTATTATTATGAAATTTGAGTTTACTTCTTTTTCATCACAAAAGCAGGGATATATTATAACTCTATTTAGAGATTGGATAAATTCTATTAGTTGGTTTTTATCTAACATACTTTTAAATACAATTACAGAATGCATTTTACTTGTAATAGGTGTAATAATTTTAGCTGAAACAAATTTAAAAATGTTCTTTATTACCATGATAATTTTACCACTTTATGGTCTTCTTTATCTTTTCTTTAACTCTAAAATAAGAAAAACTAGAATGAAAATGATGGATAAAGATGCTGAAGTTACACAAAATCTCAAAGAATCTTTAGATAGTATTAAAGAGATACGAATTCTTAATACAGAAAATATATTTATAAAAAAATACAACCTTATTCAGGGTGATTTTGGCAAATTTGGTCTTAACTATTCAATTATCTCTTCGATCTATGATAGTTTAGCAAATATTATAAGTATTTTAGGTCATATTATAGTACTATATTATGGAACAATAGAAGTCTTTAACGGTACCATGTCAATAGGAACACTAATTGCTCTAAATTCACTTGTTTCATTATTATATAGTCCAGTAGAAAGAATTATTAATTTTAATAGATTACTACAAGTATTTAAAATTGAATTTGGCAAACTTGATAAATTTATGAAAGATAATCTATGTAATATTAATCCAAAATCAAATACTAATTATTTATCTCATTATAATTGTGATAAGGAAAATAAAAATATCCTCTTAAGGTTAGACAAAGTATCTTTCAAATATGAAGAGTTACAAATACTAAAAAACATAGATTTAATCATAAAAAAACATTACACATACGCAGTTGTTGGTGAAAATGGTTGTGGAAAATCAACATTAATTAATATAATAACAGGCTTATTAGTCCCTAATAGTGGAAATGTATTTATTAACGATATGAATATTCATGAAGACCTATGTAAATTTAGAGCACAAATAGGTTATGTTCCACAAGATACATTTTTATTAAATGATTCTATCATAAATAACATTACATTTGGAAGAAGAAACAATTCAAAATACAGTATAGAAGGATTATTAAATATATGCAATATAGATGATATTCTGGAGAAAAATTCATTTGATTTAAACACAACTATTGGTGAAAAAGGTAATAAACTATCTGGAGGGCAAAAGCAAAAATCGCTTTATGTAGAGCATTATATACTAATCCAAAATTACTTATTATTGATGAAGGTACTTGTAACACTGATTCAGATTCAGAAAATAGAATTATTGAAAATATTAAAAAAGCTTTTCCTGAAATATCAATACTATTAGTCTCTCACAGATTATCAACTATTAAATTAGCTGATGAAATTCTTGTTCTAAAAGACTGTGCAATTATTGAAAAAGGTGGAATAGAAGATTTGTACAACCATACTTCTTATTTCTATAAAATGTTTTCAAATCAAATATAGTATACTTATGTTAAAACTTCTTCTTATAAATTGTATCATAACTGCAAAGGTCAAAGTTTTAGCACCTTTAATAATTCCAAAGATAATATAAAAATAACCTAGTAAGACAAGAATATGCTCTACTAGGTTATTTTTATATTTAACTAAACACTGTAAGCAGGTATTTTACCTAACTATATCTTTCTTCTTAAAAATCAACATACTAAGTATAATACTTACAAATATATATATACCAGCAGTTATTGAAAATGAAATAACCGCATTAACATCTATTTTGCCTAAAATCCTTACAGCATACATTCCTCCAGCTATGCCCCCAGAAAATGTATAGTACATTGCATTCTTTATTTGTGAATCCACAAATAGCATAATAACATGAATTCCAATTCCTAATCCCATGATAGTTGCACTATTATTCACAATAAGTGCAATAAAACTAATAACAAAACTAAAAGATAATAAAGGCAGAACTATGCTTACATAAACTTCTAAATTGTAAATAAAATTGCTTAAAATTTCTCCTTTATCTCCTAATCCAAAGAAAATTACACCTATTATATAACTTCCAAAAAAGAAACAAACAATAATATTAAAGCATATACAGTTATAAACAAAAATTTCCCTATTATAAAATCACTCTTTTTTATAGGGGCCATTAGTGAAAATTTCATAGTCCCTTCTGCATAATCTTGAGTCAGTGTTTCTGCTATAATTACAACCATAAGCATTGGTATCATAGGTCTCATTAACATTCCAAAAAGTGTTTCAGTTAAAAAATTCTCTGCATTTATTACGGATTTAGCATCGTTCTTCCCTGTAAAGGCTATAATAAGTATACTCAAAATTATGACAAAACATAATATATAAAATTTCTTACTGCTGAACATTTTTATAATCTCATTTTTTAAAACTTTAAGCATTTTTATTATCTCCTTTCATCACATCAAAGAAATAATCTTCTAGTGAGGTCTCCTTACGATACAAGTTTTCTACATTAACATCATTAGAAATTAAAAGCTTGTTAATTCTCTGAAAATTACCCTTTGCTAATTTAACTTTTATGCCATGTTCAAAACATTCTATTGTGCATGGGATATTCATTTCTTTTAGAATACGCGAAGTCTTTTCTTTTTCTCTTGTATAGATTTCTATTATCTCTTCATTTGTATCTAAAAGTTCACAAACATTTCCTTCAACTTTAAGTCTGCCCTTTTGTATAATGCCAATTCTATTGCATACTGCCTGAATTTCGCTTAATATATGTGATGAAATAATAAAAGTTACATTATACTTTTTTGATAATTCTTGTATAAGCTCCCTTATCTCTTTTATTCCCTGGGGATCGAGCCCATTAGTAGGCTCATCTAATATAACTATGTTAGGATTATTTAAAAATGCTCTTGCAATTCCAAGTCTTTGTTTCATTCCCAAAGAATAATGAGCCACTTTTTTGTAAGCTTCATCCTTTAACCTTACCATCTCAAGAACTTCATCTACTCTTTTTTTAGAAGTGCCATACAAATTAGCCATTAAACATAGATTTTTATATCCTGATAACCCCTTATAAAAACTTGGTGCCTCAACCATAGCCCCTATTTTTGAAATAGCCTTTTGATTATTCTTTTGAACATCATAACCATTTATAATTACATTACCCCAATCAGGCTTTATAAGTCCCATAATGCTTTTTATGGTTGTACTCTTTCCTGCTCCATTAGGTCCTAAAAATCCATAAACATCTCCTTCATATACATTTATATTAAGGTTGTCTACTGCTTTTTTACTACTGTATTTTTTAGTAAGATTATGTGTACTTAATATACATTTCTTTGACATATATAATCACTCCCTGAATGAATTTCAATTTATGATTATATGCTATCAAAGTTTTATGGTTTATTTTTGCTCTTTATCATAAGTCAATTGTTTGTATTCATAAAAAATACTAAATTTACGCTTATGAAATTATAAATTACGCTTATGAAAAAAGTAACTGCTGGACTAATTTTTTAATCCAGTAGTTACTTATTGATGTGTTTTATCCACAGTTCTTGAACAAACACATTGTCTTCAATAGATGTATCCAAAAACACATTGTTATAATTATTATCTATAATATTTTTTACAGTATACAGACCCAATCCTCTTTCTGTTCCCTTTGTAGAAAAACCTTCTTTAAATATCTTATGTATTAGTGGTTTATCTCCAAAGAAATTATTTCTTATCACTATCCTTACATAATCATTTTTATTTACAACAACAAGACATAATTTAGGATATTCACATTCCTGTGCGCCTTCAATGGCATTATCCATTAATATTCCTATTATTCTGCACAGGTCCATTATATTCATTGAAATACATTCAATATCTTCTACTATTTCTACACTTATGTCTATATTCATTGAAGCTGCTTTTATAAGTTTAGTTGAAAATATTGCTTTTACTCCTGAAACTTTTATATATTTAAGCTTATCAATATTACTGCTGCTCCAATTTATATTTTTGTCCATATCAATAACATTCTCATAAAAGAACTTACTAAGTCCCTTAACATCAGCATTATCTATATATTCTTTAAGCGGAGACAGCATATTAATATAATCATGTTTAAATCTCTTTGTCTGACTGTACATATTTTCTATAATATGAGCATATTCTTCTATTTCATTTTTTTCTTCAGTTTCCCTTTTTAATTTGACTCTGTATTCAACACTTTTATCATAATAATAAACTATACTGCTTGATAATATAATTGATATAAGGGGTAAAATACTTGGAGTAACATTACCCATTATGAAATCCATTTTTTGTTTATTTATTATAAATTCCACTGTAAATTCATAAATAAATACAATAAACAAAGTTAACACTATATTGATTAATAAAATAAGCCTGTATCGCACTTTTGAGGGAGAACTTTCTTTATTATACTTTTTATTATTTAGGATTTTCTTCATTATGAAGCATAAAATAATTAGAATAGAACCCATTAATACAAACTGAACAATTGTATATTTATAATTCATACTCTTTAGTCCATCTTCTAAGAAAACATATGTAAAAGTATAAATCTGATTTAAAAAATATACGCCATAAATTGTTATCAAAATTTTGATTCTATCTTTATTAATTTCTTTTAGCTGAATAACGGTTATAATAGTAAGTATAGGAAGTATTATCATGTATGAACCAGTATAAAGCACCATTCCTACAGCTAATGATATAAGAAAATATCTTCTAATATCTCTTGATTTTAATTGTTCATTGTATAAAATAAATATTGAAATGCAGCATAATATACTCATTAATATGGATGGTACAATCATAAATTCTAGTAATTTAAAGGTTAAATTTTGAAACATCATAATAAAAGTCCTCTTTTATATCTAAAAGAAACGTAACATTCCTCTCCATTTGTCATAATGATTTTATTTTTCTTTTTATCTATTTCTTCAATTTTATCTTTATTTACAATATAACACTTATGACATCTATAGAAATTAGGAGTAAGTTTTTTCTGAATATCTTTTAAATTGCCATATAATTCAACTTGTCTATTTTCTTCATGTATCCTTATTTTATGTGCTGTCCCTGTGGTTTCTATAAATAAGATATCATTAAATCTAAGGTTTATTATCCTAGTATCTGTATTTATAGAAATATAGTCCTTATTATGTCCTTCTTTGTAATAAGTATTAAAGGCCTTTATAATACAGCTGTTTACTCTAGTTTTAAAATCATCATCATCCTTAATTACATAATCCATAGCTTCTACCTTATATTTAAAGGCTAAATAACTCATTTCTAAATGAGTAGTAGTAAATATTATGTATCCACGTGAATCTATTTCTCTAATCTTTTCCCCAAGTTTTATTCCATTCATTTCATTTTTTAAATCTACATCTAGAAAATAAATTCCCGTTACATTGTTTGCTTTTACATAATCTAGTATTTCTTCAGGATCTTTTGTTGAAATTGTTATTTTTAAATCTAGTTTTTCCCTTAAAATAGTATTCTCAAGAAGCTGCTTTAATTTACCTCTAAAAACAGCATTATCATCACAAATAAATACTTCTAACATTACTCTTCACCACGCTGACACTTTCTTAGTATTATAATCTTTTTCTTATATTTTAATTTCTTATATTTTAATTTCTTCTATTAAAATAAACATAACTGCCTATAACAGTAATAATCATAATTGTAAAAAAGCTGCTCATGCAGACAAATACACCCATCCAGATATCATTCTTTGTTAATGCCCATGCAGCCATAGATAATAATATAATTGTAACACATATCCCTAGTGTAATCGTAAAGGCTCTGCTCTTTGATTTCATATTAATAAGCAATTCTCTCTCATCCTCATTCTTTATATCTTCAATAGTACACTTACGATTCAAACTTCTATATACTTCAGTTATTCCAAACAAAACACAAAATATATTTACTGCGCTGTGTTTTACAATTATTAAAGTAGTTAAACTGTCGAACTTTACAATCATAAACCCAATATTTACAAATGCTAATGCTAAAAATACTATACCGCTTATGAATTTCTTTTTATTATATATTTTCATTTTCCAAATTCTCCTTTTCTAAATTCTCCTGCAGACAATATAAGTCTTCTATTGTTGTATTAAATGCTCTGGCTATCTTGTAGGCAAGCATAATTGAGGGATTATACTGCCCCTTTTCAAGTGAAATAATAGTTCTCGAAGAAACAAACACTAAATCAGCAAGCTGCATCTGGGTCATTTTTTTCTTTGTTCTTAATTCTTTTACTTTATTTTTCAAACATATCACCTGCCTATATTTATATGAAGTAAGCTTCATGTGAAGTTAGCTTCATATTAGCACAATAAAAAAAGATTGTCAAAAATGTGGGGACGGTTAATGAAAATCTCCAAAATCAAATCTGAAAATTTGGGTACGGGTCTGGCGGGGACGGTTAACAACTTTTAAGCGTATTTCAAGAGCAAATTAAAAAAATAGATTTTAGAAACTAAAAAATTAGCATCTCAAACCTATTTTAATTTTAAAAATTATTTTATTATTTTCTAAGATAACCTATTAGACACATATCAGATGAAGCTACAGTTCATATACAAAATTAAATTATTCTAAATCCAATTATTGTAAATCCAACCTATATACATACTCATCATACACAATATCTGTGCCTGTTTTTTTAAAAGTATCTTCTTTTTCAACATAAAAATTTAGTTTTTTCATGACTTTATTAGATGGAACATTCTCTTTTGCTACAGGAGCAGTTATTTTTTTGGCTCCATTTTCATGGCAAAAATCAATTAGCGCCTTAATCATTTCTGTAGCATAGCCTTGACGCCAATATTTTTTATGAATCGCATATCCTAAATCCCAATGAATTTTGTCTTCACTTGGAACTGCACTACATGTTCCAATGTAATCTCCAGTTTCTTTTGAAACTGCAACAAAGTAATAACAACCTTGAAATATTTCAACCTTTTCTTTCCATTTTAAATAAGTGTCCCCTGCTTTTTCTCTTGGTGGATCTGATAGATATTTGCCCATTTCTTTATCAAGCCATATGTCCATGCAAAAATCAGCATCTTCTTTTTTAGTGCTCCTTACAACTAAACGATTTGTTCTTAAAATAAACATATTTATCATACTCGCCCCTTAAATAATAATTTAATATTAATTTTTTACAATTTAATCCAATACCTATTAGTTATACTATTGTCTTCAGAATCAAATGCTTGATTTTCTAGTACTCCACCATTTGCAATAATTGTTTTATATGATCCTATATTGTCTTTATTACAGGTAACAAGAACTTCTGTTATATTCATTTCCTTGCATTTTTCTAAAGCTAATTTTAACATTTGGGTTGCATAACCTTTTTTCTCTCTGACTTTCTAACACTATAACCAATGTGCCCTCCAGTTTTTAATAAATAGTCATTTAACCTATGTCTAATATCAATCATTCCAACTAATCTTTCATTTTCATCTAATGCAAGATAAGTTGTAGCTGGAACTAAGCCTTCTCTGACCGTTTCCTCCTTTAAATTATCACAAAAGGCTTCATACCACTGCTCAAAACTTTCACATTGAGAAAGTCCCGCTGTACCATCCATGCTATCTTTATTCTTTATAAATTCTTCTTTATAATCTAATATGACTTCTTTATACTTTACCTCTGGTAATACCAATTTAATTCTACTCATACAATTTCCTCCATAACTATTTAAGTTTTTACAAACACAAGCATATTTTTTAATTCATTTTTTATAACTTACTTTACAGCATTATCTTTTGTTAATTTATACCTTAAATCTACAACTATAAATTTGCCTTGCAATAATCTATACATTACTATAGACTAAATTAATAATTCTATCAGTAATTTTAACAATCAAAGGCTTTTTTCCTCTCTCACTTTTAAGTTTTCTTGATTTTTCTTTTTTATGCATAAACTCAGCTTCTTTTAAAAGTTTAATATAATTTTTATATCTAGCCTCAGATATTACTCCCTCTTCAATAGCTTTTTTTACTGCACAACCGAGTTCACTACTGTGACTGCAATTTCTAAATTTACAATTTAACGCTAAGGTTTCTATATCAGAAAAAGCATTTTCTACACCATAAACTACATCCATAAGGTGAAATTCTCTCATGCCAGGAGTGTCAATAACAACTCCTAATTCAGGTATTTTAATTAGCTCCCTATAAGTTGTAGTGTGCCTTCCTCTACCATCAGCTTCCCTAATTTTTGAAATCTTCATTTTTTCATATCCCAGTAATTTATTTATAAGAGTGGACTTACCAACACCTGAAGAACCTACAAAAGCTACAGTGCACCCCTTAGGTATTCTTTTTAAAACCTCTGATATACCTTTATTATTAAAACTACTTATAACAAGTGTATCTATTCCCATTGTAACCTTTGAAACTTCTAAGCTTTTTTCACTAACATTATCACATAAATCTGCTTTAGTGAGTAAAACTACTGGTTTTGCACCACTTTCTAAAGCACTTGCTACATATCTTTCAAGTCTTCTTAAATTAAAATTATCATTAAGAGACATAGTAATAAATAGAATATCAATGTTAGCTGCTATAATCTGCTCATCCTCTTTGTTTCCACTAATTTTCCTTGAAAATTTACTATATCTTTTTAAAACAGCCTTTATTACCCCATCGCCTTTTAAGTCATCATCTCTATCTAAAACCACAAAATCTCCCACCGTTGGAAAGTCATCAATATACGTTGTATTATACATTATTTTACCTGGAATTTTAGCATTCATTATTCCCTTTTCAGTTATAACCTTATAGTAGCTTTTTAATTGGCAAACTACCCTTCCTAAATAAAAATTCTTATAAAGACTTTCAAACTCCTTTAAAGTGCTGGCCTTAAGTCCATATTCTTTTAAATTAATTTTAATCAATTTCATTCCTCCATATTAAATAATTTAGTACATAAAAATACCCTGAAACAACATACTGCTCCAAGGTTATGTGCATATTTAATATGAAACTTATAAAAAAGTATAATTATTTCCTATAAAGCCTTATAAAAAACACCTAACACTTATTAAATCCTATTTAAATAGATTTTTCCTAGGAGCAGCCATTATGAATTTTTTGTATATAAAACATCTATTATTTTTATCATAAGACACCACTCCTTCCATTAATAAGTATTAGTCGAAATCTTAATTATATAGTGAATATTTCAAAAATACTGTGTTTTAAATATACCACTTATATGCATATTAATCAATATATTTATTAAGTTATTTTCTTTATCTTTGAATCTTCTATGGCTTAATTGTTCTAATTACTAGCTAATCTATGACCTTTTTTAGAAGGCATTTCTATTACAAAATCATAGGTATAACAATCTATATTTCAAATGTTACTTATATTATCTTTTAATGAGGTTGTTTATTTACTTATTATGTAATAAATGTTATATTTATTACATAATAAAGTTATAGGTTTATTTCTGAGATATAAACCTAGTTTTATTTATATATATAAGCTTGAATAAATTAATATTATTTAAGTCTATATAAATATACAAAGGGGGCTTTACATTATGAAACTAAAAAAAGTTAAATTCTTTATACTAGCTTTTTTACTGGTTTTTTTATTGCCAAAACAAAACGTTGTTTTGGCTGAAGAAAAAAGTAAAACAACATCCTATGACATGAATATTACTTTCAATGAAGAAAAGAAAAGTTTAAATGTAAATGAATCAGTTGAATTTACAAATACCTATAATCATGAGCTTGACAATCTAGTATTTCATTTATACCCAGATTCATACAAAAGTATAGATAAAATGCCTTTGTTTTCAAATGGTTTGAGAGATAAAGCATTAGAAAAAGAAGAAATTGGTGATATAGATATAAAAAAAGTATTAGTTAACAATAAAGAAGTAAAATTTTCACAAGAAAAACAAATTCTAAAATTCTCTTTAGAAACTCCTCTTAAAGAAAATGACACTATAGAAATTTCTATAACTTTCACCTTAAAAATTCCTAAAGGCTATGGAAGACTTGGTTATAATAATGAAGTCTATTATTTATCTAATTGGTATCCAATATTATCCATGTACAACGCTAGTTCCAACTCTTGGGATGAAAATGAGTTTCACCCAGTTGGCGAATCCAATTATAGTAATGCATCAAATTACAACGTAACTTTAAACACTAATAAAAATATGGTTATAGCCTCAACTGGAGTAATTTCCTCAGAAGAAACTAAAGGCAATGTAAAATCCACTAAAATTAAAGCTGAAAATGTAAGAGATTTTACCTTTATGATGAGTGAAAAATTTAAAGTACTATCTAAAAAAGTAAATGATATAAAAGTAAATAGTTTTTACATCTCTGACCAGGATGAAAAATTAAGTACTAAAATAGAAGCTCAAAGAATGCTTGATTTTGGTGCAGATTCTATAGATTTTTTCAGTAAAACCTTCGGTAAATACCCTTACCCGGAATTTGATATAGTAGAAACTTATCTTTCTGGTGGTGCTATGGAATATCCTCAAATAATCCAAATGGGTAAGTATCCTAACTATACTAATAATAATGATTCAAAACATTTTTATTTAGACTGGAATAAAGAAGCTGTAGTCCATGAAACTGCTCATCAATGGTGGTATGCTTCTGTTGGAAACAACGAATTTAAAGAACCATTTCTTGATGAATCCCTTACAGTGTATTCAACTGCATTGTATTTCGAAAAAAAGAAGGAAAATACTCTGAAAATGCAATAGCAAACACAATAAGAGATCACTACTATTATTTAGATAAAAGCTATTCCTTTGACACAAGTGTTGATAAATTTGAAAATCAAGGTATATATACCGAAACCATTTATATAAACGCCCCTATTGTATTTGAAGATTTAAGAACTCAAGTTGGAGAGAAAACCTTTTTAAAAATAATGCAAACATATTTTAAAAACTATCTGTATAAAAATGCTTCAATTGAAGGCTTCTTAAAAGTTATAAAAGATGTTTCAGGTGAAAATACAGCAAATAATATTAAAAAAGCTATTACTTCAAAAGATTATAATCCTGAAAAACTTCAACTTACAGAAGAAGAACATAATATAATTAATAAAAATAGGTTAATTTCTCAGTTAACTCTTCAGGAAAAATCTTCAGGAATTACTATAGGAAGTTTTCTACTTAGAACCTTAAAGGGTGAAAAAATATTATTAGTAAAACCAACAAATCTAACAAAAGAAGAAAAACCTGATGTAGAAAAGTTAATTAGTTCTATAATAGATGTCTTTAAAGTGAACTATGGCATAACCCTTAATGTTAAAGAGGATAGAGCATTAACTAATAATGATATAAAAAACTATAATCTTATGCTACTAGGAAATCCTAAAAACAATGAATATATAAGAAAAAACACCGACAAAATGCCTATTTGTATAACTCCAAAAGGAATTATAACAGATAATCTAATACTAAAAGATAACCAAAGTACTGGTTTATTTATATTAGATAGTTCTAAAGATGGCGGGAAATTAAATATAGTATTATTCTGGTATAACATGAAACCTTATTTTTACTATATTCAAAACTATAATACTTTTCAGTATGTAATACATTCAAAAATGGAACTAGCATAAGTGGAACTTCGGAATACAACCATTCTTATGAATAAACGTAACTGAATTTCTGCTTATAAGATATATAAAATAATAGCTTTTGAAAACAATATGCTGTTTGTTATTCAGTATATTGTTTTCTTTGGCTAACTTGTGATTCCTATTTTTCACCAAAAGCATATATTACTGGCATATTAAAATGAAGGCAATTATCTTTTTTGAATTTATCAAGGTCATTAAAAATATCCACTTTAAACTGAACATAAGATTCAAATCCTAAGCTTTCTATTTTATCAAATATTTTTCTTACAGCGTTAGTATGCATTTCCTTCCACCACATATTTTTATCTTTATAAATAACCTTTTCCACCTCTTCATGAACCTTAATATTTTTAAATCCCGCCTCTTTTAGGATTTTTTCAACGCTTTTTACATCATCGAATTTAGGTATATCCTGATTTTTATGCTTATCCTTCACATTATCTACTTTTAAATATCTATTAATTGTATCTCCTAACCACTTTTGATCTTCCTGCACTCCCCATATACTAAAAGCTACTTGTCCTCCTGTTTTCAAGACTTTAATAACATTTTTTAGTTTATGTTTTCCTAAAAGTAAATAACCAATTCCAAAACCGCAAACAACATTATCAAAATAATCTTCTGGAAAATCTAGTTCATCAGCGTCCATTACTTTTACTTCTGCATTAACAATATTTTTAGATAAAATATCTTTATGGGTCTCCTCTATCATGACCTTAGAACTGTCTATTCCAACTACATATCCACTGCTTTTAACTTTATTTACAGAAGGAAATAAGGAGGCTCCCCTTCCAACTGCAATATCCAAAACCTTGTTGCCTTTTGTTATATTTGAATATTCAACCAATTTATAGCCAAAATCATTCCAGTATCTAGGCTCACTTTTGCCAAAATCCTCAGCTACAATATCCCATACGTTTACAATTTCTTTTACTTCATTCATGCTTCTGCCTCCATTTCTTTTAGGTCTTTTTGGGGTATTTTTGGGGACGGTTAAGTATTTTTTAACTTTATTTCCATTTCAATTATGGAATTCTCATCTTTATCAATTATCTCCACGGATACCTTGTCCACAATAATTTTAAATTCATTCCTTAATTTAACTACATCTTTATAGGCCTTTTCTAAATCCTCTTTATTTGAAAAACTTCCAATAGTCATATGAGGTACATACTGAACCCTATTAAGCCACTCAGGCCTATACTCTTTAAGGATTTCACTATATAATTTTTCATGAAGCTTAATTACATCCTTAGCCCCTACTTTTAGATTTAAAAACAAAAAGTTTCCAATTTCCTCTTCAACCTTTGTAACACCCTGTAAAACTAATTTAAAAGAATTTATTTCCTTTAAAGTATTTTTTAAATAATCCTTTAATTTTTCTTCTCTAATATCACTTACAAAGGGAAATACAAGGGTAATATGTCCTTGAACTTTTTCAAACAAAGGATCGTATTTTTTTCTAATATTATTTATTAAATCTACATTTTCAAATTCAGGAAATATCATTATGCATCTTTTTATATTTGAATTATTAACATTAATGCTTTCCATATTTTCGCCTCTCATTATATCCTCCCCTCTTTAATCCACTATTAGTTTTCTTTTTTCAAAATGGACTATTTTCAAATTGCAATCTCTTGCCATACCTAAAGCTATGTCAAAGTTTCTTCCTATATTCACTTCTGTGTGAGCGTCAGAGCCTAAAGTTATATATCTGCCGCCTAATTCATAGTACCTTTTATAAATCTTTTTAAGCTCCTTTTGTGATTTCTCATTACCAAGTCTTCTTGTGTTTAACTCTATTACTTTTTCATTTTCTATTATTTTTTCTAATATTTCATCTATAAGATACTTGTAATCCTCATAATAAAGCTCTGTATCATCGTATCTAGCATATCTTGAAATATAATCAATGTGTCCAATACTATCTACAAAATCATAAACTTCAACACACTGAAGCATAGCCTTAAGATACTCTTCATAAACCTCTTTTTTTGCCCTACCTTTGTATAAAGCCTCCTCATATACATCAATATTTCTTACGAGATGAAGAGAACCAATTACATAATCAAAATCATTTTCCTTCTGAAGCTCTCTATTCTCTTCAATACAGTCCATTCTCATACCAAGTTCTACTCCTAGAAGTACTCCTTGCTTCCTGTACTTATCGTATTTATTAAAATACTCTCCAACATCAAAAACAAACTTGTCTTTAATAGGAAATTTTAAATCCATATGTTCTGTTATAGTAACTCCAAGTTTTAATTTGTTTGCAAAATTTACCGCATCATTTATAATCATTTTCGAATCTGTTGAAAACTTAGTGTGCATATGTGTATCAAACATTTTTAATCTCCTTCTTTTCTTTGTTTTCCTTGGGGACGGTTAAGTTGTTTTTGCTATTTCCTTGGGTATTTCCTTGGGGACGGTTAACTTGTTTTTCCTATAGATCTAAGTAATTTATCTTAACCGTCCCCAAAGACAAAGGGAATTTAACTTAACCGTCCCCATCTTTTTATATTCTCGTAATTGAAGGTTTATCCTTTAAACATGTTAAAAATCTTCTTTAAATGCTTTTACAATCTTAACAATAATTTATAAAGAACTAGTAAAAATTTAAAAAACACACTGCCCATAAATTAACTGTTGCTATTAAAAGCTTTATATCCTTATAATAAATATAATATATTTATTGGGAGTGGATGAAAAGATGGATAACTTAAGACAAGAGCTAAAAAAATCCAAAAGAATTATAATTAAAATTGGAACTTCATCAATAACTTATCCTACGGGATTGTTAAATTTAAATCACATAGAAAAAATCGTAAGGCAAATTGCAGATATACATAATAGAGGACTTGAAATTGTTCTTGTAACCTCGGGAGCTATTGGTGCGGGTATGGGAAGGCTTGGACTAAAAACTAGACCAAAAACCATACCTGAGAAACAAGCTGCTGCCGCTGTAGGACAAGGAGTTTTAATGCATACCTACGAGAAACTTTTTTCAGAATATAGCAAAACCACAGCTCAAATTCTTCTAACAAAAGAAGATATGTGTGATAGAGTTCGTTTTTTAAATGCTAGAAACACTTTTTTCTCCCTTTTCGACAAAAATGTTATCCCCATTGTTAATGAAAATGATGCGATAATTGTGGATGAAATAAAATTTGGTGACAATGATACTCTTTCATCCGTAGTTGCCGGCCTTGTAGATGCTGATCTTCTCATAATATTAAGCGATATTGATGGACTTTATGATAAAGATCCAAGAAAAGATCCTAAAGCCAAATTTATAAATACAGTTGAAAATATTACAGAAGATGTAGAGAACTTTGCAAAAGGTGCTGGAAGCTCTCTTGGCACAGGTGGCATGGCTACAAAAATAAAAGCAGCTAAAATAGCCTTATCCTCTGGTGCCTCAATGCTTATTTTAAACGGAAGTATACCTAATATAATAAGCATTGCTTTAGAAGGTGAACCTGTAGGAACCTTGTTTCACTGTGAAAAACAACAATTAAGTGCTAAAAAACATTGGCTTGCCTTTGGAACCCTTCCAAAAGGCAAAATATATGTAGACATAGGTGCAGAAAAATTTATAAAAGAAAAACATAAAAGCCTTCTTCCAAAAGGAATAACAAAGGTAACTGGCATTTTTAAACAGGGTGATGTAATATCTATATATAATGAAGATAATAAAGAAATTGGAAGAGGAATAACAAATTATCCTTCCTTTGAAATTGAAAAAATACTTGGTTCTGATTCTAAATCCATAGAAAAAATACTTGGATATAAGAGCTATGATGTAGTAGTACATGCTGATAATATGGCTATATTATAAATTATTTAAAAAGTTGATGCCAGTTTTAATGCATCAACTTTTTTTATAAATATTGCTACCTTGAAGCCTTACCTGTAATATGTTCTATTTCTATCTGAACTATAGATACCGCTTCTAGACCTTTTTGGATTTCCTGTTTTCCTTCTTTAATATAATTTGGTGAATACTTTTCAGTTAAAGCTTCTAAGGCATTAATTTTTTCTAAATGCTCCGTTAGAATTTTTGCTTTTCCAAAAATGCACACACTTTTATAATTTGTAGTAAATTTGTTTTGAATTACATCATCTTTTTCTATTACACAAAAGGTAACTTTAGAATTTTTCTCTATGCTCTCAATTTTATGCCCTTTTTTGGCACAGTGAAAATATATTTTGTTGTCTTTATAAACATAACTAACCGGAACAGTATAAGGATATCCTTCATCACCAATTACCCCTAAAACTCCTGAGGTACAATTGTTTAAAATACTAACTGTTTCATCTAATAATAATAATTGTTTGCTTCTTCTCATATCTCTAAACAAATCTCTTTTCCCCCTAAACCTGTTAAACTATTTCATAAGTAAATGTTGCCCATATTTTAGAAACTATTTTATTTTAAAATATTATTTTTTAATAGCTAATCTCTTATTTGTCCATTTCCATAGATAATATATTTAGTAGTTGTTATTTGCTTAATTCCCATAGGACCTCTAGCATGAAGTTTTTGGGTGCTTATGCCTATTTCAGCACCAAACCCAAACTCTGACCCATCAGTAAATCTTGTTGATGCATTTACATAAACTGCCGATGAATCAATTTCTTTTAAAAATCTTTGAGAATTCTTATAGTCATTTGTAATTATTGCCTCTGAATGCTTAGTGCTATATTTATATATGTGATCTATGGCCTCATCAATAGAATTAACTACCTTAACTGCCAAAATTAAATCAAGATATTCTGTATCAAAGTCTTTTTCCTCTGCCTCTTTACAATTTATTATGGACTTAGTTACACTACAACCTCTAATCTCTACTTTTAACTTTTCAAGCCTTTCCTTAAGAACAGGCAAAAATTTCTTTGCAATATTTTTATGCACCAAAAGTGTCTCCATAGCATTGCAAACCGCAGGCCTTTGGGTCTTTGCATTAACTATAATATCTAGGGCCATATTAATGTCTGCACTTTCATCTACAAAAATGTGACAGTTTCCAGCTCCTGTTTGAATAACAGGTACAGTAGAATTTTTAACAACAAAATCAATAAGAGACCTTCCACCTCTTGGAATTACTACATCTATATATTCATTTAACTTTATCATAGAGGATACAACTTCTCTTTCATTAGTATCAATAAATTGTATAAATCCTTCAGGAAGACCTGCTTCAATCCCTGCATCATAAAGAATTTTTGAAATAACTTTATTAGAATTTATGGCCTCTGAGCCACCTTTTAATAAAACTGCATTACCAGATTTTATGCATAATCCTGCAGCATCTGGAGTTACATTAGGTCTAGCCTCATATATAAACCCTATTACCCCAATAGGCACTGTAATCTGTCCTATTTCAATGCCATTAGGCCTTTTCCACATTTTAATAACTTCACCAATGGGATCCTCTAGTGCTGCAACGTTTTTTAAACCTTCAGCCATTCCATAAATTCTGTTTTCATTTAACAAAAGCCTATCCACCATAGCCTTAGACATATTTTTTTCCCTAGCAAATTTTAAATCCACTTTGTTTGCTTCTAATATTTTATCTTTATTTTTTAAAATAGCCTCTCCCATACTCAATAATGCTTTGTTTTTAACCTTTGTATCCAATAACCCTAGGCTTCTTGAGGCTTTTTTGCACAAATTAGCTTTGTCTTTTACATATTCATATGAACTCATACATTTTCTCCCTATAAGCTTCCTATATTTTTTAACCATTTTTATGAATTGCTTTATGCCACAACTATATTATAAAACCTATATAACTCATTGATTTCATGAAACTCCCTGTAAATTTTTATGTGCTATAATATTATTTAATATTTTCCTTCTCTATATTTTAATATATAATTATAGTTTCCGTATTTTGGGCTTTTTTATTCTGCAAAGAATATATACTTCATAATTAAAATAAACTTTTCTAAAAAAGATTTTATTATTATTATTATTTCTCATGCAAATTATATCTAGCCATTATATATTCATCTTCATATTTTCCATTTTTTATAGCTACGTACTTCTTTCTTCCTTCAATTTCAAAGCCTAATGATTTATACAAACCTATAGCCCTTTCATTATCAACAAAAACTCCAAGCTCAACTCTCACAAGCATAAGATAGTTATCAGCTATATCAAGTAAATTGTTTAGCAAAATTCTTCCAATGCCCTTGCCTTGATAATTTTTATGAACACAGATTCCAATGCTTCCTGAATGCCTTGCCCTATTTGACCTAAATACATTTAAACTAGCTGTGCCTACAACTTTCAGAATCCCATCTTCCTCAGTTTCTGCAACTAACATATGATCATTTTCTGAAAGATTATTTATTATATTTTGAATTCTAGTGATCCTTTCACTAATAATTCCCATTGTATTTTCACGAACCCCACGCTGCCTTCTTATCTCATTTATTTCAGAAGCGTCTTCTATTCTTACTGGCCTTACTTTTAATTTCATAGACATATCCATAATTAATATTTTCCTCCCATTAATTTTGATTAATTTTGAATTTTGGGGACGGTTAAGTACTGTTTTTAAAATTAAGTCAATAAAAGTGTTTTTTCGCTATTATTTCTTTATTTCTACCTTTTGTTAATTAATTTTACTTAACCGTCCCCAATTGCTTTCCTTATATTTTCTAAAACTTTAAATTCAATGTTTAATTTCCAAGTTTCTTTTGAATTATTTCATTAATATACGGAGACTTATATTCCGTATCTAAAATATCCATAAATACTTCATCATACGAACATCCTGATATAAATTTTGCATCACGAAGTCTTCCAGCTTCTTTAAAACCAACTTTTTTGTAGCACTTTATTGCTTGTTTATTGAAAGAATACACTTTTAATGAAATACTGTGCAAATTCAAAATGCTAAATCCAAAATCCAGCAATAAATTCAAGGCCTCTTTACCATATTCCTTTCCCCAGTAATCTTTATTACCTATGAATATACCAACTTCTCCCCTTCTGTTTACTTGATCCAGTGATGGAAAACCACAATTTCCAATAACTTCATCCTTTTCTAAATCCACAATGGCAAAATTATATCCAGAAGAACTAAGTCTTTCTAAAGCTGATTTTTCACAATGAACATCTATAAGCTTAGACGCAAATACAAGCCCTGCTGCTACCTCCATATCATTTACCCATTTAGTGTATTTTTCATAATCCTCAATGTTAATCGTAGATAAATAACACTTTTTACCAACCATTTTTTTAAAATACATAGTAATTCCTCCTTTTTATAGCTTTAAACAAGCTTCTACTGCAAATTCTACTTAACCGTCCCCATAAATACGCTGGTTTTCACTTAACCGTCCCCAATTTTCTTACTTTAATCTTATAGAGATTTCCTTACTACAGGCATCCATACTGCACCATCCACCTACAGGGATAGTAGCTATTGGAGTTGCATGACCAAAATTTACATTGGCCATAACTGGTATACCTTTTAACTCTTTCTTTGATTTTATTATTTTAACAAGTTTTTCCTCAGTCATTGCTGTAGCCTTTTGAAACCTACCAATTATAATTCCCTTTACTCCATGAAAACCCGGCTGATGTATTGTAGATTGAAGATCTCTATCAAAAATTTCAGGACTTACAAGTTCATCATCTTCAATAAATAAAATAGAATTTTCTAAAGAAGGCATATACTCTGTGCCCTGAAGAAGATTCATTGTACATAAATTGCCTCCAATTAAAGTTCCTTCTGCTTTTCCTTTATTTATACAAATATATCCCTTGTTTTCTATAAACTCTCTATCTTCCTGATTTTTATACCAAGGATCATCGCTCCAATATTCCGAAGGTTTTATATCTATATTAAAATCTTTATTCTCATTTACTTCACCTTCTACATTAAACAACGTCTTTAAAAAATACTTTTTAGTATATTCATTGCCTTTTTTCATGCCAAAAGATGAAAAATGAGGTCCGTAAAAGGTATTTAAGCCTGTTTTTTTATATATAGCAAGACATAAAGCAGTTATATCTGAATATCCACAAAATATTTTAGGATTATTTTTTATTATTTCAAAATCTATATATCTTAATAGCTGATTTGAATTGTAACCGCCTAAAGTTGTTATTACTGCTTTTACATTCTTATCTAGAAAAGCCTCATGGATATCTTGAACCCTTGACTCTATGCTAGAAGAGAAAAATTCATCACATTCCTCTACATATTTTGAAAAAGTCACCTTAAGTCCCATTTTTGAAAAATTATTAATTGCACCTTCTCTTACATCCTTAGATACTATTTTCATACTTCTAGAAGGTGATATAACTCTTATCTCATCTCCCATATTTAGCTTTTTAAAATCCATAAAATCCCCCTCCTTATTAAATCTAATATGCCAAAATTCACTTAACCGTCCCCATAACGTCTCCCCCTAATACGCTGGTTTTCACTTAACCGTCCCCATAACTTAAACATAAATTAAATATAAAAAAACCCACAAAGCCACTATAAATAGTGACTCCGCAGGTTTTATTTCATATCTACGTGTAGGATCTCTCCCTGTACCGCTCATTTTACTTAGGCACACTCACTTAATTGGAAATATATTACCATGATATATTGAAATTGTCAATAATAAATTTTTTATAATTAGAAAGCATTCTCACCAAATCTATTTTCACCTTGGTATCTAACATTTGCTGAAAGTGCCATATAAATTAAATATACCCATTCAAAGAAAGGAATTATTATACAAAGAACTATGAATATTGTATCTGTTTTAAATCTCTTATAGAAATCAACCTTCCATATGATATTTAAAACAATTAAAATGATAGCTCCAATTAAAGGTATAATAGCTAAAAAATATAGCAATATATTAAGTGCACTTTTATCTATAATGTGAAAGAAAATTATAAACTGTAAAAATGGTATAAATGAAAGCCAAGAATTTTTAACCTTTGCCTTTTCAGCTAATTTGTAAAAGGAGAAAGCTTGAAAAAAATAGCTAATAATTGCCATAATCTGTATAAAGTTAGAATAATCATTGCCAAGTAAATCAAAGTAGTTTCCCATATTAATCCCCCCAGATTAAAATTACATTCCATATATATGAAAATTTTTATAACATAATTCTTTATTTAAAATTTTTCTTTAGTATTTATTTAATATTTACTATACTTATACATATTTTCAATATTGTAATTTGTATTATTATTGAAACTATACATTATATTTTTATGTATTTCAAATTAATACAATTTGAAATTAAATTAAAATTTTATAATTAATTTACTAACTTTAAACCAGCTTAGATTTACTATGTTAAAATCTTTACTCAGAAATCCCCTTTAAATAATATAATTCAATTTTATTAAATTCACAGGTTATGCTATTTTGTTTTAGCTTTGCTTTTAATTCTTTAGCAAATTCTAAAACAGACTCCTTCCACAAATCTAAATCGCGTGCATACTCTCTACTAGCTATACCAGTTATGTTTATAGTATCCTCTCCAGATTTAGGACAACCTAACTCCACTTTATATATTGTCTTACTAACATTTATAACTGCTGATAAATAAACTCCATTTTTCTTATAAATATCCTTAGAAATTCTTTGAATTAATTCTCCTAAATAGTTCAGATCCATTGAATTTTCATTGCTATGAAAATACCCTTCATTAGTACCTGTCACTATAGTAAATTTTAAAGTATCCATAAAATTTAATCCCCCATTTGTTTGCGCTTTTGCCTTTAAGTCTTTATCGCACTTAATATCCTTTAAATTAAAAGTATAACTTATGTAAATATAAATATACCTTTGTTTTTTTCAATGTTATATTATCAATTACAGCTTATATTCTCTGCAATAAAAAAAGTCTTATTCAAAACTTTATAACTCCACTCTTCACTTCCTATAATTGAAAATTTATAACTTATGAAATTATATTAATAACTATAAATTCTTATTTATACAAAAAGGAATTATATATAAAATACAAAATATTATATGCAGGCATTAAATAATTATAAAATTAGTATTTATAGAGGATTTTATCAAAAGGCAGGTGTTTACCAAAATTTATATTTAAAATAATTAATATGATAATTAAATAACAAATCTATAGAAATTGGGGTTATATTTATGGATATTATAAAAATTAATAATGCAACAAAGTATTATTTAATTAAAAAGAATAAATTTTATGCCAATAATAATATAAGTTTTAACATAAAACAAGGAGATATAGTTGGTTTTCTTGGAAAAAATGGAGCAGGCAAAACTACTTTGATAAAAAGTATATGTAATTTAATTAAATTGGATTCTGGTTCAATTAGTATAAAAAATAAGGAAATAAATAAAAACCCAAAAGTAGTACATGATAATATAGGTGTAGTGCTTGAAGGTGCTCGTAATCTATATAATTTTCTAACAGTTGATTATAATTTAAGATATTTTTCCTATTTAAACAAAATAAAGGACTCGCAATTAGAACTTAGAATAAAAAATTTACTTGAAATGTTTGAATTATTAGAGAAGAGAAAAGAAGTTGTTAACAATCTATCTAGAGGTATGCAGCAGAAAGTAGCTATAATAATTGCTATGCTTAAAAATCCAGATATTTTGATTCTAGATGAGCCTACTTTGGGACTAGATATTGTGTCAAAAACAAAAATGAAAATTTTATTAAAAACTCTAAAAGATAAATATAAAAAAACAATAATAATTAGCTCTCATGATTTAGATGTAATAGAAAATGTATGTAATAAAGTAGTTATATTTGAAAAAGGTAAAGTTATTAAATATGGTTCTATTTCTGATCTTAAGCTTAAAGAATCTGAAAATCGCTATGAAATTATATTAAAATCAAGTGAAGCAGTAAACCTTAAAGATATTTCTTATGAAAAAGAGGAAAGGATTATTAAATTAGAAACTGCAAATTTAAAGGAGATTCTTAACAAAATTAACATGAACAGTATAATCAAAATAGAAAAGAAAGTTAAAAGTTATGCACATTTGTATTTAACGTAAAAACAAGCTTACTTAAAATTAATTTTATAAATTTTTTAGAAATAATCTTTTCTATAATCCTAACAGTTTTTAGCTTCTATATATTAGGTCTTGTTTTTGGAGGATTATCCTTGTTTCTAAAAAAATTCATTCTGTAATAGGAGTAATAACTTACTTTTTATTGTTTTTCACAGGAATAACAATAAGAATTGAAAACTTACCCTATGTATTAAGAGGTATAAGTTATACCTTGCCTATTACTTGGCTAAACAAAATTATATATGAAATTGTAACTTTTAAGAATATACACATAATTCTTATTTTTAAATATTATAAAAAACTCCACATTATATTTTTTCTGAAGCTCACTTACCTTATGTACAACTATAGCTAAAACCCTCGCATGCAGACCCTTACAGTGATTTATAACAACATCTTTATAAAGAACCATAGTCAAAACTCCTTACATCTTAAAATAAATTGCACTTTTATTTGCTTCTAAAATTCATCTTCATGTTTTTTAAAAAATTTATAATACTCTCTAACATTTTCAAGTTCTGTCCATTTCTTTATATAAACAGGATTCTCATCTAAATCATATATTTTGGCTCTAGTCATAGAAAGTAAAAATGGTGAATGAGTGGAAATTATAAATTGGCATCCTAAATAATGAGCTGAATCCTCAATAAATTTCACAAGCTCTATCTGGCGTTTTGGAGAAAGACTATTCTCAGGTTCATCTAATATATAAAGTCCATTCTCTTCTATTTTTTCTATAAAATAACGAAATGCACTTTCACCATTAGAGTACTCTCTTACATTTCCCATAAGATTCTCCCTTACATACTTTGACTGAGTTTTACTTCTACAAGTATTTACTTTTTTAAGCTTTTCGTAATCCTTCAAAGAATTCATTTTAAAATCAGAGTATTTAGATTCCAAATAATCATTAAATATATCTTCTCTTTTATTATCTATTCCATCATTTATATTTCTAATATTTAGCATATAATCAAATACATCATCACTGGTTATTATCCTACTGTTTTTAGGTATATCTTCTTCAATGCTCACCTTACACATATTTATATAATCAGAATAAAAATTAGTTTTATTAAAATTAGAATCCCTTTTTAATTTTAGCTTTTCTGCTATAATATTTAATGCTGTTGATTTTCCAGAGCCATTTGAACCATATAAAATAGTAATAGGCTTAAAATCTATTCTTTCAAAACTTTTAAAGGATAAAAAATTAAAGGGATAAAAGCTATTATAGCAAGTTTTTTTATTTCGGTTATATAATTAATTTCCATGCTTTCAGACGGAAAACTAAACACTGATAAATAAATCATATTTACACTCCTTAAATCAAAATAAAAATATTTTATACACAAGCTGTTTTTAAAAACCCACAAGTTTTCCACAAAAATATCATATTTATAAACATTTTTATCACTATTTATTAGTATGTTATCCCCATTTTTTTAACTTTTTTCTTCATTTCAAAAAACTTTTCCACATAATTCACAGCTTATGCACAAAATATCCCCATAAAGCTAACATTTATCCACATTTTTTATAAAGAATTAAATTATATTAAAGCAAAAATATTTTTTTAATGCCTGCTATTATAAGAAGATGTGCTGGATAAAATACATAAAATAAATATTTTAAGCCCTTGCCTTTTTCACCATTGTATATTCTAATTAAAAACAAAGAAAGCAAGCAAAAAGCTTCAATCCAAATGCTTATTAGTCCACTAAAATAAATTTCCAAAGAAATTTTACTAATTACAAGGTTTATAGTAGCCCCTAAACTTAAAACGCCTAAAAAAATGAAAGTTAAAATAGCTTGACTTTTAAACATTTTCCTAAAATCATTATGATATTTATAGAAAAAATAAATCATAAAAACCCCATAGATTCCATAGTCCGTGTTTAAAACCTGAGCTATCATTCCCAAAAACCATACATACTTTATTTCCTTCGTTCTATCATATGAAATTACAGCATATAAGCCAAAAAATAAAGTAAAAAATACATTTAAATAATATCCTGTTCTAAAAGCCAGATAAAAAGGCACTTGTGATATCAGGGCAAATACAAAAAGTCTTTTCATATACTTTTTTACATTGCTAGTTTTGAAAAACCCCTCTGAAATAAAATAACAAAATATAGGAAAAGCCAATCTTCCAATAATTCTAAAAACAAAACTTTAGGATATAGTACCGCTCCAATGTGATCAATTAACATAGTTATTATTGCAACTAGCTTTAACTCCGTAGCATTTAATCTAAATTTTCTAGTAGCTCCAATCATAATTCCCCCCTTTTATACTCACAACGATTAAAATATACATGCAAAAATACAAAATTATACCTAATATTATAGCATAGAATTTTTTAAAATCATTTCCATGCAAATAGAAAAACTGCCCTTAAGTTTACTTTGTAATCTTAAAGGCAGTTATATATTCTATTACTTAAGTATATTTTTTATTTCAGAAAATGGAATTACGAATTTTGGCATTCCTGTTGATCCTGGGGCTATTTCATATTTTGAAAATTCAACTACTAGATTCCCATTATATAAATAGAATTTCTGATTATCTTTCACAGTTATAAATCCAGCTTTTCCCTTGAAATAATCTACAGAGTTCTTAGCTATTTCTTTATTGATTTTTGAATTTATAACTTTCTTATAATCTACACTTTTTTTAAATAAATCTTTAAATTCAATTCTTTTCCCAGTTTTTAAATCTATATTATAATAACTCTTTTCTGGCATACCATTGGCCCCGCCAGTATAACTATAATAATTAATACTAAAGCTTAAAACATCATCAGAAGCTTCTGTTACATTGTACCCGACCTGAAACTCATATTTAGGACCCTTGGATTCTTCTTTTTCTTTCTGTGAAATACTGTTGTAATAATCCATAGCCTCTTTTTCAATTTCAGCTTTTGATTTCAAAATTTCGTCTTTAACTTCTTTATTGATTTTATCTTGAAGCTTTTTATTTAAAAGTCCTGAAAATACAGGTTCATTGATATTTTCTGAAATTTTTCCCGAAAAAGCTTCTGATTCATTACTATATTTATCTTCTACTTTTATAGGCGCATTAATTGAAGTAATCTTAGCTTTTAACGCTCCTTTAGGAAGTTCAACTTTAAATTCTGGTATTCCTGAAGAATAAGGAGCAATTTCATACAATTGATAGAAAACCACTAATTTTGAAGAACTTAGATAAAAATCTTTGTGAAATTTTATATCTTCACTTTGAATATTAACTTCTTCAAAATATTTTTCTTTATTTTCTTTCATTGATTTATTTATGCTCTTTGAAATTAAATTTCTATAGTCTACACCTTTATTAAATAAATCTCCTAATCTTATATCTTTGCCAGTGTTTAAATCTATATTATATGCTACTTTTTCAGTATTTCCGTGTGCCCCACCAGTATATATATATTTATTTAAAGTAAGACTTAATAAACCATCTTTATCCTGATGTACCTGGTAAGTTGTTTTTGCTTCATATTTATGATATTCAAAACCAGCTTTACTAGACTCTGCCTCTAATTCTTTTGCTTCCTTCTCTAATTGGTTTTTAAAATTAATTACCTCATTTGAAATTCTATTATTTATTGCTTTTTCAACATCTTTGTTCCAATGTCCAGAAACATGCGGAATTTTAAGTTCAACATCTATATATTTATTTTGGTATTTAATAATTTTATTAAGAATTTTCACTTCTTTATTGATACTTTTTGCAGTGCTTTGTGATGTTACAACCTTTGAGAATGGATGGTTTATTTAATGCTTTAGTCTTAGTATTTGCATAAACAGTTGCTCCTGTACTAAAAACCAAAGCCGCTGTTAAACCTAAACATGCTACTTTTTTCATACAAACTCCTCCATACCTTATGCATAATGCATAATTTCCATAAATAAATTTATTAGTTTTATTTATTATCAATTTTGTTTACACTTAATTGGTTTTGTTAGTTCCACCTTGTCTATAGCTATATCATACCATCATTGCCTTATTGTGGTGTTACAAAACCATTTTTAAATAGTTACAAATTAATTAATTATTCCAGTATTAAAAGACACTATTTTTTTCTTATTGTACTGTTGATTTTACAAATAAATTCTTATTTCCATGTTATGAGAAAATATTTCCTTGGAAATTCTATAATAATGTTTTTATTTCCATCATTTAACATATACTTAGAAAATCTTGAAAAAAAATCAACACCCTGTCTTATAACCTAGACTAGGCGCTAATTTTAAAGTATTTATATTTGCTTTTTTACATAACTCTATTTAAAAACTCTTTAATTCTTATATTATTTGTGTTTTTTATTTCCACCGGTGATGAATCTTGTATTATTTCTCCTCTATCCATAAAGACTATTCTGTCGCTTATTTCCATAGCAAAAGGAATTTCATGAGTGACTATTATCATAGTCATTTTACTTTCATAAGCTAGATCCTTTATAACAGTCAACACTTCTCTTACAAGCTCTGGATCTAATGCTGAAGTAGGTTCATCAAATAACATTATATCCGGATTCATGGCAAGCGCCCTTGCTATTGCAACTCTTTGCTTTTGCCCTCCTGAAAGTTCTTTTTCAAAACTATCTTTTTTATCTAATAATCCAACTTTCAAAAGAAGATTTTCCGCAGCTTCATAAGCCTGAGATTTTTTAATTTTTCCCACAACTAAAGGAGCTTCAATAATGTTTTCTATAACAGTTTTATGTGGAAATAGATTAAAATTTTGAAAAACCATACCCATAGTCTTTAGAGTTTTACTTATGCCCTCCTTACTTGGTTTAAAACCTTTTGCATCTTCTATTTTATCTATATAATTGTCATGTACCTTTATAGATCCTTGGTTTATTTTTTCAAGTTTTATAACACTCCTTAAAAGAGTGCTTTTGCCTGAGCCAGAAGGACCTATTATACTTATAATTTCTCCCTTTTTTACATCTAAATTTATATTTTTTAAAACTTCAACTTCTCCGAAATTTTTATAAACACCTTTAAGACTAATTATACTCACTTTATAGCTCTCCAATCTATAGCATATTTTTTAATATATCTTTAAATATTAGACTTAAGTTCTATTTTTCTAAACACTAATACTATTAGGGAGGTTATTAAAAGATATATTAAAGCAGCAATAAAAAAAGGCTTAACGGTAAATTCTCTAGTCACTATTTCCTTGGCATTTCTAAGAATTTCCGGCATTCCTATAACAGTAATTAGTGCAGTATCTTTAACTAAGTTTATAGCTTCATTGCAAATAGAAGGTACAACCCTTCTAAAAGCCTGAGGAAATATTATTCTTCTCATGGTATCTACATAACTCATTCCTAATACTTTTGCAGCTTCATATTGTCCTTTATCAATTGACTGTATTCCACCCCTCATTATTTCAGTAAAATATGCAGCATAATTAAGTATAAAGGTAATTGAAGCTGCAGAGAATTCTGAAAGTCTAATTCCAATTACAGGAAGTCCATAATACACAAAAAATAATTGCAAAAGAAGGGAGTGCCCCTAAAAAACCAAGTATAAATACCAAGTATTCTTTTTAGGGGCTTAGTCATCTTTAAAAATGCCATTAATATTCCAAGTGGAATAGAAATTACAAGTGTAACAAAATATAATTTAAAGGTTATAATTGAACCTTTTAATATATATAAAAACATATCATTCATAAACTAAATCAACTCCTACTTTTCTTTAAACCATCTTTTGTATATTTCATCCATGGTACCATCTTTTTTCATTTCATCTAAAGCCTTATCTATAGCTTCTCCAAATTCTTTATCTTCTTTTCTATATCCAACTCCATACTCTTCTTCTCCAAAATTATCTTCCAAAACTTCATAGGTTAAAGGCTTCTTTGTCATATAATATCTACCAACTACTTCATCAATAACAACCGCGTCAATACGACCTGCTTTTAAATCCAAAAGAGCTTCAGTATTATTAGAATATTTTTTCACGTCTTTCAATGAACTAACTACATCTTTCTCAGAATTTAAAGCTTCTTCACTACTACTTCCCATTTGCACTCCAATGGACTTTTTAGATAAGTCCATTTTGCTCTCTATAACAGAATTTTTATTAACCATTATTATCTGTCTATTTTTAAGATAGGCTTTTGAAAACCCTATTTTTTCTTTTCTTTCATCAGTAATGGTAAGTCCATTCCAAATAACATCTATGTCCTTATTTTTAAGACTTAAAACTACTCCATCCCAATCTACTGATTTAAATTCAACCTTTACTCCAATTCTCTTTGCAACCTCTTTAGCCAAATCTATATCAAATCCAGCAATTTCTCCATTATCATCTCTAAATCCCATAGGCGGAAAGCTATCGTCAAGTCCAACTACAAACTTTCCCTTTTCTTTTATAGCCTCCATGGAATTAACTTTTTCTTTGGTACTTCCACAACCTAATAATAATGTACTTAAAATCAAAGTTACCGATAAAATACAACTAATCTTCTTCATATTATTATTCTCCTTTTATTATTAAATATTTATCAAATAAAGGCCTGTCCCTTTATTAGGTTTAATTTTTTCATCTTTTGTTATACTTATTATACTTTATCATGTTAAAGTTGTAAAGTATTAAACTGCGTTTAAAGCAAAAAAATATCCTAGAATATTTCATCATAAGATATTTTCTGTATTGGAAACTATTAATAGGTTTTATATGGAAAAGGAAACATTTAATTAAACACTGACATTTAATATGCTTTAGGAAAATATAGTTTCCAAATTATATATTTAAAACCTTAAGGTCTTAAAATCATATTTAATTATAAGGCTGGTTTTAAAAAGCCTCTTCCTTGAACTTCTTCAGCCTCTGATATAGAAATCAAAGCTTTATCATCTACAGACTCTACTATCTTTTTAACTGAGTTAAGTTCTCTAGTTGTCAAAAGGCAGTATATTATTTTTTCTTCTTACCTGTATATCCGCCTTCTCCATAAAGATAAGTAGTACCTCTTCCTATTGTAGTCATTATTTTACTTGATATTTCTTCCTCTTTAGCAGTTACAATCATAACTATTTTTTTGTGATCAAATCCTTCGATTACTTTTTCAATTACAACTGCTTTTATATACATAAGTGATACTGTATATAATGTTAGCTTTAAATTCGTAGCAAAGGCTCCGAGAACTACTATAAATGCATCTAGCATAAAATACATTGTTGATATTTTAAAGCCATTCTTGTTTTTCAAAATCACTGCAATTATGTCTGTTCCTCCTTGAGAAGCTCTATTTCTAAATATAATTCCCATAGCAGCCCCACTTAGTATGGCTCCAAATATAGTTGAAATAACAAGATCATCCATTAAAATGTACTTTGAAATTCCCTTAGTTACTACTAAAAATATGGACATAGTCATCATACCAATCATGCTAAAAAGCACAAAGTCCTTATCCACCTTTTTAAGTCCCAATATAAAAACTGGTATATTCAATATAAAAACCAGATATCCAGAAGGTATATGTGAAACATATTGCACTAGCAACGCTAAACCAGCTACTCCCCCACTTAGTAATTTGTGAGGAGATATGAATATATTTATTGCCAAAGCGTAAAGAAAGCTTCCAAGGCAAACCCCTATTATTCTTTTAATAAAACCATTTCTATCTTTTTTGTCATGAAGTAAATTCCCCAAAGTCATTGCTATCCCTTCTTTCATATAAACTAAATTTAAGCAATAAAAAAGACTTCTTGAAGAGAAGCCTCATAGTGTACAAACTCATCACCTAACCCATCACAGTAAAACATCAAATTGGAATACGCTTACCTTGTATAAACAGCAATATATATCTTGCATACCTTAAATAGCCCCAATACTGTTAACAAAATAGCATATATTAAGTGACTAATATAGCACTATAAATCTCTCCCTCCGAAAGATCATTAAAAGCTTAAGGCAGGTCTCCTGACTCTGGTTTCTTCCTTATCTTCCCTTCCCAGCGTTTTGCCAGTGGTATATAAGATTCGTCCACCAATACAGTAGCGGGGGCTGTTGTGGCCTTTAACCACATTCCCTTTTAATTTCTCAAAAGAAAACCTAAAACTTATTATTTAATTATCTTTATGCTTACATTCTATATAAATATTATGTATTAAGCAAACTCAAAGTACCCTAAAATACACTTGCAAAACTTATTCTAATTTGATTGGCTTTAATTTAATTAATTTCTCTTGCTATTTCAAGTCCATATAGGTCATTATGGTACCATTTATAATTCTACATAATACTTTTAAATATGGTTTCAAGGCGCTCCCCATCTTTCCTCTGATTATGCTATTTTAGTCCACTAAGGTCCATTTTGTGCATATATTTTAGCTTTTTCTTAAAAAAACTGTAATTTAAGACCTTTACACTCTTAAATTACAGTTTTTTACTTTAATGATTTTTATTATTTTTATTAAATTTTAAAATTCAAATTCTTCAACGTTAGTACTTACAATTTCAGCTTTTACTTTAGATTTTAAATCTCCGCTTCCAAAAATAAAAATATTTTTTGGATTATAAGATCCATTAAATCACTTATTTCTTTTTCAGATACGTCATTTTTTACGTCCTTAAGTCTTAAGGACACTTTTTTCTTACTTTCATCCATAAATTGCATCACTAAATCTTTATTCATAAAGCAATCCTCCTATATTTTTTATATTATTCATTTACGACTAAGCTTTGGTCTTCTCTTAGTATTTCTTTTACTGGATACATAATTAATGATGACATAAGCATTGCTATATCATAGATGTCTTTACTATCTGCTTCTGATTTTATCTTTGAAAATTTTTGACTTCTAAACTTATCCTTTCCATCCACTGTATCTACTACCTTTTTCAAAACCATTGAACTCTCTAGTTTATTCTCTTTTACTGCCATATTATCATCCCCTTTCATTATCTATATATGGCGTTTCATTTGTTTTTTACCGTAAAAATTTAAAAACCCTGTATTTTAAGAAAATTATTCTTAAAATACAGGGTTTCCATTAAAGAAAACTTAATTAAGTTTTATAATTTTTAACCTAAAAATATTTACACCTTACTTTATACTCATTCTAAATTCAACATCATAAAGCTTATACCAAGCTAAATAATTTATTCCTATGTTTTCTTTAATCCAAGCATTATTAAACCTTAAGAACTGTCTTAATATATAAAACAGCTTAACACAATTTACCCAGTCTTCATACTCAACTTCTATATTGTCTCCTGATTCCTGCTTCTTATAAATCTCTAAAGTTTTAATAACTGCTTTTTTCACATCATCTTTTATGTTTTCATCTTTATTTATATTAAAATGTTCAATTATCTTACCAACAAAGCCTATCATATGCTCTGTAAGCCACTTAGACTGTCTTGCCACATCTTCATCAAATTTATCTTTTATTGTACTAAGATCGTGATTTATAAAGATAGAAGCTGGTATCTCTCCAAAAGTCTTTGAACTCTTTTCACAAATTCATCATACATATCATAATTTGAAATTTGAGATAAACTTACAATTAAGCTTTGATAATACCATTTTCTGTTTGCATAACCTTCTTCATATCTTTCCCAAAGTTTTTCTCCAACTGTTTTATACTCATCCTCCATCATTTTAATGTTACTAAGCCTATCAGCACAAGTTACAAATTTAAATTCAGGTGACGCCTCTTCTCTTAAATAATCAAGTGTTCGTTTCTTCCTTACCTTATAATCCTCACCTTTTTTGTATTTATCTGCTATATACACCTTTTCAACTATTCTCTTTACTTTAAATCCAAATATTTCTTCAACTTCTTCTAATGACAAATACTCCTGTTCTACAGCATCATGTATTATACCAGCTACTACAGTATCATCATCCATTTTGTTTTTGCCAAAATCACTCCAACTTCTATAGGATGCACTGCATAAGGTATATCAGTACCTACTCTCTTTTTGTTCTCATGAGCCTTCAAGGCAGTTTCTATAGCTAGTGTAATCATTCAAATACCCCCTTTTAACGATATTTTTATATATTAATGTTAAAATTTAAGTCTATCTAATTTAAATAATCTTTGAAACTATTTTTGTTAAATTTATCTATCTTTTTATATGTATATTTATATGCATAATTCCAAATATTTATCCTTTTTATAATAATAACATTATTTGAATTTAAATACAAATAATTATTCAAATATGAATTAATTTTAAATTTTCTGATTTATTTATCCTCTTACTTGTTTTAACATTTATTTCAAATAATTATAGCATTTTATATTAAATACGGTATAATATAGTTAATTATGTTTTTTATGTTTTTAAAATTCTTAAAATGAATCTTATTTTTAGAATTTATTCTATAATACAGCTAAATCTAATTTTATATTTTACAAACTACTTCTCTATATTCTTTATATATTGGTTAGAATTGTGGGAATACTAAGATGGAAATTAAACTGCATAGTTTTTTTAAAATTAGGTTTTACATCCTTAGCAAAATATTAATTAACTTTACAAAACTTAAGTATTAACTACATATGAAAGGGGTTAAGAAAATGGAATTGAACAAAATTTATGAAGGTTTTAAACTTCAAGAAATAAAAGAATTAAAAGATATAAATAGCACTGGAATGATTTTTGAACATGAAAAAACTGGAGCACAACTTTTTTCATAAAAAATGATGACGATAACAAAGTGTTTTCCATATCCTTTAGAACACCTCCAGAAAACAGCACTGGGGTTCCTCATATAATTGAACATTCAGTTTTATGTGGCTCTAGGAAGTTTCCTGTTAAGGAACCTTTTGTTGAACTTATAAAAGGTTCTCTAAACACTTTTTTAAACGCTATGACTTTTCCTGATAAAACTATGTATCCTGTAGCAAGTAAAAACGATAAGGATTTTTTAAATTTAATGGATGTTTATCTTGATGCAGTTTTATATCCTGATATGTATAACCATCCCGAAATATTTATGCAAGAAGGCTGGCATTATGAGCTTCAAAAAAAGGAAGATCCTCTTACTTTAAAAGGTGTTGTATACAATGAAATGAAGGGCGCTTTCTCTTCTCCTGATTCTGTTCTTATGAGGAAAGTTCAAGAATCTTTATTTCCTGATACAATTTATGGAGTTGAATCTGGTGGAGACCCAGAAGTTATCCCTGAACTTTCTTATGAAGAATTTATAAATTTCCATAAAAAATACTATCATCCATCAAACAGTTATATATATTTATACGGAAACATGGATATAGAAGAAAAGCTTAAATTTATAAACGAAAACTATTTAAAAGACTTTGACAAAATTCATGTAGATTCTGAAATAAAAATTCAAAAGCCTTTTGAAAATACAAAAGAGAATACTGTTGAATACCCTATATCTGAGAAAGAAAGTGAAAAAGATAAGACTTTTTTAAGTCTAAATTTTGTAATGGGAACTTCTAAAGACAAAGAAGAATATTTATCTTTAGATATGCTAGAAAATATTCTTTTAGAAAGTGAATCCTCACCACTAAAAAAGGCTCTTATAGAAGCTAATTTAGGCAAGGATGTTTATGGCTACTATGACAGAAGCATTTTGCAACCAGTATTTAGTATTGTAGTTAAAAATTCTAACGAAGATAAAAGAGATGCTTTTAGAAAAATGGTAAAAGACTGTCTTTTAGATTTAGTTAAAAACGGAATTGACAAGAAGCTTATAGAAGCCTGCATTAATAGGAAAGAATTTGATTTAAAAGAAGCTAATTATCAAAGTTTTCCTAAAGGTCTTGCCTACGGAATAGAGTGTATGGATAGCTGGCTATATGGTGAAGATCCTTGTAAACATCTAGAATTTGAAAGCACTCTTGAAAAAATAAAAACAGCCCTTACTACTAACTATTTTGAAAAATTAATTGAAAAGTATTTATTAGATAACCCTCATAGTTCTATTCTTGTTGTAAAGCCATGTAAAGGAATGGCTGAAGCAAAAGAAGAAGAAACCAAAACTAAACTTAAAAATTACAAGGAAAGCTTAAATGAAGGTGAAATTAATAAGATAATAGAGTCAACAAATAAATTAATGGAAAGACAAGTTACTCCTGATTCCAAAGAAAAGCTTGAACTTATTCCTTTGCTTTCCTTAAATGACATAAATAAAGAAATTGAAAAACTTCCTATAGAGGAAAAAGAAGAATTAGGTGTAAAAGTCCTTCATCATTCTATATTTACTGGTGGAATTGCTTATTTAACTTTATACTTTGATATGAGTTCAGTTAAGGAAGATCTAATTTCCTATGCTTCACTTTTATCTGCCCTTTTAACTAATATAAGCACAAAAAATTATAGTTATGAAGATTTAACAAATGAAATCGACATAAATACCGGTGGAATGAGTTTCAATCCAGCATGTTACAGTAATTGCAATGATTCAATGACTTTTTACCCTAAATTTGATGTAAGATCTAAGGTATTAATAGAAAAAATGCCTAAATTATTTGAACTTTTAGGAGAAATAATTTCAAACACTAAATTTGATGAAAAGAAAAAAGCTAAGGAGCTAATTCAAAAAATAAAATCACGTTTGGAAATGTCTTTATTTGACAGAGGCCACATGGTAGCTGCAAAACGTCTTTGCTCCTATTTTTCTCCTTCAACAAAATACAATGAAATTATAAATGGCTTAGACTTTTATAACTTCATCTGCGATATTGAAAAAGACTTTGAAAACAAATGGGAAACAATTTCATCAAAATTACAAGAAGTAACTAATTTGATTTTCAACAAAGAAAATTTACTTATTAGTCTTACTTGTGATGAAAAGGACTATTTAAACTTTAAAGATAATTTTAAAATATTACAGGAAAAGTTAAAAGGCAATAAAATTATTGACTCAAAACCAAAATTTGATCTTAAGCCTTATAATGAAGGAATTATGACTTCAGCTAAAGTTCAATATGTAGCTAAGGGTTATAACTTTAGAAAAGCAGGTTTTGAATACAGCGGCGCTCTTAGAGTTTTAAAAACCATCATAAGTTTTGATTATCTATGGAATAAAGTTAGAGTACAAGGAGGGGCCTACGGAAGTTTTTCACATTTTGAAATGAATGGTAACCTATTCTTTACCTCTTACAGAGATCCAAATCTAAAAGAAACTTTAGATGCATATAACGATGCGTATAAATATGTAGAACAATTTAATGCAGATTATAGAGAGATGACTAAATACATTATAGGAACTATAAGCGAACTTGATACTCCATTAACTCCTTCTATGAAAGGTGATGCCGCATCAATAAATTATATAAGAGGAATATCAGAAGAAGCTATTAAGAAGGAAAGAGATGAAATATTATCAACTTCAGTAGATGACATAAGATCATTAAAAGATATGCTTAAAGCTTCTTTTGAAGAAAATTATATATGTGTTTTAGGAAATGAATCTACAATAAAAGAAAATAAAGACCTATTCAAGAAAACTTTCAATTTATTTGAATAAATTATAACATTAAATGCCCTAAACTTTTATTTTACTTTAGTTTAGGGCATTTACGAAAAAGAGATGCCTTTATCTTAAGGCACCTCTTTTTCATAAACCTAATTTTAATTTCATTAAAACCTGTCTTACCCTATCAAACCTTTTTAAACCTAATACGTAACTTTTTATAACCTAAACCTATAACGTAACTTTCCTAAGTAATTTTAGTATTGCATTCCGTACAAAAACCTATCACTAATTAACCTATTAATCGTAAACCTAACGAAACCTATATAATTTTATCTTATTACCGTGTTTTTATTGGGATAATAAAGATTTTTGTTAGCTTTTTTAGGACTAACATTTATTTGAAATCTATAAGTCCTAATTGCTTCATCTTCTCCCTCAAAAGGCCTATATAATTTAAATACTACATTTACCTTTCCCGGTTTTACTGCCTTAAAATGCCAGTAATGCTCGCTATCCGCACCTAATAACTTTTTACTATTGTAAAATTCTACTTCTGTTTCATGACTTAATTCAATGACATCTTCCTTATCTACAGAATAGCTCCAATTGTAACCTGTGCTTTTGTTTTCTTTAAGGCATATCGTTGCAATCTGTCCCTCATCAATAGTTACTTCATCTTTCTCCTGCAAAAACTTATCAACAGTATAAGGATTATCATCTTTTAATATAACCAATTTAAGTGCATTACTTTGAGGTGGCAAACTCTTAGTTAGAGCCTTTTTATAATAAGCTTTTACTAAAGCCTCCTCTTTTACCTCTTTAATATCTATTTTGTTTCCATTCTCATCTGTAATTTCTGTATTTTCATCAATGTGTAAAATCAAATCATTAAATCCAGTTCTAATAAAACCCTCAGAACTTATTAAAACAGATGTATCTTTAGTTCCAGTACTAAGGTTATTTACTTTTCCTATAATATAAGAAACATTTCCTTCTTCATGAACTAAATCATTGTCTTTCAAAGGCATATTAATAATTTCACTATTTATTCCAGTATTATTTGCAGGAAAATCTTTAACTTGTAAAGCCTGCACAGAATTTGGAATTAAAAGAGCCCCTACTACTAATAGTGCTATTTTACACCTCATCTTCATTCAACCACTCCCTATTTTATCCCTTATTATCTTATTTGTAACTTCCTATCTATATATATGATACTCTTACTCTCAAAAACGTTTCAAAAATCCAATAAAAATTTTTAGTATGCCTCAATTAATTTTATTACCTCATCTTTACTCATATATTGCCTTAAAATCATAGTAAATTTTTGATTTCCACTATTCCAAGTAGCACCCTTTAATATCCCATTTTCATACACTAAACAAACTATTTTGTCGCCTATTTTTTCAGTTTCAACTTTCTCACTTTTGTCATTGTTTTTTACATCCGTTTCTTTTTCTTCCTTGTTAACTTTAGAACTATCCTCTATATCTTTTTTATTTTCTATATCTTCAATTTCATTTTTAATAGTTTTATTATTTAATTTATCATTATTCTTAACGGAAGTGCCTTTATCTAAAGCGGCTACAACCTTTTTATTATCTAAAGTCTCTCCTTTATCTTTTAGGTTTTTCTTATTATTTCTCTCCACAGAAGCAGCTATATTTTCCTTTTTACTGCTATTTTTTATATCATTATCACTTTTACTCATATTGTATTCATCTGGATTTCCTTTATTCACACTAGAATCGGATTTAATATTGTTATCAAAATTATCCTTATCACCCTTATTTATCTCTTGAATATTTTTGTCTTTGTCAATATTCGAAACGGGTTTATCTTCAATACTGCTGATATCTTTTAAGTCTTTTTTATTCTTTTTAATAGTTACAACATAATCTTTACTAATTTCTTTATTATCTATACCTTTACTAGAATTCTCCTTAGAATTTGTTTTTGAATTTGTGCTTCTATCCTTTTCCTTACTATTAAACAAAGCCAATTTATTAAATTCAAAAATAGTTTTTTGTCCTATTTTAGAAGATAAATCGTACGAATTATTTAAAGCTCCAAAAGAAACTATAGCTAAAATGGCCGCTGCTATGGCAAATCTCTTTTTCTTAATGTTAACCTTACGTGAATTATTATTTAAATTTTTTTCAAATCTATCTAAAACACCCTTTAATTCTGGAATATCCTCATCATTTAATCCACTTATATCACCTTGATGATTTCTATAAATGGATTTTAAAATTCTATCCATTTTATCTTTAAACATCTATACATTCTCCTTTTTTATTTCCTCACAATCATAATAATTTTCAATTAAAAACTTATATATCTTATCTTTTGCCCTCATATGTCTTGTCCGAACAGTATTTACGTTTATATCTAAAATCTTAGCTATTTCCTCAAAAGTCATATCATTGTAATACCTTAAATTTAGTATTTCTTTATATTCAGGTTTTAATTTGCCAATTCCCTTTAAAACGATACTGGTAAGTTCTTTCATTAAAACTGTATCTTCCGCTATATCTAAATTATTTTCTTTATTTATAACTAATTGGAGCATGTCATCTTTTTCAGGAAACTCCTTATAATTTTTATTTAAAATCTTAATACCCTCTCTTCTCGCTATAGTAAATATCCAAGATTTAAACTTATCTTTAGCTCTCAAATTCTCATAATTTTTATAGGCAATGAGAAGGGTATTTTGAATACAGTCCTCAGTTATTGTCTTATTTTTAATCATTGAGTAAACAAACCTATAAAGCTCCTTATATATAAGAGAAATTTCATCTTCAAATCGTTTCAAATCCTTAATATTATTTTGGCGTTTTTTACTTTTTCCAAACAACATAATCTATAAATTCTCCTAATCTATAAAATCTGTGAATTTATATGTTCAAATAACCACTGTCTTTATCCTTAATTTATTATACTACAAAAATGTAAAAATTTAATAATAAATATAGCTATATTTATCATTATATAGCTATACCTTCTATAAATATATTCACTTAGTATAAAAAAATAGAATATTACTTTTTATATGGGAAATACTACTTATTAGGTGATATTATGTTAAACAGTAAAATGGACTCAAAAGTAAATTATATAAAAAATCAATTAGGCACTTCTTCATTAGTTGTTACAAAAAAATTCAATATAGGGAATTCTTGCGAACACTTAAAAGCCACACTTATATATATAAATGCCCTTGCAAGTAAAGATATGATTAATAGAGATATATTAAACCCTTTAATGATTTCTATAAAAAAAGATATTAGAGGGCAATCATCCTTAGACAAATACATTTGCGAAAACTGTATTCCTATGTGCAACACTTCTATTGAAACTGATATAGAAAAAATTATAGAAGATATTAAACTAGGAAAATCTGCTCTTGTTATTGAGGACTTAGATACTTTCATTGTTCTTGACACAACTTCTGGAAATTATCGTGCTATATCAGACCCTGCAAATGAGTCTTCAATTAGAGGATCCAGGGAAGGCTTTATAGAAAATCTTGAAACAAATTTAAGCATACTTAGACGAAAAATCGGAGATAAAAACTTAACTATAGAAACCTTTAAAATAGGGAGGCGTTCCCAATCTCCTTTATCCATAGTGTATATAAAAGATTTAGTAGATGATAGCGTATTAAAAGAATTGCGAACTAGACTTAATGCTATTGATGTAGATTCTGTCACAGACACTGGAATGGTTGAGCAGTATATAGAAGACAGTCCCTTTTCTATTTTCCCTCAAATTTTTACAACAGAAAGACCAGACATCGTAAAAGGTAATTTAATGGAAGGACAGATAGCCCTATTATTAAGTGGTTCTCCCCACGTTATGACCGTACCCTCTTTATTTGTATCATTTTTGCAAGGAATAGAAGACTACAATCAAAGGACAATTGTTTCAACTTTTGTGCGACTATTAAGGACAATAGCTATTTTTTTAGTAATCACTCTCCCATCACTTTACCTAACTTTACTTCAATACAATGTTGAACTAATACCCTTAAAATTTATAGCTCCCATTATACAATCAAGAAAAGGAATTGCCCTTCCCCTTTTCTTGAAATACTATCTATGGAAATTATAATAGAATTTTTAAGGGAAGGCGGCCTTAGATTGCCACCTAAAATAGCACAAACCTTAAGTATTGTAGGAGGTATTATTATAGGAAACACTGCAGTAGAATCTAAAGTTGTAAGCCCAACTACTCTACTTATAATAGGAATATCTGTAGTCTCCTCCTTTTTGATTCCTAATTATGAGATGTCTCTTAGCATACGATTTTTAAGGTTTCCAATGCTGTTTCTAGCTAATGCTTTAGGGTTTTTAGGTATAGCTATAGGTTGGTTTTATATAATAATCCACTTATCCTCCTTGAAAAGCTTTACCGTTCAGTATTTTAACTTACCAGCTAAAGATCTTAAAGATATATTTGTAAGGGCTCCTTTATGGGAAATGAATAATCGTCCCGATTCAATGCCAATGAAAGACAAAAAAAGGCAAACAAATTTTATGAATATTTGGAGAAAAAAGATGAGTAAAAGTGAGTTTATGCGTAAAGATGATTTATTGACCTCCAATCAAATTACATTTATGGTACTAGGCTCTGTTATTGGTGCTGGCTTTGTAAGTATTCCCAACGCCCTAGTTAAAACAGCCTACCAAGATGCCTGGATATCCGCTGTATTAAGCTTAATTTATCCAGTATTCAGCCTTTTTTGGCAAATTACATTATAAAAATGTGTCCAGAAGATAATATTCTGAGTATAAATAGAAATATTTTTGGAAATATTTTTGGAAATATTTTAAATTTATTATTTGCGGTTCCAATGTGCTTTTATATATTTTCTATATCCTCAGATTATACAAATGTTGTTTTAACTTATATAGTTGCTTTTTTAAAACCTATAAAAATTCTAAATATATCCCTACTAATTGTAGCTTATACAGCTTATAAAGGATTGCAATCTTTAAGTAAAGCTAATGAATACATAGGTTATTTAATAATTTTACTTATTATTATGTCCGCCGCTGCTTTAAAGCATGGAGATATAAAAAATTTACAACCAGTTTTACAAACACCATTTAAGGATATATTAAAAACCACTTTAAGCAGCATTTACTTTTTCTCTGGTACTGAATCATTACTTTTATATTGCAACAAAGCAAAAAATAAAGACTCAATTAGAAAGTCTTCCTTTATTGGTCTTTTAATTAGTTCTATTATTTGGGTTTGGATTATACTTATCACTATATATTATCTAGGAATAGACATAATTCCAAAATGTAAATGGTCCTTTATACTTGTTTTTGAAAGTATTAATTTACCAATTATAAATAACTTTAGATATGTATTTATGTTTCAATGGGTATTAATGTGTTTAAGGATAATAAGCAATTACTATTATTTTGCTAGTTTTACAATTTCAGATGTTTTTAAATTAAATAGAAAAAAAGTATGTATATATATGTATTTGCCTTGCCTTTATATATCTTATAAACTCACAAACCTTTTTTTAAGAAAGAAACTAATTGATTTTTTATCCCCAGTTTTTTTAGTATTTAATGTATCTTTATTGATTTTAATATCAATTATAACCTTTATACGAAATAAAAAGCACGCTAAACCAATGCAAAAATCGCCTAAGGAGGAGCTTAAATGAAGCCTAAAGCTTTATTTTTTAAAAACAAAATCTTAAAACTAATATTAATGACTGCCTTTTGTATAGGAATATATTTATATTTTAGATCTGGTAATACCTACTTGCCTGTAGAAGACCTGTATATTCCCTCAATAATTGCAGTTGATATAAATAAATATTCTACAAACGACATTGAATATGTTGGAGCAATATCTGTTTACAATTTCTCTGATGAGGGAAAAATAACAAGTACTACAAAAATAGGTAAAGCCTCATCTCTTCCTGAGATAAGAGAACAAAGGCAACTAACTTCAGATCATAAATTCATACTTGGTCTTGAAAAAGTAGATGTTTACGGCATTGATTTGGCAAAATTTAGTCTTCATACATTTATTAATGTAACTTTTATAAACCCAAATATAAATGATACTTCTCTAATTTGTGTATACAATGGTAAAGTAACAGAGCTTTTAAACATAAAACCTCAAAATCAATTAAGTATAGGGGATACCCTTGAAGGACTACTTAAAAGATCTACTGAATATAATTTTTTTCAAGCAATTATAAACTCATGGATATGTACGTACGCCTAGATGCTGAAGGAAGAAATATAGTTCTTCCCTTAGTTGGAGTTAAAAAAAATGAACCTCAAATTATAGGAATGGCTTTGTTCAACCACGATAAAATGGTAACTTCAATAGACATGTATGAAACAAAAGCTATGAATCTTCTAAGAGAGAATAATGTAAAAGGTCAACTCACACTTCAAAAAAACCCAAAAGACTCTTTGGTATATTACGCATCAAGTAAACGAAAAGTAAAATGCACTAAAAAAAATGGAAAATATTACTTTCAAATAGAACTAAGTCTTGCAGGTGACGTTACCTCAAATTCTTTATTTGATAATATAAGCGAAAGTGAAGATTCACAAAAACTCTTTGAAAAATCTATTTCTTCATATACGGAAAAATACTGTGAGAATTTTATAAATAAAATGCAAAAGAACTACAAAATAGACTGTTTGGAACTTGGAGAAGTTGCAGCTTCAAAATACGGTCGAAGAACTGGAGTGGATTGGAACAAGATAATATGTGAAAACTCAGTTATTAATGTAAAGGTAACTTCTAAAATTGTAAATACAGGAAGAGGCCAATACTAACTACTTATAAGAATCTCTTTTCTATTAATTTATGTTATTAAATAGTCTATAAAGGGCAGTTTTAAAAAACTGCCCTTGGATTTTACTTATAGATCTTCCCTAAATAGAGGCATAGACATACATCTTGGGCCTCCTCTTCCTCTTGATAACTCTGAGGATGCTATTTCAAGAACAGTTATATTATACTTATCTAGTATTTCATTAGTTACATAATTTCTTTCATAAGTTATAACCTTTGAAGGTGCTATAGCAAGGGTGTTTGAGCCATCATTCCACTGCTCCCTTCCTGCTATAATGTTATCTCCACCACCACATCTAATCAGTGTTATATCCTTATTTAAATGCTCTGATAATATTTTTTCAAGTCCTCCTTCCTCTTCTTTTATTATAAGCTGTTTTTTGTGTTCATCATAAGTTAATGCGGTAACCTTTAAATCACCTTCTATACCAGGATGCACTGTAAATTTATCGTAGTCTATCATAGTAAAAACTGTATCTAAATGCATGAATGCTCTTGATTTTGGAATATCAAATATAAGCACTGTTTTAAAACTTTGCTCTTCTTCAAATATTCTTTTAGCCATATCTATAACAGCTTCTTTATCAGTTCTTTGACTATGTCCTATGGCTAACACCTCTTTAGATAATACAAGTTCATCCCCACCTTCTATATTGTATTTAGAACTTCTATCATACCAAATTGGAATATCTGAATCTTTGAACTCTGGGTGATACTTAAAAATATATTTTCCAAAAATCGTCTCTCTCTTTCTTGTATTTGTCCTCATGGAATTTAAAGATATCCCGTGACCTATACAAGCAAACGGATCTCTCGTAAAATACAAATTAGGCATTGGATCCATTACAAATGGATATTCCTCATATTTCTCTTTAATACCTATGTCTTTTTTTCTAACACCGGCCATGATTTTATCTATCATAGCTTTTGTAGGAAAAGATTTAAAATACTCTTTCAAAATATTTATATTCTTTTCATCTTTAATATTACATTCATCTATAACTTCAGACAAAAATTCTTCTTTTACAGTCTCATTTGTAACTGCTTCTGCTGCAAGTTTTTCTAAATACAACACCTCAACCCCATTATCTTGTAGAACCTTTGCAAAATTATCATGCTCTTTTCTTGCTATTTTTAAGAAAGGTATATCATCAAACAAAAGTCTTTCTAAGTATTCTGGAGTTAAATTTTCTATCTCCTCTCCAGGTCTATGAAGAAGTACAGTTTTAAGCTTTCCAATTTCAGAATATACATGTATATCTCTTCTATGCATTTATCTCCCATCTTTAACTCATATTTTAAGGATTATACTAACTAGAAAATATATTAAAATGCTTATTTGATACATACACCTCCTTTCATTCAAAATAGCTTCTAAACATTTCTTTGAACCATTTTTCATAACTATTCAATGAAAATAAACATATTATAATTACAGGAGCAAGCAATGCTTTAATATCACTATATATAAGGCTCTTAAATTTTATTCACTTTAATTAATAAATTTAAAAGCTCAAATTTAGAAATTATTTACTGAATAATTTCTATGGCAATTTCAAATATTAAAACTATAAATAAAACAAAAAGTATATAGCAAATATATTATTACTATTTTTAAGAAATTTATTTATTTTCTTGACAGGAAGTTATAAACAAAATATAATGTTCTTATACCCCGTACGGGTATACAGGAGGTGTTTTTATGAATATATTTGTAGATGCTAACTCAAGAGATTTTCTTTTATCAAAATTAAATAAAGCGAATAAATCCGTAGTAAGACTTATGATAAAAGGTTTTGGATGAGGAGGCCCTAAACTTTCAATTGTTCTGGATGAACAAAAAAAGATGATGTTATCTCTAAAGTAGATGGAATAAATTTTGTTGTAAATGAAGATGAAGCATATATATTTGAAGGTGCTGAACTTGTTTACCAAAAATCCATCTTTGGAAACGGAATTAAAATACTATTAAAAGACATAAAGACAAGTAGCTGTTAGATTTATTTAAAAAAAGTCCTATATCTAAGGAAATATATTCCTTTAATATAGGACTTTTCTTATCAATTATTTTTAAGCATAGCTTTTATAACATTAGAAAGGTTATTAATGCTTCCTGTTAGACTTTCAAGCTTACCTTCTATTCTCACCAAAAGATATAGACTTATAGCTATTGGAAAGCCTAAGTTTCCAACTAAACCCACTAAATTTTCCATAATAGATTCACCTCCATATACTACTAAATATGGAGGTGAATTTATTAATTTCACTACTGTTTCTTAGTTATTTTCGCTTTTATATACATCAACTATCTTCTGTGCTAATTTTTTTATTGCACTTGCCTGAGCAATTAAACTCATCACAACAATAAACACTAGTATTCTTTCTTCATCATCTTTTTTAAGGTTAAGTCCTGTAATTATTTCATTGAACCTTTTCTCGTCAAAATAATCTGTTTCTAAAAAATTAGAAAAACTCTCATCTTGTATCTTTGAGAATAACTTATATGCTTTTTCCCAAGATATAATATCATCTGATCTATCGTTTATTTCATTAAACGCAAGCCTAAATACTTTACTAATTTCGTCCGTTGTAAGTATAGGTCTCATATAGCTTAAAAGGACTAACTGTGCTAAATGAAGTTTTGTATAACCTCTTTTTTTACCATCCTCTGGTTTTGAGATAATATCACCTTTAATATAGTTTTGTACAATGTTTTTAGTATACTTTTCATTTTCAAATCTATCATTAAGATAATCTATAACTTGAGATAAAAATAAATCATACTGAGGCAAATCTTCATAAGCAACAATGTTATTATTGGAAATTTCCTTTGCTAACAAGTTTATATCCTTTATAGAAAAAATTTTTTCTGACATTTTATTCTCTCCCTTCAGTAAAATTTTAATAATTATATCTTAACTATTTTAGTCACTAATAATACCCTTAGAAAGCACTAATATTGATTAAAATAAATAATAGTAGAAACTTACTATTTAAAATTACTTATATAATATATTATACGGTATTTATAACTGTATTACAAGGTAGTAATCTGAAAATTAAAGAACAGCCAATATTATTTACATTTTATTCCTTTAAAACCTCAATATTAAAAAGAATACTGTTATTTTTTTATTTTTATGAAAATAATAATACTTATCCACATTTGTTCCACAGCTTTTGTGGATAAATTAAGAATTTTGTTAATATTAATTCTTATTATATTTAATAATTTAGTTATAAAAGTTATCAACATTATCCACAGGTGCCCTGTTGATAACCTGTTAAATATATGTGGAATATGTTATCTATTTATTAAGATATTATGTAGAAATTTGTTTTTATGCTTTTAATACAAAAAAACCACTGAATAAAATTATTTTTCAGTGGTTTTATAATTATAAATATTTTTGTCTAAATTTTGTAGCAAACACAACCATTAACTATAATAACTCTTTTTTCTGAAAACAATTGTCTACAGTAGCTGTTCATCATATTAACGAACAACTTTATAATAAATTGCAGCTATTATCATAAGTATTATAACTAGACCTAAAGCTAGTATTTCTTTTTTCACTTATAGGTCTTGTAATCTTGTGACCTCTTTCTATTAATTTAATGTCTTTAGAATGTATATCCACATCTCCCCCATGCTCTTTGCAATTAAAGCTAAAAACTCCAATAACCTTAATTTTATCTCCTTTATTATGATAATTTCCAAAGGTTTTAATTTCATTTAAAACCTTTTTATCCGACCAAATCCCAATTGCAGAGGTTCCATCATTTACATTAATCCAAACCATATTTCCTCTTACCATAGGCTCACCTATTGCTTCAGCACTAATTTCTACAAGCTTATTATTATATTTTTTGAAGAATTTATAAGTTTATCTATAGTTACATTCTCACTTGCCTTGCAATTTATAACTGATAAAGAGTTAATTAAAAGCACACTTACTAAAACCATTAAAATAAAATTTATTTTTTTAAACATAACTTTTTCACTCCCTCAATCACAAATCCAATCAAAGCAAAGACTGATATAAACTCTAGCCTTCCAAGGTACATAGCAACTATATAGTATACTTTAATTGGATATGGCATAGCTAAAGTAGTTACCCCTATAGTAAGTCCAACATTTCCAGTAACTGAAGCAGCTTCAAAAGCTGACTCTGCCAAAGGGTAACCATAAAAACTTCCTAAACAAGTTCCTATTACAAATAAAGCAATATAGCATAAAATTATAAGACATGAGCTTTTAACCACAGAATCCGTAAGAACCTGTTCCTTCATATAATGAAATTTAAATATCTTAACGCTTCTTTCAGATATCATTAATTTTTTTACATAGGCAATTATACCCTTAAGTACAATACCAACTCTTAATCCTTTAAATCCTCCTGCTGTTGAACAAGCTGAGCCACCTATAAGCATAGCAATAGTCATACATATTATTCCGAATTCTCCCCACTGTACCGTAAACTGTTTAGCATATACATTTGCAAAACCTGTAGTTGTATGAGCTGATAGCACATTAAATACTACTCTTCTAAAAATAGATGCTGCATCATTATATACAGATTTATTAACTAAATATAAAATACAGAAAAAAGATATAGTAGTTACAGATATAAAGAAGCTCTTAGTTTCAATATTCTTAAATATTTCCTTTCTATCCCCTAACCAAATTTTATAATGAAGTCCAAAATTCAAAGAACCAATTATAAAAAAGATAATTGCTATATTTTCATATGAAAAGCTATGATAGTAACCCATTCCTTGAGACATAGGACTAAATCCTCCTGTACTCCAAGCAGACATATAAATAAAAAGAGCATGAAAAAAAGATGATACAGGTTTTAATCCAATAACAATACCATTTATCCACAAAGCTATGGTTCCAATAATTAAATATATAAAACTTATAAACCAAATAATTTTAGCTGTTCCTTTTATATTTGGGACAAGCTCTATATCCTTACCTTCCCCAACATATATTTTGTAAGCTCCTACGGTTTTTTTAATCATAAAAGATATGGCAAACACCACCATACCTTGCCCCCCTAAAAATGTTATAATGTGTCTCCACATATTAAGTCCCATTGGAGCATGATCTAAATCCTGAATAAGAACTAATCCTGTAGTTGTAAAACCACTCATTACATCAAAACACCCATCAATTAAGCTATTACAATATCCCGAAAGAACATATGGAACTGCACATAAGATAGTAAGCACAATCCAAGAAAAAGCCGCTATTACAAGTCCATGCTTCCACTCAATATCACTACATTTTTTTATTTCTCTTCCATATAATATAAATATAAGACCCATACTTAAAGACATTGCAGCAGAAATGATAAAATCTATGACAACACTCCACTCTCTGAATAAAATTGATGTAATAACCGGTATTAGCATGAGAATAGCTGTAGCATTTACGATGTATCCACTATAATACCCGATTATTTTTAAATTTTTATTTTTAATGTTTTCCATCTCCCTATACCTCTAAAAAAATCCCATTAATAAGGTTATCCCCATTATTGACAAGGCAAAACCTATTTCTGCAATTATTCCTTTTGATATTTTCTCCTTACTTAGCATTTTTCCGCCTCCTATTACAAGCTCTTTTCTAATTCTAATTTTTCATCCACATTTATTGTTACAAGCACTCTATCTCTTTCTCTTATCTCAATACTTCCACTTGGCGCTACGATTTTTTCATTTCTAAGAATAGATACTATTACACAACCCTTTGGAATATCCAAATTACTTATGAGTTTATTCTTCCATTTACAATTTTCCATTATAAATATTTCAACAAGTAGTATTTCACCTTTATCAAGCGCTTGAAGTACCCTTAATTTCTTACTTGTAAGTTGTGCCTCAATTAAGTTTGATATAACTGCTGTACTGCACACAGTTTTATCTACACCTAAAGCTTTAAAAACCTCTTGGTTTTTGGATTATTTACTCTTGCTATAGTGTCTATATCCTTAAAATTTGTCTTAATACTTTGACATATAACAAAATTTTCTTCATCTGCTCCTGTAACCGCTGCAACAACCTCTGTCTCTTGTATCCCAGCATCTTTTAAAACATCTATATCAGTACCATCTCCGTTTATAGCCTCTACATCCATTTCTTCAGCTATTTTTCTACACAAATCATAATTTCTTTCAATTATAGTAATCTTAAATCCTTTTTCCTTAAGTGTTCTCACAAGATAGTATCCTACCTTGCCACCACCTACTACTATAGCCTTCATACAAACACCTCTAATATCATATAATTTGAATTCTAAAAGAAAAAGGAAACTTATATACTAAAAAATTCAATAAGTTCCTCCTTATAACCATCTTGAATTGCACAAACAAGCTTATCTCCATTTTTGAAAGTCTCCTCTTTTGTCACTATATTATACTTAAAATTTTGTTTTGAATATGAACATACATTGCACTTAAATTTCTTCTCTAGCTCTTCTTTCGTTATAATTTTATTATTTAGTATTGGAACCTCAATAATAGAAATAGCGCTATCTAAAGCTTCTATAAATCTATAATCATTTCTGCTAATATTGTTTTTTATAAGATCAATTCCTAGTTTAGTTGTATTAATTGTACTAATATTTAAAGATTTATATATAATTTCTTTATTAAAATTGCATACTCTTGCCAATACATTTTTTACACCATATATGTCTTTTGCTATCTTACTTGCAAGTATATTTATATTATCATCTTGGGTCAGGGCTAAGAATACATCGGCATTATTTATTCCAGCTTCATTTAAAATATCATTATCAAACTCTATTCCATTTATTCTTTGTCCATCATAACCCTCGTTTAACTTTTCAAGTTTATTAACATCTCTATCTACTACTACTACATCGTTGCCTTCACTGCTTAAAACCTTGGCCATACCACTTCCAAGACCACCACAGCCAATTATTATTATATACAAAGCCTAACCCTCCCTAAATCTAAAATCCGTTAGCCATAGCTAATTTACCATTAACGTAATTTTCCTCACAATCAATTATAATGTCTCTTTTTATTACTCTAAAAAGCCTTCTATCTTCAACAAAATAATCTTCTGGTCCGTAATCTATATTATTGTTCTTACTTATAATATTAAAAGCCATCATATAAAATTTATCAAAGCTACAATCTAAATTTACTACAGTATCCAAAAACTCTACTGATATAAAATACCAAGGAAATTCTCTTTGGTTCCTCTTAAATGCAGGACAATCACTTCTAACCATAAGCCTAATTAATCTACATTTAAAGCACATTGATTCTAATATAGTATATAGAAGCACATTCTTGTCTAAATTGTTCCCATAGCCCATAACCAAAGTCTCAGATGCATTTTGAGTTTCAAGATCAGGGTCATAGTTTATCTTATTTTTTATATTTAAAAAAACTCTTTTTATTTTTGGATACCATAACCACTGTTTTGAAATTCACTAACATAATTTACTATTACTTGATTTTGTTTGTCACATAATTCAATCACAATTTTCCTCCCTTTCCGTAACCAAATAATTTAGATACTTCATAAAAGCGTTTAGCTTCACCTTCATCACCAATAGTGCCATAAATTTTGCTAATTAGATAATAGGCTTCTGCAAATTTAGGTTCTACAGCAAGTGCCCTTTTCAAAATTTTTAGTGCCTCTCCCATGTTGTTATCTTCCATATATTTTTTTGCATTTTTTATATAAATAGATAGATTATCATCATCAATTATTTCTTCATCAATCTCATCTAAAAGATTTTTTATTCGCTCTGCAGTAAATGGCTTTTGTAGATAGGCTACTGCTCCTAATTTAGTGCAGTCTACTGCATTTTTAATTGTAGGAAAGGCTGTCATTATAACAACCGTAAACTCCTTGCCCCTGGCTCTTATTCTCTTTAAAAGCTCTGTACCGCTAATTTCTGGCATCTTTATATCAATAAAAGCTAAATCAATTTCTTCATTTTCTATTATACTTAAAGCTTCTTCACCATTTTTAGCCTCAATGGTTTCATAACCCTCTATCTGTAAACACGTAGTTAGGAGATTTCTTATATTCTTTGTATCATCCACAATTATAACCTTTTTCACCTATTCCACCTCTTTCATACAAAACGCCTAAACATAGCTACTTAAAAGGAATATAGAATACAAATTCACTGCCTTTTCCAACGCTACTTTTGCACCAAATCTCTCCTCCATGAACTTCTACTATCTGTTTACATATTGCAAGTCCAAGTCCCGTTCCACCTTTTTCATCATCTCTTGGAATTCTAACAAACTTTTCAAATATCTTTCCTATATACTGTTCTGGTATTCCAACCCCTGTATCTTTAACAGAAACATATACCTTATTTATACTGTTCCATACTCTTATTGTTATTTTTCCATCCTTTGTCGTAAACTTAATTGCATTGGAGATTAGGTTATTTAATACCCAAGTGATCTTTTCAAAATCCCCTTTAACATCCTTTAGATTATCCAAAAAATTATAATCAAAATTAACCGCCTTCTTCTCAGCTACAGTTTTAAATTCAGCAACTGATTTTAAAACAGCATCTTTCATATTAAAATTATTCATATTAAATATTGGCTTTTCGCACTCAACTTTAGATAACTTAAGCAAATCAGTTACTAATTCTGACAGTCTATAGGCCTCTTCTTGAATTGTATCTACGATTTCTAACTGCTTATCATTAAGTCCTCCTAGTTTGTCATTTTTAAGTAAACTTGCTCCAAAAGTTAAAGAAGTAATAGGAGTTTTAAATTCATGAGATATAGATGATACAAAATCCGCCCTTACCTTCTCTAAACTTTTAAGTTCCGTAATATTTTGAAAAAATATAGCAACTCCCTCCAAAAATGATGAGCTATCCCTTATAGCTGTAACTGTTATATTGAAAAAATTTTCCTTGCCTAAATGCATTATAGAAAATATTTTTTGATCATATTCCAATTCTTCTTCATAAGTATAGTGGATAAAATCATAAATTTCTCCATTTCTAATAGCCTCTAAAAAATGTTTTCCAGAGACATTCTTTTCATCTATTGAAAAAAACTCTTCGCACTTATCGTTAATAAGGACTATCTTATAATTTTCATCTAATACCATTAAAGGTTCAGATATACTCTTTACTATAGCAATTGACTTATTTTTCTCATTCATAAGTTTCCCCATAGTGCTTTGTTCAAATTGTTTTAGTCTCTTAGTCATATTATTAAACTCTATAGCTAATTTACCAATCTCGTCATTTGACACCACCGGAGCCTCTTTATCCAGTTCACCTTCTTTAACTAACTTCATAGTTTCTGTAAGAAGCTCTATTGGATGCAAAAATTTATTAACTAAAAATGTGGCAATAAAAAAGCAGGTGACAACCAAAGCTAATGATAAAACTAAAACTAAATTCATAATCCTGTTTGTATTGACAGTTATGTTATCATTATTATTAAACATTGATTTTTCATTTAAAAGTGAAAGATCTCTTAAAGACCTAGTTAACTTAGAATATAAGGGAATTATGTTATCATTATAATAACTTATACTCTCTTTTTGTCCCTTTGTAACTCTTATTTTCTGTAAAGAAGAAAAGCTTGCAAGTAGTCTTACATAAGAGGATTTTACCTCCACTACATACGCTCTCTCATCTTTTTCAGTTATGTTATTCCATTCTATATTAAACCATTTGTAAAACTCATTATTTTCATTATAAAATACATCTAAACTAGCTTTATCTCCGCCATTTATATAATCAACCATATATATATTTTGCTTTTCAATAACGTCTAACATGTTATTTGCTGCATTTATACTTTTATAATTATCTGTCAAAAATCCATCTATGGAGTTTCTTATAGTTGAAAAATTATAATAGGAAAACACCCCCATAAATGCAATTATAAATACTAATCCTAAATGCACTAAAGTAAATTTGAATTTTAAAGTCTTTCTCATTTTCATCACCTTTTTCATTAAAAACTATAGACTTCGTACCATTAGTATAGAAGGGAAAAAAGTTTCCGTCAAAGACATATACCTATCATAAAACGAGATATATAAAGTATTGTTATAGCTAATCTAAGTAGCTTGGCTCAAATGCCATATAATAAGCCGGATAACTAGTATTTTAGTTAAATCTTATACTCTATCCTTTAAAGCCTAGAGCAGTATTTACTTTAATTTTTATACATCAAAAAATAAAAATCATATAAAGACAATAAAAACTTCTATACAAAATTTCTCTTGCATATTTTAATTTTTATTTATCTTTATATGATTTTAAAAATATTTAATTTTAAAATTCAGCTTACCTTTTTTAAACTAATTATTTACTCATGCTTTTTTTATAATCTTGTAAGAATTTTTCAATTCCAGCATTAGTCAATGGATGTTTAACCATTTGCATAATTACCTTATAAGGAATAGTTGCTATATCGCAGCCAACCTTAGCACATTCTAAAACATGCATAGGAGTTCTTATACTAGCTGCTATTATCTCTGTTTCAATTCCATAAATTCCAAAAATATCAGCTATATCCCTTATTATATCCATACCGCCGTTTCCTATGTCATCTAGTCTTCCAACAAAAGGACTTACAAAGCTTGCTCCAGCTTTTGCAGCTAGAAGTGCTTGTTGAGCTGAGAATATCAAGGTTACATTAGTTCTAATACCTTCATTTGAAAGTATATTTACTGCCTTTAAGCCTTCTTCACACATTGGTATTTTAATTACAATGTTTTTGTGAAGTTTAACTAATTTTTTAGCTTCTTCTACCATTTTATCTGATTCTAAGCTCATAACTTCAGCGCTAATAGGTCCATTTACTATAGAACAAATTTCAGATATTACTTCTTTTAAATCCCTTCCTTCCTTTGCAATAAGGGATGGATTTGTAGTAACACCATCTAATATGCCGAATTTGGCAGCTTCTTTTATTTCCTCTACATTTGCTGTATCAATAAAAATCTTCATTTATATTCCCCCAAATCTTTTATAAGTTTTTCATTTATTATACACCATTTTGATAATTTTTTCATAGCTTGGTTTTTATCCTTTATTTCACCTATATACATCCTTTCATGTATATATTCTAAAGCTTCTCCAATATACAGAGGTTTAATCCTAAAATTTTCTTTTATATCCTTACCACTAATCATTTTACTTTTTATTATATCTTTATATATCTGGAACTCTAAAACTAACTCTTCTATGAATTTATTATACACTTCCATCTGGTTATTAGGGTCATATATAGAATGTGTAGCATAAACGTCGCAAAAGGATATTAAAAGTATATAAGGTACCCTATCCTCATAGGTTTTAAAAAAATCGAAATAATTTTTTCTTGATTTTTCCTTAAATAACTTTAATGGACGCATATGTCCATCTACTGTATCTTTAACTATTCTTGTGGCAGCCTTAGGAAATTTTAAGTAATCACAAAATTCTTCAATAAGTTTTGCACCAATTACCTCATGATTTTTAAAGCTTACCTTTCCACCATTTTTTCTATAGGACAGACTCTTCCCTATATCATGATTAAATGCAGCAAAAGCCAAATAATCCTTTATACTGTAATCTCCTATTTTATTATTTAAAATTTTAAAATCAAACCCATTTATGCTTATCTTTCCAAGCACAATCTCTTTAAAAATCTTATAAACCATATTCATATGAGTAAATGCATCCTCTAAGTGATATTTACATTTACCTATTTTCTTATTTTCCTCAATGTAAGGTATTAAATTAGATAAAATACTGTAGCTATCCATAACATCAAATGCTACTGCATTTTTATCCAAATTTATTATTTTCATTATTTCATGAAACACTCTCTCCCTAGTACACTTATTAATATATATACTTTCTCTTGTAACTTCAATTTCTGTATCCTTGGAAAAATGCATTCCATACTTAATTATAAACCTTACTCCTCTAAGTATTCTAACTCTATCGTTTTTTATACTGTCTTTTGTAACTTCGGTAATTACCCTAGCTTTAATATGCTCTCGTCCCCTAAAAGGATCTATAATTTTGTTTCTAACTAAATCTAAGGCCACTGCATTTAAAGTAAAATCTCTTTCCTTTAAATCATCTTCTATAGTTTTCCCTTTCAAGCTGCAAAGATCTACAGTTGTTGCTCCCTTTGTAAATCTATACATATTTAATTCTTCTTTTAAGAAAAAGGAATTAAAACCACACTCATTTAAGCACAGTACAATCTTTGTAATATCCCCTTTACAAACCAAATCTAAATCTAAGGGGATTTCCTTTGAAGGCATAAGTTTATCTCTTATATATCCTCCTACTATATAAACTTCTATTTCGTTTTCTATAGCAACTCTTTTAATTTTTTTCAATATATCCATTGAATCACCATGTATATTCCCTTTCCTTATAATTAAAAATAAAAAACACTACATTATAATATATTATACCTCTATTTACTTTTCTTTATGGCTTTTTTTATACTTCTTATTTCTATAAATACCGCAAATTTTTTCGTTAAAAAATTTCTTGATAATTACATATGTAAATTTATTGAATGTTTAAAATATTGTTCATATTTTATTAATTATATATTTACAATTAAATATTGGAAAATTCATTATGTTTTTTTAATAATGTAAATATTTTTTGATTTTGCTAATAATAATATAAAAATATCTATTGTATTTAATATTATAGACAAGCTATTCGACATAAAATAGTTAAAAACCAATTAATTACTTTTTTTAATTGAGCTTTTATATAAATTTTGTGATAATTTGTATTTTGATATTGTTGTATTTTTTTGGTATTCTTTCAAAGCCCTTGATTCTATTGGCTTTAATAGCATTAGTAAAAATTTGTATCTCAATCAAAAAAATATTGACATTTGTATAAAATGGTAGTATATTAACTATAGATGGAATTAAATAATTATTTTGTAATTTTACAGAATAATATATATAATTATCACTGTTTAAAAAATGTATATTTAACAGAAATGTTTAAGTATTATGTCGAAAATTGTATTAATTATTTTATGAGGAGGAGAAATTAAATGAAATCAACTGGCGTAGTAAGAAGAGTCGACGAATTAGGAAGAATAGTTATTCCTATAGAATTAAGAAGAACTTTGGACATAGCAGAGAAAGATGCTCTAGAAATATATGTAGATGGTGAACAAATCATATTAAAGAAATATGAGCCTGCTTGTATTTTCTGTGGAAATGCAAGAGACGTTGTTAACTACAAAGGAAAAAACATTTGTAAATCTTGTCTTGAAGAATTAAAAAACGGTAGATAGTTTTTAATTACATATTATATTTTTTAAAAAGCCTTTATGATTTTTCATAAGGGTTTTTTTATGTAACATCATTTCTTTAATATAGTAGTAAATAAAAATAATCCTTAATTAAATCTTTCTTTTAATTAAGGATTATTTACTAGTTCAAAACTAAACTTTACTATCTTACTCTTTTTGCACAGGCAAAATCACTTCTGTTTAAAGGAGATATTTTTACATTATCACCTGTTCTTGGAGCGTGGATATAGCATCCATTTCCTACATACATTCCAACATGGTGGATATTCCCTTTTCCAAAGAACACCAAGTCTCCTGCTTGTAGGTTACTTCTAGAAACTGAAGCACCAACTCCTGCTTGAGCTGAAGCAACCCTTGGTAAATTCACGCCAAAATGAGCATAAACATATTGTACAAAACCAGAACAGTCAAAACCAGAAGGAGAAGTTCCACCCCATACATAAGGCACTCCTAAAAAGTTAGTTGCATAGCTTACTACATCGCCACTTGCCATACTTCCCTTTGATGTAGAACTACTACTAGAACTGTTAGAACTATTAGAAGAAGAATCATATCCAGTTCCTCTTGATGCAGTTCTTGAGCTAGTACTTGAACTTACTTTTGGAGCTGCAGCTACTACTACAGCTCTACTAGCTTGCTCTTGTAGTTTCTTTAATGTACTTGCAACTAAACCTTCACTATCTGATATTTTACCTTTGTACATACTTTCTTGTGAAGCAAGTTGTGCTAACAATTTAGTCTGCTCACCTTTTGTTTTATTTAGCTTAGCAAGCTCATTTTGATTTTCAGATTTCAAAGCTATAAGCTTTTGCTTATCTGTATCCAAAGCTTGTTTTTTGCTATCAACTTCCTGTTTTTTATTGTTCAATTTTGCTATAATCTCTTTATCGTTTGAAACTATTCTTTTAACCATATCTAGTCTGCTAATTAAATCTGAAAAACTCTCAGATTCTAAAAGCACACTTAAGTAACTATCTGCCCCGTTTATATACATAGCTCTTACTCTTTGGTTAAATAATTTCTGTCCCTTATCTACCTCTGCTTGTGCCTTTATCAAATCTTTTTTAGTAATTTCAATCTCTTTTTCAGTGCTTGTAATTTTTCCCTCAACTTTTTTCACTTGAGCCATGATATTTTCAATGTTTGAATCAAGTACTTCAACTTTTTCCTCTAAGCCTTCTCTTTGACCTTGAACTTTGCTTAAAGAAGCTTTATCTTTTGAAGCTGAGATTTCTGCTGCTTTAAAGTTTGATTTAAAGGCTTGGCCATTGCCGGCGAACTAGTACCCATTACAAGCCCCGCTGCTACTACCACAGACACTATTTTTTTATTCATTCCATTTTCCCCCTTGACTTCCATTGTATAACACGAAATATATAAAACTCAACATGCCATATATACTTTTTTAAAAAACTCAGTTCTATAATAATATAATATTCTAATTTTAACCTTTTTGTAACATTTTAATTATATCATTTATGAATCTTAAACTCAACGAAAAAACCATATTTAAGGAGATTATTAATATAAAGTTAAAATTTATAAATTTTATATATCCAAAGAATACCTGTAAACCTCTGATTTAGGTAGACCTCTATCCTTAGACGTCTTTTTTATTGCATCTTTCTTGCTGAGTCCCTCAGATATGTATTTCTTTATATGCTCCTCTATTGTAAGTTCTTCCCAAATCTTTTGATTTTCTTTTTCAATATCTTCTAAACTCTTTCCTTCAACAATAAGGACAAATTCTCCCTTAGGCTCATTATTTTCGTAATAACAAATAGCATCATCCATAGAATATCTTAATATTTGCTCATGAAGTTTAGTAAGCTCTCTACAAATAGATATTCTACGATTTCCTAAGTTTTCCTTCATAAAACTCAAAGTTTTTTTAGTCTATGAGGTGCTTCATAAAATATAAGAGTTTCTCTTCTATCTATTATATCTTCTATAAACTCTTTTCTGTCTTTATTCTCTCTTGGTAAAAAGCCCTTAAATATAAAACCTGTAGTATCTAATCCTGAGTAAACTAATGCAGTTATCGCTGCTGTAACTCCTGGTATAACTTCAAATTTTATTCCTTCATCTATGCATTTTGAAGCAACTACACTTCCAGGATCTGATATGCCAGGCATTCCTGCGTCTGTAATTATAGCTACACTTTTACCATCTTTAATTTTTCTTATTATTTCCTCTCCACGTTCCATTTCATTGAATTTATGATAGCTTATAAGGGGTTTTTTTATTTCAAAGTAATTGAGAAGTTTTATGCTTTGTCTTGTATCTTCTGCGGCTATTATATCAACGCTCTTTAATGTATCTAGCGCTCTTAGTGTTATATCTTTTAAATTTCCAATAGGTGTACCTACTAAAAATAACTTTCCATAACTCATAATATCATTCCTTTATAAATTACTTATTTAACCTTGAAAGGTTAAAATGCTATTTTTTAAATTCTTCCATATATTTTTTCTATTTCCTCAGTGTAAGTTCCATCCGGATTATGCACATATAAAGGCTCATCCCACTTTAAAAATGCTCCACCATCTCTCTGACCTTCAACCAATACTATATTTGGGGCCTTACCGTAACTTGGATGAACCATTTTTATTCTTTTAGGCTCTATCTTGTATTTTCTCATTAAAGTTAAAATATCCACAAGTCTATCTGGTCTATGCACCATATACATCCTGCCATTGTCCTTTAAAAGCATCCTAGAGGCCTTAATCACATCTTCAAGATTGCATAGAATTTCGTGCCTTGCTATAGCATCTTTATCCTTAAAATTTATTATCCCAGATTTTTGAAGCTTATAAGGTGGATTTACAGTAAGAGCATCAAATCTATTTAAAGATTTTAAAAGCTTTGCATCTTTTATATCACCTCTTATAAACTTCACTCTATCTACTAGCTTATTGTACATAGAAGATCTATTTGCCATTTCAACCATATCGTCCTGAATTTCCAAGCCGCAAATCTCTGAAGCTTTAGTCTTTCCTGCTAGTATAAAAGGGATAATCCCCGTTCCTGTGCATAAATCTATAACTCTTGTGTTATTTTTTATTTTACAAAAATTAGCTAAAAGTACAGCATCTACTCCAAATCGAAATCCTTCTTTTTTTGTATTACATAAAGTCCTTTTAACTGAAGATCATCTAGCGTTTCATCTTTTTTAATTAGCTCCATATTCTCACCCTTAAATTTAATACAATTTTAAAACATATCTGTTTTTATCAAAATAAATGTAACCACAGAAGCAAGTCCTGCTATTAATGCCATTACAAACCAAAATCCATTAGGAGAATTTGAAAAAGGAACATTGACATTCATTCCAAATAATCCCGAAACCATATTTGGTATTGACATTACTATAGTTATAGCTGCTAAAAACTTCATTACTATATTTAAATTGTTGGATATTACAGAAGCAAAGGCGTCCATAGTTCCACTTAAAATATTGCTATAAATATTACACATTTCTATTGCCTGCTTGTTTTCTATAATTACGTCTTCAAGAACATCTTTATCTGCTTCATACTTTTGCATTATCTCAAGTTTCAACATCTTTTCTAAAGTCATTTCATTGGCCTTTAATGAGGTTGAAAAATAAACTAAAGATTTTTCCAAAGCCAATAACTGAATAAGCTCTTTATTTTTCATAGATTTATGAAGCTTTCTCTCAACCAAAACACTTTTTTTATCAATTTGTCTTAAATATATTAAATAAAAATTAGCAATCCTATATAGTATTTGAAGTATAAATCTAGATTTTTTGAAAGTAAAGAAAGAATTCACCTTTGATTCAACAAAATCTTTTAATATTTTACTGTTTTTTAGGCATACAGTTATTATTTCATTATTTGTATGTATTATAGCTAGTGGATATGTATCATAAGTTAAAGAGTTATACTCTGTTTCAGTAAAAGGTATATCTACTACTATTAATACATCATCATCTATCTCTAACCTAGAGGTTTCTTCTTCGTCTAAAGCCGCCTTTAAAAACTCCATTGGAGTGTTTGTTTTTTTAGAAATTAAAGTCAACTCTTCTTCTGAAGGATCTACCATGTTAATCCAGCATCCTTGCTCCACTGTTTCTATTTCTCTTAATTCTCCTTTTTCTGAACTCTTATATATAGAAATCATTTCTATCCCTCCTATACAAAAACCACACTTATTATATTATAAACTAATACTGTTATATTATAAACGTTTATAAAAAATATGCAATGTAAAAAAATTCCCTTAAAGATAAATGCATTCAGCATTATTTATCTTTAAGGGATAAATGATATATTAATTTTGCAAATATGTCATTAAGACCGTTTGGGAGAATATACGCTATGCGTATTTTAATACTTTAATATATTATATTCAATATATATATATTAGTTACAAAAATAAAAAAGACCGCCTGGCGATCTTTTTTATTTAAAAATTATTCTTCAACTGGTGCTCCTACAGGACAAACATTAGCACAGTTTCCGCAATCAATACAAGTGTCAGCATCTATAACATATGCGTTATCTCCTTGACTTATAGCATTAACTGGGCATTCTGATGCGCATGCGCCACAGCTTACGCAAGCATCTGTAATTTTATATGCCATATTAAAACACCTCCTTAAAATTTTGGATATAGCTATCCAAGAATCATTTTATCATGTTTTATTTAATTTTAAAAGGTATATATCACAGTTGATATACATTAATAATATTTTGCATAAATAAACAAATTCTATACCACAGTATAACCTAAGTTTTCAATGCATTCAATTAATCTTTCCTCGTTAATAAAATAATCATCATATATTACTTCTATCTGTCCAGAGTTTGCTATTATCTGACAGGCAACTATTCCTTCATTGTTTGCAATTGCATCTTTTATCCTGCCAATATCCTTAGTATTTCTCATCCCAGCAACTTTAAACACAGCCTTCATATTTAAGTCCCCCTAGTCTTCTTTAAATAATTCCCTTATTATTTCCCTGTCTTCTTCATTTTCTATTTCTATTTTAATTTCTTCATCTTTAACTGCATCTTCATAATGACCAGATACAAGCACTACTTCACTTATAGGAATATCTTTTATGACTTCCTCATCATCTAACATCATTTTAACCTTTACGCTTTCCTTTACTACACTATTTCCAAAGACTTCACCCTCTCCATAAGGTGTTTTAACTATAGAACCTACTCTAGGTAATTTTTTTCTAACTTCTTCGTAATTTTTTTGTTCATAATTAAGGCAGCACATAAGTCTTCCACATATTCCTGATATTTTTGCTGGGTTTAGGGATAAATTCTGTTCCTTTGCCATTCGTATAGATACAGGCTCAAAATCTCCAAGAAATGTAGAGCAGCAAAGAGGTCTTCCGCAAGGACCAAGTCCCCCTACCATCTTAGCTTCATCTCTAACACCTATTTGTCTAAGCTCAATTCTAGTTCTAAATACTGATGCTAGATCTTTTACAAGATCTCTAAAATCCACTCTTCCCTCTGCAGTAAAGTAAAATATAACTTTATTGTTGTCAAAAGTATATTCAACATCTATAAGCTTCATTTCTAATTTATGTTTTAATATTTTAGTTATACAAATCTCAAAGGCATCTTTTTCCTTTAACTTGTTTTCGTCGTTCTTCTTTACGTCTTCCTCATCAGCTTTTCTTATAACGCTTTTTAAAGGTGCTACTATGTCTTCTTCGCTTACCTTTCTATTTGCTATAACACAGCTTCCAAACTCTATTCCTCTAGCAGTTTCAACTAATACTTTATCACCTATTTTTAGTTCTAATCCTGCAGGGTCAAAATAATATATCTTCCCCGCTGATCTAAAACGAACACCTATAACTGTTATCATGCTAAACCTCCTGTAATTTAAGTAGCATCATTTGAAATACCAATGACGTGTTTACGTTTTTACGTAAACTTCTCATTGCATCTTCTATTATATTTATAATATCATTCAATTTTTTATAAGAAAATATATTTGCAAGTTCTTGTATCTGTTTAATTTTATCTTTGTTTATTATTAAATCTCTATCTGAAGTTTCCTTATAAACCATAGCATCCCTTATAAAAGTCAGCATACAATTAACTATTAAAGTCCAGCTATCTTTATATAGATTTAGAAATTTTTCATACTCAAGAACCTCATTTTCACTACTTTTTGTTATCATAATAAGCATTTTTAATACATTATTTCTCATGTCATGAAAACTTTCATCTTTTATAAAAATTTCTGCCTTTCCAGGTATACCTTCACTAAAAGCCATAGCCGCATCTACTTCTTCTTTTTCAAGCTCTCCATATCTTTTTTTATAAAATCATAGAGTTCTTCTTTTCGAAGTGGCCTTAATTTATGTATTTGACATCTTGATCTAATGGTATTAAGTATAATTTCTAAATTTTCACAAAGTAAAATCAAAAATACTCCCTTAGGTGGTTCTTCTATAGTTTTAAGCAAAGCATTTTGAGCCTCTTCCGTCATTTTATCCGCTTCATAAACAATGATTACCTTCTTATCCATTTCATAAGGTTTCTTATTTATCTCTTCAATAAGAAGCCTTATTGCATTAACCTTTAATGATTTTTCACCTTTTTGTATCTTCCATTCTACTATGTCAACATAATCAATTTCCTTAGTTTTTCCTAGAATTCTTAAAGCCATAGCCTTTGCAATACAGCTTTTTCCTATTCCATCTTCTCCTGCAATCAAATGGGCATGAGATAAACCTCTACTATCAATTGCCATAACCAATTGTTTTTTTACATCCTCATGCCCTATTATACTTTCAAAACTCATTAGTTATTATTCCTCCAAAACTAAATTTTGAAATATTCATCTACATCTAAAACAAATACTGTAGCTCCGCCTATTTCTACCTCCACAGGGTAAGGAACATAAACTCCTGTGGAACCTGCAACCGGTGATGGAGATGTAACAACTTGCTTTCTAGTCTTACATTCTTTCTTAATTAGACTTAAAACATCATCAACTTTTTCCTTTTCAACTCCTATTAAAAGAGTAGTATTACCGGACTTTAAAAATCCACCTGTAGTTGCAAGCTTAGTTACTCTATAACTTGCATCTGTAAGAGAGTCTATTAAATCCCCAGCTACATCATCTCTAACTATAACAATTACTAATTTCATATTTATGCCTCCCTATTTTTTTAATTTAAATAAACTAAAATACTATATGCAAAGACTAGGTTTTTATGCTTGACTTAATTGCATTTAAGAAATTTATTTACTATTTGTATTATATCTTTATGTACGTTCTCAATGGATGTATTTGCATCTACTGTTTTTATTTTATCACATTTTCTAGATATTTCTAAATATCCTTCAAAAACTTTTGTGAAATTCTTCCCCACTATTTTCTAATCTATCAAAAATCTTTTGCTTATATTTCCTTTTTAGGCCTTCATCGTAAGGCAAAGTAAGCATTATAGTAATATCTGTACAAAGGCCATCTAAAGCAGCTTCATTTATTGATCTTATTCTATCTACTCCAAGGCCTCTTCCGATTCCCTGATAAACTATAGAAGAATCAACAAATCTATCGCATATTACAATTTTGCCCTCTTCTATTGCAGGTTTTAAAACCTCATTTACAAGTTGAGCCCTTGATGCTGCATATAAAAGCGCTTCGCACATACCACACATTTTCACATTATGATTATCTAGTATTATATCTCTTATTTTTTCACTTATAGAGGTTCCACCAGGTTCCCTAGTTTTTAAAACTTCATAGCCTTTTTCCTTTAAATATTCCTCAAGAAGATTAATTTGCGTTGTTTTTCCTGAACCATCTGGTCCTTCTAAGGTTATAAGTAATCCTTTTTTCATTTTTTCTTTGTCAAAACCTTTTTATAAATGTATGTTTTACTACTGCTGATTTTGACAAGTTTCCTCCCCTCTATATTTAACTGCTCCATTGTAAAATATAACTTTTACTAGTTTTATTTACAACAATATATATATTATATTCTAGATTATACTATAAATCATTGCACTATACTTAAAGACATTTCTTCTTTATTAAAACCTACAATATCTACATTATTATCTATATTATATTTTATCACATCTATGACGTCGCTGCTTATAATTTCTCCCGGCATAACTAAAGGAATTCCTGGGGGGTATGGAACAATTGATTTCCCACTTATTTTGCCTTTGGCATCAACAAGTTTAACCTCTATATTATCCTTAAGGATTGCTTCATAGGGTAGTAACTTCATAAAAGGAATCTCAGAAAGCATTATCTCTTTATAATTTTCTTTCAATAAAGTTTTATCACAACCTTCTAAAACTCTATATAATTTTTCAAATTCATCCCTATTATTAGAGGGAGAAAAAATTAAAACTACATTTTCACTATCGCTCATTTCACATTGTATTTTTTTATTTCTCAAATATGCCAGTAACTTATGACCACTATAACCCTTCCCTACATTTATTATAAATCTTGTAATATCCATAGTAGTTAAGGTTTGTCCTATATCTTTTGGCGTTATAACATGAAATTTTTCAAGTTTGTTAATTTTTTCACTGTAATAAAGGGATAATTTAATTAGTTTTTCGTATTCTATAAACCCATATTTCTCAAGATAATACCTAGCATAATCCATAGAGCACATTAGTATGTAAGATGGACTTGTGCTTAAAAATGCACTTACATAAAAATCCACTTTTTTTAAGTCTATCCCTTTCCCAACATGCAAATAAGCAGTCTGAGTAAAACTAGCTAAGGTTTTATGACTGCTCATAACAACCATATCTGCTCCCAAACTTAAAGCCTGTTTGGGAAGATTTTCATGGACACCAAAATGTGCTCCGTGGGCAGAATCCACTAAAACCATCATTTTATATCTCTTAGCAGTTTTAATAATTGCTTTTAAATCCGCACATATCCCATAATAATTTGGGTAAGTTATTATTATGCCTTTGGCATCTTTATTCTCTTTTATTGTAAGTAAAAAATGCTCCATATCTAAAGAAAGCGGAGCATTGTACTTTTCATTCACCTTATTTTTAACATATACAGGTCTAAGTTTTCTCATTATAATAGCATTGAATATAGACCTATGGCAATTTCTCTCTACTATTACCTTATCACCTTCATTAAATGAAGAAAATATCATAGATAAATTTCCAGAAGTACTTCCATTAACTAAGAAATATGATTTTTGGCTGCCATAATATTCACTTAACAGTTTTTCAGCCTCTTTTATTATTCCCTCTGGACTATGCAAATTATCTAAACCCGCAACTTCGGTTACATCAAATTTAGCTAACTTTTCTAAAAAAGTTCTTCCAATATCATCTATTAAAAATCCTTTTCCAGCCTTATGTCCTGGCATGCAAAAACATGAATTATCTTCTTTTATATATTTAAGCACACCTTCTAAAAGTGGTAATCTTGACAAGTTAAATCCTCTCCTCTTAACATGTAGCTTGCAAAATTTCTTTTTATGCAATTCTTATAATACTCATAAAAATCAGTATCCATATGACACTTTACTATTCTCTTTTCACAAGAAGCACATATCCTCCTGCCTTTAATTATTATACCACTATTAAGAGGCTTACCACATATAATACAATTTTTTTTATTCATTAATTATCCCCCTCAAAACTTGATTACATTTACTGTCTAGATTATTGCCTCCTACTATACATTTTATTCAATTGCTTGTACATATTTATTTTGTCCATTTAAGTTTTTGCACGACAAATATTTTATCTTTATTGGGGAATAATAAAGAAGAAAGTTATATATTGTAGCTTTAATATTGTTTAAAAGAGTAGTTAAACGCTCTAAGAAAGGAGTTCATCTATGAAACAAGAAATTATATCTTACTTGTCTACTTTAGAAAGTGAATTAAAAGATCTTTCTAAAAACCTATATGATATTAAAGAGGAAAGCTTTAAAGAGTATAAATCCTCTAAATATATATGCTCTCTTCTAAAAAACATGGTTTTGAAGTCGAAGAGAATTTTCTTGAAATCCCCACCTCCTTTAAAGGTGAGTTTGGAAATGGTCATCCGAAAATATGTTATATATGTGAATATGATGCAGATCCTTTGAAAGGCCATATTACAGGAAATAACTTAACAAGCACCATGGCAGTTGGAGCCTGCCTAGGTCTTTCAAAAGTAATCTCTAAATCAGGAGGAACTGTTATAATTCTTGGCTGTCCAGGAGAGTACATCAATGGATGTAAAACAACTATGGCAAAACAAGGAGTATTTAAAGATATTGATGTGGTTTTATCAGCCCACCCAAACACCATAACAACAGTGGCTTTAAAATCTAATGCACTGCTTCCGCTAAAGATTAAATATTCCCTAAAAAAAGACCAAGAGGTTCCTTTATTATCTTGTACTGCAACTCACTGTGCGGCCTTAACTTATAATTTTATAGATATACTAAAACTAAATTTACCAGAGGGATTTTCTGTTGAAAATATATTAATGAAGGGAAAATGTAATCCGTATTTAATATCCTCCTACTTTGAAAGTAACTATCTTATAAGTGCCAATACTATTAAAAACTGTGAATACATAAAAAATATGATTTTAAATTTTGCCAAAAACTTAAAAGACCTTATGGATCTAGATTTAGAATCAAACATGTATCAGCTTCCCTACGAAGAAATGATTTCAAACGATACCCTTTGCAGAATTTTTTCTCATAATTTAAAAGAAACCGGTATAATAGATTTTCATGATTTTCATGATGCTCTACCTGGTTTAAGTCTTGGTAGTGTAAGTCATGTAGTGCCTTGCATAAATCATTTTATTAAAATTACAGAAAATCAAGATGTAGCTTATCCTTCTTCAGGTTTTGCAAAAGAAACTTTAAAAGACTATGCCTTTAATCAAAGTTTAAAGGCAATCAAAGCTTTAGCTATTACTGGATTAGACTTAATTGAAAATAGTAACTTATTAAAAGAAATAAAACTAGAATTTTCAAATAAAACTAAATAAAAAAATGATGCATTAAATTTAATGCATCATTTTTTTATTTACATATCTATACAGAAATTTTTAGTCTCTCTTTTAAATAATCTACTTCAACGTCTCTATTCATTATTAGCATTATTTTACTTATCATTTCTCTACTAGGTTCAAAATAAAATTTCTTATAATTATTAGTACCCTCTTCAAGATAAACACAGCAGTATCTATTACATTTAAATAAAGAACAAATGTATTTCTTAGTAGATGAAATTTTAAATTGTGCTTTAAGTTCTTTACTTTTACCTACAAATTTTATATCTTTTATTTTTATATTTTCTACCTCTTGTTTTGAATTTCTTATTATTTTGTGGATAATAAGCTGATCTGCAATTATAAGATATTTATATCTTACACTGGATTTGTATACTTCTAATCCTACAGTCACTATCATTACCACCATAAGCATAGTATTAAAAACATTATCCATAAGAGTGTTTTTTCCTATAAAAAACATAGAGGTAAACTTAGACACATATAAAACTATACACAATAAAAACATTAAAAATGTACCTACTGGTAGTTTTTTTCTTTCAATTACTTCTTTATATAACATAGCGCACCTTCTTCAACCATTACATTATTGTATAATATAAATTTAATTTATCTAGGTGATTTTGGGAAAATGTCTACACTAATTCTATTCGTCGATACTACTATTACGTTTCACCTTTAAATTTAATATAATTATGTTAAATTATTTTAAATTATTTTAACATTAAATCCTTACGGGCATAAAGAGATTATACTAGGCTTCGTAAAAATTATCTAGGGTTATTACGGGCTTTTAAAGTCCTCTATTAACCAAATATTTAAATTTTATATGTTTCTCATTGTTTATCTTAATAATATTCATATTATCTTCATTTTTCTTTTTTATAATTCAATTTTTCATCTTTCCTTGTATAAATTATTTTAACATGAAATATTTTTGAATTCAAACTTGCAGATTTAATTTGACAACACTTTATTATATATGATACTTCCTACTATTTTGTTACTTAAAATTAAACCTACTTTTAATCTATGCTTTTATTGTATAATTATTATAACTTCTTACTTAAAAATATAAGAAGTATACTATATATTTTTTATTCATAATATTTAAATAACAAGTCTTATAGAAGGTGATATTATGTTAGGTAAAAGATTAAAAGAAGGAGACACCTTGGGAATAATTGCTCCTGCTGGCTTTGAGTGTAAAGAAAACGTGATAAAAAATATTCATTATCTTAACGAATTAGGTTTTAAAACTCATATTGGTAAACATGTTTTTTCAAAAAAAGGCTATTTAGCTGGAGAGGATTTAGAAAGAGCTTCAGACTTTATGGAAATGTTCCAAAATAAAAATGTAGATGCTATTTTATGCCTTAGAGGGGGATACGGCTCCTTGCGCCTGCTACCACTTATTGATTGGAGTATTATAAAGAATAATCCTAAAATCTTTATAGGTTATAGTGATATAACTTGCTTACTTAATGAGATTCAAAGGCGCTGTAATTTAATTTGCTTTCATGGACCTATGCTCACAACGAAATTAAGTGAAAATCCAGATACAAAAGACAGCTTCCTTGAAACCTTAGAATACGGCTCTAATCCTTATAAATTACAATGCTACAATGCAGATTTAAGCTCCTATTCCGCCTCTATAACTGATGGATATTTAGTAGGAGGTAATTTATCTTTAATTTGTAGCACACTTGGAACTCCCTATGAAATAGACACTTCAAATAAGATTCTTTTCATAGAAGATATTGGAGAAGAACCCTATAAAATTGATAGAATGCTAACACAGCTAACTCTTGCAAATAAACTTCAAAAATGCCGAGGCTTTTTACTTGGTTACTTTAGCAATTGTGGCTCTAAAAACACTAGAGACAGTTTTTGTATTAAAGAAATTATTGATGAAAAAATACTTTCTCTTAATAAACCTACATTAATGAATTTTCCTTCTGGTCACGACTACCCAAATGTAACTTTACCAATAGGAGCAAAAATTAGACTTGACTGTGTGAAAAATGAAATAAGAATTTTAGAGTCTGTTGTTTGCTAAATTTTCTGTAAATTGGTTTTTTTAAAAATTTTAGGGTTTTTTATAAACCCTTTTTATTTTACTCATATTTTAGTTATTTTTAGTTTAAAAAAATATGCTCATAAAACCTTTCTTGCTTTTATTCTAATAGCTATATATAATTATATGTTGCATAAAATTAAAACACTATAAATAAAAAATTCTTATTATTTTACCCAAAAACTTTTTACGGAAGAGATGCCCTTAAAAATAAAGGAGGCTAAAAACCTATGAAACACATTTTTTTGTTGAAGATGATTTAAGTTTAATTAGCGGTTTATCTTTTGCCATGAAAAAACAAGGATACGAAATAGCGGTTGCAAGAACAAGCACTGAAGCAAAAACCTTTGGAAAAATGGAAAATATGATTTAGTAATTTTAGATGTTTCTCTCCCTGATGGCTCTGGCTATGATATATGTAGGGAAATTAGAAAGACATCTAAAATACCAATTATGTTTTTAACTGCTGCTGATGAAGAAACAGATATAATAATGGGACTTGATATAGGTGGCGACGATTATATAACAAAGCCTTTCAAACTTGCAGTTTTTTTATCAAGAATAAATGCCCTTCTTAGAAGAAGTGACAATTTTAGTGAAAAAAACACAGAATTAAATTCTAATTCTATAAAAGTCCATCTGTTAAAAGGCGAGGCCTACAAAAAGGGAAAAGAGCTTGATTTAACAGCAAGTGAATATAAACTATTATGCCTGTTTATGAAAAATCCAGATATAGTGCTTTCTCAAGAACAGATTTTAGGTAAGTTATGGGATTGTGAAGCTAATTACATAGATAATGGTTCCCTTACCGTATACATAAGAAGACTACGTACTAAAATTGAGGACAACCCTAGTGCCCCTGAAAAGATAGTTACAGTTAGGGGTATGGGCTACAAATGGAATACTGTAGGGTGTGGTCTATGATGAAAATACTTGCAAACGGAAAGATTAAAAAACTTTTTTCTGTGAATTTGGTGATTATCATAACTTTCACCTTAATTTCTGGTGTTTTTGCCTATTTAAACTTTAAAAATTCAGCTTTTTATGTATTGATATGCTCCCTTTGCATTAGTATTTCAATAATTAAAACAAGTTTTGATTATTTTAAGGAGCAAAATCAAATTATGGAAGATGCAGCTAGGCAAATTAAAGATTACATCTCAGGAAAAGAAAATTCACGGATTGAATGCAATGATGAAGGGGAACTATATAGATTATTTCACGAAGTAAATTCCTTAGTTGCCATTTTAAATGCCCATGTTGTAAGTGAAGCTAATTCAAAAGAGTTTTTAAAAGACACCATTTCAGATATATCTCACCAATTAAAAACTCCCCTTGCGGCACTTAATATATATAACGGCATTATGGAGGAAGATATAGAAAATCCAAAGACAATCAAGGAGTTTACAAAGCTTTCTGAAGAGGAACTTGATAGAATTGAAATTCTAGTACAAAACCTTTTAAAAATAACAAAACTTGATGCGGGAACAATTATGATAGAAAAGACTCTAGAAAATGTGTCTGATATGATGCACTGTATAGAAAGGCACTTTGCCTACCGTGCAAAAAATGAAAATAAGAAGTTATATATGTCTGGAAATGATTCAATTAACTTATTCTGTGACCGTAATTGGCTAATTGAGGCCCTAAGCAATATTGTTAAAAATGCTTTTGATCATACAAAAGAAGAAGATTATATCTCTGCTAAATGGAGAGAGTTTGCCTCTGTTACCCAAATTATAATAAAAGACAACGGCACAGGTATTCATGAAGAGGATTTAAATCACATTTTTAAAAGATTTTATCGCAGTCGCTTCTCTAAAGACACAAAAGGCATAGGACTTGGTCTTGCCCTTTCTAAAGCAATTATAGAAGAGCACAGTGGAACGATCCAAGTTGACAGTGAATTAGGTTCTGGCACTACCTTTACAATAAATCTTTTAATTCCTACAAAATTGTAGGATAAGTGTAATCTACAAGTAGGATTTAAATGTTAATCTTTCAGTATAACGACAGAAAGAGGTGGATAACCCATGAATTTATTAGAAGTTAAATCAATTTCTAAAACTTACGGCAGCGGTGAAGCTGCTGTTAACGCATTAAAAAATGTTAGCTTTTCCGTTCCAAAAGGCGAATTTGTAGCAATTGTCGGAGAATCTGGCTCTGGCAAAAGTACACTTTTGAATATGGTAGGTGCACTTGATACGCCTACTTGCGGTAAGGTATTTATTGATGGTAAGGATATTTTTTCTATGAAAGATAAAAACCTTACAATATTTCGCCGCAGAAATATTGGATTTATTTTTCAAGGTTTTAATCTGATTCCAGAATTGAATGTTGAACAAAACATCATGTTTCCAGTACTACTTGATTATCAAAAACCCGATCAAAACTATCTTGAAGAACTACTTAAGGTGCTCAATTTAAAAGAAAGACGCCACCATTTACCAAGTCAATTATCTGGTGGGCAACAGCAGCGTGTTGCAATAGGCCGTGCACTTATTACTAGACCTTCCCTTATACTTGCAGACGAACCAACAGGTAATCTCGATACAAAAAACACCAGTGAAGTAATCTCTCTACTAAAGGAAGCCGCTAAAAAGTATGAGCAAACCATTGTTATGATTACTCACAGTAAAAGCATCGCACAAACTGCAGATAGAGTACTTAAAGTCTCTGATGGTGTCCTTACAGATTTTGGGAGGTGTAGTCAATGAAAAGCTATCTTAGCTTAATTCCCATTTCTGCAAAAGTTCATAAAAGACAGAACCGCATGACTCTTCTATGTATTATATTTTCTGTGTTTTTGGTAACTGCTGTTTTTAGTATGGCCGAAATGGGTGTTAGGATGGAAACAACAAGATTACTTAAAAAACATGGGGCTGAAGCACTAAAAGCAGTTAGTAAAAGTGCAGCTGCACAAACTCTTTATCTAACAGCCTCTGTGTTATTTGTGCTTATACTCATTGCAGGAATTCTCATGATTTCCAACACCATAAACAGTACTGTTGTCCAAAGAACCAAGTTTTTGGAATGATGCGTTGCATTGGAATGAGCAAAGAACAAATTATACGTTTTGTAAAACTAGAAGCTCTTAATTGGTGTAAAACTGCAGTTCCAATAGGTTTAATACTAGGAATACTAGTAACCTTTTTGCTATGCGCTGCCCTACATTTTCTTGTGGGTGGAGAATTCTCAAATATGCCCCTTTTCGGAATAAGTCCCATAGGTATAATAAGTGGAATAATTGTTGGAGTTGTTACAATTCTCGTTGCTGCAAGCTCTCCTGCAAAAAAGCAGCAAAGGTATCACCTTCCAGCGCAGTATCAGGTAATGTAGAAAGCTTAAATAATAACCATGGCTTAAATAAAGGTTTTTCTAAAATTGAAACTGCCTTAGGTTTTAATCATGCAGTTTCAGGGAAGAAAAACTTAATACTTATGACAAGCTCCTTTGCTCTTAGCATTATTCTATTTTTAAGTTTTTCTGTGTTTATAGATCTTATAAACTACATTATGCCTCAATACTCAAACACCTCTGATATCAGGCTTTCTAGCCTTAAGGGGTCAAATTCTATAGATAGTAAACTATTTGATAAAATAAGTACAATGTCAGGAGTAGAACATATTTATGGTCGAAAGAGTAGTCTTGATGTTCCAGCAAAAGTAAATTCAAAAGCCGGTAAGATTGATATGATTTCCTATGATGATTTTGATTTAGACTGCCTTACAAAAGATAAAGGTCTAAAAAAAGGCAGTGATATTTCAAAAGTTTATGGAAACAGTAATTACGTTCTTATCATTTGGGATAAAAATAGCCCTTTAAAAATAGGTGATAAAATACAAGTAGGAAATAAAAAACTTGAAATCGCAGGGATGTTAAAATACAACCCTTTTAGCGATGACGGCAGTACAGATGGAAAAGTAACACTCATTACTTCCAATAAAACTTTTACTAATATTACAGGGATAACTAAGTATCAGATTGTTATGATACAAATGACAAAAGATTCTACAGGGTCAGACATTGAAAGAATCCACAATGTGGTAGGAAATAATTACAACTTTGCTGACCAGCATGATGAGCATACTGCAAGTACGTATATGGCTTTTCATCTTTTCATATATGGATTTTTGGCCATTATCACCTTAGTAACTGTACTAAATATTATAAATAGTATTTCCATGAGTGTATCCTCAAGAATAAAACAATATGGAGCTATGCGTGCAGTTGGTATGGATGAGCATCAGGTAACAAAAATGATAGCTACTGAAGCCTTTACCTATGCTATATCCGGATGTGTTGTTGGAAGTATTGTTGGTTTATTTATAAGTAAGCTTTTATATAAATATCTTATAACTAACCATTATAGCTATGCAACTTGGAGCTTTCCAATTATTCCAATAACAATTATTATTGTATTTGTATTTGTTTCTGCAATTATAGCAATGTACGCCCCTTCAAAGAGAATTCAAAATACAGCTATAATTGATACAATAAACGAACTATAAGTTTTTATTGAAAAATTTCATTATAATATAAAAAAGCCCTTTTGGGCTTTTTTATAAACTTTCTAGGGTTAATCTAATCAACTTTAATATTCATATCAAATGCTGAAGAATCCATATTAGTAAGTAATTTTTACAATGAATCACTTACTTTAAGGGTTTAACGGGACGTGCTTCAATATATCCTCTGTAACCCATAGGTGCAAGTTGAAATCTTGGTGTAGTTTCAGGTGCCCACTGATATCCATAAATAGAAGAATCAAACTTTTCTATATGATTCCAAATCTCTGAAATTGCATTCATGAAATCATGATCATTATAAGCTTCACCTTGAAACATCTTGCTTTGTTACCTTATGACAACTATTTTAACACTTAGGGTGCTTGGAATTCTCCCCCTTTAGACTACGCTCATTCTAGGCACATAGAAAATATGGGAAAGTGAATACATCACTTTCCCATTACAATAAATTTAAATATTCAAACCTAAAATCTTTAATTGTTCATTAATCTTCGCTTCAAGCTCAGCAATTTCCTTATTATCTTGCTTTAAAAGCTTATTTATTTCTTCTAAATCAATTGGTTCCTCTTCCTCAAAAGTATCCACATAACGTGGTATGTTTAAATTAAAATCATTTTCTCTAATTTCCTCAATAGATGCTAAATGAGCATACTTTTCTACATCTTTACGTACCTTATATGCTTTTATTATTTTATCAATATCTTCATCTCTTAAATTATTTTGATTTTTACTTTTTTCAAAATCCTTACTTGCATCAATAAATAATATATCTTTATTTTCACGATTCTTTTTTAGCACTAAAATTACTGTTGGAATACTTGTTCCATAAAACAAATTTGCTGGCAATCCAATTATTGTATCAAGATAATTCTTGCCAATTAAAGCTTCCCTTATTTTTCCTTCTGCCGCACCTCTAAATAAAACTCCATGTGGCAGTACAATAGCCATTGTTCCCATCTTATTTAAATGGTATATACTATGCAGTATAAAAGCGTAATCTGCCTTTGATGCTGGTGCTAACTTTCCATATTCACTAAAACGTGGATCCTTTAATTTAGTCTCATCATTATCCCATTTTGCAGAATATGGTGGATTTGCCACTACTGCATCAAAGCTACGTGGGTGATCAATGCCTTTTGCATCTTCACCATCTGGCCAATCCCTTTCCAAAGTATCAGCATTACTTAATACCATATTGTTATAAGATACCCCATGCATCATTAAATTCATACGTGCTAAGTTATATGTAGTTGTATTCAATTCCTGACCAAAATACTTAATAGGAGTGCCTTTTGGTAATTCTTGACCTACAGTAAGTAATAAAGAACCTGATCCCATTGTTGGGTCATATACACTAAATAATTCATCTGATTTTTCTACACCTTCTGTTACTAATTTGGCTAAAATCTTACTTACTTGATGTGGTGTATAGAATTCCCCACCCTTTTTACCAGCACTAGCAGCAAATTGACCAATTAAGTATTCGTATATTTCACCTAAAATGTCTTTTCCATCATTACCTTTGTATTCAATACTATCAACTAACTTTACTATGCCATTAAGTGATTTAGCACGTTCATTTGTAGAGTTTCCAAGACGAGAATCTCCTAAATTAATATCATTGAATATACCACGAAAATCTTTTACAGCTTCTTTATTTAATTCTGCATTTTTATTAAAATTATCAAAAATAGTTTGATAGTCACTTGGAATAACTTGTGAATCATTAATTTTATCAATTAGCGACTGCCATGTATCCATTGGAGCAATTGCATATCCTAAACTTGCTGAAATATCCTCTAGATAATCTTGAAGCTCTGACTCATCTACTTGTGAATTGTAGGATTCATTAATAGACTCCCCCTCTATAACATCAATAACATTATTCTTTAACAAATACTCCTCTTGATGTTCTGATAGGTATCTATAAAACATAAATGCCAATATGTAATTTTTGTACTCTGATGCATCCATGGTTCCACGTAATTCATTTGCCATTGCCCATAATTTATTAGTAATTGATTGTATATTATTGCTCATTATTTTTATTTCCTCTCTTTTATTAATTTGATTGTGCTTTATATAAACATCTGTTGTAAAAGTCCCTTCTTTTGCTTTTGTAAATGCTGTAACTTACGCTGATGAAGGGTGATAAGGTCTGTTAATCTATCAAGAAATCCTCCTACCTTTGATTGTTCTTCCAAAGTTGGGTACGGAATTGGCATTTCTCTTAAAACTGAATCTTTAATTGCAAATCGATCTGCTCTTGCTCCAGAATCTCCATTCAGCTTCATAAAGTTATGCCACCTAGTTGAGCCAAAGTAATGTTCTAAATAAGTTTTGTCAATATCATGCGTACGAAACACATAATACAAAGGCGACATTACACCATTTCTGCCTAGTTTATTACGTTTGATAGGTCCAACAGGTGCATAATTAGAGATTCTTGGGTTATAAACAAAATCATCATTTTTAACTACATAATATCCATCTAGATTTTTAGCATTAGAAATCTCTTTATCAAAGAAATCTCTTTGTGAAACAATTCCAAATTCCGCAGAGTTTGTTAAGGTTTCATAATAGTTATTTTTAATATTCTTTTCTGTCACTTTATCCGAAATCTCCCCCAACTTACGCTGTTCCCAAGGGTCAGTAAATCCCTGAAAACGAAGTTCTGGAAAACTCTCACCATTTTTAGGAAACATTTTTTGAAGTAAGCCTTTCTTCTTATCTTGTAAGTGATTTAACTTACGCTGATGAAGGGTGATAAGGTTGTCAATATTATCAAAAAATGCACCTATTTTTTCTTGTTCCTCATTATCTGGTAATTTCAACTGAATTTTTTGCAATGAATCTTGATTAATATTTGTGTTTGCTGAACTTGTTGCACTGGCCATAATTTGATTCCTAATCTCTTTGGTTGAAAATACAAATTTCTTAAACTTATCAGCCACTTTAACCTTCGGACGAAATCGAATAATGAATCCAGAATAAGTAGTATCGAGAAAGTCACGGGGTACTAAGGCAGCCTCACCAACGCCTTCTGGTTTTACAGAAGATCGAATAAAAAGTATATCACCTTTATTTAGACAATATTCTTTTCTTTGATTCTCTGAACTTTCCGCAAGCCCCAAGTTAGAATCATCTACAATATTTTTTCCGAATATATCTTGTAAATTTACAAATGGATGTCCATGTCCCATTGCTTCTTTTCCAAAGTTCATACCATTTTTGAATTCTCCAATCTCTCCTAACTTACGCTGTTCCCAAGGTTCGGTAAATTCTGGAAATCTTAGCTTTGGTTTATTCTTATTTTTTTCCACTTATATCTCCTCTAATCCTTCTGAGCTCTTTATCAAAATCAGAAACTATTTTTTGATTTTTATTAAACTCCTTATATTCTCCTATTGCCTTTTCTTTAGCAGTGCTATTAGAAATATGTCCATGACCTTTTAAGATTTCATACCGATTAAATTTCAAAAACTCATCAATACTTACCGTAAAATCTTCCATGGAAATCAACCTTTCATCTTCAAGAAGTCGCTCAACATAATCAAAATATGATGAGACGTTACGTTCAAGGCTACGAATTTGCTTTTCCGACAAGTAATTTTTAGCCACAACTACATCAGACTTTAAAATCCGGCCATTAGGAGAGTTCTTCCAAGTAGTGAGCCCCATATGCTCTTTATATCTGTCTGCATTATTATAAATAATTTCTGCAGCTGTTTTACCAGTTATGGCAAAATGAAATTTGTTTTGAACAGTTGCATAAAATTTTTTTGTTATTTCTGAATTTTTATCGTAGTCATATGAAATTTCTGCAAACACATCTGTGATTTGTTGCCAAATTCTACGTTCACTTGCCCTAATTGAACGTACAGTTTCAAGTAACTCATGGAAATAATCTTTACCGAAAACATTCTCACCTTGCTTCATTCGCTCAACATCAATCTTAAATCCTTTTTTGATATAGTCTTTCAAAATATCAGTAGCCCATATTCTAAACTTTGTTGCTTTTTGAGAATTAACACGGTAACCAACTGAAATTATAGCATCTAAATTATAAAACTTGACTTGTTTTGTTTGAGTTTTTCCTTCTATAGCTCCATGCTTTGTGGTATTTTCCAAAATGGAAACAACCACTTTCTCATCAAGTTCTCCAGACTCAAAAATTTTTTTAAATGCTTACTTATAGCAGAAATACCCACATCAAAAAGCTCAGCTATAGCTTTTTGGGTCGCCCAGATCGTTTCATCTTTCATAACGACTTCAATTTTTTCATTTTCATCATACATTAAAAATTGTATCTCATTCATTTAATCACCTTCTTAATTTTCTACTAACTCATCAGCTAATTCATAAATAGCCTCACGCAAAGCATTGCGGTACTTAATTTTAGATAAAGCTTGTACATTTTTACTATGGGCTAATACCTTATAGTCCACACTTGCTTTTGCAATTATATCTCTAATTTGACCTGTGTCATCTAAATCTTGCTTGCCGTAACGATGAACGCTAAACAATTGGCGCATATTAGCGCTTGTTATAATATCTGTAATTCCCCATTTTACTCTAAAATCTAAAAATAGTCTATCAAGACTTACATTGTTAGCCGCTTGAATAATTTCCTCACTTTGGCTAAGTTTTGCTGGATATTTAAAATCAGTTCCTTCTACTGGATAATAGCCTTTGATAATAGCCATTACTGCATTCATAATCTTATTAGCATAATTTCTATCTTCTAGACCATTTGCAAATTGGTGAATTTTCTCTTTTGTCCTTTGTGCTTGTTGTGTCTTACCCTCATGCACCTGATTTAATAATTGTTCTACTAATTCAGTTAAATAATCATAATCTATTTTAACATCCTTAACATGAGTCATTTTTAACTCAATTTGATGAAAAGGAATTTTCTTTTTTTGATATATGCTGCTTTAGCTCATTAGTTAAAACTGTAGTAAGCATAGTTTCCTCTTCACTTGTCATACCTAATTTTTCAACTAACTCATCAGGATTTTCATAGTTGAAACCTACTGCATTTCCATCTCTCTCTTCAGAGTTGTATTGCTTAAGTTTTGCCATACCAGCATTGTAATCATGCAGTAAATCAAGCATATCTTCCTTTTTTTCTCCGAAGGTGGTAATTGTTGAAATTCATTAGTTAAATCACTTAATTTTTCAACTGTCTCTTTGACTTCATTAAATACCTCTTCAAAAGGTTTTGCTACAATTCCATCTTTTTCATTAGCTTTACGTTGTTCCTCCTCTGATAAAATTGCAGAATTTTTATTTGCATAAATTGCCAAAGCCTTATTCATAAGCTTCTCATTATGAAAAGGCCAACGATAATTCACAATACGTCCCCAAGGTTTTTCTTGCATATTAGAAATACGGTTTGTTCTTGAATAGGCTTGAATAAGTCCAGCCCCTTTAAGTGTTCTATCTACATAAAGGGTATTAAGTTCTGGTGCATCAAATCCTGTCAAAAGTTGATCTACCACAATTACGATATCTAAAAAGTTCTTATCTGTGGCCGTTTTATTTAGACGACTAGTAACATCTTGTGTATATCCCGCTACATCATCCATGGCAAAGCTTGTACCAAATTCTTCATTATAAATCTCTATGGCTTCGAATAAACCTCTATTAGTTTCAAGCATACTATCGTTATTAGCTGAGTTTTCGCTAAATGTAACTGCTACCTTTAATGTTTGTCCACCATTTTTCTTGTTCTCATTATTTACACGCCTAAATTCATTAAAATACATCATTGCCATTGGAGTACTCGCTTTCCCCCCACCAACATGAGTGGTAAAAAGTGCATTATACTTACCATCATTTGAACGATTTCGCCAATTCTTGAAAATATCTTTAACTACTAGCTTTATATGTAAAGGATTTTCATCATAAAAACTTGGCTCAACTGCATCATCCATATCTTCTTGACTTAGGTTATTAATCTTCTCTTGAATTTGCTTTTCTGTCCACTTTGGATAACGCTCTCTATAGAAGCTTGGTAGATATTTTAATTTCATTTGTTCTTCATCAATTGTTGTTTCAAAATCAACTTTAAAACCCAAAACATTTCTATCTGCTATTGCTTCACGAATTGTATAAGCATGTAAAAGTGGTCCAAAAATATCTTCCGTTCTTAAGCCTTTAGTTGTTTCATCAAACATTGGAGTACCTGTATATCCAATCCAAGCAGATTTTTTAAAAGCTTTTTGTATCTTTTCAAAATTCTCACTACCAGTTGAACGATGTGCTTCATCTACAATAAATACTATATTTTTATCAGGTGTTTTAAAGGATTTACGTTTTACTAAGGTATCAAGCTTTTGAACTGATGTAACTATTATATTATTATCTTTGCTTTTTAATTTTTTACTTAAATCTGTTGTGCTATTAGTATTTTCAACACTACCAATGGTATCTTCACTAGAATCTGGGTCATAAGCTTTGTAATTCTCATTTGTTTGTTTAGTTAAAGCTATTCTATCTACTACGAATACAACTTTATCAACTTTTGGCATACGACTTGCAAGCCATGCTGTTTTAAAGCTAGTAATTGTTTTACCAGAACCAGTAGTATGCCAAATATATCCTACTTTATTTGTTCCGAAATCAAAATCAACTTGTTTTAGATTTTCAATTACATTCTGAGTAGCATATACTTGGTATGGTCTCATTACCTTTAGCATTTGTTTGTTTTTTGTTCCATCTAAAATCATATAATTAGTAGCCATTTGATGTGCCATTGGAATACTTAGCATTGAATCAGCAAACTCTTTCCAATTACGTACAATTGCATTATCACTTTTACGCTGCCAGTTAAAAGCAAAGTCCTTATTAAACTTATCTGATGTAGTATTAGCCATATATTTCACGTTATTTGGTGTAATTGCTACCAATATTTGTAGAGTAGAAAAGATATCTCTATATTGATTTTCATCAGAATATTGATGCATTTGATTTAAAGCTTCATTTATATCATGTGTATCACGTTTTTCTTCAATTTGTATTATAGGTAGCCCATTAATAAGAAGTGTGGTATCAAAACGACGATTTTGCTTTCCTGTTATAACCGCAGGACGTTCAATCTGATTAACTACTTGATACTCAGTATCTCCAGCACCAATTTGTTTTTGATCAAAAACTGTTAAAAACACGTGTCGACCGTCATCTAAATCAATTTCGATTTGGGACACACCATTAAGTCCATATAAAAATTGTCCCGCTTCATAGGGTGTTTGAATATCAGAGATAATCTTTTTAACTTGATTAAATTCTACAGTACTTAAAGGATGCTCAAGAGTATTTTGATTGTGATTTTCAAGAATCTCTTTAAAATTCTCCCAAAGCTCTTCTGTGTTTTTAATTTTAGGCTCATACTTCCAAAGTTTTGTTTTTATAGAGTACTCCGCATTTGTTTCTCTAACAATAAAATCGCTTATTCCTTCTAGGTGTTCAGGTTTAGTTATGGTTCCACTTGTAATATACTGTATTAACTCAGTTTCAAATTGCTCTTCATTCATTTATCCCATACCCCCTCTAACTTGGACAATCTTATTTTTGTTTCAAGTTCTGCTGCTCTATTTCTAAGTGCTTGTACCCTTAACTGATTAAAATAAACTTGCCCTATAATTTTTTGCTTATCTATACAAGGTATTTTTGGTATTTCAAGCTCTTTAAGTTGTTTTATAGTATATTTTAAAACATGAGAACCTTGCAATCCTAACATAAACTGTTTCTTGATTGTTTTGTTTTCATTAATAAGATAAACCAAAAACTTTGAATCAATTTTATCCCCAGGTACTAACTTAACGTAGTTTTGTGTATAAATATATCCCTCATGCTCTTTTCTTACTATCGTTGCAACTCCTGTGATTAAACTAAATACTACATCACCATCACATAGGGTATTTAATTTATCCTTGGTCCTAATTTGTTTATTGTCTGCAGTTTTTGAAATAATGCCCACTAAATCATCTGTTAAATTTGTTTGACTATAATAAGTAAAAAGCGGTGTTTTTTCATCAAACACTTCAGTAATTCTAAACTGAGGAGATCCACTTACTAATTTAACTAATTTCATTAATTTTTTCATAAAATATTGTGCCTTTCTAAAGTTACTTTATTTTCCATAGTATAATCATATCACGAAAGAAATTTTATCGCAACTATTAAAAATGTAATTTTTTAAAATTACATTTTTAATATAAGAAAGTCCTTAAATGCATCAGCACTCAAGGACTTTGTCAAGCTATATTTTCTCTTTTTCCCTGTTTCCTAACCCCGTATCAAGAAACATATCCCATATTAACCATTTTTTAACCCTTCCTATACCAAGGCTTCTAATTGTGTTCCCTTTTAAACTTAACTATGGTCTCCTACTGCATTGGGATAAACTAAATGTTTATAAGGGAACACATACCGCATTATCAATTTTTTCTTTATATCCTCAACTATACTTTGGTATTTGTTTTTCTACTTTTGACTACTCCACAATTTTTTATACTTTCCGGTTCCTAAAAATTTGATTAATCCTAAATCTCTTAACTCTTGTAGATTTCTTCTTATACTAGCCTTTATTGTATTATTATTAGGATACTTTTTTGAAAAACTCTCTTCATAAACATAAATATCATCTAATGAAAATTCATTCTTTTCTATAATATCAACAACTTCAAATGTAGTTCTTTTCCAACTATTTAAACTTCTTTTTATTAATTCTATATCAACATCTAAAATATCATCTACTTCAGTATGTTTATTATAATTTTCAAAATCTATATCTTTATATATAGGCAGATTTTTTAATATCTTTTCAATATGTATAACCTTTTGAGAATTTATTTTTCCTGTATTTTTATCATCACAAATGATTTTAAAGTCTATAAGAGTTTTATTAACTAAATCAGTATCATTTATAAAAACCCCATATTCAAGATTCTTTTTAAATCCTGATGATGTTAAATTTGATGAAGTTATAATTGAATATTTATCATCAAAAATATAAAACTTAGCATGAAGTTTTTGACAATTATACACCTTGTCTTCCCATTTCATTACAGTTTTAAAGGCCTCTATATCTGATGCTCTTTTATAAAAGTTAGGAACACTAAAATTAGAGATGAAATCTATTTTTACACTTTCCCTTTTATTTACATATATATTATTTACTATATCCTGTTTTACATAAGGCGCACATAACCTTATGGTTTTTTTACTATCTGACACCAAATTATAAAACAAATCATTTATAGGTTTATTTATTATTTCAATCAATATTCTACACATCCTAACGTTTACCATAAAATTTATTTTGTATCACAATAACTGTTTTTAATTTATTAATAAAACAAGGGTAGATTAACCTTATTTTACAAGTTTTATCTACCCATTCATTATATAACAAAATTTATTTAATTTTCTTGGCTTTTTTATTTTTTATAAACTTGGATTATCAACACTTTTTGCACAATTTTTATTCGGTCATTTTTGCTAACCGATATTCCACTGGTGTCATATAATTTAGTGAACTATGAATTCTTTTATTGTTATACCATAACACATAACTTTTTAATTCTAGTTTAAGTTCTTTAAGGCTGAATTGACCTTGCAGAAAGGTAATAACTGGTAAATTATATTGTAAAAATAAGGCGGGCAAATCTTATATGAGATTTTGAACTGCCCCCTGTCAAGTAGACAGGAGAAATAATAAAAAAATTATGCTACTAAGGTATGGTTCCTATATTCAAGCGGAGCCATGCCTTTCAGCTTTTTGTATTCTTTTTGTATTATAAAATTTTATATATTCATCTATAGCTTTTTCAAGATCTTCATAAGTATGAAACTTTTCTAAGTAATACATTTCAGATTTTAATATTCCCCAAAAACCTTCCATAGGTCCATTATCAATACATCTACCAACTCTAGACATACTTTGTTTTGCATTAATTGCATCTAATTTAACTTTAAAACTCTTACTTGTGTATTGAAATCCGCGATCACTATGAAATAGTGGCGTTGCCGTCGGATTAGTTATAATAGCTTTATCTAACGTATCAAAAACTAATTTATTATTATTAGAAGTTCCTAATACATACGAAATAATGCTATTGTCTCCAAGATCCAAAATTGCACTTAAATATGCTTTTGTTCCATTAGTTAATTTGAATTCTGTAACATCAGTTAACCATTTTTCGTTAATCTTTTCAGTTGTAAATTCTCTAGCTAATAAATTTTCAGCAGTTATTTGAGGTGTGCTATAAACATATCTTTTTCTCTTCTTGCGAATTATAGAAGATATATTAATAGATTTCATTAGCCTATAAATACGTTTGTGATTGTAACTAGATTTTAAAGTCTTATTTAAGTTCAAAGTTATTCTTCTATAGCCATAGATACCTTTTACTTCTGTATATATTTTAATGATTTCATTCAAAATCTGTTTATTTTCGATATCTCTTTGTGTCTCTTTTCTATTTAACCATTTATAATAAGAAGATCTACAAATCTTTGCGCAGTTGCATAATTGTGATATTGAATATCCCGATTTGTTAAGTTCCATGATTGCTATATATTTATCTACCTCCTTTGGATTTCTTCTAACTTTTTTAAGAAATCATTCTCCATTTTTAAACGTCTATTCTCAGCTTCTAGAAGCTTTAATTGTGTAGCAATTTTTTCTGATTCACTTAATTCTTCGATGTTTTTATGTTTACCGCGTCTATCGACTAGCGTATTATATCCACCTTGCTTATATTTATTAATCCAAGTATATACTTGTTGATAAGAAACATTATATTTATTAGCAGTTAATTTATAATCGTTAGCGTTAGCAATACAAAATGCAACTATTTCAATTCTTTCTTCGTATGTAGTTTTTCTTCCGTTAGTCATAATCCGATCTCCTTTGTTATTATGAGATTTATATGTTTTATGACATTTATTATACTTGTTTAACCACTTTCTGAGAACACTCTTATTAGAAATACTATATTTTAAACATATATCTGCTAATGAACCAATTCCATTAATGTAATCTTTAACTGCACTAAGCTTAAGGTCAGAATTATAATATGAATTCTTCTCAGTAGTTCTTAATCCTTTTGGGTCGGAGATTTTATATTTACGTATCCATTCTTGGATGCTGCTTCTATTTAATCCCAGTTCTTTGGCTATACGCTTCTGAGAGATATTTCCCTTTAAATATTCTTCTACAAATTTAATTTTAATTTCATATGATATCTTTGTTTTTCTTGCCATAAAAAAGTACTCCCTCTATAGTAATAACAGTTTTATTATTTAAACTGTCTTCTATAAAGGGAGCATATCAAAATCCATAGGTGTGTGCATTTTTTTAATTACTTTTTTAAATTCTATCTTCAACCCTACTTTTCAAGCACTTAAAAATATTAATGACACTCCTCTGAAATACTTCAGAGGAGTAAGCTCAACTAACCAAATCAAAGATTTGGAGTTTCACTTAAAAACATTAAAAGCCACTGAAATCAGTGACTTTCTATTGTATCAATATCATCGTTCAAATTTGGAGGCGCCACCCGGATTTGAACCGGGGGATAGAGGTTTTGCAGACCTGTGCCTTACCGCTTGGCCATAGCGCCTTATAAATTTGGTGGCTGGACCAGGAATCGAACCAGGGACACGAGGATTTTCAGTCCTCTGCTCTACCGACTGAGCTATCCAGCCAAATAACCTGGCAACGACTTACTCTCCCACAGGGCCTCCCCTGTAGTACCATCAGCGCTTCAAAGCTTAACCGTCCTGTTCGGAATGGGAAGGGGTGTTACCTTTGAGCCATAGTCACCAGATGCTATAGTTCTTAGAGTTTCAACTCTTAGAAATATAGTACTCCTCAGCTCTGCTGAGCGAGTTACCTTATAAAAACTTACTTTAACATAAGCTTTTTGAAAGAAACATGTTCTTTCAAAATTGCACAGTGAATCAAATTGGTCAAGCCCTCGACTTATTAGTATCAGTTAGCTGAACATGTTACCATGCTTACACCTCTGACCTATCAACCTGGTAGTCTTCCAGGAGTCTTACTAGCTTACGCTATGGGAAATCTAATCTTGAGGTGGACTTCACGCTTAGATGCTTTCAGCGTTTATTCCTTCCCAACATAGCTACCCAGCTATGCCACTGGCGTGACAACTGGTGCACCAGAGGTTGGTCCATCCCGGTCCTCTCGTACTAAGGACAGCTCCTCTCAAATTTCCTACGCCCGCGACGGAAAGGGACCGAACTGTCTCACGACGTTCTGAACCCAGCTCGCGTGCCGCTTTAATGGGCGAACAGCCCAACCCTTGGGACCGACTTCAGCCCCAGGATGCGACGAGCCGACATCGAGGTGCCAAACCTCCCCGTCGATGTGGACTCTTGGGGGAGATCAGCCTGTTATCCCCGAGGTAGCTTTTATCCGTTGAGCGATGGCCCTCCCACGAGGAACCACCGGATCACTAAGCCCGACTTTCGTCCCTGCTCCACCTGTATGTGTCGCAGTCAAGCTCCCTTCTGCCTTTGCACTCTGCGCGCAATTTCCAACTGCGCTGAGGGAACCTTTGGGCGCCTCCGTTACTTTTTAGGAGGCGACCGCCCCAGTCAAACTGCCCACCTAACAATGTCCCGTGACCAGATTCATGGCCTCCGGTTAGAATTTCAATACTGTCAGGGTGGTATCCCAAGGATGACTCCACAAAAGCTGACGCCCTTGCTTCTAAGTCTCCCACCTATCCTGTACAGACAATACCGAAACTCAATGTTAAATTGCAGTAAAGCTCTACGGGGTCTTTCCGTCCAATCGCGGGTAGAGAGCATCTTCACTCCCACTACAATTTCACCGGATTTGTTGTCGAGACAGTGCCCAAATCATTACGCCATTCGTGCGGGTCGGAACTTACCCGACAAGGAATTTCGCTACCTTAGGACCGTTATAGTTACGGCCGCCGTTTACTGGGGCTTAAGTTCAAGGCTTCGCTTGCGCTAACCAATCCCCTTAACCTTCCAGCACCGGGCAGGCGTCAGCCCCTATACATCAGCTTTCGCTTTAGCAGAGACCTGTGTTTTTGTTAAACAGTTGCTTGGGCCTATTCTCTGCGGCCTACTCTCGTAGGCACCCCTTCTCCCGAAGTTACGGGGTCAATTTGCCGAGTTCCTTGACAACAATTCTTCCGCTAGCCTTAGGATTCTCTCCTCATCTACCTGTGTCGGTTTGCGGTACGGGCACCATTTTCCTCGATAGAGGCTTTTCTTGGCAGCGTGAAATCGGATACTTCGCCTAACGGCTCCCCATCACACCTCAAACTTAAGATTGAACGGATTTGCCTATTCAATCATCCTCAGTGCTTAGACACACATCCAACAGTGTGCACATCCTATCCTACTGCGTCACCCCATTTCTCAAACGGATCATGGTGGTATCGGAATATCAACCGATTGTCCATCACCTACGCCTTTCGGCCTCGGCTTAGGTCCCGACTAACCCTGAGAGGACGAGCCTTCCTCAGGAAACCTTAGATTTTCGGCCAATGAGATTCTCACTCATTTCTCGCTACTCATGCCAGCATTCTCACTTCTGTACAGTCCACCGCTCCTTACGGTACGACTTCAACCCATACAGAAAGCTCCCCTACCATATATATAATATATCCATAGCTTCGGTAGTAAGTTTGAGCCCCGGACATCTTCGGCGCAGGATCTCTTGACTAGTGAGCTATTACGCACTCTTTAAATGAGTGGCTGCTTCTAAGCCAACATCCTAGTTGTCTTAGAAATCCCACATCCTTTACCACTTAACTTACATTTTGGGACCTTAGCTGATGGTCTGGGCTGTTTCCCTTTTGACCACGGATCTTATCATTCGTAGTCTGACTGCCAGGATAAGAGTATATGGCATTCGGAGTTTGATAAGGTTCAGTAAGCGTTATGCCCCTTAGCCTATTCAGTGCTCTACCTCCATTACTTATTACCTGACGCTAGCCCTAAAGCTATTTCGGGGAGAACCAGCTATCTCCGAGTTCGATTGGAATTTCTCCGCTATCCACAGCTCATCCCATGGTTTTTCAACACCAACGTGGTTCGGACCTCCACGGAATTTTACTTCCGCTTCATCCTGGCCATGGATAGGTCACTCGGTTTCGGGTCTACAGCATGCAACTAATCGCCCTATTAAGACTCGGTTTCCCTTCGGCTCCACACCATAAGTGCTTAACCTCGCTACATACCGTAACTCGCTGGCTCGTTCTACAAAAAGCACGCCGTCACACATATAAAGTGCTACGACAGTTTGTAGGCACACGGTTTCAGGTTCTATTTCACTCCCCTCCCGGGGTTCTTTTCACCTTTCCCTCACGGTACTTCTTCACTATCGGTCACTAGGTAGTATTTAGCCTTGGGAGGTGGTCCTCCCAGCTTCCCACAAGGTTTCACGTGTCTCGTGGTACTCTGGAGTAGATCTTACTTATATTCTTTTCACCTACAGGACTATTACCTTCTATGGTGGAACTTTCCAGTTCTCTTCGATTAAGAAATCTAAGCTTTTATGATCTATCCGCAACCCCCAAGCCCGAAGGCTTAGGTTTGGGCTCTTTCCCGTTCGCTCGCCGCTACTTAGGAAATCGATTTTTCTTTCTCTTCCTCCGGGTACTTAGATGTTTCAGTTCCCCGGGTCTGCCTCTGTATACCTATGAATTCAGTATACAGTACTTAGCGTAGCTAAGTGAGTTGCCTCATTCGGAAATCTGCAGTTCACAGGCTATTTGCGCCTACCTGCAGCTTATCGCAGCTTATCACGTCCTTCGTCGGCTCCTAGTGCCAAGGCATCCGCCATGCGCCCTTTGTAGCTTGACCTGTATAATTCATCAAAATCTCTGATTTTGTAATGAATTAACACTCCTAAGCTTCAGCTTAGTGAGTTTCCTTAATCCACTAATGTAACAAATTAACACTCCTAAGCGTTAGCTTAGTGAGTTTCATTAATTACTTAAATCAAAAATTTGTAACAAACTAACATTAATTAACTTTCGTTATAATTGATTCTCCAGTGAAATTATTACAATTAACATCTACAGCTTACGCTGCTTTATTACATTTATAACAATTTCTACTTTTTCACTGTGCAATTTTCAAAGAACATAAGTACATGTTCCAAATCTTCGATTTGGTACATTAACTTCTTGTTTGAGAGATTTGGTCTCTCAAAATTAAACAGAGATTTCAGTGAATTAGTCATTTTTTATGAAAAGATGACTTTCTTTTCATGTTCTCCTTAGAAAGGAGGTGATCCAGCCGCAGGTTCTCCTACGGCTACCTTGTTACGACTTCACCCCAATCACTAATCCCACCTTCGGCCGCTGGCTCCTAAAAGGTTACCTCACGGACTTCGGGTGTTACCAGCTCTCATGGTGTGACGGGCGGTGTGTACAAGGCCCGGGAACGTATTCACCGCGACATTCTGATTCGCGATTACTAGCAACTCCAGCTTCATGTAGGCGAGTTGCAGCCTACAATCCGAACTGAGATTGGTTTTTAAGATTTGCTCCACCTTGCGATCTTGCATCTCTTTGTACCAACCATTGTAGCACGTGTGTAGCCCTAGACATAAGGGGCATGATGATTTGACGTCATCCCCACCTTCCTCCTGGTTAACCCAGGCAGTCTCTTTAGAGTGCTCAACTTAATGGTAGCAACTAAAAATAGGGGTTGCGCTCGTTGCGGGACTTAACCCAACATCTCACGACACGAGCTGACGACAACCATGCACCACCTGTCACCAAGTTCCCCGAAGGGCACTCCCGTATTTCTACAGGATTCTTGGGATGTCAAGTCTAGGTAAGGTTCTTCGCGTTGCTTCGAATTAAACCACATGCTCCGCTGCTTGTGCGGGCCCCCGTCAATTCCTTTGAGTTTTAATCTTGCGACCGTACTTCCCAGGCGGGGTACTTAATGTGTTTACTGCGGCACCGAGGTTGGACCCCCGACACCTAGTACCCATCGTTTACGGCGTGGACTACCAGGGTATCTAATCCTGTTTGCTCCCCACGCTTTCGTGCCTCAGCGTCAGTTACAGTCCAGAAAGCCGCCTTCGCCACTGGTGTTCTTCCTAATCTCTACGCATTTCACCGCTACACTAGGAATTCCGCTTTCCTCTCCTGCACTCTAGATATCCAGTTTGAAATGCAGCACCCAAGTTAAGCCCGGGTATTTCACATCTCACTTAAACATCCGCCTACGCACCCTTTACGCCCAGTAAATCCGGACAACGCTTGCCACCTACGTATTACCGCGGCTGCTGGCACGTAGTTAGCCGTGGCTTCCTCCTCTGGTACCGTCATTATCGTCCCAGAAGACAGAGCTTTACAATCCTAAGACCTTCATCACTCACGCGGCGTTGCTGCGTCAGGGTTTCCCCCATTGCGCAATATTCCCCACTGCTGCCTCCCGTAGGAGTCTGGACCGTGTCTCAGTTCCAATGTGGCCGATCACCCTCTCAGGTCGGCTACGCATCGTCGCCTTGGTGAGCCGTTACCTCACCAACTAGCTAATGCGCCGCGGGTCCATCTCAAAGCGGATTACTCCTTTAATTACAGTACCATGCGATACCGTAATATTATGCGGTATTAATCTCCCTTTCGGGAGGCTATTCCCCTCTTTGAGGCAGGTTACCCACGTGTTACTCACCCGTCCGCCGCTAATCCATTCCCGAAGGAATTTCATCGCTCGACTTGCATGTGTTAAGCACGCCGCCAGCGTTCGTCCTGAGCCAGGATCAAACTCTCAATTTATAATTGTAGAATTTAATCTTAAACTCAAATTCACTGACTTTATGATTTATCATCATCATCTCTGTTTAATTTTCAAAGACCAATTTATCTCGCCGCCTTGCGACGACAAAAACTATTTTATCACAAAACGCCTTTATAGCTTAACATCTCTAACTTATTACAGAAAATTATCTTATTATATATCTTACTTTCTTTGTTTTTCTTCATTTTTCTCCTATTGATACACCAGGAAAAGTATTAACTTTGAAATAGGCTAATACCTTCCTATTACTTAAATAAAACTCCTTTTTAAAAATTAGTTTTCAATTAAAGCTCCAAGAACTTTTCCAATATTATCGTTTATAACTAGGTCTGCTCTATTATCTGCAAAAGTTGCACTTTTATTTATAAGAATGACATTTTTACCCTTGAAATAGTTTATAAGCCCCGCTGCTGGATAAACTACAAGAGAAGTTCCTCCTATTATTAATGTATCTGCCTTTGAAATTGCATCTACCGCTGATCTAATTACAGTCTCATTTAAAGCTTCCTCATAAAGTACCACATCAGGTTTAACTGTTCCACCGCATTTAGTACAGGTTGGAACACCAACAGATTCTAATATAAATTTCACATCGTAAAATTCATGGCATTTAACACAATAGTTCCTATTTACCGAGCCGTGAAGTTCAAAAACATTTTTACTTCCTGCCTTTTGATGCAATCCATCTATATTTTGTGTTATTATAGCCTTTAACTTTCCCATTTCTTCAAGTTTAGCTAAAGCTATGTGACCACTATTAGGCTTAGCCTCTGGATATATTAACTTTTCTTTATAAAAATTAAAAAACTCTTCAGGATATCTCATATAGAAGGAATGTGATACTAGCTGTTCTGGGGAAAAAGTAATATTTAATTTTTGATTGAATATTCCATTAGAGCTTCTAAAATCCGGTATGCCACTCTCACAGCTACAACCAGCCCCACCAAAAAACACTAGGTTACAACTTTCCTTTACTATTTCTTTTAATTTTTCTATTTTATTTTCCATAGAATCATCTCCATAATAAAATTTAGATATATCCTATTATGTCATAAAATATATCTAAATCTAATATATAAACCTAATACATATATCTAATATGAATATACCATATAAACCCAATACATATATCTAATATAAAAAACATACTTAAGCAATTTAAAATTAATTGCTTAGCTTCATCTTTGTTCCAACAGTTTCTTCCCAGGCACTAAAAATAGGTTTTATAATATTAGGGCCTATTTTTGATATTATAACAAGCTTTGACTCTGCATTTTCGGTGCTTGATAATTTATAATCAATTCTTTCGTTAACTACATCTACCTGATTTACACCATCCTCAAGTTTAAAAAATCCTTTGATTCTATAAGCCTTACTAGATATTTTATCTAGAAATTCTGTTAATTTGCTTTTAGTTATATCTCCATCATAGGTTAAACTTAAAGTTTTAGGCTTATTATCCTTAGTATTAGTTGTATCTTCACTTTGGGCCCACTGATTTTTCATTAAATCTTTATTTAAAAAATCAAAAGATATATTTCCAAAAGATGCAATCTCTATAGCTGCCTTGTCATTTATCTCAGAAATCTTATCTAAAACTTTTTTAAGTGTCTTATCATCTACAAGATCTACTTTATTAACTATAGCCATATGACAGTGTTTTAGTTGCCTTTTAACGGTTTCTAAATCTTCATCTTCAATTTGCTTTAAAAAATTAGGAGCGTCCACAAGACATATAGCAGCTTTATATTCATATACTTCTCCTTTAACGGAAGCTACTCCCTCTAATATATCATCTACATTTGAAGGGTCCGAAAGTCCCGAACTTTCAACAAATAAGTAATCCATATCCCTTTCTGCCATCTCAATCATAGCGGATGCAAAAGATAGCTTTAAACAGGAACAAAATATAGATCCCCTATTTATCTCCAAAAGCTCCATTCCATTTCTTTTAATTAAAGTTCCATCAATACCTATTTTACCAAATTCATTCATTATAACCCCAACTTTTTCATTCTTTAAATGTTCTAAAGCCTCTTTCAAAAAAGTTGTCTTCCCAGATCCTAAAAAACCAGTTAAAAGATATAAATTAATTTTTTTCACAATTACACATCCTTTTTCTTAGATTTAGAACTGAAGCCTCATTATCAAAAAAATTCATAGCATTTACTAAAGGGTTAACTAAATAGAAACTTATAAATATTTTTTTATCTCATCTTTTGACAAGATTCTTCCAACTGCCTTTACTTTTTCATCCACAACTAAAGCAGGAGTTGTCATAACTCCATAGGCCATAATGCTTTTTAGATCTTCAACTTTTTCAACTGAAGCTTCAATTTTTAATTCCTTTAAAGCCTCCTTAACATTTTCCTCTAATTTTGAACACTTATCACAGCCTGCACCTAAAATTTTAATATTCATAAAACTCTCTCCTTTACTTTCTATTTTTTTACAAAGCACTTTATAATCTACGGTTCTTTTTCTAAATTTCTCAGAATCACCGTATAAAATTGGATATTTACCTATGTTTTTTATTATGTCCTCAATAGCATTTTTCCTAACCTCATCTTCCAAATCCAGATTATAAAAAATCCACTGCCCTTGTCTTGAGTCTTTTACAATTCCTGAATCTCTTAATTTTGCCAAATGTCTAGACACCTTAGGTTGAGATAAATCTAAGATATTGCAAAGCTCGCAAACACATAAAGACTTATTCCACAAAAGCAGTATAATTCTAAGTCTAGTTTCATCAGATAGAATTTTGAAAAAATCAAGTAATCTCTGCAACTAAAAACCTCCATATCCAATACTAATTTCTTATATTAATATGCATATACGCATATCCATATATATATCTTATTTTAAATTCATTTTCTTGTAAAGCATTTTTTTTAAATTTAATAATAGGTAAAAATAGTATTTTAACAATCTATAGCAATTATTTTTACTCTGTAATCATATAATAAAATAAGCAGGTTTTTTATTCTTCAAAGGAAGGATGTTTTTATGATGAATAAACTGACAGGATTGATTCATGATGAACAAATATTTAGCAAAAATCACTTAATAAATACCTCTTTAAAATACGGTTTTACTAGGAATTATGTCATAGAAAGACATTTATGGTGCTATGAACTTTTGGCACATCTACAGAATTTCACATCAAAAACCTGTGTTTTAAAAGGAGGAGCTTGTACTCAAATTTATCTACCTTTGGCAAATCAAAGGTGCACTGCTGATATAGACTGCCTTACAAGCTTGTCTTCAAAAGATCTTGAAGAAATCCTAACAAATATTAAAGAAAACTTTAACTCCAATGATATAAATTTTAGTTTTAAAGAATATGTTCCATCTTCAGGGAAAAATCTTCCCATGGCAACATTTATGATAGATCTTCCATTTTACTATAATCCAAAAACACAAAAATAACTTCTTATTAAAAATGGATTTTGTTTTTATGGACGTAAGCTCTCTTAGTTTAGAAACTCCTACAAGTTTAAAGACCTTTGGAATGGATCTAAATTATGCACCTATATGCATATGTCCTATCTCTTTAATAAGTGATAAACTGCTTACCTTTGCTATTAATTCTATTGGTCTTGAAACGTTTAAGGTAGATAGCTTTTACAAAAATATTTACGACCTATACTATTTAATTTATTCTAGAGAAGATTTTGATACCCTTTGCAAGGTCTCAGATAAAATCAAAGAAAGTGTATCTATGGAACTTGCTTTAAAAAAACTTCCCACTATAAATATAAATAAACTTCTAAATGACATTTTAAGAACCTTACTGTATTTTTCAATAGTGGATTTAAATTATGAACATTCAACTCCACCTAGAAAATTATATGATTTCGAAAGACTATATCTTCAAAAGGATATTAAAGAAGCTTTAAACAAAGATACTTGGAGCATAATGAGTATGCACTTGTATCTATGGACAAAGGCTCTAAAACGATATATAAATAGCAAAAACAAAGATCATTTTGAAAATATAAACTCTGTAAAATCAGAATACGAGTATTTTTTAACTTTAAGTTCAAAAATAAAAGTAAGTATATAAAAACCTTAAAAAGCCTAATAAATTCTAAAAATAAAAAAATAAAATTAAGAACTATAGATGATCCTCTTAGACTTATTTATATGAATTATTTATTTTAATTTAATAGATTAGGTATATTTATCCAATTTCTGTCAAGTATATAGATAGAAAAGGAGATGATATAACCTATGAAAGGTTTAAATTTTAAAAGAACAAATTTAAGATGGCTTAAATTGTATTGGAGTAAAATAATAATTTCATTTTGTACAATATTTATAGTATCCGCTGTATCATATACTGTTTATAATTATCTTACACCTATTTCAAATGCTGAGGTAAACAGTGAAAATAGCAGTAAAAGCGATTTTTCAGGTGAATTTGTAGATTATAATAAGGAAGATGAATCAAAAAAAGACACTGTAGAACCTTTTTCTCTTTCAGAAGAGGATGTTAAAGTTAGTCAAAATGAAAACAATATAAACTCCAGTGAAAAGAACACTGTTTCTGAAAATAGTGAAGACAAAAATAAAGCTAAAATACCTTTAGAAAATAACCAAACTACCAATGAAAACACTGTAAACTACACAGTGCAAAAAGGAGATACCTTGTTTAGCATATCAAGAAAGTATATGCCTTATAAGAATACAAAAGAAGCAATAAATCTAATTAAAGATTCCAATGGATTAAAAGATGAATACACCATAAAACAAGGACAAATACTATCAATTCCAACCTATAATTCTGAGGTAGCAGATAATCCTAACATTTCAGAAAGCATAGATACTCTTAATTATAGAGTTAAATATGGAGATACTTTGTTTAGTATAGCAAAGAATTATATGACTTGGTGTGACCCTAAAGAAGGCGTATCTGAAATTATAGAGCTAAATAAAATTCAAGATGCAAGTTTAATTAAAGAAGGATCAAGCCTTGTAATACCTTGTAATTCAGGTGAATAAAATAAAACTTTGGCATTATTACATTTTGTAGTAATGCCAAAGTTTTTTATATGGATTTTAATTTCCAAATATTCTAAATTGCCTTCTTTGAAAAATTTACTTCTTTATCATTTTCTTCTTTTTTGTTGTTTTTATAAGCTATGTAATATGCTCCACTTACTAAAATACATCCCCCAACAATATTCCCTAAAGTTACAGGTATTAAATTATTAAAAATAGTCTTAATGGATATAAGAGATAATTTGTCAGCTGAAAGGCCGGAAGTTTGTACATATAAAAGATTTGACTTAGCCAAAATCCCTATGGTTAAATAATACATATTAGCAACGCAGTGTTCAAAACCACAAACTACAAAGGCCATTATAGGAAACCAGCTCATTACTAATTTTCCCGCAACATCTTTAGCTGCAAAAGAAGCCCAAACTGCAAGACATACTAAAAAATTACAAAGTATTGCGCTAGAAAATGCCCTGCTAAATTTTAAACCTGATTTATAAGCAGCAACTTTAATTAAAGCTCCACCAACTTTCCCAGAATTTATATCTAATACTCCAGAATAAAAAATAAGAATTGCTATGGTTAAAGCGCCTAAAAAGTTAAATACATATACAATCGCCCAATTTTTTAACATATCTTTTAACTTTATTTTACCTTCTAAAAGCGCTATAAACATAAGGTTATTCCCAGTGAAAAGCTCTGCTCCACAAATTATAACTAGCATTAAACCAACAGGAAATATCATCCCGCTTACAAATCTTGATATCCCAATATTTAAAATACTATGAGAAGCCACTGTTGAAGCCGATGCCCCCATGGCTACAAAAGCTCCTGCAAGCATACCTAAAATACTTCCCTGCTTAAGATTAATTAGAGACTTAGTTTCAGCTGAAGTTATAGTCATAGTTCTAATTTCAGGGGGTTTTAACAAATTATTGCTCATCAAAAACACTCCTTTTTAATTTATCTTTATTTATTAAAGCATATTTTTTTAATTAAACAATGTAAATTTTTTAAATCAAAGAAATATTGGGAAAATAACAACTCTTTAAAAATAGCTATAACATAAGAAAATAAGCTATAACATAAGAAAATAAGCTATAATAATATATTTTAATTTAATATATTATCATAGCTTACTTTTGTTTTATATATCAATAACAAATAAGAATATTATTGTTAAACTTACTAGAACTATGTTTAAGGCTATCTCATTAGGAGTTTTCTTTCTACTAGCTCCTTCTACAAAAGATATCATTTTATCAAGAAAAGATTGTCCTTAAATTCCACCTATCTTCTGGACATAAAAAAAACGTACCTCAAACGAGATACGTTTTTGGTGACTCACCGGGGAATCGAACCCCGGACACCATGATTAAAAGTCATGTGCTCTACCGACTGAGCTAGTGAATCAAAAGACCTGGCAACGACTTACTCTCCCACAGGGCCTCCCCTGTAGTACCATCAGCGCTTCAAAGCTTAACCATCCTGTTCGGAATGGGAAGGGGTGTTACCTTTGAGCCATAGTCACCAGATGCTATAGTTCTTAGACCTTCAGGTCTTAGAAATATAGTACTCCTCAGCTCTGCTGAGCGAGTTACCTTGAAAGAAACATGTTCTTTCAAAATTGCACAGTGAATCAAATTGGTCAAGCCCTCGACTTATTAGTATCAGTTAGCTGAACATGTTACCATGCTTACACCTCTGACCTATCAACCTGGTAGTCTTCCAGGAGTCTTACTAGCTTACGCTATGGGAAATCTAATCTTGAGGTGGACTTCACGCTTAGATGCTTTCAGCGTTTATTCCTTCCCAACATAGCTACCCAGCTATGCCACTGGCGTGACAACTGGTGCACCAGAGGTTGGTCCATCCCGGTCCTCTCGTACTAAGGACAGCTCCTCTCAAATTTCCTACGCCCGCGACGGAAAGGGACCGAACTGTCTCACGACGTTCTGAACCCAGCTCGCGTGCCGCTTTAATGGGCGAACAGCCCAACCCTTGGGACCGACTTCAGCCCCAGGATGCGACGAGCCGACATCGAGGTGCCAAACCTCCCCGTCGATGTGGACTCTTGGGGGAGATCAGCCTGTTATCCCCGAGGTAGCTTTTATCCGTTGAGCGATGGCCCTCCCACGAGGAACCACCGGATCACTAAGCCCGACTTTCGTCCCTGCTCCACCTGTATGTGTCGCAGTCAAGCTCCCTTCTGCCTTTGCACTCTGCGCGCAATTTCCAACTGCGCTGAGGGAACCTTTGGGCGCCTCCGTTACTTTTTAGGAGGCGACCGCCCCAGTCAAACTGCCCACCTAACAATGTCCCGTGACCAGATTCATGGCCTCCGGTTAGAATTTCAATACTGTCAGGGTGGTATCCCAAGGATGACTCCACAAAAGCTGACGCCCTTGCTTCTAAGTCTCCCACCTATCCTGTACAGACAATACCGAAACTCAATGTTAAATTGCAGTAAAGCTCTACGGGGTCTTTCCGTCCAATCGCGGGTAGAGAGCATCTTCACTCCCACTACAATTTCACCGGATTTGTTGTCGAGACAGTGCCCAAATCATTACGCCATTCGTGCGGGTCGGAACTTACCCGACAAGGAATTTCGCTACCTTAGGACCGTTATAGTTACGGCCGCCGTTTACTGGGGCTTAAGTTCAAGGCTTCGCTTGCGCTAACCAATCCCCTTAACCTTCCAGCACCGGGCAGGCGTCAGCCCCTATACATCAGCTTTCGCTTTAGCAGAGACCTGTGTTTTTGTTAAACAGTTGCTTGGGCCTATTCTCTGCGGCCTACTCTCGTAGGCACCCCTTCTCCCGAAGTTACGGGGTCAATTTGCCGAGTTCCTTGACAACAATTCTTCCGCTAGCCTTAGGATTCTCTCCTCATCTACCTGTGTCGGTTTGCGGTACGGGCACCATTTTCCTCGATAGAGGCTTTTCTTGGCAGCGTGAAATCGGATACTTCGCCTAACGGCTCCCCATCACACCTCAAACTTAAGATTGAACGGATTTGCCTATTCAATCATCCTCAGTGCTTAGACACACATCCAACAGTGTGCACATCCTATCCTACTGCGTCACCCCATTTCTCAAACGGATCATGGTGGTATCGGAATATCAACCGATTGTCCATCACCTACGCCTTTCGGCCTCGGCTTAGGTCCCGACTAACCCTGAGAGGACGAGCCTTCCTCAGGAAACCTTAGATTTTCGGCCAATGAGATTCTCACTCATTTCTCGCTACTCATGCCAGCATTCTCACTTCTGTACAGTCCACCGCTCCTTACGGTACGACTTCAACCCATACAGAAAGCTCCCCTACCATATATATAATATATCCATAGCTTCGGTAGTAAGTTTGAGCCCCGGACATCTTCGGCGCAGGATCTCTTGACTAGTGAGCTATTACGCACTCTTTAAATGAGTGGCTGCTTCTAAGCCAACATCCTAGTTGTCTTAGAAATCCCACATCCTTTACCACTTAACTTACATTTTGGGACCTTAGCTGATGGTCTGGGCTGTTTCCCTTTTGACCACGGATCTTATCATTCGTAGTCTGACTGCCAGGATAAGAGTATATGGCATTCGGAGTTTGATAAGGTTCAGTAAGCGTTATGCCCCTTAGCCTATTCAGTGCTCTACCTCCATTACTTATTACCTGACGCTAGCCCTAAAGCTATTTCGGGGAGAACCAGCTATCTCCGAGTTCGATTGGAATTTCTCCGCTATCCACAGCTCATCCCATGGTTTTTCAACACCAACGTGGTTCGGACCTCCACGGAATTTTACTTCCGCTTCATCCTGGCCATGGATAGGTCACTCGGTTTCGGGTCTACAGCATGCAACTAATCGCCCTATTAAGACTCGGTTTCCCTTCGGCTCCACACCATAAGTGCTTAACCTCGCTACATACCGTAACTCGCTGGCTCGTTCTACAAAAAGCACGCCGTCACACATATAAAGTGCTACGACAGTTTGTAGGCACACGGTTTCAGGTTCTATTTCACTCCCCTCCCGGGGTTCTTTTCACCTTTCCCTCACGGTACTTCTTCACTATCGGTCACTAGGTAGTATTTAGCCTTGGGAGGTGGTCCTCCCAGCTTCCCACAAGGTTTCACGTGTCTCGTGGTACTCTGGAGTAGATCTTACTTATATTCTTTTCACCTACAGGACTATTACCTTCTATGGTGGAACTTTCCAGTTCTCTTCGATTAAGAAATCTAAGCTTTTATGATCTATCCGCAACCCCCAAGCCCGAAGGCTTAGGTTTGGGCTCTTTCCCGTTCGCTCGCCGCTACTTAGGAAATCGATTTTTCTTTCTCTTCCTCCGGGTACTTAGATGTTTCAGTTCCCCGGGTCTGCCTCTGTATACCTATGAATTCAGTATACAGTACTTAGCGTAGCTAAGTGAGTTGCCTCATTCGGAAATCTGCAGTTCACAGGCTATTTGCGCCTACCTGCAGCTTATCGCAGCTTATCACGTCCTTCGTCGGCTCCTAGTGCCAAGGCATCCGCCATGCGCCCTTTGTAGCTTGACCTGTATAATTCATCAAAATCTCTGATTTTGTAATGAATTAACACTCCTAAGCTTCAGCTTAGTGAGTTTCCTTAATCCACTAATGTAACAAATTAACACTCCTAAGCGTTAGCTTAGTGAGTTTCATTAATTACTTAAATCAAAAATTTGTAACAAACTAACATTAATTAACTTTCGTTATAATTGATTCTCCAGTGAAATTATTACAATTAACATCTACAGCTTACGCTGCTTTATTACATTTATAACAATTTCTACTTTTTCACTGTGCAATTTTCAAAGAACATAAGTACATGTTCCAAATCTTCGATTTGGTACATTAACTTCTTGTTTGAGAGATTTGGTCTCTCAAAATTAAACAGAGATTTCAGTGAATTAGTCATTTTTTATGAAAAGATGACTTTCTTTTCATGTTCTCCTTAGAAAGGAGGTGATCCAGCCGCAGGTTCTCCTACGGCTACCTTGTTACGACTTCACCCCAATCACTAATCCCACCTTCGGCCGCTGGCTCCTAAAAGGTTACCTCACGGACTTCGGGTGTTACCAGCTCTCATGGTGTGACGGGCGGTGTGTACAAGGCCCGGGAACGTATTCACCGCGACATTCTGATTCGCGATTACTAGCAACTCCAGCTTCATGTAGGCGAGTTGCAGCCTACAATCCGAACTGAGATTGGTTTTTAAGATTTGCTCCACCTTGCGATCTTGCATCTCTTTGTACCAACCATTGTAGCACGTGTGTAGCCCTAGACATAAGGGGCATGATGATTTGACGTCATCCCCACCTTCCTCCTGGTTAACCCAGGCAGTCTCTTTAGAGTGCTCAACTTAATGGTAGCAACTAAAAATAGGGGTTGCGCTCGTTGCGGGACTTAACCCAACATCTCACGACACGAGCTGACGACAACCATGCACCACCTGTCACCAAGTTCCCCGAAGGGCACTCCCGTATTTCTACAGGATTCTTGGGATGTCAAGTCTAGGTAAGGTTCTTCGCGTTGCTTCGAATTAAACCACATGCTCCGCTGCTTGTGCGGGCCCCCGTCAATTCCTTTGAGTTTTAATCTTGCGACCGTACTTCCCAGGCGGGGTACTTAATGTGTTTACTGCGGCACCGAGGTTGGACCCCCGACACCTAGTACCCATCGTTTACGGCGTGGACTACCAGGGTATCTAATCCTGTTTGCTCCCCACGCTTTCGTGCCTCAGCGTCAGTTACAGTCCAGAAAGCCGCCTTCGCCACTGGTGTTCTTCCTAATCTCTACGCATTTCACCGCTACACTAGGAATTCCGCTTTCCTCTCCTGCACTCTAGATATCCAGTTTGAAATGCAGCACCCAAGTTAAGCCCGGGTATTTCACATCTCACTTAAACATCCGCCTACGCACCCTTTACGCCCAGTAAATCCGGACAACGCTTGCCACCTACGTATTACCGCGGCTGCTGGCACGTAGTTAGCCGTGGCTTCCTCCTCTGGTACCGTCATTATCGTCCCAGAAGACAGAGCTTTACAATCCTAAGACCTTCATCACTCACGCGGCGTTGCTGCGTCAGGGTTTCCCCATTGCGCAATATTCCCCACTGCTGCCTCCCGTAGGAGTCTGGACCGTGTCTCAGTTCCAATGTGGCCGATCACCCTCTCAGGTCGGCTACGCATCGTCGCCTTGGTGAGCCGTTACCTCACCAACTAGCTAATGCGCCGCGGGTCCATCTCAAAGCGGATTACTCCTTTAATTACAGTATCATGCGATACCGTAATATTATGCGGTATTAATCTCCCTTTCGGGAGGCTATTCCCCTCTTTGAGGCAGGTTACCCACGTGTTACTCACCCGTCCGCCGCTAATCCATTCCCGAAGGAATTTCATCGCTCGACTTGCATGTGTTAAGCACGCCGCCAGCGTTCGTCCTGAGCCAGGATCAAACTCTCAATTTATAATTGTAGAATTTAATCTTAAACTCAAATTCACTGACTTTATGATTTATCATCATCATCTCTGTTTAATTTTCAAAGACCAATTTATCTCGCCGCCCTTAAGCGACTCGTTTATCTTATCATTTCTTAAAAACTTTGTCAAGATTTTTTTATTTATCTTAAAACTAAGTTTTTAATTTACTTTGTCGCCCATCAGCGACGTGTTTTATAGTACCATTTATAAGTTTACTGTACTTTTTAATTTAAAGCTATTTAAAGAAATTATTTTATAAATACTCTTTTATGCTTATATTTTTTACATATCTTATATATTGACACGCTAGGAAAAGTTTTATATTAAATAATCCTAATGATAAAGTCACGCCTTAACATTAGGATTATTTTTTCTATTATTATATACAATAGTTTAATTAAATAAGCTATTAGAATTACCTTTTTTAATCTTTTCACTCAAAATTTTTTTACTAATTTTAATAAATTGTCTTTTGTGATTTTTGCAAAAACCTTTTTTAAAAACCTACCATAGTTAACTCTGTGTTCAATCTTAATATGATTTTTTCTATTATAAAAAGATTTAACTCTGTAAACATTAAATTTACTTACAATTACAACTAATATTAAAATCAAGTAAATAATTAAACTTGCCTTTTTCTTAGTTAATTTTCTTCACAATTTTTATATACCTCCAATGTTATAAATTCATACTTAATTAGTTTTTTCATTTTAATAATCACCCCATTTTATCCAATCCCTAGCTAATACTACTTTATATCTAATCTATTTTCTACCAAATATGAATTTGTCACAAAAAGTACTACAGAAAGCACTACTGAATATATAAATCCTGCTATATTTATCATAGTCTCCTTACCTGTTACTAAAAATAACTCCATACCATCTGAGGCTGGAATTCTAACACTAACTCCTGAAACTGAATTTATTACCATTTCCTTTGGAAAAACCACACAAATTTTCACATTAACGTAAGTTAAACCTACCATTAATCCAATAAATATTAACCCTCCTAAGAATTTTCCTAATTTTACATTTAAATTGGCCATTTTTGGCAAAATCATCGCAAAATATGCAAGACAAATAAAAATAAAACTATCAATAAACATATACACTAAAGTTATTATTATTTGCATTACTATATTTTGGTTAATTTTAAGGAGACTAAAGTTTATTTCTCCAGTTCCTCCTAAAAGCATTAGAATAAAAATAACACTTAAGGCTGCAGTTATAAAAAGCCATATAAAAGTTGATATAACTTTTGATCCAATGATTTGTTTCCCATTTACTGGCAACGTAAAAGTCAAATAGGCTCTATCATCATAGAGTTCTCTTTGAAAATCATTTAAACAAATTAATAATGCAGCAAAGTTAAATACCACATTTAAAGTAACAAGTAAACCTGCAAATATTGAATTCATGCCATTAGATCCGGCATTAACTTTTAAAAGTAGGGCTATATTTAAAATAGCCATTATCATAAGCATTATAAAAAACTTCTTAAAGTTTCCTTTTAAATCATATTTTATTAACATTCCCATATAATATACCTCCTAATAAATTCCGTTTTATTCAGCAAAAACTTCTCTATAAAGTTCATCAATAGATTTTTCATTTTTTACTCTAAGTTCCTCTGCATTACCTTTTAAAATTATTTCTCCCTCTTTTATAAAGGCTACATCATCAAAAACTCTTTCGATGTCTTTAACTAAATGAGTTGTTATAAGCATAGAGCTATTCTCGGTATAATTATTTATAATGGCATCAAGGATTTTTTCTCTAGCCACAGGATCAACTCCACCTAAAGGCTCATCTAAAACGTAAAGCTTAGCTTTTCTTGATAAAACTAAAGCTAAAGTTAATTTCTCATACATACCTTTTGAAAGTTCTTTTACATTTAGGTTTCTATCTAATTTCATGAATTTTAGAAGTTCATCTGCTTTTTTTCGTCAAAATCCTCATAAAAATCTTTAAATAATTTTATTGCATCATCTATACTCATCCACTTATACAAATACTCTTTATCTGGAAGATAAGAAACAATACCTTTTGTATAAGCAGAAGGCTTATGACCACAGATGCTTATTTCTCCAGAAGATTGTCTTAATATCCCTGCAACTATTTTAATAAGACTTGTTTTTCCACTGCCATTTGGTCCTAAAAGGCCTACTATTTTTCCTTCTTCTATATTAAAGTTCACATCCCTTAAAGCCACTTTTGTAAAATATCTTTTATTTAAATTCTTAGAACTTAGTATATATTCCATTTACTTTTCCTCCTTATTAATATTTTCAAAAACTATATCTTTAATCTCATCAGATTTAAAACCTAATTCCTTCATTTCCTTAAAAAAGTAATCAAGTATATTACTAGCCATTTCTTTTCTTAAAATTTTTATTTTATCTTTATCATCAGTTACAAAAGAACCCATGCCCCTTTGAGTAAATGTAAGTCCCTCCCTTTCCAGCTCTTGATAGGCTCTTTGGATAGTGTTTGGATTCACTTTAACTTTAAGTGCTAATTCTCTTACTGATGGCAATTTTTCTCCCTCCTTTAATTCTGAAGAAACTATTTGTTTTTTTATAATATTAGCTACCTGAACATATATTGGAAGTTTCTCATCAAAATTTACGATCATCATTACCTCCTTATTTGTAATAAGCTCAACCTTCACATATAAAAATGCTATTAAATATCTTATTGCTGCAAAATTTGAGTTTTAATATTTTAAGCTTAAGTAATTGTAGCATTGTATTGGTGTACTATATATATAGTACACCAATACAATGCTTTTGTAAATATGTTTTTAGAAATATATTTTTATAAAATATAAAAAATCAGCTTTAATTTTTTTTAATATATTATATAATATTAGCGTAGTATATTTAGAATCTGAGATTAATTAAGTATATTTAATATGGAGGCGCAATTTTAATGAACAACACATTAACAGAATCCAATATGAAAAAATTACAGGAAGAATTAGAATATAGAATGACAGTAAAAAGAGCACAGATAGCAAAAGAAAAACTAGAAGCCGCTGCTCATGGAGATAGATCAGAAAATGCAGAATATAAGGAAGCTTGTGCAAATTATAGAGAAAATGACAATAGAATTCAGTATCTTATGAATATGATTTCCACTGCCACAGTAATAGAGGACAAAAGCAGTGACAAATTAGCTTTAGAAATTAACTCAAAGGCAAAGATCAGATTTGTAGAAGATGACTTTGAAACTGTTATAACCCTTGTAACCACTATGGATTTAGATCCTGAAAATATGAAAATTAGTGTAGAATCAGATTTAGGAAAAGCCCTATACAAAAAAAGCAGGGAGATATCGTTGAAGTAAATGCTCCTGGAGAGAACTACTCAGTAGAAATACTAGAAATACTTTAATTAATATTAAAAGGTTGAGACCTTAGTATATTTTTTATACTAAGACCTCAGCCTTTTATTTACAAAATGATTTCTATTTCCGTACCTTTTTTAGCATACTTCTAAGCTCCACTTCTCCTCCATGAGCCTCTACAATCTCTTTTGCAATGGCCATGCCAAGTCCAGATCCCTTATGACTTTCCCCGGTATTTGTACCTCTATAGTACCTTTCAAATATATATTTAATTTCTTCTGGTTTTACTCCCTTTCCATTGTCTTTTACAAAGATATGAACCTTCTGACTTTTTACTATTTTCACCTCTATTTTTACATCCTTTGAATTGTGAATTATAGCATTGTACAAAAGGTTATGAATTACCCTTTTTATCAAAACTTCATCTACTTCTTTTAAGATTACATTTTCCCTCGATATAAAGTTAATATCACTATCTTTATATTTATAGTCATTTAGTATGTCAATAACTACATCTTTAGTAAGTTTTACTAAATTTACCTCTTTAATGTTTAACATAGAAGTATTGTTTTTAAGTTTTTGCACTAAATTCAAATCATCCACTAGCTGTTTTATGTATTGGGATTTTTTATCTATAATATTTGCGTAGGATTTAATCTCCTCCTCAGAAAACTCATATTCAGGACTTCCAAGTATTTCAGCATACCCCTTAATGGATGCAAGAGGAGTCTTTATATCATGAGAAATATTAGCTATCCACTCCTGCCTCATATTTTCAAGTTTTTTTCTCTCTTTTTCATTTTCCTTAAGAGTATAGTTTAAATCATTTAAATTGTAAAAAACCTCTTTATATATGCCGTTTGGCTTATATACTTTACTATAATCTCCCTGACTCATTTTGTTAACTCCAGAGATTATATTACCCATGGGTTTTGTAAGTCCCCTACTAAACAAATACCCAAAAAATAGAGCTATTATTGAATCTATTAAAATAACAAATGTACTTATGTTTTTAAACAAAAACTTCATTTTATCTATATTGTAAACAAATATTTGTTTTTCAACCTCTTTCATGGGAAAACCTATAATGTAACTGTATTTTACATTGTTTATATTTTTTTCTCCAAGAAAAATAGTTTCTGCAGTCCCAACGCCCCCTTCATATTTGTAAGCATTTACAATTTGAAAAGGAGTGTACTTTAATGGAACTTTACTGGGTCTTTTATAACTATACACCTCTTTACCTTGTTCATCTAAAATTTGAAACCATATTCCTTTACTATCCAAAAGTTTCTTACCTTTTTCATCCATACCTATTTTATCATCAAAAATACCTATGCATTTTTCAAAATTTCTTGTAAAATCTTCTGCATCAAGTTCTGATAATAGATTATTGCTGGATTTATTGTAATTACTTTTCATGGTTATTCCAATTATAGCTACTATATTTATGAAAACTACTATAATCACCACTGAAATTATTGTAGATATAAATCTAAAGGTCAATTTCCATTTCATTTTATTCATCCTCAACTACTAATTTATATCCAAGCCCCTTAACGTTAACAATATACTTAGGCTTTGATGGATTATCCTCAATTTTTTCTCTAAGCCTTCTTATGTGTACCATTATAGTATTATCAAAACCAATATAATCTTCTCCCCATATGTCATCGCAAATTCTTTCCTTACTTATGATTTGATTTGGATATTTTAGCATATACAAAAACATTTTTAGTTCCTTAGGTTTAAGGTCCAGTAGTTTACCGTTCTTTTTTATTTCCATTCTGCTTTCGTCAACTTCAAAGGGGCCAAAGCACAATTTTTTCTCTTTGGTTAATTTCATACTGCTTCTTTTTAAATGAGCTTTAACCCTATAGGCTACTTCCTTTGGGCTGAAAGGTTTTGTAACATAATCATCCCCTCCAAGGGCAAATCCAAGTATCCTATCCACCTCTTCAGTTTTAGCAGATAAAAACAAAATTGGTATAGAAGAGGTTTCCCTAATTTTTTTACAAATCTCATACCCCTCTTTATCAGGGAGCATTATGTCTAAAATTACCAAATCAGGATTCATAGACTTAAACAAAGAAAGACCTTCACTGCCTGTTTGGGCAGTCAATATCTTCCTAAATCCCTCTTTTTTTAAAACAGTCTCTAATAAATTTAATAAATCTTCCTCATCGTCTATAATTAGTATAATTTTTTCCTTTACAATAACCTCCACACTATCACCTACTTAAAACCATTATTTATAACTATTTTTTTCTGCAATAAGATCCAAAATAGCTTTCTTATAATCCTCTTTACTTCGGCTTCCTACTATTGTTTTTCCAACGACTTTACCTTCATCATCTACAAATACTGTAGTTGGAACCCCTGTCACAGTCTTTAAGATACCTTTTTGAAGTTTTTCATCTGGGATTATATTTTTATACTTAACCCCTTTTTTCTCTACAATCTCCTTTGCAAGATCTTCATTTTCTGCATTTGGAGTATCAGCAATAATGCCAAGAATATTTACATTTTCCTTCTTAAGATCCTTGTAAAGCTCTTGAAGCTCTGGCATCTCTTTTACACAAGGTCCACAAAAGGTTGCCCATATATTTACCATAGTAAGTTTATAATCTTTAAATACACCACTCTCTATGTCCTCTCCATTTAAGGTCTTAGTTTTAAACTCTATTTTAGAACTATATGATACTTCCTCTTTTTTGCTAATGGGATCAAAAAGTTTTATACTTTTCTTTAAGCTGGAAATTCCCTCTAAGACTTCCTTAAACTCTTGCTTTTCAGAATCTGTAAGTCCGCTTTCATCAGCTTTTTCATTATACAATACATAGCATTCCAAATTTCCTTTTTCTGAAATTTTCTCCTTATGACTATATTTTTTAAATTTTCTTTCTCTTGAAGATAACTGCTCTTTTGTTGCATCTTTTTCCTTACTTTTGTCGAAAACTATTATTGTAAAGAATTCTTTTGCTTTGCTTTGATATTTTTCAATAATTTTAGTTTGATCTTCTTTGGTATTATCATTTTTTGCTTCTTTTTCCAATTCTTTTGTAAATTGAACAGGTGAAAACTCGTAAGGAATTTCGATTAAAATATAAGACTCTTTGTATTTTCCAGTTGACACTGCAGCAACTCTCGCATTATTCTTCTCTTTCCAAGCCTTTGGTTCATAATAAGAAATTCCATATTCACTAAACTCTCTTTTTGTATCAATTAAATCTTGTGATATTATTTGATCTTGTTTACTTTCACTAGTAGTATCAGATTTTTGTGGTTTACTACATCCAAATACAGATATAGAAATTATAGTTGCTATGATTATAGCTAAATATTTCTCTTTCATCATAGTTTCCTCCTTATAATTTCAATTTTAATTAATACCTTTTTATACCAAAACAATATTTTACCTAATTTTCACCTTATATATACCCTTAAATTTATCAATAAATTTATTGTCTTTTGAATGCTCCTAAAGTTAATTTTGGAACTACTACCATGACACCTAAGAAAAGCACTATTAAAAATCCTATACTCATCATTGGTACCTTATATCTTACAAGCTGGCAGCTCATCATCCCCCAAAGTGGTGTAAGCCCTAAATATTCTAAAAATGCATTATTGTGTAAAAACTCACTTATAAAATAAGGCACTCCCATAGTTAACCCCCCAAATACAAAAGGTATAACTGCAGATTTACTTATTGAAGATAATAATAACCCTATTTGTGAAAACACAAATGAACCTAATATAATAGTTACTACCATAATTAAAATCATTTGAATTACAGTTAGATTTGAGCCGCTATTGCCAAAATACCATAAATTTTTAATAGGTAAATCTAAGGATTTAAATTTATACTTATTTAAACCAGATAGTACAACTGCTAAAAATATTGACAAATTTATAATAGATGAACCAATACCTGCTGCTATAGATTTAGCTAATACAATTTTGCCTTTTCCATTTCTTGTGGTTTTGATTAATTGTACCATATTGGAGCTATATTCTAAAGTATAAGAAGATGCAATCCCCATGAACATTAAAATTCCCATTAAAGGTACAATTTCATAGGATTTATGAAAAATACTAGCATAGGTTTCAAGTATGTTGAAATGTCTAAGTATTTTTAAACATAGGAAAATTGTAAGCGCCCATAAAATAAACAATCTCTTTTTAAAAAACATCTTTTTAAATTCTAAACCTATAAGTGTACCCATCATTATACCTCCTTAGTATTTTCCAAATCAAAATAGAACATGTATACATCTTCAAATCTAGGCTCTACAGATTGAACATTTTCATATAGTGGCATTTTATCCCCTATTACTCTAAGCTCTATATCTATAGCACCACGCTGAATATTTACAACTTTGTACTTATTCTGAATATCAATTGCCTCATTTTCATTTCTAGTTTTTATAATATAAACATTCCCTTTCATGGCTTCTAAAATTTCCTCATGGCTCCCCTTCATAAGCATTTCACCATCTTTTATCATTACAGTTTCCCTGGCAATGGACTCAATATCTGAAATTATATGTGTTGAAAGTATTACAATCTTATCTCTAGATATTTTAGATATTAGATTTCTAAATCTTGTTCTCTCCTGTGGATCAAGACCTGTTGTTGGTTCATCTAACACTAAGATTTTAGGATCATTTAAAAGAGCCTGAGCTATTCCAACCCTTCTTTTCATACCTCCAGAAAATTTACCAATTGCCTTATTTTTAACCTGATATAATCCAACAATATCTAAAAGTTCTTTTATTTTTTCTTTAGCCTCTCTTCCATCCAATCCTTTTAAAGCAGCTACGTATTTTAGAAAATCTTGTGCTGAAAAGTTTTTATACACTCCAAATTCCTGTGGAAGATATCCTATAACATCCCTATACTCATCACCTAACTCCATTATATTTTTTCCATTATATATAATTTTTCCACTTGTTGGCTCAGTTAAAGTTGTGATTTGCTTCATAAATGTAGTTTTACCAGAACCATTAGGTCCTAAAAGTCCATAAACACCATTTTCAAAAGTAATTGTTATATTATTATTAGCCTTCTTTTTACCATAAGCTTTTGTTAAATTTTTTATTTCAAGTTTGTTCATCACAATTCCTCCTTAAATTTTTATAATTATTTACCAGAATCTTATCTTGCTATTATTTTTCTAAAACTTATCTTGCAAAGTACTATACCTAAAATAGTTACAAATATTAATATTCCATTTGATAGATATCCTATATCAAAAATCATATTAAAAATCTCTATATTGCCAATATTTAAGCCTATAAATCTTTTATAGTAGAACAAAAGCTCTATATAATTTGACTTTCCTAATAAATCTAGTAACTTACTTGGAAACACTGGTAATATACTTAATATCTTTCCTAAAAGTATAAATATTGAAATTCCACTTACTGTAGTTAGTGAATTATTTGAAACAAAGGAGAAAAAGCTTGAAAACACTCCTATACTTATAAATATTACCGACATTGTTAAAATTTTTAAAAGCAAAAACTGGTTTATGGAATAGTTATAATTTAAAAATGGCCCATTTTCCAATATTCTAAAAGCTTCAAGCCCTCCATTTACAGGCATTTTATATTGAATTAAAGTTATTATAAATTCAGCTCCTATATAAACTCCATACGTTACTACAGGCAAAACCGCAGCCATAAACAATTTTGCATTTAAGGTTTTAAATTTATTTTTAGAGGATAAAATTATATTATCCACAGAAGTAATTTTTTCATCCACATATATATTGCAAAATATCATAACTAAAATTACTACCATTATTATTGATACTAGGGGATGAGCTACTCTGTAATCTAGAACTTTATAAAAATCCACATCCTTATATTCTTTGTATTTTATAGAGTCCACTGTTTTTTTGATACATCTGCCATCTTCTTTAGACTAGCATCTACAGTTTTAATTTCTGCCAATTGTTCTATTTTTTTAAATTTTACATTAAACTTTTCATTTGCAATTACCTCTTTAGGTCTATTATCAATTATTAATTTATACTGCTTATCTCTATAAGAATTTTCTGTTTCAAGAGTTGGTTTTAAAAAGCCCATAAAACTACAAAGCATAATAAATAATATTGCTGAAATTATCGCTACCTTTGACTTAAGCAATTTTTTAAATTCCCATTTAATCATTGATTGTATCCTCCTTTTTCTTTGCTATGAGTTTATTATATTCTATTAAACTTACACCTTAATAAACTAAACCTTACATAAACCTTAAATAAATTAAAATAAAAAAATTGAGCATTATACACTTATAATACCCAATTCATTTCTTTTATTTCTTTTATTTTTCTACATACTTTCTTTTATACTTAATTTTATATTACATCAAAAAAACTTAACTGATTTTTTTCTGGAAGTCCCTTTAGACATCCAAATTTTCTAAGCAGATCCGCTGCAGCATTTCCTATTTTGGCACGTTTTTTAGGTCTTCTACAGAATTTATAGGTGTTTTTTCTCTAACTGCACTATATATACCTTCTGCCGCCACATTTCCCATACCAGAAATACTGTTTAGAGGTGGTCTTATGCCCTCATCTTCTACTAAAAACTTAGTAGAATCAGATTTATATAAATCAATAGGCAAAAACTTAAAGCCTCTTTCATACATCTCTAAAACCAGTTCAAGATCATCAAACATATCCTTGTCCTTAGGAGGCGCTGCAAGACCTAGTTCTTCAATTTCTTTCATTTTCTTTTTAACTTTATCTTTTCCAAAAATCATAAATTCTGCATCAAAAGCCTTAGCTCTTATGCTAAAGAAAGCAGCATAATAAGCTTTTGGTATATGAACCTTAAACCAAGCTATTCTAAAGGCCATCATTACATAAGCTGCAGCATGGGCTTTTGGAAACATATATTTTATCTTCTTACAAGAATCAATATACCATTCTGGGACTTCAAATTTTCTCATTAAAGCTTCGTATTCTGGCCATTTAGGCTCTTTTTTAACCTTTCCCTTACGAACAGTTTCCATTATCTTAAAAGCAGTATTTGGTGGTAATCCTTTTTTAATAAGATAAGTCATAATATCATCTCTTGTACATACCGCCTCACTTAAAGTAACAGTTCCATTATCCACAAGGTCTTTTGCATTGCCAAGCCAAACATCAGTACCATGAGAAAGACCAGATATACATATTAAATCAGCAAAGGCCTTTGGCATGGTGTCTAAAAGCATACCCTCTTACAAATTTAGTACCAAACTCTGGAATTCCAAAGGTTCCTACTTTAGAGTTTATCTGTTCTGGAGTTACCCCTAAAGCCTTTGTAGATGAAAATATGGACATAGTTTCCTTCTCATCCATAGGTATAGATAGAGGGTCTATCCCTGTAATGTCTTGAAGCATTCTTATAACTGTAGGGTCATCGTGTCCTAGAATATCTAGTTTTAGTAGGTTTTGATCAATAGAGTGATAATCAAAATGCGTTGTTTTAATATCCGAATCTGCATCATCTGCAGGATGCTGTGCAGGACAAAATTCAAATATTTCCCTTCCCTTTGGCACAACAATTATTCCCCCTGGATGCTGTCCTGTTGTCCTCTTTATCCCAGTACATCCCCTAGATATTCTTGTAATCTCAGCTTTATTTACAGTTATCTCTTTTTCATCATAATATTTTTTTACATATCCAAAGGCAGTTTTTTCAGCTACAGTACCAATAGTACCTGCCTTAAAGGTGGTCCCTCTACCAAAAATAACCTCTGTATATCTATGGGCCTTGGCCTGATATTCTCCAGAAAAGTTTAGGTCAATATCTGGCTCTTTATCTCCATTAAAGCCTAAGAATGTTTCAAAAGGTATGTCTATTCCATCCTTTGTAAGTTTTTCACCGCAAACCGGACAATTCTTATCTGGTAAATCAAAACCATTTTTAATTCCATAATCATTAAAATCTGAGAATTTGCATTTGCATCTATAATGAGGAGGCAAAGCATTAACCTCAGTTATACCTGTCATATACGCAACTACAGAAGATCCAACAGAACCTCTTGATCCAACTAAATACCCATCTTCATTGGATTTCCAAACAAGTTTTTGTGCAATTATATACATTACAGAGAAACCATTTTTATAATGGATTCTAGCTCCTTATCAGCTTCTTGAACCAAATCAGGAAGAGGATCTCCGTATAGCTCATGAGCCTTTCCAAAGGTTATTTCCTTAATGGTATTCTCACAGCCATCAATATGAGGAGCTGCCTTGTCTTTTGAAATTGGACTTATCCTATCACACATTTCAGCTATTTTATTTGTATTTGTAACAACAACCTCATAAGCTTTTTCTTTTCCTAAATAATCAAATTCTGAAAGCATCTCCTCAGTTGTCCTTAAATAAAGCGGTGCCTGATTATCTGCATCCTTAAATCCTTGTCCTGCCTCTAAAATACGTCTGTATATTTCATCTTCAGGGTCCATAAAATGAACGTCCCCTGTTGCAACTACAAGTTTACCTAGTTTATCTCCAAGGCTTACTATCTTTTTATTAATATCTTTTAGGTACTCTCTACTTTCTACCTGTTCATTTCTAACTAAATACTCATTGTTTCCTAAAGGCTGAATTTCTAGATAATCATAAGATTTCGCAATAGCTTCAACTTCCTCATCAGATTTTCCAAGAAGTATTGCCTTATATAACTCACCTTCACTACAAGCACTTCCTAAAATCAAACCCTCTTTGTATTTTTCATACATACTTCTAAGAATTCTAGGTTTTTGTAAAAATAATCTAAATGAGAGTAAGAAACAAGTTTATATAAATTCTTTAACCCAACATAATTTTTGCAAATATTATAGCATGATAAGTTTTTAGCTTTTTATATCCTCTTTTTTAGATATTTCATCAGTTCCATACAAATCTATATCTTCAAGAG